>CAWCZR010000006.1:0-616795 GCA_963800135.1 uncultured Planctomycetaceae bacterium | reverse complement strand
GAGCCCCAGGATGGCCAGATTGATCGCTTCGGTGCCGCCGCTGGTAAAAATGACTTCAGACGGCCGGGCGTGCAGAATGGCGGCGATTTTTTCCCGCGCGTCTTCCAGTGCCCGCCGCGCGATGCGGCCCTCCGCATGGCGGCTGCCGGGATTGGCATAACTCTCGCGCCCGTGGCGGGCGATCGCTTCAACCACTTCCGGCAATGGCCGGGTCGTCGAGTTGTGGTCGAGGAAGATGCGCGACATACGGACTTCTAATCGAGCGACTTCACTTGCGCGAGACGCCCGCTTGAATGCGTTCGACGATTGCCGTGCCGACTTCCACAGTGGTCGCGGTGCCACCGAGATCGGCCGTGCGCGGTCCGGACTCGGCGAGCAGATGGGCGACCGCCGAGCGAATGGCGGCCGCAGCGTCGGCGAGTTCGAGGTGTTCCAGCATCATACCGGCCGAGAGGATGGCGGCAAGCGGATTCGCGATGCCGCGGCCGGCGATATCCGGAGCCGATCCGTGCACGGGCTCGAACATGCTGGGATGGCGTCCGGTCGGATCGAGATTGGCGCTCGCCGCCAGACCCATGCTGCCGACGAGAATGGCCGCCAGATCCGTGAGAATGTCGCCGAACAGATTGCTGGCAACGACGACGTCGAACGATTCGGGCCGCCGGACGAAGTCCATCACGGCGCGATCGACGAGCAGCGATTCGGTCGCGATCTCGGGAAAGTCCTGGGCGACGGCGGCGAAGACTTCGTCCCACAACACCATGCCGTAGCCCTGCGCGTTGCTCTTGGTGATCGAGGCGACCCGTTTGCGCGGCCGGGCGCGGGCCTTCTCGAACGCCGCGCGGATGATTCGCTCGCAGCCGCGGCGGGTGAAGACCGCAGTTTGAATCGGCCACTTCGTCGGGCATGCCCTGGTAAAGCCGGCCGCCGACGTTGGCGTATTCGCCCTCGGTGTTCTCGCGAAAGACGACGATGTCGATCGAGCCGGGCGCCTTGTTCGCCAGCGGGCTCTCGACTCCCGGATAGAGATAGGCAGGCCGTACGCACACGCACTGGTCGAACCGCCGGCGAATCGGCAGCAAAAGGCCGTTGAGCGTGACGTGGTCCTGCACCCGCGGATGGCCGACCGCGCCCAGCAAGATGGCGTTGTGCCGGGCCAGCTGGTCGAGAAAGTCGGCTGGCGCCATGCGGTTGTGGGCGAAGTAGTAGTCGCTGCCCCAGGGATAGTCGGTCCAGGTGAAAGTCGCGTCGCCGCTCGGGACGGCCGCCTCGACGGCCCGGATGGCTTCCCGGGTGACCTCCGGCCCGATCCCGTCCCCGGCGATGACGGCGATATCGAAGTTCTGTGGCATAGCCAGTTTCCGATTCGAATCGATGAAAAAACCCACCGGCAGCGAACCGGTGGGTTTCGAGAAACTCGACTGATCGGCATCCGGTCAGCCGGCATCCGGCGTCGATCGCTTCGACTGCCAGACGGCCCACGTCAGGCCGACCACGCAGACGACGATCGCCACCCAATACATGGCGTCGGGCGCTTTGGCTCGAAACATGCACGCCGACCGCCTTCAGCTTGTTCGACCATGTCCCGTGTCGTAAGGCAGGATCAGGCCGATGATCAGCAGGCTGACCATGTTCATCACCTTGATCAGCGGGTTGATGGCCGGGCCGGCGGTGTCCTTGAGCGGATCGCCCACGGTGTCGCCGGTGATGGCCGCCTTGTGCTTCTCGCTGCCCTTGCCGGTGTTGCGCTCGAAGTCGACCGGCTCGTCCTCGACCATCTTCTTGGCGTTGTCCCAGGCGCCGCCGGCATTGGCCATGAAGACGGCCAGCAACTGGCCGGTGACGATCATGCCGCCCAGGAAGCCGGCCAGGCCGACTGTTCCCAGCGCGAAGCCGACCAGCATCGGGCACCAGACATGGCCAGCAGGCCCGGGCCGATCAGTTCTTTCTGAGCCGAAGCCGTGCAGATGTCGACCACCCGGCCGTAGTCGGGCCTCTTGGTGCCGGCCCAGATTTCCTTGTCGCGGAATTGGATGCGGCATTCGTTCACGATCAAGAAGGCCGCCCGGCCGACGGCGCGAATCGTCATCGAGCTGAACAGGAAGGGCACCGCGCCGCCGATCAGCAGGCCGACGAACAGCGTCGGATCGGAGATGGTCAGCATCGAGGCCACCACGTTGTAGACGTCGGCCGCTGATGACGGCGCGTTTCGCCCTGGCCGCCCGAGCCGACCGAGACGATGAAGCTGTTGAACAGCGACACGGCCGCGATCACCGCCGAGCCGATGGCGATGCCCTTGGTGATGGCCTTGGTGGTGTTGCCCACCGCGTCCAGGTCGGCCAGGATCTGCCGGGCCTCCTTGTACTTGCGCTTCGCCCATTTCGGCTTTGTCGTAGCCCATTTCGCCGATGCCGTTGGCGTTGTCGGCGACGGGACCGAAGACGTCCATCGAGATGGTGTTGCCGGTCAGCGTCAGCATGCCGATGCCGCACATCGCCACGCCGAAGGCGACGAAGGTGGCGTTGGTGTCCGGAATAGACCAGCACACTGGCGATGATGGCCGCCGACGATGATGATCACTGCCGCCACCGTGCTTTCGTAGCCCACGGCAAAGCCCTGGATGATGTTGGTGGCGTGCCCGGTCTCGCAGTTTTTGGCCAGGCTTTTCACCGGGCTCGAACTCGGTGCCGGTGTAGTACTCGGTGCACTTGTTGAGGCAGCACGGCCAGGATGATGCCGATCAGGCAGGTCCAGGCGGGCCGCATGTCGAGCCCGGCCCAGCCCAAAGTTGGCCCAGTACGGGCAGATTTCCGGGACTGGCTTCGCCCCCGTTGCACCAGGAAATCCGGCCTTCGGCCTGCGGGTAGTGGTCCAGGTAAGCCTGGTCGAAGTGCAGGTAAAACAGGCCGAGCACGATGAACCCGACGACGCTGAGGATCGAGCCGATGATGAAGCCGCGGTTGACGCTCTTCATCGCTTCGCCGACCGATGCCCTTGTCGCCGGCCCGGACGCTGTAGGTGCTGATGATGCTGGCGATGACGCCGATGGCCCGCACCAGCAGCGGGAAGATCACGCCCTTGTGGCCGAAGCTGGCGATGCCCAGGATCATCGCGGCGACGATCGTGACTTCGTAGCTCTCGAAAATGTCGGCCGCCATGCCGGCACAGTCGCCGACGTTGTCGCCGACGTTGTCGGCGATCGTGGCGGCGTTGCGCGGATCGTCCTCCGGGATGCCCTTCTCGAGCTTGCCGACCAGGTCGGCGCCGACGTCGGCCGCCTTGGTGTAAATGCCGCCGCCGACTCGCATGAACAAGGCCAGCAAGCGTGCCGCCGAAGCCGAAGCCCAACAGCGCCTCGTAAGCGTGTTCGCCGTAGATCAAGAAGATGATCGAGCCGCCCAACAGTCCCAGGCCGTCGGTCAACATGCCGGTGATGGTGCCCGTGCGATAACCCAGCTGCAGTGCCTGGCCGAAGCTGGTGCTGAGCCGCGGCGGCCACGCGCAAGTTGCCGATCGTGGCCAGTCGCATGCCGACAAAGCCGACCGTGGCCGAGAAGGTCGAGCCGACCAAAAACGCGATGGCGCGGCCCCAGGCGATGGCTTCCACGGTTCCCGTGAAGTGCGGCCGCCAGGTAGAGCAAGACTGTGATCACCACGATCAGCACGCCGACCACGCGGAACTGCCGGTAGAGATAAGCGTTGGCCCCCTCGCGGACGGCCAGCGCGATCTCCTGCATCTTCGGCGTGCCTTCGTCCGCCTCGCGGACTTGCTTGACCAGCATCAGGGCGTAACCGAGTCCGCCCAAGGCCACGAAGACGTTGAGGACCAGCAGGACTTTTTCGTACCACTGAAAGTCGGTGCCCCTGATCGGATCCCAAAGTTGGAATGTTTTGGTGTCGGTGGTGCCGCTTCCCGTTGCGGGCGGGGCGCCGGGGGCTCCTCCGCCCACCTGCATCGCCATCGCGCCCAAACATCCGAAGGCCACAAGGCCTAGCACGATTGCCGGAACTCGTCGCTTCATTTTCTGCACTCTGTCCGATCTACAAGGGGTCCAAATTACGGGGACCCGGTTTCGTTACCCATTATTTTTAAGGCCCGGATCATAGCCGAGTTGACACGTGTTAACTACCAATCTGCCCCATCCGAGGCAACCGTCCGAAAAGAAAATCTGACCTGGCTGGGGCGGCCGACTTATAATCGATTTTCCCCTGGGTTTCGGCCTCGATTTCCCCCTCCAAATTCATGATCGACGGCATCCTCGACCGCGAAGAATATATCGAGCAGGCGTACTGCTTTCGCGCCTTTCGCGAGCGGATCGAGGACAACGTTCCCTCCCAAGAGATTCTGGCCGGCCTGTCGGAGGAGCTGCTCAACACGACGAACCTCCCCAAGGCCATCGACTTCCTCCGCGGGGAGATCCTGCACACCGGTCGCCTCAGCCCGGGCATGGCCCGGTTGGGGCACTACTTTACGGCGTTCCAGACCTTCGTCGTGTCGCGGGCCGAGGAGGAACGCTCGCGCTTCGACCAGAAGACGGCCCTGCAAGCCCTCGAACGCCTGGCTGAGTACCTGTCCGGCAACCCGGTGCCGGCCGGCCTCTTCATCTATCAATTCGAGTGCATCGCCCGTAACCGCCTGGGCTACGACCGCGGCATGAAGGCCATCGCTGACGACCCCTGCTACGACGAGGCGTGGCGCGACTGGATTATGAAAGTCCGCCTGCGGCTCGGCTCGACTGATTTCGGCCAGCTAATCTATTACCGCTCGGAGCAATTCGTCGAAGAGAAGCGGAAACGTAACGCCAAGTACAAGCCTTCGTACCCGATCCTCTTCGGAGCAAAAGAGGGGCGGATCGCCAAGGCCAACCGCGGCAAAGACCCGCTCTACATGTTCGCCGCCCTACAGCGCCAACTGGGCCACCCGGCCGTCCCGCGAGTCCGCGCGGTCGACCCGGGCCCGATCATCCACCCGGCCCTCGAGCAACGCTTGCAGCGGATGGAAACGCGACTTGAAAATTCTCGACGCCGAAGTCAAAGGCGACTTCAACATCAGCGAGTATTTCGTCAAGCCGGAAGCGGCCATCGAACCCCCGCCGACGTAAGCGCGCACGCTTCACTGATCCGAGCCGGGGGTGTCAGCCGGGTGTCAGTCCCCGGAGGAATTCTCGGCAAGCTGACGCTTGCCGCTCGGGAGACGCCAAGCGTTGCGAACCGGCACCCCGGCCGTTAAGAAAGAATGCGCACCGGGATTTTGCAACGATCGTTCGCTATTGCTCGGAGTTCGCCATGCTCAAAGGCATTCCGCCCGTCATCTCGCCCGACCTGATGCACGTGTTGATGAAAATGGGGCACGGCGACGAGCTCGTGATCGCCGACGGGAACTTTCCGGCCGACTCCAAAGCGCAGCAGATCGCGCGGGCGGACGGGTTGGGCGTCGTCGAGATCCTCGAGGCTGTCCTCAAGTTCCTGCCGATCGACAAGTTCGTCGACGACCCGGTGGCTGTGATGAAGCCGGTCAACGCCAAGGAGCCGGAGCCGCCGATCTGGAAAGACTTCCGCCGCCTGCTCCAGATGAGCCAAGGTCGGCAGATCGAGCTGACGCAGGTCGAGCGGTTCGAGTTCTACGAAAAGGCCGAGGCGGCCTACGCGATCGTGGCGACCAGCGACTCGGCCCTCTACGCCAACATCATCCTCAAAAAAGGCGTGGTCTCGCCGCAGGCGTGAGCGACGAGTTGCTGGCGCATCTCCGACAGGCCAAATCGTGAACTCATCCGCCTAGTGCCTGCCGCAGGTCGGCGATGAGATCCTCGGGATGCTCGATGCCGATCGACAACCGAATCGTCTTCTCCGTGATGCCGGCCGCCTGGCGGGCTTCGGGCGACATGGAGGCGTGACTCATCGTGACCGGGTAGGCCACCAGCGATTCGATGCCGCCCAAGGATTCGGCCAGCGCGAAGAGTTTCGTGCGATAGAGAAAACGTTCGGCCGTGCTACGATCGCCGCGGATGTCGAAGCTGACCATGCCGCCGAAGCCCTTTTGCTGGCGGCGGGCCAACTCGTGCTGTGGATGGCTGGGAAGGCCCGGATAGTACACGCGTTCGACGGCCGGGTGCTCGCTGAGCATTTTGGCGACGGCCGTCGCGCCTCGTTCGTGGGCTTGCATCCGGGGAGCCAGCGTTTTTACGCCTCGAAGCACGAGCCACGCGTCGAACGGCGAGCAGGCGACGCCCAGCGCGTTGACGATGTACGCGATCCGCTGGGCATGCTCGGGCTTGCGCGTGACGACGCAGCCGCCGACCACATCGGAATGGCCGTTCAAGTATTTCGTCGTCGAGTGCATGACGACGTCCACGCCCAGCTCCAGCGGCCGCTGCAGGTAGGGCGACAAAAAGGTATTGTCGGCGATCGTGATTGCGCCGGCCTCACGGGCGATGTGGGTGACGGCGGCGATATCGACCACGTTCAAGAGCGGATTGCTCGGCGTCTCGATCCAGATGCCTTTCGTCGTCGTCGTGAGGGCCTGGCGGACATTAGCCGGTTCGCGCATGTCGACGAACGAGAACCGAAAACCCCACGTGGCGTAGACGTCGGCGAACAGCCGATAGGTGCCGCCATAAATGTCGTGACCGGCAATGATGTGGTCGCCGGGCTGGAAGAGATGGATGGCCGCCGTGATGGCCGACATGCCGGTGGAGGTGGCCCGACAGTCGATGCCCCCTTCGAGGGACGCCAAATTCTCCTCCAGCGCCGTCCGCGTCGGGTTGCCGCTACGGGTGTAGTCGTAGCCGCGATTGGTGGTGAGGTTGTCCCAGGCGAAAGTCGACGTGGGATAGATGGGTGTGATCACGCCTTTGTAGGCCGAGTCCTTGTCGACGCCGACGTGGACTGCGCGGGTTTCAAACTGCATGCGGTGCGCCGATGTTCAAAACGAGAAGAAATTAAATTGAGACGAATTTTTCACCACAAAGGCACCAAGGCACAAAGAAAGACAAGCCGTTGCAGATTCGGTTCTCTTGGTGTCTTGGTGCCTTTGTGGTGAATCAAGTCGTAACGGAGAAACTCAGCTAATAGTGAGAAACTAACAAAAAAACCGGCGGCAAGGTGCCGCCGGTGTGTGCGAGATCATTCAGATCCCGGTCTAAGCCCGGGCGTATTCGAACAACGGCGTCGACAGGTAGCGTTCGCCCGAGTCGGGTAGGATCACGACGAGCGTCTTGCCTTCCGATTCCGGACGAGCGGCGACCTTCAGGGCCGCGGCCATCGCGGCGCCGCAGCTGATGCCCGAGATGATGCCCTCTTCCTTCGCCAGGCGCGGGGCCATCTCGAAGGCCTCTTCGTCGCTCACTTTGACGACCTCATCCACGAGCTTCATGTCGAGGACCTTGGGAATGAAGCCGGCGCCGATCCCCTGAATGCGATGCTTGCCCGGCGTGCCGCCCGACAGCACGGGGCTGTTGACCGGTTCGACGGCCACGGATTTCAGCGGATGCTTTTTCTCTTCTTTGATGTAGCGGCTGACGCCGGTGATCGTGCCGCCGGTGCCGACGCCGGAGATCAGGATGTCGACCTTGCCGTCGGTGTCGTTCCAGATTTCGGGTCCCGTCGTGCGAAAATGGATTTCGGGATTGGCCGGGTTGTTGAATTGCTGCGGGATGTAGAAGGACGGATCCTTGGCCAGCTCTTCGGCCTTGGCGATGGCCCCTTTCATTCCTTCGGCGCCCGGCGTGAGCACGAGCGTGGCGCCGAACGCCTTGAGCATCATGCGTCGCTCCATCGACATCGTGTCGGGCATCGTCAACGTCAGCGGGTAGCCTTTCGCCGCGCAGACGTAGGCCAGCGCGATGCCCGTGTTGCCGCTGGTCGGCTCGACGACTTGCATACCCGGCTTCAATTTGCCGGTCTTTTCGGCGTCCCAGATCATCGCGGCCCCGATGCGGCACTTGACGCTGTAGGCGGGATTGCGGCCTTCAATCTTGGCGAGAATGGTGGCCTTGAGGCCTTTGGAAATTCGATTGATCTTCACGAGCGGCGTGCGACCGATCGATTCGGGATTATCCTTGAAGATCGGCATGGTCGGCGTTTCCTTCCGGAACAGGAACTGGGAACAGAAGCAAGCGGCAGCAGAGCCGGTGAGGAACAACGGCCCGACTCTCAGGTGATCGACGGCTCAAGGAGCGGCCGCCGACCCCGCGCCGGCAATTATCGAAGATCGCCGACACGACTGCAACGCCGCTGCGACGCTGTGCGGCCGAAACCCCGCAGCGCCGCGGTCGTGATTTCGCAGCGGGCCTGATTAAAGAGCCGCGCACGCCAGTCAGCGGTGCCTTTGACTTTTCCTCGCGCTCAAGGCACTCGCCTCCATCGACTGCGAGGCACGCACGAGTGCTGTGTGCCCCGCTCAGAGTCGGGTGCCATGCCCACCAGTTTCGGTGGGCATGCGCGATTCGTGGCAGGACGCCATCGCGTAGTCCCCGCACAGCGACACCTTGGGGGTGGCTGGGGTCGAACCGTCTTCGGTTTGCCCCCAGTCCCTCGACAATGCGACTCCGCGTGCGCGAGAAACCTGGGGGCGAGCTGCGCTCGACCTCAGCCACCCGACGCGGAGTGTGCGTCAACTACCCGCCGCGTAGAAAACTGATCTTGGACGAATCGCAATTTTGTGGCTGAATGGAAATAGCGACTCTGTGCGCCCGACAGCTGAGCCTGCGCGCGGACTGCCCAGCGTGTGATCCGTGCGGCGACGTTGCTGAAGCGTCATCGATTCGGGACGGCTACCGGTCCGCTTTTGAATCTGGTCGAGTCGAAATCCGGTCCGGACACATTCTCAGCGGGACGGGATTGGAACGGGACCGGATCGGAATGGGAGGGGCGGGACACGGGACGGGACACG
This sequence comes from uncultured Planctomycetaceae bacterium, assembly GCA_963800135.1. Lineage (GTDB taxonomy): Bacteria > Planctomycetota > Planctomycetia > Planctomycetales > Planctomycetaceae > DASPSM01. The sequence continues at coordinate 607,905 of CAWCZR010000006.1, read as the reverse complement.
TTGTTTTACCGAGCGAATCCCGGCGAATTTGCCCCTCGACCGGCTCGGTCCGGACACGCGAAGCGGGGACGGGAGTGGTCCCAAGGTCCGGTCCGGACACATTCCGCGAACAGCCAAACGGACCAGACCGGGGACATTTTCACCGCAAAGGCACCAAGGCACAAAGAACTCCGACTTGCTGCGTGATGTTTTGCTTTGTGTGTGACCTCCGGTCGGGACCAATTGAGTTGGGACGGGACACGAACTCCGGCACGGGATTCGTCTCCGGTAGGGCAGGCTCTGGCCCGCTGCCGACATGGGGAGCGGGACGGGACAGGTTGTTTCACCGGGAAAACAGGCGGAATTCGTGCGGAGCGAAACTGGGACGGGATCGAATTGGAACAGGGCGCGACGGCAAGCGTAGCCAGCCCACGGAATTCAGACGCAGACTTCACCACCAAGGCACGAAGACACCAAGGAGAGATTTGGGCCTTAAGCCAGCAATTCTTTTGTGTCTTGGTGCCTTGGTGGTGAAAAGCCTTTCCAATTTAGCGTGACGGGACAAGTTGTTTCACCGAGTCGATCCCGGCGAATTTGGTCCTTAGCCCAGCCCGACAAGCTCGATCGAGCGGGGGGGCATCAGGATCCCCGGCGGGACTGAAAACAGGATCGCTGCTGGTGGTGGGGATCCGTTTTCACATAAGGGAGAAACGAGATCCCCAGCAGCGCCGGCCGCTTGGCAGGCGGGACACGGGACGGGACGCGGATTCGCGGTCGCAGAACATCTCCGACTCGGCCAGCGCGCCCAGGGCGTGCCCCTGGGTTTTGAGGGGTGACGCCGATACACTGCGCGAAGATTGCGCGGGTCCTGGGATGACTGGCGCGAACAGCCTGTTTGACTACGGGGAATGTCGAGATGGTGTCCGACTCTGAACCACGAAAGCCGGCCTATAAACGAGTGCTGCTCAAGCTGAGCGGCGAGAGTTTTTGCCGGCGGGGCGAGTCGGGCATCAGCATGACCGAAGTGGCCGCCATTTCGGCCGAGATCGCGGGCGTGCATCGGATGGGCGTGCAGCTGGCGATCGTCTGCGGCGGCGGGAACATTCTCCGCGGGCGAGAGTTCGCGGCCGTGAGCGCGGCCATCAATCCGCCCACCGCCCACTATATGGGGATGCTGGCCACCGTGATCAACGGGCTGGCCCTACAGGACGCGCTCGAAAAGATCGGCGTGCCGACGCGGCTGCAGACGGCCATTAGGATGGAAGGCGTGGCGGAGCCGTTCATTCGTCGCCGTTGCGTGCGACATCTCGAGAAGGGGCGGGTCGTGATCCTGGCGGCCGGAACAGGTAGCCCGTTCGTGACGACCGACACGGCCGCCGCCCTCCGTGCGCGGGAGATCGAGGCCGACGTATTGCTCAAGGCGACCAAGGTCGACGGCATCTATTCGGCCGACCCGGAAAAGAATCCGCACGCCGTGCGCTACTCGGAGATCACGTTTCAGGACGTGCTGCGACAGAACCTGCAGGTGATGGATGCGCAGGCCATTCATCACTGCATGGAGCACGGCATTCCGATTCTGGTGTTCAACTTCCAGCAAAAGGGAAACATCGAACGGGTGATCGCCGGCGAGCGGATCGGCACCCGCGTGATCCCTTCGCCCGCCTGAGTTTTCGTCACTCGGGTTTTCTGCCGGCGAGCCCCCCGGCGCGTCGTCCGCGCGGGCGGTCAAACTGCTTTGCAACCCGCTGCTGATTCGGTAATTTGAAGCGCAGCCGGGGCCGCCAGACGAGAGGCCCAGCCGCGAAGGGCGCCGGGACGATTTCTTTCAAGGGAACGCGATCATGGATCAGGACGAAATCTTGCTGGATGCCGAAGAGCGGATGGAGAAGGCTGTTGCCATGCTGCAGGGGCAGATGCAAGGTCTTCGCACGGGGCGAGCGACGGCGGGACTGGTCGATTCGATCCGCGTCGACTATTACGGCTCGCCGACTCCGCTGAAGCAGATTGCCAACATCAGCATTCCGGAGCCGCAGCAGATTTTGATTCGTCCGTTCGACGCGTCGTCGCTGAGCAACATCGCCAAGGCGATTCAGTCGAGCGACACGGGGCTGTCGCCCAATTCGGACGGCCGCGTGATTCGCCTCAACATTCCCGCCCTGTCGACCGAGCGGCGGCGGCAGTTGACGTCGCGCGTGAAGGAACTGGCGGAAGAGGCCCGCATTTCGATCCGCAACGTCCGCCGCGACGCGAACAAGCACGCCGACCAGGGTCAGAAGGATAAGAATCTCACCGAGGACGAGTGCGATCAGACGAAGGAACAGGTGCAGGAGTTGACCAAGAAGTTCGAGGGCAAGGTCAACGACATGGCTGCGACCAAAGAAAAAGAAGTGATGAACGACTAGGCGGCCGAACGGCCGTCCACTGGCCTGGCGACTTGAACCGACGACCCGCCCCTACGACCCCTGAGCTGCGATCTGGCCCGGTAGCCTGGAGCGTTGGCAGGCCGGCCGCAAATCTTTCCCATCTTCGCTAGCGATCAGAGGCCGAACAACCGCCATTGCCGCGAACCGCAGCCCGCGGGACTCAGCTTCATATGTTGAGTGCCGCCAAACTTTCGCGCGACCGGATGGCTGTTAGAAACGGAACCGTCCCTCGCGACGATCGGGGCGATTCGGTTCCATCGGGTGAGCCCCGTCCTTTCAGGCAGCCGATCATGGTCAATGCGACGGATTGCGCATTGCGTAACACTTTCTCCGCGCATCACGAACTAGCCGAACGGTTCGCGGGCGCGAGATGGACGGAACATGGATCGTTCCAAGCCGCTGCTGCGGCTCCTCCCGGTGGGAGTGCTATCAGCTGCCGGACTCGCGGGCTGCGCGAGCGCGCCGGCGTATCGCCCGGTGACGACGTCTCCGACACCGCCGAACCCGGTGGTCGTGAGTCCGTCCGCCACGGCGCCCGGCCCGGTCGGCGCTGCACCGACCGCTCCCCCGAGTGCACCCATCAATTCGAGCCCTGCGCCGAACGCCGGATCGATCGTGGTACCGCCGGCCCTTCCCGCGCCTCCTCAGGTCGTCGATGCGCCCCTCGTTCCGCCGCCGCCTCCAACCGGCATGCCGGCGCCACGCGTGAGTGAAACAGCGCCGCCGAGCAGTCCTGCGGGGGTAGCGCCGGGCGCGGCCGTCACCGAGCCTATGTTGAGCGCGCCGATGGGCGTGCTGCAGACGCCGCTGCCGTCGCCGCCCGTCGTCGTGCAGCCGAGCGAGCCGGCGCGACTGACTGCTCCCGGACCGGCTGAGTCGATCGCCCCCAGCGTTCCCGCAGCCACTGACGCGACGCCCGCACCGGCGACGAAGAAGGCGGCCACAAAGCCGGCCGATCCGCCACTGAGTCCGCTCGCTCGTCTCCGGAAAAAGTTCCGCTCGCTGACGCATTCGGCGAAGCCAACCAAGAAGGACACGGACGCGCTGGCGGCCGGCGATGCGAAGGCTGGCGTGACCGTTGCGAGCGGCCCGCGCGTGCCCATTCCGACGGCGAGCGTTGGCGTGGCCGTCCGAGTGGAAAGGCCGCCGCTGCATCCGCTGTACGCGTCGGATGAAGCGGAGAGCCTGCCGCCGATCGCTTCGAGCACACAAACGGCGCAGGTCGACGCGACCGTGCGGCCGATCGAGCCGCTGCCGCTGGTCCCGCCCGCGCCGCTCGCGGTTCCGGCCAGTTCATCCAGCGAGATCGAGCAATGGCCTAACGGCGGCGATGCCCCGCCCAGCGAGCAACCGGCAACGGTCAAGGTCGAGGGCGTCGAAGACTTCACGGCCATCTCGCCCGAGGAGTATCGCGCGACCGTCGCCAAGATCAACGCTCCGGATAGCGGGCCGACGATCATCGACATGTCCAAAACACCGGCCGACGTTCCGCCTGCTGCGCAGCAGCAAGTGCAAACGACGCAGCCGAAGACGCCCGAGCCGGCCGCCATTCCTGCGGCAGCTCAGTCGTCGAGTCGTGAGACGAGCTCGCCGATGATCGTGATTCCCCAAGCCGCTCACCGAGTGACCACTCCGACCGATGCGGTTGAGCCGATCCGCCCGGCGAGTCCCAGCGAATCGGTGGTCGCGCGGAACGTCGAGGCGCCGACGGATCCGTCTGCCGCTCCGCCGACGTCAGCCGCCTGGTCGGCGCCTTCCGTGCCCGGGCAGACGATTCAGACGATCTCGAGTAGGAATCCCAATGAGCCGACTCAAGTCGGCGCGAATCCGAATGCCGGCTTCGCGTATCAGCCGGGTTGGACTCCAGTGCCGGCTCCCGTCGAGCTGCCGGCTTCTCCGCCGAGCCCGACGGTGCCCACGGTGGTCCCGCAACCGACCAGTGCTCCGCGCCCGGCTGCCCCGCCCTATCCCGCTTATCCGGCGGTGACGATGTACCCACCGTCAGTGGGCGGCCGTTACGGACAACCCGCATGGATGCAATCTCGGGGCAGTTCGCCGTCGACCGGGAGCAGCCCCATTTCCAATCCGCCGTCGCAGCCTAGCGCGTTGCGCGATCTGGCCAATCCCTGAGCGGACGGGCGAACGCCGAGACTTAGGGCGGATCATAGCCACCCGGATGGAAGGGGTGGCAACGCAGGATTCGCCAGACGCCGCGCGCACTTCCCGAGAACACGCCGTACTTCCGCACGGCCCCGATAAAGTACTCGCTGCACGACGGATGAAAGCGGCAGCGCGGCCCGAGCAGCGGACGGATCAGCAGTTGATAGACCCGAATCGCGCCGACAATCAGCATCTGGGGCACGAGCGTCAGAAAGCGGACGGCCGAATTCATGTCGCGGATCCGTCCTGCTGGCCGAGCTGACGGGCCAGCCGCGTGGCCAGCTTCACCAGCGATCGCTGGTAGTCGACCAGCTCGGCGGTGGCGGCGGTCGAGCGCTGCGGAATAAGAATCAAGTCGAGGTCGTTGGGCAACTCGTGCTGCGAGAGGCGAAATGCTTCCCGCAACAAACGCTTGAGGGCCGAGCGGCGGACGGATGGGCCGAGCTTGCGAGAAACGCTCACACCGAAGCGCGTGCGATGAAGAACATTCGGGGCGGCCCAGACGAGCAAGTGTCCGTCGGCCGCGCGGATGCGGCGGTTGTAGATACTCGCAAACTCGCGCGAGTTCTTGATCCGCCGATTTCGAGGCAGCACGAAGGACTTCACGGGGTCATCCGGGACTCTACAGGGGCGTGGGGGTTGAAGCGTCCGAGCCGGGCTCTCCGGTGTCGGGGCCGCTTTCGGTCGAAGCCGATGCAGCTGGGGCCGCAGCCTTCGGCTTTAGATACCAAAGAGGATCGGGAGCGGTCGGCGGTCGCGGCTTGCCTCGAGCCAGGTTGCGAACCGAGCGTCCCCAGCTCACGATCATCGCCAGCAGTGACAGTCCGATCACCAGCACGCCGACCCAGAGGGACAGCGCGAGTAGGAATTCGTTGTTCTTGACGTGTCGACGAGCAGCGGGATCGGGGGCCGGCGCCGCGGGCTTTTGGGCCTGGTCCGTAGCGACGGCCGTCTTGGGTTCTTCAGCGGCCACTCGCGCCGGCGCCGGGTTGGCCATGAGCCCAATCGATACCACAAGAAAGGGCACGGCGACGTGCGTGAGCCAGACAATGTGACGTCGCATGAGCAGTCCGCGACTGGATGTGAGAACCCGTTCCGCGAAGAATTACATCAACGAAACAATCCTAGGCAGGTCCTCGACCGTCGACAATGCCGCTGCCCCGAGCCGTCCGCCGGCCGGCTTTCGCGGTGGTTTTCGCCCCCGGATTGGTAACTCTCGTTGCCAAAATCCCGTATTTTTCGTAGATGACCGCCCGGGCATTGAATGCAGGAGGGCGGTCGATGAACGGATCTCGCATTCCCCGGTCGGTCGTGGCGTTGGCTCTGGCGGTCGTCGGTTGGGCGTGGCTCTACTCGCGCCTGAGCGACCCGCCGCACGTCGATCGGCCTCCGGCGGCCTTCGTCGCGACGACTCCCGCGCAGCCGCCGGCTCCCGCCACGCACACAATCTGCGGTCGTGCGCTCGACGCCCATGGAGCGCCGACGGCGGGCGCGACTGTTTGGCTCACACGGCGCGAGAAGTCGGACCTTGACCTCGCGGGTTGCACGATCATCGCGCAGACGCAGGCGGGAGCCGACGGACGGTTCACCTTGGCTCCCCTAGCCTCGGCGCTTGAGCAAAGCTCCGAGGATCCTGCGGAATTCGAGGTCTGGGTCTGGAAGCCCGGTTTGGCAGTTGCGCGCACGAGCTTTTTCGGCACTGCGCCCGCCGAGCCGTTGACCGTTTCTCTGCTCGACGAAAGACAGCTGACAATTCAATTGCGCAATCCCGACGGATCGCCCTGCAGCAACGCGACGGCAACCCCCACGCTCGTCTGGACCGCTGCCGATCACAAGATCAGACTGCCTCAGCCGATCTGCGAGCGACTTACGGCGGACACCGCGGGGGATGGCCGCCTCGAAATTTCCGGGTGGCATCGCGGCCGCGTCGCGGTTGCCCTCGAGACCAAAGAATTCGGCGTGCAGACCGCGCAATTTGAGACCCGGCCGCACGGTGAGGAGCCGATCGTCGTGATGCTGCGGTCGACGCGGCCGTTTGAAGGTCGCGTGATGCCGCCGGAGGGCGCGAAGGCCGACCTGTCGAGCTTGCAGGTCGTCCTTCGGCAGTCTTCCCTCTCGCCACCGGAACGAACAAGGAAAGTCGCTCCTGAGGAGAGCCCGGCGTCGCCGCAGATCTGGTGTGATGAATACGTCGTGCGGCCCGATCGAGACGGGCGTTTTAGGATCCCGCACTTCCCGAGATCGACGCGTGGTTCCCTCCGCCTTCACATCCGGGGCCTGGACGCTCTGGGCTTCGCCGACGATCGAGATTCGTCCTGCGAAGCGAGCGACCTGCCGGCGGGCAAGACCTTGAAGATCGACCTGCCAGCGCGCAAAGGTGTCTGGACGACCTGGATCGCCCGCGACGCTCACACGAAGCGGCCGCTGGCAGGCGTGCGGGTCGGACTTTTGGCGTCCAACGAATTCCGCTGCAGCGGACGGACCGACGCGAACGGCTGCCTGCGGGTCTGCCTGGCCGCGGGCGAGACGTACGCCATCGAGTGCAAGCTGCCCGACGGCTATCTGCGGACGCTGTTTGGCCCCGAGGCCTATGTCGAGATTCCCGGCGGAGTCACGCATTGCGAGCCGTCGCCGATCGAGCTGGTCCGCGGCTGCCCGATCGAAGGTCAGGCCGTCGACGCGGCGGGTCGTCCGCTGGCCGATATTCGCATTCGAGCGGATTGGCGGACTCGCGAAACAAAGGCGGGGAAGAAGCCGGCCGACGTCAGGCAATGGGTCGTCACCGATGTGGACGGACGTTTCCGCTTCGAGCAGGTGGAAGCCGGCGCGAATGTCCGACTGACGGCAAACGGTGCGGGAGTCTTGTTCACAGAGCCCGTCACGATCGTCGCCGGCGACGAGAAACCGATCCTCTTACAAGAAGCAACACGCGAACTTATCGCGATCAGCGGCCGTGTCTTAGGGAGCGATGGGAAACCGCTGATCGGCGCTGAGGTCGTTGTCGAAGTGTCCGATTCGCCCGATGCGCTCGGGCAATTCCGCACGGCGGTCGACACCGACGGCTCGATTCGTACGCCGCCGCAGTTTCCGCGGCAGCTCAAATATCGGCTGACGGTTCGTTCCTTGCTCAATAACGTCGCGTCGTCGGCTTGGTTGTGCCCGGCCAGCTCCGGCAACCGCTTCCCCGATCTCGCGGTTGATCCGTCGAAGATTTCGCTGGCGTCCAAGCTCTTGGGCCCGGAAGTCGTCGCGCGGGTCAATGGGCAGCCGATCTTCGCCTCGGAACTGCTGGAGCGAGCTGCCGTCGAATCGGTCAACGCCGAAGGGCTCAACCTTCTCTCGGCCGGAAAAAATCTGGCGAGAGGCGACATTACCGAAGAAAACTTTCGCCTCCTGCAAGAGACCGCGATCAAAAAGTTCCTTCCCGAATTCGTGCGCTCGCGATTGCTGTCGCAGGGCTACCGCACTTTGCTGGACGCCGAGCAAATGCGGAAGTCGGAACAAGCCATCGACCGGGAATTCGACAATTATGTGGCGAGGCTCGAGGGGGACTTTCAGGTCAAGTCGCCACAGGGGGTGGATGAAAGGCTCCGGCACCAGGGAACGTCGCTGGCGAGCCTCAAGGCCGAATTCCGTTGCCGTCTGTGTGCCGACGAATACCTGCGCGGCATCGCCCAACACATGAGTCCCGTGGACCGTCCGCACTTGCTGGCCTACTACCAGGCGCATCACGATCGGTACGCCATTCCGGAAAAGGTCACCTGGCAGTTGTTGGAGGTTAGTTTCGATCACCAGCGATTTACGTCTCCCAAAACGACCAGTCACACCGCGGGCACCGATTCCTGGATAGCGCTCTACAAACGAATTGGGCGCGAAGCTGGCGTTGCGGCCGATGAGGTCCGGCCAGCCTCGTTGAGCGCGGTCGTGCCCGGTTCTCTGTTCGACGAAAGCCGCCCGAATGCCGCGGAAAACAAGCGGACGGCCGCGGCCACGCAATTGGCGGAGGTCGATCCAGTCAGCGATTCCATGGATCCGGAAGCTCATCGAGACGGCTTCGTTTGGTCCGACGACATGAAAGAGTTCTACGGCCGAAAGAACGGTCTGAAGGTCTTGGACGACGCCCTCGCCTGTTTGCGCAAGGGCGAGCCGTTTGCCGCCGTCGCGAAAAAATTCTCCGATGGCCCCCGCGCCGAGCAGGGCGGATGGCAGCGACCGACGCGACCGGAAAGCATCGTTGACGACAAGACCGCCGCGATCCTCCACCAAATGGCCGAGGGCGAAACGAGCTCGGTGATCGAGACGGACCACGCCTTCCGCGTGATTCGCCTGGTCACCCGCCTGCCTGCCGGCTGGGTCCCCTTCGAGGACGTCGAAAAATCGATCCGACAGCATCTCGACCAGGAACGGGCCCAGCAAGCGCTCGACGTGCTGGCGTCGCGAGCCACGATTGAGTCGGCCTTCCCGCTGGACAACTCGTGGCAACGAGTGCCGTCCCCCGGCAGCCCGTCCCCTGCCCCCGAGTCGGGCGCTCCATGATTGCGTTCAGTCGGTCCGGACTGATCCGCGCTCACCAGAGCCCGAGTGTGGTCGTTGCGATTCGATCGTCGCCGCCGATCTTTACCCGAGTCGGCAGTGTCTTACAGGAACCAGTGCAATGAACGGAATTCAGGTTCACCGTTCGATCGTGACTGCATTCGTCGCGCTCATGGGGTGGTCGTGGCTGCCTTGCCCATTGAGGGCCGAGCCGCGCCAGGCAGCCTCCAGCGAGACCAAGGCCCAGTCCGCGGCGAAGAAGATCGACGCCGTTACAAGAACGATCGCGGGTCGCGTCTTCGACGCCCACGGTAGGCCACTCGCGGAAGCCTGCGTGTGGTTGATTCGACAAGACGACCGGGATTTTTCTCTGCCGGAATCCACGGTGATTGCCGAGTCCCAATCTCGGCCCGACGGGCGGTTCGACCTGATGCCGCTCGTAGCGGACCTCAGAAAACATGCGGACGATCCGACCGCCGAATGCGAGGTTTGGGTTTGGAAACCGGGCTTCGCGGTGGGTCACCGAAGCTTCTACGGCGAGCGGATCGACCAGTCGGTCAGTATTTTTCTGGGGGACGACTCACCTTTCGACTTGCTGCTCAAGAATCCCAAGGGTCTTCCCTGCGAGGGCGCAACCGCCACGCCAGTTGTCGCTAGTCTTGATTACTCGCGGGCAATTCCCAAACCGCTTCAAGACCACCTGACAGCTCTGAGCACTCGCGATGGCCACGTCGAGATCAGCGGCTTCAGCGGCCGACTCAAGGGCATAGCGATCAGAGACGCCTGAATTCGGCACGCAGACGCTCGGGCTCTCGGACGGTGTGTCCTCGCCTCTTACCGTCACACTCCACGACACCAGGACGATTGAAGGGCGATTTGTTTTTCCGAAAGGTGAGCGAGTCGACGCCTCCACGGCGATCGTGCTCTTTCAGGTTGCATCCGAGAAGGCGTTTCCCTGCAAGAAACGCGAGAAAGACCAGGGCAACTCCCCTCTGTTCGGGTTCTGGCAGGAGTTTTCTCCGACAGTCGACCATGACGGACGATTCCGCATCGCGGGGGTGCTCGATCATGGCACTGGTCGCTTCCACGTCAAAGGTTTCCCGGACATTCCATTTCTGTTTGCTCCTCCGCCTCCTTCCAGATCGCCGAAACCCGTGCCACAAAATGGGATCGTCAAACTGGAAATCCCTCTGATCAGAGGGATTTGGTGGAACGTCTTGATCCGCGATTCGCAAACCAAGAAGCCGCTCTCCAACGTCGACTTTGAGATCGCCACCAAACGGTTCGCCGACGGAGAAGCCGGCTGCGACGAGATGATTGACCTGCCGGATTCGGATCGCACAGACAGCCAGGGGCGGATCCGCATCCGCGTTCGTCCGGGTGAGACCTATCGCGCGCATTGCGTTCCCTGCGAGGGTTACGGCGACTGGTCCGCCAACAACAGCGAAGTTCACATTCCTGCGGGTGTCGATCGGTTCGACTTGCCGCCGATAGAACTCGCGCGAGCTTGCGCGATCAAAGGGCGATTAGTCGACGCGGAGAGTCGGGCGCTCGCAAGTGTCCGCATTCGCGGGAGTTGGTGCTCCTTCGGAGTCCATGAGAAGAAACCGGCCGCCGAAGTTGACCATTGGACAACGACCGATTCGTCGGGATGTTTTCAGTTTGGCGATGTGGCTGCAGGAACGACAGTGACCTTGCTGCCCGTACGGTCCGCAGTGGCTCTGACCGAGCTGGTCAGTGTCGTAGCTGGTGCAGACAAGCCAATTCAACTTCGAGCGAAGAAAGAACAACTCGTCGCGCTGACGGGTCGAGTCGTTGGGGCGGATCACAATCCCATCGCGAATGCGAGGGTTGCCATCGAGGCAGCGAACTCACCCGATCCGTCCGCGCTGCTCACTTTGTCGCTTGATGCCAACGGCTCAATCCACACTCCGGCTCAATTTCCAGCGCGGTTTCGGTATCGACTCATTGTGCGATCGATGCTCGACAACGTCGCGTCGACTGAGTGGATTTGTCCGGCGTGCTCTGGTGCGAGGTTTCCCGACCTGATCGTGGATCGCGCGCGGGTTGCTGTCGACGCCCCTTTGACGGGAAAAGAGATCGTTGCCAGGGTCAACAATCAGCCGATTTATGCCGAAGAGCTCTTGGCGCGGTATTCCACAGAGCCATTGAGCAATGCGCGTAACCTGTTGCTAAATAAGACCTCGCACCGTGCGTAGCGCGGAGGGAGAATGATCTGGAGTAGAAAACAGGCTTGGCTCTAAGGTTGTGGGTGATAGACGACCACAATCCCCGGAGACCAAGCCATGGATGGCCATCTTCGTCTTTCGACGCGGGAACGCAAGACGTGTTTGAAGACCTTGCGGACAGCGCGGACGGCTCGGCGAGCACTGGTCCTGTTGTTGCTGGCCGAAGGACGTTCCTACCGCGAGATCCGCGCGGCCACCTTTGCCAGCCCGACTTTGATCCGCTCGGTGAAACGGGAGTTTGCGACAGGTCGGCTGGGAATGGCTTTGCGAACCGAAGAACAACCAGACACAGTTCCTTCGTGGCTGATTTTCGTCGTGCGGTGGCTGTTGAAGTCGACGCCGCAGGACTTCGGCTTCTTCCGGAGCCGCTGGTCGTGCGGTCTGTTGGCCTTGCTGTTGTGGGAACAGGAACGCATCCGCGTGAGCCCCGAAACGGTCCGCCGGGGGATGCACCGGCGGGAGTTTGTCTGGCGTCGTCCCCGGCCGGTCGTCGGGCCGCGCGATCCGGAGCATGCCCGGAAGCTGCAGCAAATCCAGCGATTCATCGGACAACTGCCGGCCAACGAGACCGTTGTGTTCCAAGAACGAAGTGGATGTCCATTTGAACCCCAAGATCGGGTCGATGTGGATGCGTCGCGGCCAGCAAGCCGAGGTCGTCACGCCAGGCAACAACGAAAAACGGCATTTGGCTGGATCGCTTCACTGGCGGACAGGACGGCTGTTGTTGTCGGCTCCAGGAAAGCAACGCAACGCGGCGCTCTTCGTGGCCCACCTCGACGACCTGCGTCGGCAACTGCGGTCCTATCGGGTGATCCATGTGGTCTGCGACAACGCCAAATTCCACGATTGCCGCGCCATCCGCGATTACCTGCTTCAACACCCCGGTCGAATTGTCCTCCACTTTCTTCCGAAGTACGCGCCCGAGACGAATCCCATCGAGCGCGTCTGGTGGCACCTCCACGAGACGATCACCCGCAATCACCGCTGTCAGTCGATCGACGAACTCCTGCGAGAAGTCACCGATTGGGCCGCGGCTCAAAAAACATTTTTCCTGCAAACGGCCAGCTTCACAGACCTGTACTCCTTAGCCGCTTAGCGCTCCGCTTCGGTGGAGGTTTTATTTAGCCAGTAAGGATCTAGCCGATTGTCGGATCACGAAACAGGAATACCGATCGCTGCAGGACGAAGCGATCAAGCCACATCTTGCCGACGTCGTTCGAGTTCGCGTGCTAAGCGCCGCGTTCTTGCGCAACTGGACGCACAAGAGCGAGGACGACTCGAAGAGGTTGTTGCCAAGGAATTTCAGGAGTACGTGGAAAAGCTGAAGCGCGATTTCCAAGTCACGTCGCCACACGAGGTCGATCACGAACTGAAGAAGCAAGGAATCTCTCTCGCCAAGCTTCGGACCGAATTTCGCTACAGGCTCCTCGCCCGCGAGTGCCTACGCCTGGAATCGCCAGATTCGGATGCGGTCTGGGACAAGGCGCTTGGCTATTATCAGGCCCACCGCGATGCCTACGCCACGCGACCGAAAGTGAACTGGCAATTGCTGGAGATCAATTTTGATAGGGGTCGCACGGTGACCACCGCAGTTGCAATCGGTGCGAAAGCGAGACGGGAACAACACGGCTCCCACAACGATTCCAAAGAAGCCGAGACTCCCGTAAAGGACTCAATTCTCTCAGGAAGTCTCCTCTCAGGGACTCAGGGCAAGATGGATGCGAGCCGCAGTGAGTCGCCGCCCGGCGCATTTCAATTGGGCAAGCTCAGCACCAGCTCGACGTTCTTTAGTTCAGTCCCCGCTGATCCCGAAAAGGAAGTCCAAAAAGCGGAGGAGAAAATTGGTGAGCTGCTCAAATCCGCCGCCGCATTTGGCGAGCACATCAGTCTGGAGGAGGCCCGCACGCTCATGGACGCAGCGCTAAAGGAACTGAGGCAAGGAAAGGTGTTCGAGGATGTGGCCAAAAAGTTCTCGGATGGAGCGATGGCGAAGGACGGGGGATGGCAGCCGCCGACGAATCCCGACAGCATCGCCGATAAGAAAACGGCCGAGGCGATTCGGCAACTGCCGGAAGGTGCGACAAGCGCAGTGATCCAAACCAAACACTCGCTACGAATTATCCGCGTCGTGAGCCGCGTACCGGCGGGATGTCAGTCCTTTGAGGAAGTTCAGGAATCGATTCGGGAACACATTCGGCACGCCGGGCAGCAGAAGAAGGTGGCCGACATTTTTTCGCGGACGTCGATTGAGTCGGCGTATCCAGCGGAAGAGACGCCGCAGTCGCAGGCGCCTCTCTTGTCCGAATGTGACCTCGGCCTCTTCGGCGTCGTGCCGGTCCTACCAGAGTCCGTTGCGCGGAGATTGCGGCTCGATTCCAGCCAACTCGGTGTAGAGCCTCTGGGCCGCTTCGCTCGTTTCGTGCGGGATGACGATTTTGACGACCACGTACTGGTCGCCGCGCTCGTGCGTTTTGGGATTGAGCACGCCTTTGCCGCGGAGCCGGAGTTGCGTGCCGCTGGAGGTGCCCGGCGGCACTTTCACGTTGACGTGCCCTTCCGAGAGCGTGGGCACTTCGATCTTGGTGCCGAGCGCGGCTTCGGAGGGGGTGATCGGCACGTCGACGAGCAGGTTGCTCCCCTCGCGGTGGAAGTAGGGGTGCGGCGAGACGTGGACGGTCAGCAGCAGGTCGCCCGCGGGGCCGCCGCCAGGGCCTGGCTGCCCTTGGCCGGCCAGCCGAATCGTGCCGCCGTCCCGCACACCGGGCGGAATCTTGACGGTGATCCGTTCGGTTTGGTCGCCCCGGCGGATTTGCAGGCCGTGATTGCCTCCCTCGGCGGCGACGTTGAAGGGAACGGTGACATCGAAGTTGATGTCCTCGCCTTTCCGGGTTTCGGCTGGCCCCTCCGAATGGCGGAAGGACTCTTGGCGAAATCCCCCGGGGAACGGGCCTTGTTCGAACTGGCCGCCGCCGCCGTGATGCGCGTCGCCGCCGAAGATGTGGCTGAAGAGGTCGCTCAAGTCGACCGCGTGGGTGCCGTCCGGACCACTGGCCCAGGCCGTGCGGTAAGGTCCGCCGCCGCGGCCACCGTTGAAGGCGTGGCCATAGCGGTCGTACTGGACCCGTTTCTCCGCGTCGCCCAGGATGGAATAGGCCTGCTGGACGCGTTTGAATTGGTCGGCGGCGTCTTTATCACCGGGACGGACGTCGGGGTGATACTTGCGCGCGAGCTTTTTGTAGGCTTTGCGGATTTCCTCGGCCGAGGCGGTGCGGGCGATGCCGAGCGTTTTGTAGTAATCGATTTCTGCCATGGATAAAGACCGCGCCTGGCAGCGCGGCAGATCATTCTAGGGAGCCCCGCGCGGGCGATTCAAGAGCCGGCGAGCGCACAAGCATCCTTTCGCTTGCGCAGTGCGGCCCCTATGCTAAGGATTCGCCGTTCACGTGCCGATGAGCGGCCGAACTCAACGCCTTGCGGACGTTGCCCGTCTCTCCCCTCGAGCCCTTTCCCGTGCTGAAATTCGCGATTCGCAACCTGATGACGCGGCCCATGCGCAGCGTGTTGTCGCTGGTGGGGCTCACCGTGGCCATCATGGGGATGATCGGACTCTTTTCAGTCGCCAAGGGACTGGACGAGATGGTCGGCAAGACCTTCGGCCAGATCGAGGGGCTGGTGGCCATGCAGCCCGGAGCCCCGATCCCCATTTTTTCGCGGCTGCCGGCCTCTTGGGGCCCGGAGATTGCCAAAGTCCCCGGCGTGAAACTGGTCAGCCCGGAAGTTTGGGTGCGGGCGAACGTCATCGACGGCAAGATGATCATCAGCCCGCCCCGCTTCTTGTTCGGAATCGAACTTCCCACGCGACTGCAACTGAAGAACCGCGTCTACCGCAAGGACATGATCTCCGGCCGCTATCTCACGGAGGCGGACAAGGGAACGCTCAACACGGTCGTCAGCAAGTCGATTGCCGACGAGTTTCACAAAACGATCGGCGACACGCTGAACGTCGCCGGCAGCGATCTCAAGATTGTCGGAATTTACAACTGCGGGTCGCTGTTGTTGGATATTGCGCTCATCGTCGATATCGACGAAGTCCGCAAGATCACTCGGTTCGGCAACGACTCGGTCTGCGCGTTCTACATCGAACAGACGGGCGACGTTCCCGACAGCGAGCTGGCACCGCGGATTCAGCAAGTTTTCAAAGGGCGGGAAGTCGAAGCCTGGCAGCCGTCGACCAGCCGCGAGCCGCTGGAGAGCGGGAACATGCTGTTCGACCTGTTCGTGCGACTGCTTTCGCGAGTGACGCTGCCGACCGCCGCTCTGGGGAACGCCTCGCTGGGTCCCAGCGACGGTCACACGACGCCCAAGTCGGGCGACGCAACAACGGTCCGCACGACCGCGTCGATCAAAGGGAGTCCACCGCTTTTGCCCGTGGAAGTCCGCAGCCCGACCGACTGGGCGAGCCGCTTCCAGGACTTCAGCGCGGACCTCGATTTGTTTTTGGCCATCATGAGCGGGATCGGCGTGACGATTGCCGTCTTGAGCATCGTCAACACGATGCTGATGAGCGTCACAGAACGGATCATCGAGTTCGGCATCCTCAAGGCCAACGGCTGGTCCCGCTACGACGTGTTGCGGTTGATCACCTCGGAGAGCGCGGTCCTGGGATTCTTCGGCGGGATCTTCGGCTGCATCGTCGGTTGGCTGGCGACGCGCGGCATCAACTCCATCTGGCCCGACCGCATCTACCTTGTGGCCACGCCCGGCCTGCTCTTGTTTGCCTTGGCCTTCAGCACTGTCCTGGGCATCTTCGGCGGCCTCTACCCGGCCGTCTGGGCGATGCGGATGATGCCGATGGACGCAATTCGCCGCGGCTGAGATTTTCGATGTCCATTAGTGACACCACTGGCTGCCGGTCATCGTGGTGGCGGAAGCGATCAATCCTCGCTTTGATTGCGCTTGGAACGGGGTTGGTAGGCTTGCGGGCCTACATAGACATTTCCGCAGGATTGCATGCGGAAAAAGGATTGCCCGCGGCGCGGATGACGCTCCAGGCCGTCGAAGAATATGTGACAAAACACAACGGCGCGTGGCCTCGATCGTGGGCCGACCTCGAGCAGACAAGCAACAAGGTCAATGAGGTCTACCAAGTGACCGATGGACGCGAGCACGTCGCCGACTTTGTCTGGATCGACTTCAACGCGGATCCCGATCTGATTGCGAAACAAACCGAAGACGAATTCGACGCGATCGGTTTAGTCGGACTGCAGCACCCCTCCTACCATTTCGCCGTCCCGCCGTTTCTGGAAGCGCTCCGAAAGGCGCGACAACGCACTCGTTCGACTGAAAAGCCAGCTGTGGGCGGTAAACCATGAGCGCTGGGATTGGGGCGCGGGCGAGAATTTCGTTCGGCCTGCGATGAGCGCCCCGCAGCGGTTCACTCCGCGACAAGTTCCTTCATCTCGCGGACGGCCCGTTCGAAGCCGACCATCACCGCGCGGGCCACGATGCTGTGACCGATGTTGAGTTCGCTGACTCCGAGGATGCGGGCGACCGGGACCACGTTGCGGTACGTCAAGCCGTGGCCCATGTGCAACAGTAATCCGCGCTCGCGGGCCCAATGGCCGGCGTCGATGAGCTGCGTCAGTTCGGCCTCTCGATCGGCCGGATTCGTGGCGTCCGCGTAACGGCCCGTGTGCAGTTCGACGGCGTGGGCGCCCAGTTGTTCGGCCGCGTCGATCTGGGCTCGATCGGCGTCGATGAACAAGCTCACCTCGATGCCCGCCTCCAACAGCCGGTCGATGCAGCGGGCGACGCGTTCGCGATTGCCGACGACGTCGAGGCCTCCTTCGGTTGTCACTTCCTCGCGCCGTTCGGGCACGAGGGTCGCCTGGTCCGGATGCACGTCGAGCGCAATGTCGGTGATGCTCGGTTCGGCCGCCATCTCCAGGTTGAGCTTCACCTGCACCGTTTGCTTCAGCACTCGCACGTCGCGGTCTTGAATGTGCCTTCGATCTTCGCGGAGATGGAGTGTGATGCCGTCGGCCCCCGCTAGCTCCGCCAGCGCGGCCGCCCACACCGGGTCAGGCTCGATTGTGCGACGGGCCTGTCGGATCGTTGCAACGTGGTCGATGTTGACGCCCAGGCGTGGCATCTGCTTTTCCCCGTGATCAGGATGCTTTGTGATTTCGTCGAGTGTACCCACCTCGACACGCCGGAGCCTGTCCAGGCTCACCCCCAAGGCTAACCCCGCTCAAAATCAGTCGTGCGCGAGAGGCGGGTGCATGGTCAATCGGCGTCGGGCCGGTCGATGATCAGCGTGCAATCGGGCAGGCTCTCGAGGAACTGCCGGCCGTACGGCTTGCTGCGAATCCGCGGATCGAGAATGGCGACTTGACCGGTGTCGGCCTTGCGGCGGATCAGGCGTCCGAAGCCCTGCTTGAGTTTGATCACGGCCTCGGGCACCTGGTATTCGATGAACGGATTGCCGCCTCGCTCGCGAATCGCCTCCAAGCGCGCCTCGAGCAGCGGATGGTCGGGCACGCTGAATGGGAGCTTGGTGATGATCACGTTCTGCAGCGCGTCGCCGGGCACGTCGACTCCCTGCCAGAAGCTGTCGGTGCCGAACAGCACACCGGCCGTGTCCTTGCGGAACCGTTCCAGCATCAGCGAATTCGGCAGGCCGTCGGACTGGCAGTAAAGCGCGTATTGATGACGGGCGAACCATGGAGCGAGCCGCTCGGCACAGCTCTTGAGCATTTTGTAACTGGTAAACAGCACGAACGCGCGGCCCTTGGTTTCAGTCACGTGGCGTTGGATGCGTTCGCAGACCGACTGCTCATACTCACGGGGCTGGGCGGCCGGATCGGGCATGCCGTCGGAAAGGATCAGTCGCGCCTGGCGCTTGAAGTCGAACGGGCTGCCGAGCCGGCACTCGTCGGCGGCGCCAGCCCCCAGGCGGTCCTTGATGAAGTCGAAGCTGCGCTTGCCGACGGCGAGCGTGGCGCTGGTGAGGATCACCGTCTTCACCCGGTCGAAGAGTTCGCTTTTGAGCACCGGGCCGACTTCGATCGGCGAACAGTGCAGCTCGGTGCGCGGCCGTTTGCCCTGTCGCACCTCGATCCAGTAGACGCAGCCGGGCAGCGACTGCTTGAGCCAGGCCGCCAGCGATTGGCCCAGCTCGATACAGCGCCGGGCGGCGGCTGTCAGCTCGATCGACTGCTCTTCGTTCGCGATCTCCTTCGCGGCACAGTTCATCGTCGCTGCCAGCTCGGTGAGCGCTGGGGTCACTTTGTTCGCGACGTCGAGCGGCTGTCGGAGGCGGCCGTTCTCGCTTCCGTGAACCTCGTGCCAGTCACGGAGGTCCTCGAGCAAGTCTCGCACGCCGTGGCGAATGCGGTCGACCAGCCGCTGCGCGTCGATCAGCTTGTGGTGCACCAGCAGGCCGCGCTGCGTGTAATCGTTGTAGAGCTTGTTGAGCAGGTAATCGAACTGTCCGCTGGTGAGCGTCAGCCCCATCCGCTCGCCGGCGACAGCTTCGACGGTGTGGGCCTCGTCAAGCACGACCACTTCATAATCGGGCAGCAGGCTCACCCCTTCCCGCCGCAGCGCCAGGTCAGAGAAGAAGAGGGCGTGATTGACCACTAGTACGTCGGCGTCCCAAATCCGCCGCCGTGCCTGATAATAAAAGCAGTCGTTGTACGTGGGGCATTTTTTCCCCAGGCAATTGCCCCGGTCGCTAGCCACTTCGTCCCAGACGTTGGGCAGCGGTCGCACCGACAAATCGCTCCGCGTGCCGTCCGTCGTGCGCCGCGACCAGTTGAGGATGGTCTGCAGCTGCTCGAATTCCTGCTCCTGGAAGAAAATCGATTTGGCCCGTTCGACGGCCGCATTCATCCGCCGCAGACTGATGTAGTTCCCCCGCCCCTTGGCCAGCACGCACGAGAACTCGACCGGGAGCACCGAGCGCAAGAAGGGGATGTCCCGAGTGACGAGCTGTTCCTGCAGGCTGATCGTGTGGGTCGAAATGACGAGGGGCTTGCGCGGGCGTTCCGTGGTGCCCGTCGGATCGTGTTCCGCGGTGACTGCCAGAATGGCCGGGACAAGGTAGGCGAAACTCTTGCCCACGCCGGTTCCCGCTTCGACCAGCAGATGCCTCGACTCCGCGATGGCCCGCTCGACCGCTTCAGCCATTTCCAGCTGCTGCGGCCGTTGTTCGTAACTGTCGAGGCGCCGGGCGATTCGGCCGTCACTGCCGAGCACGGAGGTGGCATTGAGCGTCAAAGCGAGCAGACTCCCTCCGCGGACCCAATTCCGATTCGGAAGGAATTCTAAGTCTTACCGCGCGCCGGGGGAGGGCTGGACCAGCCAATCAGCGGAATGAAAGTTGCTTTTGAGTGGTTTCGGACGAAGAATGAAGGCGTGGTGAATCGAATTTGTCTGATCGACCTCACTAAAAGACTCGTTTCCACAACGCCACCCTTAGCGCTAAGGAGCCAGGCATGTCGAAAGTCTTTGCAATCGGACTAGCCGCCGCGGTGATCGGTTTCGCCGCCAGTCAGCCGGCTAACGCCGGTCACCGTCGTTGCTGGGGATACGGATGGTATTCGTATCCGTCCTACTCCGGCTACACCTACTCGAATTACGGAACGTACTCCAATTACGGCGCGTACTATGCGCCGTCGGCACCAGTGGCCACGAATGTTCCGCCGGCCCCGAGCGGGCAGGTGACGCGCACGGATAACAAAGTGTATCGCAGCTTCTCGGATGAACCGGGGCAGGCCGCTCCTACTGCGACCTTTCAAGCGGCGCCCGCGCCGATCGCCGTCGCGCCCGCTGGCTCGTCCGATTATGGAACAGTCGGCAACCCCTACGGCGGCAGTGGAGTGACGATCGGCGGCGTGCCGAGCCCGGCTTCGAACTATGGCACCGCCAACAACCCGTCCGGAACGGGAGGAACGACGTTCGGTGGCGGGACGTATTCTGGCAGCACAAGCGGTGGCACGGCCGGTCACCCGTATTGATCGGCTGACGAAGTGTTCGGGTGACGAAGCGCGAAATTGAAGATGGTGCGGCTGCCTGGGCAACGCACTGTGGATAAAAAAACGGCCGGCGGGAAGATTTCTGTCCCGCCGGCCGTTTGTTTTCAATCGCTAGGCTATTTTCGGACTGCTCTGCGGGAGTCTGCGCAAAATTCGTCCTGCGCTTATTGTCTCGTGCGCGGCGCGCTGTCCGCTGCCACCTGAGCGGAGGCTGGAGTCGGACTTGTCATGGAGCGAGCCCAGCGTGCGGCGTGTTCGCTCCAGATGGAGTCGTTCAGACTCCGTTCAAGTTCGTGTGATCGCTCGCCATAGACATCACGCAGCGCGGACTGCCAATCCTTTCCCTGGCTCGCGGCGACAAAATCGAGACATTGCGCCGGGGTACCCCAATCGAGGAGCAGGCCTACGAGCGCCACGCTCTGTCCGTTGAACGCGTCGCGATACGCGAGCTGGGGG
The DNA here is from genome assembly GCA_963800135.1 of uncultured Planctomycetaceae bacterium. Lineage (GTDB taxonomy): Bacteria > Planctomycetota > Planctomycetia > Planctomycetales > Planctomycetaceae > DASPSM01. The sequence continues at coordinate 587,067 of CAWCZR010000006.1, read as the reverse complement.
CGCGAACGAACGTTGACGAGATCGCTCAACGAATAAATCGCGCCGTGGCTCGCCGCCCGACGCAGTTCGGTTAATCGCCGTTTCAGTTTCTCCGGCGATTCCGCAAGCATCGCGATGCCTTCGTCAGCCCAGGGTGAAATTCGTTGCTGCGAAAAACGATCCGCCAGGACGACGTGCATCAGTTCGTGCGGCAGGCTTTCCGTATTCCAATCGAGGGCGTCTGCTCGGAGGTCGATCCGGCGCAGGACGACCCGTCCTTGATCGAGGCCGATCGACGAACAGCCGGAGGTCGTTTGACTCCCGGGACCCACGCAGGCCACGTAGGCGTTCGTCTCGGGATGGACCACCACCTCACAGAAGGGAGTCCACGCGACAGGATGCGCGTCACCGAGCCAACGCTCTCGAGCACCGACGGCCAGCCGTTCGCAGGAGGCGGCCAGCTCTTGAATGTTCGCCTCGGACGTGCACCAGTAAATCCGAAAGTTGGCCGTGCGGGCGACCCAACTGTTCGGGCACGGACACGAGGACGGGCAGAGTGTGATGGCCGGATCGGGACTTGTGGCCTCCGGTCGAGGTCGGGCAGCGGCGACCGGTGAATCGTCGGCCCGTGTTACCGAGCCAGACAACGCAGCGAGAATCGTGGAGGCGAAAATCAGCGAAAGGCGAGTCGGCGAAAGGAAACGTGGCGGGACGCAAACCCAAGCAGCCAAGCGCATCGAAACTCCCTTTTCCGGAGCCGAGCGCTTGTCCAAGGTCTGCGCCAAGTTTCCGGGTCGGGATCGCTTTAGGAATCTTCATGCCGGGCTTTTTGATTTGCGATAAGTTATTGCCCTGTAATTGTTTATGGAAATGATGAATGACGGTGTGTGCGCTCGACTCGCGCAGTGCCGCCAATTCTTCATGCACGTTTGGTAATCGGCAAAAAATTAACTAGGTCCAGCGATTTAGGGCGAGGCTGTGCCCAGCGCGGCGAGAAGGGGAGGATCTGGCAAGCGGTGGCCGAAAGCGGTGTCAGTGGGCGATGAGGGACTCGAACCCCCGACATCTACGGTGTAAACGTAGCGCTCTAACCAACTGAGCTAATCGCCCGAAGTCATTTTGGGCCGCAAGGTTGCGATCGCCTGAGGGAAGCCCAGCGGCCGAGACGTTGTCTCGCTCACTCTAGGCGGGGCCAGATATACTGTCAATAAGCCGCTTCGGCGGCAGAAGATCGGTCGACGTGCGGCGAAATGCTTGTCGCCCGCCAGCGGTGCCGGCCGCTTGTCCGCGCGTCTCCCGGGTTCGATGCCGACTCGCACGAGGTTCCTGCGATCACTCAGCCGACCACAGTCTCTCCCGTTCACGCTGCCACTGCCGACCCTGCGGGTATCCGCGTGGCGCGGCCGACGCCCGACCAGGGTCTGTCGAGCGAGGCGCTGCGCGAGTGCGGAGCCAGCGTGCGGGACATTCAGACGGCTGCCGCGGACTTGGCTGCCGCGGTCGGGCTGCTGGGCTTGCCGTCGCTCGAGGGGCGGGAGTGGTATCGACTGTTGCGCGAAAAACTCGTGCCGCAGCTCGGGGCGGATGCTTACCTGATCGTGGCCGTGGTGGGCGGCACGAACATCGGCAAGAGCGTCATTTTCAATCACATCGCCGCCAGCCCACTGAGCGCCAGCAGCCCGCTGGCGTCGGGCACGCGAAATCCGGTGTGCGTCGTCCCCGCGGGCTTCGAGCATTCGCACGAGCTGTCCGCGATTTTCCCGGAGTTCGACCTGCGGCCGTGGGCGAGCGCCGGCGATGCGCTCGCCGACACACCGGACGACCGCATTTATTGGCGGTCGGTGACCGGTACGCCGCCCAACCTGTTGATTCTCGACACACCCGACATCGACAGCGACGTGCAGGTGAACTGGAAACGGGCCGACGGCATCCGCCGCGTGGCCGACGTGTTGATCGCCGTTCTCACGCAGCAAAAGTACAACGACGCGGCCGTGAAGCAATACTTCCGTAAAGCGGCGGAGGAAGGCAAGCTGGTGTTGGTCGTGTTCAACCAGTGTCAGCTTCCCGACGACGAGGCCTATTGGCCCCTTTGGCTGGGGACGTTTTGTCGCGAGACGGGCGTTTCGCCGCGGCTCGTTTATATCGCCCCCAACGATCGCCGGGCGGCCGAACAAGGCCGGCTGCCGTTTTTCGAGAAGCCGTCCAACGCGTGGCAGGGCAACGGCACTACGAGCCTGCCCGCCGCGACGGCAACGCCCGCCGACCTGGCCCACGACTTGTCGCAACTGAAATTCGCCGAGATCAAGCTGACCACGCTGTCAGGTGCGCTCGAGCACTTGATGTCGCAGGATACGGGACTGCCCGCCTTTTTGCGGGAGGTGCAAGCGCAAGGCGCCGAGTTCGAGTCGGCGGCCAAGTGGCTTTCGTCCGAAAGCGTGATCAAGGTCAGCGATTGGCCCTCGGTGTCGAGTTCGCTCCTGGTCGCGGAGATTCGCGCGTGGTGGCGGCAGCGACAGCACGGCGTGGCCCGCCGCGTCCACGAGTTTTATGACACGGTCGGCCGCAGCATGATGTATCCCTTCCGGTTGGCCAACGACAAACTGCGCGGCCCCTCGATCAGCCGAATTGAGCAGTATCGGCAGAACGAATGGGGAGCGATCCTGAAAGTCATCGAGGATCTGTACGACCGCCTCAGCTGGCTGTCCGAATCGGCCAATCCGCTGCTCAAGCCGTTCCTGGGGCAGATGCTGGCGGGCAAGTCGCGTCAGCAACTGTTGGAGCAACTCCGCGTCGACCATCAGCGCGTCGACGTCGGCGGCGAGCTGGCGCTGACCGTCAACTCGGAAATGCAGGCCTTCAAGGAAGGGAACCCGGATCTCTACAACATTTATCGACAGTTGACCAACTTCTCCGCCGCCATTCGTCCCCTCACGAGCGTGGCTTTCTTCACCATCGGCTTGGGGCCCGCGCATGAATTGGTGGTGCACGGCCTCACGCCGATCGCGGCCGACCTGGCAACGGGCACGGTCGCCGCCGCAGGAGGTGACGCGATGCTGGCCGGCGGCGCGAGCCTGCTCGAAACGCGGTTTCGCCGGCTGCAGGCCGCTTTCACCAAGCGTCGCGTCGATTGGCTGCTGAAACGTCTCAACGAGCAGGTCTTCGGCGCGGTGCCCGGCGATCTGCAAACCGCCGCCACCGTTCCTCAGTCGGCGACCTATCGCAGCCTGGCCGAGGCTGTCGGCCGACTCGAAGATCAGCTGGCTGACATCACGAAGCCTTCGCCCGCAGTCGGCGTGGCGGCGACACGCTAGAATTCGTCAACATGACCACTCCCGAACTCGCCCAGCTGGAAGCCTTGTCGCAAGTCGACGAGATTGTCGAGCGGCTCACGCGGTGGACGGCCGAGGAGACGGCCTGGGAGCCTCTTCGTTCGTGCCGCGCTCTCTTGAAGCGGGTGCTTTCGCGGGTCGATTCGCTCCGCATTCGGCTCGAGGCGCCGCTGGTCGTCGCCACGTTCGGGGGCACAGGGACCGGCAAGAGCACGCTGGTCAACGCGATCATCGGCCGCGAGTGCGCCCGCACGGGGCGGCAGCGACCGACGACGACGCGTCCGCTGCTCCTCGTGCATCCCAACACGGATCTGAGCACGTTGGGCTTTTCGACAGAGGAATTCGACGTCAGCCGCGTCGATGCGCCTCTCTTGCAGGACATCGTGCTGATCGATTGTCCGGATCCGGACACGTCGGAGAACGACGCCAAAGGCAGCAACCTCCAGCGGCTGCACGATCTGCTGCCGCACTGCGACGTATTGATCTACACGTCTACGCAGCAGAAATACCGTTCGGGCCGCGTCACGGAGGAGCTGGGACTGGCCTCCAATGGCTGCCGATTGATTTTCGTGCAGACGCACGCGGAGCTCGACCAGGACATCCGCGACGATTGGCGACGTCACCTGGGCGCGCACTACGACGTGCCGGAGGTCTTCTTTATCGATTCGCTGCAAGGCTTGAAGGAGCAACTCGCCGGCGGGAGGCCCTCGGGCGATCTGGGCCGGTTGCAGCAAGTGCTGACGACCCAACTGTCGGCCGCTCATCGTGTGCAGGTCCGCCGTTCGAACCTGATCGATTTGCTGCATTCGGCCGTCGAGCATTGCCGCAGCACGCTCCGCGAATACGATCCGTCGCTTGCGCAGCTCGAAGGAGCCCTCGAAAACCAGCACGCGCGGCTGGTGCGGTCGCTGGCCGACAACCTGACGAGCGAGCTGAAGCGCAGCAGTGCCCTCTGGGAGCGGCGCTTGCTCGCCTCCGTCACGCAGCTGTGGGGATTCAGCCCGTTCTCTTCGCTGTTGCGGCTCTACAACGCGATGGGTGGTCTGGTGGCCTCACTGACTCTGTTACGGGCCCGCTCGTCGGCCCAGATCGCGCTGGTCGGTGCGGTGCAAGGATTCCGCTGGCTGCGGGCGCGGCAGCAGGAGCAAGCGGCCGAAGGCCGGCTCGAGCGACTCTCGGCCACGAGTGCCGACGACAACATTCTGCGCGAGGCCCAGGTGCTGATCGCCGGCTACGCCGGCTCCGGCGGCTTCGATTCGGGTCTCGTCCAATCGGGCTCACTGCAAACGCTGCGCAAGCAGGCGCTGCAGCTCGAGGAAGAATTCCTGGCCGACGCCAGCCGGCGGATCGATCAAATCATCGACGGCCTTGTGGCCCGTGATTCCGGCTGGCTCACCCGAGTCTGTTACGAAACGCTGTTCGCGATCTATCCGCTGTTCGTTTTGATTCGGGTGGGAAAGAACTTCTTCTACGACTCGATGTTTGGCAACACGCCGCTCTTCGCAACGAGCTTTTACGTGTCGGCCGGACTGTTTTTCGTGCTCTGGTCGGGGCTGTTCGTAATGTCGTTCTGCCGCCGGCTGAGACGACACCTCTCCGGCGAGATCGAAGAACTGGCTCAGTCGCTGGCCGAACAGAGAATCACCGGCGAAATGTTCCCTCCGCTGGCTGAGGCTTGCCGCCAGGCTCGCTTGCAGCGCACTCGCCTCGATGCAATCGCCGTCACGATCGGTGGTCTGCGCCCGGAACGGAGCGGCACGCTCGGCGCACCTCGCGCGGCGGCCCGGCGACTTGTTACCGCGTAGCAGTTCGCGAAGTCTGGCTGAGGTTCCGCGGATCAGACTGCGGGGCTTGCCGTCTCGCTCAGAATGTCGATGGCTCCAGACGCCACGTCGTATATCGCGCCGACGATGAGAATGCGCCCCTCTTTCACCAGAGCGCTGATCGTCTGGCTCTGCTGGGTGATCATCTCCACCGTGCGCAGGACGTTCGCCCGGGCCACGCTGTCGACGAGCGCGCTCTGCTCTGGCTGCGGGAGCCGGTCGTAGTTGCCCGTGGCGCCCGCCGCGATGGCGTGTTGAATGTCTCGGAGAATCGGCTCGATGTGCTGGCAGCCGGTCACCTGGTCGAGCGGTTCGGTCAGTCCGGCCGTCTTGACGGCCGTAGTCACCGCTCCGCAGCGGGTATGGCCGAGGACGAGAATCAGTTTTGCTCCGGCGACGGCGCAGGCGTATTCCATGCTGCCCAGCACATGCTGGCTGGCGACGTTGCCGGCAATGCGCACGCTGAAGATGTCCCCCAGGCCCATGTCGAAGATCAATTCCGCGGGACTGCGCGAATCGATGCAGCTCAGCACGACGGCCAGCGGATGCTGCCCGGCGGCTGTCGCCCGCACCTGGCCGACCAGGTCGCGAGTCAGCCTTTTGCCGCTGCGGAAACGCTCGTTGCCTTGCTTGAGGATTTCGAGCACCTGTTGCGGGTTGACCTTGCTCTGCAGCTCGCGCGTCGAGTAGTCGACGTACTGTACCTGGTCCTCAATCTGATACTGCTCGCGGAAGCCCAGGACGCTGACTTCCACGCCGCGGGCCGGAGCCGTCTTTTCACGGAAGTCGCGGATCAGGTCGAGGATGTCCGGATCGATGTAATCGGTGTCGACCGCGTCCAACAGTACGTGGCCGCCCGCGGGCACCTCGTCAAAGAGCTTGGAGAGCGCGGCCCGGTTCAAAAAGCTGACCTGGTTGGCAAGTGCAATGTGCAGCACTTCCCCGCCGAGGTGCTTTTCCTCGAAACGGCGGATCGGTTGGCGGAGGTTGCTCATCAGAATGAAGGTGAGGCTCACGGCCAGACCGATGAGGACGCCGGTGAGCAAATCGGTGAAGACGATCGCCAGCACCGTCAGTGCGAAGGGTAGGAACTGGTAACGTCCTTCGCTCCACATTTGCTTAAAGAGCGACGGCCGGGCCAGCTTGGTTCCCGTCATCAGCAGGATGGCCGCCAGGCAGGAAAGGGGAATCGCATTGAGCCAGGTCGGGATCAGAACGACGCAACCCAAGAGCAGCACGCCGTGGACGATCGTCGACACTTTTGTCTTGCTGCCCGAGTTGACGTTCACCGAGCTGCGAACGATCGCCGAGCTGATGGGCAGTCCGCCGATGAGCCCGCATGCGACATTGCCGATCCCCTGCACCCAGAGTTCGCGGCTGGAGGGGGAACTACGTTGGTGCGGATCGATCTTGTCCACGGCCTCGAGATTCAACAGCGTCTCGAGCGAGGCGACCGCCGCGATGGTCAAGCCGGCCATGTACACCGCGGGATTATTCCATTGCGAGAAATCGGGAGACCGGAGGAATCCGAAAAACTCGCTCGCGCTGCGGGCCACCGGGACTTGCACTAGGTGTTTGAGATTAACGGCCCAAGGTTCGCCCATCCGCGTGAGCAGCAGGTTACCGCCGGCCCCAAACAACACAACAACCAACGGCGCCGGAATCGGGAGTTTCTTGAGGATGCTCAACCGCTCCCAGAGAACGAGAATCGTCAGGGACACGATGCCGATCAGTGCCGCACCTCGATGAAATCTGAACAGTGAGATCCACAGATCGGAAAACGTATTCTGGCCGTCGGACGTCTGGTAAAAGGCCATGTCCCCTTCGGGGTCCGCGTCCCATCCCAACAGGTGAGGTGTCTGCTTGAGGATCAGCAGCAAGCCGATGGCCGCCAACAGGCCTTTAATCACGCTCGAGGGAAAAAAGGCGGCGACGAAACCGGCGCGAGCGACGCCGAGCGCGATCTGTATCAGCCCCGCGACCACGATCGCCAGCAAGAAGGCGTCAAACGAGCCGACGGCGACGAGTTGCACCACGACGATGGCCGTCAGCCCGGGCGAGGGGCCGCTCACGCTCGTGTGCGACCCGCTGAGCACGCCGACCACCATGCCGCCGACAATGCCCGCGAGCAGTCCTGCGAAGTATGGTGCGTTTGAAGCGGACGCCACTCCCAAACAAAGGGGCAACGCCGCGAGGAAGACGACCAAACCAGCGACAAGATCGTTTTTGAGCGTGTCGGCGGAGAGGGGCTTGAGAGACGGACGCTGCACTTGAGACATGGAATTGGGGTTCTTCAGAAAGCCGTCGTCGGCCTGCGTTGTCCGATTGTTTTGCCCACTCGTCTGAGAGCAACCGATCGTATCGCCGCGTGCCGCGGTTGCCAACGACGTCGCCGCAGTCTCTCGCCGTGCGACCGCGCCGATTTACCCTGCCGGTGGCGCCGGCTACGATTACCGCGGGAGGCCGGATGACCCTCGATGCCTGTTCGACGTCGAAGCCGCGACGAGACGCGAAATCGCTGGTGATACTTCCGTCAATCGGGGCCGTGCCGCACGCCGACGGACTGATCACCATCACGCGCAAATTTCTCGACGGCGTCGCTGAGATGGCGCGGCACTGGCCGGGTCCCGTTGCGGTAATTTTGCCGCCGCTCGAGGCGGCGACCGATAACCTCGATTCGATTCGGCTCGACCCCCGCGAGCGAGGCATCTCGATTAAGGTCATTCCGTTTGAAGAAAACGTGCGGATGACTCGAGAGCTCGAGGGGGCGGGAATCGCGCTGGCCTCCGTTTATTACAAGCTCAACAACGCGGCCGTGTGGTGCGGAAAAGTTCACGTCCCTTGCGTCTACGTTGCCGAGTACACGTTGAAGACTCGGCTGCAGATTCTCGAGACCGAAGTCTCCAATCCCCTCGTCCGCGCACGGCGCCGACTCTGGGAATACGGTCAGGAGCGGCGGATCAAGGCGGCTCTCCGCATCTCCGCAGGCGTGCAATGCAACGGGACGCCCACCTACGATGCCTATCAACCGACCTGTCCCAGCTCGCTCTTGTTCTTCGACGGCCGCGTCGAACGAAGCCAGTTGATCTCGCCCGAGGCGCTCGAACGACGGCTCGAAACCCTGCGCCAGTCGTCCGCTGCGGTTGGCCTTCTCGGGTCGGCTGATCCGAATGAAAGGCGCGGACCATCTTCCGCTCCTCGCCAAAGAGCTCAAGCGGCGACAAGTGCCGTTCGAGATGACCATCTGCGGCGACGGCGTTCTGGCGGACGGCCTGCGGCAGCAAATCCGCTCGCTGGGGTTGGAAGATTGCGTGCGGATGACTGGTGTGCTCGACTTCGCCCGCGAGCTCGTCCCCCTCGTGAAAGAGAAGGTTGACGCTTTCGTTTGTTGCCACCGGCAAGGCGACCCCTCGTGCACGTACATTGAAACGATGTCCTGCGGCGTGCCCATCATTGGTTATGCCAACGAGGCTCTCGACGGCATCTTGCGGCGAATGCCCGTCGGCAGCGGCGTGCCCATCGATGACGTCTCGGCACTGGCCGACGCCATTGCCCGTTTGCATGCCGATCGCGAATCGCTGGCCGCAATGTCGCGCCGCGCGCTCGATTTCGCGGCGGACAACACGTTCGAGGAGACCTTCCGCAAGCGAATCGAGCATCTGCAAGGGCTCGCGCAGCAGGCGGAGGCGCTGGCCCATCGGTGAGAAACACCGATTGGCCGATCGGCGCATCACAGGGTACGCAATGGCTTCGACTACCACCTGACCAAACCGGTCGAACTCCGAAGAGAATCGCCCGATGAGGAATCTGATCGTTGTGCTGACCTGCCTCGCGGCCGGCGCCTGCGCAAGCCGTTCGAGCTGAAAACGGGAAGGGCCCGATCGCCCAGTGCGATCTGTCGGTGAAAGTCCAACCCGCGCAGAAGCACTTGGAGGCCACCGGCACGCTCCGTTTACCGGCGACCGACGTTGCCCGCGACGCACTGGAGTTTTCTCTGCGGGCCGATTTGACAGAATCTGCGCGTCGAAATTCTGTCTCCACAAGCATCCGCGGGCCCGGCAGAACTGACCGATCGAGGCGGCCCGAAAGCGAGTCCGGACAAGGACTGGTCCCTCCGCCCGCGGCACCCCTTTTCGACCGGCGCGGAAATCTCTTTGAAGGTCTCGTATGCCGGCGGGCGGAAACCGAGCCTGGTGTTCTACCTGGGGCGCGAGGGCTGCTTTGCCGGTGGTCCAAACAGCTCGTGGTATCCCAATTTCGGCTCGGGCCAATATACGGGTTCACTTCACTTTGATGTTCCCAAAGGAATGGTGGTCAAGGCGACCGGCGATTCGGTGCGAACTCGCGATGAAGGCAACCGATCGCTAGTCGACTTCGCAGTGACGCGACCCTCGACCTATTCGTTTGCGATCGGCAAGTACATCGTCCGCCGTCACGAGGGAAAAGTGCCGACCACGCTCTATCTGCTCAAGGATCGCCCCTTTGCCGACAAGATGGTCGCGGGGTTGGGCCCACGTCTACCACATGACGCCGGCGATCAAGGCGGAACTCACGAAGAAAGCGAGCCGTTAGAGTCTGACCCGGAGCCGCAGAAGCGTGGGCCGACGCGGCCAAGGTCCCAAGCAAGCAGGACTCAATCCGCCAGGAACTGGATCACGAAGACCGATGGCTGGGAGTTGACCGTGGTCATGCCGACGATCATCGGCTGCCACTGCAGCGCCCCCGAGCACGTCGTGTCCAGATTGCACAGGTTCTCGTTTTCGGCTTGTCCGATAAGCTGGAGCCGAAGCTGCCGTTCGCCCGGCACCTTTTGACTCACTCGGCCGCTGGCCCGCAGCACGAGTAACCGCTTCGCCTTCGCGGACGCCGTCGACTCGAATTGCGCTCCGTCGACCGGATCGAAGCTGACGACCATTTGCGTCGCCATTCGCAGTTCTCCAAAACCGAGTTGCTTCCGCAGCCGCTCGATGGGGGATTTACAATCGTCGGGAACGGCCGGCGCATCGGCGCCCGCCACCGACTTGTCCACGAGCCAGACGATCCGCAGCAAAACGCCATCGCGCGGCCGAGCCGTCGGCGGAGCCACGTCGAGTCTTTCCACCAGGGCCTTCAATCGAGTGATTCCTTCTTCCGTGCCCCTGGCAAAGAAAGTCCTTGTTCGCTCATCCGCGTAGCTGTTGAAGCCGCTTTGGTCGAGCACGAGTTGGTGAATCGCCGCCTGCACCTCGCTGGGGCTGGCAAAATGGAGTTTGAGGGCCATCAGTTTTGGTTCCGCGCTCCCATGTTCCTGGGGCCGATCCAATTGCAGAAGCAGGGCCATGATCGCGTTCTTCGTAGGCCGGTCGACAAAGGCGATGATGCGGTTCATGCGGGTGTCGACGGCGAAGCGCGGCGCAACTTGATCCGCGTTTGTCTTCGCACCGTCCTGCGTTTTGACCAGCACGCTCTGGATCATCCGCAGCGCCAGTTCCGCCTGCACGTCATGCAATGGAAAGATGTAGAGCGTCGGCTCATTCGGCGCCGCGGGCTGTGCGTGGGCCTTTTCTTCCTCGGTTGGCCCGCGTTTTGGGCTCTCCTGTCCGAATGCGGAAATCGTCAAGCCGCACGTGCACAGGATCAGGGTCAACATAATTCGGCGGATGCTCATCGTTTTGCTCCCGCAAGTTTGATGGAACGTTTGGGGCGGCGCAGGTCGGGCTCAATTAGTGTGGCTCGCGGCGGGCACCGTCGGATAGAGCCATACCACCGTGACATTCGGCTCACCGATGTCGATCGGCACGCCGATCACGTCGTCGGAGAATTCAACCTTCAGCTGCACCGGCGTTTTCGCTCGGGTCGGCTTGGAAAGTTCCGGCCGCGTCGGTGGGGCGTTTACCAATTCGTGGTGCGGCGGACGCAGCTGCAGCATGGAGGCAAAGAGCGCGGCCGCGACGAGCGAAGCCGCGATCAGGGCTGCGACTCTCCACCTCTGCAAGTCGGGCCACTTCTGCAAGTCGGGATTCGCAGGCGGCGCAGAGACGGTGTTCGGTGTTTGAATGCGTTCCAAAAGCGAGGGACTCGGCTTTTCCAGTTCGCGCGTTGCCGCCTCCAAAGCCCGAGAGAGTGTTTGCCATTCGTTGACTGCGAGGCGACAGGCCTCGCAGGTCGCGAGATGCTGGTCGAAGGCCCCCCGCCGCTCCGCGGGCAACTCGCTCGCCAGGTAATCGTCGAGCGAGTCACAAAAAGCAAAATCGTCGGAGAGTTCATTCATCGGTGCTTGTCGTTCCCGATCGGACGTCGGAGTTGATCGCCGTCTTTTCCGTTTGCTCGCGCATGCGTTTGCGGGCCAGGCTGAGATTGACCTTCACCGCGTTCGTGTTGATTCCCAGAACATCGCCCACCTCGCCCCGCCGAAAGCCCCTCGACCGCGATCAGATACAGGACGGTGCGTTGCTGCACGGGCAGGCTGTTGAGCAGGCTGAGGGTCCGCTCCAGGCTCTCACGCGATTCGCTGCACTGCTCGGGCGTCGGTTCCGGATCGGGAGCGTCTTCCGGCAGAGGCGACCACAGGGCGCTGCGGCCCCGGCTCTGTCGCAGCTCGTCTTTCCAAATATTGGCGGCGATGCGAAACAGCCAGACCCGCTCGGCTCGAGCGTCCTTGAGCTGCGCTCGCCTTTTCCAAGCCCGTAGAAATGTCTCCTGAGTCAGATCCTCCGCGCGATGGCGATCTCCCGTGAGCCGCAGCGCGAGGCGGTACACGTGCCGGACATGCTCGGCCAGCCCTTCGCGCACCGATCACCTGACAGCGGCTGAGGGATGAGTGGGGTCGATCGCGGCGAATCGCGGAACTCGGCGGCACCAAGGCTGATCGCAGTCTAACTAAGAAGACGGGTCCGCCGCGAAAAGGTTAAAGGGAAACCTCGCAGATTCGCGATTTGCACGCGGCTCGTATGCTCTGGGGCCGATCGGACGCAATAATGTGGGCCGGCGGCGAACCGGAGTTGCCACGATTCAGGCGAAGGTCCTATGAAAACGATCATCGAACCGTTTCGGATCAAAGTCGTCGAGCCCTTGCGCTTCCGGACTCGCGAAGAGCGCGAGGCTATCGTGCGGCAAGCCGGCTTCAACATGTTCTTGATTCCGGCCGAGGACGTGCTGATCGACTTGCTCACCGACAGCGGCACCGGGGCCATGAGCAGCCTGCAATGGGCCGGCGTGATGGCCGGGGACGAAAGCTATGCCGGGTCGCCCAGTTTTTTCCGCTTCGAGAAATCGCTCCGCGAGATTACAGGCTTTGCGCACATTCTGCCGACGCACCAGGGACGGGCCAGTGAGCGGATTCTCTTCGAGCTGTTGGGAGGAGTGGGACGGGTCGTCCCCAATAATGCCCATTTCGACACGACCCGGGCCAATATCGAGCATTCCGGAGCCGAGGCGATCGACCTGCCGATTGCCGAGGCGAGGCAGCCGCGCCTGCGTCAGCCGTTCAAGGGCAACATGGATGTCGCGGCGCTCGAAGCGCTCATCGAGCGGGTCGGCCCCGCGAACGTGCCTGTCGTGATGTGCACTGTCACGAGCAACAACTTCGGTGGCCAGCCGGTCAGCCTGGAAAATCTGCGGGCGATCCGCAAGGTTTGCGATCGCTTTCACCTGCCGCTGTTTTTAGACGCCTGCCGGTTCGCCGAGAATGCCTGGTTCATCAAGCAGCGGGAGAGCGGCCAGCGCGATCGGCCCGTGCCAGCGATTGTGCGCGACATGTTCGACCTGGCGGACGGAGCGACGATCAGCGCCAAGAAAGACGGCCTGGTCAACATCGGCGGCGTGCTGCTCCTGCGCGACGAGGCCCTATTCCAGCGTGCCAGCAACCTGTTGATCCTCACAGAAGGGTACGTCACGTATGGCGGTCTTTCCGGCCGCGACCTGGAAGCGATGGCTCAAGGCTTCCGCGAAGTGCTCGACGAAGATTATCTCCGTTATCGCATCCGTAGTGCCGAGTATGTCGGCGAGAGACTGTTGGCCGGTGGCATTCAAATCATCGAACCGGCGGGGGGACACGCCATCTACATCGACGCGACGGCCTTCTGTCCGCACATCCCGCCCGAGCAGTTCCCTGGGCAGGCACTCGTCGTCGGCCTCTACCGCCATGCGGGTATTCGCGGCGTGGAGATCGGTTCGGTGATGTTCGGCGGAGGTGGCCATGAACGGCCGGCGCTCGAACTGGTGCGGCTCGCCTTTCCCCGCCGCGTCTACACGCAATCGCACATGGACTACGTGGTCGAGGCGACGATCGAGCTCTTTCGCGAACGCGACAAGCTCCGCGGACTGAGGATCCTGTCCGAGCCGCCCGCGCTGCGTCACTTCACGGCCCAGTTCGAGGAGATCTAGCGAGTCCAAGATCGGTACGAGAAGGCGAGGTGCCGATGTCCCACTTTATTTGCGTTACATGCGGGACTCAGTTTGCCGCCAGCGATCGGCCACCGGAAAAGTGCGCGATTTGCCAGGACGAGCGTCAATATGTCGGCTGGAGCGGCCAACAGTGGATCACGCTTGACCAACTTCGCGAGTCCCGCCGCAGCGTCGTGCGGCTCGCCGCCAGAGGCGGCGAAAACCAAGAAAAGGAAGATGTAAAGCAGTAAGGGGGCTCAGGGGTAAGTTCTGGCCGGGCGGAAACCGAGGCTGACGCTACGGTCGACCGGTTGGTCGCGGTAACGGGTGGCGGAACGGACGTGCGAGGGATGAGTGTTGAACGTCCCGCCACGCAAAACACGGAGTTTTGCTGCTTCGACCGGTTGCGTCGTTGGAGTATCCTCGAAGACCTTGTCCTTTTGTTTTGGATAGTCGCCGAATGCGTCAAAGCACCATTCCCACACGTTCCCCAGCATGTCAAACAAGCCGACATCATTTGGCTCCAAGCTCCCGATGGGCCATGTCCGATTCTGGCCGTTCGACTGATACCATGCGTACTGCGGCAGCAACCTCTCGCTCAGTCCGTAGTAGCGGCTTGTTACAGTTCCCGCTCGACAGGCATATTCCCATTCTGCCTCCGTGGGCAGGCGATACCCCTTCAATTCCCAGAATTTGTCCTTGGCCTTCATTCCGGGGCCATACTTCCCCTGCTTGTTCGGCTCGAAACACCACTGCTCCTTGGGAATTCCCTCCCGCTTGCTCAACCAGTCGCAGTAATGTGCCGCTTCATACCATGTCGTGTTGACCTGCGGAGAGTCGTTTGTCTCTGACATACTGGCCGGTGTCCTCTTTTGAAATCTCAGGCCGTGCCGCTTGAAATCGTCCAAACTGCTCCTTCGTTACCTCGGTTGTTGAGATCGCAAACCGCCGTCCAATGCGGCGACGATGCTGGATTTCGTCTCGGTCACGGTCCGGCTCGGTTTCGGATGACCCCATCAAGAACTCACCGGCGTCCACAATCACGAACGTCTGCTTCTGCGTGTTGATGAACCATTGCCGCTTGTCGCTCGACTTTCGGGCTTGTAACTGCTTTTCGTCGCTCTTGAGTTTCTTGACGACGGCTTCCATGCGTTTGGCTTGGCCCCATTTTCGCAGCAACCACTCGGCCGCACCGTGTAGTCCTGCATCCGGTTCGTTCTCGTAGTCCTTCAGCAGCTTCTCAATCAATGGTTGGCGCTGAGCCATCGAAAGCTGCGACTCTGTGAACTCGCCCAGCGTGAGCACGAGCGCCCGGCGAATCGTCACGTCGGGCTCGCCATCGAGCCGTTGGATGATCGGCTGCGGATCGCCCCCAAGCGGGCTGAGCCAATCGATTACGTAACTGCGAAGCCTTGGGTCAGGACTGAATTTCAGAGTCGGCCAGACTTGCTCTGCACTGCCGAGCCGATACAAGACGACGGCGGTGTTGGCCTGCCGTTTGGCGAGAACTTCCTTCTCTTCCTCATTCGCATTCTGCGATGGTTTTCTGGCGAGTTCTGCCGTCCCAAGAGCGATCGCCTTCTCTTTGTGTCGAGCCAGCTTGTCGAAAACGACGGGAAATTGGACTTGCTCGGCGTCGGCCAGCAGGTTGAACAGTTCTTCAGACTGATCTGCGGCATAGTCTGCCAAAGTCTCCGTAGCGAAGCTGCGAGGTTGTTCTTTCTGCTTCGAATCTCGGTAAATCATGGCGAGCGGTTCGATCAATTGGGCTTTGGCCGGACGCAGCGCCTCCCGCCATGCCACAAGTGCCGACGCCTCTAGCGTCACCAGTCGGTCAGCGACAGGCTTGTTGACTTTGCTCCACCGCTTATCGGCAGGAGCGTATGTCGCCAAGGCACACGCCGCCTGAAACCGTTGCGGTGCTTCTCGTATAGTGTCCAACGCCACATTCCACAGCGGCTCAGCCACCCCGTCCCGGTACGGCAAGAGAGCATCCCGCACCACGACAAACGGGCTCGGCGGCACCAGTAATAAATCGTCCCGCAAATCGGCAATCTTGCCTTGATCCACGGCCAGGAGCGCCAGATCCAAATCGAGTTTTTTATTGGAGCCCTGTGGTGCTTTGGCGTCCTCCTGCCGGAGCAGCGGGTCGGCCCAACGACGGTAGGCACCCAACTCTTGCACAATGCTGGGCACTTCGGCGATGTCAGCGGCGATGAGTCGTTTCACGAGCGATGCTGCCTGGAAGCGACCGCTGATTTCCCGAGCACCGAAGAGGATCGCAATCATCGCAGCCACAGCGATGCCGGATCGAAGTCCATGCACTCGCCCGGCCTTGACCATCATCTTCCGTTGCGGCTCGGTCCATCTTCTGTTGTCCGTCAACAATCGGATGTTGGGAAACTCCCATAGTGATGGCAGATGACGGCTCTCCGGCTTGGCATTCCACAAGGCCGCACGATCCGCAAGTCGAAGTTCGGCTCGACCTCGCCGAGTCTCTTTTTGCTTGCGGGTCAGCCAATCCAGAAGTGAATGGACCAGATAATCGTGCGTCAGTTGGTAATACTTTTGACCGACTTCGACTTTGGCCTTCGAGTCCTCGGCCGCTTCACTTCCTTCGGGATCGGTCGGCGTGATGAGCCGGATTTCGCCGTCCAAAATGCGGATCAGGTCGTTGAATTCCTTCGGATGACTTAACGTATCCCGACGCTTCAAGCAATTCCACGTTAGGCCGCATGTGCCCTTTGATGTCCGTGCCGGATTCAGGCAACAGGGCTTTGAGCACCGCACGAGCAGCCTTCTGGTGATACCGGTGTTCCGGTGGAGCGGTCGTGGCACTGAAGGTTTCTTCGAGGAAGGTCACGCCAATTCCTTCGGTCCCTCCGACCTCCTTCAACGTGGCAGGCGTCCACGGCTTGCCTTTCATCATTTCAGCGAACAGGGCCAAACGGACGCAGACGACCTTGCCTTCCTGGGCCAAACCACGAATGGCCTCGTTAAGGAATTGCCGTTGGTCGCTTGTGGCTTCGCTCGCACGTTCAGGAAGAACAGCAAAGGCCCTTCCAAAAGCCCCCAGGACTTTTTCAGCGTGCCGAAGATCGAAGAGATCGACCAGGGCGCTGTTGTCACCTTCCAGGAGTCGCACTTCCATTTCACGCATAAACCGACTGACGGCGAGCCAGAAGTCGTCCCTGACCATCACGATGCATTGGACCCGCCCGCCGTCGCACTGGCGAAGAGCCTGAACCAACTCGGTGTTCTCTTCCTTCCCTTTGCTGTGGAGCCACTGCTCGAACTGGTCCAGGACAATCAGCACCTTCTTGCCCGCAGGACACTTTGTCCACGCCGCAACGCCGCCAGCGTCTCTTTGAGGTCCAGATTGATCGGCAAGCCAGAACAACGCTTGCGAAGCCCGTGGAGCAATCTTGCTTCAGTCTCGTCGGAGGTCGCCTCGACGTACACCGGCAGGACGTGCTCGGCCAATCGTGGAAGCAATCCGGCTTTCACGAGCGATGATTTCCCGCAGCCGGAGGGACCGTAGATCAGTCCCACACGGAACGTCTCGTCTGGATCAGTCTGCTCGATGCGGGTTTTCCAGAACCGAATACTGTCGGGCAGACCGTCTCGGTCACGTGGTCCGGGCAATAGTTCCAGGAAGAAAGCAGCATCCTGAGCGTCGAAGGATCGCAGACCTTTGGGGACAATCTTGATCGTCAGGCTGGCGGACGAAGGGGTTGTTGCTTGCGTTTCTGCGGATGTAGGCGTGGTCGCAGGCACCGGTATCTGACACGCACCCTGTGGAGGTTCGTCGAGAAAATGCCGCAGATCCTCAGCGAAATCCTTCGCCGTCGTGAAGCGTTCAGTTGCTCGTTTCGACAGAGCTTTGAGACAAATCCGCTCCAGTTCCTTCGGGATGGCGTCGTTGATCTGCCGGGGCGGCTTTGCTTCAACCGTCGTGATCTTGAACACCGAACCTGCCCAATTCGCACCCCGGAATGGATTGACGCCGGTGAGAAGTTCGTAAAACACGACCCCCAGACTGAATACATCGGAACGGCCATCTACAAGGTGCCCTTCACCTCGGGCCTGCTCAGGACTCATGTAGCTCGGGGTTCCAACAAGCTCATTGTCCGACCCCTTGCCAAAATCCTCGTCTCGGAGAGCGATCCCAAAATCGGCGACATACGGCTTGCCCGTGCTCTCAATGAGGACGTTCTCAGGTTTAATGTCTCGGTGGACGAACCCCTTTTTGTGAGCGTAATGGAGCGCTTCGGCGACCGTGGCGACAAGTTCGGCCGATTCCGCTGGTGAAATACGCCGTTGCTCGATTCGCTCCCGCAGGTTCGTGCCGTCGATGAACTGCGATACCACGTAACAAAGGCCGTCTGTACGCCCCACATCATGAGCGAGATGGTCCACGGACTGCCCGGCCGCTCTTGCCCAGAGGGTAAGCCCCACGTCAAAGACTGGGACGATGTTTGGATGGACCAAGCTGGCGAGAATGCGGGCCTCATTCAGGTACGCCTCGGCCTCATCGGCCACTCGCTGCGGAAGCGGTAGTTTGATGGCGACCCGGCGCTGCAAGTCTTCGTCGAAGCCCAGGTACACTGTGGCGAATCCGCCTGAGCCAAGCACTCGCTCGACTTTGTACCGCCCGATTCGGTCAGGAAGTGGGCCAGACGCAGGACTCGAAGCGCCGATCGGCCGAGGCGGAATCGTCGGGATTTCAGCCACAAACGGCTTGGTGGAGTCGAGAGCCTTGGGCTCCGGGCCGAAGGGCGGATTCGAGGTCGGGTTGCGAGGGGAGTCCATTGAGCGCTGACGCCGGTAAAAGACCCATCGTGCTCCAAAATCTGGCAACCCCGCATTGTGCCCCCGGCGATTGGGGCGTTCAAGATGCGGGACTTCGGACGGCCGATTACGGAGGCCGCAAATTGAAAACCCTGTCGTGCAAAATTTCTCCCGCCGCCGATTTTCGAAATCGCTTTTGCGGGTGCGCTTCAGCTACCAGCCATAAAAAAATGACGAGTTGAAAGTAAAAGAAACTGTCACGTAGTAGTCCCGCAAAACCGAGGCTGGCTGCCTACGCCCCCGAGGATTTTGCCCGAAATTGTTGGGTTTCGAGAAGCTCAACGCCGGTCGCCGTTCCGATCGGATGGCACCCTTAGCCTGCCACCTCACGAATGTTGCGGATCGACGGGATCACGTCGTCGTCGACTGAGACGCCGAGCGCCCGCAAGTCGTCGGCCAAGTCCCGGTTCTCATCGACCGGCAATCCGATGTCCTCGGCGGTCTCAACGTATTCGAGGCTGTCGTCCACCGGCTCGTTTTCCCCTTCGAACCGTTTTTGGATCGCCTCGGCCTCGCTCTTGGCTTCGAGAGACGTGAATCTCGTACTGTTCGATTTCGTACTTGGGCATCGGTCGGTCCTCTGTTGGGTGGGATCGGTGTCTCAACCGTCACTTCCGAAAGGCGAGGCCGACTGGTTGGGACGCAGGTCGGCGCCGACTATCCTGCCTCGACGCCAACTTTTGAAACAAAAAAGCCGCAAGCTCCCATGATGAGGAACTTGCGGCTTACCTGGAGCGAGGCCGACGGGATTCGAACCCGCAACCCCCGGATCGACAGTCCGGTGCGCTAACCAATTGCGCCACGGCCCCAAATGTGCGGCCGGCGTTTCGGCCGTAACGGCCGACGCCGATAAAAAAGACTCGCATCACCCGGTTTTGGTGATGCGTCCCGTGATTCTAGCCGGTTGAGAATGTCGGTCAAGCGTCGGGATTTTTGGGTCTTTCGGGCCTCCCCTGGCCCGTTCAGACGCTTTCGGCGACTGCCCGCATCGCCTCGAGACCCTGCCGCGCGACGCTCCGCGGGTCCTGGGCCCAGAGGTCTTCGCGGAAGAGTTCCAGCGACAGCCAGCGGTTGTAGCCGACTTGTTTGAGCAGTTGCAGCATGCGCCGCAGGTCCAGGTGGCCGCGGCCGGGCATGACCCGGTCCTTGTCATGCTGCTCGGCGCGGGGCGGATTGGTGGGTGTGTCGTTGAAGTGACAAATGGCGATCCGCTCGGCCGGCAGCTTGGTGAGCGACTCGAACGATCCGCCGCCGCGGAAGATGTGGAATGGGTCGTGGACGATGGTGGCGTCAGGATGCTCGGACTTGGCGATGATTTCGGCCGCGTCCTCGATCGTGTTGATGTCCTCGACAAAGCCGAGGTACTCCATCGCCGGCTTGACGCCGATTTTGCGGCCAATCTCCAGCAGTTCGCGATAGTTGCGAGCTCCCTGGTCGTGGTCGGCGCGGCCGCCGGGCGGCCCGGCAATGACGTGAATCGCCCCGAGCTCGGCAGCCTGGTTCATCCGCCGCTTGCATTCCTCCAGCTCGCGGACGTGTTCGGATCCGGTCGTCTCGAACCAGCCCTTGAGGTAGATCGTTGTCGGCACAATCAAGCCGTTGTCGGCAAGTGCCCAGCGCAGCTCGGCGAGCGTGCCTCCTTTCTGCACATGCGCGTCGATGTCGTCGTGCCACAGCTCGATCGCCTTGTAGCCGGTTTCCCCGGCGATGCGGATTTTGTCCAGGATGGGCGTCGGCCGGATCGTGCTCGAGTTCAGGCAGTAAATAAAGTCGGCCATCGGTGCATTTCCTCGGAAGGATTGCTCGGCGGTATTAAGTGCTCGTGCAATCGACCGTTAGTCCTCTTCCTCAATCCACAGTAATCCTGAGCACAATGGTCCGATCACCAATATGCCCGCGTCGAACGTCGACTCTGTTGCCGAATTCCAAGACTCGATTGATCCAGAATCATTGAATCGGCTATTGGTGAAATAACGCGTTCCCTCCGTGCCGAACTGGGCTAGGAAGCCGTCGGCCAGCTCTGCCGCTCTCGCTGGCTTGACTTTTTGGGCACCGTAGACGAGGTCTTTGTGCAAGAGGCGTTCGGTCAGGCGCCGAGCTTCCGCCACATCAATTTCTCGATAAATTGAAACGTCTGTTGCAAGACTAAATTCGTCTGCAAGCTGCACAAGTGACGGAGCTTGGTGTGACGAGATTCCGCAATCCGTCCAACCACCGCGGGCCGTGATAATATCATCAGCAACCGTCATTTAAGCCCTTCGTCGCTGCGGTCACACCTGTCCAATACCCTACTCCAGGCAGCTCGCCGAGGGAACGGCGGGGGCGCTGAAACCGATTCCTACAAACTCGACCCGGAATCTGCTGTCGCGGCCGTCATCGTGTTAGAATTCCCAAGGACCGTAGAAGCTGGGTCGGCGGTTTTTCTGGGTGGTTCACAACCGCCGGCTGCGGACCGTTGGGTTGGGTTGTGGGTCGATCCGCCGATTCCGTCGCGGATGCTGTGAGGAGATGTTGAATGTCCGTTGCCGAAACCGAACTGCGTCGCAAACAGATTGAACAGGCCGAAGAGCTTCTTTTCTCGGGGCCGCAAAAGGCGGGGTTTGCGAAGGATCTGTTTTTCGGCCGCTTCCGGTCGGAATCGATCTTTCCTTATCCGGCGCTGCCGCCCGAGCTCGAGAGTGCGACGCGGGAGGCCGTGAACGAAGTCCGCGCCTACTGTCGCGACCATATCGACGCCCCGCGCATCGACCGGGAGTCGCGCATTCCCGACGAAGTCGTCCGCGGGCTCGGACAAATCGGCGTGCTGGGGATGTGTGTGTCGCCCCAATACGGCGGCCGCGGATTCTCGCAGCAGCAGTATTGCCGCATCATGGAAGTAATCGGCGCGCATTGCGGCGGGACGACGGTGTTCGTCAACGCGCATCACTCGATCGGCCTGCGGTCGATCGAGCTATTCGGCACAAAAGAGCAAAAGGAACGCTGGCTGCCGCCGTGCTGCACGGGCGAAACCCTCGCCGCCTTCGCACTCACCGAGGTCGAGGCCGGTTCGGACGCCGCCAACGTCCGCACCACGGCGACGCCCACACCCGACGGACGCGGTTACACGCTCAACGGCGGCAAACGGTACATCACTAACGGCGCCATCTCCGGCATGCTGACCGTAATGGCCCGCACGCCCGATCCTAAAGAGCCGGACGGAAAGGTCACCGCCTTTATCGTCACGCCCGACATGCAGGGCTTCGAGGTGCTCGAAGAGCGGATGGATAAAGTCGGCATTCGCGGCACCGCCACCGGACGTCTCGCATTCAACAACATGTTCGTGCCCAAGGAAAACATCCTGGGGCAGCTCGGCAAGGGATTGCGGCTGGCACTCACCGTGCTCGACTTCGGCCGCACGACATTCGGGGCCAGCTGCACTGGTTCGGCCAAGTTTTGCGTGCAAGAGGCGGTGCGATACGCCAACGAGCGCAAGCAGTTCGGCCAGACCCTGGCGCAGTTCGAGCTGGTGCGCGAAAAGATCGCCCTGGCGGCGGCCGAGTGCTACGCGATGGAGAGCGCCACCTATCACACGGCGGCACTCATCGACACGGGGGCCGAGGACTACATGCTCGAAACGTCGATGATCAAGCTCTTCGCCAGCGATTCGCTGTGGCGGATCGTCAACGACACGCTGCAAATCCACGGCGGGGCCGGGTTCTTCACCGATCGGCCCTGGGAGCGGATGATGCGCGACGCGCGGCTCAACCTCATCGGCGAGGGCGCCAACGACGTGCTGCGGTGCTTCAACTGCATGGTCGGTCTCCGCAACGTGGGCAAGGATCTGCAGGATATCCTCAAAAAGCCCTGGCGGGCCGTGACCCTGTGGAAAACCGCGCCGGCGATTCCCGTGCGACACAGCATTCTGCAGTCGCCGGCCGGCACGCTCTCCAAGCAGATCGCCCGCTTCGCCCGTGCGTGCACAACCGCGCTCGATCAAGTATCGCGAAAGCATCATCGACCACGAGTTTGTCCAGGCCCGGATCGGCGACCTGGCGACGGAGCTGTTCCACATGAGCTGCGTCTACGCTCGCCTCACCGGGCTGCTCTCGAACGACAAGATCGACAACGCCACGCGGCAGCGCGAACTGCAAACGGGGCTGTGTTATCTGCGGATCGCCGGCCGCCGCAACGCGCAACGGTTCGCGGCCCTCAAGTCGAACGACGATGACGAGCTGAACCGCACGGCCGGAGCGTGGCTGGGCAAGTGACGCCGGGCGACGTCCGGTTTTCAAGCGCGCGGAAATCTCGCCATGACCACGCACGACACGGCGTTCCAATTTGCGGCCGCCAATATCCGCTTTGGCTCCGGAATTACGGGCGAGGTTGGGGACGATTTAAACGATCTCGGCGCACGGCGGACGATGGTGGTGATCGATCCGGCGGTCCGCGATTCGTCCACGGGTGAGACCGTGCTGGCGTCGCTCAAGGCCGCACGGGTCGATTTTGACGTCTACGATCAGGTCGTCGTCGAGCCGACCGACGCCAGCTTTCAAGCGGCCACGGCGGCTGCTCGCACGGGAAAGTTCGACTCGTTCGTGGCGGTGGGCGGCGGTAGCACGATCGACACGGCCAAGGCCGCCAACCTGTATGCGACGCACGCGGCGGAGTTTTTCGACTTCGTCAATGCGCCGATCGGCCGCGGGCTGCCGATCCCGAGCCCGCTCAAGCCGCTCATCGCCATCCCCACGACGGCCGGCACCGGCAGCGAAACGACGGGCGTGGCGATTTTTGATTATGTCGAAAAGCATGCGAAGACGGGGATCGCCCATCGCTACTTGAAGCCGACCTTGGGCATCGTCGACTCGGATAACACGCGGCAACAACCGGCCGCGGTCGCCGCCTCGGCGGGTCTCGACGTGCTGAGCCATGCGCTCGAGTCCTACACGGCCATTCCTTACACGTCGCGGCCGCGACCGGCCCGCCCGCTCGAGCGGCCTGCCTACCAGGGCTGCAATCCGGTGAGTGACTTGTGGTCCCTGCGGGCTCTGGAACTCGTCGACGAATTCTTGCAGCGCCGGTTGACGACCCGTCAGACACCGAGGCCCGCAGCCACATGCTGTTGGCGTCGGCGATCGCGGGACTTGGTTTCGGCAACGCGGGCGTGCACTTGCCGCACGGAATGTCCTACCCGGTAGCGGGCATGGTGCGCTCGTTCCGCCCGGTCGGTTATCGGGTCGACCATCCGTTGGTGCCGCATGGAATGTCGGTCATTCTGCATGCGCCGGCCGTGGTGCGATTCACGGCCTCGGCCTGTCCCGAGCGCCATTTGCGAGCCGCGAAGGCGCTCGGGGCCGACGTCGACGACGTGTCGCTCGAGGATGCGGGCGTGGTGCTCGCCGATCGCGTGATTCAATTCATGCAGGCGACCGAGATGCCCAACGGGCTCAAGGCGGTCGGATACACCGAGGCGGACATCCCCGCTCTCGTCGAGGGGACGCTGCCGCAACACCGCGTCACCAAACTCTCGCCGCGGCCGGCCGGGCCCGAAGAATTGACGCAGCTCTTCCGCCAATCGCTCACGATCTGGTGAGCGTCGCGAGCCGTTTTGCTCGTTTCCGACGGATCCCCGGAAGTTTCGTCGATATTCTCGCGCAATCAATCGGCAGATTCTGCCGATTGGGTCGGCGGACGCCAAAGCCGTCTTGCCCGTTTCGCGGCGCGAATTACAATCCGGCTCCTCCCTTCTCTCCCACTCGAGCGTTCCCTTCCTTTACGTGCTTTCTGCCGCGCGACCAACGCGGTGGAAAGGAGTTTGCGCGATGAATCTGCCGCACCGACTGGCACGCTCTCGTTTCCTCCTGGCTGGATGTACGGCCGCCCTGATCGTCACGCTCAGCGGTTGTGCCGACATGCTGCCGGATTCGGACACCTGGGAAAAGTGGTCGCCCTCCAACATCTGGTATCGCATGCAGCCTACTCAACTGGGCCGCTTAAATGAGGGAAACGGCATCGCCTCCGATGTCTACTATTCCGTGTCCGATGACCGCGACCACGATCGGGCGACGGCGCTGAATCCAGGTACCGATCATGCGACGACGGTCGTCCAGCCGATCGAGAGCGCGGCTCCGGCCACGCCCTGAGTTGCGGGCCGCTCAGTTTGTGTCGGCGTCTTCGATCAGCGGCGCCGCGCCTTGTCGCAGCAACTCCTCCGCGACTGCGATGCCGACTGCGCGCGGATCCGCCATCGGTCCGGCCTGCCGCGCAGCAAGCTTCTGCTTGCCGTCGCGACTGAGGACGACGGCTTCCAGCGTGATCGAATCGGCGGCGAAGCTCACGGCGATTCCGACCGGCGCATGACAGCCGGCGCGGAGCGTGGCCAAAACCTGTCGCTCGGCCGTGGTGGCCGCAAACGTGGGGATGTCGGTGATCCGCTCGAGCCGCTGCCGCGTGTGCGGGTCGTCGCTGCGACATTCCAGGCCCAGCGCCCCCTGGCCGACGGCCGGGAAGAAATCGGGCGGCATCAAACGGACGGTGATGCGGTCGGCCAATCCTAAACGGTCGAGGCCGGCTTCCGCGAGGACGAGCGCGTCGTAGGCTCCCTCGTCGAGCTTACGCAGCCGCGTCTCCACGTTGCCGCGGACGTCCAGGAATTGCAGGTCGGGCCGCACGTGCAGAATCTGAGCCCGGCGACGCAGGCTCCCCGTGCCGACGCGGGCCGCGCGAGGCAAATCGTGGAGGGCGGCGCACGCGGAATCACGGGGCAACACCAGGGCGTCCCAGGGTTCGGCGCGTGACGGCACGGCTCCCAGTTGGATGCCGGGCACGGGTACGGTGGGCAAATCCTTCAAGCTGTGCACGGCGACGTTGGCGCGCCCGTCCAGAAGTGCTTGTTGGATCTCGCGCGTGAAGACTCCCACTCCGCCCAAACCGCTCAATGAAGCGGCGACGTCGCGATCGCCGGTGGTTGTCACGTGCACGAGCTGGACGTCGAGCCCGGGCTCGTTCTTCTTCAGTCGATCGGCGACGTACCCGGCTTGCCAGAGTGCCAAACGGCTCGCGCGGGTCGCGATTCGCAGCGTGGCGCCACTCACGACGAGCGTCCCTCGTCATCGCGCAGCGGACGGCCCGAGGGCGAGGAACCCGGCGGCACAGCACCAGGCGATGACGGACCAGGTGGAAAGCCTCCGGGAAACGGCGGCCCGGCCGGCGCCGCGCCCGCAGCGGGATAGCCCGGCGGCGTTCCGCCCCAACCGGTGGGGGCGGTTCGTCCATCAACTGGGGCCGGCGGCCGGAAGTCGTCCGGGGCGCCCGGCGTGCCACCCCTCCAGCCTTCGCCGGAGGGTTGACCGGGAGGATTGCCGGGTGCTCCGAACGTCGTGGCCAGCCGTCGAGCCAGCTCGCGATGCAGCATTTCGGGGGTGGCCCGCTGGTGCTCAGGGACAAGCACGCCGCACGACAGGAAATATTGAAACGCCTGGTCGAGCGTCATGTTCAAATCGATGATTGCGCTCTTGGGAATGGTGACCACCCAGCCGGTCATGGGCATCGGCGCGGCCGGGATCATGATGCTGACCATCGGCTCGCCGGCGGCCAGCGTCATTTCCATCAAGCTTTCGCCCATCGCGAAGCCAATGGTCCAGATGCCGCGGCGGGGAAACTCGACCGCCACCACCCGATTGTACGCGACGGCCCGCTCGGAAAAGAAAAAGTCCGTCACCTGCTTCACCGACGAATAGATGCTGCTGATGATCGGCAACCGCGCGAGCACCAGCAGCTCGAAGCGGCTCAGGAGCCATTGTCCCATGCGGGCCGTGACGAATCGTCCGAGAAAATAGAGACCGATAATGGTGAGCGCCGTCGCCAGCGCGCTGAGCGAGCCCAGGCTCTTGAAATACCGAAAGGTCACCAGCTCCATGTAGAGGCCGGTGGCGGTGGCCGGCCAATCGACGGGTCGCATCCGCGATGCGACTTGCACGAAGTCGGCATACGGAACTGCCCGTTCGCCGAACGGAACGTACGCTTCGGCGGCCAGGCTGGCCTGCAATTCGGCCGTGTTGCGCCGCCGCCCGTTCAACTCCAGCTCGTTGAGATACTGCTGGGCCAGCGCGGGGGGCAAACGGTAATCGCTGCCGCAGAATTCGAGCGGCGGCAAGCCGGGTGCCGACTCGAAGTCGGAGGTCGGCCGCGACTTGTCGATGATTTCGGCGATCACGAAGCGAACGCTCGTCGTCACCGGGCTGACGACGTACCCGTAGATCATCTGACCGATCCAAACCAGGATCACCAGCGTCAGGATCGGGGGGAGGACGATCGCCAGCCCTTTAAGGAAGAACTGCGTCGGCGTTGCTTTTTTGGGTGGGGGAGCCGGCTTTTCGACAGATTGGCTTGAGTCGAGCGGATCCGCGGGAGCAGGGATTTCCATGTGATCAGCGACTTGTGCCTGCGCGTCCGGCGACCGGCTTGAGCCCGACAGAGCGGGCGATCACTGCCACTCGGACGGACGCGGCCCCCGCATCGAGCAGCGCTCGCGCGGCCTCGTCCGCCGTCGCTCCGGTGGTCAGCACATCGTCAACCAAGAGGATGCGTCGTCCGGCGACTTGGGAGGCAAATCGACCGGGAACGCGAAAGGCGGTTCGCAGATTCACGCGTCGCCGAGTAGAAGGAAGACTCGCCTGTTTCAGGGTCCGGCGAGATTTCGCGAGTATAGAAGTCGCCATCCGCACCCGCAAGCGGCGCGACAGCACGCTCGCCAGCGTTTCAGGCGTTTTGGGCGGCCCCAAAAACGCTTCGCTCCAATGGTGGGGAACCGGAACGATCGCCTCCGCCTGGGCCGCCAAGAGGGCCAGTCCTTCTTCGGCAAACAGCGTTTCGGCGAGCGCCGCGGCCAGCTCTTCGCACCCCGGCCGCTTGGCAGCCAGGCACATCTCGCGGAGCCGCCCTTCGTACACGCCCAGGCGAATCACAGACTCGAAATGAAAGCGGTCGCGCCGGCAGAGCGAACAGTCGGGGCGGTTGCCCAAAAACGGCCCGACCGGAGCGGCGCAGCGACGACAGCGCTCGCTGGCGGGACCGATGGCCGCTTCGCGACACTCGCGACAGAGACGGGGCAACAAGTCGTATAACCCGTGGGAGGGAAGCTCGCGGCGACAAGCGGCGCAGCGGGACGGAGCGGCGACGGCAAACGCCGCGGCCAGCAGCCCGTCGAACAGTCGCCGACTGCGGCCGAAGAAGTTCGCGCGCGACGGATTGACACGCGGGTCGTGATTTTCCCCGGGAGGAACCGGCTCAGACGGGGCGCTGCGGACAATTCGCATGCGATTCGACTCACCCGATTATGTCGTTTATGCGGAAGTTTCCTGTTATACGGGGGGGCAAAACGCCGATCTAGGATCACGGTGTCCGGAAAGTCGGCGGGTTCGGCCGTTTTCGGCATGACCAAACATTTCACGGCGGTTCGCGTCGCGCAAAGCCAGGACGTCGAACTTTCGACAGGTCGAAACTGGAAAAGGAGACGAATCCATGCGGATTCGCGTGGCGCTTGGTTCGCTGATCGTCGGTCTGATGCTGGTCATCGTCGCGGGTGTGTCGCCCAAGCAGGCGACCGCCGCCAACGAAGGACAGCCGAGCGACTGGCAGCGGTTCTACTACTACCCCTACGTCTACTATCCGTCGAACTTCCAGAAGCCGATTCAGTACGACCATATGTACTACCGCTATCCGCCGGCCCGCCAGATTCCCGTGTACAACACGGCCTGGCATAACTTCTATCCCGAGCCGCACCCGTGGCACGCCGGGCACGCGTTCATCCTGGACGTGTTCTAAGGCGAAGCCCGGCGCGGGAAATCTCAAACATCCATCACAGGCCCACGGACGACCGTCCGTGGGCTTACTTTATTGATGCGACGTCGGCCAGTCAGCCTTCGATGATCAACTTTTGAATCTGCTTGAACTCGGGCGTTCCGGCCTTTTCGCACCACTCGAACAGAATCGACTCGACCGTTGTCAGCGTCGCGCCCGAGGCGGCCATCCGCTCCAGGGCGATTTTCGCATCGAGTTCGCCGCGACTGCCGACCGCATCGACAGGGACGTAAACGCGAAAGCCCCCGGCGATCAGGTCCAGCACGGTCTGCATCACGCAGACGTGCGTTTCCATGCCGGCGACCACCACCTGCTCGCGCTCGTCGGTCACGTCGGCCGCCTGCCCCCAACCGAGAACAGCGGCACAGCTGAAGATCACCTTCTCGACCCGGGAGCCCATCCGCATAGCCAGCTCGGCCGTGGTGGGTCCCAAGCCTTGCGGATACTGTTCGGTGCCATAAACGGGGACGGAGACGATCTTCGCCCCGTCGATGAGCCGCCGGCAGTTGTGCACCAGTCGCGGGCCATTGGCGATCGGCGGCAGCAGCTTGTCCTGCACGTCGACGATCAGCAGCCGGCTGTTGGTCGTCGACAGCAAATCGGGATTGCGGACGTAAACGGCTGAGTTCTCGCGGTGTGCGGTCATCGTGACGGTCCGCGGATCCAGATCGCTGCGTTCGTGACAAATCTCACCAACTCAAAACTCACCGAACGATTATTGCGGCGAGTTCGCCCGGTTGCCAGCCGGCACGGCTCCAGCGGTGCGTCGGAACTCCGTTGCGCAGTGGCGGATTGGGCAGTCATCGACTATGTTATTCGGGCGCGGTCATTTCGCGTTGGTTGACAGTTTTCGCAATGGAGTTGCAGCGAAGTCGAATCGTTCTGAGGAGCTTCGCCGCCGCGGATTCCCGCGAATCCTTTCGCGTCCTAAACCGTTGGAAGCGTCCGGAGCGACGCCGGTTTTCTGCCGCGTGTGACCGAAAATTGTTGCAGCCGGCCGCCATGGCCAGCGGCAGCAAGAATGAGCTTGTGATGAGCGACGAAAACAAACCCTCGCAGGCCGAAGCGGTCGGCGAACCCCTAAACGCGACACACACTCAGCTGGCTGCCGCGGTCGAACCGGCCGAGGGCGTGAGCGACGCATCGACAACCGAGGTTGCCGTCGACGTGGAGAACTCGCCGCTGGGCGCTTACCGGCGCGATCGCGTTCGCGCCCGGATGGCCGAGCGCTCGGGCGAAGAACCGCGCGCATCCGGCGACTCCAATGAACCGCGCGATTCGTCGCCGGTCGGGGGCGAATCGGACGTTAGCGATCCCCGAGCGCCGAGGCACTCGCCCGTCGAGGAGCCCGCGCAATCGGAGCCCACGGCTCAGCCGGTCACCGAATACGCCAGCGCCGAACATACCGGTGAGCAGCAGCCGAGTGCGGACGAAGAGGCCGCCGCGCAGCCGTCCAAGAAAAGCGAGTCGCCGGCACCGACGCGGGCGGTCGGCACGATCGAAGTTCCACCGGCAAACCAGCTCGACGCGGCCCTCGCGGCCGAAATCGACGCGGCCATGGCCAGTAGCGATTTGAGCGAAAGCACGCCGGTCACGTCGTCGGCCGTCGAGACCGAGGAAGAGCACGGCGAAAAGCCGCCGGAAGAAACGCTGGAAAAGGGCCAGCATCTCGCCGGCCGCATCCAATCGATTCATGGCGACGGCGTGCTGCTTGATCTGGGATATCGCTCGGCCGGGCTCGTGCCGTTGCGGCAGTTTGTGTCCGGTAAGAAGCCCGAAGTCGGGCAGCGCATCGAAGTGCTGGTCGACCGTCTGGCGCCGGACGAGGGCCTGATTTATCTCAATTTGCCCAAAGGACTGCGACGGATCGCCGGCAACTGGGACCAGCTCTCGAAAGGGCAGATCGTCGAGTGCCTCGTCAACCGCACGAACAAGGGCGGTTTGGAAGTGACGGTGAGCGGCCTGCGGGCCTTCCTGCCGTCGAGCCAGGTCGAGCTAGGCTTTGTCACCGACCTCGAACAATACGTCGGTCAAAAGCTGCGGGCGGAAGTCGTCGAGGTCAATGCGAAGAAGCGGAACCTGGTCGTTAGCCGCCGGGCCTACCTGCAGATCGAACGCAAAGAGGCCGAAGGGGCCTTCTGGGAAACGGCCCAAGTCGGACAGACCTTCACGGGCAAGGTAAAAACGGTCAAAGACTACGGCGTGTTCGTCGACTTGGGATCGGTCGACGGCTTCCTGCATATCGGCGAGATGAGCTGGCACCGGCTGAAGCATCCGTCGGAGCTGGTGAAGGAAGGCCAGACGGTCGACGTCAAAGTCCTGTCGCTCGATCCCGAGAAAAAGAAGATCGGCCTCGGGATGAAGCAGCTCGTCCAGAATCCCTGGACGACCGCGGCCGTAAAGTACGCCGCCAGCTCGGCGGTAACGGGCAAGGTGACGCGGATTGCCGACTTCGGGGCCTTCGTCGAACTGGAGCCGGGGCTCGAAGGGCTGATCCACGTCAGCGAACTTGATCACAAGCGAGTCCGCCACGCGTCCGACGTCGTGAAGCCGAATCAGGAAGTCACGGCCCAGGTGCTCGAAGTCGATCCGGAGCGAAAGCGGATCAGCCTGTCGCTCAAGGCGCTGCAGGCTAAACCCGAAGAACCCAAGCCCGTCGAAGAGCCGGTCGAGGCCTATCAACGAAAGCGCAAAGGCCCCCTCCGCGGCGGAACAGGAAGCACCGGACCGGGCGGACTCTTCGGAAATCCGTCGGACTTTCGCTGAACGCTCGCGAAAGCCTCGCGGCTGTGGGACCCTTTAGAGCAGCGTGTCCAGCAGCATCCGCAGCTTCCGCAGCTCGAGCGGTCGCTCACCGGCATTCTCGGGTGTCGGCAGAATGTCGACCGAGAGCGCCCGGGTGTATCCCTGCCGCTTGAGCTGGTTGATCAGCCGCGTGTAATCGAGCTCGCCCAGCCCCACCTGCACCTGCAAGCTCTGCGACGTCGAGTCGCGGAGATGCGTGTGATAGACGTAGGGGAAGACCTGGTCGTACGAGCGGCCCGCGTTGTTGCCCACCATGTAGTAGCTCGGATCGAGCGTCAGCCCCAGCCCGCGGACCGCCTGGCACAGCTCGACGGCCGTGTGGGGATCGTCGGTGAGGTGCCCCGCTTCCGTCTTGATCGAAAGCCGAATGCCGTCCGCGCTCGTCAGCCGCACGAACTCGCGAAGCCGATCGACCTCCGTATTGAACGGCGTTCCCAGCGGTGAAGCGGGAATGGTGATCTGCGTGATCCGCAGCAGCTTCGCCGCTTTGGTGACGCCGGCGAGCGTGGCCGCCGAGACATCTTGCGCCAGGCAAAAGCCGACGGCGGTGAGGCGCGTCGTCTCGCGGTAGCGGGCGAAGAACTGGTCGGGATCCTTGGCGACTTCGGCTGGCTTCAGGTGGGGACCGTCGTCCGAGAGCCAGATCTCGAGCTTGTCGTACTCGAGTTCGAGGAACAGCGAGCACGACTCCTCGAAGGTGCGGTCGGCGAAACAATGGGTCGATGCTGAAACGAACACCCCGTGACTCCGTTGTGGGGGACCTGAGCCCGGCTTGCGACCATTTGGAACCGCGAGGTGCGGCCGCTGGCGATCGAACCCCAAGAGAGCGCTCAGGACCCGACCCAAATTGCTCGATATAACCCGTTATTTTCCAGACTGTTATGTCGCGAGTCCCGGATTGCATCGGGTCCTGAAACCGTCCCGGTAATTTATCGCGATTGAGGCGGTTCTGCAAGATCGCGGAACTTTGACGATACCGCCGAAAACGTCTTTCAGAACGATTCTCCACATTTTGCGGGTTCTTTGGCCGATAAAGAAAGACAGGCCTAGCGCCGCGCGGCGCCGGCTTCACGGTTCGGCGAAACCAGCCCTCAGGAAGACCAAACGATGAATGGAAAAATTGTCTTGGGACTGACCCTCGGCATGCTCGGGCTGGCCTGCGCCGGTTGCGCGTCCGATCCCGGCATCGTTCGCGCTCAAGCTCCCGGACCCGACGGCGCGATGGCAGCCAGCCCGGCTCCCAACGGCGTGGTCTACGGCACTCCCCAGAATCCGTGCCCCGAATGCGGGTCGACCGACGGCACCTGCTGTCACTGCTGCCTGGGGGGCTGCCTGGCCAACTATCAGCCCCATCATCGCTACTGGTCGCACTACTGCCCGCCCGATGCCGGGACGTGCCGCCTCGGCAGTAACGGTTACTGCTTGCCCAGTGTGGCCTGCGATCATGGACCGCTCGTCTATCCGCCGAACCCAACTCCGGGGGCGATTGTGCAGTACCCCTACTACACGTGTAAGGGGCCGGACGATTTCTTCTGGCCGCCCATCAACCAATCGGGCACTCGCTAGTTAAATCCTGTCCAAACTCGAAACGCCACTGGCGGCTTGTCCGCCAGTGTTTGTTTTTTGGGGCAGTGTTTATTTTTGGGGCAGACGGAAACGCAGATGCCCGCCGCACGAAGACCAGGGCCGTCTCGTCTTTGTAAGCCAACGACCACTCGGGATCCGTTCGCAGTGCGTCGGCGAGCGCCGCATGCTGATCGTCGTCGACGATCACCGTGTTGACGCGGTACTGCCGCAGAATTTCCTGCCAGACGTCGTCAAGCGTGATCACGCGGACATAGTCCTGCCAGACCGGCGGCGGCAGCAAGTGGGCGTGCGAGGCGGCGAACACCTCGAGCCCGGGCGGACCGGCCCACAGCAGGTAATCGCCCCACTCCATCGGGTTGAAGATCTGCCCCCGCGGCGGATGAGCGCGCAGATAATCGGTCGCGTCGAGCGGCGTGCCGGCGGAAAAGTGCTGGCGGCGGTCCGTGCGGAGGATCTGGGCGAACAAACCGTCGCCCAGCGGCGTGAGCAGCAGCGCGCACACCGCGACGACGACCAGCACGCCCGCGGAAACCCAGCGGGTCGACCGTGTCGCGCAGGCCAAGCGCAGCCGCGAGAAGATCCCACCCACCGACTGAATTCTCCGCGGTAATGCCCAGTGCGCGTGTCGCCAGCGCTGCGCGACGGCTGAAGCGTGCAGCGACGAATAAAACGCGGCCAGCGGCCCCCACCAGACGATCATCCGCGATGCGGCGAGCATCGCCCCGCCCAGCCCGACGAGCAACAGAATCTCGGTCGCGGAAACTCGTCGCGGCGTCAACGTGTAGAGGCCGAGCAGACCCAGACCGACCACGAAGGCCGCCCGAGCCTGCCACATCCACCAGCCCAGCGGCTGCCATTCGACTAAATCCCGCAGGTTGTCGTTCGAGGTGAGCTCCCACGCGGCCGGGAAAATTCGCCAGCCGTAGGGATTCAGCAGGCACGCGACGGCGGTCAGAGTCAGCACGATCAAGCCGCGCCGCAGGCGACGATCTTCTCGCACGGCACGCAAACGCCCCGTGCGACGCAGCAAATCGACGGAGCGACCGCAAATGAGCGCCGCCAACAGCGCCAGCCCGATCAGGAACGATCCGTGCAAATTGGCCCACGCGGCAAATAGCAAGGCCGTCGCCAACGCGGCCAGTCGGAAGCGCGTTGCCGTCCCGCGCCACGCGCCACCGGCCGCGAGCAGGAACACGCCGAGGAAACACGCGGAGCCCGCGAGTTGCGGTCGCATGATGGCCAGCTGCTGCCAGTCGACCCAGACGTAGAGCGCAGTCGCCAGCGCGGCCGCCGCGGCCGAACCCGTTTTCCGCAGTGCGCACGCAGCCAACAGGCCGATGCTGGTGACGACGGCACTCGCGTACAAGAACTGCAATGCCTCGACGCCCCCGCAGCGCTCGGCCGCGTAGCCGATCACTTCGCTCAGCCAGGAGAAGTCCACAAACGGCACGCCTTGGCACAGCGGCAGCAAGGGCTCCGTCGCCGGAATGGTCCGTTGCGCCACGATCAGCCGGCCGTAAGCCAGGTGTCCCCACAGGTCCGTATGCCAGAGCGGGCGATGGCTCAGATAGACGAAGAACGCAGCGAGACCCACAAAGAGCGCGAACGTCCCCATTCGGCAATGCAGCCGCGTCGGTTCTCGTGGCGTGGTCGGCAGACAATTCCGGCCGAAGCCGCGTACCAATCCCAATTCGTCGTCGGCAGTGATCGTTTGTCGGGAATCGCTCGGCGAATGTGCATCGATTCCCGGCGCTTGCGGTCGCGTGGACATCAACGCACCACGAAGCTGAGCGATTCGATGACCGCTCGGCCCGACTTGGCAAACGGGCGCGGCAGCGGCTGCGCGCGGCCCCGCTCGTCGATGGCCCGGCACCGCAGCGCATAATGGCCGGCCGGCAGTCCCGGATGGACGCCCGCCCAATGGACGCAGG
Source organism: uncultured Planctomycetaceae bacterium (assembly GCA_963800135.1). GTDB lineage: Bacteria > Planctomycetota > Planctomycetia > Planctomycetales > Planctomycetaceae > DASPSM01. The sequence continues at coordinate 552,561 of CAWCZR010000006.1, read as the reverse complement.
CCAGTTTCATCGGCCACGTGAGTGGACGGCCGGTCGCCGAATCGAACCCATGCAGCGGCTGCGGGAGTCGATCGCCGGGCAAGCCGCCGCCCCAGTTTTTACCGGCCGGCGGCGGCAGGATCGCGACGTCGCGCCAGGGAGCTTTTTGCAGATGCGGGTCGTTCTCCGGCGGCTCGTCGTCTTCCGGCATGACGAGAATCTGCACCTTGCTCAGCCCGGCGATCCCGACTTGCGCATATCCCGACAGCGGAATCGATTCGCCTTTCTTCGCCACGTCGGGGTAGGCGAGCGTAGCGGCAAACGTCTTCATCGGGCTGTCGACGTCGTTGCCTTGCTCGGCATAGGTGTCGTTGGCATGGGGCAGGTTCGTCAACACCACGTGCGAGAGCCACTTGATCGACTTGAACCCGTAGTGCTCGGGCACCACGATTCGCACCGGACCGCCGCGACGAGGCGTCAGCCACTGGCCGTTGAGCTTGTAACAAAGGATCACCGGCGGCAGATCGAAATAATCGTCGAGCACGCGGCCGATGGGCAGGGAGCTGCGGAACATCTGCTTCGGATTGTCGTTGTGGTAGCCGTAATAGAAGATGCGTCGCAGGTCCTCGTGCGGCTCGGTCATCCAGACCAGCTCGCGGAGCGGCACCCCTTCCCAGATGCCCATGCCGAGCGGGCAGCCAAGATTGAGGCACGTCATGATCTTGGCAAAGCGCACGGCCTTCGTTTCGGCCAGCTTCATCAGGGCGGCAAAATCGATTGCGGTCCCTTCGCTCTTAGTCAGGGGCTTGCCGAGCCGCACCGGATGTTCGGGGTCGGAGAGGACTTCGAGCTTCCAGGTTTCCCGCGTCAAACCGACGGCTCGCTTGCGATCCTCGGGCAGCGTGTGGGGAATCGGTTTGCCGCGAGAAACGTCCTCGAAGCCGTCGGGCGGCGTGAGGTAGCTCGCAAACCGCGCTTCCCGCTCGGGCTGCTTCTTCGAGCGGGGCGAAGCGGCGCGAACTAACCTCGGCTGTCCTAGCACGGCGAGCGAGCTCAGGCCGGCGCCGAGAAAGAACCGCCGCGTCAGAGTTTGATGCTCGATGAGGAATCGAGGCGGCCTGCGCATCGCGTGCCTTTTCAACCGCCGACCTCAGAAGACGTCCGGAGCCTGGTCATTTCATTGCGTGACGTCATTTTATCAAAGGCCCGCGATGCACAGTTCCCGATCGTGTACCGGGCCGGCAGCACGCCATCCGAACTTCGCAGCGGCGCGCTCGATTTTCGCGCGCTGGGTCCTGCCCCCTTATATCAAAACACGGAGACCCGTCCCGCCGGGGATGAAAGTCCTGTTATCTGAGGGTGCCCCCAGATGCGATAACCGGATTCTCTTCGCTCGTGCTTGTGGAGCCGGCTGGGGACAATCAGGCTGTCATCGAGCAGGGAGCGAAGCACGGCCCTGACCTTCGACGTGGTGAGTTTCAGCCGGTCGCGGAAATGCCGGGCGGTCTCACCATCCGGCTTGTTAGCCAGCAGTTCGAGCACGCGCAGCCGATGCCGGGCAAACGTTGCCGCCCTGCGTCGCAGTCGCTGGCTTTGCGAGATTTCGGGAGTCAGCTTTCCAGGTCGCATCAGGTGGCCACAACTCGGCGGGGCATCCTTTGATTCTAACCGATGCGGAATTTGCCTAGGACCCGTTTTTCGACTCCTACCCATTGATCGATATTGGGTTACGACAAATTTTGCTGAAACCGCTGCCCGCGGCGCGGGACGATTCGGGAGGGCGAAACTCCCGCTGAGCCCTCTTTTAGATTTTCGCGGCCGAAAACGGCTCGGCGGGAGCCTCGCCTTCCCTTCGCAAAGCAAGATTGTGGCGGCTCATTCAGGACGGCTCATGCGTTCGGCGACGATCTCGTCCGTCAACGGCGGAGCTTCGATCGAAAGCGGAGCACCCGCGGCACGGTAAACGGCCGAAAGGGGGGCCAGCTCCTCGGCGCGGATATTGGCCGTGCCGAAGATGTCGAGATGAGTGGGAGCGATGAGCGCCGCCAGGCCGCCGAGGCCGCCGTACTTGAGGGCGCCGGGCAGAAACATCGGATCGGTCGTCGCCGGAATCTTGCGGTAGCTCAGTCCGTGGGCGTCGGCCAGTACGTCCGAGACTCGCTCGTGTAAGAGTCCGGCGGCCAGCAGGACGCACGGCCCGGCCTCTCCCGTGCCGACCAGGCGAATCTTCCGCGCCTGGTGGTTTGTCGCCAAGCCGACGGCCGACACGATGTCGTGCACGCGGCTCGACAAAACGGTCGGGTTGTAGGCGAAGGTGAAGGCCGCGTACTTCTTGATGACTTGCGGCGGTTTGGCGGGCGGATGCGATTCGGTGAATTCGCCAGTCAGAAACAGATCGGCCGACACGACCGCATTGCCCGCGGCGAGCAGTTTGCGCACGGCCTCGGTCGGCTGGCCGTCGGGACCAAGCAGGTGCGACTTTCCCTGCCCGTCGAACCAGAAGACGGCCGTGCCGCGGAAGGATTTCGGACGCAACAGGATCCAGGGGAGCTGGGTTTTGTCGTCGGTCCGCACGGCCCGACCTTTGATCAGCTCCGTTCCGTCGTCCAGGCGCGTCGTGTGCAGTGGATTCTCGCGCCAATCGGCCGAGGCGGGAGGCTCCGCGTTGTTGAGCATCACGCGGGCCGCGGTGCCCACCACTTCGCGATAGTGCGGCAAGCCGGCCGCGTCTTTTGGCAACAGATCGGCAAACTGGTTGTCGGCCAAGCCGGTGAGGTAATCGCGGAGGGCCTTGGTGTCTTTGGCATCCGTGGGCTGCGGGTGCTCTTTGTCGTAAACGTGTAAATTCTCCGGCTCGATGGGCTGGAAGTCCGCCTCAACGATGGGAGTCTTGTAGTCGAGGCCCAGGTGCGCGTTGAACCAGCCGTACATCAACTCCCGCGCGACCTGGTTGTAATTGTGGCCGAACTGCGGGAAGCACTTGGCGAAGACATTGTCCGACTCGCCGTAGAAGCCGTAGATCTTCCTCAGCTCGGGCAGGCCTTTGCGTTCGATGTCGATCGTCCAGTCGTGGGCCCCGCTCATCGCCATCGGCTTCGGCGCAAACAGCGCGGCGATCGCCACGTTGTTGATGCCGACTCGCAGCAAGTCGGCGTTCTCGCAGACGCAGCCCCCCTGCATGTTGGTGGAGACCATGACGGCCGGAAAGGCGACCGCGGGCCGCGGGTCGACGGCGCCGAGCAGGAACGTCTGCGTGCCGCCGCCACTGGCCCCGGTGACACCGATGCGTTGCGGATCGACGTCGGGGAGCGACTGCAGAAAGTCGAGCGCCCGGATCGAATTGAAGGTCTGCAGCCCGCACTCGCTCTGCAGCCGCAGATCGGCCTCGGCATCGGTGATGCCGCCGAAGTGATTGAGGGGCTTGCTGTCGGCGTAGCCCACCATGTCGTAGTGAAAGACGATGCAGCCCAACCGCGCGAGACCGACCATGCGGGCTTGCAGCGGGTACCGGCGCCGGACATGTGCTGCTCGGCGTGTTGTTCGAGCTGCTTCTGCGCTTCTTTCTCGCCCGCGTCGTAGAGGCGGCCGTTGGCCCAGTGGCCATGCGGACAAAGCACGCCGGGCACTTTGCCGACGATCTTTGCCGGGCGATACAAGTTCCCCGTGACGTAGTGACCCGGCAGGCTGGCGAAGAAGACCTTTTCGACGGTGTAGTCGCCGCGATCGATCTTGCCGTGAATCACCGGATGCAGCGGTTCCTTGGGAAGCATGGGCCAGAGACCGGTGGCGACCAGCACGCGTTCGCGGATCGCGCGGGCTTGCTTTTCCCAGCCTGCCTTGGTCGACGCGGGCGTCCAGGGATGGTTGAGATCACCCAGCAGACGCATGCGGCCGTAGCGGGGATCGTCGCGGATGTCCGGACCGGCGTCGTCGATCAGCGCCTTCTGCAGCGTCGGTCTCGACGGCGACCCTTCCGTGCCCCTGGGGACCTGCGCAAGGCAATCGCCGGAGAGTGCCAAGGAAAACGCAAGGCCGAGCGCGACGAGATGGGGCAACTTCATGGCGTGTCTCTCGGAGAAGACTGTCGGAGCGCGGGGAGGATTGGCGGCGGGCGTCAACGTTTCGATGCACAGCGGATTGATGTACCGGTCGGATGCGCACAGTTTGCCATGCACCGGCTGTAGCGTATGCTGGCGGGCGAAGAGAGGCAATTGAGCGGGAATTCCATGATCGTCGCCGGGCGGGTCGTCAGCACCGAACGAGTTGAACCGAGCCAGATCCGCATCGAGGGAGAGCGGATCGTGGAGGTCGGCCCGCGGCTCGGCCGACCCGACGTCGAGTTCGGCGACGATTGCCTGATCTTTGCCGGCATGGGCGACATCCACATTCACGCCCGCGACGATGTGAGCGGCAAGGAGTCCTACAAGGAAGACTTTGTGACCGCGTCGGCCGCCGCGCTCCATGGCGGCGTCGTCCACGTGGCTGACATGCCGAACAATCCGGCCGCCCCGATCGACGACGCGTCGTATCGCGCGAAGGAGGCGCTGGTCGAAACGCGCCACGTGCCGATCCAGATCACGCTCTATGCGGGGATCGGGCCGAACACGCGGCCGTTGTCGTTTGCCGTTCCGTACAAAGTCTACATGGGGCCGAGCGTCGGCGACCTTTATTTCACGTCGCTCGAGCAACTCGACCGGACGCTGGCCCAGTACCGGGGCTCGAATGTCAGCTTTCACTGCGAGGATCCCGTGCTCCTCGAACAACATCGGGGCGAGCCGACGCACGAGCGACGACGTCCGCCGGCCTGCGAAATCTCGGCGACGCAGTTCGCGCTCGAGATGATCGAGAAGTACGAACTGCGGGGCAAACTATGCCATTACTCCGTGGGCGAAGGGCTGCCGCTGATTCGCGAAGCCCGCCGCCGAGGCCTGCCCGTCACCTGCGAAGTCACGCCGCACCATTTGTTCTTCGATGAAACGCGGATCACCGACGAGAACCGGGGCCGCATGCAGATGAACCCGCCCTTGCGCGGACCGTCCGACCGGGCCGTGCTGCTCGAGGCGCTCCGCAACGGCGAATTGGATTACCTGGCCACCGACCACGCGCCTCACACGCTCGCAGAGAAACAAAACCTGCAGAAGTGTCCGTCCGGGCAGCCGCATCTCGACACTTATGGTCCGTTCGTGACGTGGCTGATCGTCGAGTGCGGCTTCACACCCGAGCGGATCGCCGACGTCTGCTGCGATAACCCGGGGCAGTTCGTCAATCCCTACACGGGCGGACTGAAGTTCGGCAGAATCGAGCCCGGCTACGTGGGCTCCTTGAGCGTGCTGAATCTGTCGCGGCCAACGACAGTCACGCGCGAACACCTGAAAACAAAGTGCGGCTGGTCGCCGTTCGAGGGGATCACATTCCCGGGATCGGTCGAGGCGGTATTCATCCGCGGACAACGAGTCTGAAAGGCGAGCGGAGAACTGACATGAAGCGATTGCTCAACGTCGGCATCGTCGTCGCGACATTGGGGGCCATCACGGTCTTCGCCACTCGCAGCGGAGCGAACAATCCGCCGTCTGACAAACCGGCGCTCGTGGTGTCCGAGACGGCGGCCCGCAATCCGTGGACGAAGCTCGAGCTCGACCAGGGGGCCGACGCGTTTCGCTTTGCCGTCGTGTCCGATCGCACGGGCGGGCATCGGCCGGGCATTTTTTCGCGGGCCGTGCGGATGATCAACCTGCTGCAGCCGGAGTTCGTGATGTCGGTGGGCGACCTGATCGAAGGCTACAGCGAGGACCCCGGCCAATGGGCCCTCGAATGGTCCGAATTCGAGACCAACGTCGACCGCCTGCAGATGCCCTTCTTCTTCTGCACGGGCAACCACGACATGTCGAACGTGCCAATGAGCGAAAACTGGAAGCGGAAGTTCGGCCGCAGCTACTACTCGTTCCGCTACCGCAACGTGCTGTTTGTGGTCCTGAATTCGGAGGAGCCGCGATCGAAAGACCAGGACTACCGCTTCAGCCCCGAGCAGCAAGAATGGCTGCGGCAAACCCTGCAGCAGAACGCCGACGTCCGCTGGACCTTCGTCTTCTTCCACAAGCCGGTCTGGCGCGAAGCGATGGGCGACCCCGTAGCCCAGGGCTGGACGCCCATCGAGGATGCGCTGGCGGCGGGCGACCGACCGTACACGGTCTTTGTCGGCCATGAGCACAACTACGCCAAGTTCGTCCGCCACGGCCGCGAGTACTTCATGCTGGCGACGACCGGAGGAGGCTCGAAGATGCGGGGCATCGACTACGGCGAATTCGATCACGTCGCCTGGGTGACGCTGAAAAACGGCCAACCGGTGATCGCCAACGTTCTGCTCGACGGCGTGCAACCCAACGACGTCCGCAAAGAGCGCGACTTGCCGCGGTTCCCCTTGCCGCAACGAGCGCCCAGCTCGCGAACGAAATCGCCCGAACGGCGGGCCGCGACACCGGCCGGCGTCTGATTCTGGTCCGCACTTCCCGAGCGACCGCGAGAACCCAACGTGCCGATTTTTCTCGTGGGTAAATCGCGGGCCATCCTGAGCCTTGATCGGTCTTGACGAACGGATCCCCCCTGTTACGATCAGCGCATTCCTGCACGCGCACAAAGTGGGCGACGGTGCTGGCCCTGACTGGCCGTTGCGAGCGGTCAATCAGGAGGGAAATCTGAAACACGTTGCGACCCCCGAGGCTTCATCTCTTGGGGGTTGCGGCGTTGATACAAACGGGGCGGCATTTTCTCGATCCAACCCGTTGGTTCGAAACCCTTGCGGTTTCGAATCTCCGCGCCGCTGGAACTGGGGTAATGACCAGTGGCTAAGAACCGCGTCCCCGGCAGTAAGAAGCACGAGCGTCTACCGGTCGCCCCGCTGACGGCGGAAGACGCGCTCAAGCCGGCGGTTGGCACCCCGCTACCAAGCGGCGAAACGGCGAACGAATCGCCGGAGAGCTTTGAATATCGTGGCGTCAGCGTGCGCCGCATTCTTCGTGGCGCGTTTTCCGGCGACCAAAAGTCCGGCAATCGCTATGCTTGGAGGGCCCGCGTTGAGGCCCACGGCAGCGCCCGATCCGTATCAGCCGAGAGCGTCCCGGAGATCAAGGAAAAGATCGACGAGATCCTGGACGTCGGCAATTGAAGCGAGGAGACCGGCGAATCGGCGTCGGCCGCCTCGGAAGACCGCCTGCTTGTCACTTACATAATTCCGTCGGCCTTGGGCGGCCGTATTGCCGGCGGTCGTGCGACCGGCGCCGCGATCAGCCTTCCGAGGCGATCTTATTCACGGCGCCTTCGATGGCTTCGCAATACTCGGAGAGCTCCTCGAAGACCCCGTCGGTGAACGTTTCCGTCTCGAGGATGCGGGCGGTCTGCGTGCGCAGGGTCACGTCTTCCAGCGCCCGCACGTCGGGCGGTTCGCCGTTGATCGGGCGCACCAGCCGGGTCAGCTCCAGGCACTTGGGAAGGAAGGACTGATCGAGGTGCTCGCAGAGTTCGCGACTGAGGCGCTCGGCCTCGACGAGCATCTCGCGAAGCGTCTGGCTCTGAATTGATCGCTCGACCATTGGAATGTTCTCGCCTGCGCGGGAGCTCGATTGCCCCGTGTGAGTGTTTGTTCATTACAGCCGACCAAGCGCGATGCAGTCAAGCGGCTGGGTAGTCCAAAGTCCAATGTCGAGAGACGGCGGTCTCGCGGCTCATTTGAATTCCGACCTTGGACCTTGGACTTGGACTAGAAACGTCCCAAACGGCAAATCCTGCCGGTGTGGCACGAGCCGTGCATAAATGCGATCCGCTCCTCGGATGATCGGATTGGGCCAGCATGGCGAGGGGCAGTCGAGGACGCGGAGCGTCTTTGACAGTAACAGCTTGCGGCAGACGGCTGCCGAGAGAGACCGCAGGGAGCGCGGGCTTTCGGTTGTTACAAGAGCGCCACGCGCTTGAAAGATTTACAAGGCAGGCAGGGAGGCCTGAATCGTGTTGCGTCGGAATCCTGGGATCGGGATCAACCGAGCGCCTTTCTCTGGCGGACATTCTTCGTCCGGTTTCTTCGCGCACACGTCACGTCTCCCCGCGGGCTCTGCCCCCGTCCTGACCCTTCAATCGGCCCTCCTTCCTGGGCGATTCCGCATTTGCTGCGTCTCGCAGCGTTCTGGAGCCCCGTCATGAATGCGTCTCTGCTTATCCTCAGCCTGGCCACCGCGGCCGCCGCTCCCAACGACGTGTTGTACGACTTCTACAGCACTCACTGCGGCCCCTGCCAGATGATGATGCCGATTGTCGAGGGCTTGCAGTCCCAGGGATTGCCGGTCGTGAAGATCAACATCGACGAGCGGCCCGACCTGATGCAGCGGTTCGGCATCGATCGCGTGCCCACCTTTGTGCTGATCGTCGGCGGCCGCGAATGGCAGCGGGTTACGGGCATGCAGGAAGAGTCGACGCTACGAGCCATGCTCGCCCAGCTGCCGCGAGCGCCCCGCGAGAGCCATCCGGCCCGTCGCTCGGTGCCGGTCCACCTGGCCGACGACGAGAACAAGAAATTCGATTTCCATCTGCCGCTGCCGCCGTTCGCCTCCAAGAAGACCAACTCGAATTCGGGCATGGTGCAGATCGACGCTCCGAATTCCGGCCCAGGCGCGCCGGCCAATTCCGGCACCCTGCTGGCCGACGGTGGCGACTCGACCGGCGCGGGAGCCCGGCCCTCGACCCGACTTCCCTCCGATGCGCCGCTGAGCACCAGCGATGCCGACGGCTCGGTCATGCGGGGCGCCGCTCCTCGTGGCGCGGGTGAGCCCGAAGCACTTCCCGACCCCACCGTGCAACCGATGCTGGCTTCGAGCGCTCGGATCCGCGTCACCGACGAAGGGGGTATCTACTTCGGCTCGGGCGTCGTCATCGACGGCACGCCGGGCAAGAGCATCGTGCTCACCTGCGGTCACATTCTCCGCGACGTCAAACCCGAGAGCCGGATCGAGGTTGATCTCTTCGAAGGCAAAAACTTCCACTCGTTCGCCGGCAAGATCGTGAAGTTCGATCTCGATGCCGACGTCGGACTGGTGTCGCTGCAAACGTCGTCGGCCGTGGCGGCCTCGCCCGTGGCCGGCGCGGAGGACAAAGTCGCCCGCGGCCAGAACGTATTGAGCATCGGCTGCAGCCGGGGCGAGCTGCCGATCCTCGAGCGGCTGCGAGTCACCATGCTCAACCGCTACGAAGGCCCCGATACGATCGAGTGCACCGGCGTGCCGGTGAAGGGACGCTCGGGCGGCGGGCTGTTCACGACGAATGGTCACGTCGTCGGCGTCTGCACCAACGCCGATCCGCAGGAAGGCCGCGGTGTGTACGCGGGGCTGAAGCCGATCCATCAGCTGCTCCGCAAAGCCGGCCTCGAAGAGCTGATTCCGCGGGGATCGCGACGCGATCGTGGCCGCATCGTCGACGTTGCGGCGGCCACCGCCCCGCCTTCCACGGCGCCGGCCGACGATCCGTCGAGCAAGGCTGAGCTGGAATTGGCCCAGCTCAAGCAGCCTCACGGCAAACCGCCGGCGTCAGAAACGGTTGCCGAAGAAGCGACCACGCGCAATGACGCGGCCGCGGCCCTCGCCGCGGCCGGCAGCGAAGACGCGGAGGTCATCTGCATCATTCGCCCCGTTCACCGCACGGGAAACAGCAAGGTGGTGATCATCAACCGCGCGAGCCGCAAATTCATGGCCTACCTGACGGGCGAAGCCAAGGACCAGCTGCAACCGACGATGGGCCAGACCGACGCTCCGCCCGCCGCGCCACCCGTGACGGAATCACCCAACTCCCCGCCATCGATCAGCACAGCCAGCACCCAAACGACCTCCGCCTGGAAGCCGACCTCGGCGGCAGCCCGGTTACAGGCGCGCTGATCACGCCCGACGCGGGCGATCGGTACGATTTTCGAGTCCCACCGAATCGGACAGGATTCTTTCACCACAAAGACACGAAGGCACCAAGTAAAACCTACTCAGCCGATCGGATTTCTTGGCGTCTTTGTGGTGACAATCTCTTTCTTGTCGCGCCTGCCGCGTCCCGTCCCGTTCTATTTCTTTCTCCCCTCGCCCCTTGAGGGAGAGGGGCCGGGGGTGAGGGGTCGCGTGCCTGTCCCACCGTTCCAGTGCCGTCCCGACCTCATCCCGGTCCCGTTCAATTCAATCCCGTCCCGATGTGTCCGGTCGCGAATTCGGCCGTTTGCCCCGGTGAAACAACGTGTCCCGTCCCGATCGCACGGAAACTTTCACCACAAAGACAGGAAGGCACCAAGTAACACCTACTCAGTCGATCGGATTTCTTGGTGTTCCGCCTGCCGCGTCCCGTCCCGCTGGTCTGAATCAATCCCGTCCCAACGTGTCCGGTTCAGAATTCGGCTGTTTGCCTCGGTGAAACAACGTGTCCCGTCCCGCCTACCGAGCTGGCGGCAAGCGAAAAGGCACCACTTACTGCGTGCGCGGCTCCTTAAGGCAACGTGTCCCGTCCCATGCTGCGAATGCACCGGCCACGTGCGCGCACGCCGAACGCCTCCGCCGCGAACCGGCTTCCGCCAACCTACCGCGCTCAGCCCCGGACAGGGAATCCCGCGTTTCTACGCACATGGAAACAACCCAGAAAATTTTGGATGGCAGCGAGTGAGCCGCTGCCTCCGGACGGGTGGTTGGGGTCGGCGTCTTCGCCGCCCCCAGTGCCGCGACTTGACGAAGGCTCACGAGCGAGACGGGCTACTTCCAAGAGTTATGCCAATTTCCAACCGTGCACGGTGGTCCGTTGGTGAACTGGGTGAATGCAGTCTTTGACTGTTGCGCTGTGTCGTTCTCCAAGCGGGAGTTCGAGAAGCTGGCGGCAGAGAATCTCAAAGGCCACGAGGATCGACACGTCGATTAGCGGTGGCTCGTGCTCGTAGCTAATGACCACAACTGCACGATTTTCTGCTCCTTCAAAGCGCATGAGCTTGTACGCGTCGCTAATCGCGCTCACGTTGCCCGGATAGGGGTGGAGAAGATTCTGCGACCAGTGCTCGGCCTCCTTTCCGTTGTCACCAAATGGCCGCACAATCTTGAACTCGAGGGCCCAGAGTCGGGGGATCAATACATCCGGCACCCGACACGTCTTGGTCCCAGGATACCGGTCCCCACAGTTCTCCAAGAGATGCTTGGCCACAAGCTTCACCAGCTGCGGTTCGTCGTACGGACCGACACCGGGTTGAAACTCTTTGAACGGCGTCCGGGATTGATCTACTGCGCGAATCGCGGCGGCAATGTCATCAATAAGTTGTTGCATTTGCTAACCACTTGAATGCAGCCTTCGCCTTCCCCGACAGGCCTGTTTACCCAGGTGTCCGGTCTCGACACACAGCCCGCCCGACAGTCGAGCCGAGCCTATTGGGCAAACAGCTCCAGGTATCCGCAGGCTTCGCAACGAAATCCGTTGATGACAAGGCCGCCACCGTAGAGCTCGATGCTTTGATCGGGTTCGGGCCGATTCGTGCCGGGATCAAGGGCCGGGTCGGGACTGCCGAAATGCCATCGCAGCAGCGTGACTTGGTCCTCGCCCCTGAGTTCCGGAATGAATCCGAAATACATCGTGCCCCGGCACTTCGGACACAGTGTCGGCGCCCGGCCTGCTGGTTCGTTCGGTTTGTCAGTTTCGTCGCTCATCCTCGCATTCTATCGTCAACGAACGAGCGCCACCGGACGATGACGATCCAGAGTTGATGCGGGCGCACGTGATGCCGATCGGAAGGCCCGCTGCTGCTAAATCTCTGCGCCGCCCTATGCGGCTACAAAATCTCGGCACCGCCCTATATAGAAGAGAGTGTCGTGTCGGCCGTCTCAGCTCTTCCATCGACAGCTTTTGACAGCCCGCCTCGATCGACTGGAATTCTGAAGATGCTGCAAGCAAAAGCGGTCCGATTGCTTCTGTCGCTGATGTTGGGGCTGACGACATTTGCCAGCGGGAATTGCGCTCGCGACGTCCGCGGCGACGACGAGGCGGTGCTGTTTACGCCCTCCGGCTTCCACAAGCCCGGGCAGGCAATCCTCAAAGCTCCCGCGAACTCCAGCCGGCTGAAGGTCACCGTGCGCGACGCGCGGACGGGCGCGGCGACTTTTTGTCGGGTGAATGTCCTCGGCTCCGATGGCAACTTCTATTACCCCAAGCAGAATTATCTCACGCCGTACGCGCTGGCTGGCCGCTGGCCAAAGACGGGCTTGGGCAATCGCGAGGGGAAGGCGCCGATCCGCTATCTGGGCCGGTTCTTTTATTCGTGGGGCGACTTCGAGATCGAGCTCCCACCGGGAGCCGCGCGGGTCGAGATTTGGAAGGGACTCGAATATCGGCCGGAAGTCGCGAGCGCGACGATCGGCACCGGGCAGGACAAGTCGCTCGAGATCAAGCTGACGAATGAGACCGGCCTGGCGCTCGACGGCTACGCTCCCGGCGATTCGCATCTGCACTTTCGCCGGCAAACCGATGCCGACGATCAGGCCATTCTCGACCTGATGGAGGCGGAAGACATCCGCTACGGGAGCATCCTGGCGTACAACGAACCGGCCGGGCCTTACGCGGGAATCATGGAGACATTGGCCGCGCCGCAGTTTCGCGGATTGGGGGCCGCGTCCGAGCGGTCGCGCGGCGATTTTCACATCGTTTCCGGCCAGGAGTATCGCAGCACTTACGGCCATCTCAATTTGTATTTCCGCAAGGACCTGGTGCTAGGCAACAAGCGGGTGAACGCCAACGACGGCCCGCTCTACGGCCTCTTGGCCCGCGAGACCCGCGAGCACGGCGGCTTCGCGTTTTACTGCCACGGCGGTTACGCCCAGACCGCTGCCCTACGCAACGATTTATGCCGACGCCGTGCAGGGGAACGTCGACGGTGTCGAGCTGTTGCAGTTCGGCATCTATCGCGAGATGGGACTCGAAGATTGGTATCGGCTGCTGAATATCGGCTATCGCTTCCCCTGCCTGGGGGCCAGCGACTATCCGGCGTGCCGCTTTCTCGCCGACTGCCGCACGTACGTGCGGATGCCCGGCGCGAAGAACAGCAAGGCCTGGTTCGACGGCGCGGCGGCCGGCCGAAGCTTTGTCACCACGGGGCCGCTGCTCCTGCTGGAAGTCGACGGCAAACCGCCGGGCGAGCGGATCGACATCGCGGGCTCCGGCCCGCACACGGTGAAGGCGCGCATCCGCGTCCGCAGCGAGGTCGCTCCCGTCAGCGACGTGAACTTGATCGTCAACGGCAAGGTCGTGTCGACGTGGAAAATCCCCGCCGATCGGGCCGAGGGGCAATGGCTCGAATTCGAGCACAAGCTCGAGCTGCGCGAGCCGGCGTGGATCGCCGCCCGCGCGTTCGGCACAGCGCCCGCCGGCAACCCGAACGCCGAGGCGCACACGAACCCGGTCTACGTCTCGCTCGACAGCCGGCTGCCCTACGATCGGGCTTCGCTCGACGCCCTCGTGAAAAAACTCGATACCGAGTTGCGGGCGCAGAAGCGGCGCCGATTTGACGAGAAGACGGCGCTCGTCGATTACTTCGAGCGATCGCGGGATATTTTGCTCAAGATTCGCGAGGACGGCGGGCTGCGCATCGATCAGGACGTGCACAAAATCGCCGCCGAAGAGTTGCCCGAGTTGAAAGACCCGGGCGCGCGGACGCACACCGATGCCGAGCTCAAGGCTTATCTCAAGCCGATTCCGCCAAAAACCCCCGCGCAGGTGCTCAAGACATTCGAGACGATTCCCGGCTTCCACATGGAGCTGCTCGCCTCGGAGCCCAACGTCCGCAGCCCCATCTCGGGGGCCATCGACGAGCACGGCAACCTCTACATCACCGAGATGATCGACTACCCGTATTACCCCAAACCGGGCGACAAGCCGCTGGGCTGCGTGCGGCTGTTGCGGGACACGGACGGCGACGGCGTCTACGACACGGCCACCGTGTTCGCCGAGCACTTGCTCTGGGCCGGCGGCGTCGCCTGCTGGAAGGGGGGCGTGTTCGTCGCCGCTCCGCCCGACATCTGGTACTTCAAAGACACCGACGGCGACGGCGTGGCCGACATCAAGCGAAAGGTGTTCACCGGCTTCGGCACGCAGAGCCAGCAATACATGGTGAACAACCTCAAGTGGGGCCTCGACCACAAGATCTACGGCTCGACCGCGGGCAACGGCGGCACGATCCGCCACGGCGATCGGCCCAACGAGAAACCGATTTCGGTCAATCGCCACGATTTCCGCTTCGATCCGGTAACCGAGGAGTTCGAGCCGATCGTCGGCACGGTGCAGTTCGGCAACTCGTTCGACGACTGGGGCAACCGCTTCCTGTGCGACGAGTCCGAGCCGATTCTGCAGGCCGTGCTCGACATGCACTATCTCGAGCGCAATCCGTATCTGCCTGCCACGTCCGGCGTCTACAACATAGGCGGCGGCAGCGTGCCCATCTTTCGCATCAGCCCGATCGAACGCTGGCGACACATCCGCTCGAGCCGGCGGATCTCGCTCTCGACGCGCAATCCGCTCAACGCGGGCGTCAGTCATCACGTCATCGACGCCGGCGCGGGGATTACGATCTATCGCGGCAACGCCTATCCGCCGGGCTTTTACGGCAACGCGATCGTCGGCGACGCCCAGAACAACCTCGTCCATCGTATGCTGCTGACGCCCGACGGCGTGACGTTCAAAGAACGCCGGGCCGACCCGGGGACCGAGTTTGTGCGTTCTTCGGACAACTGGTTTCGGCCGGTGAATTTCATCAACGCGCCGGACGGCACGCTCTATTGCCTCGACATGAGCCGCGAAATCCTGGAATCGATCCATATTCCGTTCGACGTCTTGAAGTTCATCGACCTCAAGGCGGGGCGCGATTCGGGTCGGGTGTATCGCATTGCTCCGGACGGCTTTCACTATCCGGGACCGCCGCAACTGGCTGCGAAGCGCACGGCCGAGCTGGTGGCGTTGCTCGGCAACGCGAACGGCTGGCACCGCGACACGGCCCAGCGGCTGCTCTTTGAGCGGCAGGACAAATCGGCCGTCGCTCCGCTCAAAGCGATGCTCCGCTCCGGCCCGACGCCGCAGGCGCGGCTCAACGCGCTCTGGACGCTCGAGGGACTCGAGGCGCTCGATGCGGCCGATTTGAACGCGGCGCTCGGCGATTCGCACTTCGCGCTCTGCGCGCATGGCGTGCGCCTGGCCGAATCGCGCCTCGACCGCGAGCCGGCCCTCTTCCAGCGCGTGCTGGCCTTGGCCGACGACAACGACGCCCGTGTCCGCTATCAGGTCGCGTATTCTCTCGGCGAAGCGCACGGCCCAGGGGCGGCCGAGGCCGTGAACGGGCTCGCGCGTCTGGCCCGTCGCGACGGCGACGATCGCTGGATCCGCACAGCGGTGCTCAGCTCGGTGGCGCACACGTCCCACCAACTGCTGATTCGGCTGCTGGGGGATCCGACTTTCGTCAGCTCGGGCAGCGGCGAAGAAATGGCGGCTCAACTGGCCGCGATATCCGGCGTACGCAACCAGTCCGAGGAAATCGCCCGTCTGCTCGATGCGGTGGCGGCGCTCGACGCCGGCAAGAACGTACGTGGCAAAAATGGCGGCCTGCAGAGCGAAATCGTGCTCGGCATCGCCAGGGGACTCAAGCAGGTCGATGGCCGCCTGCCGTTTCATCCCGCGTCGGTTCGAGCGGGCGAGCGGATGCTGGTGCGGCTGGCGGAGACGGCCAAACAGACCGCGGCCGACATCCACCGGTCGGAGCAGGAGCGTGCCGACGCAGTCCGCCTGCTCGGCTGTTTCGGCCGCGACGTGGCGGATGCGACTTTGCGCGAACAGCTCTCGCCTGCGAATCCCGAGGGGGTGCAATCGACGGCCGTCGACGCGTTGTCACAGTACGGCAATCCCGAAATCGCCCAGGAACTGTTGGAGCGGTGGAAGGAGTACACGCCGAGCGTCCGGACCGAGGTCGTGCGGGCCCTGCTCTCGCGCGAGCCGTGGACGATAGCCTATTTGCATCGGCTGCAAGCGGAGCCCTCGAGCACGGCGTTACTGCTGCCGTTGCAGCGGACGCGGCTGCTCGAGCACAAGAGCCCGGCGATTCGCGACCTGGCCAAGGCCGTGCTCGGTTCGCAGGCGGCCAGCGCGCGCTCGGCTGTCATCGCCGACTACAAGTCGTGCCTCCGTCTGAAAGGGGAGGCGGGGGCGGGTGAAAAGGTGTTCCTGCGAGAGTGCTCGATCTGTCATCAGATCGGCCGCGTCGGTCATGCGATCGGCCCGAGCCTCGCGGCCACGTCGAATGCCCGCGAGCCCGAGGCCCTGTTGACGCACATCCTCGACCCGAACTTCTATATCCCGCCGCAGTACGTGCAGTATGTGGCCGTCGACCGCAACGGCCGCACGTACACAGGCATCCTGGCGGACCAGACGTCCACGAGCATCACGCTCAAGCGGGAGAAGGAGGCGACGGACACGCTCTTGCGAGCGAATCTCGAAGAGCTGTCGAGCACAGGCAAATCACTGATGCCGGAGGGGCTCGAGAAAAAACTCTCGCAGCACGACATGGCCGACTTGATCGCCTACCTGCAGACCGTCCAGGCCTCGGTTCCCCCCGCGCCGCAGCCCCTCGATATCGGCACGCGGCCGGGGTTGATGGAACCGTAGACGCTTCCCCAGGCGAGCGGCCCGATCAGCAGGGCGGCCGGCTCGACCAGCGGAACGATTGGCCCCCGTCGATCGGCGAGGGCGAGTTGGCCCGCGACTGCAGGATGCGGTCGGCGGAGAGCGCGAATGTCCGGCGGGTCATCAAGGCCACCGGATAGTCGCAATGCATCGGCTCGTAGTTTCCGGCAAGGTTTTCGGCGCGGAGCGAGCGAATCAAAGGATAGTTCGGCACGGCAAGTCCCCCTTCATCTTGAGAGAGGCATCGCGCGGATCGAGCGTCCGCGGCACGCAATCCTGCGCGATTTGGGCGAACATGCTTCAAGCGATTTGCGTCTAGGGCACAGAAAGCCGCGAGAATGCGCGGCCGACACGGCGCACTCGGCTCACGGCACAGTCTCCCCGCGGAAGGACCAGGCGTTCGTGGCCGCGTCCTCGCTGTGGGCAGAAGAGTCGAAGCACCCAGCGTGACGGCAGCGTCGGCTCAGGCCGAAAGGTCGCTTGCGCGTCGCACGGGCGCGACCGATTGGAGAAAATTTGCGAGCTTGCAGAGCGGCATTTGGTCAACGACGATAAGGCAGACTCAGTTCCCCGTTCGGGATGACGACGGCTTCTGCGATAAGACGTTTGCGACAAGACTTCTGCGACACGGGCACATGGCGGCGACCGACCTCAACCACCAAGAATCGGCCTCCTCGGCAAGCGAAGCCTTCTCGCCTGCCGAAGTCGCCCAGTTCGAGCGCGACGGTTACTTCATCGCGCGGCGGATGGTGAGCGACACGTTGCTCGCCCGGATGCTCGAAGTCACCCGCGACGGTCTCCACCGCGAGGTGCCCCCGGTCGAATATGAGGCCGACCTGCATTACCCCGGCGCCCCCCCCTCGCTCGAAGCGGCCGGCGGCCACACGATCCGCCGCCTGAAGCAGGCGCTGTCACGTGACTTTTGCTTCGTCGAATGGGCGGCTTCAGCCCCGCTCGTCAATCGGCTGCGGCAGCTGTTGGGGCCGAGCGTGGTGATGCCGCTGGCCCATCACAACTGCATCATGACCAAGGAGCCGCGACACTCGAGCGATACGGGCTGGCACCAGGACATCCGCTACTGGTCGTACGAGCGGCCGGAACTCGTCAGCGTGTGGCTGGCCCTCACCCCGGAGACGACCCAGAACGGCTGTCTGCGTCTGATTCCCGGGTCGCACCGCTTGCATCTCGATCGCGACCGCTTTGATCGTGAGATCTTTTTACGTCCCGATCTGCCCGAGAATCAGCAGTTGATCGAAAAGGCGGTTTGGGCGGAGCTGGAGCCGGGCGACGTGCTGTTCTTCCACGCTCGCACGTTCCACGCGGCCAGCCGCAACCACACGGATCGCGCGAAGTTCTCCGTGGTCTTCACGTTCCGGGGAGCCGACAGCCCACCGAAGCCGGGGTCGCGATCGGCGGCGTTGCCGGAATTGATCTTGCCGCTTCCGAATTAGAGCGGTGCCGAATGAGACGTCGCAGAAGTTGAATTAGACGTCGACTCAGTGCTTGCCGGCCACGGCCAGTGGTTCTGCGGCGGCCGTGGTCGTATGGGCCCCCAAGAGCGGTCCCAGCGGGCCGAAGAAGCCCTTGTTGAGCAAAATCAAATAGGCGGGCACGAGGATCGGCCGCACCACGAACGTATCCAACAGCACGCCGAACGCCAGGGCGAAGCCAAGCTGGGCAAGTCCCCAGAGGGTGCCGAACATCAGCGAGCTGAACGTGCCGGCCATGATGATGCCGCAGCTCGAGATGATTCCACCCGTCTTGTGCAGGCCGGTGATGATGCCGGCGACGGCGCCGTGGGCCTTCTGCTCTTCTTCGATGCGGGCCATGAGCAGAATGTTGTAGTCTTCGCCGACCGCCACCAGGATCGTGAACAGGAACATCGGCACCTTCCAATCGAGGCCGTTGAACCCGTGCGGATCGATGAGATAGAAGACCGTGAACGTGACGCCCAGCGTCACCAGGTAACTGAAGAGGACGGTCACAATCAGGTAGGCCGACGTGGCGATCTTCCGGAGCAGGACCACGAGAATCAAAAACACGACGGCGGGGACCAGAACAATCATCCGCCACTGGTCGCCGTTGGTCACGGTCTTGAGATCGCGGCAGGCTGGGCGTGCCTCCCAGATAATCGAGCTTGGTGTTTTCGGTGTCGAGCAGAGGAGGGAGCAGGTCGTCGCTCTTGCCGCGGCTGGCCAAAGTCGCCTTGAGATGATCGAAGCCGGACATGCTTTGCGGCGCGAATGGATCGTAGGCCAGCACGACGTCGACCCGGGCGACCTGGCCCGTGTAACCGTCCTTATCGCTCACGTAGCGGGATTGAGCGCGCTTCATCAGCGCGCGATGCTGGAAGCGGTTGGTTTGCACGCGCTCCCCCATCCCGAGCGGAAAGGCGACTGAGCGGACGTCGTCGATCCCCAGCTTGTCTTTGTTGGCAAGCAGCGTTTCCGAAAACGTCTGGATCTGCTGCCACCCGGGCTTTTTGTCGTTTTCCTCCGAATCGGTGCGGAAGTCGGCATCGCGGTTATTGACCAAAATCGTGATCGGACCGGTGATCCCCGGCGGAAAGTGGGCTTGCACGTCGGCCGCCCCCACCACGCAGGCGTCGGTCTTCGGCAACTCGGACAAGAGGCCGTAGCTCAGCTTGTCCTGGCAGAGGACGGCGATGACGGCGAACGGCGTCATCAACAGCACGGCCGTGATGAAGATCGTCCCCGGCCGCTTGAGCAGCGCCTCGCCAATGTTCCCCCAGAAGTTGCCGAACCAGTCTTTTTGCAGGAGCCGCGACACAATGCTGGTGGGCGACACCCAGCCTTGCGCGGCCGACAGACGCGCGGTCTGCACGCTGGGCCAGAATGCCCAGCGGCCGACGAGCATCAAGAGGGCCGGCGTCATCGTCAGCGATGCGGCCAGCACGAAGATCAAGCTCGACGACATGGCGATGCCGGCGTCCTGAAACTTCCCGAAACGACAGAAGATCATCATGCCGATGCCGAGCATCACCGTGCCGGCACTGGCCGCCAGCGCGTGGCCGACTTTGCTCACCGAGGTCGCGATGGCTTCCTCGAACGTGGCGCCGTTGTCGAGTTCTTCCTTGTAACGGGCCATCAGGAACATGCAGTAGTCGATGCCTGCCCCGTAGAGCACGACGGTGACATACACTTCGATTCCGGCAAACAGCGTGACGTATCCCTTGCCGGCCAGAATGCAGAGGAGGTGCATCGCGATCTCGACCGACACAAACACCGTGAGCAGCGGGATCACCGCCAGGATCGGCGCGCGATAGATGGCCAACAACAGGATGATGACCAACACGACCGTCGCCATCTGGGTCGCCTCGGCACTCTTTTGGGCGGCGTGCCGCATGTCGCGGCCGACTGTGGCCAATCCGCTGAGCGAGAGTTCCAGTCCGCGCGGGAATCCTTTTTCCTGCTGCAACTGGCCCGGCTGTCCGGGCCGACCGATCGTTTGTTCGATCTTGTTGATCAGCGGATCGTTTTTGCGCTCGGTGAACTCGGTCTTCAGCTCCAAGATCACCAGCGTCGCCTTCTGATCGTCGCTGATCAAAAGCGGGCCGATGTCTTTGTCGGAGAAGGTGCGGATATTGGCGACGATCGAATCGCTGTCGCCCGCGTTTTTGGAAGAGTCTGGCATTCCGGCAAGCTGCGCAAGTTTGGGCACAAGCTTGTCGTCGATGAACGACTTGTCATCGTCCGTGAGTCCTTCGGAGGAATTCTCGCGATGCGCCACGACGACGATGCTGCTCTTGAGCAAGTCGCTCTCGAAGGCGCTCTTGAAGAGTTTCTCCGCCTGAACGCTCGGCAGGTCCCTGGGCAGAAACTGGAAATCGCCGTCTTGCAGGACGGTTTTTAAAGGAGGCGCGATGATCCACAAGCCCGCCAGCGCGAGAATCCAGCCGACCAGCAGCGGGCGCCAATGGCGCGAGACGAACCGGCCCAGGCTGTCGAAAAATATCATCGCTTCCGTATTTCCGCAGGAACGCCGGCGTCAGGAACGAGCGCGGCCCAACACGTTGCCCAATTCCCCGCGCCGCGGCCACCCGGGCTGCAACGCGCAACAAACCCCACGCGTCAAGCGCCGCCGTCGGGCGCTGTGCACGCGATTCACCGTTGTTTCTCGATGCGAACGTGCGTTTGCAAATCGCAGGCCGCCGAGTGGCGAAAAAGCCCGAAGTGGAACGTCCCCTCGGCTTGCAAACCGGTTTTGGGCAGCAGCCAAACTGAAACGACAGCGCACATGTGGAGTTCGCCCGGCGAATTGTGCGATCCGTGCGTCCCACCGCCGCGATCCAGGCTGGTCGCAACACTAGGCTAATGAGGCCGTTAGATGTCGTCAAGAAATGCGAACGCCCGCCGGGCGAGTCGCGCCGTCAAGGCGCGAGCGCGTGTTGGACGGCGGTCCGCATCTTGTGCAGGCCTGTCCGCGCGACGAGATGGGCGTCCTGTCGCCAGTAATCGCGGTTGAAGACCTCGAGCGAGAGGAAGCCGCTAAAACCGTTTTCGTGCAGCGTGCGGAGCATCAGGCCCAGCGGCGCCACGCCATCACCGGGGAAGACGCGATCCGCGTCGGAAATCTCCGACCGCGGGGGCCGGGCCGGGTAGTCGTTCATGTGCACGACAGGCAGCACGCGGCCGCTCAAGAATCGCAGATCGTGGAAATCGGAACCGCCCTTGTAAATGTGAAACACGTCCAGGAGCAGACAGGCCTGCGGATGTCCGCTTTGGATGGCGATCATCGCGGCTTCGCTCACGTGGGAGAAGACCTTGGAGAATCCCCACAGTTCCAGCTCGGGAACGATGCCGAGCGACACGCCCAATTCGACAAGCGCCCGATAGCGCTCGGCAGCGGCCGACAGGCTGATCCGTTCCTTGTCGCGAGTGCCGGCCGGCGGCGCGGCGATCCGCGTGGCTCCGATGCGTCGCGCGAGATCCATTTCCCGCTTGGCCTGCTCCAGTCCGCGGGCCCGCTGGTTGGCATCCTCGACGATCCAGGGAAAGAAGGCGATCGTGCTGGGGACCTCCAATCCGCGATCGCGAAGCTGCCGCGCCAGTTCTTCGGGCGATCGGCCTTTGTCCGCGGACTCCTTCACGTCGCTCACCCAGGGTTCGATCGCCTGGTAGCCGGCGTCGGCCGCGACCTCGATTTGCTGCGGCAACGATAGCTTTTGTCCGCGGATGGTGGCCACGTTCAGGCAATAGCGAAACCCATGGTCGCCGGCGGCCGTGCCCGTAGGACCGCCGGGCCTTCGTTGCGGTTGGGCCGCCCAGAGCGCGTGCCCGCCGGAGGCGGCAGCCGCCGTCGCGCCGGCGCTTAGTGTGAGCCAGCGACGGCG
The DNA here is from genome assembly GCA_963800135.1 of uncultured Planctomycetaceae bacterium. Lineage (GTDB taxonomy): Bacteria > Planctomycetota > Planctomycetia > Planctomycetales > Planctomycetaceae > DASPSM01. The sequence goes on along the minus strand of CAWCZR010000006.1, from coordinate 530,528 downwards.
GGTGAGCGCGGAATCGTCGGAGGACGAAGAGGACACCAGTGACATCGGAACTCCAAGAGAAACTCTTGCGCGGCTCGACGCGGGCCGCGGCCTCGTGCGCAGCTCCCGAACCAGTCCGGCCATCTTCCCAGGAGGTTGGAGCGTTTCCAACCGACTTCGCCAATCGAAGATTTCGAGAGGTCGGTCAGGGTCCGCGGAATTCCCGTCGACCGAAAGATCGGGCCGGCGTTAGAATGGCGGGATGAGACGCGGAGGCGGGAAAACGTTTTGGAAAGGCCTGATCACCCGGGTGGCGATCCTCGCGCTCTTGGTGTTCGTGTTGCAGGTGCTGAAGATGCTGGCCGGGCCGCCGAGTGTGCGCGTCCAACCGCGCAAGCCGACCGTCGAACCGCAGAATGCTCCGGCTCCGATGCGGCCCGGTTTCGACCGCGACTTGACTAAGACCGGGTCGGCGACACCGACGGGCTTGCCGCGGACGTAGACGACGGGACGGCCGACTTCGCGGCGGAGCCGCCGGCTGAGGCTGTTCGCGTTGCCTCTTTATGTGACGCCGTTTCCGGCTGTCCCAGCTTGTGGCGGAGCACTTCGATCCCCGCGGCCTTGAACTGCAACTGGGCGCCGGCCGACACGCGGCCCAGAGTCGCCAGTTTTGTCGGCACGGCTGTGAACGAGCTGCGGTAAGCGGCGATCATCTGCACGGTGCGCGGCGTGTCGACCAGGTAATCGGCGGCCGTGATGATGATCTGCGATCCGTCGTCGAGCGTCAGCACGGGGACACCAATAAAGATGGCCCGCACCATCGGCTGCGTATGGCGGAGATCGACGATCAACTGTAGTTCGCGAATCGAGGCCAGGGCTTCGCACTCGTTGTGGGTGTCGGCCGCGCCGTCGACCAGCGAGGCCAGGTTCTCGATGCCGATCAACATCTTCAGGTAGTACACGAACGCCATCCGTTGCGTCGTCGTGTAGCTCTGCGAGGCGAAGAACCGCGTGCGGCTGGCCTCGGGAACGCCCAGGTCGATCAGATCTCGGTCGAGGTCGGCCTGGATTTCGAGCGTCGAGCGATGCTCCATCATCTTCTTGAATTCGGTGTTGGCCGGCAGAAAGCCGAGGCCGGGCAGCCCGAAATTGAGACCGACTTCCACCGTCAGCCAGCCGCCGCCGGCGTTGATCGACATTTCGTCGAGCAGGCAGCTGAGGGGCTCGTTACGCGTCTCGGGGTCGCAGCCCACCAGGCACGCCAGGCGCCGCCGGGGTTCGCAGTTCGCTTTGCAGCCGCCGGGCATCTTCTTGGCGAGGGCCCAACGCTTGAGCGCCTGGGCCGTCCGCTTGACCGAGCCGATCGGGTCGGTGGCGAAGATGTAAGCCCCCTGCGGTGTGTGGCAGATCGCCTCGGCGAATCCCTCCGAGAACATCGGATTCTTGTCGGCGATGCGTGACGCGTATTCGAGCGCGCACAACTCGCGGAGCCGCACGTCGAGCATCGCCATGCCGTGGGCGGGAATCGTCCCCCAGGGCGTTTCGATCTCGAAGCGGAAGTTGTAATCGACGAGCGGCGTGTATTCGGCCAGGCGGTAGTACTTGCCGCGGAGCAGGTCCGGTCGCACGATGTCGCGCGTGCGATACACGAGCGACGCCGGAATCGGCTTCAGGGCTTCGTCCGCGGCTTTCGCGTCTTTCCCGGGCACTGGGCCCTTCTCTTTTTCGTCCGACATCCGCAACCGCGGCGGACCGGGGTTCGGCGGCGGACCTGTGCCGTCGGGGACGGGCGTCGGCGAATCGGGCAGCGGAGTGCCGTCAGGGTTGAGCACGGGAGAGTCAGGCAACGCCGATCCTCCCGGCCCAGGACCGAAACCCGGACCGGGACCGGGGAAAGGCATGGCCGGTGCGGTCGGATTGGCACTGGTCGGATTACGCGCTGGGTGGCGATCCCGGGACTTGAGGCACCGGCAGCATTGGAATCAGCGGCGGCGCCGACGAGTTCGTTGGCGCCGTGGGGAATGGTGTCGTCGGCACAGGGGCTATCGTCAACGGCGGGGTGGAAATCATCCGCATCGACGGGCCGCCCGGCGCAGGTGCGCCGAGTTGCGCGTTGTCGGACTGTGGCAGGCCGGGTAGCGGTGGCAGCCCCGCGGGAACGCTCAGCACGGGACCGTCGGGCGCTGGCAGTGCCGACGCCGGGGCGGGCGGCGGACCGAGGATCGGTTCCTCGTCGGCCGAAAGCGTCGCAGCCGAGAGCGCAACGGCACCCAACACCGTCATCCAGAGCGGCTTGGAGAGCGCAGCCCGCAGCGACCCGCGTGTCATTCGCAGCGAATCCTTTCGCTTGCCGTCCGTGCGTTTCGGCACGTCGTTGATCGGATCGACGGCTCACCGCGATGGCCTCTCGACGACGGACCGGCTCTATCGGTATCGGTCGTAAGAATTGTGCAGAATGCGAGTGGTTACCCCCCCAGGGCGGGTCGCCCGCGCGCGGCGGCAGCCCGTTTCCGTTTGGGCAAGGTCGGCGGGAGCTAAGGCCGGGCGCGGCTGGAATTCGCCGGCGAGGAGCGCGTCAAGCTGGGAGGGATTTACTTCCAGTAAACCTGGACGACCCACACAATGACGAAGATCGGGACGAAAAAGCTCAAGAGAAACTGGGTGAAGGGAAAGCTGTTGAAGATCGAGCTGCCCGTTCCCCAGGGAATGAGCCGACCCTTGAGAATGAACTGATCGATCATCACCGAGCCTACGGTGCCCCAGCACATGATGATGTAGCCCATCTGCGTCCGCTCGTGCTGCTCTTCGGGTGACAGCTTGTCGAAGCGGACCCGCCTCTTCTGCCCCTTGGTGCGCGCCTGGGACGTCGTTCGCTTCTTGCTCACCTCTTCCGCGGCCGACTCGTCCCGCGCGCCGGGGGCGTAGTACTTGGCGATGCCCTGGTTGATCGCCAGCGGCGTGGCGATTACGGGTCGCATCGGCACGTCGAACCGCAGGCGAATTTCGTCTTCCAGCTCTTGGTCAGGTTCGTTGACGCAGGCGACCAGCAGCGTTTCGTCGTCGAGGAAGAGCGGCAGAATCGAGTGCCGCTTCACCGTAGCGCGGGGCACCTTGTCGAGCACCGAGTCGTCCGGAGTGACGTCGGCCAGATCGATATAAGAGCGACCGAGCTCTTCCGCCAGCGCCTGGGCGGCCCTGGTCGCGTCGGTGAGCTTCATCTGCACGACGGCGTCGCGCAACGTCAGCCCGCGGGCCTCGGCGAAGTCTTCGGCCTGCTTGACCTGCGCGTCCGTCAGCACGCCGCGATCTTCCAGGATGCGGCCGAGCGTCCGCGGACCGGAGGATCCACCTTCGTCTTTGAAAACGCGCCCGAGACCTTCGTCGTACTCGCGCTTGGCGGCCGGATCGGTAAGGCAGAGCATGGCCTTGGCCAGCTCGTTGAGCAGCTCTTGGGAGCGGACCGAATACTGTCCGGAGGCGTATTTCCGAACGTGCCCGTTGAGCTTCTTGTAGTTGCCGCGGATCTTGTCGGTGTTGTCTTCGAATTTAACGAGCCGCAACAACTCGTAATGGTTGGGGGGCCGCGGTCCGTCGGGGATCCCCAGCCATTCCTTGTAGACGTCGAGGGTCGTCGTCATAGGTGAGCCCACGCAGCGCTGGCCACGGACGAAACGGCAGCGAGGGATCCATCCTTGGGGCTATTCGACGTGATAGTCGTGCGCGATCGCTTCGAACGAGTCGACACCTTTGCTGTCCAATCCCTGGCTGCGGATGATCTCGATGTTGGCGGCTTTCTTGCCGGTCAGGTCGACCGCCGTGCACTGGATCCGGCCATTGTTGTCGTAGCTGTAGGTCACGTCGATCGGTGAGCCGGCCGGCAGCCCCGGAGGCAGGCCGACGATCTGGAATTCGGCAATCTGCGTGCAGGCTTCCGGGTCGGCGACTTCGCCCTCAAGCACGTAGACGTGCACCCGCTGCTGATTGGGCGTCGTGGTGACGAACCGTTGCGTCGCCTCGTAGGGGATGGCCGTGTTCCGCGGAATCATAATGTGATTGCTCTTGCGGCTCGGATCCATCGGGTCGGTGATCTTGACCCCCAGCGAGTGCGAATTGACGTCCGTCGTGCTGACCGAACGCAACCGGTCGACCACGGCCTTGCTCAGCCGTCCGCGGCCGCCCGTTTCCTTCGCCTCGAGGATGGCGGCGTGAATGGCCGCCCCCTGGGCGACGGCCTCTTCGGGGATCAGGTCTCGCGACGGCGAGCGTTTGCAGACTTCCTTGAGCATTTGCTCCACGACAGGCATGTAGGTTGAGCCGCCCGCCATGATCACGTCGTCCAGCTCGCGCGGGTCGACTTTCGCCTGCTGCAGCACGAGTTCGCTCGTGTCCTTGGTGCGTTGCAGGAGGTCGGCCGTCATCCGCTCGAAGTCGCTGCGGGTCATCGAGACGGTGAGGGTCTTGCCTTTGTAATAGAGGCTGATCGGCACTTGGGACCGCTGGCTCAGCTGCCGCTTGGCGTCTTCGCATTCTTGGATGAAGGACCGCAGCGTTTCGGGGTTTTCGCGCGGATCCTCGGCGAACTTGCGTTTGAACTGCTCGCAGACGTGGTCGACGATCCGCTGAGTCCAGTCCAAACCGCCCAGCATGACGTCGCCGTCGGTCGCCAGCACGCGGAAGTTCGTGGGCGTATAGCGGACGACCGTGACGTCGAACGTGCCGCCCCCCAGGTCGTACACCAGGATGGTCTTTTCCTTGGCTTTGAGGTCGCCGCGCCCGAGTTCTCCCTTGGTCCAGGCGTAAGCAAGGGTAGCGGCCGTCGGCTCGTTCAGGATGTCGACGACGTTCAGGCCGGCGATCTGGCCGGCGTCCTGCGTCGCCTTTCGGCGAATATCGTTGAAGTAATACGGGACGGTGATCACGGCGTTGGCGATCGCTCCAATCCGCTTTTCGCAGTCCTGCTTGAGCTTCTTCATGATCAAAGCGGAGATGAATTCGGGCGTCAGCCGCTTGTTCTGGTAGACGATGTAAAAGTCCTTGTTCCCCATCTGCCGCTTGATGGCCTCGACGATGTGGGACGGATCTTCGATCGAAATTCGTTCAAACGAAGGGCCGACAAGCACATGGCCGTCCTCTCCCAGGAGCACCACCGAGGGCGTAATCGGCTTGTCGTCCGCGTTATGGATCGTCACCGGTTGACCCTCGGCATTGACTTGGGCCAGTGCCGAATACGTGGTCCCCAGGTCGATGCCGATCGTGTTGCCTTCGAGGAACGCCATGATTGATTGTGCTTTCAAGAGGGAGGCGACGGGAATATGTCTGATTCTGACAGTGGCCTAGGGTGGAATCAAGCGCCTGATCGGGCCGGACGTCGGACCCCGCGGGACACGCGAACTCCGGCCGAAATTGGCTGCGAACGGCCAATCCGCGCCGCGTTTCTCGTGTCGCGAACCTCCGCGAACGTCTGGCCGTCGAGTTCGCGCCGTGCGGCCGTCACCGATCGAGTGGTCGCTCCACCAAGGTGTACTTTCCGCTCGGACGAGCGCTATAATGAATGTCCCACCACTGTAGCGCCGCCGCGCCGGAGTTGGAACGGACGTTCAGGTTGCGCGGTCCCGCCACGCTGCAAATTACTGCTCAAGTGCTTTTCGACGTTTGCGCTTCAGCGCTGGTGATGAGACTTCCGCGATGGCCCGTCCGAAGCTGATTCACCCCGGCCAACCGCTGGTTGTCCGCGCGATCCTGGGACTCTACGAGTTCTTCGCCTCGCTCAAGCTGGCCGTCGTGCTGATTTTGCTCGTGGCGATCGTCCTGGGGACGGCCACCTTCGTGGAGGCCAACTATGGGACGGCGGCCGTCGGCTTTTTGATCTACCACACCTGGTTTTTTGCCGCCCTCCTCTCGCTGTTGGCTCTCAACATCTTTTGCGCAGCGGCCATTCGCTTTCCGTGGAAGCGGCACCAGACCGGCTTTGTGATCACGCACATCGGCTTGCTCACCCTTTTGGCCGGCTCGGCCATCAGTGATCGGGGGAGCGTGAACTCGCAGATGCCCGTCTATCTGGGCGACTCGAATCAGGCGGCGGTCGACATGGACCAGTCGCTGATCTCGATCAGCAACATCCCCGGACATCCCGAGCAGCTCGACGTCAGGTTCCAGCCGGGGCCCTTCAACTGGAGCGATCTGGCGCCGTATCCGATCACTCGGCGCCTGAAGTCGTGGGTGGGGCTCGACGGCCCGAGTCAGACGTGGCAGCACCCACCGCAAGTGCTCTACAACGACGGCAAGACCAAGCTCGAAGTCGTCGATTACTACTCGCGGAGCGCGGTTCACGGCACTCCCTACCTCAGCCTTCGGTTCTATCAGCCCAAGTTCAAGATGGAGATCCCCGTCGAGCTTTCGACACGGCACGATAAGCCTGTTGCCGAGGCCCCGCTGGGCATGGTGGGCGACGTTTTCATGTGGCGTAGCGACGAGCCCGACGCGCTCACCGCCTTCAAGGAATGCAAACCCGACCGAACCGTCGAAGGTGACGGGATGGTCGCCTTCTGGTGTAAGGGCGAAACGATCTGCGCGTCGGTGAAGGAACTCAAGAAGCTAAAGGCCCAGGGCAAACACTTCGAGCTGCCCGACGGGTTGAGCGTTGAGCTGGCCGGCTACTCCGATTCGGTCGACCTGCAATCGCTGATCCACGGAAAAGGCCTCGTCCCCGCGGGCTCCGACGGCGAAGACCTGGGGCCGACCGTCGAGCTGTTCGTGTATGCGAAAGGCGCGGCGGCAACCTCGTCAGCAAAGGCGACTGAGAAAGAGACAGACAAAGCGAAGGCCGAAAAAAAAGAGGCCCCGGCCGCTCCGGAAGCCCGGTCGCACGTGCTGCGGTTCGCCCAGTATCCCTACATGCCGGGGGGCAAACAGCCGGCCGGATTTCAGGCGGAGTTTTACCATCCATCGACCAAAGGCCGCGTCGAGATCCTGATCGGCCCGGGCGACAAGCTGGCCTATCGGGCCTGGCAAAAGGCCCTCGGCCGAATCACTGCCTCGGGCGATTTGGAGATCGGAAAAACCGTCGACACTTTCTCGATGGGAGGAGGCGGCGACGCGACGGGAAGCGAACGGTCCGTGATGACGATGACGCCTTTGCGTTTTATCGGTCCGGGCCAGGAAGGGACCGAGCGAATCGGCCCCAACCAGGTCATCGTCTCGCTCCCCTTCGAAAAGTCCGAGGAGAAGTCGGAGCGCGGCCTGACGAAAGCCGCGCGGATGCGGCTCACCTGGACCGATTCCTCCGGGCAAACCAAGCAGGACGACTTCTGGCTGACGCAAAACCTGCCCTCTCAGTGGCCCGGCGCGGGACGCCGCCAAGTGCACCAAACCGACATTGGGGCCGACAAGCCGATTCTTGCCTCGCTCAATGTGCGGGAGACGAACGTCGGGTTCGCGATGAAGCTCGTCAATTTCGATCTCGAAGTCGATCCGGGCACCAAGATGGCCAGCAACTACACGAGCCACCTGGTGCAGGTCGACGTCCGCCACGACCCGGAAATCGAGCAGCTCCGCCAGCGGCTGGCGGACGCCTCCGATCCCGCCAGCAAGCAGGCGGCCCGCGTCGCGCTCGATGAAGCGCTCGACGCGCGGATCGAGGCCGAGCTGCAAAAGCTCAAGGGCAAGTCCGACGCCGAGGCGAAAAAGATCGTCGAGAACAGCTCCGACATGTCCAACATCGTGGTGACGATGAACCGGCCGCTCGATTATCCCGACCTCGATGGCCGCAGTTTGCGGTTTTTCCAGGAAAACTACCTGGCGCCGGACAAAGATCGCGGCACGCCGCTGGGTTCCGTCTTCCGCGTGAACTATGATCCGGGACGGCCCGTGAAGTACCTGGGTTCAGGATTGATCGTCTTGGGGATCTTCCTGATGTTTTACATGCGGGCTTACTTCTTCAAGCGGCCTGCTCAAGGAGCCGTGTCATGATCCGGACGGCCGTCGGTCTCGCGCTGTTGTGCCTCGCGCAGCAGTCGGGCCTCGTTTTTCTTCCCGTCAGCCTCGCGGCCGATGCTCCTGGGGCCGACAAACCGACCTCCACCGCACCGGGCGCAACCGGTACGCGCATCGCCCATCCGAATTTCGATTGGTCCGGCTGGCAGCGAATCCCCGTCTTCAGCGACGGCCGTCTGAAACCGCTCGACAGCCTAGCGGATGAAACCGTCAACGTCGTGACCGGCCGCTCGAAGTGGACGGACCCCGATGCCGAGGCTGCCGAGAGCAAAGAGCCGCACGTCTTTCTGGCCCCCGAGCTGCTCTATGGCTGGATCACCCGTCCGGATGAATGGATCGACCGGCCCATCTTCCGCTGCGAGTACCGTCCGCTCCGCGAAATCCTGAACACCGACACGATCAAGATCCCCGTCACCGGGACGTTCGTTTCGCTCGGTCAAATCCTCGACTGGAAAAAGTCGCAAGAGACCGGGCGCCCCGCCTACTGGTCGAAGAGCCTGGAAGAGCGGCTGATCGCGCTGGACCGTGCGAACGGCAAGTCGCCGGACAGCGTGGGAGACACCGCCGAAGATCGCGCGATCAACGCCAAGGTGGCCGAACTGTTTCACCACGTGAAGGCGTTCCTCGACATTCGGCACGGCAACGACGTCTACGTCGTTCCCGGTCTCGATCCGCGGGCCCTCTCCCGCCAAACCGATCCCGACGAGAGGATCAACGCGTGGGTCGCGCTCGGCAGCTTGCTCGAGGCCGACAAGTGGAGAGGCGGCGACGACGTGACGATTGCCGCCATCATGGCGACCGATCGCGACGATCTGGCCCGTACGCTGCTCGATCCGCGGCGGGCGGAACGGGAGGCGGAGGCCAGTCCGAACAACCCGCGTCACCTGGTGACCATGCTGCCGCAGCTGGCCCAGGCGCAAAACGTCAAAGGCGATCTGCAGACGGAAATCGCCAATCTCAAGAAGACACTCGGAGAGACGCGGACGGCTTACGACGCCAACGACCAGAAGGCTTTCGACAGCTCGATGCACGCCTTCGTCGAGCAGTTGCGGCGGTTGGGCAAGGCGCTCGAAGTGGCCCGCACCAAAATGGTGCCGCCGGAAGCCAAAGCCTTCAAATTCGAGCTGGATGACAAACTCAACGACATCATCTGGAGCCGCTACGAGCCGCTGCCGCTGTTCGAGCCACAGATGGAGTTCTCCGCGTACCCGGCCGCCGGCTCGCTCGACACGGAGATTCTCTACAACAAGTATCAGCCGTTCCGCCAGGCGTGGGTCGTCTTTCTGATCGCGCTGTGTGTGATGGTCGTTGCGGGAATGGCCAAATCGTCGCGGCTCGTTTATGCCTGCGGTCTGGCGATCACGGCAGCCGCCATTCTGTACGCGGCTTGGGGCTTTTCGCTGCGGGTTGCCATCGCCGGCCGGCCACCCGTCACCAATATGTACGAGACGGTGATCTGGGCGTCGTTCGTCGTCTCGGTGCTCGGTTTTTGGTTCACCCTGCTGCCGCTGACCTGGCCCGGACTGAGCTGGGCCTGGCGACTGTCCGGAATGCCGATCCGTCGCCGCGAAAACGACTCGTCCGTGCCGCCGCGTCTGGAGCTGGATCGGCCGAAGCTCGAAGACGCCGGCAAGATCTTCAGCCGCGTGTTGGTCCCCGTGCAGTGCGTCGCTTCACTCGTGCGGCTGAGCGCCTTCGCCGGCGTGGTTTGGTTTCTTACCCGCAGCGATACGTCGTTTCGGATCATCAAGCTCACGCCGCCGATCTTCGGTAAGGCCGTCGCCCTTTCGTCGGTGGGGACGTGGCTGGTGGGCATCGCCGTCGTCTGCGGGTGTGCCTGGTTCGGCTCACGGGCGGCGATCGCCGTGCTTTTGACCCCGTTCACCCTCATTCCGGAAGCGGCTCGCAACCGGGGCGAGCTGTGGCAGCAGACGTATCAGCGCCGCTACTTCCTGATGGGCGCGCTGCCCGTCGCCTGCTTCGGCATGATGCTGGCCCACTTCGTCGGCATGACCAGCCCTGACATCTTCAATCCGCGGATCGGCTCGATCACGGCCGTGCTGCGCAACAACTACTGGCTGGCGATCCACGTCCTGACGATCGTCTCGAGCTATGGGGCCGGGGGACTGGCCTGGGGCCTGGGCAACCTGGCCATGCTCTATTACCTCTTCGGAAAGTACCGTGTGCCGGGACAGACCTCGTCGGTGGCTCTCGCGGCCACTGGTGCAGGCCCCGCGCACAACGGCGGCCCGATCTTTGATCTCGACGCCCATTACCGCGGTGGCGAACCTTCACTGGCCGCGCGACTCAAGAAGGCCGGCGAGGCGCTCAAACCCGCCATGCTGACGCGCACGATCAAGGCCGGCTTCGAGGATTTCGGCACGGGCGACGAGCATCTGGCGTCGGCCACCACGCGGCCGCCTAAAGAAGTCGCCACGCTGGCGAGCTACACGTACAAGGCCCAGCAAGTGGCCGTGTTGCTCTTGGCGGCCGGCACGATCTTGGGCGGATTGTGGGCCGACGTGTCGTGGGGTCGCTTCTGGGATTGGGATCCGAAAGAAGTCTGGGCGCTGATCTCGCTGTTGGCGTACCTCGTCGTGCTGCACGGCCGCTACGCCGGCTGGGTCGGCACCTTCGGCACCAACGTGGGCGGCGTGCTCTGCTTCTCCGCGATTCTGTTCTCGTGGTACGGCGTCAACTTTGTCCTGCCGATGGTGAACGGCTGGCTGCAAGGAACAAACATGCCGACGGAAGTCGGCTTGCACGCGTACGCGGTCGGCTCGGGCGGATTGGGTTACGTGTCGGCCGCGGTTGTGCTGAACCTGCTGTTGGTTGCCGCCGCTTGGGGTCGCTATGCCGCGGAGACGACTGACCTCTTGTCGCGATCGACGGCCGCCAAGAGCCAAACGTAACCCGTCGCCGCGAGCACGTCGGGCGGTTGATCGCAGAATCATGAAGGCACTAGCGCAATCGATTGAGCAGATCTACGCCGTGTTTGCGGATGTCCCGAAGCCGCGCGTCATCGAGGGATGTCCGTGTTGCATCGAGGGCAAACACGTCGACACGCTTTTGGCGACGCGGCTCCGCGAGATCCGCGCTGAGGACGTGTCGTCCTATGCGTTTTCGGCATTTCTGACCGTCGGAGGCGCCGAGGATTATCCTTATTTTCTGCCGCGGATTTTGGAGCTTTCGGCGACGGACGATGCCGCGATGCCGGATATCGAAGTGACCGGGCGCGCCATCGGATCGTGTGATCCCAACTCCTGGCCGCCCGCGAGGAAGGAAGCGTTGCGGGGTTTCCTCTTCGCGGTCATTGCCGACGCGATTGAATGCGGCGCGTTTGAAAAACTCGATGGTTGGATGTGCGCGATCGCAAGAATGGGGCTCAAGGTGGCACCGCACCTTGAGCAAATCGAAAAGGTGCCCGCAGCCGTCTTGGCATATTTCGAGTCGAACGCGGATTGTCTTCGTCAGAACAAGCTGTGCAATGCGTTCTGGGAACTGCCGAGCTCTTCCCACGACGAGATCGTTCGCTGGTTCCACTCGGAGCGAATCCGCAGGATTCCGTTCGACGCGTGCGGTTATAGCCCCAACGCGAGCGGCTGACTCCGCCGCCAGTACAGCGTTCCGCGTTTTCGAAGACGGTGGGCCGTCGGCCCGAAGCGGGCCCTGGCCCGCCCTGCGTCAGATCGCGCCTTCGGCCCGGTTCGACCACCAGGGCAGGCTCACGCCGCCGTCGATTGAGAGCGTGGCGCCGGTCATGTATTCCGCATCGTCGCTAAGGACGTAGGTGACGGCCTTGGCGATCTCTTCGGGGCGGCCGAGCCGTTTCCAGGGGAGATTCTGGCCGCCGACGGCCATCTGCTCGTCGGTGAAAAACTTGCGCTCGCCCGGCGTGTCGATCCACCCGGGATGCACGATGTTGACGCGGATGCGGTCGCCCACCAGCTCGATGGCCGCGGTGCGGGCCATGTGGTCGATGGCCGCTTTGGCCATGTTGTAGGCCATGGCGGTGGGGATGGCGATCACCGCGTGGGGCGAGCTGACCACGACGATCGAGCCGCCGCGTCCCTGTTTCACCATCTGTTGCGCGCTCGCGCGGACGCCGTAAAACGCGCCCCACATCGAGACGTCGATCGTGCGGCGAAAGCCGTCCATGTTGGCGTTGAGCATCAGCTCGCGATCGCTGTAGGCGGCGTTGGACACGAACAAATCCAGGCTGCCAAACTCGCTCGCCGTGCGGGCCACCATTTGCTCGACGGCTTTTTGATCGGCGACGTCGGCCTGCACCAACAGGGCCTTGGCCCCGGCTGCGCGAATTTCGCGAGCGACCTCTTCGGCCTCTTCGGGGTGCGCGCGGAAGTTGATCGCCACGTTGGCCCCTTCGCGGGCCAGCTCGACGGCACAAGCGCGGCCGATGCCCCGAGAGGCCCCGGTGACCAGCGCGTTTCGCCCCTTGAACTTCATGATCGTGATACCTCAAAGCAGATTGGCCAGAGAAAAGCAGATTGGTGAAGGCAGGATTAGACGGCGACAAGTTCAGCAAACGCCCCCGTCAGCGAATACCGTCGCGCGGCGCGGTCTGAATGATTTCGGGGTCGGACTGGGAGCTGCCGCGGCCGGGTCGGAAGTACCTCATCGATTCCTTGACGACGACGCTCCGCGGGGCCATTCGCACCAGCATGGTCACGAGATAGTTCCGCCACCCCGGGATGTAACACTGTTTGCGTTTTTCCAAGGCACGCAGCGCGCCCTTGGCCACTTTTTCGGCGGAATGAGAGGGGCGCCGCTTGAGCCAGCCGGGCACGCCGGCGACGTCGAAGAGTTCGGTCCGCGTCGTGCCGGGGCACACGGCCATCAGGCTCACACCCCGTCCGCGGACCTCGGCCCAGAGGGCCTCCGTAAAGTTCAAAATGTAGCTCTTGCTGGCAGCGTAAGCGGCCATATAGGCGACCGGCTGAAACGCGGCGACCGACGAGACGTTCAAGATGGCGCCGTGGCCGCGGGCCAGCATTCCGGGCAGGAAGCGGTAGGTGAGGTCGGTAACCGTCATCACATTGAGCCGCAGCATCTGCTCGATTCGCTCGCTGTCGGTCTTTTCAACTTCGCCGACGACGGCAAATCCGGCGTTATTGATGAGCAGCTCGATCGTGATGCCCCGTTGGGCCACCTGGTCGAACAGAGCAGCCGGCTCGCGCGGGTCCGACAGGTCGCTGGAGATGACTTCGCAGTTTGAACGATGCCGGGCATGCAATTCGGCGGCCAGCTCGTTGAGGCGATCGGTCCGGCGAGCAGCCAGCACCAGATGCATGCCGCGGGCTGCGAGCAAGCGGGCGAATTCGGCACCGATCCCTGATGACGCGCCGGTGACGAGTGCCCAGCGTTCGGCATATTGATCGAGCAACGCACTCCCCCCGCGAGCGAATCCCGTTCGTCGCCCCAAAATCCTAACAGATCCCCCAACAAACCAAAACGAGCCGCGGCGAGGCAGCGAGTGAAGCCCCGCAAGCGGTCCGATCGTTTCGTACAAAGCCCTTTTTCGGTACAGTCGGGCTGGGGTGATGACGTTGGAGGCGCGCGTGAGCGCAGCGAAAATCGAGCCCCAGATTTCCGCTGACAATCTGCGTTGCAGTTTCTTGACAAAGAACACAAGCCTCACTACTATCACGGGTTTCCCGCATTGCGGGACCATGGGCGAAGTTGACGTAAATCTTTTGCTGGGGAGACTTTGAGTGGCGGGCGGGAGCCAAGAACGGATTCGGATTCGGATGGAGGCGTACGACCATTCCGTTCTCGATCAGTCGGCATCGGAAATTGTCGACACGGCGAAGAGGACGGGTGCTGTCGTGCACGGTCCGATTCCCCTGCCTACTCGCATCGAACGGTACACGGTGCTGCGCAGTCCGCACATCGACAAGAAATCCCGTGAGCAGTTCGAGATTCGCACCCACAAACGATTGATTGACATCATCCAGCCGACGGGAAAGACTATCGACGCGTTGAACAAGCTGTCGCTGCCTGCGGGCGTCGACATCAAAATCAAAGCGTCGGCGGGGGGAGGTTGAGGACGAACAACGTCGAACGTCTGAATGATGATTGCCGCGCCGCATTCTGAGGCGCGGGCCTTTCGTCAAAACTGACGTCGAACTGCAAATCGTCGGGCCGCTTGAAGCGTGCCCGCTGGCTGAGTCGCTTGGCAAAAGTGGACTCTGGCAAGCGCGATCGATTGCGGTGCTCGTCCCCTGTCCCCGAGCAGGATTCACATCGGCAGCCTCTCGGCTCTGCCGCGAAAATTCACCAGTGCAGTCGCGCGTGTGCCTCGCCGCCCGTGCCGCCACACTGCAGTTGTAGAACACAGTTAACGAATCACAGTTTCGGCTTGTCGACTTTGCTCGTCGCCAAGTCGATGGAACTTGCGAATCGAATCGCATCGTTGGGACGTTTCCGCCATGCGAATGGGAATACTGGGCCGCAAAGTCGGCATGACGCAGGTGTACGACGCGGAGGGAAACCTCCACGCGGTGACCGTCATTGAGGCCGGCCCGTGCACTGTGCTGGCGGTGCGGACCAAGGAACGCGACGGCTACGAGGCGGTGCAGCTGGGCTTCGTCGACAAGAAGCGTAAGCAGGCCAGCCGTGCCGAACGCGGACAGGTCGCCAACCTGGAGGGGCGCCGCCAGAAGCGGCGGGTCTCGCTCGGCCAGCCGGCCGTCGCCAAGGCCAACTGCGAGCCCAAGCGTTACATCCGCGAGTTCCGCACCGAGGGGGACGAGCACGGGCTTGAGGTCGGCGGCGAAGTCAAGCTGTCGATTTTGAGCGAGGTCAAGCGGGTCGACCTGATCGGCCTGACCAAGGGGCGTGGACACACCGGCGTGATGAAGCGGCACAACTTTCAGGGGCAGGGTGCCACTCACGGCGTCAAACGAATGCACCGCCACGGCGGCTCGATCGGGGCCAGTGCCGACCCGTCGCACGTCGTTAAGGGCAAGCGGATGCCGGGCCGTTACGGCGGCGAACGGGTCACCATGCGGAACATTTCGGTGTTTAAGGTCGACGCAGAAACGAACATGCTGCTGGTGGAAGGATCGGTTCCCGGTCCGACCGGCGGCTGGGTCGTGATCCGGCCGACCAAGAAGCACGGGAAGAAAGAACAACCGACGAAGTAGTCGCTGACTGGTGGACCAGAGTCATGGCCGAAGAGAAATCCAAAATCACCGTCGCAGTTCGCGATAAGACCGGTCAGTCGGTCGGCAGCGTCAATTTCGACGCCAACGAACTGGCGCCCGGCATCAATAAACAGCTGCTGCACGACGTGGTGGTCATGTACGAAGCCAACCGTCGCGTCGGCACCGTGCAAAACCGCAACCGCGCCCAAACCGAAGGCAGCACCAAAAAGCTTTATCGGCAGAAGGGGACAGGCCGGGCTCGCGCGGGAACGCTGCGGACGGGCACACGTCGCGGCGGCGGTCGCGCCCACGCTCGCTACCCGATCGATTACAGCTATCGCCTTCCCAAGAAGGCAGTGCGACTGGCGACCCGGATGGCGCTGTTGAGCAAGTTCATCGACGAGCAGGTGACGCTGCTCAACGAGCTCTCGATCGCCGAGCCCAAGACCAAGGCGATCGCCGGCATGCTGAAGTCGCTGGGGCTCTCGAAGACGAGTTGCCTGCTGGCGATCGAAGCGCACGACGGCAAGGTGTGGCGCTCGGGTCGCAATATTCCGACGCTGCAGATCTCCAGCTGCGACGATCTCAACGCGTACGATCTGTTGCACCAGCGGCAATTGATTTTGACGCGGGGCGCCCTCGATCGGCTGCGGAAGGGCTCCAAGAAGCCGGCCGCGGCAAAAGGATAACCAATCATGGCCGAGGCAACTGCTCCCAAGATCAAGTTGGAACCGTACCAGGTGGTGTTGCACCCCCTGGTGACGGAAAAGGGAACGCACATTTCCGAACGGCACAACGCCTACACGTTCAGCGTCGCCCCGATGGCGACCAAAACCGAGATCAAACAGGCCGTCGAGGAGTTGTGGAGCGTTCGCGTCCTCAAGGTTCGTACGCAGAATCGCAAGGGGAAAATTCGACGCCACCGTCTCAAGGCGGGCCACACCTCTTCGTGGAAGAAGGCCATCGTCGAGCTGAATCCCGAGGATCGGATCGTGTTCTTCTAAGGATTCTTGGCAGGCGCAACTTCTGGGCGAGTTCGCTCCCCGTTGAATCGTCAGGACTGTTCCGATGGGCATACGAAAATACAAGCCGACCTCTCCCGGACGCCGCGCGGGCTCGGTGAGTGATTTTTCGGAGATCACCGATCCGAAAAAGGAGCCGGAAAAGCTCCTCTCGTTCCGGATGAAGAAGAAGGGCGGCCGCAACTTCCAGGGTCGCATTACGGCCCGGCACCGCGGCGGCGGGCACAAGAAGATTTACCGGATGATCGACTTCGACCGGGACAAGGACGGCGTCCCCGCGAAGGTGGCCTTCATCGAATACGATCCCAATCGCTCGGCCCGCATCGCCTTGTTGCATTATGCCGACGGCGAGAAGCGCTACATCCTCGCCCCCGAGGGGCTGAAGGTCGGCGACAAGGTCGAGAGCGGACTGGCAGTTGAGCCCAACGTCGGCAACGCGATGCCGCTGGAAAAGATTCCGCCGGGCACGCAGGTTCACTGCATCGAAATGCAGCCGGGAAGCGGCGGCCAGCTATGCCGTACGGCCGGCGTGCACGCGGTGATGAACGCCCGCGAAGGGAAGTGGGCCCAGATCACGCTGCCGTCCGGTGAAGTTCGGCGACTCCCCAGCGCGTGCCGCGCGACCGTGGGCGTGATCGGCAATTCCGACCATATCAACGTTTCGATCGGCAAGGCCGGACGCAAGCGGTGGATGGGGCGGCGGCCTCATGTCCGCGGCGTCGCCATGAACCCGGTCGCTCACCCGATGGGCGGCGGCGAAGGCCGGAGTTCGGGCGGACGTCATCCGTGCAGCCCGACCGGCGTGCTCTCCAAGGGGGGGCGCACTCGCAAACGCCGCAAGCCGTCGTCCAAAGCCATTATTCGCCGTCGCAAGTCGCGCCGTTACGGCCAATTGAAAATCTGACGCCAGACCAGCGCCGGGAAAACCACCGCCAGGAAAAGTTATGGGACGTTCACTCAAAAAAGGTCCGTTCGTCGACGAAAAGCTCCTCAAGAAGGTGGAGCGGCTCACGATGTCGGCCAAGAAAGAGCCGATCAAGACCTGGGCGCGCCGCTCGACGGTGTCGCCCGAGTTCGTGGGCCATACGTTTCTGGTCCACGACGGTCGCAAGCACATCAGCGTTTACGTGACCGAAGAAATGGTCGGACACAAGCTGGGAGAGTTCGCCCCCTCCCGTACGTTCCGCGGCCACGGGGCCAAGGGTAAGAAGTAGCCCCGGTCTAGAAGCAGCCGCGTAAATAACGAGCCAGCGCAAACAAGAAGAGCCGGAGAAAGAGGAGAATCACCGATGGCCCGCATCATGGCCAAGCACCGCTTCGCACGCATTGCGGCGACGAAGGTGCGTCCCTTTGCCGACCTGATCCGGAATCAGCCTGCGGGGGACGGTCTGCTCTTGCTCAAGTACGAGCCCAATCGCGGCGCGCGGATGTTGGAGAAGGTGCTCAAGAGCGCGATTGCCAACTGCGAGGATCGCGGGGCCCGCAACGTGGACAGTTTGAAGATCGTCGAAGCCTGCGTCGATGGCGGCCCGATGTTCAAGCGGATGCTGCCCCGGTCGCGGGGCATGGCCAACGTCATCCGTCGCCGTTTCGCTCACATCCGCGTCGTGATCGACGTGCCCGAACTGGCCTGACAGCAAACACCAAAGACCGAACCGGTCCGCGAGACGAAATTTATGGGACAAAAGATCAATCCAACCGGCTACCGCGTCGGCATTGTCGAGCCGTGGCGCAGCCGCTGGTATGCCGGCAAGAAAGACTTCGGCGATCTGTTGATCGAGGACTACAAGATCCGCAACTTCGTGAAGACGAAGTATCAGTTCGCGGGCATTCCGAAGATCGAGATCGAGCGGACCCGTGATCAGGTCGTCGTGCATCTGTATACAGCCCGGCCGGGCATCATCATCGGCCGCAAAGGGCAGGAAGTCGACCGGTTGAAGGCCGAGCTCGAGGACCTGACCGGCCGGCGGATGGAGCTGAAGATCATCGAAATCAACAATCCGCACCGCAGCGCGGTCCTGGTGGCCGAGGACGTTGCCCAGCAGCTGATGAAGCGAGGTAGTTTCCGGCGGACCTTGAAGCGCACGCTGGACCAGGTGATGGATGCCGGCGCGTTCGGAGTGAAGCTCGAGCTGTCGGGCCGGCTGGGCGGCGCGGAAATGTCGCGTCAAGAAAAGGCAAGTCGAGGTTCGATCCCCCTGTCGACGCTGCAGAGACACATCGACTACGGCTTTGCCGTGTCGAAGACCTCCGTCGGGTCGATTGGCGTCAAGGTGTGGATCGATTTGGGTGATTACGCAACTGAGGAGTCCGGCGATGGCACTCATGCCAAAGCGGGTCAAGTACCGCAAAAGCCAAAGAGGGCGTATAAGAGGTAACGCCGTCCGTGGCAACAAGGTGTCCTTCGGCGACTTCGGATTGCAGTCGCTCGACGCGGGACACATTTCGGCGAATACCATCGAAGCCTGCCGAGTGGCCGCGAACCAATACATTCGCGGTGAAGGGAAGCTCTACATCCGTATCTTCCCGCAAAAGTCGGTGACGGCACGCCCTCTGGAAACGCGAATGGGTCACGGCAAAGGCGAGCCCGATCATTGGGTCGCGGTCGTCAAGCCGGGAACCGTGATGTTCGAGCTGGGCGGCGTCCACCAGGACACGGCCCGCGAATGTTTCGCGCGGGTGGCCTACAAGCTGCCCGTCCGCGTACGGTTGATGGGGCGGGCCCGAACGATCTGACGAAGGCCGGTAGCCAGAGACAGTGCGACGAAGGCAGGCGACGAAGGATGATGCGATGACCAAGGCGACCCACCTCCGCGAAATGAGCTCCGATCAGCTGGAGTTTTCGCTGACCGAGGCAAAGAAGGAGCTGTTCCGGTTGCGGTTCCAGGCCGCTACCGAGAAGTTGGACGCGCCGAGCAATCTCCTCAAGCTGCGTCGCGAGATCGCCCGGATTTACACGATCCAGCACGAACGGGCCGCGGACGCGGCGAAGAAGACGAAGAAGGCATAGCCCCACACGACAAATTGAACGAGCGACCAATGAACGACCGGTTTGAGGCGAGGCGATGAAGAAGCGGTTGACGGGTTTAGTCACCAGCGACAAGCGAAATAAAACGCGGCGCGTCGAGATCGAGCGGCTGTACCGGCATCCGAAGTACGGCAAGATCGTGCGAAGCCGGACCATTTGCCACGTCCACGACGAGGAAAACTCCGCCAAGGAGGGGGACACCGTCGAGATTATCGAGACGCGTCCCCTGTCGAAAACCAAGCGCTGGAATCTGGTGCGGATCGTCAAGGCCGGATCGCAAGCGCCTTCGGTCGATGAGGTTCCCTAGCCATGATCCAGATGCAAACCATTGTCGACATCGCCGATAACACCGGTGCCAAAACCGCCCGGTGCATCAAGGTGCTGGGCGGTTCCAAGCGGCGGACGGCCGGGCTGGGCGACGTTGTGGTCGTTGCCGTGCAGAAGTCGATCCCGAGCGCTACTGTCAAAAAGGGGACGGTCGCCAAGGGCGTGATCGTCCGCGTGCGGTTCTCGACCCGCCGACAGGACGGCAGCTACGTGCGGTTCGACCGCAACGCGGTCGTGCTGATCGACGACGAAGGCAACCCCCGCGGCACGCGTATCTTCGGCGCGGTGGCCCGCGAGTTGCGCGATCGCAAGTTCACCAAGATTCTGAGCCTGGCCAGCGAGGTCATTTAACGTCCAAGGTCGGCCCGAAGTGGGATCAGCGTGGCGGGGATCCGCCGAGAGTACAGTCATGAAAATCAAGCGTGGCGACATGGTGGTGGTAATCGGCGGCGACCAGGCCAGCCGAACTCCGCACCGCGTCACTCAGGTGCTGGACGGGGGCAAGCTGCTGCTCGTCGAAGGGATCAATCGCGTCTTCAAGCACGTGAAGCGCGGCCATCCGAAGAGTCCGCAAGGCGGACGGCTGAACCTCGAGACGCCGATCGACGCCTCCAAGGTCATGTACTTCTGTGGTTCGTGCAACAAGGGTGTTCGCGTCGGCTTCCGCCGACAGGCCGACGGCGGGAAAGAGCGCTTCTGCAAGTCGTGCGGCGCGGCGCTGGGCGTCGTCGGCCGCTCGAAGGCTGCGCAACGCGCGGCGGCCACGTGACCGGTGTTGGATTCCAGAGTTCGCACTTTCACTGCAAATAATCGAAGCTGAATCATGTCCAGGCTGCAGGCCCAATACCGCGAAAAAGTGATCCCCGAGCTCAAGACCAAGCTCAAGCGGGACAACGTGCACGCCATTCCCCGGCTGGTGAAGATCGTGGTCAGCATGGGCGTCGGCAAAGCCCGCGAGGACCGCAAGCACCTGGATGAGGCGATGGAGCACCTGGCCCAAATCACCGGGCAGCGCCGCAAAAGACCCGCGCCCGCAAGTCGGTATCGGCCTTTCGGCTGCGGGAAGGGATGGAGATCGGCTGCCGCGTCACGCTCCGCGGCCGCATGATGTATGAGTTTCTCGACCGGCTGATCACGCTGGCTTTGCCGCGAGTTCGCGACTTCCGGGGGCTCAACCCCAAGTCGTTCGACGGCCGCGGCAACTACAGCATGGGGCTGAACGAACAGCTGGTGTTTCCCGAGATCAACGCCGACAAGGTTCACAACGTTCAGGGTATGAACATCACGGTCGTGACGACGGCCGGCAACGACGACGACGCCCGCGCGCTTCTGCGCGAGCTGGGTCTGCCGCTGCGAGTGGAAGGTGCGACGGCCTGATCCCGCAGGACGGGCCCGAACGGCGCAGGCCGTTCAGGTAAAAACGCAGAGCAAAGGTTCCCTATGGCCAGTAAAGCCAAGATCGAAAAAGCCAATCGCAAGCCGAAGTTCAGCTCACGGCTGGAACATCGCTGCGCGTTGTGCGGTCGGCCTCGCGCCGTCTACCGCAAGTTCAAACTCTGCCGGATTTGCTTCCGCAAGTTGTGCCACGAGGGGGTAATTCCCGGGGCCAAGAAAGCGAGTTGGTAGCCGTGATGACCGATCCGATTGCCGACATGCTGACGCGGGTCCGCAACGCCGTGCGGGTCGAGCGGTCGCACGTCGAGATGCCCTCGTCGAAGATCAAGGCGAACATCGCCGCGGTGCTGAAGCGAGAGGGCTACATCTGGGACTACGAAGTGGTGGAAGCCAAGCCGCAGAACACGCTGCGGATCCAACTCAAGTACGGTCCCAACGGCGAGCGCGTGATCCAGCATTTGCGTCGCGTCAGCTCGCCGGGCCGGCGCGTGTTTGCCCGCGTCGACCAGATGCCCAGGGTGCTGCAGGGGCTGGGGATCAGTATTGTCTCCACCAGCCACGGCGTGATGAGTAACCGCGAAGCCAAACAAAAGGGAGTCGGCGGCGAAGTGCTGTGCACGCTCTGGTAGAGCCGCCCCGACCTCAGACAGATTCGAGTTGCGATCATGTCCAGAATCGGCCGAAAACCCATCGTCGTGCCCAACGGCGTCGAAGTCAAAATCGCCGCCGGCACCGTTTCGATCAAAGGCAAGAACGGCGAGCTGAAACTCACGCCGCATTCCGCGATGAAGATCGCCTTCGACGCGGGTTCGCGGCACCTCACCGTCGCACGCCCCGACGATCAACGGCAGAACCGCGCCCTGCACGGCCTGACTCGCAGCCTGCTCAACAACATGGTCGCGGGCGTGCAGACTTATTTCGAGAAGCGCCTGGAAGTCCAGGGGGTCGGTTACACGGCCACGGTTGCGGGCAAGACCCTCAACCTGCAGGTCGGTTATGCGAACACGGTCAAGATGCCGATCCCGACGGGCGTGGTGGTCGAGTGTCCGGACAATACGCATGTCGTCGCCAAGAGCGCCGACAAGCAGTTGGTCGGGCAGTTCGCGGCCGAGGTTCGCGCGGTGCGGCCGCCCGAGCCTTACAAAGGCAAGGGAATCCGTTACCAGAACGAAGTCGTCAAGCGGAAGGCGGGCAAGGCCTTCGCCGGCAGCGGCGCCGGCTAGTCCGTGACGCGAGCGATTTTAGAAACCGGCGGCGACAGGCTTACGGCGATTTTGGGAAGTTGACCAGCCATGACACTTCAAGCAAATTTGGCAAACCGGCGCGTCCGACGCACGTTTCGCGTCCGCAACCGGATCAAAGCGTCGCGGACGCTGCGGCCCAGGCTGTCGGTCTTCCGCAGCAATCGGCACATGTACGCCCAGATCATCGACGACACGACGGGGCGGACGCTCGTGTCGGCCAGCACGGCGGAGAAGGCCCTCTTTGGCGCGGGCAAGTACGCCGGCAACAAGGCGGCAGCGGCCAAGGTCGGGCAGGCGCTGGCGGCACGGGCCGTCGAGCAGGGAATCAAGCAGGTCGTTCTCGACCGCGGACCATACAAATACCATGGGCGCGTGCAAGCGCTCGCCGAGGCGGCCCGCCAGGGCGGCCTGGAGTTTTAGCGAGGACGGGAGCGTGACGCGTGTCGAGTGACTTTCGTAACGACAGTCCGGAAAAGGTAATCCAGATTCGACGCTGCGCCTGCGTCGTCAAGGGTGGCCGCCGCTTCAGCTTCACGGCCCTGGTGGTCGTGGGCGACAAGAACGGCCGCGTCGGCTGGGGCTACGGCAAAGCGATCGAAGTGCCGATGGCGGTCGAAAAGGCGGCCAAGGTCGCCAATCGCCGGATGATCAGTGTCCCTTTGCACGACAATACGCTGCCGCACCAGGTGTGGGGCCATTTCGGCACGGCCCGCGTCCTCCTGATTCCGGCCTTGCCGGGAACGGGCATCAAGGCGGGTGAAGCGGTGCGATCCGTCGTGGAGTCGGTGGGCATCACCGACATCCTCACCAAGTCCTTCGGATCGACCAATCCCATCAATTTGATCAAAGCGACATTTGACGGCCTCCAGCAACTGCGAACGCGCGAGGAAGTGGCCCGTCTGCGGGGAGTGTCCGTATCATGATGATCAACGACGTCCATCAGGGAATTCGTAAGAACAAGTCTCGTAAGCGGATCGGTCGCGGACCGGGCTCCGGCCACGGCAAGACCTCGACCCGCGGACACAAGGGTTGGTACAGCCGCTCGGGCACCACAAATCGGCTGGGCTACACAGGCGGCCAGACCCCCTTGGCCCGCCGCATTGCCAAGCGCGGCTTCAATAATCGGCAGTTTGCGCCGAGCGTGGTGGTGGTCAACGTGAGTGCCCTAAACGAGGCTTTTGAGAGTGGTGCCACGGTCAATCCGCAGACGCTTTTGGAAAAAGGCCTTGCCAAGGGTGCCTTCGACGAGATTAAAATCCTCGGCAACGGGGACCTGACCAAAAAGCTGTCGGTCGAGGCCCACCGGTTCAGCAAGTCGGCCGAGGAAAAAATCACGAAGCAAGGCGGCTCCGTGAAGCGGCTTGGCGTGCCCGGCTAGCGCAGGATGGCCCTCGCGAGCCGCGAAAGGGATTGTGCTGTCATGCTTCGAAAGATCATTCTCGTCTTCCGTATTCCCGAGCTGCGGCGGAAGATCCTGCTGACGCTGATTCTCCTGGCCGTCTACCGGCTGGGGTATCACGTCTATCTGCCGTTCATCGACCAGCGCGCCCTTTTGGAGCAGCGCAAGGACGCGGAGAATCAGCCGGGCGGTCTCGACACGTTCATGCAGACCATCTCGCTGTTCTCGGCCTCCCAGCTCAACTCGATCTTCGGTCTGGGAATTGCCGCCGTACATCACGGCCTCCATCATCTTCCAGCTCTTGGGCACGGTTTATCCTCCGCTCGAAGCACTACAGAAGGAGGGCGAAGCGGGCCAGCGCAAGATCAACGAATATACGCGCTATGCAACGGTGCTGGTCTGCGTCATCCAGAGCTACGTCTGGATTCGGGCCGGGATGGGAGGCATGGGGCATATCATCTTGCCCGAATATGACACGTGGTTCCATCAACTGGCCGCCACGTTGACAATGACTGCCGGTGCCGTCTTTCTCATGTGGATCGGCGAACAGATCGACGCCTACGGCATTGGCAACGGGATCAGCTTGCTGATTATGGCGGGCATCATTGCGCGAATGCCCGACGCGGGCGTGCAGTTGTTGCGTCCGGCTTTCGAGCACGGCATCCGCCTGGGCACGGAAAGCGGCATCGACCGCTTTATCCTGCTGGCCGTGATGTTCGTGGTGGTCGTCATCTGGGTAGTGGCGATTACCGAGGGGCAGCGCCGCATACCGATCCAAAGCGCCAAGCACGTCCGCGGCCGCCGCGTGATGGGCGGCCAGCGGCAGTCGCTGCCCTTGCGGGTCAACCAGGCGGGCGTCATGCCGATCGTGTTCGCCTCCAGCATCCTGGTCTTCCCGATGTTCGTCTTCCGGCAAATCAATGTGATGGTGAAACCAGAAAGCTGGTTGTATCCGGTCACGTCCGGGCTGGCCGACGCGTTCAATTACGGCCGCGGCTACATCTACAACACCTGCTATATCCTGCTGATCTACTTGTTCTGCTACTTCTGGGTGGCCGTCACGTTCAACCCGAAGGATATTTCCGAAAACCTCAAAGACTACGGCAGCTTCATTCCCGGGTATCGACCGGGCGCGCGAACGGCGCAGTTCCTCGAGCAGGTGATGACCCGCATCACGTACTTGGGTGCCGCCTTCCTCGCGATGGTCGCCGTCATTCCGACGCTGATCGCCCACTGGATGGATATTCCGCCCATGGTCGCCAGCTTCTACGGAGGCACGGGACTGCTGATCGTTGTCTCGGTGGCGCTCGACCTGGTGCAGAAGATCGACAGCCACCTGGTCATGCGGAACTATCCCGGCTTGCTCGATTCGGATAGCTAAGTGCCCGCGAGGCGCCGGTGATCGTCCTGAAGAGCCCCCGCGAGATTGCGCGAATGCGCGACGCGGGGCAAGTGGTCGCCCGGGCCATTGAGCACGCGGCCCGCCTCCTGCGGCCGGGCTTGGCGACGCGCGAACTCGACGCGGCCATCGAAGAGGTTTTTCGCCAGGCCGGGGCCGAGGCGCTCTTCAAGGGCGTTCCCGGCAAAGTCCCTTTCCCGGCCGCCAGCTGCGTTTCGGTCAACGACGAGGTCGTGCATGGCATCCCCGGAAACCGGGTGCTCGCAGCAGGCGACCTCGTCAGCATCGACACCGCCTGCCGCCTGGCCGGCTGGTGTGCCGACTCGGCCTGGACCTTCCCTGTCGGCCCAGTCGACAACACCAAGAGCCGTCTTCTGTCCGTCGGTCAAAGCGTTCTGGAGCTAGCGGTGGCCGAGATGGGTCGCCACAAGCGCTGGTCGGAGGTGGCTGCCCTCATGAGCGAGGCCGTCCACCGGGCCGGTTTTAGCGTCGTCGAGGACCTGGTCGGGCACGGCATCGGTCGTGAGATGCACGAGGATCCACAAGTGCCCAACTACGTGAGCCGTTCGTTGCGACAGGCCGATTTTACCCTCGAGCCGGGATTGGTCCTGGCAATTGAGCCGATGATCAACGCTGGCTCGAAGCGGACGCAGACCAGTAAAAAGGACCATTGGACCGTCCAAACCGAAGACGGCCAGCCCAGCGTCCATTTCGAGCACACGGTGGCATTGACGGCCGACGGGCCGGTCGTTTTGACAGGCCCGCCGGTCGCTCCGGTGGAGGCCTGATTCCGCGGGGGTTTTGGGCAGATTTTTGCCGAGCGGCCGACGCAAAGGAGTCGTTTAATCCGCGGCGTCGGAAATCGGGGCGGCTTTACTTGTAGTCAAGTTTGTGCCTGGCATATAATCTCCGGATTCCGTCCCGGGGCAATCTGGGCCGCTCGCGTTGTCGCCATGTGCCGGCTAGGTTCGGGGCGTCACAGCTCAGGTTGGGCGCAGCCAGATTAGACATTGGGGGATCGGCGCTGCGGAAATCGGGTCCCCTTGGATGAGCCGGATCGGCGCGTCTGGATCGGGCGAGTGTCGGGATCGTGCTGGTGTTGGGAAGGGCAGCTCTGTCATGAAAGTCCGTTCGAGCGTCAAGCGCATTTGCGAGAACTGTAAGATCGTCCGCCGCAAGGGACGCATCTACGTGATTTGCTCGGCCAATCAGCGGCACAAGCAGCGCCAGGGTTAAGTAGCACAGGCAGCGGCTCAGCCCGGGCGATCCGTCAATCGTCGGCTCCGCGCGAGCCGCATGGAGTTCATCGAGCATGCCTCGTATTCAGGGCGTCGACTTACCGAACAATAAGCCCATCTACATCTCGCTCACGTATCTGTACGGAGTGGGTCGGGCTCGCGCGATTGAGATGTGTTTTTCGCTCGGCATCGAGCCGATGCGGAAAGCCATCGATCTGACCGAAGACGAAATCTCACATATCAACGCTTATCTCGACAAAGAGATCGTGATTGAAGGCCAGCTGCGCCGCAGCGTGCAGCAGGACATCGCCCGCCTGCGCGAGATCCACTGCTATCGCGGCACGCGTCATCGTCGCAGCCTGCCGGTGCGGGGCCAGCGGACGCGGACCAATGCCCGCACCCGCAAGGGCGTGAAGAAGACAGTGGCCGGCAAGAAGGGCGTCAAGGACATGCGCCACTAATCCATTTTGACGAACAAGGACGCCGCCGCGATTCGGCGGGTCGTCCGTTTTCTCGGAGAAGCGCTCTTGTCAAAGTCGAAGCGGAAGAAAGTTCGACGCAACGTTACGCGGGCGATCGCCTACGTGAAGGCCACGTTTAACAACACGATCGTCACGATCACCGACGTCAACGGCGACGTTCTGTGCTGGGCGACGGCCGGAACCTCGGGTTTCAAGGGAAGCCGCAAGAGCACGCCCTTTGCCGCCCAGCGCGCGGCGGAGACCTGTGCCGAGCGGGCGTCGAAATTCGGCGTCAAGGAACTCGAGGTCCGCGTGAAGGGCCCCGGCTCGGGCCGCGAAAGCGCGATCACCGGCCTGCAGTCGGCAGGCATCGTCATCCGCGCGATCGAAGACATCACCCCACTGCCGCACAATGGCTGCCGCCCTCCCAAGCGGCGCCGCGTTTGAACCGAGTGACTGCCCAAGCGTCCTGATTCGCCGCACCAATTCACGACATTGATTCACCACACTGATTCGCCAAGTTGATTCACTTGTGTCGGATTCAAACAGCCGGTTGGATGCGAACGTCCGCGACTGACGCGCCCCGCGACTTGGCCCGCGCGGCCGCTGTTTGAAGAGCCGAGAACACACCAGACCCATCGAGCACGGAGAGAGACATGCGAATTCGTTGGCGTGGTTTAGAGCTGCCTAGCCGAATGTTGAATGAGCGCGACGGCGCGAATCCCAATTATGGCCGCTTCATCGCGGAGCCGTTCGAGCGCGGATTTGGCGCCACCATCGGCAACAGCCTCCGCCGGATCCTGCTGTCGAGCCTGGAAGGCAGCGCCGTGACCCGCGCCCGCATTCAGGGCGTGCAGCACGAGTTCACGACGATTCCCGGCGTCGTCGAAGACGTCACCGACATCTGCCTCAACCTGAAGTCGCTGATCGTCAAGATGTCGACCCCCGGCACGAGGACGCTGCGGATCGAGCGGCACGAGCGGGGCGTGGTCACCGGCGCCGACGTGATGACCGACGATCAGACCGAGGTGATCAACAAGGACCTGATCATCGCGACGATGACCGACGACGTCCCGTTCAACATCGAGTTGACGGTGAAGACGGGCCGCGGATACATCCCGGCCACCGAGCAGGCCGAGCGCGAGCCGGAAGTTGGCGTGATCCCCCTCGATGCGGCCTACTCGCCGGTCACGCGGGTCCGCTACAAGATTGAGGACACCCGCGTCGGACAGCGGACCAACTACGACAAGTTGATCCTCGAAGTCTGGACCAACGGCACCGTCTCGCCCGACATGGCGGTGGTCGAGTCGGCCAAAATTCTCCGGAAGCACCTGAACCCGTTCATCTCCTACCGCGAGCCGGGGCCCGAGCTGCCGCCGGAAGGTGGCTTGCGGGGCATGCTGGAAGCGACCGGTTACGCTCCGGTCGACCTCGAACTGGAAGAGAAGCTCAACCAGTCCCTGGCCGAGCTCAACCTGTCGGTTCGCGCGACGAACTGTCTCGAGTCCGAAGGCATCAATACCGTGCGCGATCTCGTGACGCGGAGCGAGGACCAGCTGCTGCAAGTTCGCAACTTCGGCGAGACCACGTTGCAGGAAGTTCGCGAGCGGCTGGGCTCGATCGCCCTGCGGCTCGGAATGAAACTGCCGCACCAAAGCTCGGTCGGCTAGGGAATTTGGCGATTCGCCCGTCCGCCGCGTGGAAACAACCGGCCGGCGGCGGCTAAGATACGACGTCTTTAGGATCTTTAGATGAGGCGCGGCGCCTGCCGCGTGATTGGATAGACCATGCGACACCGAAAAGCCGGCCGCAAGCTGGGCCGTAATGCCTCGCATCGCAAGGCCCTCTTTCGCAATATGGCCGCGCAGTTGATCCGCTCGGTGCGGGTGGACGAAGAGGACAAGACGGGTCCCAAGGTTCCGGGCCGCATTGTCACGACGTTGGCGAAGGCCAAGGAGCTGCGGCCCTACGTCGAAAAACTGGTCACGATGGGCGTCCGCGCGGCCGAACACTCGCGAAAGGCCCACGAGTTCCATAGCACGGCTGAACGAAACACGGCTGAGTGGAAGAAGTGGCGCGAATCGGAGCAGTGGCAGAAGTGGAACCAGGCGGTCGCTCCCTCGGTGGCGCTGCGTCGCCGCGCGTTTTCCATCCTCCGCGATCGTGAGGCGGTGAGCGTCCTTTTTGACGAGCTCGCCGAGCGGTTCGCCGACCGGCCGGGCGGATACACCCGGGTCGTCCGCTTAGCTCAGGTCCGTCTGGGTGACGCGGGTCGCAAGGCCATTATCGAATTCACCGGCGAGCGCGATCGTGTGAAGGGCGGACGCCGCCGTGCGGCCCCGGTGGTCGCGGACAAGCGCGCCAAGTCATAACGGGAGCCCGGAGCTGAATGGCCTTCGGGCCGAAGTGCCGCGGGAGACGGCGCACGGCACTGCTCGGAAAAAAACGCCGTGAACCCAACAGGAAATCTCGCGCAGGATGTGCGTGCCGAAGGGATTCGATTTCACGCGGGCGATGCGGACGCTGTGCCACGATGTGACGCAGCGGCTAGATGACTTTCGTCACGTCCGCATTGATGAAATGGCGATCACGTTCGCCCAAGCCCGCCGCCGCGTCCCGCATGGCTTGCAGGCCAAGCTCACGCCGATGCGGTTTGAGGACGGCTCGCTCCTGACTCGCCGCGGCGCTCGCACCTGGACGCTCGAGCGTCTCTACGACGGCGACCGTGAGATGCTCTACATCCTCACCTTCTATCTGCCGCGGTTTCTCGACCATTCGTTCCGGGAAAAACTGATCACAATTTTCCACGAGCTGTATCACATCAGTCCGAAGTTCAACGGCGACATTCGTCGCATGAACGGCCGGTACCACGTGCACACCCACAGCCAGTGCGAGTACGACCGGGCGATGGGCACGCTCGTGAGCGAGTATCTCCGACTCTCGCCGCCCGCGGAGTGCGTCGATTTCCTGCGGCACGATTTCCGTGGACTCTGCGCGGTACGGGGCCGTGCTGGGCAAGCGAATCGCCGCCCCAAAATTGATCGAAATCCCCAGCGCCAAGTCGGCCTGACGGCCGGCGGCTTGTGCGGGTCAGCCTGAGGCCCGCGCGTCATCGGCCATGGCGGCGCACGTCATTTGATCGGCCGTGAGGGCCGATGAGCGCGCGCCGCGTCCGTTATTCACGCGGCCCAAGGGCCGATGGCCTTACCGCGCGGCGGAGGCTCGCACCGGAGCCGTTTTCCCGACGTGAGCCGCGGCCTTGGCCTTGATTTCTTCGGCCTTCGAGACCTGGGGGTTGGGAGTGGCGTCGCCGCTCTCCAAGCCGCGAATCCAGCGGACCGCTCCCTCGACCGACTTGAGGAACGTCTTGTTGGTCCAGGTCGTTTCGTTGTGACCCAGGTTGGTGTAGAAGACCTTACCCTGGCCCCAGTCCTTCACCCAGGCCAGCGGCATGGCCCATGGGGACGTCGGGTCGGTGCGCGGCTTGTAATACGCGTTCTTCCCGCCCTTGTCGAGAACCGGCATGCACTTTTCCATATTGAGGCCCATCAACAAGTGAACCTTGTCGGGCTGCCAGTGGCGGTAGCGGTAAATCTCGTCCTTGATCGTGAACTCGTTGCCGAACGGCCGCGACGCGGGATGTTCGGTGTCGTAGACGTCAACGGTCACCACCTTGTTCGCCGTCCATGGATGGCTGACGAACGTACCGCCGATCATCTGCCAGTACGTTTCGTTCTCGTGATAGGTGTCGGTCGCGGAGTGGAAGCCCATGAACCCGTGGCCCTTTTGCTTGAGCCAGTCGTTGATGAAGTAGTCGAGGTTTTCAGGCGCGATCGGCAGATCGCCTGTGGTGTAGAACATCACGATGTCGTAGTTCTTGAGATTGTCCTTCGTGATGTCGGCGGCGCCGTCCTGCGTGCAATGCAGGTCGTAGAGGCCGGTCTGCTGGCCGAGTTGCGTCATCGCGATTTCCGCCGGGGCGAGCGTCTCTTTGCGTCGATTTACCGAGCCGTGCACGAACCCTTTGCTCTGCGTGAGAAACAGGGCCTTGACCTTGGTCGCCGGCTCGTCCGCCGAGCGCGCGGGCGGCGCCAGAGCGAGCGAAAGGAGAGCCGCACCGATCATCGCGAATCGCAACTTCATTGCAGGTTCCTCCGGGAAGGGGCTTTTCAGGTCGGGGAGGGAGGCGGGGCGGGGTGAAAGGGCCGCACGTCGCTGAACGTGAGCCATCATCGCGCAAGCAGCCCGGCCGCACAAACACACGCCACGACGCGGAAGGTCGACTCAACTACGTGCGCGGCGCGACAGATGGGCGGGCGGACGGAGCGCATGATCGAGGTCTCGAAAGGCCGCCGATCCGGGCACGCATCCACGCATCGACACGCGTCGCAAGAGCGCCCAAGGAGTCAGGGACGGCGTGGCATGGCTTTGGAAGCCGCCCCCGATTGACATGGCCGTTTCGACCGGGTTACAACGGATTTCCCGAGAAACAACGAGAGGTACCGGCTATGAACCGCACGATTGGCAGATTTTTGACTCTTGGCGTGGTGGGACTCGCTTTTGGTTTGGGCGGTCGCTCAACCGCTCTCGCCCAATGGTCTTGGTGGGATCGCGGCTATTACAACTACGGTGTCGGCTACGCACCTTACGCGTACAGCTACGGCTACTACCCGTACAGCACCAATTACTGGCCCAGCTCGTATTACACGAGCTACGGCAGTTATTACTCGCCCTGGTCCACGAGTTACTGGCCGGGATCCTGTTGCGGCGGCTGCAGCACCTGTGGCGGTGGTTGTGGCAGTTCCTGCGGATCGTGCTGCGGGATCTCCTCTGGTTGCAGCTCGGGATGCTGTGGTATCGGGGGTTGCAGCGGTGGCTGCGGAGTCGCCGGCTGCGGCGGCTTCTGCGGTTCGGGTTGTACCCTGGCCTGCGGTCCCAGTTGCGGCTGTTCGAGTGGCTGCGGGACTTCGAGCGGGTGCGGAGCCTCGACTCCGGCTCCCGCAGGCAAGCCGCGCCCTGAGCCTGACGGAGGGTTCACGCCGCGCCCATCGCCTACGTACGACGATGCGGCGCCAAAGCCGACCGAGCGTTCGCCGCGCACTCCGCTGACCAACCCGCCCGCGGGAGGCAGCCCGCCCGCTGCCGGAATGGACCCGGACGCCGGCACGGGACGTTACTCGCGCGATCGCGCGGGCGATGGCCTCAAGCCTGCTCAGACACAGACCAAAGACAACTTCGATCAGCCCGCGACCAAGCCAGGTACGACGACTCCTCCCGGCGGGGCTCGGAAGGGCGACGAGGTGCCGTTCGAAACCAAGAAGCCGATTCTGCAGCGCGGAGCTGACAAGAAAGCGCCCATTTCGACTCCGGACGATGCGGCGCCCGAGGACACTTCTTCCAAGAAGAAAGCGAAGCCCGACACCAATCCGGATTTGAAGAAGCCGTCCGCAGAACTCGAGGACAAGTCGAACGAGCGAACGCGACAGAATGCTCCCGCACTCACGTTGCAGGATCGATCGACCTGGCATTTGACGGGCGTGTCGCGACCGCTCTTCGGTCGCATTGCCAACCGTCCCGCCCCGACTCCCGAGCGGCTGACCTCGTCGAACGGCGATTGGGCCGTCTTCTCGGCCGACGAGGCGCAGGTCGTTCGTCGCTAGTTCTGCGAATCGATTTTGTCGTCCGAATCACGAGGCGCCCGCGCTGTTGTACGGGCGCCTCGGCGTTTGCGGCCGTGGGCTGATTGCGGCGAGTTGTTTCGACATCGCCCTGATGGTGGGTCTGGAAGCGGCCCGAACGGTTTGAC
This sequence comes from uncultured Planctomycetaceae bacterium, assembly GCA_963800135.1. Taxonomy (GTDB): domain Bacteria; phylum Planctomycetota; class Planctomycetia; order Planctomycetales; family Planctomycetaceae; genus DASPSM01. The sequence continues at coordinate 498,072 of CAWCZR010000006.1, read as the reverse complement.
TAGATTCGCTGGTCCGCGCATTCCGCGCCTTCACCCTCTTTGCTCCGTGCGTAAACGCGCGAGTGACGGACGCTTGCGGCGAGGACTCGTTTGGGTCGCAAGTCCCAGCGGCGGGCCGACATTTTGCGACGCCCAGGCGAACGGGCAAAATCGGCCGTTTTTTGCTGCCCTTTGGCACGCCGGGAGGGTCGCGGTGAAGGGCCATCTTTTCCGGTTTAAAGTGGCCACGGGACGTATATTTGTAGTGGCGGATTCGATTCAGTCTTTGCTAGACTTATTCGATATTAAAGCCGTGTTTGGCGCGGTCCGCTGTCGGGCGGGATCGCTCTTTACCAACTCGAAGTTTCGGACTGGGAAGGGTTACGGATGAGTAGCTCGATGTTGCTCGAGCCTTCGATCGAAGGGGGCTCGGAAGTCGATCCGATTGAGGAGATTCGTCTCCGCACGTGGGCTCGGAGGAATTACGCTCCGATGCATAAACGCGACGAAACGCTGCATCCAATCATCCTGGACGAGATGAAGCGCAAGGACGAAGAGAAGAACTAACGTTCGCCGGCCCCTCGCGCCGGGGTTGGTATCGTGCGATGCGCTCTCGTGGAGTCGGTCGCAAGGTCGCGGCCGCTAACGCGCGAAACTGCTTCACCAGCGCATAAAAAAACGCCCGGATCATCCGGGCGTTTTTCGTTTCGAGTCGTTGCTTGTGCGACGAGATCAGTTGGAGCCTCGATACGAGGTCGGCTCACCGGCGCCGCGTCCGTTGGTCGGCTGAGTTTCGCTCGGCGGCTGTTCCGAGGTATTGGCCCGGCTCTGCGGCATGCTTTCGTTGCCGCGGCTCTGGGCCGGCTTGGTCCAGTTGGCCACCGACCAGTACGGATAGTTTTCAACCACGGCCGCACCCAGATCCTGCAGCACTTCGCGGAAGCGGGCCGTCGTCATGTTTTCATTCGAGACGACGCGCTCGAGCACGAAGCGCGTGTTGGCCGGGATGTAAGCGAAGAACTTACCGTTGCCCAGCGTGTCGTTCTTGGCCAAGAGCCGCAACAAGGCCGTGCGGGGCACCTCGGCCGCCGTCTTCGGGCACTGATCGAGCCAGGCCATGACCCAGACGGTGTTGCCGTTCTCGCTGAGCACGGCCGACATCGAGAGGGTCCACGGCTCCTTGTTGTAGGTGGCCGGAAAGCTGAAGTCGAAGCGGCGTTCATCCAGCTTTACCTGGATGCCCATCGCCCGAATCAGCGTGCCCAGTTCCTCCTGGCTCAGGTGGCCGGGAACCGACTGTTCGGCCGGTGCCGCCGCCTCCTGATCGGCGCCCCGCAGCTGATGGGCGGCCGCCAGCGTGCAGCTTGACGCCAGCACAAACCCTCCGATGATCCACCACGTGCGACTAGGCGTCCGCATGACACGACACTCCTTTGTCTGGTCAATTCGTCCCTGACAGCCGCGAGGGCTGCCGCCAAGCAGGCTCGGTCCTCGAGTGCCGGCGGCGCTGCCAAAATGTCTGTTTCGGAGCTTCAGGAAGACTGGCTAAAAGAGATGTTTGAGGCAGATTTGCGACCAGGTCTCGAAACTCTCGAGCTCGCTGGTCAACTTTGCGGGTGAGGCAAAGCCTGTCTCTATAATCGACTCTTCGCGTGGGCGGACTTTGGGCGCTTCGAGCTCAAAGAGATGCACGATGCCTAAATGCACGCGGCCGACCTCGGTCTGATCGTCGTTGATCAGCCCTACGCAGCTCTCCGTGAACGCCGACTCGAGGAAGACTTCCTCGTCGATTTCGCGGCGCATTGCGGCCAAGTACGACTCGCGGGCCGTGTCGGCGTCGGTGGAGGCGATGTGCCCGCCAATGCCGATCGAACGCAGGCTGTGCAGCCTCGCCTCTCCCTGTGCCTTGCCCCGCTTATAGTGAAACACCTCGCCCTGACTGCGGAAGATGCAATAGGGAATCAGCTGCTTGTAGCTGGGGTCCGTCTCAACCTCGTCCCGCGGCCGATAGGTCGTATAGTTGGGGTCGAAGAGGGTTTTGAAGTAGGGCTGGGCGTCGGCCAGAAACCCCTGAAAATGTCCGAGTTCGTGAAACAGCAACGTGGGAATACAGAGCACGCGCTCGGCGGACACTTGGCTGACGGACATGGCGATAGTCTCCTTCATCAATCAATCTGGGGCTTGAGGTTCAGGGGCGTAAGGTTCGAGACTCCGTGGGCACGCCCGTGGAGGGAACGTTGGCTGAGTGAACGCCGGTCGCGTGAACGCCGGTGGCCGGAACCGGGCCGAGCAAGTCGGCGATCGTCGCGGCGACGTTGTCCGCTCGCATGAGGGTCTCGCCGACCAGAATGGCCCGCACGCCGGCCGCGCGAAGGCGGGCCACGTCGTCGCCGGTGCGAATGCCGCTCTCGCTGACGAGGATCGTCTGGGCGGCGGCGCGCGGGGCTAGCTCCAGCGTGTGATCCAAGTCGGTGGCGAACGTGCGGAGGTCGCGATTGTTGATGCCGACCATCGCCGGCTCCAACTCGAGCACGCGTTCGAGATTCTCGGCGTCGTAGATTTCGACGAGCGCGCCCATGCCCAATTCGGATGCGTAAAAATAGAGGTCTCGCAGCCGGCAATTGTCGAGGCACTCGGCGATCAACAGCACGCAGTCGGCGCCCGCGGCTCGCGCCTCGAGCACCTGGTAGCGATCGATCAAGAAATCTTTCCGCAGCACGGGGACCGACACGGCCTGTCGCACCCGCACTAGGTCGTCGAGCGTGCCTTGAAAGAACTTTTCATCTGTCAGCACGCTGAGGCACGCCGCGCCGCACCGCTCGTAGGTCTGGCCGACGGTGACCGGATCGATGTCGCCGCGAATCACGCCGGCCGACGGCGAGGCCCGTTTGACCTCGGCAATCAGCGCCACGGGACCGCGGGTGGCGAGGGCGGCGGCGAAGCCTCGCACCGCGGGGGCGTCAGCCAGACGCCGCTCGAGTTCGTCCGGGGGGACGGCCGATTTGGCTCGTTCCAGCTCGCTTCGCTTGTGTTCGACGATTTCGCGTAGCACGTCCGCCATGGCCGTTCGATCATACAGGGCCGCCGCGCGTCGAGAAACCACAGCCCCGGCAAGCGACAAGTACCAGCATCAGATAAAGTGATAGATCCAGCAGTGCTCGCTCCAGACGCAATTGTCTGGCGGGTCCGCGGACGACCGAGATTCGACGCCCGATCCAACCGACATGCCCGACGTACCCGATCCGATTCCTACCGTTTTGCTCGTGGCACTGTTCCTGGTGCTGGCCGAGATTGTCCGCGCGTTTTCCAGCGGAACTCTGCAAGCGCCGCAGCCCCCCCGGCGGACGCTCCAGTTCGATTGGGTCGTGCTGCTCGCGGCGTCGTCCTTCATCCTGCTCAATCTGGTCCCGATCCTGTTGCGTCCGTTTCTGGGCGGCCCCGAGCCGGCGCCCAAGCGCGAGCCGACGAATTTCCTGATCGTAGTCTCGATTTTCTTCAACTTCGCCATGCTGATGGTGCTGCTGGCGGTGATCCCCGCCCGACAGAAGAATCGCCTGGTCGACTACGGCATCGACCGGCACGGCTGGCTGGCCGAGGTTCGTTACGGGGGGCTCGGCTTCCTGGCGTGCTTGCCCTTCGTGATCGTGGTGATGGGTCTGGTCAGCCGCTGGCGGAGCCCGGACACGCAGAACGCGCTCTTGATCCTGTTGCGAGAGGCGGGCAACGAGTGGACGATCGTGGGCGTTGTGTTTACGGCCGTGGTGTCGGCCCCGCTCACGGAAGAACTGCTGTTTCGCGTCGCCTTTCAGGGATCGCTGGAAACGCGTCTGCCGCTTCCCTGGGCGATCGGCGTTCCGGCCGTGATTTTTGCCTCAGTGCACGGCCGCTACGATGCGCTGCCCCTGCTGCCTTTGGCCATTGTGCTGGGCGTGCTCTACCACCTGCGGCGCAGCTACGTGGCCTGCGTGACGACGCACGCGATGTTCAATGCCACGTTTCTGGTCCTCGCTCTTTGGCAACGGCAGGCAGCCTGAGCAGCCGAACGGCGCCGGGCGAGCTGCACCGGACCGGTGGACCCACCCGGGTGAGGCGCGGACGCTGGCAGCCGGGCGCGGCCCCTGATAAGTTCCGTGCGGACAGCGTGGGTCCGCGCTCGAGTCGCGGCACATCCGGCGCCCCAGTGAACGAAGGTTGCGCGTGGTTGCGTTTTTACCGGTCGACGAACAGTTGGCGGTGATTCGCCGCGGGGCGGAAAAAATCTTGCCCGAGGAGGAGCTGGTCGCGCGGCTGAAACAGAGCCGCGAAACGGGCGTGCCTTTACGCGTGAAATACGGCATCGACCCGACGGGCATCGACGTCCATTTGGGCCACACGGTCCCGATGCGGAAGATGCGGCAGTTTCAAGAACTGGGCCACCAGGCCGTGATTATCATCGGCGACTATACGGCCCGCGTCGGCGACCCGAGCGGCCGCGATTCGACTCGCGCCCGCCTGACCGGTGAACAGGTCGATCGCAACGCCGAAACCTACCTGACCCAGCTCGGCCGCGTGCTCGACTTGTCCAAGACAGAGGTTGTCCGCAACGGCGATTGGTTCGCCAAAATGTCGTTCGCGGAGCTGCTTGAGCTTTGCGGCAAGGTGACCGTGGCACAGCTGCTCACGCGCGACGACTTCGCCAAGCGAATGCAGACCGAGTCGCCGATTTTTCTGCACGAATGTCTGTACCCGGTGATGCAGGCCTGGGACTCGGTGATGGTGCGGGCCGACGTCGAGCTGGGCGGCACCGAGCAGCTTTACAGCTTCATGCTGGCCCGCGACCTCCAGCGGCTGCAGCAGATGCCGTCGCAGATCGCTCTGATGATGCCCATCCTGGTCGGCCTCGACGGCGTGCGCCGCATGGGCAAGAGCCTGGGCAATTACATCGGCATCGGCGAACAGCCGTACGACATGATGAAAAAGTTCATGCAGGTGCCCGACGCGGTGATGCCCATGTACTTCGAGCTGCTGACCGATCTGCCGATCGACGTGGCGCGGGCCCAAATCGCCTCGGATCCCAAACAGGCCAAGCTCACCTTGGGCCGCACGGTGATCGCGCAGTATTACGGCGCGGCCGGGCGCAGGCCGCAGCCGACCAGTGGGAACGCGAAGTCGGCCAGGGAGGCGTGCCCACCGACGTTCCCGAAGCGTCCTTGGCTCCCGCCGAGCTCGATTCCGCCGGGCAAATCTCCGCACTGGGGCTGCTCAAGGCCCTGAAGCTCTGCGCGAGCACGAGCGAGGCCATTCGGCTGATCGACGGCGGCGGCGCCTACCTGTACAACGGCGCCGAAAAGACGCGGATTGAAACCGGCAAGCAAATGCTCACAGTGACCAGCGGGATGATCGTGCGGGCCGGCAAGAAGAAGGCGCGTCGCGTGCGAATTGAGCCATAACGCTTGTTGCACGCGACGAACGGGCAAAACCGCCACGAGGGCCGTCGAGACAAAAACTGGCGATCCAATCGTCCTGTTGGTGTGTCTTCGTTATCAGGCGTTTCGCGCGGTCGCGAGGAATCCGGGCTGGGGAGGCGGTTGTAGTCTGGCCGGTATCAGCGGCGATCACGCAGCCCCGGTATAAGCCAGTCCCTGTGTAAGGCGGAGGCGAAGGCGCGTATAATGGTCGCAAATCTCGATCGGCTTGTTTGGTCCGCGGTGCTTCCGATGGTGTCGAAAGCCCAACTCGACCATGCCCGCCGGCTGCAAGCGGCCAGCGGCTATCTCGACCTGGAAATGCCCGACCACGCCCTGCGGGCGCTGGCCGGCATTGCCCACCCGGAGACCACGCCGTTCGAGTTCCATCTGCTTCGCGGCATGGCCCTGCGGTGTGCGGGCCGATTCGCGGAGGCGCTCGTCGCCCTGACGCATGCCCGGGAAGAACGTCCGGACGATCTAGACGTGCTGATGGGAATGGCCTGGTGTTTCAAGCGGACCGAACAGCTGCCGCGAGCCATCACCACGATGGAAGAGGCCTACCGGGCACATCCGAAGGTCCCGGTCGTGCTCTACAATATCGCCTGCTACTATTCCCTGGCCGGCGACAAGGTGCAGGCCCTGTCGTGGCTGGGTCGAGCACTGCGAATGAACGCCGATCTACGAAAGCTGATCGACGACGAGTCCGACTTCGACTCGCTCCGTCAGGATCCCGACTTTCAGTACATCACGAAGCTGGAGCTTTTGACCGACCGGCCCGAATAGGCAGGTCCGAGCGCCTCCAGCCCCGGACATGGATGCCCCGAGACGATCGATGCTTGACGAACCGCAGCAGGACGCCCCGCCGATCACCGAGCTCAGCAAGGGGCAGCGCCGCGTCCTGGGAACGCTTTTGGAAAAGGCCTTCACGACGCCCGAGGCCTATCCGCTTACCGTCAAGGCCCTGACGTCGGGTTGCAATCAGAAGAGCAACCGCCATCCGCTGACGGAGTACTCGGAAGACGACGTGCTCGAGGTGCTGGACCAGCTGCGGGAACTGGGGCTCGTGGCCGTGGTCCACACCGAGACGGGTCGCACGGAGCGTTTCCGGCACTACATGCGGAAGCGGTTTACGCTGTCCGAGCCGCAGTTGGCCGTATTGACGGAGCTGCTCCTCCGCGGGCGGCAAAGCGTCGGAGACCTGCGAGCCCGGGCCAGCCGCATGGTGCCCATCGAAAGTCTCGACGACCTCCGCGAAGCGCTGCGGGGACTGATGGAGCAAAAGTTCGTTCAGGCCGACGGCGATCTGCGGCGTCGCGGCGTGGAGGTCGACCACAATTTCTACGCCCCCTCGGAGAATAAAAAGGTCGCCTGGAACGCCGGGCTCGACGAGGATGACGGCCGTAGGACCGAAACGTCCACGCCGATGCGTGCCGCCGGGCCGAGTTCCCTGGGGTCCGCGTCGCCTCCCAATGCGGCGCGCACGACCGAGCGGCAGCCGGACTTTGCCGCCGTCTCCCAACTCCGTGATGAGAACGCCGAGCTGCGCAGCCGGGTCGACTCGCTCGAGAGCGAAGTGACCCGCCTCAAAGGTCTCGTTGACGACCTGGTCCGCGACCTGCGGGGCTAAGCCGGCGGTCGGGGCCAACGACCTACCACGGCGACGTATGGTCCTGTCGGTTGTGCCGAAGAAACCGCCGCTGTCGTGAGATCTCTGCCGGAGCGAGCGACTTTCCCATCACCCGCCGGCTGCATCCCGCCATCCGGAACCTATAAAAATGGCGTCGGGGACCTCGCCGGATCGTTCGGTCACAGGTCCAAAGCTGTCCAGGCCCGCCTCTCAAATTCATGCCCGGCTTCGATCGACGCCCGTTCGATCGACAACCCCACTATCAAGCCACCATGCCACACAATTCCGCGCTCGAAATCGCCCAATCGCCTGACCTGGGCCGCGCACACGACTCGCGTCCCCGACTGCATGTCGAGGTGCACCGCGCCCTGGCCAAGAACCCCTACTTCACCGACCGCACGCTCGCCGTCGAGCTGCGTGAGAACGAAGTGGTACTCTCCGGCGTGCTGGGGTCGTACTTCCACAAGCAGATGGCGCAGGAATCGGTCCGGTCAGTGCACGGCGTCGCCCGCGTGCATAACCAGATTCGCGTCGTCAACGCCTGAGCGTTTGTCACGACCCGGGATGAATTGCCGGACCGTTGTCGCCGGGCGGATTTCCTGAGGCCGGGCTTTGCCACGTCGGCAGGTCCGACCAGCTCGTCGCCGCTGCCGGTGGTGCCGACTGCGTCGGCTTCGCGGCCGCAGGTTTCTTGTCGGCGCTCGCCGCGTCATCCGGGGCAAAAAGGGGCGGCGGATCGCGACGAGGCTGGATTCGCAGTGACCACGGATCGCTGGCGGCCCCCGACGAATCGCCGGCCGCCGCGTTTGCGCTCGCCTGCTGATTGCGCGGCAGAGGTTGAATCGACGGCTTCGCCGCGATTGCCGCGTTGGACGTGCTCTTTCCCGGCGTGACGTTTCGCCGATTTTTCTGGAGGTCGGCCTCGAAATCGTCAAGCGCATCGGCGGTGCGCGGAGCCTGCGACGGGTCGGCCGTACGAGCAGTCGGGACCACGGAGATCGGCACAATCCGCGGCGACGGTTTGTTTTGCCAATCGAAGGAGCTGGTCGTCGCGGCCGAGCCGGACGGCGAGCGATCGGCCGTATTGGGGCCGCCCGTTCCTGGCCATTGAGGAGGCGGATCGGGGTCGCGATCCCAGCCCTTGGGATCTGCAGCCGCCGGACGCGGCAGCGTCGAACCGCTCGAAATCGTGATTCCGGCCGTCGAGCTTTGGTTTTCTTCTGTCAGGCTGGCGGCGGTCCAGCTGGGCCCGGCAGGCCGTGCGGGCGAAGGGCTGTTGGCGTTCGCCGAGGGCACGTTCGGATCCGGAGTCGGGGTCAGAGTTGTCGGCGTGGCGGACGTGCCGCTACGCGCCGCATCCCATTCGTCTGCACCATTCGTGGCGCTCGCTGTGCGAGCCGACGCCGTCGCGCCTGGATTTTGGGGCGCGGCAGCGGTTGACGATCCACCGTCCGCCGACGGCGTTGCAACCGTCGGAAACGGTGGCGACGTCGCATTCTCGACGGGCAGGGGGCGCCGCGGCGAGGGGGCGACCGGGACAGCGTCCTCTCCCGGACCCAGGCCGGTCCGCGACGGAGCGGTTGGCTGATCCCAGGGCGAGTTGGTGGCAGTCGGCGTTGCCAGGGGCGTGGAAGTGGGGCGAGGCGGCGCGGTGACGGTCTCTGCGGATGACGGTGAACCGGTCGACCCGTCCGTCCCTTCGCGATCGATGGCAGAGAACGCATCGTTGATGCGGTCGTCGGGCACGCGATCGGTCGGAATCGGACGTGGGGCGACAACCGCTCCGAAACTCGCATTGGGGATGCTCGACACGGTCGCGGATTGCGGTTCGGGTCGCATGGCCGCGGGTGCCGGCGGATCGCTCCAGTGCGTGACCGCCTGCGATTGCGGGGCAATGTTCGGTTGCACCGCGACGACCGGTTGCGTGGCAGGAGCCGCCGGGGCCGCAGGAATTGTGGGCAAGAGGATGGTCTGTCGCCGAGTTCGCTCTTCCAAGGCGCGTTGACGCTCCCGCTCCATCAACTCGGCCAACTGTTTCTCCAAAGGCGATTGCGCGGCCGCTGCGACCGGTTCGGCGTTGCGCGGCGGCAGACCGGCGGCTGGCAATGCGTCGGTCGGAACCACGCTGACGGTCGGGGCGCCGGTCGCTGATCGTTCGCGTTGGCGATCTTGTGTGATTGAGCGGCCGCGGCACTTCTCTGCTCGGCCGTCTCGTGTGCCGTGAAGGGAGCAAAAGAGGCAGTGAACGTTTCATCCTCGGGCGCGGCCCCGCGGTTCGGCGGGAAGAGCTGAGCGAGACGGGTGCGCGCCGCACTCTCGCCGAGCGAACGTTTAAGCACCTCGAACGTTCGTTCGCGATCGCCCAGCTTGGCGTAAAGCAGGCTCAAATTGTCCAACGCCATCTGGTGCAGAGGATTGGCCCGGACGGCCGCCTGCAGGCACCGCTCGCTCTCTCGCGTCCGTCCCTGCAAGAAGTACGAGTATCCGAGATCGCTCAGCAGGTCGGCATTGTTCGGCTCGCGGCTGAGCGCTTTGAGATAGCACCGTTCGGAGACCGCGAAGTCGCTGCGACGATCGGCCAGGATCGCCAGGCGATGGTTCGCCAGGGGGTTGTCCGGATCGAGATCGAGGGCTTTGCGATAGTAGGCTTCGGCCTCCGCGTCGTGATTCAAAGCGGCCTCGCGATGGCCACTGTTTAGGTTCTCGGCAATGGCCGACTCGTTGATCGGTTGAGCCTGGGCCAGTGCGTCGGCGCCCGGCGCAGTGGACGAGTCGTGAGCGGCGGGATGCGCGGGCGGAGGGCCGTTGTCGACGATGGGCTCACCGCTGCTGTAAGTGCTGGTGCTGCCGTCGAGACGATCCAATTGCGTGCTCTGACAGCCGCACGCGATCAGCCACGCAATGCCGACGCACACGAGGGCCGAGCCGCGCCGCTGTCGTCGCTGCATTTTTTTCGGCAAACGCATGCAAGCACCGCCCGACAGTCCGCACAAGTCGCTGCGCACGAGGGCCGCGCGCGCAGATCGGCGCGCGTGGTCGACGCATTTCAGTAAGAACCGGCGACCGCTTACGCGATCGACGTGCAACGTAGCTTGTGGTGAAAGTTGAGTAGGGATCGAAAGGCAGGAATGAGAGGGGGCGGGGACTATAGGCGATCTTCCAAAACATGTCGAGATGGGCTGCGGCAGGCCGCAAACGGACCGAAAAACGCGGCGAAATCGGCGGACGACCGCAGTCTCCGCCGCACCCAGGGTGCTTGCGACCGGGCCGCGTTTTGCGCATTCTCGGAGCACGACTCGTTCGGAACGACCTGCCCGAGATGGCACAGCTCTTACGCTGTTCTCTGCTGCGGAGTGGACAAATGCTTCGATCGTGCGCCTCGATCCTGGTTGCGCTCTGTGTTTGTGCGACAGCCCTTCAGTCGACGTCCAGCGTCGCGCTCGGGCAGGCCGCTAACACGCCGGTCGATGCCACTGCCTTTGCCCGGCAGATTCTCGACGACGGCCGCAGCGAGGCTGAGCGCAAGCAGATCATCCTCGACCACCCGCAACTCTCGCTCGCACTGCTGAAGGCCCTGGTGGTGGACATGCCCGCGGCCGACTCGAAGGAGGAATACCGCCGCATTCCTTGGATCTGGCGGGTGACAGTGGCGGCCGGCAAGCGCAATCAGGTCGAAGAGATGAAACCGATTGTCGACTTTTGTGTGCCCGCTTTGAACGAACCGCTCCGCGATTGGCAGGCCGTCGTGCTGGGTGGCGGCGTCATTAACGGCATCGGCCTGAGTGGCGGCTGGCCCGATGAGCAGATTCGGACAATGGTCGCCGGCAACTCCGACCTGAGCCAGCGCTGGGCGCGGCTGCTCACTGAGGCAGCCGTCATGGCCGACAATCCGCAGGTGTTCAAAGGCACGCGGTACGACGCCCTGCGAATCATCGGGCTGGATACCTGGGATCATCGAGGAGCCCAACTCTTCCGCTACGTGCTCAACGGCGTCGACGACGAACTGCAGCAGGGAGCAATCGGCGGACTGTCCGACATGCGTTCGCCGTGCGTGGCCCAGGCCCTGGTCTCCGGGTTTTCGCACTACGAGCCGGAAAACCGCGGCTTCGCCCTGCGAGCCCTAATGCGGGACCATGACCGCACGATGGTGCTGCTCGAGGCCATCGGAGCAGGCACGGTCAAATCCGCCGATCTGGGGGCGGAGCGGATCACCCGGCTCGTCAATCATGCCGATCCGACGATTCGCCGGCGTGCCAGGCACCTGCTCGTCGGCAGCGATCACTAGGAAGGGGTCAGGCCGCGCGAACTTCGGTTTCGGCCCGCGTGTCGAAATCGACAATTTGACCCGGCAAATTCGCATGTTAAAATCTTGTGAGCATCGCCTCGTCCGACGGGCAGGCATGCACGAGTCGCTTTCCACGGCCCGACTTGGCAATCGCCGCGCCAGGACGTCTATGAGCTACATTCGGCGCTTCCGGATGGACATCGATCTGCTTTCCGCGCGCCTGCCGCAGCCCGTCCTGCCGGACGGTTACCGCTGGCTCGCCTGGGATTCGCTGCTCGTCAACCGGCACGCGAGCGTCAAGTATTACAGCTTTCGCGACGAAATCGATTCGCGCGTCTTTCCCTGCCTGGGCGATTTTTCCGGCTGCAAGCGACTGATGCAGGAGATTGTGCGGCAGGACACGTTCCTCGCCGACGCGACCTGGCTCATCACGTGCGACACCGTGGGTTTCGGCGAAGTGGCCGACTGTGGCACCATTCAGGGCCTGGGACACTCCCGCAGCCTGGGGGCGGTGCAAAACGTCGGCGTCGTGCCGCAACACCGCGGGTTGGGTTTGGGCCGGGCCCTCGTTCTGAAGGCTCTGCATGGCTTTCGCAGCGCCGGGCTGGAGCGGGTGTATCTCGAAGTCACGGGCGAGAACACGCCGGCCGTCGAGCTCTATCGCTCGATCGGATTTTCGCTCGTCCGGACGATGTACAAGGCGCTCGAGCGCGAGACGGTTGAGAATTACTAATCGCGCGGCGTTTCCGCCTGCGAGTCGTGCGGTCTAGTGCCCGACTCGCTCCTGGTGCGCGGCAGCCGTCAGCTCTCGCGTGAATCGAGTCAGTTCGTCCAGCACCGCCGCGCGGGACGCGCCGCCGGCACTCAAGCGGCCGACGTGCCGGACGATGGCTGAGCCCACGATTACGCCATCCGCCAGACCCCGCAGCGAATCGATCTGCTCCGCCCGGCCGATGCCGAAGCCCACCGCCAGCGGAAGCTTTGTCTTCTTGCGCAAGGTCTCGAGTTCCATCTGCAGCTCGTGCGGCAGCGCCTCCCGGACGCCCGTCGTGCCGGCCACGGCGATGCAATACACAAAGCCGCTCGACGATTTGAGAATCCGCTCGACGCGGTCGGGTGTCGTCGTCGGGGCGACAAGCTGGATGAGATCGAGCTCGTGCGCCCGAGCAATCGCGAACAACTCGGCCGCCAGATCGCCCGGCAGGTCGGGAACAATCAGTCCGGAGAATCCGGCTTGCCGCGCCGCGGCCGCGAACTTCTGCGGGTCGGCCCGGTAAACAATCGCGTAAGCCACCATCGCCAACAGAGGCGGAAGCTTTTCCCCTTTGAGGGCGGCCAGCCCGGCAAAGATGTCCTGCACGCGAACTTTCTTGCCGAGGGCCCGGGTGTAGGCCTCTTGAATGACCGGTCCGTCGGCAATCGGGTCGCTGTAGGGAAAGCCGACTTCGATCAGGTCGACGCCGCAGCCTGCCAGCAGGCGGATCAGCTCGACGGTGGTGGAGATGTCGGGATCGCCGGCGGCCAGAAACGGCATGAAGGCCGTCTGCCCCCGCGATTGAAGCGAGGCAAAAGTTTCATCAATCCGGCTCATGCCTGAACGCTGCGATCTAGATTTCTTTGCCCAGCAGGCGGGCGACTTCGTAGACGTCTTTGTCGCCGCGACCGGACAGGCAGACGACCACGACGTCATCTCGGCCTGCGCGCGCCGGCCGTTTTGATGGCGCGAGCGATGGCGTGCGAGCTTTCCAGGGCCGGCAGAATGCCTTCGAGGCGGGCCAACGTCTGAAAGGCCTCGAGCGCCTCGCTGTCGGTCGCGTTGACGTAATTCACGCGGCCGGTGTCTTTCCAATAGCTGTGCTCGGGGCCGACGCCCGGATAATCGAGGCCGGCCGAAATCGAGTGGACGTCGAGCGTCTGTCCGTCGTCGTCCTGCAGCACGTAGCTGTAGCTGCCGTGCAGCACGCCTTTGGCGCCATACGACAGCGTGCTGGCGTGTTCTCCCGGAGCCGACCCGCGTCCGCCCGCTTCGACTCCGGTAAGAGCGACCTCTTCGTCGTCGACGAAGGGATAAAACATGCCGGCCGAGTTCGACCCGCCGCCGACGCAGGCGATGACCTCGTCAGGCAGTCGACCCAGATCGTCCAAGCATTGCTGCCGCGTCTCGCGGCCGATCACGGCTTGAAAGTCGCGGACGATCATCGGGAAGGGATGCGGGCCGACGACGGAGCCCAGTATGTAATGCGTGTTGGCCACGGAAGCCATCCAGTCGCGCATCGCTTCGTTGATCGCGTCGCGCAGCGTACGGGAGCCGGTGGTCACAGGGCGGACCTCGGCTCCCAGCATCTTCATGTTGAAGACGTTGAGCCGCTGGCGGCGGATGTCTTCCTCGCCCATGTAGACGACACAGTCGAGCCCGAAGCGGGCGCAGGCCGTGGCAGTGGCGACGCCGTGCTGGCCGGCCCCCGTCTCGGCGATGACTCGCTTCTTGCCCATCCGCAGGGTCAAGAGCCCCTGCCCGATGGTGTTGTTGATTTTGTGCGCGCCGGTGTGGTTGAGGTCCTCGCGCTTGAGATAGATGCGGGCGCCGCCGCACTGCTCCGTTAGCCGCTCGGCAAAGTGGAGCGTGCTGGGGCGGCCGACGAACGTCCTGAGCAGCCCGTTGAGCTGTGTCTCGAAGGCCGGATCGCGGCGGGCCTTCTCGTACTCGGCGGTCAGCTCCTCCAGCGCGTGCATCAGCGTTTCGGGGACGTAGCGCCGGCCGAATTCCCCGAAGCGACCCTCCGCGTCGGGGACCTGGGTTGAAGCACGAGTCGGAGCGGCGGCCGAGCGAGACATGGAGAGCAAGTCCTTGGAGAGCGTCACGAAGTCGAGAACTCGATTCTAGGGTGCGTGAGCCAGGACCGCCAAGACAAAGGTCGGGTTCAGTCCCCTCAGCCCTCTCGGGCACGAGCCCTCGCTCGCTCAGCGCGAGCCGAAGTAGAAGAGCACCAGCCCCAGGCTGAAGTCTTCGAGGCGGGCCGTGTCGAACCCGCCGACCGACGTCAACCCAGCCAGCTGCAATCCAACGGTCAGCAGGACGATGACCAACGTCAGGCCGGCCTTCAGGTCGACCCACCAGGCGGGCGCCACGGTCTGTCGGTTGCGGGCCAGCCAGCCGAGTGCGGCTTTCGCCAGGGTACCCAGCAGGTACGCGCCGACGGAGACCAAGAGCGGCAACGAGTGCGCCTCGAACAGTCGACTCTCGCGGTACAGGTAGACCCCCAGCCCGGCGAAGGCGGCGATGATCAGCACGCGTACGCTGTGCTTGGGCAGGTAGAGCGGGTGCGATTCGCGCTCGATCTCTCCCAACTCTTCCAAGCGCGAGCGCAGCTCTTTCGACAGCGGCACCATCCGCCGCGACGTGAAGTAGTGGGCCAGCATGATCATCAGCGATTCCTGCCAGACCACGGCCACGCCGGCGCCGTGCGCCGTCTGCGTCACGACGAATGCAACCACGATCAAGCACAACAGCGCGCGAACACTGCCCGGCGGGAGCCCGAGCGGAGGTCGTTCGCGAACCATCGCGACTCGATTGGCTTGAGCAGGCAGCAGTAGATTGTTGCGCGGACTCACCGACGGAACGGCAAGCGGTGACATTTGCGGCTCCTCGTCCGCGAGCGAACGCTCGTGGCGCTCCGGAGAACGCAAAAGACGACAGCGCGGATCTTCGCGAAAGAGAGCTCTGCAGAAGTGTAGTCGCCGACAAAAGTTAGACTGTCACGCGGAAGACGACGTCGCGGCAGCCCCGCGCGTCACGCGGCCGATCAGTCCGAGTGAAAAAACGATGAACATCTGGGCCGGGCCGTAGGTCAGCCAGACGGCGTGCGTCGAATGCGGGAAATCGCCGCGAAACATGCCGAAGGCCAGAATCAGGTCGCTGGCCAGAAACAGAATCCCGCCCAGCGCGAGGGCGATGAAGCGGCGATCGGCCAGCGCCAGGCTGCTCGCCAGCCCGGTCAATCCGGCCAAGAGAAGCGAATAGGGGAGGGCCGCCCAGACGAGCAGTCCCGGTCAATTGCGTGCGCCGCGGAACACGACCAGGTACCAGCCGACCAGCGCAAAGAGCTGCCAGAAGATGACTGGTCCCCAGAACTGCGCCCGCGAACGAAAGTGGAGCCGGCCGCCGACCCGCACGCAGCCCGTGATGTAGCAGATGTGTCCCAAGGCGAACGCAGCAATCCCGCCCAGCACCGGATCGGGGAGCGGAACAAGATCCTGAAGCGCGCCTCCGTTGAAGAAATCGCCCACCGTTCCCAGGGCGATCCCCGCCGCGAACAGCGCTACCGTCGTCGCCGCGGCCGAGCGGCTGAAACCCAGGAACCACATCCACGCCGCTCCGACCAGAAACAGCGACGAGGCGAGGTGCGAAACGAGCAGAATGGTCGGCGGCCACGCGACCGCTTCCGGATCGGAAAAACTCACCAGCGTGCCGCCGAAGAGGGCGGTCGCCCAGAGCGTCCAAAAGCCGGCTGCCAGGCGGGCCACCATCGTTTCGCTCAGCACACCGCCGCGCGCATTGGGGGAGGAACGCGGCGGAATCTCCGAGTCGGCCGATGCCGGCGCGGATGCAGTCATGTCCAACCTTAAGCTCGAGTCCGTGTGTGCCAGAATTTCGCTGTGTGCCAGAATCTCGTTCAGCATACACGCGGCCGCCATCGGGCAAAACGCCTCCCAACCCCTCGGCGGTCGCTTCCCGCCAACGACGGACTCGGCTGTCTCGCAACGCCGCTTGACGTTTTTTTTGTGGTCCCCTAATGTCTCCCGAGCAAGAGGCCGCCGGCCCGCAGCGAGCGGAGTTCGGCACGTCCCCGCGGGTGAGCCCGCGGAGAGTTTCAATCGCCCGAGCGACCGGTCGCGTGGTCGCTTTTGCTGGGCATTTCATTTCGCTGCAGTAGAGAACAAGAACGATGGCCGATCTGATTCCTCCGCACGGTGGCTTAACCGAGCCCATTTGCCGCACTGTTCCCGCCAACGAGATCGAAGCGTTCAAGGCTGAGGCGGCCAAGCTGCCGAAGGTGCCCGTCTCGCAGGCCGACTTGTCCACCGTATTTCGCATCGCGGACGGCACGCTCAGCCCGCTCACCGGCCCGATGTCGCGCAAGGTCTACGATCGCGTGCTCGACGAATCGGTGGTCGAGCACGGCGGCAAACTCTACGCCTGGACCATCCCGCTGTCGTTCCCCGTGACGAAAGAGCTCGCGGCCACGCTGGCGCCGGGGAAGAAGGTCGCGCTCACCGCGCCCGATGGCGAAGTCGTGGCGACGCTCGACGTGACCGACGTCTTCGAGTGGGACAAGCCGCGATACTTGAAGAGCGTCTACGGCACCGAGAGGACCGATCATCCGGGCGCCGACATGGTGCTTAAAGGCGACGCCGATAAAACCCACTTGATCGGCGGCGATCTGAAGGCCCTGCCGCAGTCGAAGAATCCGAGCTTCGGCGACGTTGTGCTGTCGCCGCGCGAAGTGCGGGCCCTGTTGGCCAAGAAGGGCTGGACGGCCGTCGTCGCCTTCCAGACGCGCAACCCACTGCACCGGGCCCACGAGTACGCCCTCGTCCACGGACTCGAAGCGCTGATTCGCGAGGGCCAAAACGCCGGCGCCATCCTCAATCCGCTCGTCGGCGAGACCAAGGGGGACGACGTCAACGCGGCCATTCGCATGCAGACCTACCGTGCTCTCATCACCGATCGGGCCCTGGGCGACGGCGACAGCGACCAAGCGCTGTGGAAACCGCGGAATGAAAGCGTGCCCGACCGCGTGCTGCTGGCCGGCGTCGACATCAAGATGTTCTACGGCGGCCCGAAAGAGGCCGTGATGCACGCCATCTACCGGCAGAACATGGGCATCACCAACATCGTGATCGGCCGCAAGCACGCCGACGCCCCCTACGCGGACGGCACGGCCATCTGGGGCGACTTCGACGCGCAGGAGATTTTCTCCAAGCTCAAGGGCGACCTCAAAATCAAGCCGATCAAGGTCGGCTTTGCCGCCTTCTACGAATCGATCGGCCGCGTCGATCTGACCGAACGGCATCCCGACGAGAAGCCTCTGTCGATCTCCGGCAAGGAAGTCCGCGCGACTTTGATGCGGGGCGAGATGGTCGATCCGCGGATCATGCGGCCCAGCACCTCGCGGATTCTGGCCGCCGCCATGAAGCAATAGATTCTCGGCGAGCCGAAAAGTTGGGACACCATTCGATCAATCGAACGTGTCCCGTCCCATTCCGGAAGGGTGGGACAAGCCCGACACAGTCGGGCGCCGCCCCCACCGTTCTTCAGGCGCCCGTCAGAATGGTGTGCCTTCGGCCGCGACGGCCGAGTCACACGCCACGAATTCGTGTCCCGCCGTAACGTCCGGTCCCCGTCCCCTGTGCTGGCGCTGCTGGGGATCTGTTTTCTCCCTTAGTGAAAACGGATCCCCACCACCAGCAGGGATATTTTTTGTCCGGCGGGGATCCTTACCCCCCGGCGCGCTCGATCGAGCCTGAGAGGAGTAAGGCAAGGACCAAATTCGTCAGGATTGGCTCGATGAAACGACGTGTCCCGTCCAGCTGAGTCGGGCTTTTTCACCACAAAGGCACCAAGACACTAAGTTCAACCCATCACGCCGATCGGCCTTGCTTGGTGCCTTCGTAGCCTTGGTGGTAAAAGTCTTCGGTTTTCTGCCCTAGCAGTGTCCCAATCAATCCCGTCCCATACTTCTGTCCCGTCCCAGTGTTCGTGTCCCGACCCGTTGCGCCCCGTCCCAACCTCCAAGCGATCCCGGCCTGCCGGGGATCTTGCTCTCCCCTATGTGAAGAAGGATCCCCATCACCGGCGGGGACCCATTTTTCGTTCCCGCCGGGGATTCTCATCCCCACCGGCCAGGCAGTGTCCGATCCCCTCTGACGCGCGACATTGTCGTGTCCCGAGCGACACTCTGCATCAGCTTCCGTCGAGGACTTTTGTACTGCCGACTCGTCCTGACGCCGGCTCGATGCGCAACACCCGAACAGTTCGCCTCTCCGCGTGAAACGTCAGCCCCGTTTGTTCAGTGATATGTTTCAGCGCAAGTTCTGGCGATTGCGCTCCTTCCCGGTGAACGATTCGGTTCCACCACAGAACCCGTTCTTGGTTTTGTCGAAGCGTCGTTGATCACGCGCCGGCCGATGTAATTCCCGACGTCCCTCAGGAATTCGTCTAATCCTCCGGTCGGGCCGTCTTCATTCCGACCTGGGGCGTCGGGACGTGCCCCCGCGTAAATGGCAATCATGACTCGCGATTCGTCCTCCGGCTTCAGGGCAGGATCTCGATTCATGGCAAAATTTCCCTTTGCCACGAGGACGTTTTGAGGTTCCTCGACGAAACTGAGCGCTACATCCAGCTTGGCTTCTTTCCACAAAATCTGTTCGAGCTCTGCCACCAGTTTTTCTGGCGACGCTCCGACGCGAATGACAAAGTCACCTTCGACGGGCGCGTTTAACAACTTCGGCGGTCCGGTGATCTCGGCGGCGCCGAGTCCACAATGCTGCAAGAGGTCGATCAACGACCACGCAGATTTCCCAGGCATGCCGCCCACTCTGCTCTGCCATTGGTTGAGGAAACGCCCGTCGTAAAAGGACAGCAGGAGCGCGGGCTGCAAGTTGGCTGCCGGCCGGCCTGGCATTCGCGATTCCGTCCAGCGACAACGTCCCGCGGGAAAGGGCTCGGTGACCCGCTTGATGTTTTTTGCATCAAGTCCGTAGACACGCATCAAATCGGTGTCAAAGTTTTCCTTTTCTTTCATCGTGCCTACGGGAGGCAATGAGCGGTTGTCACCCGGCGCTGCAAATCCCGGGCGGACGAGATCATCGAGCAGGTTGCCTCGGTCGATGCTCTCGAGCCGAGTCACGATGAACGGGTCGTCGTAATGGAAGAGGTATCCTCCTGGTTTCACCGTTAGCAATTTCACCTTGGCTCCAACCGGAATTCCGTTGAAGAGAAACTCTCCCCGAGCACCGGTTTCCGTCTCCAGTGCGACGACCGTCTCTGGGTCTTTTTGTCCGGTCAGATAACAGAGAATCCGCCGACCACTGACTGGCATCAATGAGTGGGTGACGATCTGGCCCGTGATTTCCGCTGCCGGAGCTAAGCGGATCGCCACTTCATGAGCCTGATCGCTAGCGACGACTTGTCCAGCGAGGGATCCGTCCCGGGCGAGCGCCAGCACGCGGCACCGTTTGCCCCGAACATCGAGAGAGGCGACTCCGTGAGCATCGGTTTTTCCCTCAAACCGCTCGAGAGATTTCCATCTGTCGGGCATCACGCAAGCGATTACGGTTGCGCCCAGAGCTGCTCGACCGGTGGCATCGACGACGCGCACGGCAAGCGACTTGTGGTTCGGCGCCTTGTTGGTGTCTGCCGCCTCGCAGGCGGCACGAGGCGTGACCTCATGCGACGCCAATACAACGAACGCGGACAGCATCCAGCTCAGCCACTTTTCGTGTGATCGCATGGACTCGTCGCTCCTGCTCTCATTATTTTCCCAGTCAAATCCCGTCCCATACTCTGTCCGGTCTCGAGGGCAAGGGTGACCGGGTCAGCGGTCGGATCATTCGCGCGGACTAACTCGAACCGCGCGGTAATAGACTGCGAGCGCAACGGGATCGACTCGCCGAAAAGTCGCTCTCTCCATTCAGCCATAAAATTGCGTTTCATCCAAGGTCAGTTTCCAAAGAATTCTGTCGCGGCTGGATGGCCCGAACAACTTTGTTGAAGGCAGTAACACTCAGCATCAATCATGGGTGCGAGTTGTGTTAATGGGTGCGGCTTATTCTGCTGCCGCTTCATCAACTTTTGCCCAGTCAATAAACGGTGTTTGAGCGGCCCACACTCTTGTAGTGCGGCGCGCGCTTCCGATGTCGCGACAGATTGCGCAAGGAAAAAGGCCGCGTAGGCAATTGGCCAATCGCGAGTGAGTGCCCCGCCCGGCTGAAGTGACATGACCGCTAAAGCCGCCGTTCCGGCGATTCCGACGGCCAGCAATCCGAGACTTGACCAACGGAGTAGCTGGCTCAAGAAAGTGGGAGGGTTTGTTCTCGCGTTTTTAAGTTTTCTGGCAATAGCACCTGCGATAGCTGATTCACGGTCCATGTTATTCTCCCCACTCCGCTTCCCGTCCGGCACGTCGGTCATTCTTTGCCCTTCCCCGACTCATCCTTCTCCGCTCGTTCGATCGCCTCTTTAGGCACCTTCACGTGCTTCCACATTGCCTTGTCGAATTCGGGGATCTGAGTAAACGGACGCGGTTTTTTCTCGGCCGCCGATATAATCGAGCCCGGCTGGCAACGATCCCACCACCATTCGGCTTGCCTCAGGAGGTCCGCCGTGAAACTTCCCGCACTGCTCGCCGTTTTTAGTGTCCTCATGATGTCTGCCGCGCGGGCCGCGGACGAGAACTGGGTTTCGCTGTACAACGGCAAGGATCTCAAGAACTGGGTCAACGTCAACTGCGCGCACGAAACCTGGACCGCGCAGGGCGACGTGATCCATTGCACCGGCCACCCGACCGGTGCCCTCCGCACGCCGCGGCAATACGAGAACTTCGTTCTCGAGCTCGATTGGCGGTTCCTGAAGCCGGCGGGGAATTCGGGCGTCTTCATCTGGGGCTCGCCCATTGCCGCGCCGGGCGCACCCTTTCTGCGGGCCATCGAAGTGCAGGTGCTCGACAACGCCTTCAACATCCCCGGCAAGAACGAGTGGTACACCACCCACGGCGACGTGTTTCCCATCTGGGGCGACACGATGAAGCCGATCCATAAAGGCAACGGCATGCGCTGCTTCCCGACTGAGGAGCGCAGCAAGTCGTCCCCAGAGTGGAACCATTACCGCATCGTCGGCAACAACGGAACACTGCGGCTATCGGTCAACGGCAAGGAAGTCTCGGGCGGGGACGACATTGTTTGGCGCAAAGGCTATCTGGCGCTCGAGAGCGAAGGCGCTCCGGTCGAGTTTCGCAACATTCGCATCCAGGAACTGCCCCCGACCGGTGCCACGCCCGAGAACTCGGCGCCGGTCGAGGAAGGCTGGAAATCGATCTACAACGGCCTCAATTTGCGCGGGTGGCGCGGCGGCCGCGCGCGGGAGGGCTGGTCGAGCAACGATTGGCGAATCGCGTGCAAGGGGGGGGCCAGGCCTCTGTTCACGTCGAGTTTTTATTCCAACTTCGAGTTGATCGTCGACGTGGGTCCCGGCGCAAATTCGTCGCCCTCCGCGGGCCCGCACGTCCTGTTGAGCGCCGCGAACGCGAAAACTTCGCTGGGGCTGGCCGCCCGACCGAAGGAGTGGACGCGCAATCGGATCATCGTCGGTCGCCGGTCGGTTCAGCTCACGGCGATGGGGACTTCATCGAGCGCGAACTCCGCGCTCCCCAGCTCAGGCCCGTGGTCGATCGGCCTCGACGGCGGAGGAGCGGCGGTCGAATTCGGCAACATCTACGTGCGCAAACTGCAGGACGCGAATCGCTGACACGCCTCGGCGAGTTGCCGGCGTGACTACATGTTGCATCGGCGGCGCAAGTCTTTGAGCGCGGGGCTGGGCCGCACCGATCGATTATGGAGAATCGGTTGCGGCCTCACTTTTCCCAAGCCGACAGCTCCGCTGTCGTTCCGGAACCGACGGCGGAGCCGTCGGCTTGGGAAACGTGTGCGTCACTCCATAATCCAAAGCCCAATGTTCAACCAATGTCGATTACCGGCTCGCGCTCTCAAATGCAAATGTTGGGCAGCCGGGGTGCTTACTTGAACGCCGACGCGACCTCGACCAGCGTCCGCGTCAGTGCGCCGGTGCCGCCGCCTTCGCGATGCGCCTTCGATGAGGCAGCGAAAGCCGGGCCGGCGATGTCGAGGTGCACCCACGGCCGCTTGTCGATGAATTTCTCCAGAAACTTGGCGGCCGTGATCGACCCGCCCCAACGCGTGCCCGTGTTCTTGACGTCGGCCACGTCGCTCTTGAGCTGCTCGGCGTAGTGGTCAAACATCGGCAGCTGCCAGACCTCTTCGCCCGATCGCTTGGCCGCGGCAAGTACGTCGTCGCACCAGGCCTGGTCGTTCGTGAAGGCGCCGGCCACGTCTTCGCCCAGCGCCACCACGCACGAGCCGGTGAGTGTCGCCAGATCGATCAGCCGGTCGGCCCCCTCGTCGACCGCATACCGCAGCACGTCGGAGAGAACGAGGCGGCCTTCGGCGTCTGTGTTGTTGACCTCGACTGTGATTCCGGCACGCGACCGGAGCACGTCGCCCAGCTTGTACGAGTTGCCATTGACCATGTTTTCAACGAGGCCCATGTAGCCGCTGACGTTGACGGGCAGCTTGAGCCGGGCGACGGCGATCAGCGCGCCGAGCACCGTGGCCGCGCCCGCCATGTCGCACTTCATGGTTAGCATGTTGTCGTTGGTCTTGAGCGACAGACCGCCGCTGTCGAAGGTGACGCCCTTGCCGACGAAGGCGATCCGCCGGCTGTCGTTCGGCGCGCCGTCGTACTCGAGAACGACCAGTCGCGGCGGGCGATCGCTGGCCTGGCCGACGGCCAACATACAGCCCATCCGTTCCTGCTTGAGCCAGTTCGCGTCGAAGACGCCGCAGCCCAGGCCAAAGTCCGCTGCCAGCTCTTTCGCACGCTGGGCGAAGCTTTCTGGATACAAGTCGCCGGCCGGTTGATTGACCAGCTCGCGGACGACGTTGACGGCCTCGCCCAACACGTGTCCGCGATTCGTGGCCGCTGTGAGGTTGGCGCTATTCGCACCCGAGCCCACCACCAGCGACACATCTCCGAACGGAAAGCGAGAGGCCTCGGTCTTGAACAACCCCTGACCGACGCCGCCGACTGTCGCGGCATAGGTCGCTGCTTGGACGAGATCGCTCTGCGACAGTTTCGAGCCGGTCGGAGTTTCGATGGCGACGGCCAGCTCGCCGCACTTCTTTTCCGAGATGTGTCGCGCGGCGGTGAGCAGGGCCTTTTCATACCGCGGCATCGTCAGTTCTTCGGGCTTGCCAAGGCCGATCAACAGCACGCGTTTGGCGGCCAGCGGGCTCGCATCGCGGACAGCGACGAGTTCTGCCAGCTTCCCGGTCAGATCGCCCAGCTCGCGGAGGCGAGTCAAGCGGCCTCCCAGAGCGTCGTCGAGTGCTTTAAGATTGCCCGCGAAATTCGGCGGTTCAGTCACGCCGACGATCAGCCAGTCGCCGCCGGTTGATTGCCAGGGAGTGGTGACAAGATGAGGGCTCATCGGCGATTCTCCAGTTTCCACGAGGTGACGGCGCAGTCGGCGTCGACGGCTGCGAGTCTGCGTTGGGCGCGGTTTGAATTTGGGGCCGGCCAACCTTATGATTTCAACGCGCCCCAGATTGCACAAGTTGTCCGTCGGCAACCGCTGTTTTCACCCCGGTTGGCAGGCGATTCCCGCTGTTTTTCGCGAGTCGGATCCCCCGCATCCCAATCTGAATAGCGTTTAAACCTCACCATGCCCAGCGTCAAATTCGTCAACGAAAAGAAAACGATCGAGGTCCCCGAAGGCGCCAACTTGCGGAAAGAGGCCCTCAACGCGGGCATCGAGCTGTATCCGGGCGTGCACCGGATTTTCAACTGTCACGGGTTGGGGGGGTGTGCCAGTTGCCGCGTGATGATCAAAAAGGGGCAAGACAACGTCAGCCCTCAGGGGCTGTTTGAAAAGCTGCGGCTGATCGCCGGGCCGATCACCTATTTGCGCGGATCGGACACGAAAGCGATTTGCGTCTGGCGTGCGCCACGAAGGTGTTGGGCGACATTGAAGTCGAAACCCAGCCGGGCGCGAACTGGCACGGCGATCGTTTCTGGGGCTAAACGACAGGGGCGCCGGCGCTTGCTCGACCGCGCAGCAGGGGCGGTCTCCGCTTGACCGTCCGCCTACAATTCCCCGCTCCCCAATCCGATGGGTAGTGAACGCTTCGGCACCGCTTTTGCGCGTTCTGCGCGGGAAACTAATCACGAATGAGCGACCGACCCAAAACCCTCGGCCAACTGCGGGCCAGCGGCTACAAACCGACCGAGGTCAAGCGCGAGATGCGCCGCAACCTGCTGGCCAAGCTCAAGAAGGGGGAGACGCTCTTTCCCGGGATCCTCGGCTACGACGAGACGGTCATTCCGCAGGTGGTGAATGCCGTTTTGTCGGGGCACGACCTCTTGTTCCTGGGTCTTCGGGGCCAGGGAAAGACTCGCATGCTGAGGATGCTGGCCGATCTTTTGGACGACGCCGTGCCGATCGTCGCCGGTTCGGAGATCAACGACGATCCGCTGGCCCCGCTCTCCAAATACGCCCGCGATCTGGTTGTCGACAAGGGGGACGCCTGTCCCGTCGAATGGATCGGCCGCGACCGCCGCTATCAGGAAAAACTTGCCACTCCCGACGTCACCATTGCCGACCTGATCGGCGAACTCGACCTGATCAAGCACGCCGAGGGACGCCACCTCTCGAGCGAAGACGTGATGCACTTCGGCCTGATTCCCCGCACGAACCGCGGCATCTTCTGCATGAACGAGCTGCCCGACCTCAGTCCGAAGATTCAGGTGGGCTTGTTCAACGTGCTGGAAGAGCGGGACGTGCAGATCCGCGGGTTCACCGTGCGGCTCGCCCTCGACGTCTGCATGGTCTTTAGCGCCAACCCGGAGGATTACACCAACCGCGGACGGATCGTCACGCCGCTCAAAGACCGCATCGGCTCGGTCGTGCGAACGCACTATCCTCTCACCCGCGAACTGGGCATCCAGATCACCGACGCCAACGCCTGGTCGGCCCGCGACGACGGTCCGCGGGTGGTCGTGCCGCTGTTCTTGAAGGAGATCGTCGAAGAAACGTCGCGGTTGGCGCGGAAGAGCCCGCACGTCAACCAGGCCTCGGGCGTCAGCGTGCGGATGTCGATCGCCAACTCCGAGAACCTGGTCTCGAATGCGGAACGCCGGGCCCTCGCCCTGGGCGAGCCGGAGGCTGTGGCCCGCGTGAGCGATCTCGTCGGCCTGGCGGGCAGCTCACGCGGCAAGATCGAGCTGCAGATGACCGAAGAGACGGGCGAGGAGGACAAGCTGTTGGGCCGCATCATCGAGGAAGCGGTCAAAACCGTTTTCGATCAGCACTTCGACCCGAAGCAGTTCCGCAACATCGTCGAGTACTTCGAGTCGGGCAATACGATCGAAGTGGGCGACCGGGTACCGGCCGCGCAGCTCCTCAAGCGTATCGAAGGCGTCCGCGAGTTCCGCAAGCAAGTCGAACGGGCCGCCGGTGACCTCGACGCGCAGCTCGCCGGCACGCCGCTGCGGCCACAACTCGAGGCCAGCGTCGCCGAGTTCATCCTCGACGGGCTCTACACACACAACCGGCTCAACAAGAAGCCGAAGAGCAGCGGGGCGACCTACGGGCAGTAAGCGAGCTCGGCGGCCGCTCACCGGCGGACTACAGCCCGTCAAAACTGACCGCGGATTCTTTTTATTGAGCCGCCGCATGCCGTTCATCCAGCGGTCCGTATCGTTGGCGCGGTAGACGTAGAACTCCTTGACCTCCGGGTGCGGCAGGACCATGAACCGCTCTTCGCGGATGGCCTTCACGCATTCCTCGGCGACGTGCTCGGGGCTGACGGCCGTCAGTTTGAGATAATTGACGTGCGGGTTGTCGACGGTCAGCATGTTCGTCGTCACACCCATCGGGCACAGGCACGAGACGCGAATGCCCGCCTCGTAATGCTGGATCGACAGCCATTCCGCGAGTGCTACGGCCGCGTGCTTGGTGACCGAATAGGGTGCCGACCCCATCTCGGTGAGCAGGCCGGCTGCTGAGGCCGTGTTGAGCAGATAGCCGCGGCCGCACTCGATCATTCCGGGCAACACTGCGCAGGGCCGCGTAAACGTGGGACATCACGTGGACGTCCCAGTTGAGTTGCCAATCGGCGTCGGGCGCCTCGGCCCCGCCCTTGGTGGCCAGGCCGGCGTTCGAGACGAACAGGTCGATCGGACCGAAGGCGGCCTCGGCGCGCCGCACTAACTCGACGATCTGCGCTTCGACCGCCACGTCGCACGCGACGGCGAGCCCCTTCACCTCGGTCGCGACGGATTGTGCGCCTGATTCACTCAGATCGGCAACGACGATGCCGCGGGCCCCTTCGGCGGCGAACCGTTGGCAGAGCGCCCGGCCAATGCCCGACGCGCCCCCCGTTACGACCGCCACGCATCCCTTCAGTTCCATCTTTGGGAGACTCCTTCGAGGGAGGAACACGACTTTCGGAAGTCAAACACAAGCACCCGCCAGCTCATCCGCCGCGGCGGAGCGGCTCGCCGGGCTTTCATGCAACTAAGCGCCGCCCCGATAACCGCCGCCGCTCGAGCCGCGGAAGTCGCGGGTTGACTCGGTGCTGGGGCTGCGGCCGACCAGGCTGCCCATCTCTTTGCCGTTGCGCTGAAACCACTCGTAGAGAATCGACACATCCGAGCCGATGCAAAAGTGCTTCACGCCCATGTCGAGATATTCTTTGGCCTGCTCCGGGTGCCCGATTTCGGCCCGCGGATGCAGCCCCTTCTTGAGGGCCGTCTCGATCACGTAGCGCTCGGCCTCTTTCACCTTCGGATGCTTGAACTGTCCGGGCAGGCCGATGCTCATCGAATAGTCGGCCGGACCGAATTGCACCATGTCGATGCCCTTTACCGACAGGGCCGCGTCGAGATCCTCGATCAGCGACGCCTTCTCCACCATGATGGCGATGACCGTCTGGTCGAGGGCCTCCACGAAGGCCGGCGCCCCCGCCTCGAGCACGAAGCCCACGTCCCGCCGCATGCCCACGCCGTGCAGGCCGCGGCTGTTCGGTGATTCGGATCGCACGGCCTTCACGCAGGCTTCGACGTCAGCCGTCGTCCGCGGGTCGGCAAACAGCACGTTTTGAATGCCCGAGCCGATCGAGCGGATCGTCAGGTAGGTTCGCGGCTCCTGCTCGATCTTCATCATCCCCGACATGTGATCGAAGAGGTCGACGGCTCGGCCGATGTTCTCGAGAGCATACAGATCGTAAGGCGCGTATTCGCCCACGAATTCGACGTAGTCGAACATCCGCGAATGGCCGACCAGCTCCACGATCGACGGCCACGAAATGTGCAAGTGGGTGCCGAGCGTCGGCTGCCCGGCGTTCAGTAGCTCACGAAGACGATTAGGACGCATACGTTCTCTTTTTGGTCCGGACCGGCGCCCCAGCGACAAAAGGGCCGCTCGACGCCCGGGAAGCCTCATTGTGAGGCGACCTCCCCAACCACGCAACCGCCAGGAACCCGTGCTGGCGGCTGTCCGGTAGAGGCCACCATCTTGTGAGGAGCCTGTCGGGCGTGCGAAGATGGTTTTTGGAGGACCAGCGAACCCGTAGTGAGTCTCGCCGCCCGGGCAGTATGTGCCGCTGAATGCCCTCTCCGATCGCACCCAGCTCCCGCCCGATACCCGCCGCACGACACACACCTTCGCCGCTCCCTGAGAAGAAATCGATTCCATGCGGATGCCCAAGCTCGCTCTTCGTTTTGCCTGCATTGTCGCCACCGCCGTTGCCGGGACTGTGCCGACCGCGTTGCGCACCGCCGATGCGCCCCAGCCGTTGCCGGGGACGGCTCCGCTGGTGCTAGATCGTCCGCTCGACGTCGTGATGGTCGACGGCATCAACCGATTCGCGGAACGGGCTGCTCGCCGAGTCGGTCGCACAACGGGCCCAGTTCTGGCACCGCGACTTTTCCAGCCCGCAGGCTTACGAAAAGAGCATCGCGCCGAATCGCGAGCGGCTGCGCGAAATCCTCGGCGTCGTTGACGAGCGGGTGAAGCCCGACGCGTTTGAGTTGATCACCACCACGGCCGCTCCCTCCCAGCTGGCAACAAGCAGTGCGTATACCGTTCACGCCGTCCGGTGGCGCGTCTTACCCGGAGTCACGGCAGAAGGTCTGCTGCTAGAGCCCAATGCTCCTCCGGTGGCGCGGGTGATCGCCCTGCCCGACGCCGATTGGACGCCCGAAGCGTTTACCGGTCTGTCCAGCGGCGTCGCGATGGTATCTCAGCTTCCCCGCCGTCTGGCCGAAGGCGGAGTGGAGGTCGTCGTGCCGACGCTGATTAATCGCGACGACACCTGGTCGGGAAACCCGGCGTTTCACTTCACGAATCAGCCCCACCGCGAGTTCATTTATCGCATGGCCTTCGAGTTGGGCCGGCATATCATCGGCTACGAAGTGCAAAAGGTCCTGGCGGCCGTCGATCTGTTTGAGCAGATGAACAAGTCCGACGGTCGCGGGCACAACCTACCGATCGGTGTCGTCGGTGTCGGCGAAGGCGGCCTTCTCGCGCTGTATTCGGCGGCGCTCGACCCGCGCATCAAATCGACTTGGGTGAGCGGTTACTTCGGCCCGCGCGAGGCAATCTGGCGGGAGCCGATTTACCGCAATGTCTGGTCGCTCTTGAGCGAATTCGGCGACGCGGAAGTCGCCTCGCTGGTGTTGCCGCGGTCGCTGACGATCGAGGTGGCCACGGTCCCGCAGATTCCAGGACCGCCCGCGCCGCATCAGGGCCGCAACGGCGCCGCCCCGGGAGAGATTCACACTGTCCCGATCGATGCGGCGAAGCGCGAGTTCGCGCGCCTCTCAGAATTAGTTCCGTCTCCATCTCGTCGGTCGTTCCTGACAGTCAGCGTCTGCGGAGGGTTGCCCGGCGATTATCCGGCACTGGCAAGCTTTTTCCTGGGTCTTAAGGTGAAGACGTCCCCGCGGAGCAGCTCGGAGCTCCACGACCTCAGACCTTTGCCCAACGCCAGCGAGCGACAGCACCGGCAATTCGACGAGCTGGTCGACTTCACGCAACGACTCTTGGAAGACAGCGCCCACGTTCGCGATCGGGTGTGGGGAGCGGCCGACGTCAAAAGTCCCGACGGCTGGGCCAAGTCGGCCAAGCACTTTCGCGACTTCGTCTGGACGACGCTCATTGGCAAGCTGCCCGAGCCGACGATGCCGCCCAATGTGCGGACGCGCCAAATCCTCGACGAGCCGGCGTTCACCGGCTACGAGGTGATGATCGACGTCTATCCCGACGTCGTTGCTGGTGGCATCCTCCTGTTGCCCAAGGGAATGCAGCCGTGGGAAAAGCGGCCCGTGGTGGTTTGTCAGCACGGACTCGAAGGCGTGCCGATGGACACGATCAGCAAGGCATCCACCGGGTATCCCTACTACAAGGCCTTCACCGCGGAGCTGGCCAGGCGAGGCTTCATCACTTACGCGCCGCAAAACCCGTATCGCGGCGGCGACCGCTTCCGCGTGATCCAGCGGAAGAGCACCCCGCTCGGCCGCTCACTCTTCAGTTACATCATCCCGCAGCATCAGAGGACGGTTGCCTGGCTGGCCACGCTGCCGAACGTCGACCCCGCGCGGATCGCGTTTTACGGGCTGTCGTACGGCGGCAAGACGGCCGTTCGCGTGCCGACCATGCTGCCGGAGTATTGCCTGTCGATCTGCTCCGGCGACTTCAACGAGTGGGTGCGCAAGAACGCGACCAACCGTGACAAGTACAGCTACGTCTTCACGCCCGAATACGAAATGTGCGAGTGGAACATGGGACACGTCGCCAACTACGCGGAGTTGGCCTATCTCATGGCGCCGCGTCCGTTCATGGTCGAACGGGGCCACAGCGATGGCGTTTCCACCGACGAGTGGGTCGCCTGGGAATACGCGAAGGTCCGCCGCTTCTACGATCAACTGGGCCTGGGCGACCGCACCGAAATCGAATTCTTCAATGGGCCTCACACGATCCACGGCCAAGGCACGTTCCAGTTCCTCAGCAAGCACCTCAATTGGGCGCTCGTCGAGCCTGCTCCCGACACACCGGAAACAGCGCCCTACAACGCGTGCCTCCAGACCTCGGCCAGTCCACGCGCCGACTGCTCCAGCGAAAATCGACTCACGACCTGTGCTCGCGCCGCGGCACCGAGTTGCTGGCAGCCCGTGATGTCGTTGGACAGTCGCACGATCTCGTCGGCCAACTGCTGCGGCTCGTCCGGCGGGACGAGCACCGCCGATTCGCCGTCAACGAGCATTTCTTCCGTGCCGCCGACTCGCGTCGTGATGATGGGCGTGCCGGCGGCGGCCGCTTCGAGCAACACGCGACCGAACGGCTCCTGTCGCGCGCAATGGACGACGAGGTCCAGCTGGGGCAGCAGGCGCTCGATGTCGGAGCGGTATCCGAGCCGGTGAAAGCGGTGCTTGAGGCCGGCCATCGCGAACTCGAAATTGATCGCCTCGTCGTAGAGGGCGCTTTCGGTCTTTTCCGAATAGCGTTCGCCGATCAGCAGGAAATGGGCCTTGTGCAGGCGCGGTCCGGCGAGAGCGGCTGCCTTGGCGAACATGTCCTGTGCTTTGCGCAGGCAGATTTGACCGATGGTCGCCACCAGATATGCGTCCGACGGCAATCGCAGTTCATCCCTGAGAGTGGGGTCGGCCGCGTTGTGCACGAAGCGGCTCGGATCCACACCCGAGTAAACGACGTGCGTGCGGGCCGCGTCGAGGCCTTGCGACTGGTGAAAGTCGCGGACGGCTTTCGAGACGGCGACGAGCGCGCGATTCCCGTTGAGTTGCTCGACGGCCCGTCGCGACAGGCTGATGATGTCCCGTAGGTGGGCCGTCGTCGGCACGCCCAGATTGGGAGCCAACTGTCCGGTGAGCCGGCCCATCGACAGGCTGTTGCCGTGCACCAGGTCGGGCTTCACGCGGGCCGTCGCGGCGCGGATTTCCTCGAGCAACGTCGGCGGGCTGCGACGTTCGCCGTCGTCCTTGCGGGCGGCAAACGACAGGACCGGAATGCCCAGTGCACCCAACTCGGCGGACAGTGGTCCCGCCGCCGGAGCCAGGGCCACGAATTCGAGATCGCTCCCCACAAACTGAGGCAGGACGGCCAGCATCGAGCGCTCGCCGCCATTGAGTGTGCCGAACTCGAAGACCAGCAAGATCCGCGGGATTTGTTGCTCCTGCGATCAACGGTTCGAGGCACCGGGATCGACAACGCCCGTCAATAACGGGCCAGATCGCCGGCACCACTCTTGAGATCGAGGGCCGTCACCAACCGCTGGGCTTCGGACACCATCATTCGCAGCTCGCTCGCCAGCGCGATGAACTGCCAGCCCTCGGCCACGCGTTTCTTGACGGCTTCGACCGATTGCACGTGCAGCCCGACCGGCGTGCCGACTTTTTTGCCGGCGGCCAGCACGCGCTGCAGCATGGCTTCGAGGGTCTCCGGCGCAGGGTCTGTCCCGTCCACGTCCCGCATCTGGGCGGTGAGATCGTTCGGGCCGACGAAGATCGCGTCGACCCCTTTCAGGCTGTAGATGGCTTCGGCGTTCTCGACGCCGCGGGGCGATTCGGTCTGCAGCACGACGAGAATTTCGTCGTTGGCCCGTTTGTAGTAATCGCCCGAAGTGGCGGCGAAGTTGATGGCGTGCAGCGATCCACCGATCGACCGGTTGCCGACGGGCGGATACTTGGCAGCGGCGATGGCCGTTTTCGCCTCTTCGACCGTGTCGACCATCGGCACCACGATGCCCCAGGCGCCGGCGTCGAGCACTCGCTTGATGTGGTCATGATCGCCCCGCGGCACGCGAGCCAGAGGCACACAGCCGGCATCGGCAATGGCTCCAAACAGGACGGCGGCCTCGCTCCAATCGATGGGCGAGTGTTCGAGATCGACCGTCAGCCAGGCAAACCCGATGCGGGCCATCAGCCGCGTCGCGTGAATATGCCCGAAGGAAAGCCAGGTGCCGACCTGCGTTTTTCCCTCCCGGAGTGCCGCCTTAACCGGGTTTTTTTTCATCGAGTCATTCCAGGCACTGGGGCCGGCCGAGTCGAACGGACGGCCAGGGTGCGCTTACAATATCGATCGTTGAGATCGACGTCCAACGGCCTCCGGGATGCCCGCATGCCCCTGCCTTCAACGGAAATTCGCTTCCCCGCAATGGACCAATTTCAGACCGTCGCCAAAGTCGGCGATATTCCGCCCGGTGAAGGACGAGCCTTTCCGGTTGACGGCACGGTGGTGGCCGTCTTCAACGTCGGCGGCGAATACACGGCGATCAACGACGTCTGCCCGCACATGGGGGCCTCGCTGGCTGAGGGCTACGTCGAGGGGGTGTCGGTGACGTGTCCTTGGCATGCCTGGCGGTTCTCCGTGAAGGACGGGTCGTGGCTCGATAATCCCCGCTCGAAGATTGGCAATCCGTGCTACGCCGTGCGCGTGGTGGGCGATGAGATCCAGGTGCAGGTCTCCAGTCCGCCCCCGCTGCCAGCCCCTCCCTCGCCGTGAAGCTAAAGTGTCGCGACGGATGCCCCGAGTCCTGCCGCCGTCAAACCGGCGATGAAGGTCCGCTTGCCGCCGTGTGACGGATGGCGCACGGCGGTGAAATTGTTCAAGCCGAGTCGCTGGAGGGCCAGCTCGGCCGTGCGGCCCACGGCGATCACCGAGTGCGGCGCGAGGAGGGCCAACAGCTGTCGCAGGTAGGCCTGTCCCACGACGAGTTCCCCAGCCGTCGGAGCGCGGTTCGCCTTGGTGGCGGCGCGGGGGTGAAATGGGACAGCGTTCCAAAATGCCGGGACATGGCCGCAATTGTGCAAATGCTGCCAGACGATGCCGGCCGTATTCTCGGCGGTTGAGCCGGCGACTTTCACGGCGGGTTGCAGCGATCGGAGGAAGGGGTGCAAACCAGCTCGCAGAAGCCGCTCGTCGGTAAAGGGGATTCCCGTGCGGGCACAGCCTCGCTCGCCAGGCGCCTCGCCGACGAGCAGGTGACCGGAATAAGGCCACGCCAGCAGGGCGGCGAGATAGGTTTCGAGATTCTGGCGGGGCTGCCGCGAGCGGTACGGATTCCGCAGCGTTTGCGTGCTCGGGAATTCCGCCAGCGCGGAGACAAAACGGCGGATCCGGCGCATCTCGACTGACCGGGTCGCGGGGAGTGGAGTCAAAATCCGGTCGCGGGTGGGAACGTCCATCACAACTTACGTGTCACTGTTTCCGGGAAGCGCCGGCGTGCCTGACACCGATGCTAGCAGCCCGACGGCGATCTGCTAGAATCCGCGTCCGATTCGGAGCCAGGTCCAACTCCTGGGCGGCCGACAATAGACAACGAGCCACGAACTGCGATCTTAACGCGCATGACTTCCGCGGAACCCGACGCGACGATTCGACCGGCCCAGCCGGACGACACTGCGAAGATCGCAGCGTTGATCGCCCCCTTCGTCGACGCGGGAAGGCTCTTGCCCCGCACCGTCGAAGAGGTCCGCGACCTGGTCGCGACCGGGTTTGTGGCCGTGCGGAACGAGGCGGTGGTGGGGTTCGCCGCGCTTGAGATCTACTCCAAGAAGCTGGCCGAAATTCGCAGCCTGGCAGTGAGCGAGGACCAGCAGCGACTCGGGCTCGGCTCGCGACTGGTGAAAGCCTGCGTCGACCTCGCTGCCGCCCGCAATATTCTCGAGGTGATGGTCGTCACCTCGTCGGAGACTTTCTTTCGCGATTGCGGCTTCGACTTCACGCTGCCCGGCGAAAAAAAGGCCCTGTTCATTCAGCCGTCTATTTCGCAGGCGCGGGCGGACTTGCACTAGGCTTGGCATCGGCCGGCTTTTTGGCTTCATCCGACTTCTTGACGTCCGGCGGCTGCTTCCCTTCGTCCGGTTTCTTGGCTTCCACCGGCTTGCCCGGGAGCAGAGTGGCAGTCTTGATCGAGTCGAGGCGGGGGAACGCCGCGCTCAGGTACGCGTCCCCTTCCTTTTGGATGCGGTCCTGGCTGTTACTCGGCTCTTCGCCGTAGACGGAATAGAGCGAGTCAATCGCATCCATTCCCGACAAGACAACGCCGAAGGGCGTGAAGCCCTGAGGGTCCAGATTCTGGTTGTCGACGCAGTTGATGAAGACTTGCGTCGTGCGGGAGTTGGGCATCTCCGACTTGGCGAACGTCACGTAGCCCCGCGTATTCGACTTGCGATCCGGATCGCGGCGGTTGAACGTGTCGTCGGGGATGGTGTTTTCACGCCACTTGGCGCTCTCGGCCGGATCGCCGTTGAGGCCGAATTGCACCACGAAACCGACCACGCGGAAGAACTTGCATCGGTCGTAAAAGCCCCGTTTGACCAAATCGTAAAAGCGGTCGGCCCCGTAGGGGGACCAGGAGCGGTGCACTTCGATGATCACGGGGCCCTTGGTCGTGTCGAGCTTCACCCAGTATTCCGGCGGACATTTGTCGGGGAGGGATCCGCTTGTGGTGTCGGCCGACGGAATTGCCGGATCGTGCATCTTGTCGCTGCTCTCGCAGCCAATCATCAGGCTCACGACGGCAACGAGAGACACCCACTTCGAGACTCGCGACACTTTCGTTCCTCCACCAACACGGCCGATGAATCAAGCGCGGTAAGCTGGAACGAGACTGCGAAATCCGATCAAAGACGCGGTGATCGCAGACTCGCGGCCAGGCGCCGCCCTGGTTCGTTTATAGAATTCCCCAATCGCGCTCGCCAGTGAATTGCCGTTTGGCGGCCGGCCCGCAGGGGGTCTTCCGCGGCCGAACGGACAGCGACCAGCCGGCGCGGGTGGGGCTGCGTTGGGGCGGGAAACGCTCTTGGTTTTTTGGCCAGCTGCTACAATACGGCCGGAGGCAAGGATGGCGGTTTACTTCGTCTACATGACGACTCGGGACGAGGCGGAGGCGTTGGTCATCGGCCGCACGCTGGTCGAGGAGCGGCTGGCCGCCTGCATCAACGTCTTGCCCGCCATGAAGTCGGTTTACTGGTGGGAGGGAGAGCTGGAGCAGTCGTCCGAGGCGGTGCTGATCGCCAAGACGCAGCAAGGCCTCGTCCCCCAACTAATCGAACGCGTGAAGCGGCTGCACGGCTACACCTGCCCGTGCATCGTGGCCTGGCCCGTCGAGACCGGCCATCAGCCCTATCTCGATTGGATCGCGAAGGAAACTCGCTGACGATGGTGCCGATCTACGCCCACAAGCATGTCGTCCTCCCGGACGAGATCGATACGCTGGGGCACGTCAACAACTTGAACTATCTCAAGTGGATGATCGCCGCGGCCGTCGGGCATTCGACGGCCAACGGCTGGCCCCCGGAACGCTATCGCGAGGTTCAGTCGGCCTTCATCGTGCGGTCGCACCACATCGATTACCTGCAGCCGGCTTTCGTGGACGAAGAGGTGGTCGTTCGCACATGGGTCGCCAGCTTCAACAAGGTGACGTGCGTGCGCAAATACAAAGCCACCCGGCCTAAAGACGGCATCGTGCTGGCGACGGGCGAAACGGGCTGGGCCTTTCTCGGGCTCAATCCCTATCAGCCGCGGCGGATTCCACCCGAGCTGCTCTCCGCGTTCGTGCTCGTTCCGCCGACGGAGGAACCGTGAATGTGTGGACGTTTCACGTTGCGGACGCCGGCGGCCGACCTGGTCGAGATCTTTGAAGTCATCCGCAACTTCGAGCTGACGCCTCGCTACAACATCGCTCCCACGCAGGAGGTGCTGGCGATTCGCGAAACCGAGGGCCGGCGCGAAATGGTCGAAATGCGTTGGGGACTGTTGCTCTCGTCGTCGGAGGCCAAGAGCGGCGCGCCGCTGATCAATGCCCGCTCGGAGACGGCCGCTACCCGGCCCGCTTTTCGCCACGCGTTCCGGTCCCGTCGCTGCCTGATCCCCGCGGACGGCTTTTACGAATGGCAGCCGACCGACGAGGGGGGCAAACAGCCCTTCCTGATCACCCTGCGCGACGAACGGCCCTTCGCCTTCGCCGGTCTTTGGGAGCGCTGCCGCGGACCGGACGACGCGACGGTCGAATCGTGCACGATTGTGACAACGGAGGCGAACGACCGGCTGCGGGAACTGCACGACCGCATGCCCGTGATCCTGCCCCCGGAACACTATGGTCCGTGGCTCGCTCCGCACATCGAGGACGTGCGGGCTTTGCAGACGCTGCTGACGTCCTACCCCAGCGCCGAGATGAAATTTCGCCCGGTCAGCCGAAGGGTGAACAGCGCTCGCAACGACGACGCGGCGTGCGTCCTGCCGGGCGAGAGTCCGAAGACCCTCTTCTGAACGCCGTCGGGGCAGTCGCCTCGCGGCACGGCCTAAGCGAACTCCAGCGGATTCCGGCTCGGTCCGAGGTTCGGCTCGGGAGGGACGGGCAGCGTCGGGACCAGCGGCACATAACGGCCGGCCGCCGGCGCAGGCTCCATATCGGATAGCTCGATATCGCGGCAGCGCATCTCGGCCAGCACGACCGGATGCCAAGAGGCCGGTCGCCGGTCGGGGGAGACGTAGTTCAAGCGGGCCCAGCGGCGCAGACGCAGTTCGGAGGCTAGATCGAGTCGCGAGACTTCCACGGTTGGTCCTTTCCAGCCAAGGAGGGCTGTCGACCGGCGTTTCTTGTTCCATCGGCGTTTTTTGCGGGTTGGCGACAGGCCGACCGTTTGTCGCGGGCCGTTGCCTACCGCCGTCCGTTCCCGGTGCCTTCCATGCGTGTGTTGCCGAATTGACGCTCATACTGGGCTGGGCCTCATCGGTCGAGTAGGATGGATGTGCCTCTTGTGAGGCGCCATCCCCCGCCAAGCCTCCCCCCGAATCCCTCGAACGAGCGCTCGTTCGCAACGCCATGATCGCACGATTCCACCGACCAGCCATTCTGCTGCGCGTCTTGTGCGCGATGGCCGCCCTGGGTCCGGGCGCGGTGTGGTCTGGGGCACCCCCGGCGAAGGCCAGCGTCCCGGCCGTGATCGAATTCAACCGGGACGTTCGGCCCATCCTCTCGGACCGCTGCTACGCCTGCCACGGCCCCGACAAGAACAAGCGCAAAGCCGACCTGCGGCTCGACACGCGGGACGGCCTGCTTGGTAAAACCGGCAAACCCGGCGTCGTTGTGGCCGGCAAGACAGACGAGAGCGAGCTGTGGCGGCGGATCAGCTCCAACTCGGCCGACGAACGCATGCCGCCCGCCGCCTTCGCCAAGGGGCTCTCCGACGTTGATCGGCAGGTGCTCCACCGCTGGATCGAGCAGGGGGCGAAATGGGAGGGGCACTGGGCCTTTTTGCCGATCGGCCGCCCCCAGCCGCCCGCCGTCGATTCGAAACTCAAGCTCAAAAACCCGATCGATCAGTTCATCCTGCAGGCGCTGGGCGAACATCATCTCACCCCCTCGCCGCAGGCCGACCCGATCACGTTAATGCGGCGATTGCGATTCGACCTCACCGGCCTGCCGCCGTCGGTTGCCGAAGTGGATGCGTTCGTGGCCGACCCGAGCGATCGAGCCTACGAGCAGGTTGTCGATCGCCTGCTGGCTTCGCCGGAGTTCGGCGAGCGGATGTCAATGTGGTGGCTCGACCTGGTCCGCTATGCCGACAGCGTAGGCTATCACGGCGATCAGCCGATGAGCGTCTATCCCTTCCGCGATTACGTGATCAAGTCGTTCAACGACAACAAACCGTTCGACCGATTCACGCTCGAGCAGCTTGCCGGCGACCTGCTGCCCGAGCCGACGATCGAGGACAAAGTGGCCTCCGGCTACAACCGCCTCGGCATGATGAGCGCCGAAGGGGGGGTGCAGCCCAAGGAGTATCTTTCCAAATACATCGCCGAGCGGGTCCGCAACGTCAGCGGTGCGTGGCTCGGCGTGACCTTCGGCTGTTGCGAGTGTCACAACCACAAGTACGACCCTTTCACGCAGCGCGACTTCTATTCGCTGGAGGCGTTTTTCGCCGACATCGAAGAGCGCGGACTTTACTCAGGGGCCGAACATGACGGGAGCTGGGGGCCGCGCATCAAGTTGCCGACGCCGGCCCAAGAGCGCGAGCGACAACGCCTGGCGAGCGAGATCGCGGCTCAACGGAAGATCATCGAAACCCCACCTGCCAGCGATGCAGCCCAGCAGGCCAAACACGAAGCCGCCGTCGCCGAGGCGCGGAACAAACTGGCGGCGCTCGAGGCCGAGTCGAAGCAGCTCGAGTCGCTGATTCCCAGCACGCTGATGACGGTTTCGATTACGCCGCGTACGATTCGCGTGCTGGGCCGCGGCAATTGGATGGATGAGACGGGGGCCGTCGTTCAACCGGCCTTTCCGGGAGTCCTCGCACATCCCAAGCCGCGCGAAGAGCGCCTGACGCGGTTGGATTTGGCCCGCTGGTTGACTTCGCAGGAAAACCCGCTCACCGCGCGAGTCTTCGTCAATCGCATGTGGAAGCTGTTTCTCGGCGCGGGCCTGTCGCGCAAGCTCGACGATCAGGGGTCGCAGGGCGATTGGCCCAGCCATCCGCACCTGCTCGACTGGCTGGCCGGCCAGTTCATCGACTCGGGCTGGGACGTCAAACACACG
The DNA here is from genome assembly GCA_963800135.1 of uncultured Planctomycetaceae bacterium. Classification (GTDB taxonomy): domain Bacteria; phylum Planctomycetota; class Planctomycetia; order Planctomycetales; family Planctomycetaceae; genus DASPSM01. Next base: position 459,320 of record CAWCZR010000006.1, on the reverse strand, counting down.
GTCAAGCTGATCGTCATGTCGGGGACGTACCGGCAATCGTCCGCGCTGCGTGCCGACCTCGCTGAGGTCGATCCCGACAACCGCTGGCTCGCCCGGCAGGGACGTTTTCGTCTCGATGCCGAAATGGTCCGCGACAGTGCGCTAAAGCTGGCCGGCCTGCTGTCGGAGAAAGTCGGCGGACCCAGCGTGAAGCCGTACCAGCCGCGGGGCTATTGGGCCTATCTCAACTTTCCGCCGCGAGAGTGGCAGAACGGCACGGGGAACGAGCTCTATCGTCGCTCGCTCTACACGCACTGGCAGCGGCAATACCTGCATCCGGCCATGCTCGCCTTCGACGCCCCCGGCCGCGAAGAGTGCACGGCCGACCGCCCGCGCTCGAACACGCCGTTGCAATCGCTCGTGTTGATGAACGATCCGGAATTCGTCGAGGCGGCCCGCGCCTTTGCCGAACTGACGCTCACACAGGGGGGGGCGACGACCGACGAACGCTTGAATTGGGCTTTCCGTCGCGCCGTCTCGCGGCGGCCGGCTGATGCCGAGCGGGCCGTGCTCGTCCGGCTGCTGAACGCGCACGCGGCCGAATATGCAAAAGACAAAGAGGCCGTGGACCGCCTACTGGCGATCGGCGCGCATCCCGTCGCGTCGGGCGTCGACCGCAGCGCCCTGGCCGCGTGGACCAGCGTCTGCCGCACGCTGCTCAACCTACACGAGGCGATTACCCGGAATTAGAGGGGCCGGGCCAAATCGGCCCGAGCCTGGGACACTGCCAGATGTTTTTTCCGCCTCAAATTGGACGCCGCGCCTTTGTGGCCAACGCCGGTCTGAGCCTTGGCTCGATGGCGCTCGGCGCGTTGCTGGGAGCGCCTCAGGCCGCAGCCGGGGTGCAAACAGCCAAGTCGGCCCGCTGGACGGGCAGTCTCGCCAATCCGCATTTCGTCCCGAAAGCCAAGCGGATCATCTGGCTCTACATGGCCGGCGGGATGAGCCATCTCGACACGTTCGATCACAAGCCGCTCCTGGAAAAGCTTGCCGAACAGCCGATGCCGGCGTCGGTGACGAAGGGGCAACAGATCGCCCAGCTGCAAGGGGCCAAGCTGCGGGTCTTTCCGCCGCAGCATCGCTTTCGCAAGTGGGGCGATTCGGGACAGTCGATCAGCGTAATCTGGCCGCAGCTGGCCTCGAAGTGCGCCGACGACATGTGCATTGTCCGCTCGCTGTTCACGGACGCCATCAACCACGACCCGGCTCACACCTTCATGAACACCGGCTCGATGGTTGCCGGCCGGCCAGCCATGGGCTCGTGGCTCTGGTATGGATTGGGGAACGATGCCCAATCGCTCCCCGGCTTCGTCGTCATGGTTTCGACGGGCAACTACGGGCAAAAACAGCCCATCGCCGCCCGGCAGTGGCACTCGGGCTTTTTGCCCAGCCGTTTCCAGGGCGTCGAATTCCACAGCGCGGGCGATCCGGTGCTTTATGTGCGCAGTCCCGACGGCATCACGGCCGAGCGGCAGCGTGATTTTGTCGACGCGGTCGAGGCGCTCAACACATTGCGAAACGCCGCCGCCCCCGATCCGGAAATCGCCACTCGCATCAGCCAGTACGAGATGGCCTTCCAGATGCAGACGAGCATTCCCGAGCTGATGGACGTCCGCAACGAGCCCAAGCACATCCTCGATCTTTACGGCACGCGCGGGGGCGACGGCACGTTCGCCGCCAACTGTCTCTTGGCCCGACGCCTGGCCGAGCGGGGCGTCCGCTTCATCCAGCTCTATCACCGCGACTGGGACCATCACGGCGTGTTAAAAGAGCACATCAAGGGTACGGCGGCGGAAGTCGATCGGGGCGCGGCCGCTTTGCTCATCGATCTCAAGCAGCGGGGCATGCTCGACGACACGATCGTCGTCTTCGGCTCCGAGTTCGGTCGCACGCCGATGGCCCAAGGCAGCGGGCGCGACCATCACCTGGCCGGCTTTACCATGTGGTTTGCCGGCGGCGGCTTTAAACCGGGCTTCGCCTATGGGGCGACCGACGAGTTCGGCTACCACGCCGCGGAGAACCGCACGTCGGTCCATGACATTCACGCCACGCTCCTGGCGCAAATGGGCATCGACCACATGCATTTCACGATTAAGAGCCAGGGGCTCGACGCGAAGCTGACTGGCGTCGAACCGTGCCGCGTGGTGAAAGAAATCTTGAGCTGAGGCGTCGGCTCACTGTGTGGTCCCGCATCCTGCGCGGTCTGGAGGGCGATCCCGGTCGAGCCGGACCGGCGGCCTCTCTGCTCGGTCGCTTGGCCGCGGCCAGCCTGCTCATCCTGATGACGGCGACGTGGCCGCTCTGGACGGCGTCAGCCTTCCCCCGGGTGCCGTTCGTTGGAGCGATGGTCCGGCTGCCCAGCTGGGTCGAATGGACGGCCCTTGCCGCATTCGCCGCGGCTCAGGTGGTTGCGCTGATTTGGGGATCGAACCGCCGCGCCGGGCGCCAAGGGGTCATGATCTCCGTGCTGGCGCTAGGGCTGCTCGTGCTCGCCGACCAACAGCGGCTGCAGCCCTGGGTCTATCAGCTCATTCTGCTCGAAATTGTGCTGGCCGGTCTGCCGGCGGCGGAGGCCATCGCCGTGGCGCGACTGCTGGTCGCCAGCATTTATTTTTATTCGGCCCTGTCCAAGCTCGATCGGTCGTTCTTCGAATCGGGCGGTGGCCAGATTGTCGACGGGCTGCTCGAATCGCTGCGACTGACCGGCTCGGTGACTGACGGCAATCGCACGCTGTTGGCCGGTATCGTGGCGTTGGGCGAATTGCTGGTGGCTCTCGGCCTGTGTTGGCGACGATCGCGCAAATACGCGTGGCCGGCGTCGATTGCTTTGCATGTGGTGCTCCTCTTGGCTCTGGGTCCGCTGGGAGCAGGCAACAAGCCGGGCGTTTTGCTGTGGAACGTCTATTTCATCGCGCAGAACGTGATTCTCTTCGGCTGGGCGGGCGAGTTTCCGGCTGGTGAATTGTCGACGGACGGGCGGGCAACGGCAACGTCGCAACAGGGTCGCGTGGGGACATCGCGATGGGCGATTCGTGGGTTGGCCGTGTTCGTCCTCCTGTTCCCGCTGACGGAGCCGTTCGGCATTTGCGACGTGTGGCCGGCGTGGGCTGTATACGCGACCGGTCCGGAACGGGCGCGGGTGTTCGTTGCGGCCGCCGATCGCGGCAAACTACCGGAGGCGGCTCGTCCCTATCTCTTGCCGCCCCGTTTTGAGGACGACCTTTGCCTGGTGCGAATTGATCGCTGGTCGCTCGATGCGTGCGGTGCACCGCTTTATCCGCAAAATCGCTTTCGGTTCGGCGTGGCACTGGCGCTCGACGAGAAGGCCGTGATCGGCGACGGCCTTGTGGTGGAAATCGACGGAGCGGCCGACCGTTTCACCGGCCAGCGGATTACGCGGCGACTGCAGGGCCGGGCCGCCATCGCCGCCGAATTGGAACGCGATTGGCTCAACGGGTTTCCCCGCGAACCCTAAGAGTGGTGCGTTCACCGGCGAGGGTCTCGGTGCAGCGAGGCCATTCTCGGCAGCCGACCGGGCTGTTAAATTTGAACAGTGGCCGTTGCCGCCAGCGCGCATGACCCACTTTCAGCCGTTTCGAGTCAGGTGCACCGATGAAAATGTTTTATGCGGGTGAGTGGGTCGATCGGCCGGAAAAAATCGATGTGACGAATCCGTACGACGGTTCGGTCGTCGACACCGTCCCCAAGGCGACAACCACCGACGTCGATCGCGCCGTCGCGACGCTCGTCCAGGGCGCCCAGAAGATGCGGGCGATGTCCGCCTACGACCGTTCGCTGCTCTTGCGTCGCGCGGCCGAGATCATGAAGCGCCGTGAGGACGAACTGGCCCGCACGATCAGCCGCGAAGAGGGAAAAATCCTCGCCGAGGGGCGGCTCGAAGCCAGCCGCTCCCGCGAGACGATCGAAGTCTCGGCGGAAGAGGCCCGGCGGGTTGTCGGTGAAATGGTGCCGTTGGACGCGGCTCCCGGTGCGGCCGGGCGAATCGGCTTTACGCTCCGCGTGCCCTGCGGGATCGTCGCCGCGATTACGCCGTTCAATTTTCCGCTCAACCTCGTGTGCCACAAGGTCGGTCCCGCATTGGCGGCCGGCAACGCGGTGATCATCAAGCCGGCCAGCGACACGCCCTTGTCGGCCCTCAAGCTGGTGGAGATTCTGCTCGAAGCCGGCACGCCGCCCGAGGCAATTGCGTGCCTGACTGGCGGAGGGGCTGCCATCGGCGACGCGCTCTCCACCGATCGCCGCGTTCGCAAGATCAGCTTTACCGGCAGTTACGAGGTCGGCGAACACATCTGCAAGATGGCCGGTGTCAAACGGGTGACGATGGAGTTGGGCAGCAACAGCCCCGTGATCATCATGGACGACGTTGATCTGGAGCGAGCCGCCGAGGCCATTACTTCGGCCGGCTTTGCTAACGCCGGACAGGTCTGCATCTCGGCCCAGCGAATCCTCACCTCGAAGAAAATCGGCCCGGAGTTTCTAGACATCCTCAAGCCGAAGGTCGAAGCGATCAAGGTCGGCGATCCGTTGGCCGAAGGGGTGAAGATGGGCCCGCTGGTCCGCGAAGCCGATGCGGCCCGCGTGCAATCGTGGATCGAAGAAGCGGTTGCCGGCGGCGCCAAACTCGTCACGGGCGGTGGCCGCAAAGGAGCGCTGCACGAACCGACCATTCTGGACGACGTCCGTCCGGAGATGAAGGTCAGCCGCGACGAACTGTTCGGCCCTGCCGTCGCGCTTACGCCGTTTCACGATATTGACGAAGCGATTCGCCTGGCCAATGACACGCGTTACGGCCTGTCGGCGGCCATCTTCACCCGCGATCTCGATCGGGCAATGAAGTTCGCCCGCGAGGTCGACAGCGGCAACTTGCACGTCAACTGGTCGAGCCAATGGCGGGCCGACCTGATGCCTTACGGCGGCGTCAAAGACAGCGGCTTGGGCAAGGAAGGTCCGAAATACGCCATCCGGGAGATGACCGAGGAAAAAATGGTCGTCCTGCACCTCAAATAACGTCCACGCTCGTACCCACGCCCACGCGTCGCCCTGTTTCCTTCCGCCCCGTCGCGCTTCGTCGAAGAGATTGACGTGGAGTTTGCCTTTCCCCCTTTGGTCCCCGTGCAGGTCAGCACGGCACTCGTCGTCATCCCGGCGATCGCGATTTTCTTCGCGTGGCTGACGCGGCTTGCCTTCCCCCCCTCGAAATCGGCCATCCTGCGGATCTGCTCGCTCGTGGCGGTCGCCGTTTCGCTCTTTGTCTGCGTGATCGCTGTCGCCGATGCGGCACTGGAGGCGTTCGACGGCAGCCACTACCCAACCGCGCTGCTCGTCGGCTGGATTGTCATCGTCATCGCGGCGATCGGTGCTGCGGCCGTCAAATTTCGACGGTCCGACGACCGACCGCTACGGTTGACGGTGATCATCGTCGGACTGGCCGCTTTCGTGCTCGCCTTCCTCGGTTCGCAAACCGCGACCGGGCGATCGGCCGCGCTGACTCGCGCGCTGCAAAAAACACGTGCAGGGGATCGGCGACGCTTTTCGCGACGTCGGCAAGACCCGCGGTCAATATCCCGACGCCGTCGAACAGCTTCCCAATCGGCCGCCGCAAAGCTGGCGCGTGAACTTGTTGGCGATCATTTCGCGACGCGGATCGATGGGGTACGACTTCAACCAGTCTTGGGACTCCGCCGCGAACCTGCCGCTGGCACAGACCGAGATCGAAAGCTATTCCTGCCCAGCGGTCGGAATCCCGCGCGACGAGCAGAATCGGTGGCTCTCACCGTTTGCCCTGGTGACCGGCCCGGGAACCATCTTCCCTAATGGCAAATCGCTGCCGCTCAAGGACGTAACTGACGGGCTGACGAACACGCTGCTGGCCGTCGAGGCAGTGGGGCTGGGCATTGTCTGGAGCGAACCGCGCGACTTCGACGTCTCCAAGGGAAAGATTGGCTTCGATCTGCCCGGCTCCGCCCCCGGTCGGTCGCCCGCGTTGTTGTCGTCCTACCATCCGCACTGCGCCAACGCGGTGATGGGAGACGGCAGCGTGGTACTGCTCAGCGACAAGATCGACCCCCAAGTGCTCAAGGCGCTGACGACGGTCGCCGGCCACGACTCGGTCGAAGGGTTCCGGGCCAACTAGCCCGGTGCGGCGGCCGCTGACAGCGGGATCGGTCCGCGAAATTCGCCGGTCTGGCTGGCCTGGTACACGAGGTCGCTGCCGACGTCGAGCGCCGTCAGATACATGCCCCCGTAGGCGAACGTGTCGATGCAGACCCAATGATTGCCGACCCAAACCTCGCCGGTCCTTTGTGCCGTGTGACCGCAGACCACCCGCTGTCCGCTCGGCAGAGGCAATTCCTGACGGGTGAGCTTGGCCCAGCGGAGCCATTCGGGAGTTTGCTCGATGAGCGGACGGCCCGGCTCGAGATTGGCGTGAACGAAGACCGTCGACGGGGTCTCGAAGTAGTCGAGGCCCGAGCGCAAGAACGTGAGGTGCTCCGGCGGAATTTCGCCCGTGTCCTCGGCATGCTCGCCGTACGACATCAGCGTCTCGAGGCCGCCAAAGCCGAGCCAGGGATCCTGCAGCTCCTCGATAGCCAGCGAATCGAGGAACATCTCTTCGTGATTGCCGAGCAGAGAGACGAGTCGACAGCGCTGTTTCAAGTCGATCAAGCGGTCGATCACCTGACGGGTTCCGGGTCCGCGGTCGATCACGTCGCCCAGCACCACGACCGTGTCCGCGGGTGTGATCGCCAACTGAGTCAGCAGCGTCTCGAAGGCGATGTGGCAGCCGTGAATATCGCCAATCGCCAACAGCCGCCCCTCCGACGGGCGGGCGACGGAATCCTCGGCTGCCATCAACGAGCCCTTAGAACTTCCGCCCTTAGAACTTTCGGGGCGTGATCCGCGCCTGCACGCGACCGGGCAGGCCGACGATCCGCAGAAATCCCTCGGCATCTGACTGGTTGTACGAGCCGCCGGCCTCCATGCTGGCGACCGCCTCATCGTAGAGGCTCACCGGGCTCTTGCGGCCGGCGAGCGTGATGTTGCCCTTGTAGAGGTCGAGGGTGGCCTCGCCGGTGACGGTCTTCTGCGCCTGGCGGATGAAGGCCATGAGGGCGTCCATCTTCGCGCCGTACCAGAAGCCGTAGTAGACCATTTCGGCCACTTCGGGAGACAGGCGATCGCGAAGGTGCATCAGGTCGCGATCCATGGTCAGCTGCTCGACGGCCCGGTGGGCCTCATAGAGCAGCGTCATGCCCGGCGCTTCGTACACGCCGCGGCTCTTCATGCCGACGAACCGGTTCTCGACGACATCGATCCGTCCCACGCCGTTACGGCCGCCGATCTGGTTGAGCTCGGTCACCATCTCGAACGGCGAGCGCTTGCGGTCGTTGAGCGATACGGGGACGCCCGCCTCGAAGCCGATGCTGACCGTCTCGACCGCGTCTGGGGCTTTCTTCGGCGAGAGGGTCATGCCGAACTCGACGATCTCGCAGCCGTTGACGTTGGGGTCTTCGAGCTTGCCCGCCTCGTAGCTGATGTGGAGGCAGTTCTCGTCGGAACTGTAGGGTTTGGAGACGGTCGCTTTGACGGGGATTTTTTTGGCATTGCAGTAGGCGATCATTTCCGCCCGGCCGGGGAACTTCTGGCGGAACTTTTCGATTCGCCAGGGGGCGATGATTTTCACCGCCGGATCGAGGGCTTCGGCCGCGAGCTGGAAGCGGCACTGGTCGTTGCCTTTGCCGGTGGCGCCGTGGGCGTAGGCGTCGGCCCCGACGTCGCGAGCCGCTTGCAGGCAGGCCTTGGCAATTAGTGGCCGGGCGATCGAGGTGCCCAGCAGGTAGACGGCCTCGTACTTGGCCTGCCACTGCAACACAGGGAAAGCGAAATCGCGGCACAGCTCCTCGCGGGCGTCGATGATGCGGGCCGAGGCGGCGCCGGTGTCGCGGGCCTTTTTCAGAATGGCCTCGCGATCTTCACAGGGCTGGCCCAGGTCGACGTAGACGCAATGGACCTGGTAACCCTCGTCCATCAGCCAGCCCAGAATGACGGACGTATCGAGTCCGCCGGAGTACGCCAGAACGCAGCTTGCCATGCTTCAAAATCCTCGATCCAGCCGTTCCTTTTGAACCGCGAGCTGCACAACAACGACGCAGCGCAGCGACGCAAGAGCAACGACACCAAGCGCGACCGCCGGTTCAGGGACGAACGACGACCGTTCCGGATTATCCCGACCGAGTTGGCGCTGCACCAGTCCGCGACCCGGAGCGCACGTCGCGGCAAAGGGACGAGCGGCGCGGGACGCAATTCAGACGGCGGGAGCGCTGTCGAGTTCTTTCACGCCGAAGGCTCGCGCGAGCGCGTTGTACCGTGAGAGCGTGAAGCTTTTGCTCACCGACGCGTTCGGCACGATGCCGTCGAATCCGTGATAGGCACCGGCAACGACCACGAGATCGGTGCGCACACCGGCGTCCACCAGCCGTCTGGCGTATTCGATGTCCTCATCCACGAACAGATCGATCGATCCGGTCCCGATCCACGCGGCCGGCAGCCCGGCCAGGTTATCCAAGCGAGCCGGGACGGCGTCGGCCGGAGCGCGAGGGCCGCCGGGCTCGGTCCCGAGGAATGCCTTCCAGCCGTACCGGTTGAGTTCGGCCGTCCAAACGAACGTACCAATGTAGGGCGGGGGCTGCCGCGAACTGCCGGTGCGGTCATCCAACATCGGATAAACGAGCGACTGGAAAAGAACGGGGACTTCGCCCCGGTCGCGGGCCGCGATGGCCAGGATGGCCGCATGTCCGCCTCCAGCGCTTTCACCCGCCAACGCGATCCGGGCGGGATCGACGCCGAGCGATTCCGCTTGCGAATAGAGCCATTTGAGCGCCGCGTAGTTATCTTCCAGCGAGCCGGGGAACGGGGTCTCCGGCGCCAGCCGGTATTCCACGGTGACAATGACGCAGTCCAGAGCCCGGGCCATCAATTGCAGCCTGGGGACGTCGTTTGCTGCCGTGCCGAGCAGAAAACCGCCGCCATGAGTATGCAGCACGGCAGGCCGATGTTCCCCGGGCTTGGCATTGATGACGAATATCTTCACGTCGGGCGATCCCTGACGCCCGGGCACCATCCGCTCGGCGACAGACGGCGTGGGAAACCGTCGGAGCGTCGAAAATGGCTTCTTGCGAAACGAGGCGAGTTGAGCCGGCGAAATCTCCTTCGGCAGCTTGAACGCCGGCATCCCTTTCAGCGGGGCGCGCAGCTCCGGAGCCACCAATTGCATCGGATCGATCGCCCGGCCGACCGCCTTTTGTTGGACTACCTTTTGTTGGTCATCGCCGGCAGCGATAGACGCCCCCAATATGGCGATTGCCGCCGCCCCGGGCGCCGAGAGTACAAAATCCCGACGAGAAATTGCGCACAGATCATTAGTCATGAGTCACTCTTCGTGATCCAGGTGATCCCCGTCGCATAGGCTAACGCGTCTTCTGACCTGCGGACAACTGACGCCGCGGTGTGACTCTCGCAACTCCGAGCGAGCGGTTTTTCGCTCCGAGGATCGGTGCCCTATCGAACTGAATTCGAGTGGTGTTGAGCGCGCCTCGGTCACATCGAGATTCTGTGGGGCGAAGGCGGCCAGTGGGCGCGAACTCAGATCGTGGCAATCACCTCGATCAGCATTCGGTTGGGCAACAGCAAGAAACAAACTTGCCGACCCCCAAACGCCACCGCCGGCTTTGGGTGCGAGACGATCACGGACCCTTTGTCCACCAGCGTTCGCACTGCGGCCCGCAGATTGTGCGAGAGAAAAGCCTGGTGATACATCTGGATGCCCCGCGCCAGGAACGTGCAGACGGGCGATTCGGGACGCAGCGGCTCGATCAGCTCGATTTGCATTGCCCCGGCCTTCATGAACAGCCCCCGGATCACTTGCCGCGAGTCTTCAAAGATCGCCCCCTCTTGCCGAAAGCCGATCAGCTCGTAATGCGGGATCTCGTTTTCGATCCGTTCGCAGGCGATTCCGACGTGGTGGAAGACCAAATCGTCTAACGGTGTCATGCCGACGGCATCCGATCGTGAATTTGGAACCAGCAAGGAATCGCGGCGGCGGAATCGGTCGGAATGACCCACTCGCCCGGTGCCGACCCGGCCTGAAAGCCGACTTCCGCGAAGACGCCACGAATGGGCGTGTTTCGCGGGGTTTCGATGACTGTGCCTCGCAAGGTCGTCCAGCCCCGGGTGGCGGCCCGCCGGATGGCCCATTTGAGCACGGCCGTCTCCAGTCCGCGGCCCAGCACGCGGCAGGAGAGCAAATAACAGTCCACACTGCCCTGCCCTGCGTCGCTTGCCCGTTCGTGGTCCCCTGGTCGGTTGGACGCATCGGGCCGCAGGATCATGAGGCCGATATTCTCGAATTGCAAATGACGATCTTCCAGCCCGACGACGACCACGTCGCCTCCCTCCGCCACGATTTGTTGCAGGCTCCGCTGATCATAGCGGCGGGTGGTGCTGTTGAATTGATTGGTTTTTTGCGAAAGCTGGACGGCCCGGGCGATGTTCGAGTCATCGAGCGGCTGCAAAAAGAGCTGCATCCCCAGCCCGGCGTAGAACTCGTTGAGGCTGGCGGCCGCCGTCCGTTGTTCCTCAGTTTTTCGCCGGGCCTGGTAGCTCTGAATGCGCCCCGCATCTTCGGCGGTCAGTCCGACCGCTTGCAACCAGGGGCAGTCGGCGAGCGTCTCGGCAAATAAGGCAGGGCTGGCCGGCAGATCGAGAACCTTGACCTCCGGCAGCTTGAGGCGAATCTGCTCGCGCTCAATCGGATTGTCGTCCACGAATAACAGCGATTCGAGGCCCAGATTGAGCTCTTGGGAAATCTCGCGAAGGTTGTCCGATTTGGCCCGCCAGTCGATCCGCAGGGCGACGAGATCGGTCGAACGGATCAGCATCGACGAATGTGTGTCGAGCGCCTGCGAGCGCCAAGTCGCAATCGTTGCGGCTGCAAACGGCCAGCGCGATGCCCCGTGCGGGCAACGTCTTGAGCGCCCGCTGAAATGTGGTGAAGGCGTTTCCCGGATAGTCGCCCCCGATGCGGATGCCGGCCAGGCCGTCCTCTCCCAGAACGCCGCCCCACAAGGTGTTATCCAGGTCGAGCACGACGACTCGCGCGCTCTTGCCCAGCAGGGCCAGCGTCAGGCCGATCCAACGGCGGGCCAGTCGCTGCGAAAAGCCCTCGGAGAAGGGCAAACGTCCCAAGTGCCAGAGCATCGGGTCACAAGCGGCCACCGGGACGGCCGCCGCTTCCGCGGCCACGTCGACCCACAGCACTTGCGAGAGGCCGGCGAGGCGCTCGGCGAACAGGCCATTCATCTCGTCGAGGAGTTTGAGCGCGGCTTGGACGTCCGCCTCGATCGCGGGGCTGAATCGCGCAAATCGATGGACGATCGCCCAGCCCTGGTTGGCGGACTGAAAGCCGGCGACGAGGTCGGCATATTCGCGAACGGCCGCTTCGATCGAACTGGCTGGTACCCCGTCCAAGCGGGGCTGGCCCAACAGATCCTCCAGGCGATCGCAAAAGATGGCCACGTCGGGCCGCGAGCGTCGCAGTGACGAATTCGGATCGACTAGTTCCTGCCGCAACTGCCCGTATGGCACCTCGGACGTTTCCACACGGCGATCCGGGAGAAACTCGGCCGCTTGTGCCGCGAAAGCAGCGCGAAGGACGCGGACGTTAGCGCTCCCCAGGACGGCGATGCGCAGAGGCGCTTGTTCGGGTGCGCTCACGACGCTTCTCGCGGGGGTTGAGGGGAGGAAGGAAGCGACGTCCGAGGCGACAAGTGAATCAGCCCCTTTTCGGCAAAGCGGCCGAGATGACGGCGCAAGGGGCCGAACGGGACGCGGAGCCGCTCGGCGATCTCGAACACGCTCAGCGTTCCGTCGAGATAGCGGGGCAGCGCGTCCTGAATGCGCCCCAGGACCAGGTCTTCGGCTGAGAGGTTTTTGGCGACCGTCGGGTCGGGTCGCTCGATGTAGAGCCCGTACTTGGGGTTCGAAAGGGCCATCAGCCCCTCAAAGCGTCGCTCGATGGTATCGTCTTCCTCGAAGACCTCGACCATGCGCTTGAGCATCTCGAGCGTTTCCTCGAGCTTATCGACGCGATTGAGCTCGAGATCGTCGCGGCTCGTGTGGTATTCGGCGAAGTAACCCGGGTGAAAGCAGCGCGACAGCGACGCGAAGGGAATCTCGATGCCCGGCGCTTCCCAGACAGTTTCGTCATTCCCGACAATCGTGCGAAAGTCGCCGGTCTTCAACTGCGGATCGTTTTCGCGGAGCACGTGCGTCGCCACACGATCGATGAGCGCGCTGCCGGTAAAGCTTCGTTGCAAAACGAGTGGCGCGTCGAGCCCCACCATCTCGACAAAGATACCTTGCTTGAGCCGCTCGCGCTCCGCCTTGGGCATCCGCGCCAGGTAGAAGACCGTGCCGAAGTGCTCCGGCCCCAGCACGGCCCGGTAGCTGAATCGTCGCGGCCGCTCTTTCAGCCAGCGAAACAGTTCGAGAATCACGGCCACGCCGGACAGGTCGTCGTTGAACTGGCAAGGATGACAGGTGTGTGCGTTGAAGACGATGGTTTCCTCGGACTCGCCGGCGAGGAGGGCTTCTCCGACGATCATCGTCCCGGGGCGGTTGGTCGTCGCCAGCTCAACCTCGTAGTCGCCCGGCCCCCATTCCTGCCAGACGCGGTGCGGCACGCAGAAACCCCAGGTGCGGTTCCACGGCCGATACGTGTTGAGAAAGTGGAACGCGTAAGCGTCGGGCACGGTCGGCCGCGTGAAAATGTGCTTGTCGAGCTCGGTCTTGGAGAACGTGCCTCGCATCGAGGGCGAGTTCTGCACGACGGCCAACGGGTGGACGGTGCCGTCAAACAGAGTGCGGCCGTCGCGGCGAATCAGGGCTGTTTCGACCGTCCAATCGTCGGGAATGATCCAGCCGTTGTGCTCCTGGCCGCTGGCGAATGTTTTGAGCTCGAGCGCAAAGATCGCGGACAACAGCTCGAACTCGCGGCGGTTGTCCGCCTGCGCGATGCCGATCCGCAGCTTCAGGATTTCGCGAAAGACGTCGAGATGAAACACGAGATTCCCGATTGCGACTACGCAGAATAAGCCTCGCCGCGGCGCGGACCGGTTGGCCCATCGATCGGCACACGGCCCGGCACGAACTGAGGTGGCGCGGCGAGCAGATAATACGGGTCGCGAGAGAGCGCCGCGGCGAGATGCGACAGCACGGCCCGGCAACCGACGGCGTGTGCCTGGAACGGCGCTTCGCGGACGGAGTGCAACAAACCGTCCGCCGACAAGTCGTCGCTCAGCCGCTTGAAGTTGTAGACGATGTTGAAGTCGAGATATCGCACGCTGGTGACCACGGGCAGCTCGACCGGCCGGCCGTCGGCGATCACGGGGGTGGAATAGATCTTGTGATAGAGATGCGGCACACCGACCAGTTGTTCGACGTGGTGCACGAAGGTCATGTTCCGCAGGTCGACGCCCCAAAACAGCATCTTGCCGTCGAGCGCGACCAGGCGATCCCAGGGTGTGTTCGGACCGTAGCCGCAGGCTGAATTGTGCTCGCAGATCGATTCGGCCCGCGCTCCCTTGGCGAGGAAGCCGACGAGCGGATTGAGACTCCGGGAGACCGTTTTCTGGTCGAAGACGTACCGGTTATAGGCGCCGTACTGCGGGTCGGGGGGCGACTCTTCGAGATCGAACGGCTTGCCAAACCGCGCGTAGTCCGAATAGGTCCCCAACACGCAAATCGTTCCGCCCGTTCCCACGGCGGCAGTGAGGGCAGCGTCGAAAGTCTCGAGCAAGAACTGCGCGCGGATCCGGCTTTGCGGCCAGTTCGCGGGAGTCGGCGAGCCGAACCAGGTCGCGCAGATCGGAATGGACCAAGAGCGTATCGCCGGCCCGAATGGAGAAGGCCTCGAGGAGGGATGCGAATCGATCGAGGGTCGCGCCGGTGTTTGACAACGAGCACCGTTTCGCCCGGCCTGCGGATGAGGCCGGTCAGGTCGACAACCTGGAGGCAGACTGGTAAAGACGGACGAATTCCCCGAAAGTCCGGGGATAGGCGGCCGGATCATCGAGACGGCTGAAGGGATCGACCTGCAGCTCTTGTTGCAGCCGGCCGATCACGATGGCGCAGTCGAGCGAGTCGAGCCCGCTTTCCAAGAGGACTGTGTCGTCGCGAAACTCGGCGACCAGTTCCTTATGATACTGCTTGCCGACTGACCGCATGACGGTTTCAATTTTGTCCCGCAGGTCCATATCGCCCCTGATCCCCGGAAAAATGCTGTTCCATTGATGTTATGCCGAGATCGGGGGCTTGCCAACGGCGTGCTAAGATTGCCGTCAGGCGCCCCTCTGCGATCTCATGCAGACGCAGGGCCTGCGATCCAACGCGGAGCAACCGATGACCGACAACTCCCCAACCGCCAGCAAGTCCAAAATGATCGAGCGCGACCGCTCGCACTTGATCCATTCGCTGCATAACTCCCTGCAGCAGGCTGGAGGCCACGTGTGGGTGAAGGGACACGGCGCGACCCTCACCGACGCCGATGGCAAAGAGTTCATTGACGGGCTTTCCGGGCTCTGGAACGTGCTAGCCGGGCACGGACAGCGCGAGCTGGTGACGGCGGCCGCCCGGCAGATGGAGACGCTGCCTTACTGCTCGGGCTACGCGGGCAGCTCCAACCCCCGCGCGATCGAGCTGGCCGAGCGGATTGCGGCCCTAACCTATCCGTCGATCAATCACTTCTTCTTTACTTCGGGGGGAGGCGAATCGAGCGAGACCGCCTTTAAGCTGGCGCGCTACTACTGGAGGCTCAAAGGCAAGCCGGAAAAGACGAAGGTGATTTCGCGGCAATGGGGCTACCACGGCGTGACGCTGGCCGCGATGAGCGCGACGGGCATCGCCAGCTATTGGCCCATGTTCGAGCCCCGGGTCCCCGGGTTCATTCAGATCCCCTCGCCCTATCCTTACCGCTATCAGGCGCCGGCCGGTGTGAGTCCGGGGGTTGCGGCCGCCAACGAGCTGGAACGGGCCATTCTCCGCGAGGGGGCCGAGACCGTCGGGATGTTCCTGGCGGAGCCCGTGCAGGGGGCGGGCGGCGTGATCGTGCCCCCGGACGACTACTTCCGCCGCATCCGCGAAATCTGCGACAAGCACTCGGTCCTCTTCGTTGCCGACGAAGTCATCACCGGCTTCGGCCGTACGGGCAAGATGTTCGGACTGGAACACTGGGGTGTCGAGCCGGACGCGATTTGCTTCGCCAAGGCGATCACCAGCGGTTACTTCCCGCTGGGAGGCGTCGGCATCAACGACCGCATTGCCGAGGTGTTCGAAGTGGCCGACAAGGTCTGGATGCACGCCTTTACGTATAGCGCCCATCCCGTTGGCTGTGCGGTGGCGCTGGCCATGCTCGATCTGATCAAGCGAGAGGATCTCGTGAGCCAAGCGCGCGACAAGGGCAAGCTCTTGCTCACGGGACTGAAGCAGGCCCTGGCCGGTCACCCGCATGTGGGCGACGTACGCGGGCTGGGCCTCATGTGCGGCATCGAATACGTGAAGAACAAGGCGACCAAAGAAGAGTTTCCGCCGGAAGACAAGATCGGCCCGAAGGTGCATGCGGCTGCCCAGGAGCGCGGTCTCTTCAGCCGCCTCCGCGGCGACGTCTATTGCCTGGCGCCCCCCGCCGTCACCACGCCAGCCGAGATCGAACGGATCGTCTCGATCACCAAGGAGGCGACTGAGGCCGTGCTCGGCCGCGGCTAACGATCGGCTATGCCGCGTGGATCAGGAAGTTCACGCCCCAAATCACGATGGCCATCACCAGGCAGTAGACGCCGAAATATCTCCAGCGGCCCCGCTCCAGGACGGCCGACAAGAAGCGTAGCGCTAAGTACCCGGCAGCAAAACTGAAAATCATTCCGAAGAGGCCGGGGACCAGCACCTCCGTCACCAGGCTCCGCGAGAGATCGTGCGCTTTGAAGAGCTTGTACAGGCTGTAGACTTGCGCTGGCGGGGTCAGGACGACGGCGAGAGCGAAGCTGAAATCTTCGGCGAGCCAGCGGGACACGCCGCAGAGCAGGCCGGTCGAAATCGTCGCGCCGGAGCGCGAAAATCCACGGAACGGCACGCAGAACCCCTGGACCAATCCGATCCAGATCGCCGATCGGTTGGTGATCCGCTTGCCCCGATTGGTCGATTCTCGCCCGCCGGCGGCCAGGATCAAGACACCCACGGCGGCCAGCCCCGTCCCGACGATGGTGAGGTTCTTGAAGAGCTCTTCCATCTCGCCCTTGGGGTGCTTGAGCAAGCCGACAAGGATTACCTTCTCGATCAGCACCATCAGGGCGACCGCCACCACGCCGGTGACTGCCGTCGCCACGACGATCATTGTGAGAAATTCTCGCGGCGACTCGGAGGCGCCGGTACTCCCGCTTTTGGGCTGCCACAGCCGCCGCCAGCGGGGCCAGAAATAAACCAGCACAGCGAACATCGTTCCCGTGTGGAGCATCACGAGCAGGAAGACCTGTTCGGGCCGCGACGGGTCCATTCCCATCAATCGCTGCGCCAGAATGACGTGTGCCGAGCTGGAGACGGGCAGCAACTCGGCGGCCCCCTGGATCAATGCCAACAGGGCGATCTGCAGATAGTGAAGGAGGGCCATCAGCGCCGATCTGGGTTGGAGGTCTCGTGGCGGAATGCCTGGCGAATGCAGCCGGGCTGAACGACAATGGTTGGCAGTCGCACCGCTCCGAGCGCTGGGCGGAGGGACAGGACGTGATCGTCACGTCGGTGAGTTCAAAGCACGCGCTGCCCGTTTCTCAGATGCGGTCGAGCGAATCGATCCAGCGCGCCAGCTCGCCGACTTCGTCGACGTCGAGATAGTCGTGCTCGTGGTCCGACGTCTTCTGGACCGTGACGGCGTACTTCAATTCGTGCAGGACCTCGATTCGGCGCTGCAGCAGGTCCTCCGCGCGATCTCCGCGGTTCACCGAGAAAAAGAAGTGAAAGGGATAGCTGGGGTCGGCCTCGGGAGGCGGCACCTGCAACACGCTGGATGCCAGCGCCAGGCCGCGGACCCGTTCCCGATGCTCAAAAGCGAAAAACGCGGCAAATCCGCCGCCACGGCCATAACTATGCACGACCTGCCGATTCGCGTCGATGTGATAGTCCTTCACGAACTGCTCGACGACGCGCCAGGCTCCGACCAGATCGTTGGCGGTGAAGTCGCCCCCTTCGCCCGGCAACGGGGCGACGATGATCAGCCGCCTCTCCGCGCACGCCTTGCGCCACCGATTAAACACGGCGGCCTCCATCGAGTCGCGGCCGGGAGCGATCCACACCACCAGCCCCCAACCGTCCTCTGCGGAATAGGATTCCGGAACGTAAGCCCAGTAGCTGGCCTTGGTTTCGCCGGTGAGCGTTTCCCGGAAATGGCCCGTCTTTGGGCCTTCCGATTTCTTCGCATCCGCATCGGCGGCGGTGCTTTTGGCGGCGGGAGTCTTGTCCGTCGCTGGCTGGGCGGGCTTGGCGTCCGGTTTGGCAGCGCCGTTCCTGCCGGCTGGCGGAGTCGACGGCTGTTCGGCCTTTTTGGTCGGATTGGGGGGCGCGGCGGGCAAGTCTGCCGGGATCGCTTCGATGTCCGTCGTGAGCGTCGCTCGCACGGTCTTGTCAGCATGATTTGAGCCGCGCACGACGCCCAGTGCGATCGTCATTCCCGGGCGGGCCCGCCGGGCGAGTGTGGTTAATTGATCAACAGACGTGATCTCGGTGTCGTTCCATTTGCGGATGCGATCGCCGGGGAGGATGCCCGCTTTCTCTGCGGCCGTGTGCGGAAAGACATACCGCACGGTCACGCCGCGCTCGCTCGGTACCGCTCGCGACGCCTGGCGAAGGGGCAGAATTCCCAACAGGGGCGGCTCGTAGGGGACCAGTTTGTCGACCAGCACGAGGTCAGCCGCGATTTTCTCTTTGCCTCGTGACACGACGACGTGCGCTTTGTCCCCCGCGTAGCGATGGCCCAGCGCTTGTCGCAGCTCATCGTGACGTCGCAAAAGGTGGCCGTCGACTTCGATGAGGACATCCCCTGGCTTGAAGCCCGCTTTCTCCGCCGGTGAGTCGAACCTTACGACGTCGATCGTCGGCTTGTCGTCGACGCCTCCCTCCTTGATGGTGATGCCCAAAAGACCCGGATACAGATCCTTGCCTTTCTTCAACCGCTCGACCGAATTGAGGACGTTCGCGTAAGGAATGGCGAAACCAATTCCCGAGTCGTACCACTCGACGCCCGCAGTCTCTTCCTTCCCGGAAGGCGACAGAGGCACGATGATGCCCAGCGGGTCGCCCGCCAGGTCGATCAGCGGGCCGCCATAATTCACCGGCGAGACGTGGGCATCGGTCTGGATGGCTTTGCCCCATACCCGATGCAGCGCACTGACGATGCCGACGGAGACGCTCGGCTCGGGGCTGTCGTAGGTGCGGCCGACGGCGATCGCCCACTGCCCGACGCGAACGGTCGGATGGCCGTCCGACCGCAGAGGCGTGAGCCCCGACGCGTCGACTTTCAGCAGGGTCAGCATTCGCATGCGGTCGGTAGCGACCAGGCGCGCCGAGTAACGGGCCTTGTCGAGTTGGACGAGGATGGAGGTTGGCTTGGCGATGAAGTTGAACGCGCTCGACACGATCCAGCCGTCTTCGGAGACAACGACGCCCGTCGTCGCGGCCGTGGCCGCCAGCATCCCGCCCACCCGGTCGACGCCCCCCACCGTCTGAATGCGGACGAGCGACGGAGCCAGATGACGGACGGCCCGGCGGAAGGCCTCTTCCTCCTGCAGATCGAGCGGCACTTGCGCGACCGTCAAACCGCGCGGCCCGAAGAGCAGCGTCGCCAGCACCAGGACGGCACTCGCCAGCCGCTTAGACAAACGAACATTCAGCAGGGCGTGCATTCAGCGATCCTGCTTGAGCGGCCGGTCGGGCACGCGCAAGTCCAGCGGCAGCAGTTGGTCTTTGCGGCGGACGACCACGTGGATCAAATCGCCCGGCTCCAAGCGGCCGAGGATCGCTTTGAGCGCCCGGTTCGACTGCACCAGCTCGTCGTTGACGAACACGATCAGGTCTTCCGAACGGATCCCCGCTTTGGACGCCGACGAGCCGGCGACCACCGTGTCGACGTAGGCGGGCGTCCGATAGACCACGTCGGGCACCAGCACCAAGCCCAGGTCGAGCGCGACAAATCGGGGAGGACCGTCCAAGGGCTTCGACGGCGGCGGCGTGAAGCGGCCGGCGATGATATCTTCGATCGGTCCGCGCAGCTGGCTGAGGGGGACCGCGTAGTTCACCCACGTGTTGCTTTCCGAGTTGAGCAGTTCGCGGCCTAGCATGCCGATCAGCCGGCCGTCGAGCGTGGTGAGCGCGCCGCCAGCCGCGCCGGGGTTATTCGTCACCGAGTCGACGACATAGACAGGCCCCTCGTAGGCCGCCCGATACGCGCCCCGCCGCGCGCTCAGCCGGGTGCGGACCGAAATCACTCCGTGCAGCACCGATACGGGCTCGTCGCCTGTGGCCACCTTGAACATATTGCTGTAGGCCAGCACACGGGTGCCGGGCGCCGCCTCGGCTGTTTCGTGCAGATCGAAGAAAGGCAGATCGGCGTCGGCCGCGTCGACTTTCAGCACGGCCAGATCGCGGCTGGGGTCTCCTTTGACGAACTTGGCCGAGAATCGCCGACCATCGTTAAGGACGACGCTGGCGTCGCCGCTGTCGATCAGGTGGCTCCAAACGGTGACGACGTATCCACTGGAAGAGACGAGAAAGCCTGAGCCATAATCCTCGAGCCCTCCCATGCCGCCGGCGCCGAAGATCTTGACGACCTTGGGCAAACTGCGGTCGAGCCCATCATCGGCCGCGGACGAAGTCGGCCCGTCTGCGGCGCAGACCCGCGGGCCAAGGACGCACGCCCAGGCCGCAAGCAGCGAGAGGCAGGCGAACAGAATGAAAGAGGTGCGCACGCGCATTCGCTTACTTCCGCTCCTTGGCGTGCAGCACGTGGAAGAGCGCGTAGTCGGTGTCGCCGTGCCGCACCAGGATCTGGGACGGGAAGTGGATGCCATCAATGGCGGCGATATCGCGGATGCGGATTTCGCACGGATCGGTGTCCTCCATCAGCGTGGTATCGAACCCGGCAAGCGCCCCGGTGGCCACATCGAAGTACCAGCGTGTCTCCACGCTGCCGAGCGCCGAAACCAGCACGTCGACCGTCTCTTTGCCACCGTCCAACGGCTCGGTGCCAAAATAAACTAAGGCCGAAAAGCCCTTTTCGCGCTGGGTCAACAGCAGCCGCAATTGGTTGAGCGCCACGAGCAGTCCGCCCGTGCCGGCCGGCTCGTCCTGCGGTTCCTGTTCGAATTGTTGCAGGTAGGGCGGCTTGCCTTTGATTTCGAGCGATGCGAAGGTGCCGGCCAGCACGCACTCGAACGGCGCGCCGGCGCCCGTGCGGCCGGAGAGGATCCAGCTGGATCGACTCGTCGACTCACCCCATGCGTCGAGCCCGTGAAGCACGCGCGTCAGTTCGAGGCGATTGAAGTAATAGTTGGCAAACCCGGTTCGGGGCACGTAGAGTTTTTTGAGTTCCGGCGGGATTTCGGCGGGCTGCGGCAGCTGCAACGCGCGGAGCGGGTTGCGACCGCGATCCCGCGGTGTCCGCTCCTTGGGACCACCAGGCTTCGGCGACCGCTCGGGCTTTTGCTCGGGCGGCTTTTCCTGCGGCCGTTCCGGAGGTCTTGCGCCGGTTTCTCCGGCGAGACCATCATCTCGGCCAACTCCCGCTTGCCGTGCAGCGGACGCAGCCGCACCCGAATGTCGTGCTTTTCGCCGTCGCGGCGATAGGTCAGCGGCACTTTCCAGTCTTCGGGAAAGATGCCGAGAATGTTTTTGAACTGGTTGACGCTGCGAATGGGTCGTCCCGCGAAGGAGACCAGCTCATCGTCGACCCGCAGGCCGCGGCGATAAGCGTCGGACTCTTCCTGAATCTGCGAGACGACGATCGCCCCAAGCGAGTCGGTCGAGACGATGGCGCCGAGCGTGGCGTGGTCCACGATGCGTCCGGAATGCAATGACCCCAGGAAGTTGCGAATCTGGTTGATCGAAATCGAGTAGCCAGCCCCCGCGTTCACGCGTCCGCGCTGCGCGATCGAGATGCGGCCATTAATCCCGATCAATTCGCCCGCCTTGTTAAAGAGCGGCCCCCCCGAATTGCCCGGGTTGACCGACGCGTCGACCTGCAGGCAGTCGGTGTATTCGAGGATCGTGTTGGCCGGATATTGATAGCGGTGCACGCCGCTGACGATGCCGTAGGTGGTCGTCGGCTGAAAGTCGGAGGCCAACAGGAACGGATTGCCCAGCACGTAGACCCAGTCGCCGACGCGGATGGCATTGCTGTCGCCCCAGGTGGCGGTGGGAAAGTCGTCGCGCCCCTGCAACTTGATCAGGGCCACGTCGCCGGTCGGGTCGACGCCCACGAGCACGGCGTCGTAGAGGTTGCCGTCATTGAGGCCGCACTTGAAGAACTGGTCTTCGCCCACAACGTGAAAGTTGGTGAGCGCGTAGCCGTCGTGGGTGATCAAAACGCCCGAGCCGCCCCCGGGCGTCGACCGCTGATACACGGCAAGCACGGCCGGCGCGATCCGCGCGACGGTCGCCACGCGCGTCGCTTCGGCCTCGCGGACGGTCGCGGGCACGTCGGCCGCGCGGACGGCGGTCTCAGGCACCGTGATCCCAGGGGCGGCAAATGCTACCAGGACCAACAGACCGGGGACAATTCCCCGCACAACGTGCACACAGACCCGCAGCATGATTCCGTTCCGCCTACTTGATGACCTTGGCGTCGGCGAGGTCGAGATGATCGGCGATGTCGAGATCTCCGCCGAAGTCGACCAGGATTTCGATCTCACGCACGCCCGCAATGTCCAGGTCCAGGTTGAGCGGCGGATCGGAGCCGCGCACGTCGGATTGATGCAGGACCTTGTCGTCGCCCGAGATCACCACGTGCACGTTGCCCAACGGAGCGACGGCTTGGTCGATCCCCATTACCGCCTGGAAGCGGCGGTATTCGCCGTTCACGCGATATTTCAGCAACGTGCGGGAATGAATCCAGAGCCCACGGGCGTATTCCTTGTTGCCCAGCCGCAACATGCCGCCATCCCGCGGCCGGTCGCGGCAGTACGTCCAGACCTGGTCGAAGAAAGGAGTGTATTTCACCTCCCTCGGTTCGAGCTGCGACAGGTAGCGGACTTTCCCCAGGCTGAAGTCGAGCGTGACGATTTGCTCGCCCGGCACCACGATCTGGGGGCCGCCCAGCAGGCCGGCCTTGAGTTGCCCATTGGACCACTGGGCGGTTTGGATCTTGAGAAAGTCGCCGCTTGCGGACGTCACTTCGCAGACCGGCTTGCCCGCGTCGGCATTCCGCCGCGCATAGACGATGCCGAAGATTTTTTCCCGCTTGAGCGTCACGTCTTCGCCGTCCAGCACGAAATGAATGCCGACGTCGTCCACCTTGCCGACGGTTCCGTCCAGGTGATCGAGCACGTTGCCTTTGCGGATGACGAGCATGTCGCGCGTCAAGTCGCGGGTCGTCAGGTCGTGCCAGGCGTCGGCGACTTGCGGCTCATTCGGCGCGAGGCGGAGGTTGGCCAGAGCATTCAGCGGTAGGGCGAATTTGCCGAGGTTGACCGTCTCGACCTGGGCGCCGGCTTCATTCACGCGGAGCCCGCTATAGAACAGGTGCGAGCCATCGGTGAGCGCGAGTTCCGGCCGGCGCGGATCGCCTCCGCTCGCGGTCGGCTTGACGGCCAGCGCCCGAATGTCGAGCACTTCAGCCAGCGGCACTTTGGCGGTCTTGCCCGCGGCAGTGAGCGTGGCCGAATCGGACGAGAGCTCGGTCAGCGCGCCGGTTTGCCGATGACCGGAGAGCGTGGTCAGCTCGAACTGCAACCCCGTCGGGGCCGGTTCAGCGGCCCCGCTGAGAGCGGCGGCAATGAGAAGCACAGACGGCGCGATCGAAATCATCTCGGAGCATTCCCTCGAGTGCTTATTTTCCCTTGTCCGGGCCGGGCGTCTTGGCCAGCTTCTTGAAGTATTCTTCCACGGCCCGGCGGTAATTCGAGGGGAACTCGCGATTGAGCCGGCTTTCGGCCTCGGTGGCCGCCTTGGGAGGCAGCCCGCCCCACGTGCCCGCTCTCTTCTTGGTATTGGGGTCGACGTTGCCGGGAGCGGTCGCCCCCTTCAACATCGAATCTTCGGCCGGACGGTTCGATTGATTGCTGTTGTTCTGTTGTTGCTGGGCCTGCGACTGCTGCTGGTTGAGCTGCGCCTGCTTTTTTTTGATGATTTCGTCGAGCGATTCGATGATTTCATCCTGCACTTTTTGCACTCGCTGACCGCTGCGGCCCAGGTCCAGCCGCCGCTCCGAGTCCTGCATCTTTCGCGAGACGCCCGACAGCGATTGATCGTCGAGCGCGGAGAGCTCGTCCTGCATCAGCGTCGCAACCTGGAGATAGGGCTCGGCCACTCCTTCCGTCTTGTGCAACAGCTTGTCGAGCGTGGTGAGCCCATCTTTCTTGCGCAACAATTGATGCTCGCAGACGGCTCGATAGAAGAGACACGTTGCCGGATCGACGACCTTCGCCGGATCGATCTTGGCAAAGACGGCCAGCGCCTCGTCGTAGAGCAGGCCTTGCGTGAGGGCGCGGGCGTAAAACAGCCGCAGGTGGGCGGTCAGGAATTCGTCCGATTCATCCTGCGTGAGCAACGGCTTGGGGAGCGAGCGAAACGAAGCGCCCGGACCGTACGTGTTGACGAATTGGCGGATCGTCGGATCGGCCAGGGTGAAGCTCTGGATCAGGCGGTCGAAGACCTGCCGCGGCGCCAGTGGCGGCGTGGCCGGCGCCCACAGTTGCACAATGCCGGAGACCGTCTTCTCGTTGATGACGCCGTGATGCGAGAGCCAGCGGAGCAGTTCCTGCCGTACCTGCTCGGCGGAACGGGGCGCGTACAGCTCGGTTCCCTCCGCCGCTGGCAGAGCGCCGGCCCACGAGCACACGAGAGCGGTCGCCACGAAGATCGAGTGTCGGACGGTAATCATCGGTTTCGTCCCGTTGCGATGATGTAGGTGGCGTCCTGGATCTCGGCCTGCCGATGTGCGAGTTTCGACAGGTCCTGCAGCAACTTCTCGTTGCTCGCCTGTTCGCCCTTGATCAGCTGACCGATCTCCTTGGTGCGGCGGTTCACGCGGAACTGCAGTGAACGGAGCATTTTCAGCTCGGCCAGGTCCTGGACGAGCTGTTTTTCTTCATCACCCTGGCCGCGCTGCCCCCGCTGCTGGCGGCGGTTCTCGTCCTGTTTTTGCCGCTTTTCGATCTCGTTCTGCAGGGCGGTGACCATTTCTTCCAGTGATTCGATCACGTCCCGTTCCACGGACTGCGTGAATGTTCCGACCTCGTTGCCCGAGAGCCGCGTGGAGATCGTCAGCATGTCGTCGCGGACCTGCTCGACCCCTTGAGGGAAGGCCACCGAGGAGCCCTCTTCTTTGAGCAGCTTGAGCGCCTTGGCGGCTTCGTCGGCGATCGTGGCTTCGTCGACCGACAGCTCGCGCGACCGGCCGAAGTGTTTGACGGTCCAGGCATTGGTCGGCGTCTTGCTGAGGGCGACAGTGTCGACATGGATTTGCAGTTGCATCACCAGCATCTTGGCGAATCGCGCTTCGAGCGATGCCAGGATGATTTGCTGCTCTTCCTGACGCAGCTGCCGCAGGATCTTTTCGAGCTGGGCGCGGGCTTCCGCCAGCTTGCGGATTGCCTCGTCCTGGTGTCCCATGCCCTTTTTGCCTTCGAGCCGCTTGAGCTCCTCTTCGGCTTGCCGCATGGCGCGGCGGGCGTCTTCGATCTCGTTGCGGCCGGGAGTCTTCTTGGGCTGAGTTTGTTCTTGCGACTGTTCACCTTCGGAAGGCGATCCCTCTTGCGGCTCGCTCTCTTCGCCCTGCTCACCCGGCTTGGGCTGCTGACCCTTGCCCTGCTGTTTGTCGGATTTCCCTTTTTTGGAATCGCCCTTCTTCGAGTTGCCTTTCTTAGAGTCGCTCTTTTGCTGCGAGTCTGGCGAGGACTGCTTGTCGCTGTCCTTGCCGTCCTTCTTTTCACCTTTCTGGTCGCCGTCTTTTGAGCCGGATTGTTTATCGCCGTTGGCCTGCTTGTCGCCGTCATCTTTCTTGGTATCGGGCTTTTCCGCGCCGGACTTCTTGGCGTCCGACTTCTGGTCCTCCTCCGACTTTTTGTCCCCGTTAGCTCCCTTGTCCCCCTTCTGGCCGTTCTTGGAGTTGCGGCTACTGTTGGGCTTGCTGTCGGGGCCGTTGCGGCTGGCGTCTTCTTTCTCAATCTTGTCGAGCAGCGACTGGGCGTCTTTGCCGATATCGCCTTGCCGATCGCCCAGGCGGTTCAGATTGCCGCTGCGCTCGGTAGCCCGTCGTAAGTCCTTCTCGCGCAGACAGCTTGCTGACTTCTTTGTGCAGCAACTCGTAGTACTGCTTTTCCTGTTCGAGCTGGTGGCGGCGATCTTCGCTTTGCAAAAGCTCGAGCAACCCCTTCAGGTCGGCGACGAGATGCTGCTGGTCGCCGATGGCGTCGCCGAACTGCTCCTTCTTGAGCAGCTGGGTGATGGCGTCCATTTGCTGAGAGATGCGGGTTTCTTTGCTGCGGCCGATTGCCCGGATCAGCAGGTCCGCCCGCTCGGGCTCGGTCTTCCGCAGGTACTCGGCCATCTGGAGGAGCGTCCGCTCGAACTGCTGATACCGACGTTCGAGGCTCGATTCGGTCTCGTCGAGCCCACTGGCCGGCGCCTCGGCGGGGCCGTTCCCTTCGGCGGCTTTGGGCTCGGAGGGCCGAGTCTCCTGTGCCCGGGCCGGTGCTGGGCCAACGGTGATGAGAGCGACGCCCGCCAGCGTTCCACACGCGGCCAACGCCGCGGAAAGAACAACCCGGATCGACGGGCGTCGATGGAACGGATTCTTTCCTGTTGGGCGGTTCATTTGAGTTCCAGCCCCTTCAGCTCCTTGAGGCGTGTCCGCTTCTGCTCTTGCTTCGTCGCGTCGATAATCTGGTCCTGATCCTTGATCAGCTTTTGCAGCCGGGCGATCGCCTCGTGGAATTTTACCAAGTCCTGCATTTCGGCAAGGGCCATCTTGAGCCGGGCGACGACCGTAGTCACCGACCGGATGCTCGCGTCGATCTGCGGAACCGAGTTGCGTTGAGCCTCCGACTCTAGTTTAAACAATCCGATCGCCTCATCGGCAGCCGGGAAGTCTTTTTCGTTCGCCAAATGCAGCGGCTGGACGATCCGCTCGCCAATCCGCTCCACCATCTGCTGCGTGTGGACGGCATTGTTCACTAGCTCTTCGAGCAGCCCGCGGAAGGAATCTTCCACCGAAGCCGTGTCGACGGAGTTCTTGCGGATCTGGTTGAGCGAGCGGACGGCACAAACGGTGATATCGGTCTGCAGGTCGCCCGCGTTCTCGGTTTCGCCCGGCGGCTTGCCGCTCCGCCCGGCCCCCCCTGCGCCAGCCGCCGCCTGCTCGGCCCGGCTGCGATGTTCGATCAGGTCTTTTTGGACAGCTTCCAGTTCCGATATGATCCGCTCGAACCGCTCGCGGAGATTCACTTCTTTGACGTAGAGGATGGCGAGCAGGTCTTCGTCGCTGACGATTTGAAAGACGTACTCCTCGCCGCGGGTGCGGTGCGGACCGTTGACGTTGTCGCCGTCCTCGGCCGAAACGCAGAGACTCAGCTTCTGGCCGATTTTGAGGTCGAGTGGCAAGACCTGGAACCGCTCGGTCTTGTCGGCGTCGTCGCGCTGGAGCGAGAAGCTCTTGGGAGCGCCGGCGGGCGGGCGACGGAACGGATAGGGCCGCCACGCCTGGTCCTTGCCGAGCCGAAACTCGAACTGGGCCTGGGCCACGCCATAGTCGTCGGTGACCGTCCCGCTGACCGGAATCGTCGCTTTTCGGGTAATCGACGTGCCGACACCGCGCAGCTCCGTGGTAATGGTGGGCGGCGTATCGGCGATGCCGTTGATCACGATACGGATCGGCTCGACGCTGAGAATGTCGTCCCTATCCTCAAGCTCCATCCGCAGGCGCGTGTCGGCAGGAATTGCGATCGGCAGACGAACCGTGGCCGCGGCAGCCGCCTGTTTGTTGTCGCCCACTTTCGGGTTCGCGCGAGCCGTCAAGATGAATGGCAAATGGGCGTCGAGCCCGTCGACCGACAGGAACGATCCGTCCGGCGGAGTGGGGAGTGGCTTCTCAGCTCCCAGCTCGCCCGCGGCATTCTTATGCGAGATCCTGCCCCCCTGGCGCGACAGGCTGATCCGCAGGGCGTCGGTCTCGATCCGCAGTCCGACGAGCGGCTTGTTGGACCGTGCGCGGAACACAAACGACGTCTCCATAGGCAGGGCGACTTGCGAGCCTTCGACCTCGACCGTCTTCCGCCCGGACTTCCCCTCACTGTCGCGATCGAGCCCGGTGTAGGAGGGATAATCGCAATCGAGGACCACCCGGTCGAAGCGAGGGGGTTCGACCACTTCGACTCGCAGCGGCGTGCGGCTGACGTAGTCACCCCCGGCGACCGACAGCGACAGGCTGTCCAACAGGCCCGACAGCGTGTGCCGGAACTGATTTTCGGTGTTTTTCACCATATCGACGCGCCCGGCGCCGCGTCCGCCGTCGAGCACGTAATTCAGTTCGACATTGGCCGGCACGGTCGTTCCCTCGGCCGGCTCGACGAGGAGCGTGAGGTCGACGCCGCGCGGATGCTTGAGGTGGCCGTCGTGAAACTCGCGGAGGCGATCGCCCGGCTGCACGATGGCCTTCACAACGAGTCGCGTCTCGCGGGGCCAATAGGTTGCCTCGCGCGTGACGAAAGCATGACTCCAGCGGGCCAGCGCTCGCGGTGCGATCAACCCCAGCGCGGCCACGCTAAGCAACAGCACGCTGGCCGCCGTCACCGCCCGGCGCAGCGGCGTGCGATCGAAGACCGATTCGACTGGCAGCGAGGCGGAGAGCCGCACGGCCTCGGCGATCGTGCGTTCGAGCATGGCGGCCGTCAGTTGAGACTCGCGCCCCCTCGCTTCACCGGCGTGTGCGCGGGATGTTCCTAGGGCTTCTGCCGCTTCGACGGCCGTAATCAGGCGGGAGCCCATTTCCGGGAACCGTCGCTCCAAGACGAGGGCGAGTGCCCGCGCTCGAAATCGCCGCACAAGCCGCAGCCCGATCCAAAACAGGGCGACCGTGCCAGCCAACAGCAGCGAACAGACGGCGACAGCGTCACGAAACCAGATCGGCAGCTCCAGTCCGGTTAGCCGAAAGTAAGCCCAGTCGATGCCGAGAGTGAGCCAGAACGTCGCGAGCAACACGACGACAACCAGTGCCGCCCCTTCGAGCAACAAATAACGCCGAATCCGCGATTTGAGCTGCGCCAAAAGAGCGGCAAGCGCGGGGGCCAGCGGCCGCGCGGCAGTGGGCGCGAGCGTCTCACCGGCGTCGAGATTGGTGAAGGGGGTTTCGGCCATGGATTCGTCGGGACGGAAGATTCGACCAGTCAGGAAGTTTCAGCAGTCAGGAGATTGACAGTCACGAGTCAAAATCTGCCGCCACGAGTCAAATGGTCCGGGGGTCTGAGTGACCTAGGAAAACTTACGCCAGGCGCAAGAGCTTGCGGGTCAACCATTCCACGCCGAGCAGCCCAACCAGCAAATACAGGACCCATTGCCGGTCCCACAGGGCGCGGAGCTGTTCATCGACGGCGAACCGCTCGCCCCGGTCTGAGAGTAAACCCGGCAGTTCGGCTGCCGCGCTTTCCAAAGGTAGATATTTGCCACCTGTTTCGCGAGCCAGGTCCGCCAGCAGCTTGGCGTTCTGGCGCGGATTGTCCGATTCGAGGTTCGGCAGCACGACGTCGATTTTGGCCGACAGGTTCTGCTTCTCGTCGTCGATCTGCGGGCGAACGAGGATCCGATAGGTCCCGGGCAGCGAGGCGCGGAAGTCGGCCGAGTATTGCCCCGGGCGATCCCGATCGCGAGAGAGCGTGCGGGGCGTTCCCAGCGGCAAGCCGTGCGGGTCGAAGACGTTGAGCTCGACCGAGGGGACGTCCAAGGGCCGCAATTGCGGGTCGAGCAGATTGGCCCGCACGCGAATCGTCTGCCCTAGGGCGTACTGATTGCGTTCCAAAAGCAACAGGCCTCTGGCCGTTCCGCGTCTCAGCCGGCCCTGCCCGACCTCGCGGATCACTTTCGTCCAGAAGCGGTCAAAGTACTCCTCGTCGACGGCCCGCAAACGCCAGAGCTCGGGGCTGCCAATATAAAAGGTCCGCCCCGATCCATAGAACTGGGCCGCAAACAAAATAGGCTGTCCGTGCTCGTTTTGTGCGCGGGGGTCAGAGAAGTTCGCATAAACGGTTGCCCCGGCCTTCGCACCGGCCGTCGGGTAGCAGCGGTACACGCCGGGGAACTGCTTCCAGGCGGCGGCCGGATCGAAGGAATTCTCGACCAGCTGCAGGAAGCCCGCCTGCTTGCCCGGCTCGGTGAGGGCGACCGGCCACGGCTGGTCGGCTTTAGTGTCGAGAGAGAGGTCCTGAATGGCCGCGCTCAAGAAGACCGGGTAGAGCTCCTTCACCTGGTCCAAATCGTTGTTGGGGGCCGCCAATTGCGGCGTGAAGATGTCGCCGGCCACCACCACCAGGCCGCCGCTGTGCTCGCCGACCCAGTTCGACAGCAACTTGCGGCCTTCGGGCGAAATCCGCGACCAGTCGGGATCGAAGGCCACGACCACGTCGTAGTCGAACAGTTCCGCAGGCGTGCGCGGAAAGTCGACGAGGATTCTCTTGGCGTCCTGGCTCACCTGGCTGGCCGTTACGGCGGACACCGTCTGCAGCCAAACGTCGACGTCGATCGACGAGTGGCGATTCAGCATCGTGTGCAGGAAGCGATAATCGCGCATCGGTCCGCCCGCGATCAACAGCACGTGCAGCTTGCGGTCGATCACGTTGACGGTCTTGCGACGCTCGTTGTCCTCGTCGCTGATTTCGCGGACGCCGGCGGGCGGCTTGGCGCGAACGAAGAACTCGAAGCCGCCCGCCAAGGTCGGCGTTTGCCGAAACCGCACTTCGACCGGCACGCCATCTTCGCGAAGCAGAATCTCGCGCTGTTCGATGACTTTGGGTTGGCTCTTCTCGTCTCCTTCGGGCCGCACCAACAATTCGACGGTGACAGTGCGCCCTTTGAGTCCGAAGCCCTGGACGAACGCCGCAAAATCGTACGGGTCGTTGAGGTGGACGTCCGAGGGCGCTTGGATGCTGACGACCTGCAGGTTAACCGGCTGCTCCGTGCTTCCGACGCCGACAGTAAAGAGTCGCACGTTGGCGCGCTTGGCCACTTCCTGGGCCGTCGACGGCTCGATGCCGGCGTTCGAGTTGCCGTCGGAGATCACCACGATTCCCGAAAGCGTCCGCCCGCCCAGCTGCCGCACCGCTTCGTCGACCGCTTCTCCCAAGCGAGTCTCCAGGCCCCGGGGCCGCACGATCTCGTTCCAATCGACTGACTTTGTGGCGGTTTTGCCGGCAGTCGTGCCGTTTGGCTTGGACTGTTGGCTGGAATCGGATGCGCTGTTTTCCTGTCCGGCGGTCGCGGCCTCGCTGCTGCTGTCGGCCGACCCCGTCATTCCCGCCACGGCCGACTCGCGCCGCTCAGCTTGCGACGGATAAGCCGCGTGCGGTCCGGTCAAAGTCGAGTCGAACGAGTAGACGCGTACGTTGTGCTCTTTACGCAGTTCGGAAAGCAGGGGCGAAACGGTCATCAGGTCTCGCACCGCTTCGGCACGCGTCCGGGTGGACTCGCTGGGCCGTGTCGCCGTTTCGGGAAAGCGCATGGAGAGCGAGGTATCGATCAGTACGGCCACCCGCGAGGGGCGGTAGGCGATCTGTCGCGTCCGCTCCTGCGGGTTGAGGGCGATCGCCGCCAGCGAGATGAGCACGGCCACTCGCAACGCAGTGAGGATGTATTGCCAGCCACGGCTTGATTCGCGGGCATCGCGACGATAAATGGAAATGGCCAGCGCCAAAATCGCTAATACGACGCCGACCCCCGCCACCCAGTGCAGGGGCGAGCCCGGCCAATCGAACTCGATGGTGCGGAGCGCCGGATCCGAGGCGGCTGCCAGCAGCATGCGAGAGGCGAAGAGACTGGCCGTCATAGCGCCGGCCCTCCCTTCGCGACGGGCGGATGATAACTGAGCCGCAACGCGAACAGTTGTTCGACGACCAGCATCACGGCGAGCACCAGGAGCAGCAGCGTCCGCGCTTCCTGCGACGCGCTATGCCCCTCGATCCACTGGAATGCGCCCGGGTCGTGGATCTGCACATGCACGTCGTTCGAGAGCCGGGCCAGGATTTCCGGTGTCGTCGCGATCTTGAGGTCGCTCTCCTGCAGCGGCACGTTGTACGAAATCCAGCGCTCCACGGGCGCGGCCGACTGGTCTTTGAACAGACGCACCATATACATGCCCGGGAGGTCCGTGTCCCCGTAGGTGGCCACCACGCGAACGTTTGTTCTTGTTGGACGCTCCGCGGCTCGACTTCGTTCCGGAAGGCGCGGCCGCGGGCGGCCCAGTCTTGCCCGTGTTGGTCGAATTGGCCGGCCGGCCAGCCGCGGGGGGCTCGGGAGGAAAACTGGCGTGAGCTGCCTCGGTCGGACCCGGCGTCGACTCGCCCGCTGGGCGGGTCGCTTTCACGCGGATGACACGCTGGCCGTGCGCGTCCGGCGCGGTGATCTCGACGGTCTCCAAAAACTCGGCCGGATCGAAGGACACGTCAATCGGTTCGCCGACGATGCGGTGGTCCAGCGTCTGGTTTTCGCGAGCGATGTACTTTGCCAGCTCGAGGTGAAAGATGACCACGCTCGGATTGACGCCCCAATCGTTCCACTTCGGCCCGGCCGTCGTCAGGAAGGCGAGGATCCGCCCCTTGCCGTATTGCCGCTCGAAGGCAATCGGATCGTTCGTGACAAGGTGAGCGATGGTCGAGACTTCGTCTTTGCGGCGGTTGTCGTCGCGGACCCATTTTTCGGAAACGGGAATCCATGTGTTGATTTTCACGCCTTGGATGAACGGATTCTCCTGCCCGAAGAAGTGCTCAAACGGCGGCCGATTGTCAAACGAGAGGTCGGGGGCTTTGGAATCGGCGTCGGGTCGCGGCATTGATTTGTGCGTTCGCGCCAAAGGCACCGGGAACAGTCCGCCCGCCTTGGTATACAGCTCTTCGTTGTAAAAGCCCGTGTTGACGACTCCGCCCAAAAACCAGGCGATGCCCCCGCCTCTCCGCACGTAATCCGCCAGCCGATCGATGGCATCGGCACGCAGCTGGGGCACGTTGAGCAGATAGATGCAGCGGAACGCATCGAGCGATTCGCGGGTCAGGAAGTCGGGACTCTCGACCCGCGGCGCGAAGCCCGTGATCGTGGGGTCGGCGGCCAGGGCATTCGAGACGTACGAGCCGTCGTCGCTGTCGTTATCGCCATCGATGATCAGGACCGGATTGGCGACGCTGATATCGAGCGCCGCGTAACGATGATTGTCGGACGCGAGCGAGTCTTCCGGCAGCTGGACTTCGACGGTGTGCTTCCCGGCCTTCTTGAAGCTGACGTCGATATCCCGCGACTGCTCGGTCCCGGGCTCGAGTTTTTCGATCTCGACTCCCAGCGGCAACAGGTTGCCGTCGGCCATCACGCCCAGGCGGACGTTCGTGGCCACCTTCGTGCCGAGGTTGCGGACGGACGCCTTGAGCCGTACGGGTACGCCGGCAGCCGCCGTGCGGATTTCGCCCCCCAGACCGGTAATCGCCAGGTTGTCGTGCGGCTCATTCACGGTCCGCGCGAAGTCGATCGACGTGCCGGTCTTGGCCACGGCGCTGAAAGCCGTGCGCAGCGCGGGCGCTCGCGCCAGTCGTACACGCGGAAGTCGGAAATCACGTGCAGATGCCGCACCGTCCCCGGATCCTGCGCGAGCAGCTTGCCCGCCGCATCGACGCCGCTCACCAGGTCGAGGGTCTGGTGGCTGCATTCCAGCCGCTCGAAGATGTTCTCCAGCTCGACGGCAAACGCGTTGTTTACATCGTGCTTGAGGAACAGGGGCCGATCGGGATGCGACAAGAGCAAGAGCGTGCATTGCTGCGTGCCGGGGCGGCGGGCTCCTTCGGCGACGAGCCGCCGCACGATCGAGAGCCCCTCTTTGAAAGCGGATGTTTCACCCCAGCGGTCTCGCATCGAGCCGCTGTCATCCAGCAGCACGACGTGGTGCGATTTGCCGCCGCGAAAGGCCCAGAGCGCGCTCGGGTCGAGCACGAGCCGCGAGATCAAGAGCAGGATGGCCGCGACGATGGCCATCCTTATCAGGAGCAAGAGCAGCTGCTCGATCAGCAGGCGCCGTCGGTTGCGCTGCTGGCTCTGCAGCAAGAACTGCATCGCCGCAAAACGCACCCGCCGAAAGCGGAGCCGGTTGATCAGGTGAATGATCACCGGCACCGCCAGGAGCGCAGCTCCGGCGGGCAGCACATACGAGGGATGCAAAAAGTGGGTGGCGATCCAGTCGCTCATGAGACTCCGGTCGGGATTCCTTTGACGGGCGCGATTCCGTGGAGGGGCGCGAGATCCTTAGGG
The DNA here is from genome assembly GCA_963800135.1 of uncultured Planctomycetaceae bacterium. Classification (GTDB taxonomy): domain Bacteria; phylum Planctomycetota; class Planctomycetia; order Planctomycetales; family Planctomycetaceae; genus DASPSM01. The sequence goes on along the minus strand of CAWCZR010000006.1, from coordinate 425,459 downwards.
GGCGATGTCGTTTGGTCCTGTCGTCTCGCTCGCGGCTGCCCCAAACGCCGCCGGCCGCGCTTGCCTTAGCGCAGCGCGGATCGCATGCCGATGCGGTGATTTAAATAGTGGGCCAATGCGGCATCCAGGTGCTCGCTCGTGCGAATCGTCTGGTAGTCGATCAGACGGCGGGAACAGTTGCGTCGGATTGTCTCCAAAAACCGGTTGAGCGCGGTCAGGTAACCTTCCCGCAGGGCACGTGGGTCACACATCACGTCCCCGGCCGCTTCCAGCCCCTCAAATTTCGTCGTCCCCGAAAAGTCGAAGTCCAGCTCTTCGTCGTCCAGGATGTGAAAGACCATCACGTCGTGTCCGCGGTGCCTTAAGAGGCTCAGGCCCTTGTCGAGCGCCTGCGGATCGACGAACAAGTCCGAGATCAGCACGACCATGCCCTTGAGCGACTGTTCCTCGGCCACCTGGGCCAACAGTTTTTCGATGCCCGTCTTGCTTGACGGCTTCTGGGTCTGGAGCGCCTCGACGATCGAATGCAGGTGACTCTGGCGGCTTCGCGGCGGCACGCGCGAGCGGAGCGCATTGTCGAACGTCGTCAGCGCCACCGCGTCCGATTGCCGCAACAGCAAGTAGGACAGCGCGGCGGCCACCGTGCAGGCATAGTCGTACTTGGTCATCGCTCCGCTGCCGTAGTTCATCGACTCGCTGACGTCGACCAACAGCAGTGTGCGGAGGTTGGTGTCCTCTTCGTATTGCTTGATGTAGTACTTGTCGGTTTTGGACCAGACCTTCCAGTCGATCCGCCGATAGTCGTCCCCCGGGACGTACTCCCGGTGCTGGACGAACTCGACCGATTGGCCGTAATAGGGGCTGCGGTGCAAGCCCGACAGAAACCCCTCGACGATCTCGCCGGGCGCGCACTTCGAGCCGCGAAATCCTCGAGATCTGCTCAGGCTGCAAAAATCTTGCGGAGTCGCGGGTCACTCGTCAGGTCGCCTTCTTTGGCAGGGGTCGCACCGACCAGGCGTTCGATCACGCGGTCCGGCGTCACGCCCTCGCTCTCGGCCGAAAAGTTCGTCACCACGCGGTGCCGCAACACGGGGGCGGCCAGCGAAGCGATGTCGTCGGTCGACACGTAGGTCCGACCGTTCAACAAGGCCCGCGCCTTGCCTCCCAGCAACAAGAACTGGACGGCCCGCGGTCCGGCGCCCCACCGCAGCAGCTCCTGCACGAAGTCGGGCGTCCCCGGCTCGCCCACTCGCGTTTGCCGCACGAGAGCCAGCGCGTAATTGACGACGTGATCGGTCACCGGCACCTGTCGCACGATCCGCTGCAGGCTGAGCACTTCGTCCGTGTTCAACACGGTGCGGACTTCGTCGACGTCGATGCCCGTCGTCTGCTTGGCGATCTGCCGCTCTTCCGCAAAGCTTGGATAGCGGACGAAGACCTTGAACATGAACCGGTCTTGCTGGGCCTCGGGCAGGGCATACGTCCCTTCCTGCTCGATCGGGTTCTGGGTGGCCAGCACGAAGAACGGGTTCGCCAGGATGTGCCGCGTCTGGCCGACCGTCACCTGCCGCTCCTGCATCGCCTCGAGCAGCGCCGCCTGCGTCTTGGGGGGCGTGCGGTTGATCTCGTCGGCCAGCACGAAGTTGTGAAACAGGGGACCCTGGATGAAGCGGAACTCCCGCACTGCCGGTGGAGCGGTTTTCCTGCAGCACGTCGGTGCCGGTAATGTCGGCCGGCATCAGGTCGGGGGTGAACTGGATGCGGCTGAAGGTCATCGACAGGCAACGGGCCAGCGTGCTGATCATCAGCGTCTTGGCCAGTCCGGGGACGCCTTCGAGCAGGCAGTGCCCTCGGCTGAAGAGCGCGATCAACAGTTGATCGATGACCTCGGTCTGGCCGACGATCACCTTCCCCATCTGGTCGCGAATCGCGTTGTAGGCCTTATTCAGCTTTTCGATCGACTCATCGATCGCCGCGTTACGGTCCGAGTCGGTCATTTGCGTTATGTTCTCCCCGAGAGAAGGGATCGAGCCCCGGGAGAGGCGCATCGAAATGTCGGCCCCTCCATGCGGTCGGTTCTGGTCGCGTCGAACGCGGCACGACGCTGCTCTTCCGCGACTGTCAATTATACCCCGCAGTCTGCGCAAACCGTCAAGGCAGGGTCGCGAGCGGGGTCACGCCCTGAACCCGGTGCGCCCGGCCGAATGGCCGGACGCAAAAGTGCGGCGTTTCGCGAGCCGCGAAAAGCAGCGCACACGTTAAGCGGTTTCTTTGAGCCTTTCGCTCACACGTGCATGGCGCCGCACAGCGGAGCCGGCCAGGACAGCTGGGAATGCTCGGCCAGAAGCCGATCGAAAGCTGCCGTGATGTGGGGCGGAAATGGGGACGATTTGCGAATCTGGAAATCGACGTGGGTGCCGATCGCCTCCAAGGTGGCGGCTAGCTGGCCCGCGTCGTCGTTCGACATGAAATGCAGAATGTGAAATCGCTTGTCGGAGCGCGCGATGGCCCGCGTGCGCACGGTCACCTGCTGCCCCACGCGGACCTCGTGGAAATATCGGACATGCGACTCGAGCGCGAAGGTCGTCGCGTGGCTCTTCTCGAAATACTCGGCCGTGAGCCCGACCTGGTTCCAGACCTCCATCAACGCGCACGAAAACAGGTGCGTGAACCACATCACGTTCATGTGCAGGTTTTCATCATTGTATGATTCCGGTATCGTAGCCTGGAAACCAACGGGGAGCATCGCCAAGTCCGCCATCGTGATGCGTTTCCAGTCCTGCACAGATACCCCCCTGACCTGACAAATTGGAAAGTCCTGACAAATGGCAACCGCCTACAGCTACGTCCGATTTTCCAGCAAGAAACAAAGTAAGGGAGACAGTCTCCGTCGTCAAAGGGAATGGGCTGAGACGTATTGCGCTGAGCACGGCCACACGCTCGATCGCTCTTTGAAACTTGAGGACTTGGCAATCTCGTCGTTCAAGGGGAAGAACGCTGAGACCGGAGCCCTCGGGCTGTTCCTCAAGGCGTGTGAGACTTGGATCGTCTCAGCCGCAACGAGGCGATGAAGGCGATCAACCTCATCCAGCAAATCGTCGAGGCAGGCGTCACCATCGTCACCCGGATTCCCGAGCGGGTCATCAATGCCCAGACCGTCAACGATTTCTCCGTCCTGATCGAGATCGTGGTGACGGCATTCCGGCGCATGAGGAGTCGAAGACAAAGGGCTTTCGGGTCGCAGAGAAATGGGACCAGAAGCGAAAGCTCCTCGCTGAAAATCCCAAGGCCAAGAAGATGACAGCCAAAGGGCCGTCATGGCTCAAGTTAGATGAGGATGGAAAGACCTGGAGGAAAATCCCCGAGCGTGTGGCGATCGTCAAGCAGATTTTCCAATGGGCGGCACAGGGGCTTGGGGCATGGCAAATCGTCCAGCGACTCAACAAGCAGGAAGTCCCACCGATCAATCCGAAGGGCTGGGGGATTTCGTCTCTGTTGTTCCTCCTGCGATCTCGCTCCGTGATCGGCGAATTTCAGCCCCACAAAGGCTACGGCTCTCGCAAGGATCGCATTCCTCAAGGCGACCCGATGCCCGACTACTATCCTGCCGTCATTGATGACAAGCTCTTCTACAAAGTCCAGTCTGGTCTCAATCGGCGAATCCGGTCTCATGTCGGCAAACCGGGGGCCAACGTCCCCAATCTCTTCACCGGCCTGATCCATGATGCAAGGGACGGGCAGTTGGGGTTATCCGTTTGTCCGCCTGATGCAGAAACGCTTTGGGCGGGAACCCGACAAGCTCGGTCGGCACGTTCGTCGTGCCTTAGCCAAACAACCAACGAGCACGCCAGCCGGCACCGCCTACTTAGGCCGGTCCAAAACCAATTCAACGTGACCGCAGTTGCGACAGGCATACGCAGAGACCGGCTCCCGAGGACCGAATATGCCAAATAGGGTCTTCGCCCAAGAGGTAAAGGTCACGCTGCCGTAGCTGTGGAGCCGGCCAAATTCCGGCGTTCCGCCCCCGCACCTCAGACATCGCTTCGCGTCTGCCACGACCTTCCCCCTGTTTTGAGCGCTGGCGCCAGCGATTTTAACGTGCGGCAATGCGACAAGGGACACGACTGCGGAAAGGGGACCGACAGGGGTCGGCGCGATTCACAACTTTTCAAACCATCCCAAGTAGTGTCCGTGTTTGAATCACTGTTTTTGCGGTCCGGCATGGAAGTCTTACAACCACCAAGCTACGTACCAACCGAGCTTTCCGCTGGCACTTGACCCAGCAAGCGCGGCCGGGCGAACAACAGCCAAAGGAACATGGCCGCAATTACCAGCCCGATTACAATCACGTGCGCCCGTCCGATGGTTTGCTTCGCGGCTCGCATGACGTCGTCTCCCCATCACCTTCCGACGAAATCGACTCTGCTCTGGGAATGCCCTGACCCCAGGAGGTTTTAGGTCAGCCAATTGGCGGCGACCTCAGAAGCCGAACGCGGAGTCTTTCAGTGGATCTTGTCTATCACGGCGTTCCGAGTGAGTTCCGCCAGCCGGGGCCAGAGTGTGGCTCTTCCGGAGAAAACGCTCAGCAAGTTCCTCACGCGAGGCGGCTCGCATTCGTGGTCGATGACGGTCGGAATAGGAGCAACTCCCGGTTCGACCTGGTCTGCGTGCATCGCTTGCATCGTGCAACCGGCCCATTCGAGCATTTCGTGCTGTGTTGCGTCGAAATGTGGATAGGCGGATGTCAGCAGCTCCCGCAAACGGCTGGCTTCGTCTGGGACGACCGTGCGGTCGCGAATATCGGTTATGGCAAGCCAGCGGCTCGAGCCAAAAATTGACACGTTGGCGTGAGGGACATGGTTAAAACCGTCCAAGTCGATGATGCAATATGGGCTGCTGGCCACCCGCGGTTTGACCGTCAAGCAGTGGGCCTTCAGGCAAACCTTCGTGAATTCTGTTTGATAACCCGCTCTTGTGATCGTATAGGGCCAAAGGTCGCCCCCGCCGATGTTGGCAGCCAAGACCACCAGCCGCGCCGGGATTTCGGTGCCACTTAACGTAAACCACGCCACGGATTTCGTCACCGACTCTTATCAGGCGATTGACTGGTGCCCTCGTTCGGATTTCGACTCCCTGATGCTCAGCTTTGGCTGTAAGAAACGCTAAGAGGACGTTGGTCTGAATCGCGCGGTCCGGAAGCCGAAACGCGTGCCGCACTATGGTGCCGGTGACGCCGGTTTCAGCAACCGCTTCCTCGACCGACACAGGTCGATAAGGAATCTCGGCGGCTTCCCATGCGTCGGTCCAATAGGAGACAGGCGTAGAGGGTGAGGAGAACAGATAGATCATCGACGGGGTGGCAGGCTCCAAGCATTCGTCACAAAGATCAATCGTCTGCTTGAGCGACTCGTGACAGGCACGTGCCAGCGCAGGCTGTCGCGGTGCGAACCAAGCACCGCTATAAAGCCAGCCCTGGTTCCTCGACGAAGAGCCGTTTCCCAGATATCCCGATTCCAGCACGGTGACCGGCAGACCAGACTCCGACAGTCGCACGGCAATCGATAGTCCAGAGATCCCGCCGCCGACGATCACGATTCCATCTTGCGGATGGGTGACGGGTGTATTCATGGCACGACCTCCTTGGCCTACTTACAGACACTCAGCTTGTCGAACCTGCACGACGTGATCGGACCACGATTGAGTGGAAGAAGGCCCCGGCCGCTTCGTGAACGGGAAACCCCCCCCGGTGATTCGCGGCGCGGTCGGGCCGTTGCTGCTTCTGGAGAATGAGATTCGCCATCCTCATTTGGCGCTGACCTTTACCCGATGCGCCTTGGCCTCTTCGGCCTTCGGCAGCAGAATGCTGAGAACGCCGTCGTGGTACTCGGCGTGAACCTTGCTTTCCTGCACGGCGCAAGGAAGCGGGATTGTTCGACTGAACTTGCCCGCGTGCCGCTCGACGCGATGGAAACACTTCCCCTTTTCCTCCTTCTCTTCCTTACGCTCACCGCTGATGCGCACCGAATGCCGGCACAGTTCGATCTCAATGTCGTCGGGCTTGAGTCCGGGCACATCGATCTTGATCTGCACTGATTCGTTCGTTTCGACGAGATCAACGGAAGGGGTCATCACCCCAGCGAACCAGTTCTCGATCCCATTGACGGAGAATCGATTCAGCAGGTCATCCACTTCCTGACGTAGCACAACGAACGGATCGCGGCCGACAAAAGGCCGCAAGCTTCGAGAGACGTGCGTGGGTGCATTGGTTTCGGTCATCGTGGAACTCCTTCGGCTCTTGCTCCTGGCTCGGTCTTGCTCGGCCGACTGAACAACGATGTAGCAGTCGTCTACGCCTGCTCTTTGCAGATCGCATACCAGAACCGAAGTTGGCCGTCGATTCCGCTGCTGCTCTTCTCTTTCTCGTGAAAAGCAGCGACATCGAATCCAAGAACCGCAGCATTCGCGGATGAAAAAGTGAGGTTGCGGACCAGATGATCGCGGCCGGTGTGCCCGCTCGCACAAAAGCGTGCGACATCGCGCGTGCACATTGCGAACGTCAAAGCGAGGCGGACCGGGGGTAGCCCTGCTCTCACGATGTAAGCCGAGTGTTTGCGGGCCAAGGTCGGTTTGTGCTCTCCGAGCTCGTGTGAGAGCTCCCGGCATCGGAATTGCGTTTCAAGCAGCCGTTCACGACCGCACCACGTCATTTAACTTGAGGAAAGAGTCCCATGAGCGCGACAGGTGTGAAGACTTTCGACAGTTCTATTCAGTCGACCAATATCTGGCTTGACGACATCATGCGGGAAATGGGTTGGGATGATCGTCATCGGGCCTACACGGCCCTCCGCGTTGTTCTGCATACCCTGCGGGATCGATTGACCGTCGATGGTGCCGCCCATTTCGGAGCACAACTCCCGATGCTGATTCGTGGCTTTTATTACGAGGGCTGGCATCCCGCTCATAAGCCGGTCAAAGAACGCTCGCTGGATCTGTTCTTGATGCATATCACGGACGCGTTTCTGCACGACATCGAGGCCGACTCGCGGCAGATCGCAGGCGCGGTGCTCAGGACGCTCTCCAAGCATCTCACGGAGGGACAAATCACGAAGGTCCAAGGGGCGCTTCCCGCAGTGGTCCGCGCGTTATGGGTCGCAGAGACGAAGACCATCGCGGCCGCTTGACCTAACGAATCAACGCACGCAGCGCTCAATAGCTTTGGACGTTGCGCCTGCCCGAGACGATGTCGAGCAGCTCCTGGGTCGACGCTTCGCTCCGACTCGACGTTAGAAGGCGCTTGGTCAACGTGATCGTGCCGTCGAGCCATTGGAGGGCCGACTCGGCGGCAACGATTCGCATTCCGTGTTCGGCCGCCAGGGCGTCCAGCAAGATCTCGTACAAAGTGACGTATAAGAATTCGCGGACGGCCACCGCTTCCAAATAGCGCGCGTCGATGTAGGGAGAGGGTCGCGGACTGGACACCAGTGATCTCGAGGTCACCGGAAGCACGCGGTTTGTCACGGGAGCGAAGTGGCCCACGCCATCGAAACGGGCCGAAACGACCCACAAACTGCTGATTTGTCCGGTTACAAAGTCTTCCAACAGATCGCGGGCGAGCTTCATCAGGGCGCGCGTCACGCCATCCGCACTGGTCGGCGCGTCGAATGACTGTTTGGGCTCGCGCTCTGATTTCGCCAGAACATTGCGGCCGCGGCGACCGAAGCAGTAGAGGCTGACTGGGCCGCGGTCCTGAGCTTCTTTGAGACATGTCTGGGCGATCGTCGTGTTGTAATCGCTGCACAGTCCAAAATCGGAGGTCACTGCCAACAGGCCTGTCGGCGCTTGCGGATTAGAGGCTTGGTGGATGCCGATCGCGTCGACAATGCCGTCGATCTCCTTGCGGTACTCCCGCGCTGGGGGAAGCGCGCCACGGACGACACGAAAGTGGTGGGCCGACAGTGATCGCATCGCGCTCACCGCATCGTGAAGTGCCTCGAGCGTCTGCAGACGACGGGCGAAGTCCTGTTCACGCTTCATGAGACGTCTCGCTCGCGATGGCCTCGGCTCGCGGGACCAGGCTGCGGAGTTTCGCCTTCCAGTCGCCGGACGGCAGTTTGCCGGCATCCAGTTCCGCGAAGAGATCGGGTTGCTCCCCGCGCGCCGTGCCGACCAGGATGTCGACCACAACCGCCGCTCGCCGTGGCGAGAACTGGTCGAGCCAACCTTCGCCGGCGGCCGTCAAGGCGATCACCTGATGGGCGATACTGCGAGGACACAAGCGCGGTTGGCGCAACAAGGCTCGCAGGATATTGCCTCGCTTGAGTGTCGCTTGCGTAGTGATGTCGATATCGAGCCCAACTCGCGAAAGCTTCTCGAGCGCCTCGATTCGCGACAGCTCGATTTTGAAATTCTTTGAAGCGGCACGCATAGCCGGCGGTTGGGCGACGGCACCGATACGGGAAACGCTCCGCCCAATATCAATCGCCGGACGCAGATCTCGCTCGAAACGCCCCTTCTCGAGAAAGATCTGCCCGTCGGTAATCGAGATCAAGTTGGTGGGAATGTAGGCCGCGATGTCTCCGTCGCTGGTCTCGACGAGCGGAAACGCTGTCACGCTGCCTCCTCCCCGTTCGGGGCTCAAGGCGGCGGCACGTTCCAAGAGCTCCGCGTGGACGTGAAAGATGTCCCCGGGAAAAGCCTCGCGGCCCGGAGGTCGGCCGAGCAGAAGCGCCAGTTCGCGGTAGGCATCGGCGTGTTTCGTCAGATCGTCATAAACCACAAGCACATGGCCGCCTCGATCACGGAAGTATTCTGCGACCGATGCCCCTGCGTAGGGGGCCAGATACTGAAGACCCGGGCTCGACGACGATGGGGCAGCAATCAGCGCCGTATTCGAGAGGCACCCCGCCCGTTCGAGCGTGTCGCGAAGGCCGAGGACTCGCGACATCGGCTGCCCGATGACGACATAGACGCAGACAACGTCGTTCGAGCGCTGCGCGGCCACGAAATCGATCGCCAGCGAAGTTTTGCCGATGTCGCGGTCGCCGATAATAAGCTCACGCTGCCCCCGGCCGATGGGAATTGCCGCATCAACGGCCATGACACCGGTCCACAATGTCTGGTCGACTTTGCGGCGTTCGATGATCTCAGGCGCCGGCTGGAAGAGGGGCAGGCGGATGGTTTCCTGGATATTTGTGCCATCATCTAGGGGATTCCCCAGGGGATCAAGAATTCGCCCAAGCGTGTCTTCACCGACGCCCAAATCAGGAAGGCGTCCGGTGCCGACCACCCCTTCGCCCTCGCAAACGGCGTCACCCCCACTCAACAGCACAGCGCCGAGTTCGTCAGACCTGAGTTCGAAGGCCATTCCGAACGCGCCCGAGTCGAACGCGAGCAGTTCCTCGAAGCGAACATCCGGAAGACCGGAAATCAACGCTACCCCGTCGCCGACATTGTGCACGGCGCGCGCGGTTGCATTGCGCGGGTCAAGTCGACGGTCTGCCCCGCCCGCCGCAGTTTCGCCTCGACGGCTGCAATGTGGTCAGCCATGTTCGCTTTCTGCCTCGGCGGGGACGGCCTGATGGTTGAGCTCGCTTCTCAACACCTGCGCGGCGTGAAGCGAAAGCCCAGCTAACGACGCATCGATCAGTCCCTGCGCCGTCCAGATCCGGACTCCCGCCCCCAGTGCGTTGTTGACGTGGTAGGGTGGCCCCGGATGGATGCCATTGATCACCGCACGAATCGTGTCGAGATCCTCACTCGACAGCGGACGGGCCGTTTCGATGCGTACGGAGCCCAGCGATGCCTTGGGGATTTTTCGCAGTTCATTACAGGCAAAGCGGACCAGGCCCGCCTCCAGGCTCGGGCTGTTCACCTGTTCCAGTAGTCTTGCCACGACGCTTGCAGCCGCGCTTGCGGCCGCCTGCCCAAGCTGCGCTGTCTGCGTTTCCTCTAAATGCCGCACACGACGAATTGCATCTGTCTGTTTTCGGGTGGCGAGTGTATCGGCCTCGGTCAGTAGCTGCTGCGCCTGACGGCGCGCGGCAGCAAGTTCCTCCGTCCGCAAATGTCCCAGTTCGGCGTTGAGCGCGGCCCGTTGCTGGTCAATTTCGTCGTGCAAGCGCATGGTGTCCGCGCGAATGTTTTCGGCGTTTTCGAGCGCTTCCGCTTGTCGGCGCCGATAGAGCTCCAACGCCTGTCGGGCCGGCCTGAAAAAAAACCACCCCAGCAACGTCGCCAAGACGGCGAAATTCAACGTCTCGTAGAGAAAGGTGACCAATCTCGGTGACACAGCTTGGGTCAACCTCCCGATGACACGGCAAACGGATTCACAAACAACAGCACCAGAGCGATGACCAGGCAGAAAATGGCCGTCGATTCGACCATCGCCAGGCTCACGAAGAGCGTGCGAGTGATCGACGAAGATTCGTCCGGCTGCCGCGCCAGGGCATCCATGGCGGCGCTAGCGATGCGACTCTCGCCGATTGCCGCCCCGATAGCGCCGAGTGCCATCGTCAGTCCTGCGGTCGCGATCGAAACGACAACGATTAGCGTGTGTTCCTGCACTGTCACTCCTCTCCGGCGCTGATTGCCGCGCCAATGTAGACGGTGGCTAGCACTGCAAAAATGTAGGCCTGCAACAGGCCGATCAATAAGTCAAGGGCCATCAGCGGCGTCGGAAGCAGCAGACCGGCCAGGCTCACCAGAATTGCCACAATCAAATGTCCCGACAGGACATTGCCGAACAAGCGGATCGAAAGCGCCAGCGTACGGGAAACTTCAGAGAGCAAATGGAGCGGCATCATGAGCGGATTCGGCTGGAAATAGTGCTTCACATATTTCCAGGCGCCATGTGCCCGAATACCCGCGATCGGGACGGCCAAAAAGACGATCACCGCCAGGGCCGAACTGGTCGCTAGGTTGGCCGTCGCGGGCTGCACGCCCGGCAATTGTCCTGCGAGGTTGCACCCAGCAATGAACAGGAAGAGCGCGCCGACCAGGGTCGAAACCGCCTGATCCGGGTGGCCGACGATTTGCTGCACCTGTTCATCCAAAGTCTCGACGATCCACATCGCCAATCCGGAGAGCCAGTTTCGCGGGTCACGTTTCACAAAGATTCCCATCACAGTTGCGATCGAGGCGACCACGAGCGTGACGATGGTCGAGTTACACATCGTCTCCGTGACCGGGAATGTTCCGACCCAAAACAGAACTGGATCCGCGAAAAGTTGCGGTTTCATCGATGATGGCCTGCGGACCCGTTGCGGCGCGAAAGCGAAGTCCAAGCCGCGTAGCAACCGACGGCGACCCCAACCAGCAGGGATAACAGGGTGAATTGGGGGCCGGTCGCCCAGCGATGGTCCAGCCAGCGTCCAAGCAAGACCCCGGCAATCGATGCCAACGCGATCGGCCAGCCGACCATGCCCAGAACGCCGAGTGACTGCCAAAATGTCCGCGAGCCGGGCTCACGGCGCGTCCGCCGAGCCGAGTCGCTCCGCACCGCGTCGCGCAGGTGATCGACTAGCTTGTCCTGGTCTTTATCCTGTTCGCTCACGTTACGCCTCGCCGCAGCGACTTATGCAGCTCGTCGGCGCTGCGCAGCTCTTCGTGGATTCTCATTTCGATCTGCGCGAGAGCCTTGCGAATTGCGGCCTCTTCCGTGGGAATGGCCAGAACGCGATCGAGCTCGGCCACAACTGTGTCAGGCTCCTCACCGATGACGGCCAGCGGCGTGAGCAGGATGGCAATCAACCCGTCGCAGCGCAAGAGCCCTCCTGCCGAGCCCGCGTAGCGGAAGTCGGTCCCCACGCGAATCACAATCAGGCCCGCCTCGATAGCCAGAATTGTCGGTTCGTTTCGCGGCCGCAGTCCGACCTGCCCAGTCTGCGTCGGCACGCGCACCGACGAGGCTGCCTGATCGAGGATCGGCTCCTTCGGCGTCCGAATCACAAAACGCAGGGTCGCACTAGACACGTCGCAGCACCTTGTCGAGCGATCCGATCATGAACAAATCGGCTTCTGGTATCTTGTCGCAGCGGCCGTCAAGGATGGCCTCGACTCCCGCAACCGTCGCGTCGGGGGCGACGCTTTCCCCCTTGATTCCGGTGAAATGTTCGGCGACGAAGAAAGGCTGCGTGAGGAAATTCCGCAACCGCGTCGCGCGGCCAACGAGCTGTCGGTCGTCGCTCGAAAGCTCGTCGATTCCGAGCATCGAGATCAGATCGCGTAGATCGTTGTACCGCCCCAAAACTCGCCGCGCGGCCTGCGCGACGCGATAGTGGCGTTCGCCAACAACGGCCGGATCGAGAGCCTTCGACGACGAAGCAAGTGGGTCAACGGCCGGGTAGATTCCCTCGGCGGCCACGTCGCGCGACAGCACGAGCGCACTGTCCATGTGCCAAAATGCGTTGCGGATCGCCGGGTCGGAATAGTCATCTGCTGGAACATAGACGGCCTGCACCGAGAGCATGTCTCCATGCACCGTCGACGTGATGCGTTCTTCAAGAGCGGCGATATCGGCCGCCAGCGTCGGCTGGTAACCCACGCGCGAGGGCGAGCGGCCGAGAAGGCCCGAGACTTCCATTCCTGCCTGAACGTGCCGGTAAAGGTTGTCGACGAGGAACAGAACGTTTTGCTTCTCGACGTCGCGAAAATACTCAGCCAGAGACAAAGCCGCCAGACCCACGATATAACGGGCGCCGGGCGGCTCCTTCATTTGACCAAACACCATCGCGGTTCGGTTCATGAACCCGCGCTCGCGCAACTCCTCCCACAGCTCGAGCCCCTCCCGCGACCGTTCGCCAATTCCCGCGAAGACAGCCACGCCCTGGAACTTTTTGATCGCGTTGTGGATGAATTCCGTGAGCACCACCGTCTTCCCAACCCCAGCGCCGCCAAATACGGCGATCCGGCCCCCCCGGGCGAACGGGCAGAACAGATCGATGACCTTGATGCCGGTGGCGTAAATCTCTCCCAAACCGCGGCGCGCGGAGGGAGGAGGTGATGGGCGGTGCAAGGGCCAAGATTCCTTCGTCGCCAGAGCGGGGCCGCCGTCGAGAGGCCGTCCTCTCAAGTCGATGACGCGCCCGATTACCTCTTTGCCGACAGGGATCCGCAGCGCTGAGCCGTCGGCAGTGACACGCGTCCCTCGCGCAAGCCCGCGCGTGTTGTCGATCGCGATCGCACGGGCCGTCCAGTCTCCAAGGTGCGAATGAACGAATGCGACGATTGTGCCGTAGTCGGCGCGGCACGTGAGCGCGGTTCCCAGCTTTGGGAGACCGTCATCAAAGGCTATGTCGATGATCGTGCCGCGGATCGCCACGACGCGACCATTGAGCGCGACACAAGAGGCTTGACGCTGATCGGGCATGTGACCAGGACTTTCAATACAGGGAAGCGTCGTTCCTCGATTGCAATCATCGTACCGGACCGGCGATGCCGCGTCGCATCGACAATTCTGACAGACGGCCTGTGCGGAAACGCACGTTCTGCACAGATTCGCACGCACAATCATTTGACTGGCTTCCCCGGCCGCGGAATTCGTCTGCTACTTAAAACAGGCTCCGGACGCCTTTTCGCGGTCGGTCAGCGGAAATCGCGAGAATCAGGAGCACCCGCCGCGAATTCTCGGCAGGCCGCAATCCTCGGAATGGCGCGGATGGCACACAAACTGCAAATGAACGGCAGCAACCACCCGGAACGAGAGGGCCAAAAAGATGACTGGCGTACCCTTCGCGCAGGGCGATGGCCAAAGTCGAAGAGTGATCGACGAGGTGCCCTCGATCGAACAAGCGCTCCAATGTCGACCTGGGTGTCGGGTTCGCGAAGTGCAGCTCCGAGTTGAGCCGCACGGCCTCGTCATCGTCGGTCGAACTACTTCCTACTACGACAAGCAGCTTGCGCAACACATCGTCAAAGAGCTTTGTGGTTGGAATGTGGTGGAGAATCGCATCACCGTCGATTCCTGCGAGGCACCGACGTCCGGACGGCTGATTCACTCGGGGAATTACCGGCTTCAGCGCGGCGGCGCGGAGCACCGGCCGCGTTCAGCACCGCCTGAAGATTCGCCGTTGAAGAGCTTCGACGAGCGATAAGGCTACATTTGGAGAAATAGGTCATGGCCATAACAACCGCATCGGATGTCCAATTTGACCACAAGCAGTGGTTCCACGATATCGACCGTTGGACCTTCTATCTCGAGTCGTGGCGGAAGGAGATCGAAGATCTGACTCGCGAATACCGACAGTTGCAGAAAATGGTCGAGCAGTACGCCGATGATCTCGACGAGTTTGACGATGGGACCACCGCACATCGCAACCGCCTACTTGCGGACGAGCGAGCCATGATCGAGCACCGCCGATCCGCGGCCGTCGATCGCCAGGTTCTCAAGAGCCACGAGTTCAACGCAGCTAAACACGAGGAGCTGCACAAGCTGCACGAGCGACTGCAGCAAATGCAACAGACGTTGGCGACGGGGATGGCGCTGTTTCGTCAGAATGTGGTTCGCGCCGAATAGCGTTAAATCGAAAAAGCCCCTCCTGCCGCCGGCAACGAAAGTGATGCACCTGCTCCCCGCAAAGTGGAGAGTCTTTGATCCTGCCAGCTAGTGCCTGCTTGATTCTGCCAGCGCCACATTAGGGTCCAAATCATGATCGCTTCCCCCAAATACATCCGATGGTTTGCCGAGACCGGCATCGGCGATGTTCCGCTCGTCGGCGGCAAGAATGCTTCGCTTGGCGAGATGTATCGTGAGCTGCGCGACTCGGGCGTTAAAGTCCCGAACGGGTTCGCCGTCACCGCTGACGGATATCGCCACTTTCTCAAATGCACTGGGCTGGATCGCTCGATCGCCGAGATCCTCGCCGGACTCGACACCCGAGAACTCGACAACTTGCGCTCCCGCGGACGACGGTTGCGTGAGGCGGTTCTGGCGGCCCAATTGCCGAGCGATCTTGAGGCAGAAATCATCGCCGCGTACGCCGAGCTTGGCGGCGTGGGATGCAAGGGGCTTGATGTGGCCGTTCGTAGCAGCGCGACCGCCGAGGATCTGCCCAACGCGAGCTTTGCGGGTCAGCAGGAATCATATTTGAACGTGCATGGCCGGCAGGCGCTACTCGACGCCTGCAAACGCTGCTTCGCGTCGCTCTTCACTGATCGGGCGATTTCCTACCGCGTCGACAAGGGGTTGGATCACCTCCAGATCGCCCTGTCGGTGGGCGTGCAGCAGATGGTCCGCTCGGATTTGGCTGCCTCGGGTGTGATGTTTTCGCTCGACACCGAGACCGGCTTTCGCGATGTGGTGCTGATTAATGCGGCCTACGGGCTAGGCGAGAATGTCGTGCAGGGTTCGGTCAACCCCGACGAATTTTACGTCTTCAAGCCAACGCTTTGCCGCGGTTTCCGCCCGATCGTGCAGCGTCGGATGGGCAACAAGGAATTCAAGCTCATCTATGACGAGGGGGGCGGCCGGATGACGCGGAACGTCCCCGTGTCGCCCGAGGATCGCGCGCGATTTGCGATCTGCGACGACGAGATACTGGCCCTCGCCAGAACCGCCTGCGTGATCGAAGAACACTATTCGAAGAAGCGCGGGTGTCTAACACCAATGGACATTGAATGGGCCAAGGACGGAATCAGCGGGGAATTGTTCATTGTGCAGGCCCGGCCCGAAACCGTTCAATCTCAGGCTGTTCCGCAAGGGCTCGAGGTTTATCAGCTGAAAGAGCGAGGTGCGGTACTCGTCGCCGGGCGGAGCGTCGGCGAGCGAATTGGCCAGGGCACAGTCCGCGTGATTTCCGACGCGTCTCGTCTCGAAGAGTTTCGGGAGGGCGAGGTCCTCGTCACTGACAAGACCGATCCCGACTGGGAACCGACGATGAAGAAGGCGGCCGCCATTGTCACCAACCGAGGCGGCCGCACGTGTCACGCCGCGATTGTCAGCCGCGAACTGGGAATTCCAGCAATTGTCGGCACCGAGCGCGGAACCGAGGTGCTTCGCAATGGAGAGCCGGTCACGGCCGCATGCAATGAGGGTGAGACGGGCCATGTTTACGCGGGACTCCTGCCGTTCGCCGTGCGGAAAGTCGACATTGATGATCTCCGGCGCCCGCGCACGAAGATCATGCTCAACGTCAGCAATCCAGAAGAGGCTTTCCGCCTGTCGATGATTCCCAACGACGGCGTGGGCCTGGCGCGCGAGGAATTCA
This sequence comes from uncultured Planctomycetaceae bacterium, assembly GCA_963800135.1. Taxonomy (GTDB): domain Bacteria; phylum Planctomycetota; class Planctomycetia; order Planctomycetales; family Planctomycetaceae; genus DASPSM01. The sequence continues at coordinate 409,257 of CAWCZR010000006.1, read as the reverse complement.
TCATCGCGACCTATATCAAAGTCCATCCGTTGGCGCTCGTGCACTACGACCAAATCACCGATCCCGCGACGCGCTCGCAAATCGAACAGATTACAGCGGGTTACACCGATAAGCCTCGATTCTTCGTCGACAAGCTGGCCGAGGGGGTGGCCACGATCGCGGCAGCTTTCTACCCGAAAGACGTGATCGTGCGATTGAGCGACTTCAAGACGAACGAGTACGCGAATCTGGTCGGCGGCCGTCAGTTCGAGCCGATGGAAGAGAACCCGATGATCGGCTTTCGCGGGGCATCGCGCTATTACCACCCGCGATATCGGGACGGCTTTGCGCTCGAGTGCCGAGCCATGAAGAAAGTCCGCAGCGAGATGGGACTCACCAACATCAAGTTGATGATCCCCTTCTGCCGCACGGTCGAAGAGGGAGAGCGGGTGATCGCGGAATTGGAGAAAAACGGCCTCAAACAGGGAGAAAATGGCCTCGAGGTTTATGTGATGTGCGAGATCCCCAGCAATGTGATTCTGGCTGACGAATTTTGCGACGTCTTTGATGGATTTTCGATCGGGTCGAATGACTTGACGCAACTGGTTTTGGGAGTCGATCGCGATTCGGAGATCGTCGCGCCGATTTTCGACGAGCGCAACCGCGCTGTGAAGTCGATGATTGCGCGGGTGATCGAGGTCGCCTGGCTTGCGGGCCGCAAAATCGGGATTTGCGGGCAAGCCCCGAGCGACCACCCCGAATTCGCCCAGTTCCTCGTCGAGAACGGCATCGATAGTATCTCGCTCAATCCCGACGCCGTGCTTAAGACCACGCTAAAGGTTCTGGAAATCGAGAGATTGATGGCATCGGCGGGTAGCGGCGCGCTGCCCGAGTCGGCAGAAGCGCATCCCGGAAATCCGAAACCTGCAGTCCGGCCCGTGGGGGCCGCCTGCTAAGCTGGGGGAAAACCAATTACTTCACGAGCAGCACGGGACAATCGCAGAGAATGGAGATCTGATAGCTCAGCGTGCCCAGGCTTTGGACCGGCGCGGATGGATCAATCTTGTGGGAACTGACCACAATCAAGTCGACCTTCTGGTCGCGGGCCTCTCGCACGATCTCACTCAGCCGCCTGCCGTAAAGAATTTTTTGGTCCACTCGAATTCCGGCATTCGCAAATTCTCGTGCTCGTCCTCCCAGCTCGGCCTCCGCATGCGAGGCTAACCGCGTATAAAATCCGGTGAGTTCCGCATCCTGCAGGTTCTCGATCGTTTCGACAACGTGTACGAAAGTCACCGACGCATTGTTCTGGCTGGCCAATTTGCGGGCGATCTCTAGCGCAGCCTGGTTCTTGGCGGTGAAATCGAGGGGAACAAGGATGTGGCGAAGCTCGGTAAGCATGATCGCTCCTTAGAGGCGTCGTGACCGACACAACGGCTTGAGCTGAAGCCCAGGGTGATTGTAGCTCGCGCGAAAATGATCTCAGCCCCCCGCTCCACGCTCGGTCTCGTTTGAATAGTCCGCCAGCGATGAGGGGCTCCAATTCACTCGCAGGGCATTAAGGACGGCGGCGACGTCGATAACCTCTTGTAGGATCGCCCCCGCAACGGGCGGAAGGGCTCCGGCGGCGGCAAAAAACATTCCGGCGCCGCTGAGTACCATTCCTCCGATCGCGCTCTGTAATGCGATCGTGCGCATGCGGCGACCGATGTGGAGGAATTCGTCGACTTTCTCGAGTGACGTATCGAGGATGACGGCACCCGCGGCCTCCGAGGTGACGTCGCTCTTGGAGCCGAAGGCCACCCCGACAGTTGCGGCCGTCAGCGCCGGCGAATCGTTGATGCCGTCGCCCAGGAAGAGCGTATTTGCCCGTTTCGTTTCTTCGCGAACCAATTGGAGCTTCTGCTCCGGGGTTTGACTGAAGTAAACATCTTTAATGCCGACGCGATCCGCGAGATAGCGCACCTCGGACTCGCGGTCGCCGGAAACCAGCAAGATTCTGCTGAAGTGATGCTTCGGCAACAAGTGCGTGACGAAAGATTCGCCTTCTCGCCGCGGCTTGTCTCGAAATCGCATGACACCAGCCAATCGATCGTCGACCAGGATGGTGCATTCGAGGCTTCCGGACGATTCCGGAATCTGACGGGCAAGCTCCGGCGCCTGCACAAGCAGACATTTGCGGTTCGTGATCCGGACGCGCATGCCGTTGACCAGTCCGCGAAGACCTTCGCCGGGTCGTTCGCTGATTTCCACCGCTTCTTGCGGCACGATTTTTTGCTGCTCGGCGGCTTCGATAATCGCCCAGGCCAAGGGATGCTTCGAATAGCGTTCGACGCTCGCAGCCAGGCTCAGCACTTCTTCCGGCGAGTGCGCGCCTAATATGATCGTTTCTGTCAGTTTCGGCGTGCCGTAGGTGAGCGTCCCAGTCTTATCGAAAATCGCAGTCCGACACGTGTCGATTTTTTCGAGGACGACTGGGTCCTTGATGATGATTCCGCTGCGCCGCGAGTGAAACAGCCCCAATGATCGCCACCGGAATGGCGATCAGTAAAGGGCAGGGGGTCGCCACGACGAGAACGGACAGAAATCGTCGGGATTCGCCGCTCGCGGCCCAAGCCGCAAGGCCAATGCCGACGGCCACGGGAGTATAAAACGCACCAAGCTGATCGCCAATTCGTCGCATGCGGGGACGGTGCTGCTCGGAATCTCGCATGACCTGCATGATCTTGGCGTAGCGCGAGTCGACCGCCAAACGGTCGGCCCGGATTGTCAGCGCCGATTCGCCATTGAGCGCACCCGAAAGAACCTGTGCCCCTGGTGCCTTGGAGATCTGGTACGGCTCTCCCGTGAGATACGATTCGTCCATCGCTCCGTGCCCCTCCAGCACGGTCCCGTCGATCGGGCAGGCCTCGTGCGGGAAGACGACGACCACGTCGCCGATTGTCACGTCGCCGATCGCCACATCTTCGATTCGCCGGTCGAGACGACGATGCGCGATGGTCGGCATACGCCTGGCGAGTGTCTGTAAAACAGACGACGCGCTGCGAACGGCGAAGGCTTCGAGCGCTTCGCCTCCCGACAGCATCAACACGACCAGTGATCCGGCAAGATACTCACCGAGGATTGCCGACGTGACGATCGACAGGCCGGCGAGCAAGTCGGACCCAAACTGCAATCGGAGCAGCTTCCGGAGCAGGCCCAGAACCAGGGGCAGTCCACCCAGAAAAAGCGTTGCGACAAGCGGAACCTCTGCCCAGTTCACGCTGCGAGTGGGCTCACTTGTTTCCGGGAAGCCAAATCGCAGCACGAGATGGGCGGCGATGCCGAGCATGGCCCCGATGGCAATGACCGCCTGCCGTCGGTTTACCCCCGCGGATTCCGCCTTCCCTCCTTCTTCCAGAATGTCAGCAGTCATCGGTTCCTCCCGCGGATTCTCAAGGGGCAATCCGTATTAGGATAGAGCCCGGCTTTCGGCCCCTACGAACCGAGTTTGATGTGACGGCGCAGTGCGAGGCGGGCCGCGCATAGTTTGGATTTCGTCGGCAAGGGTGTCTAGCCGTTGATACGCACAAGAGGTGCCGCCGCCAGCTGCGAGAAATTGATTGGAAAGTCCGAGAATTGCGGTGAGCGGGCCAATTCGGGCAGTGTGCGAAGCCGCACGGTCATGGGCGGATCCGTCGCTTTCTCAGGATGTCGCGCGAGCATCGCGGATACCTGCCAACAAGTTGTTTGCGCCCATTCGTCACGTCATTCGCGATCGAGCGACGTTCTCAGCTGAACGAGGAATAAAACTTGCTAAAGCGGGTGCAGGGTGAGCCGTCCGAATTTCGCTGCCGGGCCCGAATTAATCATCACCACAATGGACGTCCGGAACATTTGCATGTCTACCGAATCACGATCTCTGAACAACTTGCATGCATTCTTAAAAGAGCACCAGGAGGTCGCTCGCCGAATTGCTGAGCTGCGACAATGGTGGTCGGAACTCGATTCGCTCGGACTCCGGAAGTTCGGAGAGATGGCGTTCCGCGTCCAGAACCTGCGAGACCTGTTGGCGGAACATTTTGCGGAGGAAGAGCGGGACGGATACCTCCGCGCGGCTTTGGCCGCTGCGCCACAGTTCACGCGGCATGCCGCCACACTTCGGGAACAACATGCACGGTTCTTGGAGCGCGTTGACCACCTGATCAAGCGCCTGCCGCAATGCGAGCCCGTGTCGCCCTATTGGCGCGAGTTGCGCGACGAGCTTGAGCAGCTGGTCGCGGATCTCCGCCAACACGAACAGAGCGAAAACGCGATCGTCCAGGCGGCGTTCGAAGACGATCTGGAGACGAAAGACTAAGAACGAAGGCGGCTCGCGGAGACTGAAGATGGCTTGGCTTCCTAAGAAGTCCGTTGTTGTGCCGTTTGACTTTTCACAGCAGTCGGCGAGAGCTCTCGAATCGGCCGAGGAGTTGGTCGACGACGTCTCGCATTTGCATGTGCTTCATGTGCTGCCAAAGATTCCGGTTGCCGAGCCAGGCGTCGTCTGGACATCGATCGACAATGAGGCACGCAGCCGGCACGCGGAGATGGCTTTCCGCGAGGGATTCGCTGCGAGTCCTTTCTGCAAAGCGGACTTTCACGTGCGGATTGGCGACCCCGGAAGCGAAATTGCGAAGTTTGCTGAGCAGCTGCAGGCTGAATTGATCGTCATGCCTTCGCATGGACGCGGCGGGATTCCACGATTACTGATCGGCTCGGTCGCAGAGCGCGTGCTGCGTCTGGCCCATTGCCCAGTTCTGGTTCTTCGCGGGCTATCGCGCTTGCACGATTGAAAGGCGTCGACCGCAATTCAACTATTCGCTTGTTGTCGGTCATTGTCGAGCAATCAACAGCGACGTTCGTCTCGCCCGGGTAATGCAACTGTTCACTGAAATTCGGAGCTCCACCTTGCAATCGTTTAGCAACGTTCTCGTCGGTGTCGACATCTCCGCCACCGACCCATCAACGGGTGTCCAGATCACGGCGGCCGACGAAGCCGCCTTGAACTGTTCGATCGTGGTGTGTCGCGCCGCGCATGCGAATTTGAAAATCTTTTCGAGCCTCGACCCTTATCCGTACTTGCATGACGCTCTGAAGGTGGAGCTCGATCAGTCGCACATTGAAAAAGAGGCAAAAAAGATCTTGGGCCACTTCCAGGCTCGTGCAGCTGATGGCGGTGTCGAGTCGCGCGCAAAGGTCGGTTTTGGCAGTCCTTGGGAGGAGATCTGCCGAGAGGTCCTGAGTGAAAAACATGATCTCGTGGTTGCTGGAACGCGCAACCTCAGCCGCGCCGGACGATTTCTGTTTGGTTCCACCGGGATAAAGCTGCTCCGCAATTGTCCGTGTTCCGTTTGGATCACGCGTCCGGGCACCGACTGGAGGCGTCCCAGGGTCTTGGTTCCTAGCGATTTAGGCGACGTCTCACTCGAAGCGCTCCGTGCCGCAGTTGCCCTCGGCGAAATTGTTGATGCACAAATTCATGTTCTGCATGCACTGGACGAACGCAGTGCCCCACCTCTTTGGTACGGTCGCCAAGCACAGGAAGTCTTCAAGGACTTTTCAGGTGAGCGCCGTTCAGACGCCAAACGGCAATTGGAGCAACAGCTCATCCGTGCCGAGTGCGATCGTCTGCCAGATGACGTGGGGATCCATGTCGCAAGAGGTCGTCCTGACGAGGCCATCCTGCGCAATCGAGGATCTCCGAATCGACCTGGTCGTGATGGGGACTTCGGCCCGCTCCGGCTTACCGGCATTGACGATGGGCAACACAACCGAACGGCTTGTTTCGCAAATGCCATGTTCGTTGCTCGCCGTAAAGCCCCCCGGCTTCGAATGCCCGATCGCGGCACTCAAAAATCCCGCGTGAAATTGGAGAGATTAGTCGACTGCTGCAGGAAGAAGCGCCAGAGCCTCTGGAGATCCCGTCAACTACCGAACCTAACCCTGAGGCCATGGCAGTTTCGTGACCGACTCCGGGGACCTTCTCATGCGGCCGAATCTCTCATCGCGTGCGGGCCGCGACAATGTGAAGAGATTCACCGCAAAATTGCCGCGACCGCATGGCGCGAGGGCACCTGGTCCTGATCGATTACGTAGGCCGTTCCTCGCTTGGCAATCGTTTCGCTAATCGCCACATCGAGCAGATCAACATCGCCGGATTCCTCGAATCGATGGACCGACACTTGGTTCTGCTCATCGAGTCTGTCCCAAATCTGAGCGTCGCGGTCCGCGACGAGAACCTCAACGCGTCCGTGGTCAACCGCCGGAAGGACGGTTTCGATGTGGTACGCGACACGCGTCGTCGCTTGCAGTTCGCGATAGCGATTCAGCTCCCTTTCCAAGCCGGCACGAAGTGCCGGCGCAAGGACCTCGACAGCACGTCGATCCAGTTCGTCATCGGATAACTCTTCGGGGCTGCCAATGACGCCGTCGTGGACGAGGTGAGCGTATCGACACACAGCTCGAAAGAGCGGATGGACATAATCGACCGCCGCCAGCGCCAACGGTGACGACTGTCGATGCAAGATCGGGTCCAAGTGTCGTACCACGCTTCTCAGATACTCCTCACACAGCATCTTGTGCTCATCTTTGGGCATCCCGTGTCCATGGATAATGCCGACTTGCGCGCGGCTAGGCTCGGAGGCGCCGCCGTGTGAAGCTGTGGCCCCTTTTCGAACTGTGTCCCTTCTTCGACCTGCCTCACACTTTTCGGCATCGACTCAGGCTTTTTGTGCCAATTCGTCATTTCCTCGTCCGAATCGCGCCAGGGCAAGCTGCTTTAAAGCCTTGAGATCGACCTTACCTGCTCCCAGCATTGGGAGCTGCGGCACTTCGAGGAAACTGTCGCGAGAGGGAATCCAAAGATTGGGCAGCCCTTCAGCGCCCAATCGCTCGATCACCCTTTCCGTAGGCAAGGGCAGGGGCTCATGAATCACGATCAACCGCTCACCCCTCTGGGGATCGGAAACAGCCGTAATTGCGAGCGTCGGCTGATCCTGTTCGTTTGGAGCACTAGCGGACACGATCCTCTGGAGACTCTCCTCAATCTTGAGATGGGGAACCATCTCGCCGCCAATCTTGGAAAAGCGACTTGCCCGATCAGTGATCGTGATAAACCCTTCGGAGTCAAGTCGGGCTATGTCGCCGGTTACATACCATTCACCGCGCATGACGGCCGCGGTCTTTTCGGGCTGGTTCAGGTAGCCGAGCATCACATTGGGGCCAGCAATCAGTAAGAGTCCTTCGCTACCGATCTCGAGTTCTTCTCCCGAGTTGAGATCGACAACTTTGGCACGCGAGCCGGGAAGGACTCGACCCACGGTTCCCTCCTTTGCACCTTTGTGGGTCCGATCGAGCACGCGGTCGTCAGGAACATTGGTCGCCGCTGCGGGGGACAATTCGGTCGCGCCGTACGCTTCCACAGGTTGGACGCCGAACTTGTCACGAAAAGGATGGGCCAAATCGAGAGGAAGCTTCTCCGCGCTGACGATCACGACTTCGAGAGTCCGAAACTGTTCTTTTTCGCAACGCCTCAAGTAGGCGCGAAGAAAGGTCGGCGCGGCGAGCAGGATCGTGACTTTATGCGCTTGGCACAATTGTCCGACCCGTCGCGCGTCAAGTGGGGTGAAGTGATAGACGCCCTTGGGCTCCAACGAGAGAACGGTCCACAATGTTCCCGTGAAGCCGAACGAATGAAAAAACGGCAGAATGCCAAGCAGGACATCCGATTCTTTGATTCGAAAGAGGTGTTCGACCGCTCGTACGTTCGAGCCAATGTTGCGGTGCGAGAGCATGACTCCTTTGGGATCGCCGGTCGAGCCTGCTGTAAAGGCGATCGTTAACACGTCATCGGGATTGACTTCCAGTAACCCGAACCTTCGCTCCAAGAGGCAGGAGGGGACAAGATAGGCCTGCAGTGCTGCGAGTGTTTTATCCTTCCATGTGATCTTGCCGACCAGATCTTCGAGGAAGACCACTTTTGCGTCGATCGATAGTCGTAGCTGCGACAGAAAACGGCGACTGGTCACAACATGATGAGCGGCGACCTGCGCGATACACGAGTTCAGCGTTTCGCTGGACGTCGTATAATTGAGGTTGACGGCCACGCAGCCGAGTAGCGGCAGCGTCGCGTTAACGAGGACAGCCGGCAGCGAAGGCGGCAGTAGCACAGCGACATTCTTTTCTCTGTTGTCCAAGACTTCGCGCTCGAGCAACCGTCGCATTACCAGGACTTGCGCCAGCAGGCGACCGCCGGTCAACTCAGCGCCGGAGGAGTCGGCGACCTTCGTTCTGAAAAGCCGACGGCGACACATCCGCAGAAATTGACGAGGAAGAACCAACCTTTGTCGTAATTCGTCGCGATCCATCGTGGCCGCTTGTTGAATGGCGCTGCCTGTGGTCTTGGCGGTAACTTCTCCGAGCTAGTCAATCGCACCGGCGAAGCTTTCTGGCGACTCTTTGCGGAGGAGGCGGCCGATCTCGCCGAATTCTTCGGCCAGGAGATCCAGAATGTCGTCGAGACTAAGAATTCCAACGAGGCGCCCGTCGCGAGTGACGACGGGCAACCGCCGGTAGGGTCCGCACCGCATCAGGCCGAGGGCTTCTTCGATCGGTGCGTCTTCTCCAATCATTTGCGGCAGCCGCGTCATCACCTGGCTCACCAAAGTCTTGTTCGGATCACGGGATTCCGCGATCAAGCGAACAACCAGATCCCGATCCGTCAGTAAGTCAATGGGTCGTTGGTCCTTGTCAATGACTACCAACGAGCCAACATTCCGGGAGTGCATCCGCTGCGCGGCTGCATGGGCAGATTCATCCATCGACGCGGTATCAACCGATTTTACGCAAATTCGCCCAGCGGACATGGCGGAACTTCCAAAAGCGGCCTTCGATCAGCCTTGAGTTTTGTAAGACGAATCCTGGCCCAAGCAGCGGACGTGCCAACACGTGAGATTCTGGACCTGAACGTAGGCAACGCGGCGCACTCCGAGGCGAGCGATTCGCCGCCAACTTTTCGAACGGTGCGGCCAAACGAGATCCGGGCACGCCCAACTACAAGTGCGACGGCTCTTTCAGCACCTCTTGAACCCCAAGTGTGCGGTTGTGTCACACTTTCGTCGTGGCGAGCGTCAAATCCGCACATCGTGTTTTGTGGGATGCCATTGATTGTCCCGGAATTCTTTGGTTCACCCAGCTTCGATTCAGCTAAAGGCCTTGGCGCGTGAATTGCGAAAGTCTTGGTCCTTATTAGCGCATTAAGCCGCCCCAAGAGACCTAGGACCAGGCTGGAGAAATCCAATGAAAACTCAAGTCCACGAAGTTCTGCACTCGGATCATCTGCGGTGGAGGTCGGATGTCGCGATGTGGCGGCAGGACATCGAAGAGTGGCAAAAGGAGCAGGCGAGGCTTCTTGCGGAGCTCGAAGTTGCACTGGGAGCAGAGATCACTGCTCTTCACCAGCACCAGGGGACAATTAGCACACACGAAGGACTTATTGAGAGTCACGAGCGGCTAATCGCGCAATTGGACATTTCGGGTGGTCGCCATCACCACAGCGAGATCGAGGCCCGAATGGCGGATGAGCACCGCACGGAGTTCAGCCACCATGAGACCATTGCGGCGGCCCACGAGCGGATTAAACGTCATCATCACCGTGCAATGTCCCGACTCGCGGTAGTCCTCAAATCACTCCGCCACGAGGCATGAGATTACGAGATCGCCGGCCTGGGAGCTCAGGGGCCCAATCTGTGGCACAACTGGGCAGCGCAGCCCTGCTAAATGACCCGTCGCCACCGCAGTGCATTCATGAATCGGTCTTCGGGTGTCGTTGTGGCCGCCGGATTCGTCATCGGGCTTGCCATCGGGTTGATTCTGAGGCCTCTGCTTGCGGCCGAAGACGGTTTGACGGTCGTGACCTGGTTGGAAGTGGTCCATCGCGTATGCACCAGCGTTGGCGGCCTGGGAACCTTCGTAGCGCTGATCTTCGTTGTACGGCAATTCAATATGTTGCGTGCGCAATCTCGAGGCGGTGGTTTGATTGAGGCGTCTGGTTGTCAAGCAAGGCATTCATCTTCCGGACTGGCGATCTGGTTTTTGACAAGTTTTTTGACAAACCGGAGTTTTGACAGAATCCAGGGCTGGCGGCCATGACGAAAACTGAATGGGGCGAGGTACTTATGTGTTGCGTGAACGGCCGCCAGCCCTGACCTCACCTGCACTGGAGTATGACGGCATGAAGATGATCGGAAAACTCTTTGGCAATGTCCTCTGGGACGTCTTCGCGGGGGTCTTTCCCGGCATCGCGAACGAGAACGCGAAGGGTGGCTAAGTGATTTCGTTCGACACAGTGCGGGAGATTGCCGGAGGGCTCCTCGGGGCCGTCGAGGGAACGTCGTACGGAACGCCGGCATTTCACGTAGGCAAGACACTGTTCGTCCGCCAACACCAGGACGGCGAGTCGCTGGTAATCAGGATCGAGCCGGAGGAGCGTGCTGTGCGTGTTGCCGCTGATCCTAAGACCTACTCGGTCACGGATCATTACGTCAACTACCCATGGGTCCTGGTGAGGATGGCAAGTGTCCAGCGACGGGAACTAAAGGAGTTGCTCAAGGACGCATGGCGCCTCGGCGCGACCCAGGGAGACGTTGGCAAGCGCAGGCCAAGAACGGGACGCGGCCGCCGGGCCACGTAGCGGGCGAGCGATGCATCCTGTCGGCGCAGCAAACAAAGGAACGCAACGACCGCTAACCGCCGCTGCGCCGATAGTTGAAGGGCTGTTTCGTCTTTGTGGAAAGGGAATTGGTCTTGGGGACAGCCACGGAGGCAGTGAAGATGTTCGTTTTGCGACTACTCTTTGAGTTCTCGCTGGCGGTTTGATCCTGATCCCGCTTTTGGGCGGCGGCATGTTTCTTCTCGGCGACACGTCGCTCTCGTTCCTTCTTCTTCTGCTGTTTGTTCTTCGCCACTGGCTCGTCTCCCGCAACGTGACTGTCTCTTGATCGGCGCCAGTGTAACGTCTGGCGCCGAAGAATCGTAGGTCCGTGCTGCGGCGTTTTGGCCATCGAGTTGCAGCGCGCCGTTCGCCCACTCAGCCAGGCTTAGGGCGACAATCGCCTCAGCATGGTCTAAAAAGCCCGCTATCGGAAACAGAAAAGGACCAGAACCAGGAAACTCGTCCGTGTCGCGAAGCAATTACGACCAGGATAGGTTGTGATTTTTGATGGGGAGGTCGCGAATCCGCTTCCCGGTCGCGGCAAAGATCGCGTTGCAGAGAGCGGGCGCTGTGGAAGGAACACCCGTTTCGCCCACTCCAGCCGGCGCAGCTTCGCTTGGAACAATATCCACGAGGATGTCTTTGGGCGCCTCGCTCATTTTGGCGACATGGAAGGAATCGAAATTCGTTTGTACGGTGCGTCCTTGCTTGAAGGTCAGCTCCCCGAAAACGGCGTGGGAGCAAGCCATGACGGCGGCGCCCTGAACTTGAGCCGACACCCGGTCGGGGATGACGATCGTCCCGGAGTCGATCGAACACCAAACGCGATCGATGCTGAGTTTTCCATCGCGGCTCACCGTGACTTCCACGACATGGCCCGTGTAACCCAGGAACGATCGGCAGCACGCGATGCCCAGCCCACGCCCCTTTGGCAAAGATTTATGCCGAGGCCAATCGGCGTTCTTGGCGGCCCGCCTCACGACGTTTTTCAAACGGTCCACATCGTAGGGGTAATCTTTGACGTTCGCGCCGCGATTTGAAAGCTTTGCCGCAGTCACGTCGATCATGCGATCGTCACCCAAGGCGTCGAGCAAATACTCGAGGGGATCGCGGCCGGCGGCATGCCCCAATTCATCGACGAACGATCCGACGGCAAAGTTTTGCTGGATGTGGCAGACCGAACGCAACCATCCGATACGCGTGTGGGCCTTGGCACGGCAAACTTCCAACTGCAAATTGGGAACGTCGTATGGCAAATCGGTGTGCCCCATCTCGGCTTCAAAGCCTGCGGGGCGGTCGGCTCCCTTTGAGAACGTGGAGCCGATGCTCGGATAGGCCACCCGTTGCAACCAGGCAACGGGACGTCCGTTGTCGCCAACCGCCGCTTCACAGTGAATGGCCGAAATGGTGTGATAGTAATCGTGCTGTATGTCGTCTTCGCGGGTCCAAGTCATGTGAACGGGCCGTTTTAATTCCCGCGAAAGCAAGGCCGCCTCAACACAGTAATCGGGCTTGCTTTTGCGCCCGAAACCCGAGCCGAGCAAGGTGACGTCGACTTCGACCTGGTCGTTGGGAATGCCCATCGCCGGGCCCACGGATTGTTGGACCGCTTGGGGGTTCTGGGTCGCGGCCTGCAGGTAGCATTTGGTGACTTTGCCGTGGGCGTCCGTTCGCACATCCGCCACCGCGCAGGTCGTTTCCATCGAGGCATGGGCGAGGTGCGGGACCGAGTAATCCGCTTTGACGACTTTTTTCGCGCCGGCAATTGCCTTCGCAGCATCTCCCGAAGAACGCAGCGCGGTCCCCGGCCGATTGACCGTCTCCTTCAGCGACTTCGCAAACTGTGTCGTATCGTAGGACGCGTTTTCTCCGTGCTCCCATTCGATCTTGAGCGCCTCTCGACCTTGAATCGCAGCCCACGTGCTGGTCGCGCACACGGCGACGCCACCCAACGGCTGAAAGGTCGGTGCGCCCTTGAAACCGGGCAGTTTGATGACCGCGACCACGCCAGCCATCGCTTTGGCAGCCGAATCATCCAGAGACTTCAGTTTGCCCCCGACGACCGGAGGGCGTGCCGCGACGGCAAAGAGTTGATTCTCCAAGCGGGCGTCGATTCCATAAACCGCGCGGCCGGTGACGATTTTCGTCAAATCGGTAATCGGCGCGTCCTTGCCGATATACCTCCACTTCTCACGCGGTTTGAATTTCACGCTCCGCTTCGCGGGAATCTCCAACTTCCGCGCAACCGCGACAAGGTCGCCGAACCCCAGCGATCTGCCGGTGCCTTTGTGTTTGACCTGATGCAGCTCGGCGTAACATTCGCTCGGATCCACTTTCCACTCTTGTGCCGCGGCCCGTTCCAACATGGTTCTCGCAATGGCGCCGGCGGTTCGCATCGTGTCGAAAAAGAAACGAATGCTGTTGGAACCGTCGGTGTTCTGATCGCCGAGTCGCTTGTCGCCTTGCGCCTGTCGGATGACGACTCGAGACCAGTCCGCCTCCAGCTCGTCGGCTAGAACGCGGGGCAGACCCGTGCGAATCCCGGTGCCCATTTCGGAGCGATGCGCGAGAATCGTCACCGTGCCATCGGGCGCGATGGAAACCCACAAATCCGGCGCGAACACATCCGCATTGACTTTCGCGGGGTCGGCAACTTCCGCGGCGTTGGCCGCACCGACGCGGCACATCAGCAAGAGCGAGCCGGCGGAAAGTCCCGCCAGGAAACCGCGACGCGTAATCGGATTGGAGATCGCCGGATCGAGGGCCGCCGGGTCCAGGACCGCTGACGGGGCCGGGCGGATTTCGGTCTCGAGACGATTCTGCTCGATCAGTTCGCGAAGCGTGAGATCGGAGATTGGCTTGTTCACTTGCGCAACTCCTTTCCGGCAGTCTTGATCGCGGCGCGAATCCGCGGATAGGTGCCGCAACGACAGATGTTCCACATCTGTGCTTCGATTTCCTTGTCGGACGGATTGTTGTTCTTGCGCAAAAGCTCGGCCGCCATCATCATCTGGCCCGCCTGGCAATAACCGCACTGCGGAACGTTGTGCGCGATCCAGGCTTTCTGGACGGGATGATCGCCGTGTTGCGAGAGCCCCTCGATGGTGACAACTTTCGAGTTCCCGACGTCGGCCAGCGACGTAACGCAGGACTGAACGGCAGCGCCGTCCACATGAACGGTGCAAGCCCCGCACTCGGAGATGCCGCATCCGTACTTCGTTCCGGTCAGCCCCAGGTGATCGCGGAGCACCCACAAGAGCGGGGTGTCGCCGGGGACGTCCTTCAACTCATGGTTTTTGCCATTGACGTTGATTTTTGTCATGGGACGCAACTCTCCAAGGCGGTCACGAAATGTTCGCGGTTCCGATTCTGGAACATGATCTCCGCCGACAGGACCTCACTCGAAAGTCTGCTCCGCGCGGCGTCGAGCCGCGGCATATTCCTCCGGCGTGTCGATATCGGCCATCTTTTCAGGCGCTACGGAAAACTCGACTTCCACGACAGCGGCGCGATCCACCAGGAAATTGATTCCCTGGTCGGCCCCCAACAACTCTATTTGACTGGCCATCGACCAGGGAAACAACACCGGATGACCTCGGCGTCCCTGATAGGTGGGCACGATCACGCGATCGGGTTCCCCTGTGGCGTCGTGGCGTTCGGCTTCACTGATCAGGTGATCGATCAGGTCGGATGTGATTCCTGGGATATCCGCCGGACAGACAAAGAAGCGATCCGGCGCCGAGGGCGAATAACGCTGAGCGAGATGCTGCAATCCCAGCAGGCACGAGGCCTTCATGTCGCTCGGGTCATCCGCCAGCACGATGTCGATGCCGCCGGACTGACAAATCTGCTTGACTGCCGCGTCCGCATCGGTCCGAATGACGATGATTGTTCGCTGGACACCGGACGCGGTCCAGGCCTCTAAAACATGGTCAAGCAGCGTTGAATTCGCCTCTCCGGCTCCTTGCCAGGATAACAACAACTTCGACCGGCCCATTCTTTCACTTCGGCCCGCCGCGGGGATAATGGCATAAGAGCTTGGTTGTCGACTCATCGACAGGATCTCTGAGTGCTTGGGGCACGCGGACGATAAGCGATCGAGAACGAAGATGAGCTACGATATCGCCGAACACTTGCGGGTCGCGGCCGATTTACTCGAACACGACGAATCGTTTGCAACGGTGACTTTGTTGGCGATTCGCGGAAGCGCTCCTCAAATTGCTGGCGCGAAGGCAATTGTAACGGACCAGGGGATCGTTGCCGGAACCGTCGGCGGAGGAAAGATCGAAAACGCCGCGATCGAATATGCAAAGAAAACGCTATCGGAGTTTGACGGGCCAACGACCGTGGTCGAAACCTGGAATCTCCAGACGCAGATCGGCATGACTTGTGGTGGAGAAGTCACCCTGTTTTTTGAATTCCACCGGCGTGTCGCCTGGCCAATCGCCGTGTTCGGTGCCGGACATGTCGCCCAGGCGCTCATCCCGCTGTTACTCAAACTCAACTGTCAGATCACGTGCATCGATTCGCGAAACGATTGGATCGAAAAACTCCCCGACAGCCCCAGGCTCTGCAAGAAATGTCTTCCTGATCCAAAGTCGGTGCTGCCGGAGTTGGCTAGTAACACGTTCTTTGTTTTGATGAGTAAAGGACACGCCACCGATCTGCCGGTGCTGGCGGAAGTCCTTCGCTCTCGCACTGCCCCCTATGTTGGCGTGATTGGCAGTGCACAGAAGGCGAGTGTTCTTCGGCGAGACCTGAGGCAATTGGGAATCGGCGAGGATCGTATCGACAGTTTCCATTGTCCAATCGGATTGCCGCTGGGGAACAACACGCCTGCCGAAATTGCCATCAGCGTAGCCGCACAACTGATTCAAGTTCGCGATCAGCTCGGTATGTTTGACCACAGAAGCAAGTCATTTTAGCCGCGAGGGGATTGCCTGTCGAAGCGTCAACCTTCGCGTATGGCTGAGGCGATGCGACGGATCCTGTCAGGTCTGTACACGTCAATTGGGCGTCGCAGAGACGGACGAAGCTGTCGTGCTGGAGACAATCAGGCGTGACGCCAACTATGAGTCGAAACGTCGACGGAGGCGTCAGCTTGCACTCAGAGAAAACGCAGGTCCAGTCACACTCTCGATCAAATGGTGCCTTTGCGTCGGGGTGGCCGGCTGACCGCTGAGCGGAGTTCGGCGAACAATCGCACGAGACTGGCAAGCTGGTAGTGCGCGTTCAGGCCGCTCGGATTCGGCAGCAGCCAGACGTGCGCGTCGCCAAATCGGGGCTGTTGCGGTCCGATCGCAGCCGATCTTTGATCGAATACGGCTTGAAACGTCGAGATTCCCAGGAATGTCACCCAGGATGGTTTAAAACGCCTGACCTTTTTCTCGAGGCGTTTCATGCCGGACGACAAATCCTTTAACGTCAGTTCGTCGGCGCGCGCCGTAGCCCCATCCACAACATTCGTGATGCCGTAGCCGCGGTCGAGCAGAACTTTTTGCTCCGAGGGCGCGAGCAGCCGGTCGGTAAAGCCCGCCCCGTGGAGCGTCGGCCAAAAGCGATTCCCGGGCCGCGCAAAGTGGTGGCCGACTGCCGCTGAATACAGGCTCGGATTGATGCCAACAAACAGGATCCGCAAGTCGGGAGCGATGATGTCGGGAATGCTTTTACCATAGGCGACTCGAAGTTGTTCCGGAGTCGGCTGATGCCGCTTCGTTTGCCGAGTCGCCTGCGCGTTCCTTCGTTTCATCACGTTTGGTTCTGCACGGCCTCTGGCCGGCCGGCTGCCGACACTCATCAACTCGGTTTCCTCTCGCGGCCAGCCGCTTTTGAGCACGCATCAGCATGCGCGGGCGACGGTCGACTCGACAACAGCGACAATCGTGTCAAGAAAACAGGTCGTCACTCAAGCTTCCCGAGGATGCCCTTGGCTTTCAAGAGCCGGCGCTCGGAAACGTCGTGATCTCCCTGCGGATATCTGAACCGGATATCTGAACGACGGGGTCCCGTTGGACCCACGTCGATCGCCGCAGGTGCCTTCGCGCGCCGCCGCCGCGTATACTTCTGCATCAGCGGAGCAGAACTGGACCGTCGCTTCGAGGGGGTTCCATATCCATGAGCGAAGAAAGTGCCTTTCCCCAACTGACCACTACGGAGATCGCGATTCTCAAGCCGCTCGCGACCTGTCGCGACTACGCGGATGGCGAAACAGTCTTCCGCGCCGGCCAGCCCGACATCGATTTTTTCGTCGTCGAATCCGGGCAGATCGACATCCTCAATCCGGCCGACCGCAATCGGGTGATCGTCACGCACGGCCCGGGGCAGTTTTCCGGCGACATCGACCTGCTGACCGGGCGGCCGGTGATTGTGACGGGCGTCGCGCGGGGCAAGTCGCGCATTTGGTGTATGCCCGGGAGCAATCTCAGGGCCCTGCTCAATCGCGTTCCGAGCCTGGGCGAAAAGCTGATCATTGCGTTCACGCGCCGACGTGAGCTGTTGTCGCAGATGGGCGTGCTGGGATTACGTGTCTTCGGCCCGGGCCGGTGTCGCGACACGAACACCGTCCGCGAGTTTCTGTACAAGAACTTTGTTCCCTTCACCTGGTACGATCCCGAAACCGATGAGGGTCAGCGGGTCTTCCAGGAGCTCGGCTCTCCGAAAAAGACGCCGGCGATCGGTTGCGGCGACGGGCAGATTCTGCTGAATCCCACGTTGATTGAGCTGGCCCGCGCCGCCGGGATTTGGAAATTCTGTCCCACGCAGCAAGTCGATTTCGCCATCATCGGAGCGGGGCCGGCGGGACTGGCCGCGGCCGTGTACGCCTCGTCGGAGGGGCTGTCGACCTTGATGCTGGACCGTCTGGGCCCCGGGGGCCAGGCGGGCGGATCGTCCCGAATCGAAAATTTCATCGGCTTTCCGGCGGGACTGAGCGGAGCCGACCTGGCGACTCGCGGCGTCTTGCAGATGCTCAAGTTCGGCGCACGGATCGTCGCGCCCGTCAACGTCCAGAAACTGACGCCGGCGAAATCCCCCGACGAGCAACATGTGCTGCACCTGGATTGCGGCGCCGAGATCCGCTGTCACATGGTGCTGCTCGCGATCGGAGTCCGTTGGCGCAAACTGGAGGCCGAGGGCGCCGACCAGTTCACGGGGGCGGGCATCTACTACGCCTGCACGACGGTGGAAGCCGATCTTTATGACGGCACCGACGTGGCGGTCGTCGGCGCGGGAAACTCCGCCGGGCAAGCCATCATGTTCTTGGCCGAATGCTGCCCGACGCGCAAGGTCCACGCGATTATTCGCAGCAAGCTGGGACCCAGCATCTCGGATTACCTCGCGAATCGGATCCGCGCCGCTCCCAATGTCGTGATCCACGAACAGACCGAGATCAACGCGGTGTTCGGAAAACATCATGTGGAAGAAATCGCGCTCAAGGGCCAAGAAGCCGCCCCGCCGCGTCGGCTGCCGTGTTCGGCCGTATTCGTGTTCATCGGGGCAGAACCCGGGGCCGAGTGGCTTCCAACCGAAGTTGCGCGCGACGACAAGGGTTACCTGCTGACCGGCAGCGACGTGGTTCGCTCGGGCCTCTGGCCCCTCGCCGATCGCGACCCCTGCCCGCTCGAGACCACTCTTCCCGGAATCCTCGCCGCCGGAGACATCCGCGCCGGGTCCACCAAGCGTGTCGGTTTCGCGGTCGGCGACGGATCGCTCGCGGTGACTTGTGCCCATCGCTTGCTCTCGATCCGAGCGTGAAAATCGCCTAAGGAACTGTCGATGGAAGGACAGACCGCCACGATCGCCGAAGAGCGGCCTCAGGAAGTCCGGTTGACGGGCCGGAGCATCGCGCCGGGCCTGGGGATGGGCCGGGCTTGGGTGGTCGGAGACGCGCTGCGATCGGACGGTGCTCCGCAAACGATCGGTGCGGACGCCGCGGACCGCGAATGCGAACGCCTCGCGCAGTTCCTTCGCGGAAACCTTTGCCGAGCTGGACCAGTCGGCCCGGCGGATCGAGTCGGAATTCGACTCGGCGCTGGCGGGCATCTTTCGCGCGCATGGCACGATGTTGCGGGGCCTCGTCGATTCGGGCGAATTTGAGCGGGAAGTCAGAACTTCGTCGTTGACCGCGGAGTGGGCCGTCCGCCGCGTGCTCAAGCGGTGGTATCAAAAGTTCGAGGCACTGGAAAACCAGACGTTGCGCCAACGCGCCGATGACGTGCTCGACTTGCGACGAAACATTATTCGGCGACTGCGCGGGGAAGCGAAGACCGGGCTCGAATCGATTCCCGAGCAGAGCGTCTCTGGTCGTCGAACGGTTGTTGCCTTCGGACGTCGTGCGGCTGCCCAAGTCTCACGTGGCGGCCATTGTCGTCGAATCCCTGGGCCAAGGCTCTCACGCGGCCCTTTTGGCGCGCGAAAAGGGCATCCCTACGATCACCGAGATTCCCGAAGTGCTTTCGCTCATTGCCGGCGGCGCCGAGGTGTTAGTCGACGGCCATCGCGGAATGCTGGTGCTTTCGCCCCAACCGCCGACACGCGAGGAGTTCCAAGAGCGGCTCAAGGCATGGCGGGCCACGCTCGTCCGCTGCAAAGACGCTTGTCGAAAGCCGGCCCGCACACGTGACGGCCAATTGGTCCGGGTCGAAGCCAATATCGGCATTGAAGAAGACGTCGACCTGGCTCTCGACAACGGAGCTGACGGAGTGGGCCTGTTGCAAATTGAGCAAATCTACTTTGCCCGGCAGGCTCCGCCGACGGAGGACGAATTATTCCTCGACCTCCAGAAGATGGTGACGCCCCTCGGCGATCGGCCGGTGACCGTGCGTCTGCTCGATATCGGCGGCGACAAGCCGCTCCCGTTCCTGCCGCTGGCGCCGACCGCAAATCCGGTGCTGGGGCGGCGAGGCGTGCGGGTCCTGCTGGAGTACTCGCAACTGGTTCGCACGCAAATGGGGGCCATCTTGCGGCTGTCGCAGGAACATCCCGTGCGCGTGCTCATTCCGATGATCACGCTCGAAGACGACATGCGGAGAATGCGAGAAGTGTTCGAGGCGACGAGTGCCGAACGCAAGATCGCTGAGCCTCCCAAATTCGGTGCGATGATCGAAACGCCGGCCGCCGCACTGGCGGTTCCGGCGCTGCTGAAGCACGCCGATTTTCGCTGCGTCGGGACGAACGACCTCGCGCAATACACCATGGCCGCCGCCCGGGACGACGCCTCGGTGAACGCTTACTATCAAGACAGCCACGAGTCGGTGATCCGGCTCTTGCACGTTGTGATGGCCGACGCGGGCGGACGGCCCGTGACGCTGTGCGGGGAGTTGGCGGGCCGAGAAGGCTGGGTCCCGCGCCTCTTGGAAATGGGATTTCGCACGCTGAGCGTGGCACCGACCGCCGTTCCCACCACGAAACAAGCGATTCGCGCCGTCGATCTCGGAACTCTGGACAAGGCGGCAACTTCAGCAGCATCGTAGATGATCGCGTCGGGCCATGGTCTAGCACCCAAGGGGCATGGTTGATCATCGCGTCAGCATCGGCGAGACGATGACACGTTGAAGTTGGCGCGTCCGACGAGAAATCCCGCGTCCTTCGCTGATGCGTGTCCTCCGGCGGATTGATGTGTTTCACACCACAGACCCTAAGCCAAGCCTATTTTGCGCGAGATCGCCCCACCGCCGAAACACTCCGATTCCGCTGCGGAACTATTTGGCTCGCGGCAACTGGCTGCTGAAATCTTGATGTCTGTGTCGTTCCCGGCGTGGTAGACTGGCGACTCATCATTTCCTCTTCTTCTCGATGAGTTTGTCCATCATCCGCACGGAAGACAGCCGCATGAGCGACAACCACGCCAGCACAGGAACGCGGAACCGCCGCGAGTTTTTGACGAGCACGGTTGTGGCGGGAGGCGCGGCGGCCGTCGCGTCGGTCATTCCCGGAGACGCAAGCGCGGCGACCGAGGAGCTGACTCCGGCGACGATCGCCCTTTTGCCGACGCCGGCGCAGATGCAGGATTTTATCGCGCTGCCCGACGATCATCCGATCGTGATGGTCAACCTGCTCAAGTTCAAACCCAACGGCGGGCAAGCCGAATACGCCAAGTACGCCGCCGCCATTCAGCCCATCCTGGAAAAGCTCGGCGCCAAGGTGCTCTTCGCCGGCAAGTCCAAGTACTGCCTGATCGGCAAGGCCGATTGGGACATGGTGGCGCTGGTGCAGTACCCGCGGAAGAAGACGCTGTTTCAGATGTCGATGTCGCCCGAGTATCGGGCCATTCACCACTTTCGGGAGGCTGGGATCGTGGGACAGATCAACTATTGCGTCGCCCAAGTTCCGGCCAAGGCCGAGTCGCTCAGCGGTCCGGCAGGTGACCGCGGACCACGGCCCGGCGTGCTACGGACGCCCGATGAGCGCTTCGCGCATCTGCCCGGCTTCGAGTTTCCGCCGCACTATCACGAGGTCGGCGGCTACCGCGTGCACTATCTCGACGAGGGCCCGCGGGATGGGCAGCCCATTCTGTTGCTGCATGGCGAGCCGACCTGGTGCTACCTCTATCGCAAGATGGTTCCGCCGCTCGTCGCGGCCGGCTACCGCTGCATCGTGCCGGACCTCGTCGGCTTTGGCCGATCGGACAAGCCGACGGAGCGGGCCGTGCACACCTACAAGTTCCACGTCGACGAAATGGCCGGCCTGGTGACGGCGCTCGACTTGAAGAATTGCACCTTCTTCGGCCAGGACTGGGGCGGTTTGATCGGCCTGAGAGTCGTCACCGAAAATGAGGGCCGCTTCGCCCGGATCGTAATCTCGAACACGGGTTTGCCGACAGGTGAAGAACACATTACGCCCGCGTTCATGGTCTGGAAGGCGATGTCGGCCAAGATGCTCGAGGAGGGGGACATGCCGGTCGGCTCGCTCGTCGCAACGAGTTCACGTGTGCCCGCGCTCAACGATGCGTACGACGCCCCGTTCCCCGACAAGCGCTTCAAGGCCGGCCCGCTGATGTTGCCGCAGCTGGTCCCCGTCAGTCCCAACGATCCGGCGAAGGAAGCCAACAAAAGAGCTTGGCAGGTGCTGCGCGAGTGGAAGAAGCCGTTCCTGACCGCGTTTGGCGATCACGATCCGATTACCGGCGGCGGCGACAAGCGCTTTCAGACCGAGGTGCCCGGCGCCCACGGCCAGCCGCACACGATCATCAAGGGGGCCGGCCATTTCATTCAAGAAACGCATGGCCCCGAGTTGGCGGAGGTGATCATCGACTTAATCGCCAAGAACCCCGCCACGGCCTGACGGAACTCGCCGCGGTTTTCCCGTCATCAAACCGATCGTCCGAATGCACGGAGAGCCCGTCCTATCTAAGAAGTTGAGACATTCCGAATGCGAGCCCAATCCAGTTCCCGTGCGCTCGGTGCAACTGCGTTCGTGTGGTGCTTTTCGATCGTGGCGACTGCTGCAGGCGTGGCACTTGCCGACGACCCTGCCGGCAAGCTGCCGCCCGACCCGCCTCCGTTTCAAGGCGTGGTTGGCCGCACGATCAAGGATTCGAAGTCCGCTTATCCCGAGCCTGTGCGGGCTCCCAGAGACGCGCCCAACGTCGTGATCATCATGACCGACGACACGGGCTTCGGTCATGCGAGCACGTTCGGCGGCCCGATCCCCACACCCACGCTCGACCGGCTGGCCGAAAGCGGTCTGCGTTACAACCGCTTCCACACGACGGCCCTCTGCTCGCCGACGCGCGCGGCTCTGCTGAGCGGGCGCAACCATCACTCGATGAACGCCGGCATCGTGGAGGAATTCGCCACCGGCTTTCCCGGTTACGACTCGATGTTGCCCCCGAACGCCGCGCTGATCTCGGAAGTGCTCAAGGGCAACGGCTATAGCACGGCCGCATTCGGCAAATGGCACAACACGCCCAACTGGGAATCGGGGCCAACGGGACCCTTCGATCGTTGGCCCACGAATCTGGGCTTTCAATACTTCTACGGCTTTCTTGGGGGCGACACGAACCAGTGGTCCCCCGGGCTGGTCGAGAACACAAAACGGCTCGAGCCCCCCTACGATCCCAGCTACCACTTCATGACCGACATGACGAATCGGGCCATCGACTGGGTTCGCACGCAAAAGACCACCCAACCGAACAAGCCGTTTTTCGTCTATTTTGCTCCCGGCGCCACGCACGCGCCGCACCACGCCCCTAAAAGCTGGATCGAACGCTTCAAAGGGCAGTTTGACCAGGGCTGGGACAAGGTCCGCGAAGAAACGTTTGCCCGCCAGAAGCAGCTCGGCATCGTCCCGCCCGACACCATCAACACGCCGCGACACAAGTCGATCCCCGCTTGGGATTCCCTGAGCGCGGACGATCGACGCCTTTACGCCCGCATGCAGGAGGTGTTTGCCGGCTTCCTCGCCTACACCGACAGCGAAATCGGCCGGCTGGTCGACGCCATCGACCAGCTGGGTGAACTCGACAATACGCTCGTCTTCTACATCGTGGGCGATAACGGCGCGAGTCCCGAAGGAGGCGTGACGGGCACCGACAACGAAGCCAAGCGATTTAACGGGATCTTCGATTCGGTCGAGGCGAACCGGAAACTGCTCGACAAGTTGGGCGGACCGATGGCGTACAACAACTATGCGGTCGGCTGGGCCTACGCCGGCAGCACACCCTTCAAGTGGACCAAGCAGATCGCCTCGCACTTTGGCGGCACGCGCAATCCGCTCGTGATCTCGTGGCCCAAGCGGATCCGCGACAAAGGCGGCTTGCGGACCCAGTTCCACCACGTCGTCGACATCGCCCCCACGATTTATGAAGCCGTGGGCATTCGTCCGCCGGCCGCCGTCAACGGCATCGCGCAAAAACCGATCGAAGGAGTCAGCCTGGCGTATACCTTCGATCACTCGGAGGCCAACGGACGTCACGTCACCCAGTATTTCGAGATGATAGGCAGCCGCGCGTTGTATCACGACGGTTGGGTGGCGGCCGCCTTTCATGGCCGGATTCCCTGGCTGGCTTTTGCGCTCGGCAGTGGGCCGGACATCGACGATGAGCCCTGGGAGCTCTATCACATCGACGAAGACTTCAGCGAAGCCAAGGATCTCTCCAAGGCCAACCCCAAGAAACTACGCGAACTGCAGGCGATGTTCTGGATCGAAGCGGCCAAGTATCACGTCTTGCCGATCGACGATCGCACGGCCGGCCGCATGCTCAACAACCCACAACCCCAAGTCGCTCCCGGCCGCACGAAGGCGACGTTCTACCCGGGAATCATCTTGCCGGAAGCAGTCGCACCAAATTCCAAGAACCGCTCCTACGCCATCACGGCCTTCGTCGATCTGCCGAAACCGGGGGCCGAAGGAGTGCTTGTCGCTCAGGGGGGACGCTTCGGCGGGTACACGCTCTACATCAAGAACGCAAAGCTGGTCTGGCACTTCAATTTCTTGAATGCTTCTCGTTACACGATCACGTCAAATGTCGACGTGCCGCTGGGTAAGTCGCAGTTGCGGTACGAATTCGCGTTCGCCGGCGACGCCAATGGCGGCGGTCTGGGAAAGCTGTTTATCAACGACCGGCAAGTGGGCGAGGGGAAGATCGGCCGCACGCCCCGCGGCGTCCTCTCGCTCGACGAAACGTTCAACGTCGGCGAAGACATTGCCACGCCCGTCTCGGAAGACTACCAGTCCCCGTTCCGCTTCACAGGCGGACTCGAGAAGGTGATGGTCGAGCTGAAGTGAGAACCGCGCTGAAGACTACGAACGAGAGGGCCAGTTGCTGCGGCGATACCAGTCTTCGAAGAAATCGAGCCAGCGGCTGAGTCCCGGCTCCTGAAAGCACGACAGGTGATTGTCGGTCCGGGGCAGCATGCACGACTCGATGCCCCCCGTTTCAATGCGGCGCCAACGGGCGGCGTAGCTGGCGTGATAGGGCGCTCCCCCCACAAGAGCCACGCGTTGGCCGAGGGCGTGCAGGAAGGCGCTGTCGATATTCTGGACGTAGTGCGGATGCATGAAGTTCCACCGCTGCTCAGCGATCGAAGCCTCGGAAGAAATCATCTCGGCCTCACCGCCCTTCGCCGCCACCTGACCGACGGGTGTGCGGCTAAACAGCAGGCGATAAAAGCTGCCGAGCCTTTGCCGCAAACGAATCTTCCAGGGCAGGTCGCGGTAGGGCAGGGCGGGCTCGATCATCATCAGGTCGATGTCGAAGCCCTCGTTCAACAACTTGGCGGCCAGGCAATAAGCGAGAATGCCCCCATACGAATAGCCGATCAACAGCAGCTTTCGTCCCAGCACGTGCTGTTCGAGCTCGCGCACGTAGACTTGCAGCTGCTCTTCGAAACTGAGATTGAGGGGTGGCCAGATCTGCGACCCGTCGAGCTTCAGATGAATGACGGGGCCGAGCGACGGCAGTCGTTCTAACAGCAAGGGAATGGGCTGCACGTGGCCGACGCACACGAGCGGATGTCCGTCGCCGCCGGCCCGCAATACCTCCAGAAAGTCGGTGGTCCCCGCGTCCGGTTCCCGCACCGCGTGCTCCTCCCGCTGTCCGGTGACTGAAGACGTCTCGCTGCGAGTCGCACTCGTCGACGGAAACATCCGGGCGAGGCCTGCCGGAGTGGGCGCAACAAACAGGCTGCGCGTCGACAGCTCGACATGCAGCCGCTCGCGGATTCGCGCAACGAGCGTGGTCGCCAGCAGCGAGTGCCCGCCCAGGACGAAGAAGTTGTCGTGGATGCCGACCCGGAGGAGCCCCAGCACGTCGGCAAAGATGCGGGCCAGCTCTTCCTCAATCGGTGTGCCCGTCACGCGGAGGCTCCGCTCCGGCTCGCTGCTCCTCTCCAGATGGCTGGTGATTGATTCGGGGGCGGGCAATTGCTGGCGATCGAGCTTGCCGTTGACGGTTCGCGGAAGCGACTCGAGTGCGACGTACCGCGCGGGCAGCATGTGCTCCGGTAGCCTCGCTCGAGAAAACGGCGGAGCTCCGCGGCGGACGGAGACGTTGTGGACTTGGGCGAGACGAAGTAGGCCACCAGCCGCTTGTCGCCCGGCCGATCCTCGCGCAATTGCACGGCGCAGTCGGCAACTTGGGGGTGCTTCGCGAGCGTGGACTCGATTTCTCCCAGTTCGATGCGGAAGCCGCGAAGTTTGACCTGTTGATCGATGCGTCCGAGATATTCGAGATTGCCGTCCGGCCGCCGACGCACCAGGTCGCCCGTGCGATACAGCCGGTCGCCCGGCCGATCGCTGAACGGGTCGGGGAGGAATCGCTGGGCGGTCAGCTCTGGCCGGTTGAGATAGCCGCGCGCCAATCCCGCGCCGCCCACGTAGAGTTCACCGATCTGCCCGGTTGGCGTCGGCTCGCAGGATTCGTCGAGCACATGCAGCGTGAGGTCGGGGATGGCTTCGCCGATCAGACTGCTCCGCGTGTCGCGCACCAGCTCGCGGCTGAGCGGCTGGTAGGTCACGTGCACGGTCGTTTCCGTGATGCCGTACATGTTGACGAGCGTGGTCGCTTCGTCGGCGTGCCGCAGATACCAGTCTCTCAAGCGGGGGAAGTCGAGCGCCTCGCCGCCAAAGATGATGTAGCGCAGTGCCAGCTCGACGGTGGTCGGGTTTTCCGCGTCGGCTTGCATTAACTGGTAAAAGGCCGACGGGGTTTGGTTCAGGACGGTCACCCGCTCGCGGACCAGCAGGTGAAGAAAGTCGGCTGGCGAACGGGCGATCGTCCGAGGGACGAGCACCAGACGTCCGCCGTGTAGCAGCGGGCCCCACAACTCCCAGACGGAGAAGTCGAAGGCGAACGAGTGGAACAGCGTCCACACATCGTCCGGGCCGAAGTCGAACCAGGACCGCGTCGATTCGAACAGGCGCACGACGTTCCCGTGCGAGACGACGACTCCCTTAGGCGCGCCGGTCGACCCCGACGTATAGATGACGTAGGCCGCTTGCCCGGAATCACGAGTTGCGACTCGCTCCGTATCCGTCGGGTTGTGCTCCGGCGCACCCCCGAGCGAGGTCTGCGTCTCGGGCGTATCGAGCAGCAGCGTTCTTGCTCCTTCCGGCAACTGCCCGCGGAGCGCACGCGTGGTGAGCACGACGGTTGGAGCGGCATCTTGGAGGATGACGGCCAATCGCGCGGCCGGATACTCGGAATCGAGCGGCACATATGCTCCGCCCGCCTTCAAGATCGCCACGATGCCGATCACCATTTCGGGCGATCGGTCGAGACACAGGGCCACGAGTTTTTCGGGACCGACGCCGCTATCCCGCAGCACGTGCGCCAATTGATTGGCGCGGGCGTTCAACTCGGCGTACGTGATCCGCTGTTCTTCGCCGACGAGGGCAATGGCCTCGGGCGTGCGCGTGGCCTGCTCTTCGAATAGCTGATGCAGACCCTTGTCGGGCGCTGACGGCGCGGCGGTCGAGCGAACTTTCTCTGCCCGCACGGCCCGTCGCTCAGAATCCGTGAACAGGGGCAACTCGACCGTCATCTCACGCGCCCCGTGCCGGAAATGCCTCTCGCCACAAACATTAAAGAAAGTCCATTTTTGGCACGATTTCGCGCGAGATGAGAGCAGCTATTGTTCACGATGGTCTAAGTCTGTCGATACTCCCATAGTTTGATGAACATTTTTTCATAATTTGCCGTGAATCGCAAGACGTCGGTCCCAACGTCGGTCCCGATGGCATTCTCCGGTAGGGACAGCTCCATTATCCGACTGGAGTGACGGAGCTTTCAAAGGGCGTTCGCGCTTTTGCGCGGGTGGGCTGCCGGACATCGGCAGTAAACAAATCTTTCGGCTCGGCCCCGCTAGCGCGACGCTCCCAGGCGAGCAGCCACTGCTTCTTGTCGAGGCCCCCCGCATAACCGGTGAGCTTGCCGTTGGCGCCGATCACGCGGTGACAGGGCACGATGATCGAGACCGGATTGCGACCGTTGGCGTGACCCACGGCCCGCGATGCGCTCGGCCGGCCGACTCGCCGCGCCAGCTCGCCATAGTGGATCGTCGTGCCGAACGGAATCCTCACCAGCTCCTGCCAAACGCGCTCCTGAAACGCGGTACCGACCAACTTGATTGGCACATCGAATCGCCGTCGCTCGCCCGCGAAGTATTCGGCCAGCTGCTGCCGCACCGCTGCGAACGGCTCGTCGGACCGTTGCCAGGTGGTTTCCGGACCGGGCGACCCCTTATGCGAGGGCATGAACAGACCCGTCACGAATTGGCCGTCGCCGCGAACGAACATCTGCCCCAAGGGGGAGTCGAAATACGTGAAGTAGGTGGTCACCGTCATGGGTTCTTACTCCGCCAAGTGTTGGAGAATGGGTGTGAGTTAGAGTGTTGGTGTGGTCAGTTCGAAGGCTCGTGCAGGCTTTCCCAGAGGTGCATGGCGGCATAGGCCCGCCAGGGACGCCAAGGCTCGGCCGCGTGTTCCAATGCGCGGGCCGACTTCAGCCGCGACGCCTTCAGCAGTCCTAGATCGCCGGCCGGAAACGCGTCCGGCCAGCGGAGGGCCCGCATCGCGATATACTCGGCCGTCCAGGGTCCGATGCCGGGAAGCTTGACGAGTTCGGCGACGACCGCGGGCGGGTCGACCCCCGCTTCGAGATCGATCTCGCGACGAACGACCGCGCGAGCCAAGTTTCGCAGGCTTTCGGCGCGGGCTTTCGGGAGGCCCAGACCGGCGAGCGTTGTCGTTCGCGCGGCCGCCAGCGACTCGGCCGTCGGTGTGACGCGGTTCAAGCAAGCCAGTGGCGTCTCGATCACCTCGCCGAAACGGTGTGCGAAGCGCCCGGCCAGCGTGGAGGCCCCGCGCACAGAAACTTGCTGCCCGAGCAAGGCCCGCAGACCCAGCTCGAACGAGTCGAACGCCCCGGGTACCCGCAGCCCTCGATGACGCTCGAGCGAAGCGGCCAGCAGCGGATCACTCGCGAGATGTCCGGCAATGACGTCGGGCCGCGCGTCCAGGTCGAATAAACTCCGCAAACGGGCAAGGATCGACGGCAACGCCAGAGCAAGCGCTGTGGCCAGATCGACGACCAGCGCGTGTCGGTCGTCCAGTGGCGCGACGCTGAGCCAGCCCCGATGTTCGCCGACGCGAACGGTGCGAGAGTAAGCCTCGCCGCTCACACACTCGATGCCCGGAATGGCCCGCGCCGCCAAAAAACGGAGCATGGCCTCCCAGTCGAACGGCGGCCGGTACGCCAGGGTCAGCCGCAGGGAATCGGTCCGAGCCGGCTGTGCCGCCGAACGCCGCAGGGCACTGGGCGTCAGCCGATAGTGACTGCGAAAGAGGGCGTTGAACCGGCGCACGCTTTCGAACCCGGCTGCAAACGCGACCTGCACCATGGTCAGCTGCGTCTCGGCAATCAGGCGTTTGGCCAGGAGCAGGCGATTCGTCTGCGCGAGTTCGACCGGAGACACACCCAATTCTGCGCGCACCGACCGCCGCAACTGCCGCGAGCTGAGTCCCAGGCTTGCGGCCAAATCTTCCAGGCTGCCCCCGTCGTTCAGCGCACCGGCTTCGATCCGTGCCGCGGCGGCCCGGGCAATCGTCCGCGCGCTGTCGACGGGCGAATTTCCCGGCGCGAGTTCCGGGCGACAACGCAAGCAGGGCCGAAAGCCCGATTGCTCGGCAAGTGCCGCACTCGTGAAGAAGCGGCAGCGCTGGGGTCGGGGCGTCTTCGCCGTGCAGACCGGCCGGCAGTAAATGCCCGTCGTCTTCACGCCGACGAAAAACACGCCGTCGAAACGGTTGTCCCGCGCCGTGAGTGCCCGATAACAGACGTCGTCGTCAATCGTCATGCCCGAATTGTAGCCGTCCTCCGCGGAAGGGCTGGCCGTTTTCGGACACGCAAAACGGTCTGTTCCACTAGAAAGCCAACAACCCGGGCCACTGGTTTTTCCACTGCCATATCGAATGGCACGCGGCGACCGGGATGGCACGGGTTGTCGAAATCGCGGATCGCTAATTGAGGCTCGCGCTAACTAGCTGTTGAGAACCTCGACGGCAGCCGAGAAGCCTGCCCACTGGCTCTGGTTATCGTCCGATGTGGAGTTAGGGGGCGAAGTCGGCGCGCCCACGGTTTGCGGCTGAGAACCCCGCGAAGTGGGCCCGCTCGAGCCGACGCTCACCTGGATCGTGCCGGAAGACGTGAGCGAATTGCCCAAGTCCGTGTAGCCGATCGCGATCGATGCCGAGCCGACGTAGCCGGTCGCCGGCGTGAACGTGAGGTTCTTCAGGGCATTGTTGAGATTGGCCAGCGTGCCCGTGATCGTCATCGCCGACGAGCTATTCGCTCCGGAGGTGAAGGTCAGCCCAGTCGTCGAACCGAGCTTCAGCTTGCCGTTGGTCGCGGAGAGTGTGACCTGTTCGACGCCGGTGGTCGCGTTCACGTCGGTGACGCTGATCAGGTCGTTGTTCGTCTTGGTGAATTGCACGGAGCCGTTCTCGGCGACCGAGGCTGTCGACGGAACCGTCAAGGTGGGTGACAACGTGGCGATCGAAAGCGAGATGCTGGTCGAGGTGGACAAACCGTCCGGCGGATCCGAGACCGAGATGGCCAACGTGTCAGAGCCCGAGTAGTTGGTGTTCGGCTTGTAAGTCAAGCCGTTGAGCGCGTTGTTGAGGTTGGTGACCGTACCGGTCACGGTGAACGAAGCGCTGCTGTTCTTACCTGCCGTAACGGTCAAACCGGTCGTGCTGCCGAGTTTCAGCGTGCCGTTCGTCACGGAGAGCGTGAGCGACTCGGTCTTGATCGTGCCGGCGTTGGCGTCGGTGAACGAGATGGCGTTACTGTTGGAGCCCGATAAGACCAGCGTGCTGTTCTCATTAAGCGAGCCGGTCGAAGGAGCGGTGATCGTCGGAGCCGTGGCGGGCGAGATGGTGATGCCGACGTTGCTGGTGGCCGACTGGCCATCAGTCGTGTCGAGCAGCGAAATCGCCAGCGTGTCGGATCCGCTGTACGCCGTCGTGGGCATATAGGTCAGGCCTGTGAGCGCCTTGTTGAGATTGGCCAGGGTCGCGGCGATCGTAAAGGACGAGCTGCCGTTCTTGCCCGCTTTGAAGGTCAAACCGGGAGTCGAGCCGAGCGTCAGGATGCCGTTCGTCACCGAGAGGCTGAGCGTGCCGCTGGTCGAATTAGCGTCGGCGACGGAAATCGCGTTGTTGTTGGCCGACGAGAACACGATCGTCAGGTCTTCGCCCGTCGTGACGGACGATGGCGCGGTGATCGTCGGCGGGCTGAGCGCGTTGATCGTCAGCGCCACGCTGGCCGAGGCTGACTGCTTGTTGACGCCGTCGGCGACCGTGATCGAGAGTGAGTCGGAACCCCAATAGCCGGCGGTCGGCTTGTAGGTGAGGCCGGCGAGAGCCGCGTTGAGACTGGTCAGCGTCCCCGTCACAGCGATCGTGGCCGAGTTGTTCTTGCCGGCCGTGTAGGTGAGCCCCGTCGTCGAGCCCAGCGTGAGGATGCCGTGCGAGACCGACAGGGTCAGCGACTCGGTCTTGGCGGGGCCGGCATTCACGTCAGTAAACGAAATGGGGTTGCCGTTGTTCGACGAGAAGACCAGCGAACCATTCTCATTCAGCGAGCCCGTCGAAGGTGCGGTGAGCACCGGGGGCTGCACGTTGACCGTGAGGGAGACACTGGTCGACGCCGAGTCGTTGTCGCCCGGATCGGCGATCGAGATCGCCAGCGAATCGGAGCCGATATAGGCCGCGATCGGCTGGTACGTCAGACCGTTGAGGGCGTTGTCGAGGTTGCTGACGGTGCCGCTGACAGTGAACGTCGCGGCACCGTTGCTGCCCGAGGTGAAGCTCAGCCCGGCGGTCGACGCCAGGGTGAGCGTGCCGTGCGCCACCTGGAGGGTCAGCGAATCGACACCGGAGCCGGCGCCCGAGTCGGTGACGGAGACGGCGTTGTTGTTGCCCGTCGAAAAGACGAGGGAGCCGTGCTCAAAGAGCGAGCCGCTCGAGGGAGCGGTGATCGCCGGCGGGCTGAGTGCGACCACCGTCAGGCCGACGCTGGTCGAGGCCGACAGGGTGTCTGCGGTGTCGATGACGGAGATCAAAATCGCATCCGAGCCGACGTAGCCCGGGTTCGGCTGATAGGTCAGTCCGTTGAGGGCGTTGTCGAGATCGCTCGTTGCCCCCGTCACGGTGAACGAAGAGGTACCGTTGCTCCCGGAGGTAAACGTCAGACCCGAGGTACCGGCCAACGTCAGCGTTCCGTGGGTTACGGAGAGCGTGAGCGAGTCGGGGTCGGCCGCGGTGTCCGTGATCGCGATGGCGTTGCCTTGCCCGTCGAGAAGACGAGCGATCCGTTTTCGCTTACGGAGCCCGTGGCCGGCGCGGTCAGCGTCGGAGGGGCGTTGACCGTCAGCGACACGCTGGTCGACGCGCTCACGTTGGCGAGCGGATCGGAGAGCTGGACCAACAGCGAATCGGGGCCGGAATAACCCGTATTCGGGCTATAAGTCAGTCCGGCGACGGCCGCCTGCAGGTCGCCGATCGTGCCAGAGACGGCCATCGAGCCGGAATCGTTGGCACCCGCCGTGAAAGTCAGGTTGTTGGTGGAACCGAGCGCCAGCGTGCCCTGATTGACCGACAGGGTCAGCGTATCGATGTTGGTGCCGGCGATCTGATCGGTGATGGAGATGGCATTGTCGCCTGAGAAGACCAGCGACGTGTTTTCGTTGGTCGACGCCGAGGCCGGGCCGGTCACGGTGGGCGACCAATTGATGTTCGTGTTGGCCAGGTCGGGAACGAGCAGATTGGCGATTGGCGTGCCTAACCCGCTCACCAGGTCGTATCCAGGGCGCTGCGTTGTAGGTGCCGTTGCCGCCCACCGTGATATCGTGGAAATCGGAGCTGGAAAGGTTGTACAGCGTCGGCAAGGTCTGCGTCAGACCGTTGAGACTTGGCTCACCGTTGAGGGCACGTCCTTGGTTGGCGATGGAGACGAGAGCGGCAGTCAATGGCGTGGCGAGGCTGGTGCCACCGACCTGGTACCATCCGCCCGAGTAGGTATCGAGGACGTAAACACCGGTGTCGGGATCCGCGTCCATCGAGATGTCTGGAACATTGCGATTGGTCGTGCTGGCGCCGTTAATGCCGTTCAGCCCGTCCTGATACGCCGGCAGCGGTTCGTACTGGCTGATGCCGCCGCCCGTGCCGTAACCGTTGTTGTTGTTCCAGACTGATTCGGAAATGTAAGTGCCGTCGGATTGGATCTGCAGCGACGTGCCGCCGACGGCCACGACGTCCGGCGAGAAGGCGGGATAAATCGCAGGCGAATCCCAGTCGCCGGTTGCCGCCAGGAAGGTGACGCCGCCCGTGCGCCCGGTGGGTGTGAGCACGAAGGGGTCTTCCGACTGCTCGCCCTGGAATTCGTCCTCGCCCCAGCTCATCGACACGACGGAGACGGCCGGATTGGCGGCAGCCGTGGCCACCGCCTGGTCCATGTCCGGGTCGTTGTTGGTGTTCGACTCGTACAGAATGATGTTCGCCTGCGGGGCGATCGAGTGGGCCCACTCGACGTCGAGCGACTCTTCCAAGTCCCAGCCCTGGCCGTCGGTGGTCGGCAGCGACGTGCCGCCGGTTTGATTGAGCACCTGGAACGTTGGTCCGCTGGCCACGTTGAACTGCGGCAGGTTGAAGGTGCTGTTGAAAGTGGCCGCGTCGGAGATGATGTCGGGATCGTTGTAGGCGTCGACGATGGCGATCGTCTGGCCAGCGCCGTTGCCGACCACTCCGTTAAAGGAAATCTGGTTAACGTTGTAGGCCGTCGTCATCTGGGCCGGCGTGTACGGGGCCGAGGCCTCGGTCGTCGTCGCCGGGGTGACGGTGCCGCCGCTAGTCGGGGCCGAGACGCGGCCGGCAATGACGATCATTGGCTCATAGGCGGCCGCGGCCGACAGCATTTGCCGCCCCTCGAGGACTTCCACGCTAGGCCCGCAGCAGACCGGCTGCTGCATGCGGTCGAGTTCCCGTTGATTTCGCCGGCGGGGCACCTTGCGGCCGCGATAGGTATTTCCTCGGGTCTGCGAAAAAATCGACAGCCGGCGCGAGAACAGCATGCTTCGGGCTCCAACGGCTAATTGGGCAAAGGTTTGTGATTTGGCGGGATGCTGCAAGCGCGACTCTGAAGGGTGCTGGCCCAAGCACCGGGCGCTAGGAAGAACTCCTTACGCCACGCGAGAGTCGTGCCTCACAGTTTGCCGTGGCGAGGAGCCGGTGGCAACTGCGCCCGTCGCGAGATTTCTGTGAATTTTCTGAAGGGAATCAGGCCGCTGCAGGAACTTAGCAGCAGTTGCCGGAGACGTGAACAGGCGAGCACGGCAAGACGCCGGAAGACCCAGCGCGACCGGATGGTTTTCGACCGTCTGGCGGCGGCGGTTGGACGTCGTTTTGCACGCACCGGGGTCACCGCTGATATTCGGCGACGCGAATGACCGGCCCGGACGTCAGTTGATCAGCAACTCGAGGGCTTGGAGAAAGCCAGCCCATTGAGTCTGCGCGTCGATCGGTATGGACGCATCCCCGTCAGCGCTTCCTTCCGTCGTGGCGGGATTGGTCAGCGACAGAGTCGCCCCTCCGGTCACCGGCACGAACTGGCCTTGCAGCGGAGCCGGCGTCACGACGAACGAGCGGGATGCCCGGCCGTTGCGGCTGACGGTGAGGGCGATGCTGCCTGTGCCCGTGAGGCCGTCACCCGCATCGGTGTAACTCAGCGAGATTGACGCCGATCCGGTGTAATTTCGGGTCGGCGTGTAGGTGAGACCGTTGAGTGCGTTGTTGAGATTCGTCAGCGTGCCGCTGATCGTCATCGAGGCGGATCGGTTGGCCCCGGATGTAATCGTGATGCCGCTCGTCGATCCCAGCCGGAGCGTGCCGTGCGTGGCAGTGAGCGTCAGCTTCTCGATGCTGGTGCCCGCGCTGGCGTCGGTGATGGTGATCGACTTGGAGAAGGCGACGGAGCCGTTCTCGGCGACCGATGCGGTGGCCGGAGCCGCGATCGTCGGGGCGACAGCCGCGTTCACGGTGATCGCCACGCTGTCCGACGCGGACAAACCATCGCCCGGATCGGATATCGAGATCGACAGCGAATCGGAGCCGGAATAATTGGTCGCCGGCTTGTAGACCAGTCCGTTGAGAGCCGCGTCAAGGTTGGCAATCGTCCCGGTTACCGTCACCGTCGACGAACCGTTTGCGCCCGCGGTGATCGTCAAACCGGAGGTGGAAGCCAAGGTCAGCGTGCCATGCGTGACGGCCAGGGTCAGCGAGTCGGTGCTGCCGGCGCTTGAGTCGGCGACCGAAACCGCGTTGCCGTTGGTCGACGAGAAGGTCAGGGAACTGTTCTCGTTGAGCGAACCGCTCGTGGGAGCGGTGATCGTGGGCGCACTGGCGGCCGTAACGGTCAGGCCGATGCTGTCCGAATCCGAGAGGCTGTCGCCCGGATCGGAAAGTGAAATCCCCAGCGTGTCCGAGCCGGAATAGCCGGCCGTCGGCCGATACGTGAGGCCGTTCAGGGCCGCATTGAGGCTGGACAAAGTGCCGGTCACCGTGAACGCCGCTGTGCCGTTGCCGCCGGTTGTAAATGTCAGGCCGGTCGTCGAGGAGAGCGTGAGAATTCCGTTCGAGACCGAGAGCGTGAGTGAATCACTGCCGCTGCCGGCGCTCGCGTCGGTGAGGGTGATGGCGTTGCCCTTGCCGGTCGAGAAGACGAGCGAGGCGTTCTCGGCGACGGTGGCCGTGCTGGGGGCGGTGATCGTCGGCGGCGTGGGGGCGTTTACGCTCAGCGCCACGCTGGCCGAGGCCGACAAGCTGTCGCCCGGATCGGTGACCGAAATCGCCAGCGAATCGGAGCCGGCGTATCCCGCGGTCGGTTGATAGACGAGTCCGGCGAGCGCCGCGTCGAGGTTCGAGACGGTGCCGGTCACGGTGAACGAAGACGAATCGTTGCCGCCCGACGTGAAGGTCAGTCCCGACGTGGTCGACAACGTCAACGTGCCATGCGAGACGGACAGCGTGAGCGAATCGGCGTTGGTGCCGGCGCTCGCGTCGGTGACGCTGATGGCGTTGCTATTGGCCGACGAGAAGGTCAACGAGCCATTTTCGGCGAGGCTCGCCGACGCGGGGGCGCTGACGCTGGGCGGTTGCGTCGTGCCGTATCCCGCCAGTGCCGGGACCAGCAAATTAGCGATTGGCGTGCCCAGTCCGGTGACCAAGTCATAGCCTGTCCCGGCCGAATAGGTGCCGTTGCTGCCGGTGGTGATGTCGTGGAAATCGGAGCTGGGCAGCTGGTAGAGCGTCGGCAGTGTTTGCGTGGCGCCGTTGAGGGACGACTCGCCCAAGAGGGAACGTCCCTGGTTGGCGATGGCGATCAGCCCGCCCCACATCGGCGTGGCGAGGCTCGTGCCGCCGACCTGGTACCAGCCGCCGTCGTAACTATCGAGCACATAGACGCCGCTGTTGGGATCGGCATCCATCGAGACGTCGGGAACGTTGCGGTGCGTGGTGCTGGCGCCGTTACGCGCCGTCGAGGTTGTCCTGGTAGCTCGGCAGTGTTTCGTAGGCGCTGATGCCGCCGCCGGTGTCGGACCAGGCGCCCTCGGCGATGTATTGTCCGCTGCTGTTGATGTCGAGCGTGGTGCCGCCGACGGCGACCACGTCGGGCGAGTAGGCGGGGTAACCGGAGGGGCTGCCGTCGTCGCCCGTGGCCGCCAGGAAGGTCACGCCCTGGTGGCCGCTGGGAGTCACGAAGTTGGAATCGTAGCTCGTCTCGTTAGACGATTCGCCTCCCGACCAGCTCATCGAGACGACAGAGACGCCCGCGTAGTCGGCGGCCGTGTCGACGGCCTGGAACAGGTTCGCGTCGGAGTTGGAAGAAGCCTCGAAGAGGACGATGTTCGCATCGGGCGCGATCGAGTGAGCCCACTCGACGTCGAGCGCTTCTTCAACGTCCCAGCCCCCCTTGGCCGCGTTAGCCGGCAGCGACGTGCCGCCCGTTTGATTCAGGACCTTGAGCGTGGGCTCGCTGCTGCCGTTGAACTGCGGCAGACCGAATTGGCTGCTGAAGCTATTCGCGTCGGAAATGATGTCCGGATCGTTGTACGCGTCGACGATAGCGATCGTCTGGCCGGCCCCGGTCCCCGCTGTGCCGTTAAAGGAGATTTGGTTGATCCCGTAGGCCGCCTGCATCTGGGCCGGATCGATGGGGGCGGTGCCGGCCGTGACAGCCGGCTTGTTGGTCGCCGCGCCATGGGCCTCGAGAATAAAGGTCGGCGTGGCGACGGCGGTGAGGGCGGCCGCGGCAGAGAGCATCTGGCGGCCTTCGAGCGTCTCGGCGGCCGGACCGCAGCAGACCGGCTCGCCGATGCGTGCCGCGTCGCGTCGACGTTTCAGCGGTCGACGAGAGCGGGAGGACGACGGGCGGACGAAGTTGGACAAAAACGGAAACCGAAGCGACAACAGCAT
The DNA here is from genome assembly GCA_963800135.1 of uncultured Planctomycetaceae bacterium. Classification (GTDB taxonomy): domain Bacteria; phylum Planctomycetota; class Planctomycetia; order Planctomycetales; family Planctomycetaceae; genus DASPSM01. Next base: position 372,077 of record CAWCZR010000006.1, on the reverse strand, counting down.
CCTACCGGCCTCCTGTGGCGCGTGAATTTGACCGTCGGGTGTTCGACGAACACGAACTGAGTCAGAAGGTGCCGGCCCAGACACCCGTCCTAAAGAAGATCGTCGGACGATTTTCTGCCCAGTCACACCAACAGTCTGCCCGTCGGCGAACTGGAGATCAACTTAGCCCAATTACGTCAAAAAGCGCTTCCGATCAACCTCAACCGGCCAGTACTTGCATCGCGGCCGCAAACCCCGCCAGCTGCGTTTCGGAGTCCGGAGGCAGGGTGCCGCTCGAGAGCGAGTTAGCCGAAGGGACGCTGGACGAAGCCGGTCCCGCCGGTGCGCCTGCCTGTAGGATCGTGCTCGACGAGACCGTGATGTTGGCCGTCACCGACTGGTTGGTTGCGAGGTCGGTGTAGGCCAGGGTGATCGTGGCCGCCTTCGCCTGCAGCGTATAGTTCATCCCGTTGAGGGCCAGGTTCAGGTTGGCCAGCGTTCCCTCGATGGTCATCGACGCAGAACCATTGGCCCCGGAGATAAACGTAATCCCAGTCGTGCTGGCGAGTTGGAAGATGCCCGAAGTCGCCTTGATTGTCAGTTCTTCGGTGCTGCTGCCGGCGCTCCCGTCGGCAATGCTGATCGCATCTCCCTTGGCGGCGGAGAAAATGGTCGTGCCGCCGACTGCCGACCTGACGCTGGTCGGGGCGCCTGATCGAAGGCGGGGCACTACCCGAAACGTTGATCGACACGCTGGCCGAGCCCGACAGGTGATCCGCCGAATCATTGATCGTCACGGCGAGCGAGTCGGCGCCCGTGAAGCTGCTGGCCGGCTTGTACGTCAGTCCCGCAAGCGCCGCGTTGAGGTTGGTGATTGACCCCGTGACCGTGACCGTGGACGACCCGTTAGCGCCGGCCGTGATCGTCAGGCCCGAGGTCGTCGACAACGTCACCGTGCCATGCGACACCGTCAACTGCAGCGAATCCGAACCGCTGCCCGGCCCCGCATCCGCGACTGAAATCGGATTGCTGTTGCCCGACGAGAAGACCAGCGAGCCGTTCTCAGGGACCGTAGCCGATCCCGGAGCGGTGACCGTCGGCGGGGTGTTGGCATTGACCGTGATGGCGACGCTCTTCGAGGCCGACTCGTTGTCGCCGGGGTCCAAGAGAGAAATCGCCAGCGAATCGGAGCCGGTGTAGCTGCTCGTCGGCGTATAGGTGAGGTTGTTGAGGGCCGCATTCAAACTGGTGACGGTGCCGGTCACGGTGAAGGACGCCGAGCCGTTGCTACCGGCCGTAAAGGTCAGGCCGCTGGTCGTCGACAGTGTGATCGTCCCGTGAGCAACCGACAGGGTCAGCGTATCGCTGCTGCTGCCGGCTGCCGAGTCGGCCACGCTGATCGCGCTCGAAGAGAAGATCAGCGAATTGTTGACGAGCACCGAGGCCGTGGCCGGCGCGGTAATCGTCGGCGCCGGCAAGGAGTTGATGCTGAGCGAGACATTCTTCGAGGCCGACTGGCCGTCGCCCGGATCCTGGAGCGAAATCGCCAGCGTATCGCTGCCCGTATAGCTGGTCGTCGGCGTATAGGTGAGGCCGTTGAGGGCCGCGTTGAGGTTGCCGACCGTGCCACTCACCGTGAAGGTGGCCGAGCCGTTGCTGCCGGACGTGAACGTCAGACCGGACGTGGTGGAAAGCGTCAGTGTGCCGTGAGCGACCGCCAGCGTGAGCGAGTCGCTGCCGGGATTGGCGTCGGCGAGCGAGATTGCGTTGCCGTTGCCGGTCGAGAAGGCCAGCGAGCTGTTTTCGTTGACCGACGCAGTGGCTGGCGCGGTAATGGACGGCGCCAATGGACTGACCGTGATGGCAACGCTGGCCGAGCCCGTTTTGTTGTCTGTCGGGTCGCTGACGGACAGGGCCAGCGTGTCCGAGCCGACGTAATTGGTCGTCGGCTGGTAGGTCGTTCCTACCAGGGCGGCGTTCAAGTTGGCGACGGTCCCCTTGACTGTGAAGGCGGCGGAGTCGTCGGAGCCGGAGCTGAAAACCAGCCCATTGGTGGTGCCCAAGGTCAGCGTGCCGTGGCTGACCGACAGAGTCACCGAATCTGCGCCGAAGCCTAGCCCGTTGTCGGCAAGCGAGATCAAGTTGCCGTTGCCCGTCGAGAAGACGAGGGAGCCATTCTCGGCCACGGCGGCGGTCGACGGCGCCGTGAATGTCGGCGCGCCCGCGACATTGACGGTCAGCGCGACGTTGGTCGACGTGCTCAGGGTTGTCAGGTTGTCGGTCAACAACACCGCCAGCGAATCCGAGCCGGTGTAGTTCGCGTTCGGCTGATAGGTAACGCCGTTGAGGGCCGCATTCAAGTTGCCGATCGTCCCGTTCACCATGAATGAACTCGAACCGTTGGCGCCAGCCGTAAAGGTCAAGCCCGTGGTCGAGCCTAGCGTCAGGGTGCCGTTGGCCACCGAGATCTGCAAGGAATCGGAGGTGTTGCCGGGGTAGTTATCGACGACCGAGATTTGGTTGCCATTGGCGGACGAGAACGTCAGCGGCGTGTTTTCGCTGACGCTCGCGCTGGCCGGCGCGGTCACCGAGAAGCCAGTGATCGTGATCGACATGCTGGCTGACGCATTGAGGCTGTCGGTCGTGTCCGTATCAGCAAAATTCAGCGTGTCGGTGCCGATGTAATTGGTCGTCGGATAATAGTAGAGGTTGAACAGTGCGTTGTTGATATTGGTAAGAGATCCGACAAGATTCACCGACGCGGTATTGTTGCCGGTGACCGTCAGACCCGTCGTGCTTGTGAAGTCGAGCGTGCCGTGACTCACGCTCACCGTCAGATTCTCAGCGGTCCCACCGACATCGTTGAGGGAGTAGGAGGGTACGTCAACAGCGGGCGGGAGGTCGGTGTTCTCGGGAATCGTCGCGTGCGTCGACAGCAAACTGAACGAGGGCGCGAGCGGTTTAACCGTGATCGCAACGCTGGCGGTCCCCGTGAGGTTCGAGATGGTGTCCTTGTCCGACAGGTTGAGCGTGTCGGAACCCGTGTAGTTGGTCGTCGGCGTGTAGGTCAGGCTGCCCAGGTCGGAATTGAGATTGCTGAGCGAGCCGGTGAGAGTGACGCTTGCCGTGCCGTTGCCCGTCACCCCGAGGCCCGTCGTCGTGCTGAGACTGAGCGTACCGTGGCTGACCGACAGGCTCAGTTGCTCGGCGGTTCCGTAGTCGTCGACGTTGATCTCGTTCGCGCCGTTGAAAGCCTGAGAGCTGTTTTCGGAGAGACTCACGGCTGGGCCGGTTATGAAAGACGGAGACGACGCAACCACGTCGATCGCCACGGTCGCTGTTCCGGTCAGACTTTCCCCCGGATCCGTGGCGGACACGACCAGCGAATCAGATCCGAGGTAGTTGGTCGTTGGTGTGTAGGTCAGACCGGAGTTGCTGAGCTCGGAATCCAGGCTGGCGACGGTGCCACTCACGGTGACCGACGCCGAGCCGTTGGCTCCCGCGGTGACAGTCAGGCCGCTCAAGGAGTCGAGCGTGATCGTCCCGTGAGACACCGAGAAGGTGTAGGAATCGGGGTTGCCGGCGGAGAATGGATCCGTGACGCTGATCGCTTCGGGGCTGCTGAGCGCGCCAAACAGAGCCGAATTGTTCCAGGGTACGTTCGCGGTCGCCGGAGCGCTGACGCTCGGCGCAGTCGTTCCATATCCAGCCAAGGCGGGGACGAGCAGATTGGCGACGGGAGTGCCCAGGCCAGTGACCAGATCGTAACCCGGCGCGGCCGAGTAGGTGCCGTTGCTGCCGGTGGTGACGTCGTGGAAGTCGGAGCTCGGCAGGCTGTAGAGCATCGGCAGGGTCTGCGTGTAGCCGTTGAGCGTCGATTCGCCCGCGAGCGCCCGTCCCTGGTTGACGATGCCGATCATGCCGGCCCACAACGGGGAAGCGAGGCTCGTGCCGCCCACCTGGAAGTAGCCGCCACCTTGCCCTTCGTTCCAAGTGTCATAGACGTAGACACCGCTGTCGGGATCGGCGTCAGCCGAGACGTCAGGCACGTTGCGATTTGTGGTGCTCGCGCCGTTGATGCCGTTGAGGTTATCCTGGTAATAGGGCAGCGCTTCCTGCGTGCTGATGCCGCCGCCAGTGGCCCAACCGTTGTTGTTGTTCCAAACCGATTCCGAGATGTAGGCGCCGCTGCTCTGAATCTGCAGGTTGGTGCCGCCCACGGAAACGACGTAGGGCGAGTAAGCCGGATAGCCGGCCGGGCTGCCTGAGTCGCCGGCCGAGGCCAGGAAGGTGACCCCTTGGTGGCCGGTGGGCGTCTGGAAGTATTGGTCCTCCGTATTCTCGCCGGAGAATTCGCCTTCGCCCCAGCTGTTTGAGATCACAGAGACGCCGGGCCAATCGGCGGCGGTGACTTCGGCCTGGTCCATGTCCGGGTCGTTGGCCGTGGTCGACTCGAACAGGATGACGTTGGCCTCCGGCGCCATCGAGTGCACCCACTGCACGTCGAGTGATTCCTCGAGGTCCCAGTCGCCGACTGTCGTGTTGGTGTTCATCGGCAGCGTCGTGCCGCCGTTTTCGTTCAGCACCTGAAACGTCGGACCGCCGGAGTTGAATTGCGGCAAGCCGAATCGCGTGTTGAAGGTGGCCGTGTCGGAGACGATGTTCGGATCGTTGTAGGCGTCGACGATGGCGATCGTCTGTCCGGCGCCGTTGCCGACAATTCCGTTGAAGGAAATCAGGTTCACGCCGTAGGCCGTCTGCACCTGCGACGGCGTGTAAGGCGCCGAGGCGTTGTCCGGCGAATTCGTGGGCTTCACACTTCCAGGGGCCGCGACGCGGCCCAGGTTGATCAGCGTCGGCACGGCGATGCCGGCCGCGGTGGCGGAAACGGCCGCCGAGAGCATTTGCCGCCCTTCGAGTTCCTCGACGGTCGGTCCGCAGCAAATCGGACCAGGAATGAATGCCGTGTCTCGTCGGCTGCGTCGACTCAGGTGCCGCTTGGACCGGACAGGCTTGGACCCGATTTTGCGCGAAATCGTGAGCCGCCTAGAAAACAACATCCCCAGACTCCTGCAACAGGTGCGCGATTCGGGCGGAAAAGCAACAGGAAACACGGCCCGACGGTGCCGGCCCAGCGCCCGTCTGAAGAAATGAAAGGCGTCGCTAGTTTCGCCGACGGCGAGGCAGAGATCAAGACTTAACGCGCGTCACTTATCCAAAATCTGCGCGCACAATTAGTCCCCGTCAAAGTCCCCGGCATCGGTCCCCACGGATGGTCTCGCGACCACGTTAGACACCCAAGCTGGGCGACTTCGGGCCGGGTGCTCGTGCGTTTAGACTTCGGAGTCTGGTGGGATGGAACTCGTTACGGGGCCAGTTGTTGTGTTGAGCGTTGGCGACGACGAATTTCCCAGGATCGTATTCCCGAAGAGGGTCACCGTGGTGGAGGCCGTTCCCTGCCCTCCCGTCACCAGGTTGGTGTAGACCATCGCGATCGTCTGACTCTTTCCCGTGAGCGTATACGTCAGCGTGGCAAGGGCGGCGTTGAGGTTGGCCAGCGTTCCCTGGACGACCATCTGCATCGAGTTGTTGGCACCTGACACAAAGGTCAGCCCGGTGGTCTTGCTCAGGTTCAGTGTGCCCCCCGAGTCCTTGATCAGGAGTTGTTGCACGCCAGTCCCGGCGCTCGGGTCCGTGATGCTGACCGCGTCGGTCCCGGTGAAGCTCACCGCGTCGGACCTCGTCAAGATGGCCGTGGGCGCCTTGATGGCCGGCGCCGTGCTGCCGGTGACACTTAACGTGACGTTGGCGGAGGCTGACTGCCCATCGGACGAATCCTGGATCGCCACCGTCAGCGTGTCGGGACCTGTGTAGCCGGTCGACGGCTGATAAACCATGCCGTTCAAGGCCGCGTTGAGATTGACCAGCGAACCGGTGACAGCGATCGTGGTCGAGCCGTTCGCTCCCGAGGTGACGGTCAACCCAGTGGTGCTTGCCAGCGTCACCGTGCCGTGGGAAACGGTGAGCGTCAGCAAGTCGGAACCGTTCCCGGGACCACTGTCGGCCACCGAGACGGCATTGTCGGTGGCCGGCTCGAAGACCAGCTCTCCGTTCTCACTGACCACGGCGCCGCTGGGAGCCGTGATCGTCGGGGGCAAGAACGCGGTAATCGTCAGGGCCACACTGGTCGACGCCGACTCATTGTCTCCCGGATCGGAAATCCCAATCGAGATTGAGGCGGCACCCGAGTAACCGGACGTGGGACGATAGATCAGACCGTTGAGCGCGGCATTGAGGTTGGCAAGCGTGCCGACCACGGTGAACGAGGCCGATCCATTGGTTCCAGTCGAGAAGATGAGCCCTGTCGTGGAGGCCAAGGTCAACGTGCCGTGAGTGGCGGTGAGCGTTAGCGAGTCGGTGTTGGTGCCGATCCCCGTGTCGGCGACGGCAATCACATTGCCGTTCGTCGCGGAGAAGGTCAGCGATCCGTTTTCGGCGAGAGCGGCCGTGGCGGGCGCGGTGACGCTCGGCGGAGCCAGGCCGACGATGCTCAGCGACACGTTCGCGGAAGCGGACTTGTTGTCGCCCGTATCGGTGATCGTGATCGCCAGCGTGTCGGCGCCGGTGTAGCCCGACATCGGCTGGTAGGTCACGCCGTTGAGGGCCGCATCCAAGTTGGTGATGGTTCCGCTCACGGTCATCGAGGCGGAGTCGTTGTTGCCGGCCGTGATCGTCAAGCCGGTCGTGCTGGCCAAGGTCAGCGTGCCGTGCTGCACCGAGAGCGCCAGCGAATCGGTGCCCGGATTGGCATCACTGACGGTAATGCCGTTGCCGTGGGAACTCGCGAAGGGCAGCGCGGTGTTCTCATTCAGCGAGGCGCTCGACGGAGCTGTGATCGTGGGGGCCAGGGCGTTGACGGTGAGCGCCACAGCGGCCGAACCCGACTTGTTGTCATTCGAATCGCTCACCGTGATCAACAGCGTGTCCGAACCGGCAAAACCGGTCGCCGGCTGGTAAGTCAAACCGTTGATGGCGGCGTTGAAGTTCGCCACCGTCCCCTTCACTTCGAACGAAGAGGAGCCGTCGAAGCCGCTGACGAACACCAGTCCGTTGGTCGAACCAAGGGTCAAGATGCCGCTGGAGACGGACAGCGTCTCCGTATCGGCGGTGGTGCCGGAGCCGTTGTCCGCCAGGGTGATCGGGTAGCCGCTGGTTGCCGAGAAGGTGAGCGTGCCGTTCTCGATGACGGCGGCCGTTATTGGCGCGCTGATCCCCGGAGCGGCGATCGCGTTGATGGTCAGCGCAACGTTGCCGGTGGCCGACAGGCCGTCCCCCGGATCGCGGAGCAACACGGTCAACGTGTCCCCACCGGTGTAACTGAAGTTGGGCTGGTAGCTCAGGCCATCGAGCGCGGCGTTGAGATTGCCGATCGGCCCGCTGACGGTGAACGAGTTGGAGCCGTTGGTGCCGCTGGTGAAAGTCAGGCCGGTGATCGCTCCCAGCGTTAGGGTGCCGTTGGCCGCGGAGACGGTCATCGAATCGGAGCCGCTCGCGCCGAGGTCAGTCACGCTAATCTCGTTGCCGAAGGCCGAGGAGAAGTCGAGGGCCGTATTCACGGTAGTGGTGCCGGTTGACGGTCCGCTCACCGTGGGTAGAGCCTTCACGTTGAGCGTGACGGCGGCATTTGACGACTTGCCATTCGCCAGATTCGTCAGCGTCAGCGCTAGCCCGTCGGAGCCGGAGAAATTGGCCGTCGGTTGGTAAGTCAGGCCGTTAAGCGCGCCGTTGAGGTTGCTGACTGAGCCGGTGACGGTGAACGCATTGGAGCCGTTCGCGCCCGACGTGAAGGTCAGACCGGAGACCGTCTGGAGCAAGACCGTGCCGTGAGTGACCGACACGGCGAGCGAGTCGCCGTCGGCATTGATGTCGCTGACGGAAATCGAGTTGCCGTTCCCCGTCGAGAATGTCAGCGAGCCGTTCTCGTCTACGACGACTGCTGTGGGGCCTGCGATCGTTGGTGCCAGGGCGTTGATGCTGATTGACACGCTCGACGAGCCCGTCAATCCGTCGGCCGGATTGTTGAGCGAGACTACCAATTTATCTGTCTTCTCGAAATCGAGATTTGGCTGATAGACGAGACCATTGAGGGCCGCGTTCAGATTGTCGATGGTGCCGGTCACAGTGATCGAACCGGAGCCGTTGGCACCACCCGTAATGTTCACACCGGTCGTGGATCCCAAGGTCACGCTTCCATCCGACACCGAGAGGGTTAACGCATCGAAAGCGCCGTCGGCAAAAGTATCGGCAACGGTTAGCTGGTTGCCGTTGGCGGACGAGAAGGTCAGCGTGCTATTTTCCGTCACCGTCGCGTTTGACGGACCGCTGATGGTCGGAGCGCTCTCCACCGTGATTGGGACGCTGGCCAACCCGCTGAGACCGTCGGTCGTGTCTTTATCCGACAGGCTGAGCGTGTCCCCGCCGCTGTAGCCGGCAGTCGGCGTATAAACCAGGGTCGCGAGATCGCTATTGAGGGTGGCAAGCGGCCCGCTGAGGGTCACCGACGCGGTGCCGTTGCCTGTGGAGGTCAAACCCGTGACCGTGAGCGTGAGGATGCCGTGGCTCACCTGCAGGGTCATCTGCTCGTTGGTCCCGCTGATATCGGCGACGGCGATCAGATTCTGCGCCGGCAAACGGCAACGTGCTGTTCATGGGAACGGCTACAGGCGCCGGTACCGAGATCGACGGGGCGACAGGGCTCACCGTAATGGCAACGATGCCGGCCCCGTTGAGGCCGTCGGTGGTGTCGGTGTCGGACAGATGCAGCGTGTCGGAGCCGTTGAAGCCGACGGTCGGCGTATACGTCAGCGTCGCCAAGGCATTGTTGACGTCGGCAAGCGCACCCGCGAAGGTGACGGTTCCGGTGCCGTTGCCCGTCAGTCCACTCAGGCCGGTCGTGGTGCCGAGATTGAGCGTGCCCTGGCCCACCGAGAGGCTCATTTGTTCGGCTGTTCCCAGGGCATCGGACAGGCTGATGGTGTTGTTGCCGGTAAAGCTCAGGACGCTGCTTTGATTGACGCTCACAGCGGTCGGGGCCGTAAAGAACGGCGACTGCGAGAATACGTTGGAAGCAATTCCGTCCGCGATGACTTTGAGCGTAAACGAATCGTTGCCGAGCGCCGCCGGCATCGTGACGGTCACCGTCTCGGGCGTGCTGCCTGTTGCGACGCCGTAGGTGCTCCAATTCGAGGTGGTCGCATAATAGACGTGCCCATTGCTGGTGTCGGTCACCTGCACAATGGGATAGTTTTCGGCCATTTGGTTGTCGTCGCCGTAAGCGGCTCCCTCGTCCAAGCCGTTGAGCTGAGTGCCGGTCAGCTTATAGGTGCCGTTGCCGTTGTTCGTAAAGCTCGTGACAGTCGGCCGCCACGCTGCCTGGGGACTGCCGTTCGGCGTGTAGACGGCGAGCTGGTTGTTGTCGTCGGTGAGCAGGAGCTGGCCCGTCGGCAGGATCAGCATCGTGTTGATGAAGCTGTTGTTCGAGCTGAGATTCGGGTCGACCGTCGCCGAGGGCGAGATATTGGTCCAGACGTCGGCGGTCGTGTTGAGGTCGTAGATATAGGTCGGGGCCGGGAACTCCTCGCCGTTCTGGTCGAAGAAGACCGCCGGCGAAAGCGCGAGCACCACATCCCCATTGGGCAGGATTTCGCCCGGAGCGTCCCCCGTCGTGAGCTGCGTCATCACGCCGTTAATCATGACGGAGGGCATCGTCGGGCCTTGCGTCCAGGAATTGGTGGTTGGATTGTAGAGCGCGGTCGTGCCGTTGGTTCCCGTGAACAGGGCATCGCCGTTGGCCAAGAGGAGCGCGGGGCCCAGCTCATATCCCGTGCCGGCGGTCGACAAGAGCGGGATCGTGCCGACCGTGTTGCTGGCGTCAGACCAGGTGTTAGTGCTGGGATTGTAGAGTTCGGCCTCGAACCGATTGTCGTTGATGCTGGAGAAGATGTCGTAGGTCAGGATGTCGCCGTTGGCCAGCTTCACCCACGCCTCTTCGTCGCTCTGGTCGTTGTGGACCTTGGTGCCGCCCGCGCTCCACGTATTTGCAGTCGGGTTGTAAATCTCGGTGCCGTTGTCCTCGATGTCGCCGACAAGCACGTTGCCATCCGGCAGGAGCTCCGTCGGCTCGTCGCCGACCATGGGCAGCGGACTGCTGGCCGCCATCGTCCACTTGTTGGTGACTGGATTGTAGATTTCCGCGGAGTTTGAGAATGCCTCATCGGACGCATACTCGCCGCCCACAACGAACACTTCCCCGTTGGGGAGCACGGTCGATCCGAAGTACAACCGCGCCACGTTCATTGAGCCGGCTTGAGTCCAGATGCCGTCGACGTAGTTACCGCTGCTGTCCGGCGTGACCAGGTACCAGTCCGGAGATGCATTGCCCCCGCCTCCGTGCACGAAGAGCTGGCCGTTGGGCAGCAACAGGGTCAACTGGCCCGCGTCCTCTTGCGGAACGGCATTCGACAGGGTCGTCCAGTTCTGCGACACCGGCGGGATGACGGTGAGCGCCACGGTCTGCGAAGCAGACTGGTTCGTCCCTGGATCCTGCAACGTTATCGACAGAGTGTCGCCACCCAAGTAGTTGATCGCCGGCTGATAGGTCAGCCCGTTGAGGGCGGCGTCCAGGTTGGGGACCGTTCCGCTCACCGTGAACGATGCCGAATTGTCGGTGCCGCTCGTGAAGGTGAGTCCGTTGGTCGTGGACAGGCTCAACGTCCCATGCAACACGGCAAGCGAGAGCGAATCGGCATTGGTGCCGGCGCTCGTGTCCGTGACGCTGATCGCGTTGCTGTCGGCCGTGGAAAACGTCAACAAGTTGTTTTCTTCGGTGCCGGCGGCCGCGGGGGCGCTGATGCTGGGTGGCTGCTGCGAGGAGTAGCCAGCCAAGGCGGGGACGAGCAAGTTGGCCTTGGGCGTGCCCAGACCGGTCACCAGGTCGTAACCCGGGCCGGCGCTGTAGGTGCCGTTGCTCCCGGTGGTCACGTCGTTGAAGTCGCTGCTCGGCAGGCTATACAGCATGGGCAACGTTTGCGTGGCCCCGTTGAGGGTTCCCTCTCCCGCCAGCACCCGACCCTGGTCGGCGATGGCGATCATGCCGGCCCACAACGGGCAGGCGAGGCTGGTGCCCCCCACCCCATCGAACCAACCGCCCGAATACGTGTCGAGCACATAGACGCCGGTGTTGGGGTCGGCGTCGGCGGCCACGTCCGGGACGTTGCGGTTGGTGGTGCTGGCCTGGTTGGCGCCGTTGATTCCGCTTTGGAAACTGGGCAACGTTTCGTAGATACTGGTGCCGCCACCCGTGTCGGACCAGGCGCTTTCCGAGATGTAAGTGCCGCTCGATTGAATCTGCAGATTGGTCCCGCCGACCGCCACGACATCCGGCGAGTACGAGGGGAAGCCGGCCGGCGTGCCGTCGTCGCCGGTGGAGGCCAGAATCGTGACGCCCTGATGGCCGGGAGGAGTCAGAAAGTAGGTGCTGTCGTCCTGCGTTTCGCTCGAGTACTCGTCGCCACCCCAACTGTTGGAGATGACGGAGACTCCGGGGAAGGCCGCCGCTGTGGCTTCGGCCGTGTACAAATCATTTCCCTCGGCCGAGTTGGCCTCGAACAGGATGATATTTGCTTCGGGCGCCATCGAGTGCACCCATTCGACGTCGAGCGATTCTTCGATGTCCCAGCCGAAAGGTGACGAATTCGGTGGCAGCGTGGTGCCGCCGTCCTCGTTGAGGACTCGGAACGTCGGCCCGTTCGTGACGTTGAACTGCTGCAAGCCGAATTCAGTGCTGAAGGCGTTGGCGTCACTGACGATGGTCGGATCGTTATACGCGTCGACGATCGCCACGGTCTGGCCGGCACCGTTGCCGACGACACCGTTGAACGAGATCTCATTGACGCCGTAAGCTGCTTCCACCTGCTGGGGCGTGTAAGGGGCCGAAGTGCCCGGTTGCGTCGCGGGAACGGCGAGCGGGGTCGTTCCGGGCTTGATCATGAAGGTGGGGACGGCTTCCGACAGGCTCGGCAACGCCTTGGCCGAGAGCATCTGGCGCCCTTCGAGCTCTTCGACGGAGGTCCCGCAGTAGGCGGGTCCGGGAACGAAAGCCGAGTCGCGTCGTCCGCGCTGTCGCGCACGCTTGCGTGGTTTAACAGGCGCGATTTTGCGCAGACTCAGACGCTTCGGAAAAAACATCCTCAGGACTCCCGATTACCGATGCGCAGTGGGAGGCGCAGAAAGAAGGAGATCAGAGCCAGTCGCGTGGGATACGGCGATCTTCTCGGGAAGAAACGGTCAATGGCCCGAGACAAATGAACGTCGTAAATCTTTGTGCAAACCTAGGATTGGACAGTAATCTGGGGGCTCTTTCAAGCCCCTAAATCCGAACAATCCCTAGCCTGCGGAGCGCTTTCCCGTCCGGTCCGCGGCGCAATGACATGGCCGCGCCTCAAGCGACAGCGACTCAGGCGTTCGCCCGATCGCCTGTCAGACCAGCAGCTCACGGCCCGCAAAGGGTCGCGTCGATTGGACTTCCGCGTTCAGAGTCCCCGAGCGGGTGACTCGACCGCAGCCGTCGAGCGGGCCCGAAATCCGCGCGACCGAGCCTGGGGACGCGATCGTCCTAGTTTCCGGTCGTCAGCACAACGCGGAAACGGGCTTTGCCGCTCATCATCCGATCGTAGGCTTCGTTGGCTCGCTCCAGGGGCACGATCTCGTTCATCGAACGCACGCCTGTCAGGGAACTAAACCGCAGCGCGTCCTGCGAATCGACGGACGTGCCGGAGTACCATCCCTTCACGGCCCGCGAGCCCGTGATCAGAAATATGGGATTAACCTCGAGGGACCCGACCGCTCCGATGACCAGCATCGTGCCGTTGGGGGCCAGCCCGCCCAGGACCGACTGCATGGCGTCACTGCTCGTCGCGGTGGCGAGAATCGCCTTGGCGCCTCCCATCCGAGCCAGCTCGGCTGCCGGGTCTTGGGCTTGATTATCGATATAGTGCGTCGCGCCGAGCTTGCGAGCCAGCGGTTCTTTGTCCTTCCCACGGGCGATCGCCACCGTCTTGAAGCCCATCTTGGCGGCATACTGCACACCGAGATGGCCCAGGCCGCCCAGGCCCAGGACGGCCACCACGTCGCCCGGCGCGGCTCCACTGTGCCGTAGCGCGTTGAACGTGGTCACTCCCGCGCACAAGAGCGGAGCCGCCTCGATCTCCGACAGCTCCTTCGGCACGCGAGCGACGGCTGACGATTGGGCGATCATGTAGTCGGCATAGCCGCCGTCCGAGGTGATGCCCGTCACGCGAGTCGCCGTCTGGCAGGCGAAGAACTCGCCGCGGCGGCACGCCTCGCAATAGCCGCAGTAGCCCCCGTTCCAGCCGACACCGACCCGCTCGCCGACGGTCCAGCCGGCCACGTTCGGCCCGAGGGCGTCGACCAAGCCAACCACCTCGTGCCCGGGCACACGCGGATACTCGATCCCGGGCCACATCCCCTCCTTCGTGAGCGAATCGCTGTGGCAGACGCCGCACGCCTGCACTTTGATGCGCACGGTTCCCGGACTCGGCTCAGGAATGTCTCGCTCGACGATGTCAAAGGCTGCTTTCGGCTTGCTGACCTGCACGGCGCGCATCTTGGACATGGGATGCCTCCTGGTTGATGGTGTCGATCGAGATCCCGCAGGCGAATTGTACCTGGGTTCGGCTCGGGTGGCCCACTGTCTGAGCGATTCGGAAGAACTCGGGGGGCTGACGCCCCCCGCTCGGGGTCAGACGATGGTCGGCGGATCGAGTGCGCGATGCTCGTCGTCGACGCGAGGCCAGTCGAGCACGAAGCGGCAACCGAAGCCCGGTTTGGTTTCGACGATCACATCGCCGCCATGCTCGCGAAGAATCTTCTGGCTGACTGCCAGGCCCAGCCCGGTGCCGCGGGCTCCCTTGGTCGACTCGAAGATGTTGAAGATCTTGGCCAGTTGGTCCTCGGGAATTCCCGGCCCGTTATCGGTGACGGCAACGAAGATCACGTCGCCCGACGCTTCGTGCCCCGTCTCGACGATCACGTGTCCCCCTTCGATCCCCTCGACGGCGTCGATGGCGTTGGTGACGACATTGAGGACGGCGCGGTGAATCCCCTCGGCGTCGAACGTGGCCGACGGCAGGTCGTCCTTGAGCCGCGCTTCGAGCCGAACCTTGCAATCGGCGGCCCGGGCCTGCATCAGCTCACAGACCTCAGTCACGGTTTGATTGAGCGCCGCCAGCTTCATCTTGGGCTGCCGCTCTTTGCTGAAGGTGAGCATGTCCATCACGAGTTGGTAGATCTTGTTCTGATTCTTTTCGACGATGCCCCAGCCTTGCTGGACGTGGTGCTCGTTATGCTCCTTAAGCCCCAGGTCGATCAGGTAGCTGCCGCCGCGGATGCCCTGCAGGATGTTTTTGATGTGGTGGCTGAGCATGGCGATCGTCTGGCCCATCGCCGCCAGCCGCTCGGCCTTGACCAGCGCTTCTTGATAGCGGCTGTTTTCGATGGCGAGCGCCGCCTGGCTGCCGATGGCCACGAGCAAACGCAGCTGGTCCTCCGAAAACTTGTGAGTCATGCCACCATCCAGAACGACCCGTTCGGGCGGCGTGGTCGTGTCGACGTAGATCACTCCCAGCACGTCGACGCGGCCTTGCATGGGGACGCACATCGCCTCGCGGATGCCGGCCTGCAGGATGCTTTGGCCGGGGACGAAGCGGCGATCGGTCCGCGCATCGGACGTGCGCACGCCCTGACCTTTTTCCAAAACGTAATCGACGATGCTGCGCGAGACCGGCATTCGCGCGCTCTGGTTGGCCCGCCGGCCGTAGCTCACCACCTGGGGCACGCTCTTGCCCGTCTCCGGATCGGTCACCAGCATGCAGCCGCGATCGGCGCCGACCACGCCGATCGTCAGGTTGAGGATCCGCTGCAGCAGTTGATCGAGCGAGATCGCCGGGCTGACGGCTTCTTCCGCGATGCGATAAATCGCCTGCAGGTTGGACAGCTCTTGCGCGTGCGGGCTGCCACCCATCGCCGTTTGTTCGGACAGGCTCTTGGCCGCCTCCTGCCCCACCTCGCCGACGATGCTCGCCTGGTCGTCCGCGTTCGGCTGGCTGACGAGATCGATGCGGTCGGCCGCTTCGCGTCCCGGAGCGACGGCGTTGGACTGGTGAAACAAGAGCACCGTGCCGCCCAGCTGCACCTGGTCCCCGTCGTGCAGCTCCTTCATGCGGATCGCCGCGCCGTTGACGAACGTGCCATTGGCGCTGCCCCGGTCTTTGACGACGAACACGCCGTCCACGAATTGGATGACCGCGTGCTGCCGGGAAGCCTCGTCGTCGCCGACGCGAATTTCGTTGCGGAGACCGCGGCCCAAGCTGACGGGCTTTTCGCCGATCTCAAAGCGGGAACCCTGGTCGGCCCCGCGGATCACGAGGAGCGTCGCCTTCGCCGGCCTGGTTCTCTCGTCCGTTGCCACGTCGACTCGACCTGGAAGCGTCCTGTCCATGCGCCGGGCGGCTCCGTGATCCGCACTTCGGCCCGCGGGAGCGTTGCCGACATCATAGCAACGACGGCAATCGCAGGTCCAAAGTCCGGGTTCCACTCGACATTGGGAAATCGGACGCCCGATGTCAACACCCGGCGCGCAACGTCGTTACGGCGAACGGGCATTGAATCCGTGACGGAGCGAACTCGATAAGAGAGACGAACGCGCTCAGGCAGCATCCGCGGCCGACAGCAGCCGCTCGATCGTGCGGATCAGCTCGCCATACTGGAACGGCTGCTCGAGGTAATGATCCTCGGTGGCCGTGTCGCCGGCGTCGTTGACCTTGGTCGATCCGATGACGATCCGCGGCACGTTCTGCCACCCGGCGGGGGCGGCGGCGGGCGCCGGATCTTCGTCGACGTGGAGCACCATCACGCTCGGCCGGCGCTTCGACGCCAGCTCATCGGTCGCCGCGCTGCGGATACGGTCGACGGAGAGGCCGCGGGGTTCGAGCACGGCTCGCAACACTTCTTCCGTCTCTGAAAGTCCGTCGACGACAAGAACGCGCTGCTGAGCCGTCACGGGATATCTTTCTCGGACAATCGGCTGGTTCTCGCTCTGGGCGAGAAGCGATTTTGGATTGCGTCGCAGGTCGGGTTGAGAGTCGGAGTTCGTTCGTGGGGCGGGAGAATATCGCGATCGCGAATGCGTGTTAAGAGCAAAATCGCATTCGCGCGGGTCGGCGCACGGCGCTGGAAATGGGCAAAAAACCCGGAAATTTTCGCAGTTTTTACCCTGCGGCCGACTGTAAAAATTACAACGACCCGGCGCGGGGAATGACGAAGCACGAATGACGAAAGAATGCTCGAATGACCTAAGCCCGAAGGGACGCCGTACTCATTGGTGCTTCGTGCTTCACTTCGTCACTTGGGTGCCATACGTATCGCCCCGTCGAGGCGGATCGTTTCGCCGTTGAGCATTTCGTTCTCGACGATGTGAGCGGCGAGCGCGGCGAACTCGTCGGCCCGGCCGAGTCGCGAGGGGAAAGGAATCTGTTGGCCGAGCGATTTGCGGACCTCTTCGGAGAGCTGTCCCAGCATGGGCGTCTCGAAGATGCCGGGCGCGATGGTCATCACGCGAATGCCCGACCGTGAGAGGTCGCGGGCAATGGGCAGCGTCATTCCGACCACGCCCCCCTTCGACGCGCTGTAGGCCGCCTGCCCGATTTGCCCATCGAAGGCTGCTACCGACGCCGTGTTGACGACCACGCCGCGCTCGCCCGAAACGCTCGGCTCTGCCTTCGACATCGCCGTCGCGGCCACCGCGATCATGTTGAAGGTGCCGATGAGGTTGACGTTGATCACCCGCGAGAACGATTCGAGCCGATGCGGCCCTTCTTTGCCCACGGTCCGCTCGGCCAGTGCGATCCCGGCGCAATTGACCAGACCCTGCAGTCCGCCAAATTCCTTGAGTGCCGTCTCGACCGCACGCTCGGCCGAGGCGCGGTTCGTCACGTCGGTCTCGACGAAGCGGACCTTGGGTCCGAGTTCGGCCGCGAGCGCTTCGCCCGCCGCCTTTTGGACATCGGCGATCACCGCCCGGCCGCCGTCGGCGACAAACCGCCGCACGCAGGCCGCCCCTAGTCCCGATCCGCCCCCGGTAACCAAGAACGTGTGATCGGCGATCTTCATGAAGGGAGATCCGCTGGGTCTAAAGGATCGTGCGCGATTTTTAGGACTGCTTAGATGCGTTCGATGATCGTGGCGGTCGCCATACCGTGGCCGATGCACATCACCTGCAGGCCGGTCTTCCCGCCCGTCGTTTCCAGGCCGATAAGCATTTTGGACATCAGGCCGGCGCCCGTCGCTCCCAGCGGATGACCGTGTGCGATGGCTCCGCCCCACGGATTGACTCGCTCCATGCGGGGCTTCAACTCGCGGGCCCAACTGATGACGACCGTCGCGAACGCCTCGTTGATCTCGATCCAGTCGAGATCGTGGATCGTCATCTTGGCCCGCTCGAGCGCCTTGCGCGTTGCCGGGATGACACCGGTGAGCTGCATCATCGGATCGTCGCCCACGGCCACCTTGGCCAGGAACTTCGCCCGCGGCTTGAAACCGTCGGCGCGAGCCGCTTCGCGGTCGCCGACCAGGATCGCCGAGGCCCCGTCGGAGATTTGACTGGAGTTGCCGGCCGTCACCACGCCGTAGCCGTTCGGACGGAAGACCGTGGCGAGCGATTTCATCTTCGCCATGTCGAGTTTGTCGCGAACGCCTTCGTCGCGTTTGAGCTCGATCGGCTTGCCCTCGGCATCGAGGCCCGGCGTCGGCAGGATCTCCTTGTTGAAGTTTTGCGCGGCCGCCGCGCTCGCGCGACGATGACTTTCGGCCGCGTACTGGTCGACCTCGTCGCGGGTGATCTTCCACTTTTCGGCGATCCGCTCGGCGCTCTCGCCCTGGTGGATCAGGTCATACTTCTCGAGCACGGCCGGATTCAGCTTTTCGTATCCGCCGCCGATGTCGCTGAACATCGGCACGCGGGTCATGCTCTCGACGCCGGCGCCGATGGCGTATTTGGCGTCGCCTGCGGCCACTTCCTGCGCGGCAAAGTGGACCGCCTGCTGGCTGGAGCCGCACATGCGGTTGAGCGTGACGGCCGGCACGCTGACGGGGAAGCCGGCCAGCAGCACGCCCAAGCGCCCGACGTTGGCGCCTTGCTCACCGACCTGTTGCACGACGCCCGTCACCACGTCTTCGATCTTGGCCGCGTCGATGCCCGCCCGCTTGGCCAGCCCGCGGAGCGCGTGTGCCAAGAGCACATCCGGACGCGTTTCGCGGAATGCGCCATTGCGCTTGCCAAACGGAGTCCGCGCGACTTCGAGAATTACCGGTTCAGCCATCTTTCTTCTCCCCCCAGCCTTCGACCCTATTCAAGAACGGCGACGATCGGCAAATCGCGCGTCGCCGCCCACTTTTCCCACTCGGCCGCCGTGCGCCCTGCAAATGCTTCGCGGAGCGCTTCGTGTGTGAAAGACCCGACGCCCAACTCGACCCTGAGCCGCTCGGCAAAGTGCGGCTCGAGCGTGGCCACGGCAACCCAGCCCTCGGCCGCACGATAGAGATTGTATCCGGGCCACGCGCCGCCGAGCAGCCCGGCGGCCAGCGTCAATCCGTGCCGGTGCGGCAAGGCAAAATGCGCGGCGGCTTCGGCCAGACTGACTTGCGCAGGCTGCCTTCCCGCCGCGCTCGCGCGCAAGAGCAGCGCCACCGCGGTCGACACCGCCTCCAAGGCGCCCCCCAGGTCGGCGATCAGCGCTCGCGGCAGCTCCGGTGGCGAAACCAGCCCCAGAGTCGCCTGATAGGTCAGGTCGTGCCCCGGCCGATTCTCATCTGGGGCCGCGTGCCCGACGATCGCCACCTGGCAGAGGCGCGGAAACTGTCGATGCAATTCGCCCCAAGAGAGCCCCAATCGCGCAATCGCGGCCGGTCGCGACGACGTCAACAGCAAGTCCGCGGTCGAAAGCAGCGGGTTGAGCCGCTCGCGATCGGCGGCAACTTTCAAATCGAGCCGCACGACGGTGACTCGCTCGTGCAGCGCGCGGTACCACTCCGGGCAGCCACGCGCGAGGGGGTCGCCGTCGGGCGGCTCAATTTTGGTGACCTGCGCTCCCAGGTCGCGCAGGCGGCCGGCGGCGACGGGTCCCGGCAGGTTGATCGCCAGGCTGACGATCGTGAGCCCGGCCAGCGGCGAATTAGCAGCAGTCACGGAGGCTGACATGACGACTCGAAGGGAGGGCGAAGCTCGGCTCGACTGAGCTCGCCGAAGTCCTGCTGAGCCGTATTTTCTGTTGGTGCCAAGGCGGCTCGGCGGGAGCCTCGCCCTCCCAGATTACAGCTCGTCCGCCGCCGCCAACCACGGGGTGATCGCCTGCTTCGCCGAGAACAGCTCCGCCGGCGTGAAGTAGATTTCGATCTCGCGCTTGGCGGCGTCCGGTCCGTCGCTGCCGTGCATCAAGTTCATCTGGCGGCTGACGCCGTAGTCGCCGCGAATCGTGCCCGGCGGGGCTTGCCGGCCGTTTGTCGGCCCCATCATGGCCCGCACGACGGCGACTGCGTCCGGACCTTCGGCCACGAGAGCCACCACTGGACCCGACGTGATGAACTTTTCGACCAGCGGATAGAACGGCTTATTCACGTGCTCGGCATAGTGCCGCCGCGACAATTCCGGCGTCACCTGCAGGAGCTTCATGCCGACGATCGCAAGGCCCTTGTCCTCAATGCGGCTGATGAGACGGCCGGCGAGGCGGCGCTCGATGGCATCGGGCTTGATCAGGATGAGAGTCCGCTCGCTGGGCATGATGGATCCTGTGCTTACCGGCCGGCCAACGCGGGCTCTGCGCCGCGCATCAGCGTCCGAAATTCTTCGAAGAGGTAGTGGCTGTCGTGCGGACCGGCGGAGGCCTCCGGATGGTACTGCACGCTGAAGGCCGGATAATCGCGGTGTCGCAGCCCCTCGACGGTTTGATCGTTCAGGTTGATGTGCGTGATCTCGACGCGGTCGGAGAACGAATTCGCATCGAGCGCGAACCCGTGGTTCTGACTGGTGATTTCGACCCGGTTCGCCCGGCGGTTGAGCACCGGCTGATTGGCCCCCCGGTGTCCGAACTTCAACTTATAGATGGTGCCGCCGCAGGCCATTCCCAAGAGCTGATGCCCCAGGCAAATGCCGAAAATCGGCGTCTTGCCCATGAGACCCTGGATGGTGGCCACCGCGTAATCCAGCGGGCGCGGATCGCCGGGGCCATTCGACAAGAACACGCCGTCCGGATTGAGGGCCAGAATTTCGTCCGCCGTGCTCGTGCCGGGGACGATCGTGACACGACAACCGAGTGAACACAGGTGCCGCGGAATGTTCCACTTCATGCCGTAATCGATGGCGACGACGTGCGGCGCTCGCTCGGCGTGGTCGTCCGGCCGCGACGCTTGGGGCGTCTTGCCGTCGAGCGGTCGAAAGCCACGACCGAGCGACGAAAGTCCGTCCTGCCACTCGGTCGACGCCTCGGGCATGACCTCGCGGATGAGATCCTGGCCGACGAGCTCGGGGCTGGACTGGGCTTTGCGGACGAGGCTGGCATCGTCGAGATCGCTCGTCGACAGCACGCCCGTCATCGCGCCTTGCACGCGAATCCGCCGCACGAGGGCTCGCGTATCGATCCCCTCGAGGCCGATGATGCCGGCCTCGCGGAGGTAGTCGTCGAGCGATTTGTTCGCGCGGAAGTTGCTCGGTTCCCGGCACAGCTCGCGGACGACAAAGCCCCGTAGCGAGAGTCCGCGACTCTCGACGTCTTCCAGGTTGACCCCGTAATTGCCGATCAGCGGGTACGTCATCGTGACGATTTGCCCGCAGTACGAGGGGTCAGTGAGGATTTCCTGGTAGCCGGTCATGCTCGTGTTGAACACGACCTCGCCAAAAACTTCCCCCTGCGCACCAAAGCCGGTACCGGTGAAGACGGTGCCGTCGGCCAGTGCAAGTTTTACCGGATGAGGCATGCGTTTTTTTGTAGCAGAGGCCCAGAGCAAAGAAAAGCGACGGTCGGCGGCCTTTGGAACCTCAGCGGTGCCGCCGGTGTCGCTCGCGGTTTGGCGCGGGAGTCGCCTTGCCTGAAGCGGCGTCGAGCGACGGGCTTACTGCTCGTGCGTGACGATGAACTCGTCAAAGCGGAGCTGTCCTTTGCCCCGATCGCCGATGCTCGTCAGCAGTTGCTCCATCAGCCCGCGGAAACGGGACTGCCGCACGGAGTAAAAGTTGTGCTTGCCGTCACGTCGGGCCTTGATCAATCCGGCCACGCGGAGCAGGGCGAGGTGATGGCTGACGGCCGGCTGGCTCTGGCCCAGGCGATCGCAGAGCGCGGTAACGTGCAACTCGCCCTCGCGGGTGAGGTAAACGAGAATCCGCAGCCGCGTTTCGTCGGAGAGGAGCTTGAAGACCTGGACCAGCTCCTTTTCCAGTTCGCTCGACAGCTCGGGGAAGCGGGATTCCGGCTCGCGGACTGCGGCAACGGGGTGGACGGCTGACGGGTGGACGGCAGCCTGATGGACGGCAGAGGCGTGCTCGGTCGCCGGGGCTTCGATCAGATTGGTGGTCATCGGTTCTTCTGGACTCTCTTTCGCAGGCTTATCGTGGCCGTCCCGTCGGGCATGCTGGGCCGGTCGAGAATCGTCTGCCAACGGTGCAATCCTTTTCGTGAGCCGTGGCTTAAAAGGCGATTGCGCCCCAAGCACCGGCGGCTTCCCCAGTGGAAGCCGACTCAGCTTCAGTCCTTGAAATCCCGAGTCAAATCAACTGATGCACGATTGCGAAATTGAACGACTCCGTTTGATTCGCTGGAACTGCCGCCGGAACGCCGAGCTCTCCCGGAACGAACGGAACCCGGGACGAACACGTATCCGCGTCAATGCGAAAACCGGAACCGACGGACCATTTCGTCGAATTGGTCGAAACGACCGAGAGACAGGATCAACGGGAGATGTAGAATCTCACGCCAGACGTCCGGGAGAATCGCCACAAATGCAAGACTGACTTGCCGCAACAGCGCTCTTTCGTCCGTGCGTCTGCGGCCTATTATGGCAGTCTCCAAATCGGTCGTCAATGATTGTCCGACGAATTTGCGAACGTCGTTTTTCTGAGAAAACCGGCCAGAAATCCCGCAAAAACCGTAAGGCCGACGAACTCGAAAAAGCCCGGCGTCGGGCAGTTTTGTCGCTCGTGACACAAGCCGGCCATGGCTTTACGAGATAAGATTCACACTGGTTGATTCGAGTTCCCCGGTCAATCGGAATCCGATGGACAAACAGCTGCGATTGGAGATCCTTCCCCAGCCGGACCACTTGACGTGCGGCCCGACCTGCTTGCAAGCCGTCTATCGCTTTTTTGGCGACTCAATTTCTCTCAACCAGGTCGTTGACGAAATCCCCCAGCTCGAGGACGGGGGCACGCTGGCCGTCGTGATGGCCTGCCACGCGCTCAAGCGGGGCTATAGCGCCACGATTGTCACGTACAACGTGCAGGTATTCGATCCCACCTGGTTCAAGTCGAGTGCCCCGCCGCTGGCCGAACGACTCGACGCTCAGCGCCAGGTCGCCGACTCGTCGAAGGTCCAGCTCGCGTGCCGAGAATATCTGGACTTTCTGCACCTGGGCGGTAAACTTCGCATGGAAGATCTGACCAGCGAGCTGATCCGGAGGTTTTTGAAGAATTCGACGCCGATTCTAACCGGTTTGAGCGCCACGTATCTGTATCGCGCCAAGCGCGAGCTGGGACGGGACTCGGTTCCGGACGACGTGCGCGGGTTCCCGGTCGGTCACTTTGTCGTGCTCTGCGGCTACGATCAGTCGAACCGCACGGTGCTGCTGGCTGATCCGCTTCACCCCAACCCCCTCGGCAACGAACAGACTTACGCCCTGGGAATCGACCGCGTTAAAAACGCCATTCTGCTGGGGATCGTGACGCACGACGCGAATCTGCTAATCATCGAGCCACGGACGAATCGCAAGCGAGTACCGAGTGCGGATTCTCATCATCGCGAATAGCCATAAGGAATGGCCGTTTCGCATCCCCGACGTGGACGTTGTGGACGCCCGGGCTTATCTCACACAGCCCGAGTTCAGCGAAGGCCGCAACGTCAAGGTCTTCAACCTCTGCAAGTCGTACCGCTACCAGACCGTCGGCTACTACGTCTCGCTGTTGGCCGAGGCCCGCGGCCATAAGCCGCTGCCCAGCATTACGACCCTGCAAGATCTTCGCTCGCAGGCGATGATGCGGATCGTTTCCGAAGAGTTGGAAGATCTCATTCAGCACAGCCTGGGCCCGATTCAATCCGAACGGTTCACGCTCAGCATCTATTTCGGCCGCAACCTGGCCAAGCGGTACGAACGCCTGAGTCTGCATCTCTTCAACCTGTTTCAGTCGCCCCTGCTGCGGGTGCAGTTCAAGCGATATAAGAAGTGGGTGATTCGCAACGTGGCCACGATCGCGGCCAGTGAAGTGCCGGAGGGGCACTGGCCCTTCGTGCTGGAGGTGGCCCGCCAGTATTTCGAGGGTCGCCGCGGCGCCCAGCGCAAACGAGCCCGTATGCGCTACGACCTGGCCATTCTGCACGACCCGGACGAAGCCGAGCCCCCCTCCGGGCCCGACGCGCTCAAGAAATTCATCCGCGCGGCCGAGAGCCTGGGCGTGCGGGCCGAGCTGATCACGCGGGACGACTATGCCCGCATCGCCGAGTTCGATTCGCTCTTCATCCGCGAAACGACGGCCGTCAATCACCACACGTATCGCTTTGCCAGCCGCGCCTCGAGCGAAGGCCTGGTGGTCATCGACGACCCGGTGTCGATCGTTCGCTGCACCAACAAGGTTTATCTCGCCGAGCTGCTGAGCCGGCACGACATCCCCACGCCAAAAACCGTCGTCATCCATCGCGACAATGCGAACGACTGCGTGAGGGAGTTGGGCTTCCCGCTGGTGCTCAAGCGGCCCGACAGCTCGTTCTCCCGCGGCGTCGTTAAGGTGGCCACGCCGGCGGAACTCCACACGCAGCTCGAGCAGCTTTTCGAGGATTCCGATCTGCTCGTCGCGCAGGAATTCCTGCCGACCACGTTCGACTGGCGGATCGGCATTCTCAACCGCAAGCCGATCTTCGCGTGCAAATACTTTATGGCCGCCGACCATTGGCAGATCGTTCGTACCGACGTCAACGGCGATGGCCGGTATGGAAAGTCCGAGACTATTCCCGTCGAGCTGGCCCCGCGGCGGGCGGTGAGCGCAGCCCTCAAGGCGGCTAACCTAATCGGCGACGGACTGTACGGCGTCGACGTGAAGGAGTCGAACAAAAAGTTCTACGTGATTGAAGTCAACGACAATCCGAATATCGACGTCGGTGTGGAAGACGCAGTGTTGCGCGACGAAATCTACAACCGCATCATGGAAGTGTTTCTGGACCGCATCGAACGCAGCAAAGCGGGAATTGGCGCCACATGAGCTCGGCCGAACCGTTCCACCTGTTTCAGGCGTTCGGCGTCGAGTTGGAGTACATGATCGTCGACGCGAAATCGCTCGACGTGCGGCCGATCACCGATCAAGTGCTGCAAGCGGTGGCCGGGGAAATCACGTCCGACTTTGTCGATGGCGAGATCACCTGGTCGAACGAGCTGACCGCGCACGTCATCGAGGTGAAGACCACCGACCCCGCGCGGTCTTTCGACTCTTTGCCCCAGGCTTTTCACGAGAGTGTGAAGCGAATCAACTCCGTCCTGGAACCGTTGGGCGCGCGGCTGATGCCCTCGGCCATGCACCCCTGGATGGACCCGCACCGCGAGATGGTGCTTTGGCCGCACGAGAACAGCTCGATCTACGAGGCGTTCAATCGCATCTTCGATTGCCGCGGGCATGGCTGGGCCAACCTGCAGGCCGTCCACTTGAATCTTCCCTTCAGCGGCGATGCTGAATTCGCCCGGCTGCACGCGGCGATTCGCGTGCTGCTTCCGCTGTTGCCGGCACTCGCCGCCAGCTCGCCCTTTATGGACGGCAAAGCCGCCGGCCTGCTCGATGCGAGACTGTCCGTTTATCAACAGAATTGTCGACGCATTCCCGCGGCGACCGGCCGCGTCGTGCCGGAGCCCGTTTTCTCGTCGGCCGAATATCATCGGCTGATTCTCGAACCGCTCTATGCGGACGTCGCTCCCTTCGATGCCGAAGGCGTGCTGCAGGACGAATGGCTCAACTCACGCGGCGCGATCGCCCGCTTCGGCCGGGGAACGATCGAGATCCGCGTGCTCGACGTGCAGGAGTGTCCCCAAGCCGACGTCGCCGTCTGCGCCCTGATCGCCGACGTGCTCGAAGCATTGACGACCGGAAAATGGGGAGACCCGGCTCAGCTCGAGACCTGGCAGACCGAAACGTTGTACGGTTCGCTGCAGAACACGATCCGCAATGCCGACCGGGCCATCGTCAGCGACGCCGACTATCGACGCCTTTTCGGTTTCCCCGGACACCAGGCGGTCACGGCGGGCGAGATTTGGCGACATCTGGCGAGTGCCGTTGATCGACCCGCGCGGTCGCGGCACAGCAACATGCGTCCGGCTCTCGAAACCCTGCTCGAGCGGGGCCCGTTGGCGCGGCGAATTCTGACGTCCGTGGGGCCCGATCCTTCGCGCGACCGGCTGGCGACCGTCTATCGCGAACTGTGCGATTGCCTGGCGGCCGGCCGGATGTTTTTGGGCAAGGACGTGGTTGGGACTTGAACGACTTCGTCATCGTGACGTGCGAACACGGCGGCAACCGCGTTCCGGCGGCCTATGCCCGGCTGTTCCGCCCGCATCGAGAATTGCTGCAAAGTCACCGCGGCCATGATCCAGGCGCTCTCGATTTGGCCCGCGCCTGCGCTCGCCGGCTGGGCGCACCTCTGCATTTTGCAACGATCACGCGGCTGCTGGTCGAGCTCAATCGCTCGTCGACACACCGGGCCCTCTTTTCGTCGATTACGAAATCGCTCCCGCCCGACGTCCGCGCGTCGCTGGTGGAGAAGCACTACCTCCCTTATCGCCGTGAGGTCACGGCCGACATGGCGCGAGCGATTGCGGCCGGCCGCCGCGCGGTCCACTTCTCGATGCACACCTTCACTCCAGTGCTCGACGGTGTCGAGCGACGGGCCGACGTCGGGCTGCTCTATGATCCGCGGCGTCCCGGCGAAGTGGCCCTCTGTGCTGGACTGCGTCGTGTTCTGCTATCGCAGCGTCCCGATCTGATCGTTCGCATGAACTATCCCTACCAGGGGAAAGCGGACGGTTTCACCACAGCCCTGCGGAAGAGTTGGCGAGCGGCGGCCTACGTCGGCATCGAAATCGAAATCAACCAGAAGTGGCCGTTGGGCGAGCGAGGCGTCTGGAGACGGCTCGTGCGCGACATGTCGCAGGCGATCGAAACGGTCGTGCGGCCGTCCGCACATCCGGTCCCGAGCCGTTAAACTCGTGCCCATGAAGGTGAAGTCCCGGCCCGAGGATTTTCGCGTCGAAGAGTTGGCTGATCCGCGTTTGGATGGCGGCCCCTTCGCGCTTTATCGCCTGGAAAAACAATCGATCGGCACACCCGAGGCGATCGACGCGATCTGTCACGCCTGGCGGTTGCGGCGGGAAGCCGTTGGTATCGGTGGCCTCAAAGATCGTCACGCAGTCACGATGCAGTTCGTCTCGATCGAGGCGGGCCCGCGGCGTCCGCTGGCCCAAAAGAGCTTTTCGCTCGCCTACCTCGGCCAGACGTCGCGAGAGTTCACCTCGAAGGACATTCTGGCGAACCGATTCGAGATCGTGCTGCGCGATCTCGCGCCGAGCGCTGCGGAGACCGTCGTTCGCCAACTCCCGAGCGTGATCGCCGACGGCGTGCCGAACTATTTCGACGACCAGCGGTTCGGCTCGGTTGGCGAATCGGGCGATTTCATCGCCCGCCCCTGGTGCCTGGGAGACTACGAACGCACGCTCTGGCTGGCCATTGCCGAAGCCAACGAGCACGACCGGGGCGACGTCCGGGACGAAAAACGCGTCTTCCGCGAGCGTTGGGGTGACTGGCCCGCTTGTCGTCACGCGGCCGTCCGACCCGTCAGTCGCGCGGTCTTTGAGCGATTATGCCGTCAGCCGACCGATTTCCGCGGAGCCTTTGTCCGCATTCCGCAGCCCGATCGACGGATGTACCTGGGCGCGTTTCAAAGCGCGATTTGGAACCGCATCCTGGCCGAAACGATCCGCCTAACAGTCGACCAGGCTGAACTGTTCGAGGTCGAAATCGCCCGCCAGCGTTTGCCATTTTACCGAGCCCTGAGTCCGTCGACCGCAGCAGAGACTCTCGCCCAGCTACTCCCGTTGCCATCGGCCCGTGAGCGCCAGGAATTGGGTCCGCGGGCCGAATGCTACGAACGCGTGGCCGCCGAGTTCGGCCTAGAGTGCCGCATGCTCCGCGTCAAATACCCCCGCGACAGCTTCTTTTCGCGAGGCAGCCGTGCGGCCGTGTTTCAGCCGCGGTCGCTCTCGGAGACGGTCGGCGAGGACGAGTTGGCCGAACGGACCGGGCCAGAACGCTGCAAAATCGCCCTGCGATTCGACTTGCCCCCCGGCTGCTATGCGACTGTCTTGATTAAGCGAGTGACCGTTTCCTAGGAGATAACCGGGGCTTCGACTTCCGCCCTCGACCGCCAGTGAGTACCATAACTCGCCCGCCGAAGGTGGTTTCGGCCCGACCATCCAATTGCCGCTCACTCACTCAATTGTTGACGCAGAAGCTGGCGCCATGAAACTCACGAAGAAGCAAAAGCGAAAGTTCCGTCGGCGCGCCAAGCTCCGTCAAACCTTGCGAGCACTCCGCAAGAAGAGCTGAAGCGGCTCGCTTCGCGCCCTGCTGTCACCTACCGTCCGCCACCTTCGCGGTCAGGTAGCGCCTCGAGACAAAGTCGGTGGCGCGAAACGGCGCGTGGCAATCGACGCACGACTGGACATTGAGCGGCGGCCGGGCAACGGTCGCTTCAGAATTCATCACGAAGAATTCCCAGTCGCCCGCACCGGGGTCGTAGCCCTTCGCTCGTTTCACCATTCCGGTGAAAAACTCCGCCTTTTTCCCGGCGTCGCGGAGCTTTTGCTTGAGGATGATGGTTCCCGGGGGATAGACGCCCTTGCCGGTCCTCATCACCTCCTCACCTTGGCGGGTGACATAAACGTGAATCCAGCCTTCATGCGGGTCTTGGGTTGTGACCGGCAGCGAAGTTCCCGCGGCCGGGGCAGATGTACACAGCGCCCACACCATCTCCGTGGCTGCGACATGGAACGGCTGGGCGGTCATTCGCACCATCTTGCGCTCGCGAATCGGCTTTGGGCCGGCGGCTTCCCGCAGCCCAGTCCTGATTGAAGCCATCGCTTCTTCGCTCAAGCCCACCTGAATCTGCGCTCGCGATGAGACGCCGTCGTCACCCGGTGACCCAGGGGCCGAGAGCAAAAGCGTGACGACCGCACCCGTCCGAAATAACGGCAGACTAAGCAGCGCTCGCATCGACCGAGTCTCCCCAGAGGCCAGGGTTCGGAACGGCCATCGCCTGCGCGAAGTTTAATTCCCAACGGCCGCATCGACCAAGAGCCATTGAGCAGGGGCGCGCTGCTGCCGGCGAGTTTCACGGTTTGGCCCGAGTGCGGCGGCCGATTGACGCGGTCGATCCGCTCGGCGTCGAGATCCCGTAGCGATAGTGGATGTAGTCGATCAGGAATTTCTGGTACATCGGCGCGCCCGGTTGCGCTCCCCACGAGCGGCCCGACGTCGTGCTCCAGCAGTGCATGCCGAACTCCCCGATCTCGAAGCCCAGGTCTTTTTTCGTGTCGTAGATCTCGGAGAGAAACCACGGATCGGCCGACGCCGCGCGGAAGCCGAGCCGCACGTGCGAGGCGTCGATGCACTGGATCAACAGGCCCAGCGGCTTGTGCGCCAGGATCGATTCGGGGACGTCGCTGGGAAAACGGAGCCGGAACGTCGTGCCCGTAAACGGTCGGTGCCGCTTCGCCTTGGGATCGTTTTCGACTCCCGGCGTCCACATGCCCCGCGATTTTCCCTGTTTGTCGATCACAATGAAATTCATCCAGTAGTTCCACGGCCCCGAATCGTCGGGCGGGATGAAGCTGGTCTCGATCTCCCAGGGGGGCGGATACACGGACAGATTGAGCGACGAACCGCCGGCCACGGCAAAGCCGGTGCCGATGTCGGGGCCCAAGAGTTTCAGCATCAAGTACCCCGGATACGAGTGCGTGTCCATGATCGTGCACTGCTCCTGGGCCTGCCACTTCCCGAGATAGCCGACGATGTTGAAATCATCGGAAAGCTCCTCGAAGGGCCGCGGCGTCGAGCCCAGGAAAACGCAGTAGTCGATGTAATACTCGTACGCCGGGTTGGGCGGCTCGGGCTTGGGCGCATGGACCGTCGTCATTTGCGAGGCGCCGTTCCCCAAAAAGAGCGGGTGCGGCCCTTTCACCTGCGGCAGATTGCGGCACAGGACGTCGGGGATCCAGCGGTCGGCCGAGATGATCGGTCCGATTTCCCAGATCCCGGTGATCCTGCCGTATTCCGAGCAGTCGATCGTCCGCATGTTCCAGCCGTGCGACGCGTCGAACTTGATCCCGACCGCAAGTGACGTCGGGCTGCTCACCACGCAGCGAAAAAAGACTTGCGGGCTGGCCGGCCCGGCGTATCGCGCTCCGTCGCCGATCCACACGTAGGGAATCCGCCAATCGCCCATCACGGTGCGGCCCAAGTCGCCGCGGCCCCAGACCAGATATGTTTCGGGATGCGGTTCGGTCGAGAACTGAGGCAGGCCGATCCCCGCCTCCCCCGTCGAGCCGAGGTGCACGTCGAGCAGTTGAAACTCGTGCGTGTTGGGCGGCCGCCTGGTGCGGTCGCGGGGCCACGTCGACGGATCGGAAAACGTGACCGCCACGTTGAGCCCGATCGCCGCGTTGACTTGCGTTTTGACGCCGACGCCGGCCGTCAGGTTGAAACTCTGCACGAACGCGGTCTGGAACTCCCACGGCAGGCGGTACTCACCGATGCCGATCGGCTTCTCGAGGATGCCTTTGACGTCCTGCCCGTGGCCCGCCTCGCGAATCATCGCCAGGCCGGGATGCTCTTCGGTCGAGAAGTCCTTGATGTTTTCTTTTGGGACGAACATCCAGGGTGAGATTGGCTTGCCCGGCTCGTTGAAGTGCTGGTTGAGGGCGGAAATCTCGCCCGCCCAGGCAGAGTGCGCGCCGAGCAGTGCCGTCGCCACCATTCCGAACGCGAACGCCTTGGAAACAATCATTTGAGTAGCTCTTTCATCGCGGCCAACAAGACGCTTTTCCCGTCCCAAGGATCGTAGTCCCGTCTCGCGACCATCACGGGCCTCGCCCGCGCACTATCCTTGGCCCAACTGCCGCAGCAGCTCGAGCGAATAGATTCCGGAGCTGTGGCCGTCGCTGAAGGAAATGGCGTAGGCATAGTTCCCGACCGGTCGCATCGATGCGGGTGCCAGGGGTCGCGCTTCGGCTGGCGACAGCACTGCCAGCAGGGGTTGTGGCTTGGGCGGCTTGGAACGCTCCATCCGGCAGGTCGCGCAGGGGCAGGCATCTCGCAGTTTTCGCCAGGAAATTTGCTGCGTCAGCCCATCGCTCCAGGTGATTTCCAGTGCGTCGCCGACGTTCTTTAAGGTCTGCGGTGCCAGGGTCATCGCGGGTCCGGTTGTGGTCCGTTTTCGTTAATAACAAGAATCGCCTATCATTATGTGCGACAATGCTTTGGAGCGGAACTGACCATGCGAAAATTCCCGATGTCGGGAATTTTGACACATTTGATTGTCAATTAGGGGGCGGGTCCCTAAGATTGAGTGTCAACAGAGGGTTCCGGCTTCGCGGACAAGATTTATGCGGCTCTCCATTCAACCCGGCGATCGACAATTCCTGGAACGCCTCCACGAAATGGGAGGTGGCACGGTTCAGGAAATCTGCCACGCTCAGGGTGTCACTGCCACGGCGGTTCGGCATCGGCTGGTGCGATTGCAGGAGGCCGGATTCGTCACCCGCGAGCTTGCGCCGTCCAAGCGCGGCCGACCCCACCACGTTTATCGCGTGACGCGCAATGCGCTCCGCGAAATGGGGGACAACTACGCCGAGTTGGCTCAGATCCTCTGGCGTGAAATACGAAACATCGAAGAGCCGGCCATCCGCGAACGGCTGGCGAACCGCGTGCAGAACGCACTCGTCGACCAAATCCGCAAAGTTTCCCCGACCGCTCCGCTGAACGAGCGGCTGGCGGAGCTGGCGGTCGCTTTGCGGGAGCGCGGCTTTCAAGTCGACACTGACAATAGCGGACTCTTGCCGGTCCTCCGCGAGAACAACTGCCCGTATTACGAACTGGCGTCCGAGGATCCGGGCATCTGCGAGCTAGAGCAGGCGGTGTTCCGCAAGGTGCTGAACGCCGACGTGCGGCTCACGCAATGCTGCCTCAATGGACATTCGTGCTGCGAGTTCCAGACGGGCGAGTTTCAGACAGGTGAGTTGCGGGCGGGCGAGCCGGCCCTTGTGGGGAGCGGATCGTCGGGCGGCGGAATTGATTGAATTGTGAATCGACCTTGCTACAGTTGATGGACTTTTTCGCGGCCAAAACAGCTGAGAATTCGGGACATAGGACACGATCATGACGTGGATCGAAGGGCGGTTTGAAGAGAACGTCATCACGACCACGCTCGAACAGGCCATGAACTGGGCCAAGCAATCGAGCGTGTGGCCGATGACCTTCGGACTGGCCTGCTGCGCCATCGAAATGATGGCCGCCGGCGCGAGCCGGTTCGACCTCGATCGCTTCGGCGCCGGCGCCTTCCGGGCCACGCCGCGACAAGCCGACCTGATGATCGTGGCCGGCACGGTGACCTACAAGATGGCCAGCCGCGTGCGTCGCCTGTACGAGCAAATGCCCGATCCGAAGTACGTGATCGCGATGGGCGCCTGCACGGTCGGCGGCGGGCCGTACTTCAAGTACGGCTATCACGTCGTGAAGGGCGTCGACCTGGTCGTGCCGGTGGACGTGTACGTTCCCGGTTGCCCGCCGCGGCCCGAAGCGCTGCTGGAAGGCGTGATGCGGATCCAGGACAAGATCAAGGCCCAGAGGATCACCAAGGGCACGCCGACCGTGCTGCCGGTGCCCCATCACAGCGGGTACGCGGCGGTCTCGGACCTGGTTGAAGTCTAAGCGAAATTTGCGAAGCCCGGCTTCGGCGCTTTGAAGCCGGGCATAAAAATAAGGCGGCGGCGGAAACCACGGCCGCCGGTCTGCGAGTTGCACGGCAACAAGAGCCGGCCGCCGTGCGAGTGAAAAACCAGTCGGGGGACGAGTCGAGCATTATGAGTCAGTCGTTGCGAATCTCGGATTTGCATGTCTCGGTCGAGGATCTGCCGATTCTCAACGGAGTCGACCTGGAAATCCGCACGGGCGAAATTCACGCCCTGATGGGGCCCAACGGCTCGGGCAAGAGCACGCTCGGCTACGCCCTGGCCGGGCATCCGAAATACCAGATCACGGGCGGCAAAGTCGAAATCGACGGCACCGACCTGCTGGCGCTGGATCCGAACGAGCGGGCGCGGCTCGGCCTGTTTCTGGCCTTTCAATATCCGGTGACGATCCCGGGCGTGAAAATGGCCGACTTCCTGCGGCACGCCACGACCAA
Organism: uncultured Planctomycetaceae bacterium; assembly: GCA_963800135.1. Taxonomy (GTDB): domain Bacteria; phylum Planctomycetota; class Planctomycetia; order Planctomycetales; family Planctomycetaceae; genus DASPSM01. The sequence goes on along the minus strand of CAWCZR010000006.1, from coordinate 339,270 downwards.
CGTCCGCAATCCCAACCGCAAAGAGGGCGAAGGCCTGATCCCCATGCGGGAGTTCCGCAAGGAGCTGCGCGCGCAGATGGAAGAGCTGGGCATCGAGCCGGAGTTCGCCCGCCGCTATCTCAACGACGGCTTCTCCGGCGGCGAAAAGAAGCGGATGGAAATTCTGCAGATGGCCATGCTCAAGCCCAAGTTCGCCGTGCTCGACGAGACCGACAGCGGCCTCGACAGCGACGCCGTGCGGGTGGCCAGCGAAGGCCTCGCGCGACTGGCCGGGCCCGAGTATGGGCATGTTGATTATCACGCACCACGAACGGCTGTTGGAATTCAACAAACCGCATCGCACGCACGTGATGCTCGCCGGCCGGATCGTCGAAACGGGCGACGCGGCCTTGGCCCACGAGCTGCACGCTCACGGTTACGGCGGCGTTCGCGAGCGGCACCCCGACGCAGCGGCACAAGAAAAGGCCGCTCTCGAGAAGGCGGCTCTCGAGAATGCGGTCGCGAAAACCGCCGGCGACAAGCCGGCCGAAGTCGCGGCCACCTAGACACGAAACGAAGCAGACAAGAAACGAAAGAGTACCAAGAGGGCAAGAATTGCCCCTGGAGACAGTTGTGGCAACTGATTTGAAGAGTGACGTTGGCGTCGGCGACTATCAGTACGGATTTCACGATCCGACTGATCAGTACGTCTTCAAGAGCCGCAAAGGGCTCGACGAAGCGATCGTCCGCCAGATTTCCGAGATGAAGAACGAGCCGGCCTGGATGACCGAGTTCCGGCTCAAGAGCCTGGAGATCTTCTTCCAGAAGCCGATGCCGCCCTGGGGCGGCAACCTGGGCGATCTCAATTTCCAGGACATCTTCTACTTCGTGCAGGCCTTCCGAGGGGCAGGAGCGCGACTGGGACGACGTGCCCGAAGACATCCGCAAGACCTTCGACCGGCTGGGCATTCCCGAGGCCGAAAAGAAGTACCTCGCCGGCGTGAAAGCCCAGTACGAAGCGAAGTCGTCTACGGCTCGCTTGAAGGAAGACCTGCGCGAACAAGGGCGTGATCTTCACCGACACCGACTCGGCCCTCAAGGATCACCCGGAGCTGTTCCGCGAGTATTTCGCGACGATCATTCCGCCGTCCGACAACAAGTTCGCGGCCCTCAACTCGGCCGTCTGGTCGGGCGGGTCGTTCATCTACGTCCCGAAGGGCGTGAAGATCGACTTCCCGCTGCAGGCCTATTTCCGCATCAATGCGGAGAACATGGGCCAGTTCGAGCGGACGCTGATCATCGTCGACGAAGGGGCCTAGGTGCACTACGTCGAAGGCTGCACGGCCCCGATGTATAGCACCGAAAGCCTGCACTCGGCCGTGGTCGAAATCATCGTCAAGCGGAACGCCCGCTGCCGCTACACGACGATCCAGAACTGGGCCAACAACATCTACAACCTGGTGACCAAGCGGGCCGTGGCCTACGGCGACTCGGTGATGGAATGGGTCGACGGCAACCTGGGCTCCAAGCTCACGATGAAGTACCCGGCCATCTACATGATGGAGCCGGGTGCTCGCGGCGAGACTTTGTCGATCGCCTTCGCGGGCAAAGGCCAGCACCAGGACGCCGGCGCGAAGATGGTGCACTGTGCACCGCACACGTCGAGCCGCATCGTCTCCAAGAGCATCTCCAAGAAGGGCGGCCGTGCGAGCTATCGCGGGCTGGTGAAGGTCAATCGCGACGCGAAGGAATGCAAATCGAACGTCGTGTGCGACGCGCTGATCCTCGATCCGGCCAGCCGCAGCGACACGTATCCCTACATCGAAGTCGAAGAAGACCAGGTTTCGATCGAGCACGAGGCCAGCGTCTCGCAGATCGGCGAGGAGCAGCTCTTCTACCTGATGAGCCGCGGCCTGTCGGAGACCGAAGCCTCCACGATGATCGTCACCGGCTTCATCGAGCCGCTCGTGAAAGAGCTGCCGATGGAATACGCCGTCGAGATGAACCGGCTGATCGAGCTGCAGATGGAAGGCTCGGTGGGCTGAGAGAACGGCGCTCGCTTGCCAACTTTCTCCCCTCGCCCCCTGCGGGAGAGGGGCCGGGGGTGAGGGGGCTCTTCGATCGGCTTCCCTCAATTCGTCAAGGCCATGACTGCACCACCGACCGCACCCGCCTCACCGATCTCGACGTCGCGATCGTCTGCCTTCGACCGCGCCGCGTTCGAGGCGTTTTTGAAAACGCGCAACGAACCCGGCTGGATCAGCGACGCACGCCGCAAGGCGTTCGACATCTATTCGCAAAAGCTCAACGCGCCCCTCGATCCGGAGGAATTCAAGCGGGTCGACCTGCGTGCGTTTCGGCCCGACGATTACCGGCTGATCCCCCCGACGGCAGCCACCGCCTCAGCGGAATTCGCGACGCTCCTGGCCGACCGCGCGAGTTTCGCCGGCGGAGTGGCCCACGTGAACGGGCAAGCGACGCGGGCCACGCTCGACGAAAAACTGTCTTGGCAAGGCGTGCTCTTCGGCGACCTGGCGACGCTGGCTCGCGATCATCGCGCGATCTTCGAGCCGCACCTGATGACGCGTGCCGTCCGGCCCGAGACGAATCGCTTCTCCGCCTGGCATGCCGCCTTCTGGACCGGCGGCACCGTGCTCTACGTCCCGCGGCGCGTCGAGATCACGGAACCATTACACAGCCTGATCGGCCTTTCCGAAGCGGGAGCAGCCGACTTTAGCCACACGCTCGTGATCCTCGAGGAAGATGCGTCCGCCACGCTCTTGGAAGAAACGGCCTCGGCTCATGCCGACGCCCCGGGGCTGCACGTCGGCGCGGTCGAGCTGTTGATTGGTCCGAACTCGCAGCTCCGTTACGTGCAGCTGCAGAACTGGAGCCCGCGGACGTACCACTTCGCCCATCAGGCCGGCCACGTCGATCGCGGGGCCCGCCTGCAGTGGACGGTCGGCGGCCTGGGCGCGCGGCTGGCCCACATCCACCAGCACGTCTCGCTCGACGGTGCGGGGGCCGAGGCCCAGGTCAACGGCGTCACCTTCGCCACCGACCGCCAGCACATCTCCTACTACACGCAGCAGACGCACCGGGCCCCCAGCACGACGAGCGACCTCTTGTACAAAGAGGTGCTTCGCGACAAGGCCCGCGTCACCTGGCGGGGCATGATCAAAGTCGAAAAAGCCGCCCAGAAGACCGACGGCTATCAGCGGAGCGACGCGCTCCTCTTGAGCTCGACGGCCCGAGCCGACTCGATTCCCGGACTGGAAATCGAGGCCGACGACGTCCGCTGCACGCACGGCGCGACGGCCGGCCGCGTCGACGAAGAGCAGATCTTCTACTGCATGTGCCGGGCCATGTCGCGGTTCGAGGCCATGCACATGATCGTCGAGGGTTTCTTCCACTCGATCTACGACCGCATCCCGGTCGAAGCCGTCCGCGACACGCTCAGCAAGACGGTCGAACGCAAGCTCGGAATTGGCCGCTGACCATGGCGGACTTCGAAGAAGTGGCCCACGTCGATGAAGTGCCGCCGGGCGGGCGCAAATCGGTGATCATCGACGAAACGCCCGCGCTCTTGCTGCGCGTCGGCGAAGACTTCTACGCCATCGAAGACGTCTGCACCCACGACGGCCAGCCCCTCACCGACGGCCCGCTCCAAGGCTGCGAAATCACCTGCCCCCGCCACGGAGCCCGCTTCGACATCCGCACCGGCAAACCCCTCTGCATGCCGGCAACTGAGCCCGTGCGCACGTTCGAGGTCCAGGTCCGCGGAAATGGAGTGTTTGCCCGCACGCGCGATTGACGCGACGTTGGTCCCGGACACATGCGACTAACCGATTGCAATGCGGTTCGTCGAATCGGAAAATAGTCGCGTGGCGATAAGGAGCTTTGAAAGAGGGGGATTGGAAGATGGTATTCAAGTGTATCGACCTAAGCCCGGCAATGGAGCTGCTCACGAAGGATGGGTGGGAAAAGTGCGACTTTCGTTACGGCGAGGGCACCGACGATGAAGAGCGTCGATTAATTCCGATGATCCCACCTGATTCCGGAGATGACGCCGCTGTACTTTTCATCGGTCGGGATCAGAACACCGATCCGGACAAGAACACGAAGTCCTCATATTGGTACGGCATCCCGCTCGACCTTCTAAATGAGGCCAACTACGTCGTTCTTTTCGCGCTCGAAGAGATCTATCTGTTCCGATTCAAAGCGAGTTTTCTAAGAGATCTCTATGAAAGGCTCACCGAGCCTAAAATCGACGATAAAGGCGGATGGCACGTAAACGTCTACTTCGCCGAATCGGAAAAACGCAAGTGTTGCGCCATCGTCCCCTGTAACCATTCAGAGCAGTGGCAGGACATCAACGAGTTTGTGGTCAACACCCCAGACGGCCGCCCTCTCGGTGAATGGTACGAATCCGGTTGCCCAACTGAGTGATGAAGTGACCGAGCCCCATCGCAAGGGGTGGCTGGGGTCGGCGTCTTCGCCGCCCCCAGGTTTTGCCGGCGCTGAGTTGTCGCTCACTTCAAGATTGCATCACAGCGCTCGGCGCCCTAGCGTGGCCCTGATGCACCCGAAGCGGCGTCATCGGCGAACGTTCAACGAGACCGGGCACGCTCACGCCCTCACATTTTCGTGCTACCACGGTTACCGTTTTCTCGCTGCGGAAAGAACGCAGCGCTGGCTAGCAAGCTCCATCGATGCCGCGCGAATAAAACTGGACTTCCAGCTGTGGGCCTTTGTCTTCATGCCCGACCATGCGCACTTGCTCGTGTTTCCGCGCCGACGAGAGTACGACATCGCTGCCATCCGAAAAGCGATTAAGAGTCCAGTTGCCAAGCGGGCGATCCGGTACTTGGAGGAACGTGCGCCTGACTGGATTCCTCGAATTACTCGTCGACGCGGCGAGAGAGTGGAACGCATATTTTGGCAGAGCGGAGGAGGTTACGACCGAAATCTGGTCAAGCCGAGTACGCTCTTGGCGACGATCGAATACATTCATATGAATCCAGTGCGACGGGGTCTCGCCAATTCAGCATGCGATTGGAAGTGGTCAAGCGCGAGTTGGTTCTCGGGTAAGACGGACGGCCCGTTGCTCCCCGATTCGATCCCGCCCGACTGGCTCGATTGAGCAGAGAAAATGCCTGGGGGCGAACCGAAGCGGTTCGACCCCAGCCACCCGACGTCCCTCTCGCCCGATCAGGGTCAATCTCGCGCCGACGCCAACCCCGCCGTCTTCACCGCGTACGACACTTTCGACCATCTCCACGCCCAGAAGAGGCGGTTGGCGCCCCAGAGGGCGACGATGGCCGCGGCGATTGGCAGGAGCCATTCGAGGATGCGGTTGGAGGAGCGTTCGAGGATGCCCGTCTTGGGGACGTAGATTGGCGTGCCGTCGGGGCCGGTGATGATTTCGCCTTTGTCGCCCAGGAGTTCGTCCTTGTAGCGGACGAAGAGAGCTAGGCCGGCGGCGCCGAGCACGGTCTTCGGATGTTGCTCGATGAATTGGGCCACCCGCTTTAGGAGGCCCGTCTTCTCGGACGCGGGCAGGGCCGTGAAGCTTTTGGCTTCGCTGGACTTCACGAGTTGGATGACGGCGTCGGTGTCGTAGCGTTTGCTCGCCTGAACGCCAGCGGCGCCGAGCCTTTCGACCACCTCGACGCCGACGCCGGGATGCCGGGCGGCCGCCTCGAGCGCGGCGGGGGTCAACTCGCTGCCCAGCCGCTCGAGCACGGCCCGCTCCTCGGGACGCAAAAGGGCTCGCAGGGCGCTGGGGGCTAGCGAGGGTGAAACGCGTTCGGCCAAGAGCGCGAGGCGCGGTGCGACTTGGGCCGCGCGAATCGCGTCGACGCCGTAGGACTTGCTGAGCTTAACGAGCGTTTGGACGCCGGCCTCACCGCTTTCGCGGGCCACCTGCTCGAACACGTCCCGAACGGCCGTTTCGCCGCCGAATTCGGCCAGCTCTTTGGCCATCGTCTTCGCGCCCTGGCGTTCGGCCTGGCCGGCGAAGAACTCGACCGCTTCTTTGGCCGCCGCCCGCACGAGCGTTCCCTCTTGCGCGTGCACCGGCCCGCGCGGCGCGGCGAAGAACAGCGTCGCGAGGGGCAACAGCATCCAATTGCGAAAGCTTCTCATGGCCTGGCCTCACTAGAGCGCTCGCAGCGCCGCCTGTGTTTGAATGTCGTAGAACTTGTCGGCCGCGCGGTTGAGGGCCTCGCGGAAACCGACCCGCGCGGGTCGATCCGCCGTGGCCGCCACGCCGTCGACCAGATCGCGTTCGAGATTGTCCAAATACGCGGTCAATTGCTCGGTCAGATTGGTTTTGAACTTGTCCGTCACCCACCAGTCGACCACGGCGCCGACGGCCAACCCGGCCCCGACGCCGACAACGGCCCCGATCGGCCCTCCCAGCCAGCCGGCCGCTCCGCCGAGCGCGGCGCTGCTCGCCGTCGACGAGCCTCCGGCCGCGGCCGCTTCCACGCCGGCGGTGACCGCTTCGGTGGTCGCCAGGCGGAGGATGAGCTGCGCGACGAGTTGCTCCGCCGCGAACCCGGCCACGCCGTTGCCGATCAGGTTGACGGTGGCATTCACCAGCGAATCGGTCGCATCGGTCTCGACGCGTTCGGCAATGAAACGATCGAACTCCCGCTGAAACGCCACGAAGTCGGGCTTGGCAAAATCCAGCTTCATGTCGGCCGTGGTGAGGGCGACATTCATCTCGGCCAAGAGCCGATTGCGCGTCGCCGCCACGTCGTCTTTGAACTCGCCCAGGCTCGCCTCGACGGCTTTTTGCAGCTCGTCGTGCGCGAGGATGTGCCGCTCGAACTTGGCGACCATGTAGTTCTTGACTCGCTCGGACTCGGCGTCGTCGCCCGCCTTCCAGAAGTTCTGCCATTTGTCGCGGCCCAGGCGGCGAATAATGCCGAACCGCGTCCGCCAGGAAGAAACGTCGTCGACGAAGCCGGGGATGCCTGTGCGAAAGCGATCGAACTCCTGGTGCAGCCGCACGAGCGACTTGTCGGCACTCGCGCGATTGCTGGCCCGCGCCTTGTCGATCAACGGCGCCAACTCGCGGACGTAGAAATCCTCCTTCGAGACGGAGGGCAAAACGATCTGCGGCGTGGGCGGCGGCGAGGCGGGTGCGTCGTCCGAGATCGCTGGTGCCGATTCCCGAGCGAGCAACAGCCAGACCGCGACCAGTCCGGCCGACGCGACCAAGGCCAGGCCGCCGGTCGTGATTCGTGAGCGGAGCGAAAGCTGATCCGTGCTCATAGACGGCTCGATGTCGGGACGACTTCTGGGCAACGACGCAAGATCCGCAGTCGGTGGCGACAGCCTCACCGCAAGCCGGGCAGTTACCGAAAACGCCCGGCGTGAATTGTAGGAGGGGGTGGGGCCGTAAAGACAAGGGTGCGTTCGAGCAAGGCCCAAATTCGGCCGGAGAACGCGGCTGACTGCGCAAACTCTCCGGGCAAACGAGAGCAATTTGGCCGGACGCCCCGTGAGCGACAGCAGTTGGACAAGACGTATGCCGGTCTCTAATTTCCAAGGACTCTTCGCAGGAATCGTCGATTCGGGCAGTGTTGCCCGCAGCAACCGCTAGACGTTCCCACAAGACGCGAAAAATCCAGGACACTCGACCATGGAATCTGTGCAACGCGCGGTGCTCGGCGGCATTTTCTTGAAGGCCCGCGATCCGAAGAAGTTGGCCGACTGGTATCGCACGAGCTTGGGAATTCCCCTCGAAGATGGACAGACCTACGCGTCCTTCCTCTCTGAGGGGGCTGGCGAAATGACGGTTTGGTCTACCTTCCCGGCCGACACCAAGTATTTCGGCACGGCTTCGCCGTTCATGGTGAACTACCGAGTGCGGGATCTCGACGCCATGCTGGCTCAACTCCGCGCGGCAGGCGCCCACGTCGACGACAAGGTGGAAAACTACGACTACGGCCGCTTTGCCTGGGCCACCGATCCGGAAGGCAACCGCTTCGAACTGTGGCAGCCGTTGCCGGGGTGACGCGGGTCCAGTTGCGCGCTCAAATCGCCGACGAAATCGGCTGATGCACCGGCGAGCGTCGGGCGTCAGCCCGATGGTGCTTCGATTCGATTCGTGTCCCTTCGTGGCACATCAAATCATTGATCGCCGGTCTCGAGCTGAAGCACCCGCCGGCTGACGCCGCCGGCTCGCCGAGTCGTGCAGCCGGTCAAGCCTTCGCTCAGATCCCATCTCACCGCCGCGCCGCCAATTGCCGTCGCGGAACTGATTGTTGAAAAATTGTTGACTTTTTCAACAATGGTCAGTATCTTGGAAGCGTGAAACAAAAACCGACAAAGGCGGACTGTCTTGGCGAGCGGCGGCGGCTGGCCGCGATCGCTTCGCCGTTGCGGATGGAGATCATCGGCGCCCTGCGCACGCACGGTCCGCGATCAATTCGCGAGTTGGCCGCCCAGTTGGACCGGCCGGCCGACGGGCTTTATCACCACGTGCGGACGCTGCTCAAGGCGGGCATCGTGGTCGAGCGCCAACATCGCAAAGTTGGCCGGCGGACGGAGGCCGTCTACGAACTGACGGCCGAACGAATCGCCGGCCGCCTCGACGCCAAGTCCGCCGAGAGCAAGGCGGCCGCCGTTCGCGCCGGCTCGGCTGTCCTGCGACTGGCGCACCGCGAATTCAAAACGGCGATCGAAACCGACGCCCTCACCCTGACGCGGGGGCTGCCCAACATCCGTGCCTCGCGTCAGAAAGTCTGGCTGACGGACAAAGGGCTTGTCGAACTGCACCGTTTGCTCGGACAGATCGAGCAGCTCCTGACTGCTGACAGCAACGTGAAGCGTGGCCGTCCCCATGCGCTCACGATTGTTCTGGCTCCCTGCGTGAAACGAAGGGTATTTCGCCATGGTGCTCGCTAATTCGCTGACGTCAACCGCGCCGCTCTCGGCCCTCGGTCTGATCTTTGTCACAATCGCTTCGGTGCTGATGCAGACGACGGGCGCGGCCGCGGCCGAACGAGACAATACGGCGACGATCCTGGCCCGGATTCGCCACGCGATGGGCTCCCCGGCGCTCGCCGCCTTCCCGCACGGCGTGCTCATTGAAGGCGTGGCCCAGTATCAGGGTCTGTCGGGGCCGCACACGCTGCTGAGCGATTCGCGGGGAAGATTCGTGCAGACGATTCGCCTGGCGCGGGACCAAGTCGTCGGGTTCGACGGCACGACGGCCTGGGGCGTCGATTGGTCTGGCACCCCCCGCGTGCTCGATCTGGCCGATCTCGAGACGGTGCAAACGGAAATGTGGGTCCGCACGGGCCGCTGGCTAGCCGAAGACGGCCCGTTCCACATCGCAATCCGAGAGAACACCGGCAACACGTCGCAGCTGCGACTGCACTTGAAGCTCAAGCAGGGCCTGCGCGAGCTGGACCTCGACGTCGATCGGGCGACCTGGCTGCCGAGTCGATTGACGGCGCGCCGCCTCGGCACGGACGAGATCTGGGAGTTCGGCGACTACCGCGTCCACCTCGGCATGACCCTGCCGCAGCGCACGATCCACCACCTGGGCGGCGCGGCCGACACCTACGAAATCCGCGACGTGCGTCCCGCGCGGGCAACGACGGACGATCCGTTTAAACCCAGACTCGAACGCCCGCGCGATACCGAGTTTCGTGCGACCGGCCCCGAGCGCTTCGAGGTGAAACAAGCGACCGGCGGACACCTGTTCGTGCGCCCCAAAGTGAACGGCGTCGACGTCGGCTGGTTCGCCCTCGACACGGGAACCGGCGCAGGCATGACGATTTCGCCCACGCTCGCCCAGCGATTGGCCATGCCGGCGTTCGGCCAGGTGGTGCAGGGGGGCGCGGGGAAGGTCGGCCTGGGCCAGCTCTATCAAGGCCGCACGTTCGAGTTGGGCTCAATCACGATTCACGACAGCGTCTACGTCGAGCTGCCGCAGGCTTTTTGCGACGCGATGAAAAAGCTGTTCGGCTTGGACCTCGTCGGCACGTGCGGCTACGACCTCTTCAGCCGAGCCGTCGTCGAGCTCGATCTCGAAACGTTGACTGCGTCCTGCCACGACCCGAACGGTTACGCGCTCGCGAGCGGCCATTGGCAAGAGTTGCGGCTCAATCGCAAAATTCCCTGCGTGCAGGCGACGTTCGAGGGCGGGCACGACGCGCTGTTCCAATTCGACACCGGAGCCGGATCGAATGTCGTCTTTCACGCGCCGGCCGTCGCCGAGCTCAAACTGCTCGAGCATCGCCGGACGAGGCCCATCAAAGTCGGCGGCGTGGGGGGCAGGTTCGACGCGCAGCTCGGCCAGCTCGAATGGTTTCAAGTCGGCCAGCGACGGCTAAACAATTTGAACGCCGTCTTTCTGGCTCCGCACGAGGGTGCACTCGACGATCCGTACGTTGCCGGCACGTTCGGCGCGGGAATCCTTAAAGGGATGAAGATCGTCTTTGACTATCCCCAACGCAGGATCGCGTTCGCGAAATAGTAGGAGCGGCGTCAACCGACGGGTGGCTGGGGTCGGCGTCTTCGCCACCCCAAGAATTTGGTCGCTCGACCCTCGTCCTGAGGAGGCCCGGGATCTTGAGAAGAATCTGGGGGCGAACCGAAGCGGTTCGACCCCAGCCACCCGACCGCACGAACCAACTCGCATGCCCGCCCGCGTAACTAATCGGAATCACTTGGAAGGTCCTCCGGCAATGTCAGAACGGAGTGGTGCTCAGTCCCGCAGGTCGGGCACTGGGCGTCGCAGATCACGACGCGGTGTCCGTTGACCGACGTCGACCATGCGGAAACTGCGTGCGCGCGTCCGCACTCCGGACAAATGGGGGGCACTTGACAATCGTTCGGCAGCGGACCGGAAACCGGCGTCCAGTCAATCAAGCGTTCTCGCAACAGCGTCCGTAAATCTCGAACCTCGGCTTTGTGAAGCTGCCGGTAGATCGCGAGCTGGTCGCGGAAACGTTCGCCGCGGAGCTTCAGGGCGAGATACGCGGCAACCAGCGGCGCAACCACCGTCATGATGCAACCCAGCGCGAATGCTACGGGTCCGAGCAGAATCTGGGCGCCCGTCGTCGGTATCTCACCGTTCGAGAGACGCGTCAGGCTGCGAACGGTGACGGCGCAGCAACCCCGACGCCCAAGCTTCGCGTCCGTAAGCCAGGTTGACGTAGGCGTACGCGACGAAATGAGGCCAGAAGACCATCGACGCGAAAAAATTTATGATAAACGGCGCTCCCGCCCGACCGCTGAGGTAGCGCTCTGCCATCGCTTGGAGATTCGTTGTCGGTCCGCGCTGACGGAACTTTCGACGCCATCGGCTCGCACCACGTTCCACGTAGCCGATCGTCACCATGGAAGCGAACGCGATGCCGAGCAGGATTCCCACGGCCCAGATCAGCTCGAGGGAATGAAGTACGACCTCCGAGAGAGCAGCGTAGAGCCCCAAGAGCAGCAAAAAGGTCACGGTTTTAGTTCGGAATCGCGACGATGCTCGTGTCGCTCCGCGATCGGCGACCAACGACCGGACATCGAGCCCGCCGGCCATCCTGTGCTGCGTGCGGCGATAAAGCGTCAATTGATCGGCCAGCCGCTCTCCGCGCAACTTCATGACGAAACAGGCGGCGCCAATCCAGCTCGCGATCACAGTGAGACCGCTTAAGGCGCAGGGGACGACTAATTCCAGGATCATCTCCGGCTCGGATAGAAATACGCCGTTGGAGAGGCGCCCGGGCTCATGCATGCGGAGTCCGGAAGTCCAGGCAGCCCGCCCGTAAATCGAGTTGATGTAGACATACTCAGCCACCCCGATCCAGAAGAGCTCTGCCGCAAAGAAGGTGGCCAGCAACGGTATGACGAGAAATTCGGGGACGTTGCGACAGACCAGGGCCTCGACGTTCGTTGTCGGCCTTATGTTGCCGACGCGGAGCGATTTTGGTTCGTTGCGCGCCAGGTAGGCCAGGATCACCAAGAAGGCAAGCGCGAGCGCCAGCAGCACCGCATCTCGCGGCAGCGGATCGCAGTAGACGAACGCGCCCACGGCGAGAACGAACAGAACGCCGAGCAGCGAAAAGCCGACTCCGATCTCAGCGCGTTCTCGCGTCAAGGCTCGATTCTCCCGCGGTTGTGCGCAGGCTCGCGCCTGCGCTCACCGTCGAGAATATCAGCCTCGGTCGCGCAGCGGCACGAATTTTCGTTCCTTCGGGCCCGTGTAGTTGGAGCGCGGGCGGATCAGCCGGTTGTTTTCCGTTTGCTCGATGAAGTGGGCCGCCCAGCCGACGATGCGGCTAGCGACGAACAGGGGCGTGTAGAGCTCGACCGGCAGCCCCATGTAGTGGTAGAGCCGGGCGCTCGGCCAATCGAGGTTCGGAGGCAGCCCTTTCTCCGCGCGGACGTGCGCTTCGATGGTGTCGGCGATTTGCTCGAGCTCCAGCGAGCCGCTCTCCTCGGCCAGGCGACGGCAATGCTCCCGCAACAGCACGGCCCTGGGATCGCCGTCCTTGTAAACGCGGTGGCCAAAACCCATGATCCGCCGCTTCTTGGCGAGCGCGTCGCGGACCCATTCCTCGGCCACCTCGGCGGAAGGAACTTCCTGCAAGACTTCGATCGCCCGCTCGTTGGCCCCGCCGTGCAGCGGGCCTTTCAGTGCGCCGATGGCGGCGGTGATGGCCGAATAAATGTCCGACTGCGTCGACGCGACCACTCGGGCCGTGAAGGTCGACGCGTTGAATTCGTGCTCGGCATACAGAATCAGCGAGACGTCCATCGCCTGCTCGTGCGCGGGCGACGGCTCTTTGCCCGTAATCATGTAGAGCAGGTTGCCCGAAAAACTCAACTCGGGGTTGGGAGTGACCAGCGGCAACCCGCGGGAGCCGCGGTGACGGGCGCCGATCAACACGGGAATCCGCGCCAACATGCGGATTGCCTTGGCCCGATTGGCCTCCGCCCCATCGTCGTCCAACTGCGGATCGAAGTGGGCCAGCGCGCTCACCCCCGTGCGGAGCACGTCCATCGCCGGAACGTGCAGCGGAATGTGGGCCAGGAACTCGAGGATCGACGGCTCGACCTCTTCCGATTCGGACAACACCGACTGGAAGTCGGCCAGCTCCTCCTGCGACGGCAGATCGTCGTGCAGCAGCAGGTAGGCAACGTCGAGGAACGAGCCGTGCTTGGCCAATTCTTCGATCGTGTAGCCGCGGTAGGTCAGCCCGCCTTCGACGGTCGAAACGGCCGTCTCGCCGGCGATGACTCCCTCCAGCCCGGGATAATAGCGCTCGTTGCTCATCAAAGTTGCCCTTCAAGCATCGCGTGCGGTGGACGCGACAATCCAGTCCCAGCGTGCGAGGCGATTCTAACCGAATCGAGGGACGAAATCCGCCCGGTTTCCGCTCAGCCGGCCGGTCTCAATAGTGCGGTGGCCGCTCTTCCTCAGGATCGCGGGTTTCGGGCGGCCCGCCGTTGTCGCGGTCGAGCCGCCATTCGAGGCGTTCGACGGCGACGCGTAGTGCTTCAAGGGCCCGGTGCTGGGTGACGAGCGATTCGCTGAGCTGTTCGACGTCGTGTTCCAGCTGCATGAGCGCCGTTTCGAGTCGAACTAGCCGATCTTCGGGAGCATTGCCGGGCTGCATGCCAGGTTCCTCGAGAACAGGCCCCTTTCCGCGAAGGGGCAATTTTTTGGTGCCGCGTTTTCCTTCCGCGTGTCTCTTTGAGCATAATCAACGATCAGACCGATCGACGCGACTTCCACGAGCTTCTGCGAGGCGCCCACACCGATGAAACGTCTTTCCGCTGCCATCTCAGCCCGTGCAATTCCTACGTGGGTAAATCCGATTTCTGCGTTCCGGATCGTGCTGGCGGCCGCTGGTCTCGCGGTGGCACTCGGTTCCCCAGCCGCTGCCGAGGATTGGCGCTTCGCCGTCAAGTTTTCGGAAAGCGTCCGCCAGGAGCCTTACACAGGCCGCGTCTATATCTTCTTAAACAACGGGAGCGACCCGCGCCGCGATTCGGGCTGGTTCAGCCCGGGGCAGATTCTGGCTCGCGACGTGGAAAACTGGAAGCCGGGCGAGCCGTTGGAGTTTGCCAGCGGAGACAAATCGGTCCTGTCCTATCCGAAGCCGCTCGCCAAGATGAAACTCGCCGAGGAGTCGGCGCAGGCCGTCATCCGCTTCAACCCCTTCGAGCGCGAGGTCGGCAGCGGTCCAGGCAACGGATACAGCCAGCCGATCAAAGTCGGCGAATCGTCAGCCAAGCGTCTGGTGCTGGTCGTCGATCGCCTCGTGCCGCCCCGGCGGTTCGTCGAAACCGACACCCGCAAAGAGATCTTCGTCCACTCGAAACTGCTGTCCGATTTCTACGGACGCGACGTCGAGCTAAGCGGGGCCGTCTTTCTGCCCAAGAGTTATCGCAACAACTCGACAGCCCGCTATCCGACGCTGTTCATGATTCCCGGATTCGGCGGGACCCATTACGTGACCCGCACGCCGCGCTTTGCCGAGGAAGTGGGGGGAGTCGAGTTTATTCGCGTCGTGCTCGAGCCGAGCTGTCCGATGGGCCATCACGTCTTCGCCGACTCGGCCAATAACGGTCCCGTGGGGCAGGCACTCGTTACCGAGTTTCTGCCCGGGTTCGACCGGGAATTCCGTTCCGTGAGCGATCCGCGGGCCCGCTTCCTCACCGGGCATTCGTCCGGCGGCTGGAGCAGCCTGTGGATCCAGATCAGCCATCCAGACGACTTCGCCGGCACCTGGAGCACGTCGCCCGATCCGGTCGATTTTCGCGATTTCCAGCAGATCGACATCTATCACCCGGGCACGAACATGTATGTCGACGCCAAAGGGAACGACCGACCCCTGGCACGGATGGGCTTGGAACCGGTCCTCTTCTATAAGAGCTTCTGCCAGATGGAGGACATCCTGGGACCCGGTGGACAGCTGATGAGCTTCGAAGCGGTGTTCGGGCCCAGCCTGCCGTCACCCAGCGGCTCACCCGTCACGAGCGGCATCCGGCGTCCCCGCCCGCTTTGGGACCGCAAGACGGGCGAGATCGACGGGGCCGTCGCCAAGGACTGGGAGAAGTACGACATTCACCTGGTGCTCGAGCGGAACTGGGACCAATTGGGGCCCAAGCTGGCAGGCAAGCTGCACGTTTATATGGGGACCGAGGACACGTTTTATCTCGATGGGGCCGCTCGCCTGCTCAAAAAAGCCCTGGCGAAGCTGAAGAGCGATGCCGTGGTCGAGCTGATCCCGAAAAAGAACCACATGAACCTGCTCGACCGCGCCCTGTCCGATCGGCTGCAACGGGAAATGGCCGCCTCCTATCGCAAGTCCTTCCCCGACGCCAAGCACGCCGAACCCGCGGCCGCCGCCACCAGCTCGGCGAAGTGACCGCGAGCCGAAGCAGCGAACGTCGGCCCTCTACGCGCGACTAGCACCCCCTGGTTGCCGTTGTGCTTCACTGCGGCGTCGTCACCGGTCGCTTTTAGATGCGAGCCGTACCGGCCGGTCAGGCTCTTTTCAGGGCTCGATTACGTGGCCCCCGCCGACCGGGTCGATCGACCGTTTGCCCCTCATTTGGAGGTCCAAAATCCCACTCAGACCCCAATCCATCGGTAATGTAATGAACTCGTGATTATGCCAGTAAGTTATTTAAGGAAAGCATGTTAACGGAAGTGTCTCGCCTGAGGACCGTCTCGGATCCGTAGCTTTGTACACCCCATTTGGCCATCCCGGGGTTGACCGGTTTTTGCGGAGGTCATACATACGTTGTCACACATGTAACTTGATTGATGCGTGGTGGTGTGCTCTAATCTGAGCCCTGCCCGCCTTGGGTGCTCCGACCTGCGGACCGGCCTCTGAAGTCGGTTTCGCCGAGCCCCCTCTACCTCCCGCCGCGGTTTTCTGTCTGTTACTACCGGAGGGCCAATGATGAAAGCTCTAGTAGCCATTCTGGCACTGTCGACTTCTGTCGCCGCAGGTACGGCGGTCTACATGTCGACGACCCGGCCAAAGCTCACTTCCAAGCCGACAACGACGGCCACCGTCCCCACAGCGGACGCGCTAGCTGACGTGACGCCCATTGCTCGCCGGACGCCGGCTGAACGGACCGACGTGGGCGGCCGGCTGGTGGCGGCCTCGGAATTCGAGGTTCGGGCGACGACCAGCGGCAGCGTCCTGCACGCACGCGTCGATCCGGGCGACTTCGTCGAAAAAGGTCAAACTTTGATCGAATTGGAGAACATTGCTCTCGACGAATCGGTCCGACGAGCGGAAACCGGCCTCGAACAAGCCAAGAGCGACCTCGAGGCCCAGCACGCACGACGGGCCAACATTGAGCAAAGCCAAGCCTCGACGGGCCGATTTGCGTCGCGAAGCGGTCTGGGACGTTTTGCCCGCAGCGACGAGCAGCAGGCCCGAGCCCGGCTGGCCGAGGCCGAAAATGCCCTCGCCAAGGCTCGCCAGTCACAGGCCGACGCCCAAATCGTCTCCCCGATCAGCGGCTACGTGGCCGAACGGCGGGTCAGCATCGGCGACCGGGTGTCTCCGGGCACGGAGGTCGTCCACGTGGTCGATATTTCGATTCTCAAGCTGACGGTCGACGTGGTCGACGTCAACTCGTCCGAAACGCTGTCGACCCGCGAAGCGCTCGTCACCTGCGAGGCGGTCCCTGGTCGGCAATTCGTCGGCCGAGTGGTCCGCTCCTTGAGCAACGACACTGCCCCGGGTCATACCAACACGCTGACGATCGAAGTCGCCAATTCCGATCGAGTGCTGAAGCCGGGAATGGCGGCCCGGGCACGGCTCGTCTCCGAATCGTCCAGCGAGTTGGCCTACAGCTCGCGGTCGGGCGGCTACGGCTCGCTGCGGCGGCAATCCGCGAGCACGGCCAACGGTCCCAGCGATGGGGAGCTCTTCCGCGAAATGGTCTCGAGCATCAAGGGCTTGGCCGTCACGCTGACGGCTGCTGCGGACGCCCAGCACAAAGATTTGACGCGCAAGCAGGAAGCCGCCAAGGTGACGGTCGACGCGACGACGCAATACTTCGGACTGCTCGAGCG
This sequence comes from uncultured Planctomycetaceae bacterium, assembly GCA_963800135.1. Classification (GTDB taxonomy): domain Bacteria; phylum Planctomycetota; class Planctomycetia; order Planctomycetales; family Planctomycetaceae; genus DASPSM01. The sequence continues at coordinate 322,223 of CAWCZR010000006.1, read as the reverse complement.
GCAGGTCAACGACCTGCGGCCGGAGAATGCGGCGCACCACGCGGTCAGCCTCGAGAAATCGGCCGACGAAATCGATAGTCTGCCGATCCTGCACGTCGACGAGGAGCTGTTGGCTTTCGGCGCGGAGGTGGCCCAAAATCTGCGTTCGATGGCCGAACGCCGGCGGTCGATCAGCCGCTCGCGATCCAATTCCGACGTGACCGTGTCGGATGAAGCGCAGTCCGAGAACAGTGCGATTCGCACGCAGGGGATCCAAAAGATCACGATCGGCCTGGCGGGCATGCGGCGCAAGATGACCAAGAAGTACAATCTGGAGTTCCTCGCCAACGCCGGAAACCTGCGGGCCGCCGCTTCGACGCGGCGACACACCGCCCGACGCTGAAACGCGGCCCGTCGCCGGCCGGTGCGTTTCGCGCCGGCCGGACGGGTTGGCACGAAAGGCCTGTATGAGCCACGCCAATCTGGAAGACGGTTTTCGCGACGCCACGCGAGTCGTGCGCGCGGGACTTCCCGCCGCAGCGCAAGGCGAGCCCTTCTTGCCCGGGCCCGTCTTTGCCGCAATGTTCCAGTTCTCCGGCGACCCAGCAACTTCGCCCTTCACATACGGGCGGTTCCACAATCCGACGTGGAACCACTACGAGGCGGCTCTCGCCGAGCTCGAAGGCGGCCCGGCGGTTGCGTTTGCCTCGGGAATGGCGGCGGTCGCCGCGGTGCTCGGCACGGCGCTCGGTCCGGGCGACGTCCTCGTGATGCCGTCCGACGGTTACTACACCTGCCGGCTGCTGGCCAAGGGGCATTTTGCCAACGCCCAGATCTCGGTCCGCGAAGTGCCAACGACCGCCGTCCCGGTCGAGCAATTGCGCGGCGCGAAGCTGCTGCTCTTGGAGACGCCAAGCAACCCCGGTCTGGACGTCTGCGATATCCGGGCGCTGGCCGCGGCCGCGCACAAGCAGGGAGTTCTGGTCGCGGTCGACAACACGACGCCCACGGTGCTCGGGCAGCGTCCCTTGGCGCTCGGTGCCGATTTTTCGCTGGCGGCCGACACCAAAGCGCTCTCCGGCCATGCCGACTTGTTGCTGGGGCACGTCGCCTGCCGGAGCGAAGAAGCGGCCCAAAAACTGAGAACGTGGCGCACGCAGATGGGATCGGTCCCCGGCCCGATGGAGGTCTGGCTGGCCCACCGCTCTTTGGCGTCGCTCGATGTGCGGCTCGAGCGGATGTGCATCAACGCGCTGGCGATCGCGCAGTGCCTGGCCGAACACCGGGCCGTCCGCAGTGTGCGTTATCCCGGGTTGCCGGCCGACCCGGCGCACGCGGTCGCGCGGCGGCAGATGAGACGCTTTGGCCCCGTCGTCAGTTTCGAGCTGGCCGGTCAGCCGCACGCCGAACGGTTCTTCAAAGAGGCGAAGCTCGTGGACGAAGCCACCAGCTTTGGCAGCGTGCGGACGACGGCCGAACGCCGCGCCCGTTGGGCCAGCGATCCGGTTTCTCCCGGCTTCATTCGGCTGAGCGCGGGGTGCGAGGACACGGGCGACCTGCTGGCGGATCTGTCGCGAAGTTTGGATGCAGTGTCGCAAGTCTGAGACACATTCCGCGTCCTTTTGCCCGGAAAAACCGCTCCGATTGGCCAGATCCGGTCCAAATCTCGCGTTTCTCCGGACCGTCTTTGCTCTGCCGCGCGATCGTAACCTATCGTTCGCCAAGGCCTTGCGCGGCTGGAGCGGTATCTCGCGCGGGCATTCCCGGCACGGCTCTTGCATTTCTTACAGCCTGAGGCGCGCGATGGAACGTGCAGTCTCTCATGGGGCAGAACCAAAGCGAACCAATGACGGAGACATCATTATGAGGACTGCGATTCGAGCTTTGACAATCGCCGGCATCGTCGGGATGGCAATGCTTGCGGGCAATGTTTCGACGGCGAAGGCGGCACCGTACTGGAATCGGCCGGGCTACGGCCGCTTCAATCCGGGCTATCGGGCTTACGTTTATCCATATGCCGCCGGCCCCTACGCGTACGGCTACGGCTACTCGTATCCGGGCTATTACGCCGGTTACACGCCGGGGTATTACGGCTACGCGTCGCCGGGCGTTTACGTCGGCGGCGGCTATTGGGGCGGCCGCGGATACTACGGTCATGGGTACGGGGGCGGCCGGGGCTACGCGCACGGCGGCCACTGGCGCCGCTAACAGCCGGCAAGTAAAAGTCGACGAGAAGGCGAGGGGGCTGACCCTCGCCTTTTTTCATTGGAATTCCGCGGAACTCCGGACGCCGACGACTCGTCTTAATCGTGCCCCTGTTCTCTTCTATAATTGCGGACTGCACCGCCTGCCGCCGCTAGCGTGTCATTGCCGCCCCGCTCTCTTGTCGGAGGATCCGTCATGTCGCAGCGACGTCTGGCCGTACTGGGAATTGTCGGCGTTCTCCTGATCGTGGTCGTTGCCGGCGCCTTTTGGATCCATCGCCTCGAAGAGCGTCTGGCGGGGCTCGAGCAGCGTCTGGCAGGGCTCGGGCACGAGGTCGCCTCACTCGACATGGCGTTTCTAAAGCGCGCGTCGGAAACGGGGACGATCCCAGTTGCCGGTCCCCAGGTTCAGTTGAGTTGGGTAACTCCGGACAACAGCATCGGGGTGTCCCGCGTCGCACCGACCGTGCGCCAGTTGCCCCGCGGCTTCGCCGACGGCACGCCGCTCCCGGATGGCACGACCGCGCACGAGATCAACGGCATTCCCTATTACATCATGCCGCTGGCGGACAGCAGTTCGATCGCGCCACTGGCGGGCGTCGGAACCGTGACGACGACTCGTCGCTAGCCGACCGGGGCGCAATAGACAAAGCCTTACTGCCGCTCGCGGTCGGGCGATTGCTTCACTTTGGCAGCGCCGGAGCGATGGCCCGCGTCGCGCGACTTTTTGCCCGAGCTTGCGGTGCCCGATCCTGCCGCCGGGCGCGCCGCCGGCCGTTCGATCCAGAATCGCTTCCGCTCGAACGGATACGTCGGCAGCACCATGCGGCGGCAACCTGCGTCGGCGTAAACGCTTTCCCAATCGACATGCAAGCCGGCCTGATAGAGCTCGGCGAGGGATTGAACGCACGCGAGACGTTCGTCGGTCCCCGAGCCCAGGCTCGCCAGCCAGCAGTCGGCCGACTGGAATCGCGAATCGTCGCGGAACAATCGCCGCGTCAGCTCGAGCAACGTGCCCCCGGGACCAACCTCGAGGAAGCGATCGCAGGCTTCGGCCAGCGTGCGGGCGCCTTCGGCAAAGCGGACCGGCTCGAGCAGTTGTCGACACCAATAGTCGGCCGTCGCAATTTCCGCCCCGGCTGGCCGCCCGGTCAGGTTAGACAAGAGCAGCGTTTGTGGCGGCGAAAGCGAAATGGATTCGACGACCTTGCGGAACTCAATGAAAGCCGGGTCGTCGGCCGACAGGTTGGACCGGGCGGCCAGCGGTAATTTGCACGCGGCGATTCGCCGAGAGGTGAGTTCGCGAGCAAAGCGGCAGAGCGCCTCGGCCTCGCCCGCGACCACGACCTGATCGGGACCATTGATCGCAGCGAGCGAGAGACCCGACACGATCGGCAGCAATTCGCGAATCCTGGCTTCGTCCGCGCGAACAGCCAGTAGGCCCTCGCGTCGTGTCGTCTCACGTTGGAGCTTGGGGCGGGCGGCGACCAGACGCAGCCCGTCTTCGAGGCTGAAGACGCCCGCCACCGCGGCCGCCGCGTACTCGCCCACGCCGTGGCCGATCAGGGCCGCCGGTGAGACGCCCCACTCCCGCCACATCTGGGCCAACGCGTATTCGATCGCGAAGAGCAGGGGCTCGGCACTTTCGGTCCGGCTCGCGGGCGGAGCCGACTCCGTCTCCTCGAAGAGTGGAGCAAGCAGCGGTTGCGGCAGATCGTTGGCCAATAGCTCGCCACAACGATCGAGCGTTTTGCGGAAGCGCGGCTCTGTTTCATACAGCCGGCGGGCCCGTTCGAGCGACTGCGTGCCGACGCCGGAAAACAGAAAGCCGACGCGCGTGCGCGACACGTGCTTCGCCCCGTTCTCGCTGCCGTTCTTGGCGGCCGCATTAGCGGCCACGAGCGCACCGCGGAGCTCGGCCACGCTCGAACCCACCACCGCGAAGCGCTCGCCAAAGTGGGCCCGGCCGACGGCCGCCGTAAAGCACAAGTCCGCGAGCGAGGAATCGTCCGCGTGTTCAAGCGCATCGCGATAGCGGCCGATCAAGGCCCGTAGCGCCGTGTGACTTCGTGCCGAGATCGGCAGCACGTGCGGCGTCCCGGTCAACTTGCGTTGTGTCTGTGGCGCCGGAGCCTCTTCGAGGATCACATGCGCGTTCGTGCCGCCGATGCCCAGCGAATTGACGCCGGCTCGCAACGGCTCTTCGCCGCGCCGCCAGTCCGCCAGATGCTTGTTGACGAAGAACGGGCTGTTGGCAAAGTCGATCCGCGGATTGGGCGTGTTGAAATGCAGCGTGGGCGGGATCTGCCGATGATAAATCGCCAAAGCCGCCTTGATGAAACCGGCAACGCCCGACGCGATCTGCAAGTGGCCCACGTTGGTTTTCAAGGAGCCGACGGCACAAAACTCCTTTTCGCCCGTGTGCTCGCGAAACGCCTGCGTGATGGCGCCAAGTTCGATGGGATCGCCCAGAACGGTGCCGGTGCCATGCGCTTCGACGAAGCCGATCGTGCGGGGATCGACGCCCGAGCGGGCCAGCGCGTCGCCGACGACGTTTGCCATGCCCTCCTGGCTGGGAGCCAGATAGCCAACCTTGCCCGAGCCGTCGTTATTCATCGCCGAGCCTTTGATGACCGCGAAGATGTGGTCACCGTCGGCGATCGCTTCGTCGAGCCGCTTGAGTAGCACCATGCCGGCCCCGTTGCCGAAGACGGTCCCTTGGGCCCGCGCATCGAAAGCCCGGCAATGGCCGTCGGGCGAAACAATCATGTCGTCGAGGTAGAGGTAGCCGGCTTCTTGCGGCACCTTGATCGATACGCCGCCCGCTAGCGCCATGTCGCACTCGCCGTAGCGAACAGACTGCGCCGCCATGTGGATGGCCACGAGCGTCGTCGAGCAGGCGGTCTGCACGTTGATGCTGGGGCCGCGGAGGTTGAGCTTGTAGGAGATGCGGGTCGGCAGGTAGTCCTTGTCGTTGGCCACCATCACCTTGAACCCGCCCATCGAGTCGAGCGTGAAGATCTCCGACGGATCCTGCGGCGACTGGAAAGCCTGCGCCGGACACAGATTGTTGACCAGGTAGGTGTTCATCACCGCGCCGGCGTAGACGCCGACCGAGCCGGCATACGCGTGAGGGTTGTAGCCGGCGACCTCGAACGTCTCCCACGCGCATTCCAACATTACCCGCTGTTGCGGGTCCATGAGTGCCGCGTCGCGGGCGCTGATGCTGAAGAACTTCGCGTCGAACCACTCGATGTCCGGCAGGACGGGTGCGACCTTCACGTAGTCGGGATTGGCCAGCAGGCTGGGATCGACGCCGGCGGCCAGTGCCTCTTCATCGGAGAAGAACTGCATCGACTCGACGCCGTCGCACAGGTTCTGCCAGAACTGCTGGAAGTTGCCCGCACCCGGGAAGCGGCACGCCATACCGATCACGGCGACGTCGCCCGCAGGCGCGACATTCGTTCGCGCGGCCTTACGCCGGCGAGCCGTGGTCCGCTCATCCGCCGGCGACGCCGCGTTGGGCTTCGCCTGCCGGCTGAGGTAACCCGAGAGCGACTCGATTGTCGGATAGTTGAACATCTCGACCAACGAGATCTGCGGGCCGAAGCGGTCTTGCAGCTTCACGTGCATCCGCGTCAACAGCAGCGAGTCGCCACCCAGGTCGAACAGGTTATCGCGAACGTCGATCTGCTCGAGGGACAGCGCCTCTTTCCAGATCTCGGCCAGCTGCTTTTCGATTTCGTTCTGCGGCAGTTGCGGCTGGGCATGTGCGGCACGAGCGTCGTCGGGCTGCCGCTGCAGGCGACCGACGGTGGCCAGCACGGCGGCAAACTCGCCGGCGGCGAATCGGCGCCCGAGCTCCATGCGTTGAATCTTGCCGATCGCCGTCTTGGGAATCGCCTCTTTCGCGACGGGGAGCAAGAAATCGGGCCGCACACCAGTCTGACGGACGAGCCGTTGCTGGATCTCACGCAACAGCTCGCCCAGCGGCCCCTCTTCGTCGATCGCCGTATGGAAGAAGACCGCCAATTCTTCGCGGTCGCTGCCGGGGCGACGCACCGCGCAGGCCGCGGTGAACGAAGGCTCGACGCCGGGCACGCCGCCGACCGTCTCTTCCAATTCGCTGCACGCGTAATTGACGCCGCGAACGATGATGCTTTCCTTCGCCCGCCCCGTGATCACCAGTTCGCCGTCGGCCAGAAGTCCCAGGTCGCCGGTCTCAAACCAGCCGTCCGCGTGAAAGACACAGTTGGCTTCCGGGTTGTGGAAATAGCCCGGCGTCACGGCCGCGCCCCAAACCTGCAAATGGCCGATCGTCGCTTCATGGACGACCTGCTGCTCGTCGTCGACGATCCGCAGGCCGACGCCGGGAATCGGCGGCCCCAGGCTGGCGAAGGTCCCGGCGCTCTCGACTTCTGACTTGGACGAACCCGCGGAGGGCGCCGGCGCGCCTGACCGCTGCACCGATAGAAACTTCAGCGGCCGATCGTGCCGCACGACCTGATACGTAATGCCCGATCCCGTTTCCGCCATGCCGAACGCCGGCCGAATCGCGGTCGCGGGCAGTCCGTAAGGCGCGAGCTCTTTCAAGAAAGGCTCGGTCACGGTTTGCGAAACCGATTCGCCGGCCGTCAACATTCCGTCGACGCAGGACAAGTCCCACGTCGGTGCGGACGCGCTCGCCGGCCGCGGGGTCAGCGCGCTCGTCACGAGCGAATAGGCAAAGTTGGGCGCCCAGGTATGCGTGACCCGATATTTGTCGATCAGATCGAGCCAGTGAAGCGGCCGGGCGATCACACTTTCTTTCTCGGCATACACCATCCGACAGCCCAGCAGTACGCAGCGGAGGTGCCAGTCGGAAATGCTGCCAATGTGATCGAAGGGCAACCAGTTGAGGATGACGTCTTCTGGTCTATGACCGCACAACAGATTCGCGCCGTGGGCACGCTGAATGATGTTGGCGTGCGTCAGCATGATGCACTTGGGTACACCCGTGCTGCCGGACGTGAGGCTGAAGAAGGCCGTGTCGTCGGGGCGGGCTGCCAACGTGTCATTCGTGGGAGCCGACGTGAGCAGACTGGCGACCTCCGCCGTGCGGACCGCGTCGACGCCCAGCCGTCCGGCCAGCGAGCGAACCGGTTCGAGCAAGTCGGTCTTAGTGATCAAGAGCGGACCATCGAGCAGTCGCCAGACTTTGCAAAGCTGCTCGAGTCCCCGGTTCTCCCCAGTGAACGTCGGAGGAATTTGCGCAATGGCTGGTCGAATTCCGCCGAGCAGGCAGCCCCAGAACGCCGGCAGCACGTCGGCACTGCGATCGAGCAACAAGAGCGCACTGTCACCCGGCTTGAGTCCTAATTTTGCGAGTCCTCCGCAAACTGCCGAGGCTTCGCCGAGCAAGTCCGCAAAGGTTTGCCATTTTTCGCTGCCATCCGCGCGGACGTGGAGGAGGCTCTGAGCCGAGTCGTTTTTCGCCGCGCGCCGCAGCGCCTCGGGCAGCGTTTGCGGAAGTTCCGCCAGACCCGGCAGAGCGACCGCCGCGCAGTGCGCAAGAGCGGGGGAGGGGGCAGGAGCGGCGCTCGTTGCCGCGTCCGGCGTTGTAGACAGGGAGCTCACGATCCGCACGTCAACTTGCTCGGCCAGATTGGCTGCACGCTCACTCAGCAGGCCACGCAGGTCGTCCGCCGATCGATCGGCTTCGACGACGCAGCGGACCGTCCAGCGCCCGTCCGATCCGGGGAGCACTTCAAATGCGTGGATCCACGCAGCTGAGGCGAACAGAGAGAGCAATGTCGCCGATGGATCCATAAGCCCGCAATCTCGCGCGACGATTCCGTGCCGGGCAAACTGGTTCGACGCCGAACCCCTGGTCCCAAGAGTGGCGCAACAAACCATTTCCGCGAGGCATTTTTGATGCCGCGGTTGCCCAGACAGTGAATCGCTTCGTGTTGTTGGAGTTGATGGCCTGACGGTCAGCCCGGATTCTTAAGGTCGCGTCATCCGGGACAACGGCTGACTGCGCGTGCAGTCGATGCGGGCTCTGCGACGGGCCTGGTCGACCGCGAACGCCGGTCAGCGCTCCCAGCTTCGCTCACCTTCGACTGCGGTCCAAAAGTCAGTAGAGAGCCACTGTTATGTTGCGCAAGGCAAATGTCAAGAACCGGAGCCCAAAACCCCCAGATCAAACGGCACCGTCGGCCGCCGGATCGACGAATCGTTGTGATCGTTTAAGAGTCGCGCCTGACCCAGAAGCTCGATTGCCCGCGGCGCCGGGCGCCAAAATTAAATGCGGTTTAGAGAACCCAAAGTCTCGCGCGTCCTCGGGAGGGCCGTCGCGACGAATGGAGATTGCCGCAGCCGCTGGCTCGGCAACAGTCAGGTCGCGGGACCCTTGGGGCCGTAGCCTTTGCGCCGTTTGCCCTCGGCCTGCCGTTGGGCGTCGGCGAGGGCCGCGGCCCGATCGGCGAACGCTTTCGTCACGCTCTGGCCGCGCGAGCCGATGCGACCGAAGCGCACCGTTTGGTCCGACCCGTTCACGGAGATTTCCCAGAACTTCGAGGAGCCGCCCCCCACGAATTCGAGATATTCTGTCCACCGGTCGGCGGACTCCTCTGCCGGAGGCGCGGGCGGCACCGACGTGCTCTCGGGTCCAACCTCAGGGGGCGGATCGGACGTCGGATCAGGGGTTGGATCAGTCGGCACGAGTTGGCCCTCGTCGACCGGCTCTTCCAACTCCTCGCCCGCCAGCAGTCGTTCGATTCGCGCGAGCAGGCCGGCCCGATCTTGATACCAGTCGCGGCCCAGCACCACGTACACCCGCCAGCCGAACGCGACGAGCAGGTCGGGCTTGAGCAGCTCGCGTTCGATCAAGTCCCGCTGGGCGTACCAGTCGGCCGTGTCGACGAGAATGCCCAGCCGATACGCGCGGTCGCCGCGCGCGAGACGGCCAGGTCGCAACGGAACTGCGATTGGCCGACCGACCGATCGACTCGGTACCCGCGCTCTTGCAGCGCCGTGGCGAGTTGGCCGACGACGGCATCGTCGGTCGGCTCGCGCGAGTCGGTCGCTGTGCGCGCCTGCGAAAGCGAGGCCAGCAGCTGCGAGGCGATCTCGACGTCGCCAATCGAGGCCGCCTCGGCATACCGCAGATAGTTCTTGAGGCAGTTGGCGCCTTCGTTGTAATCGTTGGTGATGTCGAAAGAGCGGATCGAGCTGACGAGCGCCATCTGGCAGCGCGCCCGCGAGAAAGCGACGTTGAGCCGCTTGTGACCGCCCGACACGTTGATCGGGCCGAAGTTCATGCGAATCTTGCCATCGCGGGTCGGGCCGTAGCAGACACTGAGGATGATGATGTCCCGCTCGTCTCCCTGAATGTTCTCCAAATTCTTGACGAGCAGCCCGACGAACTGGTCGTCTTCTTCGCGTTCCGTTTCCAGTTCCAGCCGGCGGGCGAACTCCGGATCCTCGTCGGCCAGGCTGGCCAGCGCCGACTCGATCTCCGTTTGCTGGGCCTCCGAGAACGCGATGATGCCGATGCTGCGGCCTTCCTCACGCTCCAAAATCCGCCGCACGAGCCCGGCAATGTAGGCGGCCTCCTCCGCGTTGCGGCGGTTTTCGTAAACGCCGTGCTCCAGGAAGTGGAAGCTCACGGCGCGCTCGAGCAGCTCGTCCGCGTTCTGGGTCGCGTCGTCCGGCGAATCGACGCGGAGCTCGCGGGCGCCGCGCGTCGAAAGCCGCGCGTCGGGGACGGTGAGCAGGCGGCCGTCGTAGAAAGCGTGGTTCGAGAAGCTGATCAACGATTCCGACTGGCTGCGGTAGTGCCAGGCGAGCATGCACGCGGGCAGGTTGCGGGCCGCCTGGTTGAGGAAGCTGTTGCTGTCGACGTCGTAGGTCACCAGCTCGCCATTCTCCTCGAACGTCAGCTCGTCACCTTCGTCTGGTCGTTGGCTCACGAAGAAGTTCGTCGGAGGGAGCTGCATCTCGTCGCCGACGACGATTGCCTGCCGCGCGCGAAAGATCGACGGCACAGCCTCTTCCAGCGTGATCTGGCTCGCTTCGTCGAAGATCACCACGTCGAAGGTGTCGGCATTGAGGGGCAGCGTGTCGGACACGCTGAGCGGACTCATCAGCCAGACCGGCTTCAAGTCGCGGATGACGGCCCCCGAGTCGCCGGACATCAGGTCGCGGATCGACTTGTAGCGCATGGTCTTGGCGAATTCGTGCTCCAGCTCCCGCCGGCCGCGGTTGTACGTCGGTTTGAATGCTTTTTGTGGCACGCTGAGCTGGGCGGCCGGGCTGGCGAACGTGTTGACGTGCTCGAGAAACGTCTGCCGAATGATCTCGCGAACCCGCTGGGCATTTTGTTTCTGCCAGTCGTCGCCCAGACGGCGGAGCCGCGCGAGCTGCCGGCGGCGGGCCGTTCCATCGAAGCGACCGACGGCGCGGTCGCGCCAGGCGAGCTGCAGGCTACGTTCGGCCGTCGCCGCTTCCAGCGCCGGCAGGTTGAGCGGAAAGCTGCGGATCGACTCGGCCAGTTTCGGAGGAAGCGCGCTGAGTTGCGCAAGGCAATGCAGGTAATCGGGAAGCTCGTCGAGTGAGTCTTCCATCTCGGTGAAAGCGTGCTCCAGCGCGGGCAGGCTCACGTGGCGATACGCGTCGAGGAATTCGTCGCAGTTGGACACCAACCGGCCCTGCTCATCGGAGAGCGCGGCCACGCCGAGAATCTGCCCGTCACCTCCGGCCGCCGTCGTGGCGTGGCGGTGGAGCGAGCGCACCGTTTCGGGCAAGCGGTCGATCGTCTGCTCGAGTGCCGACAGCTCGGCGGCCAGCTGGTCGAATTCCCCCTCCAGGCCGAAGGCGAAACAAGTGGCCCTGGCCAGTTCATCGCGGCGGGCGACCGCCTGGTGCTCATCGCGGAGCTGGTCGAGGATGCGGACCCACGACGGGCGGACCTTGTGTTTCGAGAAGTCGTAGGCTCGATGGAGCACGCTCCGGAGCCGCCACCAGGCCGGCTTGAGAAACGCGAGCATCCGCCCGTCGAACAGGCGGGCCTGGGCGAGGGCCGTTTCGACGTCGTCGGGCGACAGCTTTTCGCGCCAGCCCTGCGTCGCCTCCCGCTTCTTCGCGATCTCCTGGTCGCCCTGTCGGATTTTTTTCGTTTCGGCCTGCCAGCGGTGGGCCGCCTCGCCCGAGGGGTTGAGCATCGACATCGCCTGCGCACGGGCGAGAAAGGCTGCCTGCCGGGCGTAGGCGACGGCCAAGCCTAGCTGCTCGAGATCCTCGAACGAGCCGCTTGGCAGCGCGAGTCGCTCCAGGTCGGCCTGCAATCGGCGGAGTTGGGCAGCGCTTTGGGTCAGGCAGCGGCTGACCAATTCCAACGGACGCTCGGCCTCAACGACTTTGCCGCTCAAGAGATGCAGTGGGTGATGAGCCAGGATGCCGTCGGCCTGCACGTCGCCGACGGTTTCGCTCAGTTCGGTCAGTTGCCCGCGATGGCGATGCCAGTCGGCGTAAAACGGAATTCGCTCCCATTCCAGCGGCGACAGGTCGGGGGCCTGGTCGGCCAGGCGAATTCGCCGATCGAGCGTCGCGCGCAGTGGCCACGCGCACGTGTCCGGAGCGTTGCGCATGGCGGCATCGAACTGCTCGAGCGGCTGCAACTCCTTCTCGAACTGGCTGACGAGACGCCCGCGGCGTGCGGCCGCCTCATCGGGCTCTTTGTGGGCGGCGGCCAGGTGCGACTCGTACGTCGCCTTGAGATCCATCACGAACTCTTTCTTGTCGGCCTGAGAGTCGTGAATCAGGCAACAGAGTTCGTGCAGGCCGCGCTGCTTGAGCCGATGATAGACAACGTCGATCGCCGCCCGCTTCTCGCAGACAAAGAGCACGCGTTTCCCACGCACGACAAAGTCGGCGATCAAATTGGTGATCGTCTGCGATTTCCCCGTTCCCGGCGGCCCCTGGATGATGTAGCTCGCACCGCTGCGGGCCAGGGCGATGGCGTGGGTCTGCGTCGGGTCGCAAGAGACGACGTGAAACCGCTCGGCAAGCGGCAACGTTTCCGTCGTGGCCGGTCGCACTTCGCGCGGCGCGATGGCGAACGTGGCCTCGAACGCCGGATTTACCGACGTGTCGTCAGCCAGCTCGCCGTAATCGCGAACCAGCGACATGCGACGATAGCGCAAGTTCGACAACGTCACGGAGCAGAGATCGAACTCCCAGTTGTACGGGTTGTCGTCCGCCTGCTTGCGGACCTGGTAGAACTTGCGCTCGGCTTCCGCGACCGGTGGCTCGTCCGAGGCGGCCGCCGCTGGCTGGCCCTTCCGCGGCCGGGTCTTGGGCACGTCGACCGGCGGCGGATCAGTCGTCTGCCCGTCCTGTGGCTCCCCCTCGTCCTTCAACTCGACCATGTACTGAGGCGGCGGCGGGCCGGTCGACACGATCTGTTCGAGATGCGTTTTGGCCGGACGGACAAACTCTTTGAAGATCCGCACGCCCAGCGGATGGTAATTCGACGTGTCGTAGCTGTAGTCGAGGTCCAGAAACGAGCGGATACCGCGGCCGGACAGCCGCGCGTGCCGGCGAAACTGGTCGAGCCGTCGCCGGGCCTTTTCGTGAATCAAATCGATCCGCGGCCGGTCGACCTTCGTCAGCGTCACCGACGGATCGCCGGCCTGAATGCGGGAATTGAGGTCGGCATGAAAGGCAGCGATGCCCTCGGGCGTGGGGTCGATCGAAATGGGCAGATCGATGTCGTACCACTGCTTGAAGAGGTGCCGCACCACCGGGTTCACTTCGGCCTGCGTCTCGAGCGCGGTGAGCAAGTAGCGGTCGTGAATCCCTTTCTTCACCGCGAGCTTCACCGGCAGCATCAACAGCGGCGATTCGTAGCGGCCGGGGGGCTTGTCCTTGAGATTAGCCCACCGCAGGAAACAAATCACCAACCGCAGTTGGGCGAAGCCGTATTCCCGCTCGTCGCGAGCGGCCTCAGCCCGGATGCGGTCGAGCGTGCCCGGCAGGTACACCGCCTCGCGAAAGTTCAAATACTTGTTGAGCGAGACCGCCTGGCCCGAGAGGACATCGCGGCAGAAGCGACCGTTCCAGGTGACCAACTGATCCTCGCGGACATTGCGGTAGTCGAACATCAGCGGAATCGAGGCGTGCGTCAGGTTGACCGACTGCATCGTCGACTGGAACTCGAGCAGCCGATTGCGGCGCGAAACCTCGAACAGCCGCTGCCGCAGCTTGTCGAGAATGATCCGCCGCTTGGCAGGAGGCGCCGCGCCGCCAAAACCGCGATTGCTGGCGAGGTCGGTCTCGAAGTCGACTTCCTGATCGCGATAGTTCTCGAGCGCGTGCAGCACGCTCCGCAGATCCTGCGGCCGCTGGTGGCGATCGAGCTCGGTCATCGCTCGGATAACCTTCGCCAGCACGGGATGTAGCCCGGGCGTCAATTCGAACAAGTTGCCGCGACGGGCGACAAATCGCTCGTGGTCCCCGGGATCGGCGAGGTCCAGGCTGCAGGCCAGGCTGGCCAGAATCAGCCCCAAGCTGAAGACGTCGGTGAGCGGGTCGTGATGCCCCAGCCGATGTTCCCAGCAGACGTAACCGCGGAGATAGGCGGGTCGCTCGAGTTCCTCGCTGGGCTCGCCGGCCGCCTTCGATTGGACTTCGTCGACCCCCGAGACGAGCTGGCGGACGACGGTCGCCCGGTTGACGACCTCAACGGCCTTCGCCTCCGGCTTGAGCAGGCGGCGGACGCGAGACAGCTTGTTCTGCGGTGGACAGCGGTCCTGCTCGGCGAAGCCGATCCGCCCTCCGTCGACCTGGAGCGCGCCCAGCCCCTCGAGCGGCGCGCACATCCCGGCCTCATGCGCGGCAATCACCTGCCGGACGAGCGGCAGAAACGCCGCCAGCGCGTCTTCGGTGGTGAAGCCGCCGTGTTCGATGCGCTCGTGAAGGAATTCGTGAAACGCGGTCATGGCTAGACATCGTCCGGATGTCGTTCGGCCTCGGCCACGATCGTGGCGGCGTTTTTGCGAACGGCCTCAAATTGGCGTTTGGTCATTCGCAACTCCTTCCCCGCGATGGCGACCAGGCGCTCTTCAATTTCCAGCCGCCGCGCCAGCAACATTGCGGCGGCGAACGGGGCCTCTTCCAGGTCGGCATCCGACGTGGCGAAGTCCAGCAGCACGTAGCAGAAATAGTCCTGCAGCGGCTCGTCGCCGGCGGCGATGGTCTGCGTCAGCTCGTCGAGATTTCCGTCGCGGCCCCGTGTTGCGTCGAAACACAGCGTGCTGTCGAAGTCTTCAAAAAACTGTTTGGCGTGGGCCAGGATCGTGTCGGTCTGGATCCAGGCGGGCGCGAGGAAGTGCTTGAGCAGCGCCCGGGTCGACTGGGCGACTCGTTTTTGCCGCAACAGGTCGAGCGTGCCGATAGTCAGCGGACCTTCGATGAGCGTTTCCAGCGCGGCATCGACGCCCTGGGGATCGAGCGACCAGAGCTGCAGGGCCCGCGCGCGAATGAACATTTCCGGATGCGTGACGCCTTCGCTCTTGGTCGCACCGCCCCGCAGCACCTCTTCGGCCTGCTTGAGGTAAGCGTCGGCGCTCGCTTGCCGCAGGCCGGTTTCCATTTTCACCTGCATCGACACGCAAGCCGCCAAGTCTCCGGTCATCGCCAGCGTCAGGCGGTCGCAGAAAAGTTCGGTGTAGAGCTTGAGGTGCTTCCACGTCCGCTCGTGAGCCGCCGACGCTTTCCGGTCGCCCAGCATGGCCGCCAGCACCTGTTCGACGATCAGATACGCGCCCTCGTCGATCGAGAACAACCAATGGTGCGCGATCTCGTGCCCGAAGAGCGCGATCAATTCGGCTTCGATCAGCGTCTCCTGCACGGGACCGTGCAACACGACGTGCACTTCGCCCGGCAGCCACGCCAGCGACGCGTTGAGTCCCTTGGCGTTTTGCGCCTGGTAGAGCGTGATGGGCGTGTCGTGGCCGACGCGGTCGGCCGCTGCCTGCGCCGCCCGGTACAACTCGGCCGAGGTGGCTGGGTCGAGCCGATAAGTCGACTTGAGCAGCTCGTGTCGCACTGCTTCGGCGTACTCAGCCCGCACTTTCTGCGACGCGATCCAATCCCAGATTTCCCGCTCGTCCGTGCGGAGAAATTCGAGCAACTCCCGGTGATAGCGAGTCGGTTCAACGACCGGGCGACCCGCGTCCACCGAGGTCGTGAGGGAGGTCGACATCGTGATCCGCACGAGTTAAGAGGGTTGCGACGAGACACTCGCAGGCGATCGAAGCGGCCGGCGCGGAACGCGCCGGCATGCTTGACAATACTGCCCCAGAATGACGGGATTCAGCGGAAAACGCTAGTTCTTGCGCAGGCGTGCGGCGAACGATCAGCCGCCGCCCAATCGCGATGCTTCAGTGCCCGGCCGCCGCTTCCGACTCCGGCGTCGGCGGACGTCGCCCCACCCACCAGCCAAAACTCACAAACACTGCGGCGAACAACAAGTAGCCGACGGCGATGCCAAACGTGTGGGCCGCGAAGGCTCCTGGCGCCGGTTCGGCGAAGATGAAGAGAAAGTCGACGACGTTTCCTTTGACCTGGTACGCGTGTGTCAGCCCCAGCGCGGCAAAGGCGGCGGCGATCAGTGACCAGAGTGCGGCCGCGTAGAATTTGCGATCGATGAGGAAGGCGGCAATCGCGGCCAGAATCATGCACGTGAAGATGTAGCCCCGCTCCATCACCAACAGCCCGTGCAGCAGAAAGCCGTTCACCTCAAAGTTGTGATTGCCGGTGAGCGCAGCTTGCATCGTCAGCGTGGCGCCGGCTAGGCCCACCATAATAAACGCCCCTTGCACGACGGTCAGGCCCCACGCGGCAATCGCCGGAAACAGGCCGACGGCAACGGCTGGCGCGTGGTCGCGCGGCGTTGTTTGAAACGCCTGGGCCGTGATGATCACGCCGATCCAGAGCACGATCGGCATGCCCGCCTCGATGGGGATCACGCTGCGAATCAGGCTCACGGTGCCGGTGAGGCAGATCAGCGTGATCACCAGGCCGTTCAAGGTCGAGTAGCCGGCCCGCGCGCCGAGGGCCTTCCAGCCGGGATGCCCTATATAAATCGTCGTGGGAAAGCAGCTGCCAAACAGCGACGCCGCGATGGTGGCGATGCCGTTCACCGAGAGCGAAGCGGCCGTCGGAAAGCGGTCGCCCGCCGCCTCGGCCGATTCGATGTTTTGCAGACTGCCCAACACGTTGAACAGGCCCATCGGAATGATCACCGACACAAATCCCAGCCACTCGTGCGGGTTGTTGGCGATCTCTTTGAGAAAGTTCCACAGCGGCACGCCAGCGAAGTGCGGATAGTGCAGGCCGCGCTCGGCCCAGGCGGAGCTGACGGCACTCGCGCTCATCGCCGGTCCGGCCAGCGACTCCGGCAGCACGCGGGGCAGCAGCCAGCGCAGAGCGTGCCGCTGGCGATGGCAACCAGTCCGCCCGGCAGTCCCAGCGGAAAACCGACGCGCGAAAAATAAGTGATCAGGATCAGCGCCAAGGGAAGCATGCCGACGAGGGGCCGCTGAAAGATTTCGAGCGTGAATTTCATTGCGATAAAGCCGATGGCGATGCCTGCCAGCGTCGAGAGCAGGGCGGCCCGCGGCGTGCGGCGACGGATCGGCTCCGCCACGAACGCACCAAAGAACTCGATCAGTCCGCTCCCCAGGCAGGCCACCATTCCCGCCAGCCAGGCCGTCTCCCCGCTGTTGGTCCGTTCGAAGACGGGCTTCATCACGAAGTAGATGTAGATCAACAGCGACGGCGTATTGATGCCGAAGGGAAGGGCGGTGACATCGCTGCGGCCCGTGGCGCGGGCGACAAAATGGGCCTGCACGGCGTAGTAGACGTTGCCGATCAGAATGCTGATCGCCGCTCCCGGCAGGATGTACGAGAGCATCAGCGACGAACCGCCGCCGATGCCGCAGTCCGCGCAGAGTTGCACGATCAACAGCAACTGCACGAGGTTGTCGACGAACAGGCCGAAAAACCCGTCGAGATCCCGTTTGACAAAGACCGGGTAGCGTGCCGGCATGATGCGGGCAGACTACTGTGCGGCTCGGCGGCCAGTCAAGAAGCGATCCGGCGACCCCCAAGAATCGCTGTGGCGGAGTCCTTTGAAATCCGCGGGGGTCGGCCGCTAAGATCAAAATTCTAGCATTTGGATCGATTCGCCCTCGATGCCCGGGGATCTTTCGGCGCCGCGATCCTCCGGACAGGATTTGTTTGCGTGAGTGCTTCGACAACTTCGACTGCCTCCCTGGGGGCCCGCCCCGCGCAGCCGCCGCGACGCGGGCCAGCCGGCAAAAGGCTCTGGTTCTATCGGCTGGCGCTCCTCGTCGTACTGCTGCCCCTGCTGGAGCTGATCTCGTGGGTAGGGCTCCGCGTCGCCGACCCGCAAGTTTCCTTCGCCGACCTGCACGACGATCAGGAGCAGTTGGCCCACGCATCCGTGGCGCTCGATCGGCCCGAGGTCGTCCATCCCTACGTGGGTTGGGTTCTCAATCCGCAGACTCACTCCCAGGCCGAGGTCGGCGATCACCTGGAGCCGATCAACGAGATGGGCTTTGCCGACCTGGGTCCCACGTTGCGGAAGCGGGCGCCGGGCCACTTTCTGTTGGGCATCATCGGCGGTTCGGTCGCGCAGCAATTCAGCTTCCGCGGGGCCGACGCGCTCACCCGCCGGCTCAAGCAGAGCGAGCGATTCCAAGGCGTGACCATCGACATCGTGCGACTGTCGTTCGCGGGCTTCAAAGAGCCGCAGCAGCTGATGACGCTTAACTACGTCCTCGCGCTCGGCGGCCAGCTCGATGGGCTGGTCAACATCGACGGCTTCAACGAAGTGGCCTTGCCGACGTGCGAGAACCAGGACGACATCTTTGCGGCTTACCCCCGACTCTGGAACACGCTGACGATCAACCTCGTCGATCCGCGGCACAGCGCGGAGGCGTATCGGTTGCTGGAGCTGCGGGCGCTACGGCAGGAAGCGGCCCGCGCGATGCTCGATTCCCCGCTCCACTGGTCGCCGACGCGGAACCTGCTCTGGAAAATTCGCGACAGCTACCTGGCCAAAAAACTTCTGGTGCTGGCCAATGTCGTCTTCGCCAAGGAACGGGAGCAGGGTCGCGCCTTTGCCACGGCTGGGCCCCCGCAGCTTTATCACAGCGAGAGGGAGAGGTATCCCCAACTTGCCGAGCTGTGGGCCAACGGCTCGCGGCAGCTCAATTATCTGTGTCGCGCCAATCACATTGCCTACGTGCACGTGTTGCAGCCCAATCAATACGTGCCCAACTCGAAGTCCCTCGGCCCGCTCGAAATGAGCGTCGCCTATCATGATGACAACTGCTATGCGAGCGGCGTGAAAGGGGGCTATCCCGAGCTGTTGCGTGCCGGGGAAAAGTTGCGGGCCGACGGCGTCGACTTTCACGACCTGACGCGGCTCTTCGCCGCCTTCGCCGATCCGATCTACGTCGACGCGTGCTGCCACTACAACCAGAAGGGGAACGACCTCTTGGCCGAGGCCGTGGCGGAAGCCCTGCTGGCCAACCTCGAGCACGCGCACTGACGGTCGATCGAGTCTGGTGCCGACCGGCCGGTCAGATGTAGCCCAGGTCGTGCAGCGTCGCCATCGTCCCCACCGCGATGAAAAACGTGCCAAAGCAGACCATCGCGATGCGGATCACCCAACTGGGCCGCAGCTCCTTGGGCAACAGCAGCGAGTTGACGACCACCGTGTGGAAGCAACTGAAGCCGAAGGCGAAGTTGTAGACCATGCCGGCCAAGAGCAAGAGTCGTGTCGGTTCGTTGAACGAGAGCATGACCAGGCTGAACGCCGACAACACGGTGAGTGTGCCGAAGTAGACGTAACGGATTGATCCCGGGTCCATGGCCCGCAGCGTTTTGCTCGACGTCCAGAAGACGTCGACCCAGCGGCGGACGACGCCGTCGGCCGCCGTCGCCATCGTGGGCGCCAGCACCAGGAATCCGCAGAAGAGCGTCATGTACCAGACGAAGTGGCCCCAGGCGGGGCTGCCCATCGACGTCGCCACCCGGTCGCGGACGGCCCCGGCCGTGAAGCCGGCAGCCACCCAGCCGCTCGACATCACCTGGCCCCGCTTGAGAAACTCGACCGACAGCATGCTGGGAAGCGCGAGGCCGAAAAAGCAGGCCGGCATCCAGACGGCCGTCTGGTCGCGGACGACGTGGCGATACCAGCGCTTCCAGCGGGGCAACGACTCGTCGTCGACCAGGAACACCGTGCCCACGTGGGAGAGCTGGATATTCTGCCCGCCGAACACGCTGGGAATCGCGCCGACGTGGGCCCCCATGCCCCAGCCCTGGTCGCGCGTGTAATTGCTGATCGGCGTGTTGGACAGGCCTCCGTTGCCCGAGATGGCCACAAGGGCCGAAAGAAAGGCGATCATCGCCCAGTCGACGTGCGGCAGCTCGCCGGTCTCCCAGAGTGAGACGAACGCGTTTCGCGTTTCGGCGCCGGGCGGGATGGCGTCGCTTTCCTTGTCATTTACCGCGACGGGAGCTTTGTCGCCTTCCGGCTCTTCGACCGAGTGGATCGGCACGCTGCCGAACTTGAAAAAGCCGCTCGAGATTTCGGCCCACGTCTTCCAGTGCGATTGAAAGATCGCCAGCACGATCAGAAAGCCCATCACCGCCACGATCTTGAAGGTCATGATGGCCTTGAGCGCGTTGTAGATTTTGCCGCCGAAGATCAGCGGCAACAGCGAGGCTAGAAAGATGGCGTACGCCAGTCCCCGGATCATTTGCTTGTGGGTGAACGCGGCCGTGAACCCCAGCAGGTGCAGCGTGGCCGAGCCGTGGTCCACATCGGGAATTCTCCCGAGAATGACGGCCGCGAGCGGCGTGGCCGCGTTGGCGGCCAGATACGGGAAGACCGAGCCGAAATCGAGGAGCAGGTACACGATCACCCAGAACTGCGGCCCCGGCAGCGTGCGAAACTTGCCGGTGAAGATCGGCTCGCCCGAGTACAGCGTGTAGCGGGAGATCTCGATGTTATAGATGACCTGCCCGACGATGCTCAGCGTGGCTAGCCACAACAGGCTGCCGCCGAACCGCGCGGTGACGGCCGGTCCCATCAGCCATTCGCCGCCGCCGATCGCCGCCCCACCGGCCAGGAGCCCCGGTCCGAGCATCGAGAACCAATTTCGCGACGTGAAGTGCGGCGCGTCGGGGAGTTTGCCGACGTTCCAACGCGGCATCTCTCGCGAGCCGGGGTACGGAGCGACGGCCGATTCCGGCGAGGCGGATTGAGGGGGGCGGTCCATGCTGTGTGTCCGCGCGGTAGGAGGGCGAAACGGCCCGCGGGGAGGGTCGAGCGCGCAAAGCGACTTTCTTCCCTTTTGACATGCGTGGCCTGGAAGGTCAAACGCAACGCCCGGCGACCCGCATTCTCAGGCCCACTGGCACCGTCTACAATTAGCGGTTTGGCCGTCGACGATCGCCATGCCGAGCGGCAAGAAATCGACCTGCGAATGAATTGGCTCAACCTCCTTTTCTTGATGCTGTTGACGGTCGGCCATACCGAGCTCTTGGTCACCGTGATCAACCGCATCGAGTCGCTGCCGTTTCCCAAGCGCGTGCTGCGCGGGTTGCGGATGCTCGAGGATCTGGTGATCGCCGCCTTTCCGATCGTGGCGATTTTCGCCGTCGGGCTGGGAGGCGCCGGGCTCTTGCGCGGCGGACGCTGGAGTGACCTGCCGACCGGCTGGCTCGTCTACTTTTCACTCTGTGCGTGCGGCTGCGTCGGGCTGGTGATCGCCGTGCTCCGCTGGTGGGCGTTGCGGCCGCCGACACTTCAGCTTTCCAATCACTCGCGGACCGTCGACGTCGCCCAGACGCTCGGCTATCTGCCGGTCGGGCACGGCCTCGTCCGCCTGTTCGCGCGGCTCCCCCAGAACCAAATCTTTCGGGTGCAAGTGTCAGACAAACGCTACGCTCTGCCGCGCGTGCCGGCTGCGTGGAACGAGCTATCGATCCTGCACCTGACCGACACGCATTTCACCGGCAAGATCGAGCGCCCGTTCTTTGAAGAAATTGTCCGACTAGCCGAGCAAACTCCGACCGACCTCCTCGTCTTCACCGGCGACTTGCTCGACGACATCGACCTCTTGCCCTGGCTCGCGGCGACGATCGGCCGCCTCAAAGCGCCCCTCGGTTGTTACTTCGTCCTGGGTAATCACGACTGGTTCTACGGGGCCGATAAAATTCGGGCCGAGTTTGAGCGGTGCGGCTGGCACAACGTCGCGGGAAAGGTGATCCGCGTCGAGCACCGCGGCCAAACGCTCGAGATCGGCGGCACGGAACGTCCGTGGATGGGCCGGCAGCCACAGTTCG
Source organism: uncultured Planctomycetaceae bacterium (assembly GCA_963800135.1). Taxonomy (GTDB): domain Bacteria; phylum Planctomycetota; class Planctomycetia; order Planctomycetales; family Planctomycetaceae; genus DASPSM01. Next base: position 300,612 of record CAWCZR010000006.1, on the reverse strand, counting down.
CGCCGCCCAGCGACGCATTTCGCATGCTGCTGAGCCACACGCCCGACCATCTCGAGTGGGCGCGGCGGAATCGCGTCGACTTGATGCTGGCCGGACACAACCACGGCGGACAGATCGTGCTGCCGGTGATCGGTCCCGTCTTCAGCCCGAGCCGCCACGGCGTGCGCTACGCGGGCGGAGCGTTTTGGGATGATCCGACGCTCTTGTACGTGTCACGCGGGCTGTCGGGCCGGCGGCCCATTCGCTTCAATTGCCCGCCCGAGATGACGCGACTGATTCTCACGCCGTTCGCCAGCCCCTCGCCAACGGGAACGCCCTCATGGGCCGGCGGCTGACGCTCGTCTCCCCGTCGCTCGCACTCGGCGGGGCAGAGCGGGTCGTCTCGCGGATGGCCAACCACTGGGCAGCCTGCGGCGACACCGTCTCCGTCATCACGCTCTCCGGGACGGCTTGCGACACGTATCCCCTCGATCCGGCCGTCACGCGGATCGCGCTTGACCTGATGGGAGAGTCGGCCGGAGCGTTCGCCGCGCTCCTCAACAATTGGCGCCGTGTGCGCCGGTTGAGGACGCCATTCGCCAGTCGCAGCCCGACACCGTAATCAGCTTCACCGACCGGATGAACGTCGTGACGCTGTTGGCGTGCCGGCCGCTCGGCGTCGACACGGTCGTCTCCGAACGCATCGACCCGTCACAGCAGCCGCTCGGCCGGAGCTGGTCGTGGTTTCGTCGTCGCGCTTATCCGTCGGCACGAGCGCTGGTCGTCCAGACGCATGCCGCGCGGCGACATCTCGAAGCGGTGATGCGCGGCCGGCCGATCTATGTGATTCCAAACGCCATCGACGCGGCGAACGCTGCCGGCCCGAGGGGCGATTCACGCCGGTTCGCTGGCGGCACGCTCCAACTGGCCGCGATGGGCCGCCTCGCTCCGCAAAAGGGATTCGACCTGCTGATCGATGCGTTCGCGCAGGCTGCCGCGAGTCGGCCGGATTGGTCGCTCGTGATCCTGGGCGAAGGTCCGGAGCGGCAGCACCTCGAGGAACAGATCCAGTTGCGCGGGCTCGAGGGTCGCGTGCGGCTGCTCGGCTGGGTTGCCGATCCAAACGCCGTGCTGGGTGACTGCGATGCGTTTGTGCTCTCGTCCCGGTTCGAAGGCTTCCCCAACGCGCTGCTCGAGGCGATGGCGCTCGGCTTGCCGGCCGTCGCCGTCGATTGTCCCTCCGGCCCGGCGGACATCATCCGCAACGAAGTCGACGGCTTGCTCGTTCCGCTGGGAGATGTCCCCGCCTTGACCACGGCCCTCCGCCGGCTGATGAGTGACGAACAACTCCGCCACCAGTTAGGACGAGAGGCGGTGCAGGTTGTCGAGCGCTTCAGCAGCGAGCGATACTACGCCCGCTGGGAAGCTGTCCTCCTCCGCGACCCGCCGTCCAGCCTCGAATGATCGCAGGGCGACTGGCCTCTGGCCCCCTTCCGGCGTTCTGGAAAATCTTCCGACTTGTTTCTGCGCCCATAGAAACTTGATCTCCACGCCCGCTGGCTCGGCGCGTCACGATGGGCGCTGGATCTCTCAGCGCAGCCGACTGGCGGGGGGCGGAATGGTCAGCGTTTGTCCTGCGCGCGAACGGGCCGATGAAGTGCAGACGGGACGGGACGCGAACATTGGGACGGGATTGATTCGCCCGGGGACGATTTTTCACCACAAAGCCACGAAGGCACCAAGGAAGATCAGAACTTCTGACTGCTGGGGACGGGACAAGTTGTCTCAAGGGGGACAAACCGCCGATTCCGGGACGTGACTCAGCTCCGGGAGGACAGGCTGTGCCTGCCGCCGACTAGGGGGGAGCGGGACGGGACAAGTTGTTTCACCCGGGACAAACAGCCGAATCCGGACGGGACAGGAATATTGTGACGGGATTGAATTGCCCTCACCCCGACCCTCTCCGGCTCGACTCGACTGAGCTCGCCGAAGTCAGACCCGAAGGGAGCTCGCCGAAGTCCATCCGAAGCGGACGGGAGAGGGGGGAAAGACGGGACGGGACTCAGAAATCCCGGCGCTCGATGTAGACGCAGGTGATGGTCAGCACCACCGCCAGGAAGATCACGTTGCTGATAATCGGCGGCCAGATCTTGACCGGTGGGCGCTCCTCGCGGTTCAGCTCTTCGCGCGGCCCCGCGCCTGCTCGAACAGCTCGATCGGGTCCCCCGCCACCAGGTACGTGACGACGTCGTTCAACTCGCCGGGCTTGGGAAAGATCGTGTACAGCGGCGTCACGACGAATCGATAAAGGATTTGCAGTGTGTCCATCGGCGGCAGATAGGCGTTGCCCCGGTCGAACGGGTCGAGCCGATAGGCGTTCACGCGGCCGAACCCGTCGGCAACGAGCAGCCGGTTTTCCGGCGAGAAGGTGATGGCGGTGATGTCCCCCTGGCTACCGATCCGCGGACGCAGCGGCTGCCGCTGTTCGACGTCGTACAGCCAGACGTGGCCGTCGTCGAACAGCACGCCCAGACGGCGACCGTCGGGCGAGGCGGCGAGCTTCCGCGGCTTGGCTGTGCCGCGCGGCGTGAGATCGAGTTCTTCGTTGAGCGAGGCCGCGTCGTGGATGCGGACATGTCCGTCGCCCGTCGCCAGGGCAATGCGATTGCCGACGAAGTCGAGGAGGGCCCCTTTTTCGGTGTCGATGTCGGCGTCGCGCGTGAGCGTGTAGTGGCCGGCGGCGTCGGGTGTGAACAGACTGAGCGTGCCATGCGAGAAGATAGCCAATCGCCCATCCTGATGATTGATAGCCGCCGTGAACGGTTTGTGCCATTTTTGTTCGGGCGTGGGGCCGATCTTCTCGAACTTGCCGCTGTCCTGCGGAGAGATGTCGACGCCGAACACTTTGAACGGCCGATGCTCGTGAGCCGCATCCCCCTGAAAGCGGAAGATGCCGGTCAGGCTGATGACGAGGATCTGCCCTTTGGGATCGATCAACAGGGCCTGCGGATTGCTGGGAGTGACGGCATTCTCCATGCGGCGCCATTCCTGGTTGCGTTCGCCGATCAAGAGCTTGCCCGAGCCGCCGAACATCTCGAAGCGTGTGCGGGCCGATTCGACGGCCACGATGCGATTGTGAAGCGGATCGTAGACCGGGCCGAGCAGCGATGGGCGAAAGAAGAGGCGGGCGCTCCCTTCATCGCGGCCGCGGAAGACCTCGTCCCACGCCTGATGATCGTTGGCCCATTCGAACGTCTGCCCGGAGCGGTTGACCGTCAGCAGCTTTTCGCCGGCCGGAATAATGTTCGAGACGCGGATCGGATCGAGAAACGTCTCCTCGGCCACACGCTTTGCCGTGCCCACCGTGAAGCAGACGCCCCAGAAGAGGGCCGTGCAACAGACCGACACGATGGCGTTGCGCCAGATCACCCCCGTGAGGGCGGAGACCGAGTAGTAAATCACGAACAGGAACAGAAACACCGGCACGCACAGCAGGAGCTTGCCGCTCCAGATGTCGAACCGCAGCCCGGCGATCAGCCACATCCCGCCGATCAAGTAGATCGAATTCAGCAGAATGAATGTCGACGCGCCGAAGAACTTGGTGAGAAACAAGAGCGAACGCGAGACCGGCTTGCTCAGCAACAGATCGATGGCCCCCGGCTCGAACGTCTGCGGCACCATCGGCGCCGTCACCAGAATGGCAATCAGCACGCCCAGAATGCCGGCCAGAAACGTCATCAGCAACGAGAGCGCATAATTCACCAACAGCGTGAGCTGCTTGGGCTCGAAGGGGAGCGGCGCCCCCAGCCGATAACCAAACCACTCGGCGTACAGGTTGCGACCCGGGGCGGGCAGAAGATATTCGGGGAAGGCCGCATCGATCAGCAGGCGATTGAAGCGACGCTGCTCATCGGTCGAGAGGTTGTCCCAGCCGCGTTCCGCCAGCTTTTGACCTTCGCCGGTCAGACTGCCGGTCGGCCACAGCTTGGGATCGTAGAGATCCTGTTTGTCGACCATGCCGTTGAACTCGCCCCGGACGTCGCGGAGCACTTCGAGCTGCCGGTTGATGTTCGTCGGGCTGACGACGTGCAACTCGCGGCGCAGCGATTCGTCCAACCGCGACCAGATCTTGTGAGCGGCCGACGGTGCCTTCTTCGTTTCCTGCGACGCCAGGAATTGCAAGAACTCGGGGCCGTTGCGGAATTCGTTGCGCTGAAAGCGGTAGGCCGTCTCTTCGCGAAGCGCGAAAGGCGCCAGGCCGACAAATAGGACCAGCGTGATCAGTCCGGTGATCAGCCAAAGGATCCGCGAAGCGAACGCCTCGCGAAACGAGTCTTTGAAGACGGCGAGGTAGGGTCTCATGAGACGTGGATGTCCTTGCCGTCAACCGCCGGTTCGTTTTTCCCGTTCTCTTTGCCGTCGTCGTTGAGCACCAGGTCGAGAAACACTTGCTCGAGGGTCAGTTGCCGCCGGCCGACGGCCGCGATGCTGATGCCACCCTGTCGCAAGAGATCGATCCAATGATCCAACTCTCCTTGATCGCGGGCCTCGACCGTGATCCGCAAATGGTCGGCATCCACCGGCTGGGCCGCCAGCACCGTGCGTCCGTTGAGCAGGCGGCGCACCCGCGGTTCGTCGGCCCGCAGCGTGAGCACAACGTCGGTCGAGGTGTTGTGCCGCAGCGCGTCGACTGTGTCCATGCGTCGGAGCTTGCCGCGGCCGAGGATGGCCACCCGATCGCAGACCAGCTCGACTTCTTGCAGCAGGTGACTGTTGAGAAAGATCGTTTTGCCCTCGCTCTTGAGCCGGGCGAGGACTTCGCGAATCTCGGCCCGACCCACCGGATCGACGCCGTCGGTCGGCTCGTCGAGGATCAGCAAATCGGGATTGTGCAGCATGGCCTGCGCGAGACCCAACCGCTGCGCCATGCCCTTGGAATATTTCCGCACGAGCGTCTTGCCCCAGCGTCCCAGCCCGACCATTTCCAGCAGCTTGGGTCGCAGACGGCGGATTTCTCCGAGCGGCACATTGCTCAGGCCGCCGTAATACTCGAGCGCGGTATTGCCGGTGAGGTGATGGGGAATGCGATGGTGTTCGGGCAGATAGCCGATCTTCCGCCGCGTCGCCCGATGCCCGGCGGGCCGGCCCAGCATCTCGGCCTGCCCGCCCGACTTGTGTACGAGTCCGAGCAGGATCTTGATCAGCGTCGTCTTGCCCGCGCCGTTGGGCCCCAGCAGCCCGAAGATTTCGCCCCGGTTGACGCTGAGACTGACGCCCTGGAGCGCCGGCACGCGGCGCCTGCCAAACCAGCCGTCCCGGTACGTTTTCGACAGCTCGTGCGTCTGGATGGCCAACGAATCGGACATAGTCTCTCGGGTGCTGGTGGCACGTGCCTCATCGTGGCACGTGCCTCATCAAAGTTGTGCCGCGGCTGACGCTCCATCACCCGGGCGCTCGGTTCCACTATGATAGTCGTCGGCCCAGTCCGGACAAATTCGGGCGCGAACAATTCGACGATGAATGCGCGGTCGAAAGGGTTTGCGACCACATGCGATCGGCGCGCTCGGGCGACCCGGTGCAACAACCCACCATCCCAACAGCTCACGACTTTTTGACGATGAGGACGCCCAGCATGCAGCGGCGATCACTGGCAGCCAGCTTTCGCGACGCGTTCAACGGGATCGGGCATGTCCTGTGGACGCAGCGCAACGCGAGGATTCAGCTCGTGGTCGGTGTGGTCGTGCTGGCTCTGGCGGCCGGCCTGAAAGTCTCCCCCTGCGACTGGGCCGTCTTGCTGCTGACGTCGACGGCCGTGCTCGCCGCCGAAATCGCCAACACGGCCGTCGAAACGTTGGTCGACGCATTCTGCCCCGGCCCGAGCGAATCGGCCCGCATCGCCAAGGACGCGGCCGCCGGCGCGGTGTTGATGCTGGCCATCGGCTCGGTGGCGGTCGGCCTCTGCATCCTCGGCCCGCCGTTATGGCACCTGCTCGTATGAGTCGCAGTTCGTCCAGTCCGGTCCCTCGCCAAGACGCGTGCCGCGGCGAAACGCGATGGACGGAACCGACTCTCAACCGCCCCCGGGTGCAGGGGCAGGCCCCTGCCGCTCGTCCTTTGGTGGACGCATCATCAAGGAGGCGGTGGCTTCGGCCGGCGACTTTTGCTCGAACAGCACCGCGTAGACTTCGGCGGCGATCGGCATTTCGATCGCGCGCTGCTCGGCCAGTTCGGCGATGCTGCGCGTGGTCGTGATGCCTTCGGCAACGCCGTTCATTTCCGCGACGATTTGCTCGAGGTTTTGTCCCCGGCCGAGGCATTCGCCGACGTGCCGGTTGCGGCTGTGCCGCGAAAAGCAGGTGGTGACGAGATCGCCCAGGCCGGCGAGGCCGTTGAACGTTTCCGCCTCGGCTCCGAGGGCCGTGCCGAAGCGGATCATCTCGACGAGGCCCCGCGTGACGAGTCCGCTCTTGGCGTTGTCGCCAAAGCCCAGTCCATCGCAAATGCCGGCCGCGATGGCGATCACGTTCTTGATCGCGCCGGCTAGCTCAACGCCGACGATGTCACCATTGGTGTACACGCGGAAGCGAGCGGTGCTGAAGAGCGTCTGCACCCGTTCGGCCAGATGCCGGTCCGCGGAGGCAGCCACCACGCCGGCGGGCAGACGGCGGGCGATCTCCTCGGCATGGCTCGGGCCGCCGAGCGCGGCCACGGGGCGGGGACTGAGCACGTCGACGATGATCTCGCTGGGTCGCATCAGCGTGCCGATCTCCAGCCCCTTCGCCACGCTGACGACGGGCAATCCCGCCGGAATGCTGCCGGCCAGCGGGCTGAGCGTGTCGCGGAGATATCGCGTGGGAATAGCGGCGACGACCAGTTCGGCTCTGTCGACGACTTGGGCAATATCGCTCGTGATCCGAGTGCCGGCGGGAAGGGGCACTCCGGGAAGCAGCTTGCGGTTTTCTCCGTCGCGGAGCAGTTCGGCCGCGCGCTCGGGCGTGCGCGTCCAGATCCGCACGTCGCACCCCGATCGCTCGGAGAGCAAGACGGCACAGGCTGTGGCCATGCCGCCGCTGCCAAGAATCGCGATTGGCTCAGTCATGGGCGAAACTCGGGACACAAGCGGGCAACTTCCGGTCCATGGTTCGAGCCGTTGCCGTTGGGAACGGAGCGGCGAGCACAGGCCGTCGATCCGGCATAATCGGCTTTTTGCTCGGGGACGGACGAAGGCAATTTCCGTGCGGCATTTGCCGCTTGGAAAGAATTTGCCCGTAGGGTGATTCGGGGCTAAATTTTGACGACCGCTTGCCGACACATGCTACTGGCGTTCGCCGGATCGTTCGGACTGAAGGCGTGCCGCTGGGCGGTGTCGACCGCGATCGCCGTGACGATCTCCGTCGCACGGTCACGCTTTAGGGGTATCGTAAATGGAATTGGGACTCGAACAAAAGCCGGCTCCCTTCGTCGATCGCCGGGGAACTGCTGCTACGCCGTGGGGCGACGGGGCGGAACGCCGCCAGTTCTCCAACGCGTACGACTCGTCGCGCCAGGAAGTCAACGAGATGGCGCTGGCCATCGACCAGTACAAGCTGCGGCATCGCCGCCGGTTCATCACGTTCGAGGAGCTGTACGACGTGATTGCCGGCCTGGGCTACCACAAATAACGCGTGCTCGAGTCGGGCCGGCTCGCTGGAGCCGGTCCGGTCGCTCGTCCGCGTCTTTTTGCGCCTCGCTCGGCACGCGTCCGCGTCTGTGGCTGACGCCTCCGTTCGCGCTGCCCACCACCAGCGTTTTGGCACCCGGATCGCCCCATATCGGCGGCGATCGCTGGGTTTCGCCGCTCGCCGCGCTTTGCCAGACGGCGCGCTTTATCGCCGCCGCGCACTGCGCCGCATCAAGCCATTTGGCGGCCGATTCTTGACCAAAATTCGGCTTCGCCAGCGGTTTTGCGTCCAAGAACTTGCACGCCGGCAGGAATTCGGCGATTTCTGCCCGTTTCGACCTCAATTTGGGCTGAGTTGAGGTTGACGCTTTGGCGATCATCGGCGAGATTTCGCCCCTCATTTCTCAAACTCGAAACCGCCCTCTCCGGCTCAATTCAATTTCACGCAACTCCGCAGGCGGGCCACCGACTCGGAATTCGGCGAATTGAATCGTTCGCAAGTCCCATCAGACGACTCGTCAAATCCCGTTCCCGCAAGACAGGTCCACGACGTGAAACTCCAGCTCATCGTCTGCGTCCTCGTCGTTTCGGCCGGCTCCCTGCTCGCCGATGACGGTCCCTTCCCCGTTGGCCCCATCCCTGTTGGCGCCGTTGCTCCTGTTGACGGAATGCCGCTGGCCGCGCCGGCTCCATTTGTCGGTTCGCCCCTGGAACAATCCGTCGACGCGGTTGTGCCTGTCTCCGCGATGGCGCAAGGTGGCGCGATGGCTCCGCCCGTCGTCCTGGGACCGGATGGAAGCCCGGCAGGTGCCGGATATCAGCCGCCGCTGATGGCCCAACCGGGGCCCGGCGGTTGTCCCACGTGCGGCGGAGGAGCGCCGGCTTATGCGCCGCCAGGTTATCCAGCCCCTGTGATGGGCGTGCCGGCGATGGGAATGGCCGTTCCGCCGGGTGGAATGATCGGGCCAAACTGCGGCCTTTCGATTCCTTCGCAGACGCCCGACGTCACGATGGTGCCCACGACGCCCCAGGGTCCGCTGCCAAATCGCGCGGGCTGGGTGCAGCAATATCAGTTTGGCGGCATGCCCTTTTCGGCCACGAACAACGGATGGGGCCACTTCGCCGAGCAGACGTTTGACCTGGCCTGGAAGTACGTCATGCCGCTCGCTCCGGCTCCGCTCATCTTTTCATTCACGCAACAGTACGACCTGCGATTGCTCGAAGGACCGTCGAGCCCGCAGGGCATTCCGCCGACAAATCTGCCCGGGGCCCTCGACCGCATCGGCTGGGACTTCGAATTGAAGACCAACCTGCCGAGCGAATGGAACGCCGTCGTCGGCTTTAATCCGTCAATCGACAGCGATTTCCAGAAGAGCCTCACCAAGCAAGCGTACAACTGGGACGCACGGGCCGCCTTCCTCTACTCACCGCAACCCGACCTGACGTTTGTGTTGGGTATCTTCGAGTGGGACCGGATCAATGTGCAGGTGCTCCCCTGGGTCGGTGCCATTTACCGGCCGAACCGGTACTGGCAGTTCGACCTGGTCTTTCCGCAGTTTCGTGTGGCCACGTTCCTCTGGGACGAGTGGGGCTTCAAGACGATGCTCTACGGCCGCGTCGAATATCACTCTGAGGCGTACCAAATCTACAACCCGGTGCTGGGCCAGCGCGACCAGGTCCAATTCACCGACTGGCGGGCGGTTCTGGGCGTCAACAAGGACCGGGGCGAGTTCGACTACTTCTTCGAGGGCGGTTGGATTTTTCACCGCGACGTCGACTTCGCCAACTCCCCACAAGGGTTCCAGGTCACGAGCGGCGTGATCGTGCAGGGCGGCCTGCGGTTCTAAGGGCGTCCCGCTTGCGAATCGTTCGGCTGGTCAGCACGTCGGCGATTCCGCGAGACTGGCCCTGTTCACGATGGCGGGTTGAGCGTCGCGACCGGGCTGAAGTTATGCTTCGCCGGGCGATCTCGGCGTGGCGCAATCCCGGGCTGACTTCTTGAACTCGTGAAGGATGCGGCCGGCGCCCTGGTCTACTGGCGGCCAACTGCCGGGCCTGCGCGTTAGGTCTGCAGCGTACGGATCGCCCGGTCTCAGGCCGCGCGGCTCGCGTCGTTCGCGGCGGGCTTTGCCGGCTCGGCCACCGGGTCCTGAACGGACTGCTGACCCAGCTGCACCAACAGACCGCGGATGATGCGCTCGACTTCGATCTTCTCGCTGATCCACTGCTCGCGGAGCGAGTGGATCTGCTCTTCGCGAGTTCGCAGTCCGCCGGCGTTTTCGGCAAGCGCTCGGCTGCGGCGATCGAACTCTTCGCGCCGCTCCTTGGCCGCCACGGCCGCTTCCTGGCTTTCTTTCGCCAGTTCGTACCGCTGGGCTTGGATGGCCGACTGCAGCAGGGCCAGTTCCCTCCGTTCGCGCTCGACGGTCTCGCGCGCCTGCTGCGTATCGTCCTGCAGGCGGCGTTGTGTTTCGGCAAGGCGACGCTTGGCCGTTTCGCCCCCGGCCGCCTCGGAGAACTGGGCCCAGACCTCTTCGATGGCCATTCGCATTTCGAGCGTGGCCCGGTGCGTCTCTTCCAATTCCGTCCGCAGGCCCTCGAGCCGCTCTCGACGCTTGTCGAGGCGGTCGCTTTCGGCGGCTACCGCGGTCTCCCGTCGCTCGAGTTCAGCTTCCCGTTCCTGTCGAAGCTCAACCCACGCATCGCGCTCGCGCGTGAATTCTTCTTCGCGACCGGCCAGGTCGGCTTCGCGCCCTTGGTGCTGATCGGACTTGAGAGAATGTTCGCGGTCCAGCGACTGTTCGCGCTCTTCGATCAGCGCCCGCACGTGCGCCACCTGCTCGAAGCGCAGCCGACAGGCGGCTTCCCGCGCTTCGAGATCGGTCCGATCGGACTGGTGCTGGCGTCGCAACTCGTTCTGCGCCGCCTCGACTTCCTGACGCGCTTTTTGCAGATGCTCCTGCTGGAAGCGAAGGCGGCTCTCGAGCAGGTTGCGTTCCTGTTCGAGGCGACCCAGCTGCTCGCGGTGCTGCTCTTCGAGCTTTCGCTGCTCCTCGCGCAGGTTCTGCTCGCGTGCGTCGACGCGCTGCTTCAGGTCCTCTTCGATGCGAGAACGAACGCTATCTAAATCGCGTCGGGACGTTTCGATCTCATCCCGCACGGCGGCTCGCTCGCGATCGATCTCCTCGAGCTGAATTCGTTTGAGCTCGCCCAGTTCATCGGAGAACCGCCGCCGATCGGTTTCGAGCTTCTCGCGATCGGCCGCCAGCGATTGGCGGGCGGCCAGATCCTGGGCTTCGAACGCTTCGCGTTCGCGGCGGAGGTCGTCGAATTCCCGACGTCGCACCGCGTGCATTTCTTCCTGGGCGCGCTCGGAAGCCGACTGCGAGACTTCGCGCCGCTTGGAGAGCTCCTCGTCCTCCTGGCTTCGCCGTCGGTCCCAGGCGGCCTTTTCCGCCTCGAACGCGGCTCGTTCGGCCGCCGCCTGCGTGTCGAGTTGTGCTCGCTGCGCGTTCCGCTCGTTGGTCAGCTGGGCCTGCAGCGATCGGACCATCTCTTCCCGCTCGCGGCGGCGTTTTTCGATTTCTTCCGCCAGGGCATGGCGTTCTTCGTCGAGAGCCTGCTGAGTCTGCTGGATCGCAATCCGCTCGACCTCGAGCTCCCGTTCGACCATGGACCGCAGGCCAGACCGCTCCGACGACATCTGATCGCGGAGACCCAGGACGAGCCGCTCCTGCTCTTCCAAATCACTGACGAGCGACTCGCAGGCGCCGATCTTTTCGTTGAGGGCCTCCTCGCGGGCCTTGCATTCGACCTGCCGCTTGAGCATCTCCTCTTCGAATTCCTGCACCCACATGCGGGCGGTGCGCCATTCCTGATCCAAGAGCGCATGTTGCTCGTGCAAGGCCGACTCGCGACGCTCCAGATCCTGGCGGTCGGTCCGCAAGTGAGCGGCGATCTGGCCGGTTTGGCGCAGCACTTCCTCTTCGCGACGCGAAAAAGGAGCCGCCGGCGTCTCCCGCGCTGCCGCGCCCGACCGATCTTTGGAAGGTGTCGAGTCGGCCCCAGTTACAGCGGCCGGCGCGATCGTGGGCGGGGGTGCTGCTTCCTCGCGGGCAAGGGGCACCGCCAAGTGCGCGCGATCGATGCGGCGTTGGGTAACTTCTGCGGGAGTTCCGTCCGCGGCGCCCGGCGGTTGCTTCGAGTCCAGCAGCTGCCCGGCAATGCGGCGCAAGAACGAAGTCGTGGGGCCCGCCGGCAGGGGAGGCGAATTCCGGTCGCGTGGATTGCGAACAGGATCGCTCATGTTGGGAATCCTTTCCCCGGGCGAGCTTTGGCATGCGGTCGAATGGGCCAGCTTGATTCCGGCCCACTCGAACCGGCGACTTCGGCCGAGCCGATCCATCGGCTCGATCCGGTCGCTTGTGTCAGGTCTGCCCGAGCGTCAGCCGCGGCCCACGCTCAGGCGAAATCGGAGCTCAGGCGAGCTTCGCGCTTTTGTCAGCGTGGTTATTGAGCAGCGAGACCAGCTTGTCCTTGGGGACCAGTCCCACCTGGCGATCGACGGCCTTGCCATCTTTGAACAAGATCACCGTCGGAATGCCTTGAATGTTGTACTGCGTAGGCGTGACGTTGTTTTCGTCGGTGTTCATCTTGCCGATGCGCACCTTGCCCGCGAATTCCCCGGCCAGTTCTTCGATCGTCGGCGCGAGGCGCAGACACGGTCCGCACCAGGGCGCCCAGAAATCAACGAGCACCGGTTCGCTGGAGTCGAGCACTTCGGCCTTGAAATTGGCGTCGGTAAATTCTTTGAGTCCTTGAGCCATGGCGGATCCCTATTTGCTGCCTGCAAGGCTCGTGCGCCCAGTTCAACGTCGAGCCGGGACCAACCGGCTCGCTGGCACCAGGCAGTGCCTCGCGACTTCGAACGTACGTCTATTATTTTCGTGGTTTTGCTCGCGGGGGGATTATAGGGGAATCGGCTAGTGTGTCAACTTTTGCCTGGCTGCCAGAGTCGCCGTAAAGTTTTTCGGCTGCGGAAGATTCGGCTGCGAAGGGAGACCAGGGACAGGCCCCCGGTTGCATCCCCCCGATCCGTGCGGTTAGCCTCGTTAGTGCCGCTATTGCCGGAGCGTTGATTTTTCTGAGGACGGGCCTTGACCGAACAACATGAAATTCGTCCCCTGCCAGAGTCGCTGAAGCGGCCCATTCGGCTGGGGATCCTGGTCTCCGGCGGGGGGTCGAACCTCGCGAATCTGCTGAAATGCCGGGAAAACGGGCTGCTGAAGGCCGATTTCCCGCTGGTGATTGCCAGCCGCCCCGACTGCAGAGGCCTGGAAATCGCCGACAAAGCCGGCATTCGCGCGGAAACTGTTTGCCGTAAGGACTTTAAGAGCACCGAGGACTTCAGCGCGCGAATCTTTTCGCTGCTCCGCGAGGTGGAGGCGGACCTCGTCGTTCTGGCCGGCTACCTATGCCTGCTCCGAGTGCCGCCGGATTTCGAGAATCGGGTGATGAACATCCACCCCGCACTCATCCCATCGTTCTGCGGCAAAGGGCTTTACGGCATGAAGGTGCACGAGGCGGTGTTAGCGCGAGGCTCTAAGCTCAGCGGCTGCACCGTGCACTTCGCCGACAACCTTTACGATCATGGGCCAATCATCGTTCAGAAGACGGTGCCCGTGCTCGAGGATGACACACCGCAAACTCTGGCTGCACGGGTCTTTCAGGCTGAATGCCAAGCCTTTCCCGAAGCCATCCGACTGTTTGCCGAGGCCCGACTGGTCGTGAGCGAGAGCCGCTGTCGCATCGTCGACGGCAACGGGTCCGCCCACTAGGCGTCGTACTCCGACCCTCGAGCGACTTTGTTCCGATCGCAGCCATCGTCGCTGCGCGAAGCCCGCTGAGCCCGCCCGCGATCCGCACGCTCATAATGATAGAACATGACGCAATCTGATTGATATCGATCAGATTGCGCGGTAATCTATCAGTGGTCATTCTTGACGCAAGGGAGGCTGGCGGCGGATGCTCGTCGATCAAAGACGGCAGCAAATCCTGGAATTTACGGAAAAAGGCGGGTTTGTCTCGCTCGCCCAGCTCGTCGAGCGGGTCGGTGCCAGCGAATCGACCGTACGACGGGATTTGGAGTTTCTTGACGGAATTGGACAGATTCGCCGCACGCGAGGGGGCGCGGCTTACGTCGGCGAGTCGATCACGCCCTTCGAGGTCCGGGGAACGCGGGCCAGGGAGCAAAAGGAGCTCGTCGCGGCGGCGGCCGCCGCGCTGATCGAGCCGGGCGAAACCGTCCTGCTCGACGGTGGGACGACGACGCTGGAGCTCGCCAAGCAGTTGGTCGGCAGGCCCCTGCAGGTGGTGACCAACTCCCTGCCGATCGTCAACGTCCTGATGAGCTCTCCGCAGACCGAGCTGATTGTGATTGGTGGCTTCTTGTATCCGAAAACGGGCGTCAACCTGGGACCGATCGCGGTGGCCGCACTCAAAAGCATTCATGCCCGCCGGCTTTTTGTCAGTGCGGGCGGCATCACTCCGGCCGGTCTCTTCAACAGCAACGCACTCTTGGTCGAGACCGAGCGGCAGATGATCGAGTCGGCCGAAGAGCTGATCGTGGTTTCGGACAGCTCGAAGCTCGGTCACTCGGCCCTCGCCCATCTCTGCCCGCTCGATGTCGTCGATCGGCTGGTGATCGACGAGGGCATCAGCGACGAGTGGAAACAGATCGTGCAGGGGGCCGACATCGAACTGACCGTGGCGAGGAACTAGCAGTGACGACAAGGCTGGCCGGCACGCAATCGGGTCGCCCGACAGTCGAGCGCCCCACGATCGACCGAAGTGAGATCGAGCGAATCGTCCGCGACGTCATCGTGCGACAACTCGGCGGTGGCAACGGGCAGCCGAAACCCAATCCGCTGGTCGTGAATATCTCCGCCCGGCACGTGCATCTCACCGAAGAGCACGTTCGCATTCTGTTCGGCAAGGACCAGCTCGAGCCGATCAAGCCGCTCTATCAGGACGGCTTCTACGCGGCGAAGGAGGCGGTAGCCGTTGTGGGACCACGGATGCGGATGATTCCCAACGTTCGCGTGCTGGGTCCGTGCCGCGGCGATTCGCAGGTCGAGCTGGCCTTCACCGACGGCATCTCCCTCGGCATCGATCTGCCTGTGCGGATCAGCGGGGACATTCAGGGCACGCCCGGCTGCGTGCTCGTCGGGCCGGCGGGAGTCGTCGAGCTGAAACAGGGCGTGATCCGCGCGATGCGGCACGTCCACATGGGCCCGGCCGACCTGGCGCATTACGGCGTGAAGAACGGCGAATCGATGAACCTGCGGATCGCCTCGCGCGGCTGCACGACGGTGCTCGAGGACCTGGTGATTCGCGCCGGCGACAACATCAAGCTCGAAGTGCATTTGGATACGGACGAAGGAAATGCCGTCAACCTGGAGGGGGCGACCGCGGTGGAATTAGTCAAACCGCACGGATGCCAGTGTCAGCATTGATCTGCGATTCAAACACATTTTGTCCTTAAGAACGGTGTGCCGGCGTCCGCCAGCGGCGGACTTGTCACACCCTACGGGAGACTGCTCATGGCGAAGTCGATGGAAGCCCTGGGGATGATCGAGACCAAGGGGCTGGTGGCGTTGATCGAAGCGGCCGACTCGATGCTCAAAGCGGCCAACGTGCAAATGGTCGGCTGGGAGAAGGTCGGCAGCGGCCTCGTGACGGCCTTCGTCGTCGGCGACGTCGCCGCGGTGAAAGCGGCCGTCGACGCGGGCGCCGAGCGCGGCGGGCAAGATCGGCGAAGTCGTCAGCGTGCAGGTCATTCCGCGTCCGCACGAAGAGCTGGCGGCCGTGTTGCCCAAGGCCAAAGCCTGACCTTCTCGCACATTTACCGCGAAATTTGAAGATCCTGGAGGAACCATGAACGAAGCCATTGGATTGATCGAGACAAAAGGACTGGTCGCCCAGATCGAGGCGGCCGACGCCATGCTCAAGGCGGCCCATGTGACCTTGGTGAAGCAGATTCAGATCGGCGGAGCCTACGTGACGACGGTCATCCGCGGCGACGTCGGCTCGGTGCGGGCCGCGATCGACGCGGGCGCCGCGGCGGCCAGCGCCGTCGGCGAGCTGGTCAGCTCTCACCTGATTCCGCGCCCCGAGAAGGGCCTGATGGAGAAGTTCGTTTAGATCGCGCAACGGGTCGCTGAAAGATCGCCGTCGCATGAAAATCCTCGTCGCCAACTTGGGCTCGACCAGCTTCAAGTACCGGCTGTTCGATCTGCCCGGCGAGACGCAGCTCGCGCGGGGCGGCATCGATCGGATCGGGCCGGATCGGATCGGGGAGCAGGCAGGGCATTGCTTCGTGCAAATCGGCGAGAAGCGCGAGGAAACGAAGCGGAGCTGTGCCGACCATGCGGAAGCCGTCCGCATCTGCCTCGAGCAACTGACGAACCCCGAGTGGGGTTGCCTGAAGTCAGTCAGCGAAGTGGCGGCCATCGGATTCAAGGCGGTCTTTGCCGGGCGCCTGAGCGGCGTGCGGCTGGTGAACGACGAGTTGCTTTCGACCATGGAAACCCTGGCCACAGTCGCTCCCGCGCACAACCCGCCCTACGCGCGGGCCATGCGAGAGCTGCAGCAAGCCTTTCCAAAGATGCCGCTGGTGGCTGCGCTCGAAACGGGATTTCACGAAACGATTCCGGAGGCCAATCGCATTTACGCGGTCCCCTACGAATGGAAGACCGAGCACGACGTGCAGCGTTGGGGCTTTCATGGGGCCAGTCACCGGTATATCGCCGGGCGGATCGGCGAAAT
The DNA here is from genome assembly GCA_963800135.1 of uncultured Planctomycetaceae bacterium. GTDB lineage: Bacteria > Planctomycetota > Planctomycetia > Planctomycetales > Planctomycetaceae > DASPSM01. Next base: position 284,147 of record CAWCZR010000006.1, on the reverse strand, counting down.
CCTCGGGCGGGACGATCTGGGGGTGATCTCCTGCCACCTCGGAGGCAGTAACTCGCTGTGCGCCATTCGCGCGGGCAAGTCGCTGGCAACGAGCATGGGAATGAGTCCGCAGACCGGATTGCCGCACAACAATCGCGTGGGTGATTTCGATCCATTTGGCCTTCCCGTGTTGATGCAGGCGACCGGCAAGAGTCTGGAGACGCTCTTGGAAGAGTTGACCGAGCAGAGCGGCCTGTTGGGCATCAGCGGATTGAGCGGCGATGTCCGCGACCTCGAAGAGGCAGCCGCAAAGGGACACGCGCGAGCCGACCTGGCGCTCGAAGCTTTCGTGGCGTCGATCCGTCATTACGTCGGTGCATATCTGATGGTGCTGGGCGGGGCCGACGCGATCGTCTTCACGGGCGGCATCGGCGAGAACAGTCGCCGCGTCCGCAGCGGCGTGTGCCGCGACATGGAGTGGGCCGGCTTGCGGCTCGATGCCGGTCGCAACGAGTCGGCGAAGGGCGAGGCCCGCATCTCGGCCCACGACAGCCGCATCGAAGCGTGGATCGTGCCGACGAATGAAGAATTGGTGGTGGCCCGTCAGGCCGCCGAGTTGATTGCCGGACAAACTCGCAGCTAAAACGCACGCGACTAACACGCGCGCGGCTGAGCGGGGCATTGGGCCCTTCGACGGGAGACAGCAATGTTCTTGGGACGAATCACAGGCAGCCTGGTGGCGACGCAAAAGGTCGAGTCGATGATCGGCCAGAAGCTGCTCGTCGTCGAACCGTTGCGGGTGAACGAAAAAGATCAAAGCGACCTCGTACCTACCGGGCGGACGTTTGTCGCTGTCGACACCGTCGGCGCCGGCGAAGGGGAGATCGTCCTCTGTGTGCAGGGATCGAGCGCCCGCTTTACCCCGGAAACCAAACAGCTGCCGATCGATGCGGCCGTGATCGGAATTGTTGATCGCGTGCAAATCGGCCCGAACACCGTTTTCAGTGCCCGCTCGACCTCGAGTCGCACCTAAACAAATCGGCGCGACCGTGAGTCGCGCCGAGAATTTCCCCGCGAGATGAGCCGTGTCGCAAACCGAAGGACAATTGCCGAGCGAACAGGTGCCGTTCCGGACGATTCAAATCGTCATCGGCGCTTTGATGTTCGGCGCGCTGCTGTTCGTGGTGATCGCCCTCTCCGTCGCACAGCCGCCGCGGGCGGGCAACGAGCTGCTGGCTTACGTTGCCGCAGGTTTTGCGGGGCTTCAGCTCGTGATGAGCCTTGTCGTGCCTGCCGTTGCGATCCGTCAAAAGCTGCAGGAGCTGCAGGCCCGCAGTTCGGCCAGTGGTTCGGTTTTGGCCATGGATTACTTCAACGTCTATCAAACGCGGTCGATCGTCCGGGCCGCACTGCTCGAGAGCGCGGCGTTCTTTGGCGGCGTCGCCTACGTCGTCAGCGGGGTCTGGTGGATTCTGGCCACGGCGCTCGCGTTGATTGCCGTCATCGGCATCTTTTTTCCGACGAAGAGCCGTTTCGACGGCTGGGTCCGCGAGCAGCGAGAGCTGGCCTCGCTCGATAACGCCACGAGTGTCTGACTCACAACCGAAATTATGAACATTCAACTTTGGGATAAGGTCCGTTCATGATCCAAGCCAACGAACAAGCCATCCGACAGGTGGTGCAAGAAGTGCTGGCCCAGTTGGGCAAGCGCGGAGGCGCATCGCACGGCAGTAACGGCCACGCCAACGGCGATTGGGGCGTGTTCCGCACCGTCGACGATGCGGTGGCGGCCGCGACGCGAGGCTTCGAGCGATTTCGCGACGTGTCGATGGAGAACCGGGCCAAGGCCATCGCCTGCGTCTATCGCATCTGCGACGAGCGGGCCGAAGAACTGGGCCGCCTGGAGCTGGAAGAGACGAAGATCGGCCGCCTCGACCACAAGATCGAGAAGCTCAAGATCGTGAAGCTCGTCCCAGGCATCGAGTTCCTCCGCTGCGACGCCCGTAGCGGCGACCACGGGCTGACTATCACCGAGTACGCCCCCTTCGGCGTGATCGGCGCGGTGACGCCGGTGACACACTCGCTGCCGACGCTGGCCGGCAACGTGGTCAACATGCTGGCGGCCGGCAACACCGTCGTCTTTAACCCGCACCCGTCGGGAGCGCGGATCGCCTGCGAGGGGGTCCGCCGCTTCAACAAGGCCATCCACCAGGCGATCGGCGTCGAGAATCTGATCACGATCATCGGTGAGCCGACGCTGGAAACGGCCGGCCAGCTCTTTGATCACCGGGGAGTGCGGCTGTTGGTGGCGACCGGCGGTCCCGGCGTCGCGCGGGCGGCCTTGGCAAGCAAGAAGCGGGCGATCGTGGCCGGGCCGGGCAATCCGCCCGTCGTCGTCGACGAGACGGCAGACATCGAAAACGCGGCCCGCTCGATCATCCGCGGCGCGGCCTATGACAACAACTTGCTCTGCATCGGCGAAAAAGAAGTCTTCGCCGTCGAGCGGATCTTCGACGGGCTGCTCGAAGCGGTCGGCCGCAACGGCGGTTTCCGCCTCAACCGCTCGCAGGTCGAGGACCTGACCAAGCTCGCTTTCGCTCCGCCGGAGAAACCGGGAGGGCACGACGTCCTCAATCGCGACCTGATCGGCAAGGACGCGGCCGTGCTGGCCTCGTTGATCGGCGTGCGGGTCCCGGCCGACACGCAAATCCTCTACGGCGAAACCGACACCAGCAACCCGTTCGTGCCCGAAGAGCAGATGATGCCCTTCGTGCCTTTCGTCCGAGCCCGCGACGCGATGCACGCGATCGACCTGGCCCGCGAGTTCGAGCACAACTTCAAACACACGAGCCTGATCCACTCGCGCAACGTGCGGACGATGACCATCATGGGCCGCACGATGGACACCACGCTCTTCGTCAAGAACGGCCCGTGCTCCGCGGGGCTCGGCCTGGGAGGCGAAGGCTACCTCTCGTACAGCATCGCCACGCCGACGGGCGAAGGCGTCACCAACCCGCTGACCTTCACGCGGCAACGGCGGTGCGCGATGGTCGACGACTTGCGGATCATTTAACGATTTGGGAGGGCGAAGCTCCTGCTGAGCCTTTTCGCGATGCAAAGGACGGCTCGGCTGGAGCCTCGCCCTCCCACAGGAACTGTCATGCAGCTCGGTGAAGTCATCGGCCACGCGACCTCGACGGTCAAGCATCCGACGCTGCGCGGTTGGCGGATGGCCGTCGTGCAGCCGCTCGACGCGCGGCTGCGGCCGGACGGCGTGCCGATTGTCGCCATCGATCCGCTCGGCGGTTCGCGGGGTGACCGCGTCGTGATCAGCAGTGACGGCAAAGCCGCTCGCGAGCTGATCGGCGCCGAGAACAGCCCGGCTCGCTGGCTCGTGATTGGATTGGCGGACGCCAACGCCGGAGTGCGCCAGCCATGACGAACCCCGCGGACATGGTCGATCGCATCGTGGCCGGCGTGCTGGAGCAGTTGCAGGCTCCCGCTGCCGCCACCGGCACAGGCGCCGCCACTGCCAGTGCCAATGCGACGGTCGCCGCGCCCGCGATTCGTCCAACCGTTGCGACAAACGGTGCTCTCTCGATTCCGGACGCTGTGATCACCGCGGGCTTGCTCGAGACACGCGGCGTCCTCTCCGGCCCGGTCGTTTTTGCCGCCAAAGCCATCCTCACGCCGTCGGCCGTCGACTTCCTGAAGAGCCGCAAGATTTCCTGGAGCAAAGCAAACAACAGTCAGTCCGGCGCCGCGGCGGCGAGCACAAGCAATGTCAGCTGGCTGGCCCTGGTCTCGCGTTCGACGCCCGCCGTCGAGTCGGCCCTCGATGCGCTGGCGAAGCAGCCCAGCATCCACTGGCAGCGCGAGCTAGTCGGCTGCCACCGCGAGTCGGCCCGTCGGGCCGTGGCTGCGTTGTGCCGCGGCGAATGCGATGCTGCGATCGCCGTCACCGGTAAGCCCGAATCGGTGGTCTGCCGTGCCAATCGGAATGCTCGAGTGCGGGCCGCCGCGGTCGACTCACGCGAACAAGCCAAGCGGGCGAAGCGCAGCTCGGCGCGAACCTGTTCGCGATCGACCCGGCAGAGCAATCGATGTTCGCGCTGCGAGGCCTGCTGCGGGAAATCGTCGCCGGAGGCAAACCCGTCCTGCCCTCCGATTGGAGCGAATAGCCTGACCATGAGAATCGCGTTGGTGATCGGGAACGTCACGCTTTCGACGTGGCATCCGTCGTTGACGGGGGCCGCCTGGCGAATCTGCACAGCGTTGGACTGGGCCGCGCTTGAACACGGGGGCGGGTCCAGCGGCGAGGAACCTTTTGTGACTTTCGACGAATTGGGGGCCGGCTTGGGCTCGCTCATCGCCGTCAGCGAAGGGGCCGAGGCTTCCGCTCCATTCCACCCGGAGGTCAAGCCGATAGACGCCTACAACGCAGCCATCCTCGACACGATCGACGTAGGAAATCGAACCCAAAACTAATCCCGGCGAGCGGTCCGCCGCGGCGGATCAGCTCGCCGGTTCTCGAATTTGATCTCACCGGTCCACGAATCCGAAACCAATTAAAAGGTCTTTAACGTGATCAAAAGCAACCCGCAGCACGCCCCGGCTTCTCCCTGGGCCGGTAAGAACGGCATGAGCCGCCTCAACGACCGCAAACTCAAAGAGCTGATCTGCGAGATCGGCCGACGGGTCTACAACAAAGGCTTTGCGGCGGCCAACGACGGCAATATTTCGATCCGCGTCGGCGAGAACGAAGTCCTTTGCTCGCCCACGATGATCTGCAAGGGCTTCATGAACCCGGAAGACATCTGCGCCGTCGACTTGGACGGCAATCAGATCGCCGGCAAGCGCAAACGCACGAGCGAAATCCTGCTGCATCTGACGATCATGAAGGCGCGGCCGGACGTGGAGGCGGTCGTCCACTGTCATCCGCCTCACGCCACCGCGTTCGCCGTCGCCGGTGAGCCCATTCCGCAGTGCATCCTGCCCGAAGTCGAAGTCTTCATGGGCGAGATTCCGATCGCGCCGTACGAGACGCCGGGCGGCCAGAAATTCGCCGACACCGTGCTCCCTTTCCTCAAAGGGACGAGCTGCGTGATCCTCAAAAATCACGGCACCGTGAGTTTCGGCAAAAACCTCGAAGAGGCGTACTGGAAGACCGAAATCCTCGACGCTTATTGCCGCATACTGCTGCTTTCCCGGCAGCTGGGCCGCGTCGACTACTTCACCCAGCGGCAAACCAACGAGCTGCTCGACCTGAAGAAGAAACTGGGCTTCGACGATCCGCGGTTCCACGTTGAGAACTGCGACCTGTGTGGCAACAGCGCCTTCCGTGACGGTTACAAGGAAACGCTCCCGCAGTCCAAGGCCTTCGACCCGCGCCCGACTACCCGGGGTATCTTGCCAGCAGCAAGGCGGGATCGACAAGCAGCGCGCCGAGCAAGAACGGGGCGGACATTGACGGCCTCGTGAAAGTGATCACCGACCAGGTGCTGCAGGCGCTCAACAAGAGCTGACAGCGAATCAAATAACGAATGACGAAAGAATATCCGAATGACCTGAGCACCAAAATGAGCCAGGTGCGAAGGTGCTTTCCTTCGTCCTTCGAGCTTCTTTCGTCATTCGGATTTCGTGCTTGCAAACCGACGCTGTGTCGTCCGACGTTACCAGACAGTGAGTCGACATCTATGAAGGTTGCAATTATCGGCGGAGGCGGATTGGTCGGCTCGTGTGCGGGGTTCGCGCTGCAGGCCGGCCGGATTGTGCGAGAGATCGCGCTCGTCGACGTCAATCGCGAGCTGGCCGAGGGGCAGGCGCTCGACTTGATGCACGGCTCTTCGCTCGTCGCCGACCAGGCGATCACGGGCGGCGGCATGGAGCAGATCGCCGGTGCCGACATGGTGGTGATCACGGCCGGGCTGCGGCGCAAGCCGGACGAGAGCCGGCTCGACCTGATCAATCGCAACGTCGAGCTATTCCGTAAAATTCTGGCTGACCTCAAGGCGAACGACCTGCGGAAAGACGCGTTCGTGTTCGTCGTCTCCAATCCGGTCGACGTGCTGACGTACCTGGCGGTGAAGGAGTTGCCGCAGGGGCCGCAGCGAATCTTCGGGCTGGGAACGATGCTCGATACGACGCGGCTGCGTGGCATTCTAGCGCAGCAACTCAAAGTGCCGCCGACGCAAGTTTCGGCGATGATGCTCGGCGAGCATGGCGACAGCATGGTGGCCATCTGGTCGGCCGCGCAGATCGCCGGCCTGCCGCTCGACAAGTGGCCGGGCGTGACGCCGCCGGTGATTCAGGAAGTCGAAAAACGCACGCGAGGCAGCGGAGCGGAAGTGATCAAGAAGAAAACGGGAGCCGGCTTCGCCGTGGGCGTGTCGATCGCCGACGTGGTTCACAGCATCGCCCTCGACCAGCGCCGCATCCTGCCCGTCTCGACGCTGCAGACCGGCGCGTACCAGATTCGCGACGTCTGCCTGTCGGTGCCGACGGTCGTCGGCCGCGCCGGTATCCTCGGCCACACCGAGATCGAACTCTGGCCGAAGGAACGGATGGGCCTCCAGAACTCGGCCAAGGTTCTGCGGGAAACGGTCGACAAAGTCCTGCGTTAAGCGATGTCGCCCGGCGAGCCGCCATCGTGAGCTGGCGGTGCTTCTGTTCGATTTCTCTTTGCTCTCGCCGCGCATCAAACACCGGAAAAAGCACCTGCCGGCTGACGCCGACGGCTCGCCAGGGTTTTGCCGTAATGCAAAAATCGCTCGACCGCAAACTGGCGGCCATTCATGCCGATCCGCACGGGTCGAAGGAATTCATCCTCGCCGACGCCAAGGACGCCGACATGGCGTTCGGCCTCGCCGCGCCGGGAAAGCTGACCGAGCGAGACGGGCAAACGCGATTCAAGTCGCTTGCCGAGTTTCGCCAAAACATTCGTAAGGTGGTCGGGCAGCAAATCGTCGACATCATGCTGATGTCGGCCAGCACCAGCGAGCTGCTCTGTCTCGAAGAGCGGCTGTTCGACAACTCGCCCGTCACGCCGGCCGTGCGGGCCAACGACGCCACCGACATCCACCTCCCCCGCGGCGGCACGATTCACACAGAGCCGGCCCGCCCCTTCCGCACGGCAACGCTTGACCACATTCAGTGCGGTCATCTCGACTGCAGCCCGGAGGAACGGCCCCGCGGCGTCGACCTGGGTCTCTACTCGGTGACCTTCAATAACCGCTGCGAACTCGATCTCGTCACCGTCGAGAAATACAAAGAGTTCCGCGAAGAGGCCGAGCGACGGCGGTTCCGGCACTTCCTCGAGATTTTCGATCCGAACTCGCCGCAGGGCCTGACGCCCGAGCAGATTCCCGGGTTCGTCAATGACCTTATTGCGCGGCACGCTGGCTGGCGTGACCAAGGCCGGGCGGCCGCTGTTTCTCAAAATGGCCTATCATGGCCCGCGGGCGCTCGAAGAGCTCGTGAGCTACGATCCGCACTTGATCGTCGGCATCCTCGGCGGCGCGGCGGGCACCACGCTCGACGCGTTTCAACTGATCTACGAGGTCCGCAAGTACGGCGGCCGCGCGGCGCTCTTCGGGCGAAAGATCAACCAGGCCGAAGACCAGCTGCAGTTCATCGAGTTCTTGAAACTCGTGGTCGACGGCGCGGTCGGTCCGGCCGATGCCGTGCGGGCCTACCATGCCGCACTCGCACAGCGGGGCGTTAAACCGCACCGAGGGCTGGCCGAAGACCTCGAGCTGCGAACGACGCTCACGAACTGAGCGGCCGCCTCTGCGTTCACTCACCCAGCTTGCCGGCCGCCACGATCGAGTTCGCCGAGATCAGCGCCGGAGCTTGGACCAACGCCAGCTTCAGCGTGAAGGTCGTCCCTTTGCCCACGATGCTCTCGACGCGGATGCGGCCCTTGTGGGCTTCGATGATTTCGCGGCACAGCGACAGCCCGAGACCCGTTCCCCCTTGCCCTTGCTTGTCGGCCTGCTTGGTCGTGTAGAAGGGCTCGAAGATCTCGCGGAGCTTTTCGGCGGGAATGCCGCAACCGGTGTCGCGGACGGCGATTTCGGCGGTCGCTGTTTCCTCGAACGACCGCACGGAGACGTACAGGTTGCCGCCGTTGTCCATCGCCTGCCGCGCGTTCACGACGAGGTTGAGGACCACCTGCTGCAGTTGGTTCGCGTTGACGACCGCATGGGGCCGGCCGAGAAAGTTGGTCGCGAGCCGGACGCGGTGCATCTGCAGGTCTTTCTCGACCAGCACCAGCACGTCTTCGACCAGTGCGACCAGGTCGGTGGCTTCGCGGCGTTCACCCTGGGCCCGGGCGTAGGAGAGCATGCCCGTCGTGATCTTGGAGGCTCGGTGGCCAGCGGCGAGAATTTTGTCGAACGCCTTCTCGCGAGTGCCGACGTCTTTGTGCCGCAGGCCCATCTTGGCGTAGTTGATGACCGTCGTGAGGATGTTGTTGAACTCGTGGGTCATAGACGAGGCCAGTGACCCGACGGAGCTCAGCTTTTGAGCCTGCATGAGCTGAGTGCGCAGCTCCCGATTCTCCGCGCGGAGCCGCTCCAGCTCAATTACCGGCCCCGTGACGTCCTCCATGCTCATGTCGTGTCCTCGACCGCGTTCCGGGATTCGCCGGACAAGCGGATTGTGCTGCTTGTCCGTATCGGAGCGATTGAACGGAGGACTGAAGGCTAGCCCGCACCGCGGCACCCCGACGGTCAACGTATGCGACGGGCGTGCTCGACTTGTCATGAAAGCCGGTTGGCGGAGGGCGGGAGTCTGGGAAGACTGCCGAGTTGGTGACGGCAGCCCAGCGAAACCGAGCCGCTCGCTCGCCGAGATTTGCGACCGGCGGCAACCGGGCAGTATCGTAGATTTCGAGCGGTACAATCGTAGAGCATCTGGCCTCGAACCCCTGCGCCGAACTCCAAAAGCGATGCGACCTTGATTCGAGTCGAGAACCTTAGTTTGCGCGGGGCATTTCGCGCTCGACTCGATCAATTTCGAGATTCCCGCCGGCCAATACGGCGTGCTGATGGGCCGCACCGGCACCGGCAAAACGACGCTGCTCGAATCGCTGTGCGGCTTGCGACAGGTCACCGCCGGCCGCATCTGGCTGGCCAACCGCGATGTCACCACGCTCAAACCGGCGGAGCGAGGCATCGGCTTTGTGCCGCAGGACGGGGCCCTGTTCGAAACGATGTCGGTCCGCGAGCATCTTGGCTTCGCACTGTCGATTCGCAAGGCTAAGCCGCCCGTCATCGCCGCCCGCGTGGCCGAGCTGGCTGAGCTGCTCGGCCTGGAACAGCTGCTCGACCGCCGACCCGACGGACTGAGCGGCGGCGAACGCCAACGAGTAGCCCTCGGCCGCGCCCTGGCCGCCCGACCCGACATCCTCTGCCTCGATGAACCGCTGAGCGCGCTCGACGACGCGACGCGCGACGAAATGTATGCCTTGCTCGAATCGGTCCGCGCCAAAACGAGCGTCACAACGCTGCACATCACTCACAACCGGGCCGAAGCCGTCCGCCTGGCCGACGTCATGCTGCTTTTGGAGAAGGGCACGATTCGTAGCCTCACGCGCGACGAGCTGGCCGAGCTCGATGCCAGCAAGGACGCGAGTCGCAAGAGTTGAAGCTGGCGGCGACGGCGCGATCGCTGTCGGCATCAGTTGCGACCCACACTTTTCCCAAGCCGACGGCTTGCCATCGGTTCCGGACAAACTGAAACAAAGGAGAAAAAGAACCAAAAGACTCCGCTGACTGCGTGCGCCGCTCTTACGAGTCCGAGCGATCCAGTAGCTCCAGCAGCCGATCGAGAAACGGTGCCTGGTCGGGATGGATGCGTAACCGCGCTTCGTCCAGCGGCAGGAACGCGGCCTGATCGATCTCCCAGCTGGCCGGTCGCGGGGCGGCATCGGCGGGCGCTTTGCCGGCAAACGCGTGCACGCGCTTGCGGCTCTTCTTGTAGTCGATCGACGACAGGTCGCGGAGTTCGCCCGCGACCACGCCCGTCTCTTCGAGCGTCTCCCGCCGGGCCGTCTGTTCCAGCGTTTCGCCGAGATCGCCGAGGCCTTTCGGGATGCCCCAGGGCGCATTGCGGTTGTAGTTCCCCGACGCGTGCACGAGTAGCACTTCGAGCTTCCCCGACGGGCCGCGTCGATAAAGCAGGGTTCCGGCCGATTCTTTCATGGCTGCCGATCGTCGTCAGACCAAAGATTTGGACTTGCCAGTTTCCGCCTGCTCACTGCACCTGCACCGGCACGCGGCCGCAACTCTGTGCGTAGCCAAGGGTCCGCTTGACGGTCGGCGGAATGCGGCTACTGGCGATGGCATAAGAGAGTTCGATCAGGCCTCGCTCGCCGTAGTATTGCCGCAACGTGTCCCGCAGACCGTCGTCTTCGTCGCTGGCGTTGAGCACCGACCGGGTAAACCGCAGCACGTCGGCCAACTCGGGCGACAATTCGTCGGTCTCGCCCGCAAGAACGGCCCGAATCAGCTGCGGGTCGACTCCGCTCTGCCGGGCCAGGTTCACGCCGATCTGCAGGCAGGTGCCGCAATCTTCGTGCTGCAGCGCGGCGATCGACGCCACGAACCAGGCGTCCCGCGGCAGCACCTTGCGACTGTTGGCGAACGGCATGATGCTGGCAAAACGAAAAAACATCCCCGGCGAGACATCGGCGATGTGCCGAATGTACTCCATCGACTCGCCCAGCTTTTTCTCCTCGGCGTTGAGTTTGCGTTTGATCAGCCACCGCAGCATGGGCACCTCCCCGAAACAGATCGTGCGTGGAGGACAGTTCACATCCCGATCGGACAAAATGCGTCTATGCGAAGTGTCCCGTCCTACTAAGGGTCCCGTCCAGCGCTCGGGTGCCACTCGCGAGAACTTTGGCCCGCCAGTGCTCTTCGAGTCATGCACAGTCAGAGGACATTGACGTCTCAATCGGCCTTGCTGAGGTGATCCACCACGTCGTCAGTCGGTTGCCGTGACTGGCATGGATTAAAATGGGTGGGAAACTCCCACCCAATTGGAAAGGCCGTCCGCGTGGGCCACTCATGCCACGATATTTCGCCGCACTAACGCTCGTGCTCGTCGTCGGACTGGTGTTGTCCCGCGTCTTCATGATGAGGCGACGCGGCATCCGCGCGATGCGCTTCGGGCAGCTTGACAAGCGGGACTTCTTGATCCCGCCGTTCGCGTTCTTCTACTTCTATCTCGTCTTCGCCGCGGCCTTCGGCCTCCCCACCGTGAGCCGGCAAGAGTTCTTCGATTCGGAGATCGTCGCCTGGATCGGCGTGCTGTTTTGCCTGGCCGGCGTGGTGGGCTTGGCGTGGAGCCTCGTCTCGTTCGGCCGCAGTTTTCGCGTCGGCATCGATACCGAGCAGCCGGACAAACTGATCACGACGGGCATCTTCCGCCTCAGCCGCAACCCGATCTACGTGGCCTCCGCCTTCGTGCTGATCGGCCAGTTCCTGATCTTCCCCAACTGGATCCTGCTGGCCTACCCGCTCGCCGCCGCCTGGCTGGTCCATCGCCAGGTCTTGCTCGAAGAACAGTATCTCAAGACTCACTACGGCCAGGAGTACGCCGACTATTGCCGCCGCGTCCGGCGGTATCTGTGAGTGTCGGAAATATGGGAGGGGTGGCTGGGGTCGAACCGCTTCGGTTCGCCCCCAGGATCGCGACTGGACTAGCGACTGGGATCAGAACTGGGGGCGGCGAAGACGCCGACCCCAGCCACCCCGAACACTATCGTCCCACCCCATCCAAAAGCACATCCACAATCTGCACGGCCACTTCTCGCGTGACTTCGGCTTCGTCCTTGATCGTCAGAATTACCCAGAAGTTGATCATCGCGTTGAGGGCCGTTTCCAGGGCTTCGACTTTGGTGGGGTCGATGAGGCCGGCGGTGGCGGCGCGGGTGGCCGATTCGTGGACGAGTTCGCCGCCAGTGCCGGCCGCGGCGAGGATGGCCGGGTGGAGCGGGCTTTCGTCGGGGCCGAAGAAGACTGAGTAGAAGAACTTGGAAAAGTCGCGGTTGGCCCGGCAGTAGTCGAGGTGGCACCAGACGACTTCGACCAGCGCCTCGCGGGGCGGTCGCGGCTCTTCGATGACGGCTCGCAGCCGGGCGTAAAACGGCGACAAGAAGCGGGCGAGCACGGCCTCGCAGAGCCCTTCCTTGCTCTTGAAGTAGTAGTAGAGCATGGGCTTGGTGACGCCGGCCGCTTCCACGATCTCGCGGGTCGACGTGGCCTCGAACCCCTTGCGGGCAAACAGCCCGAGGGCCGCTTGCAGGATGTCTTCCGCGATCGGAGTTGAAACCTGGACTTCCATGGCAGCGTACTACTGAAGTGCATTCGCTCGAGGCGGCGGCCGCCCGCCACCGACGTTGAGCCAAGCCGGACCAGACTTTAGGTCAGCGAGTTTCGGCCCGAATTCGGTCGGCCACGATCCCCGGAAAGAACGCGCTTGACCTAGGCGGCCGTTCTGATTTAGTTTATTACCTACCGGTAGGTAAAAAGCAACCCCTAAACCGAACTCCTTTGGCAGGCTTGTTGTTGGGGAAATGAGCAAGACTAAAAATCGACTGATTGGCGCAGTCATCGTCGGGGCCGTCGTCCTGGCGGGGGCCTGGACGCTCGGATACGCGGGCTTTGGCGGCTCGCCGCGCGAGGCGCTGCCCCCCGAGCCGACGGCCGAGCAAGCTCCGGCGGGCGCGGTTGCCGTCACTTTGGAAAACGTGTCGCTGCGTCCCGTGCAGCGGACGATCGAAACCGTCGGCACGCTCTTCCCCTTCGAGCAGGTGATCGAGTGTGCGAAAGTCGAAGGCCGCGTGCGCAAGATCGCGCGTGACGTGGGCGATCGGGTCAAGCCGGGCGACTTGCTGCTCGAGGTCGATCCGACCGATTTCGAGCTGTCGGTCCGCCAGGCGCAGCGCGCGCTCGAGGTCGAGCAGGCCAAGCTCGGGTTGAGCGAAGTGCCGACCGGCGACTTCGACGTGTCGCAACTGCCGGTCGTGGTAGAAGCGGGCGCGAAGGCGGGGCGGGCCAAGGAGCGGCTCGACCGAGTCCGCATGCTGGTCGCGCGAAGTGCGCTCTCGAAGGAAGAGATGGGCAATGCCAGCAGCGACGCCCGCGCCCTCGAGGCCGAGTATCAAAACCAAATCCTGATGGCCAAGAGCGGCGTGGCCACGGTGCAAATGAAGCAAGAGGCGTTGGCGATCGTCGCGCAGCAACTGCGCGATACGCGCATCGTCGCTCCGCGGCCGTCAGCGAGCGATCCCAACGTCGAGCTGACTTACGCCATCACCAGTCGCAGCGCGGCCGAGGGCTCGTTCGTGCGGATCGGCACGGAGGTCTTCAAGCTGGTGATCGACCGGATGCTCAAACTGAAAGTGCCGGTGCCCGATCGCTACGTCGGCGAGGTGAAAGAAGGCCAGAAGGCGAGCGTGAAGACGGCCGCCTACGAGAAAACGTTCGAGGGCACGGTGACGCGAATCAACCCGTCGGTCGACCAGACCACGCGGACGTTCGAGGTCGAAATCCAGGTCCCCAATCCGGACGGCGTATTGAAGTCGGGCAGTTTTGCCAAGGCGGCCATCGTCACGCGACGGGACGCCAACACGCAGACCGTGCCGCTCGACGCCGTCGTGCGTTTCGCGGGCATCACGAAGATTTTTCTCAAGGAAGGTGACAAGGCTCGCGAGCGGCAAGTGACGCCGGGCGCGATGACGGCGGAGTGGATCGAGATTGCCAGCCCGAAGTTGCCGAACGGAGCGCAGGTGGTGACGAGCGGGCAATCGCTGCTGTCGGACGGTTTGCCGATCTTCGTGCGACATCCGAGCGGGGCGGGCCCGCGGACCGCGAACCAGGTGCCGGCGGAGCCGAAGCAGGAGTGAGCTGTCTGTCGGACTGCGACGCTGGGAAAAAAGACAAAAGAGAAGAAAGAAGACAAAGAACCGGCGGGCTGACACCCGCCGCTCGCCGGGTTGCTCGCCGGACTCAACTAACGCACAGCTTGCCACTCGACTCTTCGTCGCACCATGACCATCTCCGAAGTCTGCATTCGCCGGCCGGTCTTCACCTGGGTGCTGGTATCGATCCCCGTCGTGCTGGGAGTAGTCTCGTACTTTTTGCTGGGCGTCGAGCTGTTTCCCAAGGTCGACGTGCCGGTGGTCGCCGTGACGGCCGTGCTGCCGGGGGCGAGCGCGGAGGAGCTGGAGACAACGGTGACGCGGCCGCTCGAAGAGGCGGTGAACCGCGTGTCGGGCATCGACGAGCTGCGCTCGACCGTCCGCGAAGGAGCGACGACGATCGTCGCCATGTTCGTACTGGAGAAAGACAGCACGGTCGCCGCCCAGGAGATTCAGGAGAAAATCTCGGCGATCACCAATACGCTGCCCCGCGGGATGGACGCGCCAGTCGTCGACGCGTTCGACCTCGACGCCAGCCCGATCATGGCGGTCGGCATTTCGGGCCGCCGCGACGTCCGCGAAGTCACCGAGATCGCGCGCTATAAGATCCAGGAAGTTCTGCAGACCGTCCCCGGCGTGGGAGCCGTGTTCATGTCGGGCGGCCGCTTGCGGGCGATCAACGTGATCGTCAACACGAACCGCCTGGCCTCGTACGCCCTGTCGATCGACGACGTGCGGCAGGCGCTCATTAAGCAGAACCTGGAAGTGCCCGGCGGCCTGGTCGACCAGGGTTCGCGGGAGCTGGTGTTGCGGACGCTGGGCCGCATCGAAAGTCCCGAGCAGTTCAACGACCTGATCGTCGCCAATCGCAACGGTTATCCGATTCGCATTCGCGACGTCGGCCGGGCCGAGGATTCGGTCGAAGAGCCGCGAAGCCTGTGCCGGCTCGACGGTGAGAACGCGGTCAGCCTGTTCGTGCAAAAGCAGTCGGGGACCAACACCATTCAGGTGTCCGACGCAGTGCAGGCGCGCCTGGAAAAATTAAAGCCCGGTCTGCCGCCCGACATCAAGATCGAGATGATCCAGGACCAGGCGCGGTTCGTCCGCAGCTCGATGTACGAGGTGAAGTTCCACCTGCTCTTGGCGGCCGTGCTCGTCTCGCTGACGATTTTGCTTTTCATTCGCGACTGGCGGACGACGATGATCGCCACGCTGGCCATCCCGACGTCGATCGTGCCGACTTTTTTGTTCATGTACGCGATGGGCTTCACGCTCAACAACATCACGATGCTCGGGCTGATCCTGGCCATCGGCATCGTGATCGACGACGCCGTCGTGGTGCACGAAAATATCTTCCGCCACATGGAGGAGGGGGGGCTCGACTCGATGTCGGCCGCCCGCAAGGGGACGCGCGAAATCGTGCTGGCCGTGCTGGCGACCAGCCTGTCGCTGGTGGTGATCTTCGTGCCCGTCGCCTTCATGGGGGGCATTGTCGGCCGGTTCTTCCGCAGCTTCGGGCTCACGGTGGCGTTTGCCGTGCTGATGAGCCTGTTCGTCTCGTTCACGCTCACGCCGATGCTCTGCGCTTACTTCCTTAAGCTCGACGTCGACGAGGCAGGGCACGGGAAGTCGAAGTCGGGCTGGATTTATCGGCTGATCGACGGCAGCTACGGACTCTTGTTGCGCTGGTCGTTGCGGCGGCGCTGGGTCGTCGTGGTCGCCAGCCTGTTGATCGTCGCCTCGACGGTGCCGCTGGCGATGGGCCTCGGGGCCAACCTGGTCCCGCGTGACGATCAGAGCGAGTTTCAGATTTCGATCCGCACGCCCGAGGGCTATACGCTCGATCGCAGCGACCGGATCACGCGAGAGATCGAGGGGCGGGTGACGCAGCTGCCGGGCGTCGTCCGCACCTTCACCACCATCGGCCAGAAGACGGGCCGCGGGGAAGGGGACGTCACCCGCGTTTCAATTTATCTGCGGCTCAAGGACCTGTCGCTGCGGAAGTATTCGCAGTTTGCGGTGATGGATCGGGCCCGCAACATTCTCAAGGACTACCCCGACCTGCGGACGGCGGTCAACGACGTGGCCACGATCACCGGCAACGGCGGCGACGGCGACACGCGGAACTTCAACCTCAACCTGATGGGGCCGGAGATCGACAAGCTGGCAAATTACGCCGAAGAGGTCAAACGCAAACTGATGCAGATCCCCGGTCTGCATGACGTCGACACGACGCTGTCGCTCCGCAAGCCCGAGCTGCAGGTGGCCGTCGATCGCGAGCGGGCCAGCGACCTGGGCATCCCCGTCGAAACCATCGCCGACACGCTCAAGGTGCTGGTGGGGGGCGAGCCGGTTTCGCGCTACAAGGAGGGGACGCAGCAGTACGACATCTGGCTGCGGGCCGACAGGCCGTTCCGCACGCATCCCGAAACGCTGTCGACGCTGCAGGTCTATTCGCCCAACGCGGGTTTGGTGCAGCTGGCCAGCCTGGCCCGCATCCGCGAGACGCAGGGGCCGAGCCAGATCGACCGCGTCAACCGGCAGCGGACCGTCACGGTCGTGGCCAACTCGGACGGCATTTCGCTCAACGAGGCGGTCGCCAAGGCCCGCGAGATCGTGAAAGACCTCGGTTTGCCGCCACAGTACGACTTCAGCTTCGTCGGCGAGGCGAAGAACTTGAGCGATACCGGCTATTACTTCCTGGTGGCACTCGCGCTCAGCATCATCTTCATGTACCTGATCCTGGCGGCCCAGTTTGAAAGCTGGCTCAACCCGATCGCAATCTTGAGCGCGCTGCCGGTGACGATTCCCTTCGCGCTGATTTCGCTGTTTATGTTTCGACAGCCGATCGACCTGTACGCGATGTTCGGCCTGTTCATGCTGATCGGCATCGTGAAGAAGAACGGCATTCTGCAGGTCGACAAGACGAACGAGCTGCGCAAAAACGGCCAGGACCTGAACGGGGCCATTCTCGAAGCCAACCACACGCGGCTGCGGCCCATCCTGATGACCACCGTGATGCTCATCGCTGCCATGGTGCCGATCGCCCTGGGCCAGGGAGCCGGAGCGGGCGCCCGCGCGAGCATGGCGAAGGTAATCATCGGCGGTCAGCTGCTGAGCCTGGTGATCGCGCTCCTGGTGACGCCCGTCATCTACTCGCTGCTCGACCGCTTCAGCCGCCGCAGCCGGCAGACGCGCGGCGAGGCGACGGCCGTGGAAGAGCCGGGAATGCCCGCGTCACCGGAGCTGGCCGCGGCGACCGTGCGCTGAACGACCCGGCTGGGACTCGGCCCGACATTCTCTTTACTAACCCGAAGCGTCAGCGAGGGATCCTCGGCGTGTGACCGGGGGTGCCGAGCCCGAAGCAAAGAGCCCTCGCTCACGCTTCGGGTTGGTAAATGCCTCGAGCAGTGCTGCGTAGGGCAAGCTGCCAATGGCAGCTTGCCCTACGTCACCGACCGCGGTTTCTGCCTTCCGAAAACGGCGACAGGGAGTCAGGCCGTTTCTCCCGACTCCCTGCCTACCGCTGCGCGCTCGAAGTGCGGAGCACGACGAGCACCACCTATGAGTTCGTTGCGCTCACCGAGGCGCAAACGTTGCGCGGGTGAGCGAGTGTTTCTGGCAAGAGTCTCCAGAAAGGCTCGTGGCGAAATGTTCTGCGCCCGGAAAATGCCAGGCGCATCGCGGTCCGGTCAAACGGGCAAAATGCCCGCTCGGCGGGCCACCGCAACTCGCATGCCCGGGTCCGACTTCCAGGCTGGCGGGGGACCGTGTCGCGATTTTCTCGGCATTTTCCGCTGGAAAACGCGGTGGCCGGCGAACCCGTCGAGCGCCTGCTTCGCCGCGACCTGCCGCTTGTTCGTGCACGCCTGCCTGAAGAATGTTTGAGGCGTGTGTCGGGCAGATTGCGACGCTTCGCGGTCGTGGATCGAGCAGGTCGCCCGGTCGTTGCGGGTCCAGTTCCAGCCGGCGTTTGCGCTAACCGTGCCCACACGGGCACGTTATGGCAATCGCCGGCGCGGGCACACCGATTGCGGCTTACGTCGTCACCACGCGGTGGGTCCGGTCGGATTGCCGGATCTCCCTGCCGCTCTTCCCTCCCTTCCCGAGCACCCGCAAGCATGGCCGCTCCCAGCGTCTTTTTCGTGATTCCCACCCATCGGCTTCGCGAAGTCGGCGAGACGGTTAAAAGTTACGACGAGCATTTTTGGCGGAACGGGCATGCCGTGCGGCTGATCGTCTTCGACGACTCCAGCCCGGTAAACCAGGAAAAGTATTATCCGCTGCTCGAGCAAACGAAGACGCATAACGAGCTGTTCTACGTCGGCCCGCGCGAGAAGGAACAGTTTCTGGCCTACCTCAACGCGCGGCTCCGCGACAAGCGGCTGGAAGGCCTCGTCAAAAACCTGTTTCGTCCCAGCTACGGCGGCAACCGCAACTGCACGCTGATGTACACGCTGGGCGGGCTGATGGTTTCGGCCGACGACGACATGCGTCCCTACACGCTCTTGGAGCACAGCCCCGAAACGCTCGGACCGGAGGAAGTCTGTCGCGGCAAGCTCCTGCGGACGGGCGAAAACGGCTACAGCAAGAAATCGTTCGACGTGCTGGGGTCGTTCCTCGACGTGCTGGGCAAGCGGGTGAGCGAAGCGCCCGACAACTACGAGCGGGGCGAACTGCTGGTCGACACGGCGATGGACCTCGAGACCAACACGTCCAACGGTCTCGCGCGGCAGAACTCACTCGTGCTCAAGCGAGGTCCCCTCGCGGGCGACGCGCGGATCAAGATGGCGCAAACCTTTCGCTCGGGGACCAACGATCTCGACGCGATCGATTACGTCGACATGTTTTTGGAGGACGACGACCAGGTCGACCCCGACGCTCTCTCCGACTTCTACGTGCTCGTCAATTTTCGGCCCGTCGTCACCAAGAAGAACTGGCGGATGGACTGCGGCGTGGCTGCCTACGACAACTCCTTCGGCCTGCCCCCGTTCTTTCCAACGCGGCTGCGGTTCGAGGATTACATCTACCGCCTGTGGGTGCAGCAGGATGGGATCGCGGCCGCGCACGTCGACGCGGCGCAGAATCACATCAAGAGCAATTACATGCGGAACCCGCCGGCAGCGGAGGTCTTCAACGAGGAAGTCTCCAACCTGCTCAAGCGGAAGATCAAGTCGACCGTGACGCGGCTGGACGAACTGTCGATCTCATTCGATTACGATGGGGAAGTGACGGCACAAGACGCGCAGGAAATCCTCGACAAGATCGGCGCGCTCCACAGCCGCGCGTTGGAAGCCGCGCAGACCACGAAGGGCGCGGAGCGGGCCCAGGCCCTGCGCGTTTTCGCCGCCAACCTGAACAAGGCTTTTTACGGTTTCGAGCCCGACTTTTTCCAGCAGAACCTGCTGCGGATCGTGGACGACGTGATCAGCGTGATCAAAGGCTCGATCGAGCTCTGGCCGACGCTCGTCGAGATCGCCTACTTCCAAAAGAACCGCCTCGGCCTGCCGCAAATCCGCGTGCAGAACGAAAAACTTGGAGTCGGTTGAAGTCGCCAAGCGAAGGCATTACCAACCCGAAGCGTGAGCGAGGGCTCTTTGCTTCGGGCTCGGCACCCCCCGGTCAAACACCGGGGATCCCTCGCTGACGCTTCGGGTTAGTAAAGAGAATAGGGACAAACCGGAAGACGCGTGGGCCGCCGGCCGACGCAATCTTCGACAGAAGGATCTCAACAGAAGGAACACCATGAGAATCGCACAAGTCGCGCCGCTTTGCGAGAGCGTGCCACCCCTGCGCTACGGGGGGACCGAACGCGTTGTTTCGTACCTGACCGAGGAGCTGGTTCGGCTGGGCCACGAAGTGACGCTGTTTGCCAGCGGCGATTCGGTGACGAGCGCCAAGCTCGTGCCCGCCTGCCCGCGGGCCCTCTGGCACGAGCCGTCGTGCCGCGAAGAGCTGCCGCACCACGTGCGGCTGATGGAACTCGTCTTTGCGGACGTGTCGCGCTTCGACCTGATCCATTTTCACGTCGACTCGGTCCAGTTTCCACTTTTGCGGCGGGTGGCTTGTCGGAGCGTGACCACGCTGCACGGACGGCTCGACCTGCCCGACTTGCAGCCTCTGTACGAGGAGTTCGCGGAAATTCCCGTCGTCTCGATTTCCGACAACCAGCGGCTGCCGATCCCCGGAGCCAACTGGCAGGGGACCGTGCTGCACGGCATGCCGCGGGACGTGCACACCTTTCGCGAGCAGCCGGGGAGCTATCTCGCCTTTTTGGGCCGCATCTCCCCGGAAAAGCGGCTCGACCGGGCGATTGAAATCGCCCGCTTGTCCGGCCGCAAACTGAAGGTCGCCGCCCGCATCTATAAAGGCGAGCGCGATTACGTCAAAGAGACAATCGAACCCCTGCTCGAAAAGTACGCCTCGTTCGTCGAGTTCATCGGCGAAGTGGGCGGCCGCGACAAGGACGAGTTCTTGGGCAACGCGGAGGCCCTGCTTTTTCCCATCGACTGGCCCGAGCCGTTCGGCCTGGTGATGATCGAGGCGCTCGCCTGCGGCACGCCGGTGATCGCCTGGCCCTGCGGGTCGGTGCCCGAGGTGATTGAAGACGGAGTGTCGGGCTACATCGTGGACAGCATCGATGAGGCGGTCGACGCCGTCCGCCGCGTCCAATGGCTCGATCGCCGCGCCTGCCGCCAGGCGTTCGAATCGCGTTTCGATGCCACGCGGATGGCCAACGATTACCTCCAGATCTATCGCCGCCAGCTGCACTCGGGCCCGCACGAAACGGCCAAAGGGCCGCGCCACGCCGCTCCGAGCCGAACTCCTGTGCATCCACACGAGAAGCTGCGGACTGTGCGGCCGCACAGTCAACTGTTGGGTGCCCTGCCTGCGAGCGTTCCTCGCGGGATCGTGCGCAGCGAGGTCGAGCCCGGCGAAATCGCGCCCAACGAGGTCGAGCCCGTGTAGAATTCCTCCGTTAGAGAATCTCTCGGAGCAGAATCCCACAGGTCAAGATCCGGGCAAAATCGGAGCAGGGCGATGGACCGTTCTCAGTCAGTGTCCCGACCCGAGAAACCAGCGACCGGGGGCCGCGCGACCAACGGCGGCTCGACTCCGGGAGAGGCCATCCCGATCGCCCAGGCCGACGGCAGCGCGTTTCGCATTCTGGCCGCGTCGAGCCTCGCCGACGAACGAACGCGTGTGCTCAAGCACGGCGACACGTTCGGCGTTTTCGATCACTACGGCGACATCAAGCCCGGCGGCCTCGGCGAAGAAGGCCTCTATCACGACGGCACGCGGTTTCTCTCGGGTCTCTTGCTCGACTTGGAAGGGGGCCGCCCGTTCTTCCTCAGCTCGACCGTGCGCGACGAGAACGATCAGCTCCGCGTTTCCCTCACCAATCCCGACTTTCTCGACGAACGCCTCGTGCGGCTCCCGTTGGGCACGCTGGAAGTTTCGCTGACGCGTTTTCTTTGGAACGGCGTCTGCTATCAGCAACTGCAGATTCGCAACTACGGTCTGCAAACCGTCGAAACGTCGATGGGCCTGCACTTCACCGCCGACTTTGCCGACATCTTCGAGGTGCGCGGCATGCGGCGCAAGCGCGGGGTGAGGATCTGCCGCCGGTCGTTGACGGGCAAACGGTCGTGCTTGCGTATCGCGGGCTCGACGGCGTCGTGCGGAAGAGCCGGCTGCATTTCGACGTCGCGCCGACGCGGCTCACGGCATCGTCGGCCCATCTGGAGCTGACGCTGAAGCCCCAGCAGGAGCGGACGCTGTCGCTCTCGGTCGCCTGCGAGATTGAAGGCCGCCCGCCCCGCGTGCTGCGGTTTGAAGAGGCCCGCGGCGAGGTCGAAGCCGATCTCGAGCGGTTCTCGGCCTGGTCGTGCCACCTAGGGACGTCGAACAGCCAGGTCAACGCCTGGATCAACCGGGCGGTGGCCGACCTGCACATGCTGACGACCGAGTTGCCGAGCGGCCCCTATCCGTACGCCGGCATTCCCTGGTTCAACACGCCGTTTGGCCGCGACGGCATCATCACCGCGTTCGAGTGTCTCTGGATGCGGCCCGGGCTCTCGCAGGGGGTACTTGCGTATTTGGCGTCGACGCAGGCCACCGAAGTGCTCCCGCAACAGGATGCCGAGCCCGGCAAAATCCTGCACGAAACGCGGCGCGGCGAAATGGCGTCGCTTCGCGAGATGCCCTTCGGCAAATACTACGGCAGCGTCGACGCCACGCCGCTCTTCGTGCTCTTGGCCGGCGCCTACTACGAGCGGACGGCCGACCGCGCGTTCATCGAGTCGCTGTGGCCGCACATCGAGGCGGCCCTGGGCTGGATCGAGAAGTACGGCGATCCGGACGGCGACGGGTTCATCGAGTATCACCGGCAAGCGACCGACGGCCTGGTCCATCAAGGCTGGAAGGATTCGGACGACGCCGTCTTTCACGCCGACGGCACGCTCGCCGAGGGCCCGATCGCGCTCTGCGAAGTGCAGGGCTACGTCTACGCGGCCTGGCGAGCCGGCTCCGCTCTGGCGGCCCTGTTGGGGCAGCCGCACAAAGCGGCCGAACTCGCCCATCGGGCAGAGAAATTGCGCGAACAGTTCAACCGGGCCTTCTGGTGCGAAGACCTGGCGACGTACGCGATCGCGCTCGACGGCCGCAAACTGCCGTGCAAAGTCCGCACGTCGAACGCCGGCCAGTGTCTCTTTACGGGCATTGCCGATCCGCAGCATGCCCAGCAGCTGGCGCGGACGCTGCTCGCGCCGGAATCGTTCTCGGGCTGGGGTGTGCGGACCGTCGCGTCAACCGAGCGGCGCTACAACCCGATGAGCTATCACAACGGCTCGATCTGGCCGCACGACAACGCGCTCATCGCCTACGGCCTGTCCCGCTACGGGCACCAGGAGCGGGCGCTGCGGATTCTGTCGGGGCTGTTTCAGAGCGGGCTCTATTTCGAATTGCAGCGAATGCCCGAGCTGTTTTGCGGCTTCGTCAAAGATCCGGGCGCCGGGCCTGTGCTCTATCCGGTCGCCTGCTCGCCGCAAGCCTGGTCGGCCGCGTCGGTCTTTCTGCTGCTGCAAGCCGCGCTCGGCCTGGAGATTAATGGCCCCGAGGGGCAGCTCAGCCTCACGCGGCCGACGTTGCCGACTTTCCTCGAGGAGCTGCGAATCCACAACCTGCAAGTGGCGGGCGGCAGCGTCGACCTACTGGTGGTCCGCCACGACCAGGACGTCGGCGTGAACGTGCTCCGCCGCGAAGGCAACGTGCAGATCCTCGTCGTTAAGTAGTCCAAAGTCCAAGGTCCAAAGTCAGCAAAGACGCGCGGGCACCGGTGCAACTCTTCGGCTCTTGGACCTTGGACCATGGACTTCTTCCTAGAGTCCGTACCGCTTGCGCTTGCGATAGAGCGTGCTGGGGTCGATGCCCAGAACCGTGGCCGCCTCTTCCATCGTCGGCGTTTGTGCCAGCACGCGGCGGATGTGTTCGGCCTCGAGTTGCTCGAGCGTGACCGCGCTGCCGAGTGCGAGCGTGCTCTCCGGACCGCGGGCGCCGATTTGGGCCGGCAGATCGGCGAGCCCCACTTCGCGATCGCGGGCCAGAATCACGCCCCGCTCGACGGCGTTTCGCAGCTCGCGGACGTTGCCGGGCCACGGGTGCTTGTGCAGGGCGTTCCGCGCTTCCTCGGTGAACTGCAAAATCGGCTTGCCCGACTGCCGGGCGAAAAACTGCAACAGGTGCGTGGCCAGCGGCAGAATGTCGTCCGGGCGTTGCCGCAACGACGGCAGCGTCACGTCGATGACGTTGAGCCGATAGAAGAGATCCTCGCGAAACGTGCCGGCCGCGACCGCCTCTTCGAGCTTGTGGTTGGTGGCGGCGATGATCCGCACGTCGCTCGAGCGCGTCGACGGTTCGCCCACGCGCTCGTAGCGTTTCTCCTGCAAGAGACGCAACAGTTTGGGTTGCAGGGTGAGGGGCAGGTCGCCCACTTCGTCGAGAAAGAGCGTGCCCCCTTCGGCCGCCGCCACTTTGCCAACCGCGTCTTGCACAGCACCGGTGAAGGCGCCGCGGACGTGGCCGAAGAGTTCGGTCTCCAACAGTTCCGTCGACAGGCTCGGACAGTGCACGGTGACGAAGGCCGCGGCCGAACGGGAGCTGCGGGCATGAATGGCCCGCGCGACGACTCCTTTGCCTGTGCCGCTTTCGCCGCGGAGGAGGATCGTGGCCTCGGTGGCCGCCGCGCGGAAGGCCATGTCGAGGCACTGCTGCATGGCGGGCTGACGGGTCTGCAAGTCGGCCTCGGGCACGACCGAGCGGACCTGTTCTTCCAGTTCTTCGACGTGCGACTGCAGTTGGTGCAGACGCCGCACGCGATCGAGCACGGCCCGTACCTGTCCGGGTGTGAACGGCTTGGGCAAGTAATCGGCGGCCCCCAGCCGCATCGCTTCGACGGCCGTCTCGATCGTGGCGTACGCCGTGATCACGATGACGGCCAGCCCAGGCGCCAGTTGCAGAAGCGCGGGCAGCAAATCGAGCCCTTGTTCGCGCCCCAACCTCAGGTCGAGAAACGCGACGTCGAACTGATGATGGGCCAAGAGGTCGCGGCCCTGCGTGGCGGTGCCCGCCTCGAGCACGCGATGGTCCATCGTCTCCAGGGCCATCCGCAACGATTTGCGCAGGCTCTGTTCGTCGTCAATCAGCAGAATGTTCACGAATCGCGGCTCCGAGCCTGCAACGTTTCCCCAGCCATCATAAAGCGCAAGGTCGCAGGAGTCGCATTCCTCGTACCTGTCGGCATAACGCCTACAAAGCGAACCAGAAGTGATTCAGCCTCAATCACTTGGATCAAAGCCGGCCGCGCGTGCAAAACGACTCCCCGCCGTGCACTTCGCCCGGCTGCCGTGCGAAATGCAAGACTAGCGCTGCTTTGGAGTTAACGCGGCACGAGCGCGTCGACGACGACGAAACTTTGCGACGTGCCGGGGACGATATTACTGCCGTCGACTGACTTCCAGGAGGGGAGCGGCCGGCAAAGCTTCGAGCCACCGGGCATTTGGTCTCGGTCGTCCGCCATGCGAAGTTAGCAGAATCGATTTGCCGCTCCCCTGGGGAGACGCGGCAAGCGCAGCAAGGATGCGACTCTTATGATCACGGGTTTTGTCCTGGGACTTGCGCTCAGCGCAAGCGGCCAGGTGCCGCTGAATCAATTGCAAGTTTTAGGTGCGCCGAGCCCGGCGCAAACCGCGCCGGCTTTGCCCGCGAACGCCTACGCAAGCTTCGACGCGGGGCTCGGCTATCAGCCCGTGCCTCCGCCTCCGAATCCCGCTTCGCAGGGGCCGCTGCCCGGCGCGTTGCCGGGTGCGCCCCGGGCACTCCCGGAGGGCCGCCCGCACCAGCACCGGCCGCGGCTCCGTGTGCCCCCGGCGATACGAGCGTCCGGCCCGATTGGATGCAGCCCGGTTGTTGCGGGGCGTGCTGGCTCGACGGCGACTGTTGGTGCACGCGCTTCTTCAAGCAGTACTACGACGCGTTTAATCCATCGGGTGACACGCCCGACGAACCGCCGGCCCCGCGCCGCGCCCTTCCTGAATCGTGGCCGTCGCCCCCGTTCCCCGGGCACGAATTCCAGGGCTATCCCCTGGTTGGCGTGCCGGTCTCGCCCCACAGCGGCGATCCGTTGATGGCCTCGCTCAAGGGCACTTGGCTGGGCAACTGGCTCAGCGACAACAAGATCGACATCTACGGCTGGGTGACCGGCGAATACAACTACAGCACGTCGAAAACCAGCAATCAGCCCGACTCGTACTGGATCGTTCCCAATCGGGCCGAGATCGACCAGGCCGTCCTGCGTTTCGAGCGGCAGGCCGACATGGTCCAGACCGATCACATCGACTGGGGCTTTCGCTTCACGAACCTCTACGGCATCGACTACCGCTATCTGACGGCCGGCGGCTACTTCAGCCAGCAATCGCTGCAGGAGAACTATCTCTACGCCTACGATCCGACCGAAATCTACGCCGAGATGTACATCCCCTGGGTGGCCCAAGGCATGGTGATTCGCGTCGGCCGCTGGATCGCCTGCCCCGACATCGAAACGCAGTTTGCGCCCGACAACTACATGGGCAGCCACTCGCTCTTGTTCACCTACGACACCTACACGCAGACCGGCATCATGCTCACGTTCTGCTTGAGCGAGCAGTGGATGTTTCAGGCCGCGATCACGGCCGGCACCGACATGGCCCCCTGGTACCCAGGCGCGACTCCGACCGGCTTCTTCGGCCTGCGCTGGGCGTCGAAGGACAACCGCGACTCGATCTACACCTGCCTCAACAACATCAACAACGCCAAATTCCAGACGTTCGAGGAGTACGGCGAACTCGTCGGGCACGACAACTTCAACTACGTCGTCAGCACGTGGACCCACAAGTTCACCGACAGCGGCAGCATCCACACCAACACCGAAGCCTATTACATGTGGCAGTTCGACGCGCACGTGGGCGGCACCTCGAGCGTTGCTCCGGTCGACAGCTTCGGCGGCGGAGGACTCGGGGCGCTCATTCCCGGCGATGCGGCGGCTTACGGCGTGCTCAATTACACCGAGTTCCAGCTCTCGAAGAAGAGCTTTCTCTCGGTCCGCAACGAGGTCTGGGAAGATCAGAAGGGCGAACGAACGGGATTCGCCAACCTCTACTCCAGCCACGCGATCGGCATCAGCTACAACGTCAATCCGCTGTGGCAGGTCCGACCCGAGTTTGGCTACTACCGCGGCTACTATCAGCGGGCCTTCGACGACGGCAACGCCATGGGCGAATGGGTCGTCGGATTGGACACGACTTTGCGATTCTGATCGCGGCGGCGACACCCCTGCCGGAAGAAACGGTCCGGCTGCTGGGTGTCGCGTCGCTGAGGCGGACCGCGCTCATGCCAGGCGCAGTCGATCGCCTCGAAGAGAGCTTTCGGCCGCAAGCGACACTCCCGACTTCGGCCGGGAGCTTTCTTTCGTCTCTGCGAGCATCTGACCAGAAAGTTTGCAACCCGCGCTCAGAGAATGGGCGGCGCGGCAACATTCGCGATTGCAAACTGCATGAAACGGCGTGCTCGTCGCTTGCAGATTGCCTGATTGCGGCCGCCCGCTGAATGGCGGCCAGAGCCCGCGCTGTCTCACACAACGAAGCGAAAGTTCTTCCCTCTGCGATGCTTACGACGCGGATTGGTCGAGGGGCGCGAAACAGTCGGAATACCGTTTGCGATCTTTGGTCGCCCCGACCGGCGGGAATGTTCTGGCAACCGAGCTGAACGGGTCAGATCGCCGGTCTGTTTGCGATCGCCGTCGCCACGCGCGAAATCTGACTCGCTTGATGCGCGGCGTCAACGTGAAGACTGCAGAGATGATCTCTCAACGAGAGCAGAGCCTAGGCCGCGGCGGGCATAGCCGAGAGACTGACGATGCGGCGGAGTGCCCGAGCATGGGCGACTTATGCGCGCTCGTCGCTCCGTCCTCCGGCCGTTCCGATCCGAGTCTCGTTTGCGAACTTCCCAGTCGCGTGAGCGAGGCCGGCCACGTCGGATGTCTGACGGCTTACTTCGCGGCATGCTTCGGAGCAGGCAGTGGTGCCCCGGGCGCTGGCGGAGCTTTCACTCGAGGAGGAGCGTAGTAGTAGTGGTAGTAGCCTGCGTCGAGGTAGTAGTAAAGCTGCAACACTGGGGCAGCCGCGACGCCAGGCTCAGCCGAATACGACCGATAGGTGCCGCTGTTAGCAGTTGCCGGAGCGACCGCAGCGGGAGTGGCGTAATTCCCGGATTGGGAATAAGCACGACTCGCTTGAAATCTTCGCCAGGTCGGGTCACCTGCCTTGGCGATTTCGACAGACAACACGAGAAGCGAAAGGGCGACAAGGCCCACGACGGGCAGCTTGCGGAACGCACGCATCATGATCAGGCCCCCTGAAATCGGGTCCTTGTGAAGTCACCGATGGTCGGCTGTCGTTTGTCCGCGCGAACCGGCATCCGCCGGAACCCAGTCGCGGAAGTCGAAGCCAGACGGTGAATCGCGTGCGTCTGCCGAGGTAACCGGGAATCTACCCTGGCAGGCCGCCCTGCCATCCGGTCCGAGAGGCGTGCTCCGTGCTGAGAACGCCGATCAAACGTGGTGCGCGCTGCGCACCTCGATCTGTCTTAATCATGCCCTTGTTGCCGATAGGGGACAAGGTTTTTTTTAAGAAATTCATCATGCGATTCCTCGCCGGACTGATCCTGTTGGCCGGTCTTACGGTGGCTCGAGCCGACGACGCCCGGCATTCCGCTGCACACGCTGCGCCGACGACGGATCGCAATGAGTCCATCGTGATCAGCCGCTCGACCTGCGATTGGTGCCAGTGGATCGCCGAAACGCCGAATTTTCGCATCTATTGGTGCCCTGCTACGGGCAATGTGCGACGCTTTGCCTCGAAATGCGAACGGCTCGCAGCCGTCTCGCAGGAGTGGTGGCTGGGCCAGGATGCAGAGCGAGCTTGGACGCCGAAATGCGACGTAGTCGTCCACCGCGGCGTCACCGAGTACGTCGCCTGCCTGGGCAACGGAAGCGAGGCGACGTCGGGCTCCGCGACCATTCGGCTCGACGAGGGGCGCGTGGTGTTGCGCCGGATTGACCTGCGGGTCGATGCGGCCGACTGGCTTTCCGAGAGCCTGCCGCACGAATTGATGCACGTCGTGCTGGCCGATCGCTTCTCCCAGTGTCGCATTCCGCCCTGGGCCGACGAAGGAATTGCCATGCTGTCGGAATCGCCGACGAAGCTCAATCGGCGCTTGAGCGATTTGCGTCAGACCGCGGCCGGGGGAAGGCTCTACAACGCTCAGGAACTGCTCAACGTTCAAACGGGTCCCGCACCCGCGGATCGTGCGGCGTTCTACGGGCAAAGCCTCGCGTTGGTCAGCGTGCTCCTGGATTGGGGCACACGACAGCAGTTGATGGATTTCGTCTCCGCCAGTCAGCGCGAAGGTTACGAGGCGGCTCTCCGCGACGTCTACGGAATCCGCACGTCGATCGACTTGGAGCGGCAATTCGCCGCTCTCAGCCGGTCCGATCGTCCGTTTGCGCTGGCTCATCAGACGCTGATCGCTTCGGTGCGTTCATCAAAGGACGTGCCGATCTCCGAGTGAGATCCGCCGGCTGCGAAACTTTCGGAAATCGCTATTCCGCCACGAGCGCGTCGGCGGAAGAGCGGCGAGAATTCAGGAACAAGTCGCGGATCAGCAAATCCGTTGGCGAGGATTTCGATGAAGCTCTACAGCGTGCACTTTTCCTCGTGGCACGATTTGTACTACGTCATTGAGACGCAGTCCGATCGCGGGCGCGTCGTCTACGCGAATGCCTGGCGGATGTGCGCCCAGTACGTCGCCGAACGCCTTCAGTCCGAGCAATCTCTGGGGGACGCGGCGGGAACATGCCCTGACATCCAAGACATGCTCGCGACGACTCAGCCCAATGCCCTCTATCGCTGCTCGGCGACGGACGCTATCCGTCCACGCCCGTTTGGAAGGGTTGGGCGAGTTTTACAGAGTCGCTTTCTCCGGCGTTTTCGCCGGCGCGTGACTCGCCGGCTGCCGCGCTCTCTGCGAGGAGGCGATGTTCGCACAGCCCGCGACCTGCGCCCGCTCATCGAGTCGCGGTGCTAATTGACCAGCGGCCGCTCGACGTCGAGACGCGCCGCTCCCGCGGCAATCAATTAGATCCAAAGTGTCGAGTAGAATCATTGAGCAGCAGCCTTCCTCCACGAGTCTAACGAATTTCGCGGATTCGCGAGCCCGGCGTTCGCAGCGTGAAAGGGGCGCGGACCCGGAAATGTTGTCGTTCGAAGCCCTTGGGCGTACCGTTGAGATTGTGTCTGTGGGCCGCGCCGCGTGACTTCCGGGGATCTTGAGCCCGATTTAGAGGAGCCGGTCGATGCCGCATCAAGCACTCTCAACCCAGGAGATCCACACACTCTTCATTGAGGAGATCTCGGACGCGGGCGGTGTCGGTTCGGACACCTTTGACGACGGCCATTGGCTCTTTTGTCGTTCCATCCTGCCCTGGGTTGCCGATGTGCGACCTCGCGACGAAATGAAAGGCGGCGTGGCGCTGAGGGCAACGGACTGTGAGATCGCGATTCATCCTTACTTGTTCCGCACGGTTTGTCGGAACGGCGCCATCATGGCGCACGCGATCGAGACGCGACGGGTCGAGAACTCCGACTTTCGACTGCGCGAAGAGGTGACCGGAGAGCTGCGAGAGGCCGTGCGCACCTGCTGCGGGGAAGAGGTGTTTACGGAGGCTGCCCAAGAAGTTCGGTTGACGGTTCACCGTGAGGCTGACTTGGCCCTCATGATGTTGCCCTTCATCTCGCGTCTGCCGTCCCCGGCGGGAGCCGAAATCGTGAGGCAAATCGTCTCGCGATTCTCCGAGGATCCGGCACGCTCACAATTCGCCCTGGCGAACGCCGTGACGTCGGTGGCGCGAGACACGCGCGATCCGGAACTGCGTTGGCGGTTGGAGGAGTTTGGCGGAGGCCTGCTGACACTCCGCGCGCCTTCGCCGTCGTTTGATCCCAGTCAGGCGCGCGTCACGTTGTCTGACGAGTGAGCACCTGAGCTGCGCCAGCGCGGATGTCACTCGGCCACGAGCGCGTCGACGAATGTGTCGGCATCGAAAATTTCGATGTCGTCGATCTTCTCGCCGACGCCCACGTACTTGACCGGAATGCCCATCTGCTGGCGAATGGGGACCACGACGCCACCCTTGGCCGTGCCGTCGAGCTTGGCCAGCACAATGCCTGTGCAGCCGGCCGCTTCGGCGAAGCTCTTCGCCTGGCTCAGGCCGTTCTGACCCGTGGTGGCGTCGATCACCAGCAGACACTCGTGCGGCGCGTCGGGGATTTTTTTGGCAACCACGCGGCGAATCTTGGCCAGCTCGTCCATCAGGTTTTTTTGCGTCTGCAGTCGGCCCGCCGTGTCGATGATCAGCACGTCGCAGCCGGACGCGAGCGCCCGCTCGCAGCCGATGTGCGCCACGCTGGCCGGATCCGATCCGGCGGGCTGCGTGACGATTTCGCAGCCCAGCCGCTGGCTCCACATGGTGAGCTGCTCGACGGCCGCCGCGCGGAACGTATCGCCGGCCGCCAACAGCACCTTCTTGCCCCCCGTCTGCAAGAGCTTGGCAAGCTTCGAGATGGAGGTCGTTTTTCCCGAGCCGTTGACGCCGGCCACGAGGATCACCGTCGGGCCGCTCGCCGACTGCTTGATGGGCGAGAGCGGATCGTTCGGATTCCAGGCGGTTTGCTGCGTCCCTTTGAGGATGCCCTTGAGCTTGTCCTTGACGATGCCCCAGACGGCGTCGTTGACGACCGTGCGCCCGATGTATTGTTTGCGCAGCTCGGTGACGATTTCGTCGGCCGCCTTGACCCCTAAGTCGGCCTGCACGAGCCGCGATTCGAACCGCTCGAGCTTGGCCTCATCGAGGATCTCGCCCACCTTGAAGATGTCGCGGACGTCGGTCTTCAGGAGCTGATGAGTTTTTTTCAGTCCCTGCTTGAGCTTGTCAAACAACCCCATCGCCGCACGTCCTCGTCATGCCTGCCCGGTCTTCGTTGCCGCATCACACGTCTCGCGCGAGAATCATACGGGCACGGAGAAGGGGGCTCAACTAACGGGCGAACGGCCGGGTACCAAATGGGGGAATGACGAAGCACGAATGACGAAGGAATGACCGAATGACCTAAGCCCGAAGGAAAGCGGCCATTTGCCAGAATTCGTGCTTCGTGCTTGTTTCGTCATTCGTGCTTCGTGCTTTTACTCGGGCGGGTGCCAGTCGCCCCAGTGGTCGAGATAGTGGCGGTAGGCCGGGCTGGTGGGGGCTTGCTCCTCGAGCCAGCGCTTGGTTTCGGCGACGATCGCGTGTTCCTCTTCGAGCGACAGTTTGCCCAGGAGCACGCGGCTGCGGAGAAAGACGAAGTAGGTGTCGAGCACGTCGCAGCGGCAATAGTCGTTGAGTTCTTCGGACTGGCCCGCGTCGTACATGTCCTGCACTTTCGAGCCGTCGATTTTGTTCTTGCCCGGCTTGCCGATCAGGTTGGCGAGCAGGTTGAGTCCGCCGACCATGTAGGAGGCCCCGAAGTTGGAGAACAAGTCGCACAGATCGAGATGCGCGTCGAAGTTGTAGCGGTGGCGGGCCTGCTCGAAGCTCCTGGCCTCGAGGTTGAACCAGGCCGGCAGGCTGATGCCGTAGCGATAGGCCGCCAGCTCGAGCACGGGAATGTCGTAGCCGCGGCCGTTAAAGGTCACCAGGATCGGCCGGCCGTAATGCTGCCAACCCTGCCAGAACCGCTTGGTGATTTCGTGCGGACGGTAGTGGGGCGGGTCGAGGACCGAGAGATCGATCAGCCGATAGCTGGCGTCGACCTTGGCGATGGCCAGCGCGATCGGCAGGGTGAAGGTCGTGGGGAGAATATCTTTCCCTTTTTCCTCCATGAGCTGCGCGCGAAAGCGGGCCAGCGCCTCCGCCGCGGAGAGCTTTTCGCTGGGATACTTCACGCGCGCGATCAGATCGCCGTCGCCGACCGCTTCGACGTCGAAGACCAGATAGGTGGGTTTGCGGCGGTTGTCGTCCATGCGCCGGTGCCCCTCCATGCGCCCGTGCCCGCTGTCAGGCGTGCCTCACGTGAGAGGGTCGTTGCTGCCCGTCGCGCCGTGCAGTTTCATTTCCCGCTCGAGGTTGTGGCTCATCGTGCTGTGCCACATTCCGTAGGCAAAGTAAATGAACAACCCGGCCACAAGCCAAACCACAAGGCGGATCCACGTATCGAGCGGCAGAAACATCATCATGGCGAGGTTGACGAGAATTCCGAGCGGCGCCACGACGAAGAGCGCCGGACAGCGGAACGGACGCTCGGCGTTGGGTCGGCTGACGCGCAGGATCATCACCGACGCGCAGACGAACACAAAGGCCAAGAGAGTCCCGATGTTGACCATCTCTTCGAGCGTTTTGACCGGGAAGAACCCGGCCGCGAGCGCCACCAGCACGCCGGTCAACATGGTCGAGCGGTGCGGCGTGCGAAACTTTTCGTGCACGACGCCAAAGATGCTGTGCGGCAACAGGCCGTCCCGGGCCATCGCCAGGAAGACCCGCGCCTGGCTCAAAAAGATCACGAGCAGCACGCTCGTCATTCCCGCCAGCGCGCCGACGGAAATCAGCCAGGCGGAGCCCCGCAACAACGAGCTATTGGTCGCTTCCGCTTTGTGCCGGAAGGCGGCCGCGACCGGTGCGCCCGTATCGATCTGGTAGTAAGGCTCCATCCCCGTGATCACGGCCGTCATCAGGATGTACAACACCGTGCACAAGATCAGCGAGGCGAGGATGCCGAACGGCACGTCGCGCTTGGGTCGGATCGCCTCCTCGGAGTGGGTGGAAATCGAGTCGAAGCCGATGTAGGCGAAGAACACCAGGGCCGCCCCTGCCATCAGTCCCGTCAAACCGTAGGGACAAAAGGGGCCGCGCACGGAGTCGTCGAACGGCGTGAGCATTTCCTTCAGGCCGAGCCATCCGAGCAAACCCCACTTCTTGACTTCGGCCGGCAGCGCTTTGACCTCGGCAACCTGCTCGGAGTTCAGCTCCTTGGCCAGTTCCGGGTGCTTTTCGAGCAGTTGTTCGCCCGTTGTGTGCACGGTGACCGCACCGGGGGGGAGTTGCTCCTTGATCTTGGGATTTCGCTCGATAAAGTCGCCGACGTCGGTCATGTGGCGCTTCTCGACGGGGATTTTCGTCCAGTTATCGCGATTGATGTAACCCCATCCGAGAACGATCACGAAGATCACGACGGCGACTTTCACCACCACGAGGACGGCGTTGGTCGTCGCGCTTTCCCGGATTCCCAACACCAGGATCACCGTGATCAGACCCATGATGAGGATGGCCGGCAGGTTCATCAGGCCGCCCGAGAACGGGTCGTTCAAGAGTTGCGCAGGGATCACCCATTCATGTCCCTCGCCGACAAAGACCCTCGAGGTCGCGCGGACGAACTCATTGAGATAGCTCGACCAGTGGGCCGCGACGACCGAACACGACATGGCGTATTCGAGCACCAGGTCCCAGCCGATGATCCAAGCCCAGATTTCGCCGAGCGTGGCGTAGGTGTAGGTGTAGGCGCTGCCGGCGACGGGCGCCATCGACGCGAACTCGGCATAGCAGAGCGCGGCGAACGTGCAGGCGAGCCCCGCCACGATGAAAGAAATCATGATGCCGGGGCCCGCGTCCTGTGCGGCCACGCGCCCGGTGATCGAGAAGATGCCGGCGCCGATGATCGCGCCGACGCCGAGCGACGTCAGTGAGATGGGACCCAGGACGCGGCGGAGCCGGTTCTCCCCGGCCATCTCTTCCAGCAGCGTTTCCAGCGTTTTACGCTGGAACATCCGCTTCAACATGGACACGACTCCCCAGGGC
Source organism: uncultured Planctomycetaceae bacterium (assembly GCA_963800135.1). Taxonomy (GTDB): domain Bacteria; phylum Planctomycetota; class Planctomycetia; order Planctomycetales; family Planctomycetaceae; genus DASPSM01. Next base: position 249,762 of record CAWCZR010000006.1, on the reverse strand, counting down.
AGATTTGCCGTCGCGTCCCCGCGGTGCCGAGCGGCACCCATGACGGGACGTTTGATGCCAGGTTTGCGGCACTGCGAACCCCGGGAAGGCGAAACAATCGCCAAGCGCGCTCTCGGGGCGTTCGGCCGGACTGATCAGTCTAACCGAGCCCGCCCCCGAATTAAAAGCGCCGCGCGCGCGGCCGCCAGAGAGTCGTTCAGCGAGTCGTCTACTGGCAGATAAACTCGACCTCGAAGACGATTTGCTTGAGCTTCGGGTGATTCGTGTCGAGCGTGACGTGAACGCTATCGGGGCTCACCCGCGTGACCGCCGGCGATCCGGGGGGCAGCTCGAAGATGAAATTGGCCCCCTGCTGCTCGCCCGAGGTGATTTCCTTGTTCGGCACGACCGTGACCTTCAAGTACTCCGCGTCGTTCGTCGTCTTGAGAACTTTGAACTTGTCCTTCATGCCGTAAATGATGGCCGGCAGCGTGACCTTCGAGCCGACGTCGCGGCGAACCTGACCCAGGTTGAGCCGCTGCTTCTCGTTCTGCCACAAGCCCCGGCCTTCCGGCGGCAGGAACAGGATCGGTCCCGATCGCGTGCCGGTGACGTCGATCTCGATCGTCTTGCCCCCCTCGAGGGTGGTATGGATTCGCAGCGGCACGCGGAACGGTCCCACCGGCATATCGCGATCGACCTTGACGGTGAATTCATAGCCCGCTTTGCCGCGTAAGCTCATGAGCGCCATGATGTCGAGGGCGCGAAGGTTACTTTGACGTGCGGGTTGGCCGAATCGATCGACGTGACCTTGAACGCGTCGATCATCGAGGCCACCTGGCCGGTCGTCACCCCTTCTTGAACGTCGGTCACGTGGCCGGCGTGCCAATCCTTTTGGGGAATCACCACGTACTTCTCGACGACCTTGCCGTAGACCTTGAACTGGATGTCCGGCGCGTCGGGATCGCTGGTCCAAATCGTCGCGTACTGGGCGAAGTTCGTCTGCAGTTCCTTGCCCCGCCAGGTCAGCTCGACGTCGACCGATTCGCCCGGCATGACCTTCTTCTTGGAGAGGGTGCCGACAGTGCATTTGCAGCTCGACGGGCCGACCTCGAGAACCAATGGGCCCTGGCCGTCGTTTTTGATGGAGAAGGTGTGCTTCTTCTCTTCGTTAAGCGCCATCGAGCCGAATTCGTAGACGCGAGCACCAACTGTGGCCGCCTTGGGGAAGGGAGCCTTTTCGGCCAGGGGCGGCCGCTTCGGCTTCTTGGCATCGTCTTCCTTCGGCGGCGGAGGAGGCAGAGGCTGGACGTGGGGGTTGCCCCGCGCGGGTCAATGAGGGGTCTATTACCTTCGGTCTTCGGCACCCAGGGGGCGTAACGGGCGCACCAAATGGTACCCGCCAGCGCTCCCGTTCCGAGGACGACTCCCAGTATCGCGCCTAGAGCTCGCATGGCCTCGCACTCCGCCAAAAAGCAACGAACAGGGCAGGCTCGCACGAGCCCGCCCTGGTCGATTTTCAGACCTTCATTCTAAACGGGCCCACAGCGCGTTCAATGACGGCAAACCGCATCGCGGCGAAGATCCCTAAGGAGGGGTCGAAGAGAACGCCTGCGCCTGACGGGAAGAATTCGCCGCCTACACTACGACCAACCCGGCGTCCGCGTTGGGGAAAGAGCCGAATGTCCAGGTTTTTTGGCGACCCGACCCAGTTTATGTTGCCGAAAGGCATCAAGCCGCGTTGATAGACGGAAACCATGATGGCAAAAAGGCCACACGCCGCCCGGCCGGGAAGAGTTCGGCCCAAACCGGCGGCCTGGGACCGGCAACCGCTCGTTGATCCGCATCAAGTCGGACCTAGAATTGCTCCAGAAGTGAACCGAGCCTGCCACACCCGTGGGGGCGATCGGAAAGCAATCAGTAAGGTGAAAAAATGGCCATTACTAAAGATAAGATCCTGTCGCTGGTGGTCTTCGCCGCGGTTGCCGTGGCCCTCGTCACCATCCTGAGCGCGGCCGCCGTTCCCGGCATCGGGCTCTTCGTCGCCCTGATGGTCTCGCTATTCGGGCTGACGCTGGTCTGGTTTGCCGAGCCGCTCGGCGAGACCGCCTGCTTCTCGCGTGGCGTGCCCCGTCCGTCGCCGGCCCCACTGATCAGCCTGATTGGCTGGATTTTCCTGGTCGGCTATCCGCTCTTGATGACCGTGGTCACCCGGGCGATTTAAAGGCCCAGTCTAAGGTCCAACGTCGAAGGTCCAAAGTCGCGAACGGCTGGATCCGGTGATGCCGGGTTCGGCCGCACGGCTTTGGGCCTTTTCTGTTCCACCCCGAGCGCCGCCAAAGCCGGCGGGCGACGGGCGCGCCTCGGGTTGCAGCCGTCGACCTTGGACTTTGGACCGGTCCCCATCCGGCCGACCCCTAGGAAAACTCCCTATTGCCGAACTCGCGGCGAAGTGATCTATTAACTGAACAATTCTCTCTGCGCGGGGGGAGTCAATCGTCTGGATGTGCGGCCCACCCCGGCCGCCGATGCCCATGTTGCGGCTGGGATTAGGGATTGGCGTCCGCCGATTGAGACGAGGCGGTCGGACGGCGCGACTGAACGCACGAACGGGTCGCCGATGAGCGTCTCGACCAAGGGCGAGTTTTTCCGCCTCCTCAAACGCAGTGGTCTGCTCTCACCCGAAAAACGGGTCGAGGCGAAGCACCTGTGCCAGGGTGTCACCGACGCCACCCAGGCCAGCAACGTGCTGGTCCAGCACGACCTGCTCACCGAATGGCAGGCCGCGCAACTGCTCTTGGGTCGCACGCAGTTCTTTCTGGGCAAATACAAGCTGCTCAAGTTCCGCGGCCGCGGCGCGATGGGCATCGTCTTCAAGGCCCAGCACCCCGATTTCGATCGCAGCGTCGCCATCAAGGTGCTTCCCAAGTCGATTGTCGATCGCCCCCGCTCGGTCGCCCGCTTCTTGCGCGAGATCCGCTCGACGGCCGCCCTCAACCATCCGAACCTGGTCGTCGCCTACGACGCTGACGAAATCGACGGCACCTACTGCCTCGTGATGGAGTACGTTACAGGCCGCAGCTTGAAGATGCTGCTGCAACAATTCGGACGTCTGCCGCCGGTCTGGTCCTGCGAGTGCATGTATCAGGCGGCCCTCGCCCTGCAGCACATCCACGACTGCAAGCTGGTGCACCGCGACGTCAAACCGTCGAACGTGCTGGTGACGACCAACCCGCCCGATCCGCGCCCCGTCGTCAAACTGCTCGACATTGGACTGGCTCGTTTCGTCAGCGAAGTCGAAGAGGAGGGCGGCCTCACCCGCGACGGCCAGATCGTCGGCACCGGCAACTACATGTCGCCCGAGCAAGTGGCCAGCGCCCGCAAGGCCGACATCCGCGCCGATATTTACGGCCTCGGCGTAACCTTCTTCGAGCTGCTGACCGGGACCTGCCCGCTCGCCGGCCAAACGCTCGTGCAGACCTACATGAATCGGCTCCGCAACGAGCCGCCCCGCGTTTCGACGCTGTGCCCCAACGCGCCCCGCGGGCTCGACGCGGTCATCGACAAAATGCTTAAGCGCGACGTCAACGAGCGATACCAGACGCCCGCCGCGTTGGCCGCCGATCTGTCCACCATCCTCGAGGGACGCGGCGAAGAGGAAGACGCTCCGTTCTTTGCCGAAATTCCGCCCGACCAGTTTCGGGGCGACGAGCCGAATTGCGATGCGAGCGTGGGAGCCAATTGGCGGGACCCCCGCGTCAACCTCTCGCTTCCCTCCGACCCCACGCTGTCGGCCGACGCGACGGTGCCCACGGAGAACGCGTCCGCAGGCGGCCCCGTCCCCTTCGCGATCGAGGTCCCTTGGCCGCCGACTCAGTTCGATTCCAGCGGCGAGATTTCGGTCGTGGGCTCGGCCGACGGTTCGACGGTCCATCCCTCGGGCGATCCGGCCGCCGACTCTTCGGTCGTCGAGTTCCTGCAGCTCTTGGACAATCAGTCGGACGACGTGTTTCGCCAAATCGGCCAGCGGTACGCGGGCAGCACGACCCGTGGCAAACTCCCGGAACTAGCCGCCCAGTCCTCGCAGTTTCTCCGACAACTGGTCAAAGGACTCGCCGGCAAAGCCCGCTCGAAGGGTAAGAAGCGTGTCGCCCCGAAGAGCGGCGCGACGCCCAAGCCGCGGGCGAAATCGAAGACCGAGCCGGCGCCGGCCACTCCCAAGGCCCGCCGTCGAAAGGCCGGCCCCCACCCCAAGACGCGCAAGCCGGGCAACGAGTGACCGTTCCCGCAGGCTCGTTCGTACGCAACAAGCCGGTCCGTCGTATCGCCGCCTGCGACGGCCGCCGCCCTGTCTTTTTCGGCAGCAACGTGCGCGTAATTCGGTAGTGGCTCAGTTTGAATCTGAAGAGGAAGTCGGCGGACGTTCTGGCGATTGACCGTCAGTGCGGAAGACCGCGTGATCCGAGACTGGCGCGCACAATTTCGGCGTGGTTGCTCACAGGCTGGTTCGGCGGCTACCCCTCTGCAACGCACGGAACAGCGACATTCTTATTGGGCGGGGTGCCTTCAACGCCCACGATGAGAGTTGCCTTGCCAATCTTGTCTGCCCGAAAGGGCGGCGGGTCCGGCCCGGGACCTTCCATGCTCGCGACGACGGACTGAAACTTGGTCCCGCTAACCGTTGGGACGCGGATGGGATCACCGCCCCCGATCTGCCCCGACTCCAATTGCCCGGTAACGACAGTCTGGCCGAATCTGTCGTATTCGACAGCGGTAACCCGAAACCGGAATGCCATCGTTCACCTCTTGCGTTTGGATTCGCTCATGCCGCGATTGTACCGGGAGCGGGGGCCGGCGGAAGATGGGGACTTGACACGATTGGTCGCGTAATTCGTTCGCATCGGCATGGTCGATAGATTAAGGTGGAGTTGAAACCTTTCCGTCTTCGACTCACCGTTTTTGCCGTCGTCTCTTTTTCGTTGCCTGCCTCGCTTCTGCTCCAGCCGCGTCCCGCCTCGCCCCGTGTCTCACAGCGTTCGCGCGCGGACCGAAGGATTCCCGCCATGTCTGCCTCGCTCGTCCGTCGCTGCCCCGTCGCGCCCCGTGAGTTCTCTCGTGTCCTGACTTGTCTGGTCGCGTTGGCTTTGACGTTTGTTTCGTGTGTGCTGTCGTCCGCTTGGGCGGCTACCGATTCAGCAAGCGGGCCCGGGGCCACCGCGCCGCCGCAGTCTGCCGCTCCAGAGACAGCTGTCTCGATCACCGCGCCGATGGCGCCGACGGCCTGGGCGGTGCTCGAGCGCGAGCTGTTGCGGGCCAACTCCATCGCCTGTCGCGAGTTCTTTCACAAATACTTCGACGAGCGCGGCTACTTGAAGTGCGTCGAGCGTTGGGGCGGAGACGACGGTCCTGACGACGCCATCGAAAACCTGAGCGATTGGCCCATTCTGCACGCGCTCGGTGCGCCCTCCGTCGTGCTCGACATGTACAAGCAGGGCTGGGAGGGACACCTGCGGCAATACACGCAGGCCAAGACTAAACAGGTCCCCTTCGCTCGCGCCGGGATGTATTACAAGGAATTCCCGGTGATGTTCGATTGGCTGCACAACGGCGAAGGGCTCACGCCGTTCGATCTGCAGGGGCTCGCCGATCCGAACGACGCCAAATTCCAGGCCCGCGTCCGCCGCTTCGCCGGCTTCTACACCAATGAAGACGCGGACGCTCCCAACTACGACGCGGCCCACAAGATCATCCGCAGCATGTTCAACGGCAGCCGCGGCCCGTTGCTGCGAAAGGCGACGGCCCTCGACTGGGCCGGCGATCCGATCGACGTCGGCAATCGCTTCAAGCCGCTGCACGGCGAACACAACTACGCCCAGATGCTCGCCCACTTCGAGAAGTACAACGACATCGTGGGCGACAATCCCATGAACCTGGAGGCGACGTCGCTCGCCTTCAATGCCTACGCCCTCGCCCAGGATCCCAAGTACAAGCGCTGGCTGCTCGAGTACGTCGACGCCTGGGTCGATCGCACGCGGGCCAACCACGACATCATTCCCAGCAACGTCGGCTTGGACGGCGTGATCGGCAGCGGAGCCGGCGGCAAATGGTACGGCGGCGTTTACGGTTGGGGCTTCACCGTCCGCGACCCGGCCACCGGCCGCATGTCCAACCGCAATCAAACGGGACTCGCGGTCACCGGCTTCGGCAATGCGCTCTTGCTCACGGGTAACCACAAGTACGTCGACGTCTGGCGAAAGATGATCGACGCGGTCAACGCCAACGGCCACCGCATCGACGGCCAGATGATGTATCCCACGATGTACGGCGACCGGGGCTGGTACGCCTTCACGCCGCGGAAGTACGCGTTCGCCGCGCTCAAGGTCTGGTACTGGTCGATGGATCCCGCCGATCGCGAACGCGTGGGTGATAACGGCTGGCTCAATTACCTCGACGGCAAAGACCCCGAATACCCCGATCGCACGCTCGCCCAGGAATTTCTCGCTATCCGCAGCCACATCGACGGCCTTCGCGCGGACCGCACGACGCCGCAGACCCGTTTGGCCGACGATCCGTTGGCCTACAATCCGGCCACGGTCTACGCGCTCATCAACCTGATGCTGGGCGGCCTCTACCCCGGCCACGTCGGCTCGCCCTTGCATTGCCGCGTGCGTTACTTCGATCCCGAAAAGCGCCGCGCCGGCGTGCCCGATGACGTCGCCGCGCTCGTCGACCACCTGACCGACACGCAAACCGGCATCACGCTGATCAACCTCAACCCCGTCGCCGGCCACTCGGTCATCGTGCAAGGCGGAGCGTACGCCGAACACCAGTTCGCGGACGTCACGATCGACGGCCACAAACACGCGATCGACGCCCCCTCGTTCACCGTGCAGCTCGCACCCGGCAGCGGCGCGCACTTGGTGTTGACGACTCATCGCTACGCCAACCCGCCAAGCTTGAAATTCCCGTGGGATCAGCCGCGACCGGCGCCAGTGGTCGCGACCCGCCACGCGAGATGAGCGCCGGCCGAAACAGCCCCACTGACCATTCCAATCTGACAGATCAAGCCGTTTCGCATTGGGCTTTCGCGATATTGCCGTGTCAGGCGTGGCGGTCTAAAATCCCGCTGCAATCTGCACGGACCCGGTCGCGGAGCCCAAGCATGAGCGATTCCACCCGGCACGTCCTGTCTGTCGGCATTCTGCTGGCCGTCCCCGCCTTGTTGAGTTCGGTCTGCGTCGCTGGAGACAAGCGGCCGGTCGAGGTGGCCCAGCCGAAGCTGCGCGATGAGCTGATTCGCCGAATGGGCGAGGATCAGGAGTGCCGCAAACGGACCTGGGAAGCGTTCTCTCACGCGAGTTCCAGTGAACTGAAGGCGTTCGATTGGAACGCATTCATCAGAGATCTCCATCTGGATCCGAGGGCCGCGGCCCAACTTGCCGACGACATTCGGAAAATGGGTCTGACGAAGGTCAGCGATGCGGCTGTGATCGCGTTCAAAAAGCAAATCGCGACGGATCGTGCGAATACCGCGCGGATGAAGGAAATCATTGATCGGTTTGGCTGGCCCGGGAAAAAATTAGTCGGCGGCCAGGCTGCCCGTGCGGCGTGGGTCTTGGTGCAGCATGCGGATTACGATCACCCCTTTCAAAAGCGGTGCCTCGGACTCCTCGAGCGAGCTGCGAAAGACGGAGACGCGGATCCGGGAGACTTTGCCCTGCTGACGGATCGGGTCCTGGTGGCCGACGGCCAGAAGCAGCGCTACGGCACGCAATATGAGCTCGTAGCCGGGAAAATCAAACCGCGTCCTATCGAGGATGAGGGGCACGTCGACCAGCGCCGGCGAGAGGTCGGGCTCGATCCATTGGCGAAGTACCTGAAGACCGCGCAGGACTTCTACAATTCGTCGTCGCGTACACGGCAATAGACAGTCGCCGCGATTCAATCAAGGGCCAATCCCGACGAGGAATTCACGTTAGGTTGCCGCTCATCTCGGATTCGCCGCGGCAGACAATCGCGCGATTCGCAGTTTAAAATGCGAGGCACGCCGCCGACCGTGTGACGGGAAGCGCTCCACGCCAATAAAAAAAGGCTCTCGCCCAACAAAGCCAGCGAGAGCCTCGCAACAAGGGAGGAGCCGAGCCGCATATCGATCAATTGCACCGGCCCGTGCGTGCAGCGCCCTTCTCGGGCGTTACTCGGATCGCGACAGCACTCAAGTGACACACCGCCCCGGCGAGAGACACCGCAGGGGTGAGACACCGCGGCTGACGCGGATGTCGAGTTACGGGAAACGCAGGACGAGCCGAATGCTCAGACGTGCGGACCTCACCGCCGAAATTCGGGGGCGGGCTCCTCTCACACAAACCTGTCCGGCGGATCTTGCATGCATGCCCTCCAAATAAGGAAAAGCACGACACGACACGCATGCCGGCGGCATTACCACGGGAGGCCTGCCACAGGCGGGAAACGCGGCGGCTTACGCGCCGCTCCCCACTGGCAATCCTACTCTGATCGCGGCGACTTTCAAGAAGAATTTGCGAACGACTTTTAACCAAATCACGGTTTAATCAAAGTTGAGCGCAGCGGCACAACCAGCCACGCAAATCACCAAAGCAAGAGCAGCAGCAAAAGAAGCCCCCCATGAAGATCAAAACCGGCGCCTCCGAAACGTACTTCAATCCGCATCTGATCTCGCACGTGTACCTCAACGCCGACAGCTCGCTGCTGACGGTGCACTTTGTGGAGGGTACGCACTCCGGGTTTCCGGTCGAATCCGAGGAAGAGCGGGCGTCGGCGGCCGAGTTTTTGAAGCAGCTCACCGTCGACTCCGGCGGCTTTGCGGCCATCGGCAACGAAGTGTTGAATCTCAAAGCGGCCTTGTGGATCTCGGTGCCCGACGAGGGACCGATCCAAATTCGCCTCGGGGACACCCGCACCCGGACGGTCGACGAGGCCGATCGCGAACTCGTGCTCAAACTGCTCGCGCAATAATCCCGCCCGAGATCCCCAGCAACATCCGGACACACACCGCACCCGGCAGTTGACCGGCTCGGAATCCTGTGCAAAGCTTTGTGAGTGAGTCGTGCGGGCCGCCCTCTGGAAGCCACCCAGCCATGGCCCATTCTGTTTCGCGTCGCTGCTTTTTGACCGGCGCACTGACCGGCCCGGTGGCCGCTAACGTCGCCGCTGCCTACGGGCAAGTTGGCCTGCCCCGCTCGAAGAATCGCCCAGCGGCCAGGCCGCGTCGGCCGCCCGGTCCAGCCGAGCAGGATCCCAAGCTGTGGCTGCCGACTCATCGCGACGAGACGAGCGTTAAGTTCGCCGACTCGCCCGACTGGTTGCGAAACACGCCGGGCTGGTACGTCCCGTCGACCGTCAGTGCCGGCGCCTGCCTGCTGCAGTTTCCGCTGATCACGTTTCTCTCGGGCCTGATCCGAAACTTTCACGAGTTGCCGTCGCTGCTCGACCAGGCGAAATCGCTCGGCACCAACACCGTTTACCTGGTCGACTGGTTCCAGGGAAAGCCCGGAGCGCCCCCGTTCAATTTCTGGATGAATAAAGGGGACTATCTTCCGCGGGCCGACATGGGGGGCGAGGCCGCGATCAAGGCGGGCATCGCCGCGGTGCACGCTCAGGGTGGCCGGGTTGTCCTGTACGTCGAAGGCTTCATCATCAGCTTCGACTCGGAAGTTGGCGCCACTCGCGCGGGCCAATGGTCGCTCATCGGTCCGAAAGGCCAGCCCCCCGCGCAGCCTTATCCCGGCAACTGGAAACTGTGTCCGGGCATGGAAGGCTGGCTGGCGCACATCGAGGGCGTGGCCCGCCGAATCGGCACGTACGGGGCCGACGGAATTTTTCTCGACTCGCAGGGCTTCCAGAAAGACTGGAAGTGCCTGTCGACGAAGCACGGGCACAAGCCGGGACGCCCGGAAGTGTTCAACAACGGCTGCACGAATCTGATTCGCCGCGTCCGCGCCGCGCTCCGCCAGGGAAACCCGGAGGCGATCGTCTTCATCGAGGGTCCGACGATGCCGCGGCTCTTCCACTATGCCGACGGATCGCTCGATTGGGGGATCGACACGTTGTCGAAGCGCTGGCTGTGGCACCACCAAGGCCACACCGACACGTTGACGACCGGCTACTCGCTCGACGATTGGAATCAGATCGCAGCGATCGGCGCAAAACTGGCCTGCGGATCGCAGTTCTTGAAGGACCCGCCCGGCACTTCCGCGAAGGCCTTCCTCGAACAGTTTTTCGCAAAGGAGCTGCCGGAAGCGGCGAGCGAGCTCGTGCGCGTGGCGCATCACGCGTTCTGGGGCCTGCACGCCTGGCGCAACGCCGGCTTGATTCTGGGGCTCAACATGCCGGGCCTCGAAGATATCAACCCCCGGTTCGGCGAGACGGCCGACCACGCCCCCAATCCGTTCACGCGGTTGTATGCCAACCGCGAGACGCTCCGCGGCGTGCTCCAAGGCTTGCGACCACGGGCGGCGGCGATCGACGAAGCGCTCGGCGGCAAGAAACCGCCGTCGCCCGCCGTGTACGTGAAATCGCTGCTCACCGCCCGCGCCCAACTGGCTCCCTTCATCGATCACGGCAGCGTGATCGAACAGATTCGCACGCCGTTCCCCAAAGTCGTCGGCTGGCGGTTCACGGCCAGCCGGGGCACTGCGCTGACGGCCGTCAGCGTGGCCGACGCACCTCGCGAAGTCGTCTTCCCCGACGCGCCGGGAACGTGGAAAGACGCCATCAGCGGCGAGACTCTCAGCGGGCAGGGCGGCCAGCTCACCGTCCGCGTGCCGCCTCACCGCGCGCGATTGCTGCACGCGACAGTGTGATCTCGAAAACAGGTGACATCGAAAGCGGGTGATCGCTAAAGCGTCCGCCTTGGTACGGGCGATCCGGGGACGGGGCGTTCGTCTGGCGGGCGTCCTACTCTCGATACATCTGTCCTTTGCAAGCCATCAGGCAGAAGCAGAGAGTGCCGAGCAGCGCACACAGGGCAAACAACATGCGCCAGCGCCGGCCCTGACAGAGATAGCTCGCCAGGATGCAGAGAACTGTCGTGAGAAAGTTGAACGCGCCCAGCGTGCCTGCGAAGTCCCCGTAGATGCGCGAGTAGGAAAATCCATTCGAGTACAGGATCGTCCGAGAGCACATCCACGTCCCCAGCAACAATGCGGACGTCGTCAGGTTGGTCGTGGCCAGCGCGAGGGCCACGCAGCGATCCTTGGCGGTGCGAATCGGCAACGTAGCGTAAGCCGAGGCTGCAGGCTTTCGCGCGCTCTGTTCGACGTCGATCATGGGTCACTTCCACCAACGAACTCGGCCAGTCGCACGCCGTGGTCGGCGGCCAACATCTCGGCCGCTTTTTCCCCGATCATGATCGTGGGGGCGTTCGTGTTGCCGCTGATGACGTTGGGCATGACGCTGGCGTCGGCGACGCGGAGCCGCTCGACGCCGACCACGCGCAGCTGGGGATCGACGACGTTGCCGATGCGGCAGGTCGACGTCAGATGGTACACGGTGAGCGCATAGTGTCGCGCGAAGTCCGCCAGGAGAGCGTCGCTCGGCCGGGCCCCGGCGACGTGCCCGTGCTCGCGGGCCAAGAACGGCGGGATCAGGAGCGGGCCGATCTTTCGATTGCCCGGCCAGTGGGCCGCGATGTCGAGCGCCGCCGCGCGACGGCGACCATCACCGGCAGGTCGTGCGGGTCGGTGAAATAATTCGCGCGGATCACGGGATGTGCGGCCGGGTCGCGACTGGCGAGCACGACTTCACCTTCGCTGTGCGGCTGCACCGGGTTGGCCAGCAGGATCAGGCTCTCGGCGTCGGGAGCGAGGCGTTTGGCGTCATCGTCGAAATAGCGGCTCGTATCGCTGCGGAGACACTTGAGCCAAATGTCGCTGCTGTAGCCGCAGGGGAAGCAGGCGATCTGCGCGTCGTGCGTGTGCTCGTCGCCCAGGCCCGTCGAGTACCACACAGATGCGTCGTAAAGCGACGAAGAAATCAGGCCGCGGCCCGTGGTCGCCCATTCATAAAACCGGCGATCCGCCTCTTGCTTGAGCGCCAACAGCTCCGGCGGCAAATGCGCGTCGTCGTCCGGATTGGCGGGCAGGGGACCCGCCGGCGCGCGCAGAGCGGCCGACCCGAACGAGAGGCCCATCTCGATCATCGAAACGCCGACGCCCGGCGCGGGAAAGAACAGGCCGAGCTGCAGATGGTCCTTGAGGTGCTTGCCGACGTGCGGCGAATCGACCTGGCAGGCCACGCCCTGCGATTCCAACTCCCGCCGCGGTCCAATGCCCGACAGAAGCAACAACTGCGGCGACCCGATGGCTCCGCCGCAGAGCACAACTTCTTTGGCGGCCCGCGCGACGCGAGTCGCGCCGTCGTGCGTGCGGTATTCGACACCTGTCGCCGTCTTCTGGCCATCAGGGCCTTCAAGGAGCACGCGCGCGGCGTGCGCGCCGGTGATGATCGTGAGATTGGGCCGCTCTTCGGCCGCCCCTTCGAGAAACGCGTGATACGTGCTCGAACGCTTGCCGTCGCGGGTCGTGGTTTGAAACAGCGAGGCGACGCCGCGCGGATTCACCCGGTCGCGGCCGTTGTAGTCGCCGCGAGGAATGCCCGAGGCCACGGCCGCCTCGACGAATTGTCGCGCTCCCTGCAACACCGGCGCGGACGGAGACTCCGAGCGGGCCGGCCGTGTTGTGCGCGTCGGCGTCGAGATCGATGTCGTCGCAGTTGATTTCGTCGCTGCGAACCAGGCCTTCGCTCTTCTTGAAGTAGGGCAAAAGCTCGCGATAGCTCCACCCGACCGCGCCGGCTCTTGCCCAAGCGTCGTAGTCGCCCGGATGGCCCCGGACGTAGGCCATATAGTTGAGAGCCGACGATCCGCCCAGCATCTTGCCGCGGGGCACCATCATCCGCCCGTCGATCAGCCCGCGGCCCCCTTCGCTGGCCTCGGCCGTATAGGCCCAATCGGTGAGCGGATTCTTCTGCAGGGCCGGACAGGCCGCGGGGATGATCTCCTCCGCAGGCGGCCGGTCGCCCGCTTCGAGCAGTGCGACGCGGCAGCTGGGGTCTTCGGAGAGACGGGCGGCGATCACCGCTCCCGCGGAACCGCCGCCGACGACGACAAAATCGAAGGTCTCCGGCATGTGGAAGCGCTCCACCGTATCATGTGCAAGACAGTTGCCCGCACCGTTCCGATCTCTATGAGAGTATGGCGGTGCGTCCTGTTGGGGGACGCACGCGCCACGCGGGGTTTAGATCGTACCAATTCTCCGCGTCGTCTGCGGACTAGATCTTCGCAATCGCGGGCCGATCACATTTCGGCGAGGATGGCGTAGAGCTTGCGCTTGGCTTCGTTGAGCACCTCAACGGCGCGGGTCCATTGCTTGGGATCGCGGCCCGAGCGGATTTGCCGGACCGCATTCATCATGCTGGCGACCGCTTCGCGCGTATCGTGTCCGCTGGAGACGGTGTCTTCGCTGAACTCCTTCCAAGGGGCCTGCTCGGCGGCCTTCGTTGCCTCCACGCGGCCGGTGTCGGTGAGCGAGTAGGCCTTGCGTCCGCCGCTCTCCTGGCTGGCGATCAGTCCTTCGTCTTCCAGCAATTGGAGCGTGGGGTAAACGGAGCCCGGGCTCGGCCGCCAGGCGCCGCCCGTCCGCTGGTCGAGTTCTTGAATCATTTCGTATCCGTGCATGGGCCGCTCGTTGAGCAGCGAGAGAATCGCGGCCCGGACATTGGCGCGACGGCCACCCGGACGTCGGCCCCTGCGGCCGCCGAAGCCGAATCCTCCAAAGGCGTGAAAGCCGGGGACTGCGTCGGGAGAGCCGCCCGGGCGACCGTGTTGCTCCCGTTCCTCGCGGCGACGACCGCGGCGTTCGTGACGGTGATTCATGTGATTGCTCCTTTTCGATTGTTCGGTGTGAACGTCGGGGAATTAGCCGGTCTGGCCCGCTTTGCACAATAGGCTGGGCCAGGCTGTTCGCCGATTTTCGACCGGCAGGTCCGACTGTTCTTATTTGTATCGACGATATATCGACAATAGATCACTGTCAACCTCGAAAAACCAAAAAATTGCCGCTCACTCCAGCCACGCGGACCGTCGGACGCTGCCGCCCGCAACCGGGCCCGCCCGCTCGAATTCGAGAATTCACGCACGCTTTTGCTTGCGTCTGGCCGTCACACCGGGCATTGTGTCCCAGAGCGCTGGCACATTGCGGTTCCTTCATTCACTCAATTTCTTGCGGGAGACGTCATCGTGAAAACTATTGCTGTCTTGTGCGTGGTGGCAGTCGGTTCGGTCGCTTGGTGTGCGGACACGAAAGCTCCGGAAAAAGGTTCGATCAACGGATTCTGGTCGCTCAGCTCGGGCGTGATGGCCGGCGAAAAAATGGACGAGGAAATGTCCAAAAACGTCAAACTCACGCTGGCGAACGGAAAGTACACGGTCAACATCGGCGATCAGAAGGACATCGGCACCTATAAGACCGACGAGACCAAAACCCCGCACGAGCTGACGATCGTCAGCACGGAAGGCCCGAACAAGGGGAAGACCATCCTCGCGATCTACGAGTTCAACAAAGGATCGCTGAAGGTCTGCTACGACATGAGCGGCAAAGCGTTCCCGAAGAAATTCGAATCCGAGGCGAACACTCAGACGTTTCTCGGCACGTACGAACGGCAAAAGAGCACGAAGCACCCTTTCAAATTCAATACCGGCGCCGCCAAGTAATAGCGATCGTCGATTCGATGCGCTCTCGCGACAGTCGTTGAGGCCGTTCGCGAGGATCGAACAAATCGGTTGATTCGCACGCGGCTGAGACGTTGGTCTCAGCCGTGTGTCTTTTCCGGGACCGCGAATTCGGCGCGCTGCTCGCGTCTGCCGACGCCGGGCAAAAGCGCGATCACGGCCGCGACGACTTCCCCGCACTTAGCCGGCGCTCAATTGGACCAGGTCGACGACGGCCCGCACGCCGGTTACTCGGCGGCAGCATTCCCAGCACATGTGTTTGGCGAGCGCCGTGGCCGCCCAGCCGCGGATTGTGGCGATGCCGTCTTCGGCGTGAACTTCGCTGAGCGTCAGTCCGGCGATGTGCCGGGCTTTCACGAATTCGAGAATCCCGCGTTCGATGCGTTCGTCGGACATGGCTCATTCTCCACCCGCGTCCTGTTGTACGTCTCTGGTTGTCTAAACGTGGGTTCGCCCGCCTTGTGACAGTCTTTTTGCGATTCCGGCCCGCGATTTCAAAATGTGGAGAGCGAACGCTCCGGACGGGCAGGCGCAAAAAGAAACCACGGCCAGGCCGACCGTGGTTTCTATCGGAAACGATGGCGAACCATCGGTTGTCGTTTCAGGCGACGGACGTTCCCAGCAGCCGGCGGGAGAATCGCAGGGCCCGATGCTGGGCGTACCATTGCTGCTTCACGCGGTTGGCCGAGTGCCGTCGCTTTCTGCTTCCGTCCGGCATGGCTTCCCTTTCTGTGTCACGTTGGCTGGGGTCGCGTTGTTCTCTGAGTCCGTCGATCTCACTGACTTCCTCAGCGTGGATTCGGCCGATCTGTTACTGCCGTCGGAAGAATTTGATCGAAAAACTGGGTCCAAGTCGGCGGTTCGCGCGGCCGGTTTGACGGCGGCAACAAAAACAGGAGGGCGATCCGCTCCGTGCGGACCGCCCTCCCTTGAAGCTGGTGAGCCAGAACCGAGGCAAATTACTTCTTGCCATGGCCCGATTGGCCCATCTTCCCGCCATCGAACCGTCGGTCGCGGCGACGGTCGTGACCGAATCCCCAGTCACGGTAGTACCCGCCGCCGACGCCGTAGGCCGGCTCACATGTCGGACAGACCTGAGCCGTCACGACCGGAGCCGCCTGCACCGGCGCTTCACAGGCACTGCACGGGTAGGTCGCGTAGCTATAGGACGGGTAACCCCAGCTGTAACCGCCGTAGCCGTAACCGAAGCGATAACGGTCAAAGCGGTTACGGTCGAAGCGGTGATCGCGGCGCCCGCCGTGGTCCACCCGTCCATGGCCTCCCATACCCGCCCCGCCCTTGGCGAAGCTGGAATCGACATTGGCAAACAGCGTCACGGCGATGGCCACCGCGGGAACAGCAATCCAGGTGATTTTGCGAAACATGGCGAGGCTCCTCATTCATTCGGCAGATTGGTTGTCGGTAAACCCGTCCTGCCCTTTGTCCGGGTTCCCGTTTGTCTTCCACAATCTGCCAAGCGAAGGAGCGGCCGTTTTGTTACAGGCACGAGCGCCGATTTCTTGGCGGGAAGCCGGGGGAAGAAGGGTGACGCCAGCGGCGTTTCCGGTGGGTGGCAGTGGACTTCGGCGAGCTCAGTCGAGTCGCGGCTTGTCCGAGACTGTCCGAGAATTTCGGAGGGAAGATCTGCATTGGGTGCCACGGTTGAGCGAGCTTGCTCAACCGTGGCACCCAAGCGCACACGGCGCCGCGCGCGTCAGATCGGCTTCTTCGCCTTCTTGGTCGCGGCCGCTTTGGGCTTGGCGCTCGCTTTTGCCGGCTTTACCGGCACGCGGGGCAAATCCCACAGCATCCGCGAGACGAGGGCCGTCCAGCCGGTCTGATGACTGGCGCCGCAACCGCGGCCGTTGTCGCCGTGGAAATACTCGTAGAAGAGGACGTGCTCGCGCCAGTGCGGATCGTCGAATTGCCGCACCGAGCCGTTGCACGGACGCCGCCCCTTCGAATCGGCCAGGAAGATCTGGGCGACGCGGGACTCGATCTCGCGGGCGCACTCCTTCAGCGTGAGTTTTTGCCCGGAGCCGGTCGGGCACTCCACTTTGAAGTCGTCGCCGTAGAAGTGGTGATAGCGCTCGAGCGCCTCGACCAGCAAAAAGTTGATCGGCATCCAGATCGGGCCGCGCCAGTTGGAATTGCCGCCAAAGATGCCGGTCGTCGATTCGCCCGGCTCATAGTCGACTCGATAGTCCTGCCCGTCCGACCGGAAGACGAACGGGTGATCCTTGTGGATTCGCGAGACCGAGCGGATGCCATAGTCCGAAAGAAATTCTTTCTCGTCGAGCGCGTAGTGGAGCACGCGCTCGAGGCGCTCCTTCGAGGGGATGGCCAAGAGCCGCCGGCCGCGCGGCGTCGTGTCGCCGGCCTGTCCGTCGCGTGCCCGTCCGTCTCCGCCCTTTCCGTCTGCGAGCTGCCCATCTCCAGCCGGCGGATCGCTGTCGGACTCGCAGTAGGAGATGTAGGCGGCCAGGTCCTTTCGATGGTCGAGAAACCACTGCATCCGCTTTTTGAAGCCGGGCAAGTGGTCGATCTGGTCGTCGTCGAGCACTTCCACGGCAAAGAGCGGGATCAGTCCGACGATCGAGCGAATCTTGAGTTTCGTGCTCTGGCCCTGCACGTGCAGCTGGTCGTAATAAAATCCATCCTCTTCGTCCCACAGTCCCGAGCCGCCGAGCGAATTCATTGCATCGACGATGGCGACGAAGTGCTCGAAGAACTTGGAGGCGATGTCCTCGTATTCGGGACTCTCGGCCGCCAGCTCCAGCGCCATCGCCAGCATGGTCGAGCAATAAAAGGCCATCCAGGCAGTGCCGTCGGCCTGCTCCAGAACTCCGCCGCCGGGCAGCGGCTTCGAGCGGTCGAAGACCCCGATGTTGTCGAGGCCCAGAAAGCCGCCGGAGAAGAGGTTGTTGCCCTCGATATCCTTGCGGTTGACCCACCAGGTGAAATTGAGCAGCAGCTTCTGAAACGTGCGAGCCAGAAACATGCGATCGCGCTGCCCGCGCGGCGCCGTCATTTTGTAAACGCGCCAGCAGGCCCAGGCGTGCACGGGCGGATTGACGTCCGAGAAGGCGAACTCGTACGCCGGGATTTGCCCGTTGGGATGCATGTACCATTCGCGCAAGAAGCAGAATCAGCTGGCTCTTGGCGAACTCGGGGTCGATTCGGGCAAAGGGCAGCATGTGGAACGCCAGGTCCCACGCCGCGTACCACGGATACTCCCACTTGTCGGGCATCGAGATCACGTCGCGGTTGAATAGGTGCTGCCAATCGACGTTGCGGGTGTGCTGATGGCCGGGGGGCGGCGGGGGCTGGTCGGGATCGCCCTGGAGCCAGTCCTTCACCGAGTAGTAATAGAACTGTTTGCTCCACAAGAGGCCGGCGGACGACTGCCGCGAAATGCTGCGGGCTTGCGGCGTCAGGTCTTTTGACAGGAGCGCGTCGTAAAACTCGTCGGCGTCGGCGATCCGCTGGGCGAAGACGCGATCGAACTCGGCCCCGAACGGCGCGGCCGGCGCCTGGTCGGCGGCGTAGAGCCGCATCCGCACCGTGATTTCCTGGTCGGCCGGAATGTTGAGTCGGTAATAGGGGGCCGCCTTCGTGCCGGCGGTCCGCGCGTTGATCGCGTCCTTGTTGCCGGCGATGACGAAGTCGTTGAAGCCGTCCTTGAACCGGAGCGTGGGATCCTCGGGGAACTTGAAGACCCGCACGAAGTTGGTCTCGTTCTCCGTGAACAGAAACTCGGGCTTGGTCCCGTCGGCAGCTGAGTCGGCGAAAAACCGGAAGGCGCCCAAGGTCGCGTGCGTGGTCTTGAGGCCGCCGTCGGCGTCGAGATCGATGTGCGGCTTGATCTCGCAGCCCTCGTGCCCGCAGCCCCACGACCACGAGTTGCGAAACCAGAGCGTCGGCAGCAAGTGCAGCTCGGCCGCGTCGGGCCCGCGGTTGGCCGCCGTAATGCGGATCAAGATGTCGTCGGTATTGGCCTTGGCGTACTCTACAGTGACGTCGAAATACCGGCCCTCGTCGAAGACGTTGGTGTCGGTGATCTCGAATTCGGGATCGCTCCGCGAGCGGCGGCGGTTTTCCGCGACGAGCAAATCGTAGGGGTACTCGGCCTGCGGATATTTGTAGAGCGCCTTCAAGTACGAGTGCGTGGGGGACGAATCGAGATAGAAATAAATCTCCTTCACGTCCTCCGCGTGGTTCCCCTCGTTGCCGTTGAGGCCGAACAGCCGCTCCTTGAGGATCGGGTCCTTGCCGTTCCACATCGCGAGGGCAAAGCACAGCCGGCACTCGCGATCGCAGATGCCCAAGAGGCCGTCCTCGCCCCAGCGATAGGCGCGGCTGCGGGCGTGATCGTGCGGGAAATAATCCCAGCACTCGCCGGTGGCCGAGTAATCCTCGCGGACCGTCCCCCACTGCCGCTCGGAAAGATACGGACCCCACCGCTGCCAATTGGCCTTGCGGCTATGGGACTCTTGCAAGCGCTGCTCTTCGGCCGTCATGAGAGCCAGTATAGGGTGCGAAGGGCTGGATTAGCAGCACGAATGGAGGCACGTGGTGCGGAAGCGGGAATGACGAAGCACGAATGACGAAGGAATGACCCAATGACCTAAGCCCGATGGAATGCCGTCTTCATTCGTGCTTGGTGCTTCGTGCTTCTTTCGTCATTCGGGCTTCGTCATTTGCGGGCGATTGCCGAAGCGACTAGCCCAGCATCTGCAGCAGTCCGTCGTGGCCATCTTGTGGGGACCTAGAGGTAAGCTCTTCGAGGTGACGCCAAGAATCAGAATGGCTTGGAGATACACAGTGACGCGCAGGGCGAAACAGATGTTAACGAGAGTTGGATCAGGGAGCTGCTTCCATTGTGGGCCAGAGAGGAAGCTCAAAAACCGATAAGTCCTGAGCCGCCGTTTATTCGACCAGAACGAAGGTGAGCTAAGCGATTCATAGAGGGCCGGATCGTACCGAGGAAGGCGGCGCCGGAACCATTCGGACAAACAGCCGTAGACGATGATCGACAAGAACCAGAGCGCAATGGAAGCAAAGAATAGGACGTCGAAAAGAGCAAGCAGCGCAGATCGCTCCATAAAATCACCTCAGCCAACTCTTGGCTTCGCCGATTTTCTCACGCTTCCCACAGCTCCATCAACTTGGTGCTTCTTTCGTCATGCGGTTTTCCGGGGATGGTGTGTCGGCGCCCGCCTGCGGCGGTCTTGTCACACCAGACAACAGAGCGGACCAATTGCAATTCCTCCAGCAGCAATTGAAGGCGGTCGACCAGGAACTGCGAACGTTTACTGAGACGGCGCCGGTGGCAGAACGCGAGGCGCGGGCCATCCTGGCGAGCGTGCCGGAAGTCGGGCCGGTCACGACCGACGTGATTTTGAGCGAGGCGGGCGACGTCCGACGGTTCCGCGGGGCCAAGCGGATCGTGGCCTATGCCGGCCTCGATCCGGGGATTCGGGAAAGCGCGGGAAAGGGCAAACAATTATCGATCACCAAGGAGGGGTCGCGACTGTTGCGGTGGGCGCTGATTGAGACCGCCTGGCGGCTGGTGAGAAAGATCGCGAGGTGGCGGCAGCTCTTCGACCGGCTCTGGACCACCACCGGACACAAAAAGAAGGCCATCGTCGGGGTGGCACGACGACTGTTATGCGTCCTGTTTGCCATGCTCCGCGATGGGCGGGCCTACCGCCTGGCGGCCTGTCGGAAAGAGCTTCTTCGAAGGGAAAGAAATCTGGCGCAGAGAGAGAAAGGACCAAACTGACGAGCGATCCGCGACGCGAACCTCGGGCGACCTCCGACTTGTCACGTGTCCCGCGGCCGAAAACCGACCGACGCTAGGGTGAATGGAGGCGATCCTCGCATGCCTTTATCGTGGGGCCGTCCGTGGGACGAGCACCGAATAGGTGTTTGAGTTCGCGTTCCGCACTCCAAACGCCCGCGTCGCGGAGAACTCGAAAGACCTAGAGAAAAAATCAAAACCACTGGTTGACGACCAAAACCTCATCGATGTGACCAGCTCGAGAAGCGAGCGCCGGCACACCATCCGTGGAGCGAAAAATGGTGGGCCTCGGTCTACCCTACGCCGCTTTCGCGTGTGCCCGTAGCGGAAAACCCGCCAGTTCGCCCAGCACCGAGATCGGCGCCTTCTCCGGATAAACCAGGCTCTCGTGCCGGACAATCACCGTCTGCTCGAGCGCGTATTGCCCGCTGATGCAGGCGTGGCTCGTCGTGTCGGTGAAGACGATCCACGACGATCCCGACGGAAACTCCCAGCGGTCTTTACGGCACAGTCGCTGAAACTCGGCGTTTTCCTTGAGGAAGTGGTGGAACCGCAGCATGAAGCGATCGTACGGTGGGCGATTGACCACTGGCAGCCCGGCGCGGGACATCGCGTCGATCGCGACGCCACGCAGACGGTCGATGATTCCGGGCCGCTCCGGCAAGCCGGCCTCGCGGGCGTAGCGGCGAGCCAGGGCCTCGAAGGCGTCGCTGGTGACCCAGACACGGGGCCGCTCCGGATTAATGTTGGCGAAGACGCGGAGCAATCGGTCGCCATTGGACGGACGCGAGGGGAAATTATCGACGTGGATCAAATCGTTGCGGGAGCGCTGCGAAACGTCGCGTCCTTGTTCCTCGAGCGGCCGGTAGCTGGCAAAGTCGATCTTCCACCCCTGGGCGTACGAGGGGAAGAACGCCTTCATAAACGCAATGGCGTTGTGCGAGAAAGCCTTCATCACCGCATGCACGTGGCTTCGCTGGGCTTCATCCCGCTGATCGATGCCGGTGAGTCGATCCTGCGCCGGACGGTAACTCACGTTTTTGTGCAGCGTGCCGGCCGTTTGTTTCTGCCCAAGCAGAAACTTTTGGTTCTCGATTGGGAACTCGAAAGGGATGCGAGGGAAATACAGAATGTCGCCGCACTCGAGCGTCCGGCACTGGGCGTCGCTCGCTGGCGTTCCAGCCCGATAGTTGTCCAAGGTGATCCGCGCCATCTTTGTCTCCGCAATCGGGGCGGTTTAAGGGGGCGGGGATCTTGGCAGGTTTGCGGAAATAGAGCTAGGCGAATTTGCCGCGCGCCAACACCTCAGAGGATGACGAAGCACGAATGACGAAAGAATTTCCGAATGACCTAAGTCCGAAAGGGCGAGCCCGGCATCGGCGACTCAGTCGAGCCGCGTTTCGTGCTTCGGGCTTCTTTCGTCATTCGTGCTTCGTCATTAGAGCGCCTTCAGCGGTCCGACTGTGGCCGTCGAGAGTTGGCCGAGCGGGTACTTTTTGAGGACCGCTTTGACGTCGTCGGTGGTGATCGCGCGGTAGGCGCTGAGGTCGTCCTGCACAGAGCGGTATTCGTTCCGGTAGACCCAATTGGAGCCGAGCGATGACAGGCGGCCCATCGGTCGCTCGCTGCGGAGCACGATCCGCGAGGCGGCCTTGTTGCGGGCCTGCTCCAGTTCCTCTTCGGTAACGCCGCGGGCGTTGACGTCGGCGTAGATGTCGTGCACTCGCTGCAGATTGTCGCGGGCCGATTCGGGGGTCGAGCAGACGTAGGTGAGGTAAGCGCCCGTGCCGTCGTACTCGTTGTAGGAGAGGTCGGCCGACTCGGCGAGGCCCGTGTCGACCAGGTCCCAATACAGCCGGCTGCCCGAATCGTCGCCCACGACGACCGACATCAGTTCAGCGGCCATCCGCAGGGGGCTAGTGGCCGACGGCGCGGGCGACATCTGCATCACGTGCTGCTGCGTGAACGCATCCTTTGTGGTCAGCGTCGTTCCGCCCTTGGCCCGTGCTTCGTCGCCTTTCCGCGGCGTGCTGCCGGCGTCCCATTTCCCGCACCACTGGTTGGCCAGCCGCAGCACGTCGTTCCAGTCGGTATTACCGGCGACGGCGACGGTGATGTTGCCCGCGCGATAATGCTCGCGGTGGTAGTTGGCCATCTGATCGCGCTTGAGATGTGAGATGCTGTCGGACGAGCCCAGGATGCTCTGCCCCAGCGGATGGCCGTTGAAATGTGTCCTCATCGCGTTTTCGTAGGCGATGAACGCGGGCTGATCCTCGTACATGCCGATCTCTTCGAGGATGACCTTCCGCTCGACCTCGAAGTCCGCGTCGCGGAGCGACGGGCGCATCAGGCCGGAGAGCACCTCGAACGCATCGGCCAGATACTCGGGCAGCACGGCCGCGTAGAACAGCGTGACTTCTTCGCTGGTCGACGCGTTGTAGCGGGCCCCGAGCTCGTCGAAGATGCGGTTGACGTCGTCGGCCGAGTGTTTATCGTTCCCCTTGAAGGCCATGTGCTCGAGGAAGTGGCTGACGCCGTTGACGTCCATCGACTCGTCGCGGGCGCCGGTCCGCACGAAGAACCCGGCTGCCACCGAGTGGACGCTGGGATTCAACTCGGCGATGACGGTCAGGCCGTTGTCGAGGGTGGCCTCATGAAACTTCACGCGGATCCTCCAGTGCCTTGGGCCCGATCGTGAGAATCGTGAAATCGTCGGCCGGATGCGCGTGGACACAGTCGAGCACGTCGCGGACCGAGAGGGCGTCGATCTTTTCGCGGACCTCGGCCAGGGTCGTCACGCGGTTCAGGTGATACCAGTCGCGGGCGATCGACGATGAGCGGGCGACCGTCGATTCCTGCTGCATGACGAGCGCAGCTTTTGGCTCGCGCCTTGCACCGGGCCAGCTCGTCCTCGCCGATTCCCTTGCCGAGTTTCTTGAGTTCGCTCACCGTGACGTCGAGCGTTTCCTGAGCGCGTTCGGCCGTCGTGCCGGCGTAGCAGAGCACGCGGGCCTCGTCGCGGAGGCTCGCCAGGCTGGCGTGCACCGAGTAGCACAAACCCCGCCGCTCGCGGACCTCGGTGAAGAGCCGCGAGCTCATCCCGCCCGAGAGCACGCTGACGGCCGCCCAGGCCGCATAGTACTCCGGATCGCGATAGGGGACCGAGTCGTAGGCGATGCCGATGTGCGTCTGCGTCGACTCGTGCAAGATGTGATGCCGCCTGGCCCCCGCCGGCGCGGTCTCAAAGGTCGGAGCCGGGAGCGGCTTCCAGTTGCCGAACAGATCGCCGATCAGGTCCGTCACTTCGTTAATGTTGACGTTCCCCGCGATGCCGAAGATCGATTCGTCGGGGCGGAAGCAGCGGCGGTAGTGAGCGGCGATCGACTCAGGCGAGAGTGCGGGCAAATCGGTGAGGGCTCCTTCCGATGGCAGGCCCCACGGCGCGTCGAACGCGTGCCGACGCAGCTCGACCATGATCTTCTGCCGCGGCTCGTCTTCGATCGCCATCAGCGACTGCTCGACCCCCGCGCGGGACGCTTCGAACTGGTCCTCGGGCAGCCACGGGCGCAAGATCAGGTCGGCATACAGTCGCAGCGCCTGTGGCAGGTTCTCGGCCAGCGTTGCGCCGGTGAACGTGAGATGGATGGTGCCCACGCTCTCGCTGTGCTGCACGCCCAGGTTGTCGAGGGCGGCCGAGAGCTGCTTGCTGTCGCGCTCGCCGGCGCCGCGCGGGATCAACTCGCAGAGCACCGAGGCCGAGCCATTTTGACCGGCGGGATCGTAGACGCTGCCGGCCGGCACGAGGAACGAGACGGAGGCCGACTGCACGTCCTCCATCGGTTCGATGATCAGCGTCAGACCATTGGGCAGCGTCCGAGTTTCGATGGTCTGCAACTTCATCGCAGGGATCGGCCCGACTCCGTAAGTTGATCGGCAAAAATAACTTGAGTGCCACGGCCGAACGACAGGCGGAGTGCCCTCCGACGCGACGTAAAGCCAAGCCCGACCCCGAG
This sequence comes from uncultured Planctomycetaceae bacterium, assembly GCA_963800135.1. Taxonomy (GTDB): domain Bacteria; phylum Planctomycetota; class Planctomycetia; order Planctomycetales; family Planctomycetaceae; genus DASPSM01. The sequence goes on along the minus strand of CAWCZR010000006.1, from coordinate 225,200 downwards.
TATTGCACATCCCCGATGACCTCACAAGGCGTGCGGTCGTGCGGGACGATGGGGGCGCGGCGAGAATCGACACCCGCCGCTCGCCATTAGTTCCACTATCGGCCGGCGGAAACCGGCGCGCTCGTGCTCTCCGCGCGAATCGGGCGCGGGGCCACGAGCGCGTTAAGCTGCGGCAAGTCGAATCGCTCAAGTAGCCCGAAGCAAAACAGCTCGGGCGCCTGATCGATCTTCATGTTGTTCTCGATCACTTCCTTGAGGCTCTTAAACGGCGAGTGCAAATTCAGCTCGTCGATCGCCGCTGTGTTGATCGGCGCTGGGTCGAGGGCGGCGGCCACCGTCGCGATCAGACTGCTCCGCGGCCCCACCGAGACCACGCGGAGCGGCGCACCGTACTTCTTCCGCAGCCACCGCGCGACGGCCGCCAGTTGGCTGGCTTCGATCCCCAGCGGCCGCTCCCCGATGCTCGAGACGGCAATCGCATACAAATCCGGGTGCAGCCGAATCTTCGACTCGCCGAAAGAAAACAGGTCGACCGCGAGCACGCGATCCCCCCGTTTCAGCAGTTCGGTCACCTCGTCGGCCGCTTTCACGCGCCCGGCATCAGCCAGCACGATGGTCGTGCCCCGCGGCTTTTCGGCGCGAGCTCGACGGCCGGCACGGTCCACAACCCGCCGATCCGCAGCCAATAACCGGTCTCACTCCACGGGCCGACTCGCTCCGCGTCAACCGCCGCGGCCGCCAGGTCCCAGTCATGGGCATGAACCGTCTCCCGCAAGAGGGCTCGGTGGCGCTCTTGCCAGCGATTGAGTTCGGCCGGCTGGGTCGGGATCGCCGCATCGCGCGGGAGTCCGGCGGCCAGCTTTCGCGCCAACGAGTTGAAATTCAAGTTGTCAGCCGGCAGCCCGACCTTCAGCTGGTCGGGCGTTTTCAGTTCTTTTTCGGAGGGAATCTCGGTCGCGTCGATGTCCGTCCGGTCTGCGAAGAAGAAATCTTTCAGCATGCGGTAGAACTGTTGCCGGTTGTCGAGTCCGTAGTTGTGATTGCCGGGATCGTGATTGACGTGCGTCCGCAGACGCTCGGGCTTGCCATAGAGCTGATAAATCGGCTCGGCCGCTCCGAGCAGCGGGGGCAGCGCGTGATCGGCCTTGAAGCAGCAATTGTCCTTGAAGTTGAACGTCAAAAGTGCGGCCCGCGGCGCGAGCATGGCCGTCATCTGCGAGTAGTCGACGACGGCGGCCAGGTCGACCGCATTTTGCTCCGAGTCGCCCAGGTCGGGCCCGTAATGCACGCGCGTCGTCAGGGCCGAATAGCCGGCCACCGGATTCGTGAGCGTGACCCGCGTGTCGAACGCGCTGATCGTGATCGTCTGCCAGCCGCCCCCAGACAGCCCTTGCACGGCGACGCGCGACGGGTCGGCGTGCTCGTGTGCCAGCAAGATGTCGAGACCGCGGGACATCGCCAGATAAAAGGTCGCCACGCCGCTCGTGCCGCACAGATCGATCTGATTCATGCGGGTGTGATCGAAGTCGGGGAGATTCAGCTCGCCCATCCCCAGGTATTCCATGTTGAGAACGATCATTCCCCGCTTGGCCTGGTTGATGCACCGCAGCTGCTTGTAGTCGACGGCCTTGCCGATGCGCTCGTGTCCGTTGACCGCCAGCGACACCGGGACTTTTTGTTCCTTGAAGACAGTCGGCTCATACAGGAGTGCGGGGACCCACAGGCCGGGAACCGCTTCGTAACGCAGCTTCTTGATGGTGTAGCCGGGGCCGCCGGCGATCGTCTCGCCCCAGACGGGCCGCGTCGGCAGATTGCGCCAGCGGGCCGCCTCGCCGCGAAAGACGGCCCGCTCGAGCGCCTGGCTGCGGGCCCCCGCGGCATACCGCTCCCACTCGGCGACGGAGCGGGCCTCGGGCATTGGCGGGCAATGGCTCCAAACGAAGTCGGTAACTTCCTGCAGCGGAATGATCGTCTCAAACAGGTGCCGATCGAGCGCGTCCGCCACCCGCTTGACCTCACTGGTTTGGTGGCTGGGCTCCGCCCTATTGTGCGGTGGGACCGCCAGCCAAACGATCAGGGCTCCGCACGCTGCGAGAAAAATCTCGATCGTTCGTCGCCGCATGGCTCGCCTCACTTCGAGAGCTTCGATCGGGCCTCAGCCGTGACCGCGGCCGTCCCGAGAAAAACCGGAATCTCGGGCGGAAATGTGTTAACCACCCTAAGCCCGCCCAGCCGAACACCACAACGGTAGCTGATAGCGGTCACCCGGCGGTCACGCCTTGCCAGACGGCTCGGCCACCGCATATCTTTAGATGACCCGTTCGCTCCCTGTCGACCGAACGGTCGTTCCTTCATCCGCCCCCCGCCGTCCTGCGGTCGGGCTGCCTTTTGCCGCTAGCTGCGTTAGAGCTAAATCGCGGACCCGCGGCAAGCCCGCCCTGAAGACGCACTGCTTCCTGAAAGGCTGATTCGATGGGTCGTCGCATTTCCCTCGCTTTGGTTGGTGTGTCCGCCGTTGGCGCGCTGGTTTGGACGGTTCTGCCGTCGACATCGTCAATCGAACCGACAGTCGTGGCCGCTGACGACACGCCCCCCGCAGGCAAGGCTGAACTCAAGACCGATCGACAGAAAGGCAGCTACGCCCTGGGCTACAAGATTGCCTCCAACATGCATCGCCAAGTCGGCGCCGACGCGATCGATCTGGACGCCTTGTTCCTCGGACTGCAGGAGGGATTTAGCGGCAAAGGGAAGACCCTGACCGATGCCGAGCGCGAGCGTGCATTTCGCGCGTTTCAAACCGAGCTGGGAGCCCGTTCGATGAAAGCCGCCAACACCGTCGCCGAAAAGAACAAGAAGGAAGGCGAAGCTTTCCTGGCCGCAAACAAGACCAAGCCGGGCGTCAAAACGCTGCCGAGCGGAATTCAGTACGTTGTGTTGAAAGACGGGACCGGCAAACAGCCCAAGGCGACCGATGAAGTCAAAGTGCACTACCACGGGACGCTCATCGACGGCACAGTGTTCGACAGCTCGGTCAACCGGGGCGAGCCGGCTTCGTTCCGCCTGGACCAGGTGATCCCCGGCTGGACCGAGTCGGTGCAAAGGATGAAGGAAGGCTCGAAGTGGCGAGTCTTCATTCCGGCCGACCTCGCCTACGGCGCCCACGGCCCCGAGCCGATCGGACCCAATGCCACACTGATCTTCGAGATCGAGCTGCTGGAAGTGAAGTAGTCTCGACTTTAATTCGCTCAGACGCGCTCGGCCAGAGAATGCCGAGCGCGTTCTTTTTGCGCATAAAGCCCCGACTTCGCGGCAGACGAATCAGCAGAAGTCGCGAGCGGCCTCCTCATCTCAACGCGGTCCCGCCCGTGAGAGATCAACTCTCCATCTTGCCGGACGCGTCAGGCCGTCTGCGGTCGGCGCAACCCCCGTAAGTCATTCCTGAAGCTTGGGGCGGACGCCGGGGCGAACTTCGCACTGCGTAACGATTTGGAATCGATCATCCCGTTCCCGGCCATTTGAGACGTTTTGGGGGAATGAACCTGTAACGCCCTGACCGCGTTTTACGCTCAGAAGTTTAGAGGCTCGCAATAACCGGAGACAGATTCAGACGACGTCCGCGAAGGGGAACCAGCCATGTGCACCGCCACGATCACCGCTGACGCATTTTCCGCTCGCACAGCCAAACTGCCGCGGGTCGCACTCGGTTCACTCGTCTTCGCCGGTGTCCTGTTGTTCGTGGGAGCCGTTTCCGTGTATGACGGCTATCTCGTCGTTCGCACGGGAGACGACATCGTCCAGTTCGAGAAGAACCCCGTCGGGCTCTTTTTAATTCAGTGCGATCACGGCGATCCGGCTTTGTTCCTGATGGTCAAGGCGGCGGGAACTTCCCTGGTGCTGGCTGCGCTCGCCGTGCTCTACCGCCGGTCGCCGCGGCTCGCGTACCCGGTGGCGTCGGCCCTGATGCTGTTTCAGGCGGGTCTCTTGATCTTCCTGGAACGGGCCTAGGAATGCGGGAGCGAACCTGTCTGCGACGAACGGAGTCAGTTCGGTAACATGATCGAACCATCGCAGTCCGAATCCGATCGGTCACGGGCCGAGCCGCGCAAGTTGCGCGGCGCGGCCCCTATTCCCTCTCAACCGATCCGGCGCTGTTGGACGTCTCGGTTATTCACACGTTTCTCTCCGAGCAGTCGTACTGGGCGCCCGGCATTCCGCGCGAGACGGTCGAGCGGTCAATCAAGAACTCGCTCTGCTTCGGGCTATTCTGCGAGTCGCGACAGATCGGCTTCGCCCGGATGGTCACCGATCGGGCCACCTTCGCCTGGCTGGCGACGTCTTTGTCATCGACGCGCATCGCGGCCAGGGGCTCGGCAAGTGGATGGTCGAGAACCTGCTCAAGCATCCCGATCTGCAGGGGCTGCGGCGAATTCTCCTGGGCACGCGCAACGCGCACGGCTTGTACTCCCAGTTCGGATTCACGCCCCTCGGCGATCCGAGCCGCTTCCAGGAGATTCACCGGCCGAACTTGTACCTCACAAACCCGAGGACGGCTTCCTGACATCGACGGGCAGATCGATGTCGACCGTTTCGCCCGGTTGGACATTGAAGACGATGGTCGCCGGACGGGGCGAGATCGTCGGGTCGCTGCTCTCGACGGCGATTGAATAGGTGTAAGTCGGGTCGGCCGCCCGCATCAAGAATGAGCTGCCTTCGGTGAACTCAGCGGCGCGAAGTTGCTCCTGATTGTTGCTTTTGGGCTGGTGACGCAGCACGACCGAAACTTTCTTCGGCTTCGCGGAGAACAGAACCCGCTGTTTCGTCTCGGCGTTGATCAAGTGGGCCCGGACGACACCCGGCCGAATGAATTCGAGGTCATCAGCGGTTACACTCGCCTTTGCCGGCAGCGCGCGGATCTTCAAAAAAGACTCGCAGAGGTGGTCGTCCAATCGCGCGAATACCTGATAATCGTTTTCGGCGCGGAGCGCGATGCGGTATTTGCCTTCGCTGTCAGTAGTTGCCCAATTGCTCGAGTGCCACCGGCGAAAATCGCCGCCGCCCCGCCGATTCGCTGTCGACTCCGCATAAACTTGGACACCCGGGAGAGGTCGCTTCGTCGTCACGTCGATCGCACGCCCGGTGATCGTGCCGGTTTCAGAGAATTGCACATTCAATTCGCCGGGCAGCTCGCGCCCGAACGCCCATTTGTACCCATAGTCCGGATGCCACACGTGAACCACGAAAGAATCCGGCACCACGTGACCCATGACCCCGTTTCCCTTGCGCGAGTCGACGGCGAAGCTGCCGGCGTCCTTCGGTCGGGCCCATCTCTTCAAATCCGTGATCTTGTAGTCGCCATTCTTGTCGGTTCTGGCACTGCAGAAGCCGTCGTAGGGTCCTTTGAATGAGTGCCGCTCGGTGTAAACCGTGACTCCCTCGAGCGGTTCTCCTTTGGAATTGGTGACTCGACCGTGCAACGTCTCAGCGGGTTCCATGACGAATTTCATCGATGCCTTCGATCCCTTGATCTGCTGAAATTTCGGCGAGCCCTGCTGATCCAAAGTACGGACGACCGAGGCGCGCCCTGGCGCTTTGGCTGCGACAGCGCAGAGCCTGTCGGCGTGTCCCACGGCGACGCGCGCGACGTCTGCGAGTGGGACCACCACACCCTCAAAGCGGCACGTCCCATTGGCGTCGGTCTTCTGCGTCGTTTTCACTCGCTCCTGCATGGTCCAGGCGTCGATCTCGAAGCAAGTCACCTCGGCTCCGGCAATCGGTTTGCCTTCAGGGGTTTCGCAAACGACCGTCACGGTGATTGACTCGGTGTGCCGGTCGGCCTGCTGCGGTGCGACCGATCGCACAATGCTTCCCGGCGCTGATGGCGGCGTTTGCGCCGCGCCGTCGTCCGCAATCAGCAGACACAGGGAGCCGCAAGCCACAACGAGCCTTGCCGCCGGTCCAATCGCTGTCGAGCATGTCACGGGCATGCTTGAGTAGATACAACGGGGGTGGCGACGCGTCAAAGAGTTTTTTTTGTGCGAAGCCGACCGCGACGGTCAGCTCAGACAAGTTCTGCGGTGGGCCTGCGCCGCGATCGCAGATCGTCTTGATTGGTTCGCGAACCCAACAGGGCGCGATGACGTGCGTGCGAACTCCCGAGGAGAACCGAAATGAGAGTCAGTGCTCGCAACGTGTTGAAAGGGACGCTCAAGAAACTGGTCGACGGTGCCGTCAATTCGGAGGTGGTCATTGAATTGCCCGGCGGCCAGGAGATCAACTCGATCATCACCAAGCAGTCGGCCCACAACCTGGGGCTGACCGAAGGCAAGACGGTCTACGCCATCATCAAGGCCAGCGAAGTGATCGTCGGCGTCGATTAGACGGATCGGTCACCAAGCCCCGACAGGATACCCGTGTGGCAGGGCAACTCAGTTGCCCCGCACGCGCGTTACGGCATACTCGCTCGGCGCCGGGACCGGGTCTTTACCGGCAACCGACAAGGCGAACTCATAATCGGTTCTGCCGGGTGACTGGACTTCGACTGCGAAATCTTTTTCGTTTCGATTCTTTTGCGGATCGTTGTAGAGATTCTTGAGATTGTCCGGGCCAACGAATTCCTGAATGAACCCCACTCCGCGCTGTCCTGCCCGCGTAGGTTTGTGCAGTTGGACGAACGTCACGACGTATTTCCCGTACGGCACGCCGTCGCCCTTGACGTAAGTCGTAAATTCAAAGTTGCCCTGCTCGTCACAGCTTGCAAATCGTATCGATCCGTCCTTAGGCTTCTCGAGTTTCTGCGGGTCGCTCAAGATGACGAACAAGCGAGACAGTTGTCTAGAAGGAGGCAGGCCGTCGACGGTCACCCGCCCCGCGAACCTGGCCACAGCTTCCTGTTTGGACTTTGAATTATTCTTGAAGAATTCATCAACTGCCTGCTGTTCTGACGGCCTCCCGCCGCACCCTTCGAGGGCAGCCGCCGCGAAGAACGCGAGCACAACACAGGTCAGCGAGAATCGTGGCGCATCGCGCGCGAAGGAACGCATGCTTCGGTCTCCAGGATTGGCACAAGCCGGGATGGATCGGTCCATCCCGGCTCGTGTCGCAACCAAAAAAGTGGGAAGCGTTCAGGCCGGCTGACTCGATCTTCGGCCTAGAAACTGCTGTCGAGGACCGGCTTGCCCCCACGGTAGGTCTGCAAGCGAGCCAGCACCGTCAGGCCCACGTTCTCGCTGATCATGCGAGCCGATCCATCACACAGCGCCACGCCGCAGGCGCCCGGGTGGAAGCTGTACCAGCCGAGCGACCAGACGTTGGTGCAGTTGACGAGGCAGACCGGCGCACCGGCGGTGTAGGCGAACGGGAGCCCCTGGAAATTCGTGCCGATGAAGGTCTCGAAGACGTTGTCCTCGCAAGCCCAGCAACCGCCCCAGTTGTAAGGCATGTTGAGGTTGGTCTTCTGGACTCCGGCCGCCTGCTTGACGCCACGAACCCAGTAGTCGGGGCGGCCGGCCAGTTCCATAAACAACAGCGTGGTCGAAGTGCCGTCCGTAATTTTGTCGATGGGAACGCCCTGCTCGTAAATGTTGACCGACCCAATCCGGGAAATCTCTTTTTGGCCGCAGTTCTGAAACAAGTAGGACGCTCCGAAGGCGCCGACGTCGCAGTAACCGGCGTTGGGCACATAGTCGGAGGCACCTGCGAGCATGGGGGCGAAGAACTTGCAAGAGCCGGGGAACGCAAAACAGGGATCAGAGGACGAGATGTGCTCGACAAACGGATTTTGGCTGCGGGGCGCCGAGGGGCAGACGTACCCAGGAATCACTTGTGCGCCCGGCCTAATGTTGGAACAGGCATCCTGGCACGGACAAGTGATGTTCTTGTACGTGTACGGCGGCAGTTTATACGGGAGATAGGAGCAGCTGATGCAAGCGGCCGCGCCCCCCGGGTGCTCGCAGCACGGAGGCAACATCGGGTTGTTCATGCAGATTTTGTTGTAAATGGTTTGCGCCTCCACGAACGGAAGCAACTTTTCCTCGGCGAAATGCAAGTTCACGCAGCCGATGCAGAGGTAGCCCAGGCAGGGACAGGGAACCGGGAGGTAGGGCCCATTCGTAAAAGTCATCGAGGGTGTAAACATTTTGTTCACATCGTGATAGTTGTGCTCGGCCAGCGCCATCTGCTTCAGGTTGTTGCGGCACTGCGTTCGCCGGGCCGCCTCCCGGGCTGCCTGAACTGCGGGCAATAAAAGCGCAATTAAGACAGCAATGATGGCGATCACCACAAGAAGCTCGATCAGTGTAAATCCCGACCTCTTTTTCAACATGAGCGTCCCCCTGATTCGGTATGAGACATCGATCTGACTGGCAAAAAAACAGCGCAACTACCGAGATGACCTGGAGTTTTGAAATGCCTTAGCTTGCGATCAGACAGCATCGCCTTTTCGCCGTCAACAGAGAAAACACGCTCAGAGATCAAAAATGCGGGAAATCTGATTCGGTGTGAGAGAAATCTAACAATCTCATAAATGCCCTGAAAACGAGCACTTGTGTGCCACAAATTGCGCATTGTGACTGTTGAAAATTGCGCGAGTGGACTGTTAAGAAAGCGCTAAAAAACTGGCCGGCAAGAACCGTCTTCGCGGGTGCGCCTTCGCTTTTATTTACACCTGTGACAGGTGTCCAGAATCCTTGGCCGCATGTGCATTCGGGGCGTTCTCGGTGCGACGCGAACGCAGGCCAATTAACTCCCGTCCACAACCCGGGGCTGGCCGAGGGCAAGACGGCTACGCCATCACCAAGCCAGCGATGTGATCGTCGGAATCGATTGACTCCAATTAAATCCCGCGGTCGGCATCAAATCCGTCGGTCGGCTCGGTTCTGCCGGATCTGGTCGACGACGACGGCCGCGACGATGACGACGCCCAGCACGACGTCCTGCACCGGGTTCGACAGGCCCAGCTGCGTACAGCCGCTGTCGATCACGCCCATAATGGCGGCGCCGGCCAGTGTACCCAGGATCGAGCCCCGACCGCCGTTCAAGCTGGCTCCGCCGATCACGACGGCGGCGATCACTCGCAGCTCCACCCCGAGCCCCGAAGTCGGCTGGCCGACCGACAGTCGTGAGAACTGGTAGAGCCCGGCAATGCCGAAGAACAGGCCGGCCAGCGAATAGACGGCGATCTTCATCCCAATCACGTTGATGCCGCACAGTCGCGCCGCGGTTTCGTTCGACCCGAGCGCGAAAACGTGCCGGCCGAACACCGTGTATCGCAACATGGCGGCGGTCACGATCGCCAAGGCGATGGCGGCCCATACGCCAAGCGGAAACCCCCAGTAGAGCGCCTCAGCCCGTACACTCAGCCAGTGCTGCAGCCATCTCGGGACCTCGGTCGTCACGTCGGGGCGCAACGTCGTCTCGTGTGCCAACCCATTCCCAAACCCCAGGTAGACGCGCATCGTCCCCAGCGTGACGATGAAGGGCACGACACGCAGCCAGCCGATCACGGCTCCGTTGACGCAACCGCAGGCGATGCCCGTGCCCAGCGTCAGCGCGATGGCGGCCCAAGGGTTTCTCGCGGCGAGACTGGACTGCATCAGGCCCCACGCAAGCACGGTGGCCGCCAGCGACTGGGCCGTTCCGGCCGACAGGTCGATGCCGCCCGCGATGATTACGACCGTCATGCCGAGCGCGGCGACGAAAACGGTCGCCACCGGCGCGCTGCACCGTTCGCGCATTGCCCGCGGTGAGAAACTGGCTGTCATGGCCGTTCTTCCAGCGGTCGGCCACGCCGAACACGATGATCACCAGCAATAGGGCAAACAGCGGCCCCAAGCGAGCGATCAGGTGCAGCAACCACGACGTGGGCCCCACGCGAATCGGGTTCGGCAGCCGAAGCGGCTCGGACATGCGAGGGCCGTCAATCCTGGTACTGGTCGGGCTTGAGAAGCTGTTGGATGCGGGCTTCGGACATATTTTCCGGCGTGGCGACGGTGGATCCCGTGTCGATTCGCTTGGGGACTTTTTCGCCCTGCAGATGCTTGTGCATCGACATCACGGCTTCGTAGCCCATCTTCACGGGGTCTTGCAGCACGATCCCCTCTGCCTTCTTGGCGGCCAGCGCGCGGATCAGGGCGGCGTTCGGATCGAAGGCGATAAAGCAGACCTTCCCGTCCAGTTCCGTCTGCTCGAGGGCGCCCAGGCAACCGCTGGCGTTCGGCTCGCAGACCGCGAAGAGGCCGTTGACCTCTTTCTTGTACTTGTTGAGGACCTGCGTGGCCTTGGTCAGCGACTCTTCGGGAGTCGTGCCGGAATACTGATCGGACGAGAGGATGACGATCTTGGGGAATTCCTTCTGCAGCGTGTCGAGAAAGCCCTGCTCGCGACGCTCGGTGCTCTCGCTGCCCGGGAAGTAACGCAGCAGGATCACGTTGCCCTGTCCGTGCAGCACTTCGCCCATCCGACGGGCCGCGATGACGCCCCCCTTGTAATTGTCGGTGGCGACGTAAGTGACGATTTTCGATTCGTCCTTGAGGCCGCTGTCGAAAATCACGACGGGGATATTTTGCCCGACCGCCTGGTCGACGTACTCGATGAGCGCCTGCGAATCGTTGGGGGCCAGACAAATCCCGTTGACGCGCTTGGTGATGAAGTTCTGCATCACCGAGATCTGACCCTCGCGGTCGCTTTCGAGTTGCGCGCCTTTCCAGATGATCTCGGTGTCGCCCAGTTCCTTGGCTGCCTTGGCGGCGCCCGCGTGGACGGCCCTCCAGAATTCGTGCGTCGTCCCTTTGGGGATGACGGCGATCGTGTACTTCTTCCCGCCCGGCTTGCCGCTGGCCGATTGGCCGCCCGACTCGCAGCCCGCCCCTAAAAGCAGCACCGCGCAGGACAAAACCGTTCCCGAGAAAAAGCGCATCCTCACCTCCGCGGTCGTCACGGCACGGCAGCCGATCGCTTGATCCGCCAGCCCCCCTTCGTCACAGGTTGGCTTCGTCGTAAGTTCGTCACTCGTCGGGACTGGCGAAAATTCATCGTAACAGCCCCCAACAACCGGTCCAAGCAAGCGTGCCGGCCTGGTCCCCGCTCACGGGCTCGGGCGTAGGGTCAAGCTGGCACTGATCTTGGGGCAAAAGGCGAGTTTCATTACAACACGCCCGTCGAACTCCGGACGGCTGCCCGATCAGAGCGGGCTGAAGCCAAACAAGGCAGGGAAGCCATGTCGAGAAATTTCGCCCAGCCGATTACGTCGCGCATCCCTCTCCTGATGCCCGCAGCGCGGATCTGCCTGCGATTGTTGGCATGGCTCGGCTCGACGGCCGGCATCTCGTTTTGCAGCGGAGCGCTTGCCGCGCTGTTTTCGGTTGTCTTTTGCCATCAAATGTTCGCCCGCTTCGGCAGTGGCCTAATCACTTCTGCAGCGACGGCTGCGGCCCTGTCGATCGGTCTGCTGGTCGGTGCCGTCGGATCGCGGGTCGGTCGATCCCGCGCGGCGTCAGCGATCGTCGCGCTCATCCCCGCGATTTGGGTCTTGCTCAGCGGATGGTTCGCCGACCGAATGGGATCGGTCTATGGATCCTTTGAGTTAAGTGCCCTTGCCTCTCCGGAGGCGCAGTTCGCAGCCGCGCTGGGGACGGCCCTCTTACTGGTGGCGGTGCCGGCCGCTTGCGGGGCGCGACTGGCTTTGGGCAACCGCACACTCGACGGAGCTTGGGGATGCTTTGGCGCCGGCGTCGGCTGCGTGATCACGGCCTACGGCTTGGGCCCGTGGTTCGGTCTGCAGTGGACCGGCGGATTGGCTGCCGTCGTGACAGTGGCCTGGGTGGTGCGGGCGGCGTTCCGCCGCTCGTCAATCCGCGACGTGCTGGTCGATGAGCGTCTCACCGTCGCGACCGCGAAGACGTCGGGAGGCGCTAACAATCGTTTTTGGTTCGGTTGCCGCCGGTCTGACCGCCGGCTCGCTGGCGCGACTGGTCCAACAACTGATGCCGGGAACCGAGGCGATCGAATGGACGGCTTGTGCCGGCTTCCTGCTCGGGGCCGCGGCCAGTTGGCGATTCGTTCACGCCGAACGGATCGAATGGCGTCTGCCGCGAATGGCGCTGGTTGTTTTAGCGGCGGCACTGACCGGCGCTCTGCCGGTGGTTCTCTTCCGGTCTTTGACGGATCTGTTCCTCGCCGCCACGGCGAGTCTTTCGAACGTTGCTCTTCTGTTCTTTGTCCGTGGACTGGCTGTCGTCGTTGTCCTCTCCGCCGCCGGTGCTCTTTGGGCAGCGTTTGTCGGTGGGGGGACCGTGAGCGAGCCGGCGGCCGGCGAGAGCGCAAGTGACCGGCACCCGAGGTTTCTGGCAATCAGCGGTCCGGCACTTCTTGCAGGACTCATTGGCGCACGTTGGCTGATTATGGTCGGAGTGCCGCTGCCCTTCTTGGTGGCCGTCGGCGCTCTGTTGCCGGCGACAGTTGCCTGCGTTGTGGTGTTTCGCGCGGTCGCCGCTCGCGGCAAGTTGCTCGCCGGCGCCGGATGGATCGCTGCCGCCGCCCTGTTGGCAGTCGGCGCCTTGGGCCATGCCTATGAGCCGTCGCGCTCGGCGCGGCTCTTGTTCTCGACCAACGTCTTCATGGCCTGGCGAAACGCGGAGGAGAGCCGCCTGCTCCCGTTTCTCGACGACAGCCGCCTGCTCGCCCAGCGCGAAGGGGAATGCGGCACTTACACTGTATGGAAGCAACGAGGTATGCAGCTTTCGCTCAGGGAAAGCGGCATCCCCTGCGGGACCTTCTGCCCGCGGCCCGAAATTGGCCCCCAATTTTCCGGCGAAATCGTCCCGCCCGTCCTGCCTTTGGTGCTGCACGAAGCGCCGCGTCACGTGTTGATCTTGGGGTTGGGCAGCGGCAGCGGTCTGGCATCTTGCCTGGAATTTCCTATCGAAGACGTCACCTGCGTCGAAGCTGACCGCGCGCTGATCGACGTTCTCGAAAGCATGGTCTGGTCGGCCGCAGAGCCCAACCCGCGCCTCGACAACCGCGCCTGGCTCCTGTGCGTCGAACCAAGTCTCGCTGTGCAGTCCAAAGGCGGGTCGTACGACGTTGTCTATGCCGACTTGGGGCAATCTGGCGTCTCACAGGGAACGTCGCACTACACGCGCGAGTTCTACACCGCCGCCGCCCGGCAGCTGGCCAAAGACGGCATCTTCGCCCAGCGCTTCCAAGAGGTCGACTTTGGCCCTTGGCCGCTCCAGAGCGTCCTGGCGACATTGCAATCGGTCTTTCCGCACGTCGCTGCGCTCGAGGTCGCTCCCGGAGAACTGGCCCTGGTGGCCACGCGATCCGAAAAAGGGCTCGCTCGCCCCAACCTGCTCGAGCGTTTTCAAACGCCGCAGGCCCGACGCACGTTGGCCCATCTCGGCTGGGACTGGTCGATCGCGCTGAACCTGGCGGCCTACGCGGGCGCGGATTGCCAGGCTCTCACGCACGGGGCGACCGTCAATACGGCGGCGAACGGACTCTTCGCGTTTCGGCTGCCGCAAGAAACGATGCGCTGGGCCCCGAAGAACGAGGAGCTGGCGGCCGTCCTCGCGCCCCACGCCGGCCGGATCGCGCAGTGGCCCAACGTCGACGGGAACAACCCGGAGCTCTTGCGGCGGCTGTCGGACGTCATGCGCGAGCACGACATGATGACCTCCTACACCGATCAGCCGTGGGCCTATCGCAAGCTCTTGCGCGAAGAATTAACCAAACATCCGCACACGACCATCGAAAACGGTGAAGCGGGCTTTGAGCGTCGATTGGATCCCGTCGATCGTCGGCGGGTCGACTACTTCACGGCGCTCGGCAAGGTTGCCAGCGCGGCACGCCCGTCGCTGGAATCGCTGCGTCATCTCGAAGAATTCGCCGAACCATTTGACCCGGCGCTGACCTATTTCCTGCATCACGAGCTGGCCGCGTTCTATGCCCGGTCGGAGGCCTCCGGTTCGTTCGCCCAGTTGCAGCACCGGCTCTACACAATTTACTACAGCGATCCGCGCGACCACTCCGTCCGCGACGTGGTCGACGCGATGGACATTCTGATTCAAGAGCCGCGGTTGGTTCGCGCGGAACAGCGGTGGGACTACCTCAATGCCATGTTGGGATTCTTGCAGGGTCGCTGGGCGAACCGCGGAATGGGCAAACCGGCGTCGCCGCAAGTCGTGCTCAACGATCTGGAACGTTGCATCGACGCGATCGAATCGACGCTTTCGCTGATGGATCGATTAAGAAGCGAGGTCGGCGTGCGGGAATCGGATTGGTCGGCCCGCCGTGCCGTAGTCGAACGCGAGTTGACGCGACCGTTACGCTCGTACCGGGCCGAACTGATTCCCGTCTACCAGAAAGAGGCCGAGAAAACGGCCTCATCCCAACCGACCGAACCGACGCCGAGCGCGAACTGAGTCCAGCGAGATCTGCATCGAGCGCGCAAACAAGCGGCTGGGGTCGGACTCTTCGCCGTTCCGCCCCAGCCACCCGTCGGGTTGAATGAGTGTGAGTCGACTGTGACCGACAGCCGTGCGGCCTAGCGGCCGCGGAAGCCTCCGCGAAAACCACCGCCGGAGCCGCCAAATCCGCCGCCCCCGCCTGCCCCGGGTCCGCCGGCGTTGCTCAAGAAGTCACCGCTCGAGTTTTGATTGTTGGCGGTGCGCGTGGCGCTAGTCGTGGAGCCGCTTGACGAGCCGGAACTCGAGGATGACGAACTCCCGCTGCACATGCCGCTGCCCGTTGTCGACCCGCTCCCGGTTGTCGTCGTGCTAGGAGTCGTCGTGGTGACGGCCGCCGGCAAGAAGCCCGTCCCCGTGCTCGAGGTGGAGTTCTGGGTGAGCAGCTGCGAGAGCAGGGCCTGAATCAGGGCGACTTCAGAGGACGACAGGGTCCCGCTGTTGCTGGCCAGCAGATTCTCCAGTGTCTGAATCTGGCTCGACGTCGTGTTCACGCCGTTATACAGGAGCTGCTGCTGTAACTGCGCGGTGGCCGTGCGCGTCGGCGGTGACGAGTCTTTCGCTACGACCGGAGCGGTCTTCGGCGCGTTCACCGAATTCAGGGCCTTGTGAATCTCAGTTTTATCAAGCTTGCCGTTGTGGTTGGTGTCGAACTGGGCCAACGCTTCCTTTTGCAGGGCATCGATGGCCGCGCTGCCTCCCTTGCCCGAGAGGGCGCGGTTGGCTGCCTGCCGCTCTTTGGAATCCAAGCGGCCGTTGTGATTGGCGTCGAACTGCTCGAGCACCATTTTGCGGAACTTGCTCTGCGCAGACTTCACCCGGTCGGAGCTACCGCTCGATCGTGGGGTGTCTGTGCGGACGCTGTTGGATCGGATGCTGTCGGGCGCGACGTCGAATTGCGACGTGCTGTTGTCCTTCTTTTGATTTCCCGGCGGACAGGCCAGGGCGGCTCCCGCCAGCGACGCGAGTGCGGCTGCCGGCAGCCAGAGATGCGAGAATCGAGGGGTCATCGGTTCACCCTTCCGCGGCCCGCGGTTGGTCGGTGCTGTGCAAATCTCCTCAACGGGTGCGAGCGGATGTCACGGTCTGCCCACGCGATCGCCAAGCACCTACAGGACTAAACGCGAACTGGTCCGGCGGATCCACGCGGGAAATCGCGAAAAGGGGTTCGGCGAGCCGAGTGGGGATTCTTGCGGCATTCGGCCGGGAGTGGACTGGGGTGACCGAGTGGCGCCCCGCCGAATACGCTGGCTTTACTGCCGCATCGTCGCCACAAAGAACAGCCTCGGCATCGGGAAGAGCGTCGTCCCCTTGCGCGGCGGGTATAAAGCACGGAAGCGATCGGCCAGCTGCGCGGAGAACTGCTCCTGCTCTGCCTTTTTGAGCCGCGCCAGTAAGGGCCGCAGACCCGATCCGCGAAACCATTCGAGCACAGGATTCTCGCCCGTGAGGACGTGCATGTAGGTCGTCTCCCAGGCGTTGACGGTGAATCCCAGGTCCTCGAGTTGCCGGGCATACCACTCGATTGGCTGCACCGACGTTTTGTGCAGGCCGACTCCCCGGAGCTGTGCCGCCCAGCGCGGGTCGGCCGCCGACTCGTCGATCGCTTGTTGAATCGGACCATCAAAGCGATTGGGCATCTGCACGGCGAGCGTACCGCTAGGCGCCAGCCAGCCGGCAAGACGTGTGAGCAACGCGGCGTGGTAGTCGATCCAATGCAAAGCCGCGTTGCTGAAAATGAAATCGACGGGCTGGGGCGGCGACCATTGGGACAAATCGGCCTGCACGAAATCGAGCCGGCCAGGAATGGCCAGCGGCTGCGCCTTGGCGAGCATCTCGGGGGAATTGTCGATGCCGACGACGCGCGCTTCGGGCCAGCGTTCGGCGAGTTGCCGCGTCAGCGTTCCCGGACCGCAGCCAAGATCGACAATGTGCCGCGTGTCGTCGGGACCGCGGTGGACCTGCGCGAGTAGATCCACAAACGGTCGGGACCGCTCGGCGGCGAACTTGTTGTACTGATTGGCGTCCCACATGATTTCGCCCGCGTTTCCCTGTTTAGATTCATGCTGGGCCACAGAGATGGTCCGCCGCACAGGCGACCTGTCGCGAGGTGATGTCGAGCCGGCCATCATTGATGCCCACTGTCGCTAATATCGACTTGCACGGGAAGTGCCGCGGGCGACAGCCGCCCCCACAAAGCGACGGTCGTGGGCGCGTTTGAAAGCAAAACGCGACCACTACCCGGTCGATTTATCGTCGATACAATGCCCGGCATGGATTCCCGCGACCTGTCGGCCGCCCAAGTCAACGCCATCCACGACCGGCTCGCGCCTTACGTGCGCTACCTCGGCCGCCTGAGAAGGCGGATGGACTCGCGGGGCTTTCCGCACACCGACGAACTGCTGCGAGCCGCAGACAAGGCTTACAGAACGGCCCGCGACCTTTCGATCACGCTCCATTATCTGTCCTGTGCAAGCGGAGTCGGGCGAGCACCAATGGTCGCCGCAGCAAAGCGGTCCATTCGCCGCTTGGGCGCGATTCGAGGCCCGTTAGAGTGACGGCATAGATAAACGAGCGGACCGCATCGCAGTCCTGGTCGCTTTCTGGGCGTTGCTCGTGATCGTCGCCATTCTTTTGCGCGAGTTCAGCCGAGATCGGGAGCCGGAGAATTTGGATCGTCCCCCAGCCACGTGCAGACCTGGAGACAGACGTTCCAAAGCACAGATATTCGGCCAGACCGGCGTTGTTGTCGAATTCGCGCTTCGCGGCCTTGGCAATGCGGTCGGCGGTGATAACCGTCAACCCGCTAGAGCTAAGAAGCTGGAATGCGTCAGCTCGCAGCGACGTGATCGATCTCCGCAATCTCGTTCTTGGTGAAGACCGCGCGGAAAGGATAATGCTTCTCGCGGAAGTACTCTTCAGCGCCTTCTTGGCGGTCGACGATCACAAGCACGAGACGCACCGAGGCACCGGCCGCTTCGACAGCCTGGATCGCCTGCATCAGGGACTTACCAGAGGTGGCAACGTCGTCGACGATCACGACGCGATCACCGCGTTTCAGTTTTCCCTCAACAACCTTGCGCGTGCCGTGGCTCTTGGCTTCGGAGCGAACAAAGATTCCCTCGATGGGCATCTTGTGATGGAAGCAGCTAATTACGACGCTTGTCACCATCGGGACGGCACCCACGGCCAAACCCCCGATTGCGTTGAACTCCAAATCCTTGATCTCGTCGAAGACGACTTCGCCGATCAGGTGCGCCCCTTCCGGCATCAACTCGACCATCTTGCCGTCGAAGTAAAAATTGCTGGTCTTGCCGGACGCGAGCGTGAATTCGTCGTCTTTGCCGAGCTTGTATGAGCGCTCACGGATAAGGGAGAGCAGCCTTTCTCGCTTGTTGTCGCTCATTTTTCACACCCCGGTTTTTTTTGGAGGATCCGTCCTAACCCCGCTCCACGCAAGAGATTGTGGCAGAGATTCAGCCGTGCCACAAGGCAAAGTGGAGGACACCCGGGGAGAGAGGGCGGATTTGTACCAGATGTTTGACGCCGTTTTCTACGGTTTGCCACACGGTTTTCGATGGTTCCAATTAGAAATCGGCGACCGGAGATGGTCACCGATAGCATTGGTTTCAGTCCGATTTCGGTGCGGCGCAGCCTCTCAATCAGCTTCGCCAGGCGAGCCGCGTGATTCTTGCCGGCGACCAGTCCCGCCATCATCGCGGGCGTCGGGGTCCGCTGCCCGCTCTTGCCCGGCTGCGGCAACCGCCAGCAGAAGTTGTAGTAAGCGATCTCGACCGCGGCCGCTGCGGCGAGACTCGACAGCTTCTTGCTGAACCCCATCGAGAGGCGGGTGAACCGTTAGAGCCGAGTTCAAACCCGCCAACTGGCGGGTTTTTCTTTGCACCGAATCCGCCGCTAGAATGACGGCATGTGGCGAGCCGCTGTACTTGGAACTGCATTTATTGGCTTCATCGGCGCAATCGCGTACACAGCCCTGAGCGAAATGAGCTTTCCAGAATTCCTTCGATTGGTCTGGAAATTGGCTTGGGCAAGAGGGACCGTCGAGATTGAAGTGCTGGTCGCGCTCATGGTTTTAACAGCGATCGCGATGTGCTGGTGGGACGCAAGGCAATTCAGGCGACTTTTGCGACGCGGCCAAGAAGACCGGCGCACGGAGCGGAACTAGGATGCCTAAACTCCCGTGCCAATCGCTCAAAACCCGATTTCAAACACGGACACCACCTTTCGGCGGCGTGGGCCACAAATCCGAGGGGGGCGGGTTCGATTCCCGTCGCACACCCATCAGGCCGCGTAATGCGGCCGTTTTTATGCGCCGCTAGAATGACGGCATGAGCCACGACACTGCCAAACGAATTGTAATCCTCGTCATCTGTGCCGTGGGGATGGCGGTCGGAATGGTGCTGTACGACTGGGCCAACAAACAACTTCGGGGCAGGTCGAAAAGTGCCTACTGGCGCAGTCGCCCCACGTCGCTTCAGATCGTCGGATACCTCTTTGTCATGGCCGCTGCCGGATTAGCGACGAACGCCCTACCTCGGCTATGGCCGGAATGGTTGAGGACACTTCTCTTCGTGGCCGCAGTGGTCGTGATTTACTACGGCGGACGGATTCTCTGTCGATTCGGGCGGGGCGGTTCATCGTAACTCCCGTGCCAATCGCTGAGGTGACGGCATGAGCGACGAACCCGATGATGACCTTATCGAACCGGGAATCTTCCTGCGTCTTCGACGATTTGCAGGATGGTTCTTTCTGGCAATGATGTTCGTCGCGAACCCTGCCGCGGCGGTGGTGCTGTGCGGCATCGCGCTCAGCGCGATCTTTCTGAATGTCGTCATGCGGTTCGCGTCACGCCCCAGGCTAAATCCGGGTTAGTCCAAGCGACAACTCCCGTGCCAATCCGCAAAAACCCGGTTTCAAACAGGGACACTACCCTGGCTAATTTTGTCGCCACGTACGCGTGGCACTGAACTCCCGCGCCAATCGCCGAGCAGTGACGGCATGAGCGACGAACCGAAGAAACGCCCCATGAAAGTGTCGCGGATCCTGATAGACGTCTCGTAGGCATCCTTAGCGTCGACGCCATTCAGACTCTCGTAAGCCGCGAATTCAAAGCAGAGGGGGCCAGATCGGGGAATCGCTCTCCATCTTGCCTCCTCACAGGACTGCACTCTTGTGCGCCGCCAAATTAAACCGCCGCGACCCTTCCCCCACGCCGCCGTTTTGGACCGCCCTCAACAGATTCGCCTGACGGGATCGCCCTCGGCGATTGCTCGTTCGACGCGGATGTCTGCGTCACCTACTTGCATCTCATCGAGCGACCGCTGCAGCTCATCAATGTACGCCTCCGGCGGCGGACCATAGATAACAACTGGAGCTGGAACGACCGCCAACACGACGAGCTGGGCTTTGCAATCTCGAGCAATCGCGGCGGCCACGTCAAACGCAGATCGGGACTCATCCGATCCGTCGGTTGGGAAGAGGATTGTCTTGATAGGGCGCATTGATTCTGCTTTCAAACATGGAATCTCTCAAAGAGCGAGTTTTTACGGCAACTCAAGTGCCGAGCTGCCGAGAGCCTCAGCTGATCGTTCCGTAGACACCGAAGCGTTCCAAGGGACTAAGCAAACGTGGAACAGCTTTGCCGCGGCTCGATTTGTTTGGTCGCCCGGATGGCGCCTTCTTCAGCGTCATCGGTTAACTCGAATGCGAAGTGTTGGAATGTCTTCAACATCCGGTTGTTGTTTCGCTCGGTAATCGCTACCACGCGTCGAAGACCCCAAACTCGCGCGACTTCGAGACAGAATTCGGTCAGCTGAAGGCCCAAGCCTTCCCCTTGCCAAGCGTCTCCCACGAGCAAGGCGTATTCAGCCGCCTCATAACCTGGGTCTCTCACGAGACGGCCAACGCCGGCGAGCTTTCGCGTTCCATCCTCTTCGATCTCGGCGACAATCGCCATTTCGCGGTCATAGTCGATAAAGCAAAACCGCGATGCCATCTCGTGCGCCACAGCCTTAAATAAATACCGAAAGCGGGCTCGAATCGTCTCGTAAGAACAGGTTGTCATTAAAGCGTGCCAGAGCCCCTCGTCTTCTGGACGGATGGGCCGTAGGTGGACTTGCAGACCATTCTTGAGGATAACCCGGCGATCAAAGCCTTCGGGGTATGGACGAATCGCAAGATGCTCGAATGGCCGGGCCGCTTCAGCCGAATAGCCCTCGTCGCGCACAGCCCGCGCATCAAGCGCGACGACTCGGCGCGGCGAGGCGATCAGCGGATTGATGTCAAATTCCTTGAGCTGCGGGAGTTCGGCGATGAGGTACGAGAATCGTATTAATACTTCCAGCAGCTGATCCATGTCGACGCTCGGGCGGCCGCGATAGCCAGTCAACAGGGGCCAGCAGCGGAGCTTCTCGAGCATGCGCCGCGCGAGGCGTTCGTTAAGCGGGGGAAGTTCCAAAACGCGGTCTTTGAGGACCTCGGCCGTGATGCCGCCCATACCAACCAGCAACACGGCACCGAATGTGGCGTCCTTCTTGGCACCGAGAATCAACTCGACAGCCGAACTCTCATCGATCATCTCTTGAACAGCCACACCTTCGATCTTTGCCCCCGAGACGGCGCTTTTGACCGCGGACGTGATTCCCGCAAAGGCGGTTCGCACATCCTCGTCGCTTTTCAGATTGAGCCGGACGCCGCCGACGTCGGTCTTGTGCGACACGTTGGGTGACACAACCTTCATAGCAACGGGGTACCCGATCTCGCGGGCGGCCTGCACTGCCTCTTTGGCCGATCCGGCGACGTGGGTCTTGGTCGTCGGAATTCCGTAAGCGGACAAGAGCGATTTACAAACCGGCTCTGAGACGAGCGGCTCGTCTTGGCTGAGAATGGCGGCAAACTGGCCGCGGATGCTTTCGCGGTCGAGCGACAAGCTGACTGGCAGCTCGCGCGGAGTTTCATACAGAATCTGACGATTGCGGCCGTAGGAGACGAGATGCATGAATGCGCGAACGGCCTGACCGGGGTTCTGATAGGTTGGAATGCCCGCACGATTGAAGCAGGCGTTGGCCTCTTCGACAGTCGTTCCTCCCATCCAAGAAGTAAGGATCGGGCGAATCGAGTCCGCGGCTAGTGCGGAGACTGCTTGAGCCGACGACGTTGGATCCGTCATGGCCTGCGGAGTCAGAATGATCAGGGCTCCGTCGACATTTTCGTCCTTGAGCACGATCTCGGTCGCCGACCGATACCGGTCGGCCGTCGCATCGCCAAGGACGTCCACTGGATTCCCATGCGACCAGAATTCAGGCAGCGACGCATTGAGCGCGTCGAGACTGGTTGGAGAAAGAGTGGCCAGTTCCCCGTTTCGAGCCAAGAGTGCGTCGGCCGCCATCACACCCGGTCCCCCGGCGTTTGTGACGATTGCTAAGCGCGGCCCTGAAGGAGGCCGCTGCCAAGCCAGAAGCTCAGCGCACTCGAACATGTCGTCGACTTCATAGCAGCGTTCGATTCCCGCCCGCTCGAAGGCGGCGTCGAAAACGGCGTCCTCGCCGGCAAGGGCCCCGGTATGCGAGGCAGCCGCCTTCGCTGATTGTGCAAACCGCCCAGACTTGTAGGCGACAATCGGTTTCACGCGGGCAAACGCGCGGGCGGCCGACATGAACTTGCGAGCGTTAGTCACGGACTCGGCGTAGAAGATGATCGAGCGCACCTCGGGTTGCTGCCCGAAGTAGTCGATCAGATCGCCGAAATCGACGTCGAGCATGTTGCCGATCGAGACGAAGTATGAGAATCCGAGCCCTTTCTGTTCGGCCCAATCGAGAATTGCTGTGCAGAGGGCGCCTGATTGAGAAATGAATGCGACCTGTCCCGACCCGGGTAGTTGCCTCGCAAAGCTCGCATTCAGGCGATGACCGGGCACGATGACGCCGAGGCAATTCGGACCGATGATGCGCAACCCCGGAAACCTGCTGGCGACCTCGGCGGTCTGCCGCTCGAGACCGCGGCCTTTTTCTCCCATTTCACGAAAGCCCGCCGAAAGGATGATGACACCGCGCACTCCCGCGGCGCCGCATTGCTCGACGGCCTGCGGCACTGCGGACGCAGGAATGCAGATGATTGCCAAATCAGGAACTTGCGGAACGTCGCTGATCCGTGGCCAGGCGTGGATACCGTGAATTGACTCGTGCTTGGGGTTCACCGGATAGACGACGGTCTCCGACCCCGAATTGACGAGATTGTGCAGGACCGTCGCCCCAACGCTATTCGGCCGCGCACTCGCGCCGATGAGAGCGATTCGCTGAGGCTTAAAGATCTTGTCGAGATTGTGCGTGCTCATTGGGAGTGCCGCTATTGCATGGCTTCCTCGGCCGTTACGATCATTTCGGCCACGCGGACGAGCTTCAGGTTCTTGTCGCTGGCGAGCTTTTGCAGGCGGCGAAACGCGTCGGATTCGTCAAATCCCGCCCGCTTCATCAATACGCCCTTCGCCCGCTCGATCAGCTTGCGGTCTTCGAGCGCCTGTCGCAGGTCCGTCGCCTGCCGCTGCATGGCCGTGAATTCCTTGAAGCGACGGATGGCGACCGCGATTGTCGTCTCCAGGTCGGCTTGTTTGATGGGCTTGACCAGATAGGCCATTACGTGGCCGGACATCGCACGCTGAATCAGTTCCGGATCGTGGTATGCTGACACCAAAATCACCGGAACCGGATTCGTTTGGCACAATTGTCGGACAGCTTCGATGCCATCCATGTCGGCCATTTTGATGTCGGTGATCACAAGGTCCGGCGTGAGTTGGCGACAGGTATCGACCAGTTGTTGGCCCGCGCCAGCGTCCCCGACCACCTGGTGACCCAATCGCGAGAGCGTCTCTCGCAGGTATTTGACCATTTCCGCTTCGTCGTCGGCGATGACGATGCGTAGGGCCTGATTCATAAGGCCATCCTTGGCTTTGGGTTAAGTTCTCTCGGCCCGACGGCCACCATCGCTTGCGAAAGGAATACGAGTTCGATCAAGCAAGCTCCTGCAGATGCCCGAGTACGCAACATAGCCCTGTCCCCTGCGAAGATGCACCGTATGCATCTTGACAGGTGGGAGACAGACGGTAGACTCCGCTTTGCTGCTTGCGAAAGGCAGCTTGGCTCGGCGACATCGCCTTCTGACAAGCCTCGCTTGTTCGAGTGGCTTGAGTCAGCCTGAGTCTCAGCGGTCTGGCGATTGGTGTTGGATCGCTGTTCTTTGCGGCAATGAGCGCCGCAGCGGCTAACCGTCCGATGGTTCGCGTGTCCGATCGTCTCGCAGACGACTGCCCGCAGTCTTCTGCAACGCACGGGGCATTCGAACCGGAGGGAACCATCACTTCAGGCCCAGTTTGAAAGTCCAAGGAAGGAAGTCATGCTCGTTTTGACCCGTAAACTGCAACAGGAAATTGTGATCGCTGACGATATTCGTGTGACCGTGCTTGAAATCGACCGAAATCGGATCAGGCTCGGCATTACCGCGCCCACCAATGTTCCCATTCACCGCGTCGAAATTGTTCACGATCGTAAGCTCCTGGCGTGTGCCGCACTTTCTCCGACGACGACGCGCTTGAGTGCCTTCGCCGAGCAAGACACCACGCCGCCCGATGCCGGTCGAAAGAGATCGGCATCGGCCGTGCATTCTGATCGGAGTGGCGTCGAGAGTTCCGCGCTGACAACCGCGGCTCATGCCTGTCGATCGTCCGCTCCCTCGTCGTCCAGACCGTAGCGTTCCAGTAGCCGATAAAGAGATCGCCGAGTGACACCGAGCAGCCGGGCCGCCCGCGTCTTGTTCCCGTGGACGCGCTCGAGGATCTCGATGACCTTCGATTTTTGCAGCGATTTCAAATCGTCGACCGCGGAACGGTCGCTCGGGACACCTGCCACTTCGGGCGGAGCGTTCAGCTCGGCCGGGAAATCCGACGTAATGATAACTTGGTCGTCGGCGAGAATTTTCGCGCGTTCGATCACATTGATGAGCTGTCGGATATTGCCGGGCCAGCGGTAGTTCTCGAGCTTTCCCATCGCATCGGGGGCGACCTGCCATCCCGGGCCGAGGAACTTCTCGATAAAGAGTCGAATGTCGCCACGCCGTTCCCTAAGTGGGGGCAGATCGATTTGCACAGTGTTGATGCGGTAGTAAAGATCCTCTCGGAATCGCCCCGCCTTAACCTCTTCGACGAGATTCCGATTTGTCGCGGTGATCAGCCGCACGTTCACCCGGTATTCGCGAAGCGAGCCGACGCGGCGCATGGAACCGTCCTGCAGCACTCGCAACAGCTTGGCCTGCATGGCCTGCGGCATCTCGCCGATCTCGTCGATGAACAGCGTCGCGTCGTCGGCGATCTCAAACAGTCCTTGCTTGGCGACCGTCGCGCCAGTGAATGAGCCCTTTTCGTGGCCGAACAGCTCGCTTTCCAGAAGTTGTTCCGGGAGGGCCGCGCAATTGACGACTACCAGGGGACGGTGGCCCCGCGCACTTTTGCGGTGAATGGCCCGTGCCGCGAGCTCCTTACCTGTCCCGCTTTCGCCCTCAATCAGAACCGGTTTCTCGCTCGCAGCCACTTTGTCGATCAGCCGAAAGACGCCGTGCATCGCTTCCGATTGACCGAGAATGATCGGGTCAGATTGGCCGCGCTCGAGCACCGCCTTGAGTTGGCGGTTTTCCTTGGCGAGCCGCGAGCGCTCCCATGCCTTCTCGACGAGAATTTCGAGTTCGGCCAGTGGGAACGGCTTCGTGAGATAGTCATAGGCGCCGAGCTTCATCGCCTTGACGGCAGAGTCGACCGTACCCTGGGCGGTCAATAGGATCACCTCGACGTTGCGCGAGTCTGCCGCGATTCGATCGAGCACTTCGACGCCCGACATCCCCGGCATCATCATGTCCAGAAGGGCTACGTCGAAATTCCGCTTGTTGAGCAATTCGAGCGCTTCGATGCCGCTTTGTGCTTCCTGGATGTTCCAACCGCGACGCCGGAACCGCCGCGCAACCGTGCCCCGAAAGTCGGCGTCGTCGTCGGCAATCAGCAGCTCGATCCGGGGCGATTCGTGTTTGGCAGGTTCGTTCAATGTTAAACCTCAATCTCGTGAAGGCGCGAGGCGATGCAGGAATTGGGCCAATTTCAAGGAATCATTCCCGATTGGACTCGCTCTCGATTTTCAGGTCCGATTGCAAGCTCGATCAAATCACAATCGGCACGATCAATCGGGCGAAGCCGCGCGATGCGTGCGGATCCGCACATGGGGTGGCTCTTTCGGAGTTGAATGCCGGCCGAAGGTTCTCAGGTCTCTGGGTCCGCCATCTCGCTTGGCTCCAGTTTAGATCCAGTTGCGCCAGAGCTTTTGAGGCTCCCACGGGGAACATGTGCTTCCGTTTCTCTAAACAAGATAGTGGCAGACCTCGTCGGCCACGCGCTGGCACCCAAATTGCGAAGTTCCTAAATCGCGAAGTTGCCAGTGCGATTCAAGCCGGCCCCCGAGAGGAGCGAAACCGTGAGTTGGTCCCCGAGAAACTGCGTCGTCGTGCCGTATGACTTCTCTGAACAATCGGGGCAGGCCTTGCAAGTGGCTCGCGACTTGGTCGCGGACCTCACCCACATTCATGTCGTGCATGTGCTGTCGGTCGTCATGGTTGCTGAACCTGGAATGATCTGGGACGTAGTCGACAACGAGGCTCGAGTGAAAGACGCCCAACGCGCCTTCCGTGATAGATTCGCGACGGGTCCGTTTAAGAACGCTGACTTCCACGTCGTCTTCGGGGACCCGGGTCGAGAAATCGCGGCCTTTGCCGAGCGACAGAAGGCAGATCTCATCGTGATGCCGTCGCATGGTCGCAGCGGCGTGAGTCGCCTGCTGATCGGGTCGGTCGCGGAACGAGTCGTTCGCCTCGCCCATTGTCCGCTTCTGGTTCTGAGGGGGTTGTCCGTCAAACGTCCCTAATCGGTTCAGAGGAATCCGATCGTTTGTTCAGCATGCCGAGCAGATTTTCGACATCAATCGGTTTGTAACAAACCGCGTCGATACCGCGATCCACCAGACTGCGGATTGCCTCCACTGAGCCTTCTCGGAACCCGGTCACGAGAACGCGACGTGCATTCGGGTTCGTTTCCGCCACGATTTGCAAGACATCTGCGCCGGTCTGCGAGCCGCGAAGAGTCAAATCGATCAGGACGACGTCGAACGATTTGGCGGCCAATTGCCGTTGAGCCCCTTCAGCATCGTGCGCCAGCGCGACGCGGTATCCTTTCCCGTTGAGAATTTGCCACAAATTCCGGCAAAAGTCGGTGTCATCGTCGACGACAAGGACCAGGGGCTGGGCGAGTGAGGTCGCAATTGCAGTCAACAGTTGGGGCACATCGACCGGCTTGGCGACTACGCCGGCGGCCCCCTCCTCCAGAGCCGTCTCGGCCAGCTCACTGCCGGAAAACGCGGAAACAACGATCGCGGCTGTTTCGGGGCGCAGTCGCTTTAACTCCCGATAGACGCTCACTCCATCCAACCCGGGCATCTTGAGATCTAAGAGCGAGATGTCGTAATCGGTGCGCCGCAGTTCTTGGATGGCCTCCAGACCGTTTCGTGCGATGCCCGCGCGATATCCCAAATCAACCAGGATGTCGCGCAGGTTCTCACAAGCATCGACTTCATCGTCCACGATCAGGACCGAGCGAACGATGTCGTTCCTCATCGGCTTGCTCACGCTTTTTTTCCGATTGGAATTCGCACCACGAACGTGCTTCCTCTTCCCTTTTCACTCGTCACCTGCAGTTGCGCAGAGATCTTTGACAGGATCGCGTGGGTAATTGCCAGGCCGAGTCCCATCCCCTTGGCCTTAGTCGAGAACAGTGGCTCAGTGATCTTCGCCAGATTGTCCCGTTCGATGCCCGTGCCTGTATCGATCACGCGCACCTCGACCATTCCATCCGAGCTGGCGGCGATCAACTTCAATGTTCCTCCCGACGGCATTGCATCACAGGCATTGCGGATCAAATTTCCGAAGACAATGCCCAACTGAGTTGCGTCGGCATTGACGTTAGGCAAGGTGTCGGGCAGATCGCACACCAACTGAATTCCGTGCAGCGGCGGATAGCGTTCCAGGCCACTCTTCACACACTCAATCACCGAGACCGCATTCAGCTGCGGCGCGGGAGGTCTGGCGAAACTCGACAGGGCTGTAATCACGTCATTGGCATGATTGACCTGCCGATTGATGCGGTTCAGGTGCTCCGCGATGCGCTCTCGAGAAGGGGATTTTGCGTTCAAAAGAAAATAAGCGGAAGTCTTAACCACGTTGAGCGGATTGCGAAGCTCATGTGCGACGCCTCCGGCAATTTGGCCGATGGCAGCCAGCCGTTCTCCGCGCTGCAACCGCTCCTGGTACGCCTGCGCGTACGAATCCTCGATGATCGCAAGATCGAGATCGATCAATGTCCGCAGCGAGTCGGTGGTCTGGCTGACGTCACCCCACTCCGAAGGCCAGTTTTCGCGAACCGCCAGGACAAGTCCTTGGCGCAATCGGGAGAGCGCAGCCGTTGCGTAGATGTGATCTAGACCCACTTCAACGTGCCGGCGCCCGACCTGCCAGCGCCGGAGCAGGTAATCGCTGTCGTAGGGCCCCTCGAAGAGCTGATGGATCCAGATTTTGAGGGATAGCTTCAGGTGCTCGACCTGGGCGTCGTCGACAAAGACCTTTTTGGCCTCGGGATGCCGCTTGATTTCGGCATAGAAGTCGTCGATGAGCGCGGGAACACGAGATTCGATGAGAGGTTTGACTCGATTTACGCGAGCCGCATCCTCGTCGCTCCAACGGACGTAATCCTGCAACTCGCGGTAGCGGCTTAAAAGCTCTTCGTTATTCATGGCTCACAAGTCATGTCGATTCAGCGATGTCGTGGAATGCAGTGGGAAGCTCCAAGTCGAAAGCTGCCCCTTTTTCGGGCAGATTGCGAGCCGCGATGGTGCCTCCGTGAGATTCCACGATGCGCCGTACTATCGAAAGACCTAATCCTGTTCCGCGAGTCTTAGTCGTGAAAAAAGGCTCGAACACACGCGATGGCGGCGACATTTTGAGTCCCGGCCCATTATCGGAAACAGTGATCTTAAGCGAAGTGCCCGAGCCGTTACTTAAGTCCACCTTGACGCGGGCGGGGCTCGAGCCAGCGGCGATCGCGTTCTCGAACAAATTGCGGAAGACCTGTTCCATGCGGAACCCGTCCACTGAACACCAGCAGCTTTTTGTTGCGAGTTCCTCAACGAGACTCGCCTGGGTCCCCGGGTGCGCGCTCGTCGCGCTAGTCCACGCGGCCCGCCAAATCGCAACCAGGTCTCTGCGAGATCGGTCGAGTTGAATCGGCGCCGCATACTCACGCAGATCGTCCAGCAAACGCTTAAGACCGTCACAGGAGCGTGCGATAACACTTAGTTCTGCCGCGACTTCCCGATCCTCATGGCAGGGCAACGATTGGAGGCCCTCCACCGATGCCGAAATCTTCTGCAGGAAATTGCGGCTCTCGTGTGCGATTCCTGATACCATCTGTCCGATCGCCGCCAGTCGCTCGGCCTGGATGAACCGGTTACGAGCCTCGCGAAGATTGTGGATGCGAATCAGACTGCCGCGAAGTGCATCGGCGTCGATGGGCTTGAGGATGTAATCATCGACGCCGTGCCGCAGGGCTGTAATCGTCCCGCGAAGATCGGCATGCCCGGTGACGATCAGGATTCCAGCACTCGGCGCCGCTTCGCGGATGTGAGGTAACAAATCGTCGGCCGAGCCGTCGGGAAGTTGGCGGTCGAGAATGAAAGCAAAAAAACGATTTAAATCCTGACGGCGCAGTGCCGCGCCGATCGTCGAGACGACCTCGAGTTCATAGCCGTCGAGCGACAAAAGGTCGCGCAGGTTGGCTTGCGTGTCGAGATCATCTTCGACCGCAAAGACCGCGTCGCCGTGTGGCGCGGACATGGGAGATCGTTCCTTGGAATCGCGCGAGTCAGCTGCGGAACTACGACTTAAGAGGAGCCGCATCGGAGGTCAATGCAGGCCGGGGATTGGGCAATTGTCTATCAACGGACACGGTGGAAGCAAGCCCTGGTTCGCTCGTTAACCCTATGAGGATTGAGGACGCCCAGGATTGATTGCTGACGCATTTGCACGATCAGTGCGCCAACTCCGCAGACGCCATTCGCGTCTCGGCGGGCGATCTTCTGCGGCTGGCAATTTGACCGAGGGACACGTCTCCAGGCGGCCGAGGATCTCCTCGACCGTGTCGCTGAGCAAGAGTCCCTCATAATCGAGGGAGCCAATTGTTCCAGCTTCCAACAAGCGATTGCGGAAAAAGTCGAAAAGCGGCGACCAATAGTCCTTTCCCACGAAGACGATTGGGAAGTTGACAATCTTGCCCGACTGCACCAGCGTAGCCGCCTCGAATGCCTCGTCGAGAGTCCCGAAACCGCCTGGAAAAATGAGGAACGCTTCGGAGTGACAACCCAGATTTCAATCTGACGATCGACATGGTGCCGACTGGCGACGACGACAAAGAGTATTTTCTTTGGCATGTCCGAGTCCTGCCTCGGCTTTCGACGCCCGCTGGCTTCGAGCTAGGAAGTGGCATGTCGATCAATACGACCATGCCCGAAGAGGCAGCTGCGTTCCTCCGCGAGGGCGACTTCCGTACGTCTAATGGTTAAGCGCCACTTGCCCGGCGAAAACGCTCTATTATCATTTCAATTGTCTGCGGAAGCGCTGCCCCGAAACGCACCGCCAGCCTTTGTTCATCATTGCTGAGGGGCTCGCGCACCTGTAGCTGCCGGTCGAGCACATCTTCGGTTGCCTCCGACGCATCGGCCTGATCCTGTATCCTCTGGCGAATTCGCTCCCTGCACACCGCTTCATCGGTGTCAAAATCCAGGATCACGAACGCAACTCCGAGGGAGTTTGCCAGCGCGCGAAACTGATCACGGTCGGCCCGCTTCAAGAAGGTGGCATCAACGATGAGCGGAAAGCCTGCCTCGATGACGATCGAAGCTAGCTTGGCGAGCCGGGCGAACGTCCGACGATTGGATTCCGGCGCGTAAAGGCCACTTGCGATCCGCGAGCCGGTCCTTGCGAGCGGCCTGAGGCCAGCGAGCCGCTTGCGTTCGACATCTGACCGGAGCCGGATCGCACCGCAGCGTTCGAGCACAGTTTGCGTACCCCAGGTTTTCCCGCTCCCCGACAGCCCGTGCGTAATCGCCAGAAATTGCGGCCGGCGCTTCAACCAGCGTCCTGCGAGGTTCAGGTAGTTGGCAACCGCAGTCGACGCCTTCTGGGCGTCCTCGGGCGTCAGCGACGGTTGGGCGAGGCGAATCCGCGCGACCTTGGCGCGCACCAGAGCGCGGTACGTGAAATATAACGGGAACACCCGCAGGCCAGCGTAGTCCCCCGAGCATTCCAGCACCGAGTTAAGGAACCGCCAGGCAAAAGCGGATCGCCCGTGGTCCTCGAGATCCATCGTGCAGAAAGCTAATTCGCTGATCACATCGATCCAGCGCAGCGATTCGTTGAACTCAATGCAGTCAAAAATGGTGATGACGCCGCGTTCGAGAATCATGTTGCCCAGATGCATGTCGCCGTGGCACTCGCGAATGAAGCCACCGTTTTTGCGGTCGTGTAAGACGTTCTGGAGACGCTTCAATTCGCGCTGGCACCAGTCACGCAGCCTCTGCGCACGCTCAAGCTCGGCAGCTGAATTGAGATGATCGAGATGCTCGAAATTGGCGCCGATCGGCTCCGCAACCGATGCGGGCGTACCGTATGGCGTCTCGGGTGGGGCCACCGGCACCTTCGCGTGGAACTCGGCGATCTGGCGAGCCAATGCATCGATCTCAGTTGGCCCAAGAAGCCCGCGATCGGCGATTCGAGTCAATAGACATTCCTGGTCGAACTGCCGCATGCGGACGCACCATTCCAGGGGCGGACCCGTGCCGCCGATTCGCGGCGACTGCTCGGTCCCGCAAATCGGCAGCACATCAAGATAAAGGTCGGCCGCCAGCCGACGGTTGAGGCGCAGCTCTTCCTCGCAGAAAAACTGGCGGCGCGAGAGCGAAGTGAAATCGACGAAGCCCAGGTTGACCGGCTTCTTGATCTTGTAGGCAAACGGCCCGGTGAGGACGACCCACGAGATATGCGTCTCGTGAAGTTCGATTGAGGAGACGGCGTGCGGAAAGGCCGAGCGCGTCTGCAAGGAACGGATCAGCCTAGGGGGCGAGTCGGCCAAAGAGGCACCGTGGAGCGGCAAAGGCAATAGGCGCGGAGTAATTGTCGCGCGAGACTAACGATTCACAATACACCGCGCGGCCCGCTAAGCGCATCCTCCGCATGCATCCGCGCTCGTCGCCGCCACCCAGCCCCAAGGCTTTAAGAGGTGCGAGCTGTCGACATCGATGTACTGGGGATTGTCCGCGAACTCGCTTTCGATTCAAGCTCTTGCCGCGGTCGGCAATTACCGGCTTTGACCGCGACGAGCGAGCACCGCAGATGTGAGATAAGTCGTTCGGCGGTGTTTCCCAGCACCACTCGGGCAACACCGGTGCGCGCCGCCGTGCCCATGACGACGAGGTTGATCTTGAGGTCATCGACGGCCTGAAGGATCGCTTCGTCCGGCGAGCCCTCGACGACATGAACATGCACATTGACGTCGGACGATCGCTCGCGGACCTCCATGACCTGGTCATGCAACCTTTTTTTGACCCCGGCGAGTCGCTTGGCAATGTACTCCTCCACGAACACTTGCGGCGGAGCGTATCCGTACCAGGCCGGCAGGCTGGGGACCTTCTCGACGACGTGAACCAGATGGACGCATGCATGACTAAACCGCCCAATTTCCAGTGCAAAGCTTATCGCTCCGAGCGACGCCTCGCTAAGGTCGCTGGGGACGAGAATCTCAAAGCGATTGTCATGGGCCTCCGGTCGGGAGATCCATACTGGGGCCGGACAGTGTCGCAACAGCTGCATTCCGGTCGACCCAAACAGGACCCGGCCGACGTGGCCCAAATTGCGCGTTCCCGCGATAACGACGCCATACTCCTCGGCCTCGACGTGTCGGCAGATCTCTTGCCAAGGAATGCCGACCGCCACCTTTGCCCTCGCTTCGACCCCGTCCTGCTTCGCTCGCGAAACGCAACGCGCGAGGAGTTCGTGGGTGGCGAGGGTCGGCTTGTCTGTTCCCTCCGCCAGCTGCTCGCGCAACAGATCTTCGATGAAGGGCGAAAGAGCGACGGTGGAAAAAATCGTGAGTTTCGCGCCGGTCTTCGATGCCAGCCAAATTGCCCGAGTCAGCGCGTGCTCGCTGGGGGCCGTCAGCTTGTCTCCGACTTCGGCGAACACATTTGACGGCTCAACTGCGACGAGGATTTTCCGAAAGCATTTCATGGTCTGTGCGCTCCGCAAAGCACTACAGAGTGTGGCACCGCACGACCTCTGTAAGCGCCGGTTCTCACTCATGGCGAATGCCCAATTTCCGCCTAAGGGGCTCGCAATCCAAAGCCACAACGGCCTTGAAGGACCTGCTGGCGTGATAAGCAGTTCCGGTGCCAGCGGCGGTGGTCGTAGCTGCGCATTCACCGCTTCAGCTGAACTGATCACGATTTTCCAGGCCATTCGCTGCGACCTGCCTGGAATATGGGTGCCCAGAGTTGAGTTCACAAACGGCATGACACGCGCGTTGGCCGGCGCGGCTGTGTGCGATATCGCGCGCCTTGCACGGATTCGCACGCATCGACGCGCCGCCGCCTCTGCGAAATTGGGGAACGCGACGCGAATGTAACAACCGCATGAATGCCAGTTCTACGACGTCGACGCCCGATGGGACGCGGAAAACGCCTCAATACGACAGGCCAACTCTGCTCAGGGACACATCGGCACAAAAGGTGCGTTCACAGTATCACGCCGTTTGGCGACTGCGTCTGAGAAGCCTTGCTCTGTAGTGCCTGCGGAACTGGCGAGCGACACGACCCAAGGAGATTCCATGGCCAACATCCAAATCACTCTTGGTCCTGACGAACGGCAGTGCTTTTTGCGGATTCTGGAAGACGCGATCGGTGAGAGCCGTGTTGAGGCTCGCGGCGCGCATGTACCAGACTTCCGAGTGCCGGGTCAGGAAGAACAAAACCTGCTAAAGGGTTTGTTGTCAAAGTTGGAGACGCGCATGGACCCAATCTCGGAAGTCGAACAATCAAGTCAAGCGGAGCCCGACGCCCATCAAGCCGACAAGTTTCGAATTGCCGTGTTTGCTTACCTCGACGACCCGTCAGAAGTTGCGGAGGTACTGACGGAGTACGCCGGCTTCCACCCAGACGACGCCTTACGGGCCGGATATCTGGCGCCAGGGCTGCTTTCGACGTGGTTTCCACAAGACGTGGCTGACACGGTCGTGAGGGAACTCGAGTATCGAGGCATCCGCGCCGTCGCGGTTGGGAAGAAACAGGTCCCATCGCTCGATCACGTCCTGGTAATTCATCATCCGCGCTGGACTCCGGAGGGGCTCGACCTGCTTGGAATCCACGGAGAAGTGAAGAGACGAGTCCTCTGGAACGATGTTTCGCTTTTGAGCGCCGGCAGTGTTCTCATGGAGGATGGGCACCAACTGCCCCCCGAGCCCCAAGTCGTGCTGCATGCGGCCCCCAATCCGCATCGGACCCTGCCCGAGACTCCGCTGCGACCTGCGCTCGTCTTGTGGATGGCATGCGAACGTCCGCGGGCCGTTTTCAGGTTCGTATATAACCAGATGAATTACGAGTATCTCGGGCCACGGAAGACCAATTCCGCGATGCGCAACTTTGTACTGTTCCTCGAAGACCTAATCGCCCAAGCGCCGCACGTCTATCTGACGCCAGCGACGCGGGCCTTCTTGCACGACGGACTTCACCGACATTTCGAGTTTCGTTCGACTCAGGAGCTGCGCGACTATACGGCCCTTCACATGATTGCCCAAAGTCAGGTCGCGCAGATGGGCGCAGCAGTCGCCGCGGGCGGCCACCCAGAAGGAATCAACTAAGCCAGCCACGCAGCGTGTTGTTTTGTGAATGGGGCACTGCAACAGACCGATCAATCAGCTTTAGGAGATGTCATGCGATTTCGTAGCAAGGGAACGCCGTTCGTTGTCGCCTTCATGGTTTGTGTCTCGGGAGTCTGGTTAGCCTGCCGAGGCGAGGAACAGCCGCAGGAGATGCGCGGCGTTCGTCCATTTATGCGGATGAAACTCGAAGCTTCGAGCAAGGTTCTTGAAGGACTGACAACCGAGAACTTCCGGATGATCGGCGAAGGCGCCCGCACGCTTAAGAAGATGAGCACCGCGGAAAAATGGCGAGTGACCAACGACGCGCTCTATCGACAGTACAGCACGGAGTTCACCCAACGGGTCGAACGACTCGAGGAAAAGGCGAACGCTGGAAGCCTCGACGGGGCGATGCTGGCCTGGGTCGAGTGCGAAATGTCCTGCGTCCGTTGCCACAATCACGCGCGAGCGCTCAAGATTGCCGTTCACTAAGATAGCTGCCTCGGGACTGAGCTGTCCGTCGCCTAGCGTCGGACTGTTGAGAGCCGCGGCACAGACGATAGACTCTGAGGGCCCGGAGCTTTGGCATGCATGCGCCTCACGGAAACGGCACCGACACCAACGCCATTGCAATTCTCGCGCTGGGAAGCGTGTACGGCGACGACTGCGTGGCGTGGCACACGGCGGACCTGTTGAAGAGCGAGGCTCGCTTGGCTGGCATTGTCAAGAAAATTGGCTCGCCCTGGGAGTTAATCGACTTTCTGAGCGAAGACGGCAGGATCATCGTTCTCGATGCCTGCATCTCAGGCGCGCCTCTAGGAACACTGGTTCAGTTGGGTGAGCGCGACCTCGCGAAATTCGAGGACGGTGGCAGATCGACACACGGTGGGAGCATTTCCGAATGCTTTCGCCTGGCTCGCGCCCTGGGACGAGGGATCAATGAGTTGGTCGTGCTAGCCGTCGAAATCAACGATCGAGGCGGGGCCGAAATCAGTCATGCAGGCCAGGAAGCTGTGCTGAGATTGGAGGCTGCGGCTCGTCGTCTCTTGTCGCGATGGGGTGTAATGGAATGACTCCGCTTTTTTTCGGCATCTCAACCGCAGTTTGTGCTCTTGCGAAAGGCGATGGGGCAGCGCCATGACGGAATCGATAGCCGCCGCGCTGCGCCGTGTGCACTTCCTGAGCGGCCTCTCTGACACATTCTACGATCGCCTTGCGCCTCTGGCCCGAACAGTTTCGATCTCGGCGGGCGGCGTCCTTTTTCGTCAGGGGGATGTAGCGAGTGAGTTTTATGTGCTCCTCGAGGGAATCGTCGCGATGGAGATTTGCGCCGGGAATTGGGTGCAAACGGCTCCTGACCGTGGAGTCGGGTGAATTGGTCGGCTGGTCGCCGGCGCTTGGCCAGCCCCGGCTGACCGCCACAGCCCGAGCGCTCACCAACGTGCTGGCCATCGCGATCGAGTCGTCGGGTTGCCTGGCGCTTTGCAAGAGTGAGCCACGGTTCGGCTACGAGCTGATGAAACGCACGGCCCTCGCGCTTGCAAAACGACTGAACGCGACTCGACTTCAGCTGCTCAACGTTTACGGCGACGAAATGCCACACGTGTCGGACGAACGAAACGGTGGCAGCACGTCGCACGATGAACTCGCCAAGTAGAGCACCAAGCAGGTTGAACATGGTTGATCGGGACATGCAACCAGGGGAATGGCTCTCGATCGACAAGCCGGATCTCCAGTGCTTGATTCGGGCGCTGGTTGATATGGGCTATCGCGTCGTGGGCCCACAGGTCCGAGACGCGGCGATTGTCTACGCTGATCTTGACGAGGCGCGGAAGCTGCCGATCGGTCTCATTGATGTTCAGGACGGCGGCACCTATCGATTGCGCGAGGAGCCCACCGCCGGTTATTTCGATTTTGTCGTCGGCCCGCATTCGCTGAAGAATTTCTTGTTTCCGCCGCGAGAGGCGCTGGTCGAACTGACCCGACGGGACGGATCGTGGGAGTCGCAACCGTCGATCGCCGTTGGCTCCCCATTGGCGGTCGTCGGAGTGCGCGCATGCGACCTACATGCGCTGGAAATCCAGGACCGCGTGTTTCTACACGGGCCCTATGTCGATCCGGGCTATCGCGCCAGACGGGGACAACTCTTTCTCGTTGCCGTCAACTGTCGACGTGCGGCTGCCACTTGTTTCTGCCACTCGATGCAAACCGGCCCGGCAGTTCGCTCGGATGTTGATCTCGCATTGACCGAGACCGAGGATCGCTTTTTCGTTCAAATCGGGTCATCGCGCGGTGCGGCGGCGATGCGAGACGTTCCCTCGTCTTCACCGACCGAGGAGGAAATCGAGCGGGTGAAACAAGTTCCTCAAGATCTCGAACGGCAGATGTGCGCCCGATCGGCGGTGACCGTCGCCGCGGACGAACCGAAGCCGCGGCAGCTCGATACGACCGACATCCGCAACTTGCTGCTCGGCAATTTGAATCATCCGCGGTGGGCCGACGTCGCCCAGCGGTGCCTTGCCTGCGCCAACTGCACGATGGTCTGCCCGACGTGCTTTTGTAGCACGGTCGAAGAGGTTGCCGATCTTACCGGAGACCACGTGCGGCGCGAGCGCTCCTGGGCATCGTGTTTTTCGAGCGAACATTCGGCAATGAACTCTGGCGTCGTACGAAAATCGACCGCGTCGCAATACCGCCAGTGGCTGACGCACAAGTTGGCAAGCTGGATCGACCAGTTCGGCACGTCAGGTTGTGTTGGCTGCGGCCGTTGCATTACATGGTGCCCGGTTGGAATCGATCTGACCGAAGAGGTCGCTGCCATTCGCGGGGAGCCCGGGAAATGAGCGCGATCGGCTCTGCCGGCACCTCGCTCGATTCCGATGCGTGGGTCATGTTTCCGGCCCGCATTAGAGCGGTCCGGTCTGAGATCCAAGCAGTTTCAACGTACGAGCTGCAGCTCGAGAACGCGGAGGCCCGTCGCCGCTTCGCGTTCCGATCCGGCCAGTTCAACATGCTCTATGTGCCGGGCATCGGCGAAGCGGCCATTTCGATCAGCTCGGATCCACACGAGAACGAGTCGGTTCTGCACACGGTTCGCGCAGTGGGGAACGTCACGCGTGCGCTCGCGCGACTCAACATCGGCGACCAAATTCTGCTGCGCGGGCCGTTTGGCTCGAACTGGCCCGTGGAGGAGGCTCAAGGCCACGATTTGGTGATCGCTGCCGGAGGATTGGGCCTGGCGCCGTTGAGGCCGGTGATTTACGAAGCTGCGCGAAATCGTGATCGCTATCGAAGAGTGATCGTGCTCTATGGGGCACGGACACCCGCGGACCTGCTCTATACGCACGAGTACGAGGCGTGGCGAAGCGCCGGACTCGACGTGCAAACCACGGTCGATTTGGGCGACGACCAATGGAAGGGGCGGATCGGAGTGGTCACCACGCTACTCGATTTCGTGGCTCTGGATTTAGCCGAGACGCGATTGTTTACCTGCGGTCCGGAAATCATGATGCGATTCATGATCTACGCGGCGCTGGACCGCAAGCTGAACCGCGACCACATCTTTCTCTCGATGGAGCGCAACATGAACTGTGCCGTCGGGTTGTGCGGGCACTGCCAGTTTGGTCCGGTGTTCGTCTGCAAAGACGGGCCAGTCTTCCGATACGACGTGTTGGAACCGTTTCTGGCGGTAGCGGACTTCTGAGTATTGAGGGTTGTGATGGCGGAGCAGATTCGTCTGGCTGTCTTCAAATTTGCGTCGTGCGATGGATGCCAACTTTCGCTGCTCGACGCGGAGGATGAGTTGCTCCAGATTGCAGAGAAAGTCGAGATCGCCCACTTCCTCGAGGCCCGCACCCGCGCGCTGGAAGGCCCTTACGATGTCGCACTGGTCGAAGGATCGGTAACGACGGCTCACGACGTCGAACGTATCCGCGACATCCGCAAGAACTCTCGGTTTCTCATCACCATCGGAGCTTGCGCGACAGCGGGCGGGATTCAGGCGCTTCGCAACTGGTCGAACGTCGACGAATTCATAAGCCAGATTTACGCCGAGCCAGCCTACATCCAGACGCTGGCGACCAGCACTCCCATCTCCGATCACGTGAAAGTTGACTTCGAGTTGCGTGGCTGTCCAATCAACACGGCGCAGCTTATCGAAGTGATCACCGCGTTCGTGCTTGGCCGTGTACCGCGAGCGCCTCGGTATAGCGTCTGCATCGAGTGCAAACGGCGGGAAACTGTCTGCGTGGCGGTCGCCCGCGGCATCACCTGCTTGGGCCCCGTCACGCAGGCCGGTTGCGGCGCCATTTGCCCGGCTTATCGCCGCGAATGCTTCGGTTGCTTCGGGCCTAAGGAGGAGCCAAACCTCTTCAGCCTCACCAACCATTACCAGGAACATG
The DNA here is from genome assembly GCA_963800135.1 of uncultured Planctomycetaceae bacterium. Classification (GTDB taxonomy): domain Bacteria; phylum Planctomycetota; class Planctomycetia; order Planctomycetales; family Planctomycetaceae; genus DASPSM01. Next base: position 186,282 of record CAWCZR010000006.1, on the reverse strand, counting down.
GTGCCCCGACCGGCCAACTTGTGCGACTTGTGCGCAATTTCAACGGCTACGCTCCGGAGTTCAGAGCGGCCAGCGACGCTCTCGAGCGCGCCGAAACCTGAACCCAAGCCGGATCCAAGATGGCCAACACGCGACGAATCGAGGTGAATGCACTCAGCCGAGTGGAAGGCGAGGGAGCGATTCGCGTGACGGTGAAGGACAACACCGTCGAGCACGTCGAACTTAATATCTACGAGCCGCCCCGTTTCTTCGAAAGCTTTCTGCGGGGCCGGGCCATTCACGAAGTGCCGGATATCACTTCGCGCATTTGCGGCATCTGCCCGGTGGCTTACCAAATGAGCTCTTGCCACGCCCTGGAGAAGGCCCTCAAGCTCATCATCCCGCCCGAGATTCGGACTCTCCGCCGCCTGCTCTATTGCGGCGAATGGATCGAAAGCCACGCCCTGCACGTCTACATGCTCCACGCCCCCGATTTCTTGGGTTACGAGAGCGGGATCAGCATGGCGGTCGATCGACGGGCCGACGTCGAGCGCGGCTTGCGGATGAAAAAAATCGGCAACGCGCTCCTTGGCATCCTGGGGGGGCGAGCGATTCATCCGATCAACGTGACAGTCGGCGGATTTTACCGGTCTCCGTCGCGGCGCGACCTCCAAGCCCTGCTTCCCGATCTCGAATGGGGGCTCAACGCGGCCATCGAGACGCTCCGCCTCGTCTCGGGCTTCGACTTTCCCGCATTTGAGCAACCCTACGAATTTGTTGCCCTCAAGCATCCGGACGAGTATTCGATGAACGATGGGCGCGTCGTCTCATCCGAGGGGCTCGACATCCCGGTCGAGGAATACGAACAGCATTTCACCGAGCGGCACCTGCCGCAGAGCACGGCCCTGCACAGTGTCAGGCTGCCTCACGAGACCCACTATCTGTGTGGTCCGCTGGCCCGTCTTAACCTGTGCCGGGAACAACTACCGCCGATTGCTCGCCGTGAAGCCGATGCCTGTGGGATCGCCTGGCCGTCATTCAACAGTTTCACGAGCATTGTGGCCCGGGCCGTAGAGATGATCGCCGCGTTCGAGACGGCCTTTGAGATCGTCTCGGATTACAATGCGGAGCCCGCACAAAGCCGCGTTGACTTCACGCCCAGCGCCGGCGAAGGCTGCCACGCGACCGAGGCGCCCCGTGGATTGCTGTATCACCGCTATCGGATCGGCGACGACGGGCTGATCGCCGAGGCCAAGATCGTCCCCCCCACGTCTCAGAACCAAGGGCAGATCGAGGACGATCTCCGCAACTTTGTGCCGAGTGTTCTCAACTGCGACGACGCGGAGGCGACGCGGCGCTGCGAGCACTTGATCCGAAACTACGACCCGTGCATCAGTTGCGCGACGCACTTTGTGCGGCTGACAATTGAGCGGGAGGCGTAGGACGACGGCCGGACAAAGCGAGGGGTCAAACCTCGCGATGGAGCCGGCGCCCGGCAGCCCCTGCGAGAAGCTGGCCGACGCAGTGGCCCGCTCAAGTTAGCCAAGTGGCATCGCCTGCAACGATGATAAGCCAGTGGAGACGGGGCTGTGACTCATCGTTTCAATCGAAGTCGGGCTCCCGTTACATTCGGGCGACGGAGCAGCGTCGCGCCTAGTCTAATGCTTTGCTCAGTGCCTCTTTGCTTTGAATCCGTTGTGTTCGCGTCTCCGAATCTCCTGTCGATCAAGCGGCCTCAGTCTGCCGCGTCCAAATCTGTCTGGGGCCCGGCCCATGCGGCGCACAAATCCAGGGCGATGCAGGAGAAGCTGATTACGACTGCAAGCGCCAGCAATCCTGTGCCGGGCTTTCCCATCCAAAAAGTCAAACCGCCGAGCGAAAAGAGCGCACCGATCGCGATCAACTGCATCGAGATGCGGCGATGAAATCGGCCGATATCGGTTTCTGTCCAGGCCGCCAGAGAGCGGTAAAGGTGCCGCCCCTCATCGTGGGGTGTGCAGGCGGCCTTCAAAGGACAAGCATTACAGCTCGACGCAGGTGCTCGATACACGGCCAACGCATTGTCGGGTTGCACCGCGTGCAGAGCCAGCCGCTCGCCCTGCGGGCACTCATAGTGGTCCTCGAAAGCGTCGTATTCAAAGCCTCGCTCGGCGAACTGCAGGGCGCGCTCGAAGTGCCCCTTCGCCAGCCAGCGGATTTCACCGCGAAACCGAATTCGCGGCGTGAACGGCCGCGTCCCACTCTGCTTTAATTCGCTCAGGCTTGAGCACAACGGCCGAGCCGTTGTCATCGATCACCAGCCCGCTCGTGGCTCGAGCCAAGTGCGAAAGCCGCTCACGGGGGGAACCGTCGTCAAGCGTCCAAAGTTGAATAACCGCATCCCGGCTGACCGTGACCAGTTCGTTCCCTGCCTCGCGGAACGCCACGAAAACCACTTGATCGGAATGCCTCATCGGCGGCGAAACGGGTTCGCCGGTCTGCACGTCCCAGAGGCGCGCGGTTTTGTCGGTGCTACCGGTCGCCATCAGAAGGCCGTCGCCCCGCATCGCGCAGCAGTTCACGTCGCCTCGCTGCGACTGGCAAGCTGCCACCTGATTTCCGGTGCTCATGTCCCACGTGCTGGCGGTGCGGTACCCATGTATGGCGGCAGCCCGCGTTCCGTCGTTGCTGAAGGCAACGCTCAAGGGGTGCAGATTGGTGCTCCTGAGGAACGTGCCAGTGGAAGCGTTCACGACGATCGCTGGCGATAATAACGGAACGACCAGGAGGAATCGGCCATCCGGCGTCAGTCGGCAATCGTCGATCTCTCGACGGTTCCAGTCAGACTCAGGCAATTCCGAGAGGAATTTGCCCGAAGCGGAATCCCAGAGACACAGCCGATGACCGCCGGCCGTGTAGATCCGATGTCCGTCGGTGGTAAACAGCACTCGCTTCAGGCCCTCCCCGTGCGGCAAGGTCAGCCGAGCGTCGTCGCGCGAGACCGAAAGGACTCGCGCGGTGCCGTCATGATTCGCGGTCACGACGGACTGGCCGTCCGGTGAAAAACCGACGTCGATGAGCGAGCCCGTTCCCCGTCGAAGTCTGATCAGCTGCGGCTCGCGCGTAACGTCCCAAAAGGCAAGATCGCCGTTATCGCTAACCAGGACGAGCCGCTTTCCATCCGGGGCAAATGCCGCGCGACGCGTGCCAGAGGAATCGCCTAGAGAATGGCCGGACGGCTTCGAGCTGTTCAAATCGCAAAGCTGGGCTAGGCCACGATTGCCTGTCACTAAGAGCCATCGCCCATTCGGACTGAGTTCTACGGTCGAGAGAGCACCCATGCCACGGAAGTGATGCTCGGCCTTGCCGGTTCCGGCGAGATTCCACTGACGGACGATGCCGTCGAATGCAGCAGCCATGAGATGTTGTTCGTCGTCGCTCAACTCCACCCAGGTGACTCCCCCGCCGCAAACGAGGGGAGGCAGGAACGCAGTGCCGGTTTTCAAATCCCAGATTCGCACACTCTGGTCGAGGCCACCCGACACCACCTTGTCGCCGGTTTTGGAAAACGAAAGGGCCGAAACGCTTTGTTCATGACGGAAATCACCCGGCAGAGCACGTCGCGTCTTCAGACTCCAGACCCAGACTCGACCATCTCGGCAACCTGCACTAATCAGATTTCCATCCGGACTCAGCGCGAGGTGAAGTACAGGGCTGCCCGCCTGAAACGCAAATTGCTCGGTCTGGGACTTGCAATCCCACGTCCGAACTGTGCCATCGTCACTGCCGGAAACAAGGATCCCGCTGGCGGGAGCGAAGCCAACGCAATTCACAGGACCTTCGTGCGCAAGGGTTCCCAGTTGTTGTCGCGTTCCGAGAGACCAAAGATGGACTCTTCCGTCCGCGCACGCGGTCGCGAGGAGCGATCCGTCGGCGTTAAACGCTAAGCGGCAGACAGTTGCCCGATGGGTGAAAATCGGCGACCGCAGCCTTCCCGTAGAGGTGTCCCAAACACGCACAGCGCCCTCGACCCCCGCGGATGCCAAAAGAGAGCCGGTCGGATCGAAACTCATCCATGTCGGCTGGTCCTCATCGTTAAGGACTAAGGGATTTCCCGACAGAGCTGAAGTGAGCCAGATCCGGACCTGCCCATCATTCCCACTAATCGCCAGCCGGCTTCCATCCGGGCTAAATGTGCATTGCAGCAACGGTTGAGGATGGGGCAAGAGCACGCGGGCATCGGCGGCTCTGAGGTCGAGCACCAGCGCCGCTTTCGCCGCAGGCGCGATCGCGAGCAGCGGCCGTGCGGGGCAGCGTGCGACGGAATTAATGGGACCGCCCGCGAGCCAAATGCCGGACAGGCGCGGTCCCTCAAGACTTGTGATCAGTCGGACGCGGTGAATGGACGCGGCAAGCGAGCCGGGCGAGGCCTGATCTAAGGCAGCGGCAAACCAGGGGAGCGCGCGCATCGGGTCACCCAGTTCAACGAAGCCGTTTCCCCTGGAGACAAAGAGCTTCTCCAGGCGCGCCCGGTTGGCTTCCTCTAATGTTGCGAATGCTTGATTGGCCGCTTCGATGCGGGCTGTGTAAATCATCCGGACAAGCGGCAGGCCGGCCGCGAGGGCCGCGGCAACCACGAGTAGCAGGGCCGTCTTGGGGTGACGTCGTGACCATCGCCAGCCGCGCGACACCGGCGAAATTGGCCGAGCCCGCACCGGGAGTCCTTCCAAAAATCTTGAGAGATCGTCCTGGAGCTCCCCCGCCGACGAGTAGCGATCATCCGGCAATTTTTGCAGACACTTGAGGCAGATCATTGCGAGGTCACGCGGGATCGCACGATTCGCGACCATCGGTGACCGCGGCTCGGTGTTAATGACGTGGTGCAAGATGCTGTGAGGATTGCCCTGGAACGGCAGTTCGCCCGTCAATGACTCGTAGAGCACGACGCCCAGACTGTAGATATCGGTCCGAGCGTCAACTCGCGCAGCGTCGCCAACAGCCTGCTCAGGGCTCATGTAGGCGGGAGTTCCCAGAATCTGACCTGCAACCGTGATCAACGATTCACCGTCGCGCTTCGCGAGGCCAAAATCCATCAAAAACGGCTCACCGCGATCGTCGAGCATGATGTTCGATGGCTTCACGTCGCGATGCACGACATTGCGGCTGTGCGCGTACTGCAGTGCCTCGGCGACGGCTCGAACAATGGCTGCCGCCTCGCGAGGGTCAAACCTTCGAGCGGCAAACGCCTTGCTGAGCGCGCAGCCAGAAACCAACGCCGAGACGATAAAGGGCCGCTCCCGCGTTCCTCCGACCTCGTAAACCACCACGATGTGTGGGTGGCGCAGGGCCGCCGCGCTACGCGCCTCCCGGATGAAGCGCTCCTGCTCTTTCTCAGTCGCGAGGAGTCCCTCCCTGGGGACTTTGACCGCGACTATGCGGCCGAGATCGGTGTCAATCGCACGAAACACCGTGCCGAAGCCGCCCTGGCCAACTACGTCGATCAGACGAAACTTGCCGAGGATTTGCGACGTCGGAAGACGACGTACCGTGGGCGACTCGCGTCCCGAAGCTGTCTCTCCGGAAGAATTGCGATCGGAAGCAGCATCGCGAGGGGAGGTGCGGGTGGCCGCGACAACCGAGAGATCGGCATCGCTGGCTGTCTCCAGCGACGCCGCGGTGGAGTCTGCTGCAACGCTTGAGCGGTCCGCGGCCCCGTTGGCGGGTGCGTCGGGTTTCGGGGCAATTCGACTGGCTTTCCAGCGGCTCTCAACTCCGAGCAGTTTCAGGATGGCCTGTTCGCTCGTCTGAAGCTGTGGGAACTCCACGACATAATCTTCAGCGCTGCGACTCTGTCCCAGCTTCAGGCGATACTCGAAATCGACGAGAACAAGTTCTCTGAGCAGAGCGTCACTCTGAAATCCGGTCCTCAGGCAGTAATCGCTGATCGCCGGGCGCTCTCCGCGCTGCCACGCGCTCTCAAAGCGCTCTACGGCCTCTTTAACTTCACGTGCGGAGATGGGTGCTTCAGGTGACATGGATGCGCAAGTCGAATTCAACCGCCCGGCGAACTCAAGGGAGGTTCGTGTGACGTCGTTCGACTCAGTTGTGAGAGAACCTCCGATATTGTCCCGAGCATAACCGCATGCCGATTTCCGAATCCACTCCCGGCAGCCGTCGCCGCTTTCAATTGGTGGAACTACCGAGGACGCCTGTTTCCAGTCCCGGCGTAAGCCTTTGTGGGCCACTGGCAGCTCCCACCCTTCCCCGAGGCACAGAAGAACACCTCGGTCACTACGTCCCAAAGATTGAGTTCTCTGCGGCGTTTTGGGCCGCGCGGTCCTTTCTTCAGCTGCTCGAGACGCCGTTGAACGGCGAAGAACAACTTGTCCTCAACGATTCGAAGTTCCTCGCAGTGCTGGAAGACGACTTCCGTATCGGGCTGCACGTCCTTGACGCTATTAGTCCAGTTTAGAGACCCACCGGCTTCGTGTTTTGCGCGGGTTTGACAGCATCCGGCGATAGGCCGAATACGACATTCGCCCTTTTGAAGACCGTTTATCACACGGTCCTCCTCCTTGCACCCAGCGACGCCAACCCTGTCTGATTGCCAGCCCGTCGCGGATCCACTCATAGTGTTGGTGGATAAGCGCAGCGACCGCCAGATCTCTCTGCGGCATCATTCTCGGCAGATCGCGGTTCGTTCGAGGCGCTCCAACCACTTGTCCGGCACCCGGCGTCGGAATCTGCGTTTCCTCGAGGCGGAAGTCGGTGAGCCGCGGTTTCCCTTGCGGTCGGGCGGCCAGGACGATCTGACGGGCTGCGGCTGAGGACATGTCAGGTGATGCTTCCGTTAAGTGGGCGCGCTGCTGCTCAGGAACAGTTTTGCGTGCTTCAAGAAGAGGTCCGCGTGCTGGTATTGCGCGCCGTGGCTCGAATCGGGGTACATGATGAGCTGCGCGTCAGGCAGATGCTGCGTGAGCATGAAGGCGTTGATCGGCTGGACCACGATGTCCTTGACGCCATGCACGACGAGAGTCGGGCGCTTGATCTTCTGCAGCGTTCCCGGATCGCGGTGAGTTGTGCCTCGGCCGTCTTCGGCGAGACGAGCCGGTCTCGGTCGCCGGTCCGCACCGCTAAACGCTTCAGGTAGGCCCGCCCGGCCGCCTGGCTCGCGTCAGTAGGCGAAAAGAACGCGGCGAGCAGGAATTGTTCCGGGTCGGACCGCTCGTCGGCCGAGAGTTTGGTGAAGGTCATTCCCTCGCCGCCCCGCGGACCCGTCCCCAAGAGAATGATCCGGCCCAAACGATCCGGGTGGTCGATCGCGAACTGTTGGGCAATCATGCCGCCAAGCGAAAAGCCGACCACGTTAATCCTCTTCAGCCCGAGGGCATCGCAGAACGTCAGCGCGTCCCGCGACATCTCCGCGACTGTGGCCGGTGTTTCGCCGCCCGAGTTCGCGACGCCAGCGTTGTCGAACAGCACGACGTCATAATCGGCGGCGAGGCCGTCGGTGACCTGGGGGTCCCAGTCATCCAGGTTTTCGCTGAAGTAATTCAGGAAGACGAGCGGGATCCCGCCCGCATTTCCCCAACGCCGGTACGCGAACCGAATTCTCTCCGTCTCGACGTACCGCGTGGGGACAGTTAATGACGTATCGCCGGACATCGTATGATCTCACCCGTTGATGATTCGCCGTCAGCATCCGCTTAGTAGTGGCTCCATTCCGATCGCATTACCGAATCGGCCGCTCATTGAATCGCTTTGTCCACCAGTTGCTCCAATTTGCGGTCGAGCATCTGCGCGACCTCCGTCACCTTGGCGTTCCCGAACTGGCCGAAGAGTGACGAAGGCCTGTCGTATTCCACGCACGTCTTGCCTTGTTCGTCCTCGTAGATCAGGACTCGCAACGGGGCGTATAGGCTTGCGCGAATGTCGTGTTCGGTCATTTGAATGGCAAAAAGCGGGTTTCCGACCAGGTACTGAAGTGCCTTCTTCTTCTGACCGGCCAACCGAAGCAGTGCCCCATGGTCGCTGGTCTTGAACAGCATGAAGCCGCTCGGACCTTCCATCGCCTTGATCTTCGCCCGGATTTCCTCAGGATTGGCACCGGCGTTGAGGTGTTGATAAGCGCTCGGATCGAATCGCCCGGTTTGCTCTTCAAAGATCTTGGTCACCTTTTCAAACGGCTGATCGGTCGCGACTCGGACATGTTCCACAGTGATGCGGCTGACCAAGCCTGCCTCCGGACCAGGCCTCTTTCTATACCTCGGGGCGGCTCAGCAACGAGGCGACCTTTCTCTATCAACTCTTCGCCCGCGAGTTCGGCACTAATAATCTGCCCGACTGCCCCAACATGTGCCACGAGGCCAGCGGACGGGCGCTCACGGCCACCCTGGGTACGGGCAAGGGGACCGTCGACCTCGTCGATTGGCAGAAGGCCGACGCGATCTTCGTAATTGGCGTCAATGCCGCGACGAACACCCCGCGGATGCTCACCGCTCTGGCGGACGGGGTCAAAGAGCGGGGGTTGAAGATCGTCCACATCAATCCACTCATCGAGGCCGCGGCCACGCGGGCCATCACGCCGCATGAGATTCTCGACATGATACTGTTTCGCTCGACGCCGACCAGCACGCTGAACCTCCAGCCTCGGATCGCCGGAGACATGGCTCTCTTGCGCGGGATCGCCAAGTACTTGCTCGAGGCGGCGCGGACCGATCCCAAGGCAATCGACTTGAGCTTTATCGAACACCACACCGCGGGCTTCGCGGCCTACCGGGCTGCGTGCGAAGCGGTCTCCTGGGCCGAGGTGGAGCGCCAGTCTGGAGTGCCCGTGGACCAGATCCGCGCGGCCGCGGAGATCTATCGCCAGGCCCGCTCCTGCGTCATCGGTTGGTGCCTCGGCGTCACCCAGCAGAACCACGGCGTGGATACGATCCGCGAGATCGTCAACGTGCTCCTATTGCGGGGCAACATCGGCCGCGAGGGGGCCGGCCCGTGCCCGATCCGTGGTCACAGCAACGTCCAGGGCAATCGCACGTGCGGCATCGACCATCGCCCGTCCGAGGCCTGGCTCGCTCGGCTGGACGCCGCCTGCGGGATCACATCTCCTCGAGCGCTCGGGTTCGATACGGTGCGCACGATCAAGGCCATGCACCGGGGCGACGTGAAGGTCTTTGTGGGGATGGGCGGCAATTTCGCGATGGCGACGCCGGACAGGAACTTCACGTTCGAGGCCCTGCGCCGCTGCGATTTGACCGTGCACGTCGGCACGAAGCTCAATCGCAGCCACCTGGTTCACGGGCGGGAAGCTTTGATCCTGCCCTGCCTGGGGCGCACCGAAAAGGACAAACAGCGCTCCGGGGTGCAGCAGGTCACGGTCGAGGACTCAATGAGCATGGTCCACTTGTCGAAGGGGATGAAAGAGCCTGCCTCGCCGCACCTGCGTTCCGAACCGGCCATCATCGCCGGGATTGCCCTGGCGACGCTGCCGGAGTCCAACACGCCCTGGGAAGAATACGGTGCCGACTACGACCGCATCCGAGATAAGATGGCCGAAGCGCTTGAGGGGTTCGAGGACTGCAACCGCCGGGTCCGCCAGCCCTTGGGCTTCCGACTGAAGCAGCCCGCTCGCGAATTGGTCTTCCGGACCGAGACCAACCGCGCGAACTTTTCCGCGGCCGCGTTGCCCGACGTCTGCTTGCCGCCGGGCCGGCTGATGTTGGGGACCATGAGGTCGCACGACCAGTTTAATACCACCATCTACTCCGACGACGACCGCTACCGCGGGGTGAAAAATCTGCGGACGCTGTTGTTCATGAATGAGAACGACATGCGCGACCGCGGCCTCACGGAGTTCTCGTTGATCGACATCACAAGTTTCGCCAAGGACGGCTCGACTCGCTCGCTGACAGGGTACCGGGCCGTGCGCTACAACATCCCGCGAGGCTGCGCCGCCGGCTACATGCCGGAGCTGAACGTGCTCTGCCCGATCGACGATTACAGCCCCCAGAGCGACCAGCCGCTGATGAAGCACCTGGTCATCGAGGTGACGGCTTCTGGTGTCGCGAAACCGGTAGCCTCAACTCACGAAGGTGTCGAATGACCGCTCCAATCCAGACCCCGGAGTGGTTGGCGTGGAAATGGAAAAGGTCATCGGCGCGACGGCCGCTGGAAAACGTGGAAATCGTTCGTCAAACGGAGTGTCCCGGATTCCACGAGTTTCTGAGACTCAAAGGGCGCGCGGCTGAGTCGACGGCTGTTCGGAGTCGGACAACGCGCAACGCCTTGATGCGCCGGTCCGGATATTGGGTCGCTTGATGGCCTGTCCGCAAAAGGGTTCCTCAGACGGAACGTTCCGGAAACCACGAGTTTCTGAAACTCGATCGAACTGGAGCGACTCAGTCGCTGTCCGGAACCGGACAAAGTGCTCGACAGCGAGCGCCGCCTCCCATATTTGGGTCGTTTGACGGGGGATGACACGCGGATACATCATCCCCAAGCCGAACGTGTCGTCGCGTTTCTTCACGTCACCGGGGTTGACGCCGGATGCAGTAACGCGGATACGAACCTCGCTCGGGCCGGATCGCGGCCCGACCATAGTGCAACCACGTTACCGCGCCGGCGGCCCGCCAAGCTCATCCAGCCGTTGCCGCAGCTGGCGCCATGTGTCACTGTCCAGCACTTGAATGACACCATCGGCGTCGAGTTTCATCCCGGTGACCACCTGTGCCCAGAGAACGACCCGCTCCAGGTCGCCCTGGACGGGAGCGGGCAACTCCCATAGCCGCGCAGTGTTATCTCCACATGCGGTCGCGATCTTCTTACCGTCGGGGCTGAAGACAACGGCCCTCACGCGTCCCGGGTGTTGCAGAGGCGTGCCAATCGGCTTCCCTGTGGCCGCATCCCACAGGCGGACCGTGCCGTCGACGCTACTTGTAAGAAGCATTTTGCCATCGGGACTGAAAGCGACCGCCCAAACTTTGCCCTGGTGCCGCATGGACTGGCCGATGGGGGAGCCGGTCGTTGCATCCCACAGATGGGCGATTTCATCCACGCCTCCGGTTGCCACGGTCTTGCTATCCGGGCTGAAGCCGACGGAGAAGAAGCCAGCTTGGGGGACGCGATGCTGCAAGGGCTGTCCAATGGCTTTGCCGCTTGCTGTTTGCCAGAGTTTCACGGTCTGATCGGCATAGCTTGCGGTCAAGCACGTTCTCCCGTCGGGGCTGAAAGCGACTGCATCGATCGGGCCATGGTGAGGCGGGGTTAGAATCCTGAGCGATTTACCAGTGGCCGAATCGAGGAGCCAGGGCATGCCGGCCCGGCTTCCCGCCAGTAGCAGACTTCCGTCTGGGCTAAACGCCACAGAGAAGGATGGTCCTTCCAGGTGCCGTGGGCCGATAGATTGGCCTGTCGCGGCATCCCAGAGGTGCACCTCTCCGGCTGTTGCTGTCGCCACGGTCTTGCCGTTCGGGTTGAACGCCACCGTCATGAAGCCAGCATCGATGACGCCAGTATTATTTTCCAGGGCGTGGTGAATCGGCTCACCCGTGTCCACATTCCAAAGCTGTGCTGTCCTATCACTGCTGCCGGTCAGAATCGTTTTGCCGTCGGGACTATAGGCGACAGTCCAGACGCCACCCTGATGACCCCTGAATTGTCTCAGTTCTTTTCCCGTCGCCGCATTCCAGAGGCGGGCTGTTTTGTCCATGCTTCCCGTCAGTACGGTTTTTCCATCCGGACTGAAGGCCACGGCCATAAGAATGCCCTGATGTCGCAACGGCGTGCCGAAGGGGTCGCCGGTGCCCACCTCCCAGAGCCGGACCGTCTGATCCAAGCTCGACGTGAGGACCGATTTACCGTCGGGGGTGAAGGCAACGCCTGTGACGGGGCCACCGTGCAACAACACAGGCAGCAGCGGCTTGCCGGTCTGGGCCTCCCAGAGGCGGAGCGCCTTGTCCATGCTCCCGGTGGCGATGATCTTTCCGTCCGGGCTGAATGCCACGGAAAACACATTGTCCTGATGCACGAGCGGTTCGCCGATCGGTTGGTGCGTGGCCACATCCCAGCGCTGTGCGACGTTGACGCTGACACCGGTTACGATGGTGTTGCCGTCCGGGGAAAAAGCCACGTCGTGCACAACGCCGTGATGCACAAGAGGGGTGCCAATGGGCTTGCCCGTGCCGGCCTCCCATAGGCGGGCTGTTTGGTCTCTGCTTCCGGTCAGGATGAGCTTGCCGTCCGGGCTAAGAGCGACCGCCGTAACCCAGCCTTGGTGGTGCATTACTGTTCCGCGGGGCGTGCCCGCAGCAGCGTCCCAAACACGAGCCGTTCCGTCGTCGCTTCCAGTCAGGATCGTCTTGCCATCCGGACTGAAAGCGACAGCACGGACGATATCTTGGTGTTCGAGCGGCGGCCCGAGCGGCTTGCCGCTGGCCACCTCCCAGAGGTGGGCCTTGAAACCGTCGCCTCCTGTCAACACCGTCTTCCCATCAGGGCTGAAAACACCGGGTGGCGCGACTCGATCCCCCGCCGAGACTCCGACTTGATGCTGAGGCAGCTCCCGCACGAGCCTGCCGGTAGCCGTGTTCCACAAGCGCGGTATGCCGTCGGTGCCGCCCGCGAGGAAGAGCTTGCCGTCGGGACTGACTGCCAGGACCTCGAGCGGACATGGCGTGTGCCAGACGGCTTGTAAGCGATGCAAGGAAGTCCGCCATCGCGCTAAATTCGTCCGAATGTCCCGCTCTAAGTCCGAATCACCCTCCGGAACAAGTTCCAGGCTTCGTGTCATCCAGAGTAATCCTTGTCCCGTATTGCCTTGCTGGCAGAGGCTCAAACCTCGTTCCAAGGCCAGGCGGGCGGAGAATTGTTGGCTTTCGTGCTGTGCTTCCGCGGTCAGGGCGCGTTGTGTCGTCGCTTCCTCCAAGGCCAGATGGGTGCGCTCCTGTTCTTGCCGGAGTTGGAGCACGAAGGAATAACCAACCGCCAAAGTCGACAGGGCCACCAGGACCAGGAGGGCCAGGAGCGAGGCTGCGGCTCGAGCGGGGTGTCGCCGGCACCAGCGCCAGAACTTCTCCAGCTTTCCGACCGGTCGCGCTTGAATCGGCTCGCGTTTGAGAAACCGGCGCAGATCGTCGGCCAGGTCGCGGGCCGCGGGGTAACGACGCCCGGGTTCCTTTGCCATGGCCTTCAGGCAGATCGTCTCCAAGTCGCGAGGCACGTTGGGATTGAGCAGGCGAGGAGCGACCGGCTCGGCGTTCAGCACCTGATTCAGCGTGGCGATCAGTGATTCACCCAGAAAAGGCGGCCGGCCCGTCACAAGCTCGTAAAGGACCGCGCCCAGCGAATAAACGTCGCTGGCCGGTCCGAGTTTTCCGCCCTCGGCGCCTGCCTGTTCCGGCGACATGTAGCTGGGAGTGCCGATCAGAGACCCGGTGGCGGTCAACTGCTCGCTGGCTTCGAGCCGCTTGGCCAGGCCGAAGTCGGTCACGCGCGGTTGGTCAAATCCGTCGATCAGTATGTTCGACGGCTTCAGATCGCGGTGCAGCGTTCCCTGCCGGTGCGCGAATTCGATGGCCTCGGCGATCGCTTTGAGATATCCGGCGGCCTTCAAAGCGAGAAGCGGCCCACCTTGAACAAGCGCGGCGAGGCTATGCCCCGCGACATAATCCATCGAAAAATAATGCTGGCTCTCATGCCGGCCGACCTCGTGACGTGCCCCCCTTAAGCGAGTCCAGGTGCTGAGGTGATAAACTTTGGCATTCAGGACCTTTTGAGGAGGAGGGCAAGATGCCTGGGAAGCGATTTGGAGCGGAGCAGATCATTCCGAAGCTGCGGGAAGCCGAGGTGGACTTGGCTAAGGGTCTGACAGTGGCGCAGGCCTGCAAAAAAATCGGTGTGACGGAGCAGACGTACTACCGCTGGCGCAAGGAGTACGGCGGCATTCGGATGGACCAGGCCAAGCGGATGAAGGACCTGGAGAAGGAGAATGCCCGGTTGAAGCGGCTGCTGGCGGACGCCGAGCTGGACAAAGCCATTCTGCGAGAGGCGGCTTCGGGAAACTTCTGAGCCCAGCGAAGCGACGGCGAGCGGTCCAACATGTGCGCAATTCGCTGGGCCAGGTCTCCGAGCGTCGGGTGTGTCAGGTCTTGAGCCAGCCTCGATCAACCCAGCGCCGCCAACGACACGTGCCGGACGACGAACCCCGGTTGATCAAGGACATGGTGGCGCTGGCCACGCAATACGGACGGTACGGGTATCGCCGAGTGACGAAGTTGCTTCATCGAGAGGGATGGCGAGTGAATCACAAGCGGATCGAGCGTCTCTGGAGGCAAGAAGGGCTCAAAGTGCCGCAGAAACAGCCCAAACGCCGACGATTGTGGTGCAACGATGGTTCGTGCGTGCGGTTACGGCCGGCGCATCGAGATCATGTGTGGAGCTACGACTTCGTCCAGGCAAGAACGCATGACGGTCGAGCCTTTCGGATGCTGACAATCGTGGACGAGTTCACCCGGGAATGCCTGGCGATCGACGTGGCTCGGAAGTTGAGCAGTGAGGACGTTCTGGAACGACTGTCGGACTTGTTCGTTCGGCGTGATGTTCCGGATTACGTTCGTTCGGACAATGGACCGGAGTTCACGGCCAAGCGGGTGAAGGACTGGCTGGAACGAGTCGAGGTGAAGACGCTGTTCATCGAGCCAGGCAGTCCCTGGGAGAATGGCTACGTCGAGTCGTTCAACGGGAAGCTACGAGACGAGCTGCTCGATGGGGAGATCTTCGACACACTGCTGGAAGCCAAGGTACTGATCGAGCGCTGGCGTGTGGAGTACAACACGATCCGACCGCACAGTGCGTTGGGGTACAGGCCTCCGGCACCGGAAGCAATTCAGCCATGGAAATCCAACCTCGCTACGCTCGGCTGGACTTCCATGGCTGAGAAGACCGAAAAACTAACTTAACGACTGGTTCCATCCTGGGGGGCAGGTCAGGTCAACGTGGTTCTCGAAGAAATGATTCTGGGACCGGTGTCCCACGCGGAGTTCAGCCGGGACGGCCGTCAACTGTTGACCGTCTCCAACGACAGTCACGTTCGCCTTGACTTGGGTTCGTCCGAGAACGGACAGAACAGCCCAGCCCACGACGGCCTTCCGGGCACTCCGGTCGAAAAGCTGAAATCGGGCACGAGCGTGGAGTACGCACCCGTGCGCGTTTGGGACATCAAGAGCGGCAAGAAGGTGGTTCAGCTCTCGGCTTTCGATCGAGGCGTACAATCAGCATCTCTCAGTCCTGATGGCCGTCGGATCGTGACGGTTGCCGACAATTCCTGCGGATATGTCAGACTGAACGCCAAAGATGTTTTCATCGGCAATGGCACGTGGGAGACTGGTCCACACGACCCGGCCATACGGATTTGGGACGCGCAGACCGGCAAACATTCGCTGGCACTCGTCGGGCCAGCCTGGCGCGCCTACGGAGCAGCCTGGAGCGCGGACGGTCGGTTCCTTTTCACGGCCACTGCCGACGCGAACCATAAGCCTCATCTTCAGATCTGGGACGCACAGAACTTCAAGAGCGTGCGCGAACTCGAAACCGCCACCCAGAGTCTCGGCTATTCGGCCGGCCAACCGGCATTTGATGCGGCCAACCAGCACGTGATGTTGCTGCGAACTGATGAGGATGCCAGTCCGAAGATCGTCACAGTTTGGAACCTCGAAGGGGGGGCAAAAGGAATTGAGCTTCGCGGCCACGAAGGGCGAGTGAACGACGGGGTCTTTAGCCCCGACGGAAGTCGTATTGTGACGGCCAGTGACGATCGAACGGCCCGCGTGTGGAATGTCACCAACGGCGAACAGCTCTTTGTTCTCAGAGGACACGACAACGAAGTCCACTCGGCCCGCTTCAGCCCCGATGGGCAATGGATTGTCACGGGATCGGACGATACCACCGCGCGAGTGTGGTATGCCGATACCGGTCGCGAGTACTTTACGCTGACCGGTCACCGAGCCCCGGTCTTCGATGCGTCGTTCAGCCCTGACTCCAAGTGCATTGTCACTGGCTCCGGCGACGGGACGGCTCGGATCTGGCCCATCGATCCGCTCGCAGCCGCCATCTCTCGAAAGCCTCGCGACCTCACCAGCCGAGAGAGAGAAATGTTCGAGGTCAGACCCTAACGAGGTAATCAGCGGATGCCGCTGCGCGAGCAATCACTCAAGCCAATTCCCAATGGTCGTGTTCAGCATCGCGTCGGAGGAACTTGTAGAGGGCGCGCCGGAACGGATTAAGTGCCGCCGTCACGGGCATCGCAAACTCATCCGTTTTTCGGCATGCGTTTCCGTGCACCGAATCGCCATACATTTTCGCGGAATCGGGCCTCAGGCTGCGAAGCGGGGAAAAACGCCGCGAAATCGGGGACAGAATTTCGAACGGTTTTTTAACCGATCTTTCAGCAGTGCAGAGCCTGCTTTTTGTGGTGGCGAATCAACGCGTCGCTTTAGAATGCCGGCATGGTACCCGTCGATGAGCAGCAGGAGCCGGCTTCTTCTGGTCCGCGGCAGTTTGCGACGACTCGCTGGAGCCTGGTGTTGGCGGCCGGTAAACGCAGCTCGCCGCAATCGTCCGCTGCATTGGCCACTCTTTGCGAGAATTATTGGTATCCGCTCTATGCCTATGTGCGTCGGCGGGGGCACGATTCGGACGAGGCCCAGGACTTGACGCAGGCCTTCTTCACGCGGCTCTTGGAGAAGAACGATCTCGCCGCGGCCGATCCGGGGTGTGGACGGTTTCGCTCGTTTCTGCTGGCATCGCTGAAGCACTTCCTGGCCAACGAGTGGGACCGCGCCCGGGCCGAGAAACGAGGCGGCGGCCGAGCCGCGCTGTCGATCGACTTTGGAACCGCCGAAGAGCGATACCGCGCGGAGCCGAGCCACGACCTGACGCCGGAAAAGATCTTCGAACGGCGTTGGGCCCTGGTGCTGCTCGAGAACGTGCTGGCTCGGCTTCACAATGAATCGGCCCAAGCCGGCAAATCGGACAGCTTCGACCGCCTGAAAGGCTTTTTGACCGGCGAGCAGCCGGCCGTCACTTACGGCCAATTGGCTGCCGAATTGAACATGAGCGAGGGTGCCGTGAAGGTCGCCGTCCATCGAATTCGTCGGCGATATCGCGAATTGCTGCGAGCGGAAATCGAGGAAACGGTCGCCGATCCCGACAAGATCGACCAAGAAATCCGGGACCTTTTTTCCGCGCTCGGCTCATAATCGCATCGGAAAACGTGTAACCGATGGGGCGATTTGCTTCAGTAAGTGGTGGCAGTCCATCTTACGCTGGGAAAATCGGCCATGACTGAAGCCAGAGTGCCCTGTCCGCGGTGCGGCGCAGAATTGCCGGTCGATGCGCCCGAGGGGCTCTGCCCCCGTTGCCTGCTCCAGCAAGGGATGGGAGAAGGCAGCTTAAATCCTTCCAGCCGGGCAAACGATCCGACGCTCGTGCCGCGAGCACCCACCCCGAGCGGTCTGTCACCGGGCAGCAAGCTTCGCTACTTCGGCGACTACGAGATCCTCGAAGAGATCGCCCGGGGCGGGATGGGCGTCGTCTACAGAGCTCGGCAGGTCAGCCTCGATAGAGTCGTCGCACTGAAAATGATCCTCGCGGGCCAACTGGCTTCTGAAGCGGACGTCGAGCGGTTCTACGTTGAGGCGAAAGCCGCAGCCAATCTGCAGCATCCCAACATCGTGGCCATCCACGAGGTCGGTCAGCACGACGGGCAGCACTACTTCTCTATGGACTTCGTTGCCGGGAACAGCCTGGCCGAGCTTGTGCGTGAGAGCCCCTTGCCCGCAGCCCGGGCGGCCAGATACGTGAAGACGATTGCCGAGGCGATCGAGTTTGCCCATCGACAGGGAACGCTGCACCGAGACTTGAAGCCGTCCAACATCCTGATCGATGCATTCGACCAGCCGCGGGTCACCGACTTCGGCTTGGCCAAGCGGATCGAAGCCGATGCGCAGTTGACGGCGACCGGCTCTCTGATGGGCACTCCCAGCTACATGTCGCCGGAACAGGCGGGTGCTTGTGGGGGCAAGGTCGGACCGGCCAGCGACGTCTATTCGCTGGGCGCGGTGCTGTACGAACTTGTGACAGGCCGGCCGCCGTTCCTGGGGGAAACGCTGATCGCCACGCTGAATCAAGTTCTGAACGCCGAGCCGGTCGCGCCACGCCTGTTGAATCCAAACATCCCTCGCGACCTGGAGACGATCTGTCTCAAGTGTCTGCAGAAAGAACCGCAGCACCGTTACCCCTCATCTGAGGAGCTTGCCAAAGAGCTCGCGCGATTCCTGCACGGCGAGCCGATTCATGCCCGCCCGATTGGGAAAACCGCTCGACTTTGGCGCTGGTGCAAGCGAAAGCCTCTGGTCGCCAGTCTGTCGGCGTTGGCCGCGTCGCTTTTGATCGCGATCGTCGTCGTGACGGCGGTCGGCTATTTTGCGACGTCGACGGCGTTGGATCGCTCAGAGCACACGCTGTATGCGGCCCACATCAACCTGGCCGACGAGGCCCGACGGACAGGTGATGACGGGCGGCTGGTGGACCTCTTAGAGCGGCATGTGCCGCAGCCCGGCCACGTGGATCTCAGAGGTTGGGAGTGGGACTACCTTCGCAATCAGTCGCGAATTCTGACGACGATCAAGGATCAACCGAATGATGCACCGAACAGTCTCTTGTCGCGATTCCTAGCGTCGGCCGGGCAGCAGAAACCGAACCTCGCCCTTCGCTCGTTGGCTTGGTCGCCGGACGGTCAGTCGCTTGCGGGCGGGACCTGGATGGCAATCCAAATCTGGGAGCCGGAATCGGGAAATGTGATTTGTACACTCCCCCAGTTCGCCCAGTGGCTTGCCTGGAACCCCGATGGGCGACGCCTAGCGGCCACGGGACGAATGGAGCCGGAACTAGTCGTCTGGGACACGGTTGATCGCACCAGGGTCTTGACGCTCGGCGGCCGCTCGCAGGGATACACGCACGAGCTGATGGGACTCGCGTGGAGCCGGGATGGCCGGCGCTTGGCGTTCGCAACGTTCGACCGGCGCATCGAAATCTGGGACGTCTCGAGCGGAGCGAAGCTCCTGACAATCGCCGGTCACCCCAAGGAGGCCGGGAAACCCAGCTACTCTCCCATGTTTCTGGCTTGGAGTCCCGACGATAAACAACTGCTCTCGTCCGGCGATGCCGAGACAAAGGTTTGGGACGTCACCTCCGGACGGGAGCTCCGAACACTTCCCTGTAATGCGCTAGGGTGCAGTCCCGACTTCACGCGAGTCGCGGACAAGTTATTCGTGTACGACTTTGCCTCCGGACACCAGCGTTTCAACTTCGAGTCCTCGGTCTTCTCGCTCGCCTGGAGCGCGAACGGTCGGCGGTTGGCGACGGGCGCCGCGAACACAACCAAGATTCTCGACGCTGAAACCGGAAAGGTGATCCTCACGCTTGTCGGCCGTCCGAATCAGGCGCTCGCCTGGCGCCCGGATGGCGAACGACTCGCAGCGGGGCTCGACCAGGTCACGATTTGGGATACGAGTGCCAGGAAGAAAGAACTGACGTTGGCAAATCCCCGCGGCGCGTTGCAGTCAGTGGCCTGGTCACCCGACGGCCAGCGCATCGCCGGCGGAGCAACCAGTTACATCCCTCCGAAGGCCCTCACGGGGACAGTGGATGTCTGGGATAGTGAGAGCGGCGACGTCGTAAAATCGTTGGAATGGCAAGCCAGCCCGGAGGCGTCCGCAGGACCCATCGGAGTGCCTTCGATCCGGGTGGCCTGGAGCCCGGACGGCGCCCGTTTGGCTTCAATCGACGCAAGCGGCACCGTCAAGATTTGGAGCACGACGAACTGGCAGCCCGTGTCCGGCCTGGCGCAACTGCCGCCAAACAGGGGAGGGGCTGCTGCTGAGGGGAGGCTCGATTGGAGCCCCGACGGCAAGTGGCTGGCGGCCGCCAGCGGCTGGACGACCGTGAAAATCTGGGAAAGCGAAACGGGGCGCGAGGTCTTCCACTTCGGGGAGCAGGGAGAACTCGGAATCCAGCTTGTCGGCTGGAGCAAAAAGACCGGAGAGCTGTCCTTTGGCACTCTAACCGAAACCAAGAGTTGGAATCCGATCAGCGGCCGGTTGCGCACGGTCGGCGGGTCTGAGCGATCCCACATCTATTTCAGCGCAGATGAGCAATTGGTCGCAATTCCCGACGGCGCGGAAATCACCGTCGTCAATGTGCCGATGCTCTCTCGATGGCTGAGCGCGCCTCGCATCTTGCGAGGACACACCGATCAAGTCTATGACATTGCCTGGAGTCCCGACGGCCGACGGCTTGTTTCAACCAGCCAGGATCGCACGGCGAAGATCTGGGACGTCTCGAGCGGACTGGAACTGCTGACTTTCGGAGGGACCGAGACAATACCTTATCGGGCCGTGGCCTTCAGCCCCGACGGTTGTCGCCTGGCGATAAGTAGAGGAAACACCGCGAGGATTTTGGACGCACGACCCAGGCGCGCCGACAAACACCCGTAAACGGCGACCGCACCATAATCTCAACCGTTTTCCGGGAACGCCATCAAACCACCGATAAGTGCCGCTGTGACTGGCACCGGAAACTCATCCGTATTTTGGCACCGGCGATTGTGCGAGCAACATTCCGGCTGCAGTCGGTTCGGAGCCCTTGCCGCAAGAGGGAAATCGTTGATTCACAATTCCGATCCGCGTACTGAGCCTCTTTTTGGGGACCAGCGAGACTCAGGCACCGCGTCGGCGCATCAATGACTTCCAACTCGCAGTTGCGAACTCGAATGTCGGCGCCGAGCCGAAGTCCGACTGCCCGCGTCAGTGAATCTGCGGACACGATGTCCAATCGGCTGGCGAGCGCCTTGTCGCGGCGGCGACGACCGGGCGATTGTGATTTGCTGAAGCTCCCGGGCAGGCGACGCCAAATACGCCTCCAAAATCACCGTCAGCCGCACCACTTGAGGCCCGAATGAGCGTAATGCTTGCCTAGAGATCCTCAGCGCCGATCTGTGGATCTCCGAACTGTTCACCTGAGGGAATCGCCTGGGTAGCGCGACGAGCCTCACAGCGGCGCGCCAATGCGGCCAAAGGCCTCGATGAGAGCGGTTGGGGTACACTTCGCTTTGGACCGGTTGCAAGGGTTCTTGGCCGTCGGGGCGGCAGGACTCGGGAAATCAACATGCTATTCAAGCGAGTCGTGCCCCTCCTGGCCTTGGCGGCGGGCTCTCTCGGATTCGTTGCCTGCATCGCGGGAGCCTACCCGATTTCTCTGGTGAAAACACGACTTGATCGAACCAATGAAAGAGTGTTCGTGACGATTGACAAGGGGCTGGTCTCCGCTCAGGACCGCGTCCGCGCGGTGCAACAGCGCATAAGAGAGTCGAAGATCAGGACCAGTGAGATCGGTCCGAAACTCCGAGATTGGCGCAAGCAAGGCCAAAGAACGGCTCGCATCGGCGGTCGAAATTAAAAGCCGGGTGGAGATAATTGTTGGCCGGCTTCAGACGGCGGACCAATTGCTGCAGAAATCGATAGACTCCATTGACGTCATTCGCAATGCCCGCGAGTGGCTCGTCTTGATCGGTGTTCCGGCGGATTCGATCTCCCCCGACAAGGTGCTTGAAAAACTGACGTCAACACAGGGCAAGTTGCGAGAGATCGAAAGGTCGATCAACGATGTCGGCGAGTTCACAGTTAACCGAGTGGGTCAATCGGAAAACAATCGACTTTCTCGGGTCTTTGAGTTGCTGGGTAGCACGGAATTGACGGCAGCCGCGATTGACACCTGCCTCGAAGACTCGGCAAATCGTCTGAACCAGATGCAGGCCAACGCGCGGCGGTTGAAGGCAAGCACAAGCAATTACATTTTGGTCACGACCATTGGAGCGTATCTAATTCTCGCCTGGATCGCGGCTGGGCAAGCCGCCTTATCCCTGTTTGGCTGGAAAAGCTATTCCCGACGCGGATCCTCAGCCTAGTCGGTCGGGCGACCGCTGCCCAATCATAGGTTGCTGGCGATCCTTGCCAGTTAATCCGAGGCCGTGTCTTTACGATCTAAGACGTTTTTAGAGCAGTGGCGAAAATCGACCCAATTGCGGGAATGGCGCATCACCTCGTTGCGCCCTGTCCGGCTTCGGACAGCCACCATGTCAGCGGCACGCCCTTTGAGTCCCAGAAACTCGTGGAATCCGGGACGCTCCGTTTGAGGAACCTTTTTTGCAATAGGCCCCCTCAGCCTGCGACCTGCCTCCGCAGCGCCGATTTCCTCCCATTCGCCAAGACCGACTGGGCGCTCATGGGGGCTGAGCAACTGGCATACGCTTCAATCGGGGACGCTGACGAACACGCGCCCAGATTCCTCCGAGGTCTCGAAGGTATGGATCGGGGCGGGTTCCTTGCCAAGGGCCATGAGCCCAGCGGGGCATTGGCACTCCAGCGAAGGCGTTGACCCAGTCGACGTTCTTACCAGAGCAGACATCGAATCTTGAGCCGTGCCAGGGGCACCGAAGTGTTGAGCCCGTGATGCGACCCCGAGCCCTCGACCAACCGAGGTGGGCGCATTTGTTCTCAACGGCATAGGCACGTCCATCGACTCGAGTGAGGATTAGAAACCAACCATCAACTCGGGCAACAAAGATTTTGTTTTCACGAACGTCAGCAGAGTTGGCAACCTCGATGCGTTTCATAACCCCCCCGATGATCCCCAAAGTTAAGCACTCTTTCCGGCGCCTTCCTCCCGACACGGCGCATAGCTCGACTCAGTCATTCATTTCGACAGTTTCGGCAGGATCTTCCCTATCTCCCCGGCGGTGAACGCGCGAGTCGTCGAGGTCTGAACATTGCCCATCGAGGCGAGTTGCAAAAGAGCCGCCGTGGCTGTTTCGTCATCAGCAGCGTCGAAGACGATCGCACCATCGAACGCTCCGATCGTCCAATAGATTTCGGTGACCTTGACGCCCAGCTTCTTCGCTACCTCCTTGAAGGC
The DNA here is from genome assembly GCA_963800135.1 of uncultured Planctomycetaceae bacterium. Lineage (GTDB taxonomy): Bacteria > Planctomycetota > Planctomycetia > Planctomycetales > Planctomycetaceae > DASPSM01. Next base: position 163,296 of record CAWCZR010000006.1, on the reverse strand, counting down.
CTCGGCCCGCTTTGTCGTCTCGCTGATCGCCTTGATGCCCTGTTCTGTAAATCTAATTGTCGTGATGAAGGTGGCCATCAGAAATCTCCTGTGTCGGTGATCTGAGAAGATTGAGTTGTTCCACGGCAGTTTCCCGGCGAGAGGGGCGGTTGGGATGCGGTCTCGATGCTCTTGGACACGGTTTTCTTTGTCAGCCTGTCAGCCCATACCGGCGCAATATGCGCCGGGCCACGACGCTCTTGTGGACTTCGTCGGGTCCATCGTAAATCCGCGCGGCCCGCTCGTGCCGCCAGAAATAAGGGAGGATTGTGTCGTCGGTCATCCCGAGGGCACCGTTGGCCTGGATCGCGCGGTCGATCACCTTCATCAGCACATCAGCTCCGTAGAACTTGATCAGCGAGATTTCCTCCCGCGCAGCTTTGGCACCTTCTCGGTCGATTTTCCACGCGGCTTGCAAGACCATCAGCCGCGCTGCGTTGATGTCGGCCCGGCATTCGGCGATCCAGTTTTGGATCGTCTGCCTAGTCCCTAGCTTGTCTCCCGGAGCCAAATCGCGGCGCGCGGCCCGCTGGCACAGCACGTCAAACACCCGCTCGCAAATCCCCATCCAGCGCATGCAATGATGGATCCGTCCCGGACCGAGCCGGGCCTGCGCGATCTGAAATCCCGCTCCGGTGCGACCGAGAACGTTGTTGCGTGGAACGCGCACGTCTTCATAGGCGATTTCGCCGTGACTAAGCCAATCCTCGCCGGTATGTCCCATGACTCACTCAGGTGAGCGTGCTCGATGAGACGCAGCCCGGCTCCGCCGTATTCGGTCGGAGCCTGTGGCGCAAACAGCCCCAACTTGCGGACTTTTTCGCGCGTCGCGAAGAGGGCCGGCAAGAGCTCTCGGAACGGCCGCGTCAAAAGCTCTCGCACCAGAGGAAACAGCTCTTCGATCACAAACCCGCGAACGACGCGGAGCTTTTCTTCAAGATGCGGGGGGATCGAAAAGTCCATCTTATGTCCCGAGGCAACATCGCTTCAAAAGCAGTGCTCGAGGGGCACAAAAAGCCTTAGATCTGTTAAGCCAGAAGGCTGTTGCGATTCGCTCGACCGCGTCGCGATCAAGAGTTATGGCCGGTCTTTCGCTCGTCGACGGCTTCAACGGCTTCGACCGCCAGCAAGAGCAAGTAATCGAGTGGACACGGGCACTGCATGGTCGTGCTATTTGCACAATGCGAACAGACATCCTCGTGAAACCGGGTGATGTAAGGTTCCATCGTCTTGCCTCGTGCGGCGTGGCAGACCTCAATGACGTCGGCCAAGTGCAGCTCAATGCCGCATCGCTTGCCCTGCGGAGCACAGGGGGGCGCGCCAGGCGGCTTTTCGATACACCGACTACAGACGTGGTCTCGAATTTCGGCCATGTATTCGTCGAGTTCGGTTTGCGTATACATGATCTCGATCCCCTGCTTTCCTGAGCACTTGGTCTCGTTTCTGGTAAGTTGGTCAAGAGAAAGCCGCAATAAATGCGCCGTGCTCGCGGCGCATAAATGTCGCGAGATTGACGACGAGAATTCGGCGGGTGTGCGGTTGGGCACGGTCTCCGTGCGGATTGGCGCGCCATTCCAATCTCTTGGTAAGGGTGAAGCCGTGTGCTGCGATTCGAAGTTTCTGCGGGCACAGCGAACTCGTTGACGACGTGCCATCTGAGAGGGCCTTTTCTTTCGTCCAAACTGCGGAAAGAGGCTCGAAGAGACGACCAAAATAGAACAAGGGGCCGAAGGCATTTTTACAATCATTCGCCGGGGCACCAAAAGTGCTCAAAAGTAAGCTTGACCGGTGGGGAATCAAAAAGTTGAGAGGTCCATTTCGCGGGAATCCCATTCGGTCAACTCCGGCGAGGATGGTTCCGATGAGTGCACGAAGCCATGCTGCGAGAAATATGGAGGGTCGAGATTGGCGACAGGAGATCCAAACGTGGCGGGAAGAAGTTAAAGAGTCGCAAAAGAAACAGGGGAAGCGTCTCCCGACCATCGAAATTGGTCTTGCCGTCCACATCGCGGAGTTGAAGAAGCACGCGTCACTAAGTGGGGCGCATGCGGGGTAAGGGGAGGACGCTGCGGACCGACTTCGTCGCGCAAAGGAGGCCCTGAGCAGGACCCGGAAGCCGGCCCCTAATGGGCAGTCGAACCGGTTTTGGGTTCACGATTGACTGGGCTAGCGAGGGGAAGGAGGCACGAAACTGAGCACCACTGGGTTAGGCACTTAGCCTCGTAACCGAGGGCGAGATTCGTAATAGTAGCGTAGGGTAAAAAGCAAGAGATCGGCCGTGAGCCGTGGATTGCTGCCTTCGCATCCTGTCATCGGGGAACCACGACTCGCGGGCTTACGGGGCTGGGTGCAGATGAGAAGGCGGGGTTTTTGACCCCGCCTTTTTGATTCCGGCGCAGGAACGGCTCGGCGCGGTGGAACCGCGCGCCGAACCGCACCGTGTGAACTGGCACATGAAAGTCGGACTGTCGTCCGCGTCCCGCCTGCACGTGCAGAGAATTCCGGTCCACCCATTTTGACTACGGTCACGCCATACCGCCGAGGCGGCCTGTGTCCGCCAGCAGCCTGGGCGATTTCCGCCGGGTCGCACGTCCCGATTCAAAGAGAATTGACCATGTCCGTCACCCTTAGAGAGGTTCGGGCGGTTCGCATTATCTGCGACGATTTCCTCAGGAACAATTTCTTGGAGCATCTGGGTCGCTTGGGGGCAACCGGCTACACGTGGTGGCAAGCGCACGGCAAGGGCGAACATCCGACAGACTCGGGCTTTTTGAGCGAACTGCGCCGCGTTTATATTGAGGTGTGGTGCAATTCCGAGGTCGCCGAGCAGATTCTTAGCCACTGTCAATCACCTCAATTCCATCACAGCGGCATGGCCGTCGGCATTAGCACTTTGTTCATACCCGACGACGAGGCGGCGAAGTTTACGAAGAAATAGCCGTTTGCCATCGAGTGGTTCGGTGCTCTCAACCGACGTGCCTCAGCAATCGCGGAATTTTGTATGCCGGGGGGCTAAGCGCGGTCAGGGTTCCGCGCAGCCAGTCGAATCAGACTCGGAGAGGAGTTGCTTCTCGACGGCCCAGGGCACTCATGGCGCCAGTCAGTTCGTACTCGCGGCTCTCATACTTTTTCATCACGGGACCGTCGCTGCCAAGCCGGGCACTCGCAAATCTGGAGAAGTCACGGTCGTTGCACCGGTCTCTGAAATCCGGCCGGCGGTGCCGCTCTGGAAGTGGCCGTCCTGGCTCCGAATTGCCATCCGGCGACAACGGGACGCGTAGGCGGGATTGGAGCGGCTTGAAGCACGTCCAAGCGAATGACCTATGCGACCGGCTTGGCGGGCTTTCAAGTGAGAACGCCAGTACCGAGAATAACGTGAGCCGTTTGCTCCCGACCAATCGAGCGTCACGGATTGCCTAAGTCTGATCCCCCTTACGCACAAAAACCTGACCAAGCCCCATGACTCGAGTTCTCGTTGTCGAAGATCAGCCGACTGTCTTGCGAAATCTCGTCCGAGGTTTTCAGGAGGAGGAATACGACGTTACTGGGGCCGCTTCGGTCACTGAAGCGCGGAAGGCGATCGGGATGACCCCGGACATTCTTGTCCTCGATCTCATGTTGCCCGACGGCAGCGGCTTGGAATTTTTGCGGCAGCTGCGTAAAGAGAGTTTTCTGCAGCCGATCCTGGTGCTGACTGCGCGGGATTCCGTCGACGATCGCGTGGAAGGACTCAACGCAGGAGCCGATGACTATCTGGTCAAGCCTTTCTCGTTTAACGAGTTGCTCGCGCGGCTCCGGGCCCTGCTGCGGCGTGGGCCACTCGAGCAGCAGGTGACTTTGCGCGTCGGGGGGCTGGAGATCGATCGATTGAACCGCATGGCGACTCGGGAGGGATGCTCCCTCGAGCTCTCCAACCGCCAGTTCGATCTCCTCTCTTACTTGATGCAGCATGCCGACTCCGTCGTCAGCAAGGAAATGATCGCTCGCGACGTGTGGAGGGAATCGACGGCGACGTGGACCAATGTCATCGAGGTCCATATCGCCCACCTCCGGCGAAAGATCGAACGGCCCCAATGGCCTGCCCTGCTTCACACAGTTCGAGGACAAGGATATCTGTTGGGGAAGCTTCCATGAATCGCCTCCCCATTCGGTGGAAGTTCACCTTGTGGTTTGGGGTCACGCTGGCGCTCTTGCTGTTCGGTTTCAGCCTCCTCCAGTTTGTCGTCATGCGACACCAGCTTCTGGATTCGGTCGACGACGAGCTGGAAGAAGAGATGCGGGAGATCACGAACGAAATTCGCATGGCTCGCAAGCCACCGGAGGTGCTCGAGCAGACGCGGCGCCGTTTCCTCGAACACGGCGAGTACTACTTTCAGTTGACGGCCCCGGCGGGAAACGTCTTGTTTCAGAGTCCGGCGCTGGATGGTCATCCCTCTCTGACCTCCGACACTGGGACTATGCCGGACAGTCCTCAATTCGATAACCGAGACCTACCCGGCCTCGGGCGCTGCCGCGTGCTTACGTCAGCCGTCGACGGGCCTGGTGGTCGCTACCTCGTGCACGCTGTGACCTCCCTGGCTCCATTCGGGCAGCAGATCTCGCTCCTGTTTACGGTGCTTTTGGCGTCGGGTCCGATCGCGCTGGCGGCGGGAATCGCCGCTGGATACACCCTCGCGCAGCGCGCGCTGTCGCCCGTCGAGCGTATCGTTGAAGTCGCCAACCGGATAACGGCAACGGACCTGCACCAACGCGTTGACGTCCTCAACCCAAATGATGAGTTGGGCCGCCTGGCCCAGACGTTTAATGCTCTGATCGATCGATTACAAAGGGCGATCGAAGAGATGCGACGATTTACAAGCGACGCCGCACACGAATTGCGGACTCCCTTGGCAGCTCTCCGCTCGGAAATCGACGTTGCGCGGCGTGAGCCGCGAACGGCCGAGGAGTATCGACAGGCGCTCGACACGGCCGCTGACGAAGCCAACCGACTCACCCGGCTTGCTGATCAATTACTCTTTTTGAGCCGCCAGGAGGCCGGCACGATGCCGATCGATGACGAGGAAGTGCGGCTGGATGCGCTGCTCAAGGATGTCGCCGAACAGTTCATTGGTCGAGCGGACCAAGCGGGAGTGACGATCGCAATCGAATCCCTGGAGCCGTGGACTGTCCGTGGAGACGATATCCGGCTGAGCCAGGTCTTCTACAACGTGCTCGACAATGCGATTAAATACACGCCACGCGGCGGCCGGGTCGTCGTCCGCGGTCGTACGGTGGACGACCGTGTCGAGATCGAGATCGAAGATACGGGCTCGGGGATTATGCCCGAACACCTGCCGCACATCTTCAAGCGGTTTTATCGCGTCGAGCAATCACGAAGCGCGGAACCGGGCGGGTCGGGTCTGGGGTTGGCGATTGCCCAGTCCGCCACCGCGGCTCACGGTGGATCCATTTCGATGCGCAGTGCCCCGGGCCACGGAACGGTCGTAAAGATCGAGCTGCCTGGCTGCGTCCTTGGGGCTTCAAGTTGACTTGGCGTGTGTTTTAACGCCCGAGTTGGATGAGTCACCGTTTCGCAAGTGCCATTTCATCCAATCAAGCGCCATGCACTTTTGATTGGCTTGGCGACGGTGAATCGGCCCTTCACGTAGCCAAAAACGGCTAAAGCAACGAGGGTCACGGCCACAGATACGGGCAACGCGGCTCTCGCCGATGAAAAGAAGAAATAAGGCGACAATGGCGCTAGACCACCTACGACGTAGGAGACGGCAATCACCGTCGCGCTCGTCCGTGCCCGGCGCGGGTCGGGCTCTTCCAGACCCAACTCAAACCGCATCATAAAGTCGACCCACCGCTTTTGATCGGCGCTGATCGCGGTGACGACTTTGTTCACAGTCTCCTCTTCTAGACCGTAGGACTGAAAAATCGTGGCGACTTCTTCCCTCTCCTTCTCCGGGAGCTCGTCGGTCTCTCGAAACTCTCTGGCTCTTTCCGTTTCGAAGTGTTCGACGTCAGTCTTTCCCGCCAAGTAGCCACCGAGTCCCATGGCGATTGAACCGGCTGCGATCTCGGCAATACCTGCCGTGATGACGATCGTCGTCGCGTCCACCGCTCCCGTAAGTCCTGCTGCCAGGGCGAAGGGAACCGTCAGGCCGTCCGACATTCCGATCACGATGTCACGGACGATTTCGGACGAAGTGAAGTGCTTCTCGATGTGCGGCGTGGTCGGCATGGTTAGAGCCAGTTTCAAAACCGCTTGAGAATCATGAAGGCACAAGCCAACTCAAGAAATCCGAGAAAAAGAAGACTGTGACGCTCGTAGCGCACAACAAGGCGACGATAGTTGAACAGCCAACTGATCGAGCGTTCGACCCTCCAACGTCGTTTGTAGCGTCGAAGTGGCCGTCCGTCCTGAGTTGCCGGGCGTTTGCGGCTGCATCGGTGTGGACAAATCAGTTCAATGCAACGCTTTGCCAGCCGCTTTCGCAAGGGATCACTGTCGGCCGCTTTGTCATAAATCAATCGCTGGGGGCGCTTGCGCACGGTCCGCTTGTTCAAGAGCGGCTCAATGAGATTGACTTCCGCCGGACTGGCGCTGGCGATGTCCACGCCGAGCGGCGTGCCGCGGCCGTCGATGAGGAGCATGATCTTCGTCCCCTTGCCGCGCTTTGTCTTGCCGACGCAAAGCCCCCTTTTTTGGCCGGGGAAAACGTGCCGTCGGCCATCGCCTCGTCCAAGCGGAGCGACTTCATTCCGTCGAGCCGGCGGAGCAGTCGGCGCCAAGCGATCTGGAAGATTCCGCTTTGAGTCCACTCGCGTAGCCGCCGCCAGCAGGTCGCTGGGGACGGAAAGTATGTTGGTAAGTCTTTCCACCGTGCACCACTGGTTAACACCCAAAGGATTCCTTCCAGGCACGGGCGCGGTGGGACGGGGGGACGCCCGCCGACTTTTTTCATCCTCCTTACAGGAAACAGATCCGCGATCAGAAGCCATTGCTCATCGGTGAGTTGCGGTTTGGGTTCCGTCCTGGACGCCCTCCAATTGCGGCCCTGATTGGGCCAATAGGAAAGCGTCAACAACATGCGAGTGCCTCCTTTCACTCGCTTTGGAACGCAAGTTTCTTGCCAACACGTTCACTGAAAAACTGCTTTTGAAACTGGCTGTAGTCAGTTTCACACCCATCGCTCGCTCTCGTGTAGACGGCGGCCATTCACATGGCCCGCTGAGGATTAGCTACGAGCGGCCGCAGGACGCTACCACACGCCCGGGATCAGCTTGCAAGAGACCCGGTCCATGTAGTCCTTGTAACCAGCTAATTCCTGTCGCAGGGTCTGGTCTTCCCATTTCGTCCGGAGTAACAACAGCCCTGATGCAATTGCCGCCGGAATGAGGGCCCAGAGGGAGCCTAGCGATAGCGCAGTGCCGAACGCGACGACTATGCCAGCCATATAGCCAGGATGCCGCACCGTGGCGTACGGGCCTCGGTCAATCACTCGCTGACCGCGTTCCGCCTGGAAGCGGACCATCGGCTCGAAGAACTTATTGACCGCTTCAGCCCACGTAATCACACCGAATCCGATCAAGAAGAGCACGAAGCCCAGGACACTGACGGCCCAGGGGATCGGAAACCAGTGAAAGTGCCCATCATCGAGAGCCGCGACCAGCAGGATCGCCAACACGGCCGGCAAGTAAAAGCAGAGCAGGAACTTGTCCCAGCGTTTCGCGTCCGCGTGATAATGACTTCGGGCGATCACTACCTCGGGATTTACCTTCCACAGATAGAGGAACTGCGCCGCCATCTCTGCCAACGAGACGAGCACAAAAACCCATGCCTTCGTCCAAACGAGCGTTCCCGCGGGCAGAAAAAGGAACAGTCCAAAACGCAACGGGATTCCCGCCAAGACGCGCGCGGCTCGGCGCCGATCGATCCGTTGCCATTTCTGGTCGAGCCCGTCAACGACCGGCATCGATTGATCTTCGCGAGATGATAACGATCCGTCTGCAGAACTGTGTTGCGAGACGATGCGTGGTTCAAGATCAATGCCGAGAAAACGGTGTGACGACACTGAACCGCATACGATCGCGTCACGCGTCATCGAATTGCGGTAATTGCGTTTTTGGGGCTAGGCCTTTGTATCAATGCCGCCCGCACCGTCGGTATCGCCATCGTGGTCGGGGTCGTTGGCCGCTGCCTGGACCTGTTGAGTTGGGTTCGGGGCAGTCGGGGTGGCCCCCTGTTTCGCAGCCGCAGCCTGCTGCATCTGATACATCAACGCGGCCGAACTGTTCACGCTTGAGATACTTGACATGGGGAACCTGCTTGTTGGGCGGCCCAAATTGTTAGGAAGCTGTGGCGGGTACCCACCGCCACCTTGAGTTTCATCGACTCGAATGCATGCAGAATCCGGAGAAAGAAACGGGCTTAACGGATTTTAATCTGAAAGTCCGCGTCTCCGAGGGACTGCCCTTAGCGAGCACCACCATCCGGATTCCCAAACAGTTTGGGGGGACTTCCCGAAAGCTGAGGCCTGCGTGAATACGAAGATCTTCGATGCGTCGCGGATTTGGGCAGCGGGCGATTTTTTAACTTGCCTTTAGTCGGTTCACAACTGGACCGCTCCGGGCCATTCGGACGTAGGCAGGAACCTTCGCTCGATACTCTCGGTAGGCGTCCCCGACGTAATGGATCAGCCGGAGATCCTTCAGGTAGCTGCCGGAGGAAGATGTAAACGGTCCAGATTGCGACGAGCAGGGCGCGGTCAATCGTCATGTCGGGCGTGAACCACACCAATCCCAGAAAGCTCATATAGGCGGGGTGGCGAATCAATGAAAACGCACCGCGAGGCTGGAAGGGTCGGCGTGGAATCGGCTTTTGCTGAACCCAATACCACCAGGGGAGCCAGCCCGTATGAAACCCAAATCCGGAGCAACACAGGCTGTAGAACAAGGTTCCCCAACAACTCAAATACAAGATCTGCACAGCCAAGCGCGGCAAACCCGCTAGCTGCCAGATCGCCCTGTCGGCGACTTGCCACTGCGACATTGTGAAGAGAAGGGTCAAGCAGGCGGCCGTACAAAAAAAACAGTCCGTAAAACGCCGGTGCAATGAATTGCACAAGCCTCTTTTTCACGCTTGGCAACAGCAGCAGACTGTGAACGATGCCAAATTGGACTGCCAGGAACGCATCCCACGCCAACGCACAATGCCCGGCGCACGGCGGAGATCCCTTCAAAAAGACGTAGTTGTAATAGGAGGTCACGGCGAACAAGACTTGGACGAGAACGCCAACGGTTATGCCTAGGAATCTAAGCATTTTGAAGTGCCTTCGATGTCTGGTGTGGCGGATGAGAATTCTCGGCGACGCTCTCCTCGCCCTTCGTGGCGCTACGTGGTTTTCGGCGCCCGACGGAAGTTGTCGAAGCTCGCTTTGAGATTGAGGGACGTTTGAAGTGATCGAATTAGATAGGAAAATTCAGGAGCGGCCAGACCAATGAGGCAGGTTGCGAACGGATCGGACTCGTGTCCGGTCATCCATGGCTTTGGCGTTGCAGTCGTTCAGGCGGCGCGCCTCCTGCGATACGAGTCTCGAGATAGGCCCCGCTTCGACTTTTCGGAAATGAAATCCAGCAACCGATGGCCAGCGTCACTCGAGATGGAGCCGGATAGGTACTCGATGGCCGCGTGATGACTCAATCCGGAACGGTAGATCACGCCAAAGGCCGTTTTGATCTCTTCCCTTTCAAGAGGCGTGAAACCAGCCCGCATCAGTCCGATGCGATTCTCCCCGACAACTGCCCCGTCCCGATCAGTCATGAAGAACGGAGGTACGTCCTGACACACCTTGGCTAACCCACTTACCATCGCCAGTTCTCCGACTCGGACGAATTGGTGAATGGCGGCATTACCAGAAATGGTCGCTCCGGGTCCGACTCGCACATGGCCGGCAAACAGCGCTCCGCTGACGACGGTGACTCCGGCTCCGATCTGGCAGTTATGGCCAACATGAGAGTTGGTCATTAGGAGGCAGCGGTCGCCGATGACGGTTCCAGTCCCAGCCGCGGTTCCACGATGAACAGTGACACCTTCTCGGATCGTGCAAGCCTCTCCGATCTTGCAAAAGCTTTGCCCACCATCAAACGCACGATCCTGGGGGAGATCGCCAATCACGGCACGCGAATGAATCTCGCACCGCGCACCGATCTCCGTATTCCCCAAGATCACCGCAGATGCGGCGAGACGACATCCAGGACCGATGCGTACCGGACCAGTGATCACAACGTGCGGTCCGACGATCGTCGTGGGGTCTACTGTCGCCAGGGGATCGATCAAGGCTGTTGGATGAACGCTCATTGGCCTTCCAGGAGCCTCGACAAACAGTTGAAGTGAGTCCTAGCGACGCAACGGACGAATTTGAGCGAGAGGAGGTGAACGAGATGCGTCTGAATCGCTGAGAGAGGTGGGGCGGGGATCGTCGGAGAAATAGAATTTGCTGTCAATCTCGCGTCGCAGTCAACGCGCCTGGGCGACGCAGGTCCTGAAAAGCCTGAATTCGTGAGCCGAGCGACGGCTTCGGGCGCTCACCGTCCCCGATCATAAAAGAGATTTAAGCCTCTTTGTGCTCGGCTTTATTTCGATGCTGGGCGGGTTTGACTGGATTGCCAAGCTCGCGAGCAATCCTGGATCCCCGTTGCTCTGCCTGAAAAGTGCACGTTGCAGTCACAGATCCTGCTCACCGAGGCAATTGGTTGCTGCGACCGCAAGCGACCTACGTAGAGCCGGCATTGGCCTTCGGACTCGGCGGCTCGGGTGGTACGCTCTCGCCCCCCCGGTAGCGCAGCGACTCAACGTTGCCGCCTCCCGAAACTGCCTGATCCCAGAACGATCATGAAGGAGAATTAAGGATGAAGGCGCGCACTTGGCTGGCGATGCTGCTCGCAATGATTACGCCTGCTGTCGCCGCAATCGCGATTGAGGCTCAAGTCACATTTGCTGGCGACGATGCCGTTGGTTCAACAGGGAATGCGAATCCTGCGTCCGTCGATGTCGACGTCAACCGCAGCCGCGTGTACACCTTTGTCGGAAAGACGGGATTTGGGCATGAGCATGGAGTCACCGGGCGCCTCAAATCGGGCTCGATTCGCCTCGGCGCCGACCGAGACGCTGGCCAGCTTGTGTTCGATCTCACGAGTTTCTCCGCCGACACGAGTGAAGCGCGCCGATACGTCGGCCTCGAGGGAGAAACGGACGCCTCGACGCAGGAACAGGTCACGGCGAACATGCTCGGTGCCTACGTGTTAGACACAGAGCACTATCCCACTGCGACGTTTTTGATCAAGTCGGCTCTCCCGCTCCGGGAAAACCGGAGAGAGGGAGTCAAGAGGTATCAACTCGAAGGCCAGTTTACTCTCCACGGCGTGACACGGCCGTTGCGGATCTTCGCCGAGGCGCGCGCGGAGAGTGGAGCGATTCGGCTTCGAGGTGCCTTCGCCCTTTTGCAGACGGATTACGGCATCAAGCCGTTTTCCAAGGCGCTCGGAGCAGTCGGCGTCACCGACAAACTCAAAATCTACGGCGACATCCTGATCGTCACCGCTGGAAACTGACTCTCTGCCGGTCGGGATGATTCATCGCGAATTCGCGACATGAGTCAGGGGCTCTAGCAGCTGCGCTGCTTAGCCCCGGGGAACATGCCAGACGTGGGGACTGCGGACTACAGCCTTGTAACTGACGTTATCCGGCACCGGTGGCTGTACCTCGGATTGCTGGCTGCTTTGGCAGTCTGGTGTACACTCGACGTAATGCCGCGGGGCAGGATCAATCCGCGGCGACTTCACGAGCATCGCACGGATTTCACCGTGTATACGGAGGCCGGTGCGGCCTTTTTTGACGGCCGCGATCCATACCGCGTCACTAATCCGCGTGGCTGGAGTTACCTCTATCCGCCACTTTTTGCGATCCTCGTCTCGCCGCTGCACGCGCTGCCTCCAAGCGGCCAGGTCTGCGTCTGGTTCGTGCTCAGCGTGGCGATGGCGTTTGGCGGCTACTCAGAAATGCGTCGGCTGGTCGCTCTGCTCAAGCGTCAAGCGGCGTTCGGCAAAGAGCATTCGTGCCTCTTGACCTGGATCGAATTGGCCAGTTTGCTGACCGTCCTGCTCCCGACTCTAAATTGTTTGCAACGCGGGCAAGTCGAAATCTTCAAGGTTTACCTGCTCCTACTCGGGTTTCGCTTGTTCGTTTCTGGACGAGGGGCGAGTCAATGGTGGCTGGCCGGCGTGGTGTTCGCCATGGCCGGGATCCTAAAGTTGACTCCGATCCTCCCAGTGGCCTGCTTGATTCTCTACGAGGGAGTCCTGGCATTTACCCAACGATCTAGCTACGGCTGGAAGCGGTCCGTGTCGCTGAGTGCGGGCCTCGGAGCGGGGCTGGTTCTTTTCGCTCTGCTGCTGCCCGGCGCAATTCTGGGTTGGAATACGAACCTGCGGCACCTTGAGATGTGGTTCTCGCGCGTGGCCACGAAAGCCGTAGACGTCCGGACAACAGACTTCGGTCAAGATGTGCGAACCGTCCGAAACCAGAGCCTGGACAACGCCGCTTACCGATTCGGCAATTGGATCGCTGGCCAGTTTGCCGGCGGTCCTGACGACACGCTTTTTGATCGAACGCATCCAACGACACTCCGATTGCCGATGGACAGCTCACTCGCCAACGAAATGATCAGGATCGCCCGCGTCGCCGGCCTGGCACTTTTACTCCTGTTCGTGATTCGCTCGGCGCAAGCCGATCAGCCCATCGATCGGGCAGCAATGTTCGGACTGGCGTGTATCGCCACGCTCGTGGTCTGTCCGGTGGCGCGGGGGAGCTACTTCGCTCTTTTTTTCCCCGCGATCGTCTTTAGTTCAATGTGGTTGGTGCAACTTGGTCACCCTCGGACAGCCGGTGTCCTGGCGGCCATCCCGGCTGCCTTAGTGTGGATGCACTACGTGCTTTTGCCTGCCACAGGACGAATCGGGCTCCTCGGCCTTGGTACGACGGCCTGGTTCATTGCCACGTGCGCAATCCTGGACAAAGCACGGTCGAGTCGAAATTGCGTTTGCCGGCCTGGCGAGCAGCTCTCCGCAATAGGGGTGCAGGGAGTGCGCACAACGCAGTCGCTCGTCGCGAGTGACGGTGACTTGCGGGGGGAGCTCGAGCCGATGCGCGTACCACTCGGCGTAGCTCCCCGCCCCGCTCGGTTGAGCGACGTGATTTGAGTGTGAAGCGATCGAGCAACAGACGCTGTTTTTTGCAATCGCACGCGGCAGTGCAGACCTAGCATCAACTGAGACTGCTGTGGGCGACACGAAATAACGCGTATGGACATGAAATCGCGGCGACTCGACAATTCCACCGGTGGTTGCGGCGTTCTGAGGCGGAGCGCTGTTTTGCTCAAAGGCAGGTGCTGTGACAGACGGGACAAAAACAGCGACGTCCTTTGCGGCCGACATTGAACGGCTTTCGTGCCGAAGTGTCGCAGCCATCACCGCAAGGCTTGCGAGCAGGTTGTTCTGCTTCGCTTCGGAGCCGGCCGACGCGACGCGAGTCATCAGACGACTCTGCACGTTCGCTTCTGGCGAGGAAGCAGGCGTCAGCACGCTGCCAGCCCGAGCGCTGCCGAAGTATTTCGAGCTGTCGGGACGCGGTGCTCATGTTTTCGATCAATGCGGTCTGGTTTTGGGTGCTCTCAATAAACATGCGCACTGCCAAGGCAGCGAGGACGCACGTGCCGAGATTTCAGCGCGGCTGTTGGATGCGCTTGCCGCTGCTCTGACCTTTGGTCCCAAGGAAGGAGGCGAGTTGATTTCTCGGGCGATCAGCGATGACGTTGCAGCTGCTGGCCGCGTGGGAAGTCCGACCAGCGACCCGAACGAAGCGCCAGTTGATCCCTCTGAACGCGGCCCGCTCGGGATATTCTGGCCAAGTGGCTCGCCGAAATGGTGGCGGGCAGCAGAGTGACCCGCCAAATTACGACAGGCCGTTTGGGTCAAAAGTACGTCGGTTGCGTCCGTGCTTAGTGAGGCTCCCTGGCGCCGCTCGACGCCGCAACGGAGCGGCCGAATCGAACGTGACGACTTCGAAGGCTGGTGCGGCCGCCATGCCAGCTCGCTGCTGTTGCGACGCGAGCATTACAAAAATGAGACCCGCGGGCATGGTCAGTCCCGCGGGTCTCTCGCCGAACTCTCTGGGGCAATAAATCAAGGCGCGGTCATGTGAGAGCGTTCTTGACGGTGTTGAACTTGGCGTTTGCGTTGGTGCCGACGGCCTGAATGGCGGTGAGGCAGACGACGATGATCAGGGCCAGCATGACTGCGTACTCGACGGCGGTCGGGCCGTCTTCGGAAATCAGAAACCGTGTGATGCTGTTGACGAACATTGTTGAGCCCTCTGTGTTGTGATCTTTTCGCAGCCGAACATCAAAACACTACTACACTGCGCGGTCAGTACAGGCCGCTGAAAACTGAATTTTCGCTTATCTCAGTGTTGATTCTTGGCAACACTGGCAATCGTCATTCGTCTTCAATCTCGAATTGAAGGCCGTCGGGCAGGAGGACCTTGAAGACGTCGATCTCCCACTGGGCTTCGACCTCTGTCGGGAACACCCGCGCCTCATGGCGGAGTGACAAGCGCTTCGGTCCGATGGGCGTATTGTGTCCGATCCATTGCGGCCACGCTGGAGAATTACCGGTGATCTTGACGACGAAGCCCATTCGGAACCATTACGGGCGACGGTTGGCGTGAAGCAATCGGTAGTAACCCTACAAAATGGGCGACGACACCGGAGCCCAGTCTGAGTTAAAAGGCGCTTGATTCCCGGCCGCCGCGACTCCATGCTGGCAGTCGCTTATCCTTGCGGGCCGCGTCGGGAGGGTCATGCCTTGCCAACCGTCGAGTGCCCGCACTGCGCCGCCAGACTGAACGCGCCCGCCGAATTCAAGGACCGCAAAGTTAAATGCAAAAACTGTGGCAAGTCGTTTGTGCTGCGATTCACCAGCCGCGGCGTATCGACCGGATCGACTATCAACCTTGATGATGAGGATTCGCCGGGCCGGGCACTCGTTGAGCCTCAACCGACAGAGCACCCCGTCAGAATGTCCATCACAGTCGAGCCCTCGCGTGTGGCGATCTATCAGCAGGTCACCGACAAACGGTTCAACGGCGACTTTTCTGCATTCGCGCGCATGGCCCTCGACACGTTGGCCGGGCAGCTCGGGTATCCCGTCGAGTCGCTTTAGGGGCGACGCCAACAATTCGAGCGCAACGATACGCCGGAGCTGTGCGACAACGCGATGCGTAGGCCTAACACTCAGACCCGAACGAGGTAACCGTGCCGCCGCCGTGTAGTGATGAATTCGGGCCCCAGTTTCCTGCGGACGTTCGACACGTGAACGTCGACGAGATTTGACAGGCTGTCGTCATTTTTGCCGAACAGGTGTTCGTTGATCATGCTGCGCGTGACGAGTCGCCCCGCGTTCAGCGCAAGCAGCTCCACCAGCGAGTATTCCCGGGCGGTTAATTCAATCTCGGCCCCGTTGCGGGAGACGGACCGGGAACCCATGTCGATCAGGACCCCTTTGACTTCGATCACCGGATGCGACTGGCCGGCCGTCCGGCGAATGAGGGCCCGCAGCCGAGCCCGCAGTTCGGCGAGCTCGAACGGCTTGGACAGGTAATCGTCGGCTCCGCCCTCGAGGCCGCGGACCCGGTCGCTCACGCGGTCCTTGGCCGTCAGGATCAACACGGGGACTGACTTGACATGCCTCAGCCGCTCCAACAGCGTCCAACCGTCGAGCTTGGGCAGCATGAGGTCCAGGACGACCGCCTCGTAATCCCAGTTTGTGGCCTTGGACAGCCCCTCCTCACCGTCCTCGGCCGTATCAACCCTGTAGCGTCCCGCAAGGTGCAGGCGATGACGTCCAGCAGGTCGGGATCGTCCTCGACGACAAGGATTCTCATAATGCGGCGGCACTTTACCCGTCATTCCCCAGGCCACGAACCCGATCAGGAGTCGGCAGCCGCGCCCTCGGCGTCGCGGTTGTGGAGCAGCCGTCCGCCCTTTTTCCGAGATTTCCCAGGTCGATTCCTCACGCGACGCTGGTGCACGTAGTCAACTCCCAAAGTAGACCGTTCTGATCGGTGAATCAACGATTTTCCCTCTCCCACAACGCCTTCGAGTCGCCCGCGCACTATTCGACAGAGACCGAGGAAAGGCTGCGGTGGAGACGCCCCTCGCAAGCGCGGCGGCGATTGATGCTTTCGGCGTCGGTGGATCAGGCCTGGTCGGCGGCGCGCTCTGCGCAACTCAGACCTTTTCCGGGAACCCCATCAAACCACCGGGCCTGTTGAATAAATCGGCTTTTTGGCAAGAGAGGTGGTTGGGGTCATGGTGTGGCAGGCGGTTTAGGGATTGCGTGATCAGCCAACACCACAGCGCAGCGACCAACCGCTTCAGATTCTGAACGATGGCGCTCAAATACGCTTGAATTTGGACCTTCGAGCGACCGCGATAGCGTGCTCGCGACAGGCCGTGATTTTGTTTCGCTTCGGCAAACAGACCTTCCATTTTCCACATACGCTCAGACAGTTTTTCCCCGAACGCCGGGGCTCGCATTCGGGCCAGCACTTCTTCGAAGAGATCCTGATCGAGATTGCGCAGAACGAACCGCTGAGGGGATGAACCACGTGTTCTTGCCGGGCAGGTGGAAGCCTGCGCACAGGCTTGGCAGTCCGCTGACACGCTGACATACCGCTTGTGGTTCTCAACGATCGCCGGAGTGGGTGTCAGGTATTTGCCGGCCGGGCATCGGAAGCGATCGTGTTCCTTTTGATAGACGAGTTCGCCCTTCAAATACTTGCTGTTCCCCACGCGGCCGCTCCACAGCGGAATAAACGTCTCTTTGCCTTGTGCGTCGAGCTCGCGGATGATGGCCGCCGAGCCATAGCCTCGGTCTGCCGTCGCTTCCAGGATTGTGACTTGGTACCGCGCTTGAATCCGCTGCAACTGCTCGAGATAGGGCTGATTGTCGTGGCGGGCGCCGGTCGTGACGTGGGTGTCCAAGATGACGCGGCTCTCGGCCTCGGCGCTTTGGTGCACTTTGTACTTGAGTTGTTGCGGGGTCCCTCGCTTCTGGGCCAAAGTCGCGTCGGGGTCGGTGCGACTGCGGTGAGTCTGATTCGAGATTCTGCGTGTCGGTGGCGGATCGACGGCCTTGGTTCGCCCTTGCAGCGATTCGGCTTCGAGACGCGCTTGCTCGGGGTCGTTGTGAACTAAAGAATCCAGGGCGGCATCCGCGGCGATCAGCGTCGCATCGGTCATCACGCGGCATTGCGGCGCCACCAAGTCCCGTTTCCGGCAGATCTCCACGATCCTTCGGAAGAGCGCCTCAAAGATGTCCTCACCATACCGGTCACGAATGCGACTGAGCGACGAGTGATCCGGCACACGGTCCTGCAGTGAGAGTCGACAAAACCATCGATAAGCGAGGTTGTAGTACACATCTTCGCAGAGTTGCCGGTCCGACCGAATGTCGTACAGGAAGGCCACCAACAACATCCGGAAGTAGACTTCCGGATCGATCGAGGGCCTGCCACGCCCCGACGCGTAACACGCGGAAGTGAGCTCCCGGACAAATGCCGATTCCAGAACACGATCAACCTTCCGCAGAAAGTGATCGTGGTGGACGAACGACTCCAAGTCGACGATCGTCGTGGCCTGCGGGTCGAAGACATGCAATCCTTGCATGTGCGTCTCTCGAGCCTTGAACAGCGGCGACACTGGGCAAATCGGAGACGCTCTTACCGCCCATTCGCTCAGCTCATCAAGCCCAATCGACCTTGAGACTTTTTCAACCACCCAGCCGTTTTTCAACAGGCCCGACCGATAAGTGCCGCCGTGACGGGCACCGGAAACTCACACGTTTTTCGGCACCCAGTTTGGCGTGTCGGAAACTTCTATGAGGCCGGGCCGTCAAGTGCAAGTTTCAAATCTGGGCGACACAGCGCAGAGACTCCCGTCGATCTCGGAGCGGAGCCGACCAGAATCCCCTGCAGCGTGTTGGTTGATTGGTTCATTCTTCTATCCGAGCTGCCGACCGGCGCTGGCGCCGTGAATGGACGGGCTCATTTGTTTATGCGACGACGCCCATTCTCATACGCAGGCTTAAGGGCCTCGAATCCGGTCGAGCTGTCGTCGATTCCTCTCAACACAAACATCAACTTTGGGCTCTAGCTCCGTCTCGTTGAGGTGCGTCAGTGTGCGCCGACCACTCCACATGTGCGACTTGGAATGGGTTCCGTATTGGGAGGACGCCACGGAACTCCGTCACGCAACATCGCCCAGCAACGGATGAGTAGCCTGCGGGCCACAGCCACAATGGCGATCTTCTTCCTGGTTGGGCTGCCACGACGAACCTGTTCGTAGACGGCTCGCATCCAGGGATTGTGTTGCAGTCCAACCCAGCTCACTTCCACCAGCAATGAACGCAGTAGTGGATTTCCTTGGTGGCTGATTCTTCCCTGGCGATCGCAATCGCCCGACTGATACTGCCGCGGCGTCAGCCCCGCATATGAGCCGACCTGCTTGCCTTTCTGAAATCGTCTTGCGTCATCAAGGACCGCGACGACGATCTCCGCCAACCGGGGACCCACGCCCGGAATCGACCGCAATAACTGACAAGCGGTATTTGCTTCGGCCAGCCTGTCGAGCTTGGCCTCAACGCGAGCAATGAGTAGCTCAGCCATCTGAAGAATCTCGAGTTCACATGCCAATTCTCCTCGCCACAGTTCCTGGTCTGGCACCTCGTCCAAGGATCGCGCCCACTCACGCAGCATCGCTATCCCGGCATTCGTCCAGCACTGCTTGCCCGTGGGCAGTGTCAGCCCCTCCCGATCAAACAACGCCCGTATGCGATTTCGAAGTTGCGTTCGACGCCTGACCAAGTGATGACGGTAACGGATCAAGGCTCGCCATTGGCGGACGTCCCGTTTGGGAATCGTGACCCGGGGAAGTTGTTCAAGGGCCGACAGTTGGGCCAGACGCAACGCATCATCGCGATCGGTCTTCCGCTTGGTATTGCTCCAACGCCAGGCGGGAGCGGCCGTATTGGCGACCTGCAACTCAATTCCTATTGTCCCCACCAGGTCCGCCACCCATCCGGCTGCGGAGCAGACTTCAATGACAATTCGATCAGGTCGCACCTTGAGGATCAATTCATGCAGCTGCCCCGGACTTGTGCCCACCTTGTGAAACCGCGATTCCGCGGTCTCAACGGAATAGGCACATGCGACGCTCTTGCTCTTTCCGAGATCGATCGCAAGGATCTTCATGCCGGTCTCCTGAGTTGGGGAAGTCGTCCGAGACATATTCACACCGACAAACATCGTCTCAAACGCCTCTTATGCCTAGGAGGCCCGGCCTTCATAGATACTCATACGTTTTGGCGGAATCCGGCCTCGAGCTGTGTGAACGGACAAAACGCCCTGAAATCGACGGCAGAATTCGAACCTTTATTGCAATAGGCCCCCTCGGACTGCGACATGCCTCCGCCCCGCCGATTTTCCCCATTCGCCAAGACCGACTGGGCGCTCATGGGGGGCTCAGCAACTGGCATGCGCTTCGAACGGGCGCGGACGATCGGCGCGACGTCGGTGATCGCCGGACACTGACGCAGGATTTCGGTGGCGTCGTCCGGAGTCAGGGTCATGATGAGTTGATTCGAGAATCAGGACTCCGGGGCGGCCGATGTCACGCGCGTACCTTAGAGCATGATGGCAAGAACTCATGGCCCCTTATCCACCAGGAACTCCGTCGCCCATTCGAGTAATGTGAGGCGATTGGAATCTTCCTCAAAATCGTTGGCCGGATCGGCGACGGCCCGAAAAGCGACCTGAGCTTGTTCATCGAGAAAATGTCCCGTCGTTCCCAAGCGCCGTGGGCTCGTAAAAAACTCTTCGATTTGCCATCGTCCAAAGATGGACTTGATCTCAGCGACGAAAGCTGAGACTTCCGCACAACATTCCGCGTCGTGCTCGGCGGCTTGCAAAAAGTTGAGAAACGTCTCGCCGATCAGGTAATCGAGTGCCTTCTGCTCGCCAAACTCCTCGGCGAGGAAACGAGCCGCCTCACACTGGGCCCTCCAGGTCTCTTGCCGCTGCATGGGGGCTTGATCTCTCGAAGAGGGTGAGCATGCGCTCCCCTCCACCGTGGTCGGGGCCGAAAGGGCGATCCGCCGCGACGGACCTCCCGACGCGGCGGTACCGCCGATCAATACACGTACGGTCTTTGGTAGCCTTCAAGCATGGTTCGCGACGCCTTTTCCAGGGCACCACCCCATTGTGCCGCGAGCTCCGCTTCCCAAGCGCTCCCATAAAAGGTCTCGAGCGTTTTCAGGAGGCAATCGCAAAACTTAGGGAATAAGTCAGCGGGAATTCCCGAAACATGGTGCCGATGCCCCAAAACCATGAGGTAGTGTCGAGTGGCCGGATAGGCATGGCTGAAGTGGTTTTCGACCATGACGAGGGCCATCGTCAGCGTGATGGCCTGCTGGTCGAGATCGATTGTGTCGAAGTATTTGCAGACGTCGGGGTGCTGGGTCAGGAATGTGTCGTAGAACAAACGGATGACAGTTTCCTTTTGCGCGAGCAGCTCGTGGACGCTTTGCTCGACTGTCATCGGAGTCTCTCGCAACGAAGTGGCTTCGTGGACTGTTGGAACTCAAACGTGCACGGGTCCCATACGTGCTTGGAGGGAGCCTGTCACCTGGCACCTGTGCCAAATCCGCACGGTGTGTGTGCCGGTTCCGCACGCTGCTCGTGCGCAACGCCCAGTCTCGGCCTACCCGCTCGGCAACCATTTCTCCTTTGAGTCAGCTTTCTGACGGATTGATCGCCTGAGGCTCGTACGGCACACGCCTGTGATGTGCAACGTCCGTGCCACCCCGCCTCTCACCCAACTGCGAGTTGTCGCGAACGACTCGTTTCATTTTGCCCCTGCACCAACGAAGCGAAGACGCAATCCGAATGTGTGACCAACTTGTGTTACTCGGCGGCAATTTTGCGTGCTGTCGACGAGGGCGAAAATAGCCGGAACGGGAGTTGCTTTGCAGGATGCGCCGTTGACGTTTCCGAATCGGGGCACGCAATGCTCCCGCGGCTATCGATGAGGACTTACGTGCGATATGCTGGCGACCAGCCACAGGTTCCGTTTCGCAGCGCAGGCTCGCGGAAGAGCCTGTGTGGTTCTCGCCGACGCGCATCTCGGACATCGTGATTGAGGAGGGCCGGGTTTGGCAGGACGCATGCTGAGGATGGTATTGCTGGTGGGGTTAGCCCTCAGCATCGTCGTTCTCACCAGCCGACTGAAGAGTTACCCGATGCCGGGCAACCAGCAAGGGTACGAGCCCGCTCAGCCGATCAATTTTTCGCATCGACTGCATGCCGGAGAAATCCACACCTCCTGTCTCTACTGTCACCACGGAGCCGAGAACAGCCGACATGCGGGAATTCCGCCGGCCAACGTCTGCATGACTTGTCATCGGTTCGTGACGGCCCCCCAAACGGATCTGCTGGCGGAAATCCTCGAGGCTCGTAAGGCCAAGCGCGCCCCCCACCCGGTCGTCTCGACTGAATTAATGAAGCTCTACGACGCGCTGGCTTTGAACAGCAACCTGGAACCGGATCCCAGCAAGAAGCCGAAGCCCATTGCTTGGGTCAAGGTACATAACCTCCCGGCTTTCGCTTGCTTCGATCACCGGTCGCACACCCGGGCTGGCGTCGCATGCCAGAAATGCCATGGCCCGATCGAGACGATGGACCGCGTGCAGCAGGTGTCCGACCTTTCGATGGGGTGGTGCGTCAATTGTCACCGGGAGGCGAGCCGAACCGGCATCAACAGTAAGCCAACTAAGCCGTCCATCGATTGCGCGACGTGTCATTACTGATCGGGGACCGCCGTATGTCTGCTGACGACCGTCCGCCCCGAGAGGGCCTGCGCGAGCGCGGACCGAGCGCGTCTTTCGTCGACGAAGTTGACCTTGAGGCGGCGCCAAGCGAGGGTCGTAGCGCTCCGAGCCGCCGCGACTTTTTGAAGCTGGCCGGTTTTGCATTCGCAGGGACAGCTCTGGCCGGCTGCGAGCGCGCCCCGGTCCAGCATGCTGTTCCCTATCTCATTGCGCAGGAGGACCTCATTCCGGGCGCTCTTACAATTACGCATCGACGTGCGGCGGCTGTCGCGCCGGCTGCGGCCTGCTCATCAAAAACCGAGATGGCCGACCGATCAAACTTGAAGGGAACCCGGATCATCCTCTGTCACGCGGGGGACTGTGCGCGGCGGGGCAAGCCTCGTTACTGGGACTATACGACCAGCAGCGGCTACAACAGCCACATCAGTGGGGGCGGCCCACCGAATGGGCCGACGTGGATCGGGCGATCGGAACTCAACTTGCGGCGATCCGCAAGCAACGAGGAGCAGTGCGTTTTTTAACGGGCCCCCTCGTGAGCCCGTCGGCGCGTGCGTTGTTGGCCAGGTTCCTCGGAACTTTTGACGACGCCCGACACGTCGTCCACGACGCACGTTCAAGTTCGGCCATCCTCGACGCGCACGGCCGGACTCATGGTGCTCGCCTGCTGCCTCATTACCGGTTCGACAAGGCAGCGATGATCGTCAGTTTCGATGCTGATTTTCTCGGCACCTGGATTTCGCCAGTCGAGTTCACGTCTGCCTATCAATCGGGTCGGCAGTTGGCAGGGCCGTCGCCGCAATTGTCCCACCACGTGCAGTTTGAAGCGCTGATGTCCGTTACCGGCAGTAAAGCAGACCATCGGGTGTGCGTTACGCCGGGACAGATGGCCGCAAGCCTAAGCCATTTGGTCGCTCGTCTGGCCGATAAGGCCGGCGTCCCATTGCAGCAGGCCCGCGAATCAGAGCCGCCAGACGGTCACCTGGTTGAGTACCTCGACTCCCTGGCGGACCAACTTTGGCAAACTCAACAGCGCAGCCTGATCATCAGCGGAAGTCAGGACGTCGAACTGCAGGTGCTTGTCAATTTCCTGAATCACGTCTTGGGCAACTACAGCAGCACGGTCGACCTCGCCCGGCCGTGCCATCAAGCGGAGAGTGACGATCACGGATTACAGACGCTGCTTCAAGAATTCCGTGACGGCAAGGTCGCGGCGTTGTTCATCTACCAGAGCAACCCTGTCCATGACCTGCCTTCCGGAGAAGCGATCGCCGAAACCCTGAAGAAGGTCCCTCTGGTCGTCAGCCTGGCTCAACGCGTGGATGAGACGGCCGAGGTCGCGCACTTTGTCTGCCCGGATCACCACTACTTGGAGAGTTGGAGCGACGCCGAACCGGTCGACGGCGTGGCTGCAATCGTCCAACCCTCCATCACTCCCCTGGCAAACACGCGCTCCGTGCTCGAAAGCCTCGCGGCCTGGAGTGGTAAGCCGCAAGCAGCGTACGACCTTTTGCGAGAATATTGGGAGAAGGAGATTTTTCCCCGGCAAAGACAACGGCTGGCTTTTCAAGAATTCTGGGACCGTACTCTGCACGACGGATTTGCGCTGCTGAAACCTCGGCCGAACAAAATTGCGGCGTTTGACTCGAGCAGCGTGCGTTTTGCGTCTCGCACGAAGAATGCCCCCGCCGAAACCTTCAGTCTGATTCTTTACTCGAAGGTCGGGATGCCCGACGCGAGCCATGCCTTCAATGCCTGGCTGCAAGAGCTGCCCGACCCGATTAGCAAGGTCGTCTGGGACAACTACGCATGCTTGTCGCGGGCGACCGCGACCAGTCTCGGACTCAATGACGGCGACGTGGTCCGCTTGGAAACGGAGCGACCTGGAGGAGAATCGGGCGTTTTGGAGTTGCCGGTATTCGTCCAACCGGGGCAGCACGCGAATGTGGTGGCCGTGGCGCTCGGTTATGGGAGCCTGCTCAGCCGGCGCTTCGCGAACATCGGGCCGGCCTGGTTGCAAGCACGGCCGACCGTCGGGTCAGACGGACAGGTCGGAAAGAACGCCGCTTCCCTGTTGAGTTGGATGGCGGGAAATCTTTCGTTCGTTCGCGAAGGAGTGCGATTAACGAAGACCGAACGGCAGCACCCTTTGGCCTCAACGCAAGGTTACTACAAGGTCACGGTGCCCGCTCACTTGGCGCTTCCCGGCCAGGAACGCCGGCCCATCATCCAAGAGTCAACGCTCGCGGCGTATCAAGAAGAACTGGCCCACGGAAACGGTGCCGCTCCTGCCAAGCATCGGGGCGAACCGGCGCCGGGAAAAAAGGAGGATTTGTGGCCTGCCGATCATTCCGTGAGCGGACCGCGCTGGGGCATGGTTATCGATCTGAATGCGTGCACGGGCTGTTCCGCGTGCGTCATTGCCTGCCAGGCGGAAAACAACATACCCGTGGTCGGCAAAGACGAGGTCAGGCGTCAGCGGGAGATGCACTGGCTGCGAATTGATCGCTACTACACCGAACGAGAGGGCGGCGTAGACGTCGCCCATCAGCCCATGTTGTGCCAGCACTGTGGCAACGCGCCCTGCGAGGTCGTCTGTCCGGTGCTGGCGACCGTCCACAGTGACGAGGGGCTGAACCAGCAGGTCTACAACCGATGCGTGGGGACCCGCTACTGCGCGAACAACTGCCCCTACAAAGTGCGGCATTTCAACTGGTTTGATTATGCCCACGACGATCTCTTGCAAAATCTGATTCTCAATCCGGACGTCACCGTGCGGTCGCGTGGCGTGATGGAGAAGTGCACCTTTTGCGTGCAGCGGATCCAGGACGCCAAAAGCGAAGCCAACGGGCAAGTCCCGAGCGAAGGCGCCATTGAAACGGCCTGTCAGCAGTCGTGTCCGGCACACGCCATCGTGTTCGGCAACCTAAACGATCCGGCCAGCCGGGTCTCGCGGCTTGCGTCCGACCCGCGCAGCTACCAGGTTCTTGGCGGAACTCAACATCCGACCCTCGGTGAGTTACCTCGGACTCGTGCGGAATCGTCCGGGGGAAGTCGACCAACAGCATGGCTAGCGTGCCTTTCCCCGCGCAGACGCCGTTGATTGCCGGCGACAAGACGGTCGCCCAGGTCACGGAGGATATTTGCGCGCCACTCCAGCGATGCGCCGGCGGCTTGTGGTGGCTGGCATTTCTGCTGGCCCTCAGCGTTCTTGCGCCTGGGAGTGGCGGCCGTCAGCTATCAACTCGTCGTGGGCATCGGAACGTGGGGACTCAATCGATCGGTCGGCTGGGCGTTCGACATTACCAATTTTGTCTTTTGGATCGGTATCGGGCATGCCGGGACGCTGATCTCGGCGATTCTGTTCCTCTTTCGCCAAAAGTGGCGGACCTCGGTTAATCGCTCGGCTGAAGCCATGACGATCTTCGCCGTGATCTGTGCCGGCACGTTCCCGATCATTCACATGGGGCGACCGTGGCTGTGTTATTGGGTCATTCCCTATCCGAATTGGCGCGGGCCTTTGTGGGTCAATTTCCGCTCGCCACTCGTCTGGGATTTCTTTGCGATCGGGACCTACTTCCTGATTTCGCTCACATTTTGGTACGTGGGGCTGATTCCGGACGTCGCCACGCTGCGTGACCGGCTGCACCCTGGCTGGTACCGCCGCTCGATGAGTCTGTTGAGCCTGGGCTGGAACGGGTCTTACCGAACGTGGCGGCGCTACGAAATCGTCTACCTTCTGTTGGCCGGACTGGCCACGCCGCTGGTCGTCTCGGTGCACTCGGTCGTCAGCATGGACTTTGCCGCCTCGCTGCTGCCAGGCTGGCATTCCACCATCTTTCCGCCGTACTTCGTCGCCGGCGCCATTTTCTCCGGCATGGCGATGGTGCTGACGTTGATGCTTTTGGTTCGCAAGGTCATGAACCTCGAGGATTACATCACGCCCCGCCACGTCGACGCGATGACCAAGCTGGTTCTCACCACCAGTTGCCTGGTGGGGCTCTCCTACGCGATCGAGTTCTTCACAGCTCTCTACGTCGGCAGCCGCTACGAGTCTTTCACCTTCCTCAATCGCGCCTTCGGTCCTTTGGCCTGGGGCTTTGCGATCATGGTCGCCTGCAACGTCCTCATTCCGCAACTCTTCTGGTTTCGCAGTGTGCGCCGTCGACTGCTGGCCGTTTTTGTGATTTCGATTCTGGTTAATGTCGGGATGTGGATGGAGCGATTCGTCATCATCGTCACCTCCCTCGAGCGAGACTTTTTGCCTTCAACTTGGACCAGCTACGTTCCGACCTTGATCGAACTGGCTACGCTTGCCGGAAGTTTTGGTCTGTTCTTCACCTGCTTTCTGCTTTTCTGTCGCCTCTTGCCGGTAGTTGCGATGGCCGAGGTCAAGGGAGTTTTGTCACACACGCAGACCCACGCGGGCCGTTCACAAGAAGGTGCGCATCCATGAGCCGGCGGCCGATCCTCGCCAGTTTCGCGAATGAGGAGGATTTGATCGAGGCGGTGCGCGCGGTTCGGGATCGCGGCTGGGACGTTGTCGACGTGTATGCCCCGTATGCGGTTCACGGCCTCGAAGAAGTGCTGCAATGGCCCCGCTCGCGGCTTCCAGTGGTCTGCTTTCTCTGCGGGGCAACAGGAGTCGGATGTGCCTTGTGGTTCCAATTTTGGAGTACGGCGCGGGATTGGCCGTTGGACGTCGGAGGGCGCCCATGGAACTCACTGCCGGCCTTTGTTCCCGTGGCCTTTGAATGCATGGTGCTGTTGGCCGGACTCGGTCTCGTGTTTGCGTTGTTCTGTCGTTGCCGGCTTTACCCGGGAAAAGAAGCTCTGTTGCCGCTGCCCGGAGTAACCGACGACCGGTTTGGCCTGGTCGTGCACGATCCGAGTTTGCGCGGCTCCGCGGACGCAATCAAGAATGTTCTTGCAGGATTGCGGCGCCACGTTCGCTAATGAGCAGTCCGAGGAGGAACAGACGTGAGGAGCCGCACGCTGGGCAACTTGCTGCTGTTCCTGGTCTTGGTGGCGACGACCTCGCTTTGTTGGTTCATCAAAGAGAGAGACGTGCGCCAGCCCAACTACAACTTCCTCCCGGAAGCCCAGATGGTCTACTCGCCAGCGTACGACACCTTCTCAACCAATCCGAACTTTTCGGACGGTTCGACGCTCCGCCTGCCTCCAGCTGGCACGATCGCACGCGGTCAGTTGCCACTCCACTATCAACCGACGCTTCAGGACGCGATTCGAGCCGGCCGAGAGCTGCGCAACCCTTTTTCCGAAACCGACGTGTCTCAGCGAGATCGGGGCGGCTTTGTTTACGGGCAGTTCTGTCAGGTCTGCCACGGGCCGCTCGGCCAGGGGAACGGTCCGGTCACGCAACGCGGCTTTCCGCCGCCGGCATCGCTGCTGGCCGAGCGGGCGGTGCAAATGAAGGACGGGCAGATGTTCCATGTGCTGACTTACGGGCAAGGGAATATGCCCGCGTTCAGCACCACGCTATCGCGCGAGGACCGCTGGAGGGTCATTTTGTATGTCCGGCTGCTGCAAGGGCCTTCTCCAAGTTCCGCTCCCTCGCGTTCTCAGGAAGTGGTCAAGTTGTTCCAAGACAACTGTGTCGCCTGCCACGGAGCCGACGGGACCGGCAACAATATTCGACATGTGTTGCCCCTCATCCCGGATTTCACAAGTCTGGCCTGGCAAATGTCTCAAACGGAATTGGCGATCGTCAATCAAATCGATTATGGCTCGCACCCTCTGATGCCGTCTTTCCGCTACAAGCTCCCGACCGATGACATTCTAAGGCTGGCCGTGTATGTGCGCTCCTTCGCTGGGCACGCAGGGGGTGCTCAGCGGCAGACTTCTCCGGGTCCGACGTCGCACATCACGGCGGCGAACGTCTACGGCACCTTTTGCTTCGCCTGCCACGATACCAACGGCAAAGGCAATTCGACGATTCGCACTTCGATGCGGGAACTTCCGGACTTCACCGCGACCTCCTGGCAACGATCTCGAACCGATGCCCAACTTTCCAATTCCATTCTGCGAGGGAAGGGAAAGTTCATGCTGCCGATGACCGACAAACTGGGCTCAGTCGATGTGAAACAAATGGTGGCCCTCGTCAGGGGCTTTAAGGGCGGCAAACAAGTCATTCCCTTGCAAGCCCCCAAGGCTCCGGGTCCACCCGCGCCGCTCGTCGTGACGGCCCCCACAGGGATTCTTTCCCCTCCGGGAAGTGCGCGAGCCATGGCTGAGGAGCCGCTTGTGGCGCCTTCGAGCGATCTCGCGGCCCGAATCCGCATCGGCGCGAATATCTTCCAACAGTACTGCATCGTCTGCCACGGCCCGGACGGGACGGGTGCGATCATGCGGCCCAGGATGCCTCCGATCCCGGACTTCACGAGTGCGGCCTTTCATAACAGTCATTCGGACGCGCGGATCCAGATCAGCATCCTCGACGGCAAGGGAACTCTGATGCCGGCGAATCGCGGCCGGGTGACCGATTCACAGGCTGCCGACTTAATGGTTTACATTCGGGCCTTCGGCCCAAGTACGTTCACTGCAGCGCGTGCCCAGCCCGCGAATACGGAATTCGACAAAGAGTTCCGCCAGCTCCAGGAACAGTGGAACGCGCTCGAAACCCAGTTGCAAAAGAAATAGACGCTCCGGAATCCCCTCCGGCGCGTGTGCCCGGTAGCCCCCCAGCCCACATGGATTCCGCAGGCGCTGAGCTACCGAGCGAAAGGGCCGCCGATGCCGGCGAATCAAATCACCGATCGTCTACCGACAAAGGCGCCGCCGGCGTTCTCGATCCTGGCGCTTCTGGGGGGCATCGCGCTCGTGGCGGGCCTGTACCTCAAGCCGCAGCAGACCTGGATCGATCTGTTCTTGGTCAGCAATTACCTGATCGGCCTCGGACTGAGCGGGTTGCTCCTGGTTGCGTTGCACTACGTGACGGTGCTCGCTGGAGTTTGCCGGTGCGACCGGTGTACGAGGCCATGACGAAGATCTTGCCTCTGGCTGCGATTGGATTAGTTGCCGTGCTGTTTTTCCGGCCCTCCTTGTATTCCTGGGCCGTATCGCCTGCGCCGGTTGGCTCCGAGTCGCCACTGCGCCATGTGTGGTTGAACCGGCCGTTCTTTCTGGTGCGGTCGGTGATTTACCTTGGCCTTTGGGTCGCCTTTGCGGCGGCCATTGTGCGGGATTCCCGCCGCCAGGACACACAAGACGACCCAGCTCCAACAACCAGGAGCGTCCGCCTCTCGGCTTTATTTCTGGTCGTTTTTGGCGTCACAGTCTGGCTGGCCAGTTATGACTGGTTCATGTCGCTGGAACCCGACTGGGCCAGCACGGTTTTTGGGGTCTACAGCTTTGCGAGTCTGTTCCTGAGCGGTCTGGCGGCGTGCGTTCTGTTGGTCATCTGGTTGCGGCGAAACACTTACCTGCAGGCTGTCTTCACCGATGATCGCCTCCACGATCTCGGCACGCTCTTATTCGCGTTCAGCAGCTTCTGGATGTATGCCTGGTTTTGTCAGTACATGCTGATTTGGTACGTGAATATTCCCGAAGAGACGGTTTATCTGCGCCAACGCCAGCAGGGGATCTGGTGGAGCTTTCTGTTGCTGGACCTCGCGCTCAACTGGGCCCTTCCGTTCCTGGTGCTCCTCTTCCGTTCTGCCAAACGAAATCCCTCGATCCTAGGAATCGTTGCGCTCATCGTGCTCGCCGGCCGCTGGGTCGATCTCTGCATGATGACCTTTCCATCGCTGCCGTCCATCGCGCCGACATTTGGGCTGATCGAGGCAGGGTTGGTTCTCGGCACGGGCGGGCTCTTTGTCGTCGTCGTCTTTCGGGCGCTCGGCCAGACCGCCCTCGTCCCACTCCGCGAACCCATCGATTTGCAGCAGCGACAACCCAGTTGACCGCGTAAGCTGCTGAAGCAGTACCGCTACTCGCTGGGATTTAGCGAAAACAATCGCAGCGGGGGTGGGCGCGGTTGGGCAGAGTGATCCCATACTGCCGATAGTGCGAGAGAAGCAAAGTTTCCTAGGGAAGTCCCGCGTGGGGCGATGAGCTGCGCAATTTGGGATGTTTTGCACACTCGCGAAAGATCTCTCATGAAAACAAAGTCAGTTCCCAAAACGCGGATCCTTTTGACCGGCGGATTGTCCATTTTTCTGGCCGTCGTGGTTGCCGTCCTGCGGCCGTCGTCGACTGCACTCTGCGATCCGCCAACTTATTTTTATCAGACCTACGCCGGCTGCGGCGAAGAGCCGCCGAGTCTGGAGGTCGGTGGAGCCTGGTACTGGCTGCGCAGCCCGGAACAGGAAAAACGGGTCGTGATGGCCTTGTTCAACCGCTACTGCATTCGTTGTCACGGTGTCGATGGACGGGGGGTCTGGGACATCCCTGACGTTCCGAACTTCACAAATCCACGGTGGCAAGCCTGTCGGACCGACGGCGAGTTGGCGCGCGCCATTCTCGAGGGACGTGGCTCTGTCATGCCTCCTTGGCGCGGCACGTTGAGCCTCGAAGAAGCGTGGGCAATCTCGCGTTACATCCGCTCGTTTGTCCCGGGTACCGAAGTTCCGCGTCCTGATTTCAACGCCCCTAAAGCGCAGGGCCCTCAGATGGCCCCGCCAGCTCCCGCCGCGGCCCCGATGGCTCCCGCCGCGGCACCACCTGCCAGCGCGCCACCCGCTTCAGCGCCAACGCACCGAGGGGCAAGCTTCGACCACTATGGTCCCCACCAGATTTATCAGCCGGCACCGCAGCCGATTCAATTTATGCCGGCGACGCAACCTGTTCAGTCAAACGCGCAACCGGCTCAGTTTGCTCCGCAGTTTCTCCTTCCTTCGGGTCCGGCCTCATAAAACCTGACGCATTCGCTAACCCAAAAAACCGGCCAGGGGAACCTCCTCTGGCCG
The DNA here is from genome assembly GCA_963800135.1 of uncultured Planctomycetaceae bacterium. GTDB lineage: Bacteria > Planctomycetota > Planctomycetia > Planctomycetales > Planctomycetaceae > DASPSM01. The sequence goes on along the minus strand of CAWCZR010000006.1, from coordinate 132,343 downwards.
GTTTTTTTGCGCGCCAACTTCTGTTTGACTCTGGCCGGGGCTTCTTCGGTCGTGCGCGGTCAAGCGCGACTGCCATTTCAAGTCCCGGCTACCTCACACTTCTGCAACCTTTGCCTGATCGTCAAAGTCTTCCTCGCCGATATTACTGATACCGTCGGTAGAGTCGCCGGCAGGTCCCCAAGCCGCGCAGTTGCCGGCGCCGGATCGCCCATTTGAGACGAAACCCGCTCCGGCCCACGGACCTTAAAGAGATAGACCAAGTGAGTTCGGCAAGGCTAAAGGACCGCAAGGAGCTGATCGGCATTCCCGCGATTTTCGCGGGTGCGATATTGTTCTTCTGTTCTAGCGCCGCGAACGCCCAAACAGAATCTCCTTCGGCACTGGGGTGCGTGACGATTGCGCCGTCCCCAACTTCTCCCGAGCTGGTCTTCGCCGAACACGATTCGGACATCGATCGGAAAATGGTTGTGCTCGCGCAAGCGGCGTCTGATCTGCGCAATCAGCAGGCGGCCGTGCAGACCGGCGACGCCTCGGAGCCATCCAAAAAACTCGACCTCCTGCAAAAACAGATCGAAACCCAGCAGAAAATGATTGAGCTGTTGATGCAACGGCTCAAGACTCAGCCGTTCGGCGGCGAATCGACGCAAAAACTGGAACTTCAGACTACGACTCTCGAGTCACGCGCACTCCAGGCCGCCCAGCGCGACGACGAATTGGCCCATGCGGTCGACACGATCGTCGAGCATCAAGATGCCGAGCAGCGCTATGGACCCGAACTGCCCGCTCAACTACACGAGTTGTTCTTCCCGAGCGGAAACAACGAAACGCCGTTGACGATTGCCGGCGCGCTCGCGGTGGGCTTCAGCAAGATCCCCGGGACTCCGGGCGAATTCTACTACGGCGAATTCTCACCCGACTTCTTCGTCAAACTCAACGATTGGATTCTGTTGGAAGCGGAGATCGCCGCTGGGTCCGATGGTTCCGTCGGCGCCACCTTTCTTCAGGCCGATTTTCTGGTCAACGATTGGTTGACGGTCATTGGCGGACTTTTCGTAGTGCCGATCGGCTGGTTCAACGAGCGATTGAATAATCCCTGGATCAACAAGCTCCCCGGAGACGCGCCCGGCAGCGCGCCTCTGCTTTGGCAGCAAGTCTTGCCGGCAATGGAAATGCTGGGCGTGCAGGCCCGCGGCGCGTTTTATCTCGGCAACTCTCCTTTGAAGATGGAATACGCGGCTTACTTCGGCACCGAAGGACTGAACGTGACGCCGGCGACTCCGGGCATGCCGACGAGCGATGAGGTTGCCAACGAGGAGAACATGATCAATCCCTTCAGCGCCTCTTACGATGACGAGACGTTCGGAGGCCGGCTGGGGCTCTGGTGGCCCGAAGCGGGACTGGAGGCCGGCATCTCGGCGATGCGCAACGGCGATTATCTTGTCGGATTCACAGGTCTGTCGATGACCCTTTGGGCCTTGGACCTCAATTACCGCAAGGGCAATTGGGACGCGCGGTTCGAATATGGCACAACTTATCAGCAAGCGCCCTCATCGGTCACGAGCGCCGTTACCGGCGCCACCATCGCACAGAGCAATATCACACGCGAGGGCCTGTATGCCCAACTCGCTTATCGGCCCTACGACGCTCGCAACAAATACCTGCGTAACACTGAGTTCGTCTATCGATTTAGCTGGGCCGATTTCCACGGGATCAATCCGGCCAGTGTCGCTGTGTCGGACTACGACACCCCGATCGACGTTCCGGTTCCCCGCTATCAGAACGAATTTGGCATTAACTATTACTTCTATCAGCGGATGGAACTGAAAGTCGCCTATCAAATCAACACGGAGCCCGGCAACTCGCTGCACGACAACAATTTGATGTCCGAGCTGGCGTGGGGGTGGTGACCGGCGAACGGTTGAGGACCCACCCGCCGATGCCGGGAAACTGGGGCAGGACGAGTCGAGGATCAGGCGGTTGCGTCAGAGAAACATAGAGTGAGACTGGTGCCATGCTTAGCATGAGATACCGCCGAACGCCGAGCAGTTTCGTTGTTCTGGCCGGAATCCTTTTAGGATCGGCCGGCTGTCACAACACGGCAGTCGACACCTCCGACTACGCACGCGGCCCAGCACCGGGCCGAATCCCCTCTCCGGCCAAGGAAGCTGAAGCCTGCCAATCCTACGAAGATTCTCTCACGGGCGGCCAGGTCTTCGCGATGTACTGCATCATGTGTCACAATCCTCCGAGCCTGGCGGAGCGCCCTTACGCCCAATTCCGGAACATCGCGGCTCATATGCGGGTCCGGGCCAATCTGACGGGCAAGGAATACGCCAAACTCATGGAGTTCCTGCGTCGCTGGAACGACGTGCCGCCGCCGACCGCACCGGTCGATCCCACGCCGAAGCGGTTCTACTTCTCGCAACCGATCCAAGAGCTGCGAGAGCAAACGGAAACGCCGAAAGCTCCGCCGGCTCAAGCCGAGGCTCTGGACAACATCGCTCCCCAGTAGTCGGCTGCGCGGTTCTCGCTCAAGGTATTAGAGATATCCGCGATGGTCCCGTCGGTGATTGCCGCTTAAGCTGCCATCGGTGCGGCATTAAATCGAGTCCGAATAATCGGTTAACGAGGGCGGGCTCCAAGCCACCCGCAGGGCGTTGAGGACCGCGGCCACGTCGATGATCTCCTGGATGATCGCGCCAGCAACAGGCGGAAGCGCGCCGGCCGCGGCGAAAGACATGCCGACTGCGCTGAGAGCCATCCCCCCGATCTCGCTCTGCAACGCGATCTTGCGCATGCGGCGACCGATGTGAAAGAATTCATCGACTTTCTCCAATGATGTATCCAGGATAACGGCGCCGGCGGCCTCCGCGGTCACGTCGCTCTTGGACCCAAAGGCCAATCCAACGGTGGCGGCAGTGAGTGCCGGCGAGTCGTTGATGCCGTCGCCGAGGAAGAGAGTGTTGGCTCGCTTTGACTCTTGCCGAACCAGCTCGAGCTTTTGTTCGGGGCTTTGACCGAAAAACACGTCTTGGATTCCGACTCGGTTCGCCAGGTACCGCACTTCCGATTCGCGATCACCAGACACGAGCAGAACGCGTGCAAAACGGTACTTTGGGCCGAGATGATTCACGAACGAAAGGCCTTCGCTCCGCGGCTCGTCCCGAAACCGCAAGACTCCGGCGAAGCAGTCGTCGAGCAACACGGCACACTCCAAGCCGCCGCAGGCTTCGGGACACACACGGGCGATTTCTGGTTGCTGTTCGAGAAGGCTCTTCCGGCTGGTGAGGCGAACACGGACGCCATTGACTGTGCCGCGGAGTCCCTCGCCGGGGCGTTCGCTGATCTTCGTCGCTTCGTAAGGCACAAGCTTTTGGTCTTGTGCGGCCTCGACGATTGCCAATGCCAGGGGATGTTTCGAATATCGCTCGACGCTTGCCGCCAGGCGAAGGACTTCGTCAGGAGTGTGACCCGGCACGGCGATCGTTTCGGTCAGCTTCGGAACGCCGTATGTGAGCGTTCCGGTCTTGTCGAAGATGGCCGTCCTGCACATTTCGATCCTCTCGAGCACAGCGGGGTCTTTGATAATGATTCCGCGCCGCGCCGCCAAGGAGATCGCGCCAATGATGGCCACCGGAATGGCGATCAACAACGGGCAGGGCGTCGCCACAACAAGCACCGCGAGGAATCGCCGCGATACTCCACTTAAGACCCAGGCCGCAACAGCAATGGAAAGGGCCATCGGCGTGTAGATCGCGCCGAGTTGATCGCCCAAACGCCGCATGCGCGGCCGCCGCTGCTCCGAATCACGCATGACCTGCATGATCTTGGCGTATCGAGAATCGACGGCCCGCCGGTCGGCACGGACTGTCAAAGCCGCTTCACCATTGACGGCCCCGGAAAGGACCTGGGCTCCTGGTGCTTTGGAAATCTGGTACGGTTCGCCAGTGAGGTACGACTCGTCCATGACTCCGTGGCCGTCCATGACCGTGCCGTCGATCGGACACGCCTCGTGCGGAAAGACGACAACGACGTCGCCAATCCCCACGTCCGCAACGGGGATGTCTTCCATATGGCCATCGGTCCGCCGATGAGCGATCGATGGCATCCGCTTGGCCAGTGCCGTGAGCACGGACGAAGCATTTCGAACTGCGTACCCTTCCAGAGCTTCCCCGCCCGAGAGCATCAGCACCACGAGCGCGCCGCCCAGATACTCACCGAGAATTACTGACGTCACAATTGAGATGCCTGCCAACAGGTCGGAGCCGAATTCAAGGTGAATCACTTTCCACAAAAGGTTCAGAACCAGCGGCAGCCCACCCAGCGCAAGTGTCGCCAGAAGCGGCAGGTCAGCCGAAGAGAGGCCGGCAAATATGTCGCCAGTGCTGCCGGCGCTAAACCGCAGCCAACGATTGTGGGCTCGAGGAAAGAGTTTCACAGGACCACCGCGTCGTCGACTCGCGCCTCTGCTCGATCTGATTCGTCGCATTAAGGCACACGATCGATCGATCCGGATGCTGGCCTGTTCCCTGTACTGACGTGCCCCCCTTAAGCGAGTCCAGGTGCTGAGGTGATAAACTTTGGCATTCAGGACCTTTTGAGGAGGAGGGCAAGATGCCTGGGAAGCGATTTGGAGCGGAGCAGATCATTCCGAAGCTGCGGGAAGCCGAGGTGGACTTGGCTAAGGGTCTGACAGTGGCGCAGGCCTGCAAAAAAATCGGTGTGACGGAGCAGACGTACTACCGCTGGCGCAAGGAGTACGGCGGCATTCGGATGGACCAGGCCAAGCGGATGAAGGACCTGGAGAAGGAGAATGCCCGGTTGAAGCGGCTGCTGGCGGACGCCGAGCTGGACAAAGCCATTCTGCGAGAGGCGGCTTCGGGAAACTTCTGAGCCCAGCGAAGCGACGGCGAGCGGTCCAACATGTGCGCAATTCGCTGGGCCAGGTCTCCGAGCGTCGGGTGTGTCAGGTCTTGAGCCAGCCTCGATCAACCCAGCGCCGCCAACGACACGTGCCGGACGACGAACCCCGGTTGATCAAGGACATGGTGGCGCTGGCCACGCAATACGGACGGTACGGGTATCGCCGAGTGACGAAGTTGCTTCATCGAGAGGGATGGCGAGTGAATCACAAGCGGATCGAGCGTCTCTGGAGGCAAGAAGGGCTCAAAGTGCCGCAGAAACAGCCCAAACGCCGACGATTGTGGTGCAACGATGGTTCGTGCGTGCGGTTACGGCCGGCGCATCGAGATCATGTGTGGAGCTACGACTTCGTCCAGGCAAGAACGCATGACGGTCGAGCCTTTCGGATGCTGACAATCGTGGACGAGTTCACCCGGGAATGCCTGGCGATCGACGTGGCTCGGAAGTTGAGCAGTGAGGACGTTCTGGAACGACTGTCGGACTTGTTCGTTCGGCGTGATGTTCCGGATTACGTTCGTTCGGACAATGGACCGGAGTTCACGGCCAAGCGGGTGAAGGACTGGCTGGAACGAGTCGAGGTGAAGACGCTGTTCATCGAGCCAGGCAGTCCCTGGGAGAATGGCTACGTCGAGTCGTTCAACGGGAAGCTACGAGACGAGCTGCTCGATGGGGAGATCTTCGACACACTGCTGGAAGCCAAGGTACTGATCGAGCGCTGGCGTGTGGAGTACAACACGATCCGACCGCACAGTGCGTTGGGGTACAGGCCTCCGGCACCGGAAGCAATTCAGCCATGGAAATCCAACCTCGCTACGCTCGGCTGGACTTCCATGGCTGAGAAGACCGAAAAACTAACTTAACGACTGGTTCCATCCTGGGGGGCAGGTCAAGTCCTCGACGGAAAGGTCTATCTCAGTGACCGGATGTTGGATCGCGTTGCGCGTCGCCTGATCGGGGGACGTGACAAGGTCGAGCAGCCAGTCGTCGATGTCCTCTCCGACCGTGAGCTGGAGGTTTTCCGAATGATCGGCAACGGCCTGACGTTGGAGCAAATCGCGCGGAAACTGCATATCGGAGCCAAAACAGTCGAGACCCATAAGCGGCGCATCAAGCAGAAGCTCAAATTGGAAAACGCTGCCCAGCTCGCCCGCGATGCCGCGCAATGGGCGCTGCAGAAGGGCTGAGCTCGAGATGTGGGAGACTCGATTGTCAGCGCACGATCGCCTCGTTCCCCCCGGCGGGGAACGTCCGGAGTTGCTGCCCGGAGGTTCTCGTTTCAGTCTGCTCGAATCTGCCAATTGCGTCTCTCGTCCCGCGAAAATTGGGGTGGTTTCACGGAGAAAGCCGCCGGCGGATCTCGCTCGTGCCTTTTTGCGCCCAGTTGGAGGCCCGCGAGGCGTGCGGATCCGCGCGCTGCGTGTCAAAACGAACCGATGCGCGAAGGCTAGTTGACTGCGGCACCCGCGGATCTGCCCTGCTGATTGCGGCGTGCGGCCTACGCCGCAGGAATTGGAATAAACGTCGCCGATTGGCATGCCCCCTGCGTAAGGACAAACTTTGCGTTGAATGCTCAGGCCGGAAGGAGGCGTCATGCAAGTGCCCGTTCAGATTACATTTCGAGATGTCCCGCATTCTGGACACCTCGATGAGCGCATCCGAGAACACGCAGCCAGGTTGGAGGAATTCTACGATCGCATCACGAGTTGCCACGTGGTCATTGAAGAACCGCACCGGCACCATCGGTCAGGTAACCTGTTCCACGTGCGCATCCACGTTGCCGTTCCGGGACAGGAGTTGGTCGTCGATTGGAAGCCTCCGGACGATCATGCTCGCGAGGACTTGCTTGTCGCCGTCCGCGACGCATTTAAGGCGATGCGACGACAACTCGAGGACTACGTCCGCAATTTGCGGGGCGATGTCAAGGTGCATGACGAGGGCCCAATCGGAGAGCGGCATCATCACGGCGGGTGAACCCATGATGCCGTCGACTACCCAAGCACTAATCGCTCGCCAGCCTTTTGAAACTGCAGAAACAAGCTGTCGACGCGCGGCCGGGCCTCGGCACAAGGTCGTGAGATGCAGGGTCTCTTCCTTCGAGTAGAGTCGGCCTAATTCGTGAAGGACAGCTCAATGGAGGTCGCGAAGTTGACGAAGGAACGGATCATCGCCCTTGCCATCGCTGTCGCACAGATTGGAGTGGCAGTGATCCTCTCATGTGTCTCTCGAAATCGCGGAATTGTGGCGGGGTCCGCGGTGCTCCTCACGCTGCCGGGCTTGTTAATGATCTGGTTTCGCGAAGGACTGAGTGTCATCGGATTCGATCGCGGCGTCTTGAAAGACTCTCCGCCGCTCTTGATCGACGCAGTCGGATGGTTGTTTTTGATCGGCCTGCCGGTGCTTTTTCTCTATGGATTGCTGCCGTAGCGTCGGGTTCCGGCGTCACGGAAGCTCGCCTCGCGTCGGCAGAATGGTGTTGAACCGACATTTTCCGAGGCGATGGTCCCGACTTCAAAAATGCCCATCGAACCTGCGTGCGAGGCGACTGGAATGCCGGGCGCGGGGCTTTCAGCTAGCGCTGCAGAAGTTCTGTGGTCACGCGCGGCAGTCCCATAATCTCGGGCGTTTCTCGGACGTTGCATAAAACCACCGATAAATGATGCTTTGCCGGGCACCGGAAACTTCTATGAGGCCGGGCCGTCAAGTGCAAGTTTCAAATCTGGGCGACACAGCGCAGAGACTCCCGTCGATCTCGGAGCGGAGCCGACCAGATCCCCTGCAGCGTGTTGGTTGATTGGTTCATTCTTCTATCCGAGCTGCCGACCGGCGCTGGCGCCGTGAATGGACGGGCTCATTTGTTTATGCGACGACGCCCATTCTCATACGCAGGCTTAAGGGCCTCGAATCCGGTCGAGCTGTCGTCGATTCCTCTCAACACAAACATCAACTTTGGGCTCTAGCTCCGTCTCGTTGAGGTGCGTCAGTGTGCGCCGACCACTCCACATGTGCGACTTGGAATGGGTTCCGTATTGGGAGGACGCCACGGAACTCCGTCACGCAACATCGCCCAGCAACGGATGAGTAGCCTGCGGGCCACAGCCACAATGGCGATCTTCTTCCTGGTTGGGCTGCCACGACGAACCTGTTCGTAGACGGCTCGCATCCAGGGATTGTGTTGCAGTCCAACCCAGCTCACTTCCACCAGCAATGAACGCAGTAGTGGATTTCCTTGGTGGCTGATTCTTCCCTGGCGATCGCAATCGCCCGACTGATACTGCCGCGGCGTCAGCCCCGCATATGAGCCGACCTGCTTGCCTTTCTGAAATCGTCTTGCGTCATCAAGGACCGCGACGACGATCTCCGCCAACCGGGGACCCACGCCCGGAATCGACCGCAATAACTGACAAGCGGTATTTGCTTCGGCCAGCCTGTCGAGCTTGGCCTCAACGCGAGCAATGAGTAGCTCAGCCATCTGAAGAATCTCGAGTTCACATGCCAATTCTCCTCGCCACAGTTCCTGGTCTGGCACCTCGTCCAAGGATCGCGCCCACTCACGCAGCATCGCTATCCCGGCATTCGTCCAGCACTGCTTGCCCGTGGGCAGTGTCAGCCCCTCCCGATCAAACAACGCCCGTATGCGATTTCGAAGTTGCGTTCGACGCCTGACCAAGTGATGACGGTAACGGATCAAGGCTCGCCATTGGCGGACGTCCCGTTTGGGAATCGTGACCCGGGGAAGTTGTTCAAGGGCCGACAGTTGGGCCAGACGCAACGCATCATCGCGATCGGTCTTCCGCTTGGTATTGCTCCAACGCCAGGCGGGAGCGGCCGTATTGGCGACCTGCAACTCAATTCCTATTGTCCCCACCAGGTCCGCCACCCATCCGGCTGCGGAGCAGACTTCAATGACAATTCGATCAGGTCGCACCTTGAGGATCAATTCATGCAGCTGCCCCGGACTTGTGCCCACCTTGTGAAACCGCGATTCCGCGGTCTCAACGGAATAGGCACATGCGACGCTCTTGCTCTTTCCGAGATCGATCGCAAGGATCTTCATGCCGGTCTCCTGAGTTGGGGAAGTCGTCCGAGACATATTCACACCGACAAACATCGTCTCAAACGCCTCTTATGCCTAGGAGGCCCGGCCTTCATAGATACTCATACGTATTTCGGCGTGCTGTTCTGCGCACCGGATTGGCAAAACGACGTCAGAATGTGGCGGGATGAACATCGAGGAATGGCAGAAGGAGCGGGCCAAGCTTTTTGCCGATCTTGAAAACTCCCTCGGTGCGGAGGTGTCGGGGTTGAAGGATCACGCCGCCTCAATCGACCGCCACGAGGAAAGTGTTGTGGACCATGAGCATCTGATCGCGGAATTGGATCGTTCCGAGCGGCCCAGGGCCTGCGAGATTGAAGCGCGCATGGCCGACGCCAAAGCAAGGAAGCTGAGAAGCACGAGCATATGGGAGCGGCGCACGAACGACTCAAGAGGCATCATCATCGGGCCATGGCCAGACTGGCCGTGGCTTTGAAGGCGTTAAGTCAGGAGATCTGAGCCTCCCCTGCGGCAAGATGGACTGAGCTCTAAAGCTCGATGACCTTGACACGTCGACATCGCCGCACGGGCCACCCGTGGATCTCTCATGTTTCGTAATTTGCTCGTCCCGCTTGATGGATCAACATTCGCCGAGCAGGCATTGCCTTGGACCCGATCAATGATGGGAGAAGCCGACGATGCCTGAGGAGCTGCAGTGGTTTACGGTCGAAGGAAGTCCGTTTCTCCTCGGACATACCTGGATCGACGCGGAGCAGGCTCACAACTTCTCGCTGATCTCCGAGAACGCTTCGTGCGTGACGCTCTTGCTTTATTGCCACGACGACCTGGCAACGCCCCTGTTTCAGTTGCGGTTGGATCCGCTCACTCAAAAATTGCGCGATATCTGGTTCTGCCGAATTCCCGGCCCGGCCGTGCACGGTGCGCGGTATTACGCCTGGCGGGTTGACGGCCCGCTGCCCGACGGCCCGGCCTCTCGACACGCCTTCGATCCGCAGAAAATCCTTCTCGATCCTTATGCACGGGAAGTCTATTTCCCGCCTGCTTTCGACCGCCGCCGGGCCGAGCGTCCCGGATCGAATGAGGGCGCGGCGCCGCTCGGCGTGCTGGTTGGGCACGAGACGCCTTTTGCGTGGACCAAACGACCCCTTGGGCGCTACCGGGCGGACGCCGTCGTCTACGAATTGCATGTCCGGGGATTCACTCAGAGTCCTACGAGTGGCGTCTCTGCCAGCGCGGGGCACCTTTGCGGGACTCATCGAAAAGATTCCCTACCTGAAGGAGCTCGGAATCACCGTCGTCGAGCTGATGCCGGTGCATCAGTTCGATCCGCAAGACGGCAGTATTTGGGGGTACATGACGCTCAATTTCTTTGCGCCGCATCGGCAGTTTGCCGCGAATCAAGAGCGCGTCCGCGACGAATTCCGCGAAATGGTCCGTGCCCTGCATGTGGCGGGAATCGAAGTGATTCTTGACGTGGTTTACAACCACACCACCGAGGGAGATCAGCGGGGTCCGACCTACAGCTTTAAGGGGATCGACAACAGCAGCTACTACATCATGACCGGCAACAGGGCGGCCCCCTACGCCAATTTCTCGGGAACTGGCAACACGTTCGATTGCGCCAACCCAAACGTGCGGGCGCTGATTGTTGAAAGCCTCCGGTACTGGGTCACCGAGATGCACGTTGATGGCTTTCGCTTTGATCTTGCGTCCATCTTCACCCGTGCCGAGGACGGGTCGATTGATACCAGCGACTCCCCGCTGATCACCGCCATCCGCACAGATCCCGTCTTGGGCAACGTGCACCTGATTGCCGAGCCTTGGGATGCAGCCGGGCTCTACCAGTTGGGAGCACATTTCCCGGGGCAGTTCTGGCATCAGTGGAACGGTCGTTTTCGAGACGATGTCCGGCGTTTCGTGAAGGGGGATGCAGACACGGTTCCATCCGTGATGCGCCGGCTGTATGGGAGCGACGATTTGTTTCCAGATACGGTTCGCGAAGCCTGCCGCCCCTTCTACAGCATCAACTACGTGACCGCGCACGACGGCTTCACGCTTTACGACCTGGTGGCCTACAACGGACGTCACAACGAGGCCAACGGAGAAGACAATACTGACGGCACCGCCGAGAACTTCAGTTGGAATTGCGGATGGGAAGGAGACGACGACGTCCCCGCCGACGTGATGGCGCTGCGCGTGCGCCAGGCGAAGAACTTCTGCTGCCTGCTGTTCCTGGCCAACGGTATTGCGATGTTTCGAGCGGGAGACGAGTTCCTCCAGACGCAAGGAGGCAACAACAATCCGTATAACCAGGACAACAAAACCACGTGGCTCGACTGGACTCGCCTGAAGAAACATGCCGACGTGGTGCGCTTCTTCAAGAAAATGATCGCCTTCCGGAACGCGCACCCCTCAATCTGCCGCAGCGGCTATTGGCGCGAAGACGTCCACTGGTACGGAACCGATGGCGCCGTCGATATGTCGCCCGAATCGCACAGTCTTGCCTATTGCCTCAAGGGCGACTCGCTGGGCGATCGGGATCTTTATGTCATGATCAACGCTTATTGGGAGCCTCTCTCATTCCGGATCCAGGAAGGGTCGCCCGGCGAATGGAAGCGTAGCATCGACACGGCCAGGACTTCCCCGCTTGACATCTCGGAACTGGGGGACGAGACCAAGGTTACGTCAGACCAGTATGAGGTGGCGGCCCGCTCTGTCGTCGTCCTTGTGCGCTGATCCGTATCGAATGCCAAGCGAACGCTGGGAAATCAGCTCCGGTAGCCTGCGAACGAGGCAAAAAGAATCGACAACCGACCGACCCGGCGAGCCGACAGCGTAAGCTGTCGGGAGCTTCGCCTAGCAATCCGAAATCATCGCCTCTCGAATTCAGCAACCGCAAAAGCCCCGGCCTCGACGAATTCGACCTGGCCCTCCGCCGCTTCAGCGCCAGCAACGAAATCACCGCCCTCCGCGCCGGCAAGCCGGTGAATCTGAAGATGATGCTGGGGATGCCGAACTGAATCGCTAATCTCGAAGGCCTTTAGCGATGACTCATTCGAGCCGCCGATTTGGACGCCAGGCCGGACTGCGCCCGGAATTGCGCGAACGCCGCATGGCACAAACTTCGGCAAAACAGTCAAGCTGGTGGACGACGGCGAACGTACGTCGACGTCCCAAACGACCAGCCCACGCCTCTGGGCTGCCTTTGTGATCTTGGGGACCGGGATGTAAACGATCGATCAAAGAGGCCATCGATCCGGTGTGCGATGCGGCTCGAATGTCGGCCAGGGGCATTCAGCTGCCGCAGAAGAGTTCTGTGGTCACGCGCCGCGGTTGTCCCATAATCTCAAACGTTTCTCGGACGTTGCATCAAACGACCCATTCGACGGTGAACCGCGGTCGTAACTGGACTGGAGATGTCATGATTTATTGGTTCTGATCGATCCGTTGAGCATTTCGCGTTCTGCACCAGGCAAAAGCGGCAATCGCAGGATCGTCGGTCACAACTTGCTGTTTGCGATTATGGCCTGTCGACGGCCAGTCACAACTTGGGTGCCGCCGGGAAGTCCACGTCGGTCCCGGCGACGATATTGAAGTAGTTGGTGACGATGTTGAGCACGACGTTCGCAACCTCGGCGATTTCTCCGTCGGTCAGTCCGGCTTGTCGGGCCAACTGGATGTCTCGGTCGGAGAGCTGGCCGCGTTTGTCGACAATCTCCCGGCTGAGCGGTAAGGCCGCATCAACGATTTTTCCTCTCCCACAACGGCTCAGAGCCACACCTGGGCTCACATTTGTTGTTCGGACGGTCCGCAGCGCGAACCTCGAACACCGCACTCCATCCTTGGTGACGGCTGGCGATTGCTCGGAATCGTCTCTACGATGGGGCCTGGGCGTGAACACGTCCGACTTGCCGCGAATAGGAAAGAGGCGGCCATGGCAATGCACAGTGACCATACATCGCGCCGGGTTGTGATCGTCGGGGGCGGAATCGCCGGTCTATCGGTGGCGGTCCGGCTCGGCCAGGCAGGTATCGCCGTAACACTCTTGGAAGCCTCGCGTTTGGGACAGGGCGCATCCACGAGAAGCCAGGGCTGGCTTTACAGCGGCGCCTGGTTCGCACCAACGCAGCAGAATCTCGCGCGGCTCTGCTACGAGTCGCTGCAGCAGACGATTCGCTTCTGCCCCGATTGCCTGGAGCCGGCGACCGAACCGATGATTTATATTGTCTCCTCCTCTGAGACGAGCACATCTCATTGGACGGACACATGGACAGCGGCCGGTATTCCGTTTGAAGAAATCCCGGTGAACGTTGCGCGAGAGGTCCTGGACGGAGTATCGGGGCCGTTCGTCCAGCGCGCATTCCGCCTTCCGGACCGTGCGTTTCGCCCCGAGATCCTTCTGGAACGCCTCGGGTCAACTGCCCAGCAGTCGGGGGTGGAAATCCGGACCGAAACGCCAGTTCGCGGGTTGTTGATTAACGGCGATCGTGTACAGGGCGTTGTCACGGCCAACGGGGAAGAAATTACGGCCCGCCTTGTGATCCTTGCGGCCAACCTGGGTGGATTCGGACTGTGGCCGGGCAACGATCGGCCCAGGGCAATTCGACAAACCGAATACACCCGAGTGGCCCTCAAGAGTCATTGTTTGGCCGTCCGACCGGAACTGCTCGACGTGCCATTTTGCGTGGTCGACATGGACGGATTCAACCACGTTCCGCACCGGGGCGTTTCGATCTTTGGGTCCAGCCGATGGTTGCCTATGTCGTTGACCGCGGGGCAAATGGCTGTACCCTCCGAGGTCGAACGGATCTGGGCGCTCGTTGGCCAGCTGTTTCCTCAGTTCCGCCGCGAAGGGCACGACGTTATCGAATGGGCCGGTACAACGGTTCAAGCGATGCACGTTGATCAAGTGGAGCCCGGACTTGCTCCGATGCCGACGGTAATCGATCACGAACGAGAGCCGCCTCGACTGTGGAACCTGCTTAGCGTCTTTCCGGGACGTGCTTCGTTGTGGCCGCAGCTTGCCGACGCGACGCGCCTTGTTGTTATGGAAAAGCTCGGCGTCGCAACAATGCCGTCAACGGCCCGACCGCCGTGGGCTGAAAATTGAGCGCCGGTGTGTCAATGACTCGCGATCACGCGGCCGTGAAACTCGCGAGACCGCACAAATAATAGTCGGCATATCGGCATTGGCGTTGCTGAATGTCGGCTAGGTCCCGCGCCCTCGACGTTTGTGCCGACGATACCCTTCGGTTCTGCTTGAGCACCGGCGACCCGGGAACAAACCATGAGCAAGAAACACAAGAGGCAAGCAGGTGGAATCGACACCGCAGAACGATCAAGTCCGGCGGAGAAACTGAGACGTAAGGACTACGAAACCAGGCTCGATGAACTGCACATGGAATTGGTCAAGATGCTGTATTGGGTCAAAGCGAACGGACGGAAGCTGGTCGTTCTTTTCGAGGGCCGAGACGCTGCCGGTAAAGGTGGCGCGATCAAGAGCATCGCCGAACCGCTTAATCCCCGTGGCAGCCGAATCGTGGCGCTCGGCAAGCCGTCCGATATCGAAAAGACGCAGTGGTACTACCAGCGTTACGTGGCCCACCTCCCGGCTGCAGGCGAAATCGTCCTATTCGACCGAAGCTGGTACAACCGAGCCGGAGTCGAGCACGTCATGGGGTTCTGCACGGAGCAGGATTACGTCGAGTTCTTACGCTCATGCCCGGAATTCGAGCGAATGCTCATCAATTCAGGCATCATCCTGCTCAAATATTGGTTCTCGGTCAGCGACGAGGAGCAGGAGCGGCGTTTTCGTGACCGGGCCGGCAATCCGGCTCGACGTTGGAAGCTCAGCGAGATGGACATTCAAGGACGGGAGAAGTGGAATGAATTCTCGAAGGCCAAGGATGAGATGTTCCGTCACACGGATATCAAACAATCGCCCTGGTACACGGTCGAGGCCGACGACAAGCGGCGCGTACGGCTGAACTGTATCGCACATCTTCTCAGCAAGATTCCTTATGAGGACGCCACACCTCCGCTGCTGACGTTGCCAACGCGCAGAATCCATGACGAGACCTACGTCCGTCCGCCAATGGGCGAGCAGAACATCGTGCCAGACGTGACGTTTTAATTTACCCCCTCTGCTTTCCAAAGTGGCCTCGCCAGGCGGCAAAGCGTCGGGACATGCGGTCATTGAGCGGCGGCTTGTTATTTGATCAGCCTCCACGAGGACCATCTTCCAGTCGCGTGCGAGAAGGTCGATCTCTCAATGTCCTCAATTTTCCGCCCCGTGCGGACATTCCCACAGTGACTGGGGTCCAGATCACACCAGGGTTGGAGACGGAGATCGCCAGTCGCTGGCGCGGGTCTTCTTGAAATCGCTTCCGCGCGCTTGGCGTGCCAACGAGGGTTTTGCGGCACCTTGGAGTTAGCGTATCGCAGACTCGCGGGTCGTGAAGCGATCGAAGGCGTCGGGTGACGGTTTCCCGGACACGCCCAAAACCACCCTAATACGGGAGGTGGCGCTCGCCATCGTGCGCTTTGTCCGATCCCGAACAGTCACGAATGCGAATAGCCAGGGATCGAGTTTCAGAAACTCGTCGAATTCGGGACGTTCCAGCTGAGGAACGAAACTCGCGAGCCCTCGACGCCCGACATTGCGCCGGAATCTCAAATTGAAAACGCCCGAATCAATCCGACATTTTTGGGTTCGAAGCGGTTTGTCTCGGTGCCCAGCGGCTTACAAATTTGCGTCTGCCCTCAGGATCGAATGGTGTGCGAATCCGCGCACTTTTGTGCGGTCGTGTGAGGCACCGTGCTCGCAAATCGGTTTTCGATTGTGGCGATACGAACAGTGGACCACTGATGTCCATTGACTTTTTCCAAGCAAAGTGAGCCGAACGCTCCTTATGTCCGCGGTTTGAACGTCCTTCTCCATACCGCCTGGAATGGAACCTGCATTGGGATCCTTTACCGATCGCGGGTGATTGACGGAGGTTTGGAGTTGACGACCAAGTGGATTACCGTCGACGGCAATGAAGCGGCTGCGATGATCGCGCATTGGACCAACGAGGTCATTGCGATCTATCCCATTACCCCGGCATCTCCCATGGGGGAGCACTCAGACGAGTGGTCGGCCGCGGGCCGCATGAACATGTTCGGGACCATTCCCCGAGTCGTCGAAATGCAAAGCGAAGCAGGTGCGGCGGGGGCCGTCCACGGTTCCCTTCAAGCCGGCGCACTGACGACGACGTTTACAGCATCGCAGGGCCTGTTGTTGATGATCCCGAACATGTTCAAGATTGCCGGCGAGTTGACGCCGACAGTCTTCCATGTTGCGGCCCGATCGGTCGCGACGCATGCCCTGTCGATCTTCGGCGATCACAGCGACGTAATGGCGGTCCGTAGCACGGGCTGGGCATTGCTCTGCGCGTCAAGCGTGCAGGAGGCTCACGATTTCGCACTGATCGCCCAGTGCGCGTCGCTTGAGTCTCGCGTTCCCGTGCTGCATTTCTTCGACGGATTCCGCACTTCGCACGAGATGGCGAAGATTGTCCCGATCGGAGAGGACGTGATCCGATCAATGCTCCAGCCGGAGCAGGTAGAAGCACACCGCATGAGATCGCTGAGCCCCGATCGACCTGTTCTCCGCGGCTCCGCGCAGAACCCCGATGTCTTTTTCCAGGCGCGCGAGGCGTCAAACCCGTTCCATCATGCTATGCCGGGCATCGTCGCCAAAGCGATGGATCATTTCGCCGATCTGACGGGACGACCGTATCGTTTGTTCGAGTTTGTCGGTGCGCCGGACGCAGAACGCGTGATTGTGTTGATGGGATCGGGTGCCGGCGCCGTCGAAGAGGCCGTCGAGTCGCTCGTGCGTGGCGGCGAAAAGGTCGGGCTTTTGAAGGTGCGTCTGTTCCGACCCTTCTCGGCGGAGGCCTTCGTCGCGGCCCTCCCACCGACCGTCCGCAAGCTGGCGGTCCTCGACCGGACGAAGGAGCCGGGCGCCCTGGGTGAGCCGCTGTATCAGGACGTGGTCACTGCGTTGTCCGAAGCATGGACACAGGGCACCCTTCCCAGCGTCATCGGCGGCCGTTATGGCCTCTCGTCGAAAGAGTTCACGCCGGCGATGGTGCTGGCGGTTTATCGGGAATTGGAACGCGCCGATGCCAAACGGCATTTCACGATCGGCATCGTCGACGATGTGACGCATTTGAGCCTGCGTTGGGACGCGGCCGCTCATCGGGAACCCAGCGACGTGTCGCGGGCCGTGTTCTACGGCTTGGGGAGCGACGGCACGGTCGGAGCCACCAAGAACACCGTGAAGATCATCGGTGAGGAGACGGATCTTTTCGCACAGGGGTATTTCGTTTACGACTCGAAGAAATCGGGCTCGGTGACGGTCTCGCACCTGCGCTTCAGCCCAAAGCCAATCCGATCGACCTACCTCATCCAGCAAGCCAATTTTGTCGCCTGTCACCAGTTCTCGTTGCTGGATCGGATGGACGTGCTGTCGATCGCGGAGCCAGGGGCGATCTTCCTGTTGAACAGCCCGTTCGGTCCAAACGACGTCTGGGACCGTTTGCCCGCCGAAGTGCAGCAGCAGCTCATCGAAAAGCGGCTGCGGTTTTTTGTCGTGGACGGCTACAAGGTGGCCGCCGAGGCCGGCCTTGGACAGCGGATCAATACCGTCCTGCAGACATGTTTTTTTGCCTTGGCGAACGTTCTTCCTCGAGAACAAGCGGTGGAGGCCATTAAAGCCGCCGCACGCTCGACATTTGCAAAGCGGGGAGAGACCGTCCTCAAACGGAACTTCGCTGCCATCGACGGGGCTCTTCAAGAACTGCACGAAGTCGAAGTCCCCCACGTCGCGACCTCAACCGAACGGCGGCGAGAGGACATTCCGCCGGGAGCGACCGACTTTGTCAAACGCGTCACGTCAATCATGATTGCCGGCAACGGTGATTTGCTGCCCGTCAGCGCGTTTCCGCCGGACGGTACTTTCCCGACCGGAACGGCCTGCTTTGAGAAGCGCAGCATCGCGACGGAGATTCCGATCTGGGATCCTGCCATCTGCATCGAATGCGGGTTGTGCGCGCTCGTTTGTCCCCACGCGGCCATTCGGATGAAGGTCTTCGAGCCAACCGCACTAAGTGGAGCGCCTGCCGCGTTCCGCTCGATTCCTTGGAGCGGCAAGGATTTCGCCAGCCATCAGATGGCCATTCAGGTTGCTCCGGATGACTGCACCGGCTGCGGCGTGTGCGTCGACGTCTGCCCGGCGCGAAGCAAGGAAATCGCCAGACACAAGGCGATCGACATGATGCCCGTCGGGGATCGCTTGACCCGCGAACGTACCGGGTTCGAGTTCTTCTTGAGCATTCCTGAAATCGACCGATCGAAACCGGTGGTCGACACCGTCAAGGGTTGCCAGCTCTTGCAGCCACTCTTCGAGTTTTCCGGCGCCTGTGCCGGTTGCGGAGAAACTCCCTACTTGAAGCTGCTGACGCAGCTCTTCGGCGACCGTATTGTGATTGCCAACGCGACAGGCTGCTCTTCGATTTACGGGGGAAATCTGCCGACGACCCCATGGTCCCAGAACTGTGACGGACGCGGGCCGGCCTGGTCGAACTCCCTCTTCGAGGACAACGCGGAGTTTGGATTGGGAATGCGGCTGGCCCTCGACCAGCAGGAAGACTATGCGCGGCGGCTCCTCAGAGACCTTTCGGGGGAACTGGGCGACAACCTCGTTCGAGATCTGCTCGAAGCCCCTCAGACGACCGAAGCAGAGATTTCAGCTCAACGAAGCCGCGTCGCAGCACTGAAGGCGGCGCTCGGTCGAATCAACAATTCGCGAGCGCGGGATTTGCTGACGATCGCCGACACGTTGGTTCAAAAGAACGTTTGGATAATCGGAGGCGATGGCTGGGCTTATGACATCGGCTTCGGCGGTCTCGATCATGTGCTGGCAAGCGGCCAGAACGTGAACATTCTCGTGCTGGACACTGAGGTCTACTCCAATACGGGTGGACAGGCCTCGAAGTCGACTCCCCGCGGCGCGGTCGCTAAGTTTGCCGCCAACGGACGACCAACGCGGAAAAAGGACCTGGGGATGCTTGCAGTCGATTACGGAAACGTTTATGTGGCGCAGATCGCCGTAGGTGCGCAGCCGCTGCAAACGATTCGTGCCTTTCATGAGGCCCAATCGTATGGCGGGACCTCGCTGATTCTTGCATACAGCCACTGCATCGCGCACGGAATCGACATGTCGACTTCGATGACGCATCAAAAGGACGCTGTGAATTCGGCCTACTGGCCTTTGTTCCGATACGATCCGCGTTCTGCCGTCGAAGGGGGCCATCCCTTCCATCTCGACTCCCGCAAACCGACCATCCCGCTGCAAAAATTCGCCGCGACGGAAGCCCGGTATGCCATGCTGGCCCGTTCGAGCCCCGAACGCGCGAAACAGTTGATGAGCATGGCGCAAAAGGACATCGACGAGCGTTGGCATTTCTACGAGCAGATGGCGGGAATCGAACGTGTCGTGACCGACTGAGGAGGGGGCTCAAGTGACGGTCGATTTAAGCACAACGTATCTCGGACTGACGCTTTCCAGTCCGATTGTGGCTTCGGCTTCTCCGATCAACGACCGCATCGACGTGCTGAAGCGGCTGGAAGAGGCAGGGGCCGGAGCGGCCGTGTTTCCCTCGCTGTTTCAGGAGCAGCTCGAGCACGACGAGATCGAGCTCAACCGGTTCCGGGATTTCGGCGCCGAGAGTTTCGGCGAGGCTCGCGATTATTTTCCCGAAATGGACAACTACAATACGGGACCGGAAACTTACCTTCGCGCGATCGAAGCGGCCAAATCCGCCGTCTCGATTCCGATCATCGGCAGTCTCAACGGCACGACGAAAAATGGGTGGGAGTCCTTCGCTCGCCTGATCGAGTCCTGCGGCGCTGATGCGCTGGAACTCAACATTCTGGATGTTGAAACCAACTTCAGAGTGACGAGCGCGGAGTTCGAACAGTGCGCCCTCGATCTCATTTCGGCGGTCCGGTCAGCAATCTCGATCCCTTTGGCCGTTAAGATCGGCCCGTATTTCAGCGCACCGGCGAATTTTTCCTGGCGCATCGTCGAGGCCGGCGCCGACGGGCTGGTGCTGTTCAATCGATACCTTCACCCGGATATCGATGTTGAAACGTTGACCGTGACACCGGAACTCGAACTGAGCCAACCGAGTGAGTTGCGGCTGGTCCTGCGTTGGATCGCGATCCTGCACGGCCAGGTTCGCGCGTCGCTGGCAGCGACCGGCGGAATTCACTCGGCGACCGACGCCATCAAGGCATTGATGGCCGGAGCGGACGTCGCGATGATGGCTTCGGCACTTCTCTTGCGTGGCTCCGAACACGTGTCCGTCGTGCTGCGAGAGATGACCGATTGGCTTGTTGAACACGAATATCAATGCGTCCGACAGCTCATCGGGAGCATGAGCCGGCGTCACTGTCCTGATCCAAGGGCCTACGAACGGGCGAATTATCTTCGAGCGCTGACGTCATTCACCGGAAAGCAGATTTGACAGCCGCTCCATGTTCTCGTTCATCCCGCGCAGGATCGATCTTGTTCGCCTGAAACCGCAGCACCTTTGACAGGCGGGACAATATGACGCCCGAAGTGCGCGACGAGCTCCGGCGTCGACATTACAACGCGCGAGTCATCCACATCCGTCGCATTCACGACGATCTCATGACTTTACGCGTTGCTTCGGACGCGAAGCGACCCTCGATGCTCGCCGGTCAATACACGCTGTTAGGGCTGGGATGTTGGGAAGACCGTATCGACGGCCTGCGGAGCGGAGCACGGAATCCTCATGCTGCTGCAGCCCTGGTCCGACGGGCCTACTCGATTTCCTGCCCGATCCTCGACGACAAGGGGGCGTTGACCAGGATCGACGACCTGCCGTTCCTGGAGTTCTATGTCAACTGCATTCATAAGCCGTCCGACGACCCGCCGATGCTCACGCCGCGGTTGTTTGCGTTGCGTGAGGGCGACCGGCTTTACATGGGTCTGCATTCGCACGGCCGCTACACCGTCGAAACGATTGACCGAAACGAAAACGTGATCTTTGCGGCGACGGGGACGGGCGAAGCGCCACATAATGCGATGGTTGCAGAGCTACTTTCGCGCGGACACGTTGGAAGGATCGTCGTCGTCACGTGCGTTCGCCATCGGGACGATCTTGGATATGTTTCCGTTCATCGAGCCCTCGAACGGAGTTTCCTGAACTACCGGTATGTCCCGCTGACCACGCGCGAGACCGAAAATGTTGATCCCTCGCATCCCAGTTTTGTAGGAAAGACGTATTTGCAGGACCTCTTCGCGTCGGAGTCGGCGGTTGAGAAAATCGGCTTACCGCTGGATCCCTTGTGCACCCACGTTTACCTCTGCGGTGCCCCAGCGATGATCGGACTGCCAAAGCGTACTCTCGACGGCGATGTCCATTACCCGGAGCCGATAGGAATGGTCGAAGTGCTGGTCCGCCTCGGGTTTCGCGTCGACGAGCCGCACAATCCTGGCACGATTCACTTCGAGAAGTATTGGTAATCACCCGGCATCATTGCATCGTCACATTGGTGATCACGTGCGTTGCGAACCGATGCTAGGGCTCGTCGACCGCGCCGCTCGCGGATCGGACTCGCCGATTGCGGCGTGCGGCCTACGCCGCAGGAATCGGGAGAATTTCGCCGATTGGCATGCCCTCTGCGTGTGGAAGAGCTTTCCTTTGAATGCTCACACCGGAAGGAGGCGTCATGCAGGTGCCTGTTCAGATTACATTTCGAGATGTCCCGCATTCTGGACAACTCGAGGACCGTATCCGAGACCACGCTGCCAAGTTGGAAGAGTTCGACGATCGCGTCACGAGTTGCCATGTGGTCATCGAGGAACCCCGCCGGCGCCATCGGTCGGGTAACCTGTTCCACGTGCGCATCCACGTTGCCGTGCCAGGACAGGAGTTGGTCGTCGATCGGGAGCCGCCGGACGATCATGTGCGCGAGGACTTGCTCGTAACGGTCCGCGACGCATTTAAGGCGATGCGACGGCAACTCGAAGTTTAGGTCCGCAATTTGCGGGGCGATGTAAAGATGCAGGGGGCCCCGATTGACCTGCCCCCCAGGATGGAACCAGTCGTTAAGTTAGTTTTTCGGTCTTCTCAGCCATGGAAGTCCAGCCGAGCGTAGCGAGGTTGGATTTCCATGGCTGAATTGCTTCCGGTGCCGGAGGCCTGTACCCCAACGCACTGTGCGGTCGGATCGTGTTGTACTCCACACGCCAGCGCTCGATCAGTACCTTGGCTTCCAGCAGTGTGTCGAAGATCTCCCCATCGAGCAGCTCGTCTCGTAGCTTCCCGTTGAACGACTCGACGTAGCCATTCTCCCAGGGACTGCCTGGCTCGATGAACAGCGTCTTCACCTCGACTCGTTCCAGCCAGTCCTTCACCCGCTTGGCCGTGAACTCCGGTCCATTGTCCGAACGAACGTAATCCGGAACATCACGCCGAACGAACAAGTCCGACAGTCGTTCCAGAACGTCCTCACTGCTCAACTTCCGAGCCACGTCGATCGCCAGGCATTCCCGGGTGAACTCGTCCACGATTGTCAGCATCCGAAAGGCTCGACCGTCATGCGTTCTTGCCTGGACGAAGTCGTAGCTCCACACATGATCTCGATGCGCCGGCCGTAACCGCACGCACGAACCATCGTTGCACCACAATCGTCGGCGTTTGGGCTGTTTCTGCGGCACTTTGAGCCCTTCTTGCCTCCAGAGACGCTCGATCCGCTTGTGATTCACTCGCCATCCCTCTCGATGAAGCAACTTCGTCACTCGGCGATACCCGTACCGTCCGTATTGCGTGGCCAGCGCCACCATGTCCTTGATCAACCGGGGTTCGTCGTCCGGCACGTGTCGTTGGCGGCGCTGGGTTGATCGAGGCTGGCTCAAGACCTGACACACCCGACGCTCGGAGACCTGGCCCAGCGAATTGCGCACATGTTGGACCGCTCGCCGTCGCTTCGCTGGGCTCAGAAGTTTCCCGAAGCCGCCTCTCGCAGAATGGCTTTGTCCAGCTCGGCGTCCGCCAGCAGCCGCTTCAACCGGGCATTCTCCTTCTCCAGGTCCTTCATCCGCTTGGCCTGGTCCATCCGAATGCCGCCGTACTCCTTGCGCCAGCGGTAGTACGTCTGCTCCGTCACACCGATTTTTTTGCAGGCCTGCGCCACTGTCAGACCCTTAGCCAAGTCCACCTCGGCTTCCCGCAGCTTCGGAATGATCTGCTCCGCTCCAAATCGCTTCCCAGGCATCTTGCCCTCCTCCTCAAAAGGTCCTGAATGCCAAAGTTTATCACCTCAGCACCTGGACTCGCTTAAGGGGGGCACGTCACGAGGTCGGCGAACTTTGGAAGCACACTCGCAAAGCGCTCGTCAAAGGCTGGCCAGAAAGCAGCAAGCACCCCCTCAACATGATCGCCCGCATCATCAAGGAATTTGAATCCGTTGACGAATCAGGCCAAGAGTTCCGCTACGCCACGCGCACCGACAAGAAGGCGAGCCTAAAAAATCTGCCCCGAAACCCCGACGCCCAAAAACTGAAGCGGACCATGGGCAAAGTCTACAAGTTCCTTGATTCATGCAGCATAGGCCTCGACGGCTATTTCGACTCGCTGAACGCCAACGCCGATTATTACTGACGGCAATAGGCGCTAGAACACCACCGCGTCCATCGCAGCTTCAATTACGGCCGCCCCGTCCGCCTTCTGAATCCACGGCACGGAGCGCCGAAGTATGCCGGCGCGTTGTCGTTTACAGGTCTTCGGTCGAGACGCGATCCCGCGCCCCGTGCCAGACTCGCAGGATTTGCACGGTCTTTCCGTCGATTTGAAACAGGATTCGATAGACGCCGTGGCGTTTTCCAAAGAGCAGCTCACGGATTTCGACGCCCAGCTCTTCCGATTCATCCGCAACGCCGCAGCGTTCCGGGTGAGTCTCCAGCGTGTCGATTGTCCCCATGAAACGCGCGAACCAGCGTCCACCGGCAATTGCGGCCTGCTGCTCGTGAAACCAGCGGAGGACCCGGTCCACGTCCGCTTCGGCCTTGGCCGCGAGTCGCACGCGATACTTCACGTTACTTTTCCGGCGTCGCGATGCCGTATTTCTTGGCCAACGCTTTGAGCGCGGGCCTCGCGGGCTTCGTCCGGCCGGCTTTGACGTCGGCCAGGCCCTCGCGAATCGCCGCCACCGTTTCCTCGCGTTCGGTCTTCGCCGCGGCATCGAGCAGCTTCTGGTAAGCCGCTGCGTCCTGGACGACGACCTGGGCCTTGCCATTGACTGTGAGGACCACGGGCTCGCCGGTTTTGTGCAGCCGCTCAAGGTATTCAGCGGTTTGCCGTTTGAAGTTCGTCATCGAGTCGATGCCGTGTTCGAGGTTCAGCATGTCTTTTCCTTCGCACTAAATTCGATGCGAATTACATGCTATCATGTTCGGCCAGCCGGCGCAAGCCGTATCATTGCCTTCAGCGTCGTGCAATCCGTCGCGGACGCATTTCCCGACGCGCCGCGACCAGCGATCCACTTTCCCTCGCGGAGCCGCCGAAATGACGGGCTTCAATGAATCTTTGGAGCATCAAGAACTCCTGAGCATTTCCAAACAGCACCTCGATGCCCTGGATCGAAGTCGCATAGCCGAGCTGAACCGTCAATTGACATCGTTACGGCAGCAGCGGGACCGTCTGCTCAACCTGCGGCTGCTGGACGAGATTGACGAATCGACGTTTGCGGCCAAGAGCACTGAGCTGCGAGACCGCCTCGCCCGCTTGAGCCTCGACGTCGAGGCATGCGACCGCAATCGCTCTGAAAAGGCTGCCCAAGCTGAGAAAGTGTTTGAACTCTCGCAAACACTGAAAGAGAAATGGCTTAGCGCCGATGTGTCTGCAAAGCGCCAGTTGCTGGAAATCGTCTGTTTGAACTTTCGGCTCGATGGCGCAACTCTTGAGTCAGAAATAAGAAAGCCCTTCGACGTTCTCGCCAATGGGCTTGTTGTCTCGTACAGTCGGGGCGATGGGATTTGAACTCGCTCCCGCAAGTCGTTCGAATTCTGCCGCCGATTTCCGGGCGTTTGATCCGCTCTCGCCGAGAGCCAATTTCTCGGTGAGCTGTCGAACACGTTTTGTTCGGACGGATGAACAGACCGACCAGAAGGGTGGTTGATCGTCGCTAAGAAAGGCGGATCGCCTTCATCCGGCTCGCTTTGCTTTGGCTCGCCGAGTGCGAAGCCAAAAAAATGAGGTGGAAGGCGGGCAGAAAGCGCGGCAGAATTGAGACGGAGGTCGGCCGATGTCAATCGCCGAAGAGTGGGAAGAGATGAAAATCGAACTTCAGCGGGACGCCGAACGGCTGATCGCACGAGCGACCGGCACCGTAATCCACGATCGTATTGAAGCCGATTTGACAGCGATCCTGCGGATTTCTGACCCGGACAACGACCACGAGTTGACCACACGTCGCAAAATCTTCGACTTGTTGCGAACGGAGTGGCGAACCTCCGTGATGGACACCACGCATTTCCGGGACACGCGACCTGGCGATTGATCAGAGTGCCAGGTTTCACGGAGCGCCCTTCTTCCCCTTCTGCCGGTTGTGACGGAGTCTCGCATATTCGGCCAACTGAACGACCGACAGGACTTTCAGTTCTTCGTCGCTCAAGTCCCGATTTGCCGCAGCCGTGAGCAACTTGCTCGCCCGAAGTCGCTTGGCACCGTCCATTGTCTGCGGCTCCGCAGTCTTCCGAACCGGTGTCGCACCTGCGGGTGATTTCATTGTCGTCGGACTCAAGCTCCGTCGTTTTTTCGCCATTACTGTTGCTCCTCCTTGATTTCGCTGTCGGACACGCTCAACGGATGCATTCGACACCCAGGATCGGGTATCCTTCCGCCCTTCCAGTCCCTTTGTCGCGGCGTCTACGAGCCTCTTCCACGTACAGGACGATATTCGCGTGGGCCGCCTTTGGGGAGGGAGATGGCGTGCCGCCCCGGCGCGGCTATGATCCCGCTCAAAAGTCGGCCGGACCGGAATACCACCCGCGGGAGGAGCCTCCATGACCGAAACCGCTGCCAAGCGGAAGCGCCCCAACTACGGCATCGACGCGCCGACGGTGGTTCGCAACCTCATCCTCGTGGGCGCCGCCGCCCTCGTGCTGGCCGTGGTCTCGTACCTCCTCGACTGGCCGCTGACAAGGATGGCGAGCGGCCTCACCATCGGGTGCCTGATCGGCGCCGGCTGGATGGTCTGGGGCAGCAAGGTCGAAAAGCTGCGGGAGCGCGACCGCCTGCTCGACGGCCTCGCCCTGCGGGGCGACGAGACGGTGCTCGACGTCGGCTGCGGCCGCGGCCTGCTCCTGATCGGTGCCGCCAAGCGCCTAACCACCGGGAAGGCGGTCGGCGTGGACATCTGGCAGGCCGAGGACCTGTCCGGTAATCGGCCGGAAGCCACGCTGGAGAACGCCCGGCTGGAGGGGGTGGCCGAGCGCGTCGAGGTCAAGGACGGCGACGCCCGCCGGCTTCCGTTCGCCGACGGCACCTTCGACGTGATCGTCACGAAAGAGGCGCTGCACAACATTTCTAACGCGTCGGAGCGCGACACGGCGGTGCGCGAGATCACGCGCGTGCTCAGGCCGGGCGGCCGGCTGTTCCTCGCGGACGTCGCGCACACGGGTCGGTACCTCCAGGTGCTTCGGGAGTGCGGCCTGGAGGACCTGCGCCGCTCGGCGGAGTCGGTCCCCTCCCTGCTGATCGGCGCCATAACGTTCGGCTTCGCCTACCGCGGCTAACTGGGCTGCTTCCGCCTCCAGCGGTCCGATTCGGCGACGGACACGCTGTGTGCCCTCGCGGAAGTAGAGATACCAGCTGCCATGGTGCTGGTAATAAGACACGCGACCGACCCGCTTGCGGGTGGTGCGCCGGCGTCGACGAGACATGATGACCTCCTGGTGCGCCATTCGTGCACCAACTGTGCACCAGGCGAGGTCATCCGACGCGCAAGAAAAACGCTAAGCCATTTTCATCAAATGGCTTAGCGAAACAGGTGAATCTTCAAGGCGGAGAGAGGGGGATTCGAACCCCCGGTCCCGATTTCTCGAGACACGGCATTTCCAGTGCCGCACAATCGGCCGCTCTGTCATCTCTCCGGGGCGTGGTCGATCGACCACTGTCTGAGTCGGGATCCGCGGCTCGTGTTGAGCACGGGCCGCGACGGATCAGGACTCTTTCTTGTCTTCCTTTTTCTTTTTCTCTTTGGGCTCGGTGGATTTTTCTTTCTTGGGCTTCGCCGTGGCCTTGGGCTGCTTGGCGACTTTCTTCGGTTCGCTCTTCTCGGCGGCAGCGGCGGCCAGTTTTTCGACCTTGTGCTGGGCGACTCCCTCGTCGCGCGTCCGGATGGCTTCCGCCGCCTTGAGGCGGTTGCGGATCGCGTTGTACGCGGCGTTGAGCTGGCGCCATTTCGTGTTCTTGCGGCGCGCGGACGACGGAACGCCGTTGGTTTCGAGCGCCTTATTCCAGGCGGTCAAATCTTCTTTAGCGCGGCCCAACTGCCGCGAGAGGGTGGCTTCATTCAGCGACATGTGCGATCATTCTTTGCAGTGAATTCGGGAACGTCGTTCGTGGGATTTCTGGATTGGCTTGACGACCAGAGCAGGCACTCGGTCGAGCCGCGAAAGATTGCGTAGACCGGACGGTTCCCAAACCGTAATCCGGAACCGCGGTCTTCAAAATTCGCCCCGTCTTTCGGCAATCGGCCCGCCCGATTCCGTGCCCAATTCTGGCAAGTTCGGGCAGAATCTTCAACGGGTGTTCCCAGGCGGCGGCCATCGGCTTTTTTTGGCGGCTCGGATCGCGCAAGCGAAGCATTGACTCATGAACGAGAAGGGCCTCGTCGCGGCATTCACGGGCGTTCGCAGGCCCTTCCAGCTGCGCGAATTCCCGGTGACGGAGCCGGAACCCGGGACGATCCTGGTCGAAGTCCGGCTGGCCAACGTCTGCGGGAGCGACCTCCACATTTGGCGTGGCGAGTACGACGTCTCGCGCGGGCAGTCGGAGCCGTTCTGCCTGTCGATCGGCCACGAAATGGTCGGACGGATCGCCGCCCTCGGCGAGGGGGTGACGCAGGACTTTGCGGGGCAGCCACTACGCGTCAGGGATCGGGTGGCGTATCAGTACTTCTGTCCCTGCGGCGAATGTCGCAGCTGCCGCAAAGGCACGACACCCCGTTGCCGGCAAGGCCTGCGGTACCGCCTGCCGCCGACGGAACGGCCACACTTTAACGCCGCCTACGGACAGTATTATTACGTGCGGCAGTCGCAAGCCGTCTTCAAAGTGCCGGACAACGTGCCCGACATGCTGGCCGGGCCAGCCAACTGCGCCTTGTCGCAGGTGATCGACGGACTGGAGCGGGCCCGTGTGGGACCGGGCGACACGCTCGTCATTCAGGGGGCCGGGGGTCTGGGCATCAACGCGGTGGCCGTCGCCAAGGAACGGGGCGTGACGCAGGTGATCGTGATCGATGGGATCGAGTCGCGTCTGGCGCTGGCGACCGAATTCGGCGCCGACGTCACGATCGACCTCAACGAATTCAAGACACCGGCGGCACGCGTGGCGCGGGTCCGCGAGCTGACGGACGGCGAGGGGGCCGACGCCGTGATGGAGCTCGTCGGGTCGGCCGCGATCGTGGCCGAGGGAATCGAGATGCTGTGCAGCGGCGGCGTCTATCTGGAAATCGGCAACGTCAACCAGCGGCTGGCCTGCGAATTCAATCCCGCCGCGCTCGTCCACGGTGGGAAAACGATTTTGGGACTGATGTGGTATCGGCCGGAGAGTCTGCGGCAAGCGCTCGAACTCTTGAGCACGCGATCGGACCGATATCCTTTTCATAAATTGCTTTCGCACCAGTATCCGCTGTCGGCGATCGACGACGCCTTTCGCGACCAGGACGCGGGGGTGGTGCACCGAGCCGCGTTGCTGCCCTGGGGCTGAGCGGAGTGAATTGAGCGACCCGACCGGGAACTCGAGGCCATGGCACGCTGCGAACAAGGCTATCTATGCGACGTCTGCGGGGACGAGGTGCACGACATCACCGAAAGCGACCTCTATCTCCGATTTGTCACCGGCGCGATCGACTCGACGGCCCTGCTTTCCGCCTCCGAGCGCCACATCCGCTGCAATCCGGTCGACGCGCAGTTCATTGTCGATCCGGCGTTTGAGCCGGTGGTTGTCGAAGGCCCCTTTGCCAAAGGGAATCTCGACCGGGCCGACGTCCGTCGACGAGAGGATCTGTACACGCGAGGCTGGCGACGACTGCAGGAGCTGCAACTGCTCGGCATCCCAGTGGCCGATTATCCCCTGCCCGAGGTGCTGGCAGCCGCGGCCAAACGTCGAGCGCGGTGATTGTGCATTCGGATCGGAAACAGCGCTCGAACAGCTTGAAAAATCATTTTTTCGAGACCATGAGCAAACGACGGCGCGGTTTCCCCTCAGAAACCCAGGTCAAGTGCGGCGACCGGGTCGTCCGCGGTGACAAACTGCTGGAAGAAAAGCTCGGCCGAAACGATCGCTGCCCCTGCGGCTCTGGCAAGCAGTTCAAGAAGTGTTGCCTGAAGAAAGGGGGCTTTTGACGGCGCCAACCGCGACTACTACTTTTTAGGCCGAAGTAAAAGCGAGCCTCTCTGATCGGGAGATCAGAGGGGCTTTTTTGCCTTTTCGGAAGGCCAGAGTGTGGTCAGCGCGTTGCCGAATTCAATGGCAGCCAGTGCTCCCGTTGCAAGGCGATTTTCGGGCCGTTACCTTGGTTTCGGCCTTAACAAATCACACACAGTCCCCGGCGCGCTCGCAGCCCCAGAAAAATGATCCTCAGCGGAAACGAAATTCGGGCGCGGCTGAACGGGGATATCGTTATCGATCCCTTCCAGGAAGAGCAGCTCAACCCCAACAGCTACAACCTGAGGCTGCACAACGAGCTGTTGGCCTACGAGGAAATTGTCCTCGATATGCGCCGGCCGAATCGCTTTCGGCGGCACGTGATTCCGCCCGAGGGGCTGGTGCTCGATCCCAATCGGCTCTATCTGGGGCGGACGATCGAGCGGACCGAGACGCACAATCTGGTGCCGATGCTCGAAGGCCGTTCTTCAATTGGCCGGCTGGGTCTGTTCGTGCACGTGACGGCCGGCTTCGGCGACGTCGGCTTCTGCGGCTACTGGACGCTCGAGATGTTCGCGGTCCACCCGGTGCGGATTTATGCCAACGTGCAGATCGCCCAGATCTTCTATCACACGGTCGAGGGCGAGGTGACCGAGTACCACAGCGAGAAGTATCAGAACAACCGCGATATCCAACCGAGCCTGCTCTTCAAAGAAATGGAGTCGCTGGAAGACCGCCAGATGCGGCTGGCATTCGGCCAGGAACGTGCCGAGTGAGGAGCCGCCGCACGGCTTCGGTGCGCGGCGCAAAGGTCGTGCGAGTCGAGAGAATTATCAGCGGCGGGCAAACGGGCGTCGACCGGGCCGCGCTCGACGTCGCGCTGGGGATGGGCCTCGATTGCGGCGGCTGGTGCCCGAAGGGCCGCCGCGCCGAAGACGGGCCGATTCCCAGCCGCTACCCGCTCGCGGAAACAAGCTCAGCCACCTATTCCCAGCGGACGAAGCGCAACGTCCGCGACTCCGACGCCACGCTCATTCTGTGCTGCGGCCCGCCGCGCGGCGGCACCTTGCTCACGCAGCGGACGGCCGACGAGCGGAACAAGCCGTGTTTGCTGGTCGACCTGGACGCGCCGGCGGTCACGGACACGATCCGCGCGTGGCTGGGCGAACAGTCGATCCGCATCTTGAACGTGGCCGGCCCGCGCGAAAGCCAGTCCCCGGGCATCACGCTGCAGGCGACTCGCGTCTTGCACGAGTGCCTGACGAGTCCGCCCACGCTCCCAACCACGGCGGGCGAAAAGCGAGGTTAATCGCCACTTCGTGTTGCGGTGTGGCGACGGTCGCCTCGACGTTTTTCCTCAGCGAAAGGCGGTCGAGCGCGTGCTCGCGCACATTAAGCGGGCGGTGGAGGCGCTCGGTTTCGGCTTCGGGAGGCTCGCCGTCGGAAGCGTCAGGCGAAAGATCGCCGACTCGCCCGGCTTGGAATCGCAGGTGAGCGTGCCGCCACAGCCTTCGACGATCGAGCGGCTGATTGGCAGCCCCAGGCCCAAACCACTCGACTTGGTGGAGTAGAAGCGATCGAAGATCTTAGGCAAATCGTCGGCGGCGATGCCGGGGCCGTTGTCGGCGACGACCACCTCCGCCTGTCCATCAGCCGTCAACTGCGTGGTGATCGTGATGCGGGGCGACTCAAGCATGAATTCTGAAACGGCGTGGATGGAGTTGGACAGCAGGTTCACGAGCACCTGTGTGATCTGCACGCCGTCCGCTTCGACGGGCTGTAGATCATGATCGGGTCGCAGCGTGACC
The DNA here is from genome assembly GCA_963800135.1 of uncultured Planctomycetaceae bacterium. Classification (GTDB taxonomy): domain Bacteria; phylum Planctomycetota; class Planctomycetia; order Planctomycetales; family Planctomycetaceae; genus DASPSM01. The sequence continues at coordinate 100,826 of CAWCZR010000006.1, read as the reverse complement.
GACACGCCGTGCTGCCGCCGCTCCAGCCGCGTGAACTGCAACGCGTCGGCCACGATGGTGTTGAGGTTGACCAGCTCACGCTCCGGCTCGCGGCGACGGATGAATTCGCGGATGCGGCGCAGCACTTCGGCCACGCGCATCGACTCAGCCGCGATCTCGCGGAGCCGGTCTTTGAGCGCGCCGACGGTCAGTTGTCCTTTCTTGAGGCGCCTTCAGGCTGCCGTTGGCGTAATTGGCGATGACGCCCAGCGGCTGATGGATTTCGTGGGCCATGTCAGCCAGGAGCTCGCCCATCACGCTCAAGCGGGCCGCGTGGTCGAGCCGCAGTTGCACGTCCCGCACCTGCTCTTCGGCGTTCTTGAGCTTCGACAGGTCGACGGCGAAGAACACGGTTTCTTCCCCGTCGCTCTCCAAGACCGCGCCCCCCACGAGCACGGGCACGCGGCTGCCGTCCTTGCGGAAGTACTCCTTCTCCCAGGGCGTGACCCGCCCCATCCGGTGCAGTTGGTCGTTGGCGCGGCGATTTTCGTCGCCCCATTCGGCCGGGGTCATCGTGTCCCACCGTAAGGGGAGATCCGCACGAGAATAGCCGGTCATTTCCAGGAAGGCGTCGTTCGCATCGTGAATCACGCCGTGAATGTTGGAAAACAACACTCCGACGATGTTCGCCTCAAACAGGCGGCGGAACCGCAAGCTGGTCCGCTCGAGCGCCGCTTCGACCTGCTTGCGTTGCTCGATCTCGCGCTCGAGGTTCTCGACGGTTCGCGACAGCTCGGCCGTGCGCAACTGGACGTTTTGCGCCAGCTCCGCCTCGCTGCGCTTCAGTTCGATTTCCGCCAGCTTGCGTTCGGTGATGTCTTCGGCCAGCCCCACGAGTCGATCGAGTTCCCCCTCCGCGCCCTTGATCGGCGAGACAACGCTGCGCAGCCAGCGGATCTCGCCGCCGGCCGTGATGATGCGATACTCCATTTCGACCCGGCCGCGGATCCGGCCCGAGGCGCGATCGCCGACGGTTTCGCGGACGATGTCCCGATCGTCGGGATGGACCAGGCGCGTCCACGCCCGCAGGTCGTTCGACAGCGTGTCGCGCGAGTAGCCGGTGACCCGCTCGAACGCCGGGCTGACGTAATAGGCCCGGTTCCAGTCGGCCGAAATCAGAAACAGGATCTGTTCGAGCGACTCGACCAGGTCATGGATTGTCGATTGCTCGTCGCTCCGCGGGCGAGGCGTTGCGACTGGGCCATTGCCATTATCGTTGTGGGAGCCAGTGCCGTCGGCCGCTTCGATCTCTGTGGGGGAGACGGCTGTTAGGTTTTTGAGGGGCGGCATGTCTCAATCTCCGCCTGCCACGCCTCGTAGGCGTCGGCTCGGGCCGGGTCGAGCACGGGCAAATTGCCCGCGGGGAAGAGGTGCGTGTATTTCAAGCCTGTCCCCGTATTGTAGAGGACGATCCGCTCGCCGGGCTTAATCCAACCCTGATCGGCCAGGCGTTTTGCCGCCGCCCAAACGGCCCCCGCTTCCGGACACACGAAATTCCCCAGCATTTGCGACATTTCCCGCGTGCCTGCCAGGAGTTCCGCGTCCGAGACGGCGATGGCCGTCCCGTGACTGTCGCGTAGGGCCGTGAGCATGAGGAAGTCGCCGATGGCGGCCGGGACCCGCAGGCCCGAGGCGACGGTTTGCGCATTGGGGAACGGCTCGGCGTGTGTCAGCCCCTGCTCGAAGGCCCGCACGATCGGGCGCAGTGTTCGGCCTGGACGGCGACCATTCGCGGCCGCTCGGAGCCGATCCAGCCGAGCCGCTGCATCTCATCAAAAGCCTTCCACATGCCGATCAGTCCGGTGCCGCCGCCGGTGGGATAAAAGACGACGTCGGGGAGCGCCAGTCGGCCGGTGGCCTCGTCGGCGCAGTCGAAGGCGAGCTCGTAGCCCATCGTTTTCTTGCCCTCCACACGAAAGGGCTCTTTCAGCGTGGACAGGTCGAACCAGCCGAGCTGGTCGCACGCTTTGCGAATCAATTTGCCGCAGTCGCTGATCAATCCCTTGACCAGTCCAACCTGGGCCCCAGCAACGACCGCCTCAACCACGTTGGCTGCCGGCGTGTCTTCGGGCATTAGCACGAAGCACGATAGACCGGCACGGGCGGCGTAGGCGGCTGCCGCTCCTCCCGCGTTTCCGGCCGAGGGCAGGGCGACGGTCGTGGCGCCAGCGCCTTGGCCCGCGTGATGGCGGCCGCCATGCCCCGGGCCTTAAAGCTGCCCGTCGGGTTGAACGACTCGTCCTTGACGAACAGCCGACGAAAATTAGCCAGCGGCCCGCAGCCGCGCACCGGCAACAGAGGTGTCATCCCTTCGCCCAGCGAGACGGCCTCCTCGCGGCGATCGATGGGGAGCACCTCGGCGAACTTCCAGAGCGATCGCTCGCTCCGCCGCCGCACGGCCTCCGGAGTAAACGTGGCGGCCAGCTTGTCGAGCGCGTATTCCGCCAGGAGCGGCCGTCCGCACGCCTCGCAGACGTTCTGCAGTCGATCGATGGCGTGAACTCGCCCGCAGGCGGCGCATTTCAGAGAGGTGTGCACGAGCCGGGTTCCTCGGGTCAATCACGACGACGAGCGGCTCGAGATTTTGCGAGCGGCGGGCGCACCAAAATCGGCCGATCGGGAAACCCCGATTCTAGCAGCAACGGTGCTCGGGCGACTCGTTGCGAGGGCGGCTCCGACACTCCGAGTCCAAAGCCCAATTCGCGGAGGCTTTCACGGCTTCGCAAGAGCAAGCGGAATGGTGTGCCTGCATCCGCCGGCAGCGGATTTGTCACACCCGACAAGAAGGAGCGGCGCTGCGGCGTAGGGTGAAACTATGAGAAGGAGACCGCGCCGCTCCTCGCAGGCACACCATCCGCAACGCCATTCGCGTCGGGCGGATCACGACCAAGCGGCCAGCAGTTCCAACAGTTCGGCCAGCGGCAGGCCGACGACGTTGCTCAGACTGCCTTCGACTTTCGAGACGAAGACGCTCCCCGCGCCTTGCAGAGCGTAGCCGCCGGCTTTGCCGCGCGATTCTTCGGTGGCGAGATACCAGTCGAGCCAGCGGTCGACGTCGGCGACAAAGGTGACTCGCGACGTGACGACGCGGGAGGCGCGCTGGCCGCTGGCGATATGTTCGAGAATGAGCGCGGTTGCGACCAGATGCGTCTTGCCGGCGAAGTCTTCTCGGAACCAGCGGCGGACGGTTTCCTGCCAGGTGTCGTCGGCTGGCGGTTGGCCCAGCACGTGAAAGTTTCCGCAGCGCTCGACGATGATGATGGTGTCGGCGGCGATAACGATCGGCGCTGTTGCTTCACCCAGCCTCTTCCGCACCTGGCCCGTCACGTCGGCGCACTTGGCGCTCGCGATTTCGAGTAGGCGGGCCTCGATCGACGGCCAGTTGTGCAGCCCCGCGAAACCCGCCTCGGCGGTCGATGTCGGCGGCACGACTTCGATCAAATCAGCGGGATGAACTTGTCGCAGCAGTTCCAGCCGCCGCGGCGAGCGCGAGCCGAGCACCAGGTGCGAGTCGGCGGGGTTCACTTCTCGGCCGCAGCCGTCATCGCCCGTTCGCTGGCCGTCCAATCCTGCAGCGCCCGCACTCGGGGAATCGGGTCTTTGACGTGGGCTTCGAGCGCCTTCACGACAGCCAGACAGCCGGGAATGGTGGTCACGCAGGGCACGCCATACTGGACGGCGGCCGAGCGGATGCGGCCTTCGTCGGTGCGGGCTCCCTTGCCGCTGGGCGTGTTGAAGATGAACTGAATTTCGCCGTTGGCCATCTTGTCGAGCAGGTTGGGGCGGCCTTCCTGCACTTTGCGGACGGTTTCGACTTCGATGCCGGCGTCGGCCAGCACGCGGGCCGTCCCTTGCGTGCAGACCAGCTTGAAGCCGAGCGATTTCAGACGGCGGGCCGGCTCGATCATCAGTTGCTTGCGGTCGCGGGTCATGCTGATGAACACGGTGCCCTCCGTCGGCAGCGAAATGCCCGGCGGCGATCTGGCTCTTGGCGAAAGCGCGAGCGAAACCTCTCGTCGATGCCCATCACTTCGCCGGTCGATCGCATCTCCGGCCCCAGCACGATGTCGACCCCGGAGAACTTGCGAGAACGGGAAGACGCTCTCCTTGACCGAACGTGTGCTTGGGACCGGATCTCGTCGCTGATGCCCTGCTCGGCCAGCGAGACGCCCGCCATCACCTTGGCGGCGATTTTCGCCAGCGGCCGGCCCGTCGCCTTGGAGACGAACGGGCGACGTGCGGCTGGCGCGCGGGTTCACTTCGAGCACGTAGACCGTGTGATGCCCGTCGTCGTTCTTCACCGCGAACTGGATGTTCATCAGGCCGCGGACCTGCAGCTCGCGGGCCAGGGCGTAGGTGGCCTCGCGGATCTCGTCGATGACCGGCTGCGTCAGGGTATAGGGAGGAAGCGAGCAGGCCGAGTCGCCCGAGTGGACGCCGGCCTCTTCGATGTGCTCCATCACGCCGCCGACGATCGTCCTGCTGCCCGTCGGCAGATGGCGTCGACGTCGACTTCGATGGCGTCTTCCAGAAATTTGTCGATCAGCACCGGCTGACCCTGGGCGAGGCGATCGAACGCCTCGGCCACGTAACGCATCAGCTGACGTCTCGTCGTAGCAGATTTCCATCGCCCGGCCGCCCAGCACGTAGCTGGGCCGCACGAGCACCGGATAGCCGATCTTGGCCGCCTCGTTGCGGGCCTGGGCCACGTCGCGGGCGATGCCGTTGGGCGGCTGCTTGCAGGCCGAACCGTTGTGCAGCATGGCCTGGAACTTCTCGCGGTCCTCGGCCTCTTCGATCGTGTCGACGCTGGTGCCGATGATCGGCACGCCGGCCGCTTGCCAGGCCGCGGGCCAGATTGAGCGGCGTCTGCCCGCCGAACTGCACGATCACGCCGTCGGGCTGCATCGCGGTCGCAGATGTTGAGCACGTCTTCGGTCGTCAGCGGCTCGAAGAACAAGCAGTCGCTGGTGTCGTAGTCGGTGCGAGACGGTCTCGGGGTTCGAGTTGACCATGATCGATCTCGATGCCCAGCTCCCGCAGGGCGAAGCTGGCGTGGCAGCAGCAATAGTCGAACTCGATGCCCTGGCCGATGCGGTTGGGCCCGCCGCCCAGGATCATGATCCGCCGTTCGGCCGGGCGGCTTGGCCGGCGTTTCGTCCTCGTCTTCGTAGGTCGAATAGTAGTAGGGCGTGTAGGCCTCGAACTCGGCGGCGCAGGTGTCGACCGACTTGAACGTGGCCACGATGCCGCAGCCGCTTGCGGTGCTGCGCGGACGTCCATCTCCGGCGCGTTCCACCATCGTGGCCAACTGCCGGTCGGAAAAGCCGTTCCGCTTGGCCTTGCGGAGCAGCGTCGGCGTCGGCGTCGTCGAGCCGGTGCGACCGCGCGGATCTCGTCCTCGATCTCCACGAGCTCGCGAGATGTTTCGCAGGAACCAGGGATCGATGTCGGTCAGCTGGTGGATTTCTTCGACCGACATGCCCGCCTTGATCGCGTAGCGGATGAACCAGACCCGCTCGTCGTTGGGCACGGCCAGCTTGCGGCGGATTTCGTCGCAGCGTCGGGCTGCTTGGGCGTGCCCCAGCGATCCTTCTTGCCGCCGCCGAAGCCGAAGCTGGCCGATCTCCAGGCCGCGCAGCGCCTTCTGGAACGACTCCTTGAACGTGCGGCCGATGGCCATCGTCTCGCCCACGCTCTTCATCTGCATGGTGAGCGTCGGGTCGGCCTCGGGGAATTTCTCGAAGGCCAAGCGGGGAATTTTGGTCACCACGTAGTCGATCGTCGGCTCGAAGCAGGCCAGCGTTTCGCGGGTGATGTCGTTGGGCATTTCGTGCAGCCGATAGCCGACGGCCAGCTTGGCCGCGATCTTGGCGATGGGGAAGCCGGTGGCCTTCGAGGCCAGGGCGCTGGAGCGGCTGACGCGGGGATTCATCTCGATGACGACCATCCGGCCGTCTTGCGGATGGATGGCGAACTGGATGTTCGAGCCGCCCGTCTCGACGCCGATCTCGCGCATCACGGCGATCGACGCGTCGCGCATCCGCTGGTATTCCTTGTCGGTGAGCGTCTGGGCGGGGGCCACGGTGATCGAATCGCCCGTGTGCACGCCCATCGGGTCGAAGTTCTCGATCGAGCAGATGATGACGACGTTGTCGTCCACGTCGCGCATCACCTCCATCTCGTACTCTTTCCAGCCGATGATCGATTCCTCGAGCAGCACCTCGTGCACGGGCGACATCATCAGGCCGTGCCGCACCATGTCCTCGAACTCTTCGCGGTTGTAGGCGATGCCGCCGCCGCGTGCCGCCCAGGGTGAAGCTGGGCGCGCATGCACGCATCGGCAGGCCGATCTCGCGGAGCGCGTCGCGGGCCTCGGTCGAGGGTGTGGACGATGCGGCCTTGGGGACCTCCAGGCCGATCTTCAGCATGGCCTCCTTGAACTGCTCGCGCTCTTCGGCCTTGGCGATGACCTCTGCCTTGGCCCCGATCATCTCGACGCCGTACTGCTGCAGCACGCCGTGCTCGGCCAGGTCCATCGCCAGGTTCAGCCCGGTCTGCCCGCCCAGCGTCGGCAGCAAGGCGTCGGGCCGCTCGACCTCGATGACCTTCGCGACGTACTTCCCAGGTGAGCGGCTCGATGTAGGTGCGGTCGGCCATCTCCGGATCGGTCATGATCGTGGCCGGGTTCGAGTTGACCAGCACGACCTCGTAGCCCTCTTCGCGCAGGGCCTTGCAGGCCTGGGTGCCCGAATAGTCGAACTCGCAGGCCTGACCGATGACGATCGGGCCCGGAGCCGATGAGCAGAATCTTGTGGATGTCGTCGCGACGTGGCACGGCGGCTAATTCCTCGCTTTTCGATCCGCGCGATGCGCGCAGGGCTTCCTTTCAGTCTAACCGTATCAGGTGCCCGGCGTGTGCGCATGCGCAGGGCTTCCTTTCAGTCTAACCGTATCAGGTGTCCGGCGTTTATCAACTTAACTCGCCGTCGACCGGGCCAGGAGGCGAAAGCGGCCGCGAAAGTCAAGCGACAGTTGAGGTTCCGTCGTTCGGGAGCCAAGTCGCAAAGGGCCGCGCCAGACCGAGGGTGATGACGAAGCACGAATGACGGAATGACCTAAGCACGAAATGGGAACGATTCATTCGGGTTTCGAGCTTCGTGCTTCTTTCGTCATTCGTGCTTCGTCATTCAGGCTTTCCGGAGACATTGAGGCGGGCGATCTGCTGCCAGACGTCGCCGGCAGAAGAGGTCGATGGGCCGGGCCAGGCCCGCTTCGACCATTTCGGCTCCGCTGACGAAGCGGCCGGGCCGCGTCCATTGGGTGAGCGTTTCGAGCGGGCAGTCGAACATTTTGGCGAGCAGCTGGTCCAGCTCCGCCTCCAGCTGCTTGAAGTGGCGGGCCCACTCCGACGCCTCTTCCAGCCGCACGTTCTCTTCGCTCTGCCAGCGGATCGGATGAAAGAGCAGCGTCGATTGCATCGTGACGAATCGCCGGGCGCAGGCGGCAAACGGCATCAGCGCGGCCGACGAGCATTCCCCGGCGACGACGGCGTCGGCCTGCAAGCCGCGGAGGCGGATCAGGCTCGCCAGTGCCAGGCCGACGTACGCGCTGCCGCCGCACGAGTCGAAAAAGATCGTCCCCCGGCTCTTGCGGGGCACTTCCAGCAGGCGGGCGACCAGGTCCGATTGCTTGTCGGTCAGATCGCCGTGAATCGCCAGCTCCCAATCGCGCTGGCGCGGTCCGAGCGCGGCCGGGGCACGCACTCGGCCGCCGGGTAGGGTCTCACACGTGGCACGGTCGATTTCCTCAGCTCGACCAAGTTGGAGGAAGTCGAGCCGCGTCCTTCGAGACCTGCTGGACTTTGGACTATGACGTTTTGACTCGACTGCAAGCACGGCGGCCAGCACAATGGAGTGCGGCGGCAGACGACTGCGCTCGCGAGTTCTTTGCCGGGTTGAGCTGAGCGAGAGATTGTCGTCGAGGAGACTCACCGTGCGTTCTTTGTCCGTGTTTGTCGTGGCACTCGTCTTTCGCCTTCCTCTCTGTCGGCGCCGACCGGGCCGTGCGAGCTGCGGACAAGGACGTCAGCCTGACCCTCAAGGCCGACACGCTGGAAGTGGCCGTCGGCGGCGAGCCGTTCACGACGTATCACTTCGGCAAGGATCAGAAGAAGCCCTACTTCTGGCCGATCCGCGATGCCCAGGGGCAGGTCATCACGCGGCCCCTCGTGCAGCCGACCGATCGGCCGCGGCCCGATCACCCGCATCATCGCGGCTTGTGGTTCTCGGTCGACGAGGTCAACGACCGAAGCACCGCCGCCGCACATCAAGTTCTGGGCGGAGGGCGGCCGGATCGATCAACGTCTCGGTCGATCCGATCGTGCCCAAGGGAAATCCGGCACGGTTCAAGGTCGTCAACCATTGGCTCGACCGTCAAGCGGACAGCCGCTCCTGATCGAGACGACGACGATCAGCATCTACGACAATCGCCTGATCACTTACGACGCCAAGCTGGCGGCCGCCAAGGAGCCGGTCACGTTTGGCGACACCAAAGAGGGTCTGTTCGGCTTCCGCATGGTGAACTCGATGCGCGGCTGCCGCCGGCAAGATCGTCAGCGCCGACGGCCATGCACGGCGAGAGCGAATGCTGGGGCAAGCCGTTCGAGCTGGATCGACTACGACGGGCCAGTCGACGGCAAGCTGGTCGGCGTGGCGATCTTCGACAACCCGCACAACTTCCGGCCCTCGCGGTATCACGTCCGCAATTACGGCCTGTTCTCGATCAGCCCGTTCGGCGAAGGGGCCTACACGAACGGCAAAAACCCCGCCAAGCCCGTCCACCTGGACCCCGGCGCGAACCTGCGGCTGCGGTACGCGATCTATATCCACGACGGCGACACCAAGGCGGCCGACGTGGCCGGCGTCTACCATAAGTACGTCGCCGAGTCGGGCGGGTAAGAGCGAGGACCGGTGTGAGCCGCACTGTTGATCGGGGGCGATGCCGGATCAAACGGGGACCTGGCGTGCGGGCTTCGATTCTGTTCCTGCTGGGGGGGCTATCTGTCTTACTCGTCTGGGCGAGTGGGGTGAGCCGCGGGGAGGAGAACACCATCCGGCTGACGCACAGACGTTTCCCCAAAGATCAAAATGTAGAAGTGACGGTCGGCGGGAAGCCCTTCACGGCGTATCACTACTGGGGGGCAATTCCGAGACCGTTTTTCGGACCGATTTGCGATCGCCAGGGAAACATCATTACCCAGGCGACCGCGCCCCTCGCGGATCATCCGCGATCCAACGCTCGCCACGATCTTGGTCTCTCATTCGCGGTCGACCGAGTGAACGGCATTGATTACTGGTCCGAACGGGGATGGATCCTCTACTTCTCGCTGAATACACCGAACTCCAGCCAGGGCCCGGCGCATATGAGGGTCTACAACGCCTGGCTCGATCGCCGCAAAGAGCGCGTCTTGACCGAATCGACGACGGTCGGCATCTACCCGAATCGCCTCATCACCTACGATGCCACTTTGACGGCGGAGAAAAACCCGGTGACGTTCGAGGATACGAAGGAAGGGCTGTTCGGCCTGCGCGTGGTGGACTCGATGTCAGAAGCGGCTGGCGGAAGAGTCGCGAGTTCGGACGGTCATCACGGAACGAGCGAATGCTGGGGCAAGTCGTTCGACTGGGTCGATTACTCCGGCTCCGTGAAAGGGAAGACCGTCGGAGTGGCGATCTTTGACCATCCGAAAAATTTCCGCCGCTCGCGCTATCAGGTCTGTCAGGACGGGCTGTTTTCCATCAGCCCGTTTGGCGAGCACGCGTACACGAACGGCAAGAATCCTGCACAGGCCGTCCACCTGGCCCCGGCGCGAACCTTCGGTTGAAGTACGGAATCTATGTCCACGACGGCGACACAAAGTCGGCCAATGTCGCCAACGTTTTCCGCGTTTACGTGGCGGAATCGCGCAACTGACCCAACACGATACTGACTTAAATACGGGGAGAATTGCCGTGAATCGCGAGCTGATCGAACGCTATGCGGCCGGAGCCGACGTCCTGGGCAAAGCCATTCAAGGCCTCGACCGTGCGGAGCTGTTGGCGTTTCCCGTGCCGGGGACCTGGAGCATCCAGCAGATCGTGCTGCACATGATGGATAGCGACCTGATCGCCTCCGATCGCATGAAACGCGTGGCCGCCGAAGACCACCCCACGCTCATCGGCTACAACGAAACGGCCTTTGCCAAAACGCTGGCCTACGACCACATCCCCGCGCAAGACGCGTGCGAAGTCTTCCGGCTCAATCGGCGAATCACGGCCGAACTGCTGCGACGCCTGCCCGACGCCGCCTTCTCGCGCACAGGCCACCACAACGAACGGGGCGAGGTCTCGCTCGAGCAATTCGTGACGACCTACTCCGAACACCTCGACCACCACATGAAGTTCTTCGCGAGAAGCGCAAACTCCTCGGCAAGCCGCTCTGACGACGCCACCGGCTTCATTGCATCGAAAGACGTTTTTGCCTGGGGCGACTTCCAGTGGTAAACTCTGTTTATGTCGACATCGCAGGCATTTCATCGCGGCACCGCGCTGCTTTTCTCAATCCTGACGGCCGAACAGACAAAACGTTTGGCCGAGCTTGAGGGCGATCCCGCTTTGGCGGACCGAGTGGCCGAGCTCGCCCAGAAGGCCGAGGAAGGAGAGCTTGGACCCGCTGATCGCGAGGAGTATGAGGCCTATATCGAGGCAAACAATCTGCTGGCCGTCTTGCAAGCCGAAGCACGCTACCGACTCAAGCAAAACGGGTCTTAGGGATGGATGCCGCAACGCGGGCGGCTGTCCGTGCGAGGGCAGCCAATCGTTGCGAATACTGCCATCGCCGGCAGTCGACCTCTCCGCTCGTCGCGCCCACATTGAGCATGTGATTCCGCGAAAACATCAGGGCACTGACGACTCGGAAAATCTTGCTCTCGCGTGTGCCGAATGCAATCTCTGCAAGGGAAGCGATCTGACAGGGATCGATCCCGACTCCGGCGAGGTGACGCCGCTCTTTCACCCACGCCGCGATCGGTGGGATGACCATTTCCGCTGGGATGGCGTCCGCATCGTTGGGCAGTCAATGGTTGGACGAACGACCGTCCGTGTCTTGCAATTAAATGCTCCCGCGCGGTTGCGAGTCCGCAGAGCGACTGGAACAGATTGATCCGACCGTCCATATTGAGCCGGTCGGCTAGGGGATGTTGATCACCGTCCTGAATCACGGATCGCCGCGGGTGGCTTGACCGCCGGATGAAGCAGCCGGACCTCTTTTTCAATCGCTTTCGTCCGGTGCTGCAGCTTCTGTCGCTCGTCAGGCTTTTCTTGCGGGTCGAGGTTCGATTCCTCGAGGCATCTTTGTCGCAGCTGCGCCGCGTCCCTCAACGCCAGGGCTGCCAATCCCTGCCTCGCGTGCGGCTTTGCGGTTCACGCGGTAGATGCCGTCGCCGCAGGGCGGCAAGGTGGTCTCCGCGGGAAAACAGATCAACTGGATGTTCCCGATCATCTCGCGGTGGTCGCCAGGTTTTTCGAGGTCGTTGACGTCGGTCACCCAGACCTCCCCGTCGCTGGTGATTTCGATCAGCGCCGATTCGTGTCGCACTTGGAACGACGGGATCAGCAGCCAGACCCGTTTCCCCGCGTGCAGGACGATGCGGCCTTGGTTGTCCAACACGAATCGTCCACGTCGCGTGACATAAATTCCCAGATCCTTTGGGTCGTCGGCCCGCATGAGCTGGAAATAGCCTTCGCCATCGATGGCGAGATCAAGCGCATGACCCGTCTTGCGGATCTTCCGCAGCCGAACGACAGGCGCGTGCGGACCCGCTTGTCCGGCTCTGGGAACGGCCGCGGGCGATGTTCGAGTAGCAGAAGGGGCCGCTCCGCTCTTCTTTGTGGAGTCGACGCCGTCGGAGCCGAGAGCGACTCTCACGAGCAAAACCGCGAGCATGATTCCGACAACACGCGTTCGCCGCGCCATCGAGCGACTCCGGAAAGTTCAAAGCGGTGAGGCGTCCCCGCGAACTGCCAGACGGGCTCGCTCGCGATTCACGGATCGCCACCGTCTTCCGGGAAGTATCTCCGCATCGCCTTCGCGCCGGAAGAGTCGTTGCGGATCGGGCGCACGCGGCCGTCGCGGAGTGTGAACATCTGGTCGTATGAGACGGCCGCTCCGACTTCGTTGCGATCGCGGTACTTGAGCCGGCAGACGCGCTGCGGTCCGTCGTGTTCCAGCTCCTCGACGTAATCGAAGAATTCCGGATCGTCCTCGGCCGCTTCTTTGGCCGCCATCAGTTGCTGGCGATAGAACTCGTCGAGCGTGCGGGCCGGCCACCAGCGGATTTCGCGGGGGTGCGGGTCGCGGCAGTTGGCGTGCAGCCAGGCGCGGACGGCGTCGCGGTCGGGATCCGGCTTGATGTCGCCGCTCACCTCGACCCGGCGGCCCTCCGGGGGCAGGTCGTGCTTGAGGTAGGGAAGGCCGACCAGCACGAAGGCGATCACGCCGATCACCGTGGCGATGATCACGACGCGGTCGCGGAGCGATGAGCCGTCGCTGCCCCGTCGACGGCGCGTGACGGGCCGCTCTGCCTCGTTGAGTGTTTCGATCGTCCTCATCGGTCTTCCCTTGACCAGTTCCCGCGCGAGAAATCGGGCGAATTCTGGCGAGAAAGGGCCTCTGCGCCAAGATGTTTCGCCGCGAGGTCACTTGCGGGCGAACCTCGGTCGTCTGTGGCGTCTCGCTCTTGAACGCGGATTGTGGGGGTTCCGGGCCGGTCCTATAATCCCCGGCGACTGCGAAGGCCGCGTCGCGTTGACGGCGCGATGGACGGCGGGTGGCACTGGCGGCTTGCCCGCCAGTGTTCCCGGACAGCGTCTGTCCGACGGGCCCTTGCGTGCGTCGGGTTGCACCCGACGAACCCGAAGGCGAGCGAGGGCCGGAAGCAAACGAATTCTCGCCAACGGTTGAGCTGCCAGTGCCGAGCGTATACGAAAAACGCACTGGCGGACGAGCCGCCAGTGGCACCCAAACACGAGACTCCGGGTCGTTAAGGATTTTCCTGTGCTACGGACAAAAACCTGCGGCGAATTGCGTGCGGCCAACGTCGGCGAAACGGCCACGCTGTGCGGCTGGGTCGAAGGGTATCGCGACCACGGCGGGCTCGTGTTCATCGACCTCCGCGACCGCTACGGCAAGACGCAAATCGTGTTCAATCCCGACGAAGGGGCCGAGATGCACGCAGCGGCCCGCGGCCTTCGCAGCGAAGACGTGATCCGCGTCACGGGAAAAGTCGTCGCCCGGCCCGCGGACATGATCAATCCCAAGCTCGCAACGGGCGAAATCGACCTGCGGGCCAAGTCGCTCGAAATCCTCAACAAGAGCAAAACGCCGCCGTTCGAGCCCAGCTCGACCGAGCTGCCGGCCGAAGAGCTGCGGCTGCGGTACCGCTTCATCGACCTCCGCCGCCCGAGCCTGCAGCACGCGCTGATCCTGCGGCACAAAATCACGCTGCTGACGCGGAAGTATTTCGACGAGCTGCGGCTTTCTCGAAATCGAAACGCCCATGCTGGGCAAGAGCACGCCCGAAGGGGCCCGCGACTACCTCGTGCCCAGCCGCGTGCATCCCGGCTGCTTTTATGCCCTGCCGCAGTCGCCGCAGATCTACAAGCAGATCCTGATGGTGGCCGGCTACGACCGCTACATGCAGATCGCCCGCTGCTTCCGCGACGAAGACCTGCGAGCCGACCGGCAGCCGGAATTCACGCAAATCGACGTCGAGATGGCGTTCGTCGAGCGCGAAGACATCCTAACGTGATCGACGGGCTGGTCGCCTACGTCGTCGAGAACGTCACCGGGCAGAAGGTCCAGCTGCCGCTGCCGCGCTATTACCTATCACGACGTGATGGAGCGTTACGGCAGCGACAAGCCCGACCTGCGGTATGGCATGGAGCTGGTCGACATCAGCGACCTGGCCGCCAAGTGCAACTTCAACGCGTTCAAATCGGCCGTCGACAAGCCGGCAGGCCGCGTCCGCGGACTGAACGCCAAGGGCGCCGCGGAGAAATACAGCCGCAAAACGATCGACGAGCTGACGGCACTTCGTCGGCCAATACGGTGCCAAGGGGCTGGCCTTCTTCCGCGTCAAAGAGGGGGCGCTCGATTCGCCGATCGCCAAGTTCTTCTCCGAGGACGAACAGCGGCGAAATCATCGGCCGCTTCCAGGGCGAGCCGGGCGACCTGTTGTTCCTCGTGGCCGACGCGAAAAAGTCGGTCACGTCGGCCGCACTGGCCGCGCTCCGCAGCCGGCTGGGCAAGGAACTGCAACTGTTCGACCCGCAGAACTTGCAGGCCGCCTGGGTGCTCGACTTCCCGCTCGTCACGTACAACGAAGAGGAAAAACGCTGGGACGCCGAGCACCATCCGTTCTGCTACCCGCTGAAAGAAGACGTGCCGTACCTCGACTCGGACCCCGGCCGCGTGCGGGCCCAGTCGTATGACCTGGTCGTCAACGGCAACGAAGCGGCCAGCGGCAGCGTCCGTATCCACGACGCGGCGACGCAGCAAAAAGTTTTCGACCTCTTGGGCATCGCCCCGGAAGAAGCCGAAATGCGTTTCGGCTTCCTGCTGGAGCGCTGCGCTACGGCGCCCCGCCGCACGCCGGCATCGCCCTGGGACTCGACCGCTGGGTGATGATGTTCTGCGGCAACGAGAACATCCGCGAAGTGATCGCCTTCCCCAAGACGCAAAAGGCGGCCGACCTCTTGAGCGGTGCCCCGTCGCCTGTCGACGACAAACAACTCCGCGATCTGCGGATCAAGTGCGACCTGCCCACGTAGCGGGGAGAGGCTCGGGGATCCTGGCAGAAGCGGGTCAGCGGTCAGTGCTCCCCGCTTTATCTTGGCATGGATCGGATCGCACCGAGGCGATCTGCTTTTCGATCCGTGCGAGAGTTGGACAACTCGGATCGAACTTCCGTGCCTTCTCGAGGAAGGCTCGGCTCCTGTCGTGAGCGCCTTGCTTCGCGAAGGCCAACGATAGATAGCTGGCAATCACGGCTTTGGAGAGGCCCTCGGCGCCATTCAAAGCTTTCGTGAGCAAGGTAATCCCCTCGTCGAATCGCCCCAGTTCGACCACGCAGCGGCACCGCGTGTTGCCTGGATCGTGGGCGCCCGGCGTGAGCGTCGAGGCCTCTTCGGAAGCGCGATCGAGCATCTCCAAGTCTCTGCGGTCGTCGCGGCCCAACTCGGTCCAGGCGAGATAAAACAGAAAAATGGCTTTGTTCGGCAGATTGGTTTCGGAGTCAGCAACGCACGACGTAAACATGGCCCGAGCGAGATCGAACTGATCGAGGCCCAATTGGCCCACTCCCAGAATGTTGCGACATCCGATTGCTCCGGGGTGTTCTCGCAATCCCCGTTCGGCCCATTCAATTGCTGCGGGGAAGTCCTTGTTCTTAATGGACGCGAGTCCCTCGAGCACGAAGTAAGCCGCGTGACGTTCTTCAAAGCTCTTTCGCCGCGCAAAGGCAAAGTGAGAAGCGCCAGCCCGTCACTGGCGAATACGCCTTGCGGACCTCGGTGGGCCACGGGAAGAGGCTGACCGCCAACAGGCGCGGCGTTCGACCAGAAAACGACAGTGCCCCAAAGCGAAAGAGCAAGCGACCCACGCGGCAGCCAATAGGTCGCTGCCACCAAAAGCGCGTTTCATCAGGGGACCGGCAGCGTACACGGCCCCGATTCGGAGCCGGTAGTGGGCCAGGGAGGGAGGCGCAACCAGGACCAAGCCGTCCATCGGTGCCCGCGTCAACCGAATTTCAGTCTTAAATCCCTAACTTCGCCAAAGGACGGGGCCGCGAAACCCAATGAAGATATTGAAGACCCGCAGCCCCACCAACCACGCAGCGACCGCGTGCGCGAACTCGTGCAGGACGACATTCAACGGATAAATCAGAAAACAGAGCGGGAAGACCAGCAACTCGTTCCGCTTCGGCCCGGACTTCTCGAGTGTGAATGCGGCCAACACGAAGAGAGCCGCGATCGCCGCCATGAACAGCAGGGCGACTTTCAGCTCACGCCAATCGTGCTTCTCCGCGCAGCTCGGACGAAAAGCGCGATCAGGCTTTTGGAACAGCCGCGTCATGGGACGAAACGCCTGATCGATTGGCGACTCGATCCCGCAGGAGTTGCACTTCATGGCGGATGTCGATTATCACCGCCGAGAGGCCTCCTCACCACGCCTTCTTGGACCAAATCGGCGCACTCACCCGAAGCGGTAAGCGAAGTCCTCGCTCTTGGTGCCTCAGGTTTCGATCCTGCCGATGTCAGCCTCGTCGAAGAGCCCTGACGCGGGGAACCGCTTTTACTGCGTCGGATCGACAACCCGGCCGAGAAACAGAATCGCGCCGATGCGGTTGTCGCAGATCAGGAACACGAACGGGTGATCCGCGAAAGACGGGCGGCTCCATGATCGGTTCGAGACTCGTGGCGCTAAGACAGAATCCAACTGTCGCTGCGGCCGCCTCGGTCCCCTTTTCATCGCGTCAAAGAAGAACAGCTCCTTACGGCCCGTCATTCCCGAGAAGTCGGCCGTTCTCCGGTCAAAGGCCGAAGGCATCCCCATTGCCGCGAGCGTGTCGGCCAGGCTGATCAGCGCCGTCAGCTTGAATTTGGGCAGAAACACTTCAACAGTCGCGGCTCCCGCAGCGTGGATCCACTTCTGCAGACTGGTCGCGGTGAGCCTGGCCTCAAGTTCACTCAACCCATCCGGGCGATCCGGTAAAAGGACGATCATCGAGAGGCTGGAATATCGGTAGGGCAATTCGATGAGTTGCAGTCCATCAACCGCCGCGTAGCGAAATCTGGCCGTTTGCCGCATCAGGGGGATTTTGACCCGCTGGTCGGCCGTGACGTGAAAATCCTGTGCGGCCGTCAGAGATTCTTGAAACTTCGCTGTCCAGGCTCCTTGGAAATAGGCGGCATTCGTCAGTACGAGATTGGCATCCAGCACCATGTCCGGCGAGGCGACCAAATTCCGAATCTTATCCGCAGTCTGTTGCGCGACCCAGTTGTTGATTGTCTCGCGAGCGGCCTCTGTTCGGCGGAAGTCGAGTTGTGCGAGCTCGGCCCCGTAGTCGTCGCGCGTCACGCGCAGATACTCTGGCAAAAACGCGAATCCTTCCTGACCCCACAGACGATTGGCCATCTTGAGACGGAGTCGCTGTTCGGCGTCGTACCTCCTCCACCAAGCCAGCAAGGTGCGCATCTCGCGATTGAGTTGCTCCTTGGGCATGTCGAGGTGAAGTGTCTGGGCCATCTCGGCCGCCGTGTTTCCGGCCGCGCCGACGTAGCCCATCGCCAGGGCGACAGAAATGCTCGCTGGCGAAAAGAAGAGGTTGCCTGCGCCGTGTCGCTCGCGCGAGTACAAATCAAAGGCAAAGCGGTTACCGGCTGCGACAACGGCAGCAACGGAATCGCGCGAGGTTGCTTGGTCTGCTCGAATCTGCGCTTCTGTGTGCATGAAATGCGAGCCTCCAAAGAGTGTCATGAGGCGGACGGTAACGCGGAAAGCGACAGCAATCAGAGATGAGACGGACCGACCGCCGATGAAATTAAGCGTCCGATTCAGATAAGGCAATCGGGCGCCCATCGAGTAGTTCGTCAATCGCTATCTGACAGTGATGGGTGCGATGCCCACGGCTCGGCGTGGGCATGTTTTCCGCTGCGAATCGGGCATGCCCACCGAAACCGGTGGGCATGGCACCCGACAATTAGTGGTAGACGCACCACTAGGCCGTGGATTAGCGACATTGCAACCGCTCCACGCGACGAACTTGGCGCGGACCGGGTCAGTTCCAGCGGCAGATTTGCGTGCTGGCTTCTTGCAGGTGGTGCTCGAGGCTCGCCTTTTCGTCGTCGGGGCAGTTGCGCAGGCAGGAGCGCAAGAGGTCCAGCGCGTGCCCCGGACGGTTGGCGTGGAGCGAGATCAGGGCCAGGTCGCGGCTCTCCTGGTAAGAGGACGGCTGCAGGGCCGTGAGGCGATGCTGCACCATCCAGGCGGCGGTCCAATTCGACTGCCGGGCGTAGAGCACCTTCAAGTTATTGAGCATGCGGATCACGATCGCTCGCGGCCCGACCGGCTTAAGGGCGACCCGCATGTCCGAGCGCTTGAGGCCAACGCTTTGGCTCAGCCACCGCGAGCACTCATTCCGCGAGAGCACGCGGCCGCGGGAAAAGGCGTCGACGAACAGCGTGCCGCCCACCGATTCATACCGCGTCAAAAAATGCTTGGGCGCCGAGACGCCGCGAAGATCGATCCCCACCCGCTCGGCCACCGACATGTACAGCAACGACAGCGTAATCGGCAGTCCGCGACCGGTCTCGATCACGCGGTGCAGGTAACTGCTGTCGGCCCGCTCAAAACACTCGTCGTCGCCGAAAATCTTGTGCCGTTCGGCCAGGCATTCGGACAGGAGCTGCAAGCTCTCGGGCTCGCCCTGCGAGCGGACGATCGAGCTGGAAAGCTGGCTGGCGCAGCAGTCGAGCCAATCGAGCACGGGGCGAAAATCGAGTCCCGGATAGGCGTCGCGCGCGAGCTCCAGCGCCAAAATCGTCAGATCGACGTCGCCCCGCCGCGTGAGCAGCTTCAAAAATTCCGAGTCGCACGCGTAAGCGGGTTCGGCAGCCATCGGCCCTTCTCAAATGGGGCAAGTTGTCGTCGAGATGGTGGGAACGATCGCACTCGGAAGCCGGCAGAAATCATCAATGGGCCGGCGACGAACGTCAGCGCCCGGTTATAACTTGTCGGCGTCGCTCGGGCAATGCGTTCTCGCGTCGAGAAACTCAAACTCATCGCATCGCGCGCGGAGTTTTTCTAAGCGCGCGAATGATACAATCACTATTGACGCCGGAGCACTATTGACGTCGCGGCACGCAACGTGTCGTGATCGGACGGTGCGGGCGCATGGCGCCGCGATCTGAGACAGGGTGAAGTGAATTTTCGGAGCGAAGCGATGGCCAGGTCCTCGCATCAAACGTATCTCAAACATCTGCTGTGGAATTCACCGGACGTTGGACGACACGGCTGGGTGCCGGCAGCCGACGTCTACGAGCTGCATCACGGCTGGATGATCAAGGTGGAACTCGCCGGCATCCGGCCGCAAGACGTGAGCGTGACGCTCGACGGCGACGTGTTGCGGATCGTCGGCCGCCGCCGCGACTCAGTCGCTCACGAAACCCGCGGCTGCCGCTCGCTCGAAATCTCCTACGAGCGCTTCGAGCGGAACTTCGATCTGGCGAGTGTGCCCGACGGTTCGCGGATCACCACCGAATATCGGGACGGCATGCTGCTCATCAAGGTGATCCCGCAAGTGAAATGATCCCGCAGTGAAATGACCCACAGTGAGCGGGGCCTGCTCGCGACAGCAGCTGCCCGCTCTCACGATGACTTCAGCTCGCTCACGACGACAACGCCTCGCGACACCCGTACACCACCGAGAACCTCACTTCGACGAATCGGGGAATCGACGACATGGCCGACATCGCCTTGCCCCTCTTGCCGCTGAAGAACTCGGTCCTCTTTCCCTTCGCACTGATGCCGCTGGCCGTCGGGCGGCCGCAATCGCTGGCCTCGCTGGAGGCGGCCTCCAAGGGCGAAGAGAAGCTGGTCGCCGTGTTCACGCAGCGGAATGCCGAGATCGACGATCCCAAGCTCGAGGATCTGTCACACTTCGGCACCAAGGCCGTCATTCGCCGCATGGGCCGTAGCGACGGCATGGTGCAGGCGCTGGTGCAAGGGCTCGAGCGGATCGAATTGGTCGGACTCGACCTGTCCGCCGCGCACCCCACCGCCACGGTCCGCTCGTCTCCGCTGCCGGCCGACACGAGCCCGGAGGCCGAAGGACTCGCCCGCGAACTGATCGAGCTGGCGGCCGGCATTCAGGATCTCGTCGGGGCCGAGCCGCGGATCGACTTCGCGGAGCTGGCCTCGCAACTCGATGAGCCGGGCCAGATCGTCTACCTGTTGGCGTCGATGATCGGCGTCGAGCCCGCCAAGGCGCTCGCCATTCTCGAAGCGCCGACGCGGCTCGAAGCCATGCGGCTCTTGCACGAGGAACTGCTCCGCGAAAAGCAGGTGGCCGAGGTCCGCCAGAAGATCAACAAGCAGGCCTCCAGCGAGATGAGCAAGGAGCAGCGCGAGTACCTGCTCCGCCAACAGCTCCGCGCCATCAACGAAGAGCTGGGCGAAAAGAGTCCCGAGCAGGCGGAGGTCGTCCAGCTCCGCCAACGGCTCGACGAGATCAAGCTGCCCGACGACGTGCGACAAGAAGCGGAGCGCGAGCTGAAGCGGCTCGAGTCGACGCCCGCGGCCGCTCCCGATTTCCAGGTGACGCGGGGGCACTTGGAACTGTTGATCGAGCTGCCCTGGTCGGAAATGACGATCGACAACCTCGACCTGAACGCCGGCCGCCGCGTGCTCGACGAAGACCATTACGGCCTCACCGACATCAAGGAGCGGATTCTCGAACACCTGGCCGTGATGAAGCTCAATCCCGAGGCGCATGCGCCGATTTTGTGCTTCGTCGGTCCGCCCGGCGTCGGCAAGACGTCGCTCGGCCAGTCGATCGGCCGCGCACTGGGCCGCAAGTTCGAGCGATTCAGCCTGGGCGGCCTGCACGACGAAGCCGAGCTTCGCGGCCATCGTCGCACGTACGTCGGCGCCATGCCCGGCCGCGTGCTGCAATCGCTCCGCCGCGCCAAGGTGAAGAACCCGCTGTTGATGTTGGACGAAATCGACAAGCTCGGCAGCGACTACCGCGGCGATCCGGCGGCCGCCCTGTTGGAGATTTTGGACCCGGCACAAAACTCGACCTTCCGCGACAACTATCTCGACTTGCCCTTCGATCTCTCCCGCGTCTTCTTCATCACGACGGCCAACACGATCGACACCGTTCCGCGGCCCCTCTTGGACCGCATGGAGCTGATCCGCCTGACCGGCTACAGCGACGAGGAAAAACTCGAGATCGCCAAGCGGTACTTGCTGACCCGTCGCCGCAAAGAGGCGGGACTGTCGCCGGAGCAACTGGTCGTTCCCGATGAAACGATTCTGGCCATCACCCGCCGCTACACTCGCGAATCGGGCGTGCGCGAACTGGAACGCACGCTGGGGCGCCTGGCCCGCAAGGTCGCGCTTCGCATCGCTCAGGGCGACGCCAGCCACGTGACCGTGCAGCCGGCCGACCTCAAGGCGTTCCTCGGGCCGGAGCGTGTCTTCCAAGAGCAGGCCCGCAAAACGCTCCCGCCCGGCGTCGCCACGGGCCTGGCCTGGACGGAGACCGGCGGCGATGTCCTCTATATCGAGGCCGTGCAGCTCCCCGAGAGCGACCGCAGCGATCGCTTCATGCTCACCGGTCAGCTCGGCAAGGTGATGCAAGAATCGGCCCACGCCGCGCGGAGTTATATTGTCTCCCACTTCGCTTCGTTGGGCATCGAGCCCTCGGCGGGCGGCGTGCACGTCCACGTGCCGGCGGGGGCCATCCCCAAGGACGGCCCATCCGCCGGCGTCACGATGGCGACGGCGCTCGCTTCGCTCTACTCCGGCCTGCCCGTCCGCAACGACACGGCCATGACGGGCGAAATCACGCTCACTGGCATGGTCCTGCCCGTCGGCGGCATCAAAGAAAAAGTCCTCGCCGCCCGCCGCGCCGGCCTCAAATGCGTGATCCTCCCCAAAGACAACGCCCGCGACATCGGCGAACTGACCGAAGAAGTGCAAAAGAGCATGCGCTTCGAGTACGCCGAGCGAATCGAAGACGTGCTGGCGGTGGCCATTCCGCAACTGGCGGAACGATTGGCGGCGGTGCCTGCGGAATAGCTCGGGCAGGTCAAGTGGGTGGCACTGGCGGCCGCCAGTGTCTTCAATCGCGCGAAAAGCCTGGCACTGGTATGACGAGCGCCAAAATCTTCTTGTGTCTGGCAGGTGCGTTCGGCGCCCTTGCGATCGTCTTCTCGACGGTCGACGTCGTACCACAGATGCAAATGCGTCTCGCGTGCGGACTGTTTGCTGCCCTCGCTGCCACGGTCGCTTGCGCATTCCTCGCTCTGGCGAGTCGACGTAGCCCCTTCCTGCAGCAGACTTGGGTTGCCAGAGACAGTGCCTTGGACAGCCGCACTCGTCACCCTTTTTCTTCTCGTGGCCTCCCTCGAATTCATCGTCTAGGGTCGTGCGGATTGAAGTTCTGACTCGCTGACTCGTCGGCCGCCCAAACAAATTCGCCCCTTCGCAACGTCTACCTCTGGGGCTCTTTCCCGAGGACTTCGGCGCAGGGCATGGCCATGCAGTCCGTATCTCGCATTGTGGCGTTCGAGTTTGCCGGCGTCGACGCCTTCTTCTGGGGACTCGCAATGCTGACGGCCGCGGAGCTAGTCGGGCTGTGGCGCGACGGCCCGCGTGTCCGCGCCTTTTGCCGGCTGACGACAATCGGGGCGGTCATCGTGCTTGCCGCCTCAGGGACACCATTGCCGCTCTGGTTTTACGGTGTGGGACTCACGCTGAGCGCGCTGACGCTCATCGCGCGGTGGAGTCGACCGAACGACGCCGATCGTGTGGCACTGGCGGCTCGTCCGCCAGTGTCTTCTGCGCCGTTCGAAAGACCCACTGGCGGGCAAGCCGCCAGTGCCACCCCAAGTCTCTCCAGCGGCGCCTCGGCCCCTCCGCGCACATCGCGCCTGTTTCGCGCTGGCCCCCTCTTGCTCATCGCGTGGTGCCTCGCCGCGGGCGCGTGGGAAGTCTCCTATCGTTTGCCGCCGCGTTTCGCCGAAGAGAATTCGTACGAAACTCTCGTCGTCATCGCCGATTCGGTGAGCTCCCGCTTGAATGGCGTGGGCGAAGAGACGTGGCCCAAGCAATTCCGCGAGCGGTATTTTGGCCGCGTGCTCGATAAATCCGCCCCGGGGGCCACCGCCCGCTCCGCCCTGAAGCAAGCCGACGCCGCGAATCGCGAATTGGACAGCCGCCCGGCCCTCGTCCTGATCGAGATCGGCGGCAACGATTTCTTCCAGCTGATTCCGCCGGCACAGTTCGCGGCAGACCTCGAACGTCTGCTCACCGAGCTGCAGCGCCCGCACCGCCAGATCGTGATGCTCGAACTGCCGCTGCCCCCGTTCTACAACGCCTACGGCCGCATCCAACGCGACCTGGCAGCCCGGCATCACCTGCCGCTGATCTCCAAACGCGAATTCGCTGCCGTCATCTTCTTCCCGAACGCGACGCTCGACACCGTGCATCTCTCCAAATCCGGACACCGACTCTTCGCCGATATGGTCTGGGACCACGTGGGCGCTCTGCTCCGCTCGCGAGAGCCTTCGCCCTATCAGAAAATCGAAAAAGGAAGCTAAACACCCGACAGCTCACGCTGTCGGCTCGCCAGTTCCTCCAACCCCGGCGAGCGTCGGCCGTCAGCCCGATGGTGCTTCGGCGCGGGTTGGGTTCGGGTTCGCTAAAATCAGCGACATGAAAGCCGCCTACATTGAAGCGCCCGGACCGCCCGAAAGCATCCACTTCGGCGACGTTTCGATGCCCGTCGCGGGGCCGGGGAAGGTTCTGGTCAAGGTGACGGCTGTCTGCGTCGATCCGATCGACGTCTACATTCGCTCCGGCACGTTCAAGATTCCGCTGCCGTGGCCGTTCATCATCGGCCGCGACCTGGTCGGCCGCGTGGAACAGGTTGGGCCGGGTGTGACGAAGTTCAAAGTCGGCGATCGTGTCTGGTGCAACAATCAGGGCTACGACGGTCGGCAGGGAACGTTCGCCGAGTATGCGGCGGTCGACGAGCGGCTGCTCTATCCGCTACCGGCCGGCGTCGACGAGCATCAGGCGGTCGGCTTTGTGCACTCGGCGTTCACCGCTTGCCTCGGGCTCGAGCGGGCTCAGCCGCGGGCCGGGCAGACGCTGTTCGTGAACGGCGGGGCGGGCAACGTCGGCTCGGCCCTGATTCAGATGGCGGCGGGCGCGGGACTGCGCGTGGCGGCGACCGCCGGCAATGCGGAAGGCCTCGACTGGTGCCACTCGATCGGAGCCGAGGCTGTCGCCAACTACAAGACCGACGACGTCGACGCGGTGCTGAAAGCGTTCGCCCCCGCCGGCGTCGACATCTATTGGGACACGTCCGGCCAGCCCGACTTCGACTCGGCCATCAACCGGCTGGCGACCGGCGGCCGCGTGATCGTGATGGCCGGCCTCAAAGCCCGCCCGCCGTTCCCCGTGGGGCCGTTCTACGTCAAAGGCTGCTCGATGCACGGCTTCGCGATCACGCACGCGAGCGACACAGAACTCGCTTCGAGTGCCGAATCGATCGTCAACTGGTTCGGCCAAGGCAAACTCCAAGTCCGCATCGACCGTGTGCTCCCGCTGAGCGAAGCCGCAACGGCCCATCGCCTGATCGAAGAGCGGGCGCCGATCGCCGGCAAGATCGTGCTCGTGCCCTGAGTGGCGCCCGTCGATCGCGAGATACAAGACGGATGAACCACCAAGAGCACCAAGGAATTCAAAGACTAAGCGGCGAAGAATCGTCGGGGAGATCTTTCCGAATTGAACTGTTATTACTTGGTGTCCTTGGTACCTTTGTGGTTCAATCTCTGTTGTGATTCTCCGCGTTTGATTCTGCACCGCGTTTGATTCCGATCCGTGTTTGATTCTGCACGGCGTTCGCGTCCCGGCGTTTCCTTAAAAAGGGCATTCGCGCATGAGCCTGTCCCGGAGTCGGCTGGTGGCTGTGTGGTTGATCGTGATCGCGGCTCTCGTCTCACGCGTTTCCGCGGCTGACGACCCGAGCTTCCAAAAAACCACGGTCATGGTGCCGATGCATGACGGCGTGCGTTTGGCGACCGACATCTATCGCCCCGCCGGCGAGGTCAAGCCGTTGCCCGTGATTTTCTCCCGCGGGCCGTACGGCAAGAGCGGTGGGGCGGGGGTATTGAGCACGGCGACGGCGGCCAAGTCTGCGTGCAAGCGGGGCTACGTCTTCGTCTCGCAGGATATGCGGGGCCGCTTCGCTTCCGAGGGCAAAGACTGGGTCATCTTCCATAACGACGGCTGGGGCGATCGCCGCGACGGGCAGGATTCGCTCGAGTGGATCGCCAAGCAGCCCTGGTGCAACGGTGCGATCGGCACGACGGGCGGCTCGGCCCTCGGCATCACGCAAACGATGATGGCTCCCGGCGCCCCCGCGTCCCTCAAGGCCCAGTTCATCGTCGTCGCGTTCGACGATATGTATTCGCAGGGTTCGTACGAAGGGGGCGTGTGGCGGAAGTCGCTAATCGAGAACTGGGTGACGCTGACGGGCCTCAATCACAAGAACATCGATATCCCGATTCAGCACCCGCGTCGCGACGCGTTTTGGGCCGAGACCGACGCGCGAGCTCACGCCGACCAGGTTAACGTGCCCGCCATCTTCCTCGGCGGCTGGTACGACATCTTCGAGCAGGGGACGCTCGACTCGTTCGTCACGATTCACAATCACGGCGGCCCGCTCGCCCGCGGCAAGTGCCGGCTGGTGATGGGGCCCTTCGGACACGGGCCGTTCCTCGCCCTCAAATATCCGAAGAATTCGCAGCAGTTCCCGAAGGCCGGCGACGCCAACCGCTTCTTCGATCATTACCTCAAGGGCATCGCGAACGGCGTCGAGCAGGATCGGCCCGTCCACTATTACGTGATGGGCGATCCGACCGATCCGCACGCGCCGGGCAACGTCTGGCGAGCGGCCGATAACTGGCCGCCGCCGTCGCGGCCCACCGCCTACTACTTCCACCAGGACGGCCGGCTGAGCCCCGACCACCCGGCCGACGCCGATAAGGCGCGATCCTATAAATACGATCCCGAAAAGCCGGTGCCGACGTTGGGCGGGCAGAACCTGTTTGGCGGGAAGGGCCCGGCCGACCTGCGGAAGATCGAATCGCGGCCCGACGTCCTGGTCTTCACCACCGACGTCTTAAAGGATCCCGTGGAAGTGACGGGCCGCATCCGAGCCGAGCTGGCCATTTCGTCCGACTGTCCCGACACCGATTTCGCCGCGCTCCTGACCGACGTCTATCCCGACGGCCGTTCGATGCTCGTCACCGACGGCATCCTGCGAGCCCGCTTCCGCAAGTCGTTCGAGAAAGAGGAATTCCTGAAGCCGGGCGAGACCAACGAGCTGACGGTCGACCTGTGGAGCACGTCGCTGGTGTTCAACAAGGGGCACAAGATCCGCGTGCTGATCACGTCCTCGAACTCGCCGCGGTTCGACCCCAACCCCAACACGGGCCACGAATTCCGCGCCGACAAAGAGACGCGGGTGGCGAACAACACGGTGCACCTGTCGTCGCAACACGCCTCGAAGATCGTGCTGCCGATCCTCGACGAATCGACGCTGAAAGAATCGAACCGCCCGGTGGCGGCAGCGCCGGCCCGCTGATTCTTCCGTCAGTGCCACACCGCAGCAACGACCAATGAACGACGCGGACGCTGTTGACCGTTCGACGGTCGAGTTGGAAAGCCGACCGCGCTTTCAATGGACTGATTGGCTCTTGCGGCGGATTCCCTCCATGCTCGGCTGGGATGGGCTCTTGCCGCTGGTCACTCCGATCTGCACGTTGATCAGCGCTCAGGGCCCCCATTTCCTGCAGTCGGTTGTTGTGACAATCGTCCCGATGATCGTCGCTCTTGTGCGTGCCAAGATCGGGCAACGGCAACTCGTGCGCACCTGTGGCGACGGCAAGAATAACAATCGTCAACGTGCCATGGGCAGCGCGATCGTGTTGCTGCTGTTTCTCGAAATCGTCACCAGCACTCTCGTACTGGGCAAACCGATCATGTCCTGGGAAGGAGGGGCGCTACTTTACGTGGGCTATCTTGTGTGCATCACGTATGCGCTGCGTCCGCCGAAGCCCAGTCTCGCTGAGCCCCCCGGCGAAATGACAAACGAAGGGCCGGATAACGATCGTGCGAGCTGATCATTCGGCCGGGGAGCGGGGCGCCGGTTTGGCTGCCAGTGTGTTCAGGCCGAAGAGCAAGGCCCATGGGCGGACAAGTCGCCAATGGCACCCGCCGCTTCGCTAGAATGACGGCATGAGGCCGAGGTTTGCGCTGTGGGCGATTTGGGCGTTCGTCTCTCTGTTCTTGATGTGGCTCGACGCGCCTTGGTTGTACTTGATCGCCGTCTTCGTCGTCTCATGGATCATCGAACGCTGGATTCTCCGATGGAAACCCGTTGAGCCCCGGCAAATCCTGCCGAATCGGCGATTGCTCACGGCCATCGTCTGCGGAACGCTCGGCGCGGCGGCCGGCGTCGGCATGGGGCTTTTCATGCAGGCCGACGCGACCACTCTACTGTGGCTGGGGATTCTGCCGGGCGCCGTGGGCTTTTTCTTTGGACTCGTGTTCAAAATGACGGCGTAGCGCGTCTTTCAGGGGCAGACGCTCCCGAGTGCGGGCGACACAATGACCGACGAGCGCAGGCAACTAGGGCGAAACGTATTGCGGCGCATCGCAATCAGTGCCGTGTTGTGCGTCGTCGTGGCGATTCCAGTGCTGTTCGTGTACGGCCAAATTCGTGGGAGTCAGCGGCTGCGAGAGTTTGGCGAGCTTTGGAACACGACCGATGCCATTTCGATCTACGTGAATCATCATCACGAGTGGCCGCGGAGTTGGGAGGCACTCTCGTCTTCGTTGGTTGCCGTTGGCGCTACCGAGCCGAACCTGCAGGATTCCGTGGCGGTGAACTTCGACGTCGATGGCGAGAGAATGCCGCAGCCCGGCGATTGGTACGTCCATCTCAAGAGTGGGGATATTCCAGGCGAGGAGCACGCCGCAAATGAGCGGCTGCGGCGACTCATCGCATCAGGGCGAAGGCCGCCGCAAGTCAGCCAGTGAGCGTCTCTGACGACCTGCCTTTTTCGACAAGATCCGTTGCCCGAACCTGATGGCGAATCTATCGAAACACACAAAGAAACTTTCGATGGAACGACCGCAAGTCCCTTTGTAATTCTTGGCTCTCGACCGAGAGACGCTGCGCTTCCTTGTTCAACCGCTGACGCTCCTCTTGGTCGTGTGAGAGGGACGCTTCCTTGGAAAGGGCCTTGCGTCGCGAATTGATTTCTCGAACCCGCGCACTTTTGCTGCGGAGGTCGGCACGATAACGAGCCGCTTCCCAGGCCAATAAACCGACGAGGGCAAGGACGACAAAACTCGCGAGAGCGATGAGCGAAAGTCGCTTCATGCTTTTGGTCCGTCGGCAGGGTGTCGATCCGCATTATCCAGTTCCACGCGACTTGGTGCGAATCACGAACACGGCGACCGACGGCAGCCAAGGAACGACCGGCGCCCCCCGGCTTTGTCGAGCGTGACCAGGCCGCTATTGCGGCCGCCGGCACACCATTTCGCCTTAGTTGGCTGGCAGTCCAACACAGACCACTGGCGGGCAAGCCGCCAGTGCCACCCGGCGCACCTAAATCCCTACCCGCAGCCGGCTTCGGCCGACTTTCCGGAATTTTGCGAAAAGTTTTGCAATTTGCGCGAACCCGGGTCATCCCACTGGTCGTCTTGTGGTCGTTGGAGATAATGTTGCAATGCAGGCCCCCGGCCTGTAGACTCTCTCGGAGTAGTGTTCTTCTGTTTACTTTCCCTGAGCGACTGCGGTCCTAACCGCAGGAGGTCGTGCGATGCATCCGAATTTTGACAACGCCTGCCAAAACGTCGTCAATCACGTCTCGAACGCCCACACCGCGTTCGTCGGACATTCGGTGGCTTGCGTCGACGCGACCTCGAAACGCTTGCTCGGCAGGAAACGTTCGTCGATGCAGCCCCAGCGCCTACTGGGCGACTCGCAGTCGGATTACAGGCTCGACGCGTCATGCGCGTCGAAGTCTGACCAGCCCGACATGTCGAGTCCGCGGGATGCCATGTCCCGCGGAGAACGCCCAACCACACGAACGCGTTCATTACGAACGCAGACGTGGCAGGCGCAGGGTACCGAGCTTGCCGCCACACGGGCGGCAGGTACTCAGCCGGCCGCCATTTGGGCGGCGCTGGTGATCGCGAGAGCGCTCGCCAGTTAGGGCAGCACGGTCGACGAGTCGTTTTTGGCTTTGAGCGAACGGGTTTCCCGGCCTCCCGGCGTTTGATTCCGGTTGCCGTCGTCTCCCCGTTCTTTTCCGCGTGGTTCTGTTGCTTTCCGGCCTGTGGATTTCGTTCCCAGCCTGCGAGCAACGCCGAACCTCACGGCCGGCTGCGGAAATTTTCCCCCGCAGCTCGGCAAGCCGTTCCTGTTTCAGCGGTTTGCAGCGTTTCAACGCATCAGGCCGCTCCCAGGTGGGAGCAAACGAAAATGGAAGAGCAACGAACCATCCGGTTGGTGTTGGAAGCCCAAGCCGGCAGCCGCGAAGCTTTCGGGGAGCTCGTCAGCCAGTTCGAGACCACGGTCTTCGCGACCGTGATGTCGCGGCTGCGGAATCGGGCCGAGGCCCGCGAAGTGACGCAGGACGTGTTCGTGCAGGCCATGCGCAAGCTCGCGCAGCTCCGCGAGCCCGAGCGGTTCGGGGGTTGGCTGCGGCAGATCGCCGTGCGGATGTCGATCAACCGCGCCGTGCGCCGGCCGCCGGAGATGACGCTCAGCCCGGAAACGTTCACGTCGCTGAAGACCGAGCCGCGGACCCCGCTCGACGACCTGCTCCGCATGGAGCGGTCGACGCAGGTCTGGGGCGGACTGTCGAAGCTCCGCGACCTCGACCGCCGAACGCTGATCGCGTTCTACGTCGAGGGACAGTCGCTCAAGCAAATGAGCGACAAGTTCGACAGCCCGATCGGCACAATTAAGCGCCGGCTGCACACGGCTCGGACCCGGCTCCGCAAGGAGCTGACCGAAGCGATCCCGGCGTGATTGGCCAACACTCGTGATGGAAGAGAGCACGGCGGCCCAAAACCGCCCGTGCTTTTTTCGTTGCCGTTCTTTTTGACAGCAGGCGGATCCAGCAAGCGCGCTTCGACTCACGCCTCGGTTTCACGCCAAGCCGTGGGCATGGCGTGCGGTCCCGCTGGTGTGGGAACGACCCGCAAAAACCCCGAAGCAGTGATGCTTCTCTTGCCCCCCGCCGCAAACCGGTGGAACATGAGTGGCGTGTGACGCGCAGCCTCCGCGGCGCATTCTGGTTCCCGGGTCAGTTTGATGTCTGGTTGGAACGAACGGAGGTAATCATGATGTTCGGCGCCCATGTCGTCGTCTCTAGCAAGGACGCGCAAGCTGATCGCGCCTTCCTCCGAGAGGTTTTCGGACTTTCATCCGTGGATGCCGGACACGGATGGCTGATCTTCGCACTGCCCCCAGCGGAGGTGGCGGTTCATCCGGTCGAAGAGGCTGGCGGACACGAACTCTACTTCATGTGCGACGATCTCAAGGCCGAGATATCGGCACTCGGGGAGAAGGGTGTCCGCTGCTCTGACGTGCAGGAAGCAAGGTGGGGGTCGATCACCCATGTCCGGCTTCCCGGTGGAGGGGCAGTCGGTCTCTATCAGCCGAAACATCCACTGGCATTCGCCCGAACCTCGGACTGACCCAACTGCCTCCCGTCATCGCCGCTGTCGACACGATCCCCGGCCGCCATGCCCACCGGGGTGCCCCGCAAGATCTTCATCGCATTGAAGTTCCGCACGGTCTCTCACACGAAGGCAAGCGCGCGGCACTCGGCGCCTCGCGAGAACAGGACTAGCGCTTCGCGATATCCCTGAGGCGGACGGCGATCAGTTTTTTCACGAGCGTTTTGGGAAGCGGTTTGTCGATCGCAAACTGCAACGCGCCTTTCGATGTCACATAGCCGGCGACGTCATCCGCGAGCTCCGTGAATACGGAACCACTGTGAGGCAGGTAACTCAGGTGGTTCTTGAAGGCGGCGAATCCGGCAATCACCTTGCCGTCCAGCCGAAACGCCGGCATGCCATACGAAATGCCCTCCTCCGCCTTCGGGACAATGCTCTGAATGGTCCGCCGCAATTGCTGCAGGGTGCTCCGCTTGGGCTCGTCGAGTTTCGCGAGATAGGCGTCAATCTCTTTATGAGACATGACGTCATTTTAGGCGGCGTGCACACACCGTCAATTTGGCTGTGCCCGTGGCGTCTTAAAGCGGCATCGTTTGAAGCTGGAGGTCTCATGATTGCACCCGGCGGATCCCTCGCTCACGCGAAACTCGTTGACGGCGGCCGTCTAAAAGTGCAACGATGCTACCTTGCCGGGAGCGATTCCAGTTGCAAGAGCGTCGACAATGTCCGCGCCGCAGAACACCATTGCCCTGATCTTTGACTTTGACGATACCCTCACCGACGATTCGACGACGTCATTACTGTCCCGTCACGGAGTGGACGTGGATGAGTTCTGGAAGAAGCGGATGCCGTCCCTGGTTCTCGCGGGCTGGGATCCGACCCTCGCCTATCTCAATATGATTCTCGATCTCGTAGGGGACGGCTGCCCGCTCGGGAAACTCTCCAATGCGAAACTGCGCGAGTTTGGCGGGCAGTTGCAGTTCTATGAGGGGCTGCCGGAGATTTTCGCTGATCTGGATGGACTGGTCAAAGAGCACCGGATATCGCACCCGAGCATCGAGTACTACATCATCAGCGGAGGACTCGAAGAAATCATTCGGGGTTCCTCTATCGCTGGCTATTTCCATGGCATTTGGGGATGCCGCTTTTCGGAAAACAGCGAGGGGATCATTTCTCGCGTCATGAACTGCATCTCGTTCACCGAGAAAACGAAGTACATATTCCACATCAATAAGGGCTTGGACGCGTCAGCCCGGGAGCGCCCCTATGATGTGAACCGCGCAACCCCGCTCGACCAACGGAGGATTCCTTTGAGCAATATGATCTACGTGGGTGACGGATTGACAGACGTGCCATGCTTTTCATTGTTAGAGAAAAGTGGTGGCAGGGGATTTGGAGTGTTCGACCCCACGAAAGAGGGATCGCCCAAGAAGGCGTGGGAGAGCTTGGCCGCGCCGCATCGGGTCGTCAGCCTAAATTCGCCAAAATACGGCGAGACCGAAGACCTCGGAGCGCTACTCCGCGTTGCGGTCAATCAGATTTGCGTCAATCTTGATTTGCGGAGCCAGATGGCCGTTTAGATTGACGCAGCGAGGAGCCGGACGCCCGTTTAGATTCGCTGACCTTCGTAAAGGCCGCAGTCAGTTCGCGAGACCGTTTCAGGTTTTGAGTTAGACTCGACGCAACGGAGTGTTTCTCGTGCTTTTGCCGATCGATTTGTTCATGCGTCATTTAGCGTCCCCCTCCGTGGCCATCCGCGATAAGTGCCTCACCTCAAATCGTATCGACCGAACTACGACATTGGAAGCAGTTTTTGAGGCGTATGCAAAGGCCTGACGATCCATCTGTTTGCCTTTCCGGACAGACCCATCTCGCAAGGGATCGACGAAGCCCTCAAGAGCCGTTTCCGGCTCTTCACCGCCGCCGCGTGGCCTGCCCGCGGCGCGTGGGCATGTCTTGCCGTTTGTCGCATGCTCGCGCGACGCCGCGAGCATCAAGGCTGAATTGTTGGGCGTCCGGTCCAGCAAAACTGATCTTCGGGACCTTCAGCAACGGGGTATAATTGAGCGTGACAACCTGATGTCGCATGACGGAGACGCATAACGCGTCGCAAGTCTCTTAACGAGAGCCGTCGCCTTTTCAGCCGCTGGGCTGGGCGATGGCTTTGTTCGTTTACAAGCCGGTCTCGCTCAGCAAGGTGGTGCAACAACCAATTTGCGAGACTGGTATGCAGAACGAAAACGGTAACGGGACGGTCGCGGGCAATGGCGCAGCGACAGGCAACGGCGCAGCAACAGGAAATGGGACCGCGGCAGGCAATGGGATCGGAAATGGGACGGGTCATAAACCGCTTGGGACGTGGACGCTGGCGGGCCACACCTACACGAATTACGCCGACTTTTGCGAGGCGCGCGATCGGCGGCAGCGGGAGTTTCTGACGCGGAGCGGCGGGGCAAAGTCCGAGGAGTTGGGACCGCCGTTGGTCGTGCCCGAGGACGCGACGCCTGAGAACTTCAATCCGGAGAGCGAGTGGCCCGTCTCTTCGGAGATCGATGAGGCCCTCAAGAATCGATTCCGGCTCTTCAGCGGGGCTCAGCTCAAGTCGGGCAAAGACACGCGCTACTTGATTCCGGGCATTCTGGCGGTCGGGCAGCCGGGGGGAATTTACGGCGGATTCAGAGACGCTCAAGACGTCGCTGGCGGCCGACCTCTTGATCTCGCTGGCCAGCGGCACGCCGTTCCTCGGGCGGTTTCCCGTCGCGAAGCCGGGGCGAGTGGTGTTTCTGTCGGGCGAAGCCGGGCTCGAGGCGCTCAAGGCGACCGCGGATCGCATCTGTCGCGAGCGCGGCTTGTCGCTGGAGTCGCTCGAGAACTTTCACCTCTCGCCCGATCTGCCGCGGCTCGATCGGCCGGTCGACTTGATGGCTCTCCGCGAATTGATCGAGGTTCAACAGCCGATCTGCCTGGTGATCGACCCGATCTCGCTGGCGATGGGCGACTCCAACAGCCGCAATCCGTTCGCCGTCGGCGCGCTGTTGCGGGAACTGGTCGAGCTGTGCGACACGACGGGCTGCGCGATTCTCGTCGTGCATCATGCCAAGCGTTCGCACAAAGCGGGCAGTCCGCCCACGCTCGACGACATCGCTTGGAGCGGCTTTGCCGAGTTCTCGGCCCAGTGGCTCTTGGTCTCGCGACGGCGGCCATACAACCCCGACACGGGCCATCACGAGTTGTGGCTCTCCGCGGGCGGCCGCGCAGGACACGCCGGCTTGTGGGCCCTCGACGTCGACGAGGGCGCCCACCCGCGCTGCCGGACGAAGGACCGCTGGCGGCCGCCGGCGAAGACTGCCGCACTTGGAAGACGGTTCTGCGCTCGGTCGCCTGGGCCGAGACTCAAGCGGACGAACAGTTCGTCGCCACCCGGGAAGATCGCCAGCTCCGTCGCCGAGCATTGGCCTTCGAGCGTCAAAGCCAGCGAGTCCTGGAATTGCTTGCCGCCTACCCGGACGGCTGCACGGCCCGCTTCATCCGGGACCGCCTGGGCGTGAGCGGCGACCGGATGACCCGACTGCTCGACCGCCTGATCGAGCAAGGGCACATCGTCAAAAACGAAGATCGAACCTTCGACAGCCGCCACCCGATCGTGACCTACGCCCGCGTGCAGGTGATGGACCTGTCAGCGACCGCCATCAAGGCGGGCCGCGTGTCACGCCCGGACGAAAAGACCTACGACCCCAAGACCGGCTGGAGCAACGCCCCAGCCGCCGGTGCGGCCCGGGTCGGGGGTGGTGGAACGCATTGTGCCGCGGCACGCGGGATTGGCGATGAATCGACCCGCGCGGTGGGACGGGACGCAATGTTTCATCGGGAAAATAGCGGGGATTTGCCTCCGACCAACGTCCAGCGTGAAGCGGCAGCCAGCGTGCCGTCACGTTCGGCGCAGGCCGCACCAGGTTCCGGAACGTTGCCCGTGCCGCGACGTGTCTAAGGGCGGGCCGGTCGCAAAGGAAGGGGGTGTCGCGCGGCGACCGAAATTTGTCTCGCCCCGTTCGGGGCTTCAGGGGAGGGAATTGGGTGTTTCCCGGATCCCAGGCCTGCGCTGCGCTCCGACCTGGGCTATCGAGTCTCGCCCCGGTTGGGGCTCAACGGATGTAGAGGCAGCATCCAGCATGTCATCGCAACCAGGTCTGGCGGCACCGCGTTTGGGGCAATGCCCGTGGCGGGACGGGACACGGTGTTTCATCGGGAAAACAGCGGTGTTTTGCCTCCCACCAACGTCCAGCGTGATGCGGCAATCAGTGTGCTATCGGCAGCAGGCGTAGCCGCACCGGGTCCAGGGGCACTGCCCCTGGGATTTCGGATCTATCGAGGCTCGGGGTCATCCCTTAAACTGCATCCCTTGCTGACTGGCCCCTTTGGTGGGCAGGCGGGGGATTGAGGGACCATGCCGCGACGTGCGAACTATCTCAATGTTTATCAGACCGGCAAGCTGACGGTGGTCAGCTTTGTGAGTGCCGAGCTGTTGGACCAGATCGTGGTGAGCGAATGTCGGGCGGAGATTGCCGAGCTGATTCAGCAGCATCAGTGCGAGACGCTGGCGTTCGATCTCACCGGCGTGAAGCTCGTGCCCAGCGGCATGTTGGGGATGCTGGCTTCGCTGGGGCGGCTCGGCGTGCAGGTGTTGATCTACAATCCTTCCGACGATATTCGCGAAGTGCTCGAGATCACGCGGCTCGACTCGTTGCTGCAGGTGCAGAAAGTCGACGTGTGAGGCGTCGCGCGCGGGGCGGTGCGGGGTGTTGCCCGCCGATGCGTCCCGCAGTCTCGTTTTTGGCGACTGATTGAGATGCCGGCGACTGGAATAGAGGACGACGCCCGGGCGGTGGGACTTGATCCGCGGCAGTGGCAGCGGACCCTCGAACTGCTCGACGACTGGTGCCGTCGCAGGCTGATTCCGTCGGCGGCCATCGTTTGCGGTCGGTCGGACCGGGCCACGCGGACCTACGTGTTCGGCAACCAGACGCTGGATTCGGCGTCGCCCCCGGTGCGCGACGACGTGATTTTTCTGGTGGCGTCGATCACCAAGCCGATCGTGGCGATGGGTGCGCTGCTGTTGGTCGAGCGCGGCCAGCTCTCGCTCGACGACCGGGTGTGCGAGATTGTGTCGCAGTTTCGCGGCACCAAGAAGTACGGCGTGACCGTGCGGCACTTGCTGACGCATTCCTCCGGGCTGCCCGACATGCTGCCCAACAATCGCGAGCTGCGCGAGTCGCACGCTTCGCTCGAGGAATTTGTGGCTGGCACTTGCGCGGCCGAGATGGGTTTTCCGCCCGGCCGGGGCGTCCGTTATCAGAGCATGGGGTTTGGTTTGCTGGGCGAGATCATCCGCACGCTCTCCGGTCGCAGCTGTGCCGACTTTCTGCGGACGGAGATCTTTCAGCAGCTGTGGATGAACGATACGTCGCTGGGTGCACCGGCCGAGTGGTACGACGAGCAAAACGGACGGGCCGCCCGCATCGCCGAGATCCGCGTTCCCGAAGATCAACGCGACGCGGCCAACGACTGGGGCTGGAACAGCCGCTACTGGCGCGAACTGGGGGCGCCGTGGGGCGGCGTGCTGTCGACGCCAGCTGATCTGGCGCGCTTCGCCCAGGCAATGCTCTCGGGCGGCACGCTCGACGGGGCGCGGATCTTCTCGAAAGCGACCGTCGAAGCGGCGACAAAGAACCAGCTGTCTGGAATGCTGGGTGTTCCGGCCGCCGACCGCGAGGGGCGGCCGTGGGGATTCGGCTGGCGTTTGAGCTGGCCGGGTTCGTCTCCTTATTTCGGCGACCTGCTGAGCCCGCGGATGTACGGCCACATGGGGGCGACGGGGACGGTGCTGTGGCTCGATCCCGATCGCGACGTCTTCGCCGTCGTCCTCACGACGCAACCGCAGGATCCGCAGGGGGCGTACTTGGCCCGGCTGTCGAACTCGATTGCCGCGTCGTTGGTCTGATTTTGCGGGCTCGATTGGGGCGCCTTCGGCCGTTGCAATCCGACTTGTCGTTATGGTCGCGCCGGCGCGACGGTCGAAGTTGCGTGTTAGGTCGAGCGTGACGAACTTGCGGTCGGCTCTCCCCGATTGTGGACCAGCAACAATTTGACGCACGGAGAATGCGGCCTATGTTTGGGCAAATCGCGTTGAGCGTGCTGGCAGTACGAGAAAACAATTACGGCCAACGCTTGGGCGCGGCAAGGAAAGCTGGGAGCTTTGAGGGGACCTTGCCGCGCCCTTTTTCTTTGCGCCGTGCTCGGCGCGGCTTCTTCTGCGGTTCTTGCTGCGGCGGCGAAGCTGAAAACTGGCCCTGCCTTGCCCAGGCCGCCTGTTGCGCGAATTCCCAACTTGCCGACTCTAACGCAACTTCCGTTTGCGCCGTTGCCGAAATAATCCGGGAAGTTTTGGTCTGCGCTCGCCTCTCCGCGCTCGCTGCGCCTGCCAAGGAAGGATCAGGTCGCCGTGCCACTGCCGGCCGAGTTATTGCAAACCGTGTCACGACCAGCCGAGTCGCTGGCAGCCCTGTCAGAGCAGACTTCTGCTCGGGCGACCGGTGAGCGATTGCGGCGTGTCGCGTGGATCGGCCTCTTCGTGCTGGGTCTCTGCTTTTGGATTCCCGCGTTGTTACGCGCGCGGCTTGGCGCTTCGGCCGTGACGGACACTGCGGCCAGCGACGCGCGGATGCCCGTTACCGCTCCGGCGTGTCTGACGGAAACGGCGGCGACAACTCCGATCGCAGCGTCGCAGG
Source organism: uncultured Planctomycetaceae bacterium (assembly GCA_963800135.1). Lineage (GTDB taxonomy): Bacteria > Planctomycetota > Planctomycetia > Planctomycetales > Planctomycetaceae > DASPSM01. The sequence goes on along the minus strand of CAWCZR010000006.1, from coordinate 63,405 downwards.
GCGAAGGTCACCCGGTCGCCGCGCTCACCGGCCGTTTGCTGGTCACGACGACGATCTTGGGCAAGACGCGGCGGGCCGCGATCGTGAATGGGCGGCTCTATCGCGAGGGAGACAAGATCGTCGCGGGGAGCGAGCGGTATCGCCTGACGGGCGTCGCCGAGGACCGGATCGAGCTGGTGGCACTTGCTCCGTCGGCCGGCACGAAGCGATCGGTGATGCTGCAGACGACGGAGTCCCAGGGCGATCCCTCCGGATCGCGCTAAGGACCGGATGGTTTCGTGATATGGCCGACAGCCGGTATCAAGCGAGAGCCAGGCGTCCGACGTCAACCGCGACGGTGCGGCCGTTGCGGACAGCCATCGGCGGGCTCAGCGTTGGTTCACTCCTGCTGGCCGCGGTGGCCCTGATGCACGACAACGCGCCTGTCGCGCGACTGGTCGCCGAACGTGTGGCCGAGGCCAACAAGCATCGCGCCATGCTGCGGCCGATTGCGCAGCCTTTGGTTGCAGGTGCTTCGCGAACTGAGCACAGCACTCGGGCTGCGGCCACCAAAGCGTCGGCCCACTTTTGGAATGCCGCGCAGGTGAGCCCGAATGCCGAGCAGGGCTCAATGGTCCAACTCGATCCACCGGTGGTCAGTCGCGACGCCACGGACGCCGACAACTCGCGAGCTCCTCTCAACAACTCGGCCATCGACAGCACGCCTCTGACGACGCGGACCTATCGTCCCGTTTTGATGTCCGCCGTCAGCCTGGAGCGATTGGTCCGGCCGTTGCTGACCGCGCGGGGACAGATGGTCGCCTCGAACGCGGGCGCGAGTGCCGTAAACACGCCCGTGCCCGTACCGGCGGTCACACAGTCACTGCCCACCAAAGCCAACGCCGAGTCGACGCTGCCTGGCGTGCTGGTCGTCTCCGATCGGCCGGAGGCGATTGGCCGCGTCGACGCGCTGTGCCGCGATCTGGAATCGATGTCGCCGCGGATCGCGATCGACCTGGTCGTCGTCAACGTCGTGCCGACCCGCGGCGACCAACTTCCCTGGGAACAGTGGCGGAACAGCTTCGGCACCGTCGAATCCGACTTGCCCTCCGTGCTCCAGCAGATCCGCAGCCTGGGCCGAGCGACGGTTTGCACTCGCAGCCAGCTGCAGGGCTTGGGTGGCACCTGGACCGAGTTGGCCTGGAGCGAGCAAAGCGTGGCCGGCAACCCGCGTACTGATACGGCCGCTGCGGACGAAGAAGATCGCGAGCCCCCGACCCCGCCAGTGAGCAACACGGCCGGGGCGACCGCCCTGACGACGCTGCACGTCCGCCCCAGCATTCAGCCGGACGGGGCCATCCGCCTGGAAGTCCGCGCCCAGTCCTGCCGCATCGAGAACCGGGGACAACCCCAGCACCCTCAACTGGTAAGCGTCCGCTTCAACACGGAAGTCGTGCTGCACGAGGGAGCGACCGGCGTCGTCAACCTGTTCGTCGACGAACCTGGCACATCGGCCGCGAGCGCCCTGAACGGTTCCACCGCGACGCTGGTGATCCCCGGCGGATCGTTGCTCCCGGCGGCCAAGATCGTGCCGCAACCCGGCCAACGCGAGCAGACGCTGTTACTGCTCATGCCCCGAATCGTCCGACCCGCGCGGCCCGGCAAGATCGCCGTCTCGCAGCCACGCGATCCGGCCTGAGCGCAGACCGGACTGGCGAATGGGTCTGTTCCTCGTCGTCACTTCGACGAACAATCTAGTGCAGCCCTGACAGCTGCCGCGCCGTCGGGTCGCTGGGGTGTTTGTCGTACGAGAGGAAAGTGAACAGGTCGACGATCTCTTGCGGCTTCATCTGGTTTTCGATCTGTTCGGGCATCAGCGAGACGTTACTGACGCGGACGGTATCGATGTCGCTGCGGGGGACCGTTTCGATCTTTCCCCCCTGCATCTTGAGCACGACCCGCTGCGGATTGTCCTCGGCCAAGAGGCCAGTGAGCACGCGGCCCTGGTTGGTGACGACCACGACGGCCCGATAGCCGGCGCCGATCACCAGGTTTGGATCGAACACATTTGAGAGCAACTGGTTGAACGAAGCTCGCCCGTTGTGCGTGATTTCTGGGCCGACGTCGTTGCCCTGTCCGTGGATCTTGTGACATTGGGCGCAGATTCGTTGAAAGACCTTTTCGCCGTTCGATGCGTCGCCGTGACCGGCACGGATCATTTGGCGCATGCGGCCAATCACCTGTTCGCGTTCGGGGTTTCGCCCTTCGCGAATGCTGCCCCAGCGAGCATGCACTTCGTCGATCAACTGCTTGTCGCCGAAGGCGAGCAGCTTGCGGACCTGCGAGAGATTCAAATCATGCGCCGGCACGTGACCGGCCGCGATGGAAGCGAGCAGTTGTTTGCTCCACGCAACTCGCTGCGTCAGCAGTTCGATGGCGACCGGCTTTTCTTCGGGAGCCAGCCGGTCGTATTGGGTGAGGACCAATCCGGCAACTCGCGGCACATCGAGCCGGGCGAGAGCGGCGAGCAGCCGGGCGCGGAAACCGGGCGACCAGGTTTTGCGAGACGCCAGCTGGGACTCAACCGTCGGCAGGATCGACGCGTCGTTGGCGGACGCCAGCGCCTCGACGGCCGCGATCTTGCGGCGTTCCGACGTGGTTGCGTCGGCCGCCAGATCCCGCACGGCTTGAATCGCCAACGGATCTCGCCAGCTGGCGGCCAACAGCGCCACATCCACGAACAGGGGCCGCTGATGCGGACCGGAGAGGACCGAAGCGATGGCCGCCTGCAGCGAGTGCTTGACCGACTCGAGCCGCGGGCCCGCCAGCTCGCGGGTCTGGATCTTCTCCGCCAGCACCTGCACGCAACGACGCGAAATGAGGGGCCGCTCGGCCCGCAAACCCATGCGAAAGATAATGTCAATCGAATTTCCGTCGATCGTCTGGGCGGCCAGCACCCGCTCCAGCAATCGCGGCAGAAACTCCGGGCAGGACGCGTTGCGCTCGAAGCCAGCGTTCGACAGTTGTCCGGCGATCGCCGCGCCGTGCGTTTCCATGAGCGGCTGCAGGTTGTTCCAGACGATGTGCGGAATCAGCTGGTCGTTACCCGAATGCGCCAACACATCGACGAGCGCGGCAATCGCATCGATCCGCGCAATCTTAGGTGCCGCAATCGCCGCCTGCAGACGCACGTCGGGCGACGAGTCGTGCGCGGCTTGAGCCACGTGCTCCGCAACGGCCGGGCTGAGGTGCCGCGCCTCGCGCTCGTGACCCGCGCGGGCCTCGATGTTGCCGGCCAGTCGCACGCCCCAAGCCCGCAGCGCCGGCTCGGAATTCGAGAGCAGCGAGGTCAGCAATTCGTCGCTCACGGCCTCGGAGCCCGCCCGGGCAAACAATGCCCGCATCCGCACCTTGAGCGCCAGTTGCTCGTCGAGCACGAGCTTTTCGAGCTTTGGCCGCGTGGCTGGATCGCGGCGTTCGCAGAGCAGGCGCACGATGGTGCTACGGAAATATTGGTTCGGGGCGGTCCGCAGCCGCTCGATCAACCGGTCGTCCGATTCCTTGCCCAAGTCGAAGCCCCAAACCCGCGGCGTCTCTTTGTAGCGAACGCGGTACAACCGCCCTTTGAGCCGATCGATGCCCGCCGGATCGCGGCCCGCGTCCTGATAGCAGTGATAGCGGTCGTACCAGTCGAGGATGTAGAGGCAGCCGTCGGGACCCGTTTGTTGCGAGACGGGCATGAACCAGGCGTCGTTGGCGGTCAGGAAGTCGGGCGCCGGCTCGGACGAATACGTCGCACCGTCGCGGGACAGCGTGTCAACGTTGACGCAGCCGCCGTGAATGTTGCCCATGTAGAGCCGACGACGAAACTCGGCCGGATACTCGTCGCTGTCGAAATAATGCAGCCCGCAATAGGCGGCCTTTTGATGCTTGAAGCTGGCGATCGAGCCGATCTGCCACGTGTACGGCGGATAGGGGCCGCCCTGCCGGTGGTAGTAGCCGGTCTCGGTCAGGTGCCAGAGGTGATCGATCACGCACGCGCTGACGAACGCGCTGCCGACGTCGTCATAGGCGATGCCCCAGGGATTGCTCGTCCCTTCGCAAAACAGCTCGAACCGCCGCGTCCGCGGGTTGATGCGATACATCGCGCACGTGAAGTTGTAGTCGCGACCGCCCGAGCGCACGTGGGCCGGATTGAAGACGCCGTTCAGGCCGTAGAGGTACCCGTCCGGCCCCCAGGTGAGCGAGTTGGGCAGCTCGTGCGTGTCGTCGCGGCCGAAACCGGTGACGACGACTTCGCGGCGATCGGCCTTGCCGTCACCGTCGGTGTCCTGCAGGAAGAGAATGTCGGGCGAGTTCGCCACCCACACGCCGCCGTGGCCGACGGCGATTCCCGAGGGAATATTGAGCCCGTCCGCAAAGACGGTCACCTTGTCGACTTTGCCGTCGCCGTCGGTGTCTTCCAGGATCTTGATCCGGTCGCGTCCGGGACCGGCAGAGTGCCGCGGATATTCGAGACTTTCGGTGACCCAGATCCGGCCGCGCTCGTCGAACGTCATGGCGACCGGATTGACGAGATCGGGCTCGGCCGCCACCAGCTCGACATGAAAGCCGTCGGGCACTTTCATCCGGGAGATCGCCTCGGCCGGCGACAGCGCGGGCCCCGGCGGACGATCCTGCCCATGAGGAATGGGACCCTTGATCGTCGCAATTGCCGCCCTGGCAGCGGGCGGCGGGGCCGCCGTCGGCTGTTGTGCGTGAGCCTGTGGCGCGGCGGCCAATGTGGCGAACAAGACGAGTGCCGCGAACAAAACGGAAGTCGGAAGGCGGAATGTCATCAGGAAGCGCTAGTCTGCAGGTTGGAGGCGGGAGGTGAGAAGCCGGGGAGCTTTACTCTCGGTCGGGGCCCAGGCTGGCGATGATCTTTTCGAAGACGGGCTCGACGTCCTTGAATTGGGCCGGGGAGCATTTGCAGACGATGCTGTACTGGTGCTCGCGATGGACGACGCTGGCCCGGCAGCCCTTGATTGTGCCGCTAAGGAAGCTTTCCTTCCCCGTGAAGTCGGAGATGCGTCCTTCGCCGAAGCCGGCCGTCTCGATGACGCGTCCAGGCCCTTCTTTGTACGACGAGAAGTTCTTCATCACCACGCCGCGGTGGTATTCGTGCGTGGCCGCGACAGCCGGGGCATCGCCAACGCGGCCGATCGAGGGTCCGCCGATCTGATGGACCTCCTGGCCCGACGCGATGGCTTTTTTCATTTTGCCCTTGGCGGACGAACCCTCGGTCTCCCGAATGTCGATCGAGATCGAGTCGCCGTCGTAGATGCGGACGTAGAGCGGAACGCCGCTCACCCCGCCTCCCGCGGTCGACTCCCAGCCTTCGGGTTTCATGCCGCTCAGCGGGACAATGCCCATCTTGATCGCCACGTATTTTTGGGGAGGCTCGAATTTCGCGGCCGCCCCGAGGCCCGACTGTCGCAAATAGATGAAGCCACCCACGGCCCCACCGGCGACGAGCAGCACGCCGCCGCAGATCAGGGCGATCAAGAGCGGGCTTTGTTTGCTCTTGCTGGGCGGCGATTTGCTGCGACGTTTGTCGACGAACGAGTCGGACGCTTCTTCGTCCTCGGTCGGCTTGGCGGGCTTTTTTGGCGCCTTGGGGCGCCGCGCCACGGGGCGATAGGCCTCGGTCTCGTCGAGGGCGAACTCGTCGTCCGCGCTCGGGACGTCGTCGATGACGGACGATTCGTCGAGCAGCAGGCCCTCGTCCTCATCGATGACCTCGACCTCATCGGACTTTCGTCGCGAAGCGGCCTGCGCGGGATCGTGGATGCGGATTGCGTAGCCACAATCGCGGCAGGCGATCTTGCGGCCGTAGAGCCGTTCGACGTTGTTGATTTTGATCCGCGCTTTGCACCGCGGACAAAGCCCGAAGACTTTCGTCATGATCGCGGCAGACCTTCGGAAAACCGGGAACAGATCGGCCCGCACCTTCGGCTCGATCCTAACGCTCGCGGCGCGCCGCATGCAACGATGAATTGCCCCGCGCCGGCGTTTCCGACTCGTAGCTCCGTCAATCGCTATCTGACAGGTTTGGGTGCCATGCCCACGGCTCGGCGTGGGCATGTTTTCCGCTGCGAATCGCGCATGCCCACCGAAACCGGTGGGCATGGCACGCGACAATTAGCGGTAGACCCACCACTAGGCGGCCGCGCACTCGGTAAAGCGGCGATAGAGGCCGGCGTAGACGCCGTCGGCGGCCAGCAGTTCGTAATGCGTGCCGCGCTCGACGATCTGACCGTGATCGAGCACGAGCACCTGGTCGGCGTTGCGGATCGTGCTCAGGCGGTGGGCCACGACGAACGCCGTCCGTCCGGCCAGCAGCACCTCGAGGGCACGCTGGATGCGGGCTTCGGTCATGCTGTCGACGCTGCTGGTGGCTTCGTCGAGGATCAGGATCCGCGGATCGGCCAACAGGGCCCGCGCGAAGCAGACGAGCTGCCGTTGCCCCGACGAAATGCCTACGCCCCGTTCGCCCACGATTGTATTCAGGCCGTCGGGCAGGCTTTCGACCAGATCCTCGGCATCCAAACGGTGGAGCACGTCGAGCAGATCGGCGTCGGTGGCGTCGGGCCGGCCCACGCGGATGTTGTCGGCGACGGTGCCGCTGAAGAGGAAGTTCTGCTGCACCACGATGCCCAGTTGCCGATGCAGCGAGTCGGCCGAGACGTCGGTGATGTCAAACTCGTCGATCAACAGCCGGCCCGAGCCGGGCAGATAGAACTTGGCGATCAGGTTGATGATGGTGGTCTTGCCGCTGCCGGTTTGGCCGACGAGCGCGATCGTTTGCCCGGATTCGGCGACGAAGTCGATTTCGCGGAGCACGGGGCGCTCGGGATCGTAGGCGAACGAGACTCGCTCGAAGGCCACGCGGCCGCGGATGCGTCCCAGCTCGATTGCGTCGGGCCGGTCGCACCACTCGGGGGGCGAGTCGAGCAGATTGAACAGCCGCTCGGCGCCGGCCATTGCCGTCAGCGCCTGGTTGTATTGCGTCCCCAAGTTGGAAATGGGGGACAAAAACATGTTGGCCATGAACAGGAACCCAACCAGGTCTCCCAGCTGTGTGGTGTGCGCGGGCGCCAGCGCCCGCGTGCCACCGACCAGGAGCAACACGGCGATGAAGAACTGGTTATTCAGGTCGAGCAGCGGCAGAAACAGTCCGTACGTGCGGAGGACCGTATAGTTGTAGGCCGAGTGGTCGGTCGCCAGCTCGCGAAACAGGCGTGCGTTCTCGTCCTGCCGCACGAAGCCCTGGGTGACCCGCACGCCGAGCACCGATTCGGCCAGCGTCGCGGTGACGCGGCTGAACGAATCGCGCATTGCTCGCAGCGACTCGCTCAGCTTGCGATGAAACACATGGTTGATGCCCCACAGCGCGGGGGCCAACCCAAGCACGATCAGGAACAGGAACTTGTCGTACCAGAGCATGAAAGTCGCGGCGACGGCCATCTGTCCGACCTGCACCAGACTGACGAACAGCACTTCCTGCACGCCGACGCGAACGTCTTCGATGTCGGACGTCATCCGGCTGATGATCCGGCCGACTTTCGTGCGATGAAAGAAGCTCATCGGCATCCGCTGCAGATGGGTGAAGAGCGCGATCCGCAAGTCGCGGACAACCGCTTCACCCAGCTCCAGGGCGTAGAGCTGGCGGTAGTGCATGACCCACTGCGTCGACAGGGCGAGCACCGTGAAGCCGACGGCGCCCCAAATCACACCGACGCCGTCGCGCCGCTGAATGGGGCCGTTGATCACGGCGGCGATCACCCACGTGAGCGCTGGCAACTGAATTGAGCGGATGACCACCCAAATGCAGAGCCAGTTCCGCATCGAGGCATACGGGCGTGTGTATTGAAACAGCCGGGCGATCAGGCGAAAGTCGAGCGGACGCTGATCGACTTCGCGATCCTCGTTTCGAGAGAGTTGCGTCAGGCTGCGGAGAATCGGCCGGCCGGCCGCGGGCGCGCTCATGCCGGCACTCTCGCATTCTGCCGCGGGGTGCTGGTCGTGTCGGCGGCGGGCGTCTCGTTCATCAAGTCGGCAAACTGCAGCTCGGCCAGGCGGCGATAGGGGCCGGAGCCCGCCATCAACTCGCCGTGAGTGCCCGATTCGACGATGCGTCCCTGTTCCAGCACGAAGATGCGGTCGGCCCGCCGGAGCGTGCTGATGCGGTTGGACACCAGGATGGTGGTGCGGCCTTCGAGCGCACTCTCGATCGCCTGCTGAATCTCGTGTTCGGTCTCGGCATCGACAGAGGCTGTGGCGTCGTCGAGCAGCAAGATGGGCGGATCGAGCAGCAAAGCCCGGGCGATCGACAGCCGTTGTCGCTGGCCGCCGGAGAGGTTGGAGCCTTGCTCGCCGATCAGAGTCGCGTAGCCGTCGGGCGTTTCGGCGATGAACTCGTGGGCCGCGGCGATCTCGGCGGCGCGGCGGATTTCGGCTTCGGTCGCGGCCGGGTGTCCGAAGGCGATATTCGCCTCGATGGTGTTGCTGAAGAGAAAGTTTTCCTGGAAGACGATGCCGATGTTCCGCCGCAGGTCATCGAGATCGAGCCGGCGGACGTCGACGCCGTCGAGCAGCACGTTGCCGCCTTGCACGTCGTAGTAACGCGGCACGAGGTTCAAGAGCGTGCTCTTGCCGGAGCCTGTTTCGCCGACCACTCCCACGCATTCGCCGGGAGCGATCTCCAGGCACAGATCCTCGAAGACGGGCTCGCCGGTCTTGTAGGCGAACCGGACGTGCTCGAAACGGATCGATCCGCGGGCCCGGGCGAGGCGCACCGGATGCAGCGGGCTGAGGATTTCGAGGGGCGCGTCGAGGACCTCGAACACGCGTTGGGCCCCCGTGATGCTGGTCTGGATGCTGTTGGCGATGTTCGTGATCTGCCCGACCTGGTTGGCGAACTCGTAGAGCAGGTTGGCGAAGACGAACAGGCCGGCCCCGAGTGCCAGCTGGCCCGTTACTACGAGATGGCCGCCGTAGCCCAACAGCACGATCATGTTGATCTGCGTCATGAACCCGGTGATCGGCTGAAAAATCGCCAGCTTGTGAAAGATGCCGTATTTCTGATCGCAGATGGCCCGATTGGCGGCCGAGAATTTTTCGACCTCTTGCGATTCGCGGGCGAACCCTTTGACGACCGAGATGCCCTGCACGTTTTCGACCAGCGTGAGGACCATGCGGTCGACCAGCTCGCCCCCTTTGATGTATTCCGGCTGCACGATTCGCGAGAACCGGGCGGCGGCCCACCACAAGAGGGGCGACGTCGCCAGGCAAACCAATGTCAGCGGAACATGCATCGACCACATGTAGGCCACGTACACGCCCAGCGAAAGCACGACCGTCAGCACCTTGACGATCACGCCATCGACGAACTGACGAACGGCGTTTACGTCGCCCGCCGCCCGATTGATGATCGAGCTGCTCTGGCTGCGATCGAAGAAGCGGAAGCTGAGCCGCTGCAGCTTGTCGTAAACGTCGGACCGCAGCTGCACGAGCACCCGCTGGCTCAGCGCGGCGACGGCGATTGCTGCGGCATACCGCAGCGTGGCCGTGAGCACGGCGACCAGCAGGATGCAGCCGGCGATCAATTCCAAGACGTGCGTGCTCGACCAGTCGTGGGCGAAGCCGAACGCCGCCGGCAGATGGCGGGGCGTCACCGGGCTACGCAGCTCCTGGCCGATGAAGTCGATACCGACGCCCGTCAGGCCCAGTCCGGCGAGGCTGGAGGCCACCACGATGATTTGCAGCACGACGACCTGCGTGCAGCCCCAGCGGTAGCGCCACGCTAACGCGAGCATGCGGGAGATGAGCGACCAGTTAGACGGCGGCTCGATGCTCGCAAGGGCGGACGGATCCGAAGTCGGCATGATCTCTACGGGGGGTGGCGGAGACTAAAAGTCGTATCCTAGGGATTGCCCGAACTTCGACAACATCGAATCTCCCGAGGGTCCGCGGGCTTCTCAGCTTTTTAAGAAATGCGGGGTCACCCGGTGCCGGTTAAGGCATCCCTACCTCGCTGAAGAGTGTGACTTTGCCGAGACAGCATCCGCACGCGTCGGAAAGTTGCTGCCAAATCGGCAGAGTCGATGGACAATCCAAGCGGGTCTTGGCAAATTGGCAGTTCGGGTGAGGGAGGGCGTCGCACCGCAATTTGTACAAGCGATGAGACTTACGGTTCCCGCTGCACTTAGGCACACGGTTCGCGATGCTCCTCGCCCGTTAGATTCTCTCGCTGCACTTTCCAAGCGCGCCCGGCAGCCACGGGCCGCTTGCCGTCATCCTAGGAGAAGCTGATGAGCGCTACGACGAAGAAGGCCGGCAAAGAAAAGACCTCGACTCGGATTGTTCCCTTGGGAGACCGGGTGGTTCTGAAGCGAGCCAGCGCCGAGGGCAAAACCAAAGGGGGCATCGTGCTCCCGGACACCGCCAAGGACAAGCCGCAGAAGGGCGAAGTGATCGCCGTCGGCGACGGCTACATCCGCGACGACGGCTCCCGCGTTCCGCTCACCGTGAGGGAAGGCGACGACGTCATTTTCAGCGCTTACGGCGGCGAGGAGATCCGCGTCGGCGAGGAAGAGTATCTGCTGCTCCGCGAGAGCGACATTTTGGCGACCTTCTAGTAACGTCGCCGCACGGCGTCCGACGCGCTCTGACGGCTTCTCGACTGCGAGAGTCTCGACTGTCAAAGTTTCCCGACCCGGCGCCTGTGATGCGGCCCAGTCGGTGCAAATAACGTCCCCCGTTTAAAACACGCCCGGCCCCCGGGATCAACGAATCTGAGGAGAGAGAGTTCCATGGCGAAGATGATTGCCTTTGATCAAGAAGCCCAGGAAGCAATGCGCCGGGGCGTGAGCAAATTGGCCAAGACGGTCCGCGTTACGCTCGGACCTCGCGGCCGCAATGTGATCATTCAGAAAAGCTTCGGCTCGCCGACCGTCACCAAGGACGGCGTGACCGTCGCCCGGGAGATCGAGCTTTCGGACAAGTTCGAGGACATGGGCGCCCGCATGGTCCGCGAAGTCGCCAGCAAGACGTCCGACGTCGCGGGTGACGGTACGACCACGGCCACGATCCTCGCCGAGGCCATCTACAACGAAGGCCAGCGATCGGTCGTTGCCGGCGTCAACCCGGTCGAGATGAAGCGCGGGATGGATAAGGCCGTCGAGGACATCGTCGGCGAGCTCAAGAAGATGTCGATCGAGTGCAAGTCGAAGAAGGCCATTGCCCAGGTCGGCACCGTGGCCGCCAACGGCGATGCCGAGATCGGCAACATCCTGGCCGACGCCATGGAGAAGGTCGGCAAGGACGGCGTGATCACCGTCGAAGAGGGCAAGAGCCTGAAGACCGACTTCGAGGTCGTCGAAGGCATGCAGTTCGATCGCGGTTACCTCTCGCCGTACTTTGTCAGTGACCCGCAGTCGATGGAGTGCGTTCTCGAGGACGCTTATGTCCTCGTGCACGAGAAGAAGGTCACCAACGTCAAGGACCTCGTCCCGGTCCTGGAGAAGGTCGTCGGCGCGGGCAAGCCACTGCTGATCATTGCCGAGGAAATTGAAGGCGAGGCGCTGGCGACGCTGGTCATCAACAAGCTTCGCGGCACGTTCAAGATTTGCGGCGTGAAGGCGCCGGGCTACGGCGACCGCCGCAAAGCCATGCTGCAGGACATCGCCATCATGGTCGGCGGCCAGGCCATCTTCGAGGACTTGGGTATCCAGCTCGAGAACGTCCAGCTGTCGGACCTGGGCCGGGCGAAGAAAATTGTCGTCGACAAGGACAACACGACGATCATCGAAGGGGCCGGCAAGACGGCCGACCTCAAGGCCCGCATCGACCAGATCCGCAACGAGCTGGCGGCGGCCACCAGCGATTACGATCGCGAAAAGCTCGAAGAGCGGATCGCCAAGCTGTCCGGCGGCGTGGCCCAGATCAACGTCGGGGCGGCCACCGAGAGCGAAATGAAGGAGAAGAAGGCCCGCGTCGAAGACGCCCTCCACGCGACCCGTGCGGCCGTCGAAGAGGGAATCCTTCCCGGCGGCGGCGTGGCCATGCTGCGGGCTTCGCTCGGCCTCAAGCCGAAGCACGCCACGGATGACGCCGAGGTCGGCTACAACATCATCCTCCGGGCGTGCCGGGCTCCGCTGACGCAAATCGCGGACAACGCCGGCGTCGACGGCGGCGTGATCTGCGAGAAGGTCGGCGAGATGAAGGGAAACATGGGCTACAACGCGGCCACCGGCGAGTTCGAGGATCTCGTGAAGACGGGCATCATCGATCCGACCAAGGTGACGCGGACCGCCCTGCAGAACGCGGCCAGCGTTTCCACCCTGTTGCTGACCAGCGACGCGCTGATCGCCGAGAAGCCGAAGAAGGAAGACAAGAAGGGCGGCGGCGACCACGACGACTTGTACTAGTTCCTAACCTGGCGCAAGCCAGTGACCATATCGAAGATGCCCGGGGTCAAACCCGGGCGTTTTCGTTTTGGGGACACGCGAAGCGAAACCGCTCCATGTTATCATCGGGGCGAGCAGCCGGTGTCAGCCGGCCGGTTCTTGACCTTGGGCTCGCATTCCGAACTCTTTCGCTTGGAACCCGCGCCACCATGTCCAACAACAATTTCAAACCGCGCAAGTTCGAGGACTTTGAAATCGTCGACCCCGACGGGCTCGTTGTCGGACATATTCGCGTCAAGCCCAGCGGCGTCCTGTGGGCGCGGGCAAATTCCAAGGTCTGGCACGGCGTCGGCCTCAAGCGTTTCGCGCAGTTCATGGAGGCCCGCGGTCGCAAGCAAAAGAAGTGATCGCGGCCTGCCGCATTGCGATCCAAATCGCGAAACGGCAGCGGCCAGAGATTTTTCTTTGAAGGGCCCTCGTACGGCTGTAGAATCGCGCAGTCGTTTTTTCGGCGACGTTTGCCGAGCTTGATTCTCCCTCTTCCGGACGCCCATCCGGACGTCAGTTGTCAGCGCATCACAGCCCGCCGCGCATTGACTGCGCGAGAGAGGTTGCCCGCATGAAGCAGGTTGCATGCACCGAATGTCAGCAATTGGCCCCGATCGGCGAGACGTTGCTCGTCAAACAGCAGCACGTCTGCAGCTCGTGCGTCGAGGGCGTGCTGGCGCAGGCCGCCGAAAAGGGCATCACCAAGAACGACGTCTTCCGTGCCAGCGACCCGACCGTCTGCACGCAGTGCAAGGCGGACAACGGTGCCGAGGAACTGCCACGTCTGGCAGGAATGCCAGTTTGTTCCACATGCGAAGACCGTTTCCGAAACCGGCCTTATCCCACCTGGCTGAAACTCGCGTTCGTGGGGCTTGTGGCGCTGGCCATTTTTTCGTTCGGATGGAACTGGCGGTTCTTGGCGGCGACCCGGGAAATCCACCAGATGCAACGCGCAATCGCCAAGCAGGACTTCGAACGAGCGGCCAACCTGGCCGACCAGGCCAGCCGTCACGTTCCCGAAATTCCGGAATTCGCGGGAGTGGCCGCGTTCAATCACGGCCTCGATGCACTCGCGAAGGACCAAGCGGCGCAGGCGGTCGATTACCTGAGGAAAGCCAAGCAAAGTCCCAATCGGCGCAACTGCCTCAGGTCGATCTGTTCCTGCTCCAGGCGGAAGCCTTCGCGGCGTTCGACGCGAAACACTACGACGACTATCTCATCAAAGCCAAAGCCTTCGCTGGACGAATCCCCGGCGAGCCGAGGGCGGCGGGGATGATCGCGTCCGCTTATGCCTGTAAATACGCGGTAACCGGCAACGAGGAATTCCGCAACGAGGCCCTCAAGAATCTGGACAAGGCCTCCAAGATGGCCGGCAAGGATCCGGAGGCGGCCGCCTATCGCGGGCGAATTCTCCACCGGCTCGACACCCGCGAGATCATTTCCCACAAGGAATTCGAGCAGCGCTTTCCACACGGTTACCAGCCCAAGGCGAAGCCATGATCATCATTCCGGGCTTTCTCATCGCGCTGGTGACCTTTCCCGGTGTGATCGTGCACGAAGCGGCCCATCTCTTCTTTTGCAAGCTGCGCCGGGTCGCCGTCTTCGACGTCTGCTACTTTCGCATCGGCAATCCGTCCGGCTACGTGATCCACGAGGTGCCCGACAGTTTCACCTCGTCGTTTCTGATCGCGGTCGGGCCGTTCATCATCAATTCGTTCTTGTGTGTTTTGTTTTGCTTCCCGGCGCTGGTGCCCGTGCGGATGTTCAAACAACCGGATCCCATTTGTTACTTTCTGATCTGGCTGGGAATCTCGATCGGCATGCACGCCTTCCCGTCGACGCAGGATGCCAAAGTGCTCTGGCAGCAGGCCAAGAAGGCTGCCGCCAAATTCAATCCGCTGGCCCTGTTGAGTTTTCCGCTCGTGATCCTGATCTACATCGCCAATCTGCTGCGGATCCTCTGGGCGGATTACCTCTACGGATTCGCGATTGGTTTTGTGATTCCCGAGATGATCCTCAACCGGATGCTTTGAGCGAAAGTGGCCCGTTGAGCCCGCTGAGCAGCGATTGGCATTCCTTGACCCGATGCGGCGGCCGCCGTCACAATCGAGCCTGACGCCGCGGTCGATCACTACGCACCTTTTCCGGGGACGATGGTTCTATGATTCGCAGCTTGTTGGCAGCCTGCATGCTTTTGGGATTAGCGGTCAGCGCCGCGGTGTCGACCCCGGCCTACGCCGACAACTGGCCGCAGTGGCGTGGTCCGCACAACAACGGCGTCTGCGAAGAAAAGAACCTGCCGACCAAGTTCGACAAGGCGCTCAATCTTGCCTGGCGATTTCCACTGCCGGGCCCGGCCAGCTCGACGCCCGTGATCTGGGGCGACCACATCTATCTCACCAGCCCCGAAAAGGACACGCTCCCTCGTCTTAAAAAGGGCCCTCGGGCCCGAGGACGGGGCGGCCGACGGGGGCAGGCCGAGCAGCAGGATTTGTTGCTGATGTGCCTGAGCACCGACGGACACGAACTGTGGCGCCACGCCGTCGGGCACAGCAACCGCAACGTAATGATGGACGAAGGCAACCTTTGTTCGCCGTCGCCGGTCACCGATGGGGAGCATGTGTGGACGTTGATGGGCACGGGCAACCTGGCTTGCTATGACGCGAGCGGCAAAGAGGTCTGGAAACTCGATCTCGACGCCAAGTACGGCCCGTTCAAATACAGCTATGGACTCGCCTCCACGCCGTTGCTGGATGGCGATCGCCTGTATTTCCAATTCATTCACGGCCAACAGACGACGCATCCGACGAACGAGGGCTTTGTGCTCGCGCTCGACAAAGCAACGGGCAAAGAGATTTGGAAGCAGATGCGGATCACGGACGGCTATCGGGAGAACCAGCACTCCTATGCGTCGCCCATGATTTACGACGACGGCAAGATGCGACTGCTGTTGACCCACGGCGACGACTACATCATCGCGCATCGGCTCGACACGGGGAAAGAAGTCTGGCGCTGCGGCGGCATCAACCCCAAGGAGAACTACAACGAGACGCTCCGCCTGGTGGCATCACCGGCGATCGAAGACGGGACGATCATCGTCCCGTCCGCGAAGCGGGGCCCCGTGATTGCCCTGCGCGGCGAGGGCAGCGGCGACATTACCGGGTCGAAGGACTTTCAAATCTGGAAGCGGCCGCGGGGAACGCCCGACGTTCCCTCTCCGCTGATTCACGACGGGCTCGTCTACCTGGACGGGGAGATGGGCGTCCTCACCGTGCTCGACGCGAAGAGCGGGGATGAAATCTATCAGAAGCACACGGTTGACGTGCGGCATCGGGCGTCGCCGGTCTACGCCGATGGCAAGGTCTATCTGACGTCGCACGAGGGGGACGTGACCGTGATCGCAGCGGGCCGCCATTACAAGCTGCTCGAAAAGAACGAGCTGGGCGAAACGATCTCCGCGTCGCCGGCCATTTCCAACGGACGGATCTATTTCCGCACGTACGACGCGCTCTGGGCCGTCGGATCGAAGTAGCCTTCGCGATTGCGCGAGACTCGCGGCGTGTCGGCGGCAAATTGCAGAGCGCGAGTGAACGTCCGCGCGCGAAGCATTCGCAAGCTGTGGGCAGTTTCTGCGCACTGGCCTGCTGTTGGCTGAGGATTGGCTGACGTATGTCTGCTTTTTAACGCGGTGCGCGAGCACGGTGGCTCCGATCGGCGACATTCGCCTTTGCACCTTTTGCCGCCAGTGATACACTCCGACCCCTCTCCCAAATTCCCTGTCAATTCCAGTTCTGTTCGTCCGGAGTCGTCTCTCATGCTGGGGACCAGTCTGACGTTGTCTCAATATCTCGCTCGCACCAGCGCCGAATTCGCGGGGATCGAAACATCCGCCGTCGAGCGTCTGGCCGTCGAGATTCATTCAGCCTACGAAGAGGGACGCTTCGTGTTCCTCTGCGGCAACGGCGGAAGCGGAGCCAACGCATCGCACATTTGCGAGGACCTGGCCAAGTCGACTCTCGAGCGGACCGACTACTCCGACCCGGCACGCAAGCGGCTCAAGATCGTCAGCCTGACCGACAATGTGGCGGCCATTCTGGCCTGGGGCAACGACGAAGGATTCGAGACCGTCTTCGTCGAGCAACTCAAAAACCTGGCCTCCGCCGACGACATGCTCATCGCCATTAGCGGCAGCGGCAACAGCGTGAACGTGCTCAACGCCACCGATTGGGCCAACCATGCCCGTCTGCGGACCTGGGGAATCACAGGGTACGACGGGGGCAAGCTCCGCGATCTGGCCCAGGAGTCGGTGCACATCCCGCTCAACGACATGGGCCTGGTCGAGTCGATCCACCTCTTGCTCTTCCACTGGGTTCTCGACGACGTGCACGCGCGGATTTACTCCAAGGGGCGCCACGCCCAAGCGCCCCGCCGCTCGTCGTCGGCGCGGCGAAAAGTCGCCTGAAAGCGCGGCAAAGGCCGAGCAGAAGAGGCTCACGAGTCGAGGTGCTTCTTCCGGATCGGCTCGTTCTCGCGGCGGCCACGCGCTTTGGCGCGGCAATCGCGCACGCTCCGCGCCACCCGTTCGAGCACTTGCTGAGCCCGCCGCTCGCCGTCCGAGCCGGCAAACTGCAGCGCGGTTGTCATGTTGGTCTGCAGGATCTGCAGACGCTTGCGATGCGACTCGAAATTGCGCTGAAGCTGGAGCAGGTTCTCCACCGGGCGGCGTGGCTGCACGATCTTTTCGTACGTGCTGTAAAACCATTCGCGCTTGCCGGCGTTGCTGGTTTCGCCCGTATCGTGCTCCTTGATAAATCGGACCAGCTTGGCGGAACTGTCTTTGAGCCAGCGACGGGCCTCCTGCCAGTCGTTCTTCGCCTGGCGATCGCCGTGCATCCGCTCCTCGGGTGACAGGTCGCGGTCCAAAGTCGTGACCCGCGTCAGCATCCCTGAAAGCTGTTTTCGCAGCAGGACCAAATGTTTTTCGAGCAGCAGGCTCAACGTCCAGTCGGTGTCGATCTGGTCGAAGACGTGGCTGAGCTCGCCACCTGACGCCGCTGGCGGCAGAGACATTGGCCGCAGGCTGCGGTGGGAGGCCCGCCGCGTACACGCAAATCTCGGGTTCGGCGGCGGCAGCGAGCGGTGGAATCGGCAGGTCCAAGACGGCCGGCAAGCCGCGCACGTCGACGGGAGTGCCGTAAACCGTCCAGCCGGTCACTTGTCCGGGATCGATGCCTGCTGCGTGCAATAATTGCCGGGCGGTCACCCCGGGCAGCCCATGTCCTGCTGGAAAGGTCTGCTCGGGCAGCCGGAGAACGACACAGTCGGGCGCCGTCGGCGGTTTAAACCAGGCCCAACAGAAACCGGCTTGCGATCCGGGCAGCGGAGTCTGTTCCCACTGAGTTGATGCTGGCCGCACCGCGAAAGACATGACTGGTCTTGTAACCTTGAACCGCTGGGATGTGCTAAGAACTGTCCGTCGACGAACGCTCAAGACGGCCGCGCCACGAGAATTTGTCTAAACTACCAGCGAATTGGCGTGAAAACTCGAACTGGTGCCATTATCGCTGAAAGCAGGCCGAAACATCGCGAGTCGGCAATCTCACGGGACCAGGCGGCCGGGCTTCCGGTGTCGGCTTTGCTCTCGCAGGCTCTGGTCGCATTCACGATCGAGTTCGATAACGATTTCGAGCTGCGGATGCTTAACGCGGGCTTTCCCGGCTCGCGGCTGTCGTTGGTGCTGTGGGCAAACCTGATGCGGTTTTTTGGGGAGGGCGAGTGCTCCGTCAGCGATATCGCGCGAGACGCTCACACGTCCTCGGAGCGGATCAAACATCAGCTCGGATGCATGGAACGGTGGGGATTCGTAGTTACCCATCCGAATTCGGATGTCGTCCGGCCGACGCCGAAGCGCGCAGCGACACGTCGGCGCCCGTCGCGACGGCTTCGGCAGCGGCCGCGGGATCCGCGGGGACTGGATCGTTCGCCTCACGTCGGCAGGCCAGAAAGCAGCAGAGATTTGGAAGCCACTGTCTGCGGAAATCGAAGGACTCTGGGAGGCGAGATTCGGCAAACGGCAGATCGATGGATTGCGGAGCCCGCTGCGAGCAGTCGTCGACAAAGTTGAGTTTGAACTGCCACACGGGCTGCCGCCCACTTTGTTGGGGGTCGAGACGTTTCCGCCCCGCGTCGCGCGGGACACGGCCCAGCTCTCGTTGCCGGCTCTCTTGTCGCAGGCGCTGCTCGCGTTCGCAATTGAGTTCGAGCGTGAGTCGATGGCGCCTCTCGAGTTGAGTGCCAACGTACTGCGGGTCTTGGGTAAGACGCCGATCCGGCTCGCGGAGCTTCCGCGCCTCACCGGCGGCTCGCCCGAACAAACGGACATCGGTTGGCAACTCAAACCCTACGTTGTGATTGAACCGGATCCAACCGGGAGTCGGGGAAAGGTGGTTAGACTGTCGCCGCGGGGGCTTGCGGCTCGACAGATCTATCGTGAACTCACGGTGGCAATCGAGAAGCGCTGGGAGAAGAGAGTCGGCACGAAAGAGATCGGAAGCCTCCGACGCTCGCTTGCTGATCTCCTGGATCGGCGCCGTGGAAACCGGTCACTGCTGTCGCAAGGACTCGTTCCCCCAGCAGGTGTGGCGCGAGCCGGCGCCTCAGTGCCGTCGCTTGGCCGGCGGAAAGTCGGGGTCGCGGCGCGGAAGCGGCTGCGCGGGCTTGTCATCCAAACCGAAGATTTCGTCCGCGATCCAGTAGGCACCCTGCCGCATTATCCGATGTGGGACATGAACCGGGGATTCGGTCCCTAAGACCCGCCCGCCCACCACAAAGCTACTTCGATCGCGGCTATTTGCGACGGGCGTCGCCGCTCGGTGCGGGAGGGAGGACCTTGCGCTTGGCCCCGCCGTCGGCAGGCTCGTCGGTCGCCGCGTCAATCGGAGCAGCCGGGCCGCCGCGGAGTTCGCGGATCAGCAATTTCACTGTGTCAGCCGGAACGGCGTACGTTTCGACTCGGCCGGCCCGGGCGATGTTGACGCCGACCGCCTTGCCCGAAAGGTCGACGACCGCGCCGCCGCACATCTCCGGATTGAGCACCGTATCGTGCTGGATGGCCTGGGGAAACCCGGCGCGGCGACGGCTCATGCGGCCGCTCATGCGGTTCATCCAATAGCCGCGGGGTGGAGGCGTGCCCGTGGCCCGCGCCACGACCGCGTGAACGGTGAGCTGCTTGCCACCGCGACGCACGACCACGTTGACGCTGTCCCCGGGAGCGAATTTTCGCAGGAGCTGGTCGAACGACTGCGGATTTTCGACCCGCTGGTCGCCGGCCTTGACGATGACATCGCCGATTTGCACCCCGGCCCGGGCGGCCGCGCCGCCGGGGACCACATTCGTCACTCTGGGACCTGCCACACCGTCCGAGAGCTGTAGACCCAGACCACCTTTTTCGGCGCGATCGGTCGGCGACCGACGCTGACGATGCCCACTGCCACCGGCAAATCATCCATCCCGGGCGTCGCCAGCCACGCGCCAACATGCGGATCGCGCACCTCCGACCATTCGACGGCCGGCAAGCCGCTTAGCTCTACTTTGAGCAGCGCGACGTCATAGCGGGTATGCATGCCGGCGATCGACGCGGGGACCACGCCGCGGCCGCGGATGCGACACTGCAGGTCGTCGCTCAAATCGCTGGCCTTCGTGAGAATAAAACCGTCGGGGCTGACGATCACGCCGAGAGCAATCTGCCGCCCGCCGACCAGCACGGCCACCGTCGACGCGTTGACGCCAGCGACCACCGAGCGGAATGCTTCGTGGACTTGCGTGCCGTCTTTCAGCTCCGCTTCGGGAAGTCGCCGCTCACCCGCCCAGACCGACGAGTGTCCGACCGTCGCGATGCAGGCGACGATGGCGACCATTGCCAGCCAATGGCGGGTGCGACGCCGGCCTCTTTCGCCAACCACCCGGATGGGCG
Source organism: uncultured Planctomycetaceae bacterium (assembly GCA_963800135.1). Classification (GTDB taxonomy): domain Bacteria; phylum Planctomycetota; class Planctomycetia; order Planctomycetales; family Planctomycetaceae; genus DASPSM01. The sequence goes on along the minus strand of CAWCZR010000006.1, from coordinate 42,954 downwards.
CGAGATCCCGAAAAGTTCGAGCAAAGACGCCACGGTTATTCCCTCGGCCTGGCAGTGACCGTCACACGCAACTGCTCTACGGTGTGATCGCGCAGGATCCGCAGTTCGACGACTTCCCCGGGACGATGTGCGGCAATCAACTTCTGCAGCCCCTTGAAGCCGACGACGGGTTGGCCGTCGAGCGCGGTCACCACGTCGCCCGACTGCAATCCGGCGCGGTCGGCCGGCGATCGGGGATAAACTTCCGTAACCCGGGCTCCCCTGGCGTCGTCGCGCCCGTCGACGCCGATCACGCTGGCCGACTCGCCATCGCCGTTGTAGGGCACTGCGACTGTCGTCAAGCGATCCCAATCGCGCAGGAACAGCACGATGGGGACATGCAAATTCAGGATCGCCCGGGCGCCGATGCGGCTGTTGATGCCGATCACGTTGCCGTTCAGATCGAACAGCGGGCCGCCCGAGTCGCCTCCCAACAGCGGACAATCGGTCTGCACCATTCCGGCCAGGAATTCCACGACGCGTCCCAGCCGCATTACGGGAGCACGGCCTTCCTGGTAGCCGCCGGGATGTCCCGTAGCGACGCACCAGTCGCCCACGTGGAGCGTTCGCATATTGGAGAGTTTGCATGCAGGAAACGGTCCGGATTCGGTGATTTGCACCGCACCGCAATCGCTCGCGGCATTCACTCCCAGGGCATGTCCCTCGAGATGTTTGCCATCGGGCATGACGACCGTGACCTTTCGACCGGAGGCCGTCAAAACGTGTGCGGCTGTCAGTACCAGGCCGCTCTCGGAGACGATTACGCCGCTCCCCTGGGACTCGCCAACGATCAGACCGACCGTGCATTGCCGCACATGATCGGCGATGGCCTCGACGCGCGCCTGAATGGCGCGGAGGTCAGCAACATCACGCGGACCGGGCTCGCCCAGACCGAGCGACGGCTCCGATTGAGCCGTCGGAGGAGCGATCCGGGCCGCTTGCGCTGGTCCCGCTTCGGCCGGACCCACGGTTGCGCCCCAACTCGCGATGAGGCCAAGGACCGTCGCCGCGACGAGCCATCCGAGGGAGCGCTTGTACCGGCGCTGCCGGCAGCCGTCAGGGGCGTGAAACGATCGGCTCATAGGGAGCGGCTCCAATCCCGAACCATACGTCAGCCGGCCGGATCTTGGCAAGACGTTCGATTGAACAGCGGGGCGCGCCGGTCCGCGGGGCTGGTTTGGCGTGCCCGGTCCGTGTCCGCTATTCTTGGAGACGACGGGCGCACACTCGGCCACGCGCGAAAGATCCCCGAATGAACGTGATTCGAACCGACATTCCCGACCTCGTCATCTTGGAGCCGCGCGTGTTTCGCGATCCGCGTGGATTCTTCAAAGAGACGTTTCAACGGAACCGCTACGCGGAGGCGGGGATCCGCGACGAGTTCGTGCAGGACAACATTTCGCGTTCATGCAAAGGGACACTGCGGGGACTGCATCTTCAGATTCAGCATCCCCAGGCCAAGCTGGTCCAGGCACTGTCGGGATGCATCTTCGACGTGGCCGTCGATTTGCGGCAAAATTCGCCCACCTTCGGCCGCTGGTTCGGCGCGGAGCTCAACGACGAGAATCATCGTCAAATGTACATCCCTCCGGGGTTTGCCCACGGCTTCTGCGTGCTGAGCGAGACGGCCGATCTCTTTTACAAATGCAGCGATTTTTATTATCCGGAGCACGAACGGACGCTGCTCTGGAATGATCCGCAGGTCGGCATCCGCTGGCCGCTCGAGACCGAACCCGTACTTTCGGAGAAGGATCGCCGCGGGACTCGGCTTGCCGAGATCGAGTGCTTCGAGAGACCGCTGACTTGACCGCCTCCGCCGCTTCGGATCGCCCGCTCGTCGCTTTGACGTTGGGGGATATTGCCGGCATTGGCCCCGAGATCGTGGCGCGGGCCTGCACCAATGCGGAAATTCGGCGTTTGTGCCGGCCGCTGGTCGTGGGTGAGGCGACGATCCTCGAGCGTGCGCTGGCTCTCGTCAGCTCTCCCGCGAGCGTCCGCCGCATCGATGCGCCGTCGCGGCTCGATCGGGCCGATCAAAACGATGAGCGACAGTTGGCCATCCCCTGCTGGAATCCGCTCGGCGCGAAAGAGTCGGCCGCGCTACGATCGGTGCCACTCGGCACGCTCGACGCGCGGGCTGGTCGAGCCGCGTATGAATGGCTGGTCGCCGCCACGCGAGCCGCGCTCGAGGGCTCGGTTGATGCGATCGTGACCGCTCCGCTCAACAAGGCTGCGCTCCATCTGGCCGGGTTGGACTATCCCGGGCACACGGAAATTCTGGCCGACTGCTGCGGCACACCGAACCACGCGATGATGTTGTTTGTCCCTCCGGGCGACATCGTTCGTTCGCCCCGCGGCTTAGGTGTGGCCCACGTCACGCTGCACACGTCCGTGGCCAGCGTGCCCGGATTGCTTTCGACTCGGGGGATCCTCGAGAAGATTCGCCTCGTGGATGACTTTTTGCGACAAGTCGACGTCGAGCAGCCGCGGATCGGCGTCTGCGCCTCAATCCCCATGCGGGTGAGGCCGGCCTCTTCGGCGACGAAGAGCAGCGCCTGATCGCGCCCGCTGTTGCCCAAGCCGTCGCGGAGGGAGTGAACGCCACCGGACCCGTGCCGGCCGACGCTTTGATCCGCCGGGCCATCGGCGGCGAATTCGACGGCGTGGTGGCGATGTATCACGACCAGGGGCACATTCCCATCAAACTTGTGGCCCGCGACGCGGCCGTTAATATCACGCTGGGACTGCCGATCATCCGGACCAGTCCCAGCCATGGCACGGCCTTCGATATCGCTGGCCACGGAAAGGCCAGCGCGGAGGGGATGATCGAGGCGATCCGCGTGGCGGTGGCCCTTGCGCGGCGGCGCTGCCCGGTTCCCCAGATTGGCGAAGCTCCGCGTGCACGCTGATTCTGCCACGCTTTATCTCGTCCGCCACGGCGCCACGGACGCAAACTTACAGCGTCCCTACGTGCTGCAGGGGCGAGGCATCGATCTTCCCTTGAATGCCGTCGGTCGGCAGCAGGCTGAACAAGCGGCCGGTCTGTTGGCCCAGCAATCGATCGCGGCCGTGTACGCCAGCCCGATGCGCCGCGCGGTCGAGACGGCCCAGGCAATCGCCGCCCGCTGCCGCGTCGAGGTGACGCTGCGCGACGAGCTGGTCGAGTGCGACGTGGGCCGCTGGGAAGGGCTGAACTGGGACGGCATTCGCGATCAGTTTCCCGAAGCTTACGAAAACTTTCAGCGTGATCCCTCGCGGTTCCCGTACCTGGGCGGCGAAACCTACAGCGACGTCGCCCGGCGGTCCGTTCCCGTCCTCGAGCAACTTTTGGAGCAGCACCGCGGGGAGGAATTCGTCGTCGTCGCGCACAACGTCGTCAATCGGGTCTCGGTAGCCACGTTCCTCGGCCTCGAGCTGGCGCGCGCCAAGGACATTCATCAGTCCAACTGCGGGGTCAACGTCATCCGCCGCGCGGACGGACGGACGCAATTGGTGACGTTGAACTCGAATTTTCATCTGGGAAATGGTGGCAGTCTGTGACCATTCGGGCCGTGGTTTACGATCTCGACGGAACGCTCGTCGACTCGGGGCTCGATTTCCCGGCCATTCGTCGTGAGATGGCGCTGCCGGTCGGAGTCCCCATCCTCGAGGCGCTCGCCGAGATTCCGCCCGGCGAGCGGCTCGACGACTGCCTGCGGGTCCTGGATCGCCACGAGTGCGAAGCGGCCGAACGGGCCACACTGATGCCGGGAGCGGCCGAACTGGTCGCCAGTCTGGCTGCCCGCGACATTCCTCAAGGGATCTTCACGCGAAACAGTCGCCGCTGTTCCACGCGGATGCTCGAGCGGGTGGGGCTGAGGTTTCGCTGGGTGCTCTGCCGCGAAGACGGGCCTCCGAAACCGCATCCCGCCGGCCTGTTGAAACTGTGCGAGATCTGGCGGGTCGACCCGGCCGACGTGTTATTTGTGGGCGATTATCTGCACGACATCAACGCGGGACGGGCCGCCGGTGTCCGAACGGTCCTTTTCGCCCCGGGCGAACTTCCCCAGTATGCCCCGCTTGCCGACTTCTGCATTTCAAGCCTCGCCGAAATCGAGGCCTTGATCGACCGGCTGAATCCGCCGGATCGCTGAGGATGGCCACTGGCGGGAAATCGTAGGCCGGCCGCGGCGCCGCGTCTTGCCGGTTGCCTCAAAGACCGCCGCCGCAAAAACTTCGCCGCTGTCGACCGCCCGAAAGAGGGGGGATCCGCCGACCTGAACGTGCGAAAAGCGGGATAGGCTGAAATTGAGGCGGTCATTAGAATCCGCCCGCGGCGAATGGCGGAAGAAATTCAGAAGTTGTGTCCGATCCCCTCCTTGCGGCCGTCCGGCTCGCAAGATTGCGATTCCGCTTTGAAGTTCCCACCGCCTGATTCGTCGCCGGCGTCGTTGCACGCAGGGCGTGCGCGCCTGTCGATCCAAAGAAGGATATGGGCCCGTATGTCGCACCATTTGGCCTCTCGACGGCTGCGCCCGCTGCGCGTTGCGCGCTCGGTCTGGCAGTGGTCTTCATGGCGATCGGCTTGCGGCTCTCTGCACAAGATCGAGACGTGGATCCGGACATCGCGCCGGGCGCTCGCGTCGCTCGCCCCAGGCTGCCCCGGCCCGAAATGCACGTCGAGCCGGTCGACCCGGAGGTCGAGCACCTGCTCGTCGAATGGTCGGAGCACACCAAACGGATCAAGACGCTCGCGGGCAAACACTACCGCTCGACCCGCGACTACCAGTTCGGCGTCGAATCGCTCGCCGAGGGCAAGTTCTTCGTCGAGATGCCTGACAAGGGTCGTATCGACGTCGGCAAGTACACGGCACCGAGTCCCAAGCCAGGAATTGTGAAGACTTATCCGGCCCCGAACGGCAAGAACGTCGATCTGACGGTCAAAATGGACCAGAAGCGCGAAAAGTGGATTTGCGACGGGCGCGTGGTGCGCGTCGTCGACGATAGCCGCAGCACGTATGAAGAATTGCCGATTCCCCCGAGCCAGCAGGGGGCCAACATGATTGATGGACCGCTCCCGTTCCTGCTCGGCATGCCCCCGGAAAAGGCCAAGGCGCGGTATCATTTCAAAATTCTGAGGAAGGTCGACAACGAGCGGGTCTGGATCGAGGTGAAGCCAAAGTCCGCCATGGACGCGGCCGAATGGGTGCGGGCCTACGTTCTGCTCAACCTCAGTACGTATCTGCCCGACCGCGTCAGCCTGTTCAATCCGGCGGGAACCACTGAGACGGTCTATATCTTTCGCGATATCGAAACCAAACGGAGCATGCTGCAGAACTTCTTCGGCGGCGATCCGTTTCGGCCGAATCTTTTTGGCTACAAACGCGAGGTCCATGCGTCGGCAGCAGGCGACCCCACGAAATTTGTGGAATCGTCCGGCCCGCCAATGCCCCACTTTATCGGCGACTCGAGCAACGAGGCGTTGCGGAAGACCGATAAGCTTAAGGCAGAGGGCTATCGAGTTGAATTTAAGCGGGGCTCTCCTGCGTCTTCGGAAGACCAGCTGTTTCACATCGAGGCCCAAGACCCACCGCCCGGTTCACCGCTCAGGACAGGACAGACAATTGTGCTGAGATACTACGACAAGATTCGGACGGCTAATCAACAGCAGCGATGAGCGGTTGAGGCGTCGCGCTTGTGATCGCGCAAGTCCGCAGGGTAGTCTAGCGCTCTCCCTTGGGAAGGCGCACGTGCATGGGCGATCCGACCGACAGACTGGATGCGTCCGCGGCGCCGCCGGCACCTCCTTCTGCAGCGACCGTCCCGCCAGAGCCGACTCCCAAAGCTTCTCCGGCTCCTCTGACTTCGCCGCCGGCTGCCACTCCGCCGATCGACGAAACCGTCGAATCGCATTTCTGGCTCACACGCAGCGATCAGCTCATCTTTGGACTGCTGTCGCTTGTGGCGATCGTGCTTCTGATCGTGCACTGGATTCGTTTGAGCCATTGGGGCACGCAAACCGTCGAGATCGAGCGGCTGCCTGCCCGCCAGGCCGAGTTTCGGCTCGACGCCAACGCGGCGACCTGGGTTGAGTGGAGCCAGATTCAGGGCATTGGCGACGGACTGGCGCGACGGATCGTGGCCGATCGTGAACAAAACGGTCCCTTCAGCTCCGTCGACGACCTCGGCCGTGTGAAAGGCATTGGCCCCAAGACGCTGGAGCACCTGCGACCGTGGGTGCGCGTCGACGGCGAGTCGGCGCCGACTGAGCCGCCACCGAAGCGCAAGCGATCGCGGTCCCGCGCGAAGGCCGCGCCCAAGCCCGCGGAGACCGACGCGCGTCGGCCGAGTGACAGATCGCCACTGTGAGTCTGGCGGCGCGCGATAAGATCGCGCTCGCGGGCATCGGATTTGCCGCCGTTTCTTCCCCGCACGGCCCTGCAGATGCCCTTGATCGACCTCCGCAGGTGCACTAACATCCCGCGCCCTCGCAGTTTGCAGATTTGAAATCTTCTGCCGAGTGGCTCTGATCGAGCGTCGCTCGTTGCCGTGCAAGGATGCAACCATGGATGCCGGCCGTCCCGGTGCGCACCGACTCCGTTTCGATTTTCCCGAATCCCCGATTATGTCTTCCGGGCCCACGTTCGACCCGGGAGTCATGGAAATCATGGGATGTCAGGAGGAACGGCTGGTCGAAGCAGTCGCCCGCACGCGCGACCATCTTCTGTCCGTTCAGCACGAGGACGGGTATTGGGTCGGCGAGCTGGAAGGGGACACGATCCTCGAGTCGGAATACATTCTGCTGCTGGCTTACCTCGGCCGCGAACACTCTGACGTCGCCCGCAAGGCGGCCAATTACATTCTGAAGCAGCAACTGACCAGCGGCGGCTGGGCCGTCTACGCGGGCGGACCGCTCGAAATCAGCGCGTCCGTCAAAGCCTATTTCGCGCTCAAAGTCACCGGACATCGGCCCGATGAGCCCGACATGGTGCGGGCTCGCCAGGCCATCCTCGCCGCCGGCGGCGCGGAGAAAATCAACAGCTTCACGCGGTACTACCTGGCCCTGTTGGGAATTCTCAGTTATGCGCAGTGCCCGGCCGTCCCGCCCGAAGTGATCCTCTTGCCCAAGTGGATGCCTTTCAACATCTACGAGATGTCGGCCTGGTCGCGGACGATCCTGATTCCGCTCTCGATACTCTGGGCGTATAAGCCGTGTCGCAAACTGCCCGCGGAACTGGGCATCAGCGAGCTGTTTCGGGCTCGGCCCGAAGACTTGCCCGTGACGATGCCGCGGTCGGAGCAAGTCGATCAGATCCGGCGGCCGATGCGGATCGACTGGCATCGATTCTTCGCTCGCTGCGACCGCATGCTGAAAACGATCGACCGCTTCCGGCTGACTCCGCTCCGCTCGACCGCCGTTCGCCGCGCGGAGCGGTGGATGTGCGACCGTTTTGCCGGTAGCGACGGTTTGGGCGCGATCTTTCCGCCCATCGTCTGGAGCATTGTCGCCCTTAAATGTCTGGGGCACGCCGAAGACTCGCAGGTGGTGCAAAGCGCGCTGCACGAACTCGAAAAGCTGTCAATCGAGGAGGCAGACACGATCCGCCTGCAGCCCTGCAAGTCTCCGATCTGGGACACGGCCATTTCGGTAATCGCGCTGCGTGACGCGGGCGTGTTGGCCGACCATCCGGCGATTCGGCGGGCCGTCCAATGGCTGCTCGCGAATGAGATTCGCCGCGAGGGGGATTGGGCCCTCCGGAATCGCCAGATCGACCCGAGCGGGTGGGCGTTCGAGTTCAACAACGAGTTTTATCCCGATGTGGACGATACGTGCATGGTGCTAATGGCGCTGTGCCGCTCGCTCCCCAGCATCGGCAGCCGGAACTGGCGGGCCGATTTTCTGCTGGGCAATTGGAGCCCGCATCCGAACGACAAGGATGCTGCGGCCATCGTTTCCGCGCGGGGCCAATCGTCGGCCCAGGCGTTTCAGCAGGTCGAGGCGGCCGCGCCGCAGCTCAACGCCATCTGGCGGGGCACTCGCTGGCTCTTCGGCATGCAGGGGCGCGACGGCGGATTCGGTGCCTTCGATCCCGATAACACGCGCGAGATCTTCACTCAGGTCCCCTTCGCCGACCACAACGCGATGATCGACCCCAGTACGGCCGACCTGACGGGACGCATGCTCGAATTGTGCGGCGACCTGAAGATCGGCAAGGATCATCCGGCCATCCGCCGCGCGATCGAATTCGTCTGGAACACTCAGGAGGCGGACCACGCCTGGTACGGCCGCTGGGGCGTCAACTACATCTACGGCACGTGGCAAGCGCTGATAGGGCTGGCCGCGATCGGCGTGCCCAAGCACGACGCACGCATCCGACTGGCGGCCGACTGGCTGCGAACCAAACAACAGGGCGACGGAGGCTGGGGCGAGACGCCGCGCAGCTACGACGAGCCGAAGCTGCGGGGCGTCGGGCCGACAACGGCCTCGCAAACGGCCTGGGCGCTGATGGGGCTGATGGCCGCCGGCGACGTCCAGCGCGAATCAGTCCGCCGCGGCGTCGACTACCTGCTCGACACGCAGAATGCCGACGGCACCTGGGACGAGCCGTGGTGGACGGGCACCGGCTTCCCAAAGGTGTTCTACCTGCGGTACCACCTTTACCCCGTTTACTTCCCGCTGATGGCACTGGCCCGCTACGCGCGGCTGGCGTCGCGCGAATAACGGTTCGCCCAAGAGACGCGGAATTGTTGCTTACTTCTTGGCGCTGTGCAGCCCCATCTCCCGCAGCACCTGGAGCACGATCTCCGGGTTGTCGGTCTGAATCGCGTTGACTCCCATCTCGACGGCGTGTTTGATGCCGGCCGCGTTGTCGAGATTTCGCTCGTTGTCGACCCAAACCTGGCAGCCCGCTTTGTGGGCCGCTTCGACCTCCGGAACCGTCCATTCCGTAATCGAGCCGTCGAGCGTTTCCGGCTTGAGGCTTTTGGCCAGGGCTTCGATCGCCTCGCTCGAGCGAGGATGACCGGGCATGATCCAGACGCTCGGCGCCAACCGCTTGTACTCGCGCAACGTCGCGGGCGATCCGTTGTAGACCACCACGTCTTTCAGCATGCCGTGCTTTTCGATGAGCGCGAGAACTTCTGCCGGCGGGGCTTTCTTGTGGTCGACGTAAATCTTCATCCGCCCCTTGGCGTGCTCGAGGATCTCGTCGAAGGTCGGGATCTTTTGCCCGCCCGGCGCAGTGGACCGGCCGCGGATGTCGAACTTATGAATCTCGTCGTAGGTCAGGTCTTCGATCTTCCCTTTGCCGTTGGTCATGCGGTTGATGCTCGCGTCGTGCATCAGGATGAGCACGCCGTCCTTCGTTCGCCGCACATCGAGCTCGACATAGTCGACCCCCAGCTCGATCGCCTTTTCGAGTGACGCGATCGTATTCTCCGGGACAGTTTTATGAGCACCGCGATGGGCGATGACGAGAACCGGTTTGTGCGTGGGCCCGTCCGCGGCAAATGCCGTTGGCGCGGGGCTGACCGCCAGCGCGGCGAGCGTAAGGGTCGTCGCGACGAGATTCCGGATCATCGGGGTGGGCTCCGTTCTGCTTTCCTGGTGTGATCCTTGGCGGTGTGACTCTTGGCTGATTGCAGCAACCGGCTCAAAACTCGGCGGCACAGTCCTTGTAGACGATCAGGCCGTCGACTCGCAGGATAGTGCCCGTGATATAGTCGGCCTCGTCCGAGCAGAGGAACGCGGCCGCGCGGCCGATGTCTTCGATGGTGCCGATGCGCCCCCAGGGGAGCTTTTGGCCCTCTGCGCGAATTACGTCTTCGCCGAACACGGCTCGTTCCCCCGGCGTGTCGATCCAGCCGGGTTCGATGGCGTTGACGTTGATGCGATGCCGCGCCAACTCGACGGCGATTGTGCGGCACAGATGGTTGAGTCCCGCTTTGCCGGCGTTGTAGGCCGCGTTTCGCGCGTAGGGCACCGGGGCATGGACGCTGGAAATGAACAGGATCTTGCCTCCGGCCCCGCGCTCGACCAGGTGCCGCGCGACCAACTGGCTCACGTGAAAGGCGCTGATCAACACGCCGCGAATGATCCGCTCGAACTCGTCCGGATCGTAGCTCAGGAAGTCGCTCCGAGTGTTGTAGGCCGGGTTGCTCACCAGGAGATCGACTTGCCCGGCCGCTGCGAGAGCCGAGGCGACAAGTCGCTCACAGTCGCGGCGGCTGAAGACGTCGGCCTCGACGGTCGAACACGAGCGGCCCAGCGAGCAAATTTCGGCCGCCGTCCGCGCGAGATCGGGGCTGCCGGGCTGATCGTTAATGATCAAATCCGCCCCGCTTCGCGCCAGCTCGATCGCGCAGCCCTTGCCGATGCCGCGGCCGGCACCGGTGACGAGGGCAATTTTTCCAGCCAGCCGCTGGGCGGAGTCCACGGCAACCCTTCGTAAAGTCGAGCGAGCGCACGAGTGACGAGCAAGTGGGGCGCTGCGTGAGTGGACCCGAGTTTACAGTCGGCGGAGGCAGCCTGAAAGCACGCGCGCACTACACGTGCGAACGCTGCCGCGTGCTTGCTGCGCGCTGCGTCAACCGATAGGCTGGAATTCCCCGGCGTCCCCCCGACGCCTTCTGTTAGTAGCAAGCTCAAAACCCCTCGGAAGTCCTTCCATGACGACTGCGTCAGCCCCTGCGCCCAAGCCCCGCCTGGCTTCGTTGGACCAGTTCCGCGGCTACACCGTCGCCGGCATGTTCCTGGTCAATTTCCTTTCGGGCTTCGTGGCGGCGCCGTTCGTGTGCCACCATCACAACACGTACTGCAGCTACGCCGACACCATCATGCCGCAGTTCTTTTTCGCGGTCGGGTTCTCGATGCGTTTGAGCTTCGGGCGGCGCGTGATGCAGCAGGGGGCCTTGGCCGCTTATGGACACATGGTGAAGCGGTTGATTGGCCTGGCGCTTGTGGCCATTTTCATCACGTATTCGACCGATCCGCCCTGGCCGAAAGACACGAAACACCATTGGGACGTTCTCGTCAGCATCGGCGCCTGGAAAGCGGTTTGGCCGCACGCCATCAAGAATGCCTGGTTCCAGACGTTGATGCACATCGCGGTGACGTCGCTCTGGATTCTGCCCGTGATCCGGTTGGGAGCGATCTGGCGAGTTTTGTATCTCGTGGTGTCCGCGGCCTTGCACCTGGGACTGTCGGGCGTCTTCAACTTCCAGTGGGTGAACGGACTTCCTCCCTTCGAGGCCACCGGCACGGGCATCGACGGCGGGCCGCTCGGGTTTCTGAGCTGGTCGATCCCGACCCTGGTTGGCACGCTGGCTTGCGACGTGGCGCTCGATCAGGCGCTCTCCGGTGCCGGAAAGGTGATCCGCCTGTTCGGCTGGGGGGCTCTCTTGATGGCGCTCGGATACGGCGCCTCCTGCATGACGCGGATGTACGACGTGCCGAAGCGGAGCGTCGACGTCGGCTCGTTGCGATTCTCGCGGACGCCAGTGATCCCGACGCACGACCAGGTGCAGACGTGGTGGGACAATCTCAAGCACCAGCACTGGTCGAAGGTGTTGGCCGAGCCCCCGCTTGTGCCTCCACCTCATAGCCAGGAAGAGGTCAAGGACGAGGAACGAAAGCACGACGACAAGACCGAGGATCGCAGTTACGATTACCGCGAGTGGAATTACTGGATGATGAGCCAGCGCTCCGGCTCGATCTCGTACCTGACCTTCGGGGGCGGGCTCTCCATGGCGCTTTACGGCCTGTTCTATGTCCTGTCCGACATGATCGGGCTGAAGATCGGCATCTTTCGCACGCTGGGCGTCAATGCGCTGGCCGGCTACATCTTGCACGACATGGTGGGCGACGCCGTGAAGAAGTTCGTTCCCAAAGATGCGCCCTCGATCGCGATGTGGATTGGGTTTTTCGTCTTCTTTTTCGTGACGTGGCTCTTCCTGCGCTCGCTCGAGAAGCAGAAGATTTACATCAAGCTCTGATCGCCAAAAGTCGAGCGACGGACGCGATGGTCGGGTTGCGCGAACTTTAACGCGCATGCCGACGGAATTGCCGGCGCCCTTTCGCATCGAAGGCGTCGCGACTTAAGGAATTCTGGGGGCCGCCCGGCCAGTGGCCGGCAAACGCGGGGTGGATTTTCCGGTGGTTCGAGCGGTGGCGATCGCAGCTGGCAATCGGCTTCTAGCGAGCCGATATTCTTGGCATGTTCGACTACGTCGCCGACGAACTCGCGGCCACGACCGGCTGGCGCCGCGTTTTGGAAGCCTACGCGAGCGTTGCCCCGGCTCCTCGGCCCGCGCAATAGCACTCTTCCAACGACGGGAGACGCACCCGAGATTCCAGAAACGCTCGGCTTTGTTCCGCGCCTCTCCCGGGTGGAAGGGGTTGATCCAGAGCAGCTCTCGTCGCTGCATGGCAAGCTGATCGCGCTCGGCCTGCTGAGCTTCGACGTCTCGGGCAAGTCGGGCATGCAATATCAGGTCAGTCCGCTGGGCCGCCGCACGCTGGATCGCGGGATTGATGACGGGTCGGTGGACGACGGGCCTTCCATGCCTGCGGATGAGCCGTCGGATGACGCCGAGGGTGCCGAACGCGAAGCGGCCTGACCGGTGAGTGAACAACTCTACTCGTCCGCGCCGGAAATGATTCTCAGGTAGCTGGCATAGCGCACGGGTGAGATCAAGTCGCGGTCGACGGCGCGCTTCACGGCGCAGCCAGTTTCGTGCTCGTGCGAACAGTCCGGAAAGCGGCAGCCGGGCACGAACGGGCGAAACTCCGGAAAAAAGCCCTCAACCTCCTCGGGACGCACGGCCCACAGATCCATCTGGCGAATGCCCGGCGTGTCGACCACCCAGCCGCCGAAATCGAGCGGATGCAGCACGGCTGTCCGGGTTGTGTGACGCCCCTTCTGGGTCCAGGCACTCACCGAACCGGTTTCCAGCCGCAGTCCCGGTTGCAGCGCGTTGAGCAGCGACGACTTGCCCACGCCACTCTGGCCGGCCGCCACGGTTTCGTGCCCCTTGAGCAGGTGCTGCAGCTCTTCGATGCCGGTTTGTGCCGTGGCGCTGGTCAACACTATCTCGTAGCCCAGTCGGGCGTAGGTCCCGACGATCGGTTGCAGGCGGACCGTGTCGACCAGGTCGCACTTGTTGATGCAGATGATCGGCCGGGCGCCCCCTTTGTGCGCGCTGATCAACAGACGATCGATCAAGTTCGTTTTGAGCCCGGGGTTGGCCGCCGAAGACAGGATCAGTGCCTGGGTAATATTGGCGGCGATCACCTGCTCCTTGCCCTTGGTGCCGCGGTTCAAGGCGGAGCGACGCGGATTGATCCGCTCGATGACCCCGTGCTCACGATCGATGGGCTGAAACAGGACACTGTCGCCCGCGACGACGGCGCCCCGCTGGTCGCGGCTCATGGTGCGGACGACGCGGCGCACCGTGCATTCGTAAACGCGACCGCCGGCAGCCGCGTCTGAGACGAGGCAGTTGAGGCCGGTTGCCGAAAGGACTCGTCCCGTGCGGCTCGTTGTTTCATCGACGGCCCGCAACGCATCGGCGCCACCCTCCTCGTTCGACAGGATGGTCCGATAGCGCGTCAGGTCGCCCTTCCCGCTGATCCGCTCGACGGAGGGCAGGTCGACGGTTTCGACGTCGTCCTTCCGCACGTCCCGCGTCACATCGCCGACGCGCGCTCGGCGCTGGCGATTCTTGCGGAAGGCGATCCGCACTTTGCGCGGCTTTTTTCGCGCCAAGACGTGGGCTCCCGCGACGGGGACTCGAAAACGAAGATCGGCACCCGAGTGATCTTAACTGGCTGCCGGAAAGCCCGGCAGGCTGCCGGGGTGAATTCGCCCGTCGATCAAGACACAAGGACCGACCAGGGGCTCGCTCCAACGGACCTGAAACCGCCCAAAGTGCGACGCGAGCCCCGGGCGGCTACTTGTCGAGCCAGACCAGCTTGTCGTCGTCGAGATCGTCATCATCGTCGTCGACCCGGCGAGGATTGCTGGCATTGAGGTCGTGCCGCTGCGAGGGAGCACGGCGCGGTTCCACCGGAGCTCGCGAAAACCGCGAGCTGTCCGGGTCGCCACGGTGACTCAGTCCTGCCTTTTCGAGCAGGCTCATCGACAGCGGATCGGGTTCGAGTTCGGCCGGCGGCGCGTCGCCGCTGGGGCTGTAATTGACCTCATAGCGATGCTTCGAGACGGAAATCACGTCGCCCGGCATGAGCCAATGAGCGTCGCAACGGATGCCGTTGACCTTGATTCCGTTGCGGCTACCCAGGTCGCGCACGTGCCAGTAGCCGTTCATCAACCGCAGTTCGCAGTGACGCGAGGAGACGTTGGGGAACCGCAGCGTGATGTCGCAACTCGGTTGACGGCCAACAACTAGCCACTGCTTTTGCAGCGGAATGGGGTCACCCCCGCCGCAGGGATTCAACTCACCGAACATGCGAGACTTTCAGGGCATTTTCAGGTTTTTGGCCTGCAAATGACCCGTTTTTTGATGAGGCAGGGAGTCGGAAGCCGGCGAATGCCCGTCGAAGCAAATCTTGTTTCAATGTATCGACGGTTAACAGACCCGTCAATTCGCTAAATCGGTTCCCGGTTAAGACTACGGTACTGTGGCGGTACATAAACAAAAATCGGGCCAATTCGCGGAAACTCCATTCGAGGAACCGTTGTCCAAAGGGAGTTGGCAGCTTCTGACGGTGCGTGGTCAGCCTCGATCGCGCGTGATCCGCCGCCTCGCATTAAGATGAAGCTTGACCGAAGCGGGCTAAGTGGCCGCTGCGGGGACCACTAGCCTCCGGGCCGCGTGGCCCCCGGAGAGGAAAGTCCGGGCTCCATAGGACACGGTGGTGGGTAACGCCCACCGTCCGCAAGGACCGGGAAAGTGCAACAGAAAGTAAACCGCCCGGCACCGGGCTCGCGATTCGTTCGCGGGCGCGGCGCAGGTAAGGGTGAAACGGTGCGGTAAGAGCGCACCAGCAGGCTAGGCGACTGGCTTGGCTAGGCAAACCCCACCGGGAGCAAGACCGCGCAGGAAGAACGACGGGCAACCGTCACGGGCTGGTCCGGCCCGTACATCCTTCCGGGTAGGTCGCTTGAGGCGGCGGGTAACCGTCGCCCTAGAGAAATGGCCACTCTCGACAGAACCCGGCTTATCGGCCCGCTTCGGTCTTTTTTTTCAGCCCCTCGCGTGCCTGTTGGGCCTCGGGCGCGAGAGCGGATGACTGGTCCGGTCTTCTCGACGGGTCCTGTTCGTGATATCAATCTCTCGTTTTGGCGGGACCCGCCAGCACCGGAAACTGAGGAAGCACCGCGGATGCGGTCCTGTTCGACCCTCTCCTTACTGGCGGTCTTCGTTTTGAGCGCAGGCTGCGTCTCCACGTTGCGGCCCCTCCCCGAGATCACCTTCACGCCGGCCGACAAAAGGCCGGCGGCAACTCCCGACGCAACCCATCCGGCGGCGAACGTCGGACAGCCGGTTGTCGACACCAGTTCCACCACCAGCCTCACCTCGCGCTGGTCGAAGCTCTTCGGTAGTCAAGGGTCGAGCGATCGCACGGCACTACCGCGCGCCGATCAGTCCTTGGAGGGAAGCCCTGGTGGCGCCGGCCTGCAGGAGATCGGGCGCAACTTCTAACTCGCGCGACGGTAACGCGTGGCCGAGGCGTTTGAACGAGCGGTGTCGGAGCGGGCGATTCGCTTGATTTCGGCCGTCAGCCAATTCGTCCGCGCACGAGAATTGCTGGCAAACTGATATCCGGCGAATTAGAATGCGGCGCTGCGGGGAAGGCTCGTGGCTGGCACCGCCTTCGTCGTTGACGCTCAATTCCGGCCCACTACAATCTGGACTTTCGGGTTGCCAGCCGAATCCCCAACACCTGCCAAGGGTCGCTCGGCGCCGGACAAACGGTGATCCGTCCGCAAGGAGTCTGTGTCGGTGCAAATTGCCATTACGTGCCGCCATGGCTCGATCTCCGACGACGTCCGTGACTATCTGGCACGCAAGTCCGAAAAGCTGTTGACCTATTTCGAGCGGGTCACGGCGATTGGCGTCACGGTGATCTTTGCTCAGGAACAGATCAAGGGGCGGATTCGCGTCGAAATCCTGCTCGACGCGGAACATAAGCATAACTTTGTCGCCACCGACGAAGGGGACGAGGTCCTCTCGACGTTTGATCGAACCTTGACCAAGATGGAGCAGCAGCTCAAGAAGTACAAGGCAAAGATCCAGGACCATCGCCGCGGTCTGAACGACGTCGCCGGCGACGACCGATCGGCGGAATCGGAATGACCTCGGGGCACTTCCGGAAATCGCGTGCGGCCAAGGAAGAGAATAACCAGACGACGAGACCGAGCGCCGGCCCATCTCCGCCCCGCGTTCCTGCGGCCCTCACCTCGAGCCGACGGCTTCGGCTGCAGGCCGGGCTCTGCACGACGTTTGCACTTGCGAGCGCGGCTGGACTCGGAGCCGGCGGTCCAATCCTTCGCTCCTCCCCGCGGTCTCCACGCTGCGGCTCCTTGAAATACTGATCGAGACGAAGACAAGGGAACAGCTGATGAAGATGACTGATTTTGTCGTCAAAGAGGCGATCGTGCCCGACCTGCAGGCCACCACCAAGGAGGCGGCAATTCGGGCGCTGGTGGACAGCCTAAAAAAATCGGGAAGCATTCGTGCCGAGGACGAGCAAAGTATTGTGGCGGCCATCCTCAAGCGTGAGGAGTTGGGCTCGACGGGCATCGGGATGCGCGTGGCCGTGCCGCACACCAAGCATCCGTCCGTCGACCGCCTGATCGCTACGATCGCCCTCTCGCAGGCGGGGGTCGATTTCGCGAGCCTGGATGGCGAAGACGTCAACATCCTGTTCCTGCTGGTTTCCCCTCCCGACCGTCCCGGAGATCATTTGCGGGGCCTGGAGAACATTTCGCGTCACTTGCGCAACCAAAACTTCTGCAAGTTCCTCCGCCAGTCCCCGAGCCAGGATGCGATCTGGGATCTGCTTCGCGAAGCCGACAACAACGAGCTTTGAACCGCGGCCGCCGTGCCGATCGCTGCCAAGTCTGCATCACGCCCGCGCGAATCACCCCGACCCGAACAGGGACGTTCGGTCAACAGGTCGACTCTCCGCAAACTTATGGTTGAAGACACCCGCTTCCGCCGCACAGTGATCGTGAATCTGAAGGACGGACTGCATTTGCGGCCGATCTCGCAGATCGTGGAGACGGTGCGCCGATTCGGCTCCCCGGTGCGGATCTGCAAGGGCGATCTCTCGGCCGACGCAGGAAACGTGCTCGATTTGATTCCGCTCAGGATTGAATACGGCAGCACGCTGATTCTCGAGGCGACCGGCGATAACGCATCCGAAACGCTCGATGCGCTGGTCGCCCTCTTCGAGTCGAATTTTGAAGACGTCGCTTCATCCGACGAGTGACTCTCGTCGCGCGAGCGATCCCAGGAGCAACGATCCGTGAGATCTCAGACCATCACGACGGCGGCCGGTCGCAGATTCACGCGATTCTCTCGGAAAACGCCCCGCACCCGTCACGCACGCCACCTCGGATTCCCTCCGCCCCCGGGTCATCCATGTTGACAAAGCGCGGCATCCCGGTTTCGCCCGGAGTGGTCAGCGGACCGGCGCTCGTGCTCGGCGTGGAAGATTTCCGCATTCCCCAGCGCTATGTCGGCGTCGACGCCGTTGAAACTGAGATCGCCCGTTTCCAGGCGGCTTTGAGCGTCGTCTGCGACGAAATCGCCGAAAACGAAAGCTTGGCGACCAAAACGCTGGGCAAGCAGTACGGGGCGATTTTCGGCGCCCACCTGCAGATGGTGCAGGACCCCAAGCTGATCGACGAAATCTTCAAGCTGGTCCGCGAGCGGCACTTTTCGCCCGAATTCGCCTGCAGCCGCGTCTTTCGACGCTACGCGAAGATGTTTCAGAACCTGGGCAACCGCTATCTCGCCGACCGGGCCGACGACATCTTTGACCTTGAGAAGCGCATTCTCCGCCACCTGCTGGGCGCGAGGCGCGAAGAGTTGATGCATTTGACCGAGCCGGTGATCGTGCTGGCGAACAATCTGACGCCGGGCGAGACGGCAACCCTGCCCAAGCAGTTCGTGCTGGGGTTTGCCACGCAGCTCGGGGGGCGCACCAGTCACACGGCGATTCTCGCCGGTGCGCTCGAGATACCGGCCGTAGTCGGACTGGGGGACTTCCTCTCCGACGTGTCCGCGGGCGAAACCGTGATTATCGACGGTACTCGCGGCGAGATTATCATCGATCCCGACGAGGAGACCCTCACGAAGTACCGGGATTCCCAGGCGCGGGCCAAATCGGTCTTCGCGCGTCTGGAGTCGCTGCGGCAGGAGCCGTCGGTCACCCGCGACCAGGTCCGCATCCTGCTCTTGGGCAACATTGAATTCCCGGAAGAAGTCGAGCATTGCACCCAGCGGGGAGCCGACGGAATCGGGCTCTACCGCACCGAGTTCCTTTACCTGCGCGGCGGTCCGGAGCCGACCGAAGAGGACCACGTCGCGGCCTACCGCAAGGTGGTGAGCGCCTTCAACGGTCACGAGGTCGTGATTCGCACACTGGATCTGGGAGCCGACAAGTTTCCCAGCGAGCATAAGAGCCTGTCGTCGACGGCCAATACCTCGGCGCTGGGGCTGCGTAGCATCCGTCTGGCGCTGCAGAATCTGCCGTTGTTCAAAACCCAGTTACGCGCTATTCTGCGGGCGGCCGTAGCGGGCAATGCGGCGATCATGTTCCCGCTGGTCTCGTCGCTGTTGGAACTGCGGCAGGCCAAGATGATTCTCGAGGACGTCAAGGAAGATCTGGAAGAGGAGGGGGCCGCGTTTAAAAGGGACGTCCCCGTCGGTATGATGGTCGAGGTTCCCTCCGCAGCCCTCTTGGCGGACGAGTTTGCGCGAGAGGTCGACTTCTTCTCGATCGGTACCAACGATCTGATCCAGTACACGCTGGCCGTCGATCGTTCCGACCCCGAAGTGGCGAACCTCTACAGCTCCGGCGACCCTTCGATCCTGCGGCTGATTTGCCGCGTAGTCGAGGCCGGGCGAAAGCGCAACATCCCCGTCACGGTTTGCGGACAGATGAGTTCCGATCCCAAGTACATTCCGCTGTTGATCGGAATGGGGATCCAGCGACTGAGCGTGACGCCGCATTTAATCCCCGAAGTGAAGTCGGTCATTCGCTCGATTGACCTGCCTCAGGCCGAGGAAATCGCCTCCCGGGCGATGGCGCTCGACTTGGCACGCGATGTCGAAAACTACTTGCGAGGTGAATTGAAAAAGGTCTGCCCGGATCTGGTCCAGTGACCTCCGCTTCGGGTAGTCGGAAGGGCCGGTCGGCTCTTCCCGTTTGCGGCCGCCGGTCCCGATGGATGCGGCGGCCCCGAGATCGATCAAATCAGTTTTTTCGGGTGCGTATTCGTTAGATGATTGCCGGTCGCATGCGGGCCGATCCCGTGCCCCCAGTTTTCCGCTCGTCGAACTTGTCCGACCAACAGACTCGGACCGCGCGCGAGAGCGGGGCAGACTCGCGTAGCCGGCTATTGCCCGGTGACTGGGATGGCGCGAGCGATCTCTCGTGCCGCGTGCAGGCATGGGCCGTCGCACGCTTCCGCGGTGGGCCGCGGAAGGCTGAATCCGGGCCTCTGGAAGCAGACGATGGCCCGGGTTCCTTCGCCACACTGCGTCGGACACGCTCGGCTCGAGGCCCGCGAGGTTTTCACAAGCGAGTCGATTCGACCGCCCAAAAGAAACTCGCCTCCCGTCTTCCCGCGCCGCAAGTTGCGGTCGGGTGTTCTTTCTCTCCAGATCCGGACGCGCGCCGTTCGCGCTCCGCCGTCTCTGGCGACGGGTTCATGGCCTTATCCCTCCGGCAATCACCCGAACTGCGCGCCCTTGGCCGCCATTTGCGACGAAGGGCAATGAATGAAAAAGGAAATGTTGATCAATGTCCTCCAATCCGAAGAAAGCCGGATCGCCATCCTCGAGGATGGCGTGCTGGAGGAACTCTACGTCGAACGCAGCAGCATCGAGAACTGCGTCGGGAATATCTATAAAGGGCGCGTCGTCAATATCGAGCCCAGTATTCAGGCGGTCTTCGTCGACTTCGGCGTCGGCCGCAACGGGTTCCTGCACGTCAGCGACGTCGAATATCAGTATTACAAGCACCTGCTTCCCAACGGCGGGCAGGCCGACGACGAAGAAGATCCCCGCTACCAGCGTGGCCGCCGCCGCTTCAACGAACGCAGCGTCCGCAACAAGCCGCCGATTCAGGAAATCTTCCGCCGCGGCAGCGAAGTCCTGGTACAGGTGATCAAAGAGGGCATCGGCACCAAGGGGCCGACCCTCTCGACGTACATCAGCATTCCCGGCCGTTACCTCGTGTTGATGCCCGGTCTCCAGCGGGTCGGCGTGAGCCGCAAAATCGCCGACGACGATCTGCGGCGCAAGCTCCGCCAGGCGCTCTTGGAGCTCAATCCGCCGCAGGGGCTGGGCTTCATCATCCGCACGGCCGGCACCGACCGCGCCAAGCGCGACTTGCACCGCGACCTCAACTATCTCTTGCGGCTCTGGCGGACGATCGTGCGCCGCATCCGGAAGGCCTCGGGTCCGGTCGGCATCTACGAAGAAAGCGACATGATCATCCGGACGATCCGCGACATCTATAACAGCGAGATCGACACCGTATTGATCGACGAGCCGCAGGCCTTCGAGCGGGCCCGCGAGTTCATGAAGATCGTCATGCCCCGCAATGTGAACCGCATCAAGCTCTATGAGGGCAAAGAGGCCCTGTTCCACAAGTATCACATCGAAGAAGAGATCGCCCGCATTCAGAGCCGGCACGTGCCCCTGCGCGGCGGCGGATCGATCGTGATCGATCAGACCGAAGCGCTTGTGGCCATCGACGTCAACAGCGGCAACTTCCGCGCGGACGACAACGCCGAGGAAACGGCCTATCAGGTCAACTTGCGGGCCGCCGAAGAGATCAGCCGCCAAATCCGCATGCGCGATTTGGGAGGCGTGATCGTCAACGACTTCATCGACATGCGCGAAGAGCGGCACCGCCGGGGCGTCGAGCGCGCCCTGCGCGAAGCGGTCCGCCGCGACCGTGCCCGCATCA
Source organism: uncultured Planctomycetaceae bacterium (assembly GCA_963800135.1). Taxonomy (GTDB): domain Bacteria; phylum Planctomycetota; class Planctomycetia; order Planctomycetales; family Planctomycetaceae; genus DASPSM01. Next base: position 21,767 of record CAWCZR010000006.1, on the reverse strand, counting down.
AGGTGCTGCGGATCAGCCCGTTTGGCCTGATCGAAATGACGCGGCAGCGGATCCGTCCTTCGCTGCGCCGCAGCATCTATGAGGATTGTCCCTGCTGCCACAGCACGGGCCAGGTCAAAACGGCCGAAAGCATGGCGATTGAAACCATGCGTTTGTTGATGACACTCGCCACCCGCGAAGGCGCTGCCCGCCTGGTCGTCGAAATCCACGACCGGGTCGCCAACTACCTCAACAACAAGAAACGGCGGGAGATCACCGGCATTGAGGAATCGTGCAAGGTGACCATCAACATCATCGCCCGTAGCGACGTGGGTCCCGAGCATCTCTCGCTCAAGCTGCTGGACGAAGGGGGCAGCGAGCTCCGCTCAAACGTGATGCCGGCCGTTACCAGCGCCAAACGCTGATCGGTCCGGCGAGATTGCGCGATCGGCCCACGGATTCGCCAAGGGCGAGAATGACCCGGCGGGCGACTGCGCTTGGCCGTCGGTGCGCGCTCCTGCCGCTCGCCGAGGTGCTTTTTGATGCGAGGGTCGCGCTGGGCTCTTCACCCGTCGCACAGCATTGCAACGCCGCGAGTGCCGTGGCTATTCTGGGGTGCTAATTCTTCGCCCCGACGAGCCCATCATGGCATTTGACAGCGAAAAAGAGGTGGCCGACTTAACGCCGGCCGAGGTCCCCACCGGTCACCCGATCGGCTTCTGGTTCTTCTTCTGGGGCGAATTCTCCGAGCGGTGCTCGTTCTACGGGATGAAGACCATCCTGCCACTCTACTTGACCATGATTTTGCTCATGAGCGATGCCACGGCCGGCACCTACATGAATTGGTTCAAGATGGGGTGTTACTCGCTCCCCCTCTTGGGCGGATTCCTGGCCGATCGGTTCTTCGGGAAATATTGGACGATCGTCGGCTTCTCCATCCCGTACGTGCTGGGGCATTTCATTCTCGGCATCCCCACTGAAACGGCCCTTCTGATCGCCCTCCTTCTGCTGGCCGGGGGCAGCGGCGTTATCAAACCGAACATCTCCACCCTGATGGGGCTGACCTACGATCAGAAGCGACCGGGGCAGGAACAGTTGGCGCAGCGGCGTTCTTGTGGTTCTATTTTGCGATCAATATCGGCGCCTTGATATCGACGTTCACGCTGCCGCTGGTCGTCCGACATTACAGCGGATCGCAGCACGCCTACGCGATCGCGTTTCAAGTCCCCGCGTGGCTGATGGTCGGGGCACTGGCGGTCTTCGCGTCCGGCAAGCGTTTCTACGGCGTCGAGAAACGGGAATATCACAAGCCGACCCCCGAAGAGCGCCAGCAGCGCCGCGCCACGCTTTTGAAGCTGCTGTCGGTCTTCGGGCTGATCTTCTTCTTCTGGCTCGGCTATGAGTTCAATGACAATATCTGGCTGTTCTTCACCCGAGACTACGTGGACCTGAATGCCGACTTACGGTGGATCGGCATGGGCGACCATGTGGACCTGGCTCAACTTCAAGTCGTCAATCCGGCCTGCGTGATGATCTTTGCCCCGCTTTTCGCCTGGCTCTTCAGGGCGCTCGACCCTCGCGCGGATCTTTACGGCGGGCAACAAGATGCTGGCGGGCTTTGTGTTCGCCTTTGCGGCTTCAGCCACGTTGGCAATCGCCGCGTTGTTGGCGTCGGGGATCCATACCTCCGACGCTCCGCACAAGGTGTCGATTGCCTGGCCGGTGTTGGCTTTCGTGTTTTTGACGCTTGCCGAAGTCCTGATCTACGGCACGGGTCTCGAGTACTCGTACGCAGCCGCTCCCGCCAACATGAAAGGCTTTGTGACGGGGTGTTTTCTGGCGATCGACGCCGTCGCGAACTTTGCCGACGGGTTTCTCACGCATCTTTACGGCGGCTCGCTGGTCGGTCCCGTTGAAGAACGAGGACCGCTTTCTGCCTTTGCCTTTTTTGGCTGCACGGCGCTCATCGTCCTGGGGGCGACCGTCGCTTTCTCTTTCATCGCCCGAAAAATGAATCGCGAGATGCACTCTTGATCCACTCCTGAGAGGGGATAACCATGATGACTAACGCACTGCGTCACAGTCGGTGTTTTGGGATCTTCGTCGCGTTGGTGGCGGCAGGCCTCTGCCTGCCGGCATCGGCCGACGAAGGGATGTGGCTCTTCAATCGTCCCCCCCGGCAGATCCTGAAGGAACGCTATAATTTTGAACCGACGAAAGAATGGCTCGACCACGTGCAGCGGGCCTCCGTCCGCTTCAACAGTGGCGGGTCGGGCTCCTTCATTTCGGCCGAAGGGCTGGTGATGACCAATCACCATGTCGGCGCCGACGCCCTGCAGAAGATGAGCGACACCAAGCACAACTATCTGAAGGAGGGCTTCTACGCCAAATCCCGCGATGAGGAAAAGAAGTGCCTCGACCTCGAGCTGAACGTGCTCGACAGCATCGAGGATGTGACGGACCGCGTGAACGCGGCCGTCAAGACGGGGATGAGTTCCGAGCAGGCGGTCATCGCCCGCCGTGCCGCCACGAACGAGATCGAGAACGAATCGAAAAAGAAGACTGGCCTGCGCAGTGACGTGATCACCCTTTACCAAGGGGGTGAATACGACCTCTATCGCTATAAGCAATACACCGATGTTCGTCTCGTCTTCGCGCCAGAGCAGCAGGCCGCCTTTTACGGCGGCGACCCGGACAACTTCGAGTATCCCCGATACGACCTCGATTGCTGTTTCTTCCGCGTCTACGAGAACAACAAGCCGGTCCAGCGACAGGAGTTTTTCAAGTGGAGCGCGAAGGCGCGGCGGACAACGAGCTGATCTTCGTCTCGGGAAATCCCGGGCGGACGAATCGTCTCGATACGGTCGACGCGCTGCGTTACCAGCGGGACATCTCGTACCCCTTCACCCTCAATCGGCTTTACAATCTCGAGGTGTTGCTGACCGCGTGGGGGGCCCGCTCGGACGAGAACACTCGCCGTGCGCGGGAAATGTTCTTTGGCGTGGCCAATAGCCGCAAGGCGCGCGACGGAGGACTGGCCGGGCTCCTCGATCCGGCCGTCTTCGCTCAAAAGCGTGAGTCCGAAAAGCAATTGCGGACGGCGGTGGAGCACCACTCCGACATGGCGGCCACCGTGACCGCCTGGGATCGCATCGCCGAGTCGCAAAAAGCTCGCGCCGACTTGCTGCATACGTACTCGTCGCTCGAGCGAGGACTCGGCTTCGACAGCACGCTTTTCACGATCGCCAAGTCGCTGGTCCGCGCCGGTGACGAAAAGGCCAAGCCGGAACGCGAGCGGCTTCGCGAATACACGGACGCACATCGCTCGTCATTGGAGCTTCAACTGTTCTCCGAAGAGCCGATCTACGCGGACTTCGAGATCCTCAAGCTGACGAATTCGCTCACCTGGCTCTCATCGCAACTGCTGGGCGATCGCAAGCTCTACAGGCAAATCATGGGCGACAAATCGCCCGCCGACCGGGCGGCCGAGCTTGTGCACAACTCCAAGCTCGACAGCGTCGAGCTGCGCAAGAAGCTCTACGAAGGCGGCAAGACCGCCGTCGACGCGTCGAGCGATCCGATGATTCTCTTGGCCCGGCTCGTGGACCCGGCGTCCCGCGCCGTGCGCAAACAAATGGAGTCGCAAGTCGACGAGGTCGAGCGCCAGGCCTATGGTCAGATCGCCAAGGCGAAATACGAACTCGAGGGCAAGAACACCTATCCTGACGCGACTTTTACGCTGCGACTTGCTTTCGGCACCGTGAAGGGCTACGAAGAGCAAGGAAAACACATCCCCTTTGAGACGCACTTCGCCGGCCTGTACGACCGTGCTCAGGAACACCACGACAAAGAGCCGTTCGACTTGCCGAAGCGCTGGGTCGAGCGGAAGTACAAGCTCGACCTGAGCACCCCGTTCAACTTCGTGTGCACGGCCGACATTATCGGCGGTAACTCGGGGAGCCCGGTGATCAACAAGGACGCCGAAATCGTCGGCCTGATCTTCGACGGCAACATTCAGTCACTAGTGCTCGACTTCGTTTACACCGACAAGGAGGCTCGGGCAGTAGCCGTGCACTCGCTGGCACTGACGGAGGCCCTCCGCAAAGTCTACGAAGCGGGGGCCCTCGCCGACGAAATCACGGGTACGCACTAAACAGCCAGCACAGGGCAGCCATGTTTCGGGCCCTGAACAGTTCGCACCGGCTTCTGCCAAACCCTCTGCCGCCAACCGTCGCTTCGCGACGACGGTTTATGGCGGCGGCCGGGGTCGGTCTGCTCGGGGGGTTGGCCAAAGCCACCTTCGCCGACGAGAGCCCGCCGCCGCGTTTCGTTTTGCAATGGGGTCACCAGGGCGCGGCCCCCGGTGAATTCAGCGCGAACGTCGGCATCGCAATCGGCCGGGACGATGTGATCTATACCTGCGAGTTCCGCAACCGCCGCGTCCAAAGGTTCACATCCGACGGGAAATTTCTCGGCATGTTTCCTGTGGACCCCTTTCCGGGCGGGCTGGCCGTCGATTCGGCGGGCAATGCCTACGTGGGCCATTGGAACAGCAACAAGGTCGCCGCCTATTCGCCATCCGGCAAGCTCTTGCACGAATGGGGCCGCAAGGGGACGGGCGACGGCGAGTTCCAACTTCCTGGCTCCGTGGCGCTTGGCCCGGACGGCCTCTTGTATGTGCCTGACCAGGGGAACAGTCGGATCCAGAAGTTCACGACGGAGGGCAAGTTCGTCGCTAAGTGGGGTGGCCACGGCAAGGAGCCCGGGCAGTTCGGCGGCAACCAGTCTCCGGGCAGCCGTTTCGCAGGTCCGCAGTTTGTGGCCTTTGATGCGGTGGGCAATGTCTATGCCACCGACGCCGACCTGAATCGGGTCCAGAAGTTTACGTCTGATGGCAAGCTGCTGGCCCACTGGGGCAACCGCGGTTCGGAGCCGGGTGGGTTTGGTCCACCGCCGCTGCAGAAAAACGGCAAGCCCACCCCGGTCGGCGGGCCCATCGGCATCTGCGTCGATCGGCAGAACCGAGTTTGGGTCAGCGCCACCAACAGCCGGGTGCAGCAGTTCACCGACACCGGTCGCTACCTGCGAGGAATCGGCGGCTTAGGCTCCGATCCGGGTCGCTTCCGCGTTCCACACGAACTGGCGCTCGACAGCCGCGGCTTTCTCTACGTGGCTGACACGATGAACGGCCGCGTGCAGAAGTTCGACGCCCGCTAGCGCCGGGACGACAGCACCCGCCGATTCCTCGCCCGCTTCAAGTCGTGCGGCGATGGCTGCGCTTGGTCGTGACGCAGACATCCACCACGCGCCCTGCGTCGGAGAGTGCGACGTGCGATCGTTCCTTGCCTTCGATCCGGTGCACGGACATATGGTACGACTCGTCCGAGACGGCCAGGTACGGCCGTTGCTTCGGAGTCTTGGGCCGTCGGATCTTGCCCCACGAGCCGTCACCCAAATAGACGATGCCGTTGTCGTTGACTCGGCCATCCAACATGGGATGCGTCCGCTTGAAGGTATGGTCGTGATGCTCGAAGACGGCATCGACGTTATACCGCTCGAATAGCGGGCACCAATACTTGCGTTGGTCGGCCCCGACTCCCCCGTCTTCGCTTCCGTCAAAGCTGTACGGCCGGTACGACGGATACGCAGGCACGTGATTGAAGACAAAGAGGGTCGGGCATTCTTCGCGCTCTTTGAGCGTGCCGGACAGCCAGTCGGTCTGTGCCCCTTTGATCGGTGTGGTGTGCCCAGTGTCGAGAAAGATCAGCGACAAGTAATCGCCGAAGTCGAGCTTGGCGTAGCCCGAATGGTCGAACAGCCCGTCGAACATCGAGTAGAAGAACGGCGCCTCTTTCCGCGTTTTTCCGTAGCCGCCGACGACTTCGTGATTGCCGATGCAGGCCAGCATGGGGATGAGCCGGCCCTGATCGTCCTTCAGGTCATGGGCATAGTTCTTGATGAACTGTAAAAAGGTGGCCGGTGACGAGCCGTTCTCGTAGGCCAGATCGCCGCCAATCACGACGAACTGCGGTGCTTGAGCGGCGGCCACGTGGTTGTTGTTGACGGCATGCTTGCCAATGCCGCTGTCGCCGCCCGACACAAAGTGAATCGTATTGGTCGCCTTGGCCGGCATCGTGCGGAACCGCTGCTCGGCCGAGTCGAGACCGACGCGGAATCGATAGTCGGTATCGGGCTCGAGTCCGGTCAGCTCGGTGCGAAAGATCAACCGGTCGGTGAGCGGAAACTTTCGCGACTTGTTCGGCAGACTGCGCCACTCGTCCGAACGATCCTTGGCGTACCAGACCGGCCGCGTGAGGCCGTCCTTCTCGTTGTCACCGATCCACTGCACGGTCATCGTCGTCGTCGGATCGTGCTGCCATGTCAGGAACAGAGCAGTCGGGTCGAAACTCGGATGAGGCGCAAAAGCCGGTTTGGTTTCGATCGGACCGGCCAGAAGAGACCCGGCATAGCCGCAACCAGCTAGCAGCGAAGCGGATCGGAGAAAATGACGCCGATTGAGATCGATCATCGCAGCCCCTCGCCTGAGGTAAGAATGGAGAGTGATGCCCGAGACCACGGTGGGTGACGGCAGTGTGGTGCCGTCATCTGTATCAGCCGGCCGCACACGCTTCAACGGCTCGCGTTAAGGCGGCTTCACGAAGAGCCGTCGCAGAAATATCGCAGCGGGATCCTGCGGTGGCCGCGTGTACCGTCCGAGCTGGCGCTTGGACTGACAGAATCGTGCGCTTATATTGGCAGGATCGTGTCCGATTTGCTCCCCTCTGACGAATTCGGCCTGGGTGGCCTGCGACCGGGACAACGCGTGCGCGGCGAACGGACGCGTCGCGGCTGGTCTCAGTCGGAGCTGGCACGCCGCGCGGGCATCTCGCGCGCGGCCGTCAGCGCGATTGAGATCGACCGCCTGTCTCCGTCGGTGACGGCGGCGCTGGCACTTGCGGAGTGTTTCGGCTGCTCGGTCGAGGAGCTTTTCGGGAATCGGCGCTCGGCCGAAGCGCCGCAATGGGCCTGGCCGCCGCAGCGTCCGCGTGTTCGTTATTGGCGGGCCGAGGTAGGTGGGCAGCTGCTCTCGTTTCCCATCGAAGAGCCGGTGTCGACCGAATACGCGCACGACGGCGTCTTCGCTGACGGGACCGATCGCTGCCTGCCCGAGGAATCTCCGTCGCGGACGCTGGTGGTGGCTTGCTGCGATCCGGCTGCCGGACTCCTCGCGTCGCAATTTGCCCGCGTGACCGGCATGCGGATGATCGTGCTGGGACGTTCGAGCACCGCGGCGCTCAAGATGCTTGCGGAAAATCGCGTGCATGCGGCCGGCATTCATCTTTGCGCTTCCGGGGGACGTTCCGGCAACGCGGGTGTTGTCGCCAAGGAACTTGGCAAATCGGCCGGATTGTTGCGGGTCGCTCGTTGGGAGGAGGGGATCGCGTTTCGCAATCAACACGAACGCTCGACGCTGCAGAGCCTGCTCCGCAAACGGATTCAATGGGTGGGGCGTGAGCCCGGCTCGGGCGCCGAACAGTGCCAGCAAGAGGTGCTCGGCGTGCGTCGGCGGCCCGCGCCTGGCCCGCGATCATCGGGGAGTGGCCGAGGCCCTGCGCAGTGGTTGGGCGCACGCGGGCATCTGTCTTCGCCTGGCAAGCGAAGAGGCAGGACTGGACTTCCTCTCGGTGCGACTGGAAGACTACGACCTGGTTTTCTCGAAATCGCCACAGGACGATCCCCGGCTGCAGGCGCTCGTGCGCGTCGTCCGGAGCGCAGCCTATCGGCGGCTGCTCGGCGACCTGCCTGGTTACGACGCCGCCCAAACCGGCGAACTCGAATGGACGACCGCCGGCAGCTCTCGTTCGCGCTGAACCGGCGTCGCCCAGCCTTACGTAGCAGCCGTCTTCGTGCGACCGGTCTCTTTTTCCGTGCACACGATCAATTCGATGCGCTTGGGCAGGTGCCGCTGCACGTACTTGAGAATGTTGCCTTTGACGGTGCGCCAGAGCCGTCCGTGCTGGGGGGCTGCGAGGATGAGCGTGTCGGCCTCCAACCCGGTCGCCAGGCTGAGGATCGCGCGGGCCACGTTGCGGGCGACGGCATAGTCCGAATGGACTGTCACGCCGCTCCCCTCTGATTCGCGAGCGACGATCCCAAAGAACTTCTTCGCGGCCGGATCGGCCTCGTAATCGGGAGTGCTGGGTGTGCCGAGAGCAGGCACAGCCAGATTACGGATGAAGACCACGAACAGTTCGGCCTTTTGGCGTTTGGCTCGCTCGAGCGCGAACCGAAAAGTCGGCACGCTGCCGCGCGTGGTCAATAAGATGCGGCCGCCCGTGCGAGTTGGATTCAGCGATTCCGTTTCGTGAATCGGCTCGATCGCGGCGCCGGAGAGGGACGGGAGCGCCGTCGCGCTAACCGTCGCCGGCTGCGGCGTGGGCGAAGGGAATAACAGGCGCGCCGAGCTGAACTCTTCCAAGATCCAATTTCGCATGTCGTCGCGATGTCTAAAGAGATAGCGGGCTGTGAGGCCGACGACCAGAATGCAGGTCGCAAAAATCAGCGCGTGCGGCTTCTCGATGGCAATGGTGATCCAAATCCCCGTCATCACGACGGCGATCACTCCCATGCCGATCCGCTGCACGCGCGTCAGCGCGACCTGAAAATTCGTGGCGCAAGACCCGAGGTTGATCGCCACCGCTCCCACCACGCCGATCGCGTACAGGTCGGCCAATTGTTCGACGTCGGAAATCGCGACCAAAATCGCGACGGGAAACAATGTCGCCAGGATCAGCGGCAGGACGGGCATGCCCCAAGTATTGAGCAAACCCAAGTGAGCTGGAAGCTCCTTGTCGCGGGCCATCATGAACTGAATGCTGACGAGGTCCGTGATGGCCGTGTTGGCCGCCGAGAGCAACAGCATCGCGAAGACAACCGCGGCCACCGCGGCAAAACCCGGACTGACGTAATAAGCCGCGATCGTCCGCAGCATGTCGTCCCGATGCGCAGAATAGGCGTTCTCGGGGTTGCCGCCGCCTAACACATCGAGCGGCATCGCCAGCATGGCAACCGTGAGCACGAGGTTCAGGACGACAATCTCGACGAGTACGGAATAGATCGACTTGGCGGAGGTCTTTTCGACCGGTTCGACCATCAGGCCGGTCATGTTGGCAATCGCCTCCACGCCCGAGATGGCGAGAATCAGCGAAGTGAACTGCACCCACCAATGCAACGGGCTGCCCTCGGGATGCGAGACGTGCGCCTTGCCGAGCGACGGCACGGCCCAGAGCCCGATCACCAGCGTCAGCGCGACCGTCGCGAGCGCCACAACGAGCGCTAGGGTTCCGGATTTCTTCGGGCCGAGATAGTTGACGGCGCCAATCGCGATCAGCGCCTCCGATCGCAAACACCACCGGCTGTCCCGCATTAAGATAATGAAACGCGTCGAGCGCGGAGATGGCTGCCGTCACCAGGTAGTCGGCACACAACAGCAATCCGCCGATGACCGCGAGAGTCGGCGAGCGATGGCGGGCGGACGAATAAACGCCCCCGCCGTCTGGATAGATGCGGCAAATGTTTTGGTAAGCCCAGCCGACCGCGATCAGGATCACGGACATCGCCACCATGTACCAGAGTGCGGCATGCCGTGTGTAATAGAAGGCCAACCCCAGCACGTAGAGCCGGCTGGTCCCCCAATCGCCGAAAAGCATTGGCCCTGCGTGATACCAGTGGAGTTCTCGCGGGCGTTTACCTTCGACGAGCATCGGTGGTTCGGGTCTCGTTGAGAAAAATCGGTGGCGACAGCGGGGCGCAGAAGCGGCGTCCTGGTCGAGATTCTCGTCCCACCCCGCCGGCGAAATCAATACGCTCGCCTGAAATCTGCGCTCAAACCAGCCGGAATTCCGACTCGGCTCGCTCCGTTCGCTCCGGTGGTCGTTCGAAAGGCCAAGCTTCCGAACGGCGGTCCTTGGGGACGCTCGGTCGCCTGCCTATACTTGGAATGGAATCTGCACTTGTCGATTTCTGGCGGCCGCGGCCCGCTCATCCCAAGTCACCCACCAGCCGAAGGATTCGATCGATGAAACCCAATCGCCCCGTGAATTTCGCGATTGCCCTCGGTGTGGCCGCGGCCCTCGCCGCCCAATTGGCGTTGGGCGCCGATCAAAAATTCGGCCCCGACGCGCAGAAATTGTCCGAAGCCCAACACCGGGGCATCGAATACCTCAAAGCCAGTCAGGCCGACGATGGCACCTGGACTTCAAACACCTCCACTGGCGTAACCGCCCTGGCGATCACCGCGCTCTTGAAGAGCGGCGTGCCAATGACGGATCGGACCGTCGTGAAAGGGCTGGCGGCACTCGAAAAGTACGTGCAGAAGGACGGGGGGATCCACCACCCGAAAACGTCTCACAAAAACTACGAAACGTGCGTGGCCGTGGTCGCGTTTAAGACGGCCGACGGAGACGGCCGCTATGACCAGCTCCTCGCGCGAGCCGACAAGTTTCTCCGCGGGTTGCAATGGGACGAGGAAGAGGGGATCGACAAGTCAGACCTGCGTTACGGCGGGGCGGATTACGGTCCCTCGAAACAACGGCCCGACCTCTCGAACACACAGTTCCTGCTCGATGCACTCAAAGCGATGGGAGCCAAGGACGACGATCCAAACGTTCAAAAGGCACTGATTTTCGTTTCTCGCTGCCAAAACCTGGAATCGCCCTACAACCAGTCGCCGTTGGCCGCCAAGGTGAACGACGGCGGATTCATTTACACCGTGGCGGCGGGGGGTTCGTCGCCGGCCGGTAAGACGGCCAACGGTGGCCTGCGTTCGTACGGATCGATGACCTACGCGGGTCTGAAGAGCATGATCTACGCCGGCCTGACCGCGAAGGATCCCCGCGTGAAGGCGGCCTCGGAATGGATTCGCGGCCATTACACGGTGGAAGAAAATCCGGGCATGGGTCAGCAGGGGCTCTACTACTACTTGGACACCTTCGCTAAGACCCTGGCGGTGCTGAAACTCGACGAGTTCGAAGACGCCGCCGGACACAAGCACGATTGGCGCAAGGACCTGGCCGACGAACTCTTTCACTTGCAGCAGAAAAACGGGAGCTGGGTCAATCTAAAAGAGCGCTGGCTCGAAGGAGATCCCAGCCTGGCCACAGCGTACGCGCTTCTAGCCCTGCAGCACTGCGAGCCGGTGAGCAGTAGCCACGGCTAAGGTCCCCAATTCGGACCGCCGGTGGGCACTGTCTCAATTCGGGTCCGTATCAATTGGGGTCGCCTGGAGGCTCCACGCGGCCGCCGGACTTGAGTACGTTTTCCGCGATCTGAACCGTCGCCTCGTCCATACCCGCCATGTGCATTTGTCGCAGCGTCGCGTCAATGTCGTATTCGACGCGCCGCAACGACACCTGCCCGTTTTCGATGACCGCATAAGCGCAGCGCGGATCTCCGTCGCGGGGCTGCCCCACGCTGCCCGGATTCACGACCTGCATGTTGCCCAGGTCGATATGAAACGGGATGTGCGTGTGTCCCACGCAGACGAAATCGGCGTTGACCGTTTCGACGTGCGCCCGCCAGGTTTCGGGATCTTCGAGCAAGTACTCGTCGAGCGGATCGCGGGGCGTGCCGTGCACGAGGTAGAGGGACTTGTCGTCCAGCACGATCCGCTTCGTCAGCGGCAGCCGAGCGAGGTATTTCACGCGGGACGGATTGAGCACCCGCCAATGAACGGGTCGGGTGGCCGCCGCCAAACCACGCAGGCCTGAGCCGCTCTTCGCCGGAATTCGCTGGGCAACCGCATGATCGTGGTTGCCGCGGACTGCCGCCGCGGCGTGGGTCCGCACCCAGTCGATGCAGGGGAGGGGATCGGTCGCGTAATCGACCAGATCGCCCAGAAACAAGCAAACGTCGTACGTTTCCTTGATCGCGGCCAGCGCCGGCCAGTTCGAGTGGATGTCGGCCAGAACCAGAATTTTCATCAGTCGTCGACCGTCACCCCGGATTGGCCCTCGCCGGAATTGTGAGCGCGTTTCAATTTATGGTAATCGTCCGGGGTCGCGGCCCAAAGTGCAACAACCGGTCGATCGTACACGGAGAAGAGTTCCCGGCAAATTCCCGTTGCGAATGGGCCGGCCCGCCGGGATACTGCTGCGGGGCAAATTCGCGGCGACGTTCCTCTCCGGCACAATGCCGCAATGGACCGATTGGGGGCCTGACATGGTGGTCGGTGTTGCCGATTCTACGTCTGTCCGCGGGTGGGTCCGGAGACGGGCCTGGGGCGCGATCGGGCTGGTGCTGTTGATCAGCGGCGTTTCGCCGGCCGCTCAGGCGGATGAGCAAGTCGTCCGTGGTCCGCGCGGCTCCCTCACGGCGCGCCCCGCGGGCGACACGCTGCAAATCGTCGAGTGGATCGGTCCCGGCGCGACGGCCCTCGCCTGGCCCAAAATCGATCCGCACCGCTACTCGATCCTGTCGCTGCGAGACGTGCCGACGGGACTTCCACAAGTCGGAATGGTCGCCGCGCTCACCCCGACCTGGGGTCTCAATCTCTGCGGCGTACCGATCTCCGACAGCGACCTGGGATTTGTCGTCAAGCGTTGCCACAGCCTGGCCATCTTGACGCTGCGTCATCCGGCGACCCTGTCTGCCGATGAACTCGAAGACTTGAGCGTCGACGAACGGGCCGCTCTCAACGCGCGAACGCTTTCGGGCAATGGCCTGGCCCAGATCGAGCGGCTGAAGCGTTTGATGTTATTAGAAATCCGGGGCTACGAGTTGCCGGCGACCCGGCTGCGGTTTCTCTCCGATCTCAAAGAGCTGCGATCTCTCAGCCTCACGGAAATGAAGGTCACCGATGACGACCTGCAAGCGTTGAGTGGCTTGCCGCACCTGGCGCAACTGGACCTCTCGGGGACGGCTGTCACCGGCAAGGGACTGCGTTTTCTGCGCGATTGCCCCGAGCTCAACTGCGTGACGTTGAATGGGTCGCCGGTGACGGACGAGCTGGTCAATACTTTGCAGGAGCATCCGCTAGCCAAGTTGCAGCAATTGCACGTGCACGGCTGCAAACTGACTCACCGAGGCATGGTTGACCTGCGGCACACCGTTCCGCTCTTCGCGACGGTCGTCGCCGACGATTACGGTCCGCTCCGGCTGACCTCGGTCGTTCCTCCGGCTCCGCGCGACGCCCAAGCGATCCGCTCCTATCGCGCGGCCTGCGACCTCCTTTCGGCTCTCGACCTGGGTTCAATGAGCGTCGTGAATCAAACGGTCGTCGGATTGCGGATCGATCCACGGGGCTGGGCACCGTCGGGCGACTGGGTGCTCTCCGGCCTGCCCGTGTTTCACGGGCTCAAAAGTCTCTGGTTAGCCGGTTGCCGAAGCTCGGCCGATGGACTCGCTCAACTGCAGGAACTCGACCAGCTGGAATATCTCGACCTGAGCAAGTCAACGGTCGACGACGCGGGAATCGAGGCGATCACCCGCCTCAATCGCTTGCGAGCGGTCAATCTGAGCCAGACAAAGCTGACTGACGCGGCAATGGAACCGTTGTCGCGCCTGCCGAATTTGGAGCGTCTCTATGTGGGCGGCACACAGGTCACCGACCGCGGTCTGCGCGGCCTTCGATTTCAAGTGCGTCTCAAGATTCTGGATCTGGCGGGCTGTCACATCACAGACGAAGGAGCCCAGTTCCTCCGCTTCGCGGAAGCCCCCAGCTTGTCTGCCGATGGCAGCTTTGCAACGCAATGGCCGCGGATTGTCCCGTATTCCGGGGCTTCCGCTTCGCGGAGCGCCCCGGCCAGCCGATCACGCAATACTCGGGGCCTCAAAAAAACGCGCGGGGAAGTCGCCGGCGCCCCGTTCGGCACCGGCGAGTCCCCGCGGAATTTTCTGCGTGAGCGGTTTGTGCGTCAGCCGGCGGCGCGGCGAGTGGCGTCGCGCGGGGGTTCCGGCAGCAGGATAATGTCGCGTGAATCCTGGACGCCCGTTGGGGCGACGGACGGCGCGCCGATGGCCGCCATCTCGACGAACAGCTTCGAGCCGAACTCCAGGTCGGGCACCAGGCACGGATGCTTGTATTGCTCCAGGCTGCCGCCCGAGTTCTTGCGACGGTTGCTCGAGAAGACGGCCCAGGTGCCGTCCGGCAGGGGCATCCATTTCATGGGGGCCAGTCGGCCCGTCGCCCGCTTCTCTTTGTATTCACAATTGAGCACTTTGAGCCGTTCGTCGACTTTGTGAGCCAGCGAATCGCCGACCGGCACGCCCACGTCGCCCCGCTCGATCAGCAGCTGATATCGCGGCGGATCGCCCCAGACCGGGCTGACGGTGAAGTGCGAGAGCGTGAGCGACATCTCGTCGATGACGCTGCGGACCGCGTGGACGACTTGCGACTCGGAGATTTTTTCGCCCGTGACGTTGGCGATGTGCGCTCCCTTGTGCAGGAACTCGATCATCGGCGTCGAATGGTAAAAGCCCGTGCAGCGGACGACGTCGAAGATGTTGTAGCGGTAGAGGCCCGACGACGTGGTCAGCAGGATGTAGTAGTTCCGTCCCTCCTGCAGCTCGTGGGCTTCGAGCACGATCGCGTCCTGCCGGCCGTATTCTTCCTCGGGAATGAACTCGAAGAAGTGGCTGGTGACGTCGAGGATGCCGTCGGCCGAGTGGTCGGCAATTGGGATCGTCATGCGGCCTTCGCTAGCGGACAGGCCGTGGTCGCGGACGGGGATTTGGCCGTAATACCGCCGCAAGTGCGACAAATAGGCCCCCGCGCTGCCGCCGGTCCAGATCGCCAGGAGCTGGGCGTCGGGCCAGAAATCTTTGGGATAAAGCGTGCCGGTGCGATCGACGATGGCTTCGAGTTCCCGGGCCCGGTCGTGTCCCTTGCGGCCGATTTGCCCTGCGAGCGCTTCGCGAACTTCGCCGGGGACGTTCTCGGCAGACGACAGCGTGCCGTCGGCGATATCGCGGATCAGGTCTTCTTTTCGTGCGTCGGCCAGCTTGGCCAGTTGGATCAGCGTGCTGGGGTTGGCGGTCATCACCATACCGACGTGCCGATCGGCAATCGCCAGCCGCATAGCCGTGTAGAGCTTGGAATCGGAGTCGCGGATTTTCGAGACGACGCCCGGCACAGTGTACATCGTGCGGACGATCCGCTTCTGGCAGGCGGCCACCAGCCCGCTGATGTTGCCGCAGGGCGTGCCCCCGGGCGTGCGGAACAGGTCGTAGTCGCTGCTGAGCTGCAGGATGTGGCGGCTGTTGATGCCGGGATGCGCGTCGATCGCCTGAATGCCCCAGACCTGCCAGCCGCTGCGGTAATCGCTCAAGAACCGTTCGGTGATCGGGATGTATTTCGACTGGGATGTGGTGCCGCTGGTCAACGAGAACATCAGCAGGCGGTTCTTCGGTCCCAGCAGCGAATCGGTGCGTCCCGCTTTGACTTCTTCAATATAGGGGCGGAAATACTCGTAATCGGCGACGGGCAGACGGCGGCGAAACTGGCTGACCGTGCGGACGCCGTCGAGCCGGTGATCGCGAGAGAACCGCGAGCCGCTGTTGAGCGCGAGCAGGCCAAGCAGCGTCCGCGTCTGGGCGGTGCGACAGGTCTTGGCAGCGCGGAGGAAGTGGCGGGCTTCGCGGCGGGCCAAGCGCGCGCGGTAGAGCGCCGACGCGGGCGCGGAGGTGGCGGACCAAATCCATGGAAGTGCTCGCAGCCGTGGGTCGTCCGAGGACTGTCGCGGCGCAAGTCTTGCGTCGCGACAGTGGGACGGCCGGCGTGCTGCGCGGTCCTTCGTCAACGGCGATGTGCCAGCTCGCGCCGGCCGGCTTCAGTGAAGTCGACCAAAATCGCGGCGAGCGGCCGCCGAGTTGCCGACCTGTCCCTACTTCTTCCCGGAAGCCGGTTTTGCCGGTGCTGCGGCCTTGGAGGCGCCTGCCGCCTTTGCGGGTGCGCCCTTTCCGGCCGCTGTCGGCGTGGCTTCCGCGGCAGCAGCAGTAGTATCGGCCTCCTCCGCAGTCTTCTTTTTCTTCTTTTTGCCGACGGCCGTCTTGATAATGCGGACCTTGGGGAGGCCCAACACGCTGCGTCCGGGGGTCCAACGCTCCTCGGTCTGAAGCTGAGCAATGCGTTCGTCGCGCTTCAGCACATTGCGCGCTCGGGCCAGGCGTCCCTTGCGCCGCAGGCTTTTGTCAATCGTCACGTCAGGATCTCCCAGTCGATGGACGGCCGTCGCCCGCGGGGGAACGCTCGTCAGTTGCGCTCCGTTTTGGCCCACGAAAAAGCACTTTTCCGGTCGTGCGAGCCAGAACAATGTAAGCGATTGTTCGAGCGGCTTTCAACTGAGCGAATTGGCCGCCCCGATCGGCCCGGAAGCTCGTCAGCGGCCGACCCCCTGTTCAACGGAATCCCCCTGGGATACCTTAATACTGGAAAAATACCGGCGAATCGCCGGATCTGCGGATTGGAACACGCGTCCGATGCGGTCGCATCACCGACTTTGAAGACGGTTGTTGACACATGATGTGCCCATTCTGTCGGAACGGGGAGACGAAAGTCATCGATTCCCGGGCCAGTCAGGACTTCGTGATCCGGCGACGGCGCGAATGTCTGATCTGCGAGCGGCGGTTCACGACTTACGAAAAAATTGAGGAATCGCCCCTCAAAGTCATCAAGAAGGACGGCACCCGTGTCCCCTTCGACCGCGAGAAGATCCGCGCCGGCCTGGAAAAGGCCTGCTACAAGCGGCCAGTGAGCGAAAGTCAAATCGAGGCGATTGTTTGCGACGTCGAGGCGGACGTCTACCAGAACTTCGACCGCGAGGTTCCGTCCCGCTACGTCGGCGAAAAAGTGTTCGACCGCCTGCGAACCATCGATCAGGTCGCCTTCGTCCGTTTCGCCTCGGTGTACCGCGAGTTCAAAGACGTGAACGACTTCGTTGATGGGGTTCGGTTGGCAACCAGCGAAAAAATCTCTCAAAACCGCTGGTAAAATAGCCTTTTTCGCTCAATCCCGTCTGTAATCTTTTGCCTGTAATCTTCGCTGTAAGCTTTGGGGGGTGATTTGGCGGGTTGGGTTCAGAACCAGGTTTTGAAGGAAGAAAAAAAGCCACCGCAAAAGGGTGGCTTTTTGGGGTCGATGAGAGCGAGCAATCGCTCAGACAATTAGCACCGCCTCAACTGCGGTCTTCAATTCGTCGGACGCACCGAAAAGTGAATGCCCCGATGGCTTGCCGTGTTGAGCGACCATCTTCATCAGCCACTTGCTGACATCCGCAGTCGTCTCGAACCGCTCCTTTTTCGCCAGTTGCTGACGATCATGAGTTTGGTGTCCCGATTGAGCAACCGCCTCGCAGATGATGCCACTGACGATTTCGCCGTTGATGACTGCCGACGAGCCCTCGTTGATGTTCAGAGTCCATGTCATGGCGTCTCTCCTTCTTTCGGAAACCACGCCTTGTGAATCTGCTCTACCGCTTCGTCCCATTCTTGCTTGTTCGTGGGGCGCTTCGTTTTCAGGTTAAAGGCATTGGAGGGTGTCTCAAGTGCGGCAATGAGTTTCGGCGGATTTTCCTCGACCGAAATTCTCATGACCAAGCCCTGCTTCGTTCCTTCTGCGGTCTGGGAGGGATTGATGTGTGCTTGTGTGAGTAGCCAGCGAATCGACTCTTCGTCCGTCATTGCGTTTCCCCTTTCTTTACGAGAGCGCCGAAACCAAAACTTTTTCTCCGCCGTGTGGCGACATCCTGAACCTTACGCAGCAAGCCAAAAAATTTACTGAAAATCCTGGTGGAAATTTTGGCGCACGGCACAAGGGGCGAGCGGTCATTCGCTTAGGACGGCTTGATCGGGCGAAAAGAAGTTTTTTAGCACCGCAACCTGTCCAGTTGCCTGCTGTAAGCAACTGGTAAGGTGGGCAGGATGCTTACAGTTTTCGCGAAGAAAAGCCCTGTTTTATAGCGTTTTCATAGACCTCCTACTACTTCGTCGAAGAACTGGAACCGATGCTCCGCGCAAACCGCCACTGACCGGCGGGTGGGCAAATCGCCGGGCCGGCCGCTGGTTCAATCCGGGATTGACCGAAAGCGGCCGGAAAAGGATCATTTCGCTCGCGCTAATCGGCAAAGTCTCGGCCGAAAACCGCCCGACGCGCCCGATTGTCGCAAAGCTCACACTTGGAACCCGATCAAACCTGGAACCGGCCGCACCCGTGGCTTGCCACGGGTACCCGCACCGGCCGCTCGCCTTCGGGGGGGGCAACGGACGCCTCCCGCAGTGATACCACAAGGGAATGTAGGCCGTGTCCTATCATTTGATTGATCTCGTCCAGAACCTGGGCCGTCCGCGGATCCTGGTGCTGGGCGATCTGATTCTTGATCGCTACACCTGGGGTGACGCCGAGCGCATCAGCCAGGAAGCCCCGGTGATTCTGCTCCGCGAGCGCAGCCGCGAGGTGCGCCTGGGCGGAGCGGCGAACGTCGCCAACATGCTCCGCGGCCTGGAGGCCGACGTGAGCCTCGCCGGCGTGATCGGCAACGATGCCGACGGCCGCGAGCTCCGCGACGAACTCGAGCGGCAGGGGGTCGACTGCGCGTTGGTGATTGTCGACCCCGAACGGCCGACCACGATGAAGGAACGCTTCATCGGCCGCGCGCAGCAGCGGCACCCGCACCAAATTCTCCGCGTCGATCGCGAAGTCCGCCGTCCGCTACCCGATCCGGTGGCGGAGCGTCTCATGCAGTCGCTGCTGGCAACGCTGCCGTCGCACCAGGCCGTGCTCATTTCCGATTACGGCAAAGGCGTGTGTACGCCCGAGGTCTGCCGTCGGTTAATTTCCGCGGCGCGACAAGCGGGGCTGCCGGTGATCGTCGATCCTTCGTCATCGGGCGACTGCCGGAACTTCGCCGGCGCGACGGCCGTAACGCCCAACCGCATGGAAACCAAGCGAGCGACGGGGCGCGAGATCGCGAAAATCGACGACGCGATTGCCGCCGGCCGCCGACTGTGCGCGGACCTGGGACTCGATCACGCCTTCATCACGCTCGATAGCGACGGCATCGTCGTCGCCCGAGCGGACGGCTCGGCCGAGCATCTCGCCACGCGCAAGCGCGAGGTCTACGACATCACAGGTGCCGGCGACATGGTGCTCGCCATGATCGGCGTCGGCGCGGCGGCGGGCATTGCGCCCTTCGACCTGGCGCGGTTGGCCAACGTGGCCGGCGGCCTGGAGGTCGAGCAGGTGGGTGTGGTGCCGATTCGTCGCGACGATCTGCTGGCCGATCTCTTCACGGCCGAACGGACGACGGCCGACAAAGTCTGCTCGCTCGACGTGCTGGAGCGGCACGTGGCCGCCCGGCGGCGAATCGGCAACCGCATCGTGCTCACCAACGGCTGCTTCGACCTCTTGCACGTCGGACATGTGAGCTACCTGCAGGAGGCGGCCCGCGAAGGAGACTGCCTGATCGTCGCCGTCAACAGCGACGCCAGCGTTCGCCAACTCGGCAAGGGGCCCGATCGTCCCGTCTTCGCTGAGCAGCAGCGGGCCGCCATGCTGGCGCGTTCGAGGCCGTCGACTACGTCACCATCTTCGGAGAGGCGACGCCGCACGCGATTCTTTCGCGCCTGAAGCCCGATCTGCTCGTCAAAGGCGGCGGCTACGCGCCACACGAGATCGTCGGCCACGAGCTGGTCGAAGCGTACGGCGGACAGGTGAAGGCGCTCGGCCACGTGCCGGGAATATCGAGCACGATCGTCCTCGAACAACTTCGCAATTCCAAAGACCCGACCTCCAGCGAGTCCGGAAGGCAGGCCGCATGAAAATCGCCCTGTTCCTCCCCAATTGGATTGGCGATGCCGTGATGGCGACGCCGGCCCTGCGGGCGCTGCGGGCGAAATTTCAAGATGCGGAAATTGTCGGCGTGCTGCGACCTCCCATCGGCGACGCGCTGGCCGGACTCGATTACTTCGATCGCATCCTCGAGCATCAGCCGCACGGGACGGCCACCGACGCCCGCGGCTGGCGATTCGTGCGACGACTGAAAAGCGAGCAATTCGACTTGGCCGTGTTGTTTCCCAATTCGTTGCGGAGTGCCGTCGTGGCCCGGCTGGCCGGAGTCAAGCGGCGCGTCGGCTTCGCCCGCGACGGTCGACGTTTCCTGCTCACCGATGCGCTCGAGCCCAAGCCGCGAGCCGTCCCCAACCCGGTGCTCGACGAATATCTGCGACTGGCCGGCCATCTCGGCTGCGATGTGCGTGATCTCGCCACTCAGGCGGCCGTGCTCCCCGAGGACGAGCGCGAACTGGCCCGCTTCTGGAAACAGCATCCGGCCGATTGGCAGGCCCGCGGCGTCTTCTGCCTTAATCCGGGCGGAGCGTTCGGGGCAGCCAAGCATTGGCCGACGGAGAATTTCGCCGACCTGGCACGGAGCATCGTCGATCATCTGGGGCGAACCGTATTGGTACTGTGCGGCCCCGCCGAGCGGGAGGAGGCGCGCAACATTGTCCACCTGGCCTCGCGCGAGCGGGTCCTCAGCCTGGCGGATTTCCGCACGAGCGTCGGCCTCACAAAGGCCGCCATTCGCTCGGCCGAAATGCTCGTGACGACCGACTCTGGCCCGCGGCACTTCGCCCAGCCGTTCGGCGTGCCCGTGGTGACGATCTTCGGTCCCACGCATCAGCAGTGGAGTGACACGAACGACGCTCACGCCGTCCATTTGCAAATCCAGGTCGAGTGCGGCCCGTGCCAGCGGCGGACCTGCCCGCTCGGGCATCACCGCTGCATGCAGGACCTGTCGAGCGAATGGGCCTTCGACGCCGTGATCGCCCAACTCCTGCGGCACCGCCGGCCCATCGCCGCCTGACTCGTCTCGGGATGCCCAAAGGAAATAAACAACAACTTGAGTGTGGCTGGAGTCGAACCGCTTCGGTTCGCCCCCAGGTTGGAAGATCTGGGGGCTCGGCCCGCTCGACCCCAGCCACCCCAAATCGAATTTCATCGAAGGATTTTCATGCGCATCGCCCTGGTGAAACGCCGTTACTCGCTGAAAGTCGGAGGGGCCGAGCGCGATTGCGTGAACTTGGCCCGCCGGCTGCGATCATACGGACACGATGTGACGTTCATCGGCGAGTCGGTCGATCCCGAGCTGTCGAGCGAAGTCAACTTCGTGCCGATCACGGTCAACCGGCTCACGTCGTGGACTAAGAACCAGTCGTTCGCCGAAAACACGGGGCGGGCGGTGAAAGAGGGGCGGTTCGACCTGGCTTACGGACTGGGTCGGGCATTCGAGCTCGACGCCATCCGCATCACCGATCGGCTGCAGTCGCATTGGCTCAACGTCTATTACCGCAATCCGGCCCACCGCGCGTTGCAACGGCTCAACCCGCGGCACCGCACGATGATCGCGCTCGAGCGGACGATCTTTCATTCGTCGAACGTGCGGCGGATCGTCACGCAGTCGCGGCTCGATCGCGAGCTGGTCGTTCGGTATTACGGCATTCCCGAAGAAAAAGTCTTCACCATCTACAACGGCGTCGATCTCAACGTCTTTCATCCGGGCGTGGGGCCGACCGGAACGATCTGCGGGCCGAGCTGGGCGTCGAGCCGACGCGGCCGCTGTTGGTGTTCGCGTCGATGGATTTTCATGGCAAGGGGCTGCGGTCATTGCTGCGAGCCCTCGCGATTGCCCGCTCGACGCCGCCCTGCGGCTGGCCGTCGTCGGCAAAGGCCCGATCTGGCGCTTCCGCCGCATGGCCCGGGAGCTCGGCGTGGAGGAATCGGTCCTCTTCGTCGGCCA
>CAWCZR010000005.1:0-125382 GCA_963800135.1 uncultured Planctomycetaceae bacterium | reverse complement strand
TTCAGTCCTGTGCTCTACCAACTGAGCTACCTGTCCCGATTGCGGGGGACCGCAATAAGGTCAAAATCATAGGCGAGTGACCCGGGGCTGACAACCGAAGGTTTTCGCTTCGCTGAGCGGCGGATTTTTGCCGCTTGCGAGGAACAGCTTTCGGCCGCTAGCCGGTGCCCAAGACGACGCTCAGACTCAGGAGAACGAGCACGCAGAAGGCGATCAGGCTGAAGGTCCAGTCCCGATCCCGCGCCCAGCCGACGGCCAAAATGAGCACGCGGGCCACGGGAGTGAGCATCAGCACGATCAGGCCGAGCGCAAGCAATGCCGCGCTATCGCCGTGCAGGGCGCGGAGCGGCAGCGCGAGCCAGCCCTTCTCGGGATGATTCCCGGCGTGATTCCCAGGGGCCGTCCCTTTCAGAGTGAACGCCCAGCCGAGCAGCATGAGCACCACGCTGGCCGTGAGTCCAGTGGTCAGCGTCCAGCTCACCGCGCGGGCGAGACGACTCTCGCGTTGGTCTGCGGACATTCCCGTTTGCACCTAAAACCAGCTAAAAGCGCGGCCGAACATTTCGAGCGCGACGCCGATCAACAGCACCGCAAACACCCGTTTGACGGTTCGGCCGCCCACGAAGCGATTGAGATACGCGCCCACCCAGGAGCCGACCACCACTCCGATCACCACCGGGGACGTGTAGCTCGGATCAACTTGGTCCCGGCCGAAATACAAAAACGCGCTGGCCGCCGCCGTCACGCCGATCATGAACGTGGAAGTGGCAGCCGCCGCTTTGATCGGCACGCCACAGAGTACATTGAGGGCCGGAACTTTGAACACGCCCCCGCCAATCCCCAACAGCCCGGACATCACGCCCGCCACGAACGACACGGACAGCCCAGCCCACAGGCGATGCAACCGATAAGCGATGCGGCGGTGCAGGACCGTATCCTCATACTCAGCGGACAGCCGATCGGTAAACCGTCCTGGGCGTTGAGGCGGCTTCGGCCCGCTCGTTGCTTCCGCGAGCGGCGGGACGGCATCCGTCGCCGCTTGAGTGGGTCCTGTCGGTTTGGAGGTCACCTCGGCCTCACCGTGCCGCTGTCGCCACATCACAAAGGCGGTGGGCAGGAGCACGGCAGCGAACACGATCTCCAGAGCGCGCTCCGGAAGCAGCGCTGCCGACAGTCCTCCGGTCAACGCGCCGATCGAGGTGGCGATCTCGAGCGTCATCCCCAGACGCATGTTGGCCGTGCCCCGATCGAGATTTCCGATCGCCACGGCCGTCGAAGTGGCCACCACGGTCAAGATGCTGGTGCCGACCGCATTGTGCATCGGCACATGAAAGCCGAGCAGCAGAATGGGGATCAGGAACACGCCGCCGCCCGTCCCCAGGACGGCGCCGGCCGCGCCCGTCGCCACGCCGCAGACGAGAAGCAGTACGATGTCCATCAAGCCCGGCGGTGGCATCGTCCCCTTCTCAGTCCAACTTAGCCAGTGCAAGCCGATGAGCGGCCGCTAGTCGTCGATCACGCCGGCTGCGTGACGGACGGCGCGGGCGTTTTCGTCCTGAGTTTCGTTGGGGGCATCGGGCTCCTCCGGGTACCAGCGAGCCTCGTGCTCGTCCTCGGTCCAGTCCGAACCCGTCCACCATTCCCGCTTCATCTCGTTCGTGCGTTCGATGACGAATTCTCTCATTTGACTATCTCCCACGCCACGGTCGGAGGGCTTTTTCGCAATTCGCCCAGGGAAACCAACGCAAAAACCGCCGCAAGAACCATGCCCAATTCGGGAAACGCTGGCCGCCGAGTGAACCGTGAGCGTCCGTGTTAAAATAAATGACGCGACGGGCTGTCGAGCCGCTTGCTGGCTTGATCGAAGTCTCCATTGATCCAGAGGTTTACGTTTGGCGGTCGATCGAGCCAGGGGCTGCCCATTCGCGAGCCTCGAGATCGCGAACCACTCCGAAAAGGCCGACTCGAAAATCGACTGAAGTCATTAATGCGAAACGCCATTGAGGCCGCCGGACTCTCCAAGCGCTACCAGATTGCCGCCGCTCGGCCGCAGACCGGTACTGGACGTGCGGTCAACGGCGCCGGCAACGGGCCGCAGTCGATGTGGGCCGCCGTCTGGGACCGGCTTCGCGATCCGGCCCGCATCGGCGGCACCGAGACCCTCTGGGCGCTCAAGGACGTCGGCTTCGAGATTCGCCCCGGCGAAGTGGTTGGGATTATCGGCCGCAACGGGGCCGGCAAGTCGACGTTGCTC
Source organism: uncultured Planctomycetaceae bacterium (assembly GCA_963800135.1). Classification (GTDB taxonomy): domain Bacteria; phylum Planctomycetota; class Planctomycetia; order Planctomycetales; family Planctomycetaceae; genus DASPSM01. Next base: position 123,128 of record CAWCZR010000005.1, on the reverse strand, counting down.
AAACTCCTGGGACGCATCACGCGGCCCACGAGCGGGAGTGCCGTCGTCCGCGGCCGCATCGGCACGCTGCTGGAGGTCGGCACGGGGTTTCACCCGGAACTAACGGGCCGCGAGAACATCTTCTTGAGCGGCGCGATTGCCGGGATGCGGAAGGACGAGATCCGGCGCAAGTTCGACGCCATCGTCGACTTCGCCGAAATGAGCCAGTTTCTCGAAGTGCCCGTCAAACGCTATTCGAGCGGGATGTACGTCCGGCTGGCCTTCGCGGTCGCCGCCCACCTCGAGCCGGACATCCTGCTCATTGACGAAGTCCTGGCCGTCGGCGACGCGTCCTTTCAAAAAAAGTGCCTCTCGCGGATGGAGGCAGCCGCCCAGCAGGCGCGGACCGTGCTTTTCATCAGCCACAACCTGGGCGCCATTCGGCAGCTTTGCCCGCGGTCGATCCTCATCGACCACGGCCAGCTCCTTCAGGACGGCCCCACGCCCGACGTGCTGCGGAGCTATAACGAGCTGTTGTGCCGCCTCGAAGTCGATGCGAACACCAATCTGCGCGACCGGCTCAACCGCAGCACGGGCGCGGTCCGCTTCACCGACGTGAGCGTGGAAGATGCCCATGGCGACAAGAAGTGGGATTTTCGCGCGGGCGAAACGGTGCGTCTCTCTACGACGTATCACGTCTTTGAAAGCGTGCCCAACCTCCGCTATTTCTTCTCGCTGGAATCGGCGACACACTACGAAACGATCACCTCGGTCAGCGAGGTTGTCTCGCCCGAGCCGCTAACCGCCGGCACGACGTACTCGATCGTGCTGGAATTGCCGGCGATCGACCTGCGAGCTGGCGACTATGGCGTGCGCTTCTGGCTCGGCACGGCGGACGGCCGCTCGTACGACGTGCTGACGACGCAGCAGGGGTCGTTTCCGCCGCTGACCATCTGGTCGGACAACACCGACCCCTTTATGACGACGGGATTTTTGTCGATCCCCGCGCGGCTCGGCCGCCCACAGCCGGCCTGAGTCGCCGTTTCTTCACAACGTTTCGCGACCGGCAGTCGCTCTTTTTGACCGCCAAGTTTTTGCTTCCGGTCCGCACGGCCATTGTTTGCGGCGCGCGACGCGGGCGTTAGAGTACGTGTTACCAAACGGCACTCGCGCCCGCGTGGGAGCGAGTCGAACGTCCGTGAGCGACCCACTCGAAATCCGGAGCAAGTCGATGTTTCGTCGCGTTTGCGTCACGATGGCCGGCCTCGCGCTGGCCGCTGCGCTTGGTCTCGTCTCGCCCGTTGCCGCCGACGAGTATGCCGTCGATGGGATGCACGCGGGCGTGAATTTCAAGATCTCGCACCTGGGGCTCTCCTGGATCCAGGGACGGTTCGACCAGTTCGGCGGCGCGTTCACGATCGACGCGGCCAACCCCGAAAAATCGTCGTTCGCACTCAACATCAATCCTGCCAGTATCGATACCAACAACCAGAAACGCGACGATCATCTTCGCAGTGGAGACTTTCTGAACGTCAAGCAGTTCCCGGCGATGAAATTCAAGAGCACTGTGGTCCATCCTGTGAAGGGGGGCTACGAGGTCACCGGCGACTTCACGATGCACGGCGTCACCAAGCCGGTCACGCTGGAGCTGGTGGGCGGCCATACGGCCGAGTTGCCCAAGGGAGTGACTCGCACGGGATTTTCCGCGGAATTTACTCTGAGGCGTGCCGACTTCGGGGTCGGCCCCGTCACGCCGGCCATCGGCGAAAAGATCTATGTTGCGGTCAGTTTTGAGGGGACGCGAAACTAGTCGCGTGTTGCGCGCGGCCAGCTCGGCTCGCAAAGGAAACGCGGAATGCCTGACGCGACGTTAATCCTCGAGGGGACGGCGACCGCGGGCGGCGTCGCCGCTCTCGTGATGCTGCTGCTCGGTGTCTGGCCGGCGCGCAAGGTCGCAGCCACAGCCGCCACCGCGCCGACGCGCCGCTCCCGGCTCGCGACTCTCGCCGAAGTCCTGGCTGTTGCTGGCGGAATGACGATCGGGTGTTGGTGGCTCGGCATCCGACCGAGCTCGCTGCCAGTCGAGGACAAGGATCGATTGTTGTTCGTGTTGTTGCCAGCCGCCGGAGTCGTCGAAATCCTCGCCGTTGTGTTGCAGCGCCGGCCCTGGTTCGGCCGCATCTTGCGCCTGTTGCTCGCGCTGCCGCTGCCTTTCCTGTTACTTTTCGGATCGGGGTGGCTGCCCTCGAGATGGACTCCCGGCGGTGACCCCGCGGCGCCGTCAACCTGGACCGAGCAGGAAGCCCTGAGGAACCTAATCGGCCTAGGAATTTTGTTGGCGGGCGTCTGGGGCCTCCTGGTCTGGGCGGCTCAGCGGGCCGGGGGATTCGTCGTGCCGGCTGCTTTGGGACTGATTTCCGCGGCGGCCGGGGCGACGATCATGCTGTCCGGCTATGCCACCGGCGGAATGATCGGCCTGCCGTTTGCCGGTGTGGCGGCCGGGGCACTCCTCGTGTGCCTGCTTTTTGCTCGCATGCACTCAATGACGGGACTGGTCGGAGTCGGCACGGTGCTGTTGTTCGGCCTGTTGATGGCCGGCGAATTCTTCGGCGAACTGACGGCGACGAACTTCGCGCTGTTGATCGCGGCCCCCGCGGTCTGTGGCTTGGTCGCGCTCCCCCCCGTGCAAAAGCTCAAGGCTGCGGTCCGTTTTGTCGTCGTGCTCGTCGCTGCCCTCGTGCCGGCAGGAGTTGCGGTCGGCCTGGCTCAACGCAGCTTTGCTGCCGCGACGGGCGAGTCGTCAATGTATGACGGGGCAGGGGGAGGTGATGCGCCGGCCTTTGGCGGAACGCCTTCCGGCGCAGCTGCGCCGACTCGGGGTACTGAGCCAGCGTCGTCGACCGCGCCGGAAAGTCCAGGAGTTCCACGCGATCCCGGAGCGGACGAACCCGGCGCCGGCGCTGGGCCGAAGCGCGGGTCAGCTCCCATCGACCCGGGCGCAGAATCGAAGAACTGACGGCCGCAGGGGTCTGTGATGCCAATCGCGATGAGCGCTGACTGAGAGAGCAGGGCCAGCGCTTACTTGGGCTTCTTGATCGCCCCTTCGACCGGGCTTTTGGCTCCCTCGGTGTATTTCGCGCCGATCAGGGCGTAGGTCTTTTCGGCGCGGGCGCGAAGCCGTTTGACCGCCTCGGGGAAATCTTCGTCTTTCACGTTCTCGTCGCAGAAGCTGCAGCAGCTCTCGAAGGTGTAGCCCAGCTTCTTCCACTGCGTCATGCCGCCCGGCGTGATCTGATCCGTGACGGGGCACCAGACCGGGCTCATTGCCTGCATGAAGTTGTTGACGAACCGCTGCTTCTTGGCCGCCTGCGCGTATTTTTCGGGATCCTTGAGAAACTTCTCGCGGGCGTCGGCCTTGCTGCCGCGATACTTGACCCCTTTGTACTCCCAGATAGGGAGCTTCGGATCCGAAGCCGTGAGATAAACCGGGCAGAGATCGGTCGACTTCTGCTTCTCCGGGATTTTGACCTTCTCCAGGATCACGGCATTGGCCGGCAACTGCGCAATTGCGGAAAGCGGAGCCAGGCACGCGAGGGTCACGGCCAAAAGCGAAGTCCGAAAGCTCATCTTCCAAGTCCAATTCTGCAGGTGGTTTTCCTCCAAGTTACACCATCCGGCCAGCGTTCCCAAGCCAGGTCTTGGAACGGCGGTTGCACAGTCACTGACCGGCCCGCAGAAACGCGGCAATTCCTCGAGGCAACGGCGCCTCGAGCGACCCGCCGTGCTCGAGGGCTTCCAGCGGAGGTCGAGGCAATGATTCAACCCACGACGTATCACGGCCAGCAGCTTGGGATTCCGGAGTTGCGCGTGATCGGCTTCGTCGACACGAACGAAAAATTGCAAGCCATCGCCAAGAGCCTCAATCAGTCCGGTTTCCCGGATTCGAAGATTCGTTCGCTCCACGGCCCCGACGGGATCCAGATGCTGGAGAACCTCCGCTCGGTCTTGTTCTTTGGCGACTTCGAGCGCGCCGTGGCCGACTTCGGCGTGCAGGAACTGCAAAACGGCCATTATTCCGTCAGCGTGGCGGTTAAGGACCGCGACGAGGCCATTCGCGTGTCGAGCATCGCCGAGGCCAATGGCGGTCACTCGTTCACCTATTTCGGCAAGTGGGTCAACGAGCAGCTGACGAAATAAGTGGCCGCACGGCAGCCAGCGTGGGCGGGGCGAATCCAAGTCTCCGTTGGCACGCGTCAATCGCCAAGCCACAGGTTCAGTGCCCCGAGAAGGTCGCCGATTCGGCGGCTGGCTGCGCGAGGGGCGGTCGATCTTCCATGTACGCCTCCATCCGTTGTGTGACGCGGCGGATGACATAGAAAAAGACGGGCGTCAGGAAGATGCCGAACAGGGTCACCCCCAGCATGCCGAAGAACACGGCCGTGCCCAGCGTGCGACGCATTTCCGCTCCGGCCCCCTCGGCCAGCATCAGGGGGACCACGCCGAGCACGAAGGCGAACGACGTCATCACGATCGGCCGCAACCGCAGCTCGCACGCTTTGAGCGTCGCCTCGCCCGGCTCGTGACCGTGCTCGGTTTCCGACTTGGCGAACTCGACGATCAGAATTGCGTTCTTGCACGCCAGCCCTATCAAGCACGACGAACCCGACCTGCGTGAAGATATTGATGTCCATCCGCGCCATCAGCACGCCGGCAACCGAACACAACAGGCACATCGGCACGACGAGAATCACGGCCAATGGCAGCGTCCAGCTCTCGTACTGCGCGGCCAGCACCAGGAACACCAGGACGACGGCGAGCAAGAAGACGAGCATGGCCGTGTTGCCCGTTTCCAACTGCAGGAAGGCGAGTTCGGTCCACTCGGCCTTCATCATCCGCGGCAGGGCGCCGTCGGCGCTGACTTGGGCCCGGTCGATAACCTGCCCCGAGCTGATCCCCGCGGCCGGCGCGAGATTGATCGCCGCCGCGGGATACATGTTGTAGCGCATGATCATCACGGGCCCGGTGGTCTCGCGGACGCCCATCATGGTGGCGAGCGGAACCATGTTCCCCTGATCGTTGCGAATCTTGATCTGCTTGATGTCGTCGATCTGGCTGCGGAAATCGGACATTGCCTGCACGTTCACCTGCCACGTGCGGCCGAACCGGTTGAAGTCGTTGACGTAGAGCGATCCCAGGTACACCTGCAGCGTGTTGAATACCTCGGCGATCGACACACCCATCGTCTTGGCCGCCTCCCGATCGATATCGAGATAGAGCCAAGGCGTGTTGGCCCGGAAGCTGGTGAACGGCTCCTGAATACCGGGCGTGCGGCGACCGGCGTCGACGACGTTGTCCGCCGCCGATTGCAGCGCCTCGAGGCCGCTGTCGCTGCGGTCTTCGACCATCAGCTTGAAGCCGCCGGCCGTTCCCAGACCGTCGATGGGGGGCGCACTGAAGACATTGACGAGCCCCTCCTCGATCTCGCCGCTGAGGGCCTTCTGCAGCCGATTCGTGATGACGACGTCCGATAGCCCGCGGGACACCCGCGAGTGAAAGTCGTCGAGCATCAAGTACATGGCGCCGAAGTTCGGGGCATTCGCGTTGAGCAGAATCGATTGGCCGGCAATCGACACCGTGTGCTTCACGCCCGGCGTCTTGCCGGCAATCTCCTCGATCCGCCGCATCACCTTTTGCGTGCGCTGCACGGAAGCCGAGTCGGGCAACTGAACGTTGACGAGCAAGTAGCCTTTGTCCTGTGGCGGAATGAAACCCTTCGGCGTCGCCTGGAAACTGCCGTAGGTCACGACCAACAAGCCGCCGTAAACCAGCAGCACGATCACGCTGACCCGCAGCAGCCCGCCCACGGCCCGCGTGTAGACGGCGGCCGTGCGGTCGAAGCCGCGGTTAAACGCGCGAAACATCCGGGCGAGGAGCCGGTTGGCCGGCGGACCGATCAGCGCTCCCAGGGCGATGCCGGCGACAATCGCCACGACCAGCGGCAACCAGTTCGCGGTGTCTCCCCAGCCGAACCGCGTGGAAAGGTCCCACGCGAACAAGCCGCCAATCAGCGGGAAACCAAACCAGGGAAGCGGCAGGGCCGTCTCCTTGTCGTGAGCCCGCAGGAGCAGGGCAGTGAGTGCCGGGCTCAGCGTGAGCGAATTGAAGGCGGAAATCGCCGTCGACACCGCGATCGTCAGCGCAAACTGCCGGAAAAACTGTCCGGTGATTCCAGTAATAAAAGTGCAGGGGATGAACACGGCGCTCAGCACCAGGCCGACGGCGATCACGGGGCCGGAGACCATTTCCATCGCGCGGATCGTGGCTTCGCGCGGGGGCAATCCGTGTTCGATCTGCCTTTCCACCGCCTCCACAACGACGATCGCGTCGTCGACGACGATGCCGATCGCCAGCACCAGGCCGAACAGCGTGAGGTTGTTGAGGCTGAAACCCATCGCCGCCATCACGGCGAACGTGCCGACGATCGCCACGGGAACGGCGACGAGCGGAATGATGGCCGAGCGCCAGTTCTGCAGGAACAAGAGGACGACGACGGCGACGAGAATCACCGCGTCGCGGAGCGTCACGAAGACTTCGCGGATCGACTCGCTGATGAAGGGGGCCGTATCGTAGACGATCGCGTAGTCCAGGCCGGCGGGAAAGCGGGCCTTCAACTCCTGCATTTTGTTCTTGACCGCCTGCGACACGTCGAGCGCATTGGATCCCGGCAACTGGTAAATCGAAAGGGCCACCGACGATTTGCCGTCGAGCGTGCAGGTCTGGTCGTAGGCCAGCGCCCCAAGCTCGATCTGCGCAACGTCGCGCACGCGAACGAGCGCGCCGTTGGCGTCGGTCTTGAGGATCATGTCGGCAAACTGCTCGACGTCGACCAGCCGGCCCATCGTGGTGATCGTCAGCTGCGTGACCTGCCCCGGAGCCACCGGCGCCTGGCCGATTTGTCCGGCAGCCACCTGCGTGTTCTGCTGCTGGATGGCGGTGACGATGTCGTTGGCCGTGAGGTTGCGGTAAGCCATCTTCCGCGGGTCGAGCCATAGCCGCATGCTGTAGTCGCGCTGGCCGACGTACGTGATGTCGCCAACGCCGGGCAGCCGCGACAGCTCGCCGTTGAGCTGGATCGTGGCGTAGTTGCTCAGGTACAGGTTGTCGCGAGTGTTATCGGGCGAGAACAAGTTGACGATGCACAGCACGCTGGGCGATTTCTTCTTCACCGCCACTCCGCGGCGCTTCACCAGGTCGGGAAGGACGGGGTCCGCCAGCGACTCGCGGTTCTCAACGAGCACCTGGGCCATGTTCAGGTCGACGCCGTTCTTAAACGTCACGGTGAGCGTGTAGGTGCCGTCGTTGGTGCATTGCGACGACATATACAGCATGTTCTCGACGCCGTTGACCTGCTGCTCGATGGGAGCGGCGACGGTATCGGCCACGGTCTGCGCGTTGGCGCCCGGATAGACGGCCGAAACTTCCACGGTCGGCGGCGTGATCTCGGGATACTGGGCGATTGGCAACGCCAACAGCGCAATCCCGCCGGCCAGCGTGATGATGATCGACAGCACGCTGGCGAAGATCGGCCGATTGATAAAAAACGTCGAAAACACGAACGACTCCAATTTCAGCTGACAATATGTTCGGCGTCCGGTTCTTCGTCGCCGGCGGCGGTGCGCTCGAAATTCGACGCGCCGACCGAGGGCGGACTTGATACAGGTGACGGGGCGTCCGTGATGCGAACACCGTGGCCGTCGTGCCCGTTTCCGGCGATCAATTGGCCGCGCGGAGCTTGATCTTTGACGCGGCCGTTCGAAGGCCCGGTGCGCCGCTTGCGCTCCAGCGCACAAAAGCGTCGGCGACCCTGGTGCGTAGCGGCTTCAAGGAAACGACCGACAACGACAAATGGTTGAACCGCTGCATCACCAGCGACCGGAATACGTGCGCGTCGCCCAGCCAGTCGATGCTGTAGAAAAAGACGGGCGTCAGCAGCAGTCCGAACAGCGTCACGCCGAGCATGCCGCTGAAGACGGCCGTCCCCAGCGTCTGCCGCATTTCGGCCCCGGCTCCCCGCGAAACAATCAGCGGCACCACGCCCAGAATGAACGCCAGCGACGTCATCACGACCGGGCGCAACCGGAGCGTGCACGCTTCCAGCGTCGCCGCCCGGCGATTCGCGCCGGAGCGTCGCTGCACCTTGGCGAATTCGACGATCAAAATGGCGTTCTTGCTCGCCAGCCCCACCAACACCACGAATCCGATCCGGGTGAAGATATTCACGTCCATCGCAGCGACTTTGACGCCGATGATCGCGCTCAACAGGCACATCGGCACGACGAGGATCACTGCCAGGGGGAGCGACCAGCTTTCGTATTGGGCCGCCAGCACCAGGAACACCATCACGACCGCGAAGCCGAAGATCATCATGGCCGTGTCGCCGGCGATGACCTCCAGGTACGACATGTCGCTCCACTCGAACGCCATGTTGCGCGACAGCTCGCGATGGGCCAGGCCTCCCAACAGGTCGATCGCCTGTCCCGAACTCAATCCCGGTGCGGCCAAACCGTTGATCGAAGCGGCCGGGTACATGTTGTAGCGCGTGAGGATGAGTGGGCCGTTGGTCTCGTGGATGCTGGCCAGCGAGCCGATGGGAACGATCGTCCCGCGCATGCTCGGCACCGCCATTGGAATCAGCTGCTCGATCTGGCCGCGGAACTGCTGGTCGGCCTGCACGTTCACCTGCCAGGTCCGCCCGTACAGATTGAAATCATTGACGTAGAGCGAGCCCATGAAGATCGACAGCGTGTCGGCAAAACTCTGGAGCGAGACTCCCTTGGCCATGCACTCCCGCGGATCGGCTTCGACGAAGAGCTGCGGCACGTTGGCGCGGAACACGGACGAAAGGCCGATCAGCTTCTGGGTCGCGGTACCGGCGCGGACCAGGTTCTCGGTCTCCTCCTGCAACACTTTCGGGCCCAAGTCGCCACGGTCTTCCACCATCATCGTGAACCCGCCGGCCCGGCCGGCGCCCCGGACTGGGGGCGGGCCGAAGACGAAGATCTGCGCCTCTTGAATCTGCGCGACCCCCGCTCGAATTTGCGCGGCGATCGCATCGGCGGAGCGCGCCAAGTCGCGGCGCTCCGAATAATCGTCGAGGTTGACGAACATCGAGCCGAAGTTGGAGCCGAAGGCGTTGAGGACAAACGACTGACCGCATACGCTCGTCGCGTGCTTGACGCCGGCGATCTTCCGGGCGATGGCGACGAGCTTGGCCATCACCACTTCGGTGCGTTCCTTGGAGGCCGCGTCGGGAAGCTGCACGCTGCAAATCAAGTAACCCATGTCCTGCAGCGGAATGAATCCCTTGGGCGTCGACTGGATGCTCCAGTACGTCACGCCCAAGAGGCCGACGTAGACCATGAGGACGATCACGCACACGCGGAGCAGGCCGCCGACCAATCCGGTGTAGATCCGGGTCGTCCAAGCAAAGGTGTAATTGAACAGCGTGAAAAAGCCCCGCAGGAGGCGGTTGCACAGTGGACCGAGAAACCAGGCAACGAGCCCGCACGCCAGAGCGGCCGCGATTCCCACGACATTCGGCAGGTTATTCACCGCCCTGTGTGCCAGCGTCGCCGGCAGCCACGCGCCGGCCCAAGCGGTCAGCGTCAGTTCGACCCGGGGCAACACCCAGGCCCCTAGCGAAAACCAGCCCCACAGCGCGCCCGCCAGCACATACGCCAGGCGCGGCAATGGGGGCGCGGTCTCCTTATCCCGGGGACGCAACAAGAGCGCAGTCGAGCGCCGGGCTTAGCGTCAGCGAGTTGAACGCCGAGATCACCGTCGAGACGGCGATCGTGACGGCAAACTGGCGGAAGAAGGCCCCGGTGATTCCCGAAATGAAAGCGCAGGGGACGAACACGGCACTCAGCACCAGGCCGACGGCGATCACCGGGCCCGACACCTGATCCATCGCCCGAATGGTGGCGTCGCGCGGCGAGAGACCGTGCTCGATATGGTGCTCCACCGCCTCGACCACCACGATGGCATCGTCCACCACAATCCCAATGGCGAGCACCAATCCAAATAATGTCAGGTTGTTGAGACTGAACCCGAACATCAGCATGGCCGCAAAGGTGCCGACCACGGCGACCGGCACGGCGACCAGAGGAATCAACGACGAACGCCAGTTCTGGAGGAAGAGCAGCACCACCACGGCAACCAGGATGATCGCGTCGCGGAGCGTCTTGACGACCTCGCGGATCGACTCGCGCGTGTAGGGGGTCGTGTCGAAGCCGATTTCGTACGTCAGCCCCTCGGGGAAGGTCTTCTTCAGCTCTTCCATCTTGGCCATCACGCGGTCGTGCGTGTCGAGGGCGTTGGCGTCGGGCATCTGGAAGATGGCGAGGAAGATCGTATCCTTGCCGTCCAGCCGCGTGCTGACGTCTTCGTTCTTTGCCCCGAGCATCACGCGGGCCACGTCCTTGAGCCGGGTCAGCCGTCCATCCGGGCTCCGCTTGACGATGATGTTGCCGAATTGTTCGACATCGGTGAGCCGGCCCAGCGTGTTCAGCGTGATCTGCGTTTCTTGTTGGTCGACCGCCGGCTGCTGGCCGATTGAGCCGGCGGCCACGGGGGCGTTCTGCTCGCGGAGGGCGTTGGCGATGTCGGAGGCCGCCAGTCCGCGCGAGGCCAGTTTGTGTGGATCGACCCAGACTCGCATGCTGTAATCGCGCTGCCCGAACAGGAAGATATCGCCGACGCCGTCGACGCGCGACAGCTCGTCCTTCACTTGCAGCACGGCATAGTTGCTGACGAACAGCTGGTCATACCGCCCGTCGGGGGAGAGCAGGGCGATACCGCAGAGAATGTCGGGCGACCGCTTGATCGTGGTCACGCCGGTCTGCTTGATCACGTCGGGCAACAGGGGCACGGCCAGGTTGACGCGGTTCTGCACCAGAACCTGGGCCATGTTGAGGTTGAAGCCCTGCCGAAACGTGACGGTGAGGTTGTACGAGCCGTCGTTGGCGCACTGGGATGACATGTACATCATCCCTTCGACGCCGTTCACCTGCTGCTCGATGGGGGCGGCGATCGCCTCGGCCACGTCCTTGGCGCTAGCACCCGGGTAGGTGCAGGTGACCTGCACGGTCGGCGGCGTCACCGGCGGAAACTGCGCCAAACCGAGGTTGAAGACCGAGACCCCGCCCGCGAGCGTGATCACGATCGACAGCACCGAGGCGAAGATCGGCCGATTGATGAAGAACCGCGAGATCACCGGCTCACACTCTGACTTGGGCAGGGGGCTCTAGGGCAGGGACTGATTCACAGGCACAAGCTGAAATCGTTGCCGTGTTCCCGATCTCGGAAGGATCCGCGAGCGGGCACGTGCGGCCGCGATCGAAGGGACGCTGGAGGGCGACCGATCCGCAGCTCGCATCAGTTTGCAACCGGCTTCTTGCCAACCGGCGCGGACGAGACCTTCTCGGCCGCGAGGTGGTTCGGCATTTCCGCGAGCTTGGGCTCGACTTTGATGCCGGGCTGAACGCGCTGCAGCCCCTTCACGATGACCTTGTCGGCCTTGGTCAGTCCCGACTCGATCACCCGCATACCGGCGAACGATCGTCCGACTTTCACAGGGCGATAAAGAACCTCGTTCTGATCGTTGACCAGGTACACATACTTCTGCCCCTGGTCGCTGGCGAGCGCTTGTTCGGAAACCAGGATCGTGTGCCGCGGCGCTCCCAGCGGGAGATGGCAGCGGACAAAGAGACCGGGCGTCAACATCGCGTCAGAGTTCGCGACATCGGCCCGCATCCGCAACGTGCCCGTGCCAGGATCGACGCGGTTGTCCATGAAGTTCACGCTGCCCTGCCGGGGGAATTGAGGCTCGTCCGCCAAACCGATGGCGACCGGGAAAGCCGTCTCCTGCACGTTTTTCATCTGCCCGGTCTGCACGAGACGGCGGACTTGCAGCAGCGTCCGCTCGTCGATGTCGAAGTAAACGTACATCGGGTCAACGGACACGATCGTGGTAAGCAGTGTGCCTCCGTTTTGTCCCGACTGGACGACGTTGCCTTCGGTCACCTCGAAGCGACTGACGCGTCCGCTGATCGGCGCCTCGATCCGCGTGAAGTCGAGGTCCAGTTGCTTCGCCTCGAGATCGGCCCTGTCCGCCATCAGCGTGGCCTGGATGCTGTCCCGATCGGCAAGCGCCTTGTCGAGAGCGTCTCTGACTCGCCGCACCGCGCGTGTGCAGTTGATACGTGCGGCGGTAAATCTCTTCATCGTTGGTGAGCTGCGCCTGATCTTGAGCGATTTTTGCTTTCGCCTGGTTGACCAGCGCCTGGTACGGGCGCGGATCAATCTGGAACAGGAGATCGCCCTTGCGGACGAGTGCGCCTTCCGTGAAGTTCACCGTCTGCAAAAAACCCCAAACGCGAGCTCGCACATCAACGCTCTTCACGGCGGCAGTTTGGCCGGTGAAGTCCGCGTAGTCGGCCAGGTCCTGCGCGAGCGGATAGCTCACCGTCACGGCGGGCGGCGGCAGCTGAGGAGCCTGGGCGGGCGCCTTCGTGCAGCCGGTCATTGCCAGACAACCAACCAGCACCGCTGCCAGACCGCAAGCCATTTCGACCACGCGCCCGTGTTGATGCGCGCGATCCGTTCGGTCGCCAGGATGCGCACTTCCGCAGAGATGGATCATTTCCGACCTTCAATTAACTCAAGAGCTCGCGGATTGTAATGACGGCGAATTGCCTCGTCCCGCACCCCCATTCCGCGAAGGGAAAACCAAACCACCTGCTCCACTAACTCTCGCCGCGACATGCCGTAATCGACGACGGTGCTCGCGGGCAGCAGCGCCATCATCGCCATACAGCCGACGTGCTGAGTGAGCCAGCCGGCTAAGTGGGGAGGACAGGCCGGGTCGGCCGCAGCGTCACCATTGGCAACGGCCGCCCGCAGGCATTCGTCGATCTTCGGCACCCATTGCGTGGCGACACGCCGCAACAGCAGGCGGGCAAATTCGCCGTCCTGCGCCAGGCTGCGGAGCATGAGCCGAGTCTGGATCGCCGGCTCATCCTCGGCGACGGTCCAACCCTCGATCAGCAGGTGAGTCAAAAAATGCACCAAAAGGACGAGGGTGGAGACGGACGGCTCCAGCTGCTTGATCCGCTCGAGCCGTCCCAGATCCTGCTCATTCAGGGACAGCTTCATGGCGGAAAAGAGGGCCTCCTTGTTCGGAAAGTGTTTGAACAGCAGGGCTTCCGACACGCCCGCCGCGTCCGCCAATTCGCGGGTGGTGGTGCCGTCGAAGCCCTTTGCAGCAAAGACCCGGCGGACGGCGCGCAGGATCGCGCTTCGCCGCTCTTCGCAGGAGAGCTTTTGACCGAATTTTGCGCCGCGCACACTCTCAGTGGCCATACGTGTAAGTGTATGCTCACTTACGTTTCAGGGCAACCGGAATTGTCGATTTCCGGGAGTTCACGAGTCCGTTGTGGTGGGGACGAGCGGAGTCTGCCAGGAGACCAGCAAATTGGAGCGCGGCTTGCAGTTGAATCCAAAGAGCGTTGGCGCCGCGCTCCCGGCGGGCGCTGCCCACCAGCCCAACGTCGTACGATCGGTCCCAACTGCTTCAAGGAACTCACCAATGATCCGCAAGCTCGCATCAGGTAAGTACCGGCTCTACTCCCGCAAGCTCAATCCGTCGACGAGCAAGCGGCACAACCTCGGCACGTTTAACAGCCGCGCCGCTGCGGAGAAGCACGAGCGCGCGGTGCAGTACTTTAAGCACCACTGATCGGGAGAAACACTCACAGCACGAAGGCAACACCGCTGGTTCGCTCAAGTGTCGCTCGCGGATGAACATCTCCGCCGCCGACTATGGCGAGCGGCGCTTTAGCCGTGGTCCTGGCCGCCCGACTTCGCTTCCACATCGATGATGTGTGCGGTCGGCCGCGTGAAGTCGATCACCAGGACGTCGGGCGCGGTGATCTGCGTCGTGTTGCCTGCGCGATCTTTCACGGTCAGCCGCACATAGACCTTGCCCGGCATGCCGGATTCGATCGGCCAGATGTAGTGGCCGGAGTTGGCCTGCCAATCGCCGATCTTCGTCCACGGTCCCGTTTTCTCGACGGCATACTCGAGGAGGGCCGGAGTCGGGCCGAAATGCGCGTCTTCCGCGACCCAACGCAGCAGGACTTTGTTGTGCGATTTGCCGCGGCCGATTTGCGGCGACAGTAACTGGGCAGTCGGCGGCGTCTTGTCGACCATCACCACAATCGACGGCTTGTCGCCCGGGTGCGGCGGATCATCGCCAATGCCGGCGCCGTTCTTCACGCGCAGCTCGAATCCGTAGGTTCCATCGGCCGGCACGCTGACCGGGAACGGACTCTTGTTCGTCGGGTTCGTCCCGTAGCGATACCACTTGCGGCCGCCGTCGGTGGTGATAAACAGCTCGATCTTGCCGAGACCCGAAGGCCCCAGGTCGTCGATGCGATAGCCGATCTGGAAATCGGTGCTGTTGACGACGATCGTCCGCGGTTCGTCATCCTTCGGAGCCGGCGGCGTGGCCGTGAAGTTGGCCTTTTCGTCCGCGAGCTCATCCGCGCCGTCCGTCGGCGGAATCGCGTCCGCGCCCGTCTGTCCCTGTCCACCTTGCTTTTGCACAACTTGTTTTTGGACGATCGCCGGGCGATCGGCGGGCGAGTCGGAGACGAGATCGTTGCGAACTTGCGGCTGAATCTTCAGCCCGGGGCTCGCGGCTTTGTCCTTCGACTCGACGAAGAAGTCGTGATCGGAGGTGAGTCTCCCCTCGAGTGGATCGTTTCCGCCTGACGCTGCCGTAGCGGTTGACGGGGCCGCGGGCGTCGAGGACGCAGCCATCGGCTTCGCGGTGTCGGCCGGCGGACGCGACGGCTTGTCGGTCGCCGTGTGGTCGGGCGGAACAACGGCGGCCGCTTCGCGAATCGGCACGCCTCCACCCGTCGGATTCGCTTTGGCCACGGGCGCGCGGTATTCGGTCTCGGACCCTTTCGCACCGCGCGGCGAGGGATGCACGGTGATTTCACGATCGGCGGTCACGCTGTTTCCCGCAAGGTCGCTGATCGAGCCGCGCACGGCGACGAGGCCTCCCGCTTTGACCTCCCACGTCGTCTGTCCGTTCGGCTGCGGGACGACGGCGGCGGGCTGCCACTCGGGCGCGTCGGGCTGGCGATACTCGATCCGCAGCGTGCCGACGTCCAAATGGTCGTCGGCAGCAGTCCAGCGCAGCTCGACCTTGCCCGGCTCCAGCTCGGTTAACAGCAGCTCGAGCACAGGCGGCGTGGCGTCGACGATGACCTTGAGCGCCGGCTCGATGTTGTTGCCGGCCGGATGAAGACGATTGAACGAATCGAGTGTGCGGACGGCGAACCAATACTCGCCGTCGCTCGGCGCGAGGAAGTCGAAGTGGTCGGCTCGCGGCTCGGCCCGATCGACCATCCGCCAGCGCGTGCCGTGATCGGTGGAGACGTAGAGCTGCACTTCGCGAGCCTGCAGCCGCTGCATCTCCGCCGAGTCGTAGCGAAAGGGAATGCGAAACCGCCCTTTGGCCGTGAAGACGGCGCCGCTCGGCGGGTCGGCTGCGCAAGCGCGCCCGGCGGATTCGGCAGGAAGAAATGGGGACGCGAGCAGCCCCAGGATTCCCGCAACGTAAATCGCAGCCCGTCGCATTGGCGCGGTCCTTCGACACCAGTCGGGACCGACCGCGCCTGCACAAAAGCAGATCGACGGCGCCCCCCAGTTCGGTATCGACAGCGATGATCGGACCACTTGAAGCGAAGACGGAACGAAAAGGGGAGGCAGAAGATAGGGCAATTGGATTGACTTCACGGGCGCGGACATGGTCCAGCTGACCGTTAGTCTTTCCCGCGATTCACCAACTTCCGAGAGGTTTGTTGTCGGACAGACGCGACGTGTCGGGAGCGCTCGACCGACGACGGACGGCGGGCACCGCGTTATGATGCGATTCGCTCCCCTGAATGTGGCTCACCCGATCGTGACCCACCGACTGGCTGCAGATCGACCTCGCGCTGTGTTGGAACTGGAGATCACTCATGCAAGCTCGAAACCGTCAAGTGTCGACGCCGTCTCTTTTCGGATTCACCCTGGTCGCGGTGTGCGCATCGGCGTGCGTGCTGTCGACTCGCTCCGCTAGCGCCGCGGACGCCCCGAGTGGCGATTGGGCGTCACAACAGATCGCCAAGCTACCGGCGAGTGAGAAGCCGGTGCATCTCTTCAACGGCGCCGATCTCACGAACTGGGAAGGCCAGATCGGCAAGTACTGGTCGGTCGAGCAGGGGGACATCGTCGGTCGCAACTCGAAAGCGAACGGCCCGGCGTTCAGCACGTATCTGGTGACGCCGCAGAAGTACCGCAACTTTCGGCTGATCTTCGAGGCGCGGCTCGTCACGAGCGAAATGCACTCGGGGATCGCGCTCTGGGGCAAGACGGTCGAGAAAGGAGGCGACCCGTTCAGCTACCAGGGGCACCTCGTGATGTTCCCCTCTGGCTACGGCTTCTACGACCTTTACGGCCGCAACATGATTTACCAGGACAAGGACCATACCGCGAAGCGAGCCGGCAAACAGCATGACTGGAACCGGATGGAAATCCTGGCGATCGGCGACCGCATTCGCTTCGTGATTAACGGCACGCTCGCCGCTGACTGGACCGACCCCAAGCCGGAGCTGTGTCAGGCCGGCCCGATTGGACTGCAGCTGCACCAGAACAAGGCGGCCCAAGAAGTCCAGTTCCGCGGTCTGATCCTCACCACCGATCCGGAAGACCGCGTCATCACCGCGACGAACGCCAAGTAACCCCCGGCGGTTCGCCTTGGACGCGGCGGCTCAACTCGGACGCGCGGCTCGAACCGGCTGACCGCACGCTCAACCGGCCGCTTCCTCCACTCCGGAATCGGCCAGGTCGTCTTCGTGGGAGGCGATCGACTCGCGCACCGTCAGGCCGCGCTTGCGCAGCTTCTGCCGCAGCTTTTCCCGCGCGAGACGCAAGCGGCTTTTGCAGGTCGGTAGGCTCGTATCCATCGCCGACGCTACTTCGGAAAGCGGAAGCCCGGAATAATGGTGCATGGTGAAGGTGAGCCGCTGATCGGCGGGGAGCGACTGCAACAACTCGTCGACGATCCGCGCCAGCTCGCGTTGGTCGGCCAGCTCTTCGGGCGGCGCGATATTCGCCGTCAGCCGGTTGATCGCGTCGGACTCACCGTCGTGAGTGCGCGTGAAGGCATGCACGAGCGCGTCGTGCGACTGCCGCCGTACGCTGTCGATTAGCAAGTTGCGGGCGATGCGATAGATCCAGCCGCGGAAACGGCCGGAAGGAAGATAATCCCACGACTGATTGAAGACCCGCAGCAGCGTCTCCTGGGTCAGGTCCTCGCAGAGTTGCCGGTCGCGAATGTTGCGAAAGAAAAACCCGATCAGCGGGCCTTGGTAGCGTTCGACCAGCTCGTTGAAGGCGGTCGGGTCGCCCTCCTGCATCCGCACCATGAGCTGGTCGTCGTCGGTCATTTGCGGCACGAGACGTTCAACCCAAGCGAATCCGTTCGAAGCATCGAGTTCGACCACACGCGGAGCGACAGATCGCGCAACCAACCGCGTTGACTGTCTCCGTGCGGCGATTCTACCATAACCCGTCCCGGAAGGAGCGATGTAGTGCCATCCAAGCACGTGGTCTTGTCTTACGGCGACGACCAGCGTTTCGAATGCGAAATCGAGAGCGACCGACTTGTTGCCGAGCACGCGGCGCCGCGGCCGAACTCTCAATATAAAGAGGAGCTGCTCGCCGCCCTTCGCGCGCCGATGGAGTACCCCTCGATCGAACAGGCTGTAATCCCCGGCGACCGGATCACCGTGGCCCTGGACCGATACACGCCGGGCGCTGCCGGGGTCGTCGCCGGCATTTGGGAGGTGTTGGCGCCGCGAGGCATCGAAGCGGAAAAATTCACGGTGATTCAGCCGGCTTCGCGGCTCGAGTCGCAGCTACCGGACCCCCGCGCCGAGCTGCCCGAAGACGTCCGCGCAGGCCCGCTGGATTCTGCACGACCCAACACGGAAAGACAGCTGCGTCTACCTGGCCTCGACGGCCACGGGCGATCGCGTCTACATGGCCCGCGAGGTGGTCGATGCCGACTTCCTGATCACCGCCGGCTCGATCGCTTTCGATCCGCTGATCGGTTACCGGGGGACCAACAGTGTCTTTTATCCCGGGCTGTCGTCGGCCGATGCCATGCTGAAGACCCAGGGGCAGGGGCACGTCGAGCTGGGGCCCGACGAATCGCGGCCGCTTCGCGAGCTGATCGACGAGATCGGCTGGCTCTTGGGCAATCCGTTCGCCATTCAAGTCATCCCGGCGGCGACCAACGGCGTGTCGCGCGTGCTAGCCGGTGTTTGCGACCCCGTGTTCGCCGAGGGCAAGAAGGTGCTCACCAAACAGTGGCACATCGAGGTAAGCGAGCGGCCGGACGTGGTAATCGCCGCGATCGATCATGAGAGCGGACTTCACGCGTGGGAGCAGCTGGGGGCGGCTGCCGACGTCGGTCGCAGCCTCGTCGCGCGAGGCGGCAAGATCGTGATTCTCTCCGACCTCGTGGCCGAGTTGCCGCAGGGCCTCGAACTCATTCGTTCCAGCGAGAATGTCCGCGACGCGATCCGTCCTTTGCGCAAACAGGCGCCGCCCGACCTGGTCTGCGCGACACAGCTCGCCTCCGCCGCCGATTGGGCCCAGATCTACCTCTTGAGCGGCCTGGCCGACGACGTGGTCGACGAGCTGTTTCTCACCCCCGTCTCCAACGAGACGGAAGTGCGGCGGCTGCTCAAGAACGACTCGCGCTGCCTGTTTCTGGAAGCCGCGCAGTTCGTCCATGGTACGGTGCGGGCCGCGTAGCCCCGGGTGCTGCCGACAAGTTCTCGCGCGGGCAGATTCTTGGCGCGGCCCTGTGTCAATGGTTTACGCGCCACTTTTAATCCTTTGCGCGGCCCTGTGTTGTCCGACTCGGCGCGGATTTGTATCGTGAGGGCAGTGATCGTGCGTCGAGCCCGCCATGCCCGCCGCTGCCGCGCGGCGCCGTCGAATCCACTCGGGGGGTTCCAGACTCCCCACTCAGCTCACCGGAGATGCTCATGACCACTCGCCGGGACTTTCTCGAGAAATCTTTGTTTGCCGCAGCAGCCACCGCCTTGGCCGGCGAGACGAGCCGGGTCCGTGCCGAGGACGCGGCCAAAGCTTCGACGAGCCCCAATGAGAAGGTGCGGATGGCCTGCATCGGCGTCCGCGGGCGGGGACGGGAGCACTTGGACGAGTTCGGCCGCATGCACGATGTCGAAATCGTGGCGATCGTCGACGTCGATGAAGAAGTCGGAAAAGCAGGGGTCGAGCGGATCAAGCGGCGAACGGACAAAGCTCCCGTCTATTACCGCGACCTCCGCAAAATGCTCGAGGACAAGCGGATCGACGCCGTCTCCATCGCCACGCCTAACCACTGGCATTCGCTGGCCGCGATCTGGGCGCTGCAAGCGGGCAAACACGTCTATGTCGAAAAGCCGGTGAGCCATAACGTCAGCGAAGGCCGCCGGCTCGTGCAGACCGCCCGCAAGCACGAGCGACTGTGCCAGGCTGGCACGCAGTGCCGCAGCAACCCGGGCATGCGCGAATTAATGAATTTCGTTCAAAGCAACCAGATCGGCGAGGTCAAGCTGGCCCACGGACTGTGCTACAAGCGCCGCGGCTCGATCGGCCCGAAGGGCAACTATCCGATTCCCAAGTCGGTCGATTACGACTTGTGGTCAGGTCCCGCGCAGATCAAGCCGCTCACTCGCAAGAGCCTGCACTACGACTGGCACTGGATGTGGGATTACGGCAACGGCGACCTCGGCAACCAGGGCATCCACCAAATGGATCTAGCCCGTTGGGGTCTCGGTGTGCATGACATCGGCAACAGTGTGCTCAGCTACGGCGGCCGCCTGGGTTACGAGGACGCGGGCGAAACGGCCAACACGCAGGTTTCGATCCACGAATATCCGAACGGCAAGCGGCTCGTCTTCGAGGTCCGCGGACTAAAAACGCCGCCGTTGCGCGGCGCCGCGATTGGCGTGATCTTTTACGGCACAAACGGCTACGTGGTTGCCCCCAGCTACTCCAGTGGCGTGGCCTTCGACCTCAAGCACCAGCCGATCAAGAGCTTCCGCGGCAGCGCGAGCCATTTTGGCAACTTCATCAAAGCGGTCCGCAGCGGACGCTCGTCGGATCTCAACGGTGAAGTGCTCGAGGGGCACTTGTCGAGCGCGCTGTGCCACCTGGCGAACATCTCGTACCGACTCGGCAAACCGGTGAGCGGCCACGAAGCCGCCGAGCGCCTCGGCAGCGACACGGAAGAGTGGGACACCTTCGATCGCTTCCAGGAGCACCTCTGGTACAACGACGTGTCCATCAAAGACTCGAAGCTGGTCCGATTCGGCAAGAAGCTGACGATCAACCCGGCGAGTGAGACCTTCATCGGCGACTCGGCATCCGACGCGAGCCCGATGCTCACGCGCGACTATCGTAAGCCGTTCGTCGTGCCGTCGGAGAGTCAGCTGGCGTAACGCTTCGCGTCGAGCGCGACATCGGGGGAAAATCCGTCCTCGCCCGACTCGACTGAGCTCGTCGCAGGTCGTCCCTCTCCCATCAGAATGGGAGAGGGGAAGGAGCGCCCCGACGACAACACCCTCGCCTCATTCCGATGGGAAGAGGGCAGGGTGAGGGGCCTTCACCCCAGCGACTGGCGCCGATTTGCCGCTCGTAATGAGCGTTCCGGCCGCGCGTTCGCGTCGGCCGGTCGATGTTGAAAAATCGGAACAAGCGGCGGGCGCGGCCGGGTCTCTGTACGCGGTTCCCATTTCGCAACCTATCCGCGTGATCGATACGGCGCTCGTTCGCTGAAAAACCGCGCGGTTCGGCCGCGTGATGCTTGACTGTCGACCCCCGTGGCCTACGTTTTCGTAGCCCGGCGCCTTGAGTTCGTCGGATCGGCGCTCTCCGGAGACTTCCAGAGCAACCGCCTGTGTCCGAATCGGCTCTCGGTTCTCCGGATCCACTGGCCTTCCTGGGGCGACCCATGTTCCCGTTCTGGTCCGACGTACCGCTTTCGGCCTGGCTGCAGATTTCGGCCATGTTTGTGGCCATCGTCTGTTGGATGACGGGATTCTTGGTGACGACCCCGGGGCGCCCGCAATAGCGACCCTCCGCGGCGGATGATGCCGCTTTCCCTCCTGCAGCAATCACTCGTCACAGAAAGGTGCGAAGGAATCATGGATTGGTCCCAAGATCTCTTTACGAACTGGCCCGTGCGCCTGGTGTGCGGGCTGCTGATTCTGGCCGCCTATATCGACGGCAAACAGCTCCGCGTTCCCAACTGGCTGACCTTTTCGATGGTCGGCTCCGGCCTGATTTACAGTGCGTGGGCCGGCGGTTGGACGGGGCTGGGTGACGGACTGTTGGGCATGGCGGTGGGCCTGGCCTGCCTGTTGCCGCTCTACGCGGTGGGGGGCATGGGCGCGGGCGACGTCAAGCTGTTGGCCGGCGTCGGCGCCTGGCTGGGTGCGACCACAACCTTTTACGCCTTTTGCGTTTCGACCGTCGTCGGGGCCGTAATGGCCGTCGCGATGGTGCTGTGGCGGAAAGCCTTCGACAAGCATTACGCACAACTGCTGATGATCCTCTCGGAATGGATGACCATCAAGAATCCGCGGGAGTTATCGCGGATTGCCGCGGAACGGAAACCCAAGATGCTCCTGCTGCCGTACGGAATTCCGATCTGCGTCGGCTCGATCACCTACTTCTTCTACGAGGGAATGATCTAAGCGATTTTTTGGGGCTGACGTCCGGCTCCGGCCCGCCGGGTCAAAGCGCGGACGTCGCGGTGAAGTGGTGACGGTTTTCAAAACATCTCAAAAAAGGACTTGAGGCGAGGCAGACAGCAATCCCCCCACAGCCCGAGCCGGCCGAGTCGGTGTGACCGCTCGAACCGGCACAGGCCGCAAGGTCCAGACGCTACAGCCGTTAAGGCCCGAACAGCCATTCCGATCGATATTGTCGTTAAAGGCTGAAGGTCTTACCGGACCGGTGCCGATGAAGAAGGTGATGCGGTTTTGGTGCCGTCACCGACGGCCCAAACCCTGGATCCTTCGTTGCGGCGGCTCGCGGTCGCCTGCCGGTGAACAACCGGCGGCAGTCCGCAAAGCGGTTGGGCCAAACGACGGAAAGCTGCTCGCCACGAGGCGATCCAGGAGCTCCGCAGATGAAGATGAAATCTCTGGTTTTGTTAGCGATGGCGATCGGCTGTGGCCTGGTCGCCATGCTGGGGGTGCAACAAGTTCTTTCCGGCGACAAGAAGCCGCCGGTGGAGACCGGGAAGGTGCTCGTGGCCATCACGAGCATCATGCCGGGTCAGCCACTGGACGATTCAAACGTCGCTTTCAAGGCGTGGGATAAAAACGACGTCCCTCAGGGCGCCGTCACCAAGCCCGAAGAATACCAGGATCGATCATTACGGGTCTCGACGTTTCCGAACGAGCCCATCATGATCGCCAAGTTGAACGATAAGGGGGTCTTTGGCGGTTCGAGCGAAATCCCCAAGGGGATGCGCGTGGCCACGGTGCCCGTCACCGTGACGGAAACGCACAGCGGCCTCATCCTTCCGGGGGACCGGGTCGACATCGTCGCGACCTACACCGTCGCGCGACACGTCGCCGGGCAAATGAACAGCCAGGCCGGAGAAATCAAGAAGGCCAAGACCATCCTGCAATACATCGAGGTCTTCGCCACGGACAATATTCGACTGAGCGCCGTTCCGAACGGCGAGAATAAGGAGGTTGCGGCCAAGAACATTTCCGTTCTGGTGACTCCCGATCAATACGTCCTGCTGATGCTGGCCAAGACCAAGGGACAAATCTCCCTGGCCGTGCGGAATCGGGGCGACAATTCGGAAAGCCGCCCGTCGGAAGTGGACGAGACCGCGTTCGAGCATTTGAAGGTAACTCGCGGGCAAGCCAAGAAGGACGGAGACGGCGACGAAACGGGCGATGCGCTCGATAAGGAGCAGACCAAGGTTGCCGAGGTCAAGAAGCCCGAACCCAAGTCGGAACCCGTCAAAGAAAAGGAGAAGCCGACCTGGACGCTGAAGGTCTTTGAGGGAGACAAGCTCCGCGAAGAACAAGTGGACCTGCCCGAGGACCCGGCAGCCGCGCCCGCCAAGAATGGGGACGCAAAGCCGGCCGCGGGATGGAAAGAGTTCTTCCAAAAAGCCTTCCAGCACGCCCAAGGGTCGAAGGCGTGAGCTAGGGACGAATCACAGGGGGGTGACGACGACAGTGCGGGCGACCGGCGCGAGCCGGTCGTGCCGCGCGGTTCTCGTGACAAGGATCCAGCCGCCACTCGAGGTGCAGGGATGCGCATGTTTGCCCAGTCGAGCCCGAAGTTCTTTCAGATGTTGTTAATCGTTCTGGCCGCCGCGGGGCTTGCCCGTTCCGCGGCCGCCCAGGACGAATCGGCGCCATTGCCCGTCGACAACGATCCGCTCGTGCACATCGTCGAACCGCAGACCGACCTGCGGCTCGTCGAAAAGTTCGCCAAGATCATCGATCTCAAGAACCGCATCTCGACCGTCTACGGCTTCGACCCCGAAGTCGTGCACGTCACCAAGGTCGACATGCATCCCAACGAGATCCGCCTCCACGCACTGACGCCCGGTGTCACGTCGCTGGTGCTCGTGGACGAGAAGAACGCCTCGTTCACCGTCGAGGTGTTCGTCATCGGCGACGTGCGGCACCTGCAGGCCTATCTCAAGAACCTCTTCCCGACCGACGCCGTCACCGCCATCGCCGTGCGCGACAGCGTGGTGCTCCGCGGCTACGTCACGCGGCCAGAAGACATTCCGCGAATCATGGACATCGCCAAAGAGTTCTATCCGAACGTCATCAACCAGATGGAAGTCGGCGGCGACCAAGAAGTCGAGCTGAAAGTGCGGGTACTGGAAGTCGACCGGACTAAGCTTCGCGAACTGGGCTTCAACTTTTTGGGCAGCACAAACTTTGGCTTCCTGGGCAGCTTGCCAGGTGCGTTAGCTCCGCTCTCGACCCTCAACACGCCCATCGCCGCGGCTCCGGCGCTGGCGGTCAACCCGACGAACTTCGCCGCCAACCCGTCGCTCTTGGGCGGCGTGGTCAACAACAACTACACGTTCTCGATGTTTCTCGACGCCCTGGCGTCCGAGTCGCTGCTGAAGATTCTTGCCAGCCCTGTGCTGGTGACGACCAACGGTCAGCCGGCCAACCTGCTGTCCGGTGGTGAATTTCCCATCCTGGTGCCGCAGAGCTTGGGCACCGTCACGATTCAATGGAAAGAGTTCGGCGTCCGTTTGACCGCCGTGCCCATTCTCTTGGGCAACGGCCGCGTCCGTCTGAACCTGCAACCGGAAGTCAGCCAAAAAGACTTTTCCAACGCCGTTTCGACCGGCGGACTGACGGTCCCGGGCCTGACGACGCGGCGCGTCAACACGTCCGTCGAAATGCGTTTTGGCGAGACCTTCATGCTGGGCGGCCTGACCGAAATTCAGGACACCGCACAGACGTTCAAGACACCGCTCTTGGGCGAACTCCCTTACATCGGGGCGGCTTTCCGCAGGGTGAGCTATCAGACGACGGAAACCGAGCTCGTCATCCTGGTCACGCCGGTGCTCGCCGGCGCCATGAGCGACGCGCAGATGCCGCCGGGCGGTCCGGGCATGTTCACCGATCAGCCCAGCGACCGCGAACTCTACTGGTACGGCCTGCTCGAGACTCCGTCCTATGGCGGCGTGTGCGGCAGCGGCTGCGGTAACGCGAACGGCACCGGCAAGGGCAACTACGGCCCGACCACCGTCGACTTCGACATGGGTCCGCATCCGGCTCCGATGTTCAGCCCGGTGCCGGTGCAAGAACTGCCGCCGATCCACGAACAATTCGCTCCGCCCACGTCGAATGCTCCGCCGGCACCCGCTCTCCCGGGCCAACACCCGGCCGCTCAGATGGGCACGCGACCGAACATGATGCAAGAATCCGATGAACGCCCCGGCCCCGCCCACCTCGATCTCGGTCAGTCCGCCTCAGCAGACGCCGGCATCGATGGGCCCGGTGCCCACGCCGGGGGCACCCACCATGACTCTTCCGCCGCAGGCGCCGGCCGCTCCGGCCGGGTCGGCCAGCTGGTGGCACAACTCGAATGTGCGTCGGGTGAACGCTCAATCCGCGTCGCCTTCACCGACCGGCGCCACTCAGGCGTTGTACAGCACGCAGGCGCCCGCGGCTCCGGTGGCTTCCCCGTCGGGCATATACGGTGTGCCGGCGGCGGGCGCGCCCCCCGTGAGCACGCCGTCCTCCAGCGTCCGCAATGGGTTGTACGAACCTCAAACCGGGCTATATGTGCCGGCCGGAGGCAACGGACAGTAGTTGCGGTGCCGGCCCCGATCGGCACGACCCACACGTTAGAAACCCTCCCGAGAGTTCAGCTCTGATGAAAAGCGTTTGCAGGCTAGCGATCGTCGACCCCAATGACACGTCTCGCGCAGCGCTCAAGCACTTGCTGCTGGGGATCGACATGGTGTGGCTCGAGGCCGAGTGCTCGCGCTACGAGTTCTTCACTGACGTCGTGATGCAAACGCAGCCGGACATCGCGCTGGTCGCGATGGATGCCGATCCCGCTCAGGGACTGGCCATCGTCGCCCGCATCACCCTGGAGCTGCCGACCTGCAGCGTGCTGGTGGTCAGCAGCTCGACGGAAGGCAGCGTCATCCTGCAGGCGATGCGCAACGGAGCTAAAGAGTTCCTCAACTACCCCTTGCGGCTCGAAGACTTTTTGGCCGCGCTGCACCGCATTCAACAGATTCACGGCCTCCGCGAAGGCGAAACCGAGGTCCGCTCCAGCCAGATCTACACGATCGCAGGCGCGGCCGGCGGCGTAGGCTGCACCTCGCTGGCGGTAAACCTCGCCTGCGTGCTCGCGCAAAATCCGGCCAACAGCGTCGCCGTCATTGACCTCGATCTGTCGCTGGGCGATGCCGACGTCTGGCTCGACATCATTCCGGACTACACAATTCAGGACGTCGCCGAAAATATCACGCGGCTCGACTACGCGCTACTCAAGCGGTCGCTGACCAAGCACGAATGCGGCGCGTTCCTGCTGCCGCGTCCGATCCACCTCGAGGAAGCAACGCCGATCAATCCCGAAGAGCTGCGACGCGTGATCACGCTGCTCAAGGCCACGTTCACGCATTTGATCATCGACCTCGCCAAGGCCTACAGCCCGCTCGAGCTGGCCGCAATGAGGGCCTCCGACGCGGTGCTCCTCGTCGCGCAGCTCGACCTGCCCGGCCTGCGCAACGTGGTCCGGCTGCTGCAGTTCTTCGACCGCCAGGAAGGAATCAGCGATAAGATCAGAGTGGTGGTCAATCGGCTGGGGCTCGAAGAGACGCAGATCAGTCTCACCAAGGCCGTCGAAACGATCGGCCGCGAAATCTTCTGGCAGATTCCCAACGAATACGCGGCCATGGTCGAATCGCGGAACAACGGCGTGCCGCTGATCACTCAGGCGCCCAAATCGAAACTGACAAAATCGATCCAGCAACTGGCGCTGAGCATCGACAAGAACGTGGGGGGCGACAGTCCCGACGAGCCCAAAAAGGGCAAGGGCCTGTTCCGCTTCCTGTCGAGCGGCTCGTCGAAGTAGTCGGGCGGTCACGCGAAGGACAGGACCGTGCCGCTGCGGTGGGCTTCGGTCCCTTGCGACGTCGCGATCAGCAGGCGTCCGCCGTCGTCGATTCCCCGGCACAGCCCCTCGACGTTGCGCGTGCCGGCGCGCAGGCTGACGTGCTTGCCCGTCAGCACGCAGTAGGTCCGCCAGCGCTCGAAGACGTCGGAACCGTTGAGCGCCAGGGCACGAATCCACGCGTCGAGCCGCTGCAGCAGCAAGACCAGCACGCCGGTGCGGTCCAAAGGTGCGCCGGCGACGTCGATCATCGAGACGGCCGTGCGCCGCAACTCCGCCGGCGCGGCAGCCAACGAGTTGTTGACGTTCAGTCCAATTCCTGCGATCAGGCGTGCCGAGCTGCTTTGCGGCGACTCCAGCAGAATGCCGCTGACTTTCTTGCCCGACAAGAAGACGTCGTTGGGCCACTTCAAGCCGACGACGGCCTGCGGCAACGATTGTTGGATCACTTCGCAAACCGCCAGGCCGGCGGCCAGCGCGACTTGCGGAAAGCTCTCGATCGGCAGCCCCACGCGCCGCGGCTCAAGCACGACCGAAAACGTGAGCGCTCCGGGCCCGGACCACCAGACGTTGCTCCCGCGCCCCGACCGGCCGTTTGCCGCGCGGCCAGAATCAGGCAAGGGCAGGGAAGTGCCGCATCCGCAGTGCGCTCCGCCGCGCGGTCGTTGGTCGAGCCAATCTCGGAGTGCACTTCGAGCTCGCCGACCAATCCGGCGGAACGGATCCGCTCGACGTCGGCGGATGTGAACTCCGCTGATGTGAACTCCCCTGATTTAAACTCCAACGGGCACCTGCGTGTGAAGCGATCCGGTCGGCAACGAGTAGTGGTCCGTCCATCGCCATCTGACAGGCATGGGTGCCATGCCCACGGCTCAGCGTGGGCATGTTTTCGGCTGAAAATCACGCATGCCCACCGAAACCGGTGGGCATGGCACCCGACATTTAGCGGTAGACGGACCGCTACGGGGCTAGTGTAGCGGCCGCGCAAGATTCCGACACGCCGTCGGACCTCAACCG
The DNA here is from genome assembly GCA_963800135.1 of uncultured Planctomycetaceae bacterium. Taxonomy (GTDB): domain Bacteria; phylum Planctomycetota; class Planctomycetia; order Planctomycetales; family Planctomycetaceae; genus DASPSM01. Next base: position 95,300 of record CAWCZR010000005.1, on the reverse strand, counting down.
ATCGCTTAAGCCGCCTCGGCGCCGGTCGCCTTGGTGAAGCCTGTGAGGTGCCGCTCGACCGCCATGTCGACGCACAACAGGCAACGATCGGCCTGAGTGCCGAACACGTTCTCCCCGTTGCCGGCGTGGTTGAGCGGATTGAAGAGATCGGCCGCGTGCCAATAGGCGGCGTAGCCCAGGTCCGTCAGTCGCTCGAGCAATCGCGCCTCGCGGGCCGGGTCGAGTTGGCTCGTAATGTGGACGATGGGCTTGGCCCGCTTGAGGAGCGAGACCGCCCCGTCGAGCACCGCGCATTCCATTCCCGGAGAAGCAATCCGCAGCAGGTTGCAGCGGGGCAGGTTCATCCCGTCCAGCTCGATCACGGGTATCCGGTCGCCGTCGTCGCCGCCGACTTCGAGGCCGGAGAAATCGATCGACCGTTCGTGGTCGACCCGCGACACGCAGATTTCGCCGCGACGATCGCCGACGGCCGCGTTCCAGCAGTGGACGTTGGTGATGCTGTTGATCGCCATGTTGCCGCATAGCGTCTGAAAGAGGAGCCGCCGCGGCTCGAAGGCCAGCACGCAGCCGGCCGGCCCGACTTTCTTGGCAAAGAACAGCGTATGCGTGCCGATGTTGGCACCGACGTCGATGACGACCTGGCCTGCCGTCAGGATCTGGTCGAAGACGACGATTGCCCGTTCACAATATTCGCCGTACAACTCCAACGACCGGCCGACACGCAGATCGTTCTTGTTATAAACGAGCGTGCCGTAACGCGTTTGCGTGACGAAGTTGTAGCGTTCCGGTGGTCGCACGGGTCCCTCCTTGGACGTCGATTTGAACGGTCGCGCGCGGCGCGTCAAAATGGCAGCGGATCGTAGTCAATCCCGAAAAAGACGGCAATTCGAGTTCCCCGCCCCGTTCGGCGGGCTCGGCTCTTATGCTGTCACTGCTGAAAACCCCACGCTAACGCGATGTTTTCGTCCCGCTTTTTCTGGACTGCCGCCCTCGGATACCTGCTGCTGGCAGCGGCCGCGGCCTGGTTCTTCGGCGGCCTGCCGCAACTGAGGGCCGACCCAGCCGCCGGTGCGCGCGACGGGGGGACCGCCGTCTGGGCGGCCGTGTTGATGGTCGCCACGCTGGGGCTCTTTTTAACGTGGGGCGTGCTGCACCGGGCCGCGGTCCGGCTGGCTGGTATCACAGAATCGGCCGCCGCCCGCGAGTTGGGGGAACCGCTCTGGTCCGCCCCGCCGGCCTCCCGCGGAACGGCCCGCAATCTCGAGTCGGCCATCGACTCGATGAACCGCCAACTCGAAACGCGCATCGAAGAGCTGCAGCGCAAGAGCCGCCAACTGCAGGAAAGCACCGAGCGCTTGGAGACCGTGCTGGGCAGCATGGTCGAAGGGGTCGTCGCCGTCGACGAGAACCAGCGAATCCTCTTCGCCAACCGGGCCGCGCGCAACCTGCTCGACATGCAGGCCAGCACACCGGTCGGCCGTCCCCTCTTTGAAGTCATTCGACACGCGCGGATCAACGAAGTGATCCGCACCGTTCTCGCCGGCGGCGAAGCCACCAGCCTCGAGATCGACCTGCCGCGCAAGCACGCAGTTGTGGCAGTGCTCGCGTCGCGGCTGCCCGGCAACCCAACCTCGGGCGTGGTACTCGTCTTCCATAACGTCACCGAGCTGCGTCGCCTCGAAAATATCCGCCGCGAATTCGTCTCCAACGTGTCGCACGAACTGAAAACGCCCTTGACCGCGATCCAAGCCTACGCCGAAACGCTGCTCGACGGGGCCCTCGAAGAGCCTGAGCATCGCACGAAATTCGTCGAACGGATCGGCGAACAAGCGAACCGGCTGCACGCGCTGATTCAGGACCTGTTACGGCTGGCGCAGATCGAATCAGGCGAAAACGTATTTGACGTCCGCGCGGTCGAGGTCTCGCCCGTCGTTCGCGAGTGCATCGACGCGCACCTGGCCGTCGCCGAATCCAAGTCGCAGCGTCTGGTGACGCAGGCCCCTGCCGCCGACATCAACGTGATGGCCGACGAGGAAGGACTGCACACCATCCTCGGCAACCTGATCGACAACGCAGTGAAATACACGCAGGACGGCGGCACCATCAGCGTCCGTTGGCGGATCGACGACGGCATGGCGCAAATCGACGTGCAAGACAACGGCCCTGGCATTGGCCCCGAACATCAGTCGCGAATCTTCGAGCGGTTCTACCGCGTCGACCGCGCCCGCTCCCGCGACGTCGGCGGCACGGGTCTCGGCCTCTCCATTGTCAAACACCTGGTTCAGGAATTCGACGGCACCATCGGCATCTCGAGCGAACCGGGAAGCGGAACGACGTTCACCGTACGACTACCGCTTTCGGCCTGACAGCCGTTTCCCTCGGTCCCAAGCGGGCGCTTCGGGCCGAGGAGGAAATCTTTGCGCAAAGCCGAGTTGCGCCACACGCCTAACGAACGAGCCGCGTCGATTTCCGCGGATACAAGGCCGCGTGGTGCGCGCGCCTTCGTGGCAGTGCGGAGGCGGGTGAGCTAGGATTCGGAGCAATCGCCTACGTAAGACGAGTTTAAATTCTGCCTCATGCTTCACGGAAACTTTACCCAACCCACCCGGAAACTTGACATGGCCCCGTTAGGGTCTGGGCGTATGAAGCAGAAGATCCTGCTCATCGAGGATGAGCGGACGATCGTCGAAGTCCTGACCTATAACTTGACCAAAGAGGGCTTCGAGGTTTTCGCCGCCTCTGACGGACGCGACGGACTGGCGCGCGCTCGCTCGGTCCTGCCCGATCTGGTTATCCTCGATTTGATGCTGCCGGTGGTCGACGGGTTGCAGGTCTGCCGCGAGCTACGCAGCGACCCGAAAACCCAGGGCATTCGCATTGTGATGCTCACGGCCAAAAGCGAGGAAGTGGACGAGATCGTCGGCTTCAACATGGGGGCCGACGACTACGTCACCAAGCCCTTCAAGCTCAAGCCGCTGATTCACCGGATCAAGGCCCTGTTGCGGCGGACGCACGCGCCTGGCTCGGCCAATGAGCGAATTTCGGCCTCGGGCATCGAGATCGACCGCGTCAACCACCTGGTGAAAGTCGACGGCTCGGAAGTCGGCCTGACGCCGACGGAGTTCCGCATCCTCTGGGTGCTGGCGCGCCAACCGGGGCGCCCGTTCACGCGGAATGAACTCTTGGACAACTGCCGCGGCGAAGACGCCAACGCGCTGGCCCGCACGATCGACGTCCACATACGCTCGCTCCGGCAAAAGCTGCACAAGCGGGCGCAAAACGTCGAAACGGTCCGCGGCATCGGTTACCGCTTCCGCGGCGCGTGACGCCCGAGCAGTCGTAGGGTGTGACCAGCTCGCCGCAGGCGAGCGCCGGCACACCAGTTTTCCTTAATCGACCCGAAACGCGAATGCGATGGTGTGCCTGGGGCCGCGGCCGGCCTTGTCACACCCTACGTCGAATTGGCACCCGACGTCGGATTGTTACGCCGCTATACCACGTTGCGCGACCGCACGTCGAGATATCGATTAATCAACGGCAGCGTCAGCTCGGACGGTTCGACGTCGAGCACGTTGATGCTGCCGCGGCGCAAAGTATGGAGCGTTTCTTCGCGCTCGCGCAACAGCCGGTAAGCGACGACTTGTCGCGCGGCGTCCAAGCGGTTGCCGATTGGCGCCCGCGTTTGGGCGAAGAGCAGGGGCGTTTGCAGGGCCGCGAAGATCACGACGTGCCGGGACGCCAGATTCGAGATCGCCACGCGGGCCCGCTTACTCGTTTCCTGGTCGGCGACGTCCGACAGAATGATGAGCACGGCCCGCTTCTGATGGCGGGCCTGCAAATGAGCGAACAGGGGAGCGAAGTCGGTCTCCTGCCAGCGGGTCTGCGCGTTGTAGACGCATTCGACGATCGTCGGCAGGGCTCCCAGTCCGGAGCGGGGCGGCAGAAAGGCGGTCACCGTGCTGTCGAAGAGGGCCAGCCCAAAGCGGTCGCCGTTGGACAGCGCAACTCGCGCCAGGTACAGCGCGGAATCGACGGCACAATCGAGTTTCGTGCCGCGGCCCGCGGCGCTCCCCATCAGCCGGCCGCAATCGATCAGCACAAACACGTCCTGATGCTGCTCGACTTGAAACCGCCGCACGACGAGCCGCCGCGTCCGCGCGGTGGCCCGCCAGTCGATGCGTCGCGGGTCGTCGCCAGCGCGAAACTCGCTGATCGATTCGAACTCGGTCCCCACGCTCCGCCGTTTCGAGCGCGAGCGGCGATCCAGAATTTGAATCTCGGCCGCGAGACTCTGCGACAGGTCGTCCTCGGCGACGAGCCCTTCGGGATAGACCTTCACGCGATTCGTGTTGCCGACCTTCCACAGCGCCTCGAGTGCGCGGCACGGCCCGCTAAGCGCGATCGACGGCGGGCCGAACTCAAACTGACCGCGCGTGCCGATGCGAAACCGACGCCGGAATTCGCACGTTTCGCTGATCCCGTTGGGGCGAAAATCGCAGATCCAAATCCGCGGCTCCGCCCCCGCCGGCACAACCGTGCGGAGCAGCCCCCGCACCCGCGACGCCCCCGCGCAGCGGACGCGGAGCGCCACCTCGAACGGCACATCGCGGCCGGCGATCTGCGGCGCGATCTGCGTGACGGCTAAATCGACGCGGTGGCGGATCAGCCACAGATGATCGTAGGCAGCCAACACGAAGGCCGCGACGCAGACGAGGGGAATCGCGTTCGCCGCCACCGGCGAATAGAATGCCGCCCCCGCAAACACGACGGCCGAAATCGCCAGTCCGATCAGCACGGGCCCCGGCCGAACCTTCATCGCGGCACTTCGACCGTATCAAGAATCTGCGCGAGGACGTCGTCGCTCTTAGTCCCTTCCAGCTCCGAATGCGGGCTGAGGACCATGCGGTGTCGCAACACGGGCAAGAAGGCTCGCTTGATGTCGTCGGGGGTCACAAAGTCGCGGCCGGCAAACCGTGCCAGGCTCTTGGCCCCCATCAAAAGCATCAGTCCGGCCCGCGGGCTGGCGCCTACGGTCAGCGAATCGTCCCGCCGCGTGGCTTCGACCAAGCGCCGCACGTAGCCGATCACTTCTTCGCGCACATGAGTCTGCCGAATGATTTCCCGCGCCCGGTTGATGTCGTCCCCTTCGACGATCGGCGTAATGCCCAGCGCCTGCGGCCCGGTGACCGCGCCCGTCGCGTGGTGCTCGCGGAGCACGCGCTCCTCGGCCTGCGGGCTGGGATAGCCGACCTGCACTTTGAACATGAAGCGATCCAGCTGAGCCAGCGGGAGCGGATACGTGCCTTCCTGCTCGACAGGGTTTTGCGTGGCGAAGGTCACGAAGGGGCTCGGCAGCGGATGAGTGACGCCGTCGTGCGTGACCGACAGCTCCTGCATCGCCTCGAGCATGGCCGATTGCGTGCGGGCCGAGGCGCGGTTCACTTCGTCGGCCAGCAGGAAGTTGGTAAAGATTGGGCCCCGCACGAACTCGAACGAGCCGGTGTTCTCGCGGTAGATCGATGAGCCGGTGATGTCGCCGGGCAACAAATCGGGAGTCATCTGGATCCGCCGATAGTCGAGCCGCAACGTCGCGGCGATCGACCGCACGAGCAGTGTCTTGGCGGTGCCCGGCGGCCCCTCCAAGAGGACGTGGCCGCTGCTGAAGAGCGCGGCCAGACCGAATTCCACGGCATCGTCCTGCCCGAAAACGACCGCTTCGATGGCGGCGCGGGCCGACTTAAACAGTTCGTCGAGGGACAGCGGCACAGCGCGAAACCTTTGCCAGAGTTGCTTTCATCGTGGTCGAATCGAGGGACGGAGATCGGAGACTTTGATCGATGGCTTCAAGCGCGTCTTTGAGCCGATCGGCCAGGAGCGGATCGCGGCGGGACAGCAGCTGCAAGAGCTTGCCCGTATCTTGCAGGCCGGGAGGTTGGTTCAACTCGCGTCGGACCCGCCACAGCAGTCCCTGGCGCAACTCGTTAAGCAGATAGGGAACCGGACGCCGCGAACGATTCAGCAGTCGCGCCATCGCCTCAATATACTCGGCCAGCGTTCGTCGCGAGGGAACGCGCCGCGGGATGGGCGGACCCAAGGTTCGGGCGGCCCGCCAGCCGACGAGCAGGGTGACACCCAGCGTCGTCAGCGCGAGCGCGTTGTAGGGAAAGCGTGTGGCCAGCCACAGCGGATTCGAGCGGACCGTGCGACCGTGGTAGAACTCGTCGAACACCACGGGGTGTCGCGGGTCAGCCAGCAGATGGGCCATCAGCACGGCATTGTCGCCGCGCCACACGAGCAAGTTTTGCGCCAAACGCGCGTCGGCCACCACGGCAATCGAACCGCGCACGCGCGGGTAGAGGGCGGCCAGAATTTGCGGCTCGCCCCCCGCTTCCAAAATCGCCCGCACGTGGCTGCCTTTGAGTCGGCCCAGCTCGGTGATCACGTGGAGACCCTTGGCCGGCACAGCCAGCTCGAGACCGCGGGGAAACTGGGCCGAGAGGTCGCCATCGACGGTCGCCTTGACGAACGAGACGGGAATGTCCGGTGCCTGTCCAACGGCCAGGTCGAGCGCCTGGTCCGCGATCTCCCGGGCCGAACGCCCCGCTGTCGCCGACTCCGCCTTCTTCGATTTTTGCGGCGATTCGTCCGCGTCGTCGTCGTCGGTGATCACTTCGCTGCGTGCGTGAAACACGTCGGTGTCGATCTGCGAGAGCGAAAGCTCCTCCAACGGACTCGTCGGCGGCCAGTCCTGCAGCGGCCAGGTCGCCCTTCGTGGCTTGCCGATCACCGGGGCGACCACGACCGTGCCTCCCGCTTCTACCCAGGCCGCCACTCGGTGCAAGTAAGCCGGCTCGCTCGTCACGATCACCGGGTCGGGCTCGAAAATCGCCAACGTCAGCTCGCGCCGAGCGAGGCCGTCGGGGGGCACGAGCTCGCGCTCGACGGGGACGTGCAAGGCTTCCAACGTCTCGAACAACCCGCGATATCCGTAGGCGTGCGTACCGAAGCTGTCCCGACCGGTGACGCCACTCGTTGGCGAACCGATGAGCGACACGCACGCGCTGACCAGCGAGATCACGCTCACGGCGATCACCAGGGTTACGACGTTACGCGTGGTGAGCATGCGCTCTCCCACGCGAGAGTGACGAGATGCGCTCATACGCGTCGCGGCACTCGGCAAAGTCGCTCGACAGGCACGGCTCGTCCCCATACCACTTCAGATCGATGATCGAGACCAGGCGGCTCAGGCCCTCATAAAGCGGAGTCGACCGATATCGATTGAGATGTTCGCGATTCGTCGCCCCCGGCCGGAACGGTTTTTCTTCCGCTTGTTCGAGCCGCGCCAGGCAGGCCCGATAGAGCAGCCGCACAGCCAGGATGTAGTTGCCGCGGGCCCCGGCATCATCGGCCTCGCGCGCGAGTTCGGCCGGATCGACCGTTCGGCGCTTCGCCTCCGTCAGCAGGTCCAAGCTCCGCCGTTCGCCGCGAACCACCGTGATCACCGTCCATGACATGTGGCCGACCAAAAGTACGAGTGAAATCACCAGGGCCACGGTGAGACCATAAGCCAGTAACGGGGACATGTCGTATAGGCGCTCAAACAAGGAATGCAGCAACTCGAGCACCCGCTGGACCATGTTCCAAAATGCGGCAATCGCGTCGCTGAAGTCGGGCGCCGCGTCGAGGCGATATTCCGGGCGGGCCAGCACCTCGCGGGCGGTTTGCCGCACGATCTGCGCATCGGGAAGCGGTCCGCGGGGTGGCGCGGGCGTCGCCGCGAGGATCAGGCTGCCGGGGATTAACATGCGTTCATCCCTGCGACAGGGCTGGCTGTTCGGCCGGCGTTTCTGACACGATCCGCGCCAAATGCAAGAGGTCAAACCCTTCGCTGCTGCACCGGCAGGAATAATAAAAGATCACCAACGCGACCACGGCGAACGTGTAGGTGATCGATCCCAGGATCGCGATGGCCAAAACTTGCAGGTGCAGCTGCGGGATGAAATAGGCGCCGCCGTTGATCCCTACCTGAATCATCAGCATCACAAGGTACAACAGCAACACCTTCAAGTAGTTCGAATTTCCGGCACCTTTCATCAAGTCGCTGCCGCGGCTGAGGGCCCGCGTGCCGGACACGCGTTCCAGGACCGCGGCCGTCGTACACAGCGAATAGCGCAGCAGGACCAGAATTCCCGGCAGGAAGCAGCAGGCCAGGCCGCACAGAAGAAGCACCGTAAAAAGGATCGACGTCCACACGTACGCGAAGTAGCGCCGCAGCGCCCCCGCACCGCGTCCAAAAACGTCGGCGCTTCGCCGAGATAAATCCGCGAGGTCGCGAAGATCAGAGCGCCGTTGGTTAGTGGCGAGACGATCAACAAGTCGATCACCACCGCCGGCAGCAGAACGTAGAGATAGAACCTCCCCATGTGCACGAAGAACTCGTTCAGTTGGGCATCGGTCGGCGTCCGAGGCATCTCCTTCATGTTCGTCGCGGAGAGGTATTGCAGCACGACGGTGGCCGGAACGCGCAGGCAAAAGACGATCGCCAGAAACAGGCCGAAGCGGTCTTTGACGATCCGAATCGTCTGATCGAGGATGCCGCCGACGCCGAGTGGCTTCAACTCGTAACGCATGAATCCGCTTTGCGATCTCCGTCCGATCGACAAGCCGTGTCGCCGCTGCTCCCTGCTCGATCCGGGGTTGCCCGGACCATGGGGACGACTCAGAATACTGGAGTTATGCAGGCAAATCCAACGGGCCATCCGACGAACGATCCCTCCGCGACCGGCCGGCAAAACGCCGACGCGCTCGTTCCGGCCGCCGCGACCGTGCGAGCCGAGATGCGCTGGCACTGGATCGTGCTGGTTGGCGCATGCCTGTTTGTCGCCGGCGGAACGATTGTCGACGTCGGACCGGAAGGGGCGATCGGCGTGGCATCGGCTCCGGCAATCACGTTTCCGGTCGTTTGCCCGTCGCGTCGACTGTTCGGCGTCTCCTGCCCGGGCTGCGGCATGACACGCAGCGTGACTCATCTGCTGCACGGCCGGCTCGCCGAGTCGTGGACCACGCATCGGCTGGGCTGGTTGATGTTCGCGGCCATCATCTTCCAAATTCCTTACCGGACGTGGCGGCTGACTGGTCGCACCTCGCGCCTGGACGGGCCGCGAGTGGCCGAAGTTCTGCTCTGGGGATTCGTCATCGCGCTCGTCGTCAATTGGCTGCTGTCGCGGTGATCTCAGGAAAGCGATGTCGTAAAGATCGCCCCGAATCACCGGTCGAGCGACTGGTGGCGAGTGCTCAAGTGAACCAGAATCGCTGACCTTGGCGAAACGCCTCGACGCCACGCCGCGTGCTCTCGCTGTTCATCACGGGATGCAGGTTACTGGCCTCGAGACGTAAGGCCGCGCCGAGCGGCTGGTGCCATCCGGCGAGGGCGGACTGAAGGTCGGCCAGCATCGCGTCGCGCGGTTGCTGGCAAATCTGGCGGGCCATCGAAAATGCGCGTTCCACGCCGACACCTTGGGGCACGAGTTCCCAGACCAAGCCAACTTGAAAAGCCCGCTCGGCCGAAATCCGCTGCCCAGTGATGATCAACGGTAACGCGGCCCCCCAGCCAATCAGCCGGGGCAAGTAGACGGTGCCGCCGTCGACCAGCGGCACTCCCCACCGGCGGCACGCGACCGAAAAAGTCGCCCGCGGCTCCGCCAGCCGGATGTGGCCGTGGCAAAACAGCTCCAGTCCGCCCGCGTAAGTGAAACCTTGCGTAACGGTGATCACGGGCTTGGACTGCACGATGCGCGAGCCCCCCATCGGGCCCGTTCCCTCGCTGACGAATTTCGCAATCTCGTCCCGCGACGCGCCGAGGTCAGCCAGCGCGTCGAGCCCCGACAAATCGGCCCCCGAGCAAAATGCTTTTTCCCCGCGCCGCGGAGGATGGCCACCGTGAGCGAATCGTCGTCCCGAAATCGGCGCCACGCTTCAAGTAGCAACTTAGCGGCCGTGCCGTTGATGGCGTTATGCACGTCGGGGCGATTGATGACGATCTCCAGGATCGCGCCGCCGTCGACTTCGTGAGTTGTCACGAGGACAGGAGGGCCTCCGGCCGTCGCTGAATCGGAGGAAGGGGGATCGGAGGAAAGTGCATCGGACGAAGTCATTGGCATCACCCCGAAGTCGACACCTACTTTGCAGCGGCGGGCCGCACGCCCGAGTGGTTGAATCCCGTCGACTCGGCCGCGGTGAGTGGTCGCGAAACTGGATGGGCCTCGAAGTATTTTATCGCTCGCGACAGATCGTCGAGGAGTAGGCCGGCCATGTCGCGGCTGAAGCCGTGCCGCACCAGAATTCGCTGCACGACCAGGTCTTCGCAGTTGGCGGGCATCGCATACGCTGGCACTTGCCAGCCCCGCGTCCGCAGCCGGTCCGCCAGGTCGTAGAGCGTATACGGAGCGTTGGGATCCGGTAATTGCGTCCAGGTGACGCCGGGGATCCCGCCGTGGCCGGCGTAAATCGGCTCGAACGGTCCGAGCTTCGCGATCTCGGTCCCGAGCCAGGCCGACGTGTCGTAGCAGGCCTGCTGAATCTTGCGATAACCCTCGCGGCCCAGGCGGAGGAAGTTGTAGTACTGGCAGACGATTTGCCCGCCCGGCCGCGAAAAGTTGAGGGCGAACGTAGGCAGGTGCCCGCCGAGATAATTCACGTCGAACACGAGGTCCTTGGGCAGGTCGGCCTCCTCCCGCCAAATGATCCAGCCGCAGCCCAGCGGAGCCAGCCCGTACTTGTGTCCGGAGGAGTTGATCGATTTGACCCGCGCCAGCCGGAAGTCCCAAACCAACTTGGGCTCGACAAAGGGGGCCAAGAATCCGCCGCTGGCCGCGTCGACGTGAATCGGAATATCCAATCCCGTACGTTGCTGCAGGGCATCGAGCGCCGCGGAGATTTGCAGCACGGGTTCGTATTGCAGCGTGAAGGTGAGACCGAGCGTTGGTACTACGCCGATCGTATTCTCGTCGCAGCGTTTGATGACTTCGTCGGGCGAGAGGAGCAGGCGGCCGCGCTCGACGGGAACTTCTCGCAGCTCGACATCGAAATAGCGGGCGAATTTGTGCCAGCAGATCTGCACTGGGCCGGAAATCAAATTCGGTCGATCGGTCGGCTTGCCGGCGCGGCGGCGTCTTTCGCGCCAGTTCCACTTGAGGGCGAGGCCGCCGAGCATGGCCGCTTCGCTCGACCCGGTCGTCGAGCAGCCGATCGTGGTGTCGGAATCGGGAGCGTTCCACAAGTCCGCCAGCATGTGCACGCATCGCGATTCGATCTCGGCCGTCTGCGGATACTCCTCCTTGTCGATCATGTTTTTGTCGATACAGTCGTCCATCAGCTTGCGAATTTCGGGCTCGACCCACGTCTGGCAGAACGTCGCCAGGTTCTGCCGGGAGTTGCCGTCGAGGAGCAATTCGTCATGGAGGCGCAGCGTAAATCTGGTCGCCCGGAGCCTCCTGCTTGGGGAACCGGTCCCGCGGCAAGGACGCGCCGAGAACGGCCGCGGTATAGATGTCGTCCGAATCCGTGTGCTGACGCCGGCCGGCCTTCCGCACGCGATGCAGGGGCATAAAAGGTCTCCGAAGGGTTGGGCGCCGAGACGGAATACTGGCGACGCTCGATTTTCCCCGGCACGCCCCTTTTACTCAACATCGACGCCGTGCGGAGCGATACTGCCAAATCGACCTGCCCAGAATTAAGCCTCGCGCTGCGGGACCGGAAAGCCTGTTGCTTTATTTTGCAACACGTTCTATTTTATTAGAACCTTCGGCCGGACGTGAGGATGCCGTTTTTCTTCTTCATTTGGGATGGGGAGAGCGAGCGGCACTTGTCCGATCACGGAGGCTCGCCCGAGGAATTCGAGCAAGTGGTCTGCAATCCCGACTTCGTTGACGTCAGCCGCACGACCGGCCGCCCGATCGCTTTCGGCATGACGCCAGCCGGGCGATATCTCGCCTGTATTTACGAACTCCTGGACGACGAAACCGTCTGCGCCATTACCGCTTTTGATGCGGAGAGTAGCGAGCAATGATCAACCGACGCGCCAAACGCAGTAACCGCAAGCTGACGGACGCCGAGCGACGACAGATTGCTACCGTCCGCGGTCAAATCGAAGCGGAGAAACCCGAAATTGTCGCCCAGGCGCGCGCCTTCAAGAAAGCTCACGCCGCCGCCGCGGCCCTGTTGCACGACGCATTCGTCCTACTTCGTGCCGAACGACGGTCGCGGGGGATCAGTCTGGCCGAACTACGCCAGCGAACGGGAATTGGTCGCTCGGCGCTATCGCGGCTCGAGAACGACCCCAATTCCAACCCCACGATCACCACGCTGACCCGCGTCGCCGAAGCCTTGGGCAAGCAGATCGTCATTCAACTCATCGAAAAAACGGCGAAGTAATCGCGAGTCTCGCAGGCTCCTCGCCGTGTCATCATTTTCAAGCTGCCCTAGACCTGATATTCGCATACGACTCAGCGCCTCGGCGGCTTTACCTTGAATCAACTCGGTAGTCCTAGCGGTGCCATCGGCATCGAGGTGAGTCGTTTACCCGTGGCTTGGAAAATGGCATTGCCGATGGCTGGGGCGATGGCGACGATCGGGGTTTCGCCGGCGCCGACGGAGGGCGAATCCTTGCGATCGATAAGCACGATCTCGATTATCGGCAGATCGGCAAATCGCGGAACCCGGTAGAGCGAGAGCTTGGGGTTACGGATCTTGTCGTCGTCGAAACGGATTGCCTCGAAGAGCGCGCCTCCCAGGCCCATCATCAACGCGCCCTCGCACTGGTTCCGCAAGTTTTCGGGATTGACGATCGCCCCGCACTCAAAAGCCGTCACGGCCCGCTCGACGTGGACCTTGCCGCTTTGAGGATTGATCGACACCTCGGCGCACGTGGCGACATAACTTCCCTTCTCGGAACCGCAGGCCAGGCCAAAGCCGCGTTCCGCCGACGGCTTGTTCTGGGGTCCCCAGCCGAACTTCTGGGCGGCCGCTTCGAGGACGGCCCGCTGCCGCTCATCCTTCAGGTTCTTCAGCCGGAGCGCCAGCGGATCGATGCCTGCCGCGTGGGCCAGGTCGTCGATGTGGCATTCGCGGGCAAAGTGGTTGGCCGTCGCTGCGAGCGCCCGATAGGAGCCCTGCCGCAAGGGGGCATCGCTGGGGTGATAGGCAACCCGCTGATGCGCGATCTCGTAAAGGGGACGAATGGCCGAGCCGCCCGAGTTGTAGTTATGAAACTCCCAAGCGGTGATCGTGCCGTCCTTCTTCACGCCGGCCGTAACTTCGATGACACCGGCCGGACGGAAATAGGCCCAGGTGAACTCTTCCTGGCGAGTCCAATTCAGTTTCACCGGCTTGCCGGCTGCCTTGGCAAGGCGGGCCGCTTCGACGGCTGATTCACCTGTGTGCTTGCCGCCGTATCCGGAACCCATATCGGGGACGATCACTCGCACGCTTTCGTCCGCAACCGAGAAAGCACGCGCCAGTTCGCTCCGCACGCGAAACGGCATCTGCGTTCCCGTCCAGACCGTGAGTTTTTCACCCGACCACTCGGCGACCGTCGCCCGTGGCTCGAGCGGCACGTGCGCGATGTACGAAATCGTATAGGTCGCCTGGACGCGATGGTCGGCCGCCTTCAGCCCCTGTTCGATCTTGCCGCGCGAGTAATTCGATCGTCCGCCGAAACCCGACCCGGTTCCTCCACCTTCGGATTTCTTCAGATCATCGAACAGCCGGACGTCGGAAACGATGGTCTCGGCTTTCCATTTCGCGTTAATGGCCGCCAGGGCCTGTTCAGCGGCAGCCAACGAAGGCGCCGCCACGCCGACGAAATCGCCGTCATGCACCACGGTAACGCCGGGCAGGGCCTGCGCTTTCACGAGATCGACCGAAACCAGTTTCGAGTGCAGCGACTCGGGGCGGAGCACCTTGCCGAACAGCATGCCCGGTCGTCGCACATCGGACGCGTATTCGTGCCGACCGGTGACGAACGACGCGCCGTCGACCTTTGCGACCGACTTGCCCACGACCTGCCAGCGGCTCGCCGGCGTCAACGGCGCGTCGGCGCTGATGGTTTTGGTCAACTGTCCCTTTTTGGCCAATTCGCCGAACGTCAGCGAGCGGTGCGAGGCTGCGTGCGAGACGGTGCCGTCGACGACCGACAGCGTGCCGCGATCGACCGACAATTCCTTGGCAGCCAGGTCGAGGAGCAGCTCGCGTACGGTGGCCGCCACGCGCCGGAGCTGTGGCGACATCATTCGCGTGGTCATGCTGCCGGCGGTGCCAAAGTCATACGGAACCAGGTCCGTATCGGCCATGATCAGTCGGATGCGGTTCGTCGGCAGACGCAGCTCTTCGGCGACAGCCTGTGTGAGCGACGTGCGGATATTCTGCCCGATCTCGACTTTTCCGGTGCAGACGGTGACCTCGCCCGCTTCGTTCAAGTGGAGCCAGGCACCGATCGACTGCGGCACGTTCCCTCCGCGACCGCCTCGACCTCCGCCGCCGCGCCGACCAGGGCGCTCGGCGCGCGCGACTCGCGTCACCAGGCAGATCACAATGCCTCCGCCGAGCGTCTTCAAGAAATCGCGCCGGTCTGCCTCGAAGCGATACTTGGGCTCTTCGCGCAGCTCGTATCGCTCCGGCTCATCCAGCGCCGGCAGATCGATGTGGACGTCGCGTTGGCTCGCGGTCAACAGGCGCGAGTTTTTGGCCACGCGGGTCATCGCTCGGCCCTCTTCGCCGCGCCCGCTCTCTGCGTTTCGGCCACCTGGTCGATGGCCGCGAGGATGCGTTGGTACGTGCCGCAGCGACAGACGTTCCCCTCCATCGCCTGCACAATCTGTTGCCGCGTGGGTGCGCTATGCCTGGAGAGCAGGGCGTAGCCGTTCATGATCATGCCCGACGTGCAGTAGCCGCACTGCAGCGCCCCGGCATCGAGAAAGGCCTGCTGCAGCGGATGCAACTTGCCGTCGTGCTCGAGCCCTTCGATCGTGGTGATCGGCTTTTCGGCACAGTCGGAGAGCGCCATGCGGCACGATCGCACGGCCCGGCCGTCCAGCACGACCGTGCACGCGCCGCATTGCCCCTCGCCGCAGCCATACTTGCTGCCAGTCAGCCCCAATTCGTCGCGGAGCACTCCGAGGAGCATTCGGTCGGGCTCGGCCGGGACGTGGTGCCTGACTCCATTCACGCGGAGTTCAACTTCGCCCATCGCGGGATCTCGCAAAGAACAGGCACGCGGCGCCGTCAGTCATAAGCGCCGCATGAGAGCGAGTCAACAGCGCAGGGACAGCCTAGATTTTCTAGGCGATTCTACGGTCTTGTAGGGCAGGCTGTGCCTGCCGCTCCTCGCGTCTTGTGAACCTAAAGACCGCCGCCAGGCACAGCCTGCCCAACGAGAAGAGACCCGCGCGGTCGTGACCTGCCGTCAGTGGCTCTTGGCCAGTTCGCGACGCAGCTGGCGGACGATCATTTGGGCAAGGATCGGCAGTTTCGAGCACAAATAGTTGTTGCCGTTGAACCAGCCTTCCGGCTCAGCGAAAGCCGCGTGGTATTCGATCAGGATCGCGCCCGACGGATCGAGCAGCCGCGTCGCCTTGGCGTAGCTGCCGTAGCCGAAGTAGGGCTCGGGCTTGCCCAGGTATCTGCGGCCCGTGTTGTCATCGCGAAGAACCGGTTTCCAGCGGTTCGAGTAGGGGGAGTCCGCTGGGAAACGCGGATCGAGCAGTGACGCGGAGATGACCGAGTCGCGCGTTTGTTGCTTCGAGCCGCGCGTCGTCACAGACAGTCGCACGCGATCCAACAGCGTCAGCTCGGCGAAAACAAACTGTGAATCGTCCGGACTCTGCGGCCCCTTGAGCCCGTGACGAAGCAGTTCACTCTCCGGAACGACCTTGGCCACCGCGCCGTTCTCCGGATCGGTCTCGTTGCCGGTGGTCTTGAACTGTCGCTCGAGCCATTCATTGTTTTCGAGCGTCGACATGTTGCCATAGACGACGAACCACAAATCGACGCGCCGACCCAATCGGCTCGAATCGTTTTCGTCCTTGCTAATCTTGAACACGAACGGAGCATTGACCGAGCGACGGGTGAGATCCTCCCACGCGCGGCCGTCGGCGATCGCTTCGATCGCTTGCTGCTGTTGGGCGGCGGTCATGCCGTCGGTGAGCGTGGGGGCGGGCAGGCGGACAATTTCGCGGACGCTGATCGGCACGCCGCTACGCATCAACTCGTCATATACCGGGTTGCCGCCGCGACAGATCTGCGACGGGACGAGCGTGACGATAAAGAGAAAAGAGACGGCCCAAAGCTTTCCCATGTCGAATGCTCCCCTGAATAACGGAGCCGCAAACGATGGGGCTGCCGTGCCGCCAACGCAGTGGACTCCCTTCCCTCTCTGCGGCGCCCGGATTCCGTCCGGCGCGAGCCCCACTGTAGCGAATTTTTCCCGGCGCGCGTACCCGAAACCGGACGCTTATTTACCGTTGATGCGGTCCAGCGACGGCTCGATGTCCCACAGATAGAGGAACGCCGGCATCCGCGTCCGTTCCAGTCCCGGAATATTGAGGGCCAGCAGCTTGTCCTGCAGCGGCACGTTGGGAGTCGACGAGTAGGCCGAGTAGGCCGGATCTCCCTTACGATGGTAGAAGACGACTTCCGAATAGTTGAGATGGGCCATGCCGTTGGCCAGTTGCACGGCGTCGTCGAAGTAGCCGATCTGGTCGATCAGTCGCACGGCGAGCGCCTGGCTGGCGGTGAACACGCGGCCGTCGAACGTGGCGCCGTTTTGCGGATCGACCTGCGGCCGCCGGCTGAGCACGATGTTCTCGAATCTCTGGTGGAATTCGTCGGCCATGCCCTGCAGCAGCTTCTTGCTGGCGGCGTCGAGCGCTTTGATCGGTGTTCCCAGGTCGACGTTCTTACCCGACTTGATCGGGATGCCGACGACGTTGAACTGGGCCATCATGTCCTGCAGGTTGTAGACGTTGAGGACGCAGCCGATCGCCCCGGTGACCGTGGTGGGGTGGGCGATGATGCAATCGGCACCGGTGGCGAGGTAATAGCCGCCGCCGGCGGCCACATCCATCAGGCAGGCGACGACGGGCAAACACGTGCGGGCTTTGAAGGCCTGCAGGTCGCGCCACATGATGTCGGTCGCCGTCACGCTGCCGCCCGGCGAATGAATTCGCAACACGACGGCTCGCACGCAGTGATCGTGCTCGATGGCATCGAGCCGCTCGCGAAAGAGAGCGACCGGATTCTCGCCCAGCGAGCCGATTCCCGTCGCGTCGGAATCAAGCAGTACGCCGTCGACGTCGATCACGGCTACGCGGCAGGCACGCGGAAAATGCGGCCGATGCGGCAACAGCGAGGCGAAGACGGGGGTTTGTTTCGGATTGGGAGCAATCGCCGCGTTGACGTTGATGTCGCCGAAAGTGTGAAGATGGAAGAGCGGATCGGCGCAGCCGACGACGCTCAATGCGCCGACCATCACGGCGGCACAGGCAACCACAATCCATCCGTGGCGCGCGCGCCGGGACTCGTCACGCGCAGGGCGCTTGGCGAAATGGAGCTTCATCCGGAATCTTCAGACGGGAAGTTGGAAGGGGCAGGGAAGGCGAGGCGGCGAGTGGAACAGGCCCGGATTCAAGCGTGGAAGCGAAGAGAATTCGAAGGTGAGAAATTCGAGAGCGAGGAATTGGACGGCGAGAAATTCGACGGTGGGAAATTGAACGCTGAGAAATTCGGCAGTGAGACAGGAAGGGGCCGGATGATATCGCGGCTGCGAGAACGCGTCGAGAGGAATTCGGCCGCGCTGCGGATCATCTCGTGCGGCCCAGTTTCTGAGCTTTCGAAGGACTAATACTCCCAGTGGAGACGTGCCCCGAAGACGTTGACGGGGCCGCGGTCACTGTTGAACGCCGGGTCAGCGAAGAACTGGTAATCGAACGCGAGGCGACAGCCCGCTGCGATGCCAAAATCATAATACGTTTCCAAGGACTTCTCGCAGGCGTAGGTCAAGTTGCCGTCGCCGTTCAGAATGCCCGTGCCGCCGGCCTTCAGGAAGGCCTGCTGGTCGGACGAAGCACCGGCCAAATTCCCGAGAAGACCGAAGGTGTCGTTGGGACGGTGCCATGCGCCGCCTTTGACACTCACACCTAGCTGTACCGTCCAGTCGACGTCGCTGAACGCCGCCGCCGCAGTTTCGCCGTCTTGCCATCCGACCCGACCGAACGTGCCGACGTTCTTCGCAATCTCCTGTTCCCAATTCACCCCAAAGCCGTACTTGGAACGGTAGCTGAAGGCGGCGCCTGGGATGGTGATTTCCGCTCCCGGAGGAGTATTGGCCGGTGGAGGGGAGGCGACGAGAAGCGTGGTCGCCGCGTTAAAGCTGGCGAGCAAACCGTGATCGACCCAGGCCTGCAGCCGGATGGCGCCGGGATGATCGTCGATGCGCCAACGGCGCTCGATTTCCGTGGTCATTCCCCATTCTTTCCAAAAGTCCCCGTCGGAGGTGACCTCCCCGGGTTCGACGGGATACATGAAGATCCGGTCGTCGGATGTAAAACCATTCGGAAGGCTGGGCAATTGAAACCATCCATAGCGCACGGCCCAATTCGGCTGATTCAAGTCGAAGGCAAGTCCAGTCGTGTAGCCGATGGTATCCGCGGGATAATCCCAGGTGAGCATGGTGCTCGCCCAACTCATGAACTGTGTGTGCGGGTCATGGTTGTAGGTGTTCTGGTCGAAAAGCTCCGCCATATTCAACTTGCCCGCGGTGATCGTTAGCCGCGAAACGTCCCGCTTGCCGGGCAGCGTGAATTGGCCGTCGGCCACGTCCTCTTGTTCTCCGCCCAGGCCAATCGTTTGGCGAACAAAGAAGTGCGAAAACATGAACCTGGGGCTCTCGCTGCCGGCTTTGTACGCGTCTGCGTTGGGAAAGGCCTCGAGGCCGAAGCTGTTACTCAGGCCGAAGCCCTGCCACAGCAGCAAATCCCCGTGAAACTCCGCACCCTGCCATAACGGCGCGCCGAGAAAAAGATCCGCGGTAATCGTGCCCTCGCGGTCGCGGGCCGTGCCCAGGCTGTTGGGACCGGAGTACAGAGCGCCGAATCCGGGTTGGAAATCGTCGATGATGGTGGTCTGAGCGTGGAAGTTCCAACCCTTGGGCAGCAGGTTCCATTCATCTTTTTTGTCTTTGTCGCCAAGCTTGTCATCGTCCGTCTTCTTGTCCTTGTCCGTTGAACCGGAGGCGGAGTCCGTCGCGAGGTTACTTGCGGCCGCGGGCGCATCCGGGGTTGGTGGAACCTGGTTGGCGGTCGGAGGCGTGTTGCCTGGCACCAGCGCAAAACTGGCAACAATTCCCGGAGACTCTTCGTTCGCAAAGAGCGTTTGATCGAGCGCCGAATCGCCGGCGATCGTCCCCGTTAGACTGGTCAAGGGCGCGGACGTTTTTGCGTCGCCGCTCGCCGAGGAGTTCGCAGACGACGAACCGCTCGTGATTGGGACGCCAGGGTCGGAGGCCGCACTCGACGAGACACTGCCGAACAGGCCCAGCAGAAACGCGCAAAGGCCAGCGATCGATCGACACGCCGATCGGCCCTGCGTCGAATTTTGCTGGGAGTTCAGCACGCAGTCACTGTTTCGGATTTATCGCGCAAGTCGAACCTGAGTCGTTCAATGACCGACGACTCGCGCACAAGGAGATTTCAGACGAGGAGGCGTGAGCGCGGTGGCTCCGTGTCGGCTCGAAAGAGCCGCGTGTTCCCGGCGTTAGTTTGGCTGGAGAATGAGTATGGACTCAGGCTGGCGCCGAAGTCGGACGGAAGGAAAATGGAGGAAGGGGGTCTTGGCGGGAGGTGCTGAAGGCCGCCGCTGTACAGATCCTGAGCGGCGTGGACAGAGTTGTACTGTCAATCGCCCTTTTTGCCAACTCCAGTCCTAGGCCCTCAAGATGCGTAGTCCGCACAAATTCGTTGAACTTGGGCGATCGTCTGCCAGCTGTCAGTTGGGAAAAGTCGCCGTGACAGTTGCCTGCCGCAACCGCGCCTGGAGCGCCATCGTAAATCGGCGGCGTCACTCGTAACGCAGCGCCTCAATCGGATCGAGGCGAGACGCCTTCCAAGCCGGATAGTAGCCGAAAATGATTCCGACGCTCACGGCCACGGCGACGGCGACCAGCACCGCCGACAGTGACGGGCTTGTCGGCCAGCGCAAGAGCGCGGTCATGGCGAACGAGGCGCCGCGGCCCAACGCGATGCCTGCGAAACCGCCGCATAGGCAAAGGATCACGGTCTCGGCCAGAAACTGGCGGCGGATGTCTTTGGATCGAGCGCCGACAGCCATGCGAACTCCGATCTCGCGAGTTCGCTCGGTGACCGAGACCAGCATCATGTTCATGATGCCGATGCCTCCCACCACAAGCGAAATCGGTGCGATGCACAACAGCAACTTGGTCATCAGGGTACCGGTCGAGCTCATCACCTTCGAGACTTCGGTCCAGTCGCGGATCGAAAAATCGTCCGGCTGCCCCTCGCGCAGCCCGTGGCGACGCCGAAGCAATTGCGTGATTTCGTCGATCGTTGGCGGAATCTCTTCCGCGGAGTCGACCGAAAGATAGATGTCGTCAAGGTCGGTGAACCGCACCGGTTGGGGCTGATCGGCCGTCTGGGCGGCCGTGCGTTGAAGATAAAGCTGCACGGGCGGGGAATACTGGTTGTTGAGAGTATTGACCTGGTTGGCCACTGCGACCGGGTTGAGCGCGGCGTTCAGGTCGGCGAACGCCAGCTTCGTGCCATTGATCCGGAATTTCACGGTCGTCCACGGAGCGATCACCACATCGTCCTGATCCGCGCCCATCATGTTCGCCCCTTTGCGCGAGGACGCCGACCACCCTCAATATCGTCCCTTGCACGCGAACTTCCTTGCCGACGGGTGATTCGTCGCCGAACAGCTCGCGAGCCGGCGTTTGACCCATGAGGCACACGCCGGTCGCATTGCGGACGTCGCTGTCGGTAAATGACTCGCCCTCGACCAGATTGGCCCAGTCGCGGACAATCAAATACTCGGGGCTGGTGCCCAAAATCTTCCAGGGGGCGCAGTTGCGGTTGCCGTAGACGACTTGCATCCGGCAATCGACCCCCGGCGCTGCCCAGCGGACCGCGCTGCACTCCTGGGCGATTGCCTCGCAGTCGCCGGGCGACAAAGTGAGCGTGGTGCCGGCACCCATGCGAGCTCCGCTCGAGGAGCTCGCGCCGGGCTCGACCTGCAAGACATTGGCGCCGAGGGAGCCGATGGTCTGTTGGACGGCAGCCGCGCTCCCGTTGCCGATTTCCATCATGGCGATTACGGCCGCGATGCCAATCACGATTCCCAGACACGTCAGGGCGGAACGCAATAAATTCCGCCGCAAATCGCGGACTGCCGTGCGCAAGCTCTCGTAAAACCGGCGCATCTTGGTTGGACCCCCGCACCGACAAATCGCTGTTGGCCAGACTCGGCTCGGTCGACCAATTTTTGCCAAAGCGGATGCGGTCGCAATGTCGCCCGGCGCAAGATGAGCAAGATCTAATCGAGTTCCTCGCGTCGGCATTTTCGCTTCGCCGATCGATCGCGTATCGCTACGGCGGACAATCAACACCCGGATCCGAGGTGAGTCAAAAATACGCAATCGGCCGAAGCGGCGAGCCGGAACCATTTTCAATCGGCAGCGGCGCGGCGACGAGGAACACGCGCGGCGGCAGTTTTTCGAGTTGGGCCAGGCACTCCACAATCAGGATGCCGTTGGGCAGCCAGTGCTTGCGGTGGCCTGGCGCGTCGCCCGCCACGCCTTTGACGAACGGAATCTCGCAGGCGATCGTGTCGGCCCCCACCGCGCGGACTTTGCGCTCGGCGAACAGCACTGTCGCCTTTTCGTCCATCCCCGGCTGGTTGCGTTCGTAGAAACCGGGTGAACTCCAGTGCCGGCGGTGCCAGCCGAAGCAGACCAGCGGCATGTCGCCCGCTCCTGCCTGCACGCCGTGCTCGCGCTCGTATGCCAAAAAGTCGTCGGCCGTCAGCGCCTGGCCCGGCTGCAAGTCGCGCTGGGAGAAGTCGTAAACGACGGCCGGACCGACGAGTTGATCGACGGGCAGAGTATCGACGGTTGAATCCATCAGTTTGGGGACCGTGTGTGCCGGCGCGTCGACGTGGCAACCGATGTGTTCGGGCATCGACAGCGTCTGGCAGTAGTAACCGTTGCGGGCGTGCGTCACCGTCGGATCGATGATCAGGTGCGGATGGGCCGGGTACTTCGGCATGCCCCGCTCCAACCGCGGCGCGAGATCGACGGCCGTCATCGACTGCAGCAGATCGGCCAATTGTTGCACGCGATCCATGTTGCTTCTCCCCGTTCGGTTCGCTGTTGAGTGCGCTCGGCCCTTGCGGTTTGTGGTCCCGGCTTCAGGGCACCGGGACGCGTCGATTTTCCACCACTTTCCAAATCCAGAACGCCGGCCCGCCGGCCAACGTGACTCCGACCGTAATCGCCAGGACCAACGGCTTTTGCGTTGCCAGCACAAACAGCCAGCCAACCAACGCGATGAAGCTGGGAATCGGGTAAAGCCGCATTCGGAAGGGGAGGCGGGCGTCGGGTCGCGTCGTACGGAGAATATGCAGCCCCACAATCTGGCCGACAAACTGCACCAGGATGCGGACGGCGACGGCCGCATCGACCACATCGCCAAGCTGCAGATAGCAAACGGCCGTCGTCAGTGCTCCCAGGCAGATGATCGAGATGACTGGAAAGCCGCCGGCGTGCAGCGTGCCGAACACGCGAAAGAAGTCGCCGTTGCGGGCGGCAGCGAACGGAATCCGCGAATAGCCCAGCGACATGGCGAACACGCCCGCCAGCGCCGTCCACACCACCAGCCAGGCAAACGCCGTCGCCAAATGCGGGCCGAAGACCAGGGACACCAGGTCGGCGGCGACCGCCTCGGACTCGGCCGCCTCCCGCCAAGGGATCACACCGATAATGGCGACGGTCATCAGGATATAGAGGATGCCGATGATCCAAACGGAGCTGATGACGGCTCGTGGAATCGTCTTACCGGGGTCTTTGACCTCGTCTCCCAGGAAGCAGATGTTGTAGTAGCCGAAATAGTTGTAGATGGCGATCGTCATCGCCGCCCCCAATCCCCAAGCAAAGTGGGGAGCGTTTTGCACGTCGTAGGTGCCGGCTGGGACGCGCAACAGGCGCCAGTCGAGATCGGGCAGGCCGGAAACGATCACCAGGAGCAGGGCCCCGAGGATCCCCACGCAGAAAAACACGCTCAGTTGGCCGAGCACGCGAATGTTGCGGCACAAGAGGATCGTCACCGCCACACTGAGGGCAGCCGCCAGCGTGTGGGTGCCGCCGGGCACGTGCCAGCGAGCGAGCGTCTCCTCGAGGCCGGGAATGGCGTACTCGAGATACTTGAGCCCCCCGATGTAGGCGGAGGCCGTTTCGCACGTCCCGCTAAACAGGAACTGCCAGACAAAAAGGAAAGGGATCAGCCGTCCCCAGGTGGGGTCGAGTCGCCCGTAAATCTCTTTGAGAAAGTGGTACGACCCGCCGCTGCCGGGCAGCGCGGCCCCCAGCTCGCTCCAGACCAGGCCGTCGCAGAGCACGAGCAATCCGCCCACCACCCAGGCCCAGATAACCTGCGGCCCCGGCATGGCCGCCAACATCAGGGGAATGGTGATGAACGGCCCGACACCGACCATGTTGGCGATGTTGAGCGAAATGGCCTGCGGCAGATTCAGGCTGCGAGAAAGCGCCGGAGGTCCGAGGTCGCGGCCAGCGTGTGCCATGAATCGCAAGTCCGGGCCGTTGAACGGAGATCGTTCGATCTCGAAGGGCCGATCCCGCCGGACGGGGCGGGTTTGTGATTATTTAACGGTCGTCCCGGTCGAACAAGCAAGGACGTTGTAGTGGTAAGCGTCCGTTCGGTGCGGCCGGCTGAGAATAGGAGCCTGGGCCGACGCCGATTGGTTCCGGGACTCTTACTCGACTTGCGGGACTTTTGCCGGCACCCGACAAAAACAGACGAGACGCCCTTCCTCTCACCGCTTGTGAGTCAGATCACAGGCTTCAACCCTGGAGCGTGAGCGCTTTGGAGCGATTGACCATCGGACGCGTCCCAAACTCGCACGGTTCCGTCAGCCGACGCGGAAACGATACGTTGCCCGTCCAGGCTGAACGCCACGCTGACGGCGCGTCGAGGAAGCTTAAACGTGAGCAGTTCCTGGCCTGTCGACACATCCCACAACTTGACCGCATCGTCGTCGGCCGCGGTGACAATTCGTTGACCGTCGGGGCTGAACGCCGCGCCACGCACAACGGCTCCATGCCCTCTGAATGTCAGGAGCTCCTGCCCCGTCTGGGCATTCCAAAGTTTAAGCAGAGCGTCGTCGCTGGTACTCACCAACCGCTCGCCGTTTGGACTAAAGGCCAGGGCGCTCACGTACGCTCGTAACGGCAAGCGCGCCGCTGAGTGCGCGAGGGTAAGCTGTGACTGCCCCGTCACCGCGTCCCACAGACGTGCGGTCCGGTCCGTACCCATCGACGCCACGCGTTGACCGTTCGGGCTGATTGTCACGCCGACGATGACTGTGGGCGATGTTAGAGCCAGGAGTTCCCGGCCGGTCTCGACGTCCCACAGTTTGAGAGTTTTGTCGCTGGCACTGAGCAGGCGACGGCCATCGGGATCGAAAGTCGCAGAGGAAACGCCCGGGAGGATCGGGGAGCACGAACGTTTGCTTGCCGTTCGTTACATCCCACAGGCGCACTTTCCGATCCAGGTCGGTCGATGCCAGACGACGGCCATCCCGGCCGAGCGCCAGAATCCGGCCGGTGAGCGCCCGAATCCGCTCGTTCGCGGGCTTTATCTTGAAGGACGACTGCGGCTGGCCCGCTCGAGTGCTCCACTCAGTCACCGTTCCATTCGCAGTCCAGGAGACAACACGTTCGCCGTCGCCACTCAGTGACAGCTGGTTTGTCGCGGCCGCCGCCACTGCAAAAGCGAGCCTCTCTTGGCTCGTCTCGGCGTCCCATTGTCTGGCCTCCCACGTCAGGGGAATCTTCGACACATCCTTGGTCAGCGTTCCGTTTTCCCACATCGCAATGTCGCTCAAAATGTTGTCGCTCATACTCGCCGAGACGATGAGCCGGCCGTCGCCGCCGAACGCGGCCTTGGCAAGGAGAGGATGCCCCTTGAGACGGAACTTCGGCTGGCCCGTTGTCGCGTCCCACACTTTGACCGAGCCATTGGCAGACCCGGAGACGAGACGTCGGCCGTCGCCACTGAATGCCAGGCTGACGACCGTCCCTTCCGACTCGCCGCCGGGAAGAGTCAACTGCTGCTGGTGAGTCGCCGTCTTCCAGATCGCGACGATTCCGTGTGCGCTCCCGCAGGCGATTCGCTGGCCGTCATCAGTGAACGCGAGGCTTGTCACCTCCTCCGCGTGCGCGTCGAACGAGGTTGCCAGTTTACCGGTGTCGACGTCCCACATTCTCACCGTGGCCTCCGCGATCGACGCGGCAACGTGCCGACCGTCGCGGCTCAACGCGACATTGACGTTCGCACTGCCGTCCAACAGACCGAGGCTTCGCTTTGCGGGATCAATCGCGTCGGGCCGATACTCGATTGAGATTTGCTGCTTTTTGGAAGTGATGTCCCAGACCTTGACCTCGGCGGGTTGCCCCTTGATTCCCTGACAACACGAGGCGAAGTGCTGGCTGTCGCCGCTGAAAGCCAGGCTGCGCACGGCACCCGTGTGGCCCGCGAGGGTCAGCATCTACCCGACACGCCGTCCCAAACCTTCACCGTTCCGTCATCACCTCCCGAAGCGATCCGCCTGCCGTCCGGACTGAAGGCCACGCTGCCAACCGTCCGCGGGTGTCCAACAAGGCGGATTCTCGTTTGCCCCGTCGCGGGATCCCACACGTCGACCGTTCTGGACAAATTCCAGGTAGCGACGCGACGGCCATCGGGGCTCATCGCCAGACAGCTTGTCGGAAACCGAGGCGTCTGAGCCCCCGGCGTGGCGATGAATTTGCCGGCGCCCGCGCCATACCATCCCACGCTGACAGGCACGCCGCCCACCGTCTTCACCAGCGGGGCCTTGCGCCTGCAGAGTTCGCGGACATAACGATGTTCCCAGGTGTGCTGGAACGGCGCGTCCGCGCCCTCCAGTAAATCTTCTGCCGCGCGCAGGTCATTCGTCTGCCAGTCGCCGAGGGCCAATCGAATCTGAAGGGCATGCCGCGCACTCTCCGCGCGCTGGCGTGCGGAATCTGCCTCTTGGGCCAACCGATCGGCTCGATCACGGGCCGCCTCGGCGATGGCCGTTTCGTGTCGTGCCTCGTCCGCATTGTCCGCGGCGGCGGAAGCATTGGCCTCCGCGTGTCGTTGGTTTTCGTGGGCCTGAATGGCAAAGTAGGTCGAAAAACCGGTACCCGCCAGCAGCGAGCCGACAACGGCGCCGATGAGTCCTGCCACGGCAGGTTTGCGCCGGCACCAGCGCCACGCGCTTTCCAGCGAACCGACTGGTCGCGCGGATCGGCTCGTATTTTAAGAATCGATCGAGATCGTCGGCCAATTCGCGAGCCGACGAATAGCGCTGTGCCGGGTCTTTTTGCAAACACTTCAGCGTGATCGTTTCCATGTCCTTGTCGACCCGCGGATTGAACTGCCGCGGCGACGTCGGCTCCTGAGACATGACCTGGCTAATCGTTGTGAGAACGTCTCGCCCCGAAAACGGCGGGCGCCCGGTGAGGAGGGCATAGAGTATCGCGCCGAGGGAGTAGACATCGGTCAGAGGACCGACCTCGCGTGTCTTGCCGGCCGCCTGCTCCGGAGACATGTAACTGGGCGTTCCCAGGATCTGACCCGTCGCGGTTAGATCGCTATCCTTCTGCACGCGTTTCGCCAGGCCGAAATCGGTGATCCGGGGCACTCCATCGGTACCCACCAGCACGTTCGGCGGCTTGAGGTCGCGGTGAATGATGCCGCGAGCGTGGGCGTATTGGACCGCCTCGGCGATCTGCCGCAGGAGCCGGGCCGCTTGTCTGGGCTCCCAGCCGGCGGGCTCGAGTTTGGCAGCCAGGCTGGGGCCATCGACGTAGCCTACAGTGAAATAATGTTGTCCCTCGTGCTGGCCGACCTCGAAAATCGGAACAATGTTCGGATGGTCGAGCGTCGCCGCTGCCTCGGCTTCGCTATAAAAGCGCTTGACGTCGCGCTCCAATGCCAGCTGGCCTGCAAGGATCATTTTCAGTGCGACGACGCGATCGAGACTGACCTGACGCGCTTTGTAGACGACTCCCATCCCGCCGCGGGCGATTTCGTCGAGGATCTCATAGTCGCCGAAATAGCGGACACGAGCACCCGGCGCCGCGCCGCCCGAATTGGTCGTTCGCGGCGCGAGCGTCGGATCATTCGCTCGGCTGGAAGGAGTGCCGCTGCCTTCCGCGATCCCTTGCTCGAGCAGGCATCGCGGGCAAAGGCCCTCCGGCGCGTCGACCGGAACTCGGCACCGCACTGCGGACATCGTCTGGCCTCAGTCATGGCCGAATTTCCGAGCGGAATAGGGGCTGCCCCTCTTACTGAAGCAAATCGCCGCAATGGTTACACGTTTTCCGATGTGATTATGAGCCGAATGCGGAAAACAGGTCCCGGATTTCCTGGTCGATCTCCTCCGGATCGGCGACGGTCTCCTCGATCTCCGCTCGCAGCAACTCCCGATAACGCCGGCGCAGGCGATGGACGGCGACCTTCAAGGCACCTTCGCTCGTGTTCAATTCGGCTGCCAATTGGCGATAAGTGACCGCCGACTGCTCGCCGGTCAAAAAGCCTTTCAGGTGATCGAAGCTGTCCGTTTTGCCGGCTTGGGCCGATTCGTCGTGCAGCCGGGACAGCACGTTTTCGAGCAGCAGCAGGGCCCAACGCCGCTCGAAGATCTTTTCCGGCGTCAGGTCGTGGCTTGGCTCCGCGCGGTATCGCTCTTCGGCGGTCCCAAAGTCGATCGACAGGACAGAGCGGCCGCCGCCCCGTTTCTCGGCCCGAGCGCGGTCCCACTCGTTGGCCAGAAAGTGCTTGAGCGACGCTAGCAGGAACGAGCGAAACCGTCCGCGCCCCGGATCGGCAGCGGCGAGATCGTTCTTCTCCAAGAGCCTCGCGAAGAAGGCCTGCGTGAGGTCTTGAGCGTCGTCCGCATCGTGCCCCCGCCGACGCACATACGCGTAGAGCGGGTACCAATAATTCCCGCAAAGCGTGGCCAACGCGTCGGACGATTGCGGCGAGCTGCGTTGACCGGCGGCCAACACCAGGCTCCAGCGGGTCGTCGCAAACTGCCGGGGACCAAAAGAAGCCGGCTCCTGCTGCTCGTCGACGGGCGCCATGTCGGCATTCTAAAGCGACTCGCAGACACGCGACCACAAAAAAGCCGCAGCGGCTTGGCCGAGACTTTGGCCAACAGCCCGCAAAACAGGATGAGAGGCCGCCTGCTTGACGACATCGGCTCAATTTCGGGAGAATTGCCCGTTTGCCAATTGCGGGCGACTATTCCGCCCGCGGCCAGCCGGGCAAAATGACAACCCGCCGGATGCTGCACGGGCATTTTGCAACCGCGAATCGGCGGCCGCCATCGCACCAGTAAAGGGGGCGCCAACTTCTCGTGTCGAACGAAACGACCGGTCCGGCCTCGTCTCCTCCCTCGCTTCTAACGTCCAATGGTGCTTCTTCGGCGGGACTTTCGACCACCTCCGCCAAGGCCATCCGCGCTGCCCAGGTCATCGTCATCAGCAGCGTGACGTTTACGTTCATTTCGTACTGGCGGACGGCGGCCGTCGTGCTCTGCGACCTGGCGAGCACGGCCTACTACATCGGGGCAATCGTCGAGAGCGCCATCGGTCCCGCGGCCCCGTGGTTCATCATGGGGGTACTGCTGTTCAGCTATGCGATGCGCTCCGTATATATCGAGTCGAGCGCGCTGTTCGTGCGCGGCGGCGTTTATCGCGTCGTCAAGGAGGCGATGGGGGGGTTCGTCGCCAAGCTCTCCGTCTCCGCCCTCCTCTTCGACTACATCCTGACCGGGCCAATTAGCGGCGTCTCGGCGGGGCAGTACATCTGCGGCCTCGGGATCGACGCGCTCACCATCTACCTGCACGTCCCCATCCCGGTCGGGCTGCAACACGACATCAAAGGCTGGGGGGCCGTCGCGATCGCCTGCGTGATCACCCTCTATTTTTTCCGCCAGAACATGCTGGGGATCCATGAATCGAGCGACAAGGCGCTCAAGATCATGATCGCCACCACCATCATGGGTTTGGTGATCCTGGCTTGGAGCGGAGTGACGCTGGCGATGAACGGGGCACCCAACAAAGTGCCCAGCTGGCATCCCGACCTCAATCCCAAGTTCACCGTCAACGACACGGGCGAGCGGGTGCCCAAGATGAACCCCGTGACCGGCCGCCAGGAAGATCCGCTGGGATTCCTGGGGCGCTTCCCCTCGATTGCCGAGCCGCTGCGGAACTCGGGCTCGGCCGCGTGGCTGACTTTGATCGGCCTGGCAGGAGTCGTGATCGCCTTCGGGCATTCGATCCTGGCGATGAGCGGCGAGGAGACGCTTGCGCAGGTCTATCGGGAGGTCGAATCCCCCAAGCTCAAGAATTTCAAAAAGGCGGCTTTTATCGTCTTTGTCTACAGTGTGCTGCTCACGGGCTCGGTCAGCTTTCTGGCCGTGATCCTGATCCCCGAAGGCGAGCGGATGGGCCAATATTACGACAACTTTATCGGCGGCCTGGCGATGCATATGGTGGGACCGGTGCCGCTCAAGCTGTTGCTCAACGCTTTCGTGGTGGTCGTCGGCTTCTTGATCCTGTCGGGGGCGGTCAACACCTCGATCATCGGCTCCAACGGCGTGCTCAACCGCGTGGCCGAAGACGGCGTGCTGCCCGACTGGTTCCTCAAGCCGCACGTCCGCTTCGGCACGTCTTCGCGGATCCTCTGGCTGATCGTCGGCTTGCAGCTGTTTACGATCGTTGCGAGCCGCGGCGACTTCATCCTGTTGGGCGAAGCATACGCGTTCGGCGTCGTGTGGAGTTTCACGTTCAAAACGCTGTCGATGGTGGTGCTGCGCTTCAAGGACCACACGCCTCGCGAATTCAAAGTCCCCTTCAATATCCAGTTCGGCAAGTACGAGCTGCCGATCGGGCTCGGCATCATTTCGGTGGTCGTGCTGGCGTCCGCGATCGCCAATCTCCTGACGAAGGAAGTTGCCACGATCAGCGGGGCCGCCTTCAGCGCGGTGTTCCTCACGATCTTCGTGGTCACCGAGGCGGTGAACGAGAAGCGCCGCGGGATCAAGCACGTGCATCTCGAGCAGTTCAACCAGCAGGTGCTTCCCGAAATCAAACAGGAGAGCTTTGGGCTGACCAAGCCGTATCGGAAGCTGGTGGCCATCCGCTCGCCGCACAACTTGTTCATGCTGGAGAAGGCGCTGGCCGAGAGCGACCCCAACACGACCGACGTCGTGGTGATGACGGCGAAAATGACGGTCCCCGGCGGGGAGACGGGCACCGGCCGACTCGACCTGGATACCTACGATCAGCAGCTGATGACCGCGGTCGTCGAGCGGGCGGAAAAGGTCGGCAAAAAGGTCCGGCCGTTGATCGTGCCCACCAACAGCCCGCTGCACGCAATTTTGCGGGTGGCCAAGGAGATCCAGGCCCAGGAG
Organism: uncultured Planctomycetaceae bacterium; assembly: GCA_963800135.1. Classification (GTDB taxonomy): domain Bacteria; phylum Planctomycetota; class Planctomycetia; order Planctomycetales; family Planctomycetaceae; genus DASPSM01. Next base: position 64,511 of record CAWCZR010000005.1, on the reverse strand, counting down.
GTGGTGGTCGGCGCGTCGAACAAGTTCACGGCCGAGGAGCAGCTCGACCAGATCTCGTTCTATTGGATCAGCTTGCACGACGGCCGGCCGCCCGGGCTGACGGTACGGGTCTTGAGCCGCAACCGGGACGTTTATTTTGACGTGGAAGGCGGGAATCGCATTCCCAAGTTCGGCGAGCGGCACGCACGATCGGTTGCCGACTTGCGCGGCCGGGGTGGGTGTCGACAAAGTCCTCCTGATTCACGACGCCACGCCCGTCAGCAGCGACCTCTTCCTTTGGGTGCTGACGATGCTCGATCGCAAGGTCGTCCTCGACGTGGCAGCCATCCCGCCGCAGGAAGAACCCAACGCGTCTACCAACGGCGTGTTGCAACGCGACCTGGAACGAGCCCGCACGCTCGGCCGCGAGATCAAAGTTGAATCACTCGGCGCCACCTACGGACAGGACGTGGTGCGCATGGCGCGCGACGGGCACTACGAGCTGATCGTATTGCCGCTGCCGCAGGAACGCCCGCTGGAAAGAGGGCGCCTGTGCGGCTCCGAGATGAATTACGTGCTGACCCACGCGCACTGCCCGGTGTTCCTGGCGGCCCACCCGGTGATCCCCGCCGAAGTCTCGGAATAACGGGTGGCCAGCGTCCCTGGCGCACGATCCGCATCGTAACGGCCGCCCTCGCGCGGCCGCATCACACGGAAACCGACGACTACTGGGCCAGCGGCGCGTTCTGCCCGCCGACTGCGCGGCGTGATAGCGCGAACGAATCGGTCGTCGCCGACAGGTGATAGGGGCCCACGGGTTGAAGCCGCCGGTCGGACACCAGCCACTCGTCGTCAGCCGTTATGGTTTTCTCGCGCAACGGCACCTGGCGGTCGAGTTGTAGCTCGAGCATCAGCAGGTCGTTGCCATCGAGATCGACGGCCGCCACCTGACGGTTGTCGGCCTTGATCCGCTGACTGATCGTGGCGATTTCCTCTCCGCGGCGGGCCTCGGCAGCAGCGCGGGCGCATCGATGGCCAGCCAATAGACGACGGCGATCAGCATGTGGGCCGCGCAAAACGCCGCCACCGCAAACACGCGCCGCCGCTCGCCCGGCTTGATGAGAAATGCCAGGCTGGCCAAGAAAATCGGCAACAGCGGCACGAAAAACCTCGCGCCGGCCTCGTAGGGATAGACGACGTGCAACAGCACGTAAAAGGGAACGCCGAGCAGCAGGGGATCGGCCGTCTCTCGCGTCAGCCGCCACCAGGCCCACGTCAGCACCAGGCAGGCCGGCACATAAATAAGGAGATTGGGGTCGAGCCAACCGGTCTCGTTGTAAGCCTTAAACATGCCGGGGATCACGACGCGTCCGCTGTCGCGAATCGCCAGCCGCAGGCCCTCGAGATACGAGGCGAGCGGACTGCGGGCCGAATCACCGAAGTTGCTCAAGTAGGTGCGGGCCGACTCCTCGGTGGCGGTCGACTGCTCGATCTTCATGAAGGTGACGACGCCGATTGAAGCCGGCACTCCCAGCGCCAGCGTGATCGCGACGGCTCGGAGCCAGCTCGTTCGCTGTCGCAGTGCCTGCCATCCAAGGCTCAGCCCAAAGCCGACGGCCAGCATCAGTCCCGCCGGGCGAATGATGGCGGTCACCGTAACTAGCAGGGCGGCCACGATGGTGAGCACGATCGTCCGCGATATCGTCCGGCTGCGGTAAGCGGAAATCCCCGCGTTGGCCGACCAGACGAGCGCGCACATAAAGGGAACTTCGCTCAGCACGCGGGCCGCGTGAAACCAGACGCCCGCGTTCACCGCGCTTACGGCGGCGATCCAAACGGCCCATTGCGGCACGATGCGGCGGGCCCACTGGTAAACGCCCAGCATCAACAGGGCGGCCGCGACCCACTGAAAGGCGGAAATCAGCCAATCGGGCTGCTCGCTCACCCAATACAGCGGGGTCAAGAGCAGCGGATAGCCGGGGAAGTACCAGAGATGCTCACGCCCGAGGTTCAGCATCCGCCCCTGTTCGACCAGGCTGCGGGCCATCGACAGGTAGCAGCGGCTGTCGGGCTGCGGAATCCACCAGGGACGAACCTGGGCGATCAAGAGCAGCACCAGCAGGCCCAGCCACAAGCGCGGTCGCTGGTTGACCGTCGACAACCCGCGCTCCAGCTCGGCGCGAAGCCGGCCGACATTCGGGCGAGAAAGCGTGTTGCTGCTCATGAATCGTCCGTGATTCGGGGCGCCGCGGCCCGTTCCATGCGGGAAAGGCGACGTATTTTGGCCGTAAGCGGTGAAACCGCAACACCAGTTTCAGGCCCGCCCATTAAGGCTCCGTCAGACGATCCCCGCTTTTCGCGACAAATCGGGATGGTGATCGGTCGTTCGCCGATCGAGCCGCAAAAAACCGCTTGGCGACCCACGACAATCGAACCGCCGCTTTTTATGCTGGGATTACGCCCCCTGGAGCCGCTCGCCTGCCTGAGTTCCTTGCCGGAGACCCTCGCCCGATGCCGTCCGTCCGCTTGAATCTGCCCCGCCTGCCGCAAGAACCGTCGTCACGTCGCCTCCGTCGCTGCCCTGGTACTAACGCTCGTCGCCACAGTCGCGACGCCCGCCTGGGCCCAGCGTCGGCGGACCACCTCCTCCGAAAAACGGCCCACGAGCGACAAGCCGGCCTACAACGTCAAATCGCACTACACGAAATACGAGTATCAAATCCCGATGCGCGACGGGGTGAAGCTTTTCACCTCGATCTACATCCCCAAGACTCGCAGCCAGAAGTATCCGATCCTGCTCACGCGGACCCCCTACAGCTGCCGGCCGTACGGGACCGACCAGTACAACGGCCACATCGGACCGTCGGAGCTGTTCGAAAAGTCGGGCTACATCTTCGTCCAACAGGACGTGCGCGGGCGGTTCATGTCGGAGGGGACGTTCGTCAACATGCGTCCCTACATCGAAAACAAGAACGGCTCAACCGATATCGACGAATCAAGCGACACCTACGACACGATCGACTGGCTGATCAAGCACGTGCCAAACAACAACGGTCGCGTCGGCATGTGGGGCATTTCGTATCCGGGCTTTTACACGGCGGCCGGCATGATCGACGCTCACCCGGCCCTGGTGGCCGCGTCGCCGCAGGCTCCGGTCACCGATTGGTTCATGGGAGACGACTGGCACCACAACGGGGCGCTGCAGATCGCCCACATGATCAGCTTCCTGCCCTGGTTCGACCGGCCGCGCCCCAAGCCGGTGAAGGACTATGGCGCGAAGTTCGATTTCGGCACTCCCGACGGCTACAACTTCTTCCTGCACATGGGACCGCTCAGCAAGGCGAGCGACCGCTACTTCAAGGGCGAAACAGCCTTCCTCAAAGAAGTCTGTCAGCACGCCAATTACGACGAGTGGTGGAAGGCGCGGAACCTGCGGCCGCACCTCAAGCACATCAAGCCGGCCGTGCTCACCGTCGGCGGCTGGTACGACGCGGAAAACCTGTTCGGCGCGCTCGAGGTTTATCGCAACCTCGCCAAGAACAGCCCCTCGACCGACAGTCACCTGGTGATGGGGCCGTGGGTGCACGGCGGCTGGTATCGCGGCGAAGGCTCGCGCTTGGGCGACGTCACGTTCAACACGCCGACGGCCGAATACTACCAGTCGAAAATCGAGTTTCCGTTCTTCGAGCACCATCTCAAGCACACGGGCAAATTCGAGGAGGCCAAGACCTGGATCTTCGAGACCGGCGGCAATACGTGGCACAAGTTTGAGACTTGGCCGCCCCCGGAGGCCGAGGCTCGCTCCTACTATTTCGTCGCCGACGGCGGTCTGTCGACGACGGCGCCCACCGAGAAGAGTGCCGACGAGTCCGACGAATACGTCAGCGACCCGTCGCACCCGGTGCCTTTTTTGGAAATGATCGGAACCGGGATGACCCGCGAGTACATGACGGCCGACCAGCGGTTCGCCTCGCGGCGGCCCGATGTGCTGGATTACGAGACCGAGCCGCTGGCGCAGGACGTCTCAGTGGTGGGGCCGGTGAGCGTCGACATCAACGTCTCCACCTCCGGGACCGACTCGGACTGGGTCGTCAAGCTGGTCGACGTCTATCCCAACAACGCACCCGATCCCAAGGTGAATCCGAGCGGCACGCACATGGGAGGTTATGAGCAGCTCGTTCGCGGCGACGCTTTCCGCGGCAAATACCGCAACAGCTTCGAGAAGCCGGAGGCCTTCGAGCCCGGCAAGCCGGCCGAGATCAAGTTCAAAATGCAGGACATCTGCCACACGTTCCGCGCCGGCCACCGGATCATGGTGCAGGTTCAGTCGAGCTGGTTTCCGCTGATCGATCGCAATCCGCAGAGCTTCGTCGACATCTACAGCGCCGACCCGAGCACGTACCACAAGGCGACCGAACGCGTCTATCGCTCGCATGATCGTGCGTCGCGGGTGACGCTGATGGTGATGCCGTCACTGAGCGGGACGGGGACTGTTTCGCGCTGACGTGGGCGGGCGGCCGAGCTGCCGCGTCGCCGGGAGAATGAACCGGCGGGCTGACACCGCCGCTCGCCCATTTTGCGCGCAACTGACCCGTCCTCTGCGATATGCTGGACGCTCAACCTCTGGAGAATCGACCCCATGCTGCCTCTTCGTGAAGTCGTCTCTCGTCGCCACACGCCGAAAGCCTGTCCAGCCGCCCGCCTGATCGTCGCGCTACTGGTCGTCGCCAGTGCCGCGGCGCCCGCTTGGGCCCAGCGCCAGCGGCCTATCGACGATAAGCATCTGGCCGAGATCAAGGCCAAGTACACGAAGTACGAATACCGCATCCCCATGCGCGACGGGAAACGGCTCTTCACGGAGGTCTACGTCCCGAAGGACCAGAGCCAGAAGTACCCGATCATGCTCAACCGCACGCCCTACAGCGTCGGCCCTTACGGGGACGAGTACCGCGATCGGCTCGGCCCCTCGCAGCTGTTCGACAAGTCGGGCTACATCTTCGTGTTGCAGGACGTCCGCGGACGCATGATGTCCGAGGGCGAGTACGTCAACATGCGACCGTACATCGCCCAAAAGAACGGCCAGAAAGACATCGACGAATCGAGCGACACCTACGACACGATCGACTGGGTGCTGCGGCACGTCCCGAATAACAACGGCAAGGTCGGGCAATGGGGCATCTCGTACCCCGGCTTTTACACCGTGACGGGAATGATCGACGCGCATCCCGCGCTGGTGGCCGCGTCGCCGCAGGCGCCAGTCACCGATTGGTTCATCGGCGACGACTGGCACCACAACGGGGCGCTGCAGATCGCCCACATGCTCAACTTCCTGCCGTTCTTCGATCGGCCGCGGCCCCAGCCGATCAAGAAGTTCGACACGACCTTCCAGTACGAAACGCCCGACGGTTACGACCTGTTCCTGAACTTCGGCCCCTTGAGCAAGGCTAGCGAACGCTACTTCAAAGGCGAGACCGCCTTCCTCAAGGAAGTCTGCCAGCACAGCAACTACGACGAATGGTGGAAGGCTCGCAACATCCGCGCCCACATCAAGAACATCAAGCCGGCCGTGATGACGGTCGGCGGCTGGTACGACGCCGAGAATCTGTTTGGGGCGCTGGAGGTCTATCGCAAAGTGCTCAAGAACTCCCCCGAGACCGACAACCGCATCGTGATGGGGCCCTGGGTGCACGGCGGCTGGTCGCGCGGCGATGGGTCGAAGCTTGGCGACGTGCAATTCAACGCGGCGACCTCGGAGTTTTACCGGGAAAAAATCGAGTTCCCGTTCTTTGAGCATTTCCTCAAAGGGGCGTGCAACTACGACCATCCCAAGGCCTGGGTCTTCGAGACGGGAACGAACCTCTGGCGCAAATACGAAAACTGGCCGCCCCGGCAGGCCCAAGCCCACGCGTATTACCTGTCCGCCGGCGGCAAGCTGTCGACCGAGGCGCCGTCGCAGGCCAGCCCCAACGAGGCCGACGAATACCTGAGCGATCCGGCACGGCCCGTCAACTACCAGGAAACCACCACGACGCGGATGACGCAGGAGTACATGACGGCCGACCAGCGGTTTGCCTCGCGGCGGCCCGACGTGCTGGTCTACGAGACGGCCGTGCTCGACAACGACACCACCGTGGCCGGCCCGATCAAGGTCGACCTCAACGTCTCCACAACGGGCACCGACTCCGACTGGGTCGTCAAGCTGATCGACGTTTACCCGAACGACTATCCCGATCCCACGCCCAACCCCACCAACGTCCGTATGGGGGGCTACCAGCAACTGGTCCGGGGCGACGTCTTTCGCGGCAAGTTCCGCAAGAGCTTCGAGAAACCGGAGCCGTTCGAGCCGGGTCAGCCGGCCGCGATCAAGTTCAACATGCAGGATGTCTGCCACACGTTCCGCACGGGCCACCGGATCATGGTCCAGGTGCAATCGAGCTGGTTTCCGCTCATCGACCGCAACCCGCAAAAGTTCGTCGACATCTACAGCGCCCCGGCCAGCGACTACCAAAAGGCAACCGAACGGGTCTTCCACACGCACGACCGGCCCTCGAGCGTGACACTGCTGGTCATGCCGTAAGGTTGCCAGGGCCATGGCCCTGGACCCAGCGCCTGCGGCAGCCTCTTTCCCTCGGGATCAGAGCGCGCGTTCCCCTCCGTCCCCCAGCCTGCCAACTCGTGTTTCTCGCGCGTGCTGCTATGATTCAGTCGGTAAGCTCCCCACAGTTTCCGCTTGAGGTCAGCCGGGTTGAGGCCAGACATGGATATGGGACCAGTCGCCAGCGAACATTCTCCGAGTAAGCGCGCCAAACGCCGGCCGCCCGCGCAGCTCGCCGACGATCCGGTCTGGCAGGCAATCCGTGAAGAGGTGGCTCGCGAAGTCGATCGTGAATCAATCCTCGCTAGCTTCCTCTACGCGACGATCCTCAAGCACGACACGCTGGAAGACGCGCTTAGCTTCCACCTGGCAGGCAAGCTCGGCGGGCCGAGCCTCTCCGAAATGCTGATCCGCGAAGTGATCGATGAGGCGTTCGTTGCGTCGCCGCAGATCAGCGAGGCGATTCGGGCCGACCTGCGAGCCGTGCGCGAGCGCGATCCGGCCTCCACCTCGTATTCGCATCCGTTTCTGTACTTCAAGGGCTTTCAGGCGCTGCAGTCGTACCGGGTCGCGCATTGGCTTTGGACGCGGGATCGCCGCTCGCTGGCCCTCTTCCTGCAGAACCGCGTCTCGCAGGTCTTTGCCGTCGACATTCATCCGGCCGCCCGCATCGGGCAGGGGATCCTGATCGATCACGGCACGGGCGTGGTGATCGGCGAAACGGCCGTTGTGGAGAACGACGTCTCGATGCTGCACGATGTCACGCTCGGCGGAACCGGAAAGGAAACCGGCGACCGGCACCCCAAGGTGCGGGCCGGCGTGCTGATCGGCACCGGGGCCAAGATCCTGGGGAACGTCGAGATCGGGACCGGCGCCAAAATCGGTGCCGGCAGCGTCGTTTTGACGTCGGTGAAGCCCCACTGCACGGTCGCCGGCGTTCCGGCCAAGGTGGTCGGCAAGCCGTGCGAGCACGATCCGGCCCTGACGATGGACCATCGCCTGCCGCCAGACGCCGGCGGCGGGATCTAAGCTGACGGAAGCCAGCAGCATCAGCTGCACTTCAGGTTCGCCGGTGAATTTGCCACTCCGTGAAAAAGCGGCGTGGAGGATCCGGTCAACCGACCGTTACTCTGGTTGGGCACCCCAGCTCGGCCGCTCCGATTGTTTCTTCAGAGGACGCTCACATGGACTCGCTCGATCGCATTTTCCGCCACGCAGCTGGCATCCTTGCATTGGCAATTGGTGGCGCCGTGTTGCCGTCCGCGTCCTTCGCTCAAGGACCGCCGGACCGGCCGGGCCGGCCCGAAGATGGTCCTCCCGCAGCTCCAAAGGGCAAACCCAATCCGGCCGCCGTCGATGCCTTCGTGGCGCGCCTGATGTCCTTCGATAAGAACAAAGACGGCAAACTGACGCGCGACGAAATTACCGACGAACGTATGCTGCGAACATTCGATCGGGCCGACGCCAACAAAGACGGCGTGGTCACCAAAGACGAGTTGACGGCCCTCGCGACGAAGCTGCTCGCGGAAGACCAATCGAACGGCGGCGGCCGACGCGGATTCGGATTCCCCGGCGGACCGGGATTTGGCGGGCCGGGTTTTGGCGGACCGCCGCGACCAGGGCAGATCCTGCCGAGCTTCCTGCAAGACGAACTGCATCTCACTCCCGAGCAGAGGGACCAAATCGCCGCGCTCCAGAAGGAAGTCGACGAAAAGCTCGACAAGGTGCTGACGGACGCGCAGAAGCAGCATTTAAACGAGATGCGGCAACGCGTTGGCCCGCCGGGTCGTCGCGGGCGACGTGGCCCGGGCGGTGGCCCAGGCGGACCCGGTGGCCCCGGCGACGATCGTCCGGGCGATCGAGGACCACGCGAGCGCGGCCCGGGCGGCCCGCCGCCGGAATCTGATCGCTGACGGTTGGCGGGCAAGCTGGCAGCTCGCCCTACAAAGACGGTGCCCGATGCGTGCGTAGGGCAAGCTGCCAGCTTGCCCCGGTCAGGCGAGCGGTGACGCGCTCGCCGCCCGCCGGAATGTGCCTCGCTTAGCGGTGGGCGAGCGGTGAGCCGGGGCCTTTCGCGCGGACGTCGTAGCAGAGGACGTGGTCTTGCTCGCGCAGGTAAAGCTTGCCGTCGAGGATCACGGGGTGCGACCAGCTTGGCCGTTCGCCGCTGCCCGGAACTTTGAATGAGCTGACCTCGGTGTATCTCTTGGGCGAGGCCTTGGCCAGCACCATTGTGCCGTCGGCGAAGTGGATGTAGAGGTGGCCGTCGGCGGCCGCCATCGCGGCCGAGCCCCGGCCCGAGCCGCGCTTCTTCCACATGATCTTGCCCGTCATCAGCTCGGCACAAAACGGAATGCCCGAGTCTTCGGTATCGCCGTAAACGTAGTTGCCGAGGAGCACTACGCCGCCGTGCTTGTTGGCCATCTTCGGATTGAGTCCGTAAATCTCCTTGATGTCGACGCCCCCGTCGGCGGAAGGCACCTGCTTGAAGAGGATGCCGCCCCGCTTGTAACCGATCGAGAAGTAGGCCAGATCGCCCTTGATGATGGGCGTGGGAATGACGGCCGGCGTCTGGTCGATCGCGTGCGACCACAAGAGCTTGCCGTCGGAGGCCCGCACTCCGATCGGCCCGCTGGCCGTGTCCTGCACGTAGACCTTCGTCCCGCCGACGTCGGAAATCATGACGCAGGAGTGGGCCGCGCCGCGGTCGCCGGGCCGGCGCGACTTCCAAATGAGGGAGCCGGTTTTCTTGTCGAGCGCGACCATCGTCTCCCGCGATCCGCCGGGGGTGCAGATCAGATGATCGCCGTCGATCAGCACCGACTCGCTGTAGCCCCAGCTATCCCCTTTGCGGCCTTCAAAATCCTCCTTCATCCCTTTGCGCCAGGCGCTCGTTCCCGTCGGCCGTGTCGAAACAAATCAACTGGCCGTAGGGGGTGAGGAAGTAGACCACGTCGCCGTCGACGGTCGGCGTGCTCCGCGAACTTTGCCAACTCGGCTGCCCGGAGGTCCAGGGCTTGCCGGTCATCTTGCTCCAGAGCCGTTTGCCGGTCTGGCGATCGAAGCAGATGGCGTATTCGTTCTTATCTTTTTCGCTCGAGGGGCCATCGCCCAGCGTAAAGATGCGATCGCCGGCAATCGCCAGGCTCGCGTAGCCACGGCCCGCGCCCTGCACGTGCCAAACCAGGGGCGGCCCGTCGCTGGGCCACCTCGCCATCAGGCCCGTCTCTTTCGAGACGGCGGAGCGGTCGGCCCCACGAAAGCTGGGCCAGTCATTCGCCGACGCTGAATGCGCCGCGGAAATGATCGACAGGAACAGCGTGACAGCCAGAGCGCGGCGAGACAAAACGTCGGCAGACATCAGCACTCACTTCTTTCCAATGAAGGCAGGATCAATCGAAGGCAGGTCAATCGGATGGTGTGAACGATCCGGCAGGCAGCAATCACCAACTTGCGCGACATTGGCAAGAGCGGGGAAACGCCGGCAAAACTCCTGGTATCAGGGTGCTTGCAACCGATCACGCGATTCTGGATCGATCATTCGATCTTAGTCAGTGGGCGGGCTTTCAGGGAAGTGGGGCGGCTCTCGCCGGAGGCCGACGACGGCAAGCGGGCCGGATCAGACGTTCAGGGCAGGAGACGCCAGACCGCCGGCCGTTCGTGTCGCCTTGACGAATAGCCGGGCGTCGAGTCGACTGACAACATTAGACGGCACCTGTAATAGACGGCACCTGTAAGTCGAGCTCACAACGAAGGACCGCCGCCATGACCGCCCCGATCGAGACGCGTCGCGTCCAACCGCAACCGATTGCCATCGTCCGCCGCCGGGCTCGGCTCGACGAGTTGAAGACCGTCGTGCCGGAGGCCTGCGGCACCTCGTGGAACCTGGTGAAGCAGCTCGGTCTCAAAGGGGGACGCAACGTGGCCGTCTACTTGGATGCCGACGTCAGCGGCGTGATCAACCTGGAAGTAGGGCAGGAGGTCACCGCCCCGTTTGCCAGCACGGCCGATCTGATCTGTTCCGCGACGCCCGGCGGCTCGATCGTGACGGCCACGCATTTCGGAGCCTATCATCGGTTGGGTGAAACCCATCGGGGGCTCGTCCAATGGGCGGCCGACAACCACCGGACCTTGGCCGGACCGAATTGGGAAATCTACGGTCACTGGACCGACGACGAGACCCAGCTTCGCACCGACGTCTTTTACCTCCTCGTCGACGACACAAAGTAAACAACACCGAGTAGACGACCCACAACAATCGGAACCTTGATGAATCGCTTCGCCCCGGAACGCCTGCACGAATTCTGCCGCCGCGTGTTCGAATCGTTCGGCATCTCGCGAACCGACGCCGACCAGGCGGCCAACATCCTGATCGTGGCCGACCTCCGCGGCATCGACACGCACGGCGTCGCGCGGATGAAAAGCTACGTCGACCTGATCGAATCGGGCCGCGTCAATCCGCGTCCGAATATCCGAGTCGTCCGCGACTCACCCGCCGCGGCCACCGTCGACGGCGACGCCGGGCTGGGCATGACTGTCTCGATGCGGGCCAATGAGCTGGCGATGGAAAAGGCCGAGAAAGTCGGCGCCGGCTGGGTCGCCGTCTGCAATACGAATCACTTCGGCATCGCCGGGTATTACCCCCTGGAGGCGCTCAAACGCGACCTGATCGGCTTCGCCATGACGAACACGACCAGCATCGTCGCGCCGCTGTGGGGGGCACAGCGGCGGCTGGGTACTAATCCAATCGCCGTCGCCTTCCCGGCCCTCGAAGAGCCCCCCATCGTGATCGACATGGCGACGACTTCGGCCGCCTTCGGCAAAGTCGAAAACGCCATCCGTCGCAAGGAGACGATTCCCGCCGGCTGGGCCGTCGATGCGGCAGGCCGCGGCACCGTCGATCCGCACGATGTTTACAACGGCGGGGCCCTGTTGCCGATGGGCTCCGACAAAGACCGCGGCGGCCACAAGGGCTATTGCCTGTCGGCGATGGTCGATTTGTTGTGCGGGCCGCTGTCGGGTGCCAACTGGGGTCCGTTCACGCCGCCCTTCATCCTGCTCAAGGTGCTGCAGGAGCGCGAGGTCGGCAAGGGGATCGGCCATTTCTTCGGCGCCCTGTCCGTCGCCGCCTTCATCGACCCGACGGAATTCAAACGGCAAGTCGACGACTGGATCCGCACGTTCCGCGCGACAAAACCCGCCCCCGGCACCGACGGCCCGCTGATTCCGGGCGATCCCGAGCGGCTGGCCGAAGCCGTCAATCGCGTCGAGGGCATTCCGCTGCTCGGCCCGGTGGTCGACGATCTGCGGGAAGTTTCCCGGCGGACCGGCGTGCCGTTCGAATAAACGCGACCGGACTGGCCGAATAAACCTGACGCGGACTCGCGCCTTGGTCCTGCGGTTGCTCGCTCGGTGTTACAATCGTCTCCGTTCGCTGGGTGAATTTAGGGGACTGAATGCAGGGGACCCAACCATGTCGCCGCTTTGGATGACCGCCGTGGCCGGCCGCATGCCGCCGCGGCCTGCCGTTGCAACCCGCGAGGCGCCCACGCCTCCGGGCAATTTTCTCATCGGTCATGCCGGCGAAATGATGCGCGATGCGGCGCAGTTCCTGCTTCGCGTGCACGCGGAATACGGCGACATCGTCCGGTTGAAGCTGGGTCCGCGCACGGCCTTCGCGCTGTTCCACCCGGACCACGTGTATCACGTCTTCGTCAAGCATCGCGACAACTACACCAAGCAATCGCGCGGCTTCAAAAAGCTGCGGCACGTCGTCGGCAACGGCCTGATCACGAGCGAAGGCGATTTCTGGCTGCGGCAGCGGCGCTTGCTGCAACCCGCGTTCACCGCACCGAAGCTCGCCGGATTCGCTGCTCCGATGGTGACGGCCACGCAGGAAATGGCCGAGTCCTGGGAATCCGCCTCGCGCATGGGCGAACCGATCGACGTCGCCGACGAAATGATGCGTCTGACGATGCGGATCGTCGGCGAGACGCTGTTGGGCACCGACGTCACGGGCGAGGCCAGCGACGTCGGCGCGGCACTCACTCTCGTCATCGACGAAATCAGCCGACGCATCCATTCGCCCTGGAACTTTCGCGAACGGCTGCCGGTCGCCAGCAACCGCCGCTACGAACGGGCGATCCAACGCCTCGACAAGGCCGTGCAGAAGATCATCGACCAGCACCGAACACAGCCGGCCGCGCGCGAAGACCTGCTGACGATGCTGATGGCGGCCCGCGACGAAGAAACCGGCTCGCAGATGTCGGACAAGCAGCTGCGCGACGAGGTGATGACCTTCTTCCTCGCCGGCCACGAAACGACGGCCAAGGCGCTCACCTGGACCTTTTATCTGCTCTCCCAGCACGTCGAGGTCCGCGCGCGGCTGCAGCGCGAGGTCGACGGCGTGCTCGCCGGCCGCTCGGCCACGGCCGAGGATTTGCCCAAACTGCCTTACGCCAAGCAAGTCATTCAGGAGTCGATGCGACTCTACCCGCCGGTGTGGGGGCTCGCCCGCATGACGGCCGCGGACGACCAAATCGGCGACGTGACCATTCCCGCGGGCGCGCCTGTGCTCTTGTCGCAATTCGTCACCCACCGCCACCGCGCGTTCTGGGACAACCCGGAAGGTTTCGACCCGGACCGATTCCTGCCCGAGCGGTCCGAAGGCCGGCACCCGTACGCCTACTTCCCTTTCGGCGCCGGCCCGCGAATCTGCATCGGCAACCACTTTGCCCTCATCGAGTCCGTGCTGATTCTGGCGACCGTCACGTCCCGCTGGTCGCTTAACCTCATCCCCGGCCGACCGGTGATCCCCGAAGCTCGGGTGACGCTCCGCCCCAAACACGGCCTGTTCATGGCGGCCGAACCGCGCTAGCCGGCGCATTCTCGCTCGGCGTCAACGCGTGGCCAGACCTTCGATCGTCGCGACCTCGTCGGACGTCAACTCGAAGTCGAAAATGTCGAGATCTGCGCGCATGTGATCGGCGCTCGTCGTGCCAGTGAGGGGTAGCATGCCGACGTCGAGCGCGAAGCGGAACACGATTTGGCCAACTGTGCGTCCGTGACGTTTGGCGATTCGAACGATCTCGGGATAGGCGAGCATGTCGCGGTTGGCTGTCAGCAACGAGAAGCCCTGGTAGACGATCTCGTGCGCGCGGCAGAACTGCCGCACGTCATGGTCCCAACCCTGGCTCGCGTAGCAGCGATTCTGCACGAACCGCGGATTCACCCGCGCGCCGCGAGCCAGGCTCTCGAGCTGTTCGAGGCTCACATTGCTCACCCCCAGCAATCGGACTCGGCCGCTCGCGTGGAGCGACTCCATCGCACGCCACGCTTCCCAATCGGCGTCGACGAGTCCGGCCCGCAGCGTTGGGCCGTGCAGCACGTACGAGTCGATGACGTCGACGCCCAAATGTTCGAGTGAGCTGGCGCACGACTGCGCGACCTGCGTGGCAATCGGCGCCTGCGGATCGTAGGGCAGCCGGTGATCCTGGCCGCGGCGAAAAGTGAACTTGGTTTGCAGAAACAGATCGTCACGCGCGAGTTGCCCGCCGGCGATCTCGGCTGCGATTGCGCACCCAACACCCGCCTCGTGGTAGTGCTTGCGCTGGTTGGCCGTATCGATGCCACGAAAACCGCTCTGCAGGGCCAGGCGGGTCAGACGCTCGGTCCCGACTTCTTTCCATGCCGTCCCGTAGAGAAAACGGGGAACTCGCACGCCGCCGATCGTTAGGTGCTGTTCGCTCATCGCGCTAAGCTTACTCTGTGGGCGTACTTCTCATTCGTGCCGACGTCGTCCGTCGCCACCCAAACGTGCGCGTCGGGGCCGTCGCCGATTGTGGGAAACGCTGAGATCTGCAAGCGGGCCGCCCGCGAAGCGAACGGAGCGTTCCTATTTTTTCGGAGCCTCCTGTCGCTCGAAGCGCCGCCCTGTGTCATTGTGTCACGAGGGAGAGCTGCCCGATGTGACGAGAGCGCACGGCGCCGGCGGAATTTGATCGGCGTCTCACCGTCATGATGCGCGATTGCCCAATCGCTGACGAGGAAGGCGAGGGCAGGGCGGCCCGCCCGCACGGCAGCGCCCAAAGAGGCGAGGCCTGAAAACACGCAAACCGGGGCGAGGGCATTTCGCTCCTCGTCCCGGTCGTGATGAGTTCTGGTCTTGGTGCTGTCCAAGGTTCGCGGGGGTGACCGCGAAACGTTCAGCGGGCGTCTCTTCGAGCTCCCGTGAACGGACGTCCGCCTAGAACTCGGACGCCACCGTTTCGACCGCAACGGGGCGGCCGAAGTAATTTTTGAGGCGATTGACCAGGCCGCGAGTTTCGGAATCGTCGTCGGCGTCGATCCGCTTACGCAGCTCGGTGTTGAGCCAGGTCATGAAATCGACGCTGATATCGGGCAGGGGGCGGGTCTGCATGGGATTTTGCTCTCGCATGGGGAACGCGAAAAGTTAGGTAAACGGCCCGCGGAGCGGCCAACGCGCGGCGCGGCGGGTGAGCGGTCACATTTCGTACCATCTGGCAGGCTCAGCAAGTATTCCTGATATTCACGGTTGTGCCGCAGATTTTCGGCAGCCAGAATGCGAAGAAGCGGAAAATCGCGGGCACCATGCGGACTGCAACGGGTTGACCGTCGGAACCGATCGAGGGGCCGCTCGATCGCTCGCGCAATCGGCATTCCTGATACGCACGTTTGTGAGGCGGCAGAAAAACCGCTGCCCGCCGTCATCAAACCGCCGGACGGACTGCGGCGGCGGAGCAACGGTCACGTCGCCGATTGACAACCGAGCCGAATGAGCACCGAAATGACGGCACCCTGAATCGCGATAACTCGAACGTACACGA
The DNA here is from genome assembly GCA_963800135.1 of uncultured Planctomycetaceae bacterium. Classification (GTDB taxonomy): domain Bacteria; phylum Planctomycetota; class Planctomycetia; order Planctomycetales; family Planctomycetaceae; genus DASPSM01. The sequence goes on along the minus strand of CAWCZR010000005.1, from coordinate 49,091 downwards.
CTCGACAGTAGACAACAGAGGACGCGACATGCGCTTTGGCTGGCGGAATCTGGCGGACGGCGGGTTGGGACATCGTTGGGCTCTCTCGGCGTTCATCGCGACGCTCTTGGCCCTGTGGGTGGCGGGCTCCGCCTCCGCGCAGATGCGCATGCGCAAGAGGGACAAGGGCAAAGGCGCTCCTGCCGACGCTCCCGTGGCCGAGGCCAAACCGCCGGGACCGCCGCTGACTAAGACGCAGGCCGTCTTTTCGCTCGTTCAAGCTTTGGCGGTGAATCAGAGCGACGCCGCCCTCAAGCCGTTGGAAGCGATCGTCGAGGGGAAAATCACTTTCGGCGGACACAATCAGCAGGCTGCGGAGATGGCCCTCGTCGCACTGACGATGCGGCAGTCGCCCACCGCGGATGCCTATTTGGTGAAGCTGATTTCGACACCCGACGAGACGCTGCGCGGGCAAGGACTATTCCGGCGCGGCTGTGCGCATCGATGCCGTCCGGGTGATCGGACGCGTCGGTTCGCCGGACCTGCGGGCGAAGGTCGCCAAAGTGCACGATCAGGTGACGCCCGACATTCGCAGCGCGATCGAAACGGCGCTGATCAAGCCAAGCCCGGCGAGCTTTGCCGCGCAAGTCGTGCTGATGCGGAGCCACGCGCTGCCCGACGTGCTCCGCTTCGATTTGCAAAAACAGGTGTTGGAGCAGAACGCGACCGCCCTGAAGGCCGCGCTGCGGCTCACACCAGAGGCGCCGGCGCCGAACCCGCAGGCGGCCGCCGCCGCCCTCATGGCCGAGATGGCGAAGGTCGCGGGCGGTGGCCCGCCGGGTTCTAATCCCATCGCGTCCCTCCAGGGGCAAACCGCCGCCGCGCCTCCCGGTGGCCCTGCGACGGCTGGCGCCCGGCGCGAGCGGCCGCGGCCGAGGCGCTCAACAATCCCGTCGCGCTGATTCTGGAATTCACGGAAAAGTTGCTCAACGCGACCCCCGCCGATCCGGCCCTCGTCGCTCGTGATCTGTGGCAAAGCGCGTTCATCGAGGCGCTGGGGGCGGAGCTCGCCCGGCCCGGCAGCAACACCGAACAAGTGCTCACTGCCGTCGGCTCGATTCCTCTCAAATCGGCCCGCGAACAATTGCGGACCTACCTGCTGCAAAAAGCTCCACATGAACTAGGCAAGCCCGATAACCCCGCCTCACACGTGGCCGCGGGAGCCAGCGCCCCCCACCCCCAGGGCGGAGGGGGCGCGCCTTATGGTGGAATGGGCGGAGGCATGCGGCCCGGAGGCATGGGGGGCGGAATGGGTCGCGGCGGCATGGGCGGAGGCGGAGCGCGCGGCGGAGCGGGCGGCGCAAATGCGGCCGCTATGCCGGGCACCATGTACCTCGTCGGTCCCGAGTGGCTCGATCCGGGCGCTCTCATCGCGATGAAGTCGGTCGTCTACAGAGATCGTCCCAAGGCGCGGCACCATACGCCGAGCACGCCGCCCGGTGGCCACCACAGCGCGGCCGCCGAGAAGAAGGCCGAAGAGGCGGCCGAGAAGCAACGTCAGACCGACATGCAGTACGAGTGGCGCGACACGATCGAGCGCTTCGTCACGCACTGGGACGAGCGCCTGGCCGCAGTGGCGCAGGCGGGGGGCGACGACGCTACGGCCGACGCCAGGGACGATAAAGACGCCGACAACAAAAAGGATGCGGCCACTGATAAGAACGCCGATAAGAAGGCTGACAAGAAGTCGGGCACCACCAAAGCGGGAAAAGTCGACGATGCGGCCGCGAAAAAATCGTCGCGCACGGCCGACACCAAGGGCCAGGGGCACGAGAAGGGCAAGGGCAGCAGCTCCGCGCCGACTCCGTCCGTCCACGTTCCGTTCGTGTTGCGGCCCGGCGAGCACATCATCAAGGAGTTTCACCTGCGCTGGCCCGAGGATCTGCCGTCGAACCTGACGGCCGCCGTCAGCGAGCCGCTCGTCGTGCATTACATCCAGCTGGAAGGCACCGACGAGATCAGCCGCACGGCCAACTTCTATCACTCCGCGATGGCCAAGGGGACGCGGACCCAAATGCACGCCTCGACGCACGATATTGGCGAAGAGAAGTGGGTCGATATCGTGCAGCACGATCTGGCGACCCAGCGCACGCGCTCGCTCGATGTCATCGTCACCCGGCAGCCCTCGACCGAGCCCGATGCCAAGAAGACCAAGATCGGCGACCTGACGATCCAGGTGCTGATGATCGAGGTCGAGACCTTTGTCCCCGTGAAGGGGACGGAGAAAGAAGAAGCGAAGGAAGCGAAGAACGAGAGCCCGTAAACGCCGCCGAATTTGAGACCGAAGGCGCTCCGGCGTGACGATAGGCTTCCGGCACGCTTCGCTGTTCTCCCGCTCACGATGTCACTTCTGGCGCTCGCACCTTCCCCGCGCGCTCTTCACCGCGGCGGCGCGCTTCCTCGTGTGTACGACAAATCGTCCGCCAGCGGTCACACTTTTGCCGCTTCTTCTGGTCCGCGGGCGCGGGATTTGCAATTCCCTCTTTCAGCCCCGTCAACCGACGAGGTGAAAAACGAACCCGTGAAAACGAAAGCGTGAAACAATAAAAGGTGGGCTCAAAAAACCGGCGGCAGCAAGGCTGCGGGGAGCAGATAACGGAGGAGGCGTGTTATGAAAAAGCTCATTATGGCCGCGTGTGTCTGTGCTTTGGGAACTTCGGCGTTCGCTCAGACGCCGGTCAGTCCACGGCCGCGACCCAGTGTCGATTACGGAATGTATGGCGGGCCTAGCGCGGCCCCTACGGATAATTACAGTACACGTCACTCGCGCGAACCGCTTCTGGGGCTCGAGGGTCCCTATCATCTCTACGGCGTGCCCGATGATCTGACCGCCGCCGAGAACCAGCAGCAGCAAATTCGCGATGCGGCCGTCGAGTTTGGACGGTTCCGTCGCCAATTCAACGGCTCGACACAATTCTGGATGGACGAGCACCGCACGGAGCTGGCCAAGGCCCGCTACGCCATGGATGAGCCGATGTTCCGCGCTCTGCATCCGCCGGAATACTATGGTCATGGCGGATACCTGTATCACACGGCCGATTCGGTCGGTGCTGAGGTGGTGTGGGGAGCCGGTCGCCCGGTGCCCACGGCTAACACCATCCCGAACACGACTCCTCTGACCGTCCCCGGTACGTACGATGTGATCGGCGTGCCGACGGCCCGGACCCGGACGACCTCGGCCGCGCGGATGATCGCGGGCGAGAAGCCGGTGTACGACGCGACCTCGTCGCTCAACGGATCGAGTCACTAGCAAACGGAGCAGGGTGGCCCTCGAGCGGGCCTGAAACAGTTCTTCTCGCGAAGGCGAGGCGGAATTCAGCAGGTCAACGCTTCCGGGAGAGGCCGGCAATTTGCCGGTCTCTCTTATTTGCGCCGATCGATCGGGAAACCGGGTCCCCGAGCCGCCGAGGGCAAACCGCTTGCCCGCCGGGTTAAACCTCGCGCAGTGTACCGTGGCCGGTGCCGGCAATCTTGGATCTGGTTGGGTCGGCGAATCGGTAGTAGAATGGCCGAGGAGGACGTTGGCTGCCGCCTTATTCGCTCGGATGGATGCTGGGGATCAGAATCTAAGTCTGGGCGGGCCGGGAATCGGACCATTTCTGTGCCAGTCTCGCAGGCAGCCAGATTCGTTCGTATCGCGCGTTGACGGACAATCTGTACGCAGACGAAGGGGAGATCGATGCACAAATTCCGTGGGCGACGGCTGGTCTTCGCGGCAGCGTTGTTGGTGGGTCTGACCGGTTCCGCGTTCGGCGTCGAGTCGGCTGTCGGCCGCAAGATCGATCCGTTCACGTTGCAGGACTTCCGCGGGAAGGAGCACTCGCTCGCGACAATCCTCGCCCAGCACAAGGGAGTGGCCGTCATCTTTTTGGGCACCGAGTGCCCGCTGGCAAAACTTTACGCGAACCGCTTGCAGGAACTGTCGGTCGAGTTCGCGAAGAAAGGCGTCGCGTTGATCGGCATCGACGCGAACCGCCAGGATGCGATCACCGAAATCGACGCCTTCGCTCGGCAGAACGACCTCACGTTCCCGATTCTGAAAGACGTCGGCAACAAGGTGGCCGACCAGTTCGGCGCAACGCGCACGCCCGAAGCGTTCGTTCTCGACGCACTGGGAACCGTCCGCTACCAGGGTCGAATCGACGATCAATTCTCGTTCGGGGCCGGCGTCGGCTATGCCCAGCCACAGCTGAAGCACAAAGATCTGGCTAATGCCGTCGACGATCTTTTGGCCGGCAAGCCGGTGAAGGTGGCGGCGACCGAATGCAAAGGCTGCCTCATCGGCCGCATCCGCACGCCCCAGAAAGACGCGCCCGTGACCTACTCCAACCAGGTCGCGCGGCTGTTGAATGCCCGCTGCGTCAATTGCCACCGGCCGGGCGAAATCGGCCCATTCGCCATGACCAAGTATCAAGAAGTGGCCGGCTGGGGCGAGATGATTGCCGAAGTGGTCCGCGAACAGCGGATGCCGCCGTGGCACGCTGACCCGCACTATGGCAAGTTCGCAAACGAAAACGTTTTGACCAAAGCCGAAAAGGAAATGATCTACGCGTGGGTCGAAGCCGGCTGTCCCGAGGGAAATCCCGCTGAGTTGCCCCCCGCTCCGAAATTCACCGAGGGTTGGCTGCTCGACAAGGAGCCGGACGCGGTCGTTTATCTGTCGAAGGAGCCCGTCGACGTGAAGGCGGAAGGGGTCGAGCCCTATCGCTATTACGTGGCCGACCCGGGCTTCAAAGAGGACAAGTGGGTCAAGAGCGCCCAGTGTCTGCCCGGAAATCCGAGCGTGGTGCACCACATCATCGTGTTCATCGCGCCTCCGCAGACGGCCGACCGCATCATCGCGAGTCAAAAGCGTCAGTTGGCAGCGCTTGCCCAGGCCAAGGCCAGCGGCAAATCCGTCGAGCAACTGCGGGCCGAGTACCGCGCCAAGCGTCTGGCCCGCGCCAAGAAGGCCAAGACCGGCGCCGCCCAGAAAGCCGGGCACAAAGCGGCGCCGCCGGAAGAAAATGGCGACGGCGACATCTCGACCAGCGATCTCTTGTGTGGCTTTGCCCCGGGCACGCGACCGTTCCTCGCTCCGGACGGCATGGCGAAGCTCGTGCCGGCCGGCTGGAAGTTCATCTTCCAGATGCACTACACGCCGAACGGACGCCCGCAAAAAGACCGCAGCTCGATCGGCCTGTTGTTTGTCGACGGCAAGACCGTCAGTGACCGCCTGGTGACGACCAACACGGCCAACTTCCAGTTCGAGATTCCCGCCGGGGCCGAGGACTACAAGGTCGAGGCTCAGAAGAAGTTCGCCCAGGACACGCTCTTCATCGGCATGTATCCGCACATGCACATGCGCGGGAAAGCCTTCCGCTACGAGCTGACCTATCCGGACGGCAAAAAGGAAGTGCTGCTCGACGTGCCGCGCTACGACTTCAACTGGCAGAACTGGTTCAAGCTCGAGAAGCCGCTGGTGATCCCCGCCGGCTCGAACCTGCTCTGCACGGCCCACTTCGACAATTCGGAAAACAATCTCTGCAATCCCGATCCGTCGAAGGCCGTTCGGTGGGGCGATCAGACCTGGGAAGAAATGATGATCGGCTGGTACGACGTCGCCTTCCCCAAGGCGGACGCCCAAAAGCTGATCGATGCTCAGCACGACGCCGATCGCCAGGAACTGCAAAAGGCCATCAAGCAAATGCAGGAAAAGGCGGCGAAAGAACACGCGGGTAAACAGACGGCGGAAAAAGGTAAACCCGATAAGGAACAGAAGTCGCCGGTCGAGAGGTCGGCGGGAACCTAGAGCCTGAAACTCACTCGCAATTTCAGCGGCCCGGCTAATTTCGCCGGGCCGCTTTTTTGGTGTGGCCTCGACCCGCGACCACTCGATCTCACGGAAGCAGGCCTGGCATTAGTCGCTTCAACCGAGCCGTGCCTAATTCGTGAAGACTCGCTTCAGTCGCTTCCTGTCGCTCGGGAGAGAAAAGGTCCACGATCGTAACCAATACGACTTCATAAATGCGATTTCCTCTTCCAGCGGCACGATGTCCTTTGCACCCCAGCAGTAGATTCATCAGCAATCCGATGTCGTGCCAAGGTCCGCTTTGGGACTTCGGAGCGGTGACGCCAACCTCCCACTGGCTTCGATCTCTCACGATTCTGACCGCGACGCGACTGTCGCCGTATTCGAGCAAAATGTTGCCGAACGATCTGGAGTCGGGTCCGATCCGAACCAAACAAGCCAAACCCTGTTGAATGCAGAACTCTTCAAGATCAGCGAGGTGCTCGGGCAGGGCAATTCCCGTTGAAGGACCCGTTTCTTCCGGGAGTAATGTCGGTGCAAAAGGACAACACCGACGATCAATGCCTCCGCGAGGAGAATCACTTTGGTGATCGGCAGAAGGTATTGCATCGAGTTGGCGCACTTCGATCGACGCCCAAAGCTCCGGACGCGTCAGGTCAAGGACGGAGCATCGAGTTGGACCGGACGAAATCCGTCGAGGCTATGCGGAATGCTTTTGTGGATGCAGACCATGTTGATCGATACGGTGTTGCCGAACACGTTCTCCGGATTGCGGTGAAAGTTTTCCGGATTGAACAGTGGCGGCAAGTGCCAGTACATCGCATAGCCGAGCCCGTCGATGAAATGCACGAGTGCGGCGGCTTTTTCGCGGCGATCGTTCTCGACGTAAAGAATCGGCAGGCATTTCGCGATTGTTTTCGCGGCCCCCGCAAGCACCTGGCGTTCCATTCCTTCGACATCCACCTTGAGCAGCGGCAAGCAGCCAGGTTGAGACTGTCGACCGTGACCATTGGGGTTGGTTCCCCCGTTGACCGCCTTCGAGCGAGAGCCCGCCGTAGTTCTCCTCGCGCGTACAGTCGAGCGCGGGAACCAGGATCTCTCCCGGTTCGGCGCCGACCGCTTTTTGAAAGCATCGCACGTTCGTCACGCTATTGAGCGCCATGTTGGCACAGAGGGTTTGGAAAACAATGGGCTGCGGCTCGAAGGCCACGACCGCACCCTCCAGGCCGACCTGACGGGCAAAAAATAGCGTGTGCGTCCCGATATTCGCCCCGACTTCGACCACCAGAGATCCCGGCTTGAGGATCTGGTGAAAAAGATCGATCTCTGCCTGCGAATACTCTCCATACAGGCTGAGCGATTTGCCGATGTAGCGATCGTTCCGGTTGAACAGCATCTTGCCGTAGCGGCAGTCGGCGAGCTGGTTGAACGACGGAAATTCAATCAAATCAATTCCGTGTTGATCGCAATCCGTTGAATTCGCAATCTGTTGAAGCCGCCCGAGCCCGCCTCACTTTTGAAACAACCGCAAGCCCCCATTGGCCCGGTCGAGAATTATAATACGCGTGACCTCCGGCGATGACGACACGAGACAACCGGCTGACCCCTTTATGGAGAGTCCCCGTGTTCGGGGGCGCGCTTCCGCTTCTCGCGCTCATCGTCCTCGGCGGGCTGCGGACAGCAACCAGGCGCAATCCCGTCTTCATCGAGCTGTTCGACCCGTCGCGGCAATACACGGTGCGGCTCTACGCCGACAAGCTGCTCCTCCGTGGCGGCAAAGGGGCCGCGAAAAAGTTTCCCAAGTTCACGCGGCTGGCCGGCGGGGTGTGGAAAGACGCGGGCACGCGGCTCGATTGGGAATCGCCAGCCGGCTCTTTGCGGGCGCAAATCGAGAAAGCGACGGACAAGAACGCGTCGTCATCAGCCGCGTCGGCCGCCTGGGTCGAGCGGAATTTCGATGGAATACACCTTTTTCACGAAGTGAGCCGCACGGACGAGTTCGTCGAGCTCAAGGATCACGAGCGCGATTACACCATCCGCCTCTCGAAGGATGAGCTCAAAATTCGCGGCGGGAACAAAACAGTGCCGAAGCGTTTCGCCGACTTCACGCGGCTCTACGGCGGCGGCTGGGCACCGGACCGCAAGCCGGTCGTGCCGACCAATCGTCCTCGATCTTCGCGGGGCGCCCGACGTCGCGGCGTGGGCGGGCGGCGTGAAAAAGCTCTGCGAAGACTGGTACGCGATCATCTTCGACCTGCTCAGCCCGGGTGGCCGCCCTCCCGAGCAGACGATCACAATCCATGTTCAAGGACCCCATCAACGGGGCGGCCTATACGAACGCGCAAGCGGGTGAGATCACGATTAGCGCCGCCTGGGTGCGAAAGCACCCCGAAGACATCGGCATGGTGATCCACGAATTGACGCACGTGGTGCAGTGCTACCCGCGATCCAAAAACGGAGCCGACCTTTTCTGGATCGGCGAGGGAGTCGCCGACTACATTCGCAATTTCGAGTTCGAGCCGGAAAAACGCCAGCACATCGACCGGAAACAGACCTATCTCAAACGGCTACGGGACGGCGGCCGCGTTCCTGGACTGGATCCGAGCGGACACACGCGCCGCACGCTCGTGGAAAAGCTCAACGCCCGCCTGCAGATCGGCGAGCCTACACCGAAGAGCTCTTCGAAGACTACGCCCACGCACCGCTCGGCACGCTGTGGACGAACTTCGCCGCAACGGTGCATCGCTAGTCGGTGACCCGGCGCCGAGACGATCTTCTCCGCTGCTCACGGATTGATTGTCCGGTGCGTGCGCTGCCCGGTAGACTGGCGTGAAGGTTCAAACTCGCGGAGAGAGTGATGCCAGCAACGCGCCGCACGGTTGGAAGTCTGTTCTTTTTGGCTGTCGTCCTCCCGGTCGCGTGCCGCTTTGCGGTTTGTCGAGCAGATGATCCGCCGCCATTGGCAGATCGCATCCTCGAGTACTGCAAGCGGCACCAGGGCAAACGGGTTGGCAATGGCTCCTGCACGATGTTTGTCGGCGCGGCATTGCAGTCGGCTGGAGGTACGCTGCACGGCCCGCACGCCGCCAAGCCCGATTCACCTCAGGTGCGGTCGGACGATTTGAACTGGGGCGAGCTGGTCTTCGTTCTGGAGCGTGTCGGCACCGAATTCAAGACGAAGGGCGACGTCAAAGACGTCCGCCCGGGCGACATCATTCAATTCACCCGCACAACTCTAACCGGTTCGCTAGACGACGCGAGCACGTATACCATGACCGCGCGGCACCACACGGCCATTGTCGCGGAAGTCCTCGCCCAAGGGACCGTGCTCAACATCTATCACCAGGGCGCCAACGGCCGGAAAGCCGTGTCGGGCGATCAACTGCGCCTGCTCGACCTGCAAAGCGGCCGGTTCACGATCTTTCACCCCATCGCGAAAACCGCGAGCGAGCCGACGCCCAAGTCGACGCACGACGACACCGAGGCGTCAGCCGCCCTGAGGTGAGTGCAAAAACCGTCATACGCTCTGCATTCGGGGCAAAAAGACGTGAACAAATCAGGCCGTTGGAGTGTCCAAAAGAGAGGCGGGTAAAGCGCGACAGTGGGCGACTTGGCTTTGCCTCAAAACCCCGGGCGCCGGTCCGCGGAAGTCTTACCAGGTTGTTGCAGGTCCGGTATCCGCCCGTCGGGCAAGCTTGCCAGCTTGCCCCTCCCGTCTCCGGTTTCAGATACCTTTGGACTAGGGGACTGGAGATCAGGGGGCAAGCTGGCATGGCAGCTTGCCCTACGGGGTTTCGCGTAGCATTCAAAGGACGGATCGCGATCAAGTGCGGTTTGAGGCAAGGGCGGGCAACCCATGACGTCGATGACACGCAAACGAGTGTGTTTCTGGGCGGGTCTCTGCTGCCTCGGGCTGATCAGCGGCCACGGACTCTCGACCGACGCGGCGGCAATGTTCGAGCAGATGCCCGAACGGATTCGGATCGCCGCCGAAAAACTGGTCCCCCTGCATCGGACCAAAATCGCGCCCGGCCCCGAGGATTGGCTGGCGAATCATCACGAGGACGGACAGACGGCCGACAAATATCGCAGATCGAACCCGAACCGCCCGACGCAGCGTCGAACGACGATCTACGTGCAACCGATCGGCGTTTTCACGCCCGCGCAAGAGCGATTGACGAAAGCTACAGCCGACCTGCTGGCGCTACTACAACGTGCGCACCAAGGTTCTCGAGCCGCTCAGCCTCGACGTCATCCCGCCAAAGGCGCGTCGCATCGAAGGCATTCACGAACAGATTCTCACGGGCTACGTGCTCGACAAGGTGCTCAAACCGCGACGGCCAAAGGATGCCGTGGCGGTGCTCGGATTGACGACGTCCGACCTGTGGCCTGGCGAGGGCTGGAATTTCGTTTTCGGCCAAGCGAGTCTCTCGGACCGCGTCGGCGTCTGGTCAATCGCCCGCTACGGCAATCTGGAAAATCCGCAAATGAGCGGGGTGGTTTACCGTCGCACTTTTCTCGTCGCCGTCCACGAGACGGGGCACATGCTGGGCATCCAGCACTGCACCGCCTACGAGTGCACGATGAACGGATCGAACTCGTTGGGCGAAGCGGACCGAGCACCGATGTGGCTGTGCCCCGAGTGCGTGCAAAAGGTCTGGTGGGCCTGCCACGCCGACCCGATCAAGCGCTACAAGTCACTTGTCGAATTCGCCAAAGAGCACGACCTGAAGGCAGAGGCTGGCTTTTGGCAGAAGTCGCTCGAGCGCTTGAGCGCCAATGACACAGGCAAAGAACCGGCAGACTCACATCCGCCCCTCGGCGGGAATGAGTCGGCAAACTAGATCGACGTTGCGACCCGCATCGACGCGACCACGCTCAAACACGCCGCTCCTAGAACAAAATAGTACTCCGGCAGCTTTATTTGGACTGTCCTCGAGCAGGCCGAGTCACACAGAGTGTATAGACGGTCGACACGCCAGGCCGAAAAGCAAGCCCACCAACGAGCCGATCACGACGAAGTACGCCAGGACGGGCGACGTGACCGAGCGCCGTAGCTCCGCGAAGAGCGAGAACCGAGCCGGGCTGGCAGCCAGCTCCAGCAGTAAAGCATCGATGACGGCCACCGAGCCGACCCCCACACCGCCCAACAAAGCTCCGCCAACCATGTGCCAGGCACTCGGGGCGGGGTCCATCGAGCTAACCTCGGAAACGGACGCCGCAGTCCGCTCAACCGCGATCATCATGGCCATCGGCTGACTCCTGTTTTTGTGGGATTGCCAGCAAACAGGCGCCGCCGGAGGCGGCATATCACTCGGATTTTCGGGTCACATTACCGATTTGGGGAAACCAATACGCTTCCCATGACCACGGTTGGATTTTCGGAAGTTGTTTCTACGCGGTTGGAAAACTGATCTGGCTGGCAAAGCCGGTTCGTGCACAATGGATCTCTGGTGCGCACGCGGAAGTCGCTCCGAGCGCCGTGTGCGGGGAGCCCCGGCATCGCATCAGTAGTCCAGACTTCTGTCCGATCCCGACGTCGAGGAGAACTGCCGATTCAACGTTCGAGATTGGGACGGGACTTCACCAATGGGACTCGAACAACGGGACGGGATTCGAACGCGGGACTGGGGACTCGAAACTCGCGAAGCCTCTAAAGCTCAGGTCCCTCGGCAGTTAAGTCGAAACCTGAAGTGGGACGGGATTGAATTGAAAATTGGGACTCGACTGCTCGAGTTGGAAATTGTCGCCGCTAGGATGTCGGGATGAGCGATGCGCCGAACAAACGGTCGCGGGCCTGGTTTGGGTTGGGACTCGCGCTCGTGATTGCGATGTATCCGCTCGCGGTCGGTCCGTTGGATTGCATTTATCGGCGATTCGGTGACTACCCGCGGCTCCAAGCGGCACTGCGATTGACGTACAGCCCACTCCTTTTTTTCTGCGACAGGTCAACAAAGACCAATGCGTTCGTGGGCTGGTATCTCGCGCTCTGGCATCAGATGACCGACTGATGCCGAACCTTACCTACCAATTCCCGGCCCCGTCCAAAGATGGACCGCGGCGAATGGGACCGGATTGAATCGACATTGGGACGGGACTCCAACGTCGGGGACTGAGACACGAACATTGGGACTCGGACTGAAAAGCGGGACGGGACGGGACGGGAACGCCTGACTGGCACTCGAAAGTCGGGCCAATCTCGAAAGCCAACTTCAATCGGGAGTTACAGAGAAAGCTGAATTGGGACTGGATTGAATTGAAAGCGGGAGCGGATTGACGGGACGGGATTGATTCAAATCGGGACACATCGGCCAATCGACCCCGAGGCTCCGCCAAGTCGAATCCGCCAGGCCCCACTTGGCGGACAAGCTCCCAGCGCCACCCCCTCGTTAGACTGCCAAACGCCAAGCGAGCCCGGCATCTCAATCGATCCCGGCCGGCCCGCGAAGCGCAGGCCGCACCGGGTGCAGGGGCGTGCCCCTGCCTGCCGTTGACCGGATTGACTGGTTGCACTAGATTTCGCCGCCTTCCGGGCGCCTGAGGCGCTTGCTCAGCGGAACAGTGCAACTGGGACTTGGCGAATGACTCGCAGTCGACAGATCGCGTTCGTGGTGGTGGTGATCGCCGCGGCCGCCGCTTCGGGCGGTTGGATTTACCACCAGACGCACCGCTTCAAGCACTTTGCCGTCCACGATCCGGGGATGGTTTACCGGTCGGCCTGGCTGGCACCGGAGGCGCTCGCCCAGATCATCGAGACGTACCAGATTCGCTCCGTCGTGAATCTGTGTAATCCGGACGAGATGACGCCCGAGTTATGGGAAGGCGAGCGAAAGGCCGTGGCGTCGGCCGGGGCGACTTTGCATGCGGTGCCGCTGCCGAACTCGGTCGATTTCGATCCGCAGGTCTGGCAGCAGCACCTCGACATTCTGGCCGATCCGAACAACTATCCGATGCTGGTGCACTGCCAGCACGGCGTTACTCGCACGGCCATGCTGTTGACCGCGTACGACGTGATTTACCGGCACAAGACGGCCGAGGATTCGCTCAACACACAGCCCTGGTTCGGCCACACGAAAGACAACGTGCACGTGCATGCCTTCGGCAAGAACCTGCAGAAATTTTCCGACGAGCATCACGACAAGCTGGCCGCTCGTCCCCTGGAAATCCTCCGATGACTTCCGGTCGCACCGCGTCTGCTCCGACCGTGACGATCTGCATTCCGCACTGGCAGGCAGAGCTGTTCATCAAGCTGTGCCTCCGCTCGATCCGCCGGCACTCGCAGAAGTATGCGCTGCAGGTGATCGTCGTCGACAACGGCTCGCGGGACGCCAGCCTTGGCTATCTGCGCTCGCTCGACTGGATTCGTCTGATCGAGCGGCCGCAGGAAGTGCACACGAACTGGCCCGAGAACGTCTTCACGGCCTGGGATCGCGGCCTAGTCGAAGCGACGGGCGAGTACTACGTCACGATGCACTCGGACGTGTTTGTGCGGCGGGACGGCTGGCTCGATCCGCTGCTGCGGGAAATCGAGCTCAGCCCGCAGAACGCGGCGAGCGGCTCGTGGAAGCTCGACTTGGAGAATCCCCTCTACGCCTGGCAGAAGCGGGCCGTGGGGTTTGCGGGGGCGAAGGCTCGGTCGTGGGTTGGGCTGGGCAAGGCGGTGAAGTGGCAGGTCCAAAACTATCCCCGCGATTACTGCGCGATGTATCGCAGCCGCGTCGTTCGCGAACGCGGGCTGACGTTTCGCGGCATCAACGGCTACACGGGCGGTGGCTATTCCATCTCCCGACAGCTCTGGGATGCCGGCTATCAAACGCCCGTCTTTCCGGTGAGGGAGATGGCGCAGAGCGTGTTCCACGTCGCCCACGGGACGGCGGCCATCGCACCGGAGAAGCGGCTGCGGCACGCTCGCAAGCAGAAGCAGACCGAGCACAAAGTCGGGCGGCTCTTGTGCAGCGAGTGGATCCAGGACCTGGCGAGCGACGATCGCCTGGACCGATCCTCAAACGCGAAAGCCGCGTGAAGCCAAGCTTCGCGCGGCCGCGATAATTTTTGAATCAAACGGCAGCTTAGGCGTTCTTGCCGTTAATGAATTGGCTCAGGTGCGTGACCAGGTCGCCGATTTCCAAGCGGCCTTCCATCACCAGTCGCTCGCCCAATTCCAGTTCGCGGTTGAGCGTTTGCACGGCCAGGAGCCGGGCGACCTGCGAATGGCTCAAGAGACCGAGCGACTCGGCCAACTCGCCGAACCGTCGGACGTTTCCTTCCCGCTCCTGCATTTCGAGGATGTGGTCGATCTGCTCGACGGAGAGCAGGTTCATCCGCAGGGCGAGCATGCCGATGGTGTTGCCCGCGTCGGCCCACTCACCGGGGACCGGCAGGTCATGCTCGGCAAGCGCCAGGCGATTCGTCAGGAAATCGACAAAGGTCGGCTGAGATTGAGTTGCAAGCATCGGCGAAGGGTCCGAAAGCGCGGTTAAAGGCCAAAACGGGCGTGGTCGTTGCTGCGGGTCGATCGGGTTGAAGTCACACTCAGACAATAGCTCGCCATTTTGCCTCAAGCGCAGTGTTTCCCCGAATGGACGCGGCGGCCCCCAGAAAATTGCGAGACGGCAGTTCGGCGAGGCGCCAACGTGAGAACCTTCATAACCGGACGCCTCGGCACGGACGGAAAATCGGGAGCGACTGCCCGGCACGAGGCGGGAGAAGAGAGTCTCATGCGAGCCGGACCGACCGCGGCACAGGCATTTTGCACACCGAAAGGGCGGCGTGTTCTTATCAAGGACAGGCCGATGCAGAGCGTGCCGCGAATGATCCTTCGGATAATTCCGCGAAGAATTCTAGTGCCGAAAGTGCCGGCGACCGGTGAAGATCATCGGCATGCCGTGTTCGGTGCAGGCGGCGATGACTTGGGCGTCGTTTCGCGAGCCGCCGGGCTGAATCACGGCCGCAATGCCGAAGCGGGCAGCGACGTCGATGCCGTCACGGAAGGGGAAAAAGGCGTCGGACGCCATGACGGCACCGCGGCTGCGTTTTTCCGCCTTCTCGGCGGCGAGTCGGACGGAATCGACCCGGCTCATTTGTCCGGCGCCGACACCGACGACCGCGCCGTCACGGGCCAGCACGATCGCGTTGGATTTGACATGTTTGGCCACGATCCAGGCGAACTTGAGATCGGCCAGTTGCTCCGCCGACGGCGGAATCTGGGTGGCGACGTTCCACTCTGTTTCGCCGCGGCCCGTGCGATCGGTTTCGTCGCGATCCTGCACGAGCGCCCCGCCGGAGATCGAGCGGACTTCGAGCGTGGCGGCCCGCGATTCGCCCAGCGCCGGGCATTTGAGCAGACGGACGCTCTTGGCCCACTTGGGCTGCGTCGTCAACGCTTTGTAGGCGTCGGCTTCGTAGTCGGGAGCGATGATGGCCTCGATGAAGCGGTCAGGCTGACACATCTGCTCGACCGTGGCCAAATCGAGCGGGCGATTGACGCCCACGATCGACCCGAAGGCGCTCACCGGATCTCCGTCGTACGCCTTGGCGAAGGCGGCCGCCAGCGTGCCGCCCACACCGCAGCCGCACGGATTGTTGTGCTTGATGATCACGACGGCCGGTTGGTCGAACTCGCGGACGATGGCGAGGGCCGCGTCGAGGTCGAGCAGGTTGTTGTACGAGAGTTCCTTGCCGTGCAGGATCTCGGCCCGCGCCAGCGTGGACGGCTCGGCGTCGGAGGCACGGTAAAAAGCGGCCGTTTGGTGGGGATTTTCGCCGTAGCGCAAGACGGCATTGCGGACGAGCTCCACCGTCAGTCGCTCGGGGAATTTGGCGTTGCCTTCGCCCCCTGTGACCTGCGTGCTCATCCAGTTGGCGATGGCCCGATCGTAGGCAGCCGTTCGTTCGAAGGCGGTCCAGGCCAGCTCGCGTCGCAACTCGGTCGACAGGCTGCCGCCGCGCAACGCCTCGAGCACGCGCGAGTATTGTCGCGGATCGGTGACGACTGCGACGTGGGCATGGTTCTTCGCCGCGGCCCGGACCATGCTCGGTCCGCCGACGTCGATCTGCTCGATGGCCTCCTCAAACGTGACGTTGCTCTGGGCAACCGTTTTCTCGAACGGATAGAGATTGCAGACGACGACCTGGAAGGGAATGATGCCGTGCTCGCGAATGGCTGCCGCGTCGCCGGGTTCGGTCGGACGTCCGAGGATCGCGCCGTGAACCTTGGGATGCAGCGTTTTGACGCGCCCCTCCATGATTTCCGGAAAGCCCGTGTAGGCAGAAATGTCGACGACAGGGATGTGATTTTCTTCGAGGAAACGCCGGGTGCCGCCGGTGGACACGATCTCGAAGCCGAGCTGCACGAGCCCCTGGGCGAATGCGGCCAGGCCCGTTTTATCGCTGACGCTGATCAGGGCCCGCTTGCGAGTCGACGCGGGCGAGGGGGAAGCCATGAGCGGTCGATCCTTCCGGCCAAAGTCGAGTTCCCGAAGCGAGCGCGATGGTATCCCCGTGGGGAAGCGTCGTCAAACGCTCGCAGGCCGCTCGATAGTGGTGGTTTCGGGGGCGCGATCAGCGGGCTTTTGGGCCGTCAGACGCAGCCAAACTCGCACGCCGGAGCGTTCGTTCGCTCTAAACGGTCGCGAGCGACTTACGCGCCAGCTGGACGCCACGCGGCGCGGGAACGAGGCGGGTCGAGTCGTTCCGGCCGGAAGCGGCGGACGTCGGCGCGGACAGTGCGACGTCCTGCGGCTCGACTTGCTCCATGGCCAGCATCATCCGCATCAGCTCGCGGCGGCTCAAGTTACCGATGAGATGGCCGTCGTCATCGACCACGGCCATCCGGGCGAACGATCCGTCGCGGAACTTGGGGCACAGCGCGACCGCGCTCTCGTTGGGATGAACGGTCGGCACGCTGCGGGTCATCAGGGTCTCGGCTGTGGCCTGCCGGTCTCCGCCCAAAACCTGATGCTTGAGCACGTCGTAATCGGTCAAGATGCCCGCCAGGCGATTCTCGGGATTCGTGACGTAGACGCACGCCAATCCTTCGGCAACCAGGGTATTGAGGACTTCGTCGATGGTGGCTTGCGATGAAACGGCCACCGGGCAACGCGTCATGACGTCTTCGACCATCACTTGCATGGCCACACTCCTTCGGGGTCCAGCGGGCAGAAAACCTCTGGCTACCCCAAACCTAGGATGCGTTTCGGCAACATGGCGAAGAAATCCGCGGCACAACAAAGGTACCGAGCGTGGCTCGCGTCCGAGCGTGACCTTTGCGCCGGCTGTGCGCTTTGCTCGGGCGGAAGGCCCCCGAGTGAGTCACGATGCGGGTCGCGAAAACGCCGTTGCCCGAGTTGTGGCTTCCGCGCTAAACTGACAGTCTCACGAGCCTTTCTTTTGTCATTCGACATCACGTTCGGAATCTTCGGTGCAAAATGACGCCGGACAGTTCCGCAAAGCTCATCCTTTTGATTTATCTGGCCATCGGCGCGGGGGTCGTCGGTTGGCGATTTCGCCGCTCGAAATTCGAGCCCAGCACATGGTTCCTGTGGGGGCTGGAGCGGCTCTATGTGCCACTCATGTTTCACTGGCGGGCCAACCGGCGCTGTCCGTTTCCGGCGAAAGGGGGCGGCTTGGTCCTGGCCAACCATCGCAGCCCCGTCGACCCGCTCCTCATCTGGATGAACAACCATCTGGGCGAGCAATCGGGAGCCCGCCCGTGCCGGCTGATCGGCTTCCTGATGGCGCGCGAGTATTACGAGATCCCCGGCCTGACTTGGATCGCCCGCGCCATGCAGTGCATCGCCGTCAACCGCGAAGGCAAAGACATGGGGCCCGCTCGCGTGGCGCTCGAGCGGCTGCGCCAGGGGGACCTGATCGGCGTCTTTCCGGAAGGCGGCATCAACGACGGTACGGCCCTGCGCGAGGGGGACACCGGCATCGCCTGGCTCGCGTTGCACGCGCAAGTGCCGGTCTATCCGATCTACCTGCGCGACTCGCCGAGGGGTGGCGACGACATGGTCGCCCCCTTTTACACCCGCAGCCGCGTGACGGTGATCTACGGCGATCCGATCGATCTTTCGGTTTACTACGATTGCAAGCGCACGCGAACGCTGTTGCGGGAGGTCACCGACCTGTTGATGCGGCGACTCGCGGATTTGGGCGGCGTGACTTACGCGCCCGATGCGGCCGGCGCGGGACGGCCGAAGCTCGTCGCCGAGTCGAACGAGGTGCCGCGCGCCACGGGATGATGACTAATCGCGGAGTGCCCGCTTCAGGATCTTGCCCGTCGGGCCTTTGGGAAGCGAGTCCAGGATTGTGACAATTCTCGGATACTTGTAGGCCGCGACCAACGTTTTGCAATGTTGCACGATTTGGTCGGCAGTGGCCGACATGCCCGGTCGAAACGCAATGACCGCCTTGACCTCTTCGCCCAGCCGCGCGTCGGGGATGCCAATGACGGCCGCTTCCGCGACGGCGGGATGCGCGTAGAGCGCCTCTTCGACTTCGCGCGGATAGACGTTGTAGCCTCCACGGATGATCAGATCCTTTTTGCGATCGACGATGACGAAATCGCCGTCCTCGTCCACGTAACCGATGTCGCCCGAGTGAAACCACCCGCCGCGGAGCGCAACCGCCGTCGCCTCGGGGCGTTTGAAATAGCCTTTCATAATGTTGTGGCCGCGGATCACGATTTCGCCACGCTCGCCGCGCGGCAGTTCGCGATCTTGATCGTCGACGATTTTCATTTCGACGCCGAAGGCCGGTTTGCCTATGGTGCCCGCCTTGGCGGCTTCGTCGATCGGTTGGATGCAGGCCAAGGGCGAAGTCTCGGTGAGCCCGTAGCCTTCCTGTACGGCCAGGCCGAAACGCTGCGTGAATTGTTGCTTCACTTCGACGGGCAGGGCGGCGCCGCCCGAAAGGCAGTACTTGAGCGATGCCAGCTGATCAGGGGAAACCTCCGGATCGTTGAGCAGAGCGATCAACATCGTGGGAACGCCGGCGAAAAACGTCACGCGGTCGCGAGCGATGCGGGCGGCCGCATCCTTCGGGCAGAACCGCAATTGGTACGAGACGGCACCGCCGGCATAGAGCAAGGCGTTCTGGATATTCGTCTGGCCAAACGCGTGGTAGAGCGGGAGCGACGCCAGGCCGACGTCGCCCCGCTGCAGCACGACGATCCGGTCGGGCCAGCGGCCGAAGTTGCGTTCGGCCACAAGCTGGGCGTTGTAGTACAATCCCAGGTGCGTCAGCTCGGCGCCTTTCGGTTTGCCCGTCGTGCCGCTGGTGTAAAGGATCACGGCCGTGTCGTCGCCGGCGGTTTGAGCCAGGTCGCACGCCGGGGCCGATTGAATCACATCTTCCAATCGCTTCGCGTCGGCGGTCAGGGCAGTGGCGTCGAATCCGATCGTGTAAATCTGTCCGCAGCTGGGGACACGCTCGGCCGCCGAGATGGCGACTGCAGCGGTTTGCGGATGGACAATCAGCGCACGGGCCTCGCTATCCTCCAGTTGAAAGGCGACCTCGTTCGCGACGAGCAGCGTGTTGAGCGGCACGACGACGCAGCCGGCGTAGAGCGTCCCGAAATAGGCGATCGTGAAGCCGGGAACGTTCGGCACCATCAGCGCCACGCGGTCACCGGGTTTGACGCCCGTCGCCCGCACTTCGCCGGCAAACCGTCGCGCAGCTTCGTCCAGCTCGGCGAACGTCAGCTGCCCCGCATCGTCGATCGTGGCGGTTAGCTTCGGCGTGGCAGCGGCCGAATTCCTCAAGAGCGAAGCAAGATTAAGCGACATAGTTCGACAGTTCGACGATGAGGCAGAGACGGCCAGCGCTCATCACGGCTGGCGCTGGCATTGGTACCTGATTGGGAATGGGGCCCCGTGGACTCTCGTCGTATCACGTACCCTTCGTATCTTGAGCCTGTCTTCGTATCATACAGCGGTTCTCAAACCAATTCTTTCCGCACGCGCTTTCAGCAACGGCACCTCTTATGACCACTTCCAATGCCGCCTTGTTGGCCGACGTCGAAGCCTTTTGTCAGGAAGTCCGGCCGACCGAGGAAATCTGCTACCTCGAACACCGCTTCAACGCGGAGTCGATCGAGCTGGCAAAAAAGTACAACCTCTTCGGCATGCTCACGCCGACCGAGTACGGTGGGCGGGGCTGCGACCTGGCGACGTACGCCAAGGCGCTGATCCGCATCGGACGCGAGGGAACCGGCCTGCGCACGCTATTCTCCGGCCATATTTCGATCGGCCAGATGCCCATCATGGATTGGGGCAACGACGAGCAAAAACGGCGCTATCTCCCCGCCGCTGCCAAGGGCGAGAAAATCATGGCGTTCGGCCTTACCGAGCCCGACGCCGGGTCAAATCCGCTCGAAATGACGTCGACCTATCGCCGCGAAGGGGACCACTTCGTCCTCAACGGCGTGAAGTACCTGATCTCCAACGGCGGCATTGCCCAGACGATCGTCGCGTTTGCTTACCCCGAGGGAAAGAAGGAGCGGATGAGCGCGTTCATCGTCGACACGGGCGGGCCAGGTTTCCATTGCGAGGATTTGACGGCCAAGCTCGGCCTGCCGACCTCCAACACGGCCATGTTCGAGCTGGTGAATCATCCGGTGCCCGCCCACAACCTGCTGGGCGAGGAGGGGAACGGTTTCCGGATTGCAATGACCACGCTGATCAGCGGCCGATTGAGCGTGGCGGCCGGCTGCGTCGGCGTGATCGAGGATTGCCTGATCGAGGCGATCGCGTACGCGAAAGAGCGGCACCAGCACGGCAAGCCGATCGCCAAGCATCAGCTCGTGCAGGATCACATCGCCCAGATCGAAATCAGCCGGCAGGCGGCCGACAGCTTGTTGTTCACGGCCGTCGCCGCCAAACAGGCCTCGAACGCCGACCGCAAGAACGCGCAATTGCGCGACAAGGCCGATATGCTGGCCGCGCACGCGAAATACTTCGCCAGCAATGCGGCCTGCGAAGCGGCCGATCGGGCCATCCAGGTCCTGGGCGGACGAGGCTACTCGGAACTCTATCGCCCCGGCCGACACTGGAAAGACGTCCGCGTCTGCCGTATTTACGAGGGGACAGACGAAATCCTCAAGCTCAAAGTGGCGCAGTCGGTGCTCGGCAAGGAATACAGCGCGTTCCACTAAGATAGGTGGGCGGATTGTCTCACCAGTAAGTCCGCAATCGCGCGGGACGATTTCTGACCGCTACGTCGCCGCGACCTCGACCGGGGCGGCCACGCGTGGAGGCTCTTCCGGGAGAGCGGGCTCGAGATTCCAGAAATCGGCCGGCTTCCCATATTGCGTCAAGAACGACCGCAGATCGTCCCGCAACAGGTGCGACACCCAGGCCCGCGTTTCCGGTCGCCACTGCGGACGCTCAGTGACTTTTTGATAGAAGAAGGTTCGGGCCACGGTGTCGCGTAGGAAAAAGGGGACGCGGTCGACGGCCCGGCGGTAAACGCGGATCGAGCGAAGCTGCGAGAGAAAGGGAGCGGCGATCGTTTTGCCGTCCGATTCGTTGAGCCGCGTCTTGCCCGCCGAAACGTCGACGCTCGCATCAACGCCCAGGAACTCGAAGCAGCGCTTGAGCACCAGGGCCGGATCTCGGCGAAAGTCCTCGTAGAAAATCACGTGAATCGAGTCGTCGCCGTAAAACTTTCGATAGGGCTCGAGCTGCCGCAGGTAGTTGGACGCATCCGTCAAATCGGCCCGGTTGGCAAAGACGGCCTTATTGAAATCGGGATGAGCGTAGTCGGGATGATGCGAGCGGAGCTCGAGCCAGAACGACTCGATCCGCGAAAAGGGCTCGCGCACGACATAGAAGAGCTTCAGCTTGGGCAAAAAGCTGGTCAGCCGCTCGAAGGCCTGCGGAAACCGCTCGTGCATCGTGTACGAATTCGAGCCTTCGCCGCGCCACGGACGATCGCTCGCTTCGTCGAAGAGCGACTCGTACCACTTGTGACCGCGCTTATAGACCCAATCGTCGTTAAAGAACTGAGGCTCCGGACGCACCATGAAGATGTCCGGATGGCGTCCGAGAAGCACGCGGATCGTGGTCGTGGCAGATTTGGCCGCACCGATCACCAGATAATTTGGCTTCATTGACTCCCTGCCTGGCCCAATCTTGATTTGGCGCTCTTAATTAGCACTCAGTGGCCGCTTAGCCCAAGGTGCGCTGCTTCATCCGCCGCAGGGCGCCGTGAAACCAGCGCTTGGCTTTTTCGGCGGGCATCGCCACCGTGCCCTTGAGAAACTCGTCGGGGCGGGCGAAAGATCGTGGAGTGCGACTGGCCGCACCAGTGCGCGGGCGCCGCCGTCGTGTAGTAATAGGCGGCAAACGACTTCCGCGCCTGGCCGGGCGGGCATTTGACGGCCGACACGCCGTGGAAACTGATTTCGTTGGTCTCGAACACGACGCAGCGATTGAAGATCGGCAAGTGGGCGTGATGGCGGACCTTCACGTCCGCATCCCACAACTCGAACTCGCCGCCCCACTCGGCCGGCCATTCGCGATTGAAAAAGATCAGCAGGTTGGCGCGGCGGTGCCACTGCCGCTCTTCAAGAAAATTGAAGTCGACGTGCACATCGAGGTGGCCGCGAGCGGCCGTCTGATGCATGCCGCCCCCGACCAATTGGGAGTCGGCCAGTAATTCGGGAATATCAAGTGCATACGAGAGCAGATCGAGCAGCTCCGGCGCTGCCAGCAGATCGTCCAACTGCCGAATCGGCTCGGGGAATTGTGCAGAATCCGTGACCTGAACTTTTCCTTTTTCGTTCACCGCCTGGAACGATCGCCCCACCGCCAATGCCTGCTGGTAAGGCGGAAATGCCTCGGCAACGCGCTGGGCAAAGTCCGGCTTAAGGAAATTGTCGATGACGAAATTGGGGACCGGTTTTGACCTCCGTACGTGCTGCGCAGAGCCTCCCGGTCAATGGGGTTCAAGAAATCATTGGGGGACATGCGAAGTCGCTCTCACATTTCAACTAGCGGACGAAATTACAATGCCGACAGAGCCAGTTGCAACGGTGCCAGTTGCTACACTGCCAGTTGCATTGATGTCAGTCGCGTCCCTGCTGCATCGAATTGCCGCCGTCTCAACGCAGAAGCCGTCCCGACTTCGCCGTCCGCACCCAAAAGCGATGCGCGATGCTGAGAATACATCACGCGCCGCGCGCGTAAACAATCAAGATCAAGACTGCGCGAATTTGTACGCGACACGCGAAACTCGTGCCAGAACGTGGGTGGTTGACACAATTCGCACGTCGCAAAGGCAATCGTTGATTTGACACAATCACCCCTGGACTCTTGGCGCGCTGACCGGTAATTTCGCACTTCGATGCCTGCATCTTCTCCGTCCATCCCCGTTGGCGTTGGACCGCCGACCGACAACCTCGAGGGGTCATCCAGCAGTCCCGCCGCGGCGCCCGACGCAGATGCCGCGACTGCGACCGTTGGCACCATCGCCGCCGACGTACGTCAGTCGATCGGGAGGCCGCAAATCCTGCGCGGCTCCGCCGTCACTATGATGGGCTTTGGCGGCGGGCAGGCGTTGAGCCTGGTGAGCAGCGTCGTCCTCACGCGACTGCTCGATCGCGAGGCGTACGGACTCTATCGCCTGGCGAACGTTTTTCTCGAGGGGCTCGCGAATTTCACCGCAACCGGTTCCGGTCCGGCTATCATTCGCGATCAGCGGGGCGACGATCCGGCGTTCCTCAACACCGCATGGACCCTGCAAGCGGTGCGGGGAGTCGGGCTATGGCTCCTGGCCTGCGCCCTGGGCTTTCCGTACGCCTGGTTCTACAAGCAGCCGATTCTGGGAGTGCTGATTCCCGTCGTCGGGCTGACTGTGTTGATCGACAGCTTCGACGCCTCGGCGCTGCATTGGTGCGTGCGGCACATGAAGCTCGAACGGGTGACGCTGCTGGAATTCCTGCGGCAGCTTTCCGGATTTCTGGTCACCGTTTCCTGGGCCTGGATGTGGCCATCGGTGTGGGCATTTACCGGCGGCGCGACCGTGGGCTGCGTGCTGGTGCTGGTGCTCTCCCATTTGGCGCTGCCGGGTCCGCCCAGCCGGTTTCACTTCGAGCGCGACGCGGCACGCACGCAGTTTCATTTCGGCAAATGGATCTTTGTGAATAGCGCGCTCGACTTTACGGCCCGGCAGCTCGACGTGCTGCTCTTGGGGCGCTACATCTCGATCGGTCAGATCGGCGTTTATGGGCTGGCGATCAAGCTGGCCGACCCACTGGCTTCGCTCAATCAGCGGCTGTCGCGACAAGTTTTGTTTCCGGCGTACAGTTCGGCCTTCCGCACGGCCAAAAGCGACCTGATCCGCTCGTTTTATCGTCTGCGAGGGGTGATGGAGCTGTTGCACTTGCCGGCGCTCGGATTCTGCATGACGGCCGGCACCGGGATCGTGAAGCTTCTTTTGTCAGACAAGTTCTGGGAAGCCGGCTGGATCTTTCAGATCCTTTGCATTCGCTCGGCGATGAAATGCCTGTTCAACCCGCTGTCGGCCTGCTGCATCGCCATCGATGCAACGCGGGCGATCGCGTTTAGCCTGGCCGTCCGCACGGTCTGGGTCGTGATCTCGGTTCCGCTGTCCTATTATCAGTGGGGGTTGCCGGGCGTCGTGTGGGCGGTGGCGCTTTCGGAGACTCCGGTGCTCGTCGTCCTCTATGCGACCTTGTACCGGGCCGGGCTCTTGCGGTTCGGACGGGAACTCTGGCCCGTGGCCGTGACGCTGGCGGGTTGTGCCGTCGGTCTCGTCTTCATGCGATTCGTTCCCTGATTTGTTCAGTCTCAACGCATGAATGCGGTATCCCCCCCGCGATGTGGCCCGCTCTGTGTGGGCTTGTCGACCCCGGACTGGCCGCGCGGCGCCTCGCCCAACGGCATCGTCACGCACACTGCCGAGCTTGAAGCGGCACTACGCGATCTGGGCGTCCGTCCGGTGATTTTGACATGGCACGTCGCGCCGAACACTGACCAGCAGCAGCAAACCGCGCCCGACGCCGGCGACATCCTCGATATCGCCCAGTTCCTGCCGCGGCGCACGCTTTGGAACCGAGTGGCCAATAAGGCCGGCCGCTTGTTTGGAGCCGACACGCTGCTCAACACGCGGCTAACGATGATGGCACGTGCCGCGCGAGTTGCCGTCGAACGGTTTCCGCTCGACTTGATCGAGATTGAAGAGGCGCTGGGCTTGGCACTGCCCGTCATCGAGTTGGGACGAGTGCCGGTCGTTGTTCGCTTGCACGGCCCGTGGTTTTTGAACGGCCGCGCACTAGGCATGAAGGAAGACGCCGCTTTTGCCCGCCGAGATCAATTGGAGCGCGAGGTCATCGCCCGTGCCGACGTCGTGACGGCGCCGTCGCGCGATACGCTCGTGCAAACGCGTGCGCACTATGGACTGGCGCTCGAGCACGCGGAGGTGATTCCGCCCCCCATCGATTGCCGATTGCGCGGCCCGGCTTGGAATCTGTCTGACTGCGATCGAAACCGCATTGTGTTCGTCGGCCGCTTTGATCGGCACAAAGGGGGCGACGTGATGATCGACGCGTTCGCGCTCCTGGCGGCCGCTCGCCCGACTCTCACGCTCGATTTCGTCGGGCCCGATCGGGGTCTTCTCGTTGAGGCGGGCGAACTGGTTCCTCTCGACGCATACCTCAACCGCCGTGTTCCCGATGCGGACGTTCGCAAACGGATTGTTGTCCACGGACAGCAGCCGCCGGGCGCGATCGACGCGTTTCGACGGCGGGGACTAGTGACTATCGTCCCCTCGCGTTATGAGACCTTTGGCTACACGGCCGTCGAGGCGTTGAGTCTCGGCTGCCCGGTGATCGTCGCCAACTCCGGCGGCCTCGCCGAAATCGTCCGCGACCGGGAAACGGGCTTGTTGTTCGCTTCCGGCGATCCGCGGTCGCTCGCAAACCAGATCGCCCGCTTGCTCGACGCGCCGGAATGGGGGGCGCAGCTGGGCGAGGCCGCTCGGTCCGACGTGGCCCGGCGATACGCTCCGCGGACGATTGCGGAACAGACGGTCGAAACCTACGCTGCAGTGGTCGAGCGCCGCCGGGGTGGGGCCACCCGCGCAACGAATCGGCCGAGAACGAACGCATGACGATTCTGGTTCCGATCACCCTGTTCGGCTGGGTGCCCTGCGTGCTGCTACTGTTCATGTGGCTGCCGCCGCGGCGCGCCGTCGTCACCGCATTCATGGCCGGCTGGCTGTTTCTGCCCGCAGCAACCTTCGACCTGCCGGGCCTGCCAGACTATTCGAAGATGGCAGCGACCTGCGCAGGCATTCTCTTGGCGGCCATGGTGTTCGATATCGACGCGCTGCTCTCGATCCGCCCTCGCTGGTTCGACCTGCCGATCGTTATCTGGTGCTTCATGCCCTTCGTCACGAACAGTGTCGAAGGGATCGACATGTACGACTCGTTGTCGTGGTCGGTCAACCGGTGCATCACCTGGGGCATGCCGTACTTCATCGGCCGCGTCTACTTCACTGATGCCGAGGCCCTAAAGGACCTGGCCGTCGGCTTCGTCATTGGAGCGCTCATCTACATTCCGATTTGCTGGTTTGAAATCCGCATGAGCCCGCAGGTTTCGAAGTTTCTTTACGGCGTCGAGGGGGGCTTTTCCGGCACCCGGCTCGGCGGCTGGCGGCCCCAGGGTTTGATGGCCAGCGGATTGATGCTCGGCATGTGGATGACGAGCGCGTCGATCCTGGGGATTTGGATGTGGTTCACGGGCGCTCTCAAGAAGATCGGCAAGCGCGACTCGGGCTGGATGATCTTCGCGCTCTTCGTCACGACCATCTTTTGCAAGTCGACCGGTGCGATCGTCCTCATGATGTCCGGGCTCGGCTGTCTGTTCGCGATTCGCAAGTTCGGCCGCGCAACGCCCATTTTGTTCCTGTGCGTGCCGGCCCTGGTCTATCCGATGCTGCGGGCCGGCTCCTATTGGGACGGGATGCAAATGGTCCACATCGCCGAGAGCACGGTCGGCCGAGAGCGGGCGCAGTCATTGGAGTTTCGACTGCAAAACGAAGACATCCTCTCCACCAAAGCCCTGCAGCGGTACTGGTGGGGCTGGGGCCGCTTCGGCCGCAGTCGCGTGCTCAACGAGTACGGTAAGGACATCTCGACGACCGACGGCGAGTGGATTATCGCGCTCGGTGAATCGGGGGTCATCGGCCTGGCGGCTGTGACGATGGTCTATCTACTTCCGCCGATCCGTCTGTGGTGGCGCCTGAAGGGCCCTTTGTGGAGTGATCCCTCCTTCGCGGCAATCTGCGCGTTTGCCGTGATTCTGACTTTGTATTCGATCGACAACATCCTGAACGCGATGCTCAACCCCGTGATCACGGCGGTAATAGGCGGAGTGAGCGGGGCCGTGCTGCGCCCGGTGTTCGCGAAGCCCGAGCCGCTGGAGGCCTACGAGGCCGCGCTGCCCCAGCAGAAGACCGGCCCGCGGCGGGCGCTGTGGCCGCCACAACCGGCTGGCGTAGGGAGCGGCGCGAGCACTTCGGCGTGATGGGGCGAGCGAAGGCCGTGAGCGACGCCCAACGCCGTCGTGATCGCGCCTTCGTATCGAATTAAAGTTGGCCCGTCGTTTGGACTCGTTCGATCAGTCGGCCGATGTAAGCCACGGTTTGCGATTCCAGGCAATTGGCCAAGGCGAACTCACGGCCGGCGGCGCCGAGGCGGGCGGCTTCGTCAGGCCTGCTCCACAAGTCCTCGATGGCGCGGGCCAAAGCCCTTGCGTCTTGCGGGGGAACGAATACGCCGGTGCGGCCGGGAACGACGTATTCCGCGAGCGCTGCCGAGTTAGTCGCCACGACGGCCCGCTCCTGAAACATCGAGTAAATGATCGTCACGTGCCCGCAGGCCGTCCGCTCATCCCGCAGAGGCACGACGACAAATCGCGAACGCCGCATCACGGACGCGGCCTCAGCCAGGGGAATGTTTTGCCGCACCTCGACGTTGGGGGGCGGGGTGAGCCCCTCCAGGTTCTTGGCCCCCGCCACCAGAACGAGCGGGATGTGCGGCACGAGTCGCATCGCCTCAAATAGCGTCGCATAGTCGCGCCCCTGGCTGCCGACGGCACAGATGGCGTTCAGCCGATCCGCGCCTCCGGATGCAGTCGCTGACGTCGCGTCGCGATTCAACGCGGTAGAGGCGCGGGGGTCGCGGATGCGCCACGGGATCACGTCGATGCGATCCTCGGAGATGCCGAAGTACTCGCTATAGAGATTGCGCTCGAAACTCGAGAAGACGATGAACTGATCGACCGTGCGAAAGGCCCGCCTCATCAGGGCCAGCCGCCGGCCGCGCGGCAGATCGGTGAAATTGAAGGCGAACGCGATGTGTGGACAACGACGACGACCCCAGCTAAAGAGCTCCGTCCAACAGGTCGTGAGGGGTAAGTGCGTGAAAATCAGATCGAACTTGCCAGTAGCCGCACCGCGGGCCAATTCGCGACAGGCCCGATAACGGGCGAGCGCGGGCCGCTTGATCACCCGTTCCCAGAGATTGCGGGGGCGGGTCAGCACCACCGTCCACTGGGCCAGGGGCGGCCCCAGGTCGTCGGCCAGCCAACGCCAGGCCGGATCGGTCACTTCGGCACAGCAACCGACGCGAACTGCGGACCGAATTTCGCGGTCGCTTGATTGGCTTGACGTCACCTGAGTTCCGGTTCGGCCTGTACGCAAAGTTAGTCCGTCAACTGGCCGGAGAAGCCGCAAAACGCGCCGGTCCAAATGTCCCCCGCTTCGTTGGCGGCCGTATGTGGAGGCTTGCGCGAGGCCAGTTCGCGCAAGAGCGAAATTCCCCGCCCCAATGTCCAGCACAAATTGGCCCGCAGCGGACCAGTGCGTCCGTAGTGCTTAGCCAGGTATCGCGACCGCGCCTCGTAGTAAAACCGCGGACGGCGTTTTCGCTCTTCCTGGGCAAACTCCTGAGGGGTGCGATCGCCGCGCAGATGCACGACCCGGGCTTCCGGAGCATAAGCAATTTGCCAGCCGGCCGCGCGAGCGCGGCAGGAGTAGTCGACGTCCTCGTAATACATGAAAAAGCCCTCATCCATCGGGCCGATGGCGGCGAAGGCTTCCGCCCGCACCAGGACGCAGGCAAAGCTGATCCACTCCACGGTTTCGTACTGGGCACCGTCGCGCGGATCCATGGGAATCGGCAGGTCGCCCTGAAGGAGTCGGGACAGCACGCCTGTCTTGGCTGCAGCCGCCAGCTCACGCACCGGACTGATCGCGCGGAAGCAGCTCGCTTGGACCTCACCAGAGGGCCATTCGAGCCGCGGACCGACCAGTCCAGTCTTCGGAGAGCGCGTCAATGCCACTGCGAGCGCTTTGACGGCGCCGCGATGGATGATCGTGTCACTGTTGGTCAATAAGTAAGCATCAAACTCTCCCAGCTGCCGGGCGGCGGCAATGCCGAGGTTGTTGCCGGCCGAGAAGCCGGCGTTTTGCTCCGACCTAACAACCTCCACCCAATCTTCCCAGGACCGCGATTTTATCTCGCGTTCCATCATGGCGACGGAGCCGTCGTTTGACGCATTGTCCACCACAAATGCCCGAGAATTAGGAAGATCCGCCAACTCCGGCTGAAGCGACGCCAGACAATCCAGTGTCAAAACGGGGGTTTTGTAGTTGATGATGATGGCGGCAATTTTTGGGAACGTCACTTGCTCATGTCCCGGGCCCGTCCTGAAGGTGAGCGGATTTCGCGGCGACGCTGCCCTCGAGCCGCGCAGCTGGCGAGCGGATGATTGGCGGACTGCGGTCCGCGTGAGGGGGGCCTGACTTCGATCTGCATCCTGAGAGTGCCACGAGTCAGACGGCCGCGACCCTGAGCTTTTCGAGCGTCTTTCTCCCCAGAACGGTGCGTGCCAGCTGTCAGTCTCTGCGGCCCGGAGTGTTCAAACGCTAGCGGGTCGTCTGCGAAAAATGAACTCCATCGCGTGAATCGATGGTGAGGGCATGGAAAAAAAACGGTGAGTTTGCGCCCCAACGCTTGAACTGCGTGATTGTAGATTGGTAAAGTCCGTGCTTGTCAAACTGCGGGGTGTGGAGACACTTTTCTCAAGAGTCCAATTTTACCGGAGCTGTATTCCCGCAGAGCGCCTAGCTTATCCCTCCGTACCCGCAGTGGGCCAAAACATACACACGAGCAAGGGAATTGTTCGTGGTACGGGGCGCGATAAAGGTCTCTGCTGCTTGCTCGAAGACGTTCAGCAAAATGATTTTGCCTGTTCCGCCGTAGCGACTTGGACGGAGTTCAGGTTTTTACAGTAGGAGTCGAGCAGTCCAATGACTCACGAGTATCCTTCGGATGCTGCGATCGATGCTTCTCAGTTTCGCACCTGGCAGACGTTTGTCGACACGACCGAGGCCGCTCACGTCAGCCTGCGGGGCTACCTGATCGCCAAGCGCGTCCTCGACTTGGCCGTCACGTTGCCGATTCTGGTCCTGATCTCACCCCTCTTGGCATTGGTCGCACTGTCGATCAAGCTTTGGGATCGTGGACCGGTGTTCTTTACGCAGACGCGCGTCGGCAAAGACGGCGCGGAGTTCACGTGCCACAAGTTCCGCTCGATGGTCCCGCACGCGGAGCGGCTGAAAGAAGAGCTGCAGGCACTGAACCATCACGCCGATCCGCGGACGTTTAAGATCCCCCGCGATCCCCGGATCACCTGGATCGGCCGGATCATCCGCAAGACGAGCATCGACGAATTGCCCCAGCTCTGGAACGTTGTGGTGGGCGATATGTCGCTCGTTGGTCCGCGCCCGCCGGTCCCCTCCGAGGTGAACCTTTATTCTGATCGCGACCGTCGCCGCTTGCACGTCCAGCCCGGTATCACGTGCATCTGGCAGGTGAGCGGCCGTGGCGACCTTCCGTTTTCTGAGCAGGTGCGGCTCGATCTGGACTACATCCAGAACCGCAGTCTGCTGCTGGATCTGAAGCTGCTGCTGTTGACCATTCCGGCCGTCGTCACCGGACGCGGGGCCTACTGAGAATCGCCTTCTTGGTCAGTGCCCCATACGCGGCCGGCGAGGCGGCCCTGCGAGACATGCTTAAGCTGCGGCCTTGGAAGGGCATCACTAAGAAAAGGGTTGCGCGGAACCATCGCCAAAATCCGTCGCGAGGATGTGGATTTTTGTTCCGCACGCTCGCAGACTGAATGGGAGCGGTTTAGAATCTTGATGTTCGAGTCTCGCTCGAACTGACGCCGAGCGTCAGCCGGTATTGCCCAGAAAGGAATCGAGGATGCGGAACCGCCGCCCTGAAGCTGGCTCGTCACGCGCTTTTTTCGAGCCGGCTTGTCAGTCCGAGGCGCCCCATTTGATCGGAGCACCGCACGGACTCGAGCAAGCCGTGCATCGCCGGCTGCGCTCCCAGCCGGGGCTGCAGATCGCCTCGCTGGTGATCCGCCGAATTCCCAACGGCGTGTGCCTCGAAGGCGTGCTGGAAGGCGAAACCGACCACGACATCTGCAACCTGGCGCGTAGCGTGGCCGGCGTCGACGAAGTGCTAAACCATCTCGTCGTCCGCCAGTGCTCCCAGCGGGTCGGTGCAATCTAAAATCGGCTTCTTGCAATCATCGTCGCATTAGCCGGGCGGCGGATCAGGCACCTGCCGATCGAGAGCCCCCAGACCACCTGAACTGCCGCGTCATCCCGGTCTTGACAACGGTGCCTCTCCGGGCCTAAAAGACGGCCCTTTCTCCCGTCTCGTTGTCCGCGCAGTGCCGGATTCCGGCGCACCGCGGCGTTCGCGATTCGCTCTCCTACAAAAAATCCTGATCGTCCAGGGCTCAAAGCGATCCTCTTCGCCAGGATTCGCGCTGAGCCTCGAGCGACTGTCGCATGCCCGAACCTTTTGGCAGCATTCTGAAGTCCGCGCCCAAGCCAGCGGAAGACGTGGCCGATCCGAGCCCATCCGCCCGGTACCAGGGCGGAGCCCCGCGCTTGTTGTGCGTTTGCGAGCGCGAACCCTCTTGGGTGTTGCTCACCGTCGGACTCAACGCTGTGGGGTTGGCTCCGCCGCGGCTGGTTTGGGTCTCGTCGCCGCGAGCCGCTTTGTCGCGTCTCCGCGAAGAGCAGTTTGACTGTCTGCTCGTCGATGTGCCCGCCTCGCTCGCGTCTCCCTCGGACGATAATGGACCGTTCGGGCTGATCCGCGCCGCCCGGACCGCCGGCTGTCTCGAGCCGGTGGTTGTCGTCGGCCGCCTGCTGACGGATGCGGAGTGGAACGAAGCCTGCAACTGCGATTGCGATGTTTTCGTCTCGCCGCGCGGTTGGGAATCTGCCTCGCTTGGCGGAGTCGTCAAGCGCTCGCTGATCCGCGGCGTGTTACTGCGAGAGAACCGCACGTTGACCACAGCCAACCATCGCCGCCTCGTGCGTGAGCGCGACGAATCCGAGCAACTGCTCGCGCACCAACGACAGTTGATCGCCGAGTTGGAAGCGTTGCCGCATCCTTTGCGTCAACCGACCAACCCGCGTGCCGAACGCCTCCACCAGGACGTGTCGGTCGAATCCGCCGCCGTCGAAACCGAAGTGGACGCTACGCATCAGTTCGCGGCCGACTATGCCTCGCTGTTGCGTTCTTACGTCCTGATGGGTTCCGGCAGCTTGGCGGCCGAGATTTCGGAAATGACCGATCGACTGCTCGCCGCACGGATGCCGCCGCACGAGGCGTTGCAGTTGCATTTGGGCTGCGTCGAGAGCCTGGTGAAGGGCCTGGGCAACCGCAGCGCGCGTCATGTGATGTCGAGAGCCGACCTGCTGGCGGTCGAAATGATGACGCACCTCGCGCATCGTAGTCTGGCTGTGGGCGGACCCGCCGCTCGTGCGGCCGAAACCGCTCCCCTACGCAACGTGACTGGAACGTCGGGCATCGATTTGTCCGAGCTGTCCGAATACGAGTCGTAGCCGACCAGCCGGTGACCGCTAGGTCTCAGACGGCTCGATCGTTTGTTCTGCGGCGACGGAACTTGGCCGCCGTAGCCAGAACGCTCGCTCGTGTGTGATGTATCCGTGGCGCAGGGCGCAGCTCAGGCAGTATTTCTCGGTGCCGCGCTGCAGGTAAATCTCGCCCGTGACGAGCAAGTGATAAAAGTCCTCGCCCGCACGCTGGATGTAACAGTATTCCTTGTTCCAGTCCTGCTTGATGGCTGCTTTCCAGCCGGCGTGGTCGGGCACGTAAAGCCGCTCTTCAACTCCGCCGGACTTGGGGACTTCGGGCATGGATCACTCCGATTCGCAGGGATGCTTTGTATCTTAGCAGGCTTCGCCCGCGGCGGAGACGGACTGGCCCCGGCAAAAAAAAGTGAGCCGGTCGGTTCGGGGGTCGAAACCGGCCGGCTCGCAACGGCCTCGAGCGCTGGGATCTCGCTCGAACCGCCGGAGAGCTACTTCAAACTGTCGGCGATCTTCGCGAACTCCTCGAACGCCGCATCGAGCGACTGTGTCGCCGGTTGCGCGGAGCCCCCGGCGCCACCGGAGCCGGGGTCGCTTGAGTCGGTCGACTCAACCACGCCCCTCTTCGTCCCCGAGGACGAAGACGCAGCCGCCGAGCTGCCCGAATTTGCGCTCGTCGTGCCCGTGCCGGACCAGCTCGCTTGCAGGGACGACAATTCGCTTTCCAACTCATTGAGTAATGCCGACGGATTCGTCGTCGCGGTGCCACCCCTTGCCGTGACGCCCGTCGTAGCGCCGGTGTTGCCCCCGGTTGTGCCCCCAGTCCCACCCACGGTCGACTGGGCTCCTGATCCGGTCAGGATCGACTGCAATGACGACAAATCGGCCTGGAACGATTGCGGGCTCGTGCCGCTGAAATTGAGCCCCACCTCGAAATTGACGTTCGGAAAGTTCTGGCCGCCGCGAGCCACGGTGATGGTTCCAGGACCTTGGCCGATCTGCTCGAGGAACGACGGCAACACGACGACGATCTGATAGGTCCCCGTCCCGCTTACGCCCGGAGTCAGCGCCAGGTTTGTGTTGCCGGTGCTGAGCTGGTTGAAGCTGTAAGTGCCGCCACGACCAGTCGTAGTAGTGGCCAAAATGTCGCCGCTCGTATCCTGCAGTTGCACCGTGAGTCCGGGTAGACCGATTCCGCCGCGGTTTCCGCCGAACAGATTCAGATTGACCGTGCCGCTGATCGACGCCTTGAACAGGAACACGTCGCTTTGCAGGTTGGTGATGTTGGTGTTGGCCTCGATGACGTTCGCCAACGTGTTTCCCTGGTTCAGAATCGCCTGCTCGGCCGGCGTGAACGTTTCGTTGAGATAGAAGAAGCGATCTCCGTCCCTCAACCGTGTGAACTGATTGACCAGAATCGTCTGGAATAGCTGGCCGACGTCCGACCCGGGGACATGGTCTTCGGCCAGCCCCCCCTCGAAGGCGTCGATGTTATTGACGTTGCCGTATGCTTCTTGCAGCTCCTTCTGGACCGTCACATTCGAGGTGATCTGCGCGAAGCTGGTAACCGGCGCCAGCCCCAGCGCCTGGCGGACTTCGTTGTACGAGCCGATTCCCTGGTCGCGGCCCCGTTGGATATCGAGGGCGATCAGGTCCTGGCCGTAACCGACGCCGGGCACGACCTCGTTGAAGAGCTCGTCGCGGACTTCGTTGATCGTCTCGACGTCGGAGGCCTGGGAATTGCCGTCGGCATCGCCTTTGAGGATGGCGCCGATGCTCGGTGCTCGTGAGACCCGTGAGCGGGTCGACCGTGGTCGGCTGGCCTTGGCCATTGAGCAAGTTCGGGTCGAAGAAGTCTTGTTCGAGCGGTACGTCGGCGGCGACTGCCTGACCGTTATTTCCCTGCCGTTCAATCTGTCCGCTCAGCAGGCTGTGGCCGAAGCGGAAGGCCACGGTTGAGAACTCGTCCGCGATCGTGGCGTTGACGTTCGGGTTATAGCCCGTGTAGGCGGGCAGGGCATTCTGGCCCAGCACGGCCGGAATCCACTCGTTGTAAATGATCGACTGATACTCGGCGATGTTAAGTTTGCGGGCCTCATCGAAGAGCTGCTGGTCGGTCCAAGTCGGATTCTCCTTCTGCAGCTCCGCGGCAATGCGATTGTGGTTGTCGAGAAACAGCGTCTGCAAAGCGGTCAGCTCGAGGTTCTCGTTCCCGCGGGTGTCGCCCGTAACGAACATCTGCGACTCGGGCAGCGGCCCATCGTCGGCCATTCCGCCGACCGAGGCGTTGATTTGCGCCAGCTGGGTCGGGGTGAAATAGGTGCTGTTGTCGAGCGGAAGCAATCCACCCGCGCTGGTCTTCATCTGCCCGCCGACAAAGGTCCGCAAGGCGTTGTCGGTCGCCAGGTCCGAACCGTAGACCTGCGACAGGTCGAGATACGAAGTCACCGACGTCGGATTCTGCAGCGGGTTGCTGGTGCTCGTTCCCGTGGCCGGATCGGTTGCCGAACGCTGGAAGGCCAGAGGCGTGTCGTTGGGCCCGCCGATCGGATCACCCACCGGCACCTGAATCGGATCGGACGCGCCGGTCCCTTGCGTCAGATCAAGGTCATGATCGATGAACTGACCGAAGGCGTAGCCAAAATCGGACAGGGAATTCTGATCGACCGTCGCGATGTCCTGCGACGGATCGGCCGGATCGGCCTGGTTGTTGACGATATTGGAAATGAGCCGGGCGCTCGGGATCTTGCGGCAACGACGGGGAATTGATGCCGTTGGCATATTGCGCGGGAGTGAGCCGCAGCAAGTCGGTGCCCGCCTGACCCCAAGTCGGGTTGGCGATGTTGTTGCCGGCACCGTTGAAGGATTCGACGCTCGACGCGGTTGGCGCCGGGGTTTTCGCCGCCGGGGCGGCCGTCGTCGCCGACAACAGCACTCGCGGCTCGAGCACGTCGGCGGCATGTTGCGTGAATTTTTGCGGATTGCGTCGTAGGGCTCGACTCCGGTTCCGTTTCCAACTGCGTTTCATCGTGGTTCCCCTTTTTGGAAATTGGCCCGGTTCCTCTTTCGGTGTTCAGGTACGAAGGGCTCAGTCAGGCGACGGTCGACCGCCGCACGCCGACTGACCCAGCCAGGAAGCAGGCCCTGACTCGATGGCCCGCGTCGT
Organism: uncultured Planctomycetaceae bacterium; assembly: GCA_963800135.1. Classification (GTDB taxonomy): domain Bacteria; phylum Planctomycetota; class Planctomycetia; order Planctomycetales; family Planctomycetaceae; genus DASPSM01. The sequence continues at coordinate 13,143 of CAWCZR010000005.1, read as the reverse complement.
TTGACCCGAGTGATTTGGCCAGACGGGCCGACCGGTTCGCGTCAACGACTCGCTCGATACGGCGATCCCAATCGTTCGCCCAAACCATCGGACCCCACGGGCCGGTCGTGTGAGTGCTGCCAACTACTCGAGCGGGTCGCGCGCCGGAATGTTGCTCGGGTGCGCCACACCTGGGAGTGCAGCGGGCGCGTCTCCCGTCATCAGATCCGAAGCCGCCGCGGAGCCCGACGTGACCAAGGCCAGGACTCGTTGCTCGCAAACGTCGGCCGGATGCTGAATGAAGCGAACGGGATCGCACGGTAGCGCGCGGAGCCGCGCTCGTCCGCGATTGCGATTCATCGTGGGTTCTCTTTCGCGGCCCGGCTGGTGACGTGGGTTTCGAGACGTTGGACCGCGGCGGCACCGTGTCGCGCTCGGCGCGCACGCTACCCGGCGCGGCTCACCGCCAATTTCAAAACGAATTGGCCCTGGGAATTTGCCGGCACTCATTAAGGACAGAGTTTTTGCCGGCTCAATTGTTCGACAGGATGTTCTGGCAGGCCCGAGCGGTCCCCGAGAGAGGAAACTGCATACCAATGGACTGCTCGACGGCGGACCCCGCGGTTTTGCCGCGAAACGGATGGCAAGAAACCATCCAACATGCATCGATCGCCGGATGCGGCTCGGACACTCGCAACACGACAACGAATAAGAACTTCGGGGGGCCGGCGGAGCATCGGCGCAACTCAAGCCCCCAGGTCGCCGGAATTTTTCCGGACAGCGACTTTTGCGTCGGTCCCAGAGGAGCGCCGGCGCCGGGCGCAGCGGGTGCATGGAAAGATTTACCAAAACAGTTCCATCGAGGCCCGCGCGCTCAGTGTACGGTCAATCAGCGAGACCGCTTGGAACCTTGCTCAACACGTCGGAAAATGACCAGTAATGGGTTCAACACTGAAATGACGTGTGCACACGCAAAGCGCGGTGACAGTCCCGCTGGGCTGCCCTCCCATGGAACGGCACGCGATCCGGCCGTGCTCTAACATTGACGTGCCGCGGCGGTTGCGGCTAAGCCTCCGTCGTCCTGGCGACGAATGCTCTGAGCCGAATCGTGGCGCCGCAGCACGGCGCTAATAAACGCAAAACGCGCAAGAGAATCCACGACTGATACAAAAAAACGTCCGAATTTCCGTCAACAGCTGACAGCCGCCATTCAATGGGCGAGCAAAATGCAAGCGCGGCCCGCCGCAAATCCTTCCGCGATCACGCAAGAACGGCGCATCGGCGACGAACTACATGCGCGACGAGCGGCAATGGACGGATTGCGCTTGCTTCTCAATAATGAGCGAACGTCCACGTAGCCCCGCTTGTCCTTGTGTCAGATATGCGCTCCGTCATCCACTGTCAAAACCTCGTGAAGACCTACGAAGGCCGCCCCCCGGTGGAGGCGGTCCGCGGTCTCGATTTAGAGGTCGTCGAGGGCGAGTGCTTCGGATTGCTCGGACCCAATGGAGCGGGCAAGACCACCACGATTGAGATCATGGAAGGCCTGCTCGCGCCGACGTCAGGCGATGTCGAAGTGCTCGGTCGTCGATGGGGCCAGCACGAGGACGCCATCCGCCAACGGATCGGCATTTCGTTTCAAGAAACAAAACTGTCCGAGAAGCTGTCCGTCCGGGAAACGTTGGACCTGTTTCGCAGTTTCTACAAGCAGGGGACCGAACCGGCCAAAGTGATGGAGCAGGTCGAACTCACTGAGAAAGCCAAGACCTGGGTCGGCAAGCTTTCGGGCGGTCAGAAGCACCGGCTGGCCGTCGCCTGCGCACTCGTCGGCAATCCGGAGCTGTTATTTCTCGACGAACCCACAACCGGCCTCGATCCAAAATCGCGACGGCAGCTGTGGGAGATCATTCGCGACTATCGCCGCCGGGGACGAACGGTCCTGCTCACCACGCATTATCTTGACGAGGCTGAGCGGCTCTGCGATCGCGTCGCGATTGTCGACCGCGGTAAAGTTATCGCGCAGGGAACGCCGCGTGAATTAATCGTCAGTCTGGGGGGCGAACACGTGATCGAGTTCACGCTAGGAGGCGACTCGAACGGTGCCGCGAACGAAATCTCCAGCGACCTCGATCTCTTCTCTCGCCTGCCCACAGTGCAATCGGCCTACGTCGATCACGGACGGATTTGTCTGTCGGTCGCCGAGCCGCACCGCACGCTGCCGGCATTGCTCACGACGCTCGAAGGGAAACGCTGGCCGCTGGCAAGCCTGTCGACGCGCCACGCCAGCCTGGAAGACGTTTTCGTCAAGCTGGCCGGCCGCCACTTGGAGGAAGAGGACGTTTCGACCCCATGACCATCGCCGAGACTCCACCTCCTCCGCAACAGATTGAGTCGGCGGCCGCACGACCGCGCGGATTCTTCGACGGTCCGATCGCTCAGCTCGTGCTGGCGCGCCTAAAGGAATTCTTTCGCGAGCCCGAGGCCGTCTTCTGGGTGTATGTCTTCCCGATCCTGATGATCGTGGGGCTGGGGATCGCCTTTCGTAACCAGCCGGCGGAGCACGTGATCGTCGACGTCGAATCGGGGCCGCAGTCGGTTACCATCGTCAAAGCGCTATCGGCCGATGCGCGCTTCCAGGTCAGGACGTGCGATGCTGCCGAGTGCCGCGTTCGTTTACGAACCGGCAAGACGCAACTGGTCGTCTCGGCGACCGGCAGCCCGGTGACCTACCAATACGAATTCGATCCGTCGCGGCCAGAAAATGTCGTCGCCCGCGAGTCGGTGAACAATGCCCTGCAACAGACGGCCGGCCGTGTCGACCCGGTCAAATCGACCGACCAGAAGTTCGAAGAGCCGGGCGGCCGCTACGTCGATTTTCTCGTACCAGGGCTTCTGGGGATGAGCCTGATGGGGGGCGGCTTGTGGGGTGTCGGCTTTGTGACGGTCGACATGCGGATTCGCAAACTCCTCAAGCGATTTCTGGCCACGCCGATGAAGAAGGGGGACTTCCTGGCGGCGATCATGCTCAGCCGCATGCTGTTCATGATCCCGGAAGTGCTTGTCCTGTTGCTCTTCGCCCGATACGTCTTCGGGTCTATTACTATGGCTCCTACGGGACAGTGGCCTTCCTGGTGGTGCTGGGAGCGACCATGTTTTCCGGCCTGGGGCTGTTGGTGGCCAGCCGGGCAAAGACGGTCGAGGCTGTCTCAGGATTGATGAACGTCGTCATGCTGCCGATGTGGATGCTTTCGGGCATCTTCTTCTCGTCGGACCGGTTTCCGGCGGCCGCCCAGCCGTTCATCCAGGTCCTACCGTTAACCCCCTTGATCAACGCCCTGCGTTCGGTCATGCTGGAGGGGTCGTCCCTCGCCGCGCAGGGGGGTCAAATCGCAATCATGGCGGCTTGGAGTGTCGCGTCGTTCGCCATCGCACTCAAGATTTTCCGCTGGCAATGAGGTTTTTTAAAACAAAACCGACGCCGGACAGCGTCAAGACGATCGTGGACACCCACGATTCAAGCGAATTTGCCGACCGCGTCCGGTTCTGTGCCGAACGGCTGGCAGAGCAGGGGGTCAGTGCCCTTGGTGGGCTGTATGACGCAACTGCTTCGCGGCTCGTTCGTTACGCCAGCACGCTGACCCGGCAACGGGATGACGCCGAAGACGCCGTGCAGGCCGCGCTGGTGCGGATCGCGCTGCGGCCTGGGCTGCTGGCGCGGGCTCGCTACCCATGGGCCTACCTGCTGAAGATCACCCGCAACGAGGCGCTGAACATCGTCCGGCGCCGACGGCCGATGCGGTCGCTCACCCGACCCGACGCCCGGATCTGGTCCGATGCTCCTCCGCACGGAGAGGAAGAAATCCATCAGCTGGTCCGGCTGGCGCTGCGAAAACTTCCCTCCACCCAGGCCGAAGTGGTGGTCCTCAAGATCTGGGAAGAAATGACGTTTGCGGAGATCGGAGAAATTCTCGGCCAGTCTCCGAACACGGCAGCCAGCCGATATCGCTATGCCCTGCAAAAGCTTTCGCAGCACCTCCATTCCGTGGTTCAAGAGGTGCGGCATGCCTGAGTTGCCGCTGGAGCAAGTCGAAGAACTGGTTGAAGAGTCGGTCTTTCATCCCTCCCCGTGCAAACGGCATCGGGAGCAGGTGCTGAAGAGCGCCGTCCAGGCGACCGTTCGTCAGAAGGTCTCGCACCGGATGATTGCCGCCGGCTCCGCATCGGTCCTCGTGCTGGGGATGGGAATTCTACTGATCCGGGCGGTGGTCACCTCGCGTCCGGCCGTTCCTGAGAACACGCCGACGGCCAGCGCGACGTCCGTCGAGGCAACGACCACGGCCACTCCGGCGACGCCGGCCGCCGCGCCGCAGCACCCCGGGTCAAGCGGCTCGCTGGGCGAAGAACCCTACCGCTCGTCCGAATCGGCGGACGGCCCGGTTGGCCATCGCAGCGGGCTCTAAGCGGCTCGCGGCTGTCTCGGCCACGGCCACTTCGGGTATAATTGCCACGGCATTATTGCCGCAGAGTGATTCGGCTGATCGCGAGGTTTCCCGCTTCGCCTGAGCAGCCGAAAGCATCGCCTCTCCACTCGCCGCGATCGCGATCCAACGGAAGCCTCATGCAGCCAGGCCGGCTCGGATTGTACACGGGTGTCGTTCACTGCCGCCGTTGCACCGCGCGGATCGTACTGACAGCGATCGTCCTGCTCGTCGCGGGCGGCCAGCCGCTCTGGGCCTCGTCGCTGGAGATGGCGTTCCTCCGCGGACTGCGGGAGCACGGGCTATACGATTACGCTCTGGTCGAGATCGATCGGCTCAAAGCGCAACCACATCTCTCGCCGGAGATGGCTGCCACGCTCGATTTTGAGCGAGCCGTCACGCAGTTGCAGGCGGCGCGGACCCTCGTAAACGCAACCTCGCAGGCGAGGGAGCTGCAACGAGCGACCGCCGAATTGGAGAAATTCTCGAAAGCGCATCCCAACAGTCCACAGCGCGCACGGCCGATTTCGAGCGGGCCAACCTGCACCTCGACGAGGCACGGGCGGCGCTTGCCGGCGTCACGTCGCAGGACCCGCAATTCAAGCGCGAGACCGCGCAGAAAAAAGCCCGCAAGCTGATCGACGAATCGCGGGCCATCTTTCAGACGGTGTTTGACCGCTCGAAGGCCGAGTACGAAAAGTTTCCCAAGACCCATCTCGACGACCCCAAGGCCAGCGAGGCCCGCAGCCAGGCCGAATCGAGCTACATGGCGCGCAGATCATGCTGGGCGTCTGCAGCTACGAGGAGGGGCGGACTTACGATCCCAAGTCCGACGCCTTCAAAAAGAGTCTCGACCAGGCGGTCAAACAGTTCGACCAGATCATAGTCACCTATCGCACTCAGGGAGCCGGCTTGCGCGCCCAGTTCTGGCAGGGGCGCTGCTTCGAGGAGATGGGCAAAACGACCGAGGCCCTCGGCATCTACAGCCAGCTCTCGCAAAAGCAGGGAACGAGTAATTTCATCAAGCAGCTCCGCGACGACGCCACACTGGCTCACCTGTCGTGTTTGAACTCGAAGCCAGGCAAGAACGACTTTATTGTCGTCAACGAGGCGACAAACTGGCTGGCGGCCTCCAAGGACCGCCTCCGAACGCCCGTGGGGCTGGCGATCCGCTGGCAGCGTGCCGTCGCTTCCGAACATCTGGCGGCCGCGAAAGACAGCAGTCCGGCCGATCGCGATCGCTTACTTCACGCGGCGGCCGACGACGCGCGGGAGGTCAGCCGGGTGACCGGCGAGTTCCAGACGCCGGCGGTGGCGATGCTGGGCCGGCTGCGGACTGACACCGTCAGTAAGCGGGCGGAGGCGCGTGACTTCGTCTCCGGTTTCGCCCTCGCCGCCAAAAGCGTCGAGGCCATCCAGGGCCTGCACGAGCGGCTGGAATCGGCCAGCGCCGACGACAAACCGAAAATCGAACGCGAGCTGCAAGCGCAGTTGCGTGACGCCCGCCAGAAACTGATGAACGTGATGTCGACGGCCGACTTGCGTCGCGACCCGAAGGATCTGAACCGCGCGCGCTATTACCTGGCCTTCGTCGAATACGAATTGAAGGACTACGACGCGGCCGCCGTCTTGGGCGACTACGCCGCCCGACGTTTGAAGACGATCGACTCCGAATGGGCCCGCGACGCGGCGCACGTGTCCCTGGCCGCAGTGGACCAGGAATTTAAGACGTGCCCGGAATCGCAGCGGCCCGTCCTGGCCCGCATCGCCCGACCGACGGCCGAATTTCTGATTCACAACTGGCCCGATCAGGACCGCGCGAATGAAGCCCGCGCGATCATGGCGGAGCTCTGCGATCAGTCCAAACAGCCGCTCGAGGCCGCGCAGTGGTACGCGAGCGTGACACCCGGTTCAGACGGTTATGCCGAGGCGCAAATCGGCGCGGGCCGCGAGTATTGGAGCGCGGCCCTGTCGGCGCCGAAAACCGTGGCCGGCGGCCCTTCGCGCGAGGCGCAGATTAAGGAGTGGACCACCTCCGCCGAAAAACACCTGCAAAACGGCATCGCCAAGGCCGGCGATCCGGCCGACGCGGCCGGCAATCCGCCCGCGTGGCTTGTTTCCGGAAAGACGGTGCTCGCCAACCTCGAGATCGGGCTGGGCAACTACGACGAAGCGGTGCGGCTGCTGACCGAAGGCGCCCATTCTGTCACGGCATCAATCGCCGTCAACGACGAAACGGCCCGCCCGTCCGCGGGAGTGAAGAACAAGACCTTCGCCAGCTTCGTCTATCAGTCTTTGCTGCGTGCCCAGATCGGCCGGCACCAGGTCGATGCAGCAATTGGCGCCATGCAGCAACTCGAAAAGATCGCGGGCGCTAGTGGGGTCGAGGGGGTCACGGCGATCTATGTGTCGCTGGGCAAAGAGATCGAAAAGGAGATCGCCCGACTGATCGCCTCCAATGCGCGCCAGAGACTGATCGAAGTCCGCAAATCGTTTGACCGATTTCTCGAAGAACTGACGAAGCGCAGCCAGACGATGTCGTACGGTTCCTTGCTGTGGATTGCCGAAACCTACACCGGGCTCGGGGAGGGGACTTCCGACGACGAATCGGCGGCTCATGAATATTTCGGCAAAGCCGCCGCCACCTACGAACAGATCCTCGCCAAGATCTCGTCCGATCCGTCGCCGGCATCCAAGGAGCGCGCTTTAAGCCTCCAACTGCGACTGGCAAACTCCCGCCGTCGGCAGGGCGATTACGAGCACGCGCTCGAAACCGTGTGCTCGGTCATCGCCCAACGGCCAAAAACGCTCGAGGTGCAAATCACGGCGGCCGGTATTCTGCAGGACTGGGGTGCGTCCCAAAGTGCTGACGCCGAGCGCCGCTCGCTCGAGGCGATCCGCGGCCTGCGCGATGGGGAAGGCGGCAGCGGCGTGGTTTGGGGCTGGGCCGAAATCGCCGCACGAATCCAGCGCGTGCTCGCCGGCGGCAAAGCGGACAACGACCTCCGCGAAAAGTATTTCGAGGCCCGCTATAACATTCCCGCGTGCCGACGGCAATGCGCTCTCGTCGACAAGGACCGTGCGATGCGGTCCAAAATCCTCGAAGTGGCTCTGGGCGAAATCCGGGCCTTCTCGCTCGTTTCTTCTGACGTCGGCGAGGATTCCTGGAAGCGCTTGGACAGCCTCTATCAGCAAATTGAAACTGACCTCGGACGTCAGCCGACGCCGCTTGCCCGACCCGACCTGCGTGCGACGGCAGTGGCAGCGACTCCCGGCGCGACCACCGCGGCCGCTGCAGCGTCGCCGCAAGCTGGGCCGACGGCTACTGGCACAACCACCGCAGCTGCTCCGCCGCTAGCCGTCAAAACCGCGAGCGCTCCGGCCTCAAGCGGCACGTCGCCATTCTGGCTGCTGCTGGGATTTTTAGCGCTCGCCACCGTTTCAGCCGGTGGTATTTGGTGGGGACTCGGACGTCAGAAGACGCATCGCAAGACTTTGCCTTCGTTCGCGGCTGACGACGATGTCGATTTGCCTTCGCGTCCTGCCCGCCCGGCCGGTGCGCCCTCGGCCGCTCGCCCGACCCGCACTGCCGCTCCGGGAACGGCTCCGGTCCGCACGGAAAAGCCGGGCGCGGCGCCGGTCAAAGCCACCGCTCCGCGTCCGCCCCGGCCAAAGGCGAAAGACCAATGAAAGACCCGCGAGAGAGGAACTGGCCTGTGCCTCGCCGACAAGTCATTCGAATCGACCTCCGTTCGCTCTCGCGGCTTCTTGCGGCCACACTGTTGTGCCTATGGCTAACCGCCGGCGCGCGCCTCTCCGCGGATGACGCGGTCTATCGCCGAGGGTCGACGACGCCGCTTCACGGCGATATCACGTCGGTGACCCGCACGGAAGTGGTGCTGACGGGACGCACGAACAAAAAGGAATATCGCATCCCGGCCAACGAAGTCGAGCGGATCCGCTGGGAGGCGGAAAGTCCACAGGTCAGCCAGATCCGCATCGAAGAGCGCAACGGACAGTACGACAAAGCCATCACCGGCTATGACGCCGCGCTCAAGCTTGCCACGAACGAAAACCTGCGTACCGATCTCGAATTTCACATCGCCGGGGCGACGGCGGCCAAAGCCCTCAAGGACGAGGACCAGTACGACAGCGCGATCGGGCTCCTGGAAAAGTTTCGCACGAGCCATTCCGCGAGCTTCCGCTATTACGAGGCGATGCGTCTCTTGGCCCAGCTCTACATGAATAAGGGGGATGTCGAAAAGGGAAATGCCGCCCTGCAAGCGATGTCCGACGCGCCCTGGACCGACTTCAAGATGGAAACCGATATTCTCAAGGCCAAGGTCGCCCTCGCCCACGACGACGTCGGCGCGGCGCTCAAAGCACTCGACGGAGTGATCGCCGTGGCGCCCTCCACGTCGGCGGAGAAATCGCGTCGCTACGAGGCTCTGTTGACCAAGGCCTCCTGCTTGCAAAAGCAGTCGAAATTCCAGTTGGCGACCGACGTGCTCACCGGCATTCTCGACGAAGCCTCCGACGACGACACCAAGACGCTCGCGGAGACCTGCATTCGGCTGGGGGACTGTTACCAGGCCGGCGGCCGCACGAAAGAAGCCATCCTGGCCTATCTCCGTGTCGACATTCTCTTCCCCAAGGAAAAGAAGCAGCACGCCGAGGCGCTCTATTATCTGTCGCGGCTCTTCTCGCAGGACGGCAAGCCCGACCGGGCCGCCGACGCCGCCGCTCGCTTGCAAGAGCACTATCCGCGCAGTCCTTGGACGGCCCGACTGACTGCGGCCTCTCCCAAGTAGGGCGGCACGCGCCTTCGCTCGCGATCGTTGTCCTTAATCGTTGCCGCCTAATCGACGCGCCTCTCAGGAAGATCATCCAGCGGATCGATCGGCCGACGCAGGTGTTGATACGGAAAGCTCCGCAGGTCGCTACTGCACGGGCCGGGCGTTGCGACCGTAAAGCTCGCCTTGACGACGCGATCGTATGCGCGACGGTGCGCCACGGCCGCCTTGATGCCGATGACCGACAGCGTCTCCGGTTCGATTCCCTGGCTGCGCAACTGGCCCAAGTCGAATGGCGGCGTCTTCTTGCTCGTCAACAAGATCGTGACGCCCGCGGCTCGCACCACGGCGCACGGCCCCATGTCGATTCGCACGCCACACATCGACGCCAGATGACTTTCACGATCCTCCAGTTCAAAACGGCCGTTGCTCCGCGAAACGATGGTCAACTCCAGGTCGAGCGGCGGATCGGTAAGACGGCTGACCTTGCCACCAATCCGCGTCCGCTTGGCGCCGCCAATCGCGACGCCCGCGAGGGCCGCGACAGCCTCCGGATCATTCAACACGACGGCCGCACCGGTCATACGTTGCTCGATCAACGTCCGCAGCAAGGTTGGCGCATCGCCCGGCGCGCCGCCGCCGATGTTGTCCGCCGGTTCGACCAGTGCTATCGGCGTTTGCCCGAGTTCAATGCACGCGCGGATTCGCGGCAAACACTCGGCAAGCGGTAAATCGATAAGATGTGCGAGCCGTCGATTGGCGAGCGCAAAGTCGCGAAGCTCGCGCAGTCGAAGCCCGGCTTGTGCCGGATCGCCGAATGTGACGGCCGAAAAGCTGAGTCCCGTGTCGAAAGTATCCGCGAAGGAGTAGCCGGCGAACACGTTGATGGCCGCCAGATCCGGATCGTCCCGTTCGGCCTGACGGGCCAGCTCCTCGAGCGTCTTCATCGGTTCGTCGGCCGTGCCTGTTGCGGTCGGCGGCAGCAGGAGCGAACACGGCTCGAAGAGACTCAGGGGCTGCCGGCCCGTGGTCATAATTCGATCCAAGAGCCGTGCCGCGTCGACGGCCGCCTGCCGGGCGTCGGTATGCGGGTTCATGCGGTAGGCGATCAACCCCTGAGTTTGCTCGATGGTGCGGCGCGACAAATTGCCGTGCAGATCGAGGACGCTGCACACCGGCAGCTCGCGAGCGCCCGGCAGCACACGAATCCGGTCGATCAGTTCCCCTTCCACGTCGCGGACGCTCGCACACGCCATCGCTCCGTGCAGGACGAGAAAAATCCCATCCAGTCCGGCTGCTCGTTCCCGCTCGTAAGCGGCCGCGAATTGCCGCCAGAAGAACTCGAAGACGGCGTCCTCGACCGTCGCGCTCGGCGTCGCCCGCAGATCGACAACCGGACGCACGTCCCACTGACATGCCGCCGCCACATCGAGAACGCCGGATAGGGGTGAACCGTCGCCGACCGCATCCAGCAGCTCGTTTCCGCGGCGGATCGAGAAATCGGACAGACGCGTTGTCGCATCGAGAAACGTATGCGTCTCGTGGAACAGTCCGGCGAGGAGCACGCGTTTTGGCATGAGGGATCGACCTACCGGGGATGCTTTCGCCGTTTTCCAGCATACCGGGCGACAACGAAAACGATACCGGCTCAGGTCAGTTTGCAGATTGGTTGCACAACCGCGCGCGGCCGAATTAAATAGACGGACGGGGGTGGGCTGTTCCGGCACCCCCGAAGTTCACTCGAATCGATTGAAAGGGCGTCCTGAATGAGGTTTGTGCGAGAGTTTGTGACCCTGCTGGCCATCCTGTCGCTGGCAGTCGTTCCGGTCATTGGCGTCGGCTGTACCGAACAGCCTCCGGCCAAACCCGTAGCCGAGCCCACGGTGGACCTCGGCAAGAAGGGCGACGCCAAACCGGCCAAAAAGAAGGGACGCGCAGACGAAAGCGGCTCGACCACCGGTACGCTGGGGGTGAAGCCGCCCAAAACAGTGCCCGACAAGTCGACCAAATAAGCGGCCCGAGCCGCGAGGACGCAACCCGTCTTCGTCCGCAGTGCGGATTCGAGATCTGCAGCGGGGGTCAGCGGGTCGGGTTGGCGCCTGCGCTCGAGATCTCGAGGCGAGCTCGCCAACGTCCCAAAAAGTCCTGCATGATGAATCGACGTGAATTTCACCGCCGCCTGGCGACGGGCGTGAGCGCATTGTGCGCCGCCCAACACCTGACCGCAACAGCCGCTCCGCGAGGCAAAAAGGCGACCAAATACATCGATGTGCACACGCACGTCGGCACCATTTGGAACGGCAACAAGGAACTGACTGCATCGCTCCTCGTCCATTGGATGGATGAGCACGACGTCGCCAAGGCGGTCGTGCTCCCGCTGACCTCGCCCGAGTCTTCGAGTTTCCTCTGCCTGACCGAGGGATGCTTCAGGCCGCCAAGGAATTCCCCGATCGGCTGATTCCGTTCTGCTCGATCGACCCCCGCACGTCGGTCGTCGGAGGGGTCCGCGGCTTCGAGAGCATCATTCGCCGTTACGTCGACCTGGGAGCCAAGGGATTCGGCGAACACAAGGTCGGGCTCGACTTCGACGATCCGCTGATGATGCAGATTTATGAAGTGTGCGAGAAGATCGGCATCCCGCTGCTCTTCCACATGGACACCCTGCGCGGCAAGGACCAGCCCGGATTGCCGCGCCTCGCCCACGCCTTGTCGACGTTCCCGAAGCTGACGTTCATCGGCCACGGACCGGGTTGGTGGGCTTCGATCTCGGGAGATGCAAAGGCGGGCGACTTCATGAGCTATCGGCCACGCCCTGTAACCCCTGGAGGCGCGATCGACAAGCTGATGGACACGTATCCCAATCTTTGGGGCGATCTATCCGCGGGCTCCGGAGCCGAAGCGATCAGCCGCGACCTTGCGTTCGGCCGCGAGTTCTTGATTCGCCGTCAGGATCGCCTGCTGTTTGGCACGGACTACCTGCAACCAGGACAGCCTGTGCCGCAGTTCCAGTTGCTCGACTCGCTGAATCTGCCCGCCCAGGTGCAGCACAAGGTCTTTCGCGGGAACGCCGAAAAGCTGCTCAAGCTAACCTAGCGCGTCGACCGCCAGCCGCCGACTGTTGGCATGGTCGGCCACGTTCCCGCCAAACGCCCGCGTCGTTCACGCGTGAGCGTGGCTTAATCGTGCTCGAGGCCGTCGGTTTCGGGAATTTCATCGTCGCCGAGCGAATCCCCATTTTTCCCCTTCGGCGCCTTGTTTGCGTCGGCCGAAAGACGGCCACAACATCGTCGATGGGAACGACAAAGAGGAGATTGTCCGGCTCGAAATCGACCGGAATTGCATTCTTCGGATGGAAGAGGATTTTGTCGTATTTGCGAATGGGAAAATCCTCGTCGCGAGCAACTTGCACGCTCACTTCCACGACCCGTCCGGTGATGGTGGGAATCTCCGCCGCATCGGGGAGCACGATCCCTCCCCGCGTCTTTTGCCGAGCTTCATCCTTACGAACCAGGACCCGCTTACCGACGGGTTCGACAAACTCGCTCACAGATTGCGAGTCCCCAGTGGACACTCGCTGACCCACATTCATTTCCATTATAGGAAAAGGGGCGAATCCCGCGAGAAGGCCTCTCCGTATCGATCTCACTCGTTTCCCATTTAACGAACTTCTTTGATCGGCCGACAGCGGCGCGGCTTTTGCCGGTCAGACCAATCGGTCGGAGGCCTCAATCTGCGACCGCATCGACCCGACCGGTCATCCTGCTAGAATGCGCCCACCGTCGCCCGACCCTGCCGCCAACTAAGGCAACCGCTCGAGCGAGCAAAAACGGTACGATTCCCACGGGGCGTGGCTCAGCCTGGCTAGAGCATTTCGTTTTGGGACCAAGAGGTCG
>CAWCZR010000004.1:610000-1602817 GCA_963800135.1 uncultured Planctomycetaceae bacterium | reverse complement strand
CGTAGTCGGAATGGGTCGTCGTCGTGTTGTATTCCACGTAGCGATCGAACTTGTCGACGATGGTTTCGTAGATCAGCTCGAGGTACGTCATCGCCTTTTCGGAATCGATGGCCCCGGCTTCCAGGTCGTCGATCAGCTTGACCGGATGGATCGGATCGCGGCTCTCGTCCAGGTAGTCGATAAAGTCGGCGATGCCCGCGTCGAGAATCGTGCGAATGTTGCCGAGCGTCAGCACCTTGGCGTGAAACAGGTCGGCCCCGTAGTTTTCGATGAACGCCCGCACCCGCTTCCAGACCGCCGTTTCCGACATCTCCTCGACGCTCGAGAGCCGCATCGAGCGGCTGTGCGTGAGCCAGAGCTTCATGTACCGCTGCACGACGTCGCTGGCGGTCGTCACCAGTTGGTCGTTGCGCCACGCAGCCCGCCGGGCGGCCGGGAACGGGCCCGTCGCCCGCAAGGTGCCGGCGTACCAGATGGCGGATCGCGACGGCTGGCCGGACGGCTTGCCGCGACCGCCCGTCCGCCGCTCCCAAGCCCGCCGCTGCGGCGGAGGCGCCGCCGGATCGTCGGCGCGCTGCGGCACGCCGTCGCGCCCGCGGGCATTGCTCTCGTCGAAGCGCCAGCGACTGGAGGAGCGGACGATGCTTTCCAGCGTCGATTTGAGGGCCGTGCGAAACAGTTGATCGAATTCGCTGACGACCATGCCCGGCGGCCGCGCGCCGCGCTCCATGTTGTACACAGTCTGCAGCAGTTGCCACGTCTCGCGGAGGCAACCCGCCCGCGGCAACTGCGAGAGCAAAAATCGTAGCGTCGCCTGCAGGAGTTTCGCCTGCCGGAATTGTCCCGGCTTGCCGCCGCTGTCGAGCGCCACGTAGAGCAGTGGTTTGGTTTGCAGATGTTTTCGCAGGCCCGGCAGCAGTCGCCGCAAGCGGCCTGCGTCGCGATGGACGACCGCGCGAAACACGTCGACGATCCGCCCCTCGGCTGGGGATAGCTCGCCGCCCGTGCGCTCGGCCGGCAGACAGGCCGTGAGCAGCCGCTCCGCCATCCGCAGCCGCACCTGCGTCACCACGACCGAGTGCAGCAAGTAGAGCTGGGCGTGCCGTTGATAATCGTATTCCACGTTTTCGTCGTGATCGCCCGACGGCATCGGCAGCTCGTACTGGGCGAACTGGTCGGCCAACTTCGACAAGTCGCGGCTCAGCGAGCGGGCCTTGCGCCGCCAGCCCGAAATAATCTCGTCCCGCGAGCTGCCCGACGCTTCCAGCGCGGACGAAGCCGCCGAGCGACCGTTGCCCGCGAAATTCAGAGCGGCCATCAACCAGGCCTGCGCCAGCGTGTTGATGAATCGCAAGCGCGGATCGAAGAAACGGGTGAGGGCCTCGACCTCGGCGGTTTCGGCCGTCGGACCGCTGTCGAGCGTGTCCCCCTCGCGGCCGTCGCGCGTGCTGTCGCGATAGACAACGCCTTCGTAGGCGGCCTGAAACAGCGACTGGTCTTCCTGCGCGGACTCCTCCTCGGCCGCCGCTTCGTCCTCTTTGACGTCTTCCTCTTCCTCGCTTTCGGCCGCATGAGTGGGCGGCTTGTTGCCCAGCGCGTCGGCCAGCATGGGGACGGTCCAGTAGGGGCCGGCGTTGGCTTCGAGAAAATCGAACAGTCGGCGAATCGCGGGCCAGCAGTCTTCGCGCGTCGGCACGACGGCGCCGGCCGCCGGCTCGGTCCCCAAAAGTCCGTGCATCCACCGCAGCAACAGCGCGTGGAACGAATAGCCTTCCGACTCCAGGCCGACGTTCTCCCCATCGCTGAGCCATTGGATCAACAGGCCCATCGCGGCGACGAAATCCTGGCGGCGGAGCAGCACGTCGACGACGAGCGCGTACGCGCGAGCCGACTCGAACTGCTCGACGCGCGTCCGCCAGAAGGAGATGTCGCCGGCCGCCTCGCCCGCCTCGCTCCAGGCACGCAACGTCTGGGCCACGCGGACGGCCGACTCGAAGCTTTCCCGTCCCAAGACGTGCGGCACGTCCTCGACGGTGGTGGTCGCGAACTTGTCCCACCAGGCCGCTCGCCGCTCGAACACTGACGAGAGCCGAGCGACCATCTCGTGGTCGGCGAGTGCGGCCGCTTCACCCAGCGCTCGCGAATAAACGCTGAACAGCCCCTCCATGAAGTCGATCAGTTCCGGCACGCGCTGGTCGGGAACGGAGTCCTCGCGCGACGAAAAGAGCGGAAACATCCCCTGAAAGCCGAGGATGTTCCACGGATCGGCCAGCGCCCCGCAGTCGATCCCCCGATCGAGATGATCTTCGATCTCGTCGAGTAACTGGGCCGCTTCGCGCATGGCGCCGCGCTCGACGGCGCGATCGGCCGCCACGAGGCGCCATTCGATCTCGGTCTCGAAGCGGGCGGAGGCGGCCGGCACCCGCGCGCTTTGTTCGCGCGCCGCCTGCGGATAGCCGAGCTGCGCATAAATCCCCGACACGTGCCGGTCCTGCACCTGCGCCGCCCCGTGCCGCGCCAGCACAATGTTCAAGTGCTGGCGGATGTGGCCGAAGGGCTGCTGCGTCACCTTCGCTTCATGACGCAACCGCGTGCGGCGGGCGCCCTTGGCTTCCGTCATCAGACGCTCGTAATAGGCGTCCCGCTGGCGGGCCACCTTTGGCAACAGCGAAATCAGGTTCACGCTGGAGTCGTGGCTTTCAGGACCGGCTCCGCTGATGGACGAGGCCATGAGCATTGTGCCGCTGAGCACGGCCGCCGCGTCGTAATAACGCTCGTCCAGGCTGAGCCTTTGCTGCTGGCCGATCCAATCGAGGAGCGCGTCGAGCACGATCTTGCGGAGGACGAACCGAGTGTAGGTCCCCTTGGTGTCGATGCGGTGCGGGTCCCACTCGCCGAAGGTGTAGTTCGTTCGCTTGGTCACGGGATGCGTGTGGTCGTGCGCCCGGACGTCGAGGGCCAGCTCTTCCATGTGATCGGGATCGAAATGCGACTCGCGGAGGATTTCGGCCGGCGTGTCCCGCAGGAAGGCGATCGTCCGTTCGATCAGGTCGTGATAGGGGCCGTGCGCCACGCCCGCATCGCGCAGGGCGAGCGGCACGGGTCGAAACCGCTCGTGTGGGTAAGGTTCCATCTGCCGGCCGTTTTCCAGTACGGCCAGCGGGCGATAGCCGATGAAGTCGTTGAGCTTGCTGATCGTCCCGTGGACGATCCGCTCATTCTGGTTCCAGGGCGAGCCTTGTTCGAGGATGGCCTCGATCATCCGCGCCAGGAAGAAGGGGTGCTCGAATTCGGCGGGCGGCAGGTGGAATAAGAGGTCGGCGTGATGTCGCCGATAGGCCGGCAGGCAATGGTCGAAGGTCAGTTCCAGGACGGCCTGCGCCTGGCTCGAATCGTGAAAGGCGGGGACGGACGGTTGGAGCCGCTGCAGGTGGTCCAGCAGCAGGGTTTTGACCGCCGTGGCCTGGCCCGCCGCCTCCCCATCGCCAAAAAGCGTGTTCCAGTTCCGCTGGAAGGCCGCGTCCGGCTTGCCGCCGGAGAAGTTCAGGTAGCCGAGGATTTCCTGCAAGATTCGAGGATCCGGCTCCGCCGGTTCGCCTCGCGGCGCGGTCCGCTTTACTTTCATGTCGTCAGTAAACCATCCTGCACACGATTTGGAAAGATGAACGCGGCGGGCCACGGCCTCCGGCGGCCCGCGCGACTACAATCTGTCGACCGATCGACAACGCTGACGTTAGAAACTCCCTTCCCCCGATGGGCTATCGCAACCTGCAAGAGTGCGTCCGGGACCTGGAACGCACCGGCCAGCTCGTGCGGATCGAAACCGAAATCGATCCGCATCTGCAAGCGGCCGAGATCCAGCGCCGCGTGTACCAGGCGCAGGGCCCGGCTCTATTTTATGCACGGGTCAAGGGTTGCCGCTTCCCGATGGTCAGCAATCTGTTCGGCACGCGGGAGCGGACCCGCTTTCTGTTTCGCGATACGCTCGACGCTGTCCGGCGACTGATCGCGCTCAAAATCGATCCGGCCGACGCCTGGAAACGCCCGTGGCACTATCGCGGCGTGCCCGCCGCCCTCTGGACGATGCGGCCCCGGCGCGTGAGCCGTGGGCCGGTGCTGGAAAACCGCACCACGATCGACCAGTTGCCGCAGCTCGTCAATCTGGCCGCGCGATGGCCGGCGCGTTCGTCACGCTGCCCGAGGTTTATACCGAGCATCCCGACCGGCCCGGCTTCGGCCAGTCCAACCTGGGCATGTATCGCATCCAGCTGTCCGGCGGCCAATACGTTCCCAATCGCCAGGTCGGCCTGCACTATCAGATCCACCGCTCGATCGGCGTGCATCATGCGGCGGCCATTCGCCGCGGCGAGCCGCTGCGGGTGAACGTGTTTGTCGGCGGCACGCCGGCCATGATGCTGGCCGCAGTGATGCCCTTGCCGGAGGGACTTGAGCGAGCTGACGTTCGCCGGGGCGCTTGGCCGGCCGACGGATCCCGATGATCGCCGCGCGCCGGTCAGCTTGCCGATCTATGCCGAGGCCGACTTTTGCATCAGCGGCACCGTCGACCCGCAGAAAGCTGTTGCCCGAAGGCCCGTTCGGCGACCATCTCGGCTATTACAGCCTGGCGCACGACTTTCCCGTGCTCGACGTCGACGCCGTCTATCACCGGCCCGGCGCCATCTGGCCGTTCACCGTCGTCGGCCGACCGCCGCAGGAAGACACCTCGTTCGGCGAGCTGATCCACGACCTCACCGGGCCGATCTTGCCGACGGTCATCCCCGGCGTGCACGCGGTCCACGCGGTCGACGCGGCCGGCGTGCATCCGCTGCTGTTGGCGATCGGCAGCGAGCGCTACGTCCCTTATGCCGGCCGCCGCAAACCGCAGGAACTGCTGACCAACGCCAACGCCATCCTCGGCCAAGGGCAATTGTCGCTGGCCAAGTACCTGTTGATCGTGGCCCAAGAGGACGATCCGCAGCTCGACATCCATGACATCCCCGCGTTTCTTCGCGCACGTGTTGTCCCGCGTCGATTGGACGACCGATCTGCACTTTCAGACGTGCACGACGATCGACACGCTCGACTACACCAGCGGCGAACTGAACGCCGGCTCGAAACTGGTGATCGCCGCCGCCGGCCCGCCGCGCCGCCCGCTGCCGACGAGCGTTCCGCTCGAGCTGCGTCTGCCCGACGGTTTCGCGAACCCGCGCGCTCTGCTTGCCGGGCATCCTCGCGGTCGACGCTCCGCCGTTCGTCCGCGGCGAGGGCGAGGTCGAGCCGGCCGTCGCGCGATTGTGTGCCGCCGTCGACGCGAACCATCCGCTCAACGCCTTTCCGCTCGTGGTGCTCGTCGACGACAGCCAATTCACGAGCCGCTCGCTGAACAACTTTCTCTGGACGACATTCACGCGCTCGAATCCGGCGGCCGACGTCCACGGCATCGGCAGTTTCATTCACGAAAAACACTGGGGCTGCCGCGGCTCGCTCGTGATCGACGCGCGGCTCAAGCCGCACCACGCGCCGCCGCTGGTTGAAGATCCGGCCGTCAGCCAGAGTGTCGATCAACTCGCGGCGCCGGGCGGGCCGTTGCATGGCATTCTCTGAACGGCCGATTGGTTCCAAGCCACGGCCGTGCGCCTAAAATTAGGGCAGACGCCGCAAGCAAAACCGACCGACGGAGGAGACCGACCGATGGCTCACATGACCCCGCAAGATTGGAACCAGCACTACGTTGACGGCGAGCTTCCGTGGGATTCGGGCGTGCCTTCGAAGGAACTGATCCGCGTGCTCGACGCCGGGTCGATCAAGCCCGGCCGGGCGGCCGAGCTGGGCTGCGGTACGGGGACGAATGCGATTTATCTGGCGTCGCGGGGTTTCGACGTGACGGGGTTCGACTTTTCCTCCGCTGCCGTGACAGCCGCGCGTCAGAAGGCGGCCGACACGAAAGCCAAGGCGAACTTCGTCGAAGCCGACCTGTGCCGCTTCACTCTTGATGTGCCGCCGTTTGATTTTGTGTTCGACCGCGGTTGTTATCACGCCGCGCGGCGGATCGACCAGCCCGGGTTCATCAAGACGCTCGGGCGGCTGACGCGGCCGGGCTCGCGGTTCCTGCTGCTCACCGGCAACGCGAACGAAAAAGGCCCACCGGGCCCGCCGACGATGACAGCCGCCGAACTCTGCAGTGAGTTGGAACCGTTGTTCGAGATCCAGTTCCTCCGTGAGTTCCGCTTCGAAGTCCCCGCGCCGCCCGAAGGCTTTTTGGCCTGGTCGTGCTTGATGACGCGGCGAGCCGATTGATACGCGAGGCGACGAGGCCGAGCCCGACATCATTGTTTTAATCACTTGACGAACCTGGGCGACAGGTGTATTTTACCAATGAGTTAATTAACCTATTTGGTTAACTAAAGCGATCTCGAGCTGTCTTTCGAAGAGTCCCATGCCCGCGGTTCGGCCCCGACTCACTGACTCGCACGTTCGCCGTCCTCGCCGATCCGACGCGGCGGGCCATTCTGGCTCAGCTGGCGACCGGCGAGAAAACGGTCAACGAGCTGGCCGAGCCGTTCGACTTGAGCCTGCCCGCCATCTCGAAGCATCTCAAAGTGCTCGAGCGGGGCCGGTTCATCACGCGGAGCCGCTCGGCCCAGACTCGTCCGTGCCGGCTGTGCACCGCGCCGCTCGAGGAAGTCGACAATTGGATGGATCACTATCGCCGCTTCTGGACCGAATCGTTCGATCGCCTGGCCGATCACCTGCGAGAAATGCAAGCGTCGCCCAAACAGGAAAAACGCCATGCCCGCCATGCCCGTCCCCGCCGACGATTACGCAAACCGTGAGATTGTCACCACCCGCGTCTTCGACGCGCCGCGCGAACTGGTGTTTCGCGCCTGGACCGATCCGAAAGCCCTCGTGAAATGGTGGGGGCCCAACGGCTTCACGACGACGTCTCAGGAATTCGACCTGCGGCCGGGCGGCGTCTGGCGGCTCGTGATGCACGGCCCAAACGGAACGGATTACCCCGGCGAGTTTCGCTTCGTCGAGATCGAGGGCCCCGAACGGCTCGTGCTCGACCACGTCTCGCTGCCGAATTTCCGCCTGTCGATTTTCTTCGAAGAGCTCGACGGCAAGACCAAGATCATCTTCCGGCAGCTCTTCGACACGCCTCAGTCCTACCGTAGTGTCAAGCTCCTGGCCGTTCCCGGCAACGAGCAGCTCTTCGACAAGTTTGCCGTCGAGCTGGCGGCGATGGGGGCTGGCTCGCACGAGATGCGGATGTCGCGGATCGTGCTCGCGCCGCGGGAACTCGTCTGGAGTGCCTGGACCGATCCGGTTCACTTGGCGAAATGGTGGGGACCCCGCGGCTTTTCCAGCCCGCGCTGTGAACTCGATCTCCGTGTCGGCGGGAAGCTCCGCGTCGACATGCAGCACCCCGACGGGACCGTCCGCCCGATGGTCGGCGAGTTCCTCGAAATCACGCGGCCCGAGCGGCTCGTCTTCACGGCCATGCCCCTGGACCCGAACGGCAAGCCGCTCTTCGAAGCGACGAACGCTGTCGACTTTCGTCAGGAAGGCCCGATGACGCGAATCAACGTTCGCGCCACCGTTGAAAAAATCCACGACCCGATCACGCTCCGCTTCCTCTCCGGCCGCGATCAGGGCTGGTCGGAAAGCCTGTACCGCCTGGCCGACGTGCTCGACGCGATGGCCGGCACGGGAGCCGGCGTGACGTCGGCTCTCAGCCTCAAGGACGGGGTGACGATCAACGTCGCGAAATGAAAGGGTGGTCGGCTCTCGCGGCTAAAGTGCGCTCTTCACCACGCCGCCGTCGACGCGGAGCGCACTGCCGGTTGTGGCTGCGGCCAGTGGGCTGGCGACGTAGGTGACGAGCGAGGCGACTTCGTCGGCCGAGGCGAAGCGCTTGATCAGCGAGGTTGGCCGCACCTTCTGGAAGAATTCCTTTTCAAATTGCTCGAACGTCTGGCCGCTCGACTTGGCCAGCGCTTCCACGAAGTCGCCCACGCCTCGGGATTTCGTCGGGCCGGGTAGCACGCTGTTGACGGTGATGCCGGTGCCGGCCACCGCCTCGGCCAGTCCGCGGGCGACGGCGATCTGGGCGGCCTTCGTCGTGCCGTAATGAATCATCTCAGCCGGGATCTGCACGCCGCTTTCGCTCGAGATAAAAATGATGCGGCCCCAGTTGGCCCGCTTCATCGCCGGCAGGAACAGCCGCGCGAGTCGCACGCCGCTCAGCACGTTCACGTCGAAGAACCGCATCCAATCCGCGTCGGGAATCTCCTCGAACGGCTTCGGCTCGAAAATGCCCAGGTTGTTGACCAGAATCTCGACCTTCGGGAACCGCCGGGCCAATTCCTCTGCCGACAGCCGCCTGACTGAGATCGCCCGCGAACCCCTGCACGTCACCTTTGGTCGCCGCCTTCACCTCCGCGACCACCGTGTCGACGGACGATTGCGCCCGGCCATTCACGATCACCCGGCTCCTTCCCGGGCCAGCGACGTTGCAATCGCCAGTCCGATGCCGGCCGTGCTGCCGCTGACCAGACCCAGTTTGCCCTTGAGCTGTAGATCCATGGCTTTCTCCTCTTGTGGTCCACGGTCGGCCTCAGTTTGAGCAACGCCCGGTGCAATTGTTGCGCGAGTTGCGCGGTGTGGCGGAGTTGTTGGCAGTCGCTCCACTTGCAAGGTATCGTCCCAGAGTCGGGTCAGCTCGGCGACGTTGCCAATCATGCTCCGCGCTTTGGCGAAAGAGTTCAATGGCCGAGACCGTTCTCGTTACCGGTGGAAACGGATTTGTTGCCGGTTGGTGCATTATTGGCCTGCTGCAGCGCGGCTACGTGGTGCGTGCCACCGTCCGGGACCTCTCGAAAGTCCCTCGCGTGCGGACGGCCGTCGCGGTCTGCGCTCGACGCCGGCGATGCCTGACGTTCTGCGTCGCCGACCTGACTCGGGATGAGGGTTGGGACGCTGCCGTTGCCGGTTGCAGCTCGGTGCTGCATGTCGCCTCGCCGCTCGGGGCCGGGCCGAATCGGGACGCGAATTCTCTCATTGGGCCCGCACGCGATGGATCGCTGCGTGTTCTTCGGGCGGCGTTAAAGGCCGGCGTCAGTCGCGTGGTGATGACTTCCGCAGCGGCCGCGGCCCGGCCGCAACGCAACTCGGCCCAGGTCAGCGACGAGACCGTCTGGACCGACCTGACCAAGCGAAAGTTTGATGCCTATCGGCAATCCAAGATCCTCGCCGAGCGGGCCGCCTGGGACTTCATGGCAAGCAAGAGCGGCCCGACCAGGCTGACGACCATCCTTCCGGGCGCCGTCTTCGGTCCGGTGCTCGACAGGGACAATCTCGGCTCTGTTCAGGTTATCCAGACCGCCTCTTGCAAGGCCGTCCTCCCGGCACTCCGCGGCTCGGGTTTCACATCGTCGACGTGGCGCGACCTGGCCGACCTCCACATCCGCGCGATGACTTCGTCTGAGGCGGCGGGTGAACGCTTCCTCGCAGCGGGTGATTTCCTCTGGATGGCGGAGATCGCGGCGGCGCTTCGATCGAAGCTCGGCAACCGAGCCAGCAAAGTCCCAACCATCGGCTTGCCCGACTTCGTCGTCAGGCTGCTGTCGTTGGCCATCCCCCAGCTGCGAATGTTGACCCCTGATCTCGCGCAGGAACAGCCTTTCGTCGGAAAAGGCGCAGAGTCCTGGGCTTTTCGCCGCGTCCCGCGACCACCACCGTCGTCGATTGCGCAGAAAGCCTGCTGGGCGGAGACGTGACACGAGAACTGACCGCCCAATAACGAGACGGACGGTCCATCTTCGCCGCTCACCCATAGAGAATTTTCGGACACGGCGATGAAAATCCTTGACATGCAACCAAATGGTTGCATAATAGACGCGTGGACGCGGACATGGACAAAGTGTTCAAGGCGCTGGCCGACCCCGGCCGCCGGCTGTTGCTCGACCGGCTGCACGCGGACAACGGGCAGACGCTGGGCGCAGCTCTGCGAACACCTGGACATGACGCCGGCAGGCCGTGACCAAGCACCTCAAGCTGCTGGAAGAGGCGAACCTGGTCGTCACGATCTGGCGGGGCCGCGAGAAGCTGCACTATCTCAACCCGGTGCCGATCCACGAGATCGCCGAGCGCTGGATCGGCAAGTTCGAGCGGGGCCGCCTGCGCGTCCTCGCCGAACTCAAGAAACAACTGGAAGGAGAAACCGATGGCTGATTCGCGATTCGTCTACGTGACCTACATTCGCACCACGCCGGAGAAACTCTGGCAGGCGCTGATCGACCCCGAGTTCACCCGCCAGTACTGGGTGCGAAACCTGGCAGGATTGCGAATGGAAGCCGGGCGCGTCCTGGCGGCTGATGATTCCCGACGGCCGCGTCGGCCGACAGCGGCGAAGTCGCTCGAAATCGAGCCGCGAGCGGCGGCTCGTCCTGACGTGGCGCAACGAATTCAAGCCCGAGCTGCGCGCGGAAGGCTATTCGCGCATGACCTACGAGCTCGAACAGCAGGGCGAATCGGTCAAGCTCACCGTCATCCACGAGATCGACAAGCCCGACTCGAAGCTCATCGAGGCCGTTTCCAACGGCTGGCCGCACATCCTGGCGAGCCTCAAGAGCCTGCTGGAAACCGGGCGAATCGCTGGAAGAAACGCGCCGCTGGCCCAAAGGGATGTGAGTTGGCGACACCGGCGGGCCGGTGAGTCGTGGACACTGAGAAGGGAACACCGATGAGCGGCTCGCGATTTGTCTACGTGACTTACATTCGCACGACGCCCGAGAAACTGTGGCAGGCCCTGCTCGACCCCGAGTTCACCCGCCAATACTGGCTGGGCACCTGGCAGGACTGCGACTGGAAGCCCGGTTCCGACTGGAAGCTGATGATTCCCGACGGCCGCCTCGCCGACAGCGGCAAGGTGCTCGAAATCGACCCGAGCGGAAGCTCGCGCTGTCGTGGCACAAAGAATTCGAGCCGGAAATGCGCGCCGAGGGCTTTTCGCGGCTGACCTATGAACTCGAGCAGCAAGGCGAATCAGTCAAGCTGACCGTCATCCACGAGATCGACAAGCCGCACTCGAAACTCATCGACGGAGTCTCCAACGGCTGGCCGCACGTTTTGTCGAGCCTTAAGAGCCTGCTCGAAACGGGCGAATCACTGGTGGAAACGCG
The DNA here is from genome assembly GCA_963800135.1 of uncultured Planctomycetaceae bacterium. Lineage (GTDB taxonomy): Bacteria > Planctomycetota > Planctomycetia > Planctomycetales > Planctomycetaceae > DASPSM01. The sequence continues at coordinate 1,591,634 of CAWCZR010000004.1, read as the reverse complement.
GACTTGGCCGAAAGGGATGTGATGCTGGCGTTGAACGAAGACTCTGTCGATCCAAAGCCCGACGGGTGGCCCGGACACCTTGTTGTCCGGGCTGCGTAGCAGCAAGAGGTCGCTCATGTGAAGCACATCCCCTCAGTTCGATCGGGGAATCAAAAAGCTCAGATGATGGGCGGCGTGGACGAGCACGAGGTCGTTCCACTGTTGTTTAGTTAGCGGGCCGAAGAATGGATGTGGGAACGGCGGGGTTGCCAGATTCTGGAAGGCGGACGCCTCGGAGCGGAACTGGTCGACGGCCGCCGACTCGTCATGGCTGGGCCCCGGGAGCCACCACTGGGGCACCTTGATGCCCGCCTTCATCCGCCGTTGCTGCAGGATCCGCTTGAGGATCAGCGGGCCGATGAATTTGCGAATGATCCAGGGGCCTTGATGATCGATGCCGTGCAGCGCCACGCGGATCCCTGAGCCGACATGCTCCAAGGTCTGCGACAGATCCCAATTCCCCACGCGGTCATAGTGCGCCTGCCGGAGGTGGTCGACATCCGCCAACAGCTCCGGCCAGGTTTTGAAGTCGAGATGCCGGCGGTGAAGTGTCGCGGTAGCCATGGTTTTCCTCCTTCGTCGGTGCCACTGGCGGCGGTCTTTGAGCCGCCAGTGCTCCGCGTCTCGGCTAAGCCGCATGAAGACAGCGGCGGGACCTCGCGCGCCCTCAGTGGCACCAGGCACCCGGGGCGATCACGCAGTTGATTTAGCTATCCGCTCGATGTTTTTGTCCACGCCAGCTACCTCAAACGCATTGCTATTCAGATAGCCGCTAAATGATCCCAAACTAGATCGCTCGCTCTTAAAGAACGCTCACATGTCCACCTGTTCGGTTCCCATGCCCTTGCCGGCCCGGTAAAACCTAACCGCCAACCGCGATGCAGCCTCAATGGCCTTCTCGAGCGGCTCGACCACACCGCTTTCTCCGCGATGACACTTTTCCGCAAAAGTTCTTCGGCGACTCACCGCTCTTTAATAATCGCGACATTTTTGCCCAAAGCCAACACATCACAAGCCATCGAGTTTCTCTACGGCGATCTTTACTCGGAAATTGCTCGGTTGACCTGCCTAAATCATGCCAATACCTCGGAAGATAATAGTTCGGATCTTCGCTGCGAAACACTTCCCGGTACATTTCGTCATCAAAGAGCTTGTCGGTTGAGCTTCGTGCAATATAGCTGTCGAGATCGCATGCGGCGACCGCCTTCGCAAGCTCCTCCTTGGTGATTCGATGGTATTGCTTTCCACCTACCCGAATCCTTTCTTCGCTCTGCGCTTTGCGCTTTCGCATATATGCGTATCCAAGCCTACGCAGGCTTCTCTCTAGAACGACTTGAACTCGGTCATTCGACCTAAGATCGGCCTGGTTGATCGGGCTTTGAAGTTCGTGCCTGCAACGATGCTTGATAGCAGGCTGTTGAAGCCCGTGTCGTCTGCCTTCTGCTGCTTCACAGCAATCACCTTGACCAGCACACTAGCGTTCCCTGCCATTGCGCATGTTTCGCAGGTCTTCGTGATCTGTGGCTCTTATCTTTCCGGTGCTTCACTAAGAGCATCGCGCCCTCATGCCATTTCTTTTCCCCCTTCGGACACAATTGTGATGCCATTGTTATAGTAAAGAAGCGATCAGGTTCATCTTGAAGCGTGTCTTTCATTGCGTTGTTCACCGGTGCTGCTGGCCAAGGTAGCCTCTTACGTTTCTGGCGAACAGGCGGATGCCGGCCCTTTGCTTACAGTTCCACAACCTTGGCACCACTCATGCTCAGCACCCAGCACTCTATTTTGTTCGTTTTGTCATATCGTTGGGAAGCTGCTGTCGTTGACCGTTACGTCAGTGCTCGTTTCTATCTCCAAGACGCAGGCTGGGATTGATGGTGCTACCCCATCCAAATAATCGTCATCACCGACCGTCCAGCTGCCGGAGCGTCCAAAATCTCCATCCCCACTGATGTATCCCAGGGCAGCTAGACGTCGCTTCGCGTCGTTCCTAATGTCTGTCGAGACGTTTCCAATCGCGCGAAGTACAACAAAACGCGGAACTGGTCTTCAACAACGTGCTTGCGCCTTCTCCAATTTCGAAGCGACTAAAGCATCCATACCCGTCAGGTAGTCCTGAAAAGCGTCGTTGTGAGCCTGAAGATGTTCCGCGACCTCTACCAGCGCGATGACATCGTTTCGTTTCTCAGCTTTCGTGCCCAACGATTCGTGCCATTTTGCCTGGGTAATGAACACCGCTTTCGCATAATCATCAACCCAAATCGCATCAATTCCTTTGTCCCCCGAAGCTCCGACCGACGCTCGTGCTGCGTGGGTTCTCGCTCGCTCAAGCTGAGATGAGCGACCAAAAACCACAGCGTGAAAAGGTCGTCGCGCTTGAGGTTCGGAAATCGGATGCCATATCGTCCAGCGTCGCTGTGTAATCGTCGATGGTGATTGCCGCCTCTTCCGCTCGGCGGCCAATTGGTATTCCAGTTCGTCGTTAGACCGAAACTTGACCGAGCGGGAGAGCTCCGCGCTTGGGTTTGTAATTTCGTCGGCGAAGCGACAGTAATAGATTCCAGGTGTAACCCCTCAGTGTCCCGGTCGGTTCCGTTGGGAAATCCTTTGCCAAGGCCGCGACGTTAGGCGAGTGAATTGCAACCCGTCCCGCTTCGCGGAAATCAACTGCAGCGCCTTTTGCGTAATTCGGTCTCTCTTTATCATCGCTATATTCCCCGGTTGTATCAGCATTGCGGCGCGTAGGTCTGCGCGTTTGCCGTGGCTTGTACGAACTCAGCATCCCAGGCTTTCGACAGCAGGTGATTCGCCAAAGTCCGCTAAGTTAGCGGCCTTGCGCCGGTGCGCTTACATTTATCCGCGCGTTTTCCCGCGCCAGTCAGCTCGTGATAAACGACCGCAATGTTCTCCGCCTGCTTCCGACGTCGACGCCGGTCCATTCTTTGTAAAACGGGATGTCGATCTTCTCTTTGATCTCGGCGAGTGACTTGTCCTGGTCGATCATGCGTTGGACGGCTTCGCGGAGGTCGGTGAACCAGCGTTTTTGGTTGGCGATGACGGTGGCGTCGCCCATTTCGCCGTGGCCGGGGCAGACTTTTTGGACGGGCAGCTTTTGCATTTCGGAAAGCACGCGGACCCAGCTGGCTGTGTCGCCGTCGCCGCAGTAGTTGAAGGCGCCGTTCACGCAAGCGTCGCCGGTGAAGAGGATGCCGGCTTTCGGCAGCCAGGCGACCGCGTCGCCCGCCGTGTGGGCGTGGCCGAAATGGATCAGCTCGACCCGCTGCGTGCCGTCGTCGAGCACGAATTTCCGCGGGAACCAGACGACGGGCTTCTGATAATCGAGGTTGCCGTAGACGGCCGGGTTGGTCTTCTTCGCCAGCTCGAAGCCGGCGACGCCCTTGGTGTCGAACAAGACTCGGCTGTTTTCCGAGGCGATCGGCGACGTGCCGATGGCGGCGAACCGCTGGTTGCCGTCCGCGTGGTCGCCGTGATAGTGCGTGTCGAACACGAAGCGGATCGGCTTGTCGGTCGTTTTGCGGATGAGCTTGATGACCTCGTCGGCCTGGTCGGGAAAGCTGGCGTCGATCACCAGCACAAAATCCTTGAAGATCACCCAGCCTTGGTTGCAGCCGATGAATTTCGGCTCGGACATCACCTTGCGGAAGAAGACGCCGGGGGCGACTTCGGTGACGACCGTCTCGGTCGGTTTGAACCAGCCGGCTGCGATCCCGGCGGCAACGAGCAAGAAAGCGAACGTCGATCCGGCGACTAGCAGGCGTTTACGCTGACGCATCATGGTCCCTTCCTGGGTGAGAGTTGCACGCCATTGGACCGGCCGCGGCGGCGGGTGTCAAACGGATGTTGCAGCTTGCGAACTGAGAAAGCTCGAGACACTGCTGAGCCAGAGCTCAGCAGTGGCACACGGGCAGCAAAAGAGAAGCACCCGCCAGCTTACGCAGGCGGCTCGCCGATCGCGCTCGGCAAAGCCCGGGTCGCGTGCGGGATGGGCGGCGTGCCCGAAACGCGTCAGCGTAGTCTTTGCCCCGCAAGCGCGGTCAGCGGTGGTCTTTGCCCCTTAAGAGCGGGCGATGTTTCCAGGCGGCGTGCGGGCCGAACCGCGTGGTCGGGCCGTGCTCGGCGTCGCGCGGTCGCATGACGGGTGCGTCCCCAAAGACGGCTCGCACGCTGAGGGTTTCGGCGACGGGGAAGGCGGCCGCGCAGACCACGGCCGCGATCGCGGCGCGGCCGACCAGTCGCAGATAGTCGGGCGGAATGCGTGTCCGGCGCGGGGGCGGTCGTGCGCGGGATGAGCAAGACGAGCATCGTCGCCAGCACGGCATTGAGCGTGATCACGCCTTCGGAGAGCAGCCGCTGCTCGGTGAAATGCACGACGATGCGGCCGAAATTTCCGATGACGAAGGCCCACAGCACGAGCAGATACAGCCACTGCCCGCGACCCAGCCAACCGACTTCCAACAGGGCCAGCCTGCGGCGGGTGTGGACGTTGAGCAGCATCACGAAGGCCATCGCCGCGATGCCGAAGATCACGTTGAACCAGCCCCAGGCCGAGAGCGAATAGCCGAAGAGCGGCATCCGCATCGTCGCGGGCATGGCGGCCGTTGGGCCCTGCGTCCACTCGGCGACGTCTTTCTGCAGGGTGACCCACATCAACACCGGGACGACGATCGAGATAGCCACGACCTCGGTCCAGTACTCGCGCGGACCGCTGTCGTCCGAGCGTTCGAGTCGCCGCCAGAGCACGGCCATCGCGGCGATGACGGCCAAACCGTTGACGAAGCCGTACGTTTGTTCCAGGAAGCTGTGCCAATTGGCCGACAGCCAGAACTCCCAGTGATGAATGGGCTGGGCGGCCAGCATGACAATCGAGACGGGAATGTCCGTGCCGCTGTTCTGCCAATTCGTCCAGGCTTGGGCGAAACCGGGCGCCAGGTTGGCGTTGCCGAACGACTCGAGCAGCGCCTCGACGCAGGCGCCGCCGGAAAAGCCGATCCCGCCGATCGTCCCCGCCACGAGCGAGGCCGCCAGCAACGGCCACTGCCGACAGCGGACGCAATAGAGCACGAGGCCGCCGAAGAGGCCCAGCATGCCGGCCCAGTTGTCGCCGCGGGGGGGCGTCATCCGCACGTCGAACAAGACGGGCAAGAGCAGGAAGCCGATGAACCAGCCCAGGGCCAAGTGCAACAAGAGTGACGAGCCGCGCCGGAATTTGCCGAACCAGGCGAAGTAGCCGCCGATCCCCGCGATGAGGCCGACGGCCAATCCCGACGTAGTCGCTCTCCTTGAGAAAGAGCACCGGCCAATTGGCCATCAGCAGGTCGCGATCGAAGTGAATATCGTCCCCCTGAGTGTGGACGAGGATGGCCTGCGCGGCACTCGACCAGTGAGCTTTCACAATCGCTGCTTGGGCGGCATACCCAATCGCTCCGCCCACCGCGGCGAACACGGGCAGCCACAGGCTTTTGCCGAAGTGGCGATCGACGAGGTCAAACGCCAAGAGCCCGATGATGGCAACCAGGGCGGCGATCCAGTCGGTGTCGAACCAGTAGAGCGCCGACTCGTGCCGCTGCCAGCCCGAAATGCCGCCCGGTCCGACGTCGACCTGCGACTGAACGGCCCGAGCGAACGGCTCCTCGACGAAATGCAGCACGGCAAGGAGCACGAGCACGACGGTGAGTGGCCGAAAAAAGTCGAGCAAGCTGCGGCGATCGAGGACGGCTGGCAGCGCGGTCCCTGCGCCGCCCACGGCCGCCCAGAGAAAGCCGATCACGAAGAGCGCGAAGAATCCGTAATATTGCGACGGCGCGTGCCCCGAGTGGGCGTAGGCGATCACCTGCATGTACGACATCGAGCCGCCCAGCGCCCAGCCGAGGCCGCCGAGTAGGGCAAAATAGCCGACCCGCGCGCCAATCTTCGCGATTGGAGAGGACGCAGACGGCAATCGCGGCGAGCACTCCGGGGATCATGGCCCCCGTTTCGTGGCCGAGATTTCCCCGTATGCCCCAGCCGATCGACAGCGAAAGGCCGGCCAGGAGCAGGCCCAGAGGGGCCCAAAGTGGATTGCGGAGTCCGCCGCTGGATTCGCCGTAGATCGCGCGCATGATCTGGTGCAGGTCAGAATAACCGAATCGACACCAGGGCGAAATCGGCGAAACTCCGGCTGTCCGTGTGCGACCGCTCTCCACTAGAATCGCCGCCCCAGGAGCGGCGGGTACGAAACGCCCCCCAAGAACGGCGCGGCGAGGCGGCGAGTATGGAGACGAGCCTGCACCGACAGTTAAAAGCCCTCTACTCGGCGGAGCCCGCGTCGCAGGAGGTTCGCCTGGGGACCTTTCGCATCGACGCTGTCCATCAGGGCCGGTTGATCGAGATTCAGCAGGGCTCGCTCGGCGCCATCCGCCCGAAGATCCGCCGCCTGCTCGAAGAACACGACGTTCTGATCGTGAAGCCGCTCGCCGCGCAGAAGGTATTGGTCCGCCGCAAGCGGGCCGGCGGCGCCATTGTGTCGACGCGGCTCAGTCCGCGGCACGAGACGATCGCCGACTTGTTCGCGGACCTGGTCTACTTCGTCGACATTTTTCCCCATCCGCGGCTGACGCTGGAGGTCGTGCTGACCCGCCAGGAGGAGCACCGCGTCACCGCGCGGAAAAAATGGTGGCGCGGCCCCGACTTCCGCGTGACCGATCGACTGCTCGTGGGGATCGAAAGCCGCGTGACCCTCCGCGACACGGCGGACCTGTTGCGGCTCTTGCCGACCGGGCTCGACGAACAGTTCACAACGGGAGAGATCGCCCGCCTAGCCCCGATGCCCCGCTGGCTGGCGCAAAAGATGGCGTATTGCCTGCGAAAAATGGGCGCGCTCGAAGCGCTCGGCAAGCAGGGCAACTCCTGGTTGTATCGCGCGGCACCGCCGCGGACTTCTTTGGTTCGCCGGCGGCGCGCGGCCTCGTGAAATTCCGCTCTGGGCCGCGTTTAACCCCCACCCGACGAGACTCAGTGTGTCGAATCGCCAGCATATTGCGGCGAGACGCGCCGCGTAGCGGCGTACGAATCGACCTCGTCGCCCCAACTCGTCCAGCCGGCGACGCGCTCACGGGCGAAGAGTTCCAGATACGGCCCGGGGCTGCATTCCTGGATCAGCTGGTATTGCTCGTCAGGTTTGCGCGAGTGTTCGCGCTTCTGCCGCGCGATGACGTTCACCTGCCGCCGTCCGGGAGCCAGCGTCCGCAGCTTGCCCCGCACGCCGAACAGCAACAACTCCGTGACGTTGCGGAAATAAAATCCGACACCGCGGCCATCGGGACCGCCATCCTTGCGGATCTTGAGCCAGACCAGGTTGGTCTTGTAGGTGAAGCCCCACGCTTTGAGGATCGACAGTCCGTCCTGCAACAGGGCGTTGGGGCACCACAAATAGAGATGGCTCTTGTCCCGCGCATACTCCGCGACGGGCAGCGCCTGGATCTCTTCGACGTCCATCGTGCGATACCGCCGCAACCGCCGATGCTCCGGGGCCATCTTCCCGGTGCGATTCTGAAACCTCCAAGGCGGATCAACCAGAATAGTCGAGAAAGTACCGCTCAATCCGTCGAGCATTGTTCAGGCCTGTTTCCGAGTAGCCGCAGTTTCACCACCGAGAGGATTTTTTCACCACAAAGGCACGAAGGCACAAAGAATACGGGTTCGATTCATTCAAATTCAAAGCTTGCTGCTTTTCCTTTGTGCCTTTGTGTCTTTGTGGTGAATCAAAACTCTTCAGCAAAGGAGTGAATTACTCACCACAAAGGCACGAAGACACAAAGGAAGATTGAAGATTAATGCACGATTCGTTTGATGCCGTCCTTGAGCAGTGGGACGTTGAAGTTAATCAGCAGTCCCAAACGCTTGCCCGTCAACTTGAGGTAAATCAAAAGCTGCGCGTCGCAGAGGGGCGACAGCGTTTCGACGCACTTGAGCTCCACCAGGACGCAGTCCTCGACCATCAGGTCAATGCGAAGCTCGGTCTCGAGCCGCATGCCCTTATAAACCACCGGCAGCGGCAACTGAGACTGAAACGAGATTCCCCGCAAGTGAAGCTCGTGACAGAGGCAAACTTCGTACACCGATTCGAGCAATCCGGGTCCTAAAGCCCGGTGAACGCTGAGCCCCGTCGACGATTTGTCGGGCGACCTCTTCGGTCTCCTGAGGGATCGGGGCAAAGTCAGCGATCGGCCTGCTCCACTTTTCTGATTTTGACTCAGCTCGAACCCCGCCCTCTTCCTTCGTGCCTTTGTAGTGAGCAACATCGATTCAGTCCCTCTCGCTCAATGCGCCGGCGGGGGGCTGTTCTGGAACGCTCGTGCGCGGAACAAAAAGTCGACGATGTTGCCTTCGTGGGGTTGCAGCCAGTTGAGGGCGATCGTCTTGATCGGGCCGATGTTGAGGCGGTCGATGTGGGTGGCGTCGAGCAGTTGTTGGGAGAACTTGGGGTTCTCGGTGATGCCCGAGCAAACGAGTGTGGTCTTGATCGAGCTGAGCATTTTGTCCTGCGGGCAGTCGACCACCGAGACGAAGGGGAACATGTACTCGGTGTTGGCCAGCTCGTGTTCGGGGCTCGTGCAGTGCAGCACGGTCGGCCGGAGGTAGTCGCAGCGTTCTCTTTTCACGAGCCGCGGGCCGCCGCGGTATTTCTCGGTGACTTCCGTCGCACCCGGCTGCTTGAGGGCCGCGTCGATCTGACCGTTGATGGCGTCGGCCGCCCCGGGCAGCGTGAAGGCCGCCAAGGCGGACTTGGGATCGTTCGTCGGCAGCGGGGCGACCGGGCCCATCCGTTTGGCGATCGCGTCGGCGATCTCGCGACCGTGGCGCGAGGCCCAGATGCCCGAGCAGCTGATGCAGCTGCGCCCGCTGTTGATGAGCACGCTGTCGACCATCAGGTCGAGATAATCCTCCCACTTGTCGACAACGTCGTCGCCGAGCAGGATCTTGCTGAATCCGGGGCCGTGCGGCTGCACGCGGGGGTTGCCGTGATACTGCTTCACGGTCGCGGTGCCGCCGAAAATCATGGCCCGCTCGCAACCTTGCAGCACGGCCGCTCCGACCTCGCCGCCGCCGGGGTAGATCGAAAACGCCTCGCGGGGGAAGCCGGCTTGGGCGAAGGCTTCGCACATGCGATAGGGCGTCCACGGTTCTTGCGGACCCGGTTTCAGCACCAGTCCGACCTGCATGGGCATCACCGGCAGCCAGAGCGTGTGGACGCCGGGCGAGTTCGACGGCAGCACGGCGCCCAGCACCGGGGCGTTGGCCTGATAGCTCACCGTGATCCCGCGGCTTCCATGCCGAAACCGCGAGTCAGCACATCGTAGGGCAGGCCGCGGGTCAGCGCTTCGATAATGTCCCCCATGTGCGACAACACGAAGTGGTTCTTCTTCATGTTCGACGCGCACATGTGCTCGGGCAGGCCCGTCGTCGCCGCCTGGATCGTGCAGAATTCCTCGGGCGTCTGCGTGCCATTGCCTAGCGGCAGCTTGGCGGTCAGATACAGATCGGCCGCTTTCTTGCAGTATTCAACGAGCGTGGCGATCGGAATTTCGCGGAGGACGTCCCGCGCGCGCTGCGACTTGCGGACGTCCATCTGGATCAGGCCGCCATTCGCCTGATTCACGGTGCACAAGGTCTGCCCGGTCTCGAAGTGGACGACCGGATCTTTTTGCAGGCTCTCGTACGGCTTACCCCAGCGGATAACCGGGATCTCGAGCATATGAGCACCTCAGCGGCTAGCGTAAAAAGCACGAAGCACGAAGCACGAATGACGAAAGAAGCACGAAGCACGAATGGAAAAGCCATTTCGTGCTTCAGTCATTGAGTCATTCCTTCGTCATTCGTGCTTCGTCATTCAGACTTCCGCAGTGACCCTTTAATACACACCGACGGTGGTCGACTTGGCGAACTCGCGGTAGGGCTTGACGCCGCTGACGCCGTCCCAGGGATATTTTTCGTGCGGCTTTTCCCGCTCGCCCTCATCCCGCTCGAGGAAGCCGGGGATGAACACTTCCTTGGTGAGCGTGTAGAGCTTCACGCGGCCCGAGTCGCCGTAGGGGACGATCTTCGTGTGATCGGCGAAGTCGACGACCTCGATCACAGCCCGCGGCTCGGGGGCGTAATAGGTGATCTTGTAGTTGTCGGCCGGGTCGAACGGCTTGCCGCAGGCCAGGCCCATCAGCGTGTTGCCGTAGGTCGGCGTGATGTAAACGTTCGGGCCCAAGAGCTCCTCGCGGCAGAAGCGGTACCACTGCGGCGTGAACTCGGTGCCGCCGGCGAAGATGCCGGTGATGCCCGCTTCTTCGACGCTCGAGCCTTCGTTCATCAGGCGGAGGGCCAGCGCCTCGAGCAGCTTGGGCGTGGCGAACATGCACTTGATCTCGTGGCCGGCCGAGAGGATGGTCATCGCCTGGTCGATCACGTGGTCGGCGTACGCCTTCACACCCTGAATGTCGCCGTTCTTGAGCAGCTTGACGACCCAGCGCGGATCGAGATCGACGCAGAAGCAGATGCCGCCGCGGTAGTGGGCCAGATGCTCGACGGCCAGTCGCAACCGCCGCGGACCCGAAGGCCCCAGCATCATCCAGTTGCTTCCCTTGGGGAAGTACTCGTCGGGGAGCGTGTCGCTGAACAGCTCGTAGTCGATCCAGTGATCCTCGATGACGACGCGGCTCTTGGGGATGCCCGTGGTGCCGCCGGTCTCGAAGACGTAGGCCGGCTTGTCGGCGAGTCCCTTGGGGATCCAGCGGCGGACGGGGCCGCCGCGGAGCCATTCATCCTCGAACAGCGGGAACTTCGTGAGATCGGCGAACGCGCGGACCTCTTTGCGCGGATCGAAGCCGAGCGTTTTGGCCTTCTCGAGCCAGAAGGGGCTGCCGGTCTCGGGGTTGAAATGCCACTCGACTGTCTCGCGGGTGTGCTTGTCGAGTCGTTCTTTGGCCTGCGAGACGAGTGCGTCAAGATTCTGGGCGGGTGCCTTCGAGGCAGATGCGGGGGCGGCGTTCACGGATCGATTTGCTCCCGGGCGCAGCGGCGCAAAAAAAAAGTTACGGTTTTCCCGTAATTTTAGGGAGTGGGCGCGAGTTTGCAACGTGTTCAGGCGCGCTCGATCGGCTGGACACTCGTTCGTCGAGACAAGGCTCAGCCCGATGCGCGAAACGCGCAGCGACCAGCGAGTCGCACACGCGAAGATGTTCTCGGCCTCTCACGCGGCTGATCGCAGTACCGGGGCGGGTGCTGCTACGAAAGCTCTGGTAACGCCCCGCGATTCCACTCGCTTGAGTAAATCGGGCGACCGGCCGAGAGAATCGGCGTTTCCGCGATAGGGACGCCGCAAAATCGGTCGCAAATCGCGGCGATGGACTCTCGCCCGTGGCCCAGCGGCGGATCCCGGTGCGTCTCCCGATCATTTCCTTCCCGAGAACTCGCAGAAGCCGGCCGCAGAATCGCCGCAGAGCAGGCCGCAGCGGGCCGAATTTCCGCTTATCGGCGAGCCTGCCGGGGGTCGCGACGATATACTTACAGGGAGCGCTGGACGCGATCGGATCCAGGTCTGGCAGGTCGATTTCGGGGATCGTCAACGTTTGCTGGCGCCGCCCCGCGTTCGAGCCGGGGTGAATCGCCGGATGCCAAAAAAATACCCGCTGCTGCGGATCGCGGCCTTCGCCGCCCTGCTGGCGTTCCTGACCGGCGGCACACTGCTCGGGCAAGAGACGCCGCCCCGCAGTCCCCGCACTCAAAAGAACGATGCTCCGCCTCCGCCCGAAGCGGGCGCGAAGGACAAGGATAAGGACGCGGCTGCCCCGGAACTTCCCCGCGGGAACCGGCCTCGCCGACCGACTCCGCCGTCCGCTCCCTGGAACTTCAACAGCCGGAACGCGCGGTCGAACGCGCCTCCGGAAGAAGTGGGCGACGTGGTGACCGATCACGATTCGGCAACGCCCGAACGCCGCGGTCCGCGCGACTCGATCGACGGCCGCATTCCGCACAACGCCACGCAGAGCAAACATCTCGATCAGGCCGAGCAGCTGATCGAAGGGAGCCATTGGGACCAGGCACTCGACGTGCTCGAGGTTGTGCTGGCCCATGCCGGTCATGCCACGATCCGCACACCCGACGGACGGCCCGGTTTGGTGGCGTGGGAAGCCAATCGCTTGATCGGTCGGCTGCCCGCCGCGCAACTGGAGACGTATCGCCTGCGTCACGAAGCCCAGGCTCGCCAACTCGATCGCGACGGCCTCCGGTCCGGCAACTGGGACCAGGTGATCGACGTCGCCACGCAATACTTCCACACCGAGACGGGGCAGCAAGCCGCCAACGCGATCGGTAACTTCCATTTCGATCGCGGCGAATTCGGACTCGCCTCGATCTGGTACGGGCGGCTGCTCGAGTCGAATCCCCCCTGGTCGCGCGATCCAAAATGGCGCCTCAAAGCCGCGCTGACGTTTCGCGAATCGGGCAACGCCGCGGTCAGCAATGAAATCTTGAAGCGACTACGCGCCGACGGGGCCGATGCGACGGTCGGCGTGGGCGGCGATTCGGTCAAGCCCGACGAGTTGTTGCAACGCTTGCCCGGCGCGGACACGCCGTCGTCCGCGGTGCTCGACGAGTGGCTGCAGTTCCGGGGCAATGCCCGCCGCGCGGCCACGCCGGCCGGCGGCGATCCGCTGCTGCTCAGCCGCTGGTGGCACGCCTCGACGCAAAACAAGCACGTGATCGATCAGCTCGACTCGCTGGGGCAAGATCTTTCGGACCTGGGGCGGGCGGCGATTCCCGTCGCCATTCCGCTGACGATCAAGGACCGCATCGCCTTCCGCACGCTCCGCGACGTGCACGTCATCGACGCGACGACCGGCAAGCTCCTGTGGGAGACCCGGCCGCAGGTTTCGGAAGACGCGATCGTCTCCGGCCGCCCGTTGCCCTTCGAGTTCGAGGAACGCTGGGGTGGTTTCCGACGATTCCGCGGCGGCGGCGGGCCGTGGGGGACTGAGTTCATCGGTGGCGAAGGGAGCGCCGACGGTCATCCGCTGACGGGTCTGTTGTTCCGCAACGCGAATTTCGGCCTGCTCGCCAGCGATGGCACGCGGCTCTTCGTGATCGAAGACGACGCGATGATCATGCACGGCCCCGGCGGCTCGGGCTTCCAGCCGATTGTCGAAGGACCCGAGGGCGAGCGGACGATGCGGCCGGGCAACCGGCTCGCCGCCTACGACCTGTCGACGGGGCGCGAAGTCTGGTCGCTGGGTGGGCAAGCCAACGGCGAATCGTTCGATCTGCCGCTGGCCGGCTCGTTCTTTTTCGGCGCTCCGCTGGTCGACGGGGGCGAGCTGTATATCGTCGGCGAGCGCGATCTCGACGTGCGGTTGTACGCGATCGATCCGGAGTCGGGGGCCGTCCGCTGGTCGCAGCTGCTGGCCCACTCCGACAACAAGATCGAGCAGGAATTGGGTCGACGCTGGCGAACCGCGCAGGTCGCCTCATCCGACGGCATTCTGGTTTGCCCGACCACCGTCGACTGGCTGGTGGGCGTCGATCGGCTCGATCACTCCGTGCTGTGGATGCATCGCTACTCCTCGCCCCGTCCGCAGGTGGAACGCCGCGAGCGGGAGCAGGGGGACACGATGGTGCAGCCGACCGAGCTGAACGGGCAATGGTGCCCGTCGGCCCCGGTGATTGCCGGCAATCGCGTCCTATACACTCCGGCCGAGGAACCGAACCTGATCTGCCTCGACCTGGCGACGGGCACGCTGCGTTGGCGGTTCCCCCGTGGCGACGACCAGCTCTACTTGGCCGGATTGCACGAGTCGTCGGCCATCGTCGTCGGCAAATCGTCGGTGACCGCGATCGCGATCGACACGGGCAAGGCCCAATGGACCACGTCCCTCGACGAATCGCTGGGCCCGCCCAGCGGCCGCGGCGTCCTGTCGTCCGGGCATTTTTATCTGCCGCTCCGGGGGGGCGCGCTCTGCACGATCGAGCTGAACAGGGGCCGCATCGTGGAGACGGTCCAGTTGCTGCCCGGCAGCCGTCCGCTGGGCAACCTTACGCTCTATCGCGGCATGATGCTCTCGCTCAATGCCTACGGACTGACGTCCTTCGAGCAGCGCGACGCGATCGAGCGGCAGATCGCCCAGCGACAGACGACCGATCCGCACGATGAATGGGCCTCGGTCAAGCGGGCTGAAATCGCCCTCTTGCATAACGATCCGGGCGCCGCCATCCAATCGCTGGACCGGGTCGACTCGCGGCATCTCGCGCCGCTTTTGGCCCGATCGTATCGCAGCGCGCTCCTCGAGGCGCTCACCGATGCGATTCGTCACGATTACACGACGAGCGAACGATCCCTCGAGCGGCTCTCGGCCCTCGCGCAAACGGGGGACGAGCGGCTCTTGGTCGGACGGCTCGAAGCGGAACGCGATCTGGCCGTCGGCAAGTACGGCGACGCATTCGCCGCGTTGCAGAAACTGGCGCTCACGGAACGCCGGGGCGTGATGATTCCCCGCACGGACGATCCGCACGTTACCGTTGACTTCGACGCCTGGATCGCCGGACGCTTGTTCGAGATCTGGCAGAAGCTGTCAGCCACCGAACGGGCCCGCGTCGACGTCGTGCTTGCCGGCGAGGCGGAGCGCGTTCTCCATCTCGATCGGGAAATGCAGCAACGGTTTGCCGAGCTGTACGCATTTCATCCGGCCGCCCAGCCCGTGGTAATGGGACTGGTCGAGCAGTTCGCGGCCGAGAAGGACTTTTTCCGGGCCGAGCGATTGCTGCTGCGGCAGGTGCGAATTGCCGATGATGCGACCGCGGCCTCCGCCCAGTTGCGCCTGGCGGAGCTTTTGGACGAGCGCGGCCTGATCGACGATGCGGCCACCGCCTACCGCCGGCTGGCCGCCTGGTACCCGGGAGCGCGGATCTTCGGCGGGCAGACGGCAACGAGCTACGTGCAGAGTCGCTGGGACGTCGGGCTGCTCGATCCGCACCCCTATTCCGGTCCCGATTGGGGCGACGTTGACCTCAAGGTCCATCGCTTCGGCACGAATTACCTCTCCAACCACATCGAAGAGCTGCTGTTGGGCGGCGGCAACGAACCCTATTTCGACGAGCACCGCTTTTCCATCGACGAGCGCCGGCAACGGCTCGAAATCGTCCGGTCGACCGACGACGGCAAACGTTGGATGATGCCGTTGCGTTCCACCAACCGTTCGCGGCAGGGGGAATACACGGTCGGCATTGCGGCCGGGCACGAGCTAGCTGTGTTGCACCGGGACGTCGTGCATTTCCTCTCGCCGCTCGACCGCAGTGTGATCTGGACGCGCTCAATCGAAGTTCCCGGCGGTGTGGCCAACGAATATCGCTCGCCGCAGGTTTCCATGCCGCAGCCCCTGCGGACGGGGAACCAGTTCACCAGTCGCCACTCGTTGCTCAACCCAACGACGCAGCGCGGCATGCTGGCGGCCGCCAATACCGAGTACGTTTGCCTCTACGGCCGCCGCGAGTTCACGGTGCTCGATTCGCAGACCGGCGAAGTCCGTTGGAAGTGCACGAACCTGCCCCAGCACGCCACGCTGTTTGGCAACGAAGACGTGATTTACGTCATGCCCCCCGACCGCAACCAGGCGGCCGCGTTCCGGGCGACGGACGGCAAGAAGCTCGACGTGCAAAAGCTGGGCGACCTGCTGGTCACCGCGATCGCCGTCACGCCGCGGGGACTGGTCGTGGCCGACGGCCGCTCGTCGCGAATTCTGGGCTTGGAGCCGGCGCGGACGGTCGTGCGGCTGGTCGATCCGATTACCACCCGCGAATCGTGGCGCCTCGAATATCCGGGCGGCACGAGTCTCACGCTTCTCGATCCGAGCCAGATGCTGGCCGTTTCGGCCTCGGGCGGGTTGGAGATCGTGAACCTGCTGACGGGCGAGCAGCGCAAGCTTGCCAAGGAATATCCGCGCGAGTTGCTCCGCCAGGGAGACACGTTCGCCATCACCGATCACGAGCGGCTGTACCTGATCCAGAGCCGCCAGCACCATTCGTACGCGGTGCAGTTCCCCGAGGGATTTCAGCGCTCGCTCAACGTGGGCAACCACATCACCGCGTACAACCTGCGGACGGGCGCGTGCGACTGGTCCAATAGCCACATCCCCGCGCATAACCTGGTGCTCGACTTCCTGTCCGATTCTCCCGTGCTGCTCTTCGCCGGCCGCCAGCTGGTGAAGAACGGCGAGTTCGGGCACTGGAGCTTCAACCTGCTGGTGCTCGACAAGCGGACCGGGCACGAAGTGCTCAAGGCCACCGACCCGTCGGCTTCCAATTTCAAAACCTTGGAAGTCAACATGGCCGAAAAGTACATCGAGCTGCGCTCCTTCAACCAGCGACTCCGCCTGATGGCGCTCGACCCCGCAAAAACCGGCGGCCCCCGGGCGGCTGCTCAGTAATCGCCCCCCCGCATTCTTGGAGGGCGGGCGGCCTGCACCAATAGATAATGGAATCGCTGGGCGGATCCACTTTTGCCAAGCCGACAGCTCCGCTGTCATTCCGGATCCGACGGCAGAGCCGTCGGCTTGGGAAATGTGTGCGTCAACTCAATCGGCCCGGGCACAACCTTCAACCGGGGTCGAATTCCGTCGGCGTCAACGCGGGCCTTGCCGCAGCTCACCTAAGCGAGCACGGACGCGCTCAGCCGCGGGCTGCCGCCACGGCTGAGGCGACGGTGATCGTTCCCTCGTAGAGGGCCCGGCCGATGATTGCGCCGACCAGGTGCGGTTCGTCCCGCGCGGCGTCGGCCAGTTGGCGGACGTCGTCGACCGTCGTCACGCCACCCGAAGCGATCACGGGAAAGCCGAGTCGCGCGAGGGCCGTCAGGTCGCTGATCGTTGCCGCGTCGATTCCCTGCATCATGCCGTCGTTGGCGATATTGGTGTAGATGACGGCGGCGACTTCCAGGCCCGCGTACTGCTGGGCCAGCTCGATGGCCGGCGTCTTTGAGACGTCGAGCCAGCCTTCGGTGGCGACCATCGAGTCACGGGCATCGATGCCGAGTGCGATACGCCGAGGAAACTTTTCCACCATCGCGCGGAACCAGTTGGGCTGCTTGAGGGCCTGCGTGCCGACGATCACGCGGTCGACGCCGACAGTTTCCAACAAGAGGCGAATCGCCGTCTCGTCGCGGATGCCGCCGCCGAGCTGACAGGGAATGCCGGCCGCCGCGACGATCTTTCGCACGACCTCGTGATTAACGGGCCGCCCGGCCCGCGCCCCGTCGAGATCGACCAGGTGCAGCCGCGTCGCCCCCTCGCCGACGAATCGGCGAGCCATCTCCAGCGGATCGCCGAAGACCGTCTCCTGGTTGTAGTCCCCCTGTCGCAGCCGCACACACTGGCCGCCGCGAAGATCGATTGCGGGAAGAATTTCCATGCCGTGATTGTCAGAGTGAGGCAAAATTCTTGAGCAGCCGCAGGCCCACGCTCTGGCTCTTTTCCGGATGAAACTGCGTGGCAAAAAGATTGTGGCGGGCGACGGCCGAAACGAAGCGGGTCCCGTGTTCGGTGCGGGCGGCGATCACGGATTCATCCTCGGGCACAACGTAGTAGCTATGCACGAAATAGACGGACGAACCCTCGGGCACGCCCTCGAAAATTCGCGCCGGCTGGGCGAACTCGAGCGAGTTCCAGCCCATGTGCGGAATCTTCAAGTCGGCCTGATCGGTAAACCGCACGACTTTTCCCCGCAGCACGCCAAGCCCTTCCCACTGGCCGTCTTCGTAGCTCACGTCGAAGAGCAGCTGTAGCCCCAGACAGATGCCCAGGAACGGCCTTTCGGCCGCGATATGCTCCCGGACCGGCCGATCGAGCCCCGTCCGCTTGAGTTCGGCAATCCCGTCGCGAAAGGCACCGACGCCCGGCAGCACGAGTTTTTCCGCCCCCTCGAGCTCAGCCGGAGAGCTGACGACCTGGGCGTCGGCCCCGATTTTTTCAAAGGCTTTCTGCACGCTCCGCAGATTGCCCATGCCGTAGTCAACGATCTTGATCATGGACGAGTCATTGGTTTCGAGCCGTTGCTTGAGACGTGCCGAAAGAGCGACACGCTGGCCATCATGCGGGTTCGCCTTCGAGCGGCGAGCGTCCGGTGCCGCGCAAGTCTAGCAGATGGTTCATGGGTCAAGCAGATCACTCACGGGTCCAGATCACTCAGCGGGAGGAACCGCCGTTTCGCCAGCGCTGCTCGAAGAGCGAGCCGCGTCCAGCGCCGACGCCCGGCCACTGCGCGCGCTTCCAGCCGTCGGACTGACCGACTCCGCCGGAAAAGTGAAAGAGCTGATCGCCCGACTCCCAGATGTCCCATTCCTCGTCCGGCACGTAGTCAGGAATGCCCAGCAGCCGCTTCGTCCACTGCGTGATGAAAAGCGTCAGCACCAACAGCGCGCACATCACAACGGCCATCGCCGGCACGAACAGGCCGAGCGAAAAGAAACGCTCGGTCCGCGGCCAGATGTCTTTCCAACCCAGAATTACCACCAGCGTGGCCAGGCTGAGATACGGGCCGTAGGGGATTTCGCGGTCGCGGCGAAAAATCCAGAAGGCCGCGACGACGATCAGGGCACACAAGGGCGCCAGGAAGAAGACGATCAGCGTCGGCTGCCAGCCGAGGAAGCTGCCGATCGTCGCCATCAGGATCACGTCGCCGAAGCCCATCGCCTCGCGTTTGAGCACCCACTGGCCCAAAATCCGCACGATCCATACGGAGCCGCCGCCCACCACGAGCCCCGCCAGGCTCACCGCCAGCCCGTGCCAGTGGGGATGCAGAGCGATCCAGTGCGGCACCGGCGGGCCTGAGAGCCACGGAGCGAATCGGCTGCCCGTGACGTCGACCAGCGTGTGCACCATCCCCGCGTCCTGAAACCAGACCGGGATGATGTAAACGCACCCGACGAGGCTGCCCAACAGGCCCACGGCCATCGCGGGGAGGGTCGCGCCGTCGGGAATGATCCGCCGATCGAAGTCGATGAGCGAAGCGACGACCAGCGACTCGACCAGCACCATGTGATAGAGCCAACGCCAGAAGCAAACCATCGACGGCGAAAAGAGCCACGACTGCCCCTCGGCGTGCGGGCCCAGCACCGAAAAGACGCAGCTGTCTTCCATGCGGGCGTACGAGTGGGTGGGCACCTCGCTCAAGAACATCACCACGAACAAGAGTCCGTTGGCCGCCTCGATCAACGGGTAACGGGGTGAGATCCGCGTGTGGCAGAACCGGCAGCGGCCCAAGAGCCGCAGCCAGCCGAACACGGGCAAGTTGTCTCTGAGCCAAAGTCGCCGACCGCAGCGCGGGCAGTGCGAAGGGGGG
Source organism: uncultured Planctomycetaceae bacterium (assembly GCA_963800135.1). Lineage (GTDB taxonomy): Bacteria > Planctomycetota > Planctomycetia > Planctomycetales > Planctomycetaceae > DASPSM01. Next base: position 1,572,227 of record CAWCZR010000004.1, on the reverse strand, counting down.
GACCAGATTCCACGGAGCTGGGCGAAGAGATGTTCGTGCTTGGGCAGCCGATAGATGCAGACGTTGAGGAAGCTGCCGATCGTCGCCCCCAGGACGAACAAATAAGGGATCAGAAACACCCAGGGAATGTCGAATCGCATTACGACCGCGAACTCCCGGGGACGCCTGTCGACGCGGACAAATGGGGAGGCAGCGAGGCGGCGATCTCGGCGACGATCTGGTCGAGCGGGCGGCCGTCAACGTCGACCGTGAGGCTGGCGGTCTCGCGATAGAGAGGCTCGCGAACGGCCAGGAGAGTTTCGATTTCGCTCCGTCCGCCGCCGGCCGTCAGGTTGGGACGCCGTTCGCGCGTGGTCGGGTCGGCGGCGATTTGCCGTTCGATCGTCTCGATGCGAGCCCGCAGCCAGACGACGGGGCCGGCTGCGCGCATGCGGCGGCGCGTTTCGAGATCGAGGACGGCCCCGCCCCCGGCGGCCAGCACCAGCCGATCGGAGCCAAGCAGCTCAGTCAGGAGCGCGCTCTCCTCGGCGCGGAAGCCCGGCTCGCCGACGGCGGCGAAGATTTCGCGAATCGTGCGGCCCGCCCGGCGCTCGAGCTCGGTATCGGCGTCGAGCGCGGCGAATCCCAGGCGGCGCGCCAGCGGCGGAGCGACACTCGTCTTGCCGGTGCCCCGGTATCCGATCAGCGTGACCACCATGACATTGTCTTTGCCGCCGGGCTTAGGCCGTTTTGCTCAACGGGCTGATTTCGCGACGGAGGGTTTGACGCATCACGTCGACCGGCGCGCCGCGGCCGGTGAAGTATTCGTACTGCAGCGCGGCTTGCCGCACAAACATCTCGATCCCGGACACCGTGCGGCAGGAGTGCTCGCGGGCCTGCTTGAGAAACAGGGTGTTTTCGGGGTTATAAACCGTGTCGAAGACGATCATATCGTCTCGGAACCAGTTCATCGGAAAGGGCGTGTCGTCGACGTTGGGAAACATGCCGACCGGCGTGCAGTTGACCAGGATGTCGGCAAAGATCGCCCCGCGATTCTCCCACTGAATCTGCTGGCAGCCGAGCCGCTGCGCGAGCGAAACGGCACGGGCATGCGTGCGGCTGGTGACGGTGACGCCGCAGCCGGCGCGGACGAGCCCCAGGCCAATCGCGCGGGCCGCCCCACCGGCTCCCAGAATGAGAACCTTTTTGCCGCCCAGTTCTTCTTCGACGCCCGACTCACGGGTGAGCGCGATGCGGAGCGCGGCCAGGGCCGACTCGTAATCGGTGTTGGCCGCGTGCCAGAGGAGCCGCTCGTCGCGATAGAGCGTATTGGACGCGCCGATGTCGTCGACCATGTCGTCGTGCCGGGGCACCTCCTCGAGCACGGCTTCCTTGTGCGGAATGGTGACGCTGTAGCCGCGGACGCCCAGCCACTGGAACTCGTCGAGCGCCTGTCCGAGGAACTGTCGAAAGACGCGGAACGGCAAATAGACGCCGTCGAACCCGGCCGCCTCGAACGCGGCGTTTTGGACGAGGGGACTCAGGCTGTGCGCCACCGGATCGCCGATCACGCCGTAGAGCTGTGTTTGCTTGTTGATGCGGTCGTAATGGTAGACGTCGCGCATCTCGTCGAAGGAAACCTGGCCGGGAGCCAGTTCGCGTTCGGAGCTGAAGCTCGCGTAGGTGAAGGGCGCCCCGTAACGGCCGCAGAGCACGCGGCTGAGAAAGCCCATCTCGCCCATGCAAAAGCCGACGGTGGGGACCTTGGCCTCGTGGACCAGGCGGAGCATGCGGACCGCGTCGACGGGCGAATTGGCCATCGTGACGATCTTCACGATGTCCGGATCGAGCTTCGACAACTTCTCGTGGAGGTCTTCCAGCTCTTCCGGGGTTTCCTCGAAATTGTGGTAACTGATGACGCGCTTGGTCTTGCCGTAGCGCCGCACCAGGTGGGCGATGTCGTGCTCCAGATCCACATACTCGGCCCCGGCGACGACGGCCGCCCGCAACAGCGTCAGCCGCTGGTCCTCGGAGCCGCGCCAGCGCCCCTGGTCGGGCGGTCGACGGCAGGTGACGATGACGGGGGTCGGCCGTTCGTTGAGCAGAAAGCCGAGATCGGGCGTGTTCTGCAGCCAGTCGAGCCGCAGCTCGACGAACTGGGCCCCGCGCGCCGCGAGCGCACGGTGTTCGAGCACGACCATTTTGTGGCGGGTACGACCAATACTGACGCAGATCATGCAGGGAACTATCCGAGGCGGCCGAATTGCCGGTCCAATTCGGCTCGGGTCAGGACCAAAGCGGTCGGCCGTCCGTGCGGGCAATGATGGGCATCGTCGATCAAGTGCCGCTGCGCCAGCAGGCTTTCCATCTCTTCCGGCTTGAGGCGCTGGCCCGCCTTAACGGCCGCTTTGCAGGACATGAGGTGCAGCAATGAGTCCAGTATATCGCGCCGCGAAGGTGTCTGCCCGGACGACGCCAGGCTCTCGGCCGCGTCGCGGAGAATGCGGCCATGATCGGCCTGAGCCAGAATGGCGGGGTAGGCGGTGAGGAGCAGGGTCGCCCCGCCGAATTCCTCGATGCGGTAACCGATTTGGGCCAGCACGTCGGCATGCTCCAGCAGGGTGGCCGCCTCGCGCTCGCCGAATTCCAGCGCCTGAGGAACGAGCATCCGTTGCGATTCGACGGCTCCCTGGTCGACCCGGTGCCGCAGGTGCTCGTACATCACCCGCTCGTGCAGCGCGTGCTGGTCGATGACGGTAATGCCGTCGGCTGTTTCGAACACGATGTAACAGTCGTGGACCTGCATGATCTGCCGCGGCAGGGCCCCCAAGTCGAAACCGTCGACGCCGTTCGTTCCCATTGGGCCGGGCGGGGAAGCCGCTGAATCGGAGCCCGGTGACCCTGCAAAAGCGTCGCCCGCCGCTAACGGAGGCCGATCATGCGCGGAGAGCGGACTCGCACAGGCTCCGCTCAGCCCGGCGGCGGGCGCCGGCCAGGACGACTGGGGCGATTGCTCCTGGCACGCGGGGGACGGGGCTTGCCAGTTGCTCAACTGATTGCGGGCCCACTCGGCCAGTTCCAACTGGGCGTCGCGCTGGGCCGGTCCTTCGAGGCCGCTGCGATCGGGCGAAAAATTCTCGAAACGCCAGGCGGCCGCCTTCGGCACCGAAATCGTCGACTCGAGGTTGGCGGAGAGAAACCGCGTCCGAATGGCCGCGAGCAACTGGCGATACAGCGGCTGCGTGTCGCGGAACCGCACTTCGGCCTTGGTCGGGTGGACGTTGACGTCGACCAGCTCGGGAGCCAGCTCCAAAAAGAGAAACACGACCGGGTAGCGGCCGGTCATCAACAGCCCGCGATAGGCTTCGCCCAGGGCATGTTGCAGCGAGCGGTCCTGAATCCACCGGCCGTTGAGGAACAGGTACTGCCCCTTGCGCGTCGAACGGCTCTCGCTCGGATGGGCCACGTAGCCCCAGACCCGCGCGTCGGACGTTTGCGATTCGACCCAGATCAACTTGTCCGTCAGGTCGGAGCCGAAGAACAGCTTGAGTCGGTCGAGCACTTGCCCGGTCGGCGGCAGCTCGTAGACCGAGCGCTGGTTGTGCTTGAGCGACGCGGTCAGCGTCGGATTGGCCAGCGCCACCCGCGTGAACTGCTCGCTGATATGGCCGAACTCGGTGGCGACGGCCCGCAGAAACTTACGGCGGACCGGCGTGTTGTAAAGCAGGCTGCGAACCTCGACCACAGTGCCGACCGGGCAGCCGCAGAGCTGCACCGCTCCAGCCTGCCCCCCTTCGACGGCAATCTCGTAGCCGTCGACCGCATCGACGCGGCGGCTGCGGAGGCGGAGGCGACTGACGGCTGCGATCGACGCCAGCGCCTCGCCACGAAAGCCCATCGTGCGGACGCGAAACAGATCGTCGGCCCCGGTGATTTTGCTCGTGGCGTGGCTGGTGACGGCCAGCCCAAGGTCCTCGGGATGAATCCCCTCGCCGTCGTCGGCCACGCGGATCAGCTCGCTGCCGCCGTCACCGATCTCGACGTCGACGCGAGTGGCCAGGGCATCGATGCTGTTTTCGAGTAGCTCTTTGACGACGCTGGCCGGTCGCTCGATCACCTCGCCCGCGGCAATCTTGTTGACGACCAGTGCATCCAGAGCGTGGATTCGCGACATAGGAGGCCGGCTGGACTCGGTCAGAAACTGATTTCGGCCCGGGGCCTGCGGATCGACTCCCGATCCGGTGACGTCCGTGTAAAGCCGCGACGAGAAACACGTTCCGTGCGCCAACAGCGTGGCGCGTGTTACCTCGATAGATAGCCGGGTGGAACGCCTTTCGCAACGGTCGTCCGCGAAGGGCGGCTTGAAAACACCAGACTCACGCTCCGTCGGCCGATTCGCGGCGGAGTGGTTCTTCCGCGGCGGGTGCCGGCGCTTCTTCGGGCCGACGAGACGGGTCGACGAAGGTGCCCGGGCTCAGTTGTGGCGCCGTTTTGTGCTGGTCGATGATCGAGCGCAAATGCGCGGCGTCCATGACCTCGCACTCCAAGAGCTCGCGCGACATCTGCTCCAGCACGGGGCGGCGGGCGGTGAGGATCTCGAAGACGGTCTTGCCGCAGCCGTCGATAATTCGTTTCACTTCGAGATCGATCTCGCGGATCGTCTCCTCGCTGTGCACCGAATCGTGCGGCACGTCGGCTCCCAAAAACTGGGAGCGGGCCCGTTCGCTGTAGCGGACGCGGCCGAGCTTCGCGCTCATGCCGAACTCGGTGACCATGCTGCGAGCGATGTCGCTGGCCTGCTGCAAGTCGCGCTGGGCGCCGGTCGACGTCTCCTTGAAGACAATTTCTTCGGCGTTAATTCCCCCCAATAACACGCAGATTTTGTGTTGCAGCTCCGACTGCGTGAACAGGCGGCGGTCGTCCTCGGGGCGGCTCATCGTGTAGCCGAGCGCGCCCAACCCGCGGGGAATGATTGAGATTTTGTGGACGGGGTCGGTGTTGGGCAGACTGCAGGCGACCAGCGCGTGACCGCACTCGTGATACGCGACGCGGAGTTTCTCTTCTTCGTGGATGATCCGCGTCTGCTTTTCAAGGCCGGCGACGACCCGCTCGATCCCTTCTTCAAACTCGGCCATGGTCACGCAGGTTTTGTCCCCGCGGGCTGCCAAGAGCGCGGCCTCGTTCACCAGGTTTGCGAGGTCGGCCCCGACAAAACCGGGAGTGAGCTTGGCGATCCACTGCAGATCGACCTTGTCGTCCATCTTGATCCGGGCGGCGTGCACCTTGAGGATGGCTTCGCGGCCGCGAATGTCGGGCCGATCGACCAGCACGTGCCGATCGAAGCGGCCGGGCCGTAACAAGGCGGGGTCGAGCGTTTCGGGGCGGTTGGTGGCCCCCATCACGATCACGCTCTGGTCGGACGAAAAACCGTCCATCTCGACCAACAGCGCGTTGAGGGTTTGCTCGCGTTCGTCGTGCCCGCCGGGTGAGCCGCTGCCGCGGACTTTGCCGAGCGCATCGAGCTCGTCGATGAAGATGATACTGGGCGACCGCTGTCCCGCCTGGTGGAACATGTCGCGAACGCGGGCCGCACCAACGCCGACGTACATCTCGACAAAGTCGGATCCCGACAGGCTGAAGAAGGGAACTCCCGCCTCGCCCGCGACGGCCTTGGCCAAGAGGGTCTTGCCCGTGCCGGGAGGGCCGACCAGGAGCACGCCGCGGGGAATGCGGCCGCCCAGGGCCTTGTACTTGCCCGGCGTGCGGAGGAACTCGACCACTTCGCGCAGTTCGTTCACGGCTTCGTCGATGCCGGCCGCGTCGGTGAACGTGATGTCGATGTCTTCCTGCGCATAGAGCCGACCGCGGCTGCGGCCGAACGACATGGCGGCTCCTGTCCCGACCAGGCGGCGCAGGAAGTAGACCATGACCAAGAGCATGATGATGGCTGGCACCCACATCCCTAGCGCGTACCAGTCGGGAGGCGGGGGCGGATAGCCGAAGTCGATGCCCTTGGAATTGAGCGTCCGGGTCAGCTCGGCCTCTTTCTCCGAGCCCATTAGATAAGTGGAAACGCTGGTCTTCTGGACGGGTTTGCTCTCTTCGTTGCCGCCCGGTTCCTTTTTCGACGACTTCTTGACGGGCTGGTCCTGGAATTGAATCCAGCCGGGGGTGAACTTCAGATCAAAGACGTTCTTGGAGTTAAGGCTGCCGTTCTCAATCTGCTGTTGAAACTCGCCCAGCGAAATCTCTTTGCCGCTGCGCTGGTCGTTCATGAAGAAGTAAAAGCAGGCGAGCGCCGTCCCCCCGGCCGCCACCCACAGCAGGATGTGGATCGGCGAGCGATCATTCTTCCGGCTCCGCCCAGGCCGAGGCGGAGTCGGCTCATTCTGGGGGGATTTCGGTGCGGGCGAATTGGAGTCGGACATGGCGGGGCCCTGTCGTTGCTCGATGAAGATCGACCGTGGAGATCGACCTGCCAGATCGCCCCGCGGTAAGCGGACGGTCGCCGCGGGTCATTGCAACTTTAGGGCGAGCAACTACTAAGGTCAATCGGTGGGGTTCGACCGGTCCAAGCAAACCTTGCGACCTCTCCCGCCGGCTCATAAAATGGCAGGATTGCTCCGCGCCCATTGGCGTAAGAACTGAACGGACTTAGTGTTTCGCTTCATCGCGACGGCCTGGAATGCAGCACGTTGCCGTATTGGGCTCGACCGGTTCCATCGGCACAAGTTGCTTGGATGTCGTCGCGGCGCATCCTGACCGCTTGCAGGCCGTCGGGCTCGTCGCTCATCGAAAATGGGAGGTCTTGGCTGAGCAAGCGCGGCGGTTTCGACCCCGCTGGGCCGTGGTCAGCGATGAAAGCCTGAGAAGCTCGATCCCCGCCGGCGCGTTCGGTGCCACGGAACTCCTCTTCGGCGAGGCCGCCATCGACCGCATCGCCAGTGACCCGGGCGTCGAGGTCGTCGTGGCAGGAATTGTCGGGGCGGCCGGATTGCGGAGCACTTGGACGGCCCTGGAAGCGGGCAAGCGGGTGGCGTTTGCCAACAAGGAGACGCTGGTTGTCGCCGGGCCCTTGATGACCTCTCTGGCCCAGCGGACGGGAGGTTCCCTGTTTCCCGTCGACAGCGAGCACAGCGCGGTTTATCAGTCTCTGCAAGCAGGAAAACATGCCGAAGTCCGCCGTATCGTGCTGACCGCCAGCGGCGGCCCGTTCCGCGGCTATACGCTCGAGCGAATGCGGGAAGTGACGCCGGAAATGGCGATGGCGCATCCCACGTGGGCGATGGGACCGAAGGTGACCGTTGACTCGGCCACGATGATGAATAAGGCGCTGGAGATGATCGAAGCCAAGTGGCTTTTCGGACTTGACGCCGATCAGATCGCCGTGATGATTCATCCGCAGTCGATCGTCCATTCTTGTGTCGAGTTCGTCGACGGTTCGGTGGTCGCCCAACTCTCGCCGCCGGACATGAAATTACCGATTCAATATGCCCTTACCTGGCCGGAGCGGTGGGAGGGAATCAGCCCGCGGTTCGACTGGACGTCCCCGCTGAGGCTCGATTTTGCCCCGCCCGACCCGGAGGCGTTTCCGGCGTTGAAGTTGGGAGCCGAAGTGGCGCGGCGGGGAGGCACTTCGGGAGCCGTCCTGAATGCCGCCAACGAAGTGGCCGTCGAGCGGTTTTTGGCCCGAGATCTTCGCTTTACCGAGATTCCGCAACTGTGCCGCTCGCTCTTGGACGTCCATAATTTTGAACCGTCCCCCTCCTTGACGGATCTCCTGCGGATGGACCGCTGGACACGGGACGAAGCCCGCCGTTGGAGACCACTCGAGAGGTCACTGTCGTGAACGTCCTGCTGTTTGCTCATGCCGTGCCGGCGGTGTTGCCGGTGCTGGCGTCCTTTTCGGTCGATGCACTGGTCTCCAAGGCGGGCAGCGTGCTGCTCGTGGCGATTGGCATCGGCCTGGTGATTTTCTTTCACGAGTTGGGGCACTTCGCCGTCGCCAAGTGGTGCGACGTTTTCGTCGAGCGGTTCAGCATCGGCTTCGGACCGATCCTCTGGAGCCGCAAATACGGAGAGACCGAATACGCGCTCTCCGTGATTCCCTTCGGCGGCTACGTGAAGATGCTGGGGCAGGACGATCTCGATCCGAGCCAGCTCACCAGCGAGGAGCTCGCCAAAGACCCGCGGTCGTATATGGCCAAGCCGGTCGGGCAGCGGATGGCGATCATTTCCGCCGGCGTCACCATGAACGTGATCACCGGCGTTATGTTTTACGCCATCGCGTTTGGCTACGGGATCGAGCAGTTGCCGGCCCGCGTCGGCTCCGTGCTCCCCGGCTTCCCCGCCTGGCAAGCGCGGTTGCAGCCCGGCGATCGGCTGACGCGGATTGCCGGCCGCCCGACGCGGACGTTTGACGACATCAATCGCGCCATCGCGCTGTCGTCCGGCCCGATCGACGTCGCCGGCGTGCATGCGGACGAAAAGCCGTTCGAGGTCGAGCTGGTCCCCAACATGGCCGATGGGCACCGTATGATCGGCGTCACGCCGGCCCTGTCGCTGAACGTCCTCAAAACCAAAGATGCGAACGAGAAGGCGGCCGATCTGGGCTCACCCGCTGCCGAGGCCAACCCTGGCTTTGAGCAGGGGGATCGGGTCGTCGGGATCGACGGGCACACCGTGTCGGACTTTTCGGAGTTGCAGAAAACGCTCATCGACAACCGGGCGAAGCCGGTCGTATTCCAAGTCGAGCGCGAGGGCTCTGAGCGCCCAGTCGACATCCGCGTCGCCCCGCAGCGGTTTCGCGAAATGGGCATGACGATGGACATCGGCAAGGTCACCGGCATCGTCAAGGACTCGCCGGCCGACAAGAACGGCATCAAAGAGGGGGATAAGATCATCCGCCTCAACACCCGCGTGGTGGGCAAGGATATCGATCCGCTCCGTCTGCCTGATGAACTGGCAGCGCTGGCCGGCCAGGAAGTCACCCTGGAGGTGCAGCGCGAGATGCCGCAGGGCGACCCGAAAAAAGTCGACGTTCGTCTCGTCCCCGCGAACAAGCCCGGCTGGGTCGAAGCCCCGAGGATGGCGGACACGCCCATGTCGGCCCCGGCGATCGGTGTCGCCTACAACGTGATCCCCACCGTGTTGAGCGTGCAGCCGGGCAGCCCGGCCGATAAGGCGGGCGTCAAGAACGGCGACCGGATCAAGTCGGCCGAACTGTTGGTTCCCGCGGAACTGACGAAGGACCGTTTCGGCAAAGACAAGATTGAAGTCGACTTCGCGGCCGAAAAAGGAAGTCAGAAGTCGGGAACGTGGCCCTACTTCGTCTACCTGACCCAGCTCACCCCCGACTTTAGGGTGAAGCTCACCTTTACCAACAAGGACCACGACCCGATCGAGCTGGTTCCCGCGGTCGATCCGAAGGCGGACTGGTATCTGCCCGGCATGCGCGGGCTGCGGCTGATGCAGGAGACGATCATGCTCAAGTCGAGCGGCGTGCTCGACGCGGCGATGATGGGGATCACCCACACCAAGAATTCAATCATCGATCTTTATCTGACGCTGCGGAATCTCTTTACGCGTCAGCTGTCGTACGAAAACCTGCACGGCCCGCTGGGAATCATTAGCGTCGCTTACAGCTTCGCGCAGCAGGGAATCCCCGAAGTGTGCCTGTTCCTGGGAATCTTGAGCGCGAATCTGGCGGTGCTCAATTTCCTGCCCATTCCGGTACTCGACGGCGGGCACATGGTTTTCTTAATCTGGGAGGCGGTGACCCGCAAACGGCCGAGTGAGCGGGTGCAGATCGCCGCGACGTATTTCGGTATGGCCTTCGTGCTATGCCTGGCGATACTCGTGTTCTACCTCGACATCTTCGTCCACAAAGTGATCGGCTGATCGACGCGGCGCGATAACGCGCGGCTTCGGAATCGGTTGGATCGGCTCCTGCGCAGGGAGAAGCGATCGTGCGCCAAGCCAACAATCCCAATCAATCCGATCATGGGCGCCTCGCCGCCGGTCTGTTTGCCGCCACGTTTGTGATGACGGGCGGCGGCGGTATCTGCCTGATGATCGCCTTGGTCTTCGCCCAGGACATCTGGACGCCCATTGCCATCCTGCTGTGCGGACTGGGCGGGCTGCTCGTGATGCTGTGGCTGATGGTCGAGCGGCCGGCACGCACGGCACAGGCTTCGAACATCTATACGGCCCAGAAGATCGCGCAGGGCGATCACGTCGAATCGTTCGAGCCCCGGCCCCGCCGCCGCGGCGGACGCCACTTCGGCACGAACGCTCCCCCGAGCGCCGACAGCGTGCCGCAAGATCCGCGAAGACGCGAACGTCTGGTCTCCCTCGGACCGCCGCGCGGACGAGTACCGAAAGGCACTCGATGACGCGGAGCCTCTGTCGGATATTTGAGCCGACAAATGAAGCCGGCAATCGGACGTGCACCTCGCGCAATCCGGCGGCCTTGTCGCTACAATCGCGGGCACGCCCGGTCGCAAGCATGGCGATCGCGCCCCAGTCGGTGACTCAGTCAGTTATGGGGCGGGGCGACCACGATCACGGAGGGAGGCACGATGCCCAGCGCGATGGATCCGGAGCAATTCGTCGAGCATTACCGCAGCGTCTTGAGCCAACTGGAAATCGCCGACCACGACGCCCACAAGCTCGAAGTGGGCGAAGCCGCCCGCCGCTTGCGGGACCGCTGGCGCGAGTGGCAGGGCGAAGACAGCCTGCACGAAATGGCCTTTGGCGAACCCTAAGGTTCCCGGCTGTTTTTTCTACCCCGATCACTGCCAGCGAACGCGCGCGGCACCGTACGCGGCCCGCGCCGCTTTGTCGCAACATCGCCCCGTTTTACGGGCGAAAAACGCGCTTCAGCTTTAGTAAGTTGTTTGCCGACTTGACGATTCGCCCTGCGTCCCGAGGTTCGGCACAACGCGAACAAATGACTTCGTTGATCGCGGTCCGGTTAAAGTTGTCCCAGACCACGCCCGCCCCAGGCCTTGCGCAATGCTAAATTTGCTTAATGTACGACCTGAAAGCACTACTGATCGGCTGCCAGGGGACGTCGCGCGCCGCCGTGCGAGGCGAACTGGAGAAGCTGTCGATCGACGTCGAGGCGGAAGTTTCCGACGTCGACGCCTGCCTGGCTTTCATCTCTGCGCGGCCCTCCGAGTCGCGGATCCTGGTCATCCATAGCGGCCGCAACTCTGCACCCGACGCAGTCGAGCGGCTGCTGGCCTCGGCGACTGGCCGGCCGATCCTGGTGCTCTTCGACCCGGGCTACGAACCGTCGCTGCCGGCGCGGCGACCGTCCCTGGAAACGATCGAGCTGCCGTTTCGTCCGGACGATCTGCGCTCGGCCATTCATCGTTTCGAGATCCAGTCGCCCCAAGCCGCGTCGCGATGTCGCACCATCCTCGTGCTAGGCGCGACCGAGGGAGTTGGCTGCACGAGCGTGGCGGCGAACCTCGCTTCTGAGCTCGGGCGTCTGGAGAAGGGGCCCTGCATCCTCGCCGAGCAGGCGGTGGCGTTCGGGCGTTTGGCCAACTACCTGGGCATCCGTCCGAAGGTCACGCTCTACGACCTGGTGATCGACCTCGACCACATGGAAGCCCGGATGCCCGAGGCGATGGCCCTGTTCGAAGACAACCTCTACGTGCTCGTCGGCTCATATCGCGAAATCACGCCATTCATGATCACACCCGAGGTGGCCTTCAAGGCACTCGCTTGCGCGATGCAGCTGGCTACGACGGTCGTGGTCGACGCCCGGCATCACTTCGAGGAGGTCGATCTCGACTTTGCCGCCAAGAGTCAGCACGTCGTGCTCGTGGCCAAGCCGACGATTCCCTCGCTGCACAGCATGCGGACTCTGCTCGAGGCATTGTTGCGGCGGGGATCGCAGGGCAAGCACTACGTGGTGATCAACCAGTACGTGGCCTCCCTCGACGCGATCTCGCGACAGACGATCGAGGGACATCTCAACGAGCACGAAGTTTTTCTCGTCGCCTCCGATCCGGCGATGGCGGCGGTCGAGAGCAGCGGGCGCTTGCTGCGAAAGTCCGCGCCCGACAGCGAAGCGCTGCGGGACATCACGACCTTGGCCCATAGCATCCTCGGCACGCCTCCCGAACAGCCGGCCCGCCACACACTGCGTGAATCGCTCAAGCGCGTGGCCCAGTCGCTCAACCTGGGCTGACCGACAGCGGCGGACGACATTCATTCTTGCTCGTGAGCAGTGGGCACCAGGTTCGGATGCCTAGCATGCTCGCTGGCCGCCGGTTCTCGGCTTCGCCTCGGCAATCGACCATAAAGCGATTCGCCGAGCGCCAACCGCAAGGCAACGCGCGCACTATAAGGATAAAACGCCGGCAGGAGTGGCAATATGGGCCACCAGGCCGCCGCCCGCTTCAGTTCCGCGAAGCTCTTCGCACGGTTCCCCGCGCGGAGGGCGATGAACGATTCGGACAGGTGGCTCTTCGCCGCATACATCCGCACGCCCAAGAGCGAGTAGCGATAGAAGCAGGGATGCGCGGGCTTCCAGACCTTCTCGAACGTACGGCGGACGTCGGCGGCGAAATTGTCCCAACCCTGGCTGGTTTTGGCTTCGGGGTGCACGCGCATCCGTGTCGTCAGCAGGTCGATGTCGTGAAACTCGTGCCGCTGCGCCGCCCGCAGATAGAAGTCGTAATCCATCGCGTAGTGCAGCGACGCATCGACCGGGCCGACTTCGTCGAAGAGCGATTTGCGATAAAAAGTCGACGGGTGGTTGAGCCAATACCACCGCCACCAGAAGTGTCGCAGCCAAAAGCGGCTCGAGCGGGCGGGGAGGAATTCGAGCGGCTTGCCGTCCGGGTCGACCCTCGCGAGGTGGCCGTTGACCAGCACCGCCCGGGGATGCTCGCGGAAGAACTGGACGACCTGGGCGAGCGCTCCCGGTTCGTACAAGTCGTCCGCGTTGAGCCAACCGATTAACGGGGCGCGGGCCAGCGCGAGCCCTTTATTGAAGGCGTCAGCCTGGCCGCGGTCCGGCTCCGAGAGCCAGCGCACGGCCGGAAACTGCTCGAGGATTTCGACGGTCCCGTCCTGCGAGCCCGCGTCGACGACGATGTGCTCGACCCGCACGCCCCGCTGCCCGGCCACGCTCTCCAGCGCGTCCCGCAGGTGCCGGACGGCGTTGTAGCAAGGGGTAATGATCGAGATTTCCGGCGTTGCACCGGTTTCCGCGTCCCCCCGAACCGTCTCGCCGTCCGCATCGCTCACGTTCGCGTCCTCGCCTCAAATTCGATTGTAGCGGGCCTCCGGACGCTTTGGACTTTCGATGAACTGCCGTATTATGGGGTCGTCTCTTTGGCCGCGAAGTTTTCCTCGCTCGCGGCGATCGCCCTCTCCGGCCATCCCCGGCCTGCCATCTCATCGCGAGACGATTATGTCGACAACTCTGCCGCTCCCCACACGCACGACCGAATCGCAACTCGATCGCAGCCTCAAAGTGCTCGACGCGGCCCACCCGCGGTTGGCCGCCGCCTCCGCCGACGAACTCATCGCCCTGGCCGAGATCTGCATCTACGGGACGATGCAGACGGCGGACGAATGGGTGGCCGTCTCCAGCCGGTTCAAAGGCCTGCCGGAAAAGAGCTCACTGCGGGCCGAAGACGTGATGACCGGCCCGGTCGCAACGGTTCGTCATCTGCGGCTCTTGATCCAGAGCCTGCGCGATATCAAGGCCTACGGGAAGCCGCGTCTGCCCGGCCGCCCCTGGATGGGGAGCGACGCCCGCCTCCGCGTGCCGGTCTTTCCGGCACAGGGCCTCTATGACGGGCTGACGTTCCAGGGCTTCAAGGTCGAGTCGCGGATGTTGCCGGGGATCACGGCCGAAACGCTCAAGCAGTGCGTGCACGGAGTGCCCGGCCGCTGGAAGCCCGACAACCCGCGGATCGCACTTGTGCTGGGCGCGGGCAACGTCTCGTCGATTCCGACCACCGACGCTTTTACGAAGCTGTTTCAAGAGGGGCGGTCGGTCCTGCTCAAGATGAATCCGGTCAACGAATCGCTGGGCCCCGTCTTCGAGCGGGCTTACGCGCCGCTGATCGACGCCGGTTATCTGCAGATTATTTACGGCGGTTCGGACGTCGGCGCGGCGGCCATTCAGCACGGCCTGGTCGGCGAAGTGCACATCACCGGCTCGATCAACTCGCACGACGCCATCGTCTGGGGCGCGCCCGGTCCCGATCGCGATCGCCGCAAACGCGACAATGATCCCGTGCTCAAGAAGCCTATCTCCAGCGAACTGGGCAACGTCACGCCGTGGATCGTCGTCCCCGGCAAATACACCGAGCGTCAGCTCGATTTTCAGGCCCAAAACATCGCCACGTCGATCACCAACAACTGTTCGTTCAACTGCATCGCCACCAAGGTCATCCTCACGTCGGCCAACTGGCCCGACCGCGAGCGGTTCCTCGATAAGATTCAGCGCGTGCTCGACAGCATCGCCCCGCGAAAGGCGTATTATCCCGGGGCGCTCGATCGGTTCGTCCGCTTCGCCAACCGCACGGGTGACGGCGACAAGCTTCCCTGGACGCTGTTGCGCGGCATGGGACCGCAGGCGTCGCCGCAGTTCTTCAAGGAGGAATCGTTCGTGTGCGTCTGCGTCGAGACGCCGTTGTCGGCCGACTCGGACACCGCCTTCCTCAATCAGGCCGTCGACTTTGCGAATGGCGAGTTGTGGGGGACGCTGGCTGCGTCGATTACGCTGCCGGCCGACTTTCGCAAAGACCCGACGCGCGAAGCCGCGCTGCAAGCTGCCTTGTCGCGGCTCGATTACGGGACGATCGGCATCAATCACTGGAGCGGCCTCGGCTTCGCCATGATGTCTCCGGGCTGGGGCGGCGTGGCCGGCAGTACGCTCGACGACGCGCAAAGCGGCATCGGCTGGGTGCACAACACCTATCAGCTCGAAGGCGTCGAAAAGAACGTCCTCACCGGGCCGCTCACGATGTCTCCTAAGCCGCTCTGGTTCGCGACGCACTCCAATCCCGAAGCGGTCGGCTGGCGACTCCTGAATCTGTACGACAAGCCGTCGCTCTGGAACCTCGGCGGCGTCCTCACCTCCGCAGTCCTCAACGGCCGCTAAGCAGGCAGCCCGCGGGCTGCACCGGTGCGTCTGGGGCGGGTTGACCGATGCGCTGCCGCACGCAGCACGCGGGTGTTGCCGGCGTATTTAGAGGGGCGGCGGGCGCTCGCCGTCTTGTTGGGCAGGCTCTGCCTGTCGTGCCTTTTCTGTCTCACATTGCCCGAGCGCGACTGCTACTTCCGCACGCTTGCCGGCGGAACGTTGGCCGCCTGCAGATTGGTGGGTCTCGCCGGGCATGCGGCGGGCCGCGCGTAGATCAGGAATTTTGGCGGCGCGCTTGAAAAGCCTTGCTGGTCGAGCGGGGCCAATCCCAAGTCCGTCGCCCGCTCCAGAAAATAGTGTAAGAGCCGCGGCGGAAACGTGTGCGGGTCGATTACCAGGAGATCGGGCGGATTGCGGTCGAAATCGGCGTCCATGAATTCGTCGTATTTGACGACCTCCGGTAGGTAGCCGGCTGCGAAGTAGGCGGGCCGAACGGCCTGGAAATCCGACACGGCACGATGGCTCGGTCCGGTGCGCGCTTTGGCCCACAAGCCGAGCTTCTTCTCGCGATGTCGGCTGGTGTGTCGGGTCGTAAACGATTGGATCCAGCCGGCTGCCAACAGGCACGCTGGCGCGAGCGCGACGGCCACGAGTCGATTGGTCCGCTCCGGGGACCACTTCGCGAGGACCGTTTGCAGCCAGGTAATCACAGTCATCAAGCCGGCCGCCGCGATTCCCGCGTCGATGAACGCCAGCGTCAGGAAGTACCGACCGTTCATCTCGCCGACATGAGCGAGTTGTACCCAAATGGCGATCAAGGTGGCGACCGTCCAAAGCGGCAGCAGGCCAAACCGCGGATCGCGGAAACGAGCGCGGAGACTCCAGAAGCCGATCAACGCCAGCGCGAGATACTGCACACCCAACGTGTGCACGAAGTCGAACAGATAGCGTCGTGCGAGGAATGCCCGCCCGAGCTTGGCCGGAGCCGCAAACTCCGAATTGGCCGGGTCGATCCCTGCCGAGTCGACCGGGGCTGAGCTGACCGTTTCCGATTTGCTCGTCGTGGCGACGGCGACCGGAGCGGACGCGGCGGCCGGAGGTGACCGTTCGGCCGTCGGCGCCGCAGCGAGTGTCGGCGCAGCGTTCGCTGGTGCGTCTGCCTGTTGTGCCGGCGGCGTTGCGACAGGTCGCACCCAATGGGCGACGAGCGCGAACGGCGTCATACGGCCGAACTCCCATTGCGAGTGGCGGGCCAACACCGTCACGTTGAGTGCCAGGACCAACAGCGGAGTCATTGCCAGGCACAGGAAAACGCCCACGGCCAATCGCATTCGCGCGGCGGGCACGCGCCACCAGCAGACCGCTCCCCACACGGCCAGCGGAGCGAGCAAGAACCAACCTTCAATCCGTGTGTGCAAGGCCAGCGCCAACGTGGCTCCCGCGACGGCGAACTGCCACCAGCCGCGTTCCTCGAACGAGCGCCACAGAAAGTCGAGTCCCAGCACGAAGAAGAACCACAGCGTTGCCTCGCGAATCGGCTCGACCGAGAATTCGATCAGCTTGGGATGGACGGCATACAGGAAGACGCCGGCCGTCGCCAGCCGTTCGTCGAACATCCGTCGCAACCAGCCGAACAGCGGGACGGCGATGGCCGTTCCCATCAGCACGCCCCACACCTTGCCTGCGATGGTCCACTCCAGACCCAGCTTGTGCAGCGCGACCAGCACGACCGGATAGACGTTCAAATTCAGATAGTCGAGCGCCTGGGCGAACCGCCCGCGTTCGAGCGAATCGGCGATGTGCAGATACGAATAGGCGTCATCGCTGATCGCCGTCAGACGACAGGCAACGATGATCCGCGGCACGGCACAGGCCAGCAGCAACAGTCCCAGTCGCACTGGCGTCCGTGCCAGCCATTGTCCGAACTGTGCGGGGCGCGCGCTTCCGTCGTCGGCCGCGCGAGAGTTTTGGGCAAGTGCGGGGGAGACGGTCATGGTCTGGGCATTCCGACAAAGATCACGGGCAGAGACGGAAAGGGACAAACTCGGAGCACAGCTGACGAAGATCGAGTTCCGTCAGGGGTTGCCCGCGATCGCGTTCATCGCATGCTTGGCAGCTGCATTCGCCTGGGTTGCCGCTGGCGCCGCGGGTTTGTCCGGATTGCGGCACGCCAGCTGAACGGGACCGTCGACCCGATTGACGCTGAATCCTTTCGGCGGCTTGAGGCCGGCCGGCTCGACGATCCAGACGACCCGCGGGCTAAATTGCATTTCGAGATTGCGCAGCGGATAGCTCCAGTCGAGCTCCAGCCACAGCCCGTGGCAGTTCTGTTCGACCGAAGTTGCCAGGGCGACTTCGCCGTGTCGCTTGCGAATCTGGTCGGCCAGGCGATCGACGAGCGACCAATTCTGATCGTTCGCATGGGCCCGCGGCGCATCGACCAGCACCCAGTAGCCGCCTGCCTGTACCAGATGGACTCCCAACAAGAGCCCGAAAACGAGCACGGCCCGCCGTCGGACGAGCGTGGCCATGCCGAACCAGGCCGAGGCGACGAGGATCGGCAGCATCGGCAACATGAAGCGGCCGCCGGGCTGATCGCAAACCCAGTGCGAATAAAGCAGGAAATAGGCGGGCAACATCAGCGCAAGCACGTCGAGGCGGCGTCGGACGATCTTCCACCAGCCGATGCCGAGCACCACCATCAACCCGATGAAGGGCACCATCGACGCGTGAGGCAGCTGCCACGGATCCACGGTCGACTTCCAGAAGCCGGGGACACAGAGACAGCCGATGTCGTTGATGCGAAAGATCATGCCTTGCAAGAACCTTGCGGGCGGACTGTGCCCCGCCGACTCATCGTCGGAGGTGGACGCCTCGCTCGACGAGTTGTCGAGAGTATCGGCACCCGAATCGGACTCGCTCGAACTCGTCCTGTGTTTGGCGATTCGCGGGGCTTGGTGGCTATAAACGCTCATCACTTCACGAAGATAGATTCCGCCCGCGCCGTACGTGCGGTCGTAGTAAAGCCAAGCGCCGAGCGTGAGCGCGGCCACGAGACCGACGGTTGCCGACATGGCGATGGCCCGCGGCCACCCGATCGCTTGTTTCCAGGCAAGCCAGGCGGCTGCGAGGCCGAAGCCGAGCGTCAATGTGATGGCGGTGTACCGCATCAGTGACACGTAGGCGGCAAGCACTGCCGCGGCCGCAGTGAGCGCGACGACGCGTCCGATCTTCCGCTCGTCGAGCAGTCGGTGCATCAGGTTGACCGTCCACATCAAGACGGCCAGCGTGGCAACCTCTTTCGTGGGCCGACGGTAGTAAGCCCAGAGGCTGATGTTGAACATCACCGCCCCGGTCAACAGCACGGCCACCGACGGGCACTGCCGCCGAGCCCAAACGTACACGCCGCCGATCAGCGCCACGGACATCAGCCACTGCAAAACGGCAATTGCCAAGAAGGGCCGATTGCCCAAAAGGAATGCGGGCGTGATCAGGGCCGGGTAGCCGGGCGGAACCAGGCAGCGAAACTCGGAGAGTGACGGCGCCGCGAGGAAGTCGCGAGCCGTCTTCATGTACAGACACCCGTCGACGGTCGGATACAGCCAGGGGCTGATTTGCGCGGCCATCAGCACTGCGAACAGTGCGAGCCACAGCCGCGGACGGCGATTGACGCCTTCAATCCAGCCTTCGATTCGCGACAGACTGGTCGACACGCTCTCTCCCCAATCTGAAACCGTCGGCTGGGCGTCGTGCACAAAGGCAGTTATGCACAAGAGCACAGCGAGCGACGGTTGTGATCAAGCGCGAACATCTTCCGCCGCGGACCCGCCACCCCTGCGTGGAATGCGCGCGGAAGCAAAGAGGGGGCGGAATATAGGGAAAATTTGGCATTTCGGTCAACGCGGCTTGGCCGGCAATACTAAGCCACCCCGGTCCGAACCGATGACCGGGGATGATTGCGATTGTCGCGGCGCGCCGGCGTCCTCAACTCACGTGAGGACTGACAGTTAGGACGAGGCCGGTTCATCGGGAATGCCCAGAATCTCCATCCGCCGATAGAGACGCGGCCGCGTCATTCCCAGCAGCTTGGCGGCCCGGCTCTTGTTGTGCCGAGACTGCGCGAGGGCCCGCTCGATTTGCTCGCGCTCGGTTTGGGCCAGCAGCGGTTCGAGCTGAGCGACGGGCGGGCGTCGCGGCGGGCCGACTGACTGCGCGTCCAGTCCTGTCCGGAAACGAAAGGGTAGATCCTTCACGCGGATCAGCGGTTCGTTGCACAGGGCCCGCGCGTCGCGAATCACGGCCAACAGCTCGCCGACGTTGCCCGGCCAGTTGTACTCGGCGAATTTGTCCCAGACGTCGTCGCCGAAGCCGTTGAACTGCCGGGCTTCACCCCGGTTGAGTTCCTCGAGCAAGTATTGGGCAAGAAAACGCAAGTCGCCCATCCGCTCCCGCAAGGGGGGCACGGCAATGCACAGCGGCGTCAGCAGATGAAAGAAGTCGGGGCGCAGCTGGTCCTCGCGTCCGAGCACTTCGGGGCTGAGCGTGCTCGAGGCCATCAATCGCAAATCGCGGGCTCGGCCGTTCTCCTGGCGGAAGGCGTCGGTCACGATCGTTTGCGCGTCGCGGGGGAGCGCCTCGACGTGCGCCAGATAGAGCGTGCCTGGCTGCAGCGCCAGGGGCGAGGGAAACGAGTCTTCTTCGCTGGGATAAAGCAGCCGCTTGAGAGTCTGGCCCAACTCCAAGGGCGAGAGGCTCTTGCAGTCCAGCGGCACGAAGGTCCGCGTCCGCGCTGCGCTTTCGTAATGGATCGCGCGAGCCAGGTGCTCTTTGCCGCTGCCGCTCTCGCCCCAAATCAAGAGGGGGGAGGCCGTCGAGCGGGCGATGGCTGCCTGATCGGCCACGCGGAGCATGGCGTCGCTCTTGCAGATGAGTGACTTCGTGCCGAAGCGGCGCGCCAAGAACAGCCGCAGCGAGGCTAGTTCGCCGTGAAGTTCCTGCGCGGGATCGACGGTGGCGATCCGCTCGGCCGCGTCGCCGCCGCCGATCACCGACAAGATGCTGACGAGAGTTCCCTCGTCGTCGAGCAGGGGAATGAAATTCAGCGTCCGCGGTTCGCGATCTTGGTCCTTGCGGACAATTTGGGCCGGCAGGCTCGAGACCTTGCCCGCAAACGCGGCGGCCGGTGGACAAAGCGAGGCGGCGAGGGATTCCGGGCTGTTGTCGGCCGGCTCGGTGATGAACTCGCACAACAGGCCGAGTATTTCGTCGGCCGACCAGCCGGTGAGCGCCTGGCAGCCCGCATTGAAAAATGAGATTCGCCGATCGGGCGTCACCATGTAGACGGGGGTCGTCGCCCGGCCGATCAAATGGTCCGGACGCAGCCGTTTGCGTGCTCGACGACTCATACCCTCATTATGTCGTGTGGCGGCAGGGCTACCAAACGCGCCATCGGTTATTCGGAATCACTGCTTTTGAAGCGGTGTCGTTGCTTGACCGGTTGGACCTGCTTCTCGGCGGCGACCATGGCGCCCGCTTTCGGCAGTGTCACGCGGGCCGCCAGGTGCAGCCCCAGGCTGGGGACGAAACCGACGACGACCAGCAGCGCGGCGATTGCGGCCCCGATTCGCAGGCCCGCGCGACTCCTCCCGACGGACAACAGTCGTGGCTCGATGGCGTCGCTCGCGACCGGGTCCGTCGAAAAGAGCAGGGCCTGGGCGACGCTAAAGCACTTGGCGGCCACGGCGAGCCAGGCGGCGACGGCCACGAGTGAGAAGAGCACGTATCCCGTATTCTGGTGCGGCAGGAAGTCGTTTTCCGGGGGGAAGCTGACCGACAAGATCGAACGCAGCGCGGCCACGCGCGTCCAGAAGCCGGGCAGAGGGGGAACGCCGGCCAGGCTCATCAGCAAGAGCACGGTCGCCCCGGCAATCCACGGCTCGTGGCGCAGGCGGTGGACGAAGTCGTCCAGTTCGTCGGCCCGTCCGGTCGATGTTTCGAGCGAACCCAGGACGGCGGTCAGCCCCAACGTCGCGAATGAATCGAAGGCGAACATGAGCCAAGCCGCCCCAGCGCCGCCGGGCATCTGCAGGTCGAGCCAGCGCACGGCTTGCGGCCGGGCCGTTTCGGAGCACGCCGCCGCCAACGCGAAGAGGATCCACCCCGTTTGCACCATGATCACGAGTGCCAGCAGCCGGCGCAGCGATGACTGCCAGTAGGCCAGCGGTGCGGCAATCAGCAGCGTGACGAGTGCGGCCGCCGTCAGCGCCGTTTGCGCGGTCGACAGGTACCGCGTCATCCCCTCGACGAAGATCCGGATCATCCCCACCAGCACCGCGCAGCGCGGCAGCACGGCGAGTGCCCCCAGTCTCGCCGGCGACATCCCCTCAAATATCTCCGCCGCTCCCAGCTGAAAAGGAGCCGCCAGGAACGGAATCCCGAGTCCGGCGAGCAGCAGCACGAAACCGATCTCTCCGGCCAGCGGCAAGCTGCGCGGGCCACGGGTGACAATGTGTCCCGTCGCATCGACCCCGTGAAGCGGCAGCGCGTGCAGCTCGCCGAAGTTAGTCGTTCCCGCCAACGCGCCCACGAGCAGCGCCGGCCACGAGGCAGAGCGCGCCCAGCAGATTCAGGGCGAGCCCCAGCACGGCCGCGGCCCATTCGTCGTCGGTTTCGGCATCCCGCAATTGGGCGATGCAAATCGCGAGCACCGAACCGGGAACGCCGACAATCAGCAAGACGAAATCGTTGGCGACGCACGTCAGCAGTAGGCCCGCCAGTGAGAGTAACACGACTGCCTGTCGAGCCGCGCGATTGTCGCTCGAGCCGATGGCGGCCAGGAACGTGGTCATGGCCCCCAACAAAAGCGCCATCCAGGCCGTGCCGCGCGAAAGGGCATCAAACGAGACGGCGGACACCGCGGGCCGCACGAACGGATCGGACGGGTCGGCGGGACGGACCAGCACCAGAGTGGCCGCGGCGGCGAGCAGGGCCAGCCAGCACAAAACGCTGCCCGCTCGTCCGATCGAGAGCCGACGGCCCGACAGCAACACGACCGCGCCGGCGGCGGCGAGAATGAGCGCGGGCAGGATCGTGATCAGGGTCAACACGGGCAAAGTCCGAACTCAGCAGGCAGTACTCAACAGTCCATCGCAGTTCGTCGACTCAGATTCAGTAATTCAGTCGAATCAATAGGGGCAAGCTACGGTGGCGACCAGCCAATCAGGGCAAAGTAGAGCGCGGCCGAGATGGTCTGCGGCCAGACTCCCAGCCCGACCAATCCCGCCAAGAGGGCTCCGACGATCAACAATTCCGGCGCGCTGAGATCGATCGAGCCGCTCCGGCCTTCGTTCACGATCGACCATTCTCCTGGCGCCGAGTCGGCCGTCCAACCGGGTGCGGCCGGAATGTCCGCGCCGGCTCCGCGCAGTCGTCGATCGAGCAGCACGTCTTCCTCACCGGGCAGCGGCAGTCGCACGCTACCGAAGACCAGATGCTGCAACATCGAGAAGAGGGCCCAGGCCGCGATCAGGCAGGCGCCGATGGCCAGGAAGGCGAACGCCCACTCGCCGCGAAACACGGCTCCCAGCGTCGCGAAGAGTCCGGGAAAACCGAAGAGTCCGGGGATCCCCACGAGAGAAAACGTGGCCATTAACAACACGGCTGCCAGGTTGGGCAGCCGATGCGCGATCCCGCCGATCGCGCTCAGTTCGGCCACGCCCAGGCGCCACTCCAGGAAGTTGAGCGCAAACAGGAGGAGCACGCCGGCCACACCGCTGGCGAGCGCCAGCATGAGGGGACCGCTGGCGTTTTGCGCTGGCAGGGAGAAGAACCCCGCGACGGCCAACGATCCCTGCAGTAGGCAGACACAGGCAAGCATTTTCTTGAAGTTCGTCTGCCCGTAGGTGAGCAGGCTTTGATGCAGGGCTCCGAGGATCGTCAAGCCGACGATCAGGTCGGCCGTCCCGCCCAATTCACCGCACAGAGGTCCGATGAATCGCGCCAAAAGATAAAGTCCGACGCGCAGGCCGGGACCGACGAGCGCGATCGCCACGCAGGGAGGGCCTTCCGCCACGACCGACGCGAACCATGCGTGAAAAGGGACCAGCGGCGCCTTGACCAGCGCCGCCAGCACGAGGATCGCCAAGAGCGAGCGCTGCGCGTGCTTCCAGTACTCCTGCGCCGACACGTCGTCGGTCGTGAGACGTGGAAACTCGTGCACGAGGTCGCTGAGTGAATAGTTGAGCTGGGGAATCACGCCGCTTTCGGTTCCCGACGTCCGCGCCGCTGCGATCACTACGCCCGTCAGCCCGATCAGGATGGCCAGGTCGGCTGCCAGATTCATCATCAGCATCTTTTTGGCGAGCCCTTCGTTGGCGTGCTCGCTCCAGCCGGCCGTGAGCAGATAGAGCAGCACCGAGTTGACCTGCAGCGCTGCGCAGAGCCAGACCGCGTTGTTGCAGGAGAAGATCGCCAGGTAGGACCCTTCCAGTAGCAGCAGTAACCCATAGAGCAACTTGGGTCGCCGCCCGTCGGAGCGGCGGGCGACAAACATCACCGGCAGCCAGGAGGCCGCGGTCAACAGCGCGAAGGCGGCGCTGCAGTCGTTTCCACCCACCGCGATTTTGACGTGGAACCAGCGGCCGCAGAGTGACAGGCCGATCACCGCAACGAGAGCACAGACGGCGAAGATGATGGCAATGCGGCGGCACAGAGCGAGATCGACGTCGCTGCCCTGCGTTGTGGCAGGAGCGCTCGTCGCGGTAGCGAATCGGACGTGCGCGGATCCTGAGCGGAGCGCGCCAATCACGAGGACGAGCGCGCCGATCGCCGGGATTGCCACGACGACAAAAGAGAGATCGCTCATCGCGGTCGGACGCTCACAACAAGCCTCAACTCTGGAGCCAGATCAACAACACGGATAACACGACCGTGCCGAGCAGCGCGGAAAAGAGGTAGAAGAAGACGCCCCGATATTGCAGCGGCCCAAAAAACGAGGCCGCCGACTCGAAGAGGCTCGCCGGCCCGCCGCTGGCCAGCGTGTCGATGATCGCCCAGTCGACAAAGCGGGCCACCGCGGCCACGCCTCGGAGCGGCACAAGCACGAACAGGAACAAAAACGCATCGAAATAAAAATTGCCTCGCCCCAGCCGCATCAACAGCCCGTTGACCGCTTCGCTGGGGAAGACTTTCCATCCGCCGCGGGCCGCTTGAATGCCGGCGGCAAGTCCCCCCACGCCGGGAATCAAGCCGATCGCGGCATACGCAAACGCGTGTGGGGACAGTGGGGGCAAGACGCCCAGGATCAACAACAGGGCCACGACTGCGGCGCCGATCGCCGCGATGACCAACAGCAGCAACCGCCCGAGTGGCGCTTCGGCATCGCTCGGCGTTTCGACGACGCTCGCCGTCCGGAAAGACTCGAACAGTTGGGCTTCTTGCGGATTCCCACCGAACCGGTCGCCACTGTACAGATTGCTGCTGTCCAATTCGCCGAGTATTTGCGCCGAACTCAGCGAGCGCATCATCGATACGGCGGCCAGATACTGCCCGCATCCCGCCAGGAGGACTGCCAAGAGCAAGGTCGGCGTCTCACCGCCTGCACCGAACAACAGAGACTCGAGCGCGTGACCGAGAATCCAGCCCTGCCCGCAGAATCCGGAAAATATTAAGAGGACCATTGCCATGAGCAGCCAGCGGCGCGCGCCGCGTGCACGCCGGCCGAGCTGGCGATCAGGATCGCCGTCGCGCTCGGCACGAAGACGGCCATCAGGCCAATCACGATCGCGGGCGCCGCCGTATCGCCGGTCGAGAATCCCAGGAGGGCAATGGCCAACACGGTCGCGCAGGAATAAGTCGCCGCGCGGCGGGGGTTCGCATCGGCGATGGCGCAAACGCCCAGGCAGAACGCGCTGCTTCCTCCCACGAAGGCGGCCAGCGGCAGGATGGCCCCCGCCAGGTTCAACAAGGGAAAGCACCGCACCCACAGCACGGCTCCGCACGGCAAAAGGGCGATCGCTTCAATTAGTGCGGCCAAACGCGCGGGACGGCTCGACAAATCTCCGATCCAGCCGAGAAAAGGGACCAGGCCGCAGCGTCCCACCGTCGCTCCCAGCAGGCACAAGCCGACCAGGTCGACGAGCGCCGCCCGCTGCTCGGCCGCGTGCGCCCAACGTTCGGGTTGGCCGAAGAGATTGCGAAAGTCGACTGTTCCCATGCCGGCCGCCAGAATCACGACGGCGCAGAGCAGGAACGCGTCGGCCACGCTGAGGATGAGCACGAGCTTGCGCGCGGCGACGGCCTGCTGCGGGTTCTCGACCGCCACGGACGACAAGACGTAGGCCACGGCCGTGCCGATTTCCCAAAAGACGAACAGCTCGGCCAGGTTGGTCGACCCGGCCACGCCGATCGACGCGAACAACAACAGCGAGCCGCCCAGCGGCAGCCACCGTGCGGCCGGCGATTCGGCATCGCGCGTTCGGCTGGCAGTGAAAACAACACCGGCGGCGATCGCCAGCGCGACGGTCAGCAGGGCCGTCAGCGCGCCGAATCTCAGGCCAAAACTTATTCGCAGCAGATCGTTCGGCCCGTTGACGAACCAGCTCCCCAGGCTCAGCGGCGATTCGTTCGCGCCGTCGTGTCCGAAGCGGACAACGAGGAGACCGAGTGCGAAGCATGCGGAGGCAGCGGCGCCTAGCTGGGCCAGCAATTCCGCCCGCCCATTTCGCGCCGGACGAAATAGGCTGGTGCCGGCGATCGCAGCCGCGGCGACCAACGGCGACAAGGCCGTCCCAAAGACGAGAACGGGAAGCAGGATATCCATGCGGCCTTCGCGCCGGCTTACAAAAGGTAAGCGGATAGAATAACGTGCGCCCTCGGAGCCGGACAGCCGGTCGAGTCGGCAGCGAGCGTCTCGAGA
Source organism: uncultured Planctomycetaceae bacterium (assembly GCA_963800135.1). Lineage (GTDB taxonomy): Bacteria > Planctomycetota > Planctomycetia > Planctomycetales > Planctomycetaceae > DASPSM01. Next base: position 1,546,212 of record CAWCZR010000004.1, on the reverse strand, counting down.
CTCCGGACAATGGCGCAGCCTGCGTAGTGAGCGAAATCGTCGAGCCTATGGACCCGATCCGCCTGCTGAAAGATCTGATCGCGCTGCCCAGCGTCAATCCGACGGGCCGCGCGATCTCCGGCCCCGAATTCTTCGAAGGGCGGATGACGACATATTTGCTCGATTTCTTCAAGCGGCTTGGCGTGCCGGCGCAGCGGACCGACGTGGCCAACGTGCCCGGCTCGAGCGAGCGGCGGTCCAACGTGATCGCCCGTTTCGACAATCCCCGCAGCCAAACCACGCTGTTGCTCGACGCGCATCAAGACACTGTGCCAATCGACGGCATGACCATCGAGCCCTTTACCCCCGTCGAACACGACGGGCGGATTCATGGCCGCGGAGCATGCGACGACAAAGGGGGAATGGCGGCCATGCTCAGCGCGTTCGCGCGCCTGGTCGAGAGTCGGCCGCCGCGAGCCGCAAATGTCGTTATCTCTTGCACGTGCGACGAAGAATCGGGCGCGACGGGGATCCGCGACCTCATCAAGCAATGGAACGATCGGGGACGGTTGGGGTCGTTGCTCAATCGGCCGCCTGACCTTGCCTTGATCATCGAGCCGACCGAGCTCCACGTCGTCGTCGCGCACAAGGGGGCCACGCGCTGGAAGATCCGCACCCGGGGCCGCGCCTGCCACAGCTCGGAGCCGGCCAACGGAATCAATGCGATCTATCGGATGGCCCGCGTCGTCGCGTGCCTGGAACAGTTCGCCGCCGAGCTTCCCCAGCAAGTCCCGCCGCACGCGTTGTGCGGTTCGCCGTCGCTGAGCGTCGGGCGCATCGAGGGGGGGATCAGCGTCAACACGGTCCCTGATGAATGTACGATCGAGATCGATCGCCGCGTGATTCCCCGGGAAGATGCTTCGGGCGTGATCGAGCAGGTCGGCCAATACCTCCGCGAGCGGCTCGACTTCGAGTTCGAAATGTTGCCCCCATGGATCCGCGGGCCAGCCCTTCCGGACGACGTCAATCTCGCCTGGGCCGATCGGCTGCTCGCCTCGGTGCGAGCGGTGACCGGTCGCGGGGACATGATCGGCGTGCAGTTCGGCACGCACGCGTCGCGCACGGCGGCGGCGGGCGTCCCGTCGGTCGTCTTTGGTCCCGGCTCGATCGCTCAAGCCCACACGAAAGACGAGTGGATCGAAATCGGCCAGCTCGAACAGGCTGCCGAGATCTTTTATCACTTTGCCGCCGAGTGTGGCTGAATCGTGCGCCTAGATCGATTGTCCGCTCGATTCGTGTCACCGACGGAGAGGGTTTGGCAAGCGTCGGTCGCCTCGCGCCTGCGCCGCTGCTATGCTTGGACGAGGGCGTTTGACGCGTAGGAACTGCGTCCGCCTCGACTTGAAAACTCCCGATCCGCACTTCTGCGATTGATCTCCCATGACCTCCGTGCCGTCCTTCGACGAATCGTTACAGACCGATCCGGCGCAGTCCATTCCGGCCGCCGCGGACGGCTCGCGCAGCCTGACGGTGATCTACTCGCTCACGATTTTCTTGAGCGCGTTTCTGCTGTTTCAGGTGCAGCCGCTGATCGGCAAATTCATTCTGCCGTGGTTCGGCGGCATGCCGAGCGTGTGGACCACCTGCATGCTGTTTTTTCAGTTACTGCTATTCGGCGGTTACGCATACGCGCACCTGACGACGAGCAGTTTGCGGCCTCGCTGGCAGGCGATCATTCACGTGGTGCTCTTGGCGGCCGCCTGCCTGGCCTTGCCGATCATTCCAGGGGACACCTTCAAGCCAACCGGCGGCGAGGAGCCGATTTCGCGGATCGTCTTGGTGCTGGGGGCGACGGTCGGTGCTCCCTTCTTTATCCTCTCGTCGACCGGACCGCTCTTGCAGGGCTGGTTCAGCCGCACGCATCCGAGTCGCTCGCCCTATCGGCTGTATGCGCTCTCGAACGGCGGGTCGTTGTTGGCGCTGATCACGTTTCCCACGCTGTTCGAGTGGCTGTTGCCGGGCCGGTTCTTGGCGTGGATGTGGTCGATCAGCTTTATTGTCTTTGCCGTCCTGTGTGGATTCTGCGCGTGGGCTGCGGCCGTCCGCGGTCGCGCTCTGCCCGAGGTTGTCCCGGATGCGGCGACGACGGCCGAGGCTCGGCCCGGTTGGGGAACGTGGTTGTTGTGGTTCGCGCTAGCGATGGTCCCCTCCGTGCTGCTATTGGCGACGACCAACCAGGTTTGCCTCGACGTGGCGACCGTCCCGTTCCTCTGGGTTCTGCCGCTGACCTTGTACCTGGTGTCGTTCATCCTCTGTTTTGACAGCGACCGCTGGTACTCGCGCCGTTACTTCATTCCTGGCGCGCTGGTCGCGATGGCCTGCGTCTGTTACGCCCTCGACCAAGAGGCGAGCGCGTCGTTCGGTCTCCAACTGGGCGCGTATTTCACCGGGTTGTTTCTCTGCGCGATGGTCTGCCATGGCGAACTGGTGCGGCGTAAGCCCCATGTGCGGTATCTGACCTCGTTCTACCTGGTGATCTCGGCCGGCGGCGCGGCGGGCGGAATTTTCGTCGGCATCATCGCCCCCTACACATTCCACGGCTACTACGAGTTGCACATCGGACTCTACGCGTGCGCTCTCTTGATTCTGATCGTGCTGGGGCTCGACCGGCAGCAGATGACCTTCCCCAAGCTGTTGCGGCCCGTCGTCTGGGTGCTGCTCATCGCCTGCGTGTCCGGACTGGGCATCGTCCTGGTGCAGAATGCGACGCGGCACCGGGAGAATATCCTGAGCATCTCTCGCAACTTTTACGGCGTGCTCCGGGTCCTCAACGACGATGAGCAATACGGCACGGACGACGAGGAGGCTCAGCCGGAGCCGACGCACGAACTTTTGAACGGCCGCATCCAGCACGGGTTTCAATTCCTCAACCCCAAGCTGAAGCGGATTGCCACTTCGTACTACGGAGTGTCTTCGGGCGTGGGACGAGCGTTATCGCTTCCGACGGATGGGCCGCGACACGTGGGGCTCGTCGGCTTGGGGACCGGCACACTGGCCACGTACGCTCGCAAGGGGGACCACTTCCAGTTCTACGAGATCAACTCGAAGGTGGAGGAGCTGGCGCGGAAGTACTTCACCTACTTGGACGATTGCCAGGGCCGAGTCGAAATCATTCACGGTGACGCGCGGCTCAACCTCACCCGCGAGCCGCCTCAGGGTTTCAACCTGTTGGTGCTCGATGCGTTTTCCGGTGACGCGATTCCCGTGCACTTGCTCACCCGCGAGGCGTTTGCCATTTATCTGCCCCACATGGCCCCCGACGGGATCATTGCCGTCCACATCTCCAACAAGCACTTTGCCCTCGAGCCGGTGGTGCTGGCGATCGCCGACGTCTACCAGCTGGAGACGGTGACGATTGATGCGCATCGCTCGACGTCCGGCGATTCGTCGTCCAGTTGGGTGCTGGTCTCCGCCTCACCCCGCGCATTGCGGCCCAAGCGGATTTACAACGCCCGCCGGAAAAACCAGACGGTGGCCCGCGTGCTGTGGACCGACGACCACGCCTCGCTCTTCGAGGTGCTGGTGGCGGGGCTCGACGACTGGTTCGCCCGCGGCGAGCGGCACTCCAAGGCCTATCCAGGCGGCATCGAGCCGAGCGGACCGAAACATCCACCGGCCGAGACGCCCTGAGGGGCGCCAGAAGACATTCGCACAGCCGACTCCATCGCTCGGAAAAACTCGGCGGGCTCACGCCGCGCAGCAAAAAAGACGGGACGCCCCGAGGAGCGTCCCGTCTCGCATTGACGACAAACTGTAGTCAGGCCGAGTGCGCCTCTAGGGAGACGCCGGCCTGACACTCAACTACTTCGAAAACTCCAAGCCGGGGTCGTTGGGATCCGTGTTCCGCAAGCGGAACCGGAAGCCTTTGTTCCCGCTCAGGGTAACGGTGCCGTCCATCTTCTGGCCGTCCTCGTCTCGCGTGAGCACGAGGTTGTCACCCTGCAGCGTGTAAGTGCCGCTGAAGCTCTTGTTCTGTCCACCTTCGGTGAACTTCCAAGTGAAGTGCTTGTCGGCCTGCAGAGTGGCTTCGATGGTGACGCCGGGAGCCGGGCTCGACTTCCAGGAGCCGTTGAGCGCCTGAGCCGAAATCGCACCGTTCGCCGCCGGAGCTGACGGCTGAGGGGGAGTGGCCGGCATGGTCGGGCCGGTGCTCGGATTACTCGGTCCGTTCGGTCCCTGGCCTCCCGGAGTTCCGGGACCCTGCGGCACTTTCATCGTTGCACCAGGTGTTCCGCCCGGCGTGCCACTCGGAGTAGTGCCGGTCGTGCTGCCCGACGGATTAGTGCCCCCGGAAGCGACTGGCGGCTGCCCGGTGACGCCCGGAGCTTTGGCCAGGCCGGCCACGATGTTCTTGGCCAGCTGGTCACGCGGCTCCAGCGCGACGACGCGATCGAACTGCCGCCGTGCGGCATTCAAGTGTCCGAGCGTCAGGTATTCGTAACCGAGCAGGAAGCGGGTAGACGCCTGATTCGGATGCTCCGAAATGTAGTGCTCTAACCCGCGAAGTTGCTGCGTATAGGTGTCGACCGACGGGTAAAGGGTCTGGACGACGTTCCAGTTCCAGCCAGGGCCGGCGTCGAGCGTCGTGTGCGCGATGGCCGCCGCCTTCTGGTAGTCGCCCATCGCGAACAAGACCAGGCCGTGAAATTCGTGAACGTCGTCGCTGCCGGGCATATCGGCAATGGCCTGGGTAATTTCGCGCAGCGCCTCTTGGTAGTTTCCGGCGTAGAAGGCAGCCCGTGCCGCCGCGAAGTGCGGATCGTCCTGAGGAGGCTGGTTCTGACTTTGGGCCGGAGACTGCGGGATCGGGGCACCGTAGTCATACCCACCGTAATCGTAAGAGTTGGTGTAATACGGATTCACGTACGCGCCGGTCGCCAGGGTGTCGTACCAGAAGGGGTATCCGCCGTACCAATACGGTGCACCGAAGCCCCAATACCCTGCGCCAATCGCCCAGCCCCAACCGCCCCAGCCCCATCCACGGTTCCAGCCGCCGCGGTTCCATCCACCGCCCCGCCAGGAGCCGCCGTTCCAGTTTCCTCCACCATTCCAATTGCCGTGATTCGCGAAGTTTCCTCCGCTGGGCGAAAATCCGCGATAGGCGCTGCCGCCGGAAAACCCGCGGGCACCACCGCCACCGCTAAAGCCACGTGCACCGCCGCCGCCTCCGCCCCCACGTCCCCCACCGCCGCCTCCGCCCCCGCGGGCTTCGGCGCTGCTGGGCAGCATCATGGCCGCGCAGCTCATGGCAATCGCGGCGAACATCAATCTCTTCCACCGATGCAACATCTCTCGCTCCCCTTTTTACAGAAGGCCGGGGAAATTCTGCACGTGCGTCGCCGCGGTGCGAATCGACCCGTTCGCGGCCAACCTCACCCCATTATGACTGCTTGGTTCCGGCATTGCTCCCTCGTAATTGTACGCCCGCCACCCTGCGGATTCGACTTGGCGTTGCAGGAAGCACTGCGGTCGCTCCCACCGCGAGCCCCGTTTTTCGTTCAAACCGACGGGGTCCGCCAGACTTGCGGCGACCGGCAGGTGCACCGGTATGATGTGGAATCCCCCCCGGCACACGAAGCCACCCACCGAATCAGCAAATTCCGAGCCGAAATTTGAGCCCCCGCCAGAACACTCGCCCTCGTTTGGCTGCCGTCGTCACTGAGTACCGCAAGTTCTCCCACGCGCAGCACATCGTCGACCGCTTCTTGTTTGGTTACGGCTGGGAAGGCCGGCACCATAAGCCCGAGGCCGACGTCGTCGCGCTCTATGTCGACCAGCGGCCCGCGAGCGACCTCAGCCGCTCGCGCGCCACCGAATTTCCCCGGATGCGGCTGGCTGCGACGATCGCCGACGCGCTGACGGACGGAGGCCGCACCCTCAGCGTCGACGGCGTCTTGCTTATCGGCGAGCACGGGACGTATCCGCGCAACGAAAAGGGGCAGACCCTTTATCCGCGCTATGAGTTCTTCGCGCAGATCATCGATGTGTTCCGCAAAAGCGGGCGAAGCGTTCCGATCTTCAACGACAAACATCTCTCGTGGAGCTGGGACCATGCGCGGGAGATGGTCGCAACGTCGCGAGCGCTCGGCTTCCCCTTGATGGCTGGGTCGTCTCTGCCGGTCACTCGGAGGCTTCCGGCCATCGACTTTCCGTACAACGAGTCTCCCGCCGAAGTGATGGCGATCGGCTATGGCACCGTCGACAGCTACGACTTTCACGTGCTCGAAACGATTCAGTGCATGGTCGAGCGGCGCCACGGCGGCGAGACGGGCGTGGCGGCCGTGCAGGCGATCCGCGGGGACGACGTCTGGAAACGGATGAGCGCCGGATCGTGGCAGGCCGGCGGCTGGGATCCACGCCTGTTCTCCGCCTGTTTGTGTCGCAGCATCCAGCTCGGTTCCGCTCGTTCCGGTTACAGCGACATTTATCCCAGCGACGCCGACGTTCGCAAACTTGTGAAAGCGCCCGTCGCCTACCGCATCGAATATCGCGACGGCCTCAAGGCGACCATGCTGTTGCTCAACGGCCTCGTCAGCGACATGACATTCGCGGCGCACCTGAAGGGGTCAAAGGAAATCCTGTCCTGCTTGATGTACCTGCCTCATCGCGACGTTTGCAATTTCTTCAGCCCGCTGGCGCACCAGGCTGAGACGATGTTCCTGACCGGCCGGAGCCCGCGGCCCATCGAGCGGACGCTCTTGACCACCGGGTTGACGGCGGCCGGCGTCGAATCGCTGTGGCAGGGGCAGAAGCGGATCGAAACGCCGCACCTGGCGGTCGCTTACCGGGTCGGCGACGAATCGACCTTTTGGAGAACGTGATGGTTTCTCGCCGAGAATTTCTTGCGACATCCGGCTCGGCCATTGCGCTGGCCGGCCTCAGTCCGGCGGCGCTTGCTGCCGGCGCCGCCAAACCCAAACGCATCGCGCTGGTGTCGACCGTCTGGTTCTACCAATCGCATACGCAGCATATCGGCGACCGGTTTCTGGTCGGTTACCCGCAAGAAGGGCACTGGCATCAGCCGAACATGCAGATCGTCTCCGCATACGTCGATCAGAAGCCGGCCGGTGACTTGAGCGGCGAGCGAGCCCGCAGCTTTGGCTTCACCGTCTACCCGACGATCGCGCAAGCGCTCCGCTGCGGCGGCGACAAGCTGGCCGTCGATGCTGTGTTGATCGTCGGCGAGCACGGCGATTATCCCCACAACGCGAAGGGCCAAATTCTCTATCCGCGGTACGAGTTCTTCAAGCAGTGCGTCGAGGTCTTCGAGCGAGACGGCCGGGCGGTCCCGGTTTATAACGACAAGCACCTGTCCTATAGCTTCCGCAAAGCGTCGGAAATGGTGGCCGATTCCAAGCGGCTCAAGTTCCCGATGCTTGCCGGTTCGTCGCTGCCCGTAACCTGGCGGCTCCCCGAGCTGGAGTTGCCGCTGGAAAGCGAGATCGAGGAAGCGCTGATGGTCGGCGTCGGCTCCTCCGATCCGATGGACTATCACGCGCTCGAGGGCATGCAGTGCATGGTCGAACGCCGGCGCGGCGGCGAAACCGGGATCAAATCGGTGCAGCTGATCGAAGGTCCGGCCGTGTGGGAAGCCGGCGAGCAGGGACGCTATTCCAAGCGCCTGCTGGAGGCGGCCCTCTCGCGCTCCGACAAAATCCTGGGCAAGACGACCGAAGACGCGCGGCCGCAGGATCTGGTCGGAAGCGGTGTGCTGCCAAAGATTGTGCCGCAACCGGCGGCCTACTTCATCGAGCGGCGCGACGGAACGCGGACGACCTTGCTCATGCTCAACGGCGCCGTTGCCGACTACACGTTTGCCTGCCGGCTCAAGGGGTCGACCGACTTACTTTCGACGCAGTTCTTCCTCACGCCGACGCCGAACGTCACCTATTCCGCTTCCTTGGGATCCAAGATCGAGGAGATGTTCGCGACCGGAGTCGCGCCCTACCCGGTCGAGCGGACGCAGATCGTTTGCGGAATTCTCGAAAGCTGCCTCGACTCCAAAGTTGCCGGGCACAGCCGACTGGAGACGCCGCACCTCGACGTCACGTACCGCGCGCCGGCTCAGTCCCAGTTTTGCCGCGCATGATGCAGCGGCAATCGCAATTCTGCCGCGCGTGATTCCGAGCGATCGTTGTGGAGATGAGTCGCCTCGCGCTCGATCAGAGTCGCCGGCACCAATAGGTGCGCGTCTCGTAGGGCATCTCAAAGTGTTCGCGTCCGCCGAGGGCCGGATCGGTGTCGATCAACGCGCGGACTTGGGCGAGAACGTGGGCGCGCTCGGCTTCGGGCATTGCGGCGATAAAGCTGATCGACGCCACTCGGTCGATGAGTGCGCTCGGTGTCAGCTGTTGCAAGTGCGGGAACGTCCGCGATTCCAGCGGACTCAGCCGATCGGACTGCCGAAAGGCGGCCATCCATTCCAGGGTCCGATAGCGCGGTGTGCCGGCTTCGTGCGGGTCGAGGATGGCGGTCAACCGGCGGACCCAGGGAAGCGCTTCGTCGCGCACGTTCCAAATCAAGCCGAGTCCGCCGCCTGGCTTGAGGACGCGAGAAATCTCCGCGAGCGCGCGATCGGCTGCGAACCAGTGAAACGCCTGGGCCGCGAACACCGCATCCACGCTTTGATCGGCCAGCGGGATCGCCTCGGCCGTTCCGTCGACGACGTGCACGCTCGGCAGCTGAGCACTCAGCCGGGCCCGCATATTGGCCACGGGCTCGATGGCGATGACGTGTGCACCGGTTGCCGCCAGGTGCGCTGTGAACTTTCCTGTCCCGGCTCCCAGCTCGACCACGCGTGAATTGCCGGTGACGTTCAATACGCCCAACAAGTGCGCGATGGCAGCCGCCGGGTAGTCGGGTCGCCCGCGCTCGTACGCATCGGCCGCGCGGCCGAAACCGACCGCCGCCTGCGCGTGAATGCGAGCGTCGGACTCACTCATTTCGATGAGGAATGCGTGACTTGGGTCGTCGGTTTGTGGCGGATCACCCAAATGTCGGTCACATAGTGGTGTTGCCGCCAGTTCAGATGGCTCTGATCGATTTTGGCCCAGTTGAGAACGATGCGGCCGTCCTTGACGGCGGTCGCGGGCACGTCGAACTCCTGCTCGGTCACCTCGTCGTACTTCTCGCCCTTGCGCAACAGGTGCGCGGGCTCACCATCGATCAACAGAGGCGACGGCCCCTGGGCGAACAGCTTGACGGTGTAGTGTGCCTGCGGATCGAGTCCGGTGTAGGTGATCCCGGCCGGCACCGTGTTGAGATACTTGTGCCAGGCAAAGCGGATGGGCCGTGGCTTCTCCCGCATCCAACGCTGCGTGGGCATCGGCAGGTCGCGAAAGTGCAGCATCGCGTCTCCCGCATTGAACAGCTTGGGAATGTGTGGCGAGCGGGACACATCGCCGATCACGTCGTAAAATCCGCCTTCGCCCGGATTCTCCCAGTTGCAAATGACATCGATCCGCTCCAATTGAGTGGTGCGGTTCAAGAGTTTGGCGATTTTCTCGAACTCGCTTTTGAGCCACCACCGGTCGTTGAGCGGATAGTCGATGAAGTCGAGCGAGCAGCCCCGTTCGTAGCCGCTTGCCTGGTACTTGGGAACGCTCGTCTGCAGGCCAATGACGTCGAACAGCTGCTGGGCCAGCATCTCGATGTGCTTGTGCCACTCGGCGTGCTGCGGCTGTGAGAGGGCGCGGTTCAAGATTTCGCGGGCGCCGGCCAGCGCGGCCGAGGGACCGATTCGGGGCGCCTCGCCTAGCTTGGCGAGCGCCTCGTGTTCGAGGTCCCGTTCGTAGAGCGCCCGCTGCCGCGTGTAGGCGTCATAGTACGCGCGGAACAGGTGCAGGGCGAACCGCCAGTTCACGTGGGTGCCCGCCAGTTTTCGCTCGAGTGCTTGCCACTGCAGCAAGGTGCCGTCGATCGACGCGTTGGCGGCGATGCCGCCGCGCAAGTTCGTTTCGAGCGCCAGCATCCCGTCGGCCCCGGCCTGAGCCAGGTCGGGTCGGAAGAAATAACGAGCATATTCGACCGCGACCGCGCGGGGAGAAACGTCGGGCTGCCAGGCCAACTGGCTCCAGAGGCACTTGTTGAAGTCGTCATGAATGCCGTCGGAGTACGATAGGAAGCCGTCCGTAAAGCGATAGTCGTTCCGGTAAATGGCCGCATAATCGACCGGCCGGGGGTTCACCCCTTCACGACCCAGCGTCACGCCCCAAGCCGGATCGAGCCACGGAATCGGGTACTGGCAGCGGACGATGTGGGTGATGTCCGGATACCAGCGAAGCTTGTAGCGCTTCGGCGTGCGCTGTCGGTTGAATTCCATCGATGCGCTGCTGGGCCCCATCACCGTGCCGCCATACCAGTCGGGCTTTTTCGTCGCCAGGTACTGGAAGAACTCGTTGGTGTCGGCGTCGGAGAACCGCTGCAGCGAAATCCAGACCGTGGCCTTGGGGTGATACTTCCGCAACAGTGCGGCCATCCGCTCGGCGTAGGGCATCAACTCCTTCGTGTGGTTGTCGCCGGGGTCACCTCCGGGCAGGAACACGGCGTCGAGTCGGCGGCACGATTTGAAGAAGGCCTCTTGCTTGGCGAGGAAGGCCGACTCTTTTTCGGGACTGGGCAGAATCAGCTCGAGCGGGATCCAGGCCCAGTGATCGAGATCGTACTTCTCGCACAGCTCGGCAAATTTCGTGTTGACCAGGTCGCGACTGTACTTCATCAGGGGCGAAGGGCGTTCGTGCAGCGGAATGCTCTCGACCGAGTTGGCGCCGAAGATGACCATGTCGCGGAAATACTGCTCGAGCTGCTCGAGCGTCCACGCGTCGTAACTGTTGGCCGTCGGCCGATAGCCGATCTGATGCCCGCGGATTGCACGATCCGGGGAGAGATCGATCGAAAAATCGGCGGGCAGACGGACCGTTCCGCTGGTCCACTCGAGGTTCCGCAACAGCTTGCCCGCGCCAAACATCGCGCCCCGCGAGTCGTTGCCGACCACCAAAACTGTCGCCGCACGCTTGGCCTCAGCGGGCAGGACGCGGATGTGGAAACCCTCCGCCTTGTGCGACTGCGATCTCAGATCGGCCAGTAACTCAGCGGGCAGGTGAGCGGCCCAATCGGCGGGGATCGACGTGCCGCAAACGGCAATCACGGCCGAGTTGTTTCCAGCTGCCGGCCAACGTGTGACGATCGGCCAGGAGACGCCGGACCGCTTGGCGATTTCCTCAGTGAGGATCACCGGGGCGATCTTCTCGGCCGCGGGCAGGTTGCCGCTGCGAATCACGACCGTGGCATTCGTCAGGTCGACGGGGTCGGCCGCGCGGGCGGAGGTCGCAACGAGAGCGAGGAGGAACAGACACGCCGATCCGCGAACAATCAGGCGAGACATGCAGCATCCGATCAGTGGCTGGAGTGGAGGCAGGAGGGCAAACAGGCAGGTGTGGCTTGCTTCCACCAGTCTAAACCAAGAGGGGCGGCCAACGCACGGCTCAGCAAGGGAGATTCTGCGGCGCGTCGGCGGCCAGCGCTTTGCTCCGCGCCGCCTCAGTTGCGGAGGCTCAACAGCGGAGCCGGTATGCGGCCCGCGTGGCGGACGAAGCGGCTGCTTTGGCCGACTGAGTTGATCGCCATTACCGGTCCTTCGCCAAACAGGCCTCCGAAGGAGACGGTGTCGCCCCCCTTCTTGCCGGGGACCGGGATCAGGCGGGTGGCCGTCGTCTTGTTGTTGAAGACGCCGATCGCCAACTCGTCGGCCATCAGGGCGGCGATGGTATCGGCGTCGGTGTCGCCGGGAATGGGGACCATGTCGAGCCCCAGCGAGCAGACGCTGGTCATCGCCTCGAGCTTTTCCAGACTGAGCGTTCCCTCTGTGGCGGCGCGTGCCAACGCTTCGTCCTCCGTGATCGGCAGAAAGGCTCCGGACAGGCCGCCGACGGATGACGACGCGAACAGCCCGCCCTTTTTCACCGCATCGTTCAGCATGGCTACGGCTGCCGTGCTGCCGGGCGCCCCCAGCTTGTCGAGCCCGATCAAATGCAGGATTTCGCCCACGCTGTCCCCGATCTTGGGAGCGGGTGCCAGCGACAGGTCGATAATGCCGAACGGCACGCCCAGGCGTTCGGCCACTTCGCGGCCGATCAGCTCGCCGACGCGCGTCACGCGGAAGGCGGTCGATTTGATTTCTTCCGCGATGTCGTTGAGTTTGCAATCGGGGGCCGCATCGAGGAGGCGATCAAGGGCCCGCTTCACGACTCCCGGACCGCTAACGCCGATGTGAATTACCGTGTCGGGCGACCCCTCGCCGTGGAAGCCGCCGGCCATGAACGGATTGTTGTCCGGCGCATTGGCGAAGACGCAGAGTTTCGCGCAGCCGAAACCGTTGCGCTCAGCCGTAGCCTGCGAGATTTCGACAATCTTGCGCCCCAAGAGCGCGACAGCCGTCATGTTGATGCCCGCCTTCGTCGAGGCGGCATTCACGGACGCGCAGACGCGTTGCGTCGTCGACAGGACGGCGGGCAGACTCTCGATCAGCCTGACGGCACCGGCCGTCATCCCTGCGTGCACCAGGGCCGAGTAGCCGCCAATCAGGTCGACCTGCACGGCCTCGGCCGATTCATCCAGCGTCTTGGCGACGCGGATGAGTGCGTCGGTCTCCAACCCGTCGGCAATGCGGGCAATCGGCGTAACGGCCAGCCGCCGATTGGCAATCGGGATGCCGTAGCGGGCCGAGACGTGAGCGCACGTCTCCTTGAGCTTGGAAGCGGCCGAGCGGATCGTCATGGCGATCAGCTCGCAGGTTTTGCCCGGATCGCGGTCGACGCAGCCGCACAGGTTGATGCCCATCGTCACCGTGCGGACGTCGAGGTTCTCCTGCTTGACCATGCGAAGGGTGGAAAGGATGTCTTCCGTCTGCGACATGGTCAGTATTGAGCCTCGGGGCAAAAAGGGGTCGAGAGGTGATCAATTCGAGAGAGGACCGCCGCTCGTCCGGTCGTCGGGCGAGCGGGCCAACATGCGACGGGCGATTCAGGTCCCCAGCGGTTGCACCTTGGCCGAATCCACCTTCGCCGTCATCGTGCGGCGGAGCCGCATCGACAACCGAACGGGACGCGGATCGTTGGTCGCGCTGAAAATGTCTTCGTGCTGCAGGGCCGCCGACAGCCCGACCGCGCTGCCCAGTTGCTCCAGCTCGCGCTGCAGCGTCAGGGCGTCAACTCCGCCGGGCACGGCCAGTTCCATCACCATCACGAACGTCTTGCCGTTCTCCGCCCGCCGAGCAAAGACGTCGGTGATGTCGATCTCCTCCTGAGCAAGGCGCGCCGAAATCTGCCGGATCATCCCCGGCTTGTCTTCGCCCTCGGCCGTGAGAAAGTATTTCTCCGTGCCTTCGTTCGGCAGTTCCTGCAGCGTTTCCTGCCTTGGATCCTTAAGACTCACCTCGACGCCGAAGGGCCGGCACACGCCGCGGATGTGATCGATGATGACCGACGGATCGCGATGCTCGGGGAATTCAGCCGACATGATGATGGTGAAGAACCGCTGCATCACGGTCTGGCTGACTTCCTGAATATCGCCCCCCAACTCGGCCAGAGACGTCGTCACAGCGGCAAGAATTCCAACTCGGTTGGCCGCCATCAACGTGATGATGTATCGCTTGGACATCCGTTGGCTTTCGCGCACGGCCCGCGGTCGAGCCTCGCCTGTTTCAGGAGCCGGTCGATTGTGGCAAGAACGGGTCTGGACCGCCAGCCCCGCGGGGATTCGTCGCCACCGAGCGATCCAAACTAACCGACGCAGGCCGTAAACCTGGCCGCGGCGGGTGCATCTTCCCCATCGGAACTTCGGCTGCAGAGCTCGGTGTCCAGGACGGACATTGGACCGCGGATGGATGTTCGCACTAATCTAAGAGCGAGCCAAAGCCAGCCGGGAGACCAACAATGAACGCCGAAAAAGTGCTGATCGACGGGACTTGGACCGAGTCGCAGGGGCGGGAGACGTTTCAAGCCGTTAATCCGCAGACGGGTCAAACACTCACGGGCGCTTATCCGATCAGTCCTTGGAACGAGGTCGAGCGGGCCTTGCAGGCGGCTTCGGTCGCCGTTTGGCGCGTCCGCGGCTGGCCGGGGGAGCGGTTCGCCGCCTTTCTCGAAGCCTTTGCCGGTCGGCTTGAGCGGCGTGCGGAAGACCTGATTGCGATGGCCAACGCCGAGACAGCGCTCGCAGTCGAACCACGTTTGAAATCGGTCGAGCTGCCGCGAACGATCAATCAGCTGCGGCAGGCAGCCGCCGCGGCACGCGACGGCTCGTGGGTGCAGGCCACGATCGATACCAAGGCCAACATCCGCTCGATGTTCGCGCCGATTGGCCCGGTGGTCGTCTTCGGCCCGAACAATTTCCCCTTCGCGTTCAATGGCGCGGCGGGCGGAGATTTTGCCGCCGCCGTGGCCGCCGGCAATCCTGTGATCGCCAAGGGGCACACGTCGCATCCGGGAACTTCGCGATTGCTGGCCGAGGAGTCGCGCCAGGCGGCGCTCGAGACCGATCTGCCGGCGGGTTTCGTGCAATTGATCTATCGCACGTCGCACGCGGACGGCGAACGGCTCGTCTCCCATCCGCTGCTCGGCGCGACGGGCTACACCGGCTCGCGACAGGCCGGCCTTCGACTGAAGGAGGCCGCCGATCGCGCGGGGAAACCGATCTATCTCGAACTCTCCAGCATCAACCCGGTGTTCATTCTTCCCGGCGCTGGCGGAGCGTTTACCCGACGTGGCGCAAGAGTTCGCCACCAGCTGCCTGGCGGGCACGGGGCAGTTTTGCACGAATCCCGGACTGGTCGCGCTCGTCGCTGGTGAGACGACCGAGGCGTTTGTGGCGGCCGTCAAAGAGCGGTTTGCCCAAGCGCCCCGCGGCACATTGCTGGGTGAGGGGGTGCGTCGCAACCTCGTCGAGTCGGTCCGCGCGATCGTTGCGGCCGGAGCTAAGATCCTCGCCGGCGGGCAGGCGGACAGTGGCGCCGCGATCCGTTGCCAAAACACGCTCTTGAGAGTCGACGGCGGAACGTTCCTGGCGAACGCCGAGGCGCTGCAGACTGAGGCGTTCGGCAACGAATCGCTATTCGTTGTCGCCGAGGATGCCGAGCAACTGTTGCAAATCGCCGCCAAGCTCGAGGGCAATCTCACCGGCTGCATCTATAGCCATCAAGGCGATCAGGACGACGCCCTCTACGATCGGCTGGCTCCGCTGGTTCGCGCCAAGGTCGGGCGGCTGCTCAACGACAAGATGCCCACGGGCGTCGCCGTCAGCCCGGCCATGAATCATGGCGGTCCCTTTCCCGCGACGGGCCATCCGGGTTTTACGGCGGTCGGGATTCCTGCCGCGATCCATCGGTTCGCAGCCCTGGAATGCTACGACAACGTGCGGCCACACCGGCTGCCGGCGGCGCTCCGCGACACCAATCCCACTGGGAAGATGTGGCGAATCGTTGACGGCACGTGGACGCAGAGCTGAGGGGACACAACACGTGGCCGCAACGCGTGCCCGCAGCACTCCTGGATCGGCGGATTCTAGAAAGGCACCGGAAGCAGGAACGCGTGGTGCTCGAAGAGTACGCCTTTGCCGTGCTGGCCGATGAACTGCGTGAAAAAGAGCAGGAACACGTACACGGCTAAGAGCGGCCCCATCAGCAGCCGGGCGAACCAGCGCGTCATAAAACCCGCCGGCTCCGGGCGACGCGTCGCTCGGCCGTAGGCCCAGCCGGTCACCAGCCGCGCTGGATAGATGCTCAGGATGAAGACGAGCGTGACGAACCACATCGCATCCTGCGGCAGCAAGAAGATCTTGAGCAGGTACAGCGGCAGCGCCAGCACGTAAGTGGCAATCACCGCCACGAGCCACGCCAGCGGTGCGTGTCCGAACAGTCGCCGCACGGACCGCAGCTCGAACATTCCGCGCAGGCGGTTCTCGCTTGCGAACCGTGCTTGTAAGAACGGCAGCCAGGCCAGCACGGGCACGAGCAGCAGCCCGCCGATGATCGTGACGACGATCTGTTTCCCTTCGGTTTTATTCGCGGCTGCGAAGAGTGCGGTCGGCACAAACAGCCAGACCAGCGCCCCGAAGAATCCGCGGGCCGCCAGCCAGAAGTGGTAGCGCAGCGCAGCCCAGAAACGAAGGCGCCGATTTCGGCCGCCGCTTTTTCGCCATAGCCTCCCTGTCGCAGCTGGCCGATGGCCCACCGCGCGTTTTTGATCGGCCTCAAAAAGCAGCCGAACGAACCGCCCCGCGCGAGGGCCAGACACAAGTGGACAGCGATCACCGCCGACAGCGTGCTGACGATCCACGCCAGTCGCTTGGTGGCTCGACTCGTCGGATCGATCAACTGAGCATCGGCAGCGGCGTTGGCCAGGATCCGCAGCGGCAATAGCCACAGCCAGATTCCCAGGACGATCGACCCCAGGCGAGGCGCGATGCTCAAGAGCGGAAAGGCGCGACGCAGCCGGCCGCCTCGCGCCAGGCCTCCCTCGGCCTCCAGCAAGTAGCCGAGCACGAGAAAATTGACGACCGGAATGGCGGCCAGGAGCGCCAGCAGCACGATCAGGCTGACGATGCCAAACGCGGCCCGGATGGCCCAAGCGACCGCCCACAGGGGGTGCCGCCACGGCGACGGAAACTCGGCCAAACGGCCGGCGCCCCGATAATCGTGAACCGCAGGCGTACTGCGCTCCGCGGACGGGAGGATCTCCGCGACCGGCAAAACCGCGGCGGCTGTCCCAGTATCGCGCGACCAAGGCGGGATGTCCCAGTCTTTCGGGTCGTGCTTGTCGTGGGCTTCAGTCACGTCCTCGTTCCCCGTGCCGATTCCCCTTGGCCCGAGAGGCATTCCGGTGCAAACTCATGGTACCAAAAGCCGCGAACCGAGGATTTCCAACAACGGAGCGCGGGTTGTCGCCATTCTTTCATTCGGTGGACAACGGCGGATCTTGGAACGCTGGTGTCCATTTGATTAGGCCGCTGCTCCCGCTCGGTCAGCTGCAACCGAATTGACTTAAGATCGGTATACTCAGCGGCGAATTACCCTTGAGGCAGATTCCCAGGGGGATTCAGCAGCGGCGCCCGGGCCGGGAGCCCAGATCGTGGCAACAAGACGTTATTCGCGGCTGAAGTCGCTCGGCTTGCCGCTCGTGGTCGTGCTGGCTGTATGCACGTTGGTGGCCTGGGCCGCGCACAGTCCCGTCGATTGGCGGCAACTCCGTCCGACGGGTACGGCATCCACGACCGGCGCTCGATCGCTAGGCCAGCCGCCAGCCGAAATTGCGGACGCCGTTCACGCCGTCGACGGTTACTTCGAGTCGGCATGGAAGGAGAGCGGCCGCAAGCCGGCACCCCCGGCCGACGAGCTCCAGGTGCTGCGACGCCTGACGCTCGCCCTTTGCGGCACGATCCCCTCGCTGGAGGAAATTCGCATCTTCGAGTCGAATCTCGCGCCCGATCGGCTCGATCAGTGGACGAATCGGTTGTTGGCCGACAGTCGCTTTGCCGACTACTTCGCCGAGCGGCTGGCCCGCAGTTTCGTCGGCAACGAGATGGGACAGTTCGTGGTCTTTCGCCGGGACCGATTCTCCGACTGGCTCCGGCAGCAGCTCACAAAGAATGCCCCCTATGACGAGATGGTTCGCCAAATGATTTCGGGGACCGGGCTGTGGACCGATCACCCCGCCACGAACTACGTGACGGCGGCGATCGCCAACGGCGAACTCGACGAGAACAAGCTGGCCGGCCGTACGGTGCGGGCCTTCCTCGGACAGCGGATCGACTGCGCCCAGTGCCATGATCATCCCTTTGCCGAGTGGAAGCAGCAGCAGTTCCAGGGTCTGGCCTCGATGTTCGGCCAGGCGACCAACTCGCTGGTGGGCATCGAGGACAAGCCAAAGCGGGACTACGTCGTCGAGGACCGCAAGACGCTCAAAAAGCACACGGTCGAGCCGGCTGTGCCGTTCCATCCGGAATGGCTGCCCGGCAGCGGCACGCGGCGGGAACGCCTGGCCGCCTGGATCACGCATCCCGACAATCGCCGCTTCGAGCGGGCGACCGTCAACCGGATTTGGGGCTTGATGTTCGGCAAAGCGTTTCACAGCCCGGTCGACGATTTGCCCGATCCTCCGTCCGCCGCCGATCGCGACCTGCTCGACCTGCTGGGGGCCGACTTCCGCGCTCACAATTGCGATTTGCGACGTTTGATCCGCGTCATCGCGGCGTCGCGGCCCTATCGCCTCGATTCGATCGGCGAGGAAGCCAGCGTCGCGGTGAAAGCGCCTGCGGCGACGAAGTCCGCACATTCGCAATCGACGGGCGCCGCCGATTGGAACAAATCGACAGAGAAGGCAGGCAGCGCCTCCGCAGCCGACTCGGCCGATGCCGCTACCGACGCGTGGACCAGCTTTCCGATGACGCGGCTGCGGCCCGAGCAGTTGATTGGCGCGATGTTGCAGGCCCGCTCGGTGCGGACCATCGATCAGAACTCGCATCTCTTCGTGCGGGCGACGCGATTCTTCCAGGAAAAAGACTTCGTCAAAGAGTACGGCGACTTGGGCGAGAACGAACTCGACGAACGAACGGGAACGATCTCGCAGGCCCTGTTGCGGATGAACGGCAAGCTCGCGGCTGACGCGATCAAGACTGACCCACTGAACGCGTCGGCACGCTTGACCACGTTTGCGGGCAGCGATGCCAGTTGTCTCGACGGCTGCTATCTGGTTGTCCTCTCGCGCCGTCCGACGCCGGCCGAGACGGAGTATTTCCTGCAGCAATTCGCGGCTGCCGGCGTGAAAGGCCGCTCGCAGGTTGTGGAAGACATTTTCTGGAGCCTGTTCAACTCGCCGGAGTTTTCCTGGAATCATTGAAGGCGCGTGGCCGGCCAACGAATTCGCACATCCGGCCCGAATGTGGCTCGAGGAGCCCAAACGCGGCTCGAGGAGATTGAAAATGGCTGACAGAAACGTCCTCGCAAACGCGATGCCCGCGGTCTCTCGTCGTGACGTGCTGCGGGCCGCCGGAGCGCTCGGCCTGAGTTTTCTGTTGCCGCCGCTCGAGGCCCGGGCTGCGAACGAGCGGGGCGTGCGCCGGCAAAAGTCGCTCGTGACGATTTGGCTCGAAGGCGGCGCGAGCCAGCTCGAAACTTGGGATCCCCATCCGGGGACGAAGATCGGCGGGCCGACGAAAGCCATCGCCACGTCGATCGCCGGCGTGCAGATTGCCGACACGTTCCCCGCCATAGCGGCCGAGCTGAGTGCGCTCTCGGTGGTTCGCTCGCTGGTATCGAAGGAAGGGGACCACGAGCGCGGGTCGTACTTCCTCAAGACCGGTTATCGTCCCGATCCGACGCTCCGACATCCTTCGCTCGGCGCAATCCTGGTCAACCAGTTGCCCAACTCGTCGCTGGTGATTCCCCAGCACGTTGCGATCGGCAGTTCGCAGTGGCCGCCACGGGGTGGATTCCTGGGCGATCAGCTCGATGCGTTTCGGGTTTACGACCCGGGCCGCGACGTGCCCAATCTCAAGGCGCCCGTCGACGTTGCGCGGCAAACCCGCCGCGTCAGCAACCTGGAAGTCGTCTCGAAGGCGTTCGAGCAGGGCCGCCGCATGCAAGTTGAGAAGACCCTGCATCAGCACACGATCGAGCGGGCCTTGGAGATGATGTCATCGGATCAGCTCCGCGCCTTTCAGATTGAGGGCGAGTCGCGCAAGCTTCGTGACGCGTACGGCGAAAGCAACTTCGGCCGCGGCTGTCTCGTGGCGCGGCGCCTGGTGGAGGCCGGCGTGCGGGCCGTCGAGATCACGCTCTCGGGCTTCGATACGCACGCCAACAACTTCAACGGCCACCGGGAGAATGCGCGGGTGCTCGACCCGGCCCTGGCCACGCTCGTCCGCGATTTGCGCGAGCGCGATCTCTGGCAATCGACCGTGGTCCTGGTGATCGGCGAATTCGGTCGCTCGCCGGCGATCAATCCGCTCGACGGCCGCGACCATTGGCCGAGCGGCTTCTCCTGCCTGGTCGGCGGCGGTGGGCTGAAGAGCGGCCTGGCGATCGGCGCGACCGATCCCGAAGGTCTCGAGAAGACGCCCGAAGATCCGGTCGAAGTGGCCGACCTGTTCGCGACCATCTTGACGACGTTCGGCGTCGACGCGGCCCACGAAGTCATCACGCCGATTGGTCGCCCGATGGCCTTCAGCTCGGGCAAACCGATCGCGCGCCTGCTCGCGTAGCCGCGCTACCGCAACCGCTGCGAGAAGTATCCGTCCGCGAAGTCGAAGAGCCGCGTCCAATAGGCCTTGCTCAATTCGTGCTTCGTGTTGCGGTGATACTGCACGAGGTCGCCCACGGTGGGACCCGTCAGCGGCTCTTCATCGCGGACCACGCCCGTGCCGACGAGTCCGCGGAGGCCAAGAAATTTGTAGACCTTGTCGGCCGCCAGCAGCGCCCGCAGCCCGCTGGTGCCGTTGGCCCATTTGTCCTGGTCGCCTTCGCTGTCGAAGATCGGCCGCGGTGCGACGAGGCACATCAAGAGGTGCTGATCGACCGGCAAGCGATCCTCGTGGCCGGCGAACTTGGTAAACGTGCGATTGAACCAGTGCGGAAAGACGCGGGTGATCCGCGCCACCGTTTCCTGGTCGTTGTTTCGCAAGAGGGCACAGCCGCCCGTCCCCGATTGGTGCGGAGCGGCGAGCGCAATCCGCTCGTCGAGGGCCGCCGCGACGAGGGCCGTCTTGCCCAAGCGCGAATGGCCCGTCGCGCAGATCCGCCGATGGTCGATGTCGGAGCGGGTCTCAAGATAATCGACGACGCGGCTCAAGCCCCAGGCCCACGCGCGAATCGTCGCCCAATCATGCTCGCCTGGCGCGGTCTGCCCGGGGGCGAAGTAGTGCGGCTGAACGCCGTCGGCGGAGTCGTTTTTATCCGGGTCGATATCGCCGTCATAAAAAGTGCCGATGGCATAGCCGCGATCGACGGCGTTCTCGATCGCCCATGCTCCGGCCTGCGCTCCGCGGCCGTCCTCGGTCGCGCGATGTCTGACGCAGCCCTTGCAACTGTCGGGCATCCACAGTTCCGGCAGCGCGATGGCCGGATCGTTGAGGACGGCATGATTGCCGCAGAAATTCAGGGCGACGAACACTGGCGCCGGCTGGTTCTTGGTAGGGACGACCAGCAAGAGGTTGATCGGCGGCGTGCCGGAAGGACCGAAGTGGATGCGGACTTCGTCGAGCGTGGCTTTGCCGCCGAAGTAGTGCCCCTCGTGCCGGACGATGGTCCCCGCCAGGTTGGTGGGCGGCGGGGGGGCGTGGCCGTACTCGTAGAACTCGAAGAGAGCCTGGATTTCCGGCCGGCGCTTCTGAAACCAGTCGTCGCGCGTTCGCACCGGCGTGCCGTCGAAGTGGGTGAGTGGATCGGGGAGACCGGGCTGCGAGGATAGCTGCTCAAAGGCCGGGAAGTGTGGCGCCGGGTTGTCCGCACACGCCGCCACGGCAGCCCCGAGCGCCCAGCCGGCGCCGGCCAAGAGAATGGGAGTGAGAAGTGCCGGCTTCACAGCAACGTCGCTCAGCCATCGACGCCGTTCACTGGGCGATACCAGCGAACCTCGAGACGCACGTCCACCATCGCTCAATGCGAAAGCGGGCGACGTCTCCGCCTTACTTAGGGGTGTGCGGGCAGGTGCCGGCGGTGTCGGCCATCGATTCTTTCTTCTCGGTAATGACCGGACATTGCGTCGCCAACTCGGCGTTGAGCGCGGTGTAGTCCTTCCATTCGGCCGGAAGATTATCTTCGTGGAAGATGGCCTCGACAGGGCATTCCGGAACGCACGCTTCGCAGTCGATGCACTCGTCGGGATGGATATACAGCATCGACTGGCCCTCGTAGAAACACTCCACGGGGCAAACCACGACACAGTCGGTGTATTTGCAGTTGAAACAGGGTTCGGCAACAACGTGCGTCATTCGGATCCCTTTCTGATCCGCAGCCTCACTGGCCACGGAACTGGCCTTGAAGAATCGCGATCTTAGTGGTGAGCGCGCGCGCTGTCAAGCGACGCAAAATCGCAAAAAACGGCTGGATTTGCAGGCTTTTTCGCAAGTTTCCGCGCGCCGCGGCGAACTTCAAAAGTGCCCCGCTTTGCGGGCCGCGCCAAGTGACTGGTTCCTGGCGGCCAGTCGCCGTCCGAGCCATCAGGGTCCCTTCGGCCGTTTGGATCGCTATTGCCCAAAACCCGAGAGAATCGTAAATAGCGTATGGTCGCGAGATCCCTGCGCCGTTAAGATTAAGTGAACTGGCAGCGGTTGGAATCCTGCCTCGAAAAATGGCGGTCCATCGGACGGTGCGGACCACCGGATTTGTCGTTAGTGACACCGGAAATCTCACGCCTGCGGGTGCTGCCGTCACATGAGTCTCACCGAAATCGACCGCAATCTACTGAAGCGGTGCCTGGCCGAAGAGCCGGGAGCGTGGAAGGACTTTGTTGACCGCTTCATGGGCCTTTTCGTTCATGTGGTCAACCACACGGCGCACGCTCGAAGCGTTCGCTTAGCCCAGGAAGACATTGACGACCTGGTGGGCGAAGTCTTCCTGGCCCTCTTGGCGCAGGACTATGCCGTTCTCCGCCGGTTCCGCGGCGAAAGCTCGCTGGCGACCTATCTCACGGTGATTGCCCGCCGCGTCGTGGTGCACGGCGTAATCCGCCGCCGTATGGCCGAGGCCCTGGGCCACGTGGTGGCCCAGCATCCCGACATGAAGCAGCAGGCCGACTCACATCACTTCGATCTCAAGCGGATCGAGGACCAGGACGAAGTGCAGCGGATGCTCGTGAATCTTCCGGCCGACGATGCGGAAGTCGTGAAGCAGTTCCATTTGCAGGGCCGTTCCTACCGGGAGATCAGCTCGCAGTTGGGCATCCCGGAAAACACGATCGGCCCAACTCTCACGCGGGCTCGTCAGAAACTCCGCCGCGGCACCGCGACGTAAATCGCCGGCACTGCTTTCGAGCGAGCGCAGGGGTATCCGCCCGTCTGTTTCTTCCCCGCCGTGCACTGACCTTACCCGCCGCGTTTTCTCTGGTCAGTCTCGCTGTTTCTCCCACCCCGTCCGTCAGTTACGGCAGCCGACGCCTCGGCACCATTTTCGCAGGGGGCCCCGCCTTGTTTCTGAACGCGTGCACCTGAGCCCGCCGCGCCTATAATGGCCACGGACCCGTCCGCACGATGTGAGGCTGGTGGAAAGTTGGGATCGGCGACAGGCCGAGACCGAACTTCGGTTCGTCGAGAGGGATGCTCGCCACGATGTTTCAAACTGCCGCTATTGAGAGGAAGCGTCCGATGGACCGCGTGAAGCATTTTGGAACCGCACGCCGATTCTTTGTGACACTGGTGCTGGCCGGCGGATTGGCTGCCGGTCTTCCCGCGATTGCGAGCGCGCAGGTGAATCTCGGGGCGCCAGCTCCCAAGGCGACCGCCGCACCGAAGACGACGGGCTTTCTCAATCGCGTCTTTCATGACGTGACGGGCGACCACAAATATGTCGTCTATGTTCCGCAGAACTATTCGCCGGACGTGAACTGGCCCGTCATCCTCTATCTGCATGGCGCGGGCGAGCGCGGCAACGATGGGACTCTGCAAACGACGGTCGGCCTGGCTCCCTTTGTGAAAGCGCGACGCGACGACTTTCCGTACATCGTGGTCTTCCCACAGTGCGAAGATCAGCAAATCCCTATCCTGCAGGCATGGGGCCCGAATTCGGTCGACGGGAAGCGGGCCTTGGCCATCCTGCGCAGGCCGAGCGTGACTATGCGATCGACCCGCATCGCCGCATTCTCACCGGCTGGTCGATGGGCGGTTACGGCACATGGAACCTGGGAGCCGCCGACCCGACGCACTGGGCCGCGCTTGTGCCCGTGTCCGGTGGGGGCGACGCCGCCTGGGGGAGCAAGCTGGCCAACGTGCCGATCTGGGCCTTTGCTGGAGCCACGGACGCAGTCGTGCCCGCTCGCGAAACCGAGAAAATGGTCGACGCCGTCCGCGCGGCGGGCGGTCATCCCAAGCTGACGGTTGTGCCCAACGTTGGCCATGACGTTTGGAAAAATGCCTACAACGACTCCGAACTCTATGCCTGGTTGATGAATCCCCAGGAAGGAACGGGAACGGGCAGGGGCACATCGGCCGCCAGCGCGCCGGCTTTTTCGGCACAAGCGGGGGCTCGCTCGCCTTCTCCAGCCAATCTCGAGGGACCGTTTGTGCCGGCTCTCTCCATTCCCAACGCGATCGCCGTGCGGCTGGGGAACGATGTGCTGCGGGCCATCGCCTACTCCGCGCCGAAGATGATCGCGAATGATGCCCTGACCGGGAACATCAACGACATCTATTCCTCGACCGAGGCGTCCGGCTACACCTTCTCCGTCCAATTTTCCCGGATCAGTTACGCGGGCCAGCTCGATCGCGCGTACATCAAGGCCTACGCTCCCGAGCATCTCAACGTGCAACTCGCGCTGCGGGCAACGCTGACGATTGGCGCGACCTACGTTTCGGGCGCCGGACGTTCCGCGTATGCCGGACCAATCTCCGTGATGATCGGCAGCCGCTATCCTGTCTGGCTGGGGATCGACGTGACTCCGTATATCGACGGCGATCGCCTGCGGCTGCGCTACAACGCCGCGCGATTCGACATTCCTTCCGACGACTGGTACGTCACGGCCCCGTACGGTGTCTCGACATCGGGGCTGGGAATGACCAGCGATCGGGTTTCGAGCGGCCTGGTGGAGGGAATCTACGGTCAGAAAGCGCGGATCGAGCAGGAAGTGCAATCGATCGTCCCGTTCTTGCTCACGAAAGTGGAGGAGCGACTCGACTTGTCCGAGGTTTCGCAGGTGGCCAACGCCTTTTGGCCGCTGCCCGTTTATCGCCCGCGGCTGCAGGTCTATCCGCAGAGCGTGAGCACCGACGACAAGGGCATTTCGCTGGTGATGGGCGTGACCGCTGCCGCCATCGATCCCCGCAAGGCTCCCGCGTCGCCGCGCGTCGAGCGGTCGGCGGGCGTCGAGATTGGCTCGGTCGCCGGCGGGACCGACCTGCGGGTCGGCGTGGCTCCTGACGTGCTGCAGCCACTGACCAAAATGCTGATCGATGACGACGTCGCCCGGATCAACGTGCTCGACATTCCCGAGAAGGCGTTCGCCGCCTTCGCCGATCGCAAGGCGTTAAGCGAGGTCTTCCCGGACCTGGCCTCGGCGCCTGCCGACACGCAAGTTTGGGCCGAGCTGCGCCTGGTCAGCCCAATCTCGATCAAGGACGGTGGACCGACTCCGTCGGCGGGCGAGGCCCGCACGGCCGTCGCGCAAAAGTCGGGCGACGGGGTGCGCGTCACCGCGATGAAGGCCAATCCGGCCGAGCCGTTCAAACCGCCCGCCAAGAGCGACCCGCCCACGAAGAACGACCAGTCAGCTAAGAGCGAGATATCGTCTGGCCACTCCGGGACACGGGCCTTCGAGTTCGTTGTGCCGAAGGCGGTGATTTCGATCGCCATCAAGGACAGTCCTTCGGCGACCAAGTGGACGCCGTACGCCGAGCTCGATGTGGACCTGGGGCAACGCGCCACGGCCACCCTAATGCGCCGCGGCTTCTCCGAGCGCGCGTTGCAGATCGATTGGGCCGGCGACCCGGAGGTGAAAGCGTCGGCTCACTTCGCACCGGGCGTGTCGCCGAAAAACTCCGAAATTCAAACCGAACGGCTCAAAGAGATGTTCGTCGCGGCGTGGAAATCGTGGACGCACAAAGGGCCAGCCACGAACGTTCCGGTGTCGGACGTCAACTTCCAGTACGCCAAGCTGCGGCTCGACGGTGTCGACTGGTCGCCGCCGGTGCTGTCGGTGTTGTTCGATGAGCCGTTGATCAAGATCACAAATTCCAGCAAGTCGGATTCTGGTTTACGAGATGAAGGACCTCTACAGCCCGTGGAGCAGCGAGATTACGCTCGCTCCCGGCAAGTCGCAGGAGTTCAAAGTTTCCGAGCCGCTCTCGTATCGGCGGGTGGTCAACGGCCAGTTTGCGCAGAATTACACGCTGCCCGTCGGTCTGCATTACGAGTTCCGCTCGCCGCCCTCGGGCGGGCAGCCGAACTTGTACCGGGTCCGGGAGCCGGGCGCGGAGCATTGATCGCCACGACCTGATGAGCAGCCCGTTCCGGTTTGAACTCGACCACGCGGACGCCAGCTCGCGCGGGCGCAGCGGACGCTGGCTGACGCCTCACGGCATGGTCGAAACGCCGGCGTTCATGCCGGTCGGGACGGCGGCAACGGTCAAGGGGCTGACTCCCGATCAGCTCCGCGAAGCCGGCGTGCAGATGGTGTTGGCGAACACCTACCATCTGGCGCTGCGCCCGGGGGCCGACGTCGTCGCCGATTTGGGCGGGCTGCATCGCATGATGCAGTGGGATGGGCCGATCCTCACCGATAGCGGCGGGTTTCAGGTCTTCAGTCTCGCCAGGCTCACGCGGTTGGACGACGACAAGGTCGTCTTTCGCTCGCACATCGACGGCAGCCTGTTCGAGCTGTCGCCGGAGCAGGCCGTGCAGATTCAGGAGCAACTGGGGGCCGACTGCATCATGTGCCTCGACGAGTGCCCGCCGCACGGCGTCGAGCGGGAGCGGTTGATCGTGGCCGTCGATCGCACAACGCGCTGGGCCGCGCGCTGCCAGGCAGCCCAGAAGCGGCCCGATCAGGCCCTGTTCGGCATCGTGCAAGGGGGGACCGAGCCGGAGCTACGGGAACGCTCTGCCCAGGGGCTGCTGCCGCTCGGTTTTCCTGGCTACGCGATCGGCGGACTCAGCGTGGGGGAAGAGCCGTCGGCGATGTACGCGACCCTCGACTTCACGGTTCCGATGTTGCCGGCCGACCGCCCCCGGTATCTGATGGGGGTGGGCAAGCCGATCGACCTGGTGGAAGGCGTGCTGCGGGGCATCGACCTGTTCGACTGCGTGATGCCGACGCGGAACGGCCGCAACGCGACGGCATTTACCAGTCGAGGCCTGATCCGCATCCGCAACGCCCGCCACGAGCGGGACCCGCGGCCGCTGGACGAGGACTGCCGCTGCCCGGTCTGCCGGCGATTCAGCCGGGGATATTTGCGACACCTGTTCGCGGCCAACGAGATGTTAGGGCCCATTTTGCTGTCGCTGCACAACGTGGCCTTTTACCAGCGGTTGATGGCCGATCTGCGGGCCGCCTGCCGCGAGAACCGGGGGGCCGAGCTGCGGTCGACTCTGCTTGCTCGCTGGGAGAGCACCGTCTAAGATTACGAGCGCGCGGGTCCCAGGATGTGGACGCAAGCCGCGTGGTCGAAGGATTTTAGCGGCGACTTCTGGGGCGGAGAGAGACGATTGGCTTTGGCCGATCGTACGGCTCGGATTGCTCCGAAGGCCCGCGCAAGACCGGGGGAAGGTCCGCAGACCGCATTCGAGGCGCCGTGTCGTTCCGGATGTCGCACGGATTGGTTGTGAACAGCCGCTGCCCGTGCGCGCGGCGGAGAATTGATGGCAATGGGAAATCTGGCGGCGTGGATTCTACTATTGGCGGTGGATCCCCCCGCGACCGCGCCGGCAGGCGGCGAGTCGAGCGGCCTCAGCAACATTTGGGCGCTCGCTCCGCCCGTCGTAATGATGATTGTCTTTTTCTACTTCCTGCTGTTTCTGCCCCAGAAGCGAGAACGGCAGAAGCAGGAGAACTTTCACAAGAATCTCAAGAAGAACGACCGGGTGGTGACGATCGGCGGCGTCGTGGGCACGATCGTGAATATCGAGCCGGAAGGAAAACTGATCACCCTCAAGGTCGACGACAACACGCGGATGACTTTCGTGCGAGAAGCTATCCAGCGCAAACATGGCGAGGGGAGCGAGACTCCCACGCTCAAAGATGCCCCGAAATAACCCCTGCCCCTAAGTAACTTTTGTTAGTCAAGCGTCGGGCGACGAGGGATCGTCGCCGGACAGAGGATGCCGGATCGATGATCGAAAGTATGTTGCACGGGCTCATCCTGGCTCAGGCGGCCACCCCGGCCACGAAGACGGCGGCTCCGTCGGCCGCGTCGGCGTGGCTGATGTTTCTGTTTGTCGTCCTGGTGATCGTGGTCCCCTTCGTTCTGGGGTCGCTCGCCGCGCGGGCCCTGCGGATGAAGGACATCTCGATGAAACTCGGGATCGTCTTCTTCACCGTGTTTCTGGCCATCACGCCCTTCGGCTGGCGGATCGCGCAGGGCAAGAACCCGAAGGATGCCCTCCGCATGGGCATCGATCTGGCCGGCGGCGCCGATCTGATCTTCCAGATCGACAACGACAAAGTCGTGCAGGACCAGAAAAAAGTCACGCCCGAAGTCATGCAGCGGCTGATCGGCGCCGTCGGGCGACGTCTCGACCCGGCAGCCCAGGAACAGATCAGCGTGCGCCAGGTCGGCAACGACCGCATCGAGGTCATCATCCCCGGCGGCGATCGCGAAGTCGTCGAGCAGAAGAAAAAGCAGATGACCCGCTTGGGGTCGCTCGAATTCGCCATTCTCGCCAATGAGCGCAAGCACCGCGACATTATCCGCCAGGCGCAAATCAGTCCCGATCCGGTCCTTCGCCAAGAGGGGCACGTGGTCGCGGCGTGGCGCGAGGTGGGCTGGGAAGAGGCGAAGGAGGGCGGGCCGCGGAAACAAAAACCGGTGTTTGCCGATCAGGGCTCCGAAACCGTGCAGCGCGAGGTCGATCGCAACGGGAAGAAAGTCCGCGAGATGCTCGTCATCTACGAGCAGCCCGACCACCGCGTGACCGGGCAATACCTGACGCGGGCGTATCAGTCACAAGATAAGCAGGGCATGCCCGCTGTCGGCTTTCAGTTCAACAATCGGGGAGGTCAGCTCTTCTATCGGCTGACGAGCGAATATGGCCCGATGTCCGACGGATTCCACAGCCGGCTCGCCATTTTGCTCGACGACCAGATCCATTCGGCCCCGCAGGTCAACGAGCCGATTCACGACAGCGGCATCGTTGAGGGGCGTTTCACCATCAAGGAAGTCAATGACCTGGTCAACGTGCTCAACGCCGGTGCGCTCGAAGTGCCGCTGGTGAGCGAGCCGATCAGCGAACTGACGATCAGTCCGACCCTGGGACTCGACGTCCAGAAGAAGGGAATGACGGCGGTCCTCGTGTCGTCGCTCCTCGTGTTCGTCTTTATGCTCATTTACTACCACTTCGCCGGTCTCGTGGCAGACCTGTGCCTCACGCTCAACCTGATCCTGCTCTTCGGGATCATGGCGGTGATCGAC
Source organism: uncultured Planctomycetaceae bacterium (assembly GCA_963800135.1). GTDB lineage: Bacteria > Planctomycetota > Planctomycetia > Planctomycetales > Planctomycetaceae > DASPSM01. The sequence continues at coordinate 1,516,848 of CAWCZR010000004.1, read as the reverse complement.
TCGGCCTTTACGCTGCCCGGGTTGGCCGGTATCGCGCTGACCATCGGCATCGCCGTCGACTCGAACGTGCTCATTTACGAGCGAATGCGGGAAGAGCGCGAACGCGGCTCCAGCTTGCGGATGGCGATCCATAACGGCTTCGACCGGGCCCTTTCGGCCATCATCGACTCGAACGTCACCACGCTGATTAGCGCCGTGATTCTGTACATGATCGGCACCGACCAGATTCGCGGCTTCGCCGTCACGCTGTTCATCGGGCTCGTCGTCAGCTTGTACACGGTGCTCTATTTCGGACGCATGCTGTTCGAGGTCGCCGAAAAGAAGCGGTGGCTCAAGAAGCTGACGATGATGAAGCTCTTCGGGCACACCGATTTCGACTTCATCGGCAAGCAGAAATACGCCTGGTGCGCGTCGGCCATCATTATTATCGGCGGCCTCATCTGCTTCGCGATTCGCGGCGCCGACAACTACGACGTCGATCTTTCCGGCGGCACGATGGTCACGTTCCAATTCACCAAGCCGCAGTCGATCGAAGAAGTCCGCGGTCTGCTCGAGAAGCAGTTCCCCACCCTGTCGCTGGAGCGACTGACCCTGGAGGGTGAACCCCAATCCGGCGACGCGGGCAAGCAGTTCCGCATCCGCACGAAAGAGCAGGACATCGAGCAGGTCCGGCAGAAGGTGGCCTCTGCCCTCGACGGTCACGATTTGCTCAAAGTCACGATGACCTCGATCGCTCCGATCAAGCCGATCCCCGCGGTGCCGCAGAAGAAGGACGCCGTTGCCAACGTCGACGCGCCGAAGTTTGCCGGCGGTCACGAGACCGACGTGAAATTCAGCTCGGAGATCACCACGACGACGGCCCGCGACTCGCTCGTGTCGGCCTTCGACAAGATCCTCACGTCTGACGGCAAGAGCAAGAAATACGAACGGGCCTCCGACCTGTTCGAGTTCAAGGGGGTCGAGGGTCAGGGTACGAAGGCCGGGCAATTCGACGTCGCCCGCTTCAACGGCATGAAGCTCGAGGCGACCGCCACCGTCTCCGAGGCCGACCTGCAAAAGGCCCTGGCCTCGATGCAGCAGACAATGGCTTCATCGCCCGCCTTCGATCAAGTCAACAAGTTCGAGGGGGCCGTCGCCGAAGAGATGAAGCAAAAGGCGCTCATGGCCATGGGACTGAGCTTCATCGCCATGATCGTTTACCTCTGGTTCCGTTTCGAGCGCGTCGTCTACGGCTTGGCCCTCGTGCTGGCCGTGATCCACGACTGCTTGCTGGTGTTGGGAATGATCGCCGTGGGGGCTTACCTGAGCAAATACCTGCCGTTCACGCGATACCTGGGCCTCGAGAATTTCATGATCGACTTGAACATGATCGCCGCGTTCATGACGATCGCCGGCTATTCGCTCAACGATACGATCGTGAATTTCGACCGGCTCCGCGAAATCAAAGGGAAGAATCCGCACATCAGCGGGCACCTTGTGAACCTCGCGGTCAACCAGTGCCTGGGGCGAACCTTCCTGACGTCGTGGACGGTGTTCATGGTCGTCTTCGTGCTCTATGTGTGGGGCGGAGAGAGCCTGCACGGGTTTGCCTACGCTCTGTTTTGCGGAATGATCACCGGGGTTTACAGCACGGTCTACATTGCCAGTCCGGCCGTGTTGTGGATTGCCGGTCGGCAGCCCGCACCCACCACCAAGGCACCTGCGACGGCGCCGGCCGCCGCGATCCGCTGACACACGCATGATCCTTCGATGATCCTTCGCGGAAAATGCGTTTCTGCCGGTATCGCCGAGGGACGGATCCACGTTGTCGACGTGGGGAGCTGGCTGGCGCACGCGCTCGCGCACGAGAGCATCACTCAGCCCGACGCGGAGATCGCGCGGTTCGAGGCGGCCCGCAGCCGCGCCGCTCGCGAGTTGGCCCGCGTCCGAGCGCTCGTGGCCCAGCGCGGCCGCGCTCACGACGCCGATATCTTCACCGCCCAGGCCACGATGATCAGCGACCCCAAGCTGATCGGGCGGATTGAAGAAGAGATTCGCGTCAACTTGCAAGCGGCCGAGGCGGCCGTGGCCCGTGCCGCTATCGAGTTTCACAACGCGCTCAAGGCCAGCGAAGCCCCCTCCGTGCGCGACAAGGCGGCCGACGTGATGGACGTCGGCCAGCGCCTGGTCTACTGCCTCGATGAGACGGCCGCCGCCGAATCGCCCAAGGCCGACGTGATCGTGGCTTCGTCCGTCGTGCCGAGCCAACTCGTGCGCTATGCCCACCAGGGCGTCGTCGCCATCGTAACCGAAACTTGCGGCGCCAAGTCGCACACGGCCATCCTGGCCCGCGGGCTGGGAATTCCGATGATCACCGGCATCGAAGGGGCCGCCGCCCGAATCCGCGACGGAGCCCCCGTGGTCATCGATGCGGGGGCCGGCGTGGTAATTGTCGACCCGGGCCAGGCCGAAGATGACACTGTCGCGGCCATCCGTGCGGCCCGCAACCAGCCGCTGCAAGCCGGGCTGAGAGCGGTCCCCCAAGCGACGCGTGACGGCGTGCCGGTGAGCATCCTGCTCAATATCAGCGATCCGATCGAGGCGGAGAACGCGACCGCGGCTGGCCTGGCCGGCGTCGGCCTGTTCCGCACCGAGTTCCTCTATATGGATCGAATGTCCTGGCCGACGGAGGACGAAAGCTTTCAGGCGTACGAGCGCGTGGCCCACGCCGTCGGCGATGGCGAACTGAATATCCGCCTGGCCGACTTCGGTGCCGAGAAGTCGCCCGCCTACGCCGACATCCCGGTAAATCGCAATCCGAGCTTGGGCGTCCGCGGCGTGCGGCTGTTGTTGTCGCGGCCCGATATTCTTGAGCCGCAGGTGCGAGCGCTCGCCCGGCTCGGCAAGTCGCGCCCGGTCACGGTGCTCTTGCCGATGATCGACACGATCGACACCTTGCTGCGAATCGAACGGGAACTCGACCGCATTTGTGGTGTGGCCGCGGGGTCACCTCGACCATTCCGCCTGGGCACGATGATCGAAGTGCCGTCGGCCGCGCTCTTGATCGACGAGGTGATCGGTCGCGTCGATTCGGTGGCGGTCGGACTCAACGACCTGACGCAATATCTGCTGGCCGCCGATCGCGATGACGAGTTTGTCGAAAGCTATCACGACGCGCTGCAGCCCGTCGTGCTGCGACTCGTCCATCGACTGGTCGAGACGGCCGTCAACCGGGGCAAACCGGTGACGATGTGTGGCGAACTGGCCGGCGATTCCCTGCTCCTGCCGCTGATGCTGGCGCTGGGCGTGCGGCGGATCAGCGTTTCGCGATCGCACGTCAATCGCCTGGCCGCCGCCCTGGCGGGGCTGTCGCTGGCCGACGTGGCGCCGCTGGGGCCGGCCGTGCTCGGCTGTTCGACGGGCCGAGAGGTCCGCGACGTGCTCAAAGCCCATGGCCTGTCGATCTCGTCCTGATCGCTGGCCGCGGCCCCGTTTGACCTGAGGAAGGCAGCGCTCGGCGCGATCCGCCAAGAAGCGCGGCCCGCGGTCTCCCCCGATGGGAAGGCCGCGGGCCGGCGGTGCAAAGGTCATCCAGCAGGAGAAAGGCTCAACAGGGGCAGGCTCATTGTCTGACGGGCTGAGGAACGCGCCGGCCGGAGACACGCCGCGGACAGGTCAAATCACCTACGCCGCCCGACGCACGTCACCCCGGGAGAGGCGGGCCGGGCCTCGGCGCCCGGCACGCGGGATGTCGCGGCCGACATCGTTCCTCAACCAGTCCAACACGCAGTCCAACACGGTGGGTCGTACAAGGCTGGCCTCCTCGGTGATGGGTGCCTTTGGCCGTTGATCGATCGGTTTCACCGTCCTGCGTTATTCCTCGACGGCTCACTGATCGATAGGCAAGCCTATCACGCAACCGGCGCACGCTTCGATAGCGACGCCAATCGTCCGAAATTCGTCGGGGCGGTTTACCGGACCAACGGCGCACGTATCTCAGAGAAACTTTGCCGCCTGCCGACCGACGCCGAGAGATCGAGCCGGGCGCCCCACCCTCCACTGGCAGTCGTCAGGGGCGGAAGAATCGACCAAACGGAGAACATACACGGACGCGAGAGGCGACTCAGGACCCAAAGTGTTGAGATCCGGGGCTTCAGCCGAAAATTTTCAAATGTTGAACACACGTGGAGCTGTTCGCGGTTCAAAAGATGGTCTCGGCCGTCAGCGTGGGCGATGCCGACTAGTGCGAACACTGATTCCCGTCGTTCAGAGTGGAGACAATTTCGGGAAGGCAATCTCGCATCAACGATCCCAGATGTCTCATGCTAGTCTAATGGCGTTTCGGCGTGAAAGAGGCCGCCGAAGCGGAGGAGTTCGCCCCGTCTCTACCGAGGACAGACGCCTAACCCCCGCATCCAGACGAAACCGGGCTCGATTATGAATTCATTTTTATCCAACCGGAATTGCTACCGAAGTTGCGGTGCGCCGTCAGACAATGGGTGACCCTCCCAAACCATCTGCGGGTCCGGGGGCGATTTTCGCGCCGAGCGCTTCCCACGCCCTGACGCGCGGGTGCGATCGGATCGGAGCCAACTCGGCATCTCGGACTGGTCAGGCCAGCCGAGAGTCGGAGGCTCGGCATTCAATGCGTCGACACAATGACTCGAGTGCTTGTCATCGAAGATGAGCGGCCTCTCTTGCGCAATCTCGAGCGCGGACTGGTCGAGGCAGGATACGAAGTCATTCCGACCGCGTCGGTCGCCGCGGCTTGCGAAGCCGTCTCGCGGCAGCCCGACCTGATCGTGCTCGACTTGATGTTGCCCGACGGCAGCGGCATCGATCTCTTGCGCCAGTTTCGGGGACAGGGAATCTGGCAGCCCGTGTTGATCCTCACCGCCCGCGATTCGATCGACGACCGTGTGCAAGGGCTCGACGCGGGAGCCGACGATTACCTGGTCAAGCCGTTCTCGTTCAACGAATTGCTGGCACGCCTGCGGGCCCTGTTGCGCCGCCGCTCGTTGGAGCAGCAGTCGGTGCTCTACGTCGAAGGGCTGGAGGTCGATCTCTTGCGCCGGGTGGCTTTTCGCGATGGGCGTCGGTTGGAACTCTCCAATCGGCAATTCGAGCTGTTAAGCTACCTGATGCAAAACGCCCACGCCGTCGTCACGCGGGAGATGATCGCTCGCGACGTCTGGAAAGAACCGACGGCGACGTGGACCAATGTGATCGAGGTCCATATCGCACAGCTGCGCCGCAAGATCGAGAGCCCCGGATTGCCCACGCTGCTGCACACAGTGCGCGGCCAGGGGTATCAGCTGGGAAGCGCGAAATGAGTCGGTTGCCGATTCGGTGGCGGTTCACGCTGTGGTTCGGCGCGACGCTGGCGATCGCGCTCATCGCCTTCAGCCTGCTGTTGTTGCTGGTGATGCGGCGGCAGTTGTTGGCCGCCGTCGACAGCGAGTTGGCCGAGGAGCTGCGGGAAGTCACGACTGAGCTCGCACTGCCGAAAGAGCCCGCTGGAATTCTCGCCCATCTCGCGCCGCGATTTGCCGTCCATGGCGAGTTTCAATTCGAAGTGCGTCGACCCGCGGGGCAAATCGTTTTTCGCAGCGCGGCGCTGGAGGGGCATCCGCCGCTCGATCTGGGAACATCCCCGGAACCCGGCAATCAGCAATTTGAGTCCCGCGAAGTGTCGGGAGTGGGCGAGAGCCGCGTTGCCACCGCGCTGGCCGATGGGCCGGGTGGTCCCTACATTGCCCGGGCCATCATGTCGCTGGTGCCGTTCGAGCGGCAGATGTCGATTCTGGCCACCGTCGTGGCGGCGTTTGTGCCGGTAGCGATCGGACTGGCGCTCTTAGGCGGTTATCTACTGGCCCGCCGCGTCCTCTCGCCCGTCGATCGGATGGTGGATGTCGCAAAACACATCACCGCCAGCGACCTGCGTCAACGTGTGGAAGTCGTGAACGCCGACGACGAGCTGGGCCGACTAGCGCAAACCATCAATTCCTTGTTCGATCGACTTGAGAAATCGATCGACGAAATGCGCCGCTTCACGGCCGACGCTGCGCACGAGCTGCGGACTCCGTTGGCCGTGCTGCGCTCAGGCATCGAGGTGGCGCTGCGCGTGCCGCGATCTCCCGAGGAGTATCGCCAGGCGCTCGAAGCGGCCGCCGACGAGGCGAGCCGGCTGACGCGGCTGGCCGACCAGCTCCTGTTTCTCAGCCGCCAGGAAGCCGGAATGGTTCAGATCGAGCGCGAAGAAGTGCGGCTCGACGCGCTCTTGAAAGACGTCGCCGAACGATTGGAAGCGCCCGCCAAGGAATCCAGTCTCACGCTCTTGGTCGAACCGCTGACGCCGTGCACAGTCCGCGGGGACGACGTGCGGCTGGGCCAGGTCTTTTTCAACGCGATCGATAACGCAATTAAATATACGCCCCGCGGCGGACGGGTCGTAATCCGCACGCGGCCAACCGGCGCCCGCGTGCGGGTCGAGATCGAGGACACAGGCATCGGCATAGCCCCAGAGCATTTGTCGGACGTCTTCAATCGCTTTTACCGAGCTGATTCCTCGCCAAACGGGGATCGCCAGGGAGCCGGACTGGGCCTAGCCATCGCCAAGTCGATCGTGGGGGCTCACGACGGCGAAATTTGGCTGGAGAGCCAGGTCGGTCGAGGCACTGTGCTCAATGTCGAACTGGCACTGCTCGACGCGAGGTCTTCCGACCCGGAGATCGCTCCACCGCAGCTTCCAACGGCCGGCCCGCTAATTTAAGTCGCACTTTCACCCCCCGCACGCGTCTCGACCGAGGCCGAACGTTCGTGCGCGAGGATTTGTCCCCGCGGCGACTCGCTCAACAGCTGGCGGTCGGCTCCGGATACTCGTTCAGGCTGCGACGGCCCTTCGCCGACCAGTCCGGCTATTCCGGCTGGATCGATTTTTTCTGTTGAAGAACCTTTGCCGAATGTTCCGATAAAGCCCTAGAGGAGAACCGCCAGATTGGGCGATGCGCCTTCGCGTCGGCGGGCGGGTCTTCTCACTTCCGCAAAGGTCGGCACGCTCATCCCGCGGGCGCGACTACGCACTTCATTAGGAGCCACGACCGATGTTCAGTTCCTCTCGGGGATTTCTGCGATCGTCCGGATTGCTCGTGCTGGCCGTGGGGCTCGTCCAGCCGGCGAACATCTTCGGTCAGGCACCTGGTTGCGTCGCGCCGCCCCCCGCGTCCTGCGGCGCGCCGGCCACGTGCTGCGCTCCGCCGACGTGTTGTCCTCCGGCTCCGTGTTGTGCTCCGTGCCCGCCGCCCGACATCTGTACCTGCACGACGTTCAAGCCGGTCTGCGACACCACTTACCGCACGCAACAATGCGTCGGATACCATCAGGTCTGCAAGACCTGCTATCGCCAGGAACCGTATTGCGTGACGGTCCCGGTCACGAAGGTCAATTGCGTGACGGTCGATGAGGGCTGCTACAAGATGGTCTGGTGCCCTCGCCCGGTCGTGAAGCAGATTCCCTACACCGAATATCACCAGCAGGTCTGCTCGCGGACCGTTCCGTATACGGTGACTCAATGCGTGCCGCACGTCACCACGCAGGTGATTCCCGAGTGCCACGTCCGTTATGTTCCGTGCACTCACACGTATTTGAAGCCGCCGTGTGTGCCGTGCGCTCCGTGCTCGTGCTGCCCGGCTGCGGCTCCGAGCTGCGGTGCGCCCTTCCCCCTCTCGCAGCAGATGCCGGCTGGCGGCTTTACGTCGCAGGGCATTGCGTCGGCTACGCCGAACATGCTGCAGCAGCCGTTTGCCAACGGCGAGCCGGACGTCGCGCCGGCTCCGCAGTATCGCTCGGCTCCGGCTCAGCAGTACGCTCCGCCCGCGGCCCCGTTGGCCAACGTGTCCCCGACCGAAGTCGCGTCCAACACGAACGTGTCGGCCGGTGCCTACGGCAACACCCAAGCCGCCGCCAACGTCTGGCAGGCGACTCGTGGCTACACTCATCCGTAAGCCTGGGGCAGATTAAGACGAACCACGCTCCGTCCGCGGGGCGTGTTTTATTTGTTTGTGGGATTGAACGGCGGGACTTCGCTGGGGCCCGTTCGTGTCGCGTCCGCTCAGGGCATGAAGGGCGGGATCGGGGCGACGTTGGTGCGGTCGAGCATCCCGGCTAGACGCCGCGTCACGGAGTCGACGATGCTGGCGATCAGCACGCGTCCCGTTTCGGCGGTTGCCTGCAGCGGTTCTTTATCGGACTGGTCGGCCATTGCCGTGTGACGGACATTTTCCGGAAAGGCCGCCAGTGCGAAGGCCGTCTCAAACTCTTGCGCGTGCCCGGGAAAACGGCCCGTCTTGAGGTGAGCTTTCGCCAACTCGGCCGGCAGGAAGTCCCAATACGAGTGGAACTGCAGGTTGATCTCGAACCGCTGTTGAAACTGCCCCCAAATTCCCTCGCAGGGGGCGATGTTGCCGCCGTGGCCGTTGAGCACCAGGATGTTCTTGAAGCCGGCGTGATGCATACTGCGGATCGTGTCGTGCAGCACACCCAGCCACGGGCCAGGCATCGCCGAAAGGGTGCCCATGTGCCGCATGTGATGCTCGCTGATCCCAATGTTCATCGACGAAGCGACGAGCACGCGGGGGGCGAGGCGCCGCGCAACTTCCTGGGAGATGTGCAGCACGCTGCGCCAGTCGTGCTCCATTGCCAGGTGCTCGAGATGCTGCTCGGTGGCCGCCACGGGGATAATACATCCGGCCAGTTCGCCGGAACTCATTCGTTCCCGAAACTCGCGACGAGTTAACTTCTGTAGCCAAATATCCGCGTCGGCGTTCGCCATGGCAAACTAGTCCTTCAAGCCTGATTGTGCCCCGCAAATTCGTCCCAACCGTTAAAGCGGATTGATTCTAACGCGCTCCCGCCTTCCGATCGTCTTGCCCCGGCTAAGCAGCCGGTTTTGATCGAATCGGATCGGGGAAAATGGCGATACTGAGGGTACGCGGAGCATTGCGCAGTCTGTGCCGATGCTCCCCGACAATGCTGACGCCAAAAACATACCCGGGAGGTAGAGCCGTGTTAGCCAATCAAAAGTCAGGCCGCAATGGCGGGATGGCGATGGAGGACTCGTTGAAACTTCTCGCAGCAATCCTGGCCGCGACCGTCCTGGGCGTCAACTTGAGCATCGTCCGTCCGATGAAAGACCGGATGGAGGAATTCAAGCAGGAAATCGCCTCCATGCAGTCCGACATGCTGCTGCTGGTCGGCGAACGGGATCAGGTCCGCAACACCAACGACCTGCTGTCGGGCCTGAAAGCCCAGCAGGCCGTCTTCGAGGAGGCCCGCCACTCGCTGACCTCGATGCGTCAAATGCGCGAAGAGCTGACAGCCGAATGCCAGAAGGCAAGCGAAGTCCTGGCGTCCGTCGAGAAACTGGCCGCTGTGCAACAGAGCGTGCTGCGCAATCGCGAGTTGACCGAGCCAGCCATCAAGGCCCTTGATCAGGTCGTCGTGTTGCAGAAGCAGCTCATCGAGCAGAACGTGACGTCTGACGACGCGGTGGAAGCCGCCAACCGGCTGATCACGCTCAAGCGCAGCGTACTGACCGAAGCTGCCGACGCCACGGCGGCCGAGGCCGGGCTGTCGCAACTCGCGAACTTGAAGGCCCAGATTCTGGGACACACGGAAGACCTGGCGACGGCGAACGACCGGGCCAAGGCTCTCCTGGCGATGAAGGACCAAATCATCGAGCGGACCTCGAATCTGGCGGCGGCCGACGCCGCGGCCAAGGGGCTGCTCTCGCTCAAGGATCAAATTGTGGTCGGCGGCGGAAAGATTGTGGATGCCCAGCAAAATGTGACTCACCTGCTGGGTCTCCGTGACCGCCTTGCCGAGAAGGGTTCCCAGACCGAGGCGGCCGACCGCAATGCGACGCAGTTGATTCAGATGCAGACCAAGCTCGCTGGCGAGAAGTCGAACCTGCCCGACGCCCTGAAGTCGGTCGAGATGATGATCGACATCCAGCACGAGTTTCAGGATCAGGTGCACGCGCTCGACGGCATCCGTCGCGGCCTGATGGAATTCGTGTTGATGGAAAACACGGTCGCCCGCGCGGTCCACACGCTGCAACCGCTGCTCGAGCTGGGCAACCTCCGCCACCTCGATCAGGAGCAGATGCGGCAAATCGCCAAGGCGATCTCCGCCCAGCAGGCCACCCAGATCGGCAAGGCCGAGGCCGAACGGTTGCCGGTGGGCAAAGACGGGGCCTCCAGCCCGCGTCGCCAAAACGAGAACGGTGACGAGTCCAAGTCCGGCGCCGGGGTCCCCTGGCCGACGGAGTCGAAGTGAGCCCGCGATAGAATCCAAAGTCGGTTCGTCTTGGGTCCAAGGTCGGGTTCGTCGGCGTTCCTCGCCGGCGGAATTGACCTTGGACCTTCGACTTTAGACATTGGATTTGAGCCGGTGCCTCGGGTTGTGAAATCGGATTAGGCTCACTATAAAAGGGCGGTCATGCGCCAGACAAAAACTCCGGGGCCGGGGCGCTTTGAGTCGCTATGCGTTTCCTGCTGGTCGATCGAATCCTTTCGTTGGAGCCTGGGCAGTCGATCACGGCGATCAAAAACGTGTCGGCAGCCGAGGAATATCTGGCCGATCACTTCCCCGGCTATCCGGTGCTTCCGGGCGTGATGATGCTGGAGTGCTTGGTGCAGACCAGCGCCTGGCTGATGCGCGCGACAGAAGATTTCCGCTATAGCACGATTCTGCTCAAACAAGCCAAAGCATTAAAATACAACAACTTCGTGCAGCCCGGTCGAACTCTAACCGTTACCGCGGCCGTGCACGAGCGGGGTGATCGCGAATACGTTTTGAAAGGTTTGGGAACCGTCGACGGCAAGTCGACCTTCAGTGCGCGGGTGACGCTGGAACAATTCAACCTGGCGGATCGGAACGTGGCGTTGGCTGCGTCCGATCAACTCCGCATTGAAGAAATGCGGCGGCGGTTCGTGCAAATCTGGACCGGCCCCGCCGACGAATCAGTGACTTAAGCAGGCCTGTCGTGAGTGGGCCGACGAATCGGACAAGGGGAATTGGAGAAGATGAAACTCGAGGGGCGAGTGGCGATCGTGACGGGTGGCAGCCGGGGCATCGGCCGCGCCATCGTCTGCGCCCTGGCCCGCGAAGGGGCCAAGGTGGCCTTCGCCTATCACTCGAATCAGCAGGCGGCCGACGAACTGGTCGAGGAGCTGAAGAAGGAAGGCCGCGAGGTCGTCGGTTACCAGTGCGACGTCAAGCAGAAAAGCGCCGCCGAGAAAGTCGTCGAGACCGTCCTGGAGAAGTGGGAAAAGATCGACATCCTCGTGAACAACGCCGGCGTGATTCGCGATACGCTCCTGGCGACGATGAGCGAAGAGCACTGGAACGAAGTCATCGCCACGAATTTGAACGGCGTCTTCAATTTCTGCCAGGCCGTCACCCGGCCGATGATGTCGCAGCGCTATGGCCGCATGATCAACGTGTCGAGCGTGGCGGCCGACTTCGGCAATCCGGGCCAGGCGAACTACGCTGCCAGCAAGGGGGGAGTCGACGGCTTCACCCGCTGCGTGGCGACCGAGCTGGCGAAGCGAAACATCACGGTGAACGCCGTCGCACCGGGGTTCATCGAGACCGACATGACGATCGCCGTTCGCAGCGCCGCCGGCGATCAGATCGTGAAACACATTCCCGCGCGGCGCTGGGAAAACCAGAAGACGTGGCGCATGCCGTCATCTTTCTGGCGACGGAGGAAGCCGCTTACATCACGGGCCAGGTCCTGCGGGTGGACGGAGGCCTGACGCTGGGCGGATTCTGAGACAAAACAGCCCGCGCGCGGCGGCATGCAGGCAGGCCGGTGCCACGATGCCGTCGAAGATCGAATTCAACCGGAGGTGAGACTGATGCCGACCGAGAAAGAGATTTACGATAAGGTGCGCGAAATCCTGGTCGACGCGCTGGGGGCCGACGAGTCCGAATGCACGATGGACGCCACGCTGATGGGCGACCTCGGGGCCGAATCGATCGACTTTCTGGACATCGTCTTTCGCCTGGAGAAGGCGTTCAACGTCAAGATTCCCCGCGGCGAACTGTTCCCGGACAACTTTGCGGCCGCCGATCCCACTCTCACCAAGAACGGCGTGCTCACCGAGGCCGGCATCGCCGAGTTGCGCAAGCGCTTGCCGCACGCCGACGTCGACAAGTTCGCCAAGGACCCCAAGGTCGAGAACATCCAGGACCTGTTTACGGTCGGAATGATCGTGAAGTTCATGGAGACGAAGCTCTCGGGAACTTGAGGCGGCAATCGCCCCGCAACGCGATGTGCGCCGAGAACGTGCCTCATGCGCTGGTTCTGGATCGATCGGTTCGTGGAGTTTAAGTCGGGTTCGTATGCCAAGGCCGTTAAAAACGTCACCCTGGCAGAAGAGCACCTCCACGACCACTTTCCCGGTTTTCCGATAATGCCCGGCTCGCTGATCCTGGAAGGGCTGGCCCAAACGGGCGGCATCCTCCTGGGCGAAAAGAGCGGCTTCAGCGAGATCGTGATCCTGGCCAAAGTGCCGCACGTGACGTTTCACAGCTGGGCCTGCCCGGGCGACACCCTGACCTATACGGCCACGCTCACCGACATCCGGCCGGAGGGGGGTGTCGTCGACTGCAAGGCGCACGTCGGCGAGCGGTTGGTGGCGGAGGCGGAGATCCTCTTCAACCACCTTGATAAGTCCAAAGCCGGCGACTCGGCGGCCATCGATCAGAAGAACTTTGTCTTCTCGATGGGCCTGTTGGGTATCCTGGAAGTGGGCCGGGCCGGGGACGGAACGCCGACAGCTAGCTCTTAGTCGCCCAGGCGTTCAGTGAAACGTCCGGCCGCCGCGCTGGACAGTCGTCGAACTCTTCGGTTCCCACCGTTTTGCCGATGGTGCGGCACAAGCTGCGTCGGCGACGGGGCTTACGGCGATCCTTCCCGGAAAGTGCCCTCGTTTTTGGCGGGAGCGCGTCGCCGCCCCAAGTCATTCTTCCCGTCCTGGGGACCGATCTATTAAACTGGGGATCCGTGCTGGTGCTATTTGGGACCTGTACCGGCTGTCATCGTGCCGTTCTGGCGGAAGCGTGTCGGGCAAGCTGGGGAAGGTGGAGCGGGACACTCTGCCTCTTCAGTTGCATCACTTCGGCCAAATCGGTTTTGTCGAACCGTGCCAAAGGCTAGGGGTCGATTCGCATGAGACGACGCGTCGTCGTAACTGGGCTGGGTTGCATCACTCCCGTGGGGAATGACGTTCGCTCGATGTGGAAGTCGCTGCAAGAGGGGGGCAACGGCGTCGATAAAATCAGCCTCTTCGACGCCTCCAATTTCCCCACGAAATTCGCCGCCGAAGTCAAAAACTTCCACCTCGAAGATCACTACAAAGATCCCAAGCGGTTCGAGATGGCCGGCCGCAATATCCAGTTTGCCGTAGCCGCCGCCACGCAGGCGATCAAAGACTCGGGCGTGCTCGACTCATCCCTCGATCCGACGCAATTTGGCGTTTATCTGGGGGCCGGCGAAGGGCAGCAGGATTTCGTCGTCTTCATGAACATGATCTCGCAGGCCCGGGAGAACGGCGAGCTTGACCTCGAGCGGTTCACCAAGGCGGGCCTCGAACAGCTCAATCCCAAGCGGGAACTCGAGCAAGAGCCCAACATGCCCGCCGGCCACTTGGCCAACCTGTTCAACGCCCAGGGGCCAAACCTGAACTGCCTGACGGCGTGTGCCGCCTCCAGCCAGGCGATTGGCGAAGCGTCGGAAATCATCCGCCGCGGCGACGCCGACGTGATGCTCTCCGGCGGCGCACACAGCATGATTCATCCGTTTGGCATGACCGGCTTCAACCTGTTGACGGCCCTGTCGACGCGCAATTCCGATCCCGCGCACGCGTCGCGTCCGTTCGATAAAGAACGGGACGGGTTCGTGCTCGGCGAGGGGGCCGGAATGCTGATCCTCGAAGAGCATGACCGGGCCAAGGCCCGCGGCGCTCACATCTATGGCGAGGTCGTCGGCTACGGTTCGAGCGCCGATGCCTACCGCATCACCGACATTCATCCCGAGGGCCGCGGCGCCACGATGTGCATGAAGATGGCGATGCGGGACGCCGAGCTGAATCCCGAGGACCTCGATTACATCAACGCGCACGGCACCAGCACGGCGGTCAACGACCGCGTGGAGACGATGGCCATTCGGAATGCCTGCGGCACGCACGCGCCGGGGATCCCCGTCTCCAGCATCAAGAGCATGATGGGTCACCTGATCGCGGCTGCCGGAAGTGTCGAGGCGATCACCTGCCTCTTGTCAATTAACGAGGACGTCCTGCCGCCGACGATGAACTACCAGACGCGCGATCCGGACTGCGATCTCGACTACGTCCCAAATGCGGCTCGCAAAGCGCCCGTGCGGCGTGCGCTTTCCAACAGCTTCGGTTTTGGTGGACAGAATATCTCCCTGATTTTCGCCGAATATAAAGGCTAAGCTGCTCGTGCTGTGGGTTCTTGTCGGCGTACTCGCGGTTTGGGTCGTGATTGACCTGATCATCCGCGTTACCGCCGTGCTTCTTACCTTGCCGATTCTGGAGCGGTCGCCGCCCTTCGCGGTCGACTCGATCGCCCCTTCACCCACAGCGGAACCGGTAACCTTTGCCAGCTCCGACGGCGTCACGCTGCGCGGCAGCCTGCATTTGCCTACGACCGGTCCGCCTCGCGCCCTGGTAATCTTTTGCCCCGAGTTTGGCGGCGACCACTGGTCGGCCGGCTGGTATTGTCGCGCGCTGCTGGGGGCCGGCTTTGCCGTCTTTAGTTTCGACTTTCGCAACCAGGGCGAAAGCGATCGCTTGCCGGGCTACTTGCCCCTTCATTGGCTGACCGAGTATGAAGTCCGCGACGCCAAGGCGGCCGTCGATTACGCCCGCCAACGTCCCGATTTGCAGCAGTTGCCGATCGGGCTCTTCGGGATGAGCCGTGGCGGGTCGGCGGCCGTGGTTGTCGCAGCCCAGTCGCCAGACGTGCGCTGCGTCGCCTGCGAGGGAGTCTTCTCGATCAGCACGATGTGTTTGCACTATACGCTCCGCTGGTCGTCGCTCTACTTTCCGCAATGGCTCATGCGGCTCTTGCCGATGTGGCACATCCGCGCGACGCTCGCGCTCACACGCTGGATCAGCCAGATCCGCCGGCATTGCCGCTACGTCGTGCTGGAGGATTGGCTGGGGCGGCTGGGCAATCGTTCGGTGCTGATGATCGTCGACGGCCGCGACACGTACGTGTTGCCCGAAATCAGCGAGAATCTTTTCGAGAGGTTTCCGCAGACCACCAGTCGTCGCTGGCTGGTAAAGACGGCCAAACACAACCTGGCTCGCGAGGTCGACCCAGAAGAGTTCGACCGCCGCATCGTCGATTTCTTCTCCCAATTAGCTCCGCGTCCGGCAACCTCCGTTTCCGAGCCTTCCGTGGTTCCCAAGCCCTGGTTGGAGCGGATTCCGCGGCCCGTGGAACGCTCGCTCGATCGCCCCGTCTCGTCGTAAAAGCTCGCCGGCAAAAGCAGGCGTAGACGCGTCGCTGGGTGGGCTGTCTCATCTTGAGCCGTTTTCAGGGTTTAAGTACGATCCGCCCCCCCTTGCGCTTGGGTGCGAACCTTCGCGCGCTGGGGAAGTCGGTCGGCGTTCGTCATTCGAGAGGTCCCATGGATTACGAGCTGAAGGCGCTCGGCAAGATCTGCTCCAAGACCGGGAAGCCTCTTGGGCCCGGCGACGTCTGCTACTCGACCGTCATCGAAAAGGGCAACGAGTGGGTGCGTCTCGACTTTTCGGCCGGCGCCTGGACCGGGCCGCCCGAGGGTGCGCTCGGCTTTTGGCGAGTGACGGTCCCCGTTCGCGACCAGCCGAAACGACGCGTGCTTGATCCAGACGCCCTGCTGAGACACTTCGAACAACTGTGCGAAGACGCGAACCCGGCCCGCGAAAAGTTCCGCTATGTGCTGGCCCTCTTGCTCGTCCAACGGCGGCGCCTGCAAATCGCGAAGACTCGGAGCGATGCGAAGGGGACGATCCTGGAACTGGCCGGCTTGCAGGGGGAAGGCCCGTTTGAGGTGCGCGATCAACAGCTTGCGGAAGCCGAGATCGGCGGACTGCAACTGGAACTTGAAGCGAGCATCACGGCGGAGCCCAAATGACCACTGAGCGCAAATTAATGCAGAGCTCAAATTAACCGCGTCGGCGGCTGACAGGAATCAACGCGATGGATCGCGAATCTCAGGGGGGCGGGGGTAAGAGCATAACCGCGACCCCGCGAGTCGGTGCGGCAGCGCGCGTCCGCCGGCTCTCGATCGGCTCGGGCCTGCTGCTCCTCGTCACCGCGACCGGCTGTGCCTTCCAGGCCCAATTCACTCACCAAGACTTCGGTTCGCCGCTGCCGGCGAACGCGTCGGTCCAGGAGGTCGTGCGGCGGGTCAACGCGAACATCGAACGACTCTCAGCTTGGCGGTCGAACGACGTTCGCATCTCCGGCCAGAGCATGCCCGTGCATCTGGGAGGCCAGATCGCGGTCGAGCGGCCCCGCAACTTTCGCCTCACCGCCGGCATCCTCGGGATGGACGAAGAAGCCGACTTCGGCTCGAACGCCGAGTTGTTCTGGTTCTGGGTCAAGCGCGGCAGCATGAACGGTCAGCCGAGCTACGTCTACCAGGCCCGACACGAAGACGTGCCCAATTCACAGATGCTCTCGCAAATTCCGTTTCAGCCCGATTGGCTGATGGAAGCGCTGGGCGTCGTGCCGATCGACACACAGCACGTATCGCTACATCCTGAAGCTAGCGGCCAGTTCGTAAACCTGATTTCCGAGCGGCTCTCCCCGTCCGGCCAAATGGTCAAGAAAGTGATCCGCGTCGACCTGCGCCGCGGCCTCGTGCTCAGCCACAGCTTGGTTGACATGAACGGCCTCCTGATCGCGCGGGCGACTCTCGATCAGCATATTCGCGACCGGGCTACTGGAATCGTGATGCCCCATGTGATCGCACTGGAATGGCCGCAGGCTCAATTGAAGATCAAGCTCGAAATCGGGCAAATCGACGTCAACCCGACGACAATTCCGCCGCGGAACTGGCAGGTTCCGCGCAAAGAACCCTACTACCCGGCTTTCGACATCGGCGCGATGAACCGCAACCGGGCGCAGTTCGCCCGTGCGACGGCCGGCCCGGGCCGCGCCACCCCCGCCTTGTCCGAGTCAGCGTCGTCGGACGTTGGCGACTTGGGCGCGCCTTCCAACTCGCGTCCTGCGCCGCTGGCTCCGAGCCGTCCGCCCGACCAGTTCGGCGCACCTTCCCCGCTGTCGCCGCCCGGTCGCGTCACGCTGGGGCCCGGCAACGGTGGTGGTTCGCGACTTGAAGGCGACAGCGCCGAATGGAATCAGCCAATTCCGACCACGCCGAGCGGTTCGTCCGGAGCAGGCCACGTGCAACTGGGCTCGTTCGACGCGAGTCCACGATCCTCGCCTAACTCCCAACCGCCCAGCTCGCCGCCACCCAGTTCCCCGTTGGCAGCGTCGTCGCCACCTCAATTGCGGAGCGCCGACGCGGACGATCCCTTCCTCGAAGCCCCTGCGACGGCAGGCTCGGCGCCGCCCACGCGACCGACCTCCGCCATCCCCAGTGCCGACGGCTCCGGTTCGAGCAAAGGCGACCCGTTCGAGTCGCTGCCGCACTGAACGGAGTGATCGCATAAATCAGGCGGAGTGATCGCGTAACCAGCCGCTCACGCTGGGCAAGAAAAATGTCGAATTGCCGACCCGCATCTGGTAAGGTCTAAGCGGCAACGCACGGCGTGTTTTGGCATTTCCGAGGAGTACGGAAGCGCCATGAACCGACTCCTGCTTTCTGCCCGCTGCTTCTTACTGGTCGCGCTGACGGCGACGGCGGTTTCGCTCCCTCCGCAGCTGTCGGCGCTGCAATTAGACCGTCCGCAGGCGGTCGCCGTGTTGGAAGCAAAGACCGACCTCAAGGTCCCAAATCTGCCGCTGACGGAATTCGCCCGACTACTCGCGCAGAAGTACCGGATCCCTGTCCGTCTCGACGATGCCGGACTGAAACGAGCCAATGTCACGCCAACGACGCCGATCTCGGCGAACCTTGTGGGCGTTCCGCTCGGTCAGGCCTTGACGCACATCCTGGGGCGCTGAAGCTCGCACCGCGGGTGTTTAACGGCATCCTACTCATCACCGACCGGGAGCCGCCCGGTGCTCCCGCATTCCGACCGCGGCCCGTGTTGCGGAGGAATAAGCCGGCGCAAAACCCGTTCGTGGTGCAAAATGCGCGCAATCAGGAGCTTGAGTGGCGGCCGATGGTCAGTGTCGAGCTGCACTTTGTCAAGAAGGCCTGCGCTCCGACGAAGGCGCAGCTGCGGGAGATGAAGAAAGATCTGGCGGAGTGCCTCGAGCGGGCGGCCGCTGGGGTGACGGATTGGTCATGCGACGTGGTTCCGAACGAGCTGGCCGAATGCGTGACGAAGCACCTGTCGCCCGCGGACGCCGACCGTTATCACCGCGAGGTCGTCAAACGACGGGCGCACGAACGCGAGGCTTGCGTTTGGACGTTTGTGACTTTCATCGATCAGGATCTCGCGCTCACCGAAACGCAGCGCCGGGCGTTGGTGGCGACGCTCCTTCCCAAGTGGGAACCGGCATGGAGCCAGATGATCGAATTGACGGTGCGAGATGGTGGCGGCGAGGTTCCCCCGGTTCCCGATTCCCTCATCGTGCCGCTGTTGGATCGCGAACAGTCGAAGCGTTGGGGGGAGATCCTTAAAAGTCGCGATTATCCGCGATTTAATGCCGGACGAATCGGCGCCGTCGGGATGCCGATTGACGAACCGGACGGCGGCGACTAGGAGGCCCGCATGTCAACGGGACCGAGGATCGCTGTGAAGAGTTTGGGACGCATGAGCCTGCCGGCGTTGCTACTCGTGTTGGCGCTCGCTGCAAGTCCAGCCCGCGCGGGCGACGACGATGATTTAGTCGACAAGTCCCGGCAGCCGGCGGCGAACGAACGGCAGTTGATCAACATTGGCAACCTCAGGGCGACGATTGACAATTGGATCTAGGGAAACGACGTGGGAAGCGAGTCGCCGCCAGAAAGGCTCGAGTCGCAACTGCGCATGAAGAGGCGACAACAACCAGGATGACGGCCCACACGACAGGTGGGTTCGCTCGGACGAAGCTTCGGGATTTCCGACAACCAAAAGCAAAAACTGCTGCTGGCCGGCCGGGGGGACATCCGACGGTTCGTCGACCGGGTCGAGCAGTTCAAATCACACTACGGAGCGAACGAATTACGGTCGACGAATGGCGTCGTGTTCGGCAGGAGGCACAGAAGCTTCGGGAGCCGCTCAGCGGTGATGGTTTGTTCGCGGGCGACTCACTCTTCGCCAAAACCCTGGCGAGCATCCTCAGCCCGGAACAAATCGCGAGTCTCGATCGTGTCGAAGTCGAACGGCGTGCTTTTCAGCATCGTGCCGGCGTTCACATGACCGTGTTGCGACTGTCGCAATCTTCCTCTTTGCGCGATCTGCCGCTTGCACCTTCGGGTTTAGGGATTCTGTCGGTGCTCGATCCGCCGCTGGCTTCTAACGCTCTGCCCAGATTGGTACAAACGACCGGTATGTCCGGCGAAGTTTACTACCGGGATCCGCGAGTGCCGCGCGACGTCCAGGGACCTTTCCCTGTCGACCAGGTTCGTGAATTCGCCCGTGATGGCCGGTTGCGGCCTGGTGACCAGGTCTCCCTCGATGGGCAGGCCTGGCTGGCCGCCACCGCTTTCGAGCCCCCCCTATTCCCCGACGGACCGACCCCGGGTACTAATTCGAGCGAGGCTTGGAAGCGCGGGGTCGACCGGGCCCTGCAAATGATCCGCACGGCGGCCCTGGCGACCTGGGAGCATCTCAAACGCGTCGCCAAATTCTACTGGTCCAACCGGGCCGAGCTGCGCCAGCTGGTGACCGAATACCTGACCTTTCTCCAGGACCACGGTGAGCGCAAGGAGCTGCGGGTCTCGTCGGAGGATCACAACGATCACGTTTATCTCTACGGCGATCGCTGGACAGCCGAACTGCCCGACTGCTGCGTCGTTTGCGGCAACGAAACTCAATGCGAATGGAACAGCGAACATCGCAGCGTGCCGGATCTCACCTGGGCGCTGTGGGCACCGCTCTTCGGGCTGATCTTTGCCTGTATCGGTTGGTTGTTCTTGTGGGACATCGAAGGCCGCTGGCTGGTCCCACTGGGCCTGTTGGCCGGCTTCCTGCTGGGTTATCAACTGCAGGGGGAAACTGTGGTGGCGATCCGTTTCCGTCGCTGTCGCGAGCATCTCAATCGCACGCGATATCCCTCGCTGCGCCTGTTTCGCAAAACGCTGATCATCGGCGTCGGCGATCGGCTGGTCTGGCGAAAGTTCTATTACGGCGAGCGCGGCATGGAAACGCCCGCGATCCCTCCCGATTTCCTGAAGGTGGCCGAAACCGCCTCGACGGCGCAACCGGAAAGCGAAGCCAAGCCGAGCTATCCGACCATTCCGCTGATCAGCGACGAAGAGATGGAACAGTCCTGACCCCCCCCGTGACTCAGCCGTCTCCGCACCTCAAGCGATGGACCTCCCGAAATGAACCCGCGAATTCTACTTTTGGGATCACTGTTCGTGGGACTCGTGACGAGCGCAGCTCGCTTTGGCACCGCGGCTGAACCGTCGAGCGAGCCGCTCTTTGTCTCGCGGCCGCTCACGCAGCCGGGAGAATTCACGATCGGCATCGAGGGGCCCAATTGCGACGCGCGGGGCAACATCTACGCCGTCAACTTTCGCACCGAGGGGACGATCGGCATCGTCACGCCCGAGGGACGCGGCGAAGTTTACGTCACCTTGCCGAAGGGCAGCGACGGCAACGGCATCGTTTTCGACCGCAAAGGAACGATGTTCGTGGCCGACTACACCGGGCACAACGTGCTCTCCATCGATCCGGCCACACGGGCCATTCGCGTGCTCACTCACGAGCCTCGCATGGCCCAGCCGAACGACCTGGCGATCGCGCCCGACGGGACGATCTTCGCCAGTGATCCGAACTGGAAGGCGAAGACGGGACGCGTTTGGCGAGTCGACACCGATGGCCACATCACGCTGGCGGCCGACAATCAGGGAACGTCCAACGGCATCGAAGTGAGTCCCGACGGCAAGACGCTTTACGTGAATGAGAGCGATCAAAAGAACATCTGGCGGTTCACGATTCGCCCCGACAAGTCGCTGGGCGACCGCCGCTTGATTCGCCGCATCACCAATCACGGGTTCGACGGTATGCGTTGCGACGTCGACGGCAATCTCTACATTTGCCGCTACGGGAACGGCACCGTCATCAAGATGACGCCGCAGGGAGAAGTGTTGCGCGAGATCGACGTGTTGGGCAAGCGGCCCAGCAATCTATGCTTCGGCGGGCCCGACGGTCGCAACGTCTACGTGACGGAAGTCGAGCACACGCGGCTCGTGACGTTCCGTGTTGATCGCCCGGGGCTGGCCTGGCAGCGGTTCCGCGAAGCGAAGTGACTGTCGAGGATTGCCGCACGCGAAAACGCGCGGCGCGGCTTCTGGGGCGGAGCTCAGATTTCCTGCGTGCTGGGAACGCCGAGCAGGAAATTGATCTGGTCCGAATCGAGCTGCCCTTCCTGAGGAACGAAGATCTCCTCGGCGGCTTGCTCGGGATCGATTACCTCGACGACCTGCACGTCCGGCGACTCCGTCAGGGCGATGATCCGGTGCGGGGATTCGCCGACGATTTCCACCGACGGGCGATCGTAAGCATCCGGGCTCGTCCGCACGACGCGGCCGATCTGGCCCGTGCTCAACCGGACGTAGGCCCCAATCGGATAGAGCGAGACGGTCCGTAGGAAGTGCCGGATCGTTTGCGGGTCGAACAGGCCGGCCCGCGCGTCGGCCAGAATTTGCACGACGGCCGCATAGAGCGAGTAGGCCGGCCGGTGCGGTCGGGGCGAGCTGAGCGAAACGTAGGCGTCGCAGACGCCAGCGACGCGGGCCAGCACGTGAATCTGGTTGCCGGCTTTGCGTCGCGGGTAGCCGGTGCCGTTCCATCGCTCGTGAATTTGGTACGCGACGGTCCGGGCGACAAGGGGGAAGTCGATCGTTGACAGCATATCGAAGACGCGTCCGGGCGTCCGCTTGATCTCGGCGAATTCGACCTCAGTGAGGCGCCGCGGCTCTTCCGACAGCTCTCGCGCGGATTCCGTCGCGCAGCAACGAGAAACCAGGCATCCCATAGCTAGCCAGCGGAGTTCTTCCCGCGTATGGCCGGCCACGGCGCCCACCGCGACTGCCAGCTGGGCGACCCGCACGCAGTGCTCGGACGCCGCTTCGCTGAGCTGCGGCTCGATCGAGGCCTTGATGAACAGGTCCATGTCGACGGACAGCTGGTCGATCGATTCCTGGCCGATCTCGTCGAGAATGTCGGCATCGATGCCGCCCTGGGTTTCCAGGAGCGTGTAAACGTTGGAGAGGCGTTCCGATTGCGCGCTGCGCAGCTTGGCGACCGACTGCGATCCTTGCGCGGACCAGGTCGTTTTGGGCTCGGGGCGGCAGATCGGCGGCGCGCTCTTTTCGGCCCGCTGGGCCTGCGGCGTCGTCGGGTTGCGCTGGCGAATCGGCCGGTTGCCGGCGCGTCGCGGCGCGGAGGAAAACAGTGAATCGGCAAACCGCTTCTCGATACGGATTTGCTTGATGCCGCGGTTCTTGAGCTGATCGATCTGCTCCTCGGAGACGCAGACCCCCGCCTGCAACAACAGCACGCCGCTGTCAGTGTCTTCGTAAATCGGGCCGGGCAATGTGGTCCCGGAGCAGAGTCGGTCGATCGAAAACGTGATCGTCTGGCTGTTCGCGGTCATCTCAAAACGCTCACTACTCAGTCGCGCTTGCTAGGCGGGCGCACTCACGACTCAAACGCTGACGGCCGCGCTGGTGAGATGCTGGTTCAAGGTCACATACGTCCCCAAATTGGGAACCTGCTGACGAAGCTGCTCATCGACCGTTTGCGCGAGGACGG
The DNA here is from genome assembly GCA_963800135.1 of uncultured Planctomycetaceae bacterium. GTDB lineage: Bacteria > Planctomycetota > Planctomycetia > Planctomycetales > Planctomycetaceae > DASPSM01. The sequence goes on along the minus strand of CAWCZR010000004.1, from coordinate 1,493,746 downwards.
CAATATCGAGTTTGAAATTCTCGGACACGTATTGGGCGAGCTTAGGCAAATGGGCGGTCGACGGGGCCAGTACCGACGGCAGCCATGACGTGGCCGCCAGCGCGGGAAGCGCCGTGTGACGTAACGGTTCCAACGCCCAGATTTGCACGGGGCGATGATGCAAAAGTGCGCAGCAGATTAGGTCGTCCGGGAAACCCCAATTGAGCATCAAAAAGGCAGCACAGTCGGCGTGGGTGCATCCAAAATGAGCGCTTTCCAAATCGGGCAGCTCGGCCTCGCCCGCGGAGAGCTGCTTCATGAACGAGGCGTATTCGGTCACGTGTTGCTTCGTGAACGAGGGCAAAATGAAGTCCTGAATCAGCGCCCCCGCAAAGGCCAGATCGGTATCGCGGTTGGTCGCCTTGGCGATCTCTCGCGCAAAAACGCCCGCTCCAACGCCGCCAGGCAGAACAAATGGCCCAGGATCAACGGCGACTTGGTGTTCCGCATCTGCTGCTCGAGGACCGTGGTGGTCACGAACAACCGCGTGTTCTTGACGCCCAAGAGCGCCACGGCCTGGCGAACGGTCGCGGCCTTAGTGCGTAGCCCGCTCGCTGCGGAGTTCACGTGCTTGAGCAGGTCGACGGTGATTGCCGGATCTTGCTCGAGCACTTCACACAGGTCGGCCGCCGTGCAGTCGGGGCGCTGGCGCGCTCGCAAACGGCCGAGACGGTCTGAGGCAGTTTCGGAACTTCGAGTCTGGGCGGGAGGGGCGGTTTGTCCGTTTTCCCCATCACCTGCGCCCGCAGATGTTTCCAGTCGATCATACATCCCTCAGACGTTCTGGATTGCCAGAAGGTATGGCTTGCCGCTGAGACTATAAGGCTTCTTTATTCTGTCGGCGTGGAGAACCTGGTGTGGTGACTCGTTCCTGACCGCACTGTTGCAGCTTGCGTCGATTCTCACGGATAAACGGCGCAAGAGGCGCCGCCGCAAATGTGATTTGTTTGTGAAGATTGGAATGACCGATTCGCTGGGCGGGTGGAAACACTCGCAAAGGAGGTCGACGTGCGGGCGCAGGATTGGGTGCGCAGAATGAGCCCGGGCGCGCCGCGAGCCGGACAAAACGCCGTTCGTCCACGAATGGGGGGACAATTCAGGCTAACGCGGCAGCCGCGATGAGGCGGTGACGTCAGCCCGCCGGCTCGAGGACCGAGCCGTCGAGGCAGGCCATGCGATGATAGAGTCCCTGGGCTTCGCAGAGCTTCAGGTACGGCTCCGGCATGCTTCCCAGAGTGGCTTCGTCCCATTCGACGAAGTACTTGGTGTTGGGCTTCTTGCCCGACGTTTCGACAATCTTGCCCGTCCAGCCCCCGCAGGCGACGTCCGGAAATTCGGGAATCGTCGTGCCCGCCTTGACGCGCACGTTGGCTCCGACTGCCAGTTCGTCTGATTTCTTGTTCGCCATCGTCGATCCGCGTCCGAAATCGCACCGCGGTCCGGCGCGGCGCTTTTGTGAACCGGTTTCACCACCCGAGGTGGAAATCCCTCGCAGCCCGTGAACCGTCTCCCGGCACGCCTCGGCGCCCCCGTCAGTTCCTGCTGGCTCCATTGGCTGGCTCCGCCGGCGCTGGCTCCACTGGCAGCTGCCCGAAATATCCTCGCGGGCGTCCTTAGTGTACCGTGGATAGAGTTTAAGAAAACCCAGCTGGCGTGCCGAGGCACCGCGGTGGATCTCCTCCCGGCTGTGAAAAAAAGGTTAAGGGACCTCTCGCCCGGGCAGTCGGCGATGGCGGTCGGCCTCATCGTCAGCGTGGCAATCCTGCTCTGGCCGCAAAACCGCGGGTCGACGTGGCAGTCGGTCAGCGGGCTGGCCTTCTCTCCGGACAGCCAGCAGTTGGCGATCGGCGTCTACAGCGGCCGGTTTCGCGCGCTCCGCGAGCGTTGGTATCTTTCCGATGTGTTTCATACGGCCGTGCTGGCCTCGGTTACGAACCTCGAGGGGGCGACCGTTCTGGGACGCGTCAGCCGCCCGGGCATCTTCAACATCCTGCCGGAAGTGTTGATCGGACAATCGGTCGCATTCTCGGCCGACGGTCGCCAGCTGCTCTCGGCGGGCTTCGAGGGCGGGCTGTTGTTCTGGGACACCGCCCAGCGGCGACTGCTGTCGAATCCAAAAACGGAGCGTCTGCATTTCCGCACGCTGGCCTCGCTGTCGCAAGGCAATCGTTACGCGCTGGCGTTTCGCCAGTTCGTGTATCTGGGCGATTTCGATTCCGACGCACCGCTGCGCGGGCTGCAAGTGGGCCCGAACGTGCAGTCGCTGGCCCCCGCGCCCGACGGTTTGCGTTTTGCCGTCGGCGGGTTGGGCACGCTCGATCTCGAAGTGTGGGACTCGGCCGCCGGCAAACTGCTGGAGCGGATCGAAGCTCCGGCGCCACCCGACAACGGCGATCTGCCCCCGAACATTACGGCGCTCGCCTGGCTGCCTGACGGAAAGACGCTCGTGGCCGCCAACGATAAAACGATTCAAATCGTCGACCTACCAAGTCGCAAGGTCGTCGCCGTGCTGCCCGAGCGGCTGGTGCTGGCGATCGCCGTTTCGCCGGACGGCAAACAACTGGCGACGGGCCGCTTCGACGGCCTCACGCTGTGGGATCTGCCGCATCGAAAAAAGACGGAGTTCCACTTCGACGTGCCGGCGGTCGAGTCGGTGCAGTTCAGTCCCGATGGCCAGCGACTGGCCGCCGGCTCGAACGATGGAACGGTCAGAATCTGGAACGTGCCGGGCCACGATCTGGCGGCGACCTGGACCTTTCCCCGGCCGAACGACGCCGGGCTAAGCCAGTTCTTGAGAATATTTCCGCTGCTGGCGTGGATTGGGGTCTACTTTTATCGCGGTTGGTCCCGGCGAGTCGATGCGTTGCCGCGGGTCTAGCGGCCAAATCACACAGTGCCTCGCCCAAGGGGATCAGAACGCGCGAATTCGGCGCACGATTTTTCGATTTTTGATCGACGAAGCGGGCTTGCCTGTGCCGATCAATAAGCAGCCGATCGCCGCGGACTCTCGCAAGAGGGCCCGGCGAGAGACAGAACCGAAGCCCTGCCCGGCATCGATCGACACACGACAGAGACTGCATCCGACCTGGCCGCCATGCGGCCCAACGTGGCAGGGCCGAGAACAAGCCTCTCGCATCGTTCCGACGGAGGTGCCAAACCCAAACTGTGGGCCCGGATCACCAAAGGGTGAGTGCTAGTCACTACCCGATCCGCGCCTTTCTCAAAGCGACTCCACCGTCGCCAACACTGAGAGGTTTGATAAGAAAAGCCGCGGGTCCCACAAAGACTCGCGGTTTTTTCTTGCGCGTCGCCGCGTATACTGGAGGGCAGACGCGGCGACCGTCGCCGCCTCGAACTATCCGCGCCCCCGTGCGGGAAACAGGTCCCGGAGCAACGCGTCGCCCGCGCTGCCGAATCGCCCCGGCGCGACGACGACCGGCTTTCCACCGATGTGCCGACGCCAACTTGCATGCTGTCCCACGCGCCGAGAAGCTCCGTCTAACAGCGCCCGTCGTCCGCGGATCGCTCACTGTCGGATCGCTTACTGCCGGATCGCTCGATCGTCCGTCGGACTGCTGATCCTGGCCGTCATGCTGCCCGTGTCGGCGTGGGCCGCGGACACGCCGAAAGAGTTGCTGGCCAAGGCCCAGACCCATCTAGCCAAAGGGCGTTACGAGGAGGCCGTAGAGGTCCTTCACAAAGCGGCCGCCGCCAAGGCCGATCCCGTCGCCGTGGCCGTCGGTCTCAGCCGTGCCAAGGAGGCGGTGGGGGCTTGGGAAGACGCGGAAAAGCTCGTCGTCGACGCTAGCAAACAAAACTCCGGGGAGCCGAAGCTCTTGGCTCGCCTGGCCGAGCTGCAGCTCGCGCGGGGCCGTCTGGCCGACGCGGAGAAAACCGCCGAGGCCGCCATCACTGCCTCGTCCGATAACACGACGGCGCGACTGGTACTCGCCGACGTCTATGCCCAGACGGGTCGATTTCGGGAAGCCAACGCCGGCTACCGCTGGTTCATCCGCTTGTACAACTCGCGGCAGCCCGAGGATGCGGCCACGCTGCTCGTCGTGGCTCGTGGCTCGGTGCAGTACGCCCGCTGGAATCACAACACCCAAATCTTCCACTTCGTGGTCAACACGCTCTGTCCGGACGCCCTCAAGAACGATGCCAATGCCTGGGAAGCCCACCTGATCTCCGGCTCGCTCCTGTTGGAGAAATACAATCGCGAGCAGGCCGTCCCTGAGTTGGAGCAAGCGCTGGCGATCAATCCCCGTGCGGCCGACGCAATCGTACTTTTGGGCCAAGACGCACTCGATAACAATGAGCTCGACAAAGCCGAGGCGAAAGCGACCGAGGCCCTGCGGATCAACCCGCGGCTCCCCGCCGCCCTGCAGCTCAAAGCCGACGTTTATTTTATGTCTGGCCGCATCGAGGCGGCGCTGGTTGCCGCGAATGCCGCGCTAGCCGTCAATCCGCGCGATGAAGACGTGCTGGCCCGCGTGGCCGCCTGCGCCTGCTCACCGACGGCATCCCGTCCCGTTCGTCACTCGAGTCGTGGCTGGCGAAGCCCGCGAACGGTAGCGAAACGAAAACCGCGAACGGATCGTCCCGCTTTCTCAAAGTCTGGGCCGAAGTCTCGGCGACCGATCCCAAACCGGGCGTCTTTTTGACAGCGCTCGGCGAGCTGCTCGAATCGCGTCGCCGCTTCGAAGTTGCTGAGGTTTGCTACCGGCGGGCGATGGCCGTCGCTCCCCAATTGCCGGAGGCGAAAACGTCGCTGGGCATGCTGCTGATGCGTGTCGGTCGCACCGACCAGGCTCGCAAGATTCTCGACGAAGCTTTCCAGGCTGATCCGTATCACACGCGGGTGAGCAATTTCCGCAAGGTGCTCAAGCTGCTCGACGGCTACCAGGCGATCTCGACCGAGCATTTCGTGATTCGCGTCGATTCCAAGCTCGACAAGCTGCTGGGCGGCTACATCGCCGAGTACCTCGAACAGATTTATCCGCAGCTCGTCGAGCGGTTTGGCTACGCCCCGCCGCAACGGACCCACATCGAAGTTTTTAACAATTCCGAGGGGACTTCCGGGCATGAGTGGTTCAGCGCGCGGATGGTCGGCTTACCGTGGATCCAAACCATCGGCGCGTCGACCGGCGTGATGGTGGCTCTGGCATCCCCGACGTCGGCCTCCGCGCCCTACAACTGGGCCCGCGTGCTGCGGCACGAATTCGTGCACGTGATCACGGTCCAGCAGTCGGGCTTCAATATCCCGCACTGGTTCACCGAGGCCCTGGCTGTGCTCAACGAGGGCTATCCGCCGCCGTCGCAGTGGATGGAACTCCTGGCCCGGCGCTATCCCGGCCAACTGCGGACGCTGGACACGCTCGATCGTGGCTTTGAGCGACCGTCGAATTCGGACGATTGGCAGTTCGCCTATTGTCAAAGCCGCCTCTACGCGGAATTTATGCTCGAGCGCGGCGGCGCCGGTTCGTTGCAGAAAATGCTGGCTGCCTATCACGACAACCTGTCGACGCCAGCGGCGATCAAGAAAGTTTTCGGCGTCGATCTGGCGGAGTTCGAGCGGGGCTATCGCGAGTTCCTCAAGCCGAAAGTGGCCGGCCTGCACGCGGCCGAACGGCCGCCGTCCGGCAGCGTTTCGGAACTGGAGAAGCAAGTCGAAGCGCATCCCAAAGACGCCGCGATCGCCGGCGCGTACGCCTGGGCGCTGTTGGAAAAAGGGAATGCCGGCCTGGCGAAGAAGACGGCCAAAGACGCGCTGGCCCTCGATGCCAAGCAGCCTTGGGCGGCGCTCGTGCTGTCGCGATTGGACGCCGACGATCAGCAATACGGGGCGGCGGTTGCCCGGCTCGAGCCGTTGCTCAATCGCGCGGCTCCGAACGCCGAGATCCTGTTGACGCTCGCCAAGCTCAAACTGCTCGATGATAAGCCGCAGCAAGCGGCCGAGCTGTGCGAACTGGGTGCAACTTACTATCCCTGGCAGCCCGATTTCGTCCGCGGGCTAGCGGCGGCCTACGGGCAGCTGGGTGACGAAAAGCGGCTGGCCGACGCGCTCGCGTATTTGTGCCAGCTGGCCCCCGACGACGCGGCGCCGCGCAAACGGCTCGCCGAGCTGGCGCTCAAGCAAGAGCGATTTGCCGATGCGATCGGCCTGGCCAAGCAGGCGCTTTACGTCGACGTGCTCGACGCGGAAATCCACCGCGATCTGGGGCTCGCATATCTCGGCGCGAAGCAAGTCAAACAGGCGCTGCCGGAATTCGAGGCCGCGGTCGAGCTCAAGCCGAAGGATGACGACCTGGAACTGGCCTTCGCCAAGGCGCTCGCGGCCGGCGGTCGTCTCCCCGAAGCACGCACGCATCTGACGGCGATCCTCGAACGCAACGGCAAAAACGCCGACGCTCGCGCCACACTCGATGGATTGAAATAAATCAAACTCCAAAGGTCCAAGGTCGAACAAGTTCCGAGGTTGAAAACTGTGGAATCTCCGGAAACCGCTCCGCCGCTGACGATTGCCGGCTTTCAGACGCTGATTGCCGAGATGTACTCCGACAAGGATGCTGCCCGCGGCGTCGACGGCACGTTCATGTGGCTGATGGAGGAAGTCGGCGAGCTGGCCGGCGCGCTGCGATCGGGGTCGAAGGAGGAGCTGGCCGCGGAGTTTGCCGACGTTCTGGCCTGGCTGGTCACGATTGCCAATGTCGCGGGCATCGACCTCGCGCAAGCCGCGGTAGATAAGTACGGCCGCGGCTGCCCCGGTTGCGGCCAGATGGTCTGCCGTTGCGATCTTGGCGAAAAGCCGTGAGCGAAGACGCGTCCACTTCGCGGAGTCAGCTCCGGCTGGCCTTGGTTGGCTGCGGACGTATCAGTCGGCTGCACTGCGAGCGCGTCGCCGCCGACGGGCGGGCGAGGATCACGGCCCTGTTCGATCCGGACCCGGCCGCGGCGCAAGCTCTCCGCTTTGGACCGGCCGAGCGAGCCGTCGTCTTTCCGAGTTTCCCCGCGCTCCTCGACGGTGCGCAGTTCGACGCGATCGTTGTCGCCTCGCCGACGCACCTACATTTCCAGCAGGCCAGCGCGCTCTTGAGCCGCGGCGTGCCGGTCCTCTGTGAAAAGCCGCTTGCCCGTTCGCGGCCGGAGATCGTCGCGCTGATCGAGGCGTCGCAAAAAACGGGCGTGCTTTTGGCAGTTGCCTATCAGCGCCGTATGTGGGCGACCTATCGAGCGCTGCGACGGCTGGTGCGGTCCGGCGAATTCGGCCCGGTGCGAGCGGTGCTTTCGCATAACGTGGAAAACTGGCAGTCGACGATTGCCGGCACCTGGCGGGACGATCCGCAGATGAACCCGGGAGGCTTCATCGGCGACGCCGGCAGCCACAAGATCGACGCCGTATTTTCCGTCACCGGCCTCGATCCGAGCGCCGTCTTTGCTCGGTGCGACCGCTGCGGCAGCCATGTCGAAATCACGGCGACGGTATCCGCGTTACTTTCAGGCGGCGTGCCGCTGACGATGAACTTTGTTGGCGACGGCCAGGCGTTTCAAGAACTGCTGACCCTGCACTGCGCGGCGGCCGACCTCACCTTGCGGGACGGTGAGCTGTGGCTGGCACGGGACGGACAGTCGGAACGCCTCGCGATCAGCGAGGCCGACTCCAATCCGATCACTGCTTTTCTCGACTCGATTCTGCTGGGGGCCGAGAACTTTGCTCCGCCCGAGTGCGCGTTGCCGGTGTTCGCCTTCACGCAGGGCCTGTTCGAGGCGGCCCGCACGGGGCGCAGCGTCATTCTGGGTTAAAGGCGTGAGGATGGGTTAAAGCCGCCGTCGCCGCGACAGCCAGCGAGCGGCCACTGCCAGGAGCACTCCCGCCCCGAGTAGCAGGGCGAACGTCGCCGCGTAGCGGGGATGACCGGGCACAATCGCAAAGCTCAGGCCGGCGAGGGCCAGGGCGCAGAGCACGAGGAATCCCTGTCGAAAGTTCCAAGCCAAGAGGGGCTCGACCAGGAGCAGAGCGAGTGTGGCCACGAGCAGCCACCGCGACATCCCCGACGTTGCCGGCTCGCTGGCGCCAAGTTCGCGGGACTCGTGCGACCAGTCGCTGCGGCGGTCGTAGGGCACGCCGGCGAGCGTCGTCGAGCGGAGGACTTTTTCGTCCACCATCTCGAGGTCGCTCTCGCGCGGATCGACGTTGACGGCGTAGAGCTCGTGTCGCACGCCGCCGGCCGATTTCTCGGACGAAGCCCGATCGGATGAGGATAAGCTCGACGCGGGGCCCGCCGACGAATCGGGCGGCGTCTCCAGCATCAGGTCATAAATGCCCGGATGCGCGGTCCCGGCGAAGGTCACGTCGGCCCGATTTTCGCCGCCGACAGGTCGCAGGCTTTGCTCCGATCCGTCCGGCAACTTGATAGCGACTTTGATGCCCAGCTCTCGCCCGGTGAGGGCCCGTGACAGCGGTTTGCCCACCAGGTGCTGCCGCTGGTGCCAGCGTCCTTCTGCCGCATAGCGGACGGTCTCGTGGATCATCGGCGGGAAGGTCGGATGGACCGCCCACGTGCTCCAAGAAACGTCGGCTGAGGTCGTCAACAACACGCTCCGTCCGCGCCCCACTGGCCGCTCGATGATCGCCGGATCGCCCGAGCTGAATTTGAGGGCCACGCGCGACGGCGATCCGGGGGCCAGCTTCGCCTGCAAGTACTCCAGCGTGACGACGCGATCGAGCCCCGCTCCCGGATTCCCGCGAAACGGGGCGACGATCGGATGGCTCAGGTCGGAGGCGTCGAACTGGTAGCCGCCATGCACGGGATCGCGGGCGTTGCCGACTGGGCTTTCCAGGAGCGCCGGCAGCACACCCTTGCCGTCGCGATAGAGCACGGCGTTGTAGTTGGCCGGTTTCACGCGATCGCCCAGTGCGAAGACGATTCCGCCCCCGGCCTCCGCGTAGGCTTGCAGCAGATCGGCCTCCGTCCGCGTGATCAGGGCAACGTTGCAAAGAAAGACGCAATCGAACTTCGAGAGATCCTCGGCAGTGAGGTCGGCTTCGTTGATCACCTTGGGCTGCGTGGCCCCGCTCCAGCTTTCGCGGACCGTCGAAGGAGCGAGCACCGTCCGCACATAATGCGACGCATTCTCGACCGGCCGACCTCCCTCGTGCCCGTTCACCACCAGCACGCGGATTTGATCGGTGACGGGCACGCTCAGCCAGCGGCGATTGTCTGCTGTCAAACGGTCGGCGGGGATGCGGACCTCGACGGCGTGCTCGCCCGAGCGGCGAAACTCGTACGGAAACTCGACGACCGTTTCCTCGCGGGCCGGCAGGTCGACCCCTTTGAACGCGACCAAATAGTTGTCGGCATAAAGCTCGCAGCGCACGCCGAGCAGAGGCGCGGAGCCGAAATTGCGGACCGCCGCCCGCAGCCGCGCCGGCCGATCGGGCAGCACGATCGGGTCAGCCGAGGTCAACGAGGTGATGGCCGTGTTGTCCGTCCGCCCGTCGCCGACGCCGATCAAGCACGATCTTGGCCTTGTCGCCGAGCTTGCGAAACAGGGCCGGCACCTCGGACTTCGTCGAGCGTCTCGTCTCCCCACGTGACTCGCTGAAAGTCGCTAAGGAAGATGATTTCTTTCGCTTGCGGGCGCGGGGGTCGGCGAGAATTTCGCTGGCCTCGGCCAGCGTCGGAACTCAGGTCGCCCGGCTCGTCGGTGACTTGCAGGCGATCGATTTCGGGTTGCACGATCTCCGGATCGAAGGCCGGCTCGCGAATGACGGCGGCGTGTGTGTGCCCGGCGATTCTCAGCACGCTGATCGCGTCGCCGGCCTGCGAGTCGGCCACGATCTGCTGCGCGACGCTCTTCGCGCGATCGAACCGTGTCCCGGCGTCCGTCTTCGCTCCCATGCTGAACGAAGCGTCGATCACGATCACGCGGTGCAAGAAGGTCCGCGGCCGCGCTTGCGGCGAAACCGCTTCGACCAGCGGCTCGGCGAAGGCCAGCGCCGCCAACAGCAGGATCAGCGTCCGCACGGCCAGCAGGATGAGCTGCTCGATCCGCATGCGGCGCGAGTTCTTTCGCGCCGCCTCGAGCAGGAACCGCATCGCCGCCCAGTCGGTCTCGCGGTAAGCGCGCCGCGACAACAGGTGAATGACGATCGGGATCGCCCCCAGCGCCAGCCCGCACAAGAGCCACGGATTGGCAAAGCCGAAGGCCAGAAGGCCGTTCGCGGAGAGTGCCCGCAGGGCCGGCGCGGTCACGTCACGTTCTCCCCGCGCGCTGCATCCGCCGCGTCAGGAAGGACCGCAGGGCGACGTCGAGCGGCCGGTCGGTGCGAACGAGCGTGTAGTCAATCCGCAAGTCGCCGCACCGCGTCCGCACTTCGCGGAGAAACTCCTCGAATTCCCGCTGATAGGCCCGTCGCAGCGAGCGCGGTTCGGCCGTCTGCTCGACGAGCTGCTCCAAGCCCCGAAAGCGGGTTGGTTCGTCGAACGGAAAATCCTGCTCCGCCGGATCGATGATCTGCACCACGCTGACGTCGTGGCGGCGATGGCGAAAGTGCTTCAAGCCCGACATCAGTCCGGCCGGGTCGTCGAAGAGGTCGCTCAGAATGATCACCAGCCCGCGCTTGCGGATCCGCTCGGCCAGGTCGTGAAAGATCGGCCCGAGCGCCGTCTCGCCCGACGGGACGGTGTGCTCCATCACGTGCACGATCTCTTTGAGATGGGCTGCCTGGCTCGACGGCCGCAGAAATTTCGTCACCGAGTCGTTGAAGGTTGCCAGGCCGACGGCGTCCTGCTGCCGGACAACGAGGTGGGCGAGGGCCGCCGCGACGTACTCGGCATACTCCAGCTTGGAGACGGCCGCGCCGCGGGAGCGATAGGCCATCGAAGCGCTGGAATCGAGCAGGATGTGGCAGGCGAAGTTGGTCTCTTCTTCGAAGCGTTTGAGATAGATGCGATCGCTCTTGCCGAAGACTTTCCAGTCGACGTAGCGCACGTCGTCGCCGGGCGAGTATTCGCGGTGCTCGGCGAATTCGACCGAGAAGCCGGAATACGGGCTCTTGTGCAGGCCGGTGAGGTAGCCCTCGACGATCAGGCGGGCCTTGAGATCAAGCCCGGCGAGCTTCGCCAGCGTCTGCGGATCGAAATACTTCCGGTAGTCGTCCACCCCGGGTCGCCTTGCTGGATTCGGCCGGAACGAGCTCCGTCAGGCGGCCGACGATGGTATCCGGCGAGACCCCGTCGGCCTCGGCGTTGAAATTGGTGATGATGCGATGCCGCAGAACGGGGGCAGCCACTTCGCGGACGTCTTCGGTATTGACGAAGGCCCGCCCCTTCAGCATGGCCCGCGCCTTGGCGCCCAGAATCAGGTATTGGCTGGCCCGCGGACCGGCGCCCCACGAAACGTAGTCCCGCACAAAATCGGGAATGTCGGCATTCTGCCGCCGCGTCAGCCGCGTGAGCTGCATGGCGTAACGGATCACGTGGTCGGCGACCGGCATGCGGCGGACGACCTGTTGCAGGTGGGCCACTTCTTCAGCCGAGAGAATTTTGTCGATCTGCGCGGTATGGTCGCTCGTCGTCTTCCGCACCAGTTCGAACTCTTCGTCCTCCGAGGGATAATCGACCAGGATCTCGAACATGAAACGGTCGAGCTGAGCCTCCGGCAGCGGATAGGTGCCTTCCTGCTCGATTGGGTTTTGCGTCGCCAGGACGAAGAAGGCGTCGGGCAGCTTGTGCCGTTTGCCGCTGGCCGTCACCTGGTGTTCCTGCATCGCCTCCAGCAGCGCGGCCTGCGTCTTGGGCGGAGTGCGATTGATTTCGTCGGCCAGCACCACGTTGGCAAAGATCGGCCCCGGCAGAAAGCGGAACTCTCGCGTGCCCGTCACGCGGTCGTCTTGAATTACGTCCGTGCCGGTGATGTCGGCCGGCATCAGGTCGGGCGTGAACTGGATGCGGTTGAAGGATAGGTTGAGCGAATCGGCCAGTGTGCGGACCATCAAGGTTTTCGCGAGCCCCGGCACGCCCTGGAGCAGGCAGTGGCCGCCAGCAAACATCCCAATCAACAGCTCTTCGATCACCTTGCCGCTGGCCGACGATCACCTTGGCCAGCTCGTCGGTAATCTTGCGGTAGGCCTGATTGAGCCTGGCGACCGCCTCCTGGTCCGACTCGGTGACCGCCGCCGTTTCCGGGTGCGGCACTCCCGCCGATTCATCGTGCACGATGTTGCCTCTGGGGTCATCAAGCGATCAAGGCGGGCAAGGGTCTACCTGCGCAGTACGAGCCGCACGCCATCCAACTCCCATTATCCGGAGAGCCGAGGCAGCCGCCAAGTCGCCCCGAAGGCGAGCGGCCGGTATCAGCCGGCCGGTTCTCGACTGCCTCTGACGTAAGTTTTTCCAAATTTCAATTGGCGGCACCCCCGGGCACCACAAACTCCTCCAGCAACGACCGGGGCACGCCGATGTCGATCACGTGCACTTTTCCCGTGAACGTGGCCGCTCCGGGAGCGTCGAAGCCTCGCTTGGGTGCCACAAAGGTCGCCGTATGAGCCGCCCGGATGCATGCTCCCAGCGGCTCGCCCGTGTCGCAATCGAGACCGGACGGCAGGTCGATGGCCAGGATGGGGACGCCCGAAGCATTGACCTCTTCGATTACGGTGAGGAAGGGCCTGCGGACGGTCCCGCGGGTGCCGGTGCCCAACAGGGCGTCGACAATCCACGAAGCCGAAACGAGATCCTGCCGAAACTGTGCCGGATCGGACTCGGCCGCGCAGTTGCGAATGGACATCCGCGCGGCCCGCAGTACGTGATAGTTGGTGGCCGCGTCGCCCGTCAGGTCGTGCGGATCGGCAAACAGCAGCACCCGCACCTCGTACCCGTGATTGGCGAGGTGACGGGCAATCACGAACCCATCCCCGCCGTTATTGCCCTTCCCGGTCACGACGGTCACTGGGCCCCCGATTCCCAGCTTGATCAACAGCTCGGCCGCCCCGCGTCCGGCATTCTCCATGAGGACGATGCCGGGCAGGCCCAGCGTCTCGTTCGCGCGGCGGTCGATGTCACGGACCTCGTCTCGAGTGAGGGGGCGTAGTCGGGCCGGCTGCGTGGGAACGGGGTCGGGCATAGGTGCGTCGCTCGCTTAGGAGCCGGCGGGCTGACACCCGCCGCTCGCCAGCCATTGTAGCCGAGCGGATCGGGCAAATCGGCAGGCGCGAACCGTTTGAGTCTTGCCCGCCGCCGAGGCACTCGGCATGATCGAGCGGACTTTCGCCGCACCGCGCACGATCGCGCGGACGGCAAACTGCAGCAAAAGGTGCCCGGGAATGTTCGGCATTCGAATGCGTTTGTGCATCATGATGTTCCTGGAATACGCCGTGTGGGGCGCGTGGGGCGTCTCCATCGGCGGTTACATGTACAACACGCTGCACTACGACGGCGCGCAGGTCGGCTGGATGTTTTCGACGACGGCTCTCGCGGCGATGATCTCGCCGCTGTTCGTCGGCTACGTGGCGGATCGCTTCTTCTCCACCGAAAAGATGCTCGCCGGGCTGCATTTCATGGGCACGCTGCTGCTGATCGCGGCCGCCTTTGCCAGCGAGTTCCGCCATCTCTTTCCCATCATGCAGCTCTATGCGCTGTGCTACATGCCGACCTTGGCGCTGACCAATTCGATCAGCTTCGCGAACATCGCCGACTCGAAGCGGGATTTTCCCGGCATCCGCGTGTGGGGGACATGGGGTTGGATTATCGCCGGCTGGCTGATCGGCTTTCTGGTCGGCGGAGTCACCAATCATCAGTTCTTCGTTGCCGCCGCTCTGTCGGCCATCCTGGCGGTCTTTTGCCTGTACTTGCCACATACGCCTCCCAAGTTCAAAGCGGCGCCGACCGCCGGTACGCCAGCCCGGTCGGCCGGTGGTGAGAGCATCTTTCGCCTGCTCGCCGACCCGAGCTTTCTCGTATTCATCATCTGCTCACTGTTGATCTGCATCCCGTTGTCCTTTTACTACAGCCAAGCCAATGGCTTTCTGGTGGAGCTGGACGCTCCGTATCCGACGGCGCTGCAGACGATCGGACAGCTTTCCGAAGTCGGGTTCATGGCGGCCATGCCGTTCTTTATCGTCCGGCTGGGCGTCAAGCGGATGCTGACGGTCGGCATGCTATCGTGGGTGCTGCGCTATTTGGCGTTCGCGAGCCTGGCGCTGGTCCCCGTGATCTTCGGCTTGTTCCTGCACGGGATGTGCTACGACTTCTATTTCGTCGCCAGCTACATCTATGTCGATACGCGAGTACACGAGAGCCAGCGGGCCAGTGCGCAGAGCTTTATCGCTTTCGTGATGCTCGGCGTCGGCATGTTCTTGGGGTCGATCGCCTCGGGATGGGTTGTCGACCGCTATCCGCCGCTGATCCTCGTCAAAGCGACGATCAAGAGCCCGGATGGCCAAACCACGGAGACAGAAATTCCCCTTCCCGCGTGGAGCGGCGATCAGGAACCTGCGAAAGGCTGGTTGAGCTGGCTCACAACCGAGGAGAAACCGAGTCATCTCGTGGAGGTTCTGAAACTGAAGCCCGACTCGAAGGTCGCTCCCTCGATGATTCCGGCGGAGTACTCCGAGAAAAATCCGGATCTCGGCACCGAGACCATCTACGACCACGCGAGCTTCGTCGAGGCGGTCACGAAAGCCGATCGAAGCGGCGATGGAGAGGTAACCCGGACGGAATGGAACATCGCGCGGCGCCGTCAATGGCCGCAGATTCTGGCTCTGGCCGGCCGTCGGGGCGCTCGTCACGTGCGTGATCTTCGTCATCGGCTTCCGCGATCGGGTTCCGACAGCCGGCGAAGAAAAGGTCGGCTACGACGCCGTCGCGCAAACCGAACCGTAACCGCAGCCGCGCGCATCCAGGAGCGGCGCACACAGGAATCTACGGCTGCGCCAATCGCACAGGCACCATCCCGCGGACGACGATCAAGTCTGTCTGCAGATCAGGCTGGTAGGCGCGGGCGCCCATAATTCCCATCGAGCGGCCGACGAATGCGTCGAGATTGACGCCGCGGTCGGCCTGCAGGTAGGCCAGGATGCGACCGTTGGGCGCGAGCAACACGTGTCTCGGGCCGTTCGGCGACGTGGTGGCCGCCCGCTGAACAATGCCGGCACCGTCGAGCGGCGGCGATCCGGGTGGACGGATTTGCCGGGGCGAGGCCAGCGGCGGCGTCCCTGCGTTCATCCCGTTGGGCGGGAAGCCGCCCTGCGGAATTCCGTTTTGCGGTGACCCGCCTTGCGGCGCCATGGCTTGCGGCATCCCCGGCTGCTGCGAGGGCATCGGCTGCGACATCTGTTGCGGCATCGCCTGGGGCATGTCGCGATGCTGTGCGGCAAATGGCTGTGCGTTCTCGGCCGGCGGATACTGCCGCGGATAGCCCATGTTTTGGGGAGTGTACGGCTGGTTGCCGTTCGCGGGACTCATCGGCAGAGCGCCGAGCTGAGTCGGAGTCAACGTAACGGGGGCGGTCGGTGACATCTGCCCCGAAGCGCCCTGCGACCCCGGAGCACCCGGATAGGCCGAGTACATCTGCCCCGGCGTTCCCGGATTCGGGCCGAACTGGCTGGTATAAGTCCGCATCTGCTGCGGCTGGTTCTGCTGAGGGGGCAACTGCTGGGTCGGGGTCAGTCGCACGGGTGCTTGCTGCATGGACGAGGGCTGTGAGGGCGCCTGTTGCATCGGAACCTGTTGCGCCGGTGTCGGCGGCATTGAGCCGGAGCCCGCCGACATCTCGCCGACGCCGGGCGAATTGCTCGTGTTGTTGCGTCCCTGGCTCCTTGATTCGGCCGCGTTCGCCGGTTGCTCGAGCGACCGATCGAAACCGGCATTAGGCGGCGACTGGCTGTCGAGCGGCACCGGCATCGGAGCTCCGAGCACAGGTCCACGGCGTTGTTCGTGTTGAGGCGTCGCGGGCTGCAGTGAAAACTGAGGCAACGAGTCCTGGGGAGAGGACGGCGACCCCGCCGAGGGCTGAGGCGACGACTCGAACTGCGACGACTGCGGCTGCTGCGCTTGTGGGAATTGCTGCTGTCCGATTTGCGCCTGTGGATACTGTGACTGTGACGATTGAGACTGTGACAATTGCTGACCGTCGGCCGACGATTGCCAGGCGGCGTTCGGCTGGTTTCCGTAACCCGGCATGCTGAGCGTCGGCAATCCACTCGACCCCGGTGTCGGCTGGCGGAAGTTGGCGTCGCTCGGTGTGCTCGTCGCCACGGCATCCTGCGGGGCCGGTCCGATGGCCGGCCGTGAATTCTGCGGCGCGAGCGAATTTTCGACCGCGGCCAATTCGGCATCCCGCCGCGAGGTGCTCGACACCAGGCGGTAGTAATCGTCGTACTCGGCTTTCACCTGCTTGTAATGCGACAGCGCGGAGAACCGCAGGTCGACCTGGTTGGCCACGCCCGCGGCCGCCGGGTTCTGTCGCAGCTCCAAATAGGCTTGCTCGATCTGGCCCAAGTTCCACGCCGGCGGATCCTTTTGGATCATGTCGCGAAACTCGACGTCGATTTGGTCCAGGCGGCCGCGCGGATCGAAGTTGACGGGCCCAATCACGACCTGCTGCGTCGCCGAAGTTTTCCCTTTCTGCGCGGTCGTCGTCGCGCCGGCGCCTGACTTGCGTTTGCCCGGCTGCCCGCTTGTGCGGCTCGTCGCGCCGTTGATCGAGTTGGTCGGAGTGGACGGGGTGGTCGTCGACAGCGCAATCGTCGTCGCGTTGGTGGCAGGCGGCGTTCGGCGGTTTTGATCGTTGCGGGCCTCCTGCGTGCGGGGCGGCGTGGTGAACGGGTCGTTATCCTGCTGCTGCTTGATTTGGGGGTCCAGCGGCGTCAGATCGTTCCCTTCGATCCAGCGGTATTCGCCGCGCGGCGGCCGGATGCGGAACATCGGCACCGTTCGGTCCTTGCGAGGAATCATCACTTCGCCAACGATTTCGGCCCGCTCGCCCGTCGACAGCTTGCGTTGAAAGATCGAGTCGTTGGTCGGGTCGACAGTGCTGCCGATGCGGACGCAGGCCTGCCCTTGCTCGAGGCGTTTGACCGTGGCGATGTTGCCTTCCTGTACCACGTCTTCGACGCGGATCAGGCTGAAGCTGCCGGCCGGCGGATCGATCATGAACCATCCGCCCGGATCGTGCCGCCGCACCGTGACGTGCTGACCGCGGGTGAGCTTGATGGTGGTGTAGAAGTTCTTGCCGGGACCGCAGCGGACGAAGGTCTCATCGGCTTCGACGACCGCCTCGTACGGGAATTCTTTGACCGCGGCCCGTGCGGGGCGCGTTGCCGTGGCGAGGCTTGCGCCGAAGAGCACCAGGCTCAGCAGCATGCCGAAGCGTGGCATCGAACGATCTCCTGGCCGGCACACCAAACGCAGTCGTCGCGGCGAAGAATCGCTGCAACGCGGCTGGCCGCGGCCGTATTTGGTCGGAAAATTTCGAGAATGGGAGGGATTAGCGAGAGAGTGGAGCCGCCTAAGTAGCAGATAGTGCCGATTGCCTCAAGACGGCTTTCGGGTGCCTGACGCAGCGAAATTCTCCCGTGCGAACCTGGGCGCCCCAGGCGAGCGGCGGAGTGTCAACCCGGTGGTTTTTCCGGTCGGTCATTCGGCTCTTCCGACGATTTCAAACCCGGCAAAGCCGCCTCACACCATGCTGCGGCGCGGAACAGCATCGCTTCGTCAAAACGCTGGCCGATGAGCTGAATGCCCAGCGGTAGACCGTCCGGAGTCAATTCCATTGGAATCGTGATCGTAGGCTGCCCACTGTAGGTCCATCGCGAGTTGAACAGAGCATCGCCCGTGGTGGAGGGATCGGGGGCGGGGCCGCGCGCGGCGGGACAGATCAGGGCGTCAACGTCCCGCATCATGGCCCCCGACTTAGCGATAGCCTCCTCTTGAGCGCGGGAGGCCCGATCGTACTCGCCTTTCGTCGTCAGTATCCCCTGTTCGATCAACCCAGCAACTGTCGGTCGATAGTCGAATCGCAGCTTGATGAATCGCTCTCGATGTGTGTCGGCGAGGTCAAAGGCCATAATTGTGTGATGCGAAGTGGCGGAGAACCAGCCGGGATCCCGCTCAACAACCGTGGCACCCGCGGATCGGAATCCGGCGACAGCTCGAGTGAACGCCGACCACATCGAGGCCTCACTAAACCGCTCGAAATGTTCGAAGACCTCGAAATCATTTGATTCAGGAGCGATTCGACCATCAGGCTGCCTCCTTGGAAAATCGCGGGGCGAGGCCAATAAGGCCAACCGAGGCGGCTTGATGTTGGTGCGTGCTAAGTTTCGAAAGATCGATCGCGGCGTCGTCAATCGGATTGCCATTTCGATTGACCCTGTGCCACGAAGCAATCGCGTTTAGCATGATCGCCAGATCGGCCACACATCCCGCGATCGGTCCGACGGTATCGAGACTCGGAGCCACGGGCACCACGCCTGCACAGCTCACGCGGCCGAAGGTCGGCTTGCAGCCGGCCACGCCGCAGAACGACGCGGGGCGAATGATTGATCCGCCCGTCTGCGAACCGATCGCGCCGAGGCACATTCCGGCGGCAACCGCCGCGGCCGAACCGCTCGATGAGCCGCCGGGCGTCCGCTCGAGGTTCCAGGGATTCCGCGTCGGCGGCGGATCGAAGCAGGCGAACTGCGTCGTGAGCGTTTTGCCCAGGATGATCGCGCCCGCCTCGCGCAGCTTGCGGACAACCGGGGCGTCGTGTTCCGCGGGCGGGCCGTCCATTCGCGCGGTCGAGCCGGCGCCCGTAACCTGCCCGGCGATGTCGATGATGTCCTTGATGCCAATCGGAACGCCGAAGAGCGGCGAGAGCGACTCGACCGATCCCTCCGAGCGATGACGGGCCAGTCGGGCGTCGCATTCTCGCGCCTGTCGCCGGGCGCCTTCGCGATCGACGCTGACCCAGGCGTGAATCTGGCTCTCCCAAGCGTCGATCCGCCCGAGGCACCTCTCCAGCAACTCCTCGCAGGACAGTTCGCCGCGAGCCAGGGCGGCGGAGGCCCCGGCGATCGTCTCGCGGCGGTCGGGAATCAGCGGCATCGACGACCTCTGCAGCGGGTTGAGCGGTCTGCTAGAATCGCAACCCACAATTTAGCGAATTCTTGCGGCACGAACCGAGAAAGCGGGTGTGACTTTGGACGAGACCGACGCCAAGTTCGCCGAAGCGGCGAACCGATTCAAAGCCGGCAGCGAGGGGCGCAATTTTCTCGATCGCCTCAACGTGAAGCCGGTGACGATTGAAAAAGGCACGGCCGCCTTCGAGGTCACGGTCGACGAAACGCACCTGCGGACGATGGGCATTGCACACGGCGGGCTGGTGGCGACCATGCTCGATTCGTGCCTCGGCTGTGCCTGCTGGACTCTGGCTCCGCCCAACAATCATGTCGTTACCGTGCAGCTCAACATCAACTATATCCGTCCGGCCTGGCTCGGCGAGAAGCTGACAGCCCGTGCCGAAGTCCGCCACGCCGGCCAGATGACGGCCGTTTCCCGCGGCGAAATCCGCACGGCCGAAGGCGCCCTCGTCGCAGCCGCCTCCGGCACCTTCATGTATCTCCCGATTCCGTCCGGCGCAAAACCGGTGATGGAAAAGCGGGACGAATTGGAACGTTGGAAGACCGGCTAGAGCAATTCACCGTTATTCGTAGCCGGGCCGCGTGATGCCACCGACGTCGCAAACGCTTTCATGCATTGGCTTAAGTGGCTGCGTAAAAAAGGAAACTGCTCTAAGTCGTCCCAAGGACCTACCGCAGCGTGAGCAGCAGGTCGCCGGTTTCGACTTGCGTGCCGGGCTTCACCAGGACCTGGTCGATGACGCCGTCGCGTTCCGCGGTGAGGTTGGTCTGCATCTTCATCGCTTCCAGCGTCAGCAGCTTTTGACCCTTGGCGACCGGGTCGCCCGCTTGCACGGCGACGGTCACCACCATTCCCGGCATGTTGGCGCCGACGTGGTGCGGGTCGTCCGGGTCGGCCTTGCGGGCCTTGGCTTCCTCCGGCAGGATCGCGCGGTCGATCACGGTGACGTCGCGCGGCTGGCCGTTCAGTTCGAAGAAAACGCTGCGGGTGCCGTCGGGACGCGGGTCGCCCGTGGTCAGGTACTTGACGATCAGCGTCTTGCCCGCCTCGATATCGATCGACACCTCTTCGCCCGGAAGCGGGCCGCAGAGGAAAACGGGAGTCGACAGGCTGCTCGTGTCCGAGTAGTCGCGCTGGTGGCGGGAGAATTCCTCGTACACTTTCGGGTAAAGGACGTAGGACAGCACTTCCTGCTTGCTCGGCTCGCGGTGCAGAAATCGCACTATGTCGGCAGCCGTCTGCTTGAAGTCGATGGCCGGCAGGCTCGCTCCGGGCCGGCCGCGTACCGACTCCTTGCCATGCAGCACCCGGCTGATCACCCGCTTGGGGAATCCGCCCGGCGGCTGCCCCATCCGGCCGCTGACCAGATCGATCACCGATTCGGGGAAGGCCAGCTCGCGGTTTTCGTCGAGCACGTCTTCCACGGTGAGATTGTTGGCGACAAGAAACAGGGCCATATCGCCGACCGACTTCGAGGTCGGCGTGACCTTCACGATGTCGCCCAGCAGCTGGTTGACCTCGGCATAGCGGCGGCGGACCTCGGCCCAGCGATCGGCCAGCCCTAACGCCCGGGCCTGCTGAAACAGATTGGTGTACTGTCCGCCCGGCATTTCGTGGCGATAGAGATCGGACGTGGCCGCCAGCTCAACGCTCTCAAACGGCGTGTAAAACTGGCGGACGGCCTCCCAGTAATCGGCCAACCCGTCGAGTGCCACCGCGTCGAGCCCCGGGTCGCGGGGCGTGAATCGCAGCGCCTCGACCAGCGTGTTGAGATTCACCTGCGACGTGCCGCCGGACATCGGCGCCATGGCGGCATCGGCGATATCGAGATCGGCCTCGGCGCCTTTGAGGATCGAGGCCGCCTGAATGCCGGCCGTGTCGTGCGTGTGGAAATGGATCGGGATGCCGATCTCGTCCTTGAGCGTTTTCACGAGCAAGTGGGCCGCGTACGGTTTGCACAGCCCGGCCATATCTTTGATGGCCAGGATGTGAGCGCCCATCTTTTCCAGCTCTTTGGCGAGCGTGACGTAATACTTGAGGTCGTACTTGGGCCGGCTGGGGTCGAGGATGTCGCCTGTGTAGCAGATGGCCGGCTCGCAGATCGCGCCCGTTTTGAGCACGGCCTCCATCGCCACCTTCATGTTGGGCAGCCAATTGAGCGAATCGAAGATGCGAAACAGATCGATGCCCGCGGCTGCCGACTCGCGAACGAACTCGCGTGACGACATTGTCCGGATAGTTCGAATAGCCGACGGCGTTCGAGCCGCGGAGCAGCATCTGAAACAGGATGTTGGGAATCTTCTCCCGCAGGTCGGTGAGCCGCCGCCAGGGAGACTCTTTCAAAAACCGCATGGTCGTGTCGAACGTCGCCCCGCCCCACATCTCGATCGAGAAGATGTCGGGGCAGAGCCGGGCATACACCTCGGCAACGTTGAGCAGGTCGTTCGTGCGGAGGCGGGTGGCCAAGAGCGACTGATGGGCGTCGCGGAACGTGGTGTCGGTGAGCAAAAGCGGCTTTTGCTTGAGCACCCATTGCGCGAGCTTTTCCGGACCCAGTCGCTGCAGCTTCTGGCGGCTCCCCTCGGGAATCGGGCCGTCGGTCGAGTAGGGGGGCACTGGGGCCGGGCGCGGCGGGCCGGTGCGGGACGCTCCTTCATCAGCGGGTTGCCGTTGACGATCGTTTCGGCCAAGAAGCTCAGTAAGCGCGTGGCCCGGTCGCGGCGCCGCTGCAGGTCGAACAGCTCGGGCGTGTTGTCGATGAAGATGGTCGTGCATTCCCCGGCCAGGAACTGCGGGTGTTTCATCAACTGGATCAAAAACGGCACGTTCACCTTTACGCCGCGGACGCGGAACTCCTGCAGGCTGCGCTCCATCCGCTTGGCCGCGTCGACGAAGCGGCGACCGCGGGCCGTTACTTTCACCAAGAGCGAGTCGTAGTACGGCGTGACGACGGCCCCGGAGAACGCCGTCCCCGCGTCGAGCCGAATGCCCATGCCGGCGGCCGAGCGATAGGCGGCGATGCGGCCGTGATCGGGCATGAAGTTGTTGGCCGGGTCTTCGGTGGTGACGCGGCACTGGATGGCAAATCCGGTCGTCTCGACGGCATCCTGCTCGCCCAGGCCGATCTCGGGATCGGAGAGGGGGAGTCCCTCGGCTACGAGGATCTGCGATTTGACGATGTCGGTGCCGGTGACCTCTTCGGTCACGGTGTGCTCGACCTGGATGCGAGGATTGACCTCGATGAAGTAGAAGTCGCCGCTGTCGGCGTCGACCAGGAACTCGACGGTGCCTGCGTTCTCGTAGCGCAGCTCGCGGCCGATGGCGAGCGCCGCGTCGCAAACTTTCTTCCGGGTGGCAGGATCGAGCGATGGGGCCGGGGCGATCTCCACCACCTTTTGATGGCGGCGCTGGATCGAGCAGTCGCGCTCGTAGAGGTGCACCAGGTTCCCGTGCAGGTCGCCCATCAATTGCACTTCGATGTGCCGGGCGCGGGAGATATATTTCTCCAGGAACACGTCGGAGGAGCCGAAGGCCACTTGCGATTCGCGCTGGGCCTGCTCGAAGGCGCCGGCGAATTCGCTGGCGGCCCGCACGACCCGCATGCCGCGGCCGCCGCCCCCCTTCGACGCCTTGATGATGACCGGGAAGCCCATCTTCTCGGCAGCCTTCAGCCCGGCGGCCGCGTTTTTCAAGGGCTGCTTGCTGCCGGAAAGAATGGGGACGCCGATCCGCTCGGCGACGCTGCGGGCGGCGATCTTGTCGCCCAGCTGTTCCAACAGCTCGGCCCGCGGCCCGACGAAGACGATGTCGTTGGCGGCACAGGCGCGGGCCAGCTCGGGGTTCTCCGAGAGGAAGCCGTAGCCCGGGTGGATCGCATCGACTTTCCGCTCCTTCGCGAGCGCCACGATCGAATCGATGTTGAGGTAGGAGCGGATCGGCTCGCCGGGCTGACCGATGGGGTAGGCTTCGTCCGCCTTGAGCCGGTGCAGCGCGAAGCGGTCCTCGTGCGCGTAGATCGCGATGGTGCGAATGCCCAGCTCGTGTCCGGTCCGGAAGACGCGGATCGCGATCTCGCTACGGTTGGCAACCAGAAGACGGGAGATACGCCTCATGGGGCCTTTTCGCGCGGACAGACGTCCGGGCTCAGTCGGTGCGCCGCGACGTCATGCGTGGGTGGGGCCGACGGTTCCGGC
This sequence comes from uncultured Planctomycetaceae bacterium, assembly GCA_963800135.1. GTDB lineage: Bacteria > Planctomycetota > Planctomycetia > Planctomycetales > Planctomycetaceae > DASPSM01. Next base: position 1,470,390 of record CAWCZR010000004.1, on the reverse strand, counting down.
CGACGAACGGACATTCGACCAATCGGGTCGTGCCAAGCGGCGAGTCGCGCGACGCTCACGGGAGTCCCAGAACGGTGAGGCCGGGAATCTTGTTCTTGAGTTGCTCCGCTCCCTTGCGCGTGACGTTCGTCCCGGCGACGGAGAGGAACTCCAGCGATTTGAAGCTCGCCAATTGCTGGATGCCCTTGTCGGTGACGTTGGGCAGGTGCTCGATCGTCAAAGTCCCCAGGTAAGGGAATTCGAGCTGGCTCAGCGCGGCCAGCCCGTCGTCGTCGACCTTGGTGGAGGAGAGGTCGAGCGCTTCCAGTCGAGTCCCGCGGAGATGCTTGATTCCCTCGTCGGTAACTTTGGTTCGCCGCAGCTCGAGGCCGAGGAGGTGCGGTTTGCCTTCGAGCGCGGCCAACCCGTCGTCGCTGACGGGGCAGTTGTTGAGCACCAGGCTCATATCGAGGTTGATGTCGCTGATCCGCTTGAGCAGCGTGTCGGTGACGTTGCCTGCGGGGGCCATCACCTTCACGGTTGACGTCAATTGCTGAAAGGGAGAAAAGCTGGCTTCCTTGGGCTCGGCCTTCGAGAAGAAGAGCTGGACGCCTTCTTTCTTCATCTCCTCTTGGACTTGGGCCGTCGTCTGTTGGTCGCGCACCATCGACCAGTAGAAATAGCCGATGATGGCCATCAGCGCCAGGAAGGCTCCGCCCAGCGTGGCCAGTCGTTTGTGACCGCCGCCGCTGGCGGTGGCCGTCTTCTGAGTGGCGACGATTTCGGAGGGGAACGGTTCCAGAGCGTCGGGGGTGCCGTCGAGCGGCAAGTGTCCTTCGGACATGGGACGCCTCAAGGGGAACGGGCCAGGCGGACGTTCTCCAACGGCTCTGGAGAGGCACGTCCCACGCCCCGACTCGGATCAACTTTGGCCCGATGCGGATTGGCCCGACACCGATCAGCTACGATATCAGTGGCTCCCACACCGGTCAAGTTTCCACAAACGGGCGCAAGCGCGCTGGTGAGCGGGCAAAAAATTGCGGGTTATTACGTAAAAATGGGACGTCCGAGTGATGCGTGCGGTTCGCGCGATCTTTTCGACTCGCGCAGCCGTCTCAACCTTGTCTCAACCGCCGATGGCCGGGCGCTGCCGCGCACTCAGCACCCAGATTGTCCCCACGACGACGAAGAGCAGTCCGAACAGCCCCGACGGCAGCGGCAGCAACACGAACAGCACGAGCCCCAGCGCGACGAATGCATAAGGAAGTTGTCGCCGGGCCGCCGGTGCCGACGGACGTGTTGCCAGCAAGAGCACCAGCAGCAACAGGAACAGCCACGGCAAGGTCCACAGGGCGCCGAACAGCAAGTCATACGACTTTTGCGGCCGCAGCTCGAACGCCAGCTTGGGATCGCCGCCCGCCTTGGTGAAGACCAGCATCTGTCCCTCTTGCGGGATGTCGAATGCCAGCGACAGGGTCCCCGCCGAATGCGGCCGCGAGAGCTCGGCATTACCGGCTGGACCTTGCTGGGGCGGGGCGCCTTGAACGATCGGGAAGCCGAAATCGGCGATACCGTCCACGTCGTTCGGCTTGGCGGGAGTCGAGGAAATGATCGGCGCCCCGAATTGACCGAGGCCCAACTGAGGCGCCTTCCTGCCTTCGCTCTTTAGGGAGTCCACGGCACTCTGGCGGTCCATCTCTTTTTTGGAACTCACGGGAGCGTCGTAGTCCAGGTCGTCCGCGAGCTCCTTGTCCTTCCCCGACATGTCTTCCGGTCGGTTGCGGCGAGCGACCCGTCGCGGCGATTGCGAAAACGTGCGGAAGCGGAATTCCGGCACCGCTGCGGACTCGCCCGCTCCCTTTTGGCCTTGTTCGCCGGGAACTTCGTTCATTCTGAACAGGTCGCGGGCCTGGGCCGCCTGACTTTCCGGCGTCAGCGTTTTGTCGGCCGGCTCCTGCGAAGCCGGCTTCGATTTTGAATCAAGCTGCTGCTTCTCGACCGCTTCGATTTGCTGCTTGACGGACTGCTCGCGCTGCCATTCGTCCTGTGAGACAAATCCGGCATTTCCCCCGGCCGGCAGTTGTTTTTCCCCGATCTTGAGCGCCGACTTGAGGTTCGACAGGTTGCTTCTCGCGAGGTCGGTGCTGTTGCCGGTCGGGTTCGATTCGATCACGGAGAGCAGCTGCTTGGCTTCGTCTACCAAGGCTGAACGCTCGAGCTGCGTGGCCGAGTATTCGTCGGCTCGTTCGAGATTGGTGTCTTGCGCGGAGGTGAGCACGCGGACTCGCTCGTCGTCCGGCAGCCAAACGGTCCAGCGCGTGCGGGCGACCGGGATGCCAAAGTCGGCGTCGCCTTCCCCGGAAACCACTTGAGGCGCGACCAGCGCCACCTGCTGCCCCGCCAGCTGCAGGCCTTCCGGCAGACGGCCGCCGGGCAGCTTGCCGGCGACGATCAGCTTCACATCGAAGGACAGGTCGCCTTCGCTGGCTTCCGGCAGCGGAATCAGATTGAGCGCCTTGCCGCCGATGGTAGCGCGGGCGGCCCGGGCCGGCTTGTCCTTCACCACCACGGAGAGAATCTCCGATTGCTCGGGGATCTCGACGGGCAGGAATTGCCGCGACACGTTCTTGACCCGATAGGTGGCCTGTGTCCGCCAGCTGCCGCCGTGCTCGAGCACCGTGATCAGGTCGGCGAGATTGACGAAGGCCGCGGGGCCGCGGCGCACGGCCGGCCGATCGAGTCGCCAAGTCGCCGCGACGTCGCTGCGCGTGAGCCGTCCGACGAGCATCGCCTCGCGGAGCAACTGCGCGTCGAGCTGGATCGGCAAGCTGCTTCGCTCGACCGTTTCGATCGGGTTGCCGGCTGCCTCGGTCAGCTGCGCGGCTGACTGGTTCACGAGCACGACAAAATGCCGCTGCGTCGCCAGGGGGTCGAAGCGGCGTTCGACGCCGGACGATTCTTCGCTCTCGAATCCGATCGTCGGCGCGACGATCTTGCCGTCCTTGGGGAGCGGCAGCACGGCCGTCGCCGTCAGAAAGAGCTGATCGGCCACCGGCTCTTGCAGCTCGACGGCCCAACGTACGCGCCCGTTGGGGAGCGACGTCGACACGGTCTCGCGCCGCCGCGGGTTAGACGCGCTTTCGGCGTGGGGATCGGTCAGATCGAGCCGCGAGGCGAGCCAGTCGGGCATCGTCAGCACGAAGGTGTCGGCGGTGGCCTGCGTGATGTTCCAATGCAAAGCCACCGTGTAGAAGACGGCCGCGTTGGTGACGGTGACGATCGTGGCGCTATCGCCCGAAAGGCGGGCGACGGCATGCGCCAAGTCGAGCGAAACGGCCGCCGGCTCGGCTCGCCGCGTCTCGAACGCGAACTGTGGCGGCGTGTGCAACAGCGACTTCATGTCGGCCGGGATTTCGCTCGGACCGATCGACTTCCAGTCGGCCGCTTCGCCGATCGTCGCCTGGTACGAGCCGTCGAGCCACACGGCCAGGCGGCTCTCCGCGCGGCGGGCTCCGGCGAGCGTGGGCACGTCGAGCGTGGTCTTGGCGTCGTCCGGGTTCTTGGCCACCGTGCCGCTGATCGCCAGGTCGAACGGCGACGACTGGGGCGACGCGAACTCGACGACGAGGTTTTTCGCCCCGGCGACGCCGCTCACGTACCAATCGGAGATGAACGGAGACCCCTCGACCGACAGCGTGAGGAAGCCGGCCGGCAGCCGGAACTGCGCCTGCGTCAGCGCGGTGCCCGTCGGCTGAATGTGGAAGCGGGTCGTCAGCGTCTGTTTGCGGCGTCCCACCAGCACGCCGTAGAGTGCCGACACGTCGGTCTTCGAACTGCGTCGCGCGACCGTAAATCCAAAGGCCGCGGGCCGCGAGTTGTAGCGGAAGGCCGCTTCGAACATCCCGGGCTCATCCGTGGCCGATGCGCCGGCCTGGTCGAAGGTGGCCAGTGGGAACTCGCGAACGCCAACCCGGGTGCCGCCGGGCAAATTGGGACCGCGGACGTCGAACTGCGAACCGGCCCAGAGCGCGACGACTCCCGTCTCCCGCACGACGCCGAGCGGCGCCGGCAGCCCGACGGACACGGGCACGGGTACAGGCACGGGCGATTCGTTGACCGAGAGTGCCTGAAACAGATCCAGCTCGAGTCCCGTTTCCCCGGTGACGCTCCGACGCAGCGACACAGTCAGTTTGCGGGACGGGTCGTTCCCCTCGATCTTCCAGCCGACGACGTCGCTGCCGCGGACAGTCTGCAGCTTGGCGCCAGTGGGCAGCGCGAACGACAGCTCGGAGACGCCTCCCTGGCGGACTTGCAGCGAGAACTGACTCACCGTCCGCAAGCCGGCGTCGTCGAGCACGGCCAGCGTGCGGGCCGACGATTCGATCGAGCGGGCGACCGAGCCGGCTTCCTGTGCCGGCTGCCAGGCGAGCGACAGCTGGCCGGCCGTCGCGATGGACACGTCGATCCACGTCTTGCCGCCGTCCGTCCGCCGCCGATAGCCGCCGTCGTTGCCGTTGATCCGCACGCTCTTGGCGCCGGCGGGCAGCTCGAACGAGAGACGGCCGCTTGCCACCGGTAGCAGGCCGATCGTGAATTCGCCGCTGGGCCCGGCGACGCGGGCCGGCAATTCCAGCTCGACGTCGAGAATGTGCGCGCCGGCCGTCTTGAGCACGGCGTCGTATTGCTGCGTCGGCGTTTTTTCACCGATCGGTTGCGGATGCGGTACGAGCAGGGCCGGCTGGCCGTCGAGTTTTGCGCTTTGCAGCGCCGCGTGTTGCAACGGCAGTGCCACGCGCAGCGGCCGATCGCTGCGCGAGAAGAGCACGATGTGCCCGGAGACGGTCACGCGGCCTCGATCCGGCGATGCGGTCGCCTTTGCGTCGCGCGCCTCGGGCACGACGCGGGCCGTATACAGGGCCTCGGTCACGAAGGCTTCGGCTGTAGGATGCGTGCCCAGCGGCTGCTCCGGATGCGCGCGGTTCCACAGTTCCAGGAACGCCCGCTGTTCGAGCAGCACCCGCTCTGCGGACAGCGGGTCGTGGTCGGAATCGTAGGGCACGATCGCCGTGCCACCTGTGACTGTGCCGCCGGTCGGGGGCTGCGGTCGCGGGATGACGATCGGGCCGGCGGTTTTCGCTTTGGGCGTTTGGTCGTCGCCGCGAGCCGCGGTCGCCACGCCGACGATTGCCGCCGCGAGCAACACGGCCGTGCCCGCCGCGCCGAGCGGACGCCCAGAAGCGCTCTTCGAGGAGGCCGCTGCCCGATTGGTCCAGCCGCGGCCGACGTTCGGCATCTGGTAAATCAGCCAGAGGACCGTCCCGCCTAGGGCGCCGAGAAAAATTCCGTCCAGCCAGACTTCGACACTGATCGGCACGACGGCCGCCAGCGCGATCGGCACGAGCAGGCCGAACGCGGCGAGCGTTCCTTTGACGGCCCAGGTCCGCCGCCGCAGCAACCAGAAGACGAGCGTGACGAGCGCCGCTAGCGCAGTGGAAAAGACGCGTCGCGCGGCCACGCTCTCGAATTCGACGTCGAGCAGGGGCCCGCCCGCGGCAACCGCATCGCGGCCCAGGTACTCGAACGTGCGATGATGCGAGTCCGCGGGCGGATCGAAAGCAACGGCGACCGACAACCGGGCGCCCGGCTGTGCGACTTTGGGGGGCGCCGGCGCAGGTGCCGCCTGTTGCATCGGTGGAGTCTCTCCCGCCGCCGGAGCTTGGGGCGGCGGTGCCGTGTCCGGAGAGGCAAAGGGATTGTTGGCGGACTCATCGGATTTCACTTCTGGTCGATCGCCCAGCCGCTTCGCAAATCCGCCTAGGTCGCCTCCCACTCCTTTGTCCGATCTCGCCGGCATACGCGCGATGGGTTTCGCGGGAGCCTTCTTCGCGGCCTCGGCGGCTCGATCCCATTCATAGGCGTGCGCGAAGTCGGTGGCCCCTCTCGCGTCTTTCGTTGCCGGCTCGAACTTTGCCGCGCTTCGCATTTCGGGTCCCGACACGACCATCGTCGACAGCCAGACGCAAGCGATGATGGCGACGACGACGCAGGCCGAAATGATGCCGCCGGCTCCCCACCGCTCATAACCCCGCACGCAGAGCCAGATCAGCACCACGACGCCCAGAAATTCGAGCAGCCTCCAGCCGGCGTCGACCGTCGTGACGTCGCCCAGATCCTGCACGAGTTGGCTCAGCACGCCGCGATCGGTCAGCCACCAATTGGGGCTGAAGGCGCCCCAGCTTTGCCGCACGGCCAGGTCGGGCGAGTAATGCAGCGTCCAGGTCTGGTGCAGCATTTCCATCCGTTCCGCCGCACCGGAATTGCCCACGACGGAGACGACTGGCGGCGCCTGTTGAAAGCGGCGCGTGGCGACCGCATCCGGGCTGCCCGCTGGCAACGACGTCGCCAAGTTGGTCGCCGCGTTGGTGGCCGAGTCCCCCGTCTCGCGTGGTTGGTCGGCGGGGGATTGATCCGCAGTCGTCGCACTGCCGGCGGGAGCCTTCGTTGCATAAAACAAAGTAAGCACGCGGGGTGCTTCGGGATCCGATGCGGGTTTCAGCGGCAGCTCGTAACCGGATTGGCCGCGCCGCACTTCGACGGGCTCGCCGTCGATCAACGTGGCCCATAGGTCGGCCCCCTCCGGTAAGGTCAGACGGAGGCTTTGCACGCCCGTCGCCAAGAACCGCAGGCTCGCGGTGTGCTGGCATTCGCCCGTCGCGGGAACGATGGTTTGGATGTCGCACTGCGTGCAGACGGCCCGCGCGACGCCGACGGGTGCGTAGCGGGATTCGGTCAACGTCACGCGGTTGTCGGGCTGGACGAAGCGGTAGGCCGCCACAGTGCGGTCGTCGGTGTCCCCCGGCTGAGTCGGCAGGTCGGCCTGGTCGACCTCGGTCAGCGGCTGGTTGTCGGCGCCGGTGGCCGTCACGTGCAGTTGCTGGTCGGGCGCCGCCCGCACGACGACGATGCCGCTGTGCCGCGCGACGCCGGCCAAGCGCGGCTCGGGCACGCGAAACTCGGCCGCGTTGCCGCGAGGCGTTTCGATCAGCGCGGTGAGATGCACGGTCCCCTGCACGTAGCGCTCGAAAGTGAGCATCCAGTGCCGCTCGCCGCGGACCGGTTCGGAGACCGACTGGTCGGCGAGTGCCACCTCGCCCGCGTCGGTTTGAAAGCGGATGTCCTTGCTGGCCGATTCGGGCAGGAAGAGGTCGAGCCGGCGGAAGCCGCCGCCGCGGGCCTCGATGGCGGTGCGGACGCGGGTCCGCAAGGCGGCCCGGTCGAGCCGCACGACGAGCAGCATGTCGGCCGAAAGTCGCGCCGGCCGCCGGGCGATCTTGAGCTTCCCGGAGAAGCGGGTGTCTTGATAGCGAAAGCCGATCCGCTCCCGCGGCAGGTTGAGATGGGCCGGATCGAGCCCCTTGATGTCCGACGGCGTCAGCTCGAAATCGTCGCCAGCGCGAATGAGGTAGGTGCCGGCGACGGCGGCCGTCTTGAGAATTCGGACTTCCGGCAGCGGCAGCTCGATCCCCGTCTCGTCGATCGGCCAATTCGACACCGATTTCTGCGCGTTGAGCGCAAGCGCGATCGGCTGACCGGGCGCCGCCGGGCGGGGCAGTGTGATGAGCAGGTGTTGCGTGCCCGCCTCGGCGGACAGCTCGCGCCATTCGATCGGCTGGCGGTTGATGAGCACGCTCGTGGGCGTCCATTCGGCCGGCAGGGTGATTTCGATGTCGAACGGCGGCCGATTCAAGCTCTGCAGCGACGCGGCCAGCTGCAGCTGCGGTCCCTCGGGAGAGATTTCGAGCGACGTCAGCAGGTTGGCGAGCACCTCGCGTTCCTTGGCCTCGACGCCGAAGGCGATCGCAAACTGCTCGTTCCAGGCGTCGTAGCTCAGGGACGCCAGTAGCGGCGCGGGCACAGGCCGTTGCGGAGCGGAGCGGCGGTTCGCCGCGGCAGGCGCCATGGGCTCACCGGCGGCAGCGTTCGTCTGCGGCGACTGGGGCGCGACGTCGGGAGCTGCTGCGGCGTCCACCATTGCGACGGGCTGCGACCGGGGCCGCAGATTGGTCGTCGAGTCGATCCGCAGCCTCAAGTCCTGCGGCGAGGCGATCTCGATGTGTCCCAGGTGCGCGGTCGCGCCGTCGATCTTGAGCGATTCAACCCGCCAGCGACGGTCGGCTCCCGGCCGCAGCACGCCACGAAACTGGATCGTCCGCTTGCCGGTGAACGGCTGACGATAGGCCAATTCGAGCGTGGCCGGTTTTTGCGGCGCGGCGGCCGCTAGCTTCCACGAGTCGAGCCCTGTCGAGGTGACGGCCGTGATTCGCAAACCCTCGGGAATGCCGATGGCGAGCTTGCCTACCGGCGTCCCCCGCGCGTCGAGCGTGGTGACGGCTTGCCACGCGGCGTCGCCGAGCGACACGTTGAGGCGATAGATTGTGGTGCCAAAGAGGAGTCGATCGGCGGTCTGCTCGAGGCTGCGATCGATCAGTTTCAAATGGATTTCGGCTGAGCCGCCGACGGCGATCGAGTAGGTGGCCGGCTTGTCGAGCGGGCTGGGGCGCTCGAGCGCGCGGCCGCCCACGAGCAACCGCTGGTTGGCAGGCACCTCGAGGCTCAGCGTGCCGACGGGCAGGTCGCCCAGGCGAAAAGTCGCTTCCCGTTCGCCTCCGGAGACGGCAAGCGGCACCGCCGCCTCGAAGAGCAACGTGTGCGGGCCGCGATGATCGCTGAACAGGTGCGGCACAGGGTCGGTCCCCTTGGCTCCGAGCAACGCCGGCTTCCCATCGAGCGACGCCGACTCGAGACCCACGCCCGTCAGCGGCAAGCGCAAGAATCGCCAACCGTCAGTCACCTGGTTCAATTTGACAGTCGCGGCGAGGAGCAGTTGCGAGCCGACGATCCGTCCCTGGTAATCGGCACTGATGACCGTGATACCGTTGGGGACGTCGGGCGTTTCGCGGGCGTTCTGCTCGGCCTTCTTCAGCAGCTCCTCGAACCTGCGCGAGGCAGGAGCACGCCCCGCTTTTCCATGCCGAGGATCGCATCCAAATCCGAACTGGGAACATAAACTTCGCTCGGCCGCATCGGGGGGGCGGAATCGGATGTCTGGGCCAATGCCGGCATCGCGAAACCGGCCAGCGCGACCGCTAAGCATGCTTTCAGAGCGAGTGGGTGGCACCGGCAGCTCGAGGATGGACCGGCCTGGAATGATGGGTGCCATGCCCGTAGCTTTGGGTGGGCATGTCCGGCAATGCATGCCCACGCCGAGCCGTGGGCATGGCACCCAACCTGTGGATTCAGGCCGGTCGTGCCACCAGTCCGCCAGTGTTTTCTCCTTGAGCGTCTCTTGAGGACGCTGGCGGACGAACCGCCAGTGCCACCCGGAACTGCTTGCGTCTGGGATGAGGTGCTCTTAGACATTGCTGCCTCCCGCTGCCGGGGCGGCGGCTGGCGGCGTGCTCGTCGGTGTCGGTGTGACTGGGCGTCGTATCGATGCGCGGCGGAAGGCCTCGATGATCCAAATCGCGGCGAGCGCCGTCAGCCCGAACCGTGCGGCCAGGATCGCGTGCCAGACCAGCTCGCGATCGACCAGGGCGCCAAGAGCGGCAGCCAGCACCACAAAAAGCACCAGCGTCGCCAAAGTTTCCCAGCGGCAGCGTCGCAGGAGCCAACCCATGATGACGACGGCCAGGCTGACGACGATCGTCGCGAGCGGCATGCGGGCCCACGTCAGCTGGATCGATTCGGCCGGCCCGACGCGGTTGTAAACGTGCGCGTCGCCTTCGAGCGGGAACTCGAAGAGCGCCCCGCGGCTGCCGCCGATCCAGGTATCGAGGTCAGACGGAGTGGGCCCGACCGACGTCAGATCGAAGCGTCCCAGCACTTGCAGCGTCTGCGATTCGGGCAGAAAGCCGATCGGCGTTTGCACGAAGGAGAAGTCCTTGGGAATCCAAATGGCCGCCCGCGTTTGCTGCACGGCCACGTGTTCGTCCGATCCACCGAGCCGCGGGAAATAGAGGGCCAGCGTGCCCCCGGCCAGCGATTCGAACGGCGTCGGGCTGATCGGTCGGCGAAACTGCACGGCCAGATGCATCGGCTCGTCGGACGACGTGGGCCGCACCACGTTGACGAAGAATGATTTCCATTGGTCGGAATGCGCAGCGGCCGGATCGGTCTCCAGCGACAGCGTGCGGCCATCGAGAAAGACGCCGAGCGGCTGCGCGTCGGCCGGCAGCTCGAGGGCCAGCCGTTGCCGCTGGCTGCTCTTGAGGAGATAGCGGCAGCGATAAAGAGCCGTGGCGTCGCGGGCGATGACGACCTCGAACAGAGCCCGCGAGACGACCGTCTCCATCACCGGCTGCACGCCATACTTCACGAGCGACAGCCGCACTTCGACCGGCTGTCGTTCGTAGCGAAAGGCGAGGTAGCCGTTGTGATCGAGATGCGTCAGTTCGCGGACGTCGATGGCTTCGACGTCGCCGCCGGTAGCGGTGGCCGCGGCCGAGAGCGACGCGTCTTTCGTGACGCTGACTTCGCCGTCGACGCGGGCAAGCGGCACGCGATCGGTGTGGTCGGCATTCTTCAGGCCCTGCGCTTGCGGCAGCGGCGCGACAAACTCGGCCTTGGCGGCTGCGGCATGCTCGCCCGTCTTGGCGGCGGCGTCGGACGCGGTCGCCGGCTTGAGATCATATTTGACCAGGAAGGGCTGAGAGCCGGTGACTTTCTTCTGCAGTGTGATCGTGAAGCCGACGAAGCCATCGGCCGCCTTTTCGTCGCGGATCTGCTGCTTCACGCCGGCCTCGCCGTTTTCCGATTGGATCTGCACGCGGTCGGCGGCCGCCTGCGGCACGGCGATGCGGAACGTGTCGACGGCCGCGTTCTCGACCTGGAAGATCACACGGGCCGTCAGCGTGGCGGAGTCCTGGCGGGCATTGATCGTGGTTTCCGCCCGCGCCGTGAGACGCGTGGGCTTGCGGACGGCCCGCACGTGGATCGTCACGGGACGATGGCGATAAGACCAGCTTCCCGCGGGACGCGTGTCGCGCGGCGGCGACAGGCTGCCCGGCGGCTCGGGATGGGCACCGGCCAGCTTGCTGTCGTCCGCGACCAATTCGATTCCTTCCGGAGCGAAGGCGCCGAGGAGGCCCGTTTCGCGGAAGGTCCCCAGCGGCTCCAAAAGGGGAAGATCGAGGTCACCAGCGGCCGGCATGTCGCGATGACCGGTGACAGTCAGCGCGATCGAGCCCTGCTGCTTTTCGTTGAGCGAGACGATCAGCTTGTGGCTGGCCGCATCGACGCGATAGGTTCGCAGCGCCGGCGACTCGACGGCGTCGATCGAGAGCCCGTCGGGCACCTTGAGGTCCAGCTCGAAGATGCCCGTCCGCGTGATTTCGTAGTTCAAAAGCGAGTTCATGCGCAGCTCGTCCTCGCGCAGCACGAACTGGGCACGTTGCGCACAAACGATCTGCGGCTCGACGGCTCGCGCCTCGACGCGGAGACGGAAGGCGGGGCTATAAAACTTGTAGAAGTGGGCGTTCGGCCCACGGTTGGCCGGCGGGACGTCGGTGGCTTCGATCTGCACGACACCTTTCTCCGAAAGGGTGGAGACGTCGGTGCCTTCGCGGTGGGCGACAATCAGCCGACCGCTTTCGTGCAGCACGTCGACCGCGTGGATTCCCAGCACTTTCCCCTGGTCGTCGACCCCCGCGACGTCGAAGCCGTCGGCCGGCAGCGGCCGTTCGGTGTGGACCTCGACGACGACTTCTTTCGAAACGGCTGACAGCAGATCGACCGTGACGAGCTGACGATTCGCTTCCTTGGCGGCCTTCCAGGCTCGCACGCCTCCCTGCGGCGACGACACGTCGAGGATGCGATCGTCGACGGGGACGGCAAGCTTCAATCGGTTCGTTTCGCCCTTGAGAACTTTGTAGGTCAGCGTGGCGTCGCTGTGGATTACGCCGTCGCCGATCGTCACCGCGAGCACGTTGTCGACCGCCATCAAGAGCTCCGAGTCGGGCCGCGTGCTCGTCCGCGGGTGCCAACGCGCCACGAGGTGCGGCGTCGACGCCAGGTTGGCTTTGATTCGCGTTTGCCCCTGCGGCGAGTCGGCCGCTTCGATCACCGGTCGCGGCACAAGCTCGATCGCCTGGTCGGGCTCGGCGACGGTGAGGTCGAAGGTCGAGATGCCGACGGTTGGACAATCGAAGTCGAAACTGCGCCCCTCGGGTGACGTGCGGACTGCCGTCGTCAGCTCCAGCTCGACGCGATACGTGCCCTCATCGGGCACGAGCAGCGCGTAGAGACCGCGGCCCAAGCCACTCACCAGCACGCGATCTTTCTCGGACGCGATCTTGCCGATGGCCGCGTCACCAAAGGCGACGGTCGCGCCCGACCAGTGCTTCTCCAGCGATTGGATCGTGAGCACGCCGTGAATTCGTACGACATCTTTGTCGACCTTCGCGTTGTAGTGCGCTTCGGTGAGGACGGCGGCGATGGGCAACCGCGTGGCCGGCCCGCGATTGGATTGGAGCCAGCGCAGATATTCGTCCAGCGGCACGATGGCGGCCGCCTTCGGATCCTGCAGCACGCTCTTGAGCGCGCGATAGGGGACGTAGATCAGTTTCTCCCACGTCGCAGAGGCGGCCAGCGGAGTCTTGCCGGCGTCCGCCGGCGCCGCGTCGATTAACCCGGCGGCATTGTGAACGAGCACTGGAGTCGGCTGGGCCGGCTTTACTGGCGGCTCGTCGGCCGCCTGCACGGCGAGCGGTGCAACGGCTGTCGCCCACACAATCGCGAACAGCAATCCGCGCCGGATAAATCTGCGTCGGGCAAATCCGCGCCGGACAAATTCGAGACGGCACAACTCAGACGACGAACAATTCCGCACTGCGTGGTTCATCACAAGCCCCTACACAAACCGGTCGATCACCGGAGATCGGTCGACAGTCGTACGGCGGCAATCAGTGGGTGGTGGCATGAGTTTTTTTCTGATGCCGCACGCGGCGGCGAAAGATGTTGCCGAACGGATCGCAGCAATAACTTGCACATCGATCCGGCGATCGAACCGGCGCGCGGCCCGACCGCAGGCCGCGGCCCAAGCGGCGTCCGACCTTATCTACGTCAGGTCCGGCGTATTCTGCCAGTCAGTCTCGCGGAATTGGGGAAGAAATGCGACGAGAAATCCGCGTGCGGCACCTCGCGGGAAATGAGGTTTCCCCCAGCTGAGACGCCCGGCTAAGCCGCAAAGTTCCCGTTCAGAGCGGGAAACAATCACTGGCCCTGCCCAGAAGAGCGCCGCTCGACCGGATTTTGTCGAACAGAATCGGGGCGACGCTCGGCCGCGCTCAGGCGACCCGCACGTTTCGCGGCTGCGAGCTTTCCGTTTCCGCGAGCATGATCTCGTCGACCAGGGCCAGGTAGTCGGTTGCGCCCCCGCAAGTCGGCGCGTACTCGAAGATCGACTGCCCGAAGCTCGGCGCCTCGGCGAGCTTGATGTTGCGGCGCACGCGGCTGCGGAAGATGGCAGCGTGCGCCCACGGCGCGTCGGCATCGCTCTTGTCGAGAAACGCCGTCAGGTCGTCGGTGATGTCGGCGGCCAAGCGCGTTCCCGTTTCGTAAAGACAAAGGATGATGCCCGTCACGCGCAACGCGCGGTTCAGCCGCCGCGTGATCAGCGCCGTCGTCTCCAACAGTTTCGAGAGACCCTGCAGCGCGAAGAAGTGCGGCTGCAGCGGAATGAACATCTCGCGCACGGCGGAGAGCGCATTCACGGTGAGCACGCCGAGCGACGGCGGACAATCGATGAGCACATAGTCGTACGGTTCTGATGCCAGCATCGTGTCGAGCGTCTGTCGCAAGATCAGCTCGCGGCCCGCTACGTCGGCGAGCTCCATCTCGGTCGCGGCCAGGTCGATGTTCGACGGCACGACCCACAAGTTGCTCGCGACCATTCGCCGCACCTGCGCCATCGTCTGCTCGCCGGCGAAGACCTGGTAGATGGTGGGGATGTCGCCGACGGGTTCCACGCCCAAGTGCAGCGAAGAGTGCCCCTGCGGATCGAGGTCGATCAGGCAGACGCGACGGCCCGCCCGCGCCAGCCCGGCCGCCAGGTTCACGCTGGTGGTCGTCTTGCCGACGCCCCCCTTCTGATTCATGACGGCGATCGTGCGCATCGAAATTCGTCTCCTCGGTCCGCAGGCAGGGGCGGGGAGTATATCGCGGGCGGGAAACTGCCGGTAGACGAGTTGGACCCCGCTCGAATTGGCCAGGTCGATCGTGCCCGGCCGAGTCTGCCGACAGACTCTGCACAGACGAGTCGGACAGGCTCGCTACACACCTTCCGGACCGTCTCCGCGGCAATGATCCGATCCGTCTCCGTGCGTAGCGATGGTGCATGCTGGAAGGCACTGAGTGATTGGGGGGGTGATCGGGGGGGCGATCTAGGGGACTGCCGCCGCCGGCCTGCAGAGTGATGCTGGGGGCCGGGGGTCAAAACGTTGTGACCGTCAGAAACGGACTGGTTGCGCGCCCGTCCAGGTTGCCGTAGCTGGCACGAGCGTGCCGCTGCGCCGAGCCGGAACGGGAAAAAAACCAAGGCGCTGGGCCGGCGGCCCTTGCGGCCAAAATTGCGTGCTAGATTTCCTTAACATCGACGGGCCGCCCGGATCCTGCCCCTTCCGGTCCAGCCCTCGAGCCGAGTGAATGCCCTTTTTGGGGAAAGTCGACTGATGAGCTTCTTGCAACGGTTCTTGCCCAGCACCGATCGGGAAGGGGCCGCCCCGCCTCAGCGGAGCAGTTTTCAGAACGTCTCCGAGGAGCAGCTTGAGGCGCATCTGAATATCGCGCGCTACGGCAGCTTCGTTCTCACCGACGCGGTCCGTCCCTCGTACGATCTGCAAGTCGTTCCTCAGTCGGGCTACCGGCACGACGTCTACCAGGACTCGGACACGGGCATCAAAATCCCCGTGGTGATGGGGGCCGCCTCCAAGGAAACCGTTCTCGACCTGTTCTTCGACCTCCTCGAACCGCTGGGGAACGAAGTCGACATGGTGCTCGAGACGAGCCACGAGCGGAACAACGGACACCAGGACCTGTATCGCGAGAGCATCGACCTGCCGGTCCTCAAGAGCACGCTGTACGACTTCGAAGAGCTGTTGCTCAACGATGGCTGCCTGGGCATCGCGGTGCTCAACCCGCGGATTCCCTTCGAGGTGCAGTTCGACGAACACAAGCTCCTGATCATGTACGGGAAGAACCTCAGCGAATTCGAGCGGGTCTTCCGCAACTACGGCGTCCGCTGCAACGAAGAAATCAAGTTCATCACCGAAGCCGAACACGTTCACTCGTCGAGCGAGGAATACTTCGAGCAGTTCCAACAACTGCGCTACCGCCTCGGCATCGACGAATAAGCCAAGTGTGCCGCCGCCCACGGAGCGATCCGTGGGCTTTTTTATTGGCGCGTCTCCGTTTGTCTTTGTCTTCTGGCTCGGGTGCCACTGGCGGCCAGAGCCGCCAGTGGCACCCAGAAAGAGCACCTCGCCGCGTTTCAGATCTTCCGCGACTGGATCGCCTTCAGCGATTCTTCGACCTGCTGCCGCGCGTCGCGGGCTTCCAGGATCGTTTGGCGGAACACGGCGGGGCGTTGCACGCCTTCCAGCCGCACCAGGGTTTTACCGTCGCCCCCCTTCACGAGGAGGTCGGCCGCCTTGTAGAAGGCCTGCCCGGGCAACTCCTGGATGTCGATGCTCTTGATGTCCGACAGCGACGCCTGCGAGTTGAGCCGCACGCCAATCATCTGCCGCACCTGCAGAGCGCGGTTGGTCAGCACGAACCGCTGCCCCGTCATCTTGGTGACGAAATACAGGACGAGGCCGATCGTTCCCGCGATCGGCACCACCACCAACGCCAGCACGGCCGCAACCATCATCCGCCACCAGGGAATGCCGTAGGTCTTCAGCGGCACCGCGTCGCACAGGCTGCCGATGGCCCGACCCAAGCCGGTCGCCGCCAGCGTCGGATAAGCCGTCATGATCTCGGCTTCCGTTCCCGCACTGACACCGGAAATCGCCTGGGGTTTTGCTTCGAGCACGAGACTCACAATCGCCTTCCTTAAGTGCCCAAGAGAGCACGATTTACGCCGCACGCTTGGCGTTTACGATCGCCGGTTTTCAAGCTCCGTAACCTAACAGAGCCCGCCCGCGTTTTCCAGTTGGTCCGCGGCCAGTGGACAAGCTGCCATGCCAGCTTGCCCTACGGAGCCGCCCGCCGCCGAAAATTTCCGCAAAAAACCACTCATTTTCTGGCTTGACGCAGTACGATACAAATGTATACATGATGTTATGACGGACAACTCACCCCTACGAGCGGTCGACTGCGTCACCCGAGGCACGCCCCAGGCAGTCCCCTCCGCATCGCGCAGCGATTTCCCACCGCGCGGTGCAACGGACAGCTCACTGGGCAGTGATCCGGCTCTTGCGCGGACGCTCACGTTGGGGCGGTTGGCGGATCAGCTGCAAAAACTGGAGCGCGGTTCACATCCGGTTCGCGGGACCGGCGACACAATTTCCAGCGGCATCGAAATGCTCGATCACCTCCTGCCCGACGCCGGCTTTCGCGGGGGAACGCTGATCGAGTGGGTGGCGGGAAAAGGTTCGGCCGATCAGCTCGCGTTCCTGGCGGCCCGCGCGGCTCTCGGCGAAGACCGGGTGCTGATCGTGATCGACGATGAAGAGAGCCTGTACCCTCCCGCGGCGGCCGCCCTGGGAATCGATCTGGAGCGGCTGATCGTCGTCCGCCCGGGAAAAGCCGCGGGGCACGGCGCAGGCACAGAGAGCGCACCAGCAAAGCGCGCGACGGCGAAGCGGTCGAAAAGTCCGGCCGCGGACAGCGTGGAAACTTTGTGGGCCCTCGAGCAGGCGCTGGCCTCGCGGGGCGTGGCCGTCACTTTCTGTCGCCTGCAAAAACTTTCCGCGCGGGTCTTCCGAAGATTGCAACTCTCGGTCGAGCGCGGCGGGGGTCTCGGTTTTTTGATTCGCCCCCCCACCGCGCGGGGCGAGCCTTCTTGGAGCGACGTGCGACTGGGAATCGAGACGATGGGCGACGGAGACCCATCGTCCGCACGGCGTTGGCGTGTCGAAGTCCTTCGTTGCCGACGAGGAGCAGCCGGCGAAAGGTTCGCTCTCTTGGAATACGACGATGCGACGAATACTGTGCGTCCGATTGCTCCAACGTCTCCAGCCACCGTGCCCAAGCGGGCTCGCGCCTGACGAACAAGCGGGTCCAAAGTCCAAGGTCCAAAGTCCAAAGTCAAAGACTGACACGACAGCGTCTCCCGACCTTGGACCTGGGACTTTGGACCTTGGACTCCTCCGTTCCCTGGCTCATCGCTGCCGTCGCTACAGTCCGCTCGTCGGCCTCGAAGAGTCGGAAACTCCCGCTTCGCTCTTCTTGGACATCACCGGCGGCGCGCATCTCTTCGGCGGCGAGCCGCGGATGGTGCGGCAGGTGGTGGCCGACTTTCGGGATTGGGGATTCCTCGCCCGCGCGGCCGTGGCCGACACGATCGGCGCGGCCTGGGCGGTGACGCGCACGGCGAACGGTCCGCTGATCGTGCTTCCCGGTCGTTCGGCACAAGCGCTAGCCCGGCTGCCGGTCGAGGCGCTGCGCATCTCCGCGAATGTCGCGGAAGTGCTGCACTCCCTGGGGTTGTCGACCATCGGCCACGTCGCCGCCCTGCCGCGGGAAACGTTGCCGTCCCGGTTCGGTCCGGAAATTCTGCGACGGCTCGACCAGGCGCTGGGAGAAATTCCCGAGCCTCTCGTGCCCGAGCGGCCGGAAGAGCCGATCGAAGCCGCGTACGGCTGCGAGCCGCCGCTCGAAAACCGGGCGGCGATCGAAATCATCTTGCAGCGTCTGCTCGAACGGGTGATGAAACCGCTCGAACGGCGCAACGCCGGTATTCTGCAGCTCGACATCGAGCTGACGGTTTCCGGCCACGAGCCGACGCGATTCACCGTCGGCCTCGTCCGCCCCAGCCTCGATTCCAAGCGGCTGCGGGAGCTGCTGCGACTGCAGCTCGAGCGGGTGCAGCTACGCGGTCGATTGGCCGGTGCGATGCTGCGCGTGGTCCGCACCGCGCCTCGGGATGCCGACCAGTCAGCCTTATTCGAGTCGGCCGAACATCGCCACGCCCGCCGGGATCTCGATTCGCTCCTCAACCGGTTGAGCAATCGTCTCGGCCCGCGGGCCGTGCTCTGTCCGCGCTTGGCTCCCGACTATCAGCCCGAACGGGCCGTCGAGTACGCGACCCTGGCGGAGCAAACTTCTCCTTTAAAAGACTCGCCGACAACGAAGCGGCCGCGGCGGGCCCGTCGTTCAGCTCAGGAACGACGTTCAGCACAGGGACAAGAAGAACAAAAAACCGCTTACTTCGTGCGCGGCTCTTTCGTTCGCGAGTCGCTGCCGCGGCGGCCGGTGCGGCTGTTTCCCGAGCCGGTGCCGGTGGAGGTTTTTTCGGTCGTCCCTCACGGGCCTCCCATTCGCCTGCACTGGGCCAATCGCGATCAACTCATTGTGCACTGCGAAGGTCCGGAACGAATCGAAACCGGCTGGTGGCGTTTCCCCGCCGTCCACCGCGATTACTTCCGGGCCGACACTGAAGATGGCCAACGGCTGTGGTTGTTCCACGCCCGAGACGAAGGATCGTGGTTCGTTCACGGAGAATTTTGATGCGGGCTAGCCGCGTCGCGTTTAACAGGCACACAGGCACGTAGCTATCTGCGCCGCCTTGGGCGGATCGCTGACTGCGCGCGGCTTATAAGATGCCCGATCCTCCTGCACCAAAACGGATCCGTGCCCGGCTGTCGCCGCCGGAAGAATCCGGGCCGAACACACACGAGCCTGTTTTTCCCTACGCGGAGCTGCATTGCAAAACAAATTTTTCTTTCCTCGAAGGCGCTTCGCATCCTGACGAGTTGGTGCAGAAGGCGGCCGAGCTGCGCTATCGAGCGCTAGCAATCACTGATTTAAACAGCCTGGCCGGCGTCGTGCGGGCACACGTCGCGGCTGAAGAAGTCGAGCTGAAACTACTCATCGGCGCAGAAGTCACTCCTCTTGACGCGCCTCCTGTCGTGCTCTTGGCGACCGACCGAGCCGCTTACGGCCGCTTGTCGCAGCTCATCACACGTGATCGCCGTCAAGCGGAGAAGGGAACTTGCCGACTGACTTTTGAAGACGTAGCCGAGTTCGCCGACGGACTGCTGGCCTGCGTCCGGCATCCCGAAGTCAGCGATGAAGAATCGTTGGAATGTTTGCCACGATATCGCGAGGTCTTTGGCGAGCGGTGTCACTTGCTGGCTGAGCTATTCCACGGAGCTGACGACGGTTTGCGCCTGCAATCGATGATGCGCGTGGCCAAGCAACAGCGTTTGCCGCTTGTGGCGGCGAATGACGTCCACTACCACGATCCGTCCCGTCAGGCGCTGCAAGACGTGCTGACGGCGGTCCGTCATGGCACTACCGTGTCCGAGCTAGGGCACCGGCGATTCCCCAACGCCGAACGGCATCTCAAGTCACCTGACGAAATGCGTCGATTGTTCGCTCAGTGTCCGGAAATCGTCTCGCGAACTGTTGAGCTGGCCGATCGCTGCACGTTTTCGCTGAATGAGTTGCGCTATGAATATCCCGAGGAACTGTGCCCAATCGGCCTCACGCCGATCGAGCACCTGTCGCGACTGGTGTGGCAAGGAGCACAGGAGCGTTACCCCGACGGAATTCCGGACAAGGTCCGCGGAATGCTGGAATACGAACTCAAGCTGGTCGAAGAGGTGCGGTACGAGGCTTATTTTCTCACCGTCTGGGACCTGGTGAAGTTTGCGCGTGGCCGAGACATCCTCTGTCAGGGGCGGGGCTCGGCGGCGAACTCGGTCATCTGTTACTGCCTGGGCGTGACTTCGGTCGATCCGGTCAAGATCGATCTCCTGTTCGAGCGGTTCGTGAGCAAAGAGCGCGACGAAGCGCCGGACATCGACATCGATTTCGAGCACGAACGCCGCGAGGAAGTGATCCAGTATGTTTACGACAAATACGGCCGCGACCGCGCGGGAATGACCGCCACCGTGATCAGCTACCGGCCGCGCTCGGCCGTCCGCGACGTGGGAAAAGCACTCGGCTACTCACTGGAAGAGGTCGACGTGCTGGCCAAGAATCTCGAGAACTACAACGAATGCGAAAAGCTCGCCGGCCGCTTCCGTGAATCGGGTCTCGACCCGCGCGCCGACGAGCCAGGCAATTAAATAGCCTGGTCCAGCAGGTGCTCGGCTTTCCGCGACATCTCTCGCAGCATGTCGGCGGAATGGTGCTGACACAAAAGCCTTTGTGCGAAGTCGTGCCGATCGAAAACGCCTCGATGCCCGGCCGCACGGTGATCGAATGGGACAAGGATGACCTGGACAGCCTCGGCATCCTCAAGGTCGATTGCCTGGCGCTCGGAATACTGACTGCGATCCGCAAGGGATTCGATCTGATTCGCAAACATCGCGACCAAAAGTATTCGCTGGCAACAATCCCTCCTGAGGATCCGGGCGTCTACGAGATGATTCAGCGCGCCGACACCATGGGGGTGTTCCAAATCGAGAGTCGCGCCAGATGGCCATGCTGCCGCGACTTAAGCCGAAGGATTTTTATGATCTGGTGATTGAAGTCGCCATCGTCCGCCCAGGTCCAATCCAAGGGGATATGGTTCATCCTTATTTGAGGAGACGAGCGAAAGAGGAGCCGGTCGATTATCCCGACGAGCGAATCAAGAGTGTGCTGGTAAAAACTCTCGGCGTGCCGCTGTTTCAAGAGCAGGCGATGAAGCTGGCGGTGATTGCCGGTGGTTTCACGCCGGGAGAAGCCGACCAACTTCGTCGAGCCATGGGAGCTTGGCGCAAAACCGGAGAAATGGATCGTTTTCGCGACAAACTCCTCACTGGAATGGCCAAGAACGGCTACTCGGCCGAATTCTCCGAACGCCTGTTCAACCAGATTCGCGGCTTCGGCGAATACGGGTTTCCCGAATCGCACGCGGCCAGTTTTGCCCTGTTGGTTTACGCGTCGGCCTGGATCAAGCGCTACGAGCCGGCCGTCTTCGCGGCCGCTCTGCTGAACAGCCAACCGATGGGTTTTTACGCCGCGGCCCAGCTCGTCGCCAACGCCCGCGACCACGGCGTCGAAATCCGCCCCGTCGACGTCAACCACAGCGAGTGGGATGCGACGCTGGAGGAAGTCTCGACCACCGATGACGTGCTCCCCCTCACCCCCAGCCCCTCTCCCGCGAGGGGAGAGGGGAGAGAAATTGCAAGAAATCACTCTTCCTCTTCCCCCCTCTCCCCTTGCGGGAGAGGGGTCGGGGGTGAGGGGGACCCGCCGCCAATATCTCTGGCGCTTCGTCTCGGCTTCCGCCTGGTGAAGGGGTTGTCGCAAGCGCACGTCGACGTGATCTGCGCGCGGCGGGCGGACGGGCCGTTTGTTTCGTTCGAGAATTTCGCCCGTCGCACGCGACTCAGTAGCGCGGTCTTAACCCGACTCTCGCAGGCCGATGCCTTTGGCTCGTTGACGGTGGGCCGCCGACGGGCTTTGTGGAAATCGCTGCCGGCGCAAGACAGTCCAAAGTCCAAAGTCCAAAGTCCAAAGTCAAAGACCGCCACCCCATCTTCGGAATCGTCCGACCTTGGACCTTGGACTTTGGACTTTGGACTCAATGAAGAGCCCGCCGTCGCGTTGCCGGCCGCGTCGCCCTTGGCCGAGGTCGTGGACGACTATCGGGCGACGGGGCTGTCGCTCAAGGACCATCCGATGAAGTTCTTGCGGGCCGGCCTCGAACGGATGGGCGTGGCCAAGGCGTCGGACCTGGCGATCCTGCCTATCGACCGCCCGGTGAAAGTCGCCGGGCTGACGTTGATGCGGCAGCGTCCGGGCACGGCCAGCGGCATCACCTTCGTCACGCTGGAAGACGAAACGGGCTTCGCCAACTTGATCGTGCGGCCCGAAGTCTGGGAGCGCTACCACCACGCGGCCCGCACGGCCACCGCCATGCTGGCCCACGGCCGCCTGCAGCGCCAGGACAACGTAATCCACATCCTGGTCAACCGCCTCGACGACCTCACCAAACGCATCGCCGACCTGGGCGTCTCCTCACGCGACTTCCACTGATTTTTTCTCTGCTTCGTTCCCCTCGCCCCATTCCGATGGGGAGAGGGTCAGGGGGACAAGCTGGCAGCTTGTCCTACGAGCGGCCGCCCTCACCCGGCGGACCGGGAGAGGGGGGAATGCACGGCAAATCCAGCCGGCGAAAACTAATCGCCGTTGTTCGCATTGACCATTTCGCCGCCGCTGCGCGTGCCCAGCGCCTGATAAGTCGCCAGGTCGATGTTCTGGGACATGAACTGCACCGAGCCATCGCACATGCCGACGACCACGCCCATCGGATGCGCGCTGCGGGCCGCCATGTTCGTGCAGCCGTAGTTGGGGGCCCGGCAGTCGTACAAAACGTCGTTCGGCACGCGATTGGTGCTGAACATGTTGTACTGCGGCTGTCCGCCGATCCACGACAGGCCGCGGTCCGATGCATTCGGGGCGAGCGACTGGCAGGTGGTGACGTCCTGCGCGTTGGCCGCCGTCGAGCTGGTCGAGATGTAGTTGTCGCCCAGCGTGGCCACGTTGTTGTCCCCGCGCAGCGTTTCGCTGACGGCGATCGTCGTGGAGAGACCGTCGGTGATCCAGGCGAACTTCGTGAACGTGCTGTGCCCGAACACGCCGCTGCACGTGCTGAACTGGCACATGCAGTTGATCCCCTGGTTGGCCATGTAGTTGGCCGGCGCCGTTGCCAGGTTCACCAGCTTCATCGGATCGCTGGGGCAAATGAACATCCCGATCACGTGTCCGGCCGCCGGAAGGAAGTACGTGTTCTTGTTGATGTTGAGGGAGAAATTGATTTCGTTGAACGGAATGAGCTTGTAGACCGCCGGCTGCTCCAACTGCGGCAAGAGGTAGGTCAACCAGCCAATCTGGTGTTGCCCCGACGGCTGTCCGGGGAGCGGATCCTCCATGCCCGTTTCCAGGTGCCCGGGCGGCAGCATGTAGTTGGTGTCGTGGTAATTGTGCAGCGCCAGCACGAACTGCTTGATGTTGTTGCGGCACTGCGTTCGTCGCGCGGCTTCGCGGGCCGCCTGCACGGCCGGCAACAAGAGCGAGATCAGCACGGCGACAATCGCGATGACGACCAACAGTTCGATCAGGGTGAATCCCACTCGCCTGCGCATCATGGGCCCTTTTGCTAACGGTCGGCGGCGATCTTCTGCTTCGCCGCGCACTCTTCGCTACACACGATGTATTGCACGCCGTCGTACGTGATCAGATTGTCTTCGGTGACTCGCTCGATCTTCTTGTGGCAATAGGCGCACTCGCCCGGTCGGTCGAGCACGGCGACGGGCTTGGCGGTCGGATACCCGGGCTTGCTGCCACACCCGCTCAAGGCGACGGTCGCCACAAGCGCCAGACACGCCAGGCGTCCGAAACCGGTCATCGTTCTTTTGGCGGGGATCATGTTGCCTACCGTATCGCCGTTTTGGATCACACTATGGACGATGCGCGGACGACGCGGGGATCACGCGTCAGGGGGACGAATCGAGCCAACGATTCGACGGGGAGCAGATCTCCGCCCATCACGTAACAAATGGCGTGCCGCGGGGTTCGACCGTTCGGAAAGCCGCTCTTTTGCGCAAGCGACCGGTTCCGGGGGTGCTTTTTCCGCCGCGCGAGGCAGAAAAATCGTCAGCGTCGGCCGGCTTCCGCCCGTGTGCAGACGCACTCGGCAGCACTATGATGAAGCCAAGCCGCCTGCCGCAAAGTGCACGACGTCACACGCCACATCGACTATTAGATGCGCTGGCCGATCCGCAATCAAATTTTTCTGCCGGTCGCGACGCTGCTGTTGGTGGCGATCGCCTCGATTGCCGTGCTGTTGGCGGCAGTCGCCGCGCGGCGCAGCAGCCGCGAACGGATGGAACGCGTCGAACGGGTGGTGGCGACGCTGAACGACGCGAGCTTCCCCTTCACCGAAAACGTGCTCACCAAGATGCGGGGCCTCTCCGGCGCCGAATACCTGGCACTCGACGAGCGCGGCGCGATCGTTACCTCCACGCTCGGCGCGTCGGTCCGCGCGGCTGATCTGCCCGCCAGCCTGCCCGTCACCGGCCCGCCCACTCGCCTCGAAGATTTCCAGGTGATCGGCGTCGGCGGGCAACCGTATTACCTAGCCGTATTAAAAGGTCACGCCAACGCGGGCGTGCATTCGCTGCTGGTGCTCTATCCCAAGTCGAACCTGTGGCAAGCGCAGTGGGCGGCGGCCTGGCCGCCTCTCGCGATCGGCGGCGTCACGATCCTGTTGATGGTGGCCGTCTCGGCGTGGCTGTCGCAGCGCTTGGCGCGGCGGATCGAAGCCGTGCAGGGACTGTTCGCTCGGCTGGCCGACGGTCATTTCGGCCACGTCGACGCGCAGCGGCCGCTCGACGAGATCTACGATCTCATCTTGTCCGCCAATCGCCTCTCCGACCGGCTGGCCTCCAACCAGGAAGAGATCGCCCGCACCGAGCGTTTGCGTCTGCTCGCGCAACTGGCGGGCGGCCTGGCCCATCAACTTCGCAACTCGGTGACCGGCGCGCGGATGGCCGTGCAGCTGCATCAGCGCCGTTGCCCGCGCCAGCACGACGAAAGCCTCGACGTAGCACTGCGGCAACTGTCGCTCACGGAAGAGCAGGTGCGAGGCTTTCTCTCGCTGGGCAAGCCGGAACAGCAGCCGCCGGTCGCGCAGCCACTCTCACGAATTGTGTCGGAGGTCGATCGGCTCGTCGCCCCCGCGGCGCGGCACGGGCACGTCGTTTGGGAGTGCGAGCCGCGCGCGGCCGACGACGATCCGACGGTCACCAACGCCCACAGCGTGCGGGCCGGTCTCCTCAACCTCGTGCTTAACGCCGTGCAGGCCGCCGGCAGCGGCGGCAGCGCGCAACCGGCCGGCAGCGGCGGACGCGTCCGCCTGTCGACGGAGCGGGCCGGCTGCCACATGCAGATTCACGTCGCCGATTCGGGCAGCGGTCCGCCCGAGTCGTTGCGCTCGTCCATGTTCGAGCCCTTTATCACGTCCAAACCGGAAGGCATCGGCCTGGGGCTCGCACTGGCGAAAGCGGCCGCCGAGGAGCACGGCGGCAGCCTGACGTTCGCGCGGTTCGACGGGCAGACACGATTCACGATGTCGCTGGCAGCCGAGCGTCCGCGGGCAAGTGCCACGACCGAGCGCGAAATGAATCTCCCCACCGCGGTTGCCGCCGCCTCGCTCCATGGCGAGAGCCGAGTCGCGGCCGAGAACTCCGTGCGAGACTGACATGAGCCACGTGTTGATCGTCGACGACGAGCCGAGCATTTGCTGGGGCTTTCGCGAGCTACTCACCGACGAGGGCTACGACGTCAGCGTGGCATCGTCGGCCGAAGAGGCGCTGGCGCTAGCCGACCAGTCCGTGCCCGACGCCGTCGTGCTCGACGTCCGTTTGCCCGGGCGGGATGGGCTGTCGACGATTCAGGATCTGCGTCGCCGCATCGGCCCCGCGCCGATCATCGTGATCACGGCGTTCGGCAATCTCGACACGGCCGTCCGCGCGCTCGAAGAGGGAGCCTACGACTACCTCACGAAGCCGTTCGACCTGGAACAGATTTGCGACGTGCTGCGGCGGGCCTTGCGCCGTTCCGATGCCATCGCTGCAGAGCCGGCGGCGGAAGAACCGGCCAGCGTGTCCGAAATTTTCATCGGCACGTCCCCCGCGATGCAGGCGGTCTTCAAGCAGATCGCGCTCGTTGCTCCGTCCGACGTCCCCGTTCTAATCACCGGCGAAAGCGGCACCGGCAAGGAGCTGGTCGCCCAGGCCATTCATCGGCACAGCCGCCGCAAGGACGCTCCGTTTCTCCCGACGTGCCTGGCGGCGCTCAGCGAGGGCGTGATCGAGAGCGAGCTGTTCGGGCACGTCCGCGGCGCGTTCACGGGGGCCGAGCAGGCGCGGCAGGGCCTGCTCGAGCTGGCCGACGGCGGGACCGTATTTTTGGACGAAATCGGCGACGTGCCGCTCCCCGTCCAGGTGAAACTGTTGCGGGCCATCGAGCAGCACGAAGTGACGCCCGTGGGCGACGCGCGGGCCCGCCGCACGGATTTTCGCGTGCTGGCCGCCACGCACCGGGCGCTCGGCGATTTGGTCGCGCAAGGCGAATTTCGCGAGGACCTCTTCTACCGGCTCGGCGTGTTCCACATTCATGTGCCGCCGCTTCGCGAGCGGGTCGAAGACATTCCCCTCTTGGCGCGGGCCTTTTTGCGAACGGCGACGGGCGACGGGCGGACGCCCGATTTGTCCGCGGGCGCCCTGGCCGAGCTGGCCTCGCGCCGCTGGCCGGGCAACGTCCGCGAGCTGCGAAACGCCGTCGAGCGCGCGGCCCTGGTCGCCCGCGGCGGCGAGATCGAGGCCGATCACTTCGCCCCGGCCTCGGCCACGTCCTCCAAAGTCGTCCGCACGTCAGCCGAGGAATTACAACTCGCCACCGCCAACTGGACGGCCGAGCAACTCGACCGCGAATCCGAGCGCGACGCAGCCGACGTCGCCGGCGGCGATCTGCTCGAGCGATTCCTCCGCGCCGTCGAACCGCCGCTGCTCAAAGCGGTCCTCGCGCGGTGCGGCGGCAACCGGGCCGCCGCGGCCAAGGTGCTGGGCATCCACCGCGCCACGCTGCGGCAAAAGCTCACCGACAGCGGCCTCAACGGGGACTAACGGACGTGCCACGTCGGACAAGCTGCCAGCTTGTCCAGTGCCACGTCGGGCAAGCTGCCATGCCAGCTTGTCCAAGTCTGTCGTTCATCGGGCGTTGGAATAGCGACTGGAAATCGGCGGGCAGGCTAGCAGCTCGCCCTACGGAGCCGCAGTCAGCCGGCGCTTTCGACCGTGCGGCCGCTCAGCTCGCCCTTGAGCACGGTGACGGCCTGGCCGCCCAACAGCACCCGATCGCCGACGAGGTGGACGTGCACGATGCCGCCGCGGGGCGACGCCTGATACGCCACGAACTCGTTCTTGCCGAGCCGTTTCTGCCAGTAGGCGGCGAGGCAGCAGTGGGCCGAGCCGGTGACGGGGTCTTCGTCGACGCCCGCGGCCGGGGCGAAGAAACGCGAGACGAAATCGAACCGCGGGTCGGCCGAACGGCTGGTGACGATCGTGCCGCGAACGGGAGCGCTCGCCAGCCGGCGGAAGTCAGGCGTCATTTGGCGGATGATCGCCTCGGACTCGACTTCGACGAGGTAGTCGAAGCGGCTCTTGCCGACGTAGCAGGCCGTCACGCCGAGCGCGGGCAACAGCTCGGCCGGCGGCTCGACGGTCTCTTCCGGATTGAGCGGAAAGTCGAGCTCGATGCGGCTGTCGCGGGGCGTGGCCGTCAGCGTGCCGCTCTTGGTCGCGAAGCGAATCGCAGCGCCCGCGGGCACGACGCCCTGCTCCCAGAGTGCGTGGGCCGAAGCCAGCGTGGCGTGGCCGCATAACGCCACTTCGATGGTCGGCGTAAACCAGCGGAGATCGAAACCGTCGGCGTTTCGCACGAGATAGGCCGTTTCCGAATGTTTCATTTCGGCTGCCAGGCTCTGCAGCCAGCGGTCGTCCCGCCACGCCGGCAGCAGGCAGACGGCGGCCGGGTTGCCGGAAAACGGGCCATCGGTAAACGCGTCGACCAAAAGTAGCGGCACAGCCACAAATCACCTCCGCGAAAAAAGGCGAGCCCGAACGAACACCGTCGTCTCTTCAACACGATGGCCGACGCAGAGCCGTCGGCTTGCGAACACGGCGGGCCGATCCGACAATTCTGCACAGGTAATTCTGCACGGGTAATTCTGCACGGTCGGCCCGCATCTCGAAACGTCCCTTCACCCCCGACGCGAAGAAAGACACCCGCGATGAGCCCCGGTTCGGAAGAAAGCGGTTCGAACGAGACTCCCGCCGAACGGCCCCAACGTCCCCTACCCACCGCGCCGGTGGCGGAGCTGGTCGGTTTTGAGATCACCTCCGGAGGCGACGGCCGGGCCGTGATGACGCTGCAAGCCGGCCCGCAGCACGCCAACCCGATGGGCACGCTCCACGGCGGCATTCTCTGCGACATCGGCGACGCCGCCATGGGCTACGCCTTCGCCTCCACGCTCGGCGAAGGGGAAACCTTCACCACGGTCGACCTGCGAATCAATTTCCTGCGACCAGTCTGGAACGCCCTCTTGATAGCCGAAGCCCACGTCGTCCACCGCGGCCGCACCGTCGGCTACGTCGAGTGCGACGTCACCGACGAACGCCAGCGAGTCGTGGCCAAACTCAGCTCCACCTGCATGGTGCTAAGAAAAGAAAAGGCGGCAGGCCGCTGAATCTATTCGGCCAAGGCGGGAGCCGCTGCTCCGGACACCTAACGGCGGGCGTAGCCTGCCGACAAAGTCGCCAGAAATACCCAGGAACGTCCCAGGGCCGGCCGTCAATCGACTGGTTAAAACTAATGGATTCGCTCGGGCTCGCGTGGTAGTCTGGCGGTCGCCGCGCGACCAGCTCGCGTCCGATCTGTACGCGAGAAACAGATCATCGACCGTCGACCTCTTATAACACGGATCTGAGGTTGGTATGGATCAGCTCGCATTTGGTACCGACAGCTTCGCAGAGAACCCCGAGCCTCGAGTCCCCTGCGTCCTCCTCCTCGATGTCTCACAATCCATGGCGGGGCAGGCAATTTCGGAATTGAATGACGGTCTCAGGGCATACAAAGATGAGCTGAGCGCCGACGGCTTGGCTTCGAAACGTGTCGAAGTCGCGGTGATTGCGTTCGGAAATGAAGTCAGAGACGCTTTGCGATTTTGCCACGGCCGAGCATTTTCAGCCTCCGACGCTCGAACCATCGGGCATGACACCGATGGGTCAGGCGGTGAACCGCGCCATCGATATGGTCGAGGCACGCAAGCAAACGTATAAGGTGAACGGGATCGCCTATTACCGTCCGTGGTTGTTCCTCATCACCGATGGTGCGCCCAACGACGAGGGTTGGGAGAAGGCTGCGGAGCGGGCGATCGCCGGCGAAAAGGCGAAGTCCTTTGCGCTGTTCGCGGTCGGTGTCGAAGGTGCCAACATGGACGTATTGCACAAGTTTTCGACGCGTGAGCCGCTGAAACTGAAGGGACTGAGATTTCGTGATCTTTTTCTCTGGCTCTCCAGCTCGCAGCGCTCGGTCTCGAGATCGACTCCTGGGGAAGATGTCCCGCTTGCAAACCCGACGACTCCGGATGGATGGGCGTCGGTTTAGCCCGGTGGCAGTTTTCGGGCTGGCACCATCTCCTGACTGTGCCAATCGCGCGGAGCGCGGAGAAGTTTGCAATCCGGCGCATCTGGGACTCGCCTTTCAATTGAGGGTTCGTCGGCGGGAGTTTTCGAATGTGGAAGGCGATCAGCGGCAGCGCAGTCGGCACCTCCCATCAAGCAACCGGTCAGCCCTGCCAAGATGCATGCCGCGCCGAGCAATGGACGATCGATGGTGATGGGCTCTTGGCGATCGTCTGCTGTGACGGCGCCGGGAGCGCAAAATATGCAGAGCAAGGTGCCCAGCGCGCGTGTGACTCGCTTGTGGAGCTCGTACAGCAGCAAGTCACCAGCGCCGGGGCGTTCGCAGCCATCGAACAATCAACGTCGATTGCGTGGTGTTTAGAGCTCCAGGCAAGGATTCGAGAGCTGGCAGACGCGACGAATGAGTCGGTGCGGGAATTCGCTTCCACGTTGCTGGCGGTCCTCGTTTACCGGAATTCAGGTGTTTGTTTGCAAATCGGCGATGGCGCGATTGTCACCTCGGCCGACGGATCGACTTATCGAGCCATGTTCTGGCCACAATCCGGGGAATACATTAATACGACTAACTTTCTGACCGACGACTCGATGCCGGAGAAGGTGGCATTCGCCCGTTATGACGATGGAACGGTGAATGAGTGCGCGGTCTTTACAGACGGGTTGGAAAGGCTGGCATTGCACTTCGCCACGCAGAGCGTTCACGAAGCATTTTTCCAGCCCTTGTTTGCTACCCTCCGCTCTTGTGCAGACACCGCGCAGCTCGAGCTTCCGTTGCGAACATTCCTGGATTCGTCGCCCGTGAATGAGCGGACGGATGACGACAAGAGTCTGGTTCTGGCAACGCGACTCGGCAGCGAGGGCCATGGCGACGCTCTACGCTGACAACGCCGGCCGAACGGTCGAGCTCGGCCCCCTGATTGCAAAGGGGGGTGAAGGAGCCGTCTATCCGGTCGTCGGCAACGCGGAACTTGTGGCGAAGATCTATCACCAGCCGCCCGCGACGGCGAAGGTTGAGAAGCTCACCGCGATGGTGCGGCTTGCGGATCGGAACCTCAACAAGTACGCGGCCTGGCCGATGGCGACCTTGCACGTTCCGCCCTCCCCGGACGTTCGTGGAATTCTGCTGCCTCGGCTCAATCGCGAAAGAAATCTACAAGCTCTATAGCCCGGCGGAACGAGCCACGGTCTTCCCTGCTGCAAACTGGCACTTTCTCGTGCGCAGCGCCCGCAACATGGCGATGGCCTTTGACAGTTTGCATCAGAGGAGGATTGTGATCGGAGACGTCAATCAAGGGAACGTTTTTGTCTCGGATCAGGCGCTCGTTAACCTCATCGACTGCGACTCGTTTCAAATCATGCGGCCGCAGGGCGTTTTCCTCTGTGAGGTCGGGGTACCACATTTCACCCCACCGGAGCTACAGACTGCAAATTTCGCGCAAACGCCGCGCACTCCAAACCACGACAACTTTGGTCTGGCTGTGTTGATTTTTCATCTGCTGTTCATGGGCCGGCATCCGTTTGCAGGACGGTACAGCGGCCCCGGAGAAATGCCGATCGAACGGGCCATCAGCGAGCATCGCTTTGCGTTCGGTCACGACGCGGCCCGCGGTCAAATGTCCCCACCGCCCAACTCCCTCACGTTGCAGAATCTGCCGGGGGATCTTCGATCGCTGTTCGAGCGGGCCTTCGGGAAGGCGGGAGAGGCCCCCCACGCGCGACCGTCCGCTGCTGAATGGGCTCGCGCGCTCGCGGACCTCGAGGGAACGTTGGTCGATTGTCAGTTCGATCCCGGACATACCTTTCCAAAGACACTTCCCCCGTGCCCGTGGTGCTTGATCGTCGGCAAGGGAGGGCCCAATTTCTTTATCTCCGTCACCATTCGGAAGGTTTCCAGCCAGAGCGGTCAGTTCGACTTCACCGCATTGTGGCGGGAGGCTCAAGCATTGCAGCCGCCGGCGCGGGAGATTCAGCCACCGCCGCTGCGACAGCCAATCGTGCCGCAGCCGCTTCCGAGTGATTTCGCCGAGAGTTCGAGTCTGACCAGTTTGGTGGGCTGGGCAGCATTTCTGGGATTTGTGATGCTCTGTGCCGGAGCCTTCATCCCATATGCGGCCGCGTTCGGCGCTCCGACCCTCGTCGTTTTCGGCGTGTGGTTCAGTGTCCTCTACTTTGCATCGCCGCTCGGTCGCGAACGCACGTCACGGCGGGCGGTCTTGGTCTGCGCTCGATTCGCTCTCTGGCAGGCTCAGCGCGCCCTGCAAGACGCTGGGCAACAGCGCGACAGCGAATTCCAAGAGCGATTTCGCAAGCTGCAACAATTTCAGAATCGCTGGGGCGGACTCGACGGTGAAATGCGGCACGAAAAGGAGGCGCTGACACAAACGGCGGCAGATCGGCAGCGAACGGAGTTTCTCCGCGGCCAGATTCTTCAGGCAGGCATGATCGATGGCTTCGGCGAGGTCCGCGTCGCGATGCTGCGGTCCTACGGGATTGAGACCGCCCTCGACATCAGTCCGAGCGCCGTCGACAACGTCCCCGGAATCGGCGAAACGCTCGGGCGACGCCTCTGCGGATGGCGCGACTATTGGGAACACCAATTCAAATTCGATCCCGCCAAGGGAGTGCCGCAGGCGGATCTCAACGCGATCGCCTTGAAATATTTTCAGCAGCGATTCGACTTATACCGCAGATTGCAGATGGGGTCCGAGCTGAAAAACACTCGCGATCAGGGTCAAAGGGCACTCAACGACCTAGCCGCTCGCAAATTCCTGAGCGCCCGCGCCGTTGATCAAGCGGCCGCCGACCTGCGCCTTGCGACAAACAACCGGTTTCTTGACCGGTTGCTCCGACGATAGCCAAACAGACCGCCTTACTGCTGCTTGCCCTTAGTCAGTTCCATGAAGGCCGTTTCCAGGTTCACTTCTTCTTCGCGGAAGAGCTTGATCTTGAAGCCGGCTTCGAGGAGACGAGTGGGGAGCTCGCTGTAGTCGAGCGTGTCCTTCTTGAGCGTGGCCATGATCAGGCCGTTCTTGATGGCGACGGTCCGCACCTCGTCGCATTGCTCGAGCAGTTTGGCGGCCGGGTCGGGGTCGCCGGTGACGCGGATGTGCAGCATCAAAGCTTCGCGGGCCTTCCGCATGACTTCGTCGACATAGCCGTCGACGATCATGTGCCCCTTTTCGATCATGCCGACCCGCGTGCAGACGTCGGCCAGCTCGGGCAGGATGTGGCTGGAGACGATGATCGTTTTGTTGAGCTCGCCCAGCCGCTTGAGCAGGTTGCGGATCTCGATGCGGGCCCGGGGGTCGAGACCGCTCGCCGGTTCGTCGAGCAGCAGCACCTGCGGCTCGTGCAGGAGCGTTCGGGCCAGGCCGATGCGCTGCGTCTGCCCGCGGGACAGCTGGTTGACCATCGCGTCGCGCTTGAACGACATGTCGACCAGCTCGAGTTTTTCCTCGCAAATTTTGCGGCGCGACGAGCCATTGATGCGGTACGCGGATGCGAAGAACTCCAGGTATTCCATCACCGTCATGTCGTCGTAGACGCCGAAGAAGTCGGGCATGTAGCCGACGAGGCGGCGGATTTCCTGCGGGTCGGTATAGATCGACTTGCCGCAGACATAGGCCTCGCCGTAGTCGGGGTTGAGCAGCGTGGCGATCATCCGCATCGTCGTGGTTTTGCCCGATCCGTTGGGACCGATGAACCCGAAGACATCGCCATCATCGAGCTTGAGGTCGATTTCGTTGGCGGCGATCAGGTTGCCGTAGCGCTTGGTCAGCTTGCGGGTCTCGATCACGTTTGGTCCTCGGTCTCCGGCATGAATCTGCGTTAGGGGGGTCGATCTGCGGTGCAGGAACAGGCCGGCACGACGGCGTTAATTCTCTGAGAGTTAGTTTTCTTCCTGATAACGCACCGGCTTTACCGGAAGCACGATGCGGACGAGCGTGTAACTCTGATCGGCCTCGACGGTCTGCCCGTCGACTTGCCAGCGGGTGAGCGGACGGCGGACGCGGCCGACGAGCACGGCCCGGTTCAGCTCTAACAGGGGGCTCCAATCGAACTGGCGCAGGGCGCCGTTGCCCAAGCCCGTGTAGAGCGTGCCGCCGGCCTCGGTGTGAAAGGTGAGCATCCGCAGGATGTCGAGCGGATCATGATTGAGCGGATCGTAATCGACGTGCTCGGTCCGCATTTCTTCGAGGTGCGTGCCTTGCGACGTCACCATGATTTGCGTCGCGCCGGTCAGGAAGCCGCTCAGCTCGCGCTGCAAAGCCGTCTGCGGCGCCCAGGGAACGTCGGGCAGCATGGGCAGCGGGCGGTCCTGTGCATCGGACCGCGGACGAAACACCTGGTGCCCGTAGGCAACCACCCAGTCTTCGATCGGACCGGGGAAATGGTGCCGCAGCGATCCGCCCAGATGGCTGGGGCCGCGGCTCTCGAGCTGGCTGTCGATCAGCCCCGGCGTGTCTTGCGACCATTCCGATTCGAGATTCTTGGTGGACCAGACGGCGATCGGCACCTGCTGTAACTCGCGATCGCCCGGGCTGGCGGAATAGCCGGGATGCGAGATCTCGACGCCCGCCGTGCGGTACATGCCGCCAAAATTCGCTTCGGGGCGGCCGTGCCAGCCGAGCCGCGGAGGCTGGACGCTCTTGCTCGAGGCCTGCACACGTGGCGGAACGTCGGCCTGGGCCGTGATGTCGTATCGGCGATTCTCGGGGCTATAGAGCAGGCCGTAGGAGTGGGCCCGGCCCCAGCCGCTCGTCGCGTCGACGTCGAAGATGTCGAGCTGGTTGAGCAGCACCTGCTTGCCCTTGGACTCCGAGCTCCAATAAAACGCCGCTCCGGCCGCGACGATCGCGATCAGCGGCAGGGTGACCCACGTCAGCTCGGGCCGGTGCAACAGCTTGTGCACGAGCAAATAGTCGAGCGGGCCGACGATGAGCACCAGCGCCACCAGCAAGCCCATCACGTGCCAGATCGTGAACCGCGACACATTGGGAAAGTCGTCAAGTGAACCGTCGAGCTGCGTGGCCAGCTCCGTGATGCCCGTCTGCGTCAGCCGATTCGACACGCTCAGCAGGTGCTGCGCTTGGCCGGCATCGACCTCGAACAACCGCTGCACCAGGTCGGGCGCTGCGCTCCAGTTAGCCAGCGGCGGCGAGCTCAGATCGAGGCCGAAGACCGTGACGCCGCCCAGTCCGTAGGCCGCGCGACACAAGAGCGGTCCGGCCAGCGAGGGAATCTGCTCCTTGCCGCCCGGCGCTTTCAGCTTGGCCGCGTCGAGCGGTTCGTCGGTGGCTCCCATGATCCGCGAACTTTGCCGGCAGAAACTTTCGATCGGGCTCAGATCGCGGAGCTTGGTCGTCCCCTCGATCTCCACGGGCAGCCAGGAGGCCAGCTCGGGGGACGTTTTGGCAAAGTTGGTGGCGTCGCGGCCGATCGCGATCAGCAGATGCCCGCCGGACCGGACCCAGTCTTGAAGCGCCCGGTTGCGGGCCGCGTCGAGGTCGAAGCGTTCCGTGATCAGCACGGCGTCGAACGCGTCGTACGCATCGGGCCGCGTGGGCAGCGAGCGAAAGGACTCGATATCGACAACTTCGGTCCGCGGGGCCGACGCCGCACTCGGCGCGTTGTTGTTTGCGGCCGTCAGAAACTGGCCAATCCGCGTGATGTCGGACCGGGTCGACGACGCGGCGTCGCGGGCCGCCTGCACGTTGGCCACCAAAAAGACCGAGAGGCGATAGGGCGTGTGCACGTCGGCATCGAGATCGCCCGACACGCGGACCGTCTTATTAGTGACGACGCGCTCGCCGTCGAGCACGCGGACGCGGAGCGTGCCGTCGAACCGCCCCATCTTGAAGAGCAGGCCGAGGTTTCCAGCGGCCGGGGTGGCAGCGCCGCCGGAATTGGCGACGGCGCCGGGATCCGTCGGCTCACTGTGAATTGGCTGACTGTGGTACGTCACCAGGGCGCCGTCCGGATCGGGAGCGTCGACTTCCAGGCGGGCGTTGGCGGGCGCCGCCCCGCCGAGCGTCACATCCAACGGGGTCCAGCGACCGACTTTGAAAGCGCCGCCCACCCCCACGCGAACGTCGGTCGTTGCCTCAGCCGCGCCCGACGCGGCCGGACCCGACGCTGCCGCGCCCGACGGGTCGCCGCCCCAGCTTTGGCCGACCGGCAGACAGCAACACAACACGATCGCCGGCAGCGCCGCGGCGGCACGTCGCAGGGGGGCAGAAATGGCGTGTCTCACGGAAAAAGGGGAATTCCAAAGCGCACTGGAAGCGGAAGCGAAACATCCATGATACGCCGGAATCGACCGAACTGCGAAGCGATCGGTCCCGTTTTCCAGACTGATTGTTTCGAGCGGATTTGAAGGTCGCGTGAAGCCGCCCGCACCGGCAGCTTTTGACTCGGGTCCTGTCGCCGGCCCTCCTCGCTGGCCCCTGTCGCAGTTCGACTTATGCCCCGCCGGCAGGGCCTGCCAGACGCCCAATCAGGGCGGCACAGCGTTGGATGCCTTCCATCGAGATCGTATGCGGACCGTTGAACGGGATAAATTCGACCTTGAGCCCCGCTTCCGTCAGCATGTCCCGCAGGGCCTCGGCCCCGTCGAACGGCAGAATCGGATCGAACCGACCGTGCGTTTGCAGGACGGGGAACGGGCCCCGTTTCTTGGCCAATGGGCGCCACTCGTTCTCCGCCAGCAGGTGCCCCGAAAAGACGCACAGTCCGGCCGGCGCCGTCGGCAGCCGCAGCGCCACATCGGTGGCGACCATCGATCCCTGCGAAAAACCGCCGAGCAGCGTGCGGGAAATCGGCACGCCCAAGTCGCGTTCGGCCGCCTGCAGGCACCCGCGCAACAGCTGCGAGGTCTCGGGCATGCCGTCGGGGACTTCGGCACTGATCGCCGCCATTTCCCGCGGATTGCCGGCCGCCCGCTGAAACCGCTCCACGTCGACCATCCACCAGGCCCGGCCGGGGAAGCCATAGCCGCCCATATCGAGCGGCCCCTCGGGGAACAGGTAGGCCGTCTGGGCCGCCGAATCGGGCGTCAGTTCGGCCAATTCCTGGGCCAGGCCGACCAGGTCGGTCCCAGGCGCTCCGAAGCCGTGGCAGAGCACGACGGCGAATTCGGGCGTCCGGCCGCCCGCCGGGGCGACCACCGTACAGTCGAGCTCGCCGAACAGCCGGCGGCTCAATTCGAGTTTGGATCGCAACGTCATGCGGCCCATTGTGATTGGCCGCGAGCCGGCTGACAACTGGCCGACCGGACCCTTTGGAATCCAAACGACAGGGTCGGCGGAATGGAAGAGGGAACAACGCCTCAGACCGGAAAGCTCAATCGAGTCGGCTCGACCGACCGAGAAATTCCGAGGCAACAAAAATCGGCTGCTTGCAAAGGCCCCGCTGGCACTTACAATGAAAAATCAGGGCCGCTGGCGCATCACGCCTGTCTCGCAACAACCTGTCACGCAACAAGTTGTGCTGCGCATTTTTCGGGACGTAACGATTCCGTCGGTGCGGTGAGTCGTGCCGGCTGGCTCTCACATCGCAGGGACGTCGCTCATTTCGTCCACCGGGAGCAACGATGGCGAAGAAATATCTCACTCTCGAAGAAGCTGCTCAGATGTTGGGGATGGCGCCCGAAGAGCTGGTGCGCTACCGCGAACGCAGTGAAATTCGCGGCTTCGCCGACCGGGGCACCTGGAAATTCAAATCGGAAGACGTCGAAGATTTCGCCGCAGCCGCGACGCCGACTCCTCTCCCGAAGTCCCCATCCTCGACGACAAGCCCAAGGCCAAGT
The DNA here is from genome assembly GCA_963800135.1 of uncultured Planctomycetaceae bacterium. Lineage (GTDB taxonomy): Bacteria > Planctomycetota > Planctomycetia > Planctomycetales > Planctomycetaceae > DASPSM01. The sequence goes on along the minus strand of CAWCZR010000004.1, from coordinate 1,433,184 downwards.
CCCCCACGGCGGGCGACAGCGGCATTCGCAAAGGAGGCGGCTCGGGTCGCTTCAACAAGGCGTCCGACAGCGACGTCCGCTTGCTCCTCGACGACACGCTCGTCCCCGGCGGCAAAGACAGCGATCCCGAAGTCATCCTCTCACAGTTGGGCACCAGCGACAGCGACGTGCGCCTGGTCGAAGATGTCGGCGGCCTGGTCGACTCCGGCAGCGACAGCGACGTCAAGCTGATCAGCACCTCCTCGACCGAAATGGATCTCTCGCCCACAGGCGGCGGCTCCTCGAGCGACGCCAGTGACAGCGACGTGCAGCTCATCGGCGGCGGTGCGAGCGCCAAGCGTCCCAAGGGGGGCTCGTCCGGCGGATCGTCCGACACGTCGTCGACGGACGCCAGCGATAGCGATGTGCAACTGATCGCCGCCGATAGCGACAGCGACGTGCGCCTGGCCAAGCCCGAAAAGAAATCGAACGGACCGCGCAGCGACAGCGACGTCCGCCTCGTCGGCACCGACGACCTGGCGACGATCGGCAGCGAGAGCGACATTCGCCTGGCCACCGGCGCCGGCAGCAGCCTCGACATGACGGGCGGCAGCGCCAGTACGGGCAAGTCGTCGATCGTGCTCATCGACTCGGCCAGCGACGATTCGAGTGCCGATGAAAGCTCCGTCCTGTTGGGCGACAGCGGCATCGCCCTCGACACCGGCAGCGCCATGAAAGTCGGCGCAGGCAGCTCGGCCGATAGCGGCATCACCCTGCAAAGCCTGGCCGACAGCGGCATCAGTCTGGAAAAGGCCGACAGCGGCATCGGCCTCGCCGGCCCGATGGATAGCGGCATTGCCCTCGACGCCGACAGTGGCATCGCGCTCGAAAAAGAAGACAGCGGCATCGCCCTCGACGGCGAGAGCGGCATCCGCCTGGCCGACTCCGGCACGAAGAAGGACAAAGGCAAGAAAAAGGACAAGAAGAAGGACGGCGACCGCACGGCCCCGCTGATGGAACTCGGCGACGATGAGGAAGACTCGACCCAGGTCGAAGTCCCCACGCTCGAGGACGATGACGAAGAAGGCGGCTACTCGCTCGAGGAGGGGGCAAGACCGATAAGACGAACGTCGTGCTCTTCGCCGAGGACGACGAAGACGCCGCCTCCCCTGCCCGTTCCGCCGCTCCGGCCCGCGGCAAGAAGGGCCGCACGGACGACAGCTTCGCCCTGCAGGAATCGGGCGTCGAATTCGCCGAGGCCGAAGACTTCAGCGACGATGCCGACCTGGAAGTGGCCGAGGACGTGTTGACCGAAGAGGGCGACCTCGACGAGATCGACGTCTTCGAGCCGGCCGAAGAAGACTTCGACAGCAGCGCCCAGTCGGGCGAAAGCCACTCGGAAATCGCCCCGGCCATCACCCTCCGCTCAGCCGTCCCGGTGGAAGCCCCTTGGGACGGCCTGACCTTCGCCGGCCTGACCGTGTCGTCGGTCTTTTTGCTGCTGGCCGGCGTGGTGATGTTCGACCTGGTGCGCACCATGTGGTACTGGGATCAAAAGGTAGTCGTCGGCGGAAGCCTGCTGGAGTGGGTCAAAGGCATGTTCTAAGCCAGCCTGGCCACCCGGCCCGGCTGTTAAGACCGTGAAAGACAAAGACCGGCGCGCTGCTGATTGTGGCTCGCCGGTTTTTTTGCGCCGCGGGAGCGTGCAGAGCCCTCGGTCCCAAGCAGAGTTTGGGACGAGGGAACGGCGATTCGCGCGATAAGAATGCTCCACCGCGTCTCACTGCGCAGGCTGCAACGGACGAGACGGGTATTCCGCGGGATAGATGTCGCCCCATTTGCGGAAATCGACATCAACGGGCCCCTGCCTGGGGAACCAAAGCGACGTGGCACAGCATCCGCAAAGGCACGGGATCGCAAACGCGACCAATGCGGCCCACCAAAGACAGTGGCACATTTGGCTTCGCATCGAGTCTGCCTGGGAAGGAACGGGCTTTTAGCTGCTTGCGTCACGTGCACACAAGCCCACGTGGCCTGTGCGGATCCCTCGCTCACGCTCCGGGTTGGCTGTTCTTCTACTAACCCGAAGCGTCAGCGCGGGCGGTCCCGGAACGACGTATTTCGCGGGACGGACGGGTAGAAACTGCCCGCATTCAGGGAGAGCGTGCACTTCCTCTTGGCACAAAACGGTTCCTGAGCTATAAGGCCACGACTTATCACCCCTCTCGGCGATTCCCCATCGCAATTTGAAACCCTTCCCCGGTCGTTTCCGGCCGGAAATCATCGATTTTGCTCTCCGATTTGCCTTCGTCTCCACTCGCTTCCTTCCCGATATCCACCGTCCCCAAAAACTCAAAGCTTCCTGAACGTCATGCCCAAGTGGTGACGCGCCACGCGTCGCCGTTTGAGTCGCGTTTCGTTGCCGCCTGCGCGGAGCGGAACGCCCGCATTTGATTCCCGCCTGAAAAACTTGGTCGCCGCACGACACATCTCGACAGCTCATCCCGTCCGCCCGACTTCGCCCCACTTCAGTTCAAAAATTCCCGCAGCCGTTTTCCCGGATCGCGTTTGCGTGTGAGGAGTCCTGCCATGCCTGTTTGGGCACGGATCGTCAAATTCAGCTCGCTCGCGGTGCTTGCGCTGGGGCTGTTGCCGGGATGTTGCTGCTGCATGTACGACCAGATGCGGGCCTGCCAGTGCCAGTCGGCCGCGCTCTGCCAGCAGAACCAGGCGCTTTCCTACTCGAATTGGCAGTCGTCGATGGCGCAGCAGCAGGCGGAGCGGGCGCTAGCGGCCGCCAATCAGCGCCTCGACAACCTGACCACCGAACGCTCGCAGCTGCAGCAGCGGTACATCGCGCTTTTGGACAAGCAGCGCGGCCAGCCGAGCCCGCTCTCGCCCGAGGCGACCGAACGCTTCAAAAAGCTTCAGGAAAAGTATCCGCAGTTCGAGTTCGATCCTCACACCGGCGTGAGCAAGTTCTCCAACGACGTGCTCTTCGCCTCCGGCAGCTCCGACATTCGCGACGACGGTAAGCGGCTCCTGAACGAGTTCGCCAAGATCATGAACGACGGCGACGCCAAACGGCTCAACATCCTGGTGGTCGGCCACACCGACGACCGGCCGATCGGCCACGAAGTCACCCGCACGCACCACCCGACCAACTGGAACCTGTCGACCGACCGGGCCGACTCAGTCGTGCTCGAGCTCTCGCATCACGGCATGCAGGAAACGCGGCTCGGTGCCGCCGGCTACAGCATGTATCAGCCGGTCGCCCAGAACACGACCGAGACGACGCGCCGCAAGAACCGCCGCGTCGAAATCTTCGTCCTCGCCCCGGACGCGGCCGTCGTCGGCTGGGATCCGAACTGGGTCCGGCACTAATCCGCCACCAGCGGCCCGGTACATCGCCGGGGGTTCGCACGTAGGGCAAGCTGGCACAGTACTTCCCAAATCACACTCTTCTTTCGTCCAGAACCCCTAACTCAACCGGCAGTAGCGAAATCCAAGATCGACGCGCGGTCCGATTCTTACCGGCTTTTCTTGCAGAAAACTCGCAGCTCAGCCTGGCCGAGATGCCGTGAATCGGAATTCACTGAGCTCAAAGGGTTTGTGAAAAGCGGAATTTGGGAAGTACTTGTGCCAGCTTGCCCGCCGATCTCCAGTCCCCGAGTCCAAAGCCATCTGAAACAAGGGACACCGCGGGCAAGCTGGCAGCTTGCCCTACGTGCGGGCACCGGACCGCACGCTTGACGGCCGGCTCGCTGGCCCATGGAATCACGGGCGAATGAATCACTGGCAGTCGGCAGTGAACAAGAGGTGCGGAAGCCATGAGCAAAGTTCTGGTGACTGGCGGTTCGGGGTTTATCGGCAGTCATTGCCTCCTGCAGTTGTTGGCGGCCGGGCACGAGGTGCGGACGACCATCCGTAACCTCAAGCGCGAGCCCGAGGTGCGGGCGCTGCTCAAAGCGGGCGGGGCCGATCGGGGAAGTCGGCTTACGTTCTTCGCGGCCGACCTGGAGAAAGACGACGGCTGGCCCGAGGCGGTCGCCGGGTGCGAGTACGTGCTGCACGTCGCGTCGCCTTTTCCGCCGGGCATCCCCAAGGACGAGAACGAGCTGATCGTCCCCGCGCGAGAGGGGCGCTGCGGGTGCTGCGGGCCTCGCGCGATGCGAAGGTCAAACGCGTCGTGCTCACGTCGTCGTTCGCGGCGATCGGCTACGGTCAGCCGCAGCAGCAGAAGCCGTTTGACGAAACGAACTGGACCGACCCGAGCGGCGACGACGTGCGACCGTACGTAAAGTCGAAGACGCTAGCCGAGCGGGCCGCCTGGGACTTCATCGCCAAGGAAGGGGGCGGGCTCGAGCTGGCTGTGGTCAATCCGGTTGGCGTGTTCGGTCCGGTGCTTGGCCCCGACTATTCGACGTCGATTCTGATCGTGCAGCGGTTGATGGACGGCGCGGTCCCCGGCTGCCCGAAGCTGTATTTCGGCGTTGTCGACGTCCGCGACGTGGCCGACCTGCACCTCCGGGCAATGACTCACCCGGCGGCCAAGGGCGAGCGTTTCCTCGCGGTCGCCGGCGACTTCATGTCGATGCAGGGGATCGCCCAGGTGCTCAAAGCCCGCATGAACGGCGCGGCCAGCCGCGTGCCCACGCGTCAGCTGCCCAACTGGCTGGTGCGGATCGCCTCGCTCCGCGACCCGGCGGTAAAGCAGATTCTCCCCGAGCTGGGCAAGCGCAAGAACGCGACCAACGAAAAGGCGAAACGCCTCCTCGGCTGGACCCCGCGCTCGAACGAAGAATCGATCGTCTCGACAGCCGAAAGCCTGGTGCGATTGGGGTTGCTGAAAGACAGCCCGAAAAACGCGGCGTAAGTTGGGTCGCTCGTGCAACCGCACGCACACCATTTCGCCCGTGGTCGGTTTCAGCTGGCTCAGGTTTCGCAGATTGGTGGGCTATTGCACCGGGGATATAATCGAGCCGCGCAACGCCGCGGAGGAGATCACCCCATGCGTTCTGCCGCCTTGTGGACTATTGCCACAGTTCTCACGCTCGCTGCCGCAGCCTCCGCCTCACCTCCCAGGTTCCGATCGCTCGCTCCGGCGGCGATCCAACAGTTCGGCGGCTGGGGCGCGGACGAGTACGAGCGCCAGTACAAAGATCGCCCCGTCAAGTTTTCAGTCGATGTCGACAACGGAGTCGGATTCTATGACGGGGGCGATGGAATCATCGGGCTGCCGGCGAAGGATTTAAGCGAAGAAGCGGTGTCGAAAGCGGGGCGTTCGCCAGCGGGCGCTCCGGCGTGCCGTATCTCGATGTCGCAACGTTTTCAGCTTGTTGTCGACGGCAAACCTATCTCGCGCAACCGCGTCCATCACTTGCGCTTCGTCAGCGTCGATGGGCTGGAGCATTGGACCGCGATTTTCTCGTGCACGATCAAGGAGAGAGCGGAAGGCGAACGGGAGCTTTGGGTCTACGGCAAAGACAAGGAGCCGATTTACAAGGCCCCGCTTAAACAATCCCCCGCGGCGGAGCGACCCTTTCGGGCGGTTGGCTCGTCGGACGCGATCTCGCTCGCGGCCGCGAGTGTGGGAAACGAGAAGCTCGTCTTGGACGTCACGCTTTTGGGAAAATATGCCGCGGAGCTCGAGCTTTGGTGCGGAGAGCTGATTTCACCCGAGGACTTTCCTGCGACAACCGGCGCCGAATCGGTCTCTGCCCATTCGTCATCGCGCAAGTCGCCGGTTGCCGTTCCCGTTTCCAAAACGACCGACTTCGGTGCAATTCAGTTCGGCAGCGAACGGGCTGGCTATCTGGCGGACGGAAGCAAATTGCCGAAGAGTCCCCAAGTCTTGTGGACGTTTCCTCCGGGCCCCAACGGATCCCCCACCGGCATCGGAGATCCGATCGTCCATCAAGGCGTAGTGTATTTCGGCGACGCCAAGGGATCGCTGCATGCGCTCAACGCCGAGAGCGGACAGGAGCAGTGGACCCGCAACTACGGCCAAGATCTCATCCTCGCTGCCCCGACGATTGCCGACGGACGGATCTATATCGAGTCCCAACCGTCGGCGTCACCTGCGCGTCGCTCGACGGAAACGTGATTTGGAGTCGCGAACTGCCAAAATCGTTCGGCGGCACCTGGCCACTGCTTGTCGGCGACACCCTGTTCGCGGCGGGAGGGGACGGCATGATCTATGCGCTCAAGAAGCAGGATGGGACCGTGACGTGGAGCGCCGATGTGCTTGCCGACCGTCCGGCGGATCTCCACGGTTTTGATTCCAGGGCGATTTTACGCGGTGGGATTCGAACGAGAATTCAATCTTCGGCCAGCGACGGCGAGACCCTCTATCAGAATGTGTTCGATCAGTCCCGAATGATCGCGCTCGACTGTCGGACAGGCGCCCGCCGTTGGACCTATCGCGCTCACGCCTGGCTTTATAGCCATCCGGTGATTGCCGACAACTACGTGTTGGCCAGCAGCGAGGACCTGTGCCTGCACTGCGTCGACCGCAGGTCGGGAAAAGCGGCTTGGAAGAAAATGACCGGCGGTATCGTCGCGGCACCGCCGGCCGTGATGAACGGACGCGTTTATGCTGCGGTCTGCAACGGCCTCGTGCTTTGTCTCGATCTCGAAACCGGGAAGCTCATCTGGTCCCATCGCCAGGACTCGCCTTTTGACGGCAACCGGTTTTGCTATTGCGCCGATCGTCACGAACGACGCAGTCTACGTCGCGGCATCGAACGGACAGGTGTATTCGCTTGATGCGTCGACGGGTGAGGCCCGCTGGGGAATCTTTGTCGTCAAAGACTCCGAATTGGCAACGTACAACATGGCGACCGACGGAAAACGGCTCTTCGTCGTGACGAGGAACCGCCCGTACCGCCCCCCGCTACGGCAATTCACGCTGTTTGCGATCGGCGACTGACGGAACCGACGACGGCCGGTTCGGCCGGCTGGCGAATGCTGGAGCACGCATGGACAACATCGACCCGTGCGCCGACACTCAGGCCAGTTACGATCGCGTGGCCGACGAGTACGTCGAGCGGATCTTCGATGAGTTGCGGCACAAGCCCCTCGATCAGCGGTTGCTCGATCGGTTCGCCGCTGACGTCCGCGACACGGGACTGGTGTGCGACATGGGCTGCGGGCCGGGGCACGTTGCCCGTTACTTGCACGAGCAGGGGGTCGACGTGTGTGGGGTCGACTTGTCGCCGGCCATGGTCGAACGCGCGCGGCGGCTCACGCCGGGGATCGACTTTCAGCAGGGGAACATGCTAACGCTCGATGTCCCCGACAAGAGCTGGGTCGGCATCGCGGCCTTTTATTCGATCATTCACGTTTCGCGGCGCGACGTTCCGCGGGCGTTGGCCGAGCTGAAGCGCGTGTTAAAGCCGGGCGGCCGGCTTCTCTTGGCGTTTCACATCGGTGGTCAGACGATCCACCTGGACGAATGGTGGGGGCACCCCGTATCGGTCGACTTCCACTTTTTCCCATCGGAAGAAATGGCCGATTTTCTGCGTCAGGCCGGGTTTGCGATCGAAGAAATCATCGAGCGCGACCCCTATCCCGACGTCGAGCACCCCAGTCGGCGAAGCTACCTGTTCGCCCGCCGCCCCAAGCGCGACGGATGAACTCAAAACGTTCAGCTCGGACGCGAGGCGAATGAGCGCAGAACGTCCAGCCCCGAGGGCACGAATTGAACTTGCCCTAACGGCCGTTGCGCAATAAAGATACCGAACTTTTGCGGCACTCCGGCTGATCTTCTTGCACCGCTGATGTTGGCCGCGCAGAAAGCGGACTCCCGATCGAATTTCCCGAACTTCCAGGACTTCGGGGTACGCGCAGTGCCCGAGGCTCGCGAATCTCTCGCTCTCCGGCCGTCCGGCCCGCCGCGGGTCGCTCTGCGACCCGAGCTGGGCCTGAGCTTCTTGCTGGTCGCGCTGACGCTGGCCGTCTACGGGCAGGCCGTCGGTTTTGGCTTCCTGGCCTTCGACGACCCGACCTACGTCACCGAGAACTTCCACGTTCTCCGCGGACTCACCTTGCCGGGCCTGCGTTGGGCGTTGACTAAAGTCCACGATTCCAATTGGGTGCCGCTAACCTGGCTGTCGCTGATGCTCGACGCGACGATCTACGGTCCGCGGGCCGGCGGGTTTCATGCGACGAACATTCTCTTGCACGTGCTCAACGTGCTCTTGGTGTTTGCCCTATTGACGCAGGCGACCGGTTGCGTCCTGCGAAGCGCCTTTGTCGCGGCGCTCTTTGCTGTCCATCCGCTGCACGTCGAATCGGTGGCCTGGATTGCCGAGCGGAAGGACGTGCTGAGCATGTTCTTCGGCTTGCTCTCGCTGTGGTGTTACGTGCGGTCGGCGAAGCGGCGGCGACCGGCCTGGTTCGTGCCGGCGCTCGGGTGCTTTGTCCTGAGCCTGAGCGCGAAGCAGACATTTGTCACGCTGCCGTTTCTTTGTCTGCTCCTCGATTTCTGGCCGCTCGAGCGGCTGAGCACAGCGAATGCCGGAGCCCTGGACGCGGCGGGCGCGTCTCACCGCGTGCGCATCGTGACGCGGCTGCTGGTCGAAAAGATTCCGTTTTTTGTGATCACCGCGATTTCTTGCCGCGTGGCGATTTGGGCGCAGTCGACCGGACATTCTGTTCGCACACTCGCCGAAATGCCGTTGCAGGTTCGCTTGCTCAACGCGATTGCAGCGTACGGCCGGTACCTGGATCGCACGATCCTGCCGGTGCGGCTTTCGCCGTGTTATCCACATCCGGGACGCGCGCTCACCTGGAGCCAGGTCGCACTCCCCGGCCTGGCCGTGATTGCCATAACGGCCTTGGTGCTGGCCAACGTCCGGCGTCGGCCGTTCCTGTTCGTCGGCTGGTTCTGGTTTCTGGGATCGCTCGTGCCGATGATCGGCCTGGTGCAGGTCGGCCTGCAGCAAATGGCCGACCGTTATGTGTATTTGCCCGGCCTCGGGCTGTATCTGGCGCTCGCGTGGCTGCCGCCGACGATCGTGGTTCGTCCCTTCATCCGCCGCCAGGTGTTGCCGGTGCTCGCCACGGGCGTCGTTGTCGCTTACGCGGCCCTCGCCTACGTGGAACTGGGCTACTGGCGGGACGGGACCACGCTGATGCGTCACGGAGTCGCCAGCACGGGCGAGAATGCGTTTGGCTGCGCGTGGCTGGGCCAGGCCCTAAGGGCCGAAGGCCACGTCGATGCAGCGTTCGCCCAGTTTGAGCGAGTCGCTGAATTATCGCCCCAAGAACCCGTTGGGCCTGGTGACACTGGGCGCGATGATGTACGACCAGCGACGCTTCGAGGCGGCCGCCCACTACTATCGGGCCGCATTGGCGCTCGACCGGCGCTGCGCGGCCGCGCACGCCGGTCTGGCCCTGGCCCTATGCGGCCAGCACGATTATGTCGCGGCGCGGGTCGAGTTCGATCGCACGCTGGAAATCGAGCCCAACAATGCGTCCAGCCTCGCGGGCCTGGCTCTGCTCTGCCGCACGCTCGGCGAATCGGAGCAATCGATCGCCCATGCCGAACAAGTTCTGGCGATTGATGACAGCGTGCTGCACAGCCAACGACTGTGGGCGATTGCCCTGTTCGACCAGGGCCGCGTGGACGAAGCCATCGAGCGTTTCCGATTGCTGGTGGCCGTCGCTCCGGCCCTGGAGGGAGTGCGCGCCGACCTCGAACAGGCTGAGGCTGTCAAACGCAGTCAAGCCGCTCCGCTGGCCGACTGACGGGCGCAAAAAAAAGAGCGGAGCTGGCGGCTCCGCTCTCGCTGGTCCGGCGCTCCGGACGAATCTCGTTACCGAATGACACGGTTCGCGCGGGGTTGGAATCCCGCGTGCGACGCCGGTTCGTTCTCGAGCTTCGCCAACAACGACTTGATGTGCGTCAGGTGCTGCTCCGACGTCTGCAGCCCTTCCTGGAGGAGCGGCTTCAGTTGGGGAGAAGCATTCTGCTCGAACACCTTCAAAGCGTCGACGACCCACATGTGGCCGAAGAGTTGTCCAGTCAGGTAGCAGCGATCGAACTGCGCGCCCTGCTTCGAGGACAGCTCGCGGACCATCGACTGCTGCAGGTTACGATCGACTTCCTCCATGATCTTGGCGAATTGACCGGCCGTGCCGTGCCCGCCCATCCCCGCCATGCGCTCATGCTGGCCCGGTTGGCCTGACAGCGTCTGGTTGTTCGCGGCGGCGTTGTTGGCAGCGGTGTTGTCGGCAGCCGGGTTGCCGGTGTTGGCACGCGTTGCGTTCTGCGCCGGATTGTTATTGTTGTTGATGATTGTCCGCTGTTGTTGCTGCTGCGGCTGTTGCTGATCGGCTCCTTCGGGAACAATGCCGCGGAAGGCCGTGCCGCGTTGCATAGGCTGAGTGCCCGCTTGCCGGCCGGCCGCGGGTTGGCCGCTGCGATTCAGCGATTCGAGCGAGTTCGAAAACCGAGTGTGATCCTGCACCATTTGATTGGCGAGTTGTTTCACATCCGGATTGCTCGACCGCTGCTCGGCCAGCCTGCCCATTTCGATTTCATCTTTGTTCGCCTTTACCAGCACCTTGATCAGGTAGTGGTCGACGTCGTTGTGCATCGCCATCCCGCGCGAGTTCCCGTCGCGCTGGAAGGTGCGCATCGGACCCTGCTGCTGGTTGCCCTGCTGAAAATTGTTCTGCTGCTGTGCGTTCGACGGATTCTGATTCGCGTTCTGCGGAGGATTGTTTTGCTGAGCCCCGGCAATCGCCAACGCGCTCGATGCCACCGCCACGGCAATACCCCAAACTCCTCGCGACCAAAGCTGCCTCGACATACCCGAAACTCCTTCTTCTGTTCGTCTGCTGTGCTTCTCGGTCGTCATGACACCCGAAGAAATCTCCGCCTCATACGTGATTTCGCTTTTGTCCTTAGGCGAAGACATGCACTTGTCATGCCCCCAATCAGACCCTGGAAAGCGATTCCGGGGGCTGGCTCCGACGATCCTCCGACAGGACGGGCGCGCGGTCGTTCGGCGACCGGAGTGATCGTTCAGCGACCATAATCTGGCTTGCAACCCGCCAGCGGTGGGTCGGACCGACGAAGATCTCCCCAATTCATGCGGACGTGATCGCTGAGAAGTCAGGTTTTTTGCCCTGTCACGAGAGACGGGCTGGATTCGGGCGAGCCGGCACGCCTGCTGGCATGCGGGTTGCATTATCGCAATCTTGAGCGGAGTTCTGCGTCCGCCCTGCGTTTTGGTCCACTTTTGCCTTTCGGTTAGGGCCTCTTTGCTCAATGAGCAGATCGTGCTTTCGCGATTCAAATCACTCGATCGTTCCATCCGTGACAACGTTCACCGCGCCCTGCGCGAATCGGGATATGCGCCTTTGCGAGAAATCCATTGCGACGTCTCTGACGGAGTCGTGGAGCTGACGGGCCACGTTCCCTCGTTCTACGTCAAGCAGTTGGCTCAAACGGCCGTGCTGCGATTGGAACAGATTCGGGGCATCAACAACCGGCTGCGAGTTGCCTGACAATTCGTCGGCGGCCACCGCCATCAAAGTGGCTCCCGCGGCAATTGGAGATGAACATTACGCTTGAATTGTGGTCGTCGCGATCGGAATTTTGATCGGCTCCCGAAAAGCTGTGAGATGTTCGAGGGGGCGTATGAGGGTCTGGGATTTAACCTTCTTAGCGAACGAGCCGGCTGCGTAGACAGCACGACGGGGCCAAAGCTTTTTAGGCACACCACGAGGATTCCGGGATTCGGCGCTTGGTGGGTCCCGCGATCCGGTGCAAAAATGGAAATAGCCTTTGCGTCGCGGTAAGCAGCGCGAACATTGCCAGCACTATGGGGACATCATGTCGACTCTGCTCGTAATCGATGACGACCGTGCTGTTCTGTACACGATCGAGCGCACCTTCGAGGGGACCGGCGTCTCGGTTCTGACCGCCAAGACCGTGCGCGAGGGGCTCGAACTGATCGGCGCAAGCCAGACGTTGTGCTCTTGGACATCATGTTGCCCGAAGGCTCGGGACTCGAGGCCGTGGAAAAGATCCAGGCTCTCGACCCCAAGCTGCCGATCATCTTCATCACTGCGGGCGGCACTAGCGACACCACAATCGAGGCGATGAAGCTCGGGGCGTACGACTATCTGCTCAAGCCACTCGATCTGCCCAAATTACGTGAGCTGGTCGATCGGGCACTGGAAATTCGCCGCCTGATGCAAGTCCGGGTCGAGCTGCCCTCCAGCAGCAACGCGACGCTCGATGGCGACCAGATCATTGGCCGCTCCCCGGCGATGTGCGAGGTCTTCAAGGCCGTGGGCCGCGTGGCACCGCAAAATCTGACGACGCTGATCGTCGGTGAGAGCGGCACGGGCAAGGAGCTGGTGGCCCGCGCAATTTACCATCACAGTTCACGGGCCCAGGAGCGGTTTCTGGCCCTGAACTGCGCGGCCCTGCCGGAAACCTTGCTGGAAAGTGAGCTTTTCGGACACGAAAAAGGCTCATTCACCAGCGCCAATTACCGCCGCATCGGCAAGTTCGAGCAGTGTGCCCGCGGCACGCTCTTCTTGGACGAAGTGGGCGACATGTCACCACTCTTGCAGAGCAAAATCCTGCGGGTGCTGCAGGAGCAGAAATTCGAGCGGGTGGGCGGCAACGAGACCATCACCACCGACGTCCGCGTAATCGCCGCCACCAACCGCGATCTGCCGGGCATGGTCGCGAAGGGGGAATTCCGCGAAGACCTGTATTACCGGCTCAACGGATTCACAATCAAATTGCCTCCCTTGCGCGATCGGGGTGAAGACATTCTGTTGTTGCTCGAGCACCTGCTCAGCCGGTTCGGCCGCGAGCTGCACAAGCCGGAAGTGCACGGGATTTCGCCCGAAGCCCTCGAAATGCTGATGCGCTACAACTGGCCGGGCAACGTCCGCGAGCTGGAGGCCGTGGTGCGTCAGGCGTTGCTGAACACGACGGGCAACGTGATTTTGCCCGACTTCCTGCCGGAAACGGTGCGGTTGGTCGGGCGGGGAACCGCTGCGTCGTTGTCGGCGAATTCGCACGACACGCCTCCCAGCGACCTCCAGCCCTTCGTGGACGAGTGCCTGCAGAATGGCTCGACCGACATGTACACGGCCTCCGTTGAAATGATGGAGCGATACCTGCTCACGCGGGTGCTGCGGCACACGCGGGGCAACCAGTCGCAGGCGGCCCGCATGCTGGGGATCACCCGGGGCAGTCTCCGCAACAAGATGCGGGCGCTGCGCATCCAGTTGGGCAGCACCGTGAAGGTCGACGATCTGGAAGAGGCGGCCGCAGAGGTCGAATGACTGCGCGGGTTTCTCGTTCATTTCTCGCAACGCGGCGGCCGCCTGGCTGGGCCGCGCCGGTGCCTCTGCCCGCTCACGTCCCGACGGTCGGGCCGCTCGCGCTCGAAGTCTGACCGGCCGTCGTCATAAGCCCGACGCATCGCGACCCGGGTTCTGCGCCGGGTGAGCCGACCTGGGCGGGTGGCATAGCTTTTGCCCCGCAATGTGGGCTGTCGCTCGAACTCGCAACACGTCCACGGCCGTGCCCGATGTCTCCTCAACCGCTGCCCGACTTTCCCGGTAGTCCCCAGCGGTCGAACGAGCGGGTCGGCGAGCCTGAATCTGAACGGAAGGCCCACGCAGGGTCCGACACAGTGTCAACCTTCACGCTGTCAGCCCACTTCACGCTCTTGATTCCTGTTCCTCAACTGTTGTTGCCAGAACCTTAACGCAGCCGGGTGGTTGGCAAAGGAGAAGGGAATGAGATCGAATTCTGGTTGGCCGATGGTCCTGACTCGATCACTCTCCGTCGGTGCAGTCGTCGCCTGGGCGACCACCGCGGCTTGGGGGCAGCTCAGCAATCCAAATCCGAATCGGCCCGAACCGATACCGGCGCCGACAAGCACCACACCGTCAAGCAGCGCACCGACAAACAGCGTACCGACGACCGACCCGCCCACGCAGCCAGGACAGGTCATACCGGGACGGATGACACCCGGACAGGCGGGACACACGACCGACGCGGGCGGGACGTCCATCCAGGAAGCGACGGGGACGGGTCCCGTGCTCGGAGCACACTTTGAACACGGCGTGCGCGGCGCTCAGACCGAACTAAAGATTAAGAGCGTCGATCCGAATAGTCCCGCGAGCCAGGCCGGGCTGCAGCCGAACGATCAGTTGATCGCCGTCGATGGCCGCACCTTCGCCAACCCGCGGCAGCTGATCGCGTATTTGAGCGTGCTCGGCGGTCGTCCGGTTCCCGTCGTCTATCAACGCAATGGCCGCGAGATGACAACGCAGCTCGTTGCCGGCCAGTTCCAGGGCGATCACGCCTGGTTGGGCGTCCTGCTCGAAGAGAATCAGAACGGAAACGACCAGAACCAGACGTTCCAGAATCCCAACGGCCCACCTCCAAACGGACAGGGCCAAAAGCGGCAGGGGCAAAACGCGCCGGGTCAGAACACGCAAGCTTCGGGGCGGGCGCCGACTGCTCCCGGCTCGGAGAACAAGAATGCGGTCGCCGAAGAGAAGGGTGCCGAGATCTCGCAGGTCTATCCGAACGGACCGGCCGCTCGCGCGGGTTTGCGCTCGGGCGACGTGATCATGCAGATCAACGGGCAGAAGGTTGACGACGCGGCCGAGCTGGTGGCTCTGATTCACGAGATGAAGCCGCAGGCCAAAGCCGACCTGGAAGTGTCCCGCGACAACAAATCGATCAAGGTCCCGGTGACCTTAGGCAGCCGCAATCAGGAATACACGGCTCAATTCGCCCCGGGTCAAAGCGGACAGGGGCAGTTCGGTCCGGTCCAAGGTCCCCCGCAATATGGACCCCAATATGGTCCGCAGTACGCCCCGCAACAGTTCCCGCCGGGGCCCGGCCAGTGGCAAAACGGGCAGTGGCAGGGTCAGGCCGGCTTCAACGGCAACGACATGAATCAGCTCACGCAGCAGAATCAACGGATCGCGGATGAACTGAAGCAGCTTCGCGAAGAGGTCAAACAACTTCGGGAACAGCTTCAGAAGAAATAGCCGACCTTCTCGGCAGAAAGGACGATGGACCATGCGATGGAGATCAAGCCTGGTAGCGGCCGGTGCGCTGGGACTGCTCTTCTGGGCAGGCTCGAGCACTGCCCAAGCTCAGGACTACTACAACAACCGCAACGGAGCTCCGTACACGTACCGCTACACGCCGCAGAACTACAACTACGGCGCCTACGGCTACATGACGCCGGCGCCGTTCACTGTCGGCAACGTGCCGCAAACCACCTATCCATATTACGGGAGCTATTACTACGGAGCCTATCCGCAGTACGGCTACACCTACGGCGGACCGCTGCTTTACGGTCGCTTCGGCGACACTGGCCGGGTCGGTTTCCGTTTTGGTTGGTGGTAAGACGTCCGCAATTTACTTAGGGAGTCGAGCACCGGTTGATTCGCTCGCGCCGCGAAGACTGAGGCGCGAGCGATGAGGGCAAGAGGAAAGCGAGGCCAACGCGGATGCAGTTACTTGTGACTCGGCGGGAGTCGAGGATTTCCGAGTTGATCACACTGGAGCAGGAGAAGGAAAGTCAGCGCGAGGGGCGGCAGTGAGATCGCCCGCCTCTCGCGGATCAATGTGGCGACCGCTCGACGGATTTGCCGGACGGCAACCGTCGCAGTCGCGCCGTTGATGGCCGACTTCCAGAGAGTGATGCGGCACCTCCTCCCGTGCTCGGCGCGGGCAGGAGGTTCCGTCGTCTGCAGGTTCCCACGAGGCAAGTTTGGCGGGCCGCTGTTTGTGATTAGACGTTCTGGACAAGACATTTCCACCGTTGTGCCGACACTGGCAAATCTCCGCACCCTTCTCGAAAATGCGCGCGCAGCCAGTTCTTTCTTTAGGCACGATCCACCGTGAATCACTTCGCTGCCCGTTCCGCTTGCCGCAGGTTCTCGGACGATTTCTCGTACGCGACGGATCCCCACTAAACCGCCAAATTGATTTCGGCGCATTCCAGAGGAGTTCCCATGCCTCGACTCCAAGAACCCCACGCTAAGGAAGGCAAAGAGCAGAACGCGTCCCCCGTCGCGACGGCGACCGACCCGTCGCACGCGGCGATGGTCACGCTGCTCTCCGCACTCACGTCGCTCAAGCGAGGCAAGTCGGGCGTGCGGCTGCCGATCGAGTGGACGGGAGTCGAAGGCAAGGTTGCCGACGCGTTCAACGAAGTCGTCGAGCTGAACGAGCGGATGGCCGGCGAGCTGGCCCGCTTGCGTCGCGTGGCCGGCAAGGAGGGAAAACTGTCAGAGCGGATGCCGTTGACCGACATCGGCGGCTTCTGGGAGGAATCGGCCCGCTCGGTCAACTCGCTGATTGACGACCTGGTCCATCCGACCAGCGAAACGGCCCGCGTCATCGGTGCCGTCGCGCAGGGCGACCTGTCGCAGACGATGGCCCTCGAGGTCGACGGTGTGCCGCTCAAGGGCGAGTTCCTCAAAACGGCCCGCACCATCAACACGATGGTCGATCAGCTCGGTTCGTTCGCGTCGGAAGTGACCCGCGTGGCCCGCGAAGTGGGCACCGAAGGAAAACTGGGCGGCCAGGCCCGCGTGCAAGGGGTCGCCGGCACTTGGAAAGACCTGACCGACAGCGTCAACAGCATGGCCGGCAACCTGACGGCCCAGGTGCGAAACATCGCCGAGGTGACGACGGCCGTCGCCGCCGGCGACTTGTCCCGCAAGATCACCGTCGACGTGAAAGGCGAGGTGCAGGAACTCAAGAACACCATCAACACGATGGTGGACCAGCTGCGGTCGTTCGCCTCAGAAGTCACCCGCGTGGCCCGCGAGGTGGGTACGGAAGGAAAACTGGGCGGCCAGGCCGACGTGCAGGGTGTGGCCGGCACCTGGAAGAGCCTGACCGACAGCGTCAACAGCATGGCCGGCAACCTGACGGCCCAGGTGCGAAACATCGCCGAGGTGACGACGGCCGTCGCCACGGGCGACCTGTCGAAAAAGATCACAGTCGACGTGAAGGGCGAAATCCTCGAGCTGAAAAACACCATCAACACGATGGTCGACCAGCTCGGTTCGTTCGCCGCCGAAGTCACCCGCGTGGCCCGTGAAGTCGGAACCGAAGGAAAATTGGGCGGCCAGGCCGACGTGCAAGGCGTGGCCGGCACGTGGAAGGACCTGACCGACAGCGTGAACATGATGGCCGGCAACCTGACCGGCCAGGTGCGAAACATCGCCGACGTGACGAAGGCCGTCGCCACGGGCGACTTGTCGAAGAAGATCACCGTCGACGTCCGCGGCGAAATTCTGGAACTCAAAAACACCATCAACACGATGGTCGACCAGCTGCGGTCGTTCGCATCAGAAGTCACGCGCGTGGCCCGCGAAGTGGGCACCGAAGGAAAACTGGGCGGCCAAGCCGACGTGCAAGGCGTGGCCGGCACGTGGAAGGACCTGACCGACAGCGTGAACATGATGGCCGGCAACCTGACCGGCCAGGTGCGAAACATCGCCGAGGTGGCAACCGCCATCGCGAATGGCGACCTGTCCCGCAAGATCACCGTGGTGGTCGCTGGCGAAATTCTGGAACTCAAAGACACCATCAACACGATGGTCGATCAGTTGAGTTCGTTCGCCGCCGAAGTGACCCGCGTGGCCCGCGAGGTCGGTACGGAAGGAAAGCTGGGCGGCCAGGCCGACGTGCCTGGTGTCGCCGGCACGTGGAAGGACCTGACCGACAGCGTGAACTTCATGGCCAGTAACCTGACTGGCCAGGTGCGAAATATTGCCGACGTGACGACGGCGGTCGCGACCGGCAACCTGTCGAAGAAGATCACCGTCGACGTGAAGGGGGAAATTCTCGAGCTGAAGAACACCATCAACACGATGGTCGATCAGCTGCGGTCGTTCGCTTCGGAAGTCACGCGTGTGGCCCGCGAAGTGGGAACCGAAGGCAAGCTGGGCGGCCAAGCCGACGTGCCTGGTGTCGCCGGCACGTGGAAGGACCTCACCGATAGCGTGAACTTCATGGCCAGTAACCTGACTGGCCAGGTGCGAAACATTGCCGACGTGACGACGGCCGTCGCGACCGGCAACCTGTCGAAGAAGATCACTGTAGACGTAAAGGGGGAAATTCTCGAGCTGAAAAACACCATCAACACGATGGTCGATCAGCTGCGGTCGTTCGCCGCTGAAGTGACCCGCGTGGCCCGCGAAGTGGGAACGGAAGGGAAGCTGGGCGGCCAGGCCGACGTGCCCGGCGTCGGCGGAACGTGGAAGGACTTGACCGACAGCGTGAACTTCATGGCCAGTAACCTCACCGGCCAGGTGCGAAACATCGCCGACGTGACGAAAGCCGTCGCGGCCGGCGACTTGTCGAAGAAGATCACCGTCGACGTGAAGGGTGAAATCCTCGAGCTGAAGAACACAGTCAACACGATGGTGGACCAGCTGCGGTCGTTCGCTTCGGAAGTGACCCGCGTGGCCCGCGAAGTGGGTACCGAAGGGAAGCTGGGCGGTCAGGCGTATGTGCCCGGCGTCGCCGGTACGTGGAAGGACCTGACCGACAGCGTGAACTTCATGGCCAGTAACCTCACGGGCCAGGTCCGCGGTATTGCGAAGGTCGTGACGGCCGTTGCCAACGGCGACCTCAAGCGGAAGCTGATGGTGGAAGCCAAGGGCGAAATCGCCGAGCTGGCCGAAACGATCAACGAAATGATCGACACGCTGGCCACGTTCGCCGATCAGGTGACCACGGTGGCCCGCGAGGTGGGTGTCGAAGGGCAGCTGGGCGGTCAGGCCAAGGTGCCCGGTGCGGCAGGCACGTGGAAGGCCCTCACCGAGAACGTGAACCAGCTGGCCGCCAACCTGACGACGCAGGTGCGAGCCATCGCCGAAGTGGCGACGGCCGTGACCAAGGGCGACCTGACGCGATCGATCAAGGTCGGTGCCCAGGGAGAAGTGGCTGCCCTCAAGGACACGATCAACGAAATGATTCGCAACTTGCGTGACACCACGCAGAAGAACACCGAGCAGGACTGGCTCAAAACGAACCTGGCCAAGTTCAGCCGTATGTTGCAGGGCCAGCGCGACCTGACGAACGTGGGCCGCATGATTCTGTCCGAAGTCTGCCCGGTGGTCACGGCGCTGCAGGCCGAGTTCTTCGTGCTCGATTCGTCGAGCAACGAGCCGCAGCTGAAGCTTTTGGCCAGCTACGGCAGCGACGGCGCGGCGACGGGCAAACGGATCAATCTGGGGCAGGGGCTGGTCGGGCAGTGTGCGCTCGACAAGTCGAAGATCTCGCTGACCAGCGTGCCGGCCGACTTTATTCGCGTCTCGTCGGGATTGGGCGAAGCGCCGCCCCGCAGCGTGCTCGTGTTGCCGCTGACCTACGAAGGGCAAGTCCGCGGCGTGCTCGAGCTGGCCTCCTTCGAGGGCTTCAATCCGACGCACCAGGCCTTCCTGGAGCAGCTGGCCGAGTCGATCGCCATCGTGCTCAACACGATCGATGCCAACATGCTCACGGAAGACCTGCTCAAGCAGTCGCAGTCGCTGGCCCACCAGCTGCAGACTCGGCAGGAAGAATTGCAGAAGACGAACGAAGAGCTGCAAGAAAAGGCCCGCCTGCTGGCCAAGCAGAACCAGGAAGTCGAACGCAAGAACGCGGAAGTCGAGCAAGCCCGGCAGGAACTGGAAGAAAAGGCCAAGCAGCTGGCCCTCACCTCGAAGTACAAGTCCGAGTTCCTGGCGAACATGTCGCACGAGCTGCGGACGCCCCTCAACAGTTTGCTGATTCTCTCCGACCAGCTTTCCAAGAACGTGGAAGGCAACCTCAATCCGAAACAGACCGAATTCGCCAAGACGATCCACTCGTCCGGCAACGACCTCTTGACCCTGATCAACGACATCCTCGACTTGTCGAAGATCGAGTCGGGAACGGTTGTGGTCGACGCGATGGAATTGCCCTTCGACGATCTGCGGAACTTCGTCGAACGGACGTTCCGGCACGTGGGCGAGCAGAAGAACGTCGACTTCGAAGTCGATTTCGATCCGGTCTTGCCCAAGTCGATCTTCACCGATGCCAAGCGCCTGCAGCAGATCATCAAGAACCTGCTGTCCAACGCGTTCAAGTTCACGCACCGCGGACAGGTCAAGCTGAGTGTGCATTCGGTCCAGGGAGGCTGGATGGACGCCGACGAGACGCCGAACCCGTCGCAAAGAATGGTGGCCTTCGAAGTCACCGACACGGGTATCGGCATCGCGACCGACAAGCAGCAGATCATCTTCGAGGCCTTCCAGCAGGCCGACGGCTCGACCAACCGCAAGTACGGCGGCACCGGGCTGGGATTGGCGATCAGCCGCGAACTGTCGCGCTTGTTGGGAGGCGAAATTCGGCTCTCGTCAGCGCCGGGTCGCGGCAGTAATTTCACGCTCTACCTCCCGATCCGCTTCTCGCCGCCCCGGAGCGGCCGCAAATCGGTGTCGGACGACGCGCCCCGGGCGCCTCCCACGGCCAGACGTTCGTTGGCTCGCCGGAAATGCGCGGCCCCGCGCGGCTGCCGGTGCGCGAGCCGGTCGGTCCGCACAGCAAGGGCGGTGCGAGCGGCGGGTTGCACGCCGGTTTGAGCGGGAACGGCCATCAAGCCGTACTGCCGGAGAACGACACCGGAGACGGGGCGGGCTACGAGCTCGTCAACGAGGCGGGCGACGATCGCGACGACATCCAGCCGGGCGACCAGGTGCTATTGATCGTCGAAAACGACGAAGGCTTTGCCCGCTACCTGCTCGAATCGGCACGGGCCAAAGGCATGAAAGGCCTGGTGACGTCGCTGGGAGCGAGCGCCCTCGTGCTGGTGCGGCAATATCAGCCGCACGCCATCACGCTCGACCTGCACCTGCCCGACATCGACGGCTGGCGCGTGATGGAGCGGCTGAAGGCCGACGTCGCTTTGCGGCACATTCCCGTGTGTGTGATCTCGACCGACGAATCGCGGGATCGGGCATTCCGGGCCGGGGCGCTCGCGTTTTTGGCCAAGCCGATCTCCAGCCACGAGCTCTTGGACGTTCTCTTGGGCGATCTCCGCAGTTACGCGGCCCGCGCAGCGCGGAACGTCCTGCTCTTCGCCCCTTCGGCAGAGACGCGACAGAAGCTCGAGGACTGCCTGAGCACGAAGGACGTTGAAGTCACCGTCGCGTCCGACGTGCCCGCCGCGATCAAAGAATTGCGGAAAGGATATATCGATTGCGTGGTGGCCGAGGCTTCGGAGCGTCGGTTTGCCGACGCATTTGCCAACTGGGCCGAGGAACACGCGGCCGACGTGCGGCGTCCGGCCATGGTGCTCTATACGGAGGAAGAGTTTAATCCGGAGCCGTGGCGGCGGTTGTCGCAGTCGGCCACAATTTCTCCGGCGCGTTCACTGGATCGCGTGCTCGACCGCACCCTATTTTATTTGCACCGTCCGATCGCCGGTTTGCCGGAGCAGAAGCGGCGGATTCTGTTGGACCTGCACCAGTCGGACAAGCCGCTGGCCGGTCGCAAGGTGCTCGTCGTCGACGACGATATCCGCAACATCTTCGCGCTGTCGACGGTGTTGGAGGATCATGAGATGCTGGTGGTTTCGGCCGATAACGGCCGCGATGCGATTCGCCGGTTGCAGGAGGATCCGGGGATCGACATCGTGCTGATGGATATCATGATGCCGGAAATGGACGGCATGGAAACGATGCGCGAAATCCGGAAGATCAACAATCTGAAAGATGTTCCCATCGTCGCCGTGACGGCCAAGGCCATGAAGGGAGATCGCGAGAAATGCCTCGAAGCGGGGGCCTGGGACTACCTGGCCAAACCCGTCGACGGGGACCAGATGCTCGGCGTGTTGCGCATGGCTGCATCGTTAATGACCGTGAGCCCCTCATCCCCAACGCCTCTCCCGCGAGGGGCGCGGGCGGAAGAGTATTAGCGTCGGCAGAGGCATTTTGCCTCTCAGCAGGTTGGCCGCATGTCGCGCAACGATAAGATCAAGATTCTTCTGGTCGACGACCGACCCGAAAATCTGCTGGCCTATCGTGCCATCTTGGGCGAGCTCGATCTCGAGCTGACGTTCGCCGACTGCGGCGAAGAGGCGCTCAAGTCGGTCCTGACGAACGACTTCGCAGTCATCCTGCTCGACGTCAACATGCCGGGCATGGACGGCTTCGAGACGGCCGCCTTCATTCGCGGGCGCAAACACTCGTCGCATACGCCGATCATCTTCGTGACGGCGTTTCCCGACGAAGTGCACGCGGCCCGGGGCTACGCGCACGGGGCGGTCGACTATCTGCAAACGCCCATTGTGCCGGAGGTTTTGCGGGCCAAGGTCCGCGTGTTCGTCGAGCTCTTCCGCATGACCGAGCAGATCAAGCGGCAGGGCGAGGAGCGGCTGGCCTTCGACCAGGAGCGCGTGCGGCGGGCCGCGGCCGAAGAGGCCAATTCGCGGCTGCGATTTCTCGCGCAGGTCACCGAAGTCGTCGGACGCTCGCTCGATTACGCGACCACTGCCCGCGACCTGGTACGGCTGACTGTGCCCACCTTGGGCGAGCACGCCGTGGTCGCCCGGTGGGACGAGATGGGGCCCTGTTGGCAGATCGTGCAGGCGATCGCGACGGGCGACGATGTGTCGGTCGCCGAGCTGGCGAGCCTCGACCCGCTGCCAACCGAGATCGCGGCCGCCATTCGCCAGTCGCAATCGACCCAGGCGCAATCCGCACAGGCGTCCGGCCTCGATCGTCCCGCCGACTCCGCGCCCGGTGAATCGGATCCGCGACTGATCCTGCTGCCGCTCGCCGGGCAGAAATCGACTTTTGCCGTACTCGGCATCAAGCGTGGTTCCACCGCGCCGCCGTTTAACGCCGACGATCTGACGCTGATCGAAGCCCTGGGCTCGCGGGCCGCGATGGCGCTGGAGAATGCGAACCTTTACAAGGACCTGGAACGGGCCGATCGCCAGAAAAACGAATTCCTGTCGATGCTTGCCCACGAACTGCGCAATCCGCTGGCTCCCATTCGGACGGCCGTCGACGTATTGCGACTCAAAGGGGACGGACAGCCGGAGATCGAGTGGGCCCGCGAGATCATCAATCGTCAGACCAAACACCTGGTACGGCTCGTTGACGATCTGCTCGACGTGTCGCGGATCACCGGCGGCAAGATTCGCCTCGACCTCGAAGTGTTGAACGCGGCGTCGGTTGTGGCGGCGGCCGTGGAAACCAGCCGGCCACTGATCGAGGAATCCGGCCACCAGATGACCGTCACCTTGCCCGAAGAGCCGGTCTGGGTCCGCTGCGATCGCGTCCGCTTGGCGCAGGTGCTCTCGAACCTGCTCAACAACGCGGCCAAATATACGCAGCGTGGCGGACTGATCGCGCTGACCGTCAAGCGATCCGGCGGAGAGGCCGTCTTTCGCGTGGCGGACAACGGCATCGGCATCTCAGCCGAGATGTTGCCCAAAGTGTTCGAGCTGTTCACGCAGGTCGAGCGTTCGCTCGATCGTTCGCAGGGCGGGCTGGGCGTCGGCCTGACCGTGGTCAAACGCCTGGTCGAGATGCACGGCGGACGCGTGGAGGCGGCCAGCAGCGGCGCCGGCGGCGGCAGCGAGTTCACCGTCCGCTTGCCGGCGATCGAGTTCCCCCCCGACACCGAAGCGGTTGCCGACGCGCCGCTGGAGAACCGGTCACCTGCGGCTCCGCTCCGCGTGCTCGTGGTCGACGACAACGCCGACGCAGCCGACAGCCTCGCCTGGCTGCTCCGGCACGGCGACCACGAAGTCCGCACCGCGCACGACGGCCGACAAGCTGTCGAGGTGGCCCACGAATTCCGTCCGCAAGCTGTCGTGCTCGACCTGGGCTTGCCGGAAATCGACGGCTATGAAGTGGCCCGGCGCCTCCGCCAACACGCCGACACGCGCGGCGCGCTTCTGGTTGCGTTGAGCGGATACGGCCAGCAAGAGCACCGCCGCCGTTCGAGCGAAGCCGGATTCGACTACCACTTCGTCAAGCCGCTCGACTTCGGCGGCTTGCAGCGAATCCTGCTAGAGGCTCAGGACAGGCCCCGGGGCGAGTTGGCTCGTGTCGGCTCCAATTGAAAAGGAGCCGATTCCATGAGCCGCTTACGAGTGTAAGCGGTGTATCGCCCATTTGCAGGCGACACACCGCTCACCGTTTCACATCCGAAAAAAACAACCGCTTCCGCGTGTGCAGTTCTTAGCGTTCGCGTTCGCGTTCGGAATCGCGGCGCGCCTCGCGGTGCTCATGGCGATATTTCCACGGCTCGACCGGGCGGCGGTCTGCCCACAGACCGGCGTGGTGCTCGCGGGCGACGCGTTCCGCTTCAGCGAATTCGCGGATCGGCTCGTGCTCGGTGTGGTGCCAGCCGTAACCTTCGCGAACCTGGTCCAAGTTGATCTGGCGGTCGCCAACATAGAGGTTGCAGCAGGCGCGACCTTCGGAATCGGTCTCGACCGGCGCAAAGCGGACTTCTTTGTTGTAGATCCTGCGAGAGAGCGCCTTGCGCGCTTCCTTCCAGTACGGCTGCCCGTTCTCCGGCGCATCGACTCCGTAGAGGCAGACATTGTGGCGGCGGCCGTCCCGATCCTCGACGAGGCACGTATCCCCGTCGACGACCTTGACCACGCGACCGCTGATGAACCGTTGTTCGCGGCGCACGTCACGACGCTCGTCCCTGCGATCCTCGCGCCGGTCGTCACGTCGGTCATCACGGTCCTGGGCAGACAAGTACGATGTGAGGCTCAAAATCGCGCAGAATGCGACGAAAGTGCGGGCGACCATTTCTAGACTCCTTTTTGGGTCCTGTTGGGGCCGGAGTTCTATCCAACCTGCGAGCTTTGGACAATGCGAGTTTGAGCCCCGCGAACGCCAGTGGGACCGGGTGTGACTGGGCAGTACACTATTTCGGTCCTTTAATGCGCAGAGCCCCGGCGTTGTATAATTGTCGGACAGGCTCTTTGACTTGGGGTACTTGTGACTGACCGGCCGCTCGCTCTCTACTCAGACCACGGGCGAATTTATCGCGAGAATAAATTCGTCTACCCAGTCCTTTCCCGCCGTAGCGGGGGAATTTCGATCGGCGTCAATCTGAATCCGGACAAGGTCTGCAACTTCGACTGCATCTACTGCCAGGTCGATCGGCGCAGCGAGGCCGAGACTCGGTTCGTCGAGACGGCCCGCCTCTGGGACGAGCTCGATCAGATGCTCGAATTCGTGTCGAGCGGGCGGATCTTTGACGATCCCAAGTTCGCCCACGTGCCGCCACCGCTCCGCCGGCTGAACGACATTGCCTTCTCCGGAGACGGTGAGCCGACGACTTATCGCAACTTTGACGAGATCATGGCGTCGGTGGCCGAGCTCAAGCGGCGTCGCGGACTCGACGACGTCAAGCTCGTGCTGATCACCAACGCCACGATGTTTCATCGGCCGGCCGTCGCGCGGGGGCTGGAAATTCTGGACGCCAACAACGGCGAGATCTGGGCGAAGCTCGAAACGGGGACCGAGGCGTACTACCAGCTTGTCGAGCGGACGAAGATTCTGTTCCGGCAGGTGCTCGACAACATTGCCGACGCCGCCAGCAAGCGGCCCCTCGTCATCCAAAGTCTATTCATGCGGATTCGGGGTGAAACGCCGCCGGCAAGCGAGATCGCCGCTTTCTGCGATCGATTGAACGAGATTGTCGCCGCCGGCGGCCAGCTCAAGGCCGTGCAGGTGTACACAGTCGCCCGCCAGCCGGCCGAAAGCTTTGTCGAGCCGCTGACCAATGCCGAGCTGGACGCTATCGCCCAGACAGTCCGCGACCGCACGTCGCTACCGGCTCCCGTGTTCTACGGCACTCCCTAACCAGCGCTTCCTGACCGGCTCTCCCTAGCCGAGTATTAAGGGCGGTCGTTTCCCGCCCAACCTCCGGCGGCTGGGCACCTTTTTTTGGCAGAACCGGTCCAACGCTGGGCTGCCGAGAAGCGTCTTAAGGGATGACCTTGGTTGGCACACGGGGTAGGGCGTGCGCACGGGGCGCTGCGCGACCCGAAATCCATCGCCTAACGCACGATCGGCATTCACGTTAGATCAGCAGTGCGGCGGGCCGGGCGAGCCAAAACTGCGGGCGCGGGGGCTGGCGGAGGTGGACTCTATTGGTATGATGGAAAAGCTGCGAGCCGGGTGCTCCCGCCGCTGGATTTTCTCCCTCTGCAATTGATTCTGGCGACTCATTGTTTGTCCGGTTGATTCGGGTTCTCGAACTTCCTTCCGCTTTGGCGTTTTGTCGGTTTTCGAGGTGATTTTCGGATGTCCCAGTCGATCGTCTCGCAACCTGTCGTCGAAGCGCAATCGCTGCCTGTCCAAAGTCGGTCCAACGAATTCGGTTACCGGCCGGTGCCGATTCTGGCTCCGATCAGTTTCCTATTGGGGCTGCTCTCCGCCCTGGGATTCCTCGGACTGCTCATGGTGCCGATCGGCCTCGTCGGTTTCGTGGTGGCCGGCATCTGCATCCTCCGCCTGCGCAAGTTTCGCGGCGAGTACGGCGGCATGTGGCTGGCCGTCAGCGGGTTTTTGATGTCGCTGATCTTTTTCAGCGCGAGTGCCGGCATCTGGGCCAATGGCTATCGCACGGAAGTCCCCGAGGGCTTTCGACGGCTGAATTTCACCGAAGACATTTCCAACAAGGGCTTCATCTTTGAGAAGGGGAAGACCGACATCTTCAATCCCGACGTCAAGGCCCTCGACGGCAAGCAAGTGTTTATCAAGGGATACATGTATCCCACGAACGAGACCCGCGGCTTGAAGTCGTTCCTTCTGGTGAAAGACAACGCCCAGTGCTGCTTTGGCGGCAATCCCAAGATCAACGATATGATCATGGTCACGCTGAAGACGGGCCGCGGCGTCGACTACCACCAGGGGATTATGATGTCGGTGGGCGGGGTCTTCCATTGCCAGAAGTCGAGCGGTCCGGCCGGATTGACGCCTGTCTACTCCATCGACGGGACCCTGGCCGAAAACTCTCACACGATGTTTTAATGTCGGCCGTGCGCAAGCCGACGTCGCAAGCGCGCCTTCCGAATTGCCCTCTGGGCTGGTCCGAACCGCGCGTTGCCCGGTAACCTATAAGGTCCGCGGGGCCTCTTTTGACGTCGCTCCGATCACGCACACCGGAACTTGATATGCACTCTTTGGGACGATGCTTTGTCATCGCGCTCTTTCCCGCCCTCCTGACGCTCGCCGCCGGTTGCACGCAGAACTCCGGCTCCCAGTTTCACTCCTACGAGGGGTCGACGCGCGCGGAGGGACAGTCAGCGGGCAAAGACGCCGCCAAAGAGCCAGCCGCGCCGAACGCGACGGCGGTCGCCGCAGCGAAGACATCGGCCAAAGATCCGGCTCCGGCCGCGACCCACAAGCCGGCGTCGGCCGACTTGAAGAATCCGAATTCGTCGGCCCCAGGGAAAATGCTCGCCAGCGCGCCCCCCAGTTCTGTCCCGGGCTCAGTCAAGATGACCGCCAAGGGCCCGCAGGCCGGTGCGTCGTCGGAGTCCCGCAGGGTGCAGGTCTTAGTCCCAAACAAGACATTCCGCAACGAGGGAGAGTCGCTGCGGGTGAGCTACGACGACATTGATCTGCTCAAAGTGCTCAACATGGACCCGGTTCTGCCCGACCCGCAGAACTACATGCCGGCGTGGCTCAAGTCGCTCGACGGTCGCCGCATTCGCATCCGGGGCTTCATGTATCCGACGTTTCAGCAAACGGGCGTGCATGCGTTCGGGCTCGCCCGCGACAATCAGATTTGCTGCTTCGGGCGCAATCCAAAAATCTATGACGTGTTCGACGTTGTGCTCAAAGAGGGGGCGACGACGAACTACATCCCCAACCGGCCGTTCGACGTAGTGGGCGTCTTCCACATCCGTCCCGAGGCCGAGGATGGAAAACTGTATCGCCTGTACGAGATGGACGATGCAGCCGTCATTTCCAAGTAATCCCCGCCGGGGAAACCCCGCAACCCGCCCGATGGCTTGACGATAACGACAAAATGCCGAATAAATCGTGCTGAAGCCCTGTCTTTGCACGCCTTCCTGCCGCGAATAGGAGCTGTTCACATGCGCCTGTCTCAACGAGTTTTTTGGCTCCTGGCCGCGGGATGTCTCTTCGCCGGTTCGGGCGTAGCCACCCAGGTCCTGGCTTGCCCGTTCTGCTCGGCTCCGTCGCAGACGTTGGCCGAGCAGGTCGCCCAGGCCGACGGCGTGTGCCTGGTGCAGTTCGTCAAAGGCGAGCCGGCCAAGGACCAGGATCCGGGCACCAGCACCTACGAAGTGCTGCAAGTGGTGAAGTCCCCCAATAACTCCGTGAAGAAGGGGGACCACATCAATCTGGCCCGGTACCGCGCGGGCAAAGCCGGCGATCTGTTTCTCGTGATGGGGACGCGGGCAGGGAAAGAGAACGCCGTTGAGTGGGGCAGCCCGACCGAAATCACCGAGCCGGCCTTCGCCTATGTCGCCCAGGCACCTGCACCCGAAGTGGCCACCGCCAAACGGCTCAAGTACTTCATCAAGTTCCTGGAATTCCCCGATCAGCTCGTAGCCAACGACGCGTACGGCGAGCTGGCCAACGCTCCCTATAAAGACATCGCCGCGGTCGCGCCGCTGTTGCCTCGGGCCAAAATCCGCAACTGGCTGGATCGCCCGGAAACGCCGCAGACCCGCTTGGGTCTGTACGGCATGCTCATCGGACTGTGCGGCAACAACGACGATGCTGCCATGCTGGCGCACAAGATCGAGCCCAACAGCGAAGAGTTCCGCATCGGCCTGGACGGTTTGATCTCGGGCTACTTGCTGCTGACGGGCAACACGGGTCTCGACAACCTCGACGACTGGAAATTCAAAGTCCACAACGGCAAGAAGGCTGCCTTCAGCGAAACGTACGCCTCCATGATGGGACTGCGGTTCATGTGGCAGTACGCGGGCGGCAAGATCTCCAACGAGCGGCTGCAGCAATCGATGCGGCTGTTGCTGGACCAGCCGGAGCTGGCCGACCTGGTGATCGCCGACTTGGCCCGCTGGAGAGACTGGAGCGTGCAGGAGCGGTTGATGTCGCTCTACGGCAAGGGGGATTACAACATCCCGTCGATTAAGCGGTCGATCATCCGCTACATGCTGGCCAGCACCGATCCCAAAGCCGACGGCACTGGCGCGACGGCGCCCGCAGTAACGGGCTCGGCGGCGCAGTCGACGGGCGGGGCCGCCAGCGGCAACGTGCCGGCCGAATCCGCGTCCGACGCGGCGGCCCGCGGGAAGAAATATCTGCAGGAACTGCGTCAGCGCGACCCGCGCACTGTCGCGCGAGGCCGAGCGATTCTTCTTCCTTAAGTAGCACGCGGGGCAGACGCTCCCGTTTGCGGGCGCGGACGCTGCCGCCGTCCGGCGCTGCGGCGGATACGGTCGGCGCGAACGCTGGTACCGGCAGGCGAGGGCCCAATGATCGACATCCCCGCGATTCAGTCCGCGCTCGGCGAGTTCGGTATCGACGGCTGGCTGCTCTACGACTTTCGGGGCAGCAACCTTTTGGCTCAGCGCGTGCTGGGCCTGGCCCCGTCGGACGTTGGCAGCCGTCGCTACGCTTATTGCATTCCGGCGAAGGGCGAGCCGCGCAAGCTCGTTCATCGCATCGAAGAGGGGGCGCTCGCCGGCCTGCCCGGGTCGAAGACCGTCTATCTCAAGTGGCAGGAATTCGAGGCGGGGCTCGGCCGGCTGCTGTCTGGCCTGAAGCGGGTTGCGCTCGAGTATTCGCCGCACAACGCCATCCCTTATGTCTCGCGCGTCGACGCGGGGACCGTCGAGTTGATCAAGCGGCTCGGCGTGGAGGTCGTTTCCTCCGGAGACCTGATCCAGGTCTTCGAGGCCGCCTGGGATGCCGAGCAGGAACGCTCGCACTTCGACGCGGCCGTGCACACCGATGCCGCGTATAGCAGGGCCTGGCGCTTCATTGCGGACGCCGTCCGCCGCGGCACGGTTCTCGATGAAGTCGCGGTGCAGTCCGAGATTCTGAAGCATTTTGCCGAGAACGGCCTGGAGACCGAGCACCCGCCGATCGTCGCGGTCGGCCCGCACGCAGGCAATCCGCATCACGAGACTTCGAGCGGTGCGGGGAGCGAGGTCCGCGAAGGCGACTTCGTGCTCATCGATTTGTGGGCCAAGCTCCAGAAACCGCGATCGGTCTACAGCGACCTGACCCGCGTCGGGTTCGTGGGGAAGACGGTGCCGCCGCGCCACACTGAGATCTTCCAGATTGTGGCCAAAGCCCGCGACACGGCCATCGAAACGGTGCGCGCCGCCTTTGCCGCGAAGCGGCCGATTGCCGGCTGCGAAGTCGACCGGGCGTGTCGGCAGGTGATCGAGGCGGCCGGCTACGGCGATCGCTTCGTCCATCGCACGGGGCACAGCATCGGCCAGGAGACGCACGGCAACGGCGCGAACATCGACGATCTGGAAACGCACGACATTCGCCGCCTCCTGCCGCGGACCTGCTTCTCGATCGAGCCGGGCATCTACCTGCCCGAGTTCGGCATCCGCAGCGAGGTGAACATCTATATCGACGGCGGCAGCAAGGTCCACGTGACGGGCGGCCCGATCCAGACGGCCGTCGTCGCCATCTTGAGCGAATTCTGACGGGCCGCGATCGGCCGCGACGAGAGTCCGTGGCGGATAACCTCGTCAAGCTTCGTGCGTTACTCGGCCGTCGTGGGACTCGCTGCGGCGATCCGTTTGCGGCACGCGTCCACGAGGGCGTCGAACAGTCGCTGCTGGGTCGCGCTCGTGTGGGCTGTGAGCTCCGGGTGCCACTGCACGGTGAAGAGCCAGGGATGACTCTTCAGTTCGCAGCCCTCGATCGTGCCGTCCGGGGCCCGGGCGACGGCGACGAGTCCTTGCGCCGGCTCGCGAATGGCCTGGTGATGCCAGGAGGAGGCTGCGAATTGCGACTCGCCCAGAATGCCGGCCAGCCGCGATTTGGCGTCGATGGTGATCGCATGCTCGGCGGGCTCGCGCGGCGGCAGCCGATGGACCACCGCGTCGCCCACGACGTCGGGCAGGTGCTCGTGGAGCGTCCCGCCTAGCGCCACGTTCACCAGCTGATGGCCGCGGCAGATGCCGAGCGTCGGCAGCTCGGAGGTCGCCACTCGCCGGGCCAGCGCCAGCTCGCTGCGGTCGCGCTCGGAATCGACGCCATAAATCGCCTCGTGCAGGTGCCCACCGTAGAGCGTGGGCTCGACATCGCCACCGCCGGCGAAAATCAGCCCGTCGATCAGTTCGAAGAGTTCGTCCCACGGATCGTCGCCGGGCGGAATCATCACGACGATGCCGCCGGCCCGACGGACTGCATCGACGTAAACGTCCGGCAGTCGAAAGCGGCCGTCTTCGTCGCGGCCATAAGTGGTGATGCCGATAATGGGACGCCGCATGACCTCCGCTTCTCCCGCTCCAACTTTGCCGAATGAATCCGCCGCTCAAATCCGCTCGAAATAACGGCCGCGCTCCCAGTCGGTGACGGCCCGGTCGTACTGCGCCTGTTCGGTGCGAAAATAGTGGGTGTAGTGTTGCACCACGTCGGCGCCGAACGCCCGCCGGCAGAATTCGCTTTGCTCAAATCGCTCGATGGCTTCGGCCAGCGTTTTGGGGACGCGCGGCAATTCGGACGCGTGATAAGCGTCGCCGCGAAATTCGGCCGGCGGCCGCAGGTCGTTGGCGATGCCGTCGAGGCCCGACGCCAGGGCGGCCGCATAAACCAGGTACGGATTGCAGTCGGCTCCGGGGATTCGGCACTCGATCCGCAGGCTCTCGCCCGAGCCGACAACGCGGAAGCCGGCGGTGCGGTTATCGCGGCTCCAGGCCAGATGCGTGGGCGCCCAAGATCCCGACTGGTAGCGCTTATACGAATTCACATTCGGAGCGTAGAAGACCATCACCTCCGGCGCGTGGGCCAGCCAGCCTGCGAGAAACTTGAGGAAGATTCCCGACCCTTCGATGCCGCCTCCTGCTTCGCCCGCACCCAGCTTCTGGCGGCCGGCGAACGCGTTGCGCCCGTCTTTCCACAGGCTCAAGTGCACGTGGCAGCTCGAGCCGGCCTGCTTGTCGGACAGCTTGGCCATGAAAGTGACGCTGACGCCAAGCTGATCGGCGATCTCCTTAGCACACTGCTTCAAGATGGTGTGATTGTCGGCCATCGAAAGGACGTCGGTGTACTCGACGTTCACTTCGTGCTGGCCCTTCCCCCATTCGCCCTTAGTCGATTCGACCGCGATGCCCGACTGCTTGAGGTGCCGGCGGAGAAGGCTGTTGTAGTCCTCCTCGCGGGTCCCCTGCAGGGCGTGATAATCCTCGAGATACCAACCGGCTGGCTCGAGATTGCGGTACTCGGCCGCGGCTGCATCGCGATACGAATTGCGAAAGAAGTAATACTCGAGCTCTGAGGCGGCCATCGCGTCGTAGCCGAGCTTGGAGGCCGCCTCGATCTGCTTGAGCAGCATCGTGCGGGGAGCCGATTCGATCAGCGCGTGGTCGTGTTCGGATTGCAGGTCGCACAGCACGACGGCCGTTCGGTCGAGCCAGCTTGCCTGCCGTAGCGTGCGGAAGTCGGGCACGAGGTGAAAGTCGCCGTAGCCTTTTTGCCAGTTGGCGAACTCATAGCCAGCGACCGGCTCCATCTCCATGTCGACCGTGAGAAGGTAGTTGCAGGCGTGCGTGCCACCCTCGGCAATGCGGGCGAGGAAATGCTCAGCGTCGAAGCGCTTGCCCATCAGCCGGCTGTAGAGGTCGGGGAAGACGGCCAGCACGGTGTCGATTTCACCTGCGTCGGCGCGCTGCCTGAGCTCGGCGCGGTCGATTGTAGAGGAGTTTTTCGCCATCGAGGGTCTTCGCTGCGGGGTCGAACGAGGTCGCTTGTAATGTAGCACGGCGCGCGAGCCGTTGCGACTTGCGGGCCGTTTGCAGACAGCCGCGGGCCGCATTACCCTGACCATTGGAACCGACAGAATCCGAGAGGCTTTGAGAATGGCAACTGCCCTGGCCGAATCGCCCGTTTTGCGTTTGCATCGCGACGACAACATTGCGATCGCCAAGCGCACAATCCGTCCCGGCACCGAGATCGACGTCGAGGCGACGCCTGGGCCGATCACCGTTGGTGAGCGCGTGGAGATCGGGCACAAGGTGGCCGTGCTGCCCATCGCCCGCGGCGCGGCAGTGCGAAAGTACGGGCAGATCATCGGTTTTGCCACGGCAGACATCGTGCCGGGCCAATGGGTGCACACGCACAACGTCGAGGCAGGGACGCTCCGTCTCGATTATGCGTTTGCCAGCGACGTCCCGCCGGCCCCCGCGCCGCTTGCCGGCCGCACGTTCATGGGCTACCGCCGCGCGGACGGCCGCGCGGCCACGCGGAACTACATCGGCATCGTCAGCACGGTGAATTGTTCCGCCGCCACTTCGCGGTTCGTCGCGCAGCAGTTCGATCAGCGGATTCTGGAAGATTATCCGAACATCGACGGCGTCGTGCCGCTCGTGCACAAGACGGGCTGCGCGATGCAGTACGGCGGCGACGATCATCAGCAATTGGCGCGGGTGTTGAGCGGCTTCGCCAAGCACCCGAACATTGCCGCTTATCTGGTAATTGGATTGGGATGCGAGACGGGGCAGGCGTCGTTCCTAGTCGACAATTACGGCCTCACGCAGTTGGAGATTCGCGGGCAGTCGGCGGCGAATCAATCATCGGGTCGCTCGCGACTTGTGATGAACATTCAGGAAGTCGGGGGCGTGCGCCGCACCGTCGAGCGGGCCAGCGGCCTCTTGAAAGACATGCTGCCGGAGGTCAATCGGGCGCAACGCGAGCCGATCCCGGTCTCCGAAATCGTGCTGGGCACCAATTGCGGCGGCAGCGACGGCTCAAGTGGCGTGACCGCCAATCCGGCGCTCGGTTACGCCAGCGATTTGCTCGTCGCGCACGGAGCCACATCGATCTTGGCCGAGACCCCGGAAATTTATGGCGGCGAGCACCTGCTGACGCGGCGGGCCGTCTCGCCGGAGGTCGGCCAGAAGCTGGTTGACCTCATCAAATGGTGGGAGCGTTACACGGCCTTCTTCGGTGTGGAGATCAACAACAATCCATCGGTGGGCAACAAAAAGGGCGGGCTAACGACGATCTACGAAAAGTCGCTCGGAGCGATCGCCAAGGGGGGTACGACCGCGCTGCGGGCTGTCTACGCCTATGCGGAACCGGTGACGGAAAAGGGCTTCGTCTTCATGGATACGCCCGGGTTTGACCCGGCATCCGTCACAGGTCTGGTTGCCGGCGGGGCCAACGTCGTCGTGTTTACGACGGGGCGGGGAAGCTGCTTCGGCTGCAAGCCGGTCCCATCGATCAAAGTGGCGACCAACACGCCGCTTTATGAGCACATGACGGAGGATATGGACATCAACGCGGGCCGCATCCTTGAGGGGGCTTCGGTGGAAGAGGTAGGCCGGGAAATCTTCGACAAGATCGTGTCGGTCGCCAGCGGCGAGCACACTAAGAGCGAGCTGCAGGGCATCGGCGACGACGAGTTCTGTCCCTGGAGCATCGGTCCCACTCTCTAGACATAGGGCAGAATGGAAAGTTCCACCAATCGAGCGTGGTGGGGCATTCTAGGAAGGTTGCCACAAGGAGGCGCTCGCCGAAGACTTCAGACCGTTGGCAACCGACCAGCCTCGCGGCGTTCTCACTGACTGAGCGGCCGACGGGCGACGCGCGGCGGCGAAAAGGCGGCCGCCACGACCTGCTTGCGGCGAGGGACCTTGCGCATATATTTAGTGCGTGGGCATTGTTCGCAGCGTCAGAATCGGCAAATTCGGAAGGTCCGAAAAAACCCGAATTCTCCGAACAACCGCTACAGTTTACCAACTTACCCAACCGATATTACCCGCATGACCGCACCCCTGCGCCCCCATTGGCGGACGCGGGAAGGTGTGGCACCGTCGGAATGACGCGATTAGGAAGGGATTTCCTGATGCGGGTTCAGCACTGGTTGGCGACTTTAGTTGGCGCGAGCGGTCTGCTCGTGGGCGTACAGCATGGACTGTTCGCCCAGGATCAGGCCGGATCGTACCGAATCGCACCCCCGCAATACGGGCAGGTCGCGCCGGGCCCCCCTGTTGCACCGGCCGGCCCGCCGACGTCCTACAATGCGTCCCTGACGGGTCCCGAATATGGGGGCGGCTATCCGGAGATGATTCCTCCCGTTCCCCCGGCAATCGGGCCGAACGGGGTTGATGGTTCCACGGTTCAGCCCTGGCCGACGACCTCGCCGTACGACAACGGCTACCAGAGCTTTATGAACCTGGGCGGCATCTGGGATCGCATTCAGCGCAACACCGATCGTAAGTGGTACTTCAACACCGATCTGCTCTTCATCTCCACCCGGGCCACGCAGGGAATCTTCGGAAATCCGGGTGCCCAAACCTATACACGGCAGGTCCGCGACTTCATCGACGGCTCGAGCTCCACGAGCAGCAGTGGCGGGAGCGGCGGCACGGGCTCAAGTTCGAGCTCGGGCACAAATCCCAACGCCGGCGACCAGCTGCTGATCAACAAGGGCTTCATCGTCAATACGCCCGATCAAATCGCCGGGTACTTCAACAACTATAACGCGGTCAACCTGAACAACCTGGGCGATCCGGCTACTCAAGGTGCCCGCTTCAGCCTGGGGGAATGGAACCCCGACAAATCGGGTTGGGCCTGGACCTTCTGGTTCGGCGGCACGGCCGTCGCCGACTTCAATGCGGCGGATTCGGACGGCTTCACTCAGCATCCCGAAGACACGGCCCGGTTGGAGCAGATCATCCGCTTCCTGCAGAATGCCAGTCCGCAGACGTTGTCCACCATCACGAGCGCGGATGACATCGACGTGGCCCTGGGCGGCGTCGGCAAGAAGGACCTGACGGCCAGCCAGATCATTCAGATGGACCTGCTCAACCTCCGCGGACTTCCGGTGGCCGACGGCACGCCCCGCGGCCAGACCATTCCCTATGACATCTACTTCGACGTTCGCGTGACCAGTGCCCAAATCGGCACGCACCTCGACTACTACTTCACGCCGTTCCTCGAGCGGAAGTGGATCACGGTCAGCGCCGGGGTCGGCGTCGAATACCTCAACATTCGCGAGACCGTCAGCTTCCTCGGCATCGACAGCGGCATGTTGTACGGGGGGGCGTCATCGAGCAGCAGCACCGGGTCCGCGATCGGCGGCGTCCTGGACCGGGACTACAAGGCCCAGTCGCTGCCCAACGGCGTCGACGACAATCAGGACGGCATCATCGACAACGGAGCGACTCCCGAGCCCGGACCGGCACCGGCCAGCACCTCGACGGCTCTCTTATTCTCGTTCCCCAGTCCCTTTGCCTTGCTGCCCGCATCGATCGACGTGACCGCCAACACCAATCTGGTCGGTCCCACCGCCGGCATCCGGTACCTGATCGGTGGGGATTCGTTCCACATCATCGGCGAGACCAAGTTCGGGCTGATGGCTAACATCGAAACGATCGAAGTGAGCGGCAACAACATCGGCAGCACCACCCGAGTCAATGGCAACTTCGTCACGTTCCCGGCGGAGCTGACCGGTTCCCGCGGGAATCCGCAGGCCGAAACGCAGCAGGACTTGTTTATCCCGTCGCCGGGAGACCCGAACCCGAACGAGTTCGACAGCTCGGCCCAGCACTCGCATATTTCGCCGATGATCGAGCAATCGCTCATCGCGGAGGCGCCAGTCTTCAAGTACGTGCCGGTGCTCGGCAAGATGTGGCCGTTCGCCAACGCCAACCTGCGTGCGGGCTACACCTTCATCTGGGTCGGCGACGTGATCCAGACCAACCAGAGCATCGACTACCAGGGCGACCCGATGGCGGGACTCGTTCCGCGGATCGTCGTGGACCGTGGCAGCTGGTGGACAGAGAACTGGTCGGTCGGCGCGTCGTGGAACTGGTAGGCGGCGGCCGTCGGCAAACGCTTAGCGTCGCTGGCGGAGCATGTTAACCCGCTGCCGGGCTTCGGCCGAACGCTGGGCCAGGACTTGCGCGAAGTCGAACGACGCTGGGTCGCGGCGGGCATGAGGCTGCAGGGCAGCGAGCACTTGGGCCGCGGACGCGTATCGCTCCGAAGCCTTGCGGGCCATCATCCGGTTGACGATCTCTTCGACGGCGGCGGGCACTTCCGGCTTGATCTCGCGGACGGGCCGGGCCGACTTCGTACGGTGGGCCCGCAACTTCTTGGCGACGGATTCGCCGGGGAAGGGGACCATTCCGGTGAGCGCGCAGTAGAGCGTGCACCCCAGGCTGTAGATGTCGGCTGGGGGGCCGACGGAGAAGCTGTCGATCGACTGCTCCGGAGCGATGTAGTCGGCCGTGCCGACGCACCCCTGTCCGGAGATCATCGTCAGCATGAACTCGTCTTCGTTCTGTTCCATCAGGGCCAGGCCGAAGTCGAGCACCTTGACGGTGCCGTTCTTCTTCACGAGCAGGTTGCCCGGCTTCACATCGCGGTGGATCAGGCCTCTCTCGTGAGCGTGCTGCAAACCGGCAGCGGCCTGAGCAACCAGGCTGCAGGCCTGCGGCCAGGGAATGACGCCCTGCCGCCCGATCAACTCCTGGACGGCGATGCCTTCCACCAGCTCCATCGCCATGTACCAGATCTCGTCGGTCTCACCCAGCTTGAGCGTCCGCACGATGTTCGGGTGGTTGAGCTTCAAGCCGGCCCGCGCTTCGAGCTTGAAGCGGGTGAGGTAGTCCTTCTCCATCATCTTGGAGATAACTTTCACGGCCGCCTTCTCGCCGGTGTTCTCGTTGACGGCGACGTACAGCCAGCCCATGCCGCCGGTGCCGAGGATGTCGACGACGCGATATTCGCCGACGTTGAACTCCTCAAATTCTCCTGAGAGGATCCAGTCGGTCTGAAACTTCGTCAGCATGCCCTTGAGCATCAGCGATTTGAGGGATGTGACGCCGATCCCCTTGTCGACCGGTTGCTCGGTCTCGGCAGCCGGGGCAGGAGCGGGGCTGGGCGTGTCGGTGCTGGCTTCCGACTCGGCGCTGGCTTCCGACTCGGCGCTGGTGACCGTGTCGACGTTTTCGATCAGGTCCATCCGCGTTTCGGCTATGGGGGCCGTCCGCGACAACTCGAAGGTCAGGTTGGTCTCGACGCGAAAGGTGAAAGGGCCGATTTGGAGGCGGTCCCCGTGGCACAGCACGCTGATTTCGACCGGGTAACCGTTCACCCGAATTCCCGCATTCGCTCGCAGCGCGCGAACGCGGAGCACGTCGTTATCGAGCGTAATCACACAGTGGGCGGCCGCGATGTGTTCCGAGTCCAAGCGAATCTGCGCGTCGGTCGCCGAACCGATCAGGGTGGTATGCCGGCTGATGTCCCTGTAGGCGGTGCCCCGCTGCGGATGCGAATAGGCCAGCCGCGCGTACGATCGTCCCCGTTTGGCCGGCGGAGTCGGAGCCGGCAGCATCGGGGCCGGGAGGGGCGGCTGGGCGGCAGACGTCATTTCAGTGGGTGTGTCGGCAGTCATAGGCGCCGGACAACGGACGGATGCCGCTCGAGCATCGGACCAACCTTAGGATTGACGCAGGGACAAGAGTGGCCAGCGGCAAGCAACGTGGTTGAGTGACATCGCTTCCTCGCGCGTAACCCAACACGCCAAGCCCTGCCAACCACCTCCAAAAATTGTAACACGAGCCCCAGCCCGAGAGAATGGCGTGGATGCGGCCGTTTTTCGCCCCGCACCGGCGGAAAATCACGCGCGGGCGGCGGTCAAGATTCGACCGGGACGCACTCTCAGCCGGTTGAAAACGGCTGAGTCAGCCCATCATTTCCCGAAGCACGTCGGCCGGTGCTTCAGAGTAGTTCAGGGGCTCCATCGAATACGACGCGCGCCCCTGCGACAGGCTGCGGACCTGCGTCGAATAGCCGAACATCTGCGAGAGAGGAACGTTGGCTTCGAGCACTGACAAGTGGCCCCGCGGCTCCATGTTCACGATCATCGCCCGGCGCGCATTGAGATCGGCCTGGATGTTGCCCAGGAATTGATCGGGTGTCGAGACCTCGAGCTTCATGATCGGCTCGAGCAGAACCACGCCGCTGGCCTTGAGCGCCTCGCGGACGGCGGCCGCGGACGCTGCGCGAACGGCCTCCTCGTTGGTTTCGCTGCGGCGGTAGTCGACGTCGACGATCGTGAGCCGCACTTTCATCAGCGGATGGCCCAACAGGCCGCCCGCGTGGGCCTCTTCTCGCAGCGTCTGTTCCATCACCGGAACCAACTCGGCCGGCAGTTGGTCCGGCTTGAGCGCATTGATCACGGTGACGGCTTCGGCGCCCGCGTAGGGTTCGAGCCGCACGCGGACCTTGGCGTAGTGCGTCTCGCCTGCGGTCTGCCGATGGAAGACTCCGTCGGCCTCGACCGGAGACTTGACCGATTCGCGATAGCTGACGCGCGGCTTGTGCACGCGGACCTTGAGGCCGAAGTCGCGCTGGATCCGCTCGCGGATGATTTCGAGATGCAGCTCACCCATGCCGCTAATGATCGTCTGCCCGGTTTCTTCGCTGATCTTCGCGGTGAAGGTCGGGTCTTGGCGGCCCAGACGTAGCAGCACGTCGGCCAACTTCTTCCGCTCAGCGTTCGTGTCCGGCTCGATCGCCATCGAGATGACGGTTTCCGGAAACGCGATCCGCTCGAGCAGGATCGGATGATGGGCGTCACAAAACGTGTCGCCGGTGACGGAGTCTTTCGGACCGACAACGCCTACGATGTCTCCCGCTTCGACCGCGTCGGTCTCGATCTTCTCCCGCGAGTCGGCCTGAATTCGCCACAATTGGCTGATCAGCTCCTTCTTGTCCGTACGCGGATTGAGGGCGCGGCTACCGCTCTTGAGCACGCCGGAATAGACGCGGACGAAATACAGGTCCGCGTGCTGGTCGGCGACGATCTTGAACACCAACCCGCAGAAGGGCTCCTTGGTCGAGCATTTGCGGACTTCGTGTGCGCTCTCTCGTTTCTTGGGATTGGGATGCTCCCCTTCGACGGGCGGCCGATCGAGCGGGCTGGGCAAATACCGCACAACGGCGTCCAAGAGAGGCTGCACGCCGATGTAGTCCAGTGAGGCGCCGCAGAATGTCGGCTGCAGCATGCCTTGGATCGTGCCGACGCGCAGGAGCCGGTGGATCTGGTCGACGGGCACGTCGTCCGTCGATAGATAGGTCTCCATGATTCCGTCGTCGAGCAGGGCGACGGCTTCGAGCAATTCGGCCCGCGCCTCTTGGGCGGCCTCGCGGTATTCGTCGGGGATCTCGGTGACCTTGATCTCCCGTCCCTTCGACCCGCTGTCGAAGTAGAGCGCCTTCATCTCGATCAGATCGATAATGCCCACAAAGGCTGGCGGCACTGGCCCGGCGCCGACCCCCATCGGGATCTGCACGGCGATTGGGTGGCCCGCCAGGCGATTGACGATTTGCCCGAACGTACGGTTAAAATCCGCGCCGATGCGATCCATCTTGTTGATGAAGCAGATCCGCGGGACGTGATAGCGGTCGGCCTGCCGCCAGACCGTTTCGCTTTGTGCCTCGACTCCTTCGACGGCACTAAAGACCACGAGCGCCCCGTCGAGCACACGCAGGCTGCGCTCGACCTCCGCGGTGAAGTCGACGTGCCCCGGCGTGTCGATGATGTTGATCTTGTGCTCGGAGATGCCCTGCGACTCGTTTTTCCAGGCGCAAGTGATGGCCGCCGAATAGATCGTGATGCCGCGCTTGGCCTCTTCCGGATCGAAGTCGGTGACGGTGGTGCCGTCGTCGACGTCTCCCATCCTGTGGGAGAAGCCGGTGTAGTAGAGGATCCGCTCGGTGGTCGTGGTCTTGCCGGCGTCGATATGCGCCACGATGCCGATATTGCGGATGCGCTCAGTCACCATGCGAAGTGGGCGAACGCCTTATTCGCGTCCGCCATGCGGTGGACGTTTTCGCGCTTGGTCATGGCGGTGCCTTCGCGGCGGAAAGCGGCCATCAGCTCGTCGGCCAGGCTGACGTGCGCCGGGCGTCCCTTCTTTTCGCGGACGGCCTCGATGAGCCAGCGGATGGCGAGTGTCTGCTGCCGCCGCGAGTTGACCGGCGTGGGCACCTGGTAAGTGGCACCGCCGACGCGCTTCGAGCGGACTTCGATCGAAGGCCGCACGTTCTCCACCGCTTCGGTGAAGACGCGGACGGGGTCCTCGTTGGGCATCTTTTTGACAATGATGTCCATGGCCCCGTAGAACAGGCCGATCGCCACGCTCTTCTTGCCGTCGTGCATCAGGCAGTTGATGAACTTCGACGCCAGCACCGAATTCGTGCGGTGATCGGCCTTGAGCTGGCTCTTGCTGGCAGTGAATTTATCGGCCATGGTTCTGCTTCAAATGTTTGCTGAAAAGTTCGTTCGTCGGCTTGGCGAGTCGGGACGAATCCCGGGCACACGTCTTTGCCGGTTCGCCCGGCCGCTTTTCTATAGCACGCTCCTCGCATTCGCCGTCGCGTCCGGCAGTCGCGAGTGGCTCTGGCCAGCGGGCTCCCTATTTCGGCTTCTTGGCTCCGTAGCGGCTGCGGGCCTGTTTACGATCGCTGACGCCCAGGGTGTCGAGCACGCCGCGGACGATTTTGTAGCGAATACCGGGCAAGTCGCGGACACGGCCGCCGCGGACCAGCACGATCGAGTGTTCCTGCAGGTTGTGTCCTTCGCCCGGGATATAGGCCGTGACTTCTTTGCCGTTGGAGAGCCGGACACGGGCCACTTTTCGGAGGGCCGAGTTCGGCTTCTTGGGCGTTACGGTTTTGACCAGCAAACACACTCCGCGCTTTTGCGGGCAGCCTTCCAGCACGGGAGTTTTGGTCTTCGAGTGCTGGACCCGGCGGGGCTTGCGGATGAGCTGATTAATCGTTGGCATTCGCTGGCTCTTCCCGGACAATACGGACACCCAGAGAGAGACCGCTCCGGGACGGGGACCTTGAAATCTATCGGTGGCTGCCAAGGGCGTCAAGGGAGCCGCTCGCGCCGATTTCTCGCGGATTCTGCCACAAATTCGCATTCCCCGACTGCGAACGACCCACCTGGCACGCGGCCCGGGCTCCGGCGCTGCGGATTGGCCCGACTGGGGTAGCATCGTCGACGGGCAAATGGTCGAATGGGAAGGCCGGCCTGTTAATTTTTTGCGATTTGCCGGCAGCAGCAGTCTCAGGGAGGCCGCCATGAACCGGACAAAGTCATCGCTTTTTGGCGTCGTCTGCGTGGGCTTGCTCAGCACGGCTGGCTGTGACTGGATCGGCGGGAGGGATTCCGCAGGGGCCCTGGCGGTACCGCCCCGCGCCGAATCGAAGGCGGATAGCTCCAAACAAGCGCCGGGTGAATTAGTCCATTCAGG
Organism: uncultured Planctomycetaceae bacterium; assembly: GCA_963800135.1. Lineage (GTDB taxonomy): Bacteria > Planctomycetota > Planctomycetia > Planctomycetales > Planctomycetaceae > DASPSM01. Next base: position 1,390,702 of record CAWCZR010000004.1, on the reverse strand, counting down.
GTCCTGGCCTGGGTGGCGTGGCCCGAACCGGGACGCTGTCTCGACTGAGACCGGCCTCGTCGACACCTTCCCCACTCTGGGTCCGCCGATCAAATGGCACGTCAACGGCCTGGGCGCCGGCTACTCGAGCGTGGCCATCGACTCCGGCCGGATTTTCACGTTGGGCAGCATGGGCGGCGATTGCCAGCTCTTGGCCCTCAATTACGCGAACGGACACCGCATTTGGGCCGTGTCGATCGGTAAGGGCGACCCGAACTCCACGCCGACGGTCGATGGCGACCGCGTTTATGGCCTCACCTGGCACGGCTCGCTGACTTGTCTCAATGTCACCGACGGGAAAATCGTCTGGAGCAAGTCGCTGAATACCGATTTCGAGGGCTCGACGCCGCACTGGGGCTACAGCGAGTCAGTGTTGATCGACGGCGACCGTGTTGTTTGCACGCCTGGCTCGAAGACCGCGATGCTGGCCGCCCTCGATAAGAAGACAGGCGCCACGATTTGGACGGCCGCCGCCCCCGAAAAACCTGGATCGCATGGAGCGGACGGGGCGGGGGGCTATTCGTCGATTGTTGTCAGCAACGGCGCGGGCGTGAAACAGTATGTGCAGCTGACAGGCCGCGGACTCATCTCTTATCGGGCGTCGGACGGCAAATTCCTTTGGAGCTACGACCGTATCGCCAACGTGACGGCCAACATCCCCACGCCCATCGTCAAGGATGACTATGTCTTTGGCTCGAGCGGTTACGGCGCCGGTTCGGCACTGCTGGAGCTGCAAAAGGCCGGCGACGGCGTGGAAGCAAAGGAAGTCTACTTCCTCAACGGCGGCATTTTGCAAAACCATCACGGCGGCGTCGTGCTGTACGGCGATTACTTGTACTGCGGCCGTGGGCACAGTTCCGGCTTCCCGGTCTGCGTCGAGCTGAAAACCGGCAAACTCAAGTGGGAGGGCGGCCGGGGCCCGGGCGGAGGGTCGGCCGCCGTTCTGGAGGCGGATGGCAAGTTGTTTTTTCGCTACGAGGACGGCGTCGTCGCATTGATCGGAGCCACGCCGAACAAATACGAACTGAAGGGCCGGTTCTCGACGGCGACCAAAAACAAAGAAGGCTGGCCGCACCCCGTGATCGTCGACAAGCAGCTCTTCCTTCGCGACCAGGACGACCTGCTGTGCTACGACATCGCCAAGCCGGACGGAGCGAAACAACCGTCGCCCATCCAATCGGCACAGCGCTGAGTAGCGCGTTTGCTTATGACAGTTCGGGTGGCTGGGGTCGGCGTCCTCGCCGCCGCCAGTCCTTGAGAAGCCCCCGGCTGGGGGGCGCCTCTACTAGCCGGCGGCCAGATAGCCCAGAACGAAGGCGATCACCAGGAGCGACAGGACGGCACTGCCGCAGCCGGACCCGCCGACGGGCAAGCCTTCCGCGCGAGCCATCGCTTCGACGGCGCTCTTCGAATCGGCCAGGCCGGTGCCTGTCCGTTCTCGATAGAGCTTGATCGCTCGGATCTTTTGGCCGGCCCGCAACAGCTCGAGGATCTCCGCATTGTCGACGCCGGGCCCCGTCGCCCCCGCGCGCTTCGGTGGCCCGGCGCCATCACGTTCGAGGGCTTCAACCGCGTCCTTGGCCTCCTTCAGTCCGGCTCCGGTCACGTCCCGATACAGCTTGATGGCCTCGATCTTGCGCCCGCCGCGGACCAGCGCCAGCACGCAGCCGTCGAGAGAGTTCGCTTCCGCACTCGGCGCACCGGCACTCGAGTCGGCAGCGGCAGCGTCCGGATCGAACAGCTCGGCTTTGCACTCGGCGCAGTGCGTCGCGCCCGTCGGGTTTTTGTGATCGCAGAACGGGCAGCGAATCATCGATGGCCCCTGTTGAGAATCACGGAGGCGAGAATCATGGGCGAGAGAATCAGCGGCGTGGCGATTGAGGATTGATTCTGGGGCACGAACAAAAAAGTGGGGCAGACGCCAACGACGCCTGCCCCACATCAACAGCTTTCAACACATTGACGACTTACGGCTGCTCGCCGGCCGCGGGGGCTGCCGGCGCGGCCGGTGCGTCCTCGGTCAAGAGAGCCAACCGGGCCGAGGCGATGCGTTCCTTTTCGGCTCGCAGCTCCTGCAGGGCCTCCGGCCGAATGCGGACTTCCGCCTCCTGGTGGATATGGAAGCCGGTGCCAGCTGGAATCAGGTGGCCCAGGATCACGTTTTCCTTGAGTCCGACCAGGTTGTCGACCTTGCCGGCCAGCGCCGCCTCGGTGAGCACCTTGGTCGTTTCCTGGAAGCTGGCTGCCGAGATGAAGCTTTCGCTCTGCACGGCCGCCTTGGTGATGCCCAGCAACTGAATGCTGGCGGTCGCGGCCTTTGGACGAGTCGACTTGGCCGGCTTTTGATCGGCCGCTTCGACCTGGGCGTTGACCTCTTCGAGCGTGCTGCCGGGCACGATGTCGCCGATCTGGAATTCGGTGTTGCCCGGCTCGGTGATCTTCACGCACTCCATCAGCTGCTCGTTGGCCTTGCGGAACTCGAACTTGTCGATGACGACTCCCGGCAGCATGGTCGAGTCGCCCACGTCTTCGACGCGAAGCTTTCGCAACATCTGCGAGACGACGATTTCGATGTGCTTGTCGTCGATTTCCACGCGCTGCGAGCGGTACACGTTCTGGATTTCGTGCAGCAGGTATTGCTGCACGGCCTCCGCACCGCTCACCCGCAGAATGTCGTGCGGCACGAGAGGCCCGCGGACGAGAGCGTCGCCCGCCCGCACGCGATCGTTGGCGTGCACCAGCAATTGCTTGCCGTGCGGGATGATGTGCTCGACTTCGGTGCCGTCGTCGCCGCGGACGATGATGACCCGCTTGCCGCGCTTCTTCTCGGCGACGAGTTCCACTTCGCCGTCGATCTCGGCGATGATGGCCGGATCTTTCGGCTTGCGGGCCTCGAAGAGCTCGGTGACGCGGGGCAAACCGCCGACGATGTCTTGCGTGCCGGTGGCTTCACGCGGGTTCTTGGCCAAAATCGAGCCGGCCGTGATCTGCTGGCCTTCCTGGACGTCGATCGTGGCCCGCTCGGGCAGGTAATAGAAGTCGAGAATCTTGCCCGCTGAGTCTTCGAGGATGATCTGCGGGTGCAGATCGCCCTTGTGCTCGATGACGGTCCGTCGCAGGTTGCCCGACGCTTCACGCTCGGAGCGGATCGAACGGCCCTCGATACAGTCGTCGAAGCGGACCTTGCCGCCGACTTCGGCCAGAATGGGCACCGAGTGCGGGTCCCACTGGCAGAGGACGCGGCCGACTTCCACCTCTTCGTCCTCCGCGACCATCAGCGTGGCCCCGTTGGGAACGGTGTACTTCTCCAGCTCGCGTTCCTTCGGGTCCAAGATGATGATTTCGCCGTTGCGGGTGAGGACGATGTTCTTCCCCTCCTGGTTGACGACGCTGCGGATGCGGGCGTAGCGGACGCGGCCCGCGCGACGCGTGCGAATTTCGTTCTCTTCGACTTCGCGGGAGGCCGCACCGCCGATATGGAACGTCCGCATGGTAAGCTGCGTACCCGGCTCGCCGATGCTCTGGGCGGCGATGATGCCGACCGCAAGCCCTTCCTCGACCAGGTTGCCCGTCGAGAGATCCATGCCGTAGCACAGCCGGCACATGCCGAGCTGGGCTTCGCAAGTCATGGGGCTGCGGACCTGAATCTTTTCGAGACCCAGGTCCTCGATCTTACGGGCGACGTCGATCGTGACCAGGTCGTCTTCCTTCACGATTACCTCGTCGGTAATCGGGTTGACGATGTTGGTCCGGCTGACGCGACCGCGAATGGCGTCCGCGAGGCTGACTTCCACCTTTTCGCCGCGATACACGACGCCGCGGGTGATCCCCTTGGTCGTGCCGCAGTCGTACGTGGTGATGACCATGTTCTGGCAGATGTCGGCCAGCTTGCGGGTCAGGTAACCGCTGTCGGCCGTCTTAAGTGCCGTGTCGGCCAGTCCCTTGCGGGCACCGTGAGTGGAGCTGAAGTACTCCAGCACGGTGAGCCCCTCGCGGAAGTTGGCTTTGATCGGCGTCTCGATGATTTCGCCGCTGGGCTTGGCCATCAATCCCCGCATGCCGGCGAGCTGACGCATCTGTTCGACACCGCCTCGGGCACCCGAGTTGGCCATCAGGAACAGCGGGTTGACGTAATGGCCGTTGTCGCGGTAGTCGTGTTCGAGCTCGTGCATCATCGACTGGGTGATGAGCTCGCGAGCGTGGGTCCAGGTATCGAGCACCTGGTTGTACCGCTCCTGGTTGGTGATGATGCCGCGCTCGAACAGCTTTTGCTGCTTGAGCACTGCCCCTTCGGCCTCCCCGATGACCTTGTCCTTATTGGGGGCCGTCTTGAGGTCGCTGGCGGCGAACGACATGCCGCTTTCGGTCGCCTGGTGGAAGCCCAGTTCCTTCATGTTGTCCAACAGCTCGATCGTGGCCTTGCGGCCCAGCAGCTGGTAACAGTCGGAAATGACGTTGGCGAGGTCGCGGCCTTTCATGGTGATGTTGTAAAACGCCATCTGCGGTTGCAGCACGTCGTTGAACATCACGCGGCCGACGGTCGTGGAGATGAGCTTGCTGGGCTTGTAATCCTCGGCCCCTTCGCCCTTGACCGTTTTGTCCTTGGCCAGCCGCACCTTGATAATGGCGTGCCGACCCACTTTGCCCTGCGCGAAGGCCATGAAGACTTCCGCGGGCGAAGTGAAGATCATCCCTTCGCCCTGGCGGTCGGGCTGCTTGAGCGTGAGGTACGCGCAACCCATGACGATGTCCTGGGAGGCGCTGATGATGGGCTGACCGTTGGCCGGGCTGAAGATGTTGTTGGTCGACATCATCAGCGTGGTGGCCTCGACCTGCGCTTCGATCGACAGCGGCAAGTGGACGGCCATCTGGTCGCCGTCGAAGTCGGCGTTGAAGCCTTTGCAGACCAGCGGGTGAATCTTGATGGCGTTGCCTTCGATCAGCACGGGCTCGAAGGCCTGAATGCCCATCCGGTGCAGCGTAGGAGCCCGGTTGAGTAGCACGGGGTGATTGGTGATCACCTCGTCCAGGATGTCCCACACTTCTTCGTCGCGCCGCTCGAGCATCCGCTTGGCGCTTTTGATCGTATCGGCGTGATTGAGGTCCTTGAGCCGGCGAATCACGAACGGCTGGAACAGCTCGAGCGCGATCTTCTTCGGCAAGCCGCACTGATGCAGCTTGAGCTCGGGGCCGACGACGATCACGCTTCGCGCCGAGTAGTCGACGCGTTTGCCGAGCAGGTTCTCGCGGAACCGGCCCTGCTTGCCCTTGATCATGTCGGTGAGCGACTTGAGCGGGCGGTTGGAGGAGCCGAGCACGGGCCGCTTGCAGCGGTTGTTGTCGAACAGCGCGTCGACCGACTGCTGCAACATTCGCTTTTCGTTGCGGACGATGACTTCCGGCGCGTTGAGGTCGACCAACTTCTTCAGCCGGTTGTTGCGGTTGATGATGCGGCGATACAGATCGTTGAGGTCGCTCGTGGCGAAGTTGCCCGAATCGAGCAGCACCAGGGGCCGCAGGTCGGGCGGGATCACCGGGATAACGTCGAGTACCATCCACTCGGGCTTGTTGTCGCTGTCGCGCAGTGCCTCGACAATCTTGAGCCGCTTGATCAGGTCCTTGGTCTTCTGCTGGCTGTTGGTCGTCTTGAGCTCGGCCCGCAGCACTTCGGATAGCTCGACGAGGTTGAGCTTCTGCAACAGTTTCTTGACGGCCTCGGCCCCCATTTCGATCTCGAACGCCTCGTCGCCGTACTTGGCGCGGGCCTGGCGGGCTTCCTCTTCTGTCAACAGCTGGCAGGGGCGCAGCGGCGTGTCGCCCGGGTCGATGACGACGTAGTCCTGGAAGTAGACTACCTTCTCCAGCGACGTCGTCTTGATGTTCAAGAGCGCGCCCAGCCGGCTGGGCATCGACTTGAAGAACCAAATGTGGACGACCGGCGCGGCCAGCTCGATGTGGCCCATCCGCTTGCGGCGGACGCGGCTGTGGGTCACTTTGACGCCGCAGCGATCGCAGATCATCCCTTTATATTTCATCCCGCGGTATTTGCCGCAGGCGCACTCCCAGTCCTTTTCCGGCCCGAAGATTCGTTCGCAGAACAGACCGTCGCGCTCAGGACGATAGGTGCGGTAGTTGATGGTTTCCGGCTTCTTGACCTCGCCGAACGACCAGCTGCGAATATCGTGCGAGCTGGCCAGACCGATCTTCACCGCGCCGTAATCGTTGATGCGATCATAATTGGCTTCGGCAACGCTCACTGGTTCACCCCTTTTTGAGGAAGTGGTTGAATTCTTTATGTGCTAAGCACGAATGACGACGGATGCGCTAAAGGATTCTGTGCATTCGGGCTTCGGATTTCTCGGGTTCAGAGCGGGTTCTTTTCCAACTGGATATTGAGGCAGAGTCCGCGGATTTCATTGCAGAGCACGTCGAAGCTGGCGGGCGTGCCAGCTTCGAGCGTGTTCTCGCCTTTGACCATCGATTCGTAAATCTTCGTCCGGCCTTCGACGTCGTCGCTCTTGACGGTGAGCAGTTCCTGGAGGATGAAGGCGGCGCCGTAGGCTTCGAGCGCCCAGACTTCCATTTCTCCAAAACGCTGACCGCCGAAGCGGGCCTTGCCGCCGAGCGGCTGCTGCGTGATGAGCGAGTAAGGTCCGGTGGCTCGGGCGTGGACCTTGTCGTCGACCAAGTGGTGCAGCTTGAGCATGTAGATCATGCCGACCGTCACCCGCTGCTCAAACTCCTGGCCGGTGCGGCCGTCGTAGAGCACGCTCTTGCCGTCTTCGGGCAGCCCGGCTTGCTTGAGGGCGTCCTTGATCATCTCCTCGCTCGCACCGTCGAAGACGGGACAATGAGCGCGGAAGCCGAGCTTGGACGCCGCCCAGCCCAGGTGCGTTTCCAGGATCTGACCCACGTTCATACGGCTGGGCACGCCCAGCGGGTTGAGGATGATATCGACCGGCGTGCCGTCCTCGAGGAAGGGCATGTCTTCGACCGGCAACACTTTCGAGATCACTCCCTTGTTACCGTGCCGGCCGGCCATCTTGTCGCCTACCGAAATCTGCCGCTTGGAAGCGACGTAGACTTTGACCATCTGCAGCACGCCGCTGGGCAGTTCGTCGCCGCGCTTCATGCTGTTGAGGGCCTGGTCGCGGACGTCGATCGCCTCTTCGACCGGATTCCAAGTCTCCTTGAGCAGCTTTTTGAGGTCGGCCTTCTTCTGTGGGCTGCGAAGATCGAGGTCCTCGAAGACCGTCGGGAAGTTGACGGCGTAGTCGGCGACGATTTTGTCGTCGTCCTCGATCGCCCGCACTTCGCGGCCGTCCTCGATCGTCAGGTGACGTCCGAGCACCTTCTCGAATTCCTTCAAGAACTCGACGTATGCGGTCGCGATCGCCTTGTTGCCGGTCTGCTCGGCCTTCTTCAGCTCCTGCTCGAACTTCTTGCGCTCGAGTTCCGACAGGCTCATCCGCCGTGAGAAACGCTCGGTGTGAATCACGATGCCTTCGACGCCGCTGGGGACTTCGAGCGATTCGTTCTTCACGTCTTCGCCCGCGCGGCCGAAGATCGCGTGGAGCAGTTTTTCCTCGGGCGTCAGTTCGGACTTGGCCTTGGGCGAGACCTTGCCGACGAGGATGTCGCCCGGCTGCACGCGTGTGCCGACCCGGACGATGCCTTCTTCGTCGAGGTGTCGCAGGGCCTTCTCGCTGACGTTGGGAATGTCGCGAGTGAACTCTTCGCGGCCCAGCTTGGTCTCGCGAATTTCGACGTCGAACTCGTCGATGTGAATCGACGTGTAGACGTCGTCCTTCACCAGCCGCTCGGAGAGAATGATCGCGTCTTCAAAGTTGTAGCCTTCCCACGACATGAAGGCGACGAGAGCATTGCGTCCCAACGAAAGCTCGCCGTCACGCGTGGCCGCGCTGTCGCAGAGCAACTCGCCCTTCTTTACACGCTGGTCGAGCTTGACTGTCGGCTTCTGGTTGAGGCAGGTCCGCTCGTTGAGGCCGGTGAACTTCCGCATCGGGTAGCGCTTGCCGTCGACCTCGACCACGTCCGCATCGACGTAGGTCACTTTGCCGGCCCGCTCGCTGCGGATCACCATGCCCGAGTTCTCGGCGACGGCCTTCTCCAGGCCCGTGCCGACCAGCGGCGGCTCCGCGATCAAGAGAGGTACGGCTTGCCGCTGCATGTTCGAGCCCATCAGGGCGCGGTTGGCGTCGTCGTGCTCGAGGAAGGGGATCAGGCCGGCCGAGACGCCCACCATCTGGCAGGGGGCGACGTCGATATATTTCACTTCCTTGGAGCTGGCCCAATGGACGTCGTTCCGGTAGCGGGCCAGAACGCGCTCTTCGGCGATTTTTCCTTTCTCGATCAGCGTGTCGGCCGGCGCCACGTAGGCGTACGATTCCTCGTCGGCCCGCAGCCATTCGATCTCGTCGGTCAGCTTGCCGTTTTCGACCTTGCGGTACGGCGTGATTAAAAAGCCATAGTCGTCGACCTTGGCGAAAATGCTCAAGCTCGAGATCAGCCCGATGTTCGTACCTTCCGGCGTCTCGATCGGGCAGATGCGGCCGTAGTGGGAGATGTGAACGTCGCGGACCTCGAATCCCGCCCGCTTGCGGTTGAGTCCGCCGGGGCCCAGCGCGCTCAGGCGGCGTTCGTGCGTGAGCATCGAGAGCGGGTTGGTCTGGTCGACCACCTGCGACAGCTCGCTGCGGCCGAAGAAATATTCGATGGCGGCCGACACGCTCTTAGGATTGATCAGCGTACGGGGCGACATCTCTTCGACGTCCTTGAGGCTCATCCGCTCCTGGACGGTGCGCCGGAGCTTGAGGAAGCCTTTCCGCACTTCGTCGGAAGCCAGCTCGTCAATCGTCCGCAGGCGGCGGTTGCCGAGGTTATCGATGTCGTCGACCTGGGCGTTCTGGTCGTCGGCCCGAAGCCGGACGAGATAACGGATGGCATTGACGAAGTCTTCGGCGCGAAGCGTCATCTCCGAATCAGGGATGTCCTGGTTGAACTTGCGGTTGATGCGGAACCGGCCGACGCGGCCCAACCGGTAACGGTTGACGTCGAAGAATTTCTCTTTGAAGAGGTCGGTCGCCTTCTCGAGCTGCGGCGGGTTGCCGGGCCGCAACCGCTGGTAAATTCGCAACAGGGCCGACTCGTGGCTGGGGGTCATTTCCTTCGACGCGGCCTGGTGGCCGGCACGGTCTTCCATGATGCTGTTGAGCACCAAGGCGTCGCCCAGCTTCGGCACGACCTCGATGGACCTGATGCCCGCTTCGGACATCGCAATGACGTGCGCTTCGGTGATCAGGTGGCCGCACTCGACGATGATTTCGCCGCTGCGTTCGTCCTTGACCGGATAGACGACGTCTTCGACCGAAATCTTATCGACCAGTTCGGCGTGATCGCCCTTGGTCACCTTCACCTTGGCGGTTTCGTAGAAGAGGCGGATCAGGGCTGAGTCGGTCGAGAAATCGGGCGACATGGCCCGCAGCAGGGTCATCGCGGAGAATTTTCCGCTCTGGTCGATGCGGACGCCGAGCGCTTCCTTCTTGCTGACGACCAACTCGATCCAGCTGCCGCGCTCCGGGATGATGCGGCACGAATAGTTCTTGCGTTCTCCCGGCTCGGAGCTGAGCACAAAGTCGACGCCCGGCGAGCGGTGCAACTGGCTGACCACGACCCGCTCGGCCCCGTTGATGATGAACTCGCCGCCGCCCAGCATGATGGGCATGTCGCCCAAGTAAACTTCTTCCTCGATCGGCTGCTCTTTGACGAGCCGCAGCCAGACGCGGAACGGACGGCCGTAGGTCAGCCGCAGCTGGCGGCATTCGGTGGGCGTGTAGCGGGGCTTGCCCAGCTCGTAGCGAAGGTATTCGAGGCGGTATTGTCCGTCGTAGCTTTCGATGGGGAAGACTTCGCGCAGAATCTCTTCGAGGCCCTGGGCTTTGCGCTCGCGCGGGCCTCGCTCGAGCTGCAGAAAGCGGGCGTACGATTCGGTCTGGATCCGCGTCAGGTCGGCGATTTCAAAATCGTCGCGGACAACTCCCAGGTTGCGAACCGTGTTGGCCTTGATATAGCGGTTTGCGGAGATCGGCATACTGGGCTCTCTTTATTGGGCTCTGGTTCCGAGCTCGTTGTGCAGTTGTGTGCAAATGGCGTCCTGTGCGGGGCCCGACGCGATGCACGGCGTGATCCGGGGACAGAACAAAACCCGGCGCGGACGCGCGACGGCCATAGGTGCAGGACGACGCGGGGCAGAATCGAAGCGGGCGAAATCGACGCGGGGCATGGGCTACGGGGTAAGCGGTATCCGACCCGCGCGCAGCACGGCTGCCGGAGGATGCGCGCGGGGCACATTCTCCGTGGCGTCTCCGCCAAGACGGAGACGGACGCGCTCGGGCGCAAGATCGAACCTGGAAATCACAACACCTGCGGCGCGCGCCACCACGAGTCTCGAACGCCGTAACGATGAAGCCTCGCCGGCCGGTCCCGTGGCTCGCCACGGGAACCCCCCGGCCGACTGCTTCGCTGCGAACTTACTTGATCTCGACTTTGGCTCCGGCCGCTTCCAGCTCCGCCTTGAGCTTGTCGGCGTCGGCCTTGGGCAACCCGGTCTTCACCGGCTTGGGAGCGCCTTCCACGAGATCCTTGGCTTCTTTCAGGCCGAGGCTGGTCGCGCTCCGAACCACCTTGATGACGTTGATCTTGTTGTCGCCCACCGCGGCCAGGATCACGTCGAATTCGGTCTTCTCTTCCACTGGAGCGGCCGCACCGCCGCCACCGCCGCCGGGTGCCATCATGATCGCGCCGCCGGCCGCCGGCTCAATACCGTGAACATCCTTGAGGTAGGAGACGACCTGCTTGGCCTGCAGCAAGGTCAGACCGGCAATCTTGTCCCCAAGTTCTTTCGTCGTCTGATCGAATTCCGCCACCGTGGACATCGTCTCGTTCCCTTTCTCGCTCGTTTCTCGCGCCGATGCGACTGATCGGACTCACAACCCCATTTTGTGTCGGCTTCAACACGCCGAATCGAGTGGGGATCTTCCCGCGATTCGGCCCCGATTGGATTCTCGCTTGTGTGCTTGCTCGCTTGACTCAACTCAGCTCGCGGCGGGCGCCGCGGCTTCTTCCTTCTCGGAAATCTTTTCGATTTGACTCGCCAGCTTGCGACCCGGCCCCAGCAATGCTCCGGCCAGCTGGGCGCCCGGACTCATCATGGCGGCGACGATCTGGCCGATGAGCTCCTTGCGACCCGGGCTCTTGGCCAGCTCATCGACGGTTTCTTTGCTGAGCGTCGCTCCTTCGGTCGTGCCCCCCTTGATCTGAAGGGGCTCGATCTCCTTGGCCCATTTGGCGATCTCTTTGGAGAGCGCGACAATGTCCTCGCCCCCCCAGACCAGCGTCGAAGGCCCTTCCAGGAGCGGATCGAGCGACGTCACGCCGACGTTCTTGAGTGCCACCCGGCCCAGCTTGTTCCGCACGGCGAGCGCGGAGATTTTTTTCTTGCGCATCGAGAGGCGGAGCTTGTTGGCCGTCACGCCGTCGAGCTTGGAGGCATCGACGACCACGATGTCCTTGACTCCCTTGAGTCGGACACCCAGGTCTTCGATCAGCATTTCCTTAACGCGTCTGCTCATGACTCGCTTCGCCTGCTTTCTCGTGACGCCGCAATTTCGTCAGGCCACCCGTTTTCCCGAGGCCAATTTCTACAGCCGCCGCAACTCTTGCTTCTCTGAGGCCCTGACTCTTTCTCAGGCCACGATGTTGATGCCGGGCATCATCGTTGCCGAGAGGGAGATGCTCTTCATGTAGATCCCCTTCGAGGACGGCGGCTTGATCGTGTGGATGTATTTGAGCATGGCTTCGATGTTTTCGACCAGCTGCTGCTCGGAAAACGACAGCTTGCCGACAACGCAGTGGACGCCGCCCCCCTTGTCTTTCGAGCGAAATTCGACCTTGCCCGCCTTGTATTCGCGGACGGCGGTTGTCACGTCCTGCGTGACGGTGCCGGCACGCGGCGAGGGCATCAGTCCGCGGGGACCGAGCACCTTACCGAGCGGGCCCACTACGCCCATCATGTCGGGCGTGGCGATTGCGACGTCGAAATCGGTCCAGCCTTCTTTGATTTTGTCGGCGAGGTCCTTGCCCCCCACGTGTTGGGCTCCCGCCGCCTTCGCCAGGTCGGCGTTATTGCCCTGGGCGAAGACCAGCACCCGCTTCGATTTGCCGATGCCGTGCGGCAGCACGATCGAGCCGCGGACCGCCTGGTCGTCCTGCTTTGGGTCGATGCCGAGCTGGACGGCCAGCTGCACAGTCTGATCGAACTTCACCGGCTTGATGTTCGACGGCAAGGAGGGTTCGAGCGATTTGAGCGTCTTCACGGCCGTGGCCACGTCGACCGCAGCCATGCCCTCGACCTTCTTGAACAAAAACTCGAATCGCTTGGAATGCTTGGCCATCGCTCGCCCTATCCTGTCCGGTCTTTTTTGTCTCTGTCTTCTTGCCCGCCGTCGTTAATCGACGACTTCGAGCCCCATGCTCCGCGCGGTGCCCGCGATGATGCGAGCCGCGTGGTCGAGATCGGGGGAGTTCAGATCCTCGAACTTCCGCTTGGCGATTTCCTGTAATTGCTTCTGCGTCACCACGCCGACTTTTTCCGCTTTCGGGTTCGCCGAGCCCTTGGCGATCTGCGCGATCTGCTTGAGCAGCACGGAGGCCGGCGGGCTCTTGAGGATGAACTCGAAGCTGCGGTCACTGTAGATCGTGACGATCACGGGGACGGTCGTCCCCATCAGGTCCCGCGTCTTCTCGTTGAACTGCTGGACGAACTGGCCGATGTTGACGCCGTGCGGACCGAGCGCGGTGCCGACCGGCGGCGCGGGAGTCGCCTGGCCCCCCGTGGCCTGCAGCTTGACGACCGCCGTGACTTGTTTTTTCTTTGCCATGACTTGCCCCGCAGGTCAGATTCGTTTGACCTGCCAGAATTCCACTACAACCGGAGTAGCACGACCGAAAATCTCGATGCTGATCGTGATCTTGCCGCGTTCCTCGTCGATCAGTTGAACCGTCCCCTCGAAACTCTCAAACGCTCCGTCTGTCACTCTCGCCGCGTCGCCCACGCGAGGAGCTCGATCCCCATCCGGCGACCCTGAAAATCGGTCCCGAAAGCGATGGGTCCAGCCGCTCACACTTTTTCAGCCTGCCAGTATTCGAGTTCCACGGGCGTCGAGCGGCCGAAGATTTCGATCAGCACCGTAATCTTGCCGTGCTCTTCGTCGATCGCCTCGACCGTTCCCTCGAAGCTCTCGAAGGTCCCTTCCTTGATCTTCACCGCGTCGCCGCGGGCCAGGTTGATCTTGATCTTCTGCGGTTCGGCCTCGGCACTCACTTTCTTGCCGAGCATCTGATCGATTTCCGACTGGTCCATCGGGCTCGGCTTGCCGGCCGAACCGGTGAAGTCCCCGACGCCGCTGGTGTCTCGCACGAGATACCAGGTTTCGTCGTTGAGGATCATCTGGACCATGATGTAGCCGGGATAGAGCTTGCGCTCGGTGACCCGGGTCTTGCCCCCTTTGGCTTCTTTGACCTTTTCGGTGGGGATGATGATCTCGCCGAACTTGTCCTCGAGCCCTTCGCGCTTGAGCCGCCGCACCAGCGAGTCACGGATCGACTTTTCGCGGTTGCTTTGGACCTTCAGCACGTACCAGCGCATGCCCTCCTGCACGGCGGCATGAGCATCGCCAGACCGGGATTCTTCGTCCATTTCCAATTCCCTGGGCGGGTCCGCAAGTAGTTGATGGGGCACGGTCATCGGCACGGTTAAAAGACAACAATCTCCCCGCAGGAGTGAAATGGCGGAACTTGCATCATGGTGTGCGCACGCCAATTTTGCAAGGATCAGGCCCTCCCGCCCCCGGAAGAGCATCCACCCGCGGACTCGAAACTTAGGTCAGCCGCAATCCGCAGTCCGCGACCCGTCAAGTCGCATTCCGCACCCCGGCCGACGTCCCCTCACGCCTTTCCTCAACCCGTCAGATTCTGGCCGTCAAAGTCTCGCTGACCGGCAGACGTCACGGTGCCGACCTGACTAAACCTTCAGAACCCCGATCCAGACGAAGAACCGCATCCAGACCTGGTCGTATAAAAACAGCATGGCGGCCATGAAAAACATGGTCACGATCACCACAGCGCTCGCTCGGAAGCACCGTTGCATGCTCGGCCAGGAGATCTTTTTCATCTCCACTTCGACGGCGATCAAAAAGTCCGCAAACTGCGGCACGTTCACCGCCCGATAGGCCATCCACGACAGGATCACGCCGATCACGGTCGGCACGACCAGGCGAACCTCGCGGCTGGCATCCAGCAGCGGGCCGTTGGCCAGCGTGTAACAGCCGTAGGCGATCCAGACGATTGCCAGTCCGGCCGTGGTCTGCCGCACCCGCTTCCCTTGCGTGCGCTTGTAGATCGCCGGCGAGAGCAGGGATACCCAAAAGCTACTGAGCGCTTCGTTCTTGGCCATGACGCCTCGTTTCGCGTTTCTCGAATCTCAAATCGCGTCCAAACCCCGAATTGCCGCCTTGCGATTCGGCCTTGGCCGCTCCGTTTGCCAGCCAGCTTGTGCCGCCGTCAGCCCTTGCCTCGGCTGCCCCTGCGTCAGATGCCCCTGGCAAATGCGGGCATCGTCAAGCACGGGCGGAGGGACTTGAACCCCCAACCGCCGGATTTGGAATCCGGTGCTCTGCCAATTGAGCTACACCCGTAACCGTTCGCGTTCGCTCAAACTCGGCCAGCCGGCCCCCGGCTTTCGCCAAACGCCGGAACGGAACCGGGAATCTCTACTTCTTCCTCGATTCTTTGTGCAGCGTATGGCGACGCAGCTTCGGGCAGTATTTCATCAACTCGAGCCGCTCCGTGCCCCGAGTCTCTTTCGGAACGCGATAGTTTCGCATCCCGGTTTCGGTGCATTCCAACCAGACATACTCGCGAGGCACGACGACACCTCTTTTGGAACCCAACGAAAGAGCGGCTCGCGGGAGCCAAAGCCCCCGCCGAGCCGTTCCTCAGTTCAATCGATCGAATCTTCTAGGCCACGATCTTGGTGACCACGCCGGAACCGACCGTCTTGCCGCCCTCGCGGATAGCAAAGCGGCTGCCTTCGACCAGCGCGATCGGCTTACCGAGTTCCACGTCGAGACTGACGTTGTCCCCGGGCATGCACATTTCGGCACCACCCAACAGGGAGGTGCTGCCGGTGACGTCGGTCGTGCGGAAGTAGAACTGCGGACGGTACCCGCTGAAGAACGGCGTGTGCCGCCCCCCCTCTTCCTTGCTCAGGACGTAGACTTCGCCCTGGAACTTAGTGTGAGGCGTGATCGACTTAGGGTGCGCCAAAACCTGGCCGCGCTCCACGTCGTCCTTCTTGGTGCCCCGCAGCAGAATGCCGACGTTGTCCCCGGCCATTCCCTCGTTCAAAGTCTTGTTGAACATTTCGACGCCGGTGCAGGTCGTCTCGGTCGTGTCCTTGAGACCGATCAATTCGACCTTTTCGCCGACCTTGACCCGTCCCTGCTCAATCCGTCCCGTGACGACCGTGCCACGACCTTCGATCGAGAACACGTCTTCAATGGCCATCAGGAACGGCTTGTCAGCGATACGGACCGGATCCGGGATGTACGCGTCGAGCGCGTCCATCAGGTCGCCGATGCACTTGTTGAACTTCGGATCGGCCGGATTGTCGAGCGCACCCTTGGCGTTGCCGCGGATGATCGGCACGTCGTCGCCGGGGAAGTCGTATTTGGTCAACAGTTCGCGGACTTCCATTTCGACGAGTTCGAGCAACTCGGCGTCGTCGACGAGGTCGCACTTATTGAGGAACACCACGAGGGCGGGCACATCGACCTGGCGGGCCAGGAGGATGTGTTCGCGTGTCTGCGGCATGGGTCCGTCAGCGGCGGAGACCACGAGGATCGCCCCGTCCATCTGGGCCGCGCCGGTGATCATGTTCTTGATGTAGTCGGCGTGACCGGGACAGTCGATGTGAGCGTAGTGTCGCTTGGGCGACTCGTACTCGACGTGGCTGACGGAGATGGTGACCGTCTTGGTTTCGTCTCGGACGGTCCCGCCCTTTGCGATGTCCGCGTACGCCTTGATGGCGGCCATGCCTTTGGTCGACTGGACCGCCAGGATTGAGGCCGTCAGAGTGGTCTTGCCGTGATCGATGTGACCGATCGTACCAACATTCACGTGCGGCTTGGTACGTTCAAAAACTGCCTTGGCCATGTCTCGTCCTTTTCCCTCTCTTCAACCTGTTTACGACTGCAAAACCCGATTGATTATTTGCCGATTGATTGTAGACCGATGATCAAACTTCGCCTTACGCCTGCGATCCGGACGGCGGAGAACTCCGCCGTCAAAAGCTGCTGATGGGACTTGAACCCATGACCTCGTCCTTACCAAGGAAGCGCTCTACCAACTGAGCTACAGCAGCAACCAAACGGTCTTCACCTCCGCTGGAAAGCGGGCGATGGGAATCGAACCCACACCACCAGCTTGGAAGGCTGGAGCTCTACCATTGAGCTACGCCCGCGATGTTCGCCTCCCGTTAACGACACTCGCCCTGAATGACACTTCTCTAAATGACACTCCGACTCTGGCTTTGGCTCGACTCGGCATACCAACGTCTCCCTACCCTCGTTCGACGTCGTCTTGTCCGTGCCGGCCCACTTCAGGTTCTTGGCAACTTCTTCGCTGGATCGCGCGGCTCACCCGCCACGCAGTGGGGGAAGAAGGATTCGAACCTTCGAAGGCTATGCCACCAGATTTACAGTCTGGCCCCTTTGACCGCTCGGGAATTCCCCCGACAACCTACGGCGATCGCCGCTAGGCGATGCTCGAAGACACTCGCGATCACCACAGGGCGATCCGCGAAGACACTGTGACCAACTTCCAGCGAACCGATCGCCCGTTTGTTGCGTTGCGCCTCCCTGAACGATCACAAAACTGAACGATCACAAAACCGATTTAAATGGGGGCCTGCTGGAGCGAAGATCGCCTGAATCGTCCCGAAGCTAGCGGAGGGACTTGAACCCACAACCACCGGTTTACAAAACCGGGGCTCTACCAATTGAGCTACGCTAGCGGGCCTGGCTCCTGCGACAAGCTGCTCAATATAGCATGCAACATGTGTGTTGCAAGGGAGAAAGGACGCCCCCAAAGCCCCGCTTGGGCGAGCGTTTCTCGCGGCAGCTACCCGTAGAAAACTCAACCGGCGGCTGGCCGCGGATTGCCCGCACCAGTCGCCGGTCTTGGCCGAATCGTCGCCTTTTGCCGTGGGACTTCCCGCCGGCTTCCACTCGGGCTCCGCCTGGTCGGCTTGCGATCAGGCGTTCCCTCGGGTCGGCGGATCAGGCCCCCGCGATCAAAGGGCATTACTCGCCCGGGATTTCCAATTTGTCGTCCTGGGCGATCTTTCGCAGCTTCCGCAGGGCCCGCGCCTCCAACTGACGGATCCGCTCCTTGGTGACGCCCAGTTTCGAGCCCACCTGTTCGAGCGTTTGCGGCTCCGTCCCTTGGGTGAGGCCGTAGCGGAACATGATGATGTCCTTCTCCCGATCGTCGAGCTGGTCGAGGATTTCCAGGATCATCTGCCGCTGTCGCTGGTTGACCAGCTCCTCGCGGAACTGATCGCCCCGGTGCTCGGTCGAATGCTGGAAGATCTCGTCCTTGCCGGTGCGAAACCGCTCGAGCAGGCTGTGCTCGGCCGGGATCGACCGGGCAAAGTTCTTCATGATGGCCCACGTGGCGTAGGTCGAGAACTTGTTCCCCTTCGTGTAATCGAATTTCTCGATCGCCCGAATCAGGGACATGTTCCCGTCGCTGACCATCTCGAAGAAGTTGCTCGTCGGCTTGATGTGCCGCTTGGCGATCGAGACCACCAGGCGCAGGTTGCTGCGGATCAGGAAGTTCTTGATCTCCACGGCCTGGTCCAACAGGCTCTCGATCGCGTCCATGTCCTTCGCGTGCGGCCGCGTTTTGTTGAGCTTGTCCCGCAGGCGCGACGCTTTGAACTTGAGGAAGTTCATCTTCCGGAAGTAGTAGGCCTCCTGCTCGCGGGTCAACAGCGGAATCGAGTACAGACTGGCCAGGTACGGAGGCAGTCCTGGCGGCGCCTTGACGCGCCCTTCGAACCGGCTCGTCTCCGGTGGCGGACCGAGGATTGTCGCTTCCGGGTGCGCCTTGTGGAACTCGGGGCTGTCCATGAACTCGACCGGCTGGTCGATCAGACGATGTGCCCGCATTTCCGAGATAATGCGGTAAACGCTCGCCTTCGTGCGACAATAGGTGCGCGCTAGCCGAGCGGCCGGAACGCCTCGACGGCTGCTCCGGTAGATTTCCTTCTTCTGCTCGTCGGACAATGGGGTCGAAGCAAAGGGGAACACGGCGCTCTCCGGGTGCTCGCGATCGTGATTCTTGAGCGTGTAACGAATCGTCTCGGGTGAACGTCTCAGTTTTCGTGCCAATCGACGGGCAACCTCGGACGGACATCCGCCGTACCGAGCCAACCGCCGAGCCCGCTCTACGATTTCTTCCCGCTCCCACGGCGACAACTGGCTGAACCGGCTGCTCCGCCGCACCTCGTCGCCATGGCGTTGGACAAACGTCTCAACGCTCGACTTCAAAAAGCCGATGCGTTTCCGCTTGCCGAACTTGAACCGGCGGCTGATCAGCCCCCGGTCACGCCATCGATCCACCGTCTTTGTCGAGACGTTGAACCGCCGACTGATCTCATCCACGGTCAGCACGGGCTCATCGACGTTTGAGACGTCCAGGTCCGTGCTGTCGGACAAATCCTCAACAAAGCACCGCAAATCGTGGACCGCATCGTTCCCTTGGATGACCAGGTCCGGGTACAGCTCCGGGCGAAACGTGGTAACCCGCTCACAGATCTCGTGATACGGGTAAGACTTACCCGCATCGAGTTCGCGGACCAGTCGCTCAGCTCGCCGAATCTGCGTTAGCCGCACATCGCGCGGCGCGTATCGGACTTGTTGATCCGTCAACTGTTTCATGACGGGGTGGCAATATCGCGACGCTTTCATCACGCCCTCCCCCCATTGCTAACCTCTGACTCGTCTGAGCTTTAGCAGACCAGGTGCAAATTAGATTGCTCAAACGGTTTGTGACGTATGACTCATGGCAAAAACACGCATTCATCGGGGCGTCGGACTGCCCCACAACCGACGCTCCGTGGCCCTAGCTGTAATTACGCAGGGATTAGATGTAGCTTGAACAAAAAAGTTCGCATGCAAACGAATTTTCAAGAATACAGGCTGTCGAGTAATGTACAAATGTATCATATCGGGTCCAGGGTTGTCCAGCCTCTATCCCAATTTTTGCCACTCCTCTGAGAGGCGGCATGGGGCGTGCCGAGGCTAACGCAAAGCGAAGCTTGGTCGCCCGTCCGATGGGACCTGTCGGGCGGGATCAATGACGTGTCCGAATGGCTGCCAAATCATTCAGGCAGCCCAATAATTAAGACGTCGAAAGGCGGGCGATTGATCTCAGAAAACCGCGAGCTCGTCCGAGGAATTCGATGAATCGTCGCGGAGGGCGGGCCGAGAATGGGGACCGTTCAGAGGGGTGATCGCGACGAAGCGTTCGAAGGCACGCTGGCGAACTCACTTTGGTGGATTGCCACTGGCGCGTTAAACCGCAACGCCCCGGACGCGCAGTACGCTGGAGATGGCCACGATGACGAACGCCACGAGGATCAGCACCATCAGCCACATTTTTCGCTTCGCTCGCAAGGGCGCGAACGCGGTCGAGCGGCCCACGAGCGCTTCCGCCAGGAAGAAGACGCCGAACGCCAGCAAGATCTTGGTCCCCATTAACGCGTGGTACAGCCCGTCGCCATGATGCTTCGGAACGGCCACGGCAAAGTAATTGTAGAAGCCGGTTAACAGAAACAGGAGAATTCCGGCCCTAACAAACTTGTGCCACGTTGCCCTGACCAGCTCTCGTAGACGGTCGTGCTCGTTTTGAGAGAGCTGCTCGGCATTGGGTGTCAGCACGAAGCGAAATGAACACCGTCCCGCCCACCAACACGATCGCCGTGGAAACATGCAGCCAGCGCGAGGCGTAGTTGACGAGATCCATGAATTCCATGGTCGAGGTCCCGAGGAGCACGGTCGAAGTTGGGTCCCGCCATAATAGCGTCGGCCGCCGAGTGAGTCGCGTGGCCAGACGACGTTACGAATGCCGCCGGGGCGGGAGCCAGCCGGAGAACTGACTAAAAAGCCACAGGTATGCGGATCCTCAGTTACAACATTCACAAAGGGATCGGTGGCCGCGACCGACGCTACCGGTTCGGTCGCGTCCTGGGTGTCATCGAAGCGGCCAACCCAGACATCGTTTGTCTGCAAGAAGTCGATCGGAACGTTCGTCGCTCACGCTACCACGACCAGCCGCAGCTCTTGGTCGATTATTTCGGTGACCGGCAGCCGCTGTACCAGATGAACGTGCGTCTCAAGGAAGGGGGCTATGGCAACCTGCTGCTGACGCGCTGGCCGCTGCGGAACCACCACCAGATTTCGCTGCGTCACGAGCAGCGCAAACCGCGCGGCGCCCAGTTGGCCGTCCTCGAGACGCCCGAAGGGCTGTTGCACATCGTCCACTGGCACCTGGGACTGGCTGAGCAGGAGCGGCGCTGGCAGGTGCGACATCTGCTGGGGCATTCGCTCTTTCGGTCGGCCGAAACGCTACCCACATTGCTGATCGGCGACTCGAACGATTGGCGGAACCGGCTGAGTGCGGCCGTGCTCGGGGAACACGGCTTTCACCAGGTGACCACGCCGATCTCCCGGTTTCGCACGTTTCCGTCGTACCTGGCGATGGGTTCGCTCGACAAGGCGTTCATTCGCGGCGACATTTCCATCCGCCAGGCGCGGATCGTGCGCAGCCGGCTGGCGAAAATCGCCTCTGATCACTTGCCGCTGGTCATCGATTTTCATCTCCGCAGCCCGCACGTGCCGTTGCCGGAGAATGGTGCGCTCGCGCGCGGTTAGAGACAAAGCCTGTGCGCGCTGCGAAAAAAAAGACCGCCGAAACCGGCGGTCTTTCTGCGGATCCGTGCCGAGCCACAATGCTAGACTCCCACAGCCCCATCGGGCGGCGAACGCACCAGGCGGTTGTGCGGGATGTCCCTACTTCTGCTTGGAACCGGGCAGCTCGTTAGCCTGGAGCAAATCGTCGAACGTCTTGCCGTCCGCGTTTTTTTCCTTGGCGGCCGTCTTCAGGGCGTCCTCGACCTTGTCCTTGTCCTTGACGTTCTTCGCGCCATCCAGCGCCTTGATGATGGCCTTGCCGTAGTCATTGCGGTTTTTCTTGGTGGCGCCGTAGTGGCAGACGCCGCACTTCACGGCCGTTTTGACATTGTTCTTCTCAGCGACTGTCGGATACGTTTTGATCCAGACACCCAGGTATTGGGGCCGGGCTTCCGCCGGACGGGCCGACGTCAACCACACCAGCGCGGCGAGCGCCAGCGCCAACCCCGTGACAGCCTTCAGCGACAACTTCAACATTGACGATTTCCTCCGGTTCGGGAACCACACAGCCCGACGCTCAACGTCACGTCCCACCGGCTGCGATTCGAACCAGCGAAACATCGGACGAACATCATGGCACGGCGATCGCAAGATCTGCCGAGATCGGGCTTTATCAGGCAACGATTAGACCCCTGCCACCGAGGAGTGTCAACCGAGTCCGTGAGGGCCCGACGTGGCCGATCTGAAGCATAGACAAAGCCCCCCACGTCAAGAATTGCCCCCGCGGATCGAATTCCTCTGCAGCCGGCTATTAAACTGAAGGGATCGCTCCCGTCACATCTCTGGCAAGGCAGACTTCGATGCGTTGGCTCACTTGTTGCGCGATTTTTTACGGCCTGATGGCGACGGCCGGTTCAGCCATTTCTGCGACCGCTTCCGAACCGCCCGCCCCGAAGTTGCCCACCCATCCGGCACCGGCCGCCGCGGTGAAATCGGCCGACAAGCCGACTCCCGTGCCCACGTCGCCGCCGACCGGCAAGCCGTCCGCAGCTCCACAAGCCAAAGCTCCGCCGGCGCCGCATGTCGAGCCCGTTGCCCCACCGAGTGCAAGCGCGCCAGTCTTAGCGGCCCAACCGGCCGCCAAGCCGCATCCGGTCGGGAATGCCGATGATCTCGAGGCGTTCTTCGATGGCGCGCTTCGCGTCCAGCTCGAATCGAAGCACATCGCCGGGGCGGTGGTGGCCGTCGTCGTCGGCGACAAGCTCGTCTTCGCTAAAGGGTACGGCTATGCCGACGTTGAGAAACAGCTGCCCGTCGATCCGCAAACCACGATGTTCCGCATCGGCTCGGTCACCAAGCTCTTCACTTGGACGAGCGCCATGCAACTGGTCGAAGAGGGGAAGCTCGATCTCGATGCCGACATCAATACCTATCTCAAAGGGACGGGCGTGCAAATCCCCGCGGCATTCGGCAAGCCGATCACGCTCAAGAACCTGATGACGCACACGCCGGGCTTCGAGGATCGGCCGGTCGGCCTGTTCGCCCGCCGCGCGGCCGACATGAAGCCGCTGGCCGAAGTCCTCAAGAGCGACATGCCGGCCCGCGTGCGGCCGCCGGGCGTGGTCGCCTCGTACTCGAATTACGGCTCCGGGCTGGCGGGATTGGCGGTGGCCACGATCGCCGGGAAGACGTGGGAAGAGGTTGTCGAAGAGCGGCTGCTCGGTCCGCTGGGCATGAAATACACGCTCGCGCGGCAACCGGACGAGCCGAAACTCCCGGCGACGATGTCGAAGGCCTACAAGTGGGCAGACGGCCGCTTCAAAGAGGAACCTTTCGAGTACGTGCCGTTGTCGCCGGCCGGAGCGATGAGCGCCTCCGCCGCCGACATGGCCCACTTTCTAATCGCCCATTTAAACGACGGCAAATACGGCGACGTGCGGATCCTCAAGCCGGAGACAGCCCGCCGCATGCGGGAGCGGCTCTTCGCCCACGACCCGAAAGTCGACGCCATGTGCTACGGTTTTTGGGAGCTGAACCGGAACGGTCAGCGGATCATTCATCACGGCGGCGACACGCTGCTGTTTCACACGCTGTTTGCGATGATCCCCAAGCAGAAGGTCGGGCTGTTCCTGTCGTACAACACCGATCGGGCAGGCGGGGCGCGGGAAGAAATCCTCGATGCGTTCCTCGACCGCTACTTCCCCGGTCCGCAGGAGCCACGCTCGCGAACGACGGCCGACGTCGCCTCGCTCAAGCGATTCGAGGGGGAATACAGCGGCTCGCGACATTCCGAAACGACCTACGCCAAGCTAGTGATGTTGCTGCAACCGTTCACCGTCCATGCAAACGACAATGGGACGCTGACGGCGGGGTTCATCGGTGAGCCGCGGCGCTACGTGCCCGATGGGCCGCTGATGTTTCGCGAGCTGGATGGCCGCCGCAAGCTGCTGTTTCACGAAGATGAACAGGGTAACATCTCGCAGATTTACCTGGCCGACGTGCCGGCCGCCGCCCTGATCCGCGAAACGGGCGTGAACCAGCCGCGCTATCATCAGGGGCTCGCCGCGGCTTGCGGGGTGATCTTTCTTTCTGCGTTTCTGTTCTGGCCCGTGCTGGCATTCGCCCGTCGCGGCGCGAAATCGACTCGCTTCCGCCGCTCGTTCCTGTCGGGGTTGTTTTCGTTCTGCGGCTGGCTCTTGTCGGCGGCTGCGCTGGCTTTTCTTGGCGCGTTGGTGTGGGGACTCCGCGAGCCGGAACAAGTGGTTTACGGCACGCCGCGCGAGCTGGAATATGCGCTGCTGATTCCGCAGGTGTGCGTTGGACTGGCGGGCATCGCGCTTTTGGGTTCGATCATCGCTTGGGCCCGCGGCTATTGGCGGTTTTCCGGCCGCGTGCACTACTCACTGGTCGCCTTTGCGGGGCTTGGTTTCGCCTGGTTCCTGTATTACTGGAACCTGCTTCCGTTCAGCGTGGACTTGCTCATCACCAGGTCTTGAAGCAGCGCGGAGAATCGCTCGCTCCCCGCGGTGAACTGCGCCCGCACCGCGAGCGCCCACAGCGGCAGGTCGCCGAGCCGAGTCTGCGCGATCTTGACGAGATCCTTCTGGGTGGTGACGAGCGCGGCGGCATTCTGCTGCGCGGCCCAACGCGCCAGATCGTCCAGGTCGGCGGTCGAATAGTGGTGATGGTCGCGAAACGCACGAAAGGCGACGTGCTTTAGCCCGGCGTCGGCTAGCGTCCGGCAAAATCCATCCGGATTGCCGATGCCGCAGAAGGCGGCCACGCCCGCGAGCGAGTCGACCTCTGCCTGCTCCGCTGCTGCGTTGATCAGCCCTGTCGGGCGAAACGCGGCTTCGATGGGTGGCTCGTCGGGACCGAATCGGCGGATCTCGTCGATGATTCGGGCCTTTTGCTCCGGCGGACACAGGTCGGCTCGAGTGAGAATCACAGCGTCGGCACGCCGCAGCGCCGAGTGCGATTCGCGGAGCAGGCCTCGCGGCAACAGGCGGTCCGAACCCCAGGGATCGAGCGCGTCGATGAGCACCAGGTCGAGGTCGCGCGCCAGCCGCCGGTGCTGAAAGCCGTCATCCAGCACCAGCACCTGGGCGCCGTATTGGCGACAGGCGACGGCGGCCGATTCGACCCGATTGGCCCCTTGCAGATGCGGCACGCCCGGGCAGAGTTGATCGAGGACGAGCTTTTCGTCGTTCATGGCGCCGGCGTGTGGCCGGTAGCCCCGGCTGAGGATGGCCGGACGCACGCCGTGCGACGTGAACCACTCGACGATGGCCGCCACAATCGGCGTTTTGCCGGTGCCACCGGTGGTCAGGTTGCCGACGCTCACCACGGGGGCCGGCGCCTGGTGCGCTCGGAGCACGCCGACGTCGAAGGCTGCGTTGCGGGCTCGAACGACAGCGCCGTAAAAGAGGGAAGCGAATGCCAGCCCGCCCCGCGCGACGTCTGCCAAGGGCCCGCGCGAGCGGCCGGTAATCAAGTCGCGGTGGCGGGGGAAGCTCACGCGGCGAGGGTCACGAGGCCTGGACCTTGCGACTGATGGCCTCAGCCATCTGCAGAGTGCCGACGGCTGTCGGATCGTTGCGGTTGGCCTTCATATCGTAGGTTACGTCCCTGCCCTCCGCGATGACGGCGGCCACGGCGCGTTCGAGACGGCCGGCGGCGTCTTTTTCGCCCAAGTGCTCGAGCATCAACTTAGCCGAGAGGATGAGAGCGGTCGGATTGACCTTGTTCTGTCCCTTGTACTTGGGAGCGCTGCCGTGAGTCGCCTCGAAGATCGCCCCCTCGGTGCCGATGTTTGCCCCCGGAGCGACCCCCAATCCGCCGACCAGTCCGGCGCACAAGTCGCTCAAGATGTCGCCGTACAGGTTCTCGGTGACGATGACGTCGTAATCTTCGGGCTTTTGCACGAGCTGCATGCACATGTTGTCGATCAGCCGCTCGATGTAGGTGAGCGAGCTGGCAGTCGGTTTCACCTTGGCGGCGACCTCGGCATCCGGTTTGACGCCGGTCGCCAGTTCGGGCCACTCGAACTTGGCTCCGTAGGCCAGCGCGACGGCACGGGTCTCGTCGTACCACAGGCCGTCAGTGAACTTCATGATGTTCGCTTTGCAGACCGACGTGATCGATTTGCGGGCGTGCTTGAGGGTGTAGTCGAAAGCGTAGGCCGCGATCTGCCGCGTGCCTTCGTAGGAGATCGGCTTCACGCTCACGCCCGTGGTCGTCGCGCCGGTGCCGATTTTCTTGCCCGTGCTGGCTTCGTTGATCTGGCCGATGAGCCGCGACGTCGTCGGCTCGCCCGCCTTGAACTCGATGCCGGCGTACAGGTCTTCCGTGTTCTCGCGGACGAGGACCAAATCGACGTTCGATCCCGTGAAGAACGTGCGGACGCCTTTGTACAGCTTGCACGGCCGGACACAGGCAAACAGGTTCAGCTCCTGCCGCAGGTAGACGTTGACGCTGCGGAACCCTTTGCCGATGGGGGTGGTGATCGGCGCCTTGAGGGCACAGCCGTTGGCGCGGATCGACTTGAGCACGCGGTCGGGGACTTTGCCCTCGGCCTGGATGACCTCGATGCCGCACTCCTGGACGTCCCAGTCGATTTTGACGCCGGTGGCGTCGACGCACTTGCGTGTGGCCTCCGCGATTTCCGGACCGACGCCGTCGCCGGGAATTAACGTGACCTTGTACATGCCGAACTGCCTCTCAAACACCGCGAAAAGCCGCTGGAAATGAGCCCAAGGAGCGGGCGCGACCGTAGCAAATGAATTCCGGCTTTGCAAGCAGCGGGCAGGCGGCCGGTTCGCCCACAAAAGCTCCGCTTCACTTAGGACGTTCACGATTCGTGCGCGAGCTTCCGGCCGTTGCGCAGGGTGTCAAAGCGGTGTGCATCGGTTCTGATTGTGCCGGTTTCGGAACGCAAATCCTACGTGCCTTCACTGCGCTAACGTCCGCCGCCGTCGCAAATCCCGCCTCCACCATGAATACAGTCACATCCTAACGGATCTTCGGCCGATACTAGCTGTGACGGTCCTGACGATTGTCGGGATTGCGCGGCCGTCCGCGCGATCGGCCGATCGGGTTGTTTGCCGCAGTGCGGGTACACGCGATCCGGGGCGGGCTCGACGGAAATCGAATCGTAGATCGCGGCATAAGGGCCGGGACAAGGGGGGAAGGCATGAGGTTTCAGCGGCTGAAACTGACGTTAGTCGTCTGTGCCGCCGTCGTCGCGCTGGCCGGCTGCTTCTATCGCAAGGGGCCCGACGAGCTGCACTATCTCGGTTCGGACGGCCCCGACTACTACAAAGACGTGGCCACCTCGATCGAGTTCCCGACGACGGAAGAACAACGTCCGGAACAGGTCACGACCACCAATGGGCCGCACACCATTGCCAATCGGCAGAAAGACCAGGTCTGGGACCTGACGCTGTCGCAGGCACTGGAGTTGGCGCTGGCCAATAACAAAATCATTCGCACGGCCGGCTCGTTTACAACGCCGGGCAACGCGCTCTTGACCAATCCCAACGGCGCCGAATCGGTCTACGATCCGGCGATCCAGGAAACGGGCGTGTTGTTTGGCTCGCGCGGTGTGGAAGCGGCCCTGTCGGACTTCGACGCGCAGCTTGCCGTCACCAACCAATTTGGCTTCAACCAGAACATCGTCAACTCGCCCGTGCAAAACGTGGGTGCCGGAGCCGGTAGCGTGCTCGAGCAGCACACCGACGCCTTCAACGCCACCCTGACAAAGACCTTTGCGAACGGCGGCCAAATCCAGTTTCAGGACACGTGGAACTATCTCGACGTCAACGCGCCGGGCCTCTTGTTTCCTTCGTCGTACAACGGTTACGCGAAAGTGTCTTATACACAGCCGTTGTGGGCCGGGTCGGGCGTCGAATTCACGCGCATCGCCGGCGTGGTCAACAACCAGTTTGCGGCCGTCACCGGCGTGAGCCAGGGTGTGGCCATCGCCCGGATCAACGACGACATCAGCCTGGGGGCCTTCGAGTTGTCGGCCCTGATCCTGTTGCGCGACACCGAGAACACGTATTGGAATCTGTATCTGCAGTACCGCCTCTATCACACGGCGGTCGTTGCCCACAACAGCGCGCTGCGGTCGTGGCGCGAGGCCAAGGCCAAGCTCGACATCGGCGGTGCCGCGGGCTTTACGCCGGTCGACGAGGCCACCGCCCGCGACCAGTTGTACAACACGCGCGCCACGGCCGAGACCGATCTCAACAATCTCTACAACGCCGAGACGAGCCTCCGGCGACTGCTCGGTCTGCCGGTCAACGACGGCCGGATCATCCGCCCGGTCGACGAGCCGCCCATCGCGAAATTTGTTCCCGACTGGTACACCTCGCTCGCCGAAGCGCTCACGCGGCGACCGGAGTTGCGCACGCAAAAATGGCAGATCAAGAGCCTCGAGCTGCAATTGCGGGCCGCTAAGAGCCTGGTGCATCCGCAGCTCGCCTTCGTCAGTTCTTATCAGGTCAACGCGTTCGGCAACGACCTGATCAGCCAGCAGTCGCAAATCACGCAGCCCTATTCGAGCGCCTTCGCCTCGCTGGCCGAAGCGGGACAAACGGGTTGGTCGGCCGGGTTCCAATTCTCGATGCCCATCGGCTTTCGCGCCGCTTGGTCCCAGGTGCGCCAATACGAGATCCGCGTTGCCAAGGCACGTGAAGGTCTGGCCGTTGGGGAAATGGAAGTTGCGCAGGAATTGGCAGTCGCGTTTCAGAACGTGGCCGTCAACTACCAGACGGCACAGTCGTATTTCAATCGACGGCTGGCGACGGAACGCGAACTCGCGCTGTACCAGTATCAATACGAGGTCGGCACGACGACCCTGTCCTTCGTGCTCACGGCCCAATCGAACCTGGCCTCGGCCGAGCAAAGCTATTACACGAGCTTGGTAAATTACGCCGAGGCCATCATGGACCTCAACTTCCGCAAGGGCACGCTGCTCGATTACCACAACGTGACGCTGGCCGAATCGGATTGGACACCCGAAGCCTACAAGGACGCGGTGCGGAGCGCCTCGGCGCGGAGCCACGCCATTCCTGTGAGCTTCCTCTGCACCGAGCCCGAAGAGAACCAGCTGCCGCAGGGAGTTGAGACGCTGCAGCCGCCGTCGACGCAACCGGCGACCGGTCCGGCGGGCGCGGGGGCTCCGGTGCCGCCGGCTCCGGTGGGAACGACGCCCGCGGCCACGGCAGCACCGGCAACGGCTCCGCCGCCGGCTCCGCCTGCGTCTCCGGCGATGATGGCGGCGCCCACGCCTGCTCCGTCACCGTCGATCCCTCCGGTTCTGCCTTCTCCGGCTCCAGTGATGAAGCCGACGAACGCGACGCCGTAAATTGGACGGGAACAGTAAGAGGACCTTGCGAAGCGAACGGGAGCGAGCCGGGAAACTGGAGCACGAGGCCGGTGCCGAGGGTTGAACGTCGGCCGCCGGGCGGGGACCAGGCATGGGAGTGCTCGCGGGAGAACGGGCTCAACTCTTGCGGGAGGGAATCGAGCATCACCGGCGGGGGATGCTCGATCGGGCGTCCCGGCTTTATGAGCAAGCGCTCGAAGCGGAGCCGTCCGAGGCCGACGCCCACCATTTGCTGGGCGTGATCGCCCATCAACGAGGCGACCATGTCGCGGCCGTCGAGCGCATTCGGCGGGCCCTGACGTTCGACGAGACGAACGCGGCCTACCACAGCAATCTGGGCGTGGCCTATCGGTCGCTGGGCCGCACGGCGGAGGCGCTCACCGCGATGGGTCGCGCAATCGAGTTGTGTCCCGAGTCGTGGGGCATCCGGCTCAACTTGGGGAACGTCCTCAAAGACGGGTCGGACTTTGCGGCGGCTGCCGTCGAGTTTCGACGCGTCATCGAGCAGGATCCGGGCTCCGGCGAGGCGTGGAGCGGGCTGGGCGAAGCGCTCCGCGGCTTGGGTGAATGCGGCGAAGCTCGGCACTGCCACGAACGGGCTGTCGAGTTGGCTCCCCGTTCAGCCGACGCGCACTACGGCCTGGGCCTGACGCTAAGACACGCGGGACAGCTGTCGGCGGCCATCGACTGCTTTCTGCGGGCGGTCTGCCTGCGGCCCGAGTTCTTCGACGCGCACGTCAATCTGGCCAACGCGTATGAGGACCTCGGCCACTTTCCGCAAGCAGAGGCGGCGTTCGCTCGCGCGCTGCGACTGAAACCCGAGTCGCCGATCGTCCGCTTCAATCGGGCCTTGGCCTTGCTGCGGCAGGGCGACCTCGAGCGCGGCTGGCGCGAGTACGAATGGCGCTGGCGGTACAACGGCAAGCCGCGGATTTTCAGCGAGCCGCAGTGGGACGGCACGCTCGGTCCGAACCGCACGGTTTTGGTTTACAGCGAGCAGGGAGTCGGCGACGAGGTGATGTTCGCCTCGTGCTTCGGCGAGGTGATCGCGCGCTCGGGCCGCTGCCTCATCGAGTGCGAGCCGCGGCTGTTGCGACTGTTTTCGCGGTCGTTTCCGTCGGCAACATTCTTTCCCCGAACGGGACAAATCGACCCACGGGCGGCCGGCGTGACGCCGTGGGATGTGCAAATCGCCGCCGGCAGTTTGCCGCGGCTCGTGCGCCCGCGTTTCGAGGCGTTCCCACGACACTCCGGCTATCTGGTTCCCGACCCCGTGCAAGTCAGTCAGTGGCGGGAGCGGTTTGAACGCTTGGGGGCCGGACTAGTGGTCGGCGCGGCGTGGCGCGGCGGGAAGGACCCGGCAACGCGTCGCCGTCGCTCGACGACGCTCGCACAGTGGGCTCCGCTCTTCCGCATTCCGGGCGTCGCGTTTGTCAACCTGCAGTATGGCGACTGTGCGGCGGAACTGGCGCAGCGCGGCGCGAGCTGGGCGCGTCGTTGCACGATTGGCCGGAGGCCGACTCATTGGGCGATCTCGACGGTCCGGCCGCGCAAATCGCCGCGCTCGACCTGGTGATCTCGGTCGATAACGCGACTGTGCATCTGGCCGGAGCGCTTAACGTCTCGGTCTGGACGCTGCTCCCCTTTGCCGGCGACTGGCGCTGGCTCACCGATCGCAGCGACACGCCGTGGTATCCGAGCATGCGGCTCCTCCGCCATTCGGCAGCCGAGGGCCCGCCCGAGGAGAAATGGGACGAGCTGTTGGGGGAGGTCGCCGCACGGCTCACGGAATTGGCCCGCACCCGGGCGGCGAGCGACTTCGCGCGGGCCACGCAATATCACGACTCAGGCATGCTGGCCGAGGCGATCGACGCTTACCGGCGTGCGGCCGCGCTCGAGCCGGGCAATTCGGGAACGCTGAACAATTTGGGCGCCGCGTGGAAAGAGGCGGGCCGCGTCGAACTTGCAAACTCCGCGTATCGCGCGGCTCTGGCGGCGGACCCGCGCTCGTCGGCCGCTTGGTTCAATTTGGGCAATTCGCACCGCGAGGAAAATCGCCTCGAAGAGGCCGTCCGCTGCTATCGGGAAGCCCTCGCCGTGGCCGACGGCAATCGCGGCGATCCTCGGCCTCGTGTGGACGCGCCTCACGGTCCCGACGAGGTCCAAAAAATCCTGGTCAACCTGGCCGTGGCCTTGAAGGATCTGAGGCGATTTCCCGAAGCCCTCGATTGCCTCGAGCGCGTGCTGGCCGAAAACCCAGAACTCGCTGAGGCGCGGTTCGATCGCTCGTTGATCTGGTTGGCCCAGGGCAATCTGGCCGACGGCTGGGACGAATATGAGTGGCGATTAAAAAGCGAGCCGCAGCACCTCAACCGCCGATTGCCAGACTTGGGGCGTCCATCGTGCAGCCGCCATCCCGTACGCATTCTGGCGGAGCAGGGGATCGGCGACCAGGTGATGTTCGCTTCGTGCCTGGAAGAGTTCGCGCGAACGGTCGGCGATTGCACCGTCGAGTGCGATTCCCGGCTCGTACCGCTGTTTGCCCGTTCGTTTCTTGACATCCGCTTCGTCGCCAAACCGAATTCAATTTCCCAGCCGGCAGGGCACGATCCGCTGACTGAGGATACACTCGTCGAGTTCATTGGTTCGTTGCCCCGGCACACGCGGCGGCGCATTGAGGACTTTCCGACGACGGCCGGTTACCTCCGCGCCGACCCAGCGCGGGTGATGGCTTGGCGTGCGCGGTTGAACCGCGGGGGGAGCGGCTTCAAAGTGGGCATTGCCTGGAAGGGGGGTAAGGACCGCGAAACGGAGCTGAAACGGTCGATTCCGCTGGCCGAGTGGGGGCCCCTCTTCGCCGTGCCGGGAGTCCGCTTCGTCAATCTGCAGCACGGTCCCGCGGCCGCCGACGCCCTGATGGTCCGCCAACGCTTCGGCGTAACTCTGGACGATGGCAATGATTGCGATCCAATGAGCGACCTCGACGATTTCTGCGCGAAGATCGCGGCACTCGACTTGGTGATCTCGGTCGATAACTCCACCGTCCACCTGGCGGGGCGCTCGGCCGGCCGGTTTGGACTCTGTTGCCGTTCTGCTGCGATTGGCGGTGGATGCAGGACGGCGACGCAACCCCCTGGTACCCGTCAATGCGACTCTGGCGGTGCCGTTCGGCCGGCGATTGGTCGGACGTCATGCGGCGGGCCGCGCGGCTGCTGGCGGCAACCGCCCTCGGCGGCTGAACGTTGCATGAATTCGGCTTGATCGCCCGAGACGTTTGGGTAGTTTCGAGTGGATTTTGCGACGCGTGGCCTTTCGTTCAGACGATTTTCTTGGAAGTGACGCGCAGCCCGCGAAGCGTCGGCGGGATATCATTAAAGGCGGGAGTCGCGGCAGCCACACCGCAGTCGTAAATCGCGGACTTTTAAACCTGTCGCCTCCTCGCAATGCTCATCACGGCGCCCCACTTACAGAGCCAGCTAAGCGGATTTTCCTTATGACCGGCCTCTGCCACGAAGCGAACGGCGCCGGCACGAATGCGCCCGACGGCGCGTGTTGATCGTGGACGATTCCCGCGACGCGCGGACCATCCTCAAGTTGCTACTCACCAAGCTAGGGCACGAAGCCCGCGAGGCCGAAGACGGCGAGAGCGGCATGGTCGCCACTCGCGAGTTCCAGCCCGAAGTCGTGCTCTGCGACATCACGCTGCCGGGCGAGATGTCGGGCTATGCGTTCGCCAAGGCGGCTCGCCAGGAAGAAACGTCACGCGACCTGTGCATCGTGGCCGTCAGCGGTTGGGAAGGCTCGGACCACGAGCGGCGGGCTTACGAGGCGGGCTTCGATCGCGTGCTCAAAAAGCCGGTCGCGCTGTCCGACCTCGCGAAGATCTTGCACACACTGCCGCGTCGCACCGAAGAGAACTAGCGGCGACGAATCGCGGCCGCCCTCGATTTTATGTCAATCGATCCGCTCGTAGGCGGGCAGCGTCAGAAAATCGACGAATTCTTCGGTCGTGCTCACCGACAGGAACAAGTCGCCCGCCTCGTCGAACCTCGTCTGCGCGTAATCGGCCGGGCCGAGTTTCTCGCGCAGGGCCGTCAGCTCGCTATCGAGCACTTCCTGCACCAGCGTTGGAGTGATCTTCGTTCCGTCGCTCATTTGGCCGCGCGGGTGGCGAATCCACTGCCAGATCTGGGCTCGCGAGATTTCGGCGGTGGCGGCGTCCTCCATCAGGTTGAAGATGGGCACGCAGCCGTTGCCCCGCAGCCACGATTCGAGATAACGCACGCCGACGGCCACGTTCACTCGCAATCCGTCGGCCGTGATCGGCCCTACGGGGACGGCCAGCAGGTCGGCCGCGCTGATCTTCAGTTCGGGCAGCCGGCGTCCCACTTGATTGGGGGCGCCCATCCGCGCGTCGAAGACGTCCTTCGCGAGGCCGACCAAGCCCGGATGCGCGACCCACGTGCCGTCGTGGCCGTCGGTCACTTCCCGTTCCTTGTCCGCCCGGACCTTGTCGAGCGCCTGCTGGTTCGCGGCCGGATCGTCCTTGATGGGAATCTGCGCGGCCATGCCCCCCATGGCGTGAGCGCCGCGACGATGGCAGGTCTCGATCAAAAGCCGCGAGTACGAACGCAGGAAATGCGTGGTCATGGTCACGAGCGCGCGATCGGGGAGCACAAAGTCGGGCCGGTTCCGAAACTTCTTGATGAAGCTGAAGATGTAGTCCCACCGCCCGCAGTTGAGCCCGGCGATGTGGTCCCGCAGCTCATAAAGAATTTCGTCCATCTCGAAGGCGGCGAGGATCGTTTCGATCAGCACAGTCGCCTTGATGGTGCGTTGCGGCAGACCGAGAGTTTCTTGGGCTGATACGAAGACGTCGTTCCACAACCGCGCCTCGCGGCGGCTCTCCATTTTGGGGAGATAGAAGTAGGGGCCCCGACCCTTGGCGACCAGGGCGCGGGCGTTGTGAAAGAAGTAGAGGCCGAAATCGAACAGACTGGCCGACATCCGCTGGCCGTCGACCAGCACGTGCTTCTCGTCCAGGTGCCAGCCGCGTGGACGCACGAGCAACGTCGCCGTTTTATCGGCGAGCCGATACGCCTTCCCCTGCGGATTGACGAAGTCAATGGTGCCGGCGATCGCATCCTGCAAGTTGGCCTGACCTTCGAGCGTGCCGCTCCAGGTGGGGGAATGCGAGTCTTCGAAGTCGGCCATGAACATGTTCGCGCCCGAGTTGAGCGCGTTGATGATCATTTTGCAGTCGACCGGCCCGGTGATTTCTACGCGCCGATCGGCGAGCGCCGCGGGAACCGGCGCAATCTGCCAATCGTCGCGGCGTAGCGCTGCCGTTTCCGGCGAAAAGTCGGGCAATTCGCCCGCGTCGAGAGCTTGTTGGCGCTCGGCCCGCGCAGACAGCAGTGCGCGGCGACGCGCGGGTCTGCCGCTCGAGCGCAGCGATGAACTCGAGCGCCGCGGGGGTGAGGATACGGGACGCTTCGGCCGAGAGAGGACCGCGAACTTCGACTCCGGCGACGGTGGGACGGACTTCGGAGGCAGACATTGGGCTTTCTTTGTGGGAGCTTGCTTCGTGGAAGCAAAGGTGGGCGGATGGGACCGATTACAAATCGCGATGGTGGGCTGTGTCAGCCGGACCCGCGGTCCCTTCGCTGCGGAACCAATCCTCCATCTCGGCCTCGTCGGCCGCGGACGGCGCGGAGACGGCCGCCGGGCGAACGCGGCGCAGACGCATCCACGCGACCCCGAAGCCGATCGCCACAAACACGAGGGCTGCCATCCACAGCCAGTGCCAGTCGGACTGGGCGACGAGCGGAGCGGGGCAGACGACTCCGCGCGCTGCAGCCGTCCCACCAGCAGCGGAGCCGCATGATTGCGCTGCAGCGCCTGGTAGCCGAGGTCCTTGAGGAAGTAGCCGACAAAGACGCCCTCTTCGTGCTGCGACTCGCCCGTTTTCATTCCGGCAGGCAGCTCGGTGAACGCGCAGACATAAAGGGAATTCGACTGATCGGTCCAGCCCCAGGCCTCGTACACCCGCTTCACGTCGGCCGAATTCTTGGGGGCTTCCCAATCCAGAATGCGCAGGATGTGCAGACGCAGCCGCAGCAAGTGGCCCCGATAGCGTTCCGGCTGTTCGAGCAATCCCAGCCGGGGCACGTCGCGGGCCGCGCGATGGTCCATCGCGGCGAACGTCTCGGCACGGGTCCATTTCATCAGGCGCCAGTACGCGGGCATTTCTTCCGGGGCGAGCACGGTTTTGTCCGAGACCGCCTCGAAGAGATGTTGCGCCTGCTCCCGCTCGGCCGGATCGACGTCGGTCGGTGCGGCGACGACTGTCTCGTCCGCAGCCGGCTTCCCGGCGGCATCATCGGTCGGCGGTCCTCCGTTCGACGGCCCTATTTCGGCCAGCGCCATATTACTCTCGGCCGTATCGGGGGCGGCCGAGTTGTCTTCCAGCCAGCGCCACGACTGGGGCTTGCTGGCCCACGAGTAAATCAGCCCAAGCACGATCAAGAGCGTGCCCAGGCGCATGAGTGCCGACGTCGGATTGGAGGCGAAGGGACCGAAGGCTCGGGTGCGACTGCGTCGGCGGCGCATCGTTCGGCTCACTTGGCCTGTTCGGTTCCGGACATCTCGACAAAGCTGATTTTGTGCAGCATCTGCCCGTCGGCCGTTTTCTGCCGCGTGCAGACGTCGATGACTTTCATCAGCTCCTCGTACTTAAGGTTCGGAGCGACGCGGATCACAATCTGCTCAAACGGACTCCCCTCGAAAGCGAAAGCCTCGTGCAGCTTCTGGTCGAGCTTGTGGAGATTGGCCGTGTCCGCCGAACCCAGAAAAGCGGTCCGCAGCCCGACCTGCACCTTCAACACGTTACCGCTACCGTCGGCGAACACGCTGACTTCCAGCGTCTTGGCGATCGTGCCGCCGGCGTCGGCCGCCTCGGTGACATCGGGACGCTCGGTCTGCACGTTGGTGACCGGGACGGCCGGCGGCAAATGCAGCGAAAGCTGTCCTTCGATCGGCGAGGGCCGAAACGTGAGGATGAAAAACGCCAGCAGCTGAAAGGCCATATCGAGCATCGAGGCCAGGTTCAGCTCGACGTCGGTCAGGGCGCGCGAGAGGCGGCGACGACGACGCATGTCAGGGTCCCTCCCGCCGATTCATGGCCTTGAGCGCGAACTTGCGATAGTTGTGCTTCTGGCACGTCTTGATGATGTCGTTAAGCAGTTTGAATGGCGTCGACCGGTCGGCACGGATCACGACCATCGTCGGCAGCTCTTCCCCCGCCTTGAGCGGCGTCCCTTTTGCCTTGAGGCGGGTTTCTTCCTGCCGCGCTTCGTCGGCGATGTAGGACTGCACCTCCCGCGGAACGCCGTAGACCTTGAGCCGTCCCTCAGCGTCGATGTTGAGGACCAGCAGGTCCTCCTGTCCCTTGGTGTCGAGCGGGCGGGCCGATCCCAGCACGGGAAGCTGCAGCGATTGATCGAGGGCCGCATCCTTGAAGTTGATCACGAGCATGAAGAACGTGATCAGCTGAAAGACCATGTCCAACAGCGGCGTCAGGTTCGGCTGCGCCGTGGACATGTTCAGGGAGGAGTGAGCCATACCGATCTTCCGAATCGATCGTCCGTGAACCGTGGAGCAGTCCGCCGTCGAGCTGCCCGCAGTCGTCTCGCGGGAATTCCGTCAGCCGGTTGTCGGCCCCATCGGCCCCGTCGTTGGCTTGGCTCGCAAGAGGGCGTTCGTGCGGCGAATAAATTCGTCGGCCGCCAGCATGGTGGCCGTGCTGATCGAAGACACCTTGTTGCGAAATACGGCAAAAAAGAAGATCGCGGGCACGGCGAGCCCGACTCCTTCAAACGTCAGCACGAGCGCTTCGGAAATTCCGCCGGCCACCTGACTCGCCTTGAGCTGCGTATCCGACATGGCGATCGCGCTGAAACTGGCGATCATTCCCTTGAGCGTTCCCAAGAGGCCGATCATCGGCCCCAGCGTGCCGACGACGGCCAGCATGCTGATCTTGGTTTCCATTTCGACGACGAGCGTTTCGCCGACGCGCTCCATGGCGTCGCGGGCTTCGACCAGTCCTTGCGGCAATTCGGCCAGGCCCGCCGTCAGCACGGTGCTGAAGAACGAGTCGTCCCCCTTCACCAGCTTGTAGACTCCCATGAAGTCTTTGGCTTTGAGCAGCGTCTCGCACTGCTGGAGGATTTCGGGCGGGGCGGCGACCTCCATTCGCATGTCGTAATAGAGGTGCACGATCTTGGCGACGAAGTAGATCGAGAGCACCAGCAGGACGGCCCCGATCCACCCCGACGTTTCGATCAACCACACGAGCACGCTTTTGCTCGGGGCCGGGGCGGCCTCGGGCTCCGAGGTCGGTGCGGCGGCGGGGGGGGCCGCGGCGGGCGCTGGCGCGGCCGCCTTGCCTTTGGCCTCCTGGGCGTCGACTGCGATCGGCCCGATTGCCCAGCAGTAGCCCCACACGGCCAGCATCGCGGCCAGGCACCACCAGCTGCGCTTCCAATCCGGTTGTCGCTTCATGTTCGTCCTCGCCTAGGGCGCAGCCTGCTTCCTTGGTGGAAGGTCAAAGTTTGCGGGGCCGGCACTCGCTTTGAAACGCGGAAGACTGACAGACCGGTCGGCCTCTTCAATTAATACCGCCTTGCGTTCGCCAGATTCCACACGGCTGGCAGAAAAAGCCGCCGGAATTCCTGGAAAAATGCGCGCAACACGCGGTTGGCGGGCCCCTTTCGAAGTCTAATCCGCGCGTTTGAAGCGTGTCAACTTGCCGCTTTTGTCTGCCGAAGCCGCGGCGGGAGCCCGCGCTTGCGGGCCTGGGGAGCCGCCGTCAGAATCGCTCGTGACCAGCGCCGGGATTTGTCCGGCCCGCCCAGCCTCGTCGTGCCGTCGCAAGGAACACCGCAATGTCCGCACCGTCCACCCGCCCCGGCATCGCCCACATGGTCTATTTCACACTGAAGGATCCGTCGCCGGCGGCACAGGACAAGCTGGTGGCCGACTGTCACAAGTATCTCAAGGTGGCCCCTGGCATTCTGTATTTCGCGGCCGGCCCGCGCGTGCCCGACCTGACCCGGGGTGTGAACGTGACTGACTTTCATGTCGGGCTGCACATCATCTTCGACGGCCGCCAAGCCCACGACGATTACCAGGTCAGCGAGACGCACTTGCGCTTTATCGCCGAAAACAAAGAGACGTGGGCCCAGGTGCGGGTGTTCGACTGTAGCGCGAGCTGAAAGCCACGTCCGCGACACTCAAGAAAGCTCATGGACGCCCAAGAGGTCGCCAGCCTGTTCGAGGGGGTCGACCGCGAGGTCTGGATCGTGACGGCGGCCCACGGCGGCGAGCGGGCCGGCTTGGTGGCGACGCTCGTCGCACCGGCCTCGATCGTCCCCGAAATGCCACGAATCATTGCGGGCATTGCGAAGACGCATGAAACGTGGAAACTGATCGAGACGTCCGGCGCATTTGCCGTTCATCTAGTCGAGGAGTCGCAGGCCGACTGGGTCTGGCGTTTCGGGCTGCAATCGAGCCGCGACGTCGATAAATTCACCGGATTCGACGTCGGCACAGCCGCGACCGGCAGCCCGATTCTTCGCGATTCGTTGGCCTGGCTCGACTGCCGCGTCGAAACTCGAATGGATACGGGCGACCGTACCATCTACCTGGGCGAAGTCTCTGAAGGGCATTCCAAGAGTGCGGCTCGGCCACTCACGCTGCAAAAACTGCTCGCGATAGCTCCACCTGAGATCAAGGCGACGTTGCGAGAGCAACTGGCGGCTGATGCCGCGCCGACGCCGAGGCGATCAGACGCTGGCGGTCGGCAGACTAGGCTAGTGCCAGGCTGAGGGCCGAATGCAGGCACGCCATTTAAGCTGCAGTTCCTTCCCCTTCAAAGCGATCTACATTTTTTCGCAGTGCCAACCAATATGCAAACTCTCGGTCATGACCAGATAGGCTATTCACGCACTCGATTGCCCTCGATACACGTTCCTCAATCGCCCCCCTCCACGCGATGAACTCAAGGTAGTTTGGTGCTGCCCGGGTGTCTCCGACCTCAACGTCCTCCGACAGGAGTTCGGCAAGCACGATCTTCCAATCGAGTTGGGCATCGTCTTGTTCAACGGACTGCACAAGCCATCCGTGACTTACTATGTCTTCGCCCAATTGTTCAAGGATGTCGTTTACGATTGTCCTCATTGCACGGCTGCTCGCAGCACTAGACCACGACTTTGTCGTTGACCGTGCGGCTGGCGAAGGTGAGACGGGCGGAGGCGATGTAGAGCGCGGCTGGTGCCGCTACGTGCGGGCCGCCGACTTCCCACGTTCCCTCCGCCGTCTTTTCGACTTCGATCGCGACGCCCAGACCGAGGCCGATGCTGAAGTTCTGCCCCGGAGCCGTCCCGTCGAGCACGCGCGAGAACTCGAACGTCGCGCAGGTCGGCGCGTCCCCGACGACGAGCGGCGGCTCGATCACCAGCGAGCCGAATTCCTGTCGTTGGAGCGGATTCTTGTCGGGCGTGGTGAAGCGATAAATCACCAGCCGGCAGGCGAAGTTCTTTTGAAACAACTCGCAGGCGGTCCGCGACGGACCGCCAATGCAGGCTTCAACCGTGAAAGTGAAGCGGCCGGCCCGCGGGTTCCGCATCTCCTGGGCGAGGATCGCCCGTTCGTCCCTGGCGACGCGGACTGTCGCAGCGCCGCCGTTCGTCCCGACGCCGATCAGGGCGTGGCGCTTGGCCCCGAACTTCGGGCCCGCGTTCGCCGCGTCGAAGGGAGGACTCAGCCGTACGCCGAAGCCATGATCCAAGTCGCTCGGCAGCGGGGCAGCTCGCCAACCCTTCGGCCGGGAACCGCGGTCGACGGGGTACAAGCCGGTCGGTTGGGCGAAATCGGTGTTGAGGAGCAGACTCGTGTCGAACGAGGCGTCGAGCACGTTGCCGTCGGGCAGGGTGCGGTCGGCCGTCGCCACTCCGCCGCCCAACAGCGCCCGGATCGGCGAGCCGAGCGTCAGCCGGCGTTCGCGCCCCTCCGCGTCGCGGAAGGTCGATTCGTGGTCGATGCCCAACGAATGAAAGAGCGTGGCGGTCAGGTCGGCGGCCGTCACTGCATCGCGGGCGGGATACGCGCCGTCGCGGTCGCTCGAGCCGTAAACCTGTCCTGTGCAGATGCCAGCCCCGGCCAGCGCGAAACTGAAGACGTGTCCCCAGTGGTCGCGCCCGCCCGCTCCGTTGATCCTGGGAGTGCGGCCAAACTCTCCGATCACCACGACGAGCGTTTCGTGCAACAGACCCCGCATGGCGAGGTCTTCCATCAGGGCGGTAAAGCCCGTGTCAAAAAGCGGGCAAAGCACGTCTTCCAGACGGTCGGCATTCTGTGCGTGCGTGTCCCACATCGGGTTGTCGACGGCCGAGTCGCCCGGCTCGCGGCACCAGTTGACGTGCGCGAGCCGCACGCCCGTCTCGATCAGCCGCCGGGCCAGGAGAAGCGTCTGGCCCCACTGCGTGCGGGTGTAGCGGTCGCGGACTTTGGCGGGCTCTTCCTGCACGTTGAAGGCCCGCTGCACGCGACCCGATGTCAGCAGGTCAAACGCCTGCCCCTGAAACGTGTCGTACAGGCCGACGTTGCGAGTGACCGCCTCGGACTTGAAGTGCCGCTCGACTTGTTCCAAGAGCGAGATTCGCCGGTTGAGCCGCAGCGGCGCGATGTCCGTCACGCGGAGGCCCTCGACCTTGTAGCCGGGTCGCGAGGGGTCGCCGATGAAGCGATCCGGGTCCCACTGCCGGCCCAAGATGCCGCCCGTCTGGCCGGCGGGAGTCACGTTTTCGTTGAGCCGCATGATGTCGGGCAGCCACACCGTCGTCAGCGGCGGCAGCTTTTCACTCGGCTTGAGCAGCTTCACGACGGAGCCGAAATAGGGCCAATCGTTCGGCGTGATCTGTCGCGCATTGGGCCCGCTGTAACGATAGCCGGTGAGCACCTCGTAGCCGCTGGCACTGTGAATGTCATTGTCCGTATGCAGCGATCGGACGACGGCCAGCTTGTCGGCGATGCGGGCGATACGCGGCAACAGTTCGCTGAACTGGATGCCGGGCACGTTCGTCTGAATCGGCTTGAATGGGCCGCGGATTTCGATCGGAGCGTCGGGCTTGGGGTCGAAAGTCTCGTGCTGCGGCGGGCCCCCCTGCAGCCAGACGTAGATGATGTTCTTCGCGCGAGCGAACGTCGGATCGTTGATGATCCCCTTGGGCGGTCCGGCGGTCTGCGACGCCCGCAGGAGGTCGGGGAGCGACAGGCCGAGGGCACTGAGCCCGCCGATTCGCAACAGCTCGCGGCGACTGATGCCGTCGCACAGCCGGCCGCTCTCTCCGAGCAACGAGAACATGCCGACTCCTCGGCTGTCAGGCGGGATGGACGTTGTCCGCGGGGACCGGCTGGGAGAACCGGTGCGTCCCGCCGGGACGGTGTGTGCTGCGTGGTTCGCGAAACACTGAGGCGAGAAAGCGCATTCGCCTTAGTGCCCGCGATACGCAGATTCGATGTCCGACGACATCTAGTGTACGCGAATCCGGAAGGGCATCAATGTCAGCCGGGGCTCACGAGCCAGCAAATTGATGAGCCAGGCCCCCTGCAGCGACTCAGCCAGCTCGGGGGAGAACTGACGCAGCGCCTGCGCGACGCCGCGATTGAGTGCCACCGACGACTCGGCGTCGCTGTCCATCGAGCCGAAAATTGCCTCGAGCGGGCTCACCGGCGGCGGCAACAGCCAGCGATCGACCTTTTCGCCTGCCGGCAGTCCACCGAGCTTGGCCGCATAACGCACGGCGTCGTCCAGCGTGCCCAGTTCGTCAACCAGGTTCAGCTTGAGCGCCATCGCACCGGTGTAGACCCGGCCGCGGGCCAGTTTTTCCAGCTGACTGTACTCCATCTTGCGACCCTCAGCCGCCTTGCGGGTGAACTGGCCGTAGATTTCGTCGAGCATGTGCTGCATCGACAGCCGCTCGGTCGGCGTGAAGCCGGAGACCATGCTCATGATGCCGCTGTTCTTGCCGCGGCTGATCACGCTGGTCGTAATGCCGACCTTGTCCAATAGTCCGCCGATCGCCACCTTGCCGCCGACCACCCCGATCGATCCGGTGAGAGTGCCGGGTTCGGCGAAGATGTGGTTGGCGCCCATCGAGATGTAGTAGCCGCCGCTGGCCGCGACGTCGCCCATGCTGACGACGATTGGCTTGCCGGCCTTCTGCAGGGCCCGCCACATCAGGTCGCTGGCCAGCGCGCTGCCGCCAGGACTGTCGACGCGAAGCACGATCGCCTTCACGCTCTTTTCCTCGGCGGCCTGCTTGATCGCTTTGATGAACGTTTCGGATCCGAGCGACTCGCCGCCGAAGAAGCTGGCCGTGCTCTTGCCGCTGACGATCGTGCCCACCGCATGCACGACGGCCACCTTGGGCTTGGAGCCGATTCGCTTTTGCGATTCGCCTCCCATCAACAGGTTCATCATCTTCATCATGCCGGCGAAGCCGCTGAAATCGTTGTCCGATTTTTTCTTGCCGTAGCTCTTAGTGATCTCGACGGGACGTTTTTCATCCCGGGCGGCCGCCTTGATGAAGCTTTCGACCTGGTCCTCGTAGCCGACGTGGTCAATCAAACCGTGGGCATACGCTTGCTTGGCCGAGTAAGGGCCGTTGTCGATGATCTCCATCACCTTCTTGCCGGGCATCTTCCGCGATTCACCCACGCCGTCGACGATCTGCCGCACGTAGTCGTCCAGGATGGCTTCCATCTCCAACCGGAACTCTTTGCTCATTTCGGTGCGGTCGAAAGGCTCGGCGGCCGACTTGAACTCGCCGACGCGGAGCATCTCGGCCTTCACATGCAGCCAGTCGAGCAGGTTCTTGTAGAACATGACTTCGGCGCGGAGGCCCAGCATGGCCAGCTCGCCCGATTCGGGCATCACGATCTGGTTGCAGGCGCAGGCCAAGAGATAGTCGTGCGTCTCGGCCGAATCGAAGTAGGCGACCGCCGTCTTCCCTTTGGCCCGCAGATGGGCGATGGCCTGCCGCAGCTCGTTGACCTTAGCCCAGCCGAGCGTCGCCCCATTGATCTTGAGCACGACGCCGTCGAGCTTTTCGTCGGCGGTGGCCTTATCGATGCGGGCGATCAGTTCGGCCAGCGTTTCGACGTTGGCGCTGAACAG
The DNA here is from genome assembly GCA_963800135.1 of uncultured Planctomycetaceae bacterium. Taxonomy (GTDB): domain Bacteria; phylum Planctomycetota; class Planctomycetia; order Planctomycetales; family Planctomycetaceae; genus DASPSM01. The sequence goes on along the minus strand of CAWCZR010000004.1, from coordinate 1,347,477 downwards.
GCCCGACGCGGCGGCCCCTTCCGGATAGGCCCCCTTCAGCTCGATTTCGCCGAAGCGGAGGGGCTTGACCTCTTTCTTGGCGTCCTTGTCGGCCTTCGCGGCCTGGCACGCGGTGCCAGCGAGCAACAGGGAGGCAAAGCACGCTACAACCAAGGACCGGCATTCTCGCATCGCTTCAAATCTCCCCCGGGCAGGTCGCGGTTCGGCCGTTCATTCCATGAAGGACAGCGCGGGGAAAACGGCATAATCGCTAATCTGCGGCCCCCAGCGCATCCGAGGTTCAGAATAGGTCCCCCGATTACCCGGGTCAAGAAGCCGTATCCTGACTATCGCCGCTTGCCTCAACCCCCGCGCTGTGACAGACTCTAAGTAGTTCGAAAGTTGAAGGTCCAAAGTCCAAGGTCCAATGTCAAAAATCAGGTCCCGCCGACTTGGATCGCCGTCCGACCTTGGACTTTGGACCTTGGACTTTGGACTAATAAAAATGCCTCGGAGTCAGCCCATGGGTCGCAATCGTGTTTGGATGCTGTCCTTGGCCGGGTTGGTGATCCTGGGTTCGCTGCGATCGGCGACCGCTCAGGGTTTGATCCTGACCTTGCCCAAGCAAGACGGCGCCTGGGTGCGTTTCGAGGGGACAGTCAAGCAGGTCGAGTTCCGGCCCGACGCGGCGGAAGGCGACATCACCATGGAATGGATTCAGCAGCTGACGGTCAAATCGGTCGGCACCGAGACCGCAGCGTTTCGCGGCAAGCAGGTTCCTTGCCGTTGGATCGAAATCAAGGTGGTCACCGGCAAGCCGAGCGAATCGGGGATCGAGGCCGGTCCCGTCGGCGAGCGGATTTATAAGGTGCTGGTGCCGGAGGAACGCGTGGTCGGCCAACTGGCCGACGGAGGCAAGATTCCCTTCTCGTTTCTCGACATCATCAAGGGTTTCCGCAAGACGGGCGGCCAGGTGAGCCCGCTGCCGGCCGGGGCCTTGCAGGTATTTCCGCTGGTCGCCCCGGTGATGCATTACGAAGCAGTGGAGGTGAATGGCAACGACAGTGAGGATGTCTCGCTGCCGGGAGCCACGGCCCCGATCAAGACGCAGAAGTTCAAGGCCAAGCGTTCGATCGAAAGCGACATCGAACGGAGCACGAACGAGGCCGAAGTTTGGCGCAGCGACGGCACCACGATTCCGTTCGGCCTGGTGAAATGGACCGTCAAGACGCTGCTCGAACGCAAAGACAGCACGCAGCCACGGCAGAGCTACAAAGCGCTGACGCAGACCAACGTCGAAATGACGGCCCACGAATGGGGCACCGGGGCCAAGAGCGAGTTGGTGACGAACTGAATCGCGCCGCGAGGCGGTTTTTTCCTCTCTGTGGCCGCTTTCACTGCGTGACGTCACAGGCGGCACCGCGCGGGTTTCGCACGTTCTCCGACCGTGCCCGTGTCCCGTCCCGGTCGAGCGGGGGTGGGTCAACTACTTTGGTGGGTCAACTACCCGAGTGAAACCAGGAGTCCCGACCCACCGGCCAATCTCTTTCCGCCTCCTGTCTCGCTCATCTGCCCGGCGTGTCGTTCGAGTCCCGTCCCACCGCCCTCGCCACCCGCTTTGCCGGATGGACTTCAGCCAGCTCGGTCGTGTGGGAGAGAGCCAAATTCGCCGGGGTACGCTCGGTGAAACAATGTGTCCCGTCCCGAGGTTGGTCCAAAGTCCCGCAGTCCAAAGTCAGGATTGCGATCCGATGATTTTCGACCTTGGACCTTGGACCTTGGACTCGAACCGAACGTGTCCCGGGCCGGGCAAAGGCACCGCTTACTGGAGTGCGCGGCTCCTTAAGACAACTTGTCAGGGCCGGATAGCCGCTGACCGGTGGGACTCCCATCGGTGGGTCCACCCCCCTTATATCAATTGTGAGGGACCCATCCCGGCGGGACCACTTCAGGCGGACCCGGCGGGACAACTTGTCCCGGCGCGCCGGGGATCTTTTTCTCCCTCTCTGTGAAAAAAGGATCCCCACCCCGCCGGGTCTCCCCGCGGGGCGCCCTCCATGCGCACAAAGCCGCTCGCGCCGAGAGATCCGCTCTCTCCATTCAGCCACAAAACCGTGTTCGGTCCAAGATCAGTTTTCGCAGAATCCGGGATCGTTCTTTCAGCCGAACGCTTGCAAAGGAGGGTATGCCGAGCTAATTTGTTGCAAGTGAGACTCAATCTCACTTAATTGAGCTGAGTCAATCACGCTCCGGCCAGCCAGCCTCTGCCAGCCTGCCTCGGGAGCTCGGAAGGAAGCGGTCGTCCGCTTACCCCCGCTTTCCAATTGTCGATTCCCACCTGAGGAGGCTGACCGTGTCCCGGATTTCGCAGCCGCGTCGCGGCTTCACGTTGATCGAACTGTTGGTCGTCATCGCCATCATTTCGATGTTGATCTCGCTGCTGATGCCCGCGGTGCAGGGCGCGCGCGAGGCCGCTCGGCGCACGACGTGTCGCAACAACCTCAAGCAGATCGGGCTGGCGCTGCACAACTATCAAGAGGCGTGCCGTGTCTTTCCGCCCAGCATGTGCATCAATAGCGTGACCACGACGTCCGGCGGACTGTGGGGCATCCTGGTGCGGCTGCTCCCGTACGTCGAGGAGAACAACGCCTTCACGGCCGCCAACACACACAACAACAATTACCTTGCCGGCAATCCCGTGTTGCCCGACGAGATGACCCTCTACATCTGCCCGGATGAAATCAATTCCAAGCCGCACGGCACGACCTGGCCGACCAACTACGGCTACAACGGCGGCACGTGGCAGTATTACGACCCGGCGACGAAAACGGGGGGCGACGGCGCTTTCTATCCCAACTCGAAGGCCTCGCCGAGCTGGTTTACCGACGGTTTGAGCCAGACGTTGGCCTTTGCCGAGGTCAAAGCCTTCATGCCGCTCGTGCGGAACGGCAACGATTCGCCGACCGATCCGCCTACGTCCCTCACCGCATACAGCGCGGGTCAGTTCAAGAACCTGTTCGATCACACCGAGTGGATGGACGGCCTGCTCTACCAGAGCGGCTTCACGACCACGTTCACGCCGAACTCGGTGACGCCGATTGCCGGCGCGACAGGGGATGCTCTGCTGTCGGCTCCGGACGGAGACTATTGCTCGTGCCGCGAGGACGAAGCGGCCAACTGCACGGGACCGGTGCGGTACGCGTCGACGTCGCGAAGTTATCACCCGATGAGCGTCAACGTGCTCTTCATGGACGGATCGGGACACACGATCGGCAACTCGATCGACCTGTCGACCTGGCGGGCCTTGGGCGGGCGCTCCGACGGGCAGCAGGTGAGTCTCGACGAGCAGTAACCGACGCCGCAGCACGATGATTTGGGCAGGCCGGCGCTCGACCTCTCGCGGTTGCGAATCGGTTCACTGCGCAATATCGAAGATCTGAGCGGCGTCTTCCTTCACCGTGTGCGTGATCGGATTAAAATAGATCTTGTACGCCGCGTTGGTGTTGGGGGTCGCGCCGATTTTGAGCTGCCGCCACAGCCGCGCCAATCCCGCGCTGTTGCCGATCAGCACGTACTGCGATTTCGAGCCGTCGTAGGTGATGGTGCCGGATTCGCCCCAGAAGGTTTTGCCCTCGATCCGCGAATTGCCCCGCGCCAGCATTTCGATGTGCTGAGGGACCGTTCCCGCTTGCGGATGCTGGGTCACCTGCAGCGACTCGCAGAGCAGGCAGCCCGAGTCTTCCGAAAGGTCGTCGCGGCTGACTAGTTCCATCTGCTGGTCGACCGGCCCGTAAATCACTTCGACGCGAACGTAGAAGTTCGTGGACCACGCGCCGTTGGTCGCCAGGATCGAGCTGCTGGCCGCAGTCGGCTGAATCTTCGGCGCGGATTTCGACTTGGGCCGCGAACGGCCGGCGATCAAGTCGCTGAAGTCCCCATCCATCGTGCCCTGGAAATTGACCTGGTTGAATTCCCAAGCGCTCGACTTGTGCGCCTTGGGAGGGGCGTTTGATTGCACATTCATCACCGAGGCAATGCCCGACTGCCCGTGCTCGTTGTGCCGCCAGACACGGAGCTGGCCGGGGCCGCTGGCGTGGCATTTGCCGGTCAGCTTGTGGAAGACGAGATCCATGAACTGGCCGCGGCGTTTCTCCGCGAGATGACCCTCCTGCTTCGCCTCGCTCTCAAACTCGACGTCTCCCTGGCAGAAAATGGTATCGACGGCCGGGCGGTCAGCCTCGTTCTGCGGACGCTGTTGCCCCTGCTGCTGCGTGAACGAAAAAGGCTTGGTGAGCGTGACGTCCATGTTCAGGCAGCGGATCTCGCTCTGCGACGTCGCGTCGGTCATCGAGGTATGCACGTTGACGTAGAAGTGGGCCGTCTTGCCGTCGAAGTGCATCTTTTGATGCCAGACGACGTCGAGCGGCTGCGCGGGTTCGCCGTTTTTGGGTCGCGCGGCTTCGCCGATTTCGGGGTCATTCTGCACGGGCAATTGCAGGCGTCCCGGACCGTCGACGTCGGCCGTGTTGCGGGCGCGATTGAAGCGGATGCGGCCACCCTCGATGTGCGCGCCGCGGTCCCGGACGTGGGCCGGTTGCCCCAGCACGATCATCTCCTGGTCAAGCTCGCTCTTGTTGTGCGCCTCGAGCACGTTGCCGTTGACGACGAGCGGGTCGGCCGCGTCGCCGTGGGCCTGCGTCAGCTGCACGTTGTCCCAGGCCAGCATGTCGGCGACCTGGGGCTGCTGGCCGTCGGGAAACTGCAGCACATGCACGCGCACGCGGCCGGCGGTCAGGTTGTACGGGTCGCCGCCGTTCCCGGCTCCCGGAAAGAGATTGTTGGGACTGTCCTTGGTGGTCAGGGCCCCGTTTGAAGGCGCGGCGTTGATCGATGCCGCCGCGTTGACCGAAGTGGGGACGACCGAGGCGACGCCGGCAGCGTTGCCGGCCAGTGCGAAGCCGTTCGATGAGTTGTCGCTGAAGCGGATCGCCGCCGGGCCGTAGCACTGCACGGGGGGAGTGCCGCGGGCGACGTAGTCCGACGTCGGTTCCAGATCGCTGCGTTTGCGAGGCGGAGTGGCCGGCCGATACCGCGGCCGCGCGGGGGCGTCTTCGAACCAAACTTCGAGGTGGTCAGTCTCGCATTCCATTTGCGGGCTGACCATCGCCACCTTCTGCCAGGCCAGCATGTGGTCGAGGTGCGGGCCCTCTGGCTGGGGCTGTTGCCGCGCAGCGTGCGAGTGGTTGGCTTGGACCGTTTGCGCGCCGCGATTCTGCCTGGTGAGCCACAAGCGAATGAAGTTCGCTGAGATGCCGGCGTCTTGTTTGGGCTGTTCGATCAGCGCATCCTCCAGGTCGATGCGATCGAAGTCGTGCGATTTCGGATCGGGATACTTTCGCATTTCCTTGTGCCAATAGGCGGCCAGGTCGACTCGGCCCGTCTTGTCTTCGACGTGCTGCATTTCGCCTTCGCCCAGGCACATCACATGCGTGACTTCACCCTGCGGATCGTGATTGAGCTGAATCTTCTGCGAGGTCAGCACGTTGCCTCGCTGCGTGACCCAGACGCAGTTGGAGGCGGCCGGGATCTTCCGCACTTGCCCGTTCTTGTCGCGGACCGTGCGCTCGGTATTGTCGCCCTCGCGGGGGATCCAGACGAGCTTCGCCTCCCGGGCCGTCTGGTCGTACCTGAAATCACGCATCTGCGAGCGCATCCCATTGACGTCGGAGGTCAGCTCGACCACTTTGCCCTGCGCGTGGATGCTCTTGAAACTGAGATTCGGCTCGAGGCCGCCCGACCCGCGCGGGGCGGTTTTGCCGTCGACCGCTCCGTCTTTCTTGTCTTTGCCCGCCTTGTCCTTGTCGGCCGCGGCGACGGCGACGTTGTTGCCGCCTGCCTTGTCTTCGCCGGACTTCTTGGCGGCGTCCGCTTTGGCAACTGCGCCCTTGGCGTCGGCGGTTGTCTTGGGGTCCGGTTTCTTGGGCTCGAAGGTGATCTCGACGCTTTCGTCGGCAAATAGGGCGTCGAATTTGCCGGGAAGCGACTCGCGGCGGATACGGACGTTGCGCTCGAAGTTGCCGATCCGCGATTCGACGTAGAACACAAAACTGCCGTCGCAGTGTGTGCGGACGATTTTCGGACTTTTGTCGTTCGATTTTGCCATGGCCGGCATGGGACCGGCCTGCGAGTCGCTGGTGGAGACCAGGGTCATGTCGACGTTTTGCAGCAACTTGACGCTACTGACGCCCGAGATGGACAGCGCCTCGTCACTGCGCCCTTGGTGCTCCGCGATGAGCTCGATCTGAATGCCCTTGGCGGTCGCATGGTGCTTGTCAGCTTTGATATCGACGGGGTTGTCCGAGTAGATCCGCATCTCTTCGCGCTGGAAGAAGAAATTGCGGCCATGAACCACCAGGTTGTTCGGTCCTGTGATGACCACGTTCCCCTCCAAGCCGGCCCTCACGACGGGGCCCGGATTCTTGCCGAGCGGCCCGAATTCGTCTTTGAAGGTGACGTAGGCCTTGTCGCTCAGCACCGTGTACGGGGGATCGCCGGGCTTGTCTCCTTTGCGGGTCGAGATCATCGCGAAGGGGGTGAACTTGACCACGTGCGGCGATTCTTTCACCCATTCCTGGAAGTAGCAGTAGGTGCGATCGTCGACCGTTGCCATGGAATGGGCGGCCGTCGGCACCCAGGTGTTGGGCAAGTACTTGAGGGCCTGCCGCGTCTTCTGATCTGCGCTGGCCAGGTAGAGTTCGGCTTCCGTGCCCGCCGCCTGACGCGCGATGTGGCCGCGGCTGACCGGCCGATCGGGACACAGCCCGCGCATCGCCCCCCGATAAACGACGAACATCAAGAACAGAATCAGCCCGGCTCCGAGAGTCAGCACTGTCCGCTCGAAGGGCGAACCGGCAAACAGCGCAACCGCCAAGCCGTCTCTTCGCAGACTGCCGGTCGGACTTGTTCGCGATTGCGACATGAATTCTCTTGTTGGCCAAATCGGCGCCGCGCGGGGAGCCGCGGACGCCGCGGCGTTCAGGCAGGCGTCTGCCAGGGTGTCCCGGCGGACGAGGACGAGGACGAAGGAGACAGGGGTGAAGAGGTCGCGTCGCCGAGCGTCGGAGTCTCGACCAGGCCCGTGCCCACGACGTCGGTCACATCCAAAACTCCCAGCGGCCGTCCGTCGACGTCGACAACGGGCAGCTCGCTGATGCGATTGTGCGAGAGGATTTCAATTGCTTCGGAAAGCAGGGCATCGGGTCCGATCGTCAGCGGGTGGCGGGTCATCGACTCGGCGATCGGCCGGTCGAGGAGCCCGTCTTGCCGCCGTTCAAGCATCCGTGCCAGATCACTGTCGGTGAACAGGCCCGAAAGGCGGCCTTCATCGTCGACCAGGATCACGGCGCCGGTGCGACGACCGGGCCGCGACGATTCGGCGAAGACGTTGCGAATCGACTTGGTCTCGGCGGCGACCCGCAGCTGCCCGCCGCTCCGCATGACTTCTCCCACCGACTTCAGCATCGCTCCCAAACTGCCGCCGTTGTGATAGAGGGCGAATTGCTGTGGCGTGAATCCCTTCCGCCGGCCGATCACGAGGGCCAGCGCGTCGCCGACGGCGAGCATGGCCGTGGTGGTAGTGGTCGGAGCCAGTGAGTGCGGTCCTGCCTCGCGCAGCCGTCCCAGCTCGATCGTGGCCCGGGCTGCCCGGCCCACGGTGCTGCCACGGCTGGCGGTGATCGCGACGATGGGAATGCCGAAGTGGGTGACGCTCGGCAGGATGCGACAGACTTCGTCGGTCTCGCCGCTGTTGGAAAGCACGACCAATACGTCGTCTGTTGCCAGGCAACCCAGGTCGCCGTGCACGGCTTCGGCCGGATGTAGAAAGTGAGCGCGGGTGCCGGTCGACGACAGCGTGGCGGCGATTTTGCGGCCGATCAGCCCGGCTTTGCCCATTCCGGTGACGATCACGCAGCCGGCACACTGAGCGAGCAAGTCGACGGCACAACAAAACTCTTTGTCCAGCCCGGCCGACACACGCAGGAGCGCGCGGGCCTCGTCGTCAATGACCTCCCGAGCTTCGCGAAGCAGCTCGAACTCGCCGAACGGAATGACGGCACGCTCAGCGACAGAACCCATTCGCGTCGTCCTTGACGGGGGTGCTGGGGACAGGGAGGCGGAGTATATCCCCACTCGCCGGGGTGGTCAATTGGGACCGGCGCAGGCCGAGGCGTCAGAACTCTCTGCGTAGCCGTTAGTTAGGCCGATCGCCCGGCCATCGAGATGGCGCAGTTCGGCGGGCCGAGGGCACTCGCAAAAAAGAATCGGCGTCGCCAGCTTATTGTGCCGGCGACGCCGATTCGGAATCTTTCAGGAACCGATCGCGTTAGGCATTTTGGAGCAGCTTCAGAACATTCTGCGGAGTCTGGTTTGCAATCGAGAGCACCGAGATACCCGATTGCTCGAGGACTTGGGCCCGCGCCAGGTTCGAGGTTTCCTGAGCGAAGTTCGTGTCGGCGATGTCCGAGTTGGCTTGGGAGACGTTCTCCAAAGCACTATTCAACGTCGCGATGTTGGTGTCGATGACGTTCGACTGCAGCGCACCGATGGTGCCGCTGAGCGTCGAGACCTGATTGATCGCGTCGTCGACGATCGACACCAGCTGCGAACCCTGGACGGTCGGGCCGACGTCGAGCAGGCTCAGTCCGCCGCCCGAGCCCAGCTGGAACAGCTTGCCCGCGCTACCGCCGAGTTCCGCCGTGTTGACGGCCGGCAACCCGATGTTGATCTGGCCGGCCACGTTGGCATTCTGCCCGATCTGGAAGACCGAGCCGCCGCCAGTCACGGTGATCGTCGCCGAAGTGTTAGCGACGTTGTCCGCCTGGTTGAAGGTCACCGAAGCGTCGAGCGCGGTTCCGGTCACCGACGCGGTCAGGCCGTTGCCGACTGCCGTTTGGCCGTTGATCGTGGCGACGATGTCGGAGCCCGTGCTGCGGCTGGCCGCGGCGCCTGCCGAGCGAACCTTCTGTGGTGGCCAAGGTTCCCTGCAGCACGTTGATGCCGACGAACTGCGACGATCCGAAGTCCTGGCTCTGGAACGTCAGCGAGCCGTTTGCAGCACCGGTCGTCACGTTCTGAGCAGCTTGCCCGGCGGTGACCAGTCCGGCGCCGCTACCTTCGAGGGTGACCGAGACGAAGCCGCTGCTGTTCGCGCTGCTGTCGATGAGGGCCTTGACATCGCTCGCCGTCGAGGTGACCGTGCCCGTAGCGTTGGTGCCCAGGGTGACTGTCAGGCTCAATGTCGTGGCGGTCGAGGCGCTGCTGACGGAGAGCGTTTGCGTGTCGCTGGCCGCGGCGAACGAAACGCTCAACGTTTGGGGATTGACGCCTTCGCCGGGGTTCGACGTCTTGGTCCGGATATCGGTGAACTGCAGCCCGTTGTTGGAACCGGCGGTGCCGAAGGTCGTCGTGCCGTAGACGGCGCCCGTCGCGGTGGCGTCGACGCCCGTGACACTGGACACTGCGTTGACCGCCGACTTGACGTCGGAGAGGCTGCTCCCCTGGCCAAGGAAGACAACGTTCGTCCCGTTGGCCCCGGCCACTTCGATGGTCGTGTTGCTGGCGAGGCCGCCGTTGACGAAGTTGTAGAACAGCTGGCCCTGGGTCGCCGCGGTCTTGACCTGCGCGGTGACCGGCACAGTCGAGTTGCCCGAAAACACCGCGCTGTTGATCTGGTAGCTGTTGAGCTTGGGAGCGTCGGCCGAGGACACCTGCGTCGTGTAGGCCTTGCTGCCGTCGATCAGCTGGTCGCCGGCGAACGTGGTGTTGGCCGAGATTTCGTTGATCGCGTCGAGGGCCTGGTCGATCTGGTTCTGGTCGGCGTCAAGTTCTGTCGTGGACAAGGCACCACTGTTCAGTCCGGCCTGCACGAGGCTGCGGATCTGGTCGAGCAGTCCGCTGATCTGCCCCAGGCCGGCGTCGGCCGTGGAAAGCACGTCGTTGGCGCGGTTGCTGTTGGTGATCGACTGGTTGATCGAGGCGATCTGCGAGCCAAGGATGTTGGTCGCGACGAGTCCGGCAGGGTTGTCGGCACCGCTGTTGATTTGCAAACCGGTCGACAAGCGGGTGAGCGACGTCTGCAACGAATTATTGCTGTTGTTCAAGTTGTTCAACGCAATTAATGATGCGACGTTTGTATTGATCGTTGTCATCGAACATTGCCCTTTTTCACACCCGCTAACCGCTTCCGCCCCCGACGGACCTCGAGCTGGTTAGAAATGGTGAATGCGTGATTTGGTGGTTTTCGTTCCCTTGGTTCCCGCGTTTTCGCTCCGGGCGTTTGCGACGCTCAGGTGCGTTCGATTGCTGCGCTGGTCGAGGGCGGCGTTTCCCTCACTCAGGGTCGGGCGTAGCAATCGGGCACCTACGCCCGTGTCGAGGTCCGTGGCACTCCACGCACCTGGGCGCGGCGTGGATGTGCGGTCTCCCCTGGAATGCTTCTATCGGCCCAAGGCCCGAACGGCTTTAGGGAAAGTACGGTGCCCCCGAGGCTCGGGGCGGCTACAGAGATTGAAGGGGGAGCGTCGGCGGGGGGCCGCAGAATTGAGCCGTTTTCTTCGGGAGACTTTGTTTTAATCTTTTGGACCCGCTGTTTTTCCGCCTTGGTAAACTACGGAACTGAGCTCGGTTCCGTGAGAGGCGGGCCATGCAACGGCTGAGTCGGCGGCGTCGAGCTGCAGGACGCCGCAAGGTCCACCCTAGTTGCCCGCAGTCCCCTTTGCCTTTTCTTTCTCTTTGGGAGCGGGGCGCCGGGGGGGCGGCCGTCCTCTTGGGCCTTCGCGTTTTCGCGCTGAATGGCCTCATAAACTTCCTGCCGGTGCACCGGAATTTCGGTGGGGGCTTCGATGCCCAGCCGGACTTTATCGCCGCGGATATCGACGATCGTAATGATAATATTGTCGCCGATGATGATGCTCTCGTCGCGCTGGCGGGACAAAACAAGCATCGCAGGACTCCTTATCCACGGTCGGCCAAACTTGTTGCGCCATTGCGGAGCGTCACTCCCGAGCTCCGCCACATGCCTCAGCCGCTGCCCGCATGCCGTTGGGCCCCGCGGGCTCTGGGGTCAGCCGCAGCAGGGCGCCGGGCCGACTCGATCGCGGGGGAGGCGACCGGGGCAGCGGCCCGTCATCGTCTGTCAGAATTTGTTGACAATTGGCGTTTATGAGGATCGTCACGGCCGGAAAATCGCAGCACCCGCGAATCCGTTTTTACGGCGCATCTTTCCAGACGTTGCGAGAATCTACCGGTTGTTCCGAGGGCTCCGAAGATGCAAACCCAACGTGCCGCGCCGAAAGTTCGGGGCACGCGCATCGCCTACGCTGGACCTCGAGCGCCACTCGCGGTCAGAACTGCCGGTGGCGCCTGGAAGAGGCCGCGCGAGGGGGCCGGGCCTTGCACATTCAGAACAAGTGCAAGAGCCGCAGGGCGCAAATCGTCGTGCGAAGAATTGCCAGGTAAGCGGTCTGGGTCTGGTCTTCTTCGACGCTGAAGTCATATCGCAAGGAATGCTGGTTGCGAGAGGCGGGTTTGGGCTTCGCATTCGTGTCGCGAGGCGGCAGCATGATCAGCCCGGTCGTGATCTCGATCTGTGCGTAGCCTCTCAAGGACACCTTCAGTTCCCGCGGGGCCGCATTCAAATCAAAGCGCCGATACGTGACCAAGAGGTCTGAGCCCCCGCCGGTCTTCCTCCACATAATTGGCAACAGGGTTTCTCGATCCAGCACCACCTCTTCGCGACTCGGGTGATCCTTATCGTAGAACTCGCATTCGGGGCGCATGGTCAAGGAAATGGAAACGGTCCAGTGCGTCGCGCCAGTTTGCGCGATCCGGTACCACTTGCGAATCACGTGGAACTCGCTGTACCAGTTGAGGCCTAACGGAACGATGGTGGCGGAAAAAGCGGCCGGCCGGTCGAGGTCGGCGATCAGTGTCGCGCGCGGATCGCCCGGCGCGCACTTCGGAGTTCCGTAGGTGCGCTCCGCGTCATTAATCTCTGTGAGCTGCCCCTTGGCGTAGAGGGAGCGTTCGGGCGGACGTGATCGGAGCCGGTAAGCCCGGCCCGAGCTGGCATGGGCCCGGCTCTCTTTTCCGGACACATCGACGCGCCGAATCTCCTGCAAATAGGCCGCCGACGGTTCCAGATAGCACTTCACCTGGTAGAGATCCTCCATCTCAAAGTAGTGATCCACCTGGCTGAAGAGACAATCGATGTCCAACCGCTGAACTTTGGCGAGCGTTTCGCGCGCCCTTTTGAGGATTTGCTCGCCATCGGCGTCAGCGGCACGGGGCGGCCGAGGTGGTGAGGCATCGGCTGCCAATGCCGCCGCCGTCGCGACGAAGCATGCCACGAAAGTGAACGTGAGGGCGACCCGCGATTGATTCATGCGTCACCTCATCGCCTAAGGTCCGGGCGGCCCCCGCGCTCAGAACAAGTGGAAGAGCCGCAAGAGGCAGAGGGCGGCTTGGATCGTCACCAGGCGGTCGTCGAAGTCTGACGGGTCAGGCTGCCCGTCAGAATGCGTCTCTAAGATGATCGTGAGCGGTTCGTGCGGCTTCGGAGGAGGGCTCAAGTCTTCGGCCTTGGGGTTGAGATCAAATCGCGCGTACGTCTCAACCCAATCCCAATCGCCGCAGACTCTACGCCAACTCACGGGCAGCAGGCCGCGACGGTCGAGAACGATTTCGTGGCGGTCCCATTCGGTCCCATTGAGACCGGGAATCGCAACTCGATCCTCCGACAGCTGGTCTCTGATGAAATTCGCGATGGCCTGGCGATTGGGGTCACTCTGCCGCCCGCTGGTGGCCGGCAGAGACTTAACGTCCCGCAGCGTGAGTACGATGGCGACGGTGGTTGGAGTCGACTGACCTTTTTCAATTCGGTAGCGCGACCGCACTTCGTCCCAGGCAAACGCGTAGTCGAGTCCAGGCGGGACGAATTCGCCCACCATGACTGCGGGCTCGCACCGTTTGAGAGTATCTGGATCGTTAGACACCTCGAACTTCTTTTTGTCCTGCTTGTCGAAGTACGTGAGCGATCGATCACGATAAAGTTGTCGCGTGTTCCAGAGAGCCCTCGATCGCAAAGGATACGGTCGTCCAAATCGAGTCCGAGCGCGGCTTACCTGCCCGGCAAGAGGAACGAACCACGACTCGGTGAGGTAACCGATCGATTTCTCAACGTAGATCGCATGACGGCCGCGCGTTTCCGTCTCGAGCAGAGGGTCGACCTCACTCCATTCGCACTCGATCTTCAATCGAGGCGCGGCGACGACGGCCTGTCGGGCTTTTTGCAGGATGCTTTCGGCAACCGGGTCATTTGGGGTCTGCGGAGTGGGAGCGTCTGCAGCAGAAGCGCGGAACGTTGCAGTGAGGGTCAGCGCCCCGATGAAAAGCGTCAGAAATCGGGGGTGGCGCGAGCGTCGAACACGAGCCCGACGGGGCTTCTTTCTCATGTGACTCGTGTCCCCAATTCTCAATGTTCCCTCGGCACGGATGTTGACTCCGTGTGGCACGCGCAAATTGCCGAATTGCGACCCGACTACCAATGCGACGACGGTTCTACGCCACCTTGCTGGTCGCGAAGCCCTTGCCGCGGCTGAAGCGGCGATCAAAACCTTCGTCGTGCTGCGCACGAAGTCGTTCGAGTCCCTCGACGACCATCGGTAGGCCGATACCCAGGGCTTTGCGGATCGAACGCGTGTGCAGTGAAGCCTCGCCGCGGGCGAAGCCGGCGGGCGGGCTGGCGGTCGGAATGAGACTGACGGCTTGCAGCGGCGCGAGGTCGAACACTCGGGCCAACTCACAGGCGAAGCGATGCGGATTGGTGCGTTCGGCGCCGGCAACGTGGTACAGGCCGCTCATGCCGGCATTCCAAGCCGCGACGAGCACGTCGGCCAGATCGGTCGCCAGGATCGGCGTGGCATGAGCCACGCAATCGAAAATCGGTGCCTGGTCGCCCTCCAGGGCGGCCAACAGACCGTCGATCCAACCGCCGTCGAGCCGCGGACTCCAGCCGTACGCATGCGTCCGTACGACGAGCGCGCTGGCCGAATTCGTTAGTGCCGCGTCTTCCAACGCCCGGAGCGTTTGGGCTTCCTCGGCCTGGCAGAACGAGTCGCAGCTCTCAGTGTGGAACATCCAGGGGCCCGTGAAGACGGCGTCGGACGAGATGAGGGTGAGCCGCTTGCCGGCGGCATGGGCCGCTTCGATCCAATGCAGTGTTGCTTGGGCCGCGGTGCGGAAGTCGGATGCGCCGGCTCTGTGCCACGACGAATCGCCGGCCGCCTGGCACAACACGATGTTGTCGGGACGATGGACGGCCACAGCTTGCCGCGTCGCCGGGGCGTCGGCGAGTGGCAACACGGCTGTCTCGCAGCCCTCGATGGAGATTTCTTCGCTACCGCTCAAGCCGATGACGTGGAATTTGTCAGCCAGATGAGTCGCCAGGTTCGCGCCGACGACCGTGTCGATTCCGACAATCAAAAGACGTTCCACGTTCATGCCTCCCTGCACGGTGATACGTTCGCCATTGGAGCGCCGCATCGATTCCGTTCGCGGCGATCCAACCCAATCGAAAAGAGCGGCGAAGTATAGCGGCGGCTGACTGACCGGGCCAAGGTCAGTTGCAAGGCAACAACGAGACGCAATGACTAGCGACGCCGCGTGCGTCGAAAGTCAACACCGCGTTGGTCTCGTGTGCCGTCATTCTTAGTGTGCAACGCGGCAATGCACGGTCGCTGCTCTCGAACGCCTCCTCTCGAGAGGAAGAGTTGCGAACACTCGATCGTGCGCCGCAGTCCGTCCGCTCGTTCGCTCGCGCTGTGGGGATTCACAACCGCGCCAATCCGAGCGAAGACGTCGGCTTCCCGAGAGTTGCCGTCGTCGAATCCATGCCACGCGTTGCCAGGGCTTCACATCCAACATGCGAGCGAAAGCCGACGACGCTTCGGAAAATCTTCGGCCGGTTTCCGTTGCGATGCGTTCGCGCGTCGACGTTAAACCCGCACGGCCCAACGCGCTACGTGGCTGCGGCGAAATCTGCCGAAATTCAGAGATTTCATGTTGACGCTCCCAAACAAAGTTCATATCGTTCGCCCGCCTTTCGGCAAGTCGTTCGACTTTCTTGAGTCAATCCCGTCGAAATCTCAGATTTTTTTCAAAGTCGACCCGCAGCCGTTCTCGCGACCTCGTTCGAGCTGTCAACAGACCGGCAATCGCTGCCGTTCTCACCGGCACGATTTTCCGACCCCTTCCGAAAAGGATTGTTTCGATGAAACGCCTCTCTCTCCTCGCCGTCGCTCTCACGCTCTTGATGACCGCCAGCGGCTGTTGCTGCGGACTGTTCCATGGCTGTGGTGGTGGTTGCGGTTATCCGCCCGCCTGCGGCAGCTGCGGTTACGCACAGCCGCCTTGTTCAAGCTGTGGCAGTTGCGGTTATCAGCCAGGTTATGCTGCTCCCGCTCCTTGCTCGACTTGCCCCAATGGGGGTTGTGGCGTGCAGGGACCCGTGATGCAACAGGGCGCGTTCTACGAGGGTAGCTTCGGCACGGCGGTCTCCCAGACGTCGCCGTCGCCGGCCGCGCCGACCGTCGCTGCCAACGACCTGCGCACCTACTGACCAGGAGTCGGACCGCCGCGGGGCGATTCGGATCCATCGGGTCGGAAGGGGTATTGGCTCTCGCCGAAAGGCAGGGAGGAGGCTTGTCGGGCCGCATCCTCCCTTCCTGAGCCGTGCCGTCCTGCGAGTGTCGTCGCTGTCCTTGGGGACGGCGCCGCTTTCGCTCGACCCATCCTTGGAGGAGTCCTATAATCCTCCACGGGCGTGCAATCCGAAATCCGATCCGTTTCCCGCGCGCACTCCGTATCCGGTCATGCAGATCGTCAGCTATCCCCATCCGGCGCTTCGCTGGAAATCCAAGCCGATTACGCGCATCGACGCGGACCTCAAGCAGATGGTCCGTACGATGTTCGAGTTGATGTACGCCACTAACGGGATTGGCCTGGCCGCCAACCAGGTTGCCGTTCCGTTACGGTTATTCATCATGAATGCGACGGGATCGGCCACGGAATCGGCTGCGGAGCACGTCTTTATCAATCCGGAGATCGTGCGCCGGAAAGGAAGCGCCGAGGGCGAGGAAGGCTGTCTGAGCATCCCGGGACTGTATGGGCAGGTGCGGCGGTCTGAGCAGATCGTGGTCAATGCCTTCGATCTCGATGGACAGGAATTCGAGATGGATCTCGAAGACCTGGAAGCCCGGGTCGTCCAGCACGAGAATGACCACATCGACGGCGTTCTTGTTCATCGACCGCATGACGGAAACGGCGCGGCGCGAGCTCGAGCCTCGCCTGGCGGACTTCGAGGCGCAGTTCCGCCGTCAACAGGCCTCGGGAGCAATTCCTCCCGACGACGTCCTGGAACGGACGTTGCGCGGCTTCGAGCCGGACGGAGTTTCCACCGCATCGTCCTGAATGAGGACGCGGTCGGAACAGGCGATCCCGCGGCGACAAAGCGTCCCGCTGAATGCCGGCACTCGGCGCGGAGTGAAGCCGTGGCTCTTCGCTTAGTCATGATGGCAACCGGCGGCTTCGCCCTGCCGACTTTTCGCGCGCTGCTCGAGGGAAAGCACACGGTTGTCGGCTTGTTCACGCAGCCCGATCGCACCGGTCGCGGTCATCATCGACACGTCAATCGGCTCAAAGAGCTGGCACTCGAGCGGGGCCTCCCCGTCTTTCAGCCCGAAAAGGCGAATACTCCCGCAGCCGTGGCCGACCTGGCGGCCCTCGTGCCCGATTTGTGCGTCGTGGCCGCGTACGGGCAGATCCTGTCGGCCGAGCTGCTGGCAACACCGCGGCTGGGGGCGATCAACGTGCACGCATCGATCCTGCCCAGGTACCGCGGCGCGGCCCCGATTCAGACAGCCATCCTGCAGGGCGAAACCGAGACCGGCGTGACGATTTTCCAGATCGAGCCCAAGCTCGACGCGGGCCCCATCCTGGGTATCGAGCGGACCCCCATCGGACCACGCGAGACGTCGGGCGAGCTGGAGGGGCGGCTGGCGACTCTTGGCGCAGAACTGGCCGTGCGGGTCGTCGACCAACTGGCCGACGGGACCTCCCAGCCCATCGTTCAGGATGGGACCCAAGCCAGCCGCGCGCCCCGGCTCAAAAAGGAAAGTGGACGGATCGATTGGAACCGCTCCCCTCGGCAGATCGACTGCCAGGTGCGAGCCCTGCGGCCCTGGCCGCTGGCCTACTCAACCCTCGTCATGGGGGGCGATCAGGAGGGCGGGGCTGGCTCGGGTTTGGGTCGCTTCCTGCGGTTGATCGTGCTCGAGGTTGCGGCTGCCGAAGATCACGCTGTCGCGGGGGCCGCGCCCGGCAGCATTTTGATCGCGGACAAGCAGCGGCTGGTGGTCCAGGTGTCGGGCGGAGCGGTCGAAATTCGCCGCCTGCAGCCGGAGGGAAAACGGGCCATGACGGTTGCCGAATTCCAGGCTGGCAATCCGGTTCGGCCCGGTGATCGCTTCGAGACCTGAGGCGGGTTTTACAGCCTCTTTCCGCACCTGAACGCGTCTTGCCGCATCCCCCGGATTGTGCCATCATCCCGCCGCTTTGCCCGTTCTATCGGCCGATTGCCGCCGCCTGCGGGGGAAACGGATTTCATGCGCAAGCTGCTCCTGTTCGTGATGGGGATGATCGTCGGCGCCGGGCTGATGACGTTCGCTTTCAAGTATCACGTGATGTACGGGAAAGACGGGCTGGTGGTAATCCCCAAGCAGCAGGCGGCCCTTTCGGATCTGTACGTCGACGTCCGCAACTGGAAGCCGACTGACTGGCAAGCGCACCCGGAGCTTGTCCATTCGCTCATGGCTCAGAAACGCACCGATCTGATCCCCGCTCCGGACAACGACCTGCTCCATGACCTGATCCGAAAAATGGACAAGGCGGAAAAGGTCGATGAGGACTCGCGCGTCGACTGAACGCGAAGGGGCGGAGCGGGGGAACGACGGGTCAAACGGGCCGGCGGAAGATCGTGGCATGGATCGCGCAGCGACCCGACACCAATCTCAGAGCCGGCTCTCGGTTGCCGACGGCGCGGCACCTCTGCATCCGCGCACTCTGGGCGAGGTGACCTGGCGGGGTGACGAGCGCGTGGTGCGCGAGCTTTATGACGGGGGCTTCCTGTCGCTGTGCTCAGCGTCACCGCAGTCTTCTGCGCTGGGTTCAAGTGATGCACTGGGTCCAAGTGACACGGCCGATCGGGTCGTCGCGAGTGGCGTTCCCGACGGCGTGACGATTGTCAAATCGGGGCCGCATCGATCGGTCTATCGCATCGAGCTGCCCTCGGGCGTCATCTTCTTCAAGCATTTCAAGACGTCGCACGCGTGGGAGCTTTTGCGAAACACCCTCCGCGGTACACCGGCCGCCCGTGAGGCCCTCGCGGCGCAGGCAGTGGCGGGCGCCAACATCGAGACGATGACCTGCGTTGCCGTCGGCTGCCAGTCCCGCGGCCCGCTTGCCCGAGATAGTTTCCTCGCCAGCTCGGCAATTGAGAACGTGATTCCCTTAGACAGCCTGGCCCGCGATCCGCAATACGCTCCGCTACGGACCCCCGCGTTTCGACGCGAATTGGCCCCGGCGCTCGGACGGTTGTGCGGGCGGCTGCATCGGGCAGGTCTGGTCCATCGTGACCTGCATTCGGCAAATCTCTTGGTCGAGGTGACGGACGACGCGGCCGGCATGAGCGTCCCGTCGCCGATTCGATTGAAACTCATCGATCTGCAGGGCGTGCGGCCGCGCCGTAACTGGGGCGTTGTCTTTCGCCGCGCGCGACGCGCGCGATGGGATTTGTTTGGCCTCTTCAACTTCTTTCAAATGGCCGGTCGCGCCGATCGCTGGCGTTTCTTGGACGCCTATCTGCGCGAAGTCCACGCAGATTCCCTAACAACTCTCGTGACTGACCCGTCCGCCGCAGTTGCCCGCGCGGAGCATTGCTCGCGCCGGAGACTGGCCACCCAGATTGAAACTTTTTGCCGCAAGGCGCTCCGGCGCGAACAGCTCCGCTACGACAAGAAGTGGCAGCGTTCCAATCGTCGGCTAATCGTGGCCGACTCGCCCAGCATCTGCTGTCGGGGCCTGGCGGTCCTCGGCACGGATCAAGTCCTCGAGCTGCGTGCCAATCCCGACTCGCTCTTCCGCGCCGACCGCGTTCGCCTGTGGCTGCGGCGGACGAAATCGGTTCGGGCGGCGGTGGTGGACCTGTGGGCGGCCGGGACGGCCCTCCGCTGTGAGGTTCGGGAAACGTCCCGCCCACTCGCCTGGCGCGATCTCTTGCCACGACTCGGTTGGTCCGCGACGAGGCGTGCCTGGGAAATGACGCACGCCCTGCGGCGGCGGGGCGTGTCGACGCCGCGAACGCTGCTCTATCTCGAAACGCGTTCCGTGTCGCGAGTCAGGGAAATTCTCGTGGTCGAGCGTTCGGGCCGCAGTGTGACGCCGGCGACATTTCTGACGCAACAATTTCCGGGCCTCTCCGCCAGACAGCGGGAAGCCTGGATCAACACCAATGCGATGCTCTTGGCCGGCGAACTGGCGCGGATGCGACAGTTTTCGCTCGTTCATCGACGCCTGTCGGCCGCGGATCTCCTGGTCAACGTCGACGCCGGCGACTGCTCGGTTGAGATCGGCGGCGCAGATCGCATCGTCCGCCGGCGTTTTCGCCGGCAACGAAGCGTCAACCGCATGCTCGGACAGCTCGAAGCCAGTCTGTCGGCGTTTCCCGAATTGCGCCTGACGCACCGGCTGCGATTTCTCAAAAAGTATCGGGGCGAGCACTTCGCCAACGAATGGAGGTCTCTTTGGCGGGCGATCGCAGCCTCTCGTCCCCGCATGGATAGCCTGTCCACACTTGGAACGGCATCCGGTAGTCAGCTCGGCCGGACGGCCCGGGCCGCGGCCTTGTTGATCGCGGTTGTGCTGGCTTTCACGGGGTGCCAGGCGGTCGACCGTCCGATCGGCCTGCCGGTCAAGTATGAGGTGAAGTGCGAGCGCGATCAGTTGCTCGTCTTGAGCAATTTCAAGTTGCAAAAAGATCATGAGCTGATTCGCGAGCTGACCACGCTCCGCGAGCAGGAAGCCAAGGTGCTCGACTTACCGCTGCAGCGCGACCCTGTCATCATCTACCTGTTCAACAACGAGACCGAATATCGCAAGTACATGGCGGTGACCTACCCCAAGCTGCCGCCGCGAAGCGCGTATTTTGTCGGCTCGGCGACGGAGCTGGCCGTCTATACGCATTGGGGACAGAGCGTGCGTGAAGACCTGCGACACGAGTACACGCACGGTCTCTTGCATTCGGCGATGAAGCGGGTTCCGCTCTGGCTCGACGAGGGCCTGGCAGAATACTTCGAGATCCCGGGCTCGCAGCCGGGCGGCATCAATCGCGAGTATGCCACCAAGCTCTCGATGTTGTTGGCCCAGGGCTGGCAGCCGGACTTGAAGCGACTGGAAAATCTCGACGACAACGCCGCGATGCGCCGCTCCGACTATCAGGAAGCCTGGGCTTGGGTGCACTTCATGATGCACGGCCCTCCCGAGGCCAAACGCACGCTGCTGGCATATTTGAATGACCTGCGCACGAACTCGGATCCCAAGCCGATCAGCCGTCGCCTGGCGAAGGACTGCCCTGACTTCCAGGAGCGGTCGATGAGCTACATGGCCCGCTTGCGCCCGAGCGGCAAGTGGCCGACGCGCTCTAAGCAGCATGCCGCCGCCGTCTTCAGAGCCGCGCACGCAGTAAGCGGTGTCTTTTCGCCTTTCGGCTGTTGTGCCTGCAGTGCGACTTACCGCTTGAGGTGCCGATCCAAGAACTTGTAAGCCACCTCGCGCGCCGCCGGCGGGAATGAATGCTTGGCATCCGGGTAATTGGCCGCCAGGTTGTCCGGCACGCCGAAGATCGCGAAGATCGGCCGGGCAGCGGCGATCACGTCCCGGACGCCCGACACTTCGAAGTTGTCGTCGTGGAGTGGGGAGCTTGCCAGAAAGGCCCGCGGCGCCAAGGCCGCGATGATTTCCGTAAAGTCGAACGGAACGCGGTCCGGATTGTCGCCATAAACGCTGGCGATCCGCGGCATGTAACGCGGGCTGTCCCAGCCTTTGAGTTTGCCGCCGTAGTACTTGTGGAACCGCGTGAAACCGCAGTTGGAAACGACGGCCTTGATCCGCGGATCGAACGTCGCGGTGAAGATCGAATTATGTCCGCCCAGCGAGTGGCCGATGCAGCCGATGCGCTCCGGATCGACCTCCGGCAGCGATTGCAACAAATCGATCGCGCGAATGTTGTCGTAAATGGCCTTCATCGTGCCGCTGACGTATCCGTCCTGCGGAGGAAAGTCGTATTTGTATTCGCCGAACGACGGGTAATCGGGGGCCAGAGTCACGTAGCCTCGCTGCGCCAATTCGAGCGCGTATTGAAGGTCTCGATTCGAGCCCAGGCCCGCCGGCTCCTCTTTGCCGATGTGGATGGTTTGGTGTAGGCAGAGAACTGCCGGGTGCCGGACCGAGCTTTTGACAGGCAAAAACAGGTAGGCGGAAACACGGCGCGCCAGCGAATCGGTGTGGTAGTCGATTTTGCGGCGGACGATGGGGCCGAGCGACACCGTTTGCAGCGTCCGCACGTCGAGCGGCACTGGATGCGACGGGTGCGGCAAGGGTCCCATCACCTCTTGCATGTGCGCCAGGATGTGCGCGCGACGGATTTGCCAGTCGGCGACCGTGCGGATGGGTTGCCGATCTCCACGAGCGTCCCGGTAATAGCTGAGATCCTGGTGCTCGCGATAGACCGGCGGTTCGTCGCAGAGAATCCGCGTCGGCCGGGCCGAGTGGATCGCTGTTGCTGCCAGAATCAATGCGAAGACACGCCGCAAAGCTTCGACTCCGTCACTGCCAGATGCGCGTATGGTTCTGATCGATCAGCCACAGCCAATCGTCAAACAGGAATTCGAGTCGGCCGGCCAACAAAGCGATGCGTCCCATCACCGTGTACCCGAAGCCGGCTCCGAAAGTGATCATCAGCACCCACACGCCGACTCGCGAAATTCGCCCGAGCGCCCCTTTGTGCTCGAAGGAAAAGAAGAAGTAAGACAAACAAGCCAGGGTGCCGGTGACGAGCACCACATTTTCGATCGAGCGTTCCCAATCAAAATGAGAGTCCTTGAAAATTGCCAGCGGCACGATTCCATTGCGGATTTGGCCGAGGAAGTCGGCCTGAAAATAGCCGACCAACCTCAATCCGGCGGTGGCGCCGATCGTAAAGGCCAGGGGCCATACGCCGATCCAGCTGCCGCGGGGCGAGAGCCTCCATAAGAGCATGACTCCCAACCCGAGCGGGATGAAGTAGGCGAACCAGAACTCGTCGTGCTGCGGCGAAAGACCCGGAATGGCCCACGACTGGACCCAGGAAGGCCAGAGCTTGCCGATGAGGTTGGGAATTAGAACGTCCCAGTAAGCCACCACCATCCAATAGGCGGCCGACACGCCGACCAGCACCGATTCGGCAACCTTGTAGAACGCGTTATCGCGATAGAGGAACGAGAAGATACCGAGCGTCAGGGCGGCCGAAACCCAAACTCCGACCGTGCGCGAAAAGCTGAACTGGGCCGTTCCGGCCACCAGGTCGCCGAGCGTCGCAGGAGCGACGCGCCCATCAAATTCCCGGACGTACTGCCGGCTGGCGCCAGCGTCACCTACACGCCACGCCAGGAAGCCGGCGAATAATGCAAAAATCACGAGCCAAATCCGGGTCTCGGTCTTCATCGCGAGCGGCCCTCACGGCGGCGTTGTGTGAAATAGATCACGTTGCCCGCGATGATCAGCCCGATCATCAACAGGTGAGCGAAAAGCTGCGGCCCCATCCGGCGGAGGGCTTCCTGATATTTGGGGGCGGGTTTCGGGCCGCTGTACTTCTCGTTGACCAGCATTTCGTACTCCGCCGCCCCTTTGATGCCCCCCAACAGCCCGGCCATCTGGTCCGGAAGATACGGGAACAGCTGCGGCGACTGCACGCCGGTCGAACCGCTGACAAGCTTCATCTTGTCGGCGTAAGGGACGGCCGCGTACTGCGTCCACTCTTTCGCCCCCGCGTATCCGGCGCTGATATCAACAATGAGCTTCATGCTCTGAATGTTTTTGACGTCTCGGCACATGGGAAGCTGATCGATGTTGGTGCCGCGGGTATCAGTCGGATACAGGCTGCGAAGGTCGGTGACGATGACTTTGATCACACCTTCGTAGCCCGATTTGTAGCCCAGGTTGACATAGTCCTGCCCGTAGACCATCTGGGGGTAGTCGGCCTCGATGATGTTGCGAATGGCGTCCTGGACCATCACGGGACCGACCGGCCAGAGTGAAACGAAATACATCTTCACCTTCTTCTCGCAGCAGTGATGCACGAAATCGGTGGCCATCGGACCCAGCTCTGCTTCGCTGGCTGGGTCATAATCGAAGGCGACGAGCACTTTGTCGCCCGGCTTCAAATCTTCAATCGCGTCGAAGACCGCGCGGGCGTAGGGGGTCGGAATTTCCGGAAAGGCGAGCTGCCAAATGATCGGTCCCGCGACCGTGATGAACATCATCAGGAAGATCCAGCGGCGATCGATGTTGTTCCAGTCAAACCGCAAGGGTCAGTCCCTCCCCACGTAGGAGCGGTCTTGCCCCAACATAATCTTGATCGACGTCGAGGCGAGGCCCAGCGCGATGCCAATCATGATCGCGCGGGTACCCGCTGTCGTAAACACGCGCATGATCAGGATCTTCAGGTTCTCCATTCGTAGCCACGCGAGCGCATTCTGCTGCGGGTCGGAGGGCAGCCACGAGGTGAGCCAATAACCGGCGAACGTTTGGCTCAAGAGGATGATGAAGGCCGTTCCCAAGAGCAGCAGCGCCTCGAGGTTCTTGGCCCGGAAGGCACGAAAGGCGGCGGACGCAACATAAAAGGCGAGCAAAGCAAACATCGTCGCCGTGCACGGCTTGAAGATGTACTCGTAAGCCCAGCCGAACCAGGAGCCCTGCGAGTTGTATTGACCCGACCAGGGATATTTCACTTTGTGCGCCCGCACGAAGAGGTCGCCCACGGTTTGCCGCCACTGATTCTGGTGACGGTAATCGTCGCGGAAAAAGTTGCGCTGGTCCCGCGGGAGCGGGCCGACGCGGAGAATGGCGATGCACGCTTCGAGTTTCTGGTCGCCGACGGTCGGCACCTTCGCGAAAAATTCCCGGAGCGCGGCCTCCTGACGACCGGTGAAGGGACCAGCCGCCTTCAGGCGCGTGGCCAGGTCGTCGACGGTCTCGGTCGGCTCGCGGACGAATTCATCGATCGCCGCCTTTTGGCGATCAGTTAATTTCACGTCGGGTTCCGGTTTCTGCGGCTTCGATTTGTGAGTGGCTGCGGTAACTCCCTTGGCTGCCTGTTGCTCCTGGTAGAGGTCGCAGGCTGATTTTTCTGAGGGGAGCGCATGGCCTGCTTCGTCCAACACGAGCCGCAGGGCATCGACCGACCAGCCGTTGGCCAGCACCGTGTCGAGGGCACGGGCCTGGAGTTCGCTCACCTTTCCCCCGTGTGACTCGAGCTCGTTGAGGAAGGCCGCCCGTTGCGCCGCCGTCATCGGGCGAGCGAGGGGAAGATGGTCGCGGGCCAACTCGTCGCGGAGTGCGATCGACATCGGGCCGCGAATTTGCAGATGATGGTTGGCGTCGTCGTAAGTGAGGTTCTCTCTCTGGGTGGCGGGAATGCTAAAGCCGGGAGGCAGCCACTCGACGGAGACTTGCGACTCGGCCCGGCTCGCCTTCCAAAGCGCCTCGACGGCGGCAACGTACGCCTCATTCTTGCCGAGCTTGAGCAACGCATCATGGTCGGCGTCGGTCATGAATCCGACAAAACTAAGCCGGGAGTAGTCGGCGAGATACGTCAGCTTGCCTTTGAGCGCGGCCGGCGGTTGAGCGGTCTCGAACAGTTTTTCGACTGTGCACTGCCAAGCCAGGTCTTCCTTGTATCTCGAGAGTTCGTCCACTTGTTGCCCCGTCAGCCAGCCACGAAATTCGAGGTCGCCGCCGACCTGGCTGAGTTGGTGCTGGACGCCCAGCGGTAACGGCTCGCCGTCCGCCCGCTCGGGAATCTTCCCGGCCACTCGATACGTCAGGCTTTCGGGAAGATCTTCCACTTTCAGGACGGCGAACGATTGGCCGTAGAATTCCTGCTCCTGCGAGGGGCGGCCCCCGGTCTTCGCGACGCCCACGTACAACGTGCCAAGAAACGCGGCCAGCGTAATGGCCGAATAGCCCCAGCCCGTCGCACGGTCGCTGATGCGGCGGAGGTGCAGCTTGAGCAGGCTCCCGCCGCCGAGCACGAAGGCGATGGCGGCCAGGATGTCGAACCAGATCGCTTCGACCTCGCCCCATTTCTCCGCGAGCGGGATGAAGCGCGAGGCGACGAGCACGTAGCCGGCCATCGCCGCGATCAGCAAGGGAATCATCCGCTTCATTCGGGTCGCTCTCTTACTTCAAAATCGTGTCGGTCAGGTAGGTCGTCGCCTGAGACAGTGCCGACCTCGCCGCCGGCAGATTCGCCTTACCGGCGAGCATGACTCCGGTGGCGAGCAGCGACCCAATCACGAGCAAACAGGAGACGAACAACTTGCCTAAGTCCTGGCCTTTGAGACTGCCAAGTTGATCCGGATCGCCCGAGAGGTACGCCGACGCGGCGTAAAACTCCTCGCCGATCAGCGTGTAGTCGCAAGACGCAATGAAGAACGGGAGCTGCGCCGGTTCGGCCGTGCCGGCGATTTGAATCGCGCCGACCGTATTGGCCGTTTCGGCGAGCATCAACGATTCGGCGTAAAAGCAGCCCATGTAAAAGCAGGCGGCCGGTTTCTCTCGCACCATCTTCCCCGTCGCGAACGCCGCAAAACCGAACTGCTCGTCGGTGACGTAATAGATGTTGTCCTCGACGTACGATTCGGGCCGGCCCGCGGCCAGGTACGAAGCCTGGACCGTCTCGCGGGCCGTCGTCATCACCAGCGAACGGGCCGTGGGCATCTCGAGGCGAGCGTCATACTCGGCGGCGATCTTGGCAACGTGCGACAGCACGGTGATACCCGCGACCGTCTGCATTTCGTTCAGGTCCTGAATGCCCGCGATGAAAAAGCAGGTGCGACCCATCTCGGTGGCGCGGCCCACGGCTTCTTCGACCGCGTCGAGCCCGGCGATGCGACGAATTTTGACCGGCCAACCCCGCCGCGCCAGCTCGATGCAGGCGACGATCGCCCCGCAGACGACCGCCATGATCACCGCGAGCCACAAATGATCGCCGTCGAACCATTGGCGGACGCCGTAGACCGGCTCGCTCGTTTCGACGGGCGCGGATTTGCGGCCATCGGCAGTGACCGCTCGAACGCGAAAGAAATACGGCTCGCCGCGACGGCACTTGTCGACGGTGGTGGTGATGCTCCCGGTCTGATAGGCGGCTTGATCGGGAATGTGCGGTGTACCGACCGCCTCGAAGGCGCCGTCCCGCTCGCCGGAGCGCTCCACCACGTAAAACGCGACGATCTTGGGCTTGGCATCCGGGCCGTCGTCCGGAGAGAGGGCAAAGGTCACGTCGATCTTCGTGCCGTCGTCCCAGGGATGATCGGCGGCCTTGATGTCGGCGGGCGGACGCGGGGCCGTGGGCGGATCGGCGGCCATGGCGCTACGACGACCGTTTGCCAAGAAAATGACGACTGCGAAGACGACCGTGGTGAACAACGCCAAGCGGGATCGGAGCGAGCCGAGACGGCGGGCGAGTGGGATTTTCGCTTTCATATCGTGGTTCTCGCCGGTCAGCTCTCGGTCAGTCAGATCTCGAACACTCAGGTCTCGATCAGCTCCACGTTGGCACGCGGCACGATAATCCGCTGTGCCCCGTCGACGGCCACTTCCAGCACGCGGGCCTTGGATCCCGACTCGAGCGTCGTCAGCTCGTGAGGCAGCGCGGCCACTTTGCCGATCACGCCGAAATGCGGATCGCGGATGATTCGCACGTTGGCCCCCACCCGCAGCGTCGAGTCGAGTGCCGCCTCGTCGCGGACCGCTGCAGCCCCTGCATGTTGAATCGGAATGGCGATTTCCGGTCGCAGCACGCCCGCGCGGATCTGCGTGGCTCCGCTGACGGCCGCGGGCGCGCCGTTCCGTGAGGCCAGCAGGCGAAACGTCCGCTCCGCCATCGCGATCTCGCCAAAGCCTTCGGTCACGATCAGGGTCAGGCCGATCTTCTCGGAGCCGGTGACGGCCACGCCCAGGTCGTAGCCAAGAATCTCCTTGAGATCCTGGTCGTCGATGCCTCCAGAGACGAGCGCTGCGGCACCGACTTTCACCGCCTGATGAACGGCGGCGCCCGTCATCCGTCCGCCGCCGATGACGATCTTGCCTTTGTGCTCGGCGGTGATTTGCCCGGCATCGAGCCGCTCATTCGGCTCGCGGCAGGCCAGCGCGAGCGGTCCGAAGGCTTCGCCCCCGACGCCAAAAATCCCTTGGATCAGCGAAACGTCCGCCTCAACGACGACACCTTCGTTGGGCAAGACCTCAACGACGGTCCCGCTCAGATAGGCGCGAACCTGCACGGGAATTGGCTTGCCGCGGAGAATCACCTGTCCCGTGACGGCCGAGGCCGATTCGATCGTCCCGCCCACCTTCGTGCGGTATTCGTTCTTGAAGAGGCCGAAGATGCCCTTGGTGCGTGCCAGAACTTCTCCCGGCTCGACCCGCTCTCCCTCCGCCTTCAGGAGGCTGCCTTTCACTTCGTTGGCCGTGATCGAAAGGACGTTCGACAGGTTGATCGGCGTCACGTCGCCCGGCATGAACGTTTCGGCCACGACCTGCTCGGCGCTGACGCGGTCGCCCGCATTGACGAGCACGTTGCCGGCAATCGGCAGGATGCGGCGGACCCTGTGCCGAACCTGGCCGACAACCTTGAGACCGGGCGTGTATGTAGCCATGCGTGGGAAGGCGTCTTGAATCGGTTCAGGGATACAGATCGAGGGCCCGGACCCACTGGCCGAGCAGTTGCCGTCGTTCGGATTCTTTTTCCGGCAATTTGAGCGGACGCCCGCGGCCGTCGAGGACGACGCCGACGGTGCCGCCGCGAATTTCTCGTTCGACGGGCTTGCCCGGCCCGGCCCCGCAATCGAAGCCTCGGGCTGGTTCGACGACGATCGTCGCTTGCTTTCCCGCCTCGAGGGGAATCTTCCGCATTTCGCCGACGCGGATTTCGCCTTTTTCGTTCAGTCCGGGGCCGGTCAGCCGATAGTCGAAGCATTTCTTCTCGGGCGAGGCGTTCCCCTTCGGAGCGACGCACGTTCCCAGGTAAACTAGGCAATCGCGCTCGAAGACCTCGAGTGCGGCCTGCGGATGAACCTGCGCGAGCACGCCCAGGTGGGGCATCATGAAGATGCTGTCCTTGGCGAGCGTGGTGACGCCTTCGGGCTCGAAGGCGTCGATCAGCATGGCCGCCGTCTGCTCCATCCGTGGGGCGTGGGAGAGAACGCCGCCGGACGCGACCAGCAGGTCGAGGGCCATGTTGTCGACGATCGACTGGCCGGCCCCCCCCTGGCTGAACAAATCGCCGACCGTCCGCTGCTGCTGGACGCCCTTGAGCGTCGTGGCGAATTCCTTGTGCTGCGCGTAAGCCAGCCGCAGCGCCTCGCGCGCGACGGCCTGCTCGAAGACCAACGCCTCGAGCGTCTGCGGAATGGTCGTCGGCCGGATCATCTTGTTCTTGACCCGGTTGCGGAGCGTGCGCTCGTCCATATCGACGTGCACCCACCGCAGGATATTTTCCATTCCCGCTTCGGCGCAGACATTGGAGATCGAATAGCTCATCCCCAGATTGGCGCTCACCGTGCGGTTGAACGTCCCAGAGAAGACGCTGAAGACGTCGGTGGTGGCCCCGCCGATGTCGACGCCGACGGCGTTGATTCCCTCTTTCTTGGCGATCATCTGCAGAATGTCGCCCACGGCACCGGGCGTCGGCATGATGGGTGCGTCCGCCCAGCGAATCAGCTTGTCGTAGCCGGGGGCGTGGGCCATCACGTGTTCGAGAAAGATGTCGTGGATGCGGTCTCGGGCGGGCCCTAAGTTTTCGCGCTCCAACACCGGGCGCAGGTTGGGGACGACGAACAGCTCGACGCTATCACCGAGCGCGTCGCGGACCAGTTCGGTGGCGTCCTGATTGCCGGCGTAGATCAACGGCATCTGGTAATTCGTGCCGAACCGCGGCCGTGGCCGGGCCGGGGCGATCCGCTCGGCGATTTCGACAACCTTGGCCGTGTTGCCGCCGTCGGTTCCGCCGGAGAGCAGAATCATGTCGGGCCGCAGCTCGCGGATGCGTTGAATTTGCTCGTGGGGGAGCCGCTTGTCGTTGGCGGCGATAACGTCCATTACGATGGCCCCGGCCCCGAGCGCCGCCCGCTTGGCGCTGGCCGCGGTCATCTCGCGGACGATGCCGGCCACCATCATCTGCAGTCCGCCGCCGGCACTCGACGTCGAGATGTAGATGTCGCAGCCCTCGTTGCCGCGGGCGGGGCGGATCAACTCGCCCTGCTCGTTCACCAGCCGTCGGCCGGCCAACTCGCCGACCTCGGTGGCCGCGTTGATCACGCCGACGGTCACGTCGGCGACCGGCTCTTCGACGGTGGTGGGGGCTTCGCCGCGATACGTCTGGCGGTAGCCGTCGCCCACCTTCTCGATGAGGATGGCTTTGGTGGTGGTGCTACCGCAGTCGGTCGCAAAGATGACGTTGATTTTGTCGAGATCCATCGGCTTGCGTCATTCGCGCGGCAGAGCGGCGGCCGAATTGACCTCGACGGGCAACGGCTCGGTGAGAGCGGTCGTCGTGCGAGCGTCGGCCTTCGCGGATAGGTCCTCGAGGCGCCGGCACAAATAGTCGATCGAGCCGGACTTTTCGAGGAATTGCGCGAACCGGTTGTAGTCGTCACCTGTCAGCGCAAGCGAGGCGACGGGGTAAAAGAAAAACAGGACCTGCGCCGCAACCCGGTTGAGCGGTCGCGACATTTCCAAAAAAGTGATCGCGGGGATCTGCATCCGCCGCCGAGCCAGAATTCGACAAAGCCGCTCGACGACCTCCCGTTCCTCGACGGTTGGTTCGAGGGGGCCAGGGGGGTCGAGCGCAAAGGCGTGTCGAAACCAGTTCATTTTGTGTGAAGATAACAGCCCGCCGCGCGGATTTCATCTCGCGCAAGCTGATTCGGGCCATTTGGTTGTGAAGGCTCGGCGGCTCCTCTAAACTGAGCCTTTCGAGGCGGCGCGGGCCAGGGTCGACCGTGCAATCCGTTGCTGGTGAAGGCTTTTTATGCGACATGTTCTCTCGGCGCTGGTCATGAACCAGCCCGGGGTCCTGGCCCACATTTCTCAGATGCTGGCGTCTCGGGCCTTCAACATCGACAGCCTGGCGGTCGGCGCGACCGAAAACCCGAGTTTTTCCCGGATCACGTTCGTCGTCAACGGCAACGACCGCGTCCTCGACCAGGTGCGCAAGCAGCTCGAGAAGATCGTAACGGTCGTCAAGGTGCTCGACTTCTCCGCGAAGGATTACGTCGAGCGCGACTTGATGTTGATGAAAATCAGCAGCAAGGACGGCAGCCGCTCGCAGATCAAGGAACTGAGCGAGATCTTCCGGGCCCGCATTGTCGACGTCAGCCCCGAGCACGTGATGGTCGAAATTTCCGGCCGCGAGAGCAAAATCGAGGCGTTCATCGAGCAGATGCGTCCGTTTGGAATTCTGGAAATGGTTCGGACGGGCCGGATCGCCATGCTCCGCGACGCCGCCTTTACCGTCGACGGACCCGTCGGCGAGCGACCGGGGGTCGAGACTCCCGAATCGGCCGAGCGGCCCGAGTCCGCCTGATCGTCGAGCGGTCTCGCCCCTCCTCAAAAGCAGTCAAATCCTCCACACAGAGGCACGATTATGCCCGCCAAAATCTATTACGAAGACGATGCCGACCTGTCGCTGCTCAAGAACAAAACGATTGCCATTTTGGGCTACGGTAGCCAGGGACATGCTCAGGCGCAGAATCTCCGCGACAGCGGTTGCAAGGTAATCATCGGTCAGCGCCCTGGCAGCGCGAATTACGAACTTGCCGTCTCGCACGGCTTTCAGCCGGCGTCACTGGCCGAGGCGACCAAGGCCGCCGACATCGTCAACATCTTGTTGCCCGACGAAGTGCAGGGCGACCTGTTCCGTACCGAAATCCGGCCGAACTTGCAGAAGGGGAACCTGCTACTCTGCTCACACGGATTCAACATCCACTTCGGCCAGGTCATTCCGCCGGAAGGCGTCGACTCGGCCCTCGTGGCGCCGAAGGGCCCCGGGCATCTGGTTCGCAGCGAATACGTGAAAGGGGGCGGCGTTCCCTGCCTCATCGCGCTGGGCAAAGGAGCCTCGGACCAGGCTCGCAAGTTGGGGCTGGCCTACGCCAAGGGAATCGGCGGAACGCGCGGCGGCGTGATCGAAACGACGTTCGCTGAGGAAACCGAGACCGATCTATTCGGCGAGCAGTGCGTGCTCTGCGGCGGCGTGAGCGCGCTGGTGAAGGCGGCCTTCGAGACGCTCGTGGAGGCCGGTTATCAGCCGGAGATGGCCTTCTTCGAGTGCATGCACGAGCTCAAGCTGATTGTCGACCTGTTTTATCAGGGCGGCCTCAACTACATGCGTTACAGCGTCTCCAACACGGCCGAGTTCGGCGACTACACCCGCGGCCCGCGGATCGTCACCGAGCAGACCAAGCAGGAAATGAAGAAGATCCTTCACGAGATCCAATCCGGCCAATTCGCCAAGGAGTGGATCCTCGAAAATAAGGCGAATCAGCCGACCTTCCAGGCCATGCGCCGCCGCGACCGCGAGCACCAGATCGAAAAGGTCGGCAAAGAGCTGCGGGCAATGATGCCGTGGATCAATGCGAAGGTGGTTTAAGCGCCGGGCGTCGGAGCTCCGCAGCCTACGACGTCCGAACGAGGATGTCCGGCCGATAGATCGTGGTCCCTTTGACGACCACCTTGACCTTGGGCCAGCCTTCGGCCGGGGTGAGTACCTCGAACTCGCCTTCGCCGACCAGAATCGAGTCGCCGGACATTGCCGCGCCGACGGCCGGGTGCCAATAGACGGGCATCCGCGGGGTGATCTGGAATTCGCTGCGGGGTACGAGCGGATATTCGGCCAACTCGTAGCCGATGACCTCGGCCTGCTCGGTCCGCTCCCACGAATCGTCGCACTTGAACTTTTCGTAAATGCGGGCGACGCGGTTCCAGATCTCGAACATGGCGAAATTCGCCTGCGTGAAGAACATGCCGCTGGCTTGAATCAGTGATGCCTTGTGGTGATCGTTCTGCAGTTCGGCCGGGGGCGCGCCGAAAGAAACCGTCCGCGAAACGCCCAGGCACAAGCCGGCCCTGCGGCCGATCGCCGTAACGGCCACCGAGCGCTGCACCGTTTCGGAACCGAACGTCCAGTGCGGATACGTGCCGGCCCGTCCGTCGGCGCACACCTGGATCCGCTCGGGATAAATCTGATGGCGGATCATGCGGTGCGCGACCTCGCCGGCGATATCGCATTCGCTTTGGCCGACATCGCAATTGCGGCACGTGGCTTCCACTGCGTGGGCCAGCGCCGGTCCCAATTCACGGAGCTTGCGACACTCGATCGAGGTCAGCGGCATCCGCAGTGGCTTGAGCGGCGTGCTGATGTCGGGCGTGCCGTTGAACCGAGCGTCGCTGGCGACGTTGCGGCCCCGGCACAAATCGTCCATCAAGGTCGTTCGCGGCTCGTGCCAGGGGCGTTCCTTGAGTTGGAAACCGAGTCCCTGCAACTCGCGATCGAACAGCTGGGCCGACTCGGCGTTGCTCGTGACCACGACCCGCGCTTCGGGCGTGATGAAGAGAGCTGCTGACGCGTCGGATGATCCGCCGCGCGAACAGTCGCCGCCGGAGGTGAACCAGGCAAAGTTCAGCGGGCGCTGCAGCAGGATGGCGTCGAGCTGCCGCGCCGCCAAGAGCTGCTTGACCGCAGCGTGTTTGTGCTGGATATCGGCAAGCCGGTCCGAATCAACGGTTTGAAATTCCGCTGACGACATTGGACCGGCGGGCTTCCACATGGCGGTCGACATTCACGAACTCCGCGTGGCGCGCAGCGAGGCTGTTCCCCTTAGCCGACGCACCCTCCATTGTAAGTCATCCCGCGATGATTGGCCCGCAGCGGTTTTGTTCCGCCCGTCATTTACCGAGCATCTTTTGGGCCGCCGTACCGGTAAAGCCGGCGAGGCCCGACTTTCTGTAAATGACTATCCCTGCAAGATTTAGTGATCGAACGACCGTCAGAAACGACGGTTCGGCGACTGTATTCCGGCTGTGGGCCGTATTCCAGACCCAACCTTCTCGGCCACCAAAGGCCGCCGGTAATCGAACAAGGTGAAGTAAGGCGATACGTTTGTCAACAGGGAACCCTGCTCGCGTCGGGGATTCCGGCGATTCGTGGGATTCTGCCGAAACTGGTACTAAAATCTCAGAACGATGCGCCGCAACCACGCAAATCCCCGAGATCGAAACGCGAATTCCGGAGACCCGATGCGGGAGGCCGTTGCGCTCACCGAACGGGTCGAGCTGCTCTCACCGGCTGACTCACCAACGATTGTCGCCGGTTTCCGCCCGAATGGCTTCCTGACAGTCTATTGGGGTGACGATCCCTACTACCAGTTCGACGACCAGGGTCGTTTGCGGCGGGCCGTCGTCGATGGTCGGCTCTTTCGCACGCAAGGTGGCGGGCTGGCACAGCTCACTCGCGAGGATGAGCCGGACGCTGCGGTGCTGCTCCGGCATGATCTGGATCCGGCCGAGCTTGCAGATTTTCGCCAGGCAATGTTGAGTCGGGTTCGAGAGCTGCACGAGACGCTCGCCAGCGGACACGTCCAGATTATTCGGCAGGTGCCGCCCGAGGGTCCGGTCATCGAGCGGCTCGTGAGTGGATTGGAAACGGTTTTGCACGGCGCGGGCGAGCTGGCGCCCGCCATCAACCAGACTCGATAGCCGTCAAACGCGACAGCAGCAAACGGAGTGCGAGGAACGTGCAAGTTCGTGCGAATCGCGCCAAGGAACGCCTCAAAGCGGGCGACATTCTGCTGACCAGTTCGGTGCGTCTGCCGGAGCCTGGGCTGTGCGAGTTGCTCGGCTACGCCGGGTTTGATTTTGTATTGCTCGACGGCGAACACGGCACAGCCGATGCCACGACCATCGATCGACTGGTGCAGGGCTGCTTTGCTGGCGACACGGTGCCCATCGTCCGTGTGCTCCGCAACGATGATCGCGAGGCGGTGATGCACGCCCTCGACCTTGGAGCGCAGGGCATCTTGTTGCCGCACTGCCGCAACGCTGCCGACGCGAAGGGGCTGCGGTCGGCCGCCCTTTATCCGCCGTTGGGTAATCGCGGCTTCGGACCGGGACGCGGCACATTCTGGGGGCGAGTCCCCGTGGACGAATACTTTTCGACGATCAACGACACGGTTCTGCTGCTGGCCTTGATCGAAGACCCCGAAGGGGTGGACGCAATCGAAGAAATCGCTCCCTGCGGTATCGACGTGCTGTGGGTCGGCACGGGCGACCTGGCAATGGCCTACGGAGTTCCCGGCCAGCGCCAACATCCGCGTGTGCTCGAGGCGGCTCAGAAGGTGCTGCGCGTCTGCCAGCGGCACGGCGTGGCCGCGGGCTTTCCCGTCGGCAGCGTCGACGAGGCCAAATGGGCCCAGAACGAAGGCTATCGTGCGATCGGCTTCGGCGGGGCGGAGCAATACGTGATGCAGGCCTCGCGGCAATTCCTCGAACCGTTAGGGCGCTGATGCGGGCCCTCGTGATCGGCTGCGGGTATTTGGGTCGCCGCGTCGCGGCACTCTGGGTCCGCGAAGGAATGCAGGTCAGCGCGCTCACTCGTTCCCCGGCAAACGCGGCGGCTTTGGCCGAGCGGCGGATCGAGCCGATCGTCGGCGATGTCCTGCAGCCCGAGACGCTGCGGGCGCTGCCGTCGGCTGATGTCGCGCTCTATGCCGTCGGCTATGATCGTCAAGCGTCTGCGTCGAAGCGAGACGTTTATGTCCGCGGACTGTCCCAGGTTTTGCAACAGATCACGCCGAACGTCGGGCGGTTGCTCTACGTCTCCAGCACCAGCGTCTACGGGCAAGACGCCGGCGAGGTGGTCGACGAGACCTCGTCGACTTCCCCTCAGGCCGAAGACGGGCAGATCGTGCTGGCTGCGGAGGAAACCGTTCGCGAGGCCTGTCCTGTCGGAACGTCGACGGTCCTGCGTTTTTCCGGCATCTATGGCCCGGGACGCTTGCTGCGTCGCATCGAAGCCGTGCGGAGCGGCGAGCCGCTTAATGCCAACCCGGACGGCTTCTTGAATCTGATCCACGTCGAGGACGGCGCGACCATTATCAGCCGACTGGCCCGCCGCGAGACGATTCAGCCCATCTACCTGGTCACGGACGATCGCCCGGTTCGGCGGCGAAAGTATTACTCGCTACTCGCCCGGCTGGTCGGCGCGAGCGAGCCGGTCTTTCAGTTCGACGCCAACGCGAGCCGCACCGGCGGCTTGAACAAGCGTTGCTCGAATGCGCGATTAAAGTCCGAGCTGGGCGACGTCTGGCGTTTTCCAACTATCGAGACCGGCCTGCCGCACGCGGTCGGCGTGCCGGCAATCTAACGACGACGTCACCACGTGATGGGCGTCGTGGCGTTCGTGGGCATCACGTAGGCATCGCTCGGTTCCACCGCGGCTTGATAATCGCCGACCGCCGGTACGGTGTGCGGCACGCCGGCCGCCGCCAGAAAGTTCGACAACAGGTGGTGGCCCGATTGAGTCAGCACCGATTCGGGGTGAAACTGCACCCCGAACACCGGCAGTGACCGGTGGGCCACCGCCATCACCACGCCATCATCGCTGCGGGCCGTGACAAGGAGCGACTCGGGCAAACTCTGTTCGCGCAGGCAGAGCGAGTGATAACGGCCGACCCAAAGAGGCGTCGGCAGGTCGGCGAACAGGCCGGTTCCGTCATGGTCGATGCGGCAGCGCATCCCGTGAACCGGCGCTGGCGCGCGGGTGACCTCACCACCGAGCGCGGCGCCGATGGCTTGATGTCCCAGGCAGACGCCCAAGATGGGGATGCGATCGGCGAACGTCTGCACGAGCTCGACCGAGATGCCGGCTTCTGCCGGGCTACAGGGGCCGGGGGAAATCACGATGGCCCGGGGTGACAGCTTCCAAACGTCGTCCAGAGACAAGGCGTCGTTGCGGACGACCTGCGTCAAGCAGCCCATTTCGCGCAGATAGCGCGCCAGGTTGTAGACAAAGCTGTCGTAGTTATCGATCAGCAGGATCATTGCCGCTCACTTGAGCGGGCCCAGTGCCCGCAGCATGCCGGCTGCTTTGTGCAGCGTCTCTTCATATTCGGCGGCCGGATCGGAATCGGCAACGATGCCGCCCCCCACACCGCAGGCAATCCACCCGTGCCGGCAGACAAACGTGCGAATCAAGATGCTGCTGTCGCACGAGCCGTCGTAGCCGACGTAGAACAGGCTGCCGCAATACGGCCCGCGGACCGTCGGCTCCAATTCGGCGATGATCTCCATCGCCCGCACTTTCGGTGCGCCGGTGATCGACCCTCCGGGAAAGACGGCCCGCCACAAGTCCCAGACAGTGCGCTCCTCCTCCAGGCGACCGCGAACTTCGGAGACGAGGTGCTGCACGGTCTCGTACGTCTCGACGCCGCACAGTTGGGGCACGCGAATCGAGCCCGGAGCGCAGACTCGCGAAAGATCGTTTCGCAGGAGGTCAACGATCATCACGTTTTCCGCCTGGTCCTTTTGGCTCTCTCGCAGTTCGTCACGCGTGAACAGATCGGCCTCGGGAGCGGGCGGCCGCCGCCGCGTGCCTTTGATCGGTCGCGTTTCGACCTCGGCTCCGCACACCTGCACGAAGCGCTCGGGCGACGCGCTGACCAGGGCCCAGTCGTCGAAGAGAAACACGCCGCCGAAGGGCGCCGGATTACATGAGCGCAGTTTCCCGGCCAGCGTGATCGGATCGACGTGTGCCGGGTACAGCAACCGTTGCGAGAGGTTCGCCTGAAAGATGTCGCCGGCGAAGATCCACTCGATCGTCCGCTCGACGGCCCGAATATAAGCGTCGCGCGAAAAATTGCTGGTGAGCCCGTCGAGGCCGGGGGCCGGAAACTGGGGCGCCAGAGCCTGAACGGGCAAAGCGGCGGCCGAAGAAGAGGCAGGTCGGTTCGCCGCGGGAGACGCCAAACGACTCCGCACAAAGTCGAGACGCTGCCGGGCTCGTCGTTCGCGCTCGAGGGCAGTGGTCGCGGGAAAGCCTTGAGAGACAATCCATGCCCGACGCTCACGTTGGTCCCAGGCGATAACCCAGTCGTAAAGTCCGACGGCCAGTTCCGGCAGCCGGAATTCATCGTGCTTCGCGCGAGGAATCCGCTCGAACGCGGTCCCCAGCTCGTAAGATAGTAGACCGGCCGCACCGCCTTGGAACGGGGGCAGCCCCGCAAAAGTATCGGTCTCGAGTTCGGTAAGCCGCCGATGAATTTGCGCCAAAGGATCGTGACCGAACACGGCCCGGTCGACGACGAACGTCTCAAAGGGATCAGCGGCGAGAAACGCGAACCGCCCCGTCGGCTCGCGCACGAGTGCGCTATCGAACAGAATTAGCCCGGGCTGGTCGGAAAATGCGGCCAGCGCGTCGGCGATCTCCGGAACGGCAGCGAGCTCTTCGACGAGGGGGCCGTTCATGGCGACGCATCCGGCCCGTGTCGCCTCACGTGGCTCGCCTCGGGAACGGTTAGAAACCCCCACTTCAACGGCTCATCCTGCGTGTATTGCTTGTGCAGCGCGAGCGCGGTGGCCGCCTTGCACAGCTCGTAGCCGAGGTAGAACGTGTGCAGCGGATCGAGGGGCCTTTTGGCGGTGGATGCGGCGGACGCCTGCCGGATCAACTCGAACGGATCGCAGCCCGACCAGTGGCCGTCGCGATTGAAGAGATGGATTTTGTCGTCCTGCACGACGATCCGGTAATTCGGATCGGTGATGCGGCTTGCGATTTGTTCTAGTTCATCGGCCGTCATCTCGACCACCTTCGGATCGCGGAGCATGACGAGCCGCGGATCGACGTGCTTCGGCAGGACCGATTGCGAGACGGCGTGACTCATCAGGCGGCGGGCCAGGTCGAGCTCGCGGACGCTCGAACGGGCCCAATTGATGACCTGCGTCGTGAGCACGCTCTTGATTCGCAGCTCCTGGCAAACTCCGGCCAGGAGCGTGTTGACGCCGGCTGAATCGACCTCAGTGAGCTCGGTGAGATTGCCGACTCCCATGAGGATGTCGAGCTGGGGCCAACGCCGCCGCGCGACAAAAAACCGCTCCAGCGAGCGGGCGAAGCCATGGCCGATCGGTTCGAGAACGGGATCGATTCGAAACCGCGCTCCCCGGGCAGCGAGCCGCTCGATGGTCGGCTCGAGCGAATAGAGGTCGTTTGGCTCATCCGGAATGGCGACGACTTCCGCTCCCAGGCCGCCAACCCAATCGACGTTGGTGCTGTTGCAGCTCAGGATCAGTTCGGCGCCCGCTGCGACGGCGGCTTCGACTTCGCGTCGCTCGAAGCTGTCGATCGAGACGCGGCAACCCTCGTTGCGGAGCAGCCGAGTGACTTCACCGGCCCGCGTCCAGCTTTCGCCGGGAACGCAGCCGAGATCGATCACGTCGGCCCCGTCGGCGGTCATCGCACGGGACAGGCGCACAATTTCTGAGTCGCCCAGTCGTGGCGCGTGATTGATTTCCGCCAGGATCTCGATGTCGTATTGGCTCAGGTCGGGCGGCGCCGCTAATTGACCGAAGTAGTCCGGCAGGTTGTGCAAGTCCTTCGGTCCTCGCTCGAACGCAACGGCGAAGCGATCGGTCAGGCTGGCGAGCTCGCCCTGGCACCAACCGGGCAGGATCACGCGATCGGCGCGCTGGGCGAGCGTCAACTTGCGAGCGACCCACTCCACCTGCATGAGGGCGGCCACGCTGATCGGCAGGATGACGACCTGGAAATCGAAGCCGATCTGCTCGCTCAGCCGCGCGACGACTCGCCGCAACGAGAATTCGGCCAGTTTGCCCGTCACGAAAACGATTTGTTCCCGCGACGTCGCCTGATGACGAATGCTCGAATCGCCCGAGCCGCACGCGCTCAATTCAGTGCACCCAGTTTTTGGGGAAGCCCCCGAGCGGCGATCCTTCGCCCGGTTTCCACGAAATCACTTCTTCGATCTTACGGGCTAGAGCGACGTCGTGCCGAGTGAGGGCGTTCGCTTTGTGCGTCCGCAATTTGACGATGACCTGTGCGTAGCCGACCGACAGGTCGGGGTGATGCCAGGCCGCCTCGGCCAGATAGCCGACGGTATTGGCCAAGAGGAGCGAGTGGGGAAATCCGGGCGTCTTGTATTCGCGTCGCAGCCAGCCGTCCCGGACTTCCCAGTGCGGCAGCGTTTCCAATTCCTTTTTCACTTCGTCGTCGGACAGCGGTTGATACTCGGACATGATTTGTTTCTCCCTAGGGAAGCCGAGTTGAATCCGAGCTTCTGCGAATCAGCGGACGGCTCCTCCGTTGACGCGGATCACCTGGCCGGTGAGGTACTCCGCGTCCGTGCTGGCCAGAAATCGTGCCACTTTGGCGACATCTTCGGGCGTTCCCCAACGTTCCAGCGGCGTTTCCCGGCGGACTCGTTCTTGCCAAACTTCGCTCGCTGTTTCGCCCCAGGCGGTGCGGATCCACCCTGGTGCGATGCAGTTGACGCGAACCTTGGGTGCCAGGCTGACGGCAAGTGAGCGCGTGAACCCCATCACCGCGTTCTTTGATGCTGCAAAAAGCTCGCCACTGGGCCCTTCCATTCCGCGGTCGGCCTGGTCCCAACCGACATTGAGAATCACGCC
Source organism: uncultured Planctomycetaceae bacterium (assembly GCA_963800135.1). GTDB lineage: Bacteria > Planctomycetota > Planctomycetia > Planctomycetales > Planctomycetaceae > DASPSM01. The sequence goes on along the minus strand of CAWCZR010000004.1, from coordinate 1,307,373 downwards.
GCCGGCCTCGCGGGACATCCGCTCGCCGGCAAGCCTCGAGAGAACGAGCGTGCTACGGACGTCGACGTCGAACAGGACCTGAAGCTTTTCCACGAATCCCAGCCGGGCCTCCGCGCCGGTGAGCAGGTCGGCCCCCGCATTGTTGACCCAGAGGTCGACCGATCTCAAGCTCTGCCAGCATTCCTCGACGAGACCGGGCAGGGCGTCGACTGTTGCCAGGTCGGCCAGGATCACCGTTGCCGGGCGCCCGAGCGCGCGAATTTCCTCGGCGACCTTCTCGGCGGCTGCCGCGGATCGCCGAGCATGAATGATGATTTCGGCCCCGGCGCGAGCGAATTCTAGCGCAATGGCGCGTCCAATTCCGCTGGATGAGCCGGTGACCACGGCTTTGCGACCGGAGAGATCGCCGAACGTCACTTTCGTCTCAGGAGACAAAGGGGCGTCTCGGGAGCCAAATGGACGGCTTTCTGGAGAGTGCCGCTGGCCGGGGAAAGCCGTTCGTCGGCGTCTGCTCTAGCTCTTCGCCGCGGCCTCGTCCGGCACGTAGAGCCATTTCGGCGTGCCCGCCTGGTGGATCTCTTTCTCGAACTGATCGTATTCGTCCGCGGGGCGGCGATAGGGAATCATGATTGTGCGCCGCAGAATCGGGGCCTGCCCGGATTCGACCTTCCCCATTTTGTAGGCGTTCGAGAAACCGGACAAATAGACCGAAAACGTCGTGGTCCGCGGGTTCACACCGCGGAACATCAGGACGCCGTATTCGGCATTCTCCTTCTTCGCATCAGCCGGCGTGACCGGAGGCAGCGGACCGGTAATCTGGACGGCCGTCTTCAAGTCGCGACCCTCGCGGACGAGGATGGCCTGCAGAGCTTCCGGCACGATCGAATCGACGACGGCTCCGTGCAGATCGCGATCATCGTAGACCAGCGTCGCTTTCGGCGAGAAAATCCGCGGCGGTGGCGCATCTTCCACGTTGACGGGATCGGTATCCGGAGTGCCGAGATGGGCAACCGGACGATTGACGATCTTGTAGACCAGGTACCAGATCATCTCGCTCGATTTTTCGCCGGTCTTCGGGTTGCGCACCTGGACGTAGACCATGCGCATCGGCTTGACGGCGACTTCCACCGCCCACAAATCCTGCTGATAGCGCAGTTCTTCGCCGGTGAACTGAGGCTCGATCACGGTCGAGTAACCGTTATCGGGCGCAGCGGCAACCCGAGCGGGGGCCAGGGTCGCAACACCCACCAGGAGGCCGGCCAAAAGTGGCAAGCTCGATAAGTTCCGGCAAATGCGCGGCATCAACGGCTCCGTGGCGCTGTCAGCCGGAATCCCTTCGGCTCGCTGAGAGTACGCCCTCAAAGGAAAATGTCGAGGACCAAGAAGGGCTGGCTGGCACGAATGCTTCAGGACGGTCCAAATCCACTATACCAGCCCCGGAAATCGGCGGTCAATAAACGGTTTGGGCACTCCAAACTGAGAATACGCATTGGGTTTCGACAAAGCGGCCCGTTGCTCTTTGGCCCCACGCCCGACTTTTATGGCGTCTCCGCAGCGGGGCCGAGGACAGTCCGGCTGGCCAACGGCTAACGCTTTGGCAAAGCCTGCGGACATTATTGCCTCTGCGTGCGTTTCGCATATTTCTGCCGGGAAAGGCGCGCTTGTCGGGTTCCGACAAGATTCACTACGTCGCGAGCGGTCGCACCTGTGAACAGTTTTACGCCGCCGGCGTTCACATGGATGGAGTCCCAACAGACTTGCCGGTCGTACCACAGGATTTCCGGACGGCTGGCCGAGACTTGCGGAAACTCCCCTTCGAGTCGCTTGAGCCACGCCGGAATGCACTCGGCGTCCCAGGGAGCCTGATCTCGCGAAAGCGGGCCCAGGCGAATGAGCAGGCGAAATCCGTGCTTCTGAGCCAGCCCGGCGAATGCCCGCACGCCATCGTCTATCCACGAATTTACGGAATGCGGTTCGGAGAGTGCCTCCAAAATTCCGACGGCATCCCCGTGAGTTCGCGGCAGCAGGAAAAAGCCGCGGGATTGTCGCATCTTGTCGCTGAGCGTGCGGTAGGTTTCTGACTCGTAACCATAAAGCGGATCGTCCAGACGATCCTGCGTCTGTCCGGTCAGTCGCACGGCCAGTTGACCCCGGGCGATCGACATGCCGCGATTGATGAAATACCGCAGCGAGCTGGTCCCGTCGGCGAAAATGCCCCGGCGCAAATTGGGAGTTCCGTAGATTCTCAGGAATCTCTCATAGAGCGCACCGGCCGTCGTCTCGACCACCGTCGGGGCTGCGCCGGGCGATCCCTCAGGTGCCCGCTGGATCTGCAGCACATTAACCGGCGACATGCAGAGCACGACGGCGCGCGGTGCCGGATGGTGTGCCAGGTAGGCTGTGAGAGTCGCGAACTGCCCCCAGATGCTGAGGCTTCCCGAGCTGCCTAAGTTGTAGGCCGTCAGCCCCGATAACTTCTGGAAGAGTCGCGGATCGAGGCCGCTGCGACAGGTGCTGTCGCCGACGAAGATAACGTCATTTGGCTCGTGTTCGTCAATCGCGTACTCGATCGGGATGAGGGCTATCGCCTCATCGCTCGTCGGCGCGGTAGGGCTCGAGCAAGCCCAATTGGCCTTTGTAGGTCGCTCCCACGCCGCAGAACGACGCGCACAGCAGCAGCGGCGTGGCCAGAGCATAGCTCGTCACCAGCAGCGTGACGGAGATTCGCTGGCCTCGCTTGGGCGGACTCGGCGCGGACCGCATCGTGCCCTTTCTTCGCTCGGCGTTCGAGCTTGTCGTCTCTTCGCTCGGCGTTCGAGCTTGTCGTCGATTCAAGTGTCGTTCAATAGCGGTCGACGCCGCTCAGCAGTTTTTCGACAGCGTCCGCCTGGCTCGCGAGTTCGAGCACGCTACGTCGGATCTCTTCGGCATCGACGGTCGCGCGGGGGTAAGTGTCGATCATCACGAATTGGGGTGTTCCCGCAATCTCCCGGATGGCGAGTCCCCCGTGCGCCATGAGGCCGTTGAGTCGCAACCCCTTCTCGAAATACTCCGGACGAGCGTCGCCGCACTGGCTATAGAGTAACAGCAACCGGTCCGCGACCGGATGGGCGCTCGGCTCGATGAGGACGGTCTGCCGTCGCCCCTCGGGCAGGCGAACCTCGACACAGAACTTTTCGCCGCACCGAGACCAGGTGACGTTCGGCTGGCTGCCAAAGGCGGTGGCCAACAAACTCTCGACGTCAGGAACGTCCCCGGCCACGGCCGTCAAAAGCTGCAGAGCTTCGCCGGCGTCGCTGGGCCGATTGGCGGGTGTTTTGGACATCAGCTGGTCGATGCAGTCGGCAATCTCCAGGGGCACCTCGACGCCCAGCTGCCGAAAGTCAGGCAGGGATTCGTCCTGCACGCGCTCCGCCAGCGCCTGAATCGATCCGCACGGATAGGGGACCTGCCCCGTGAGCATGACGAACAGACAGGCACCCAGCGCGTACACGTCGCTGGCGGCGGTCGCCGGCTCACCGTTAAAAAGTTCTGGCGCCATGTAATGGGGCGTGCCTACCAGGAGTTCGCCCTCGTCCCCTTCGGACCAGACCCGTTTGGCCAGTCCGAAGTCGGCGATTTTCGGCACCGACTGCACGGAGACGAGGACGTTGTCCGGCTTAAGATCCCGATGAATGATCCCCTTGCGATGGGCGGCGGCAAGCCCCTCGGCAATCCGCAAAATCAGCGACATTGCGTGGGAGGGGACGAGCCGCTGCTCGTGCTCGATCAACTCCTGCAGGCTGCGGCCGGGGACGAATTCCATTTCCAGGAAGCGATAACCGCGGGCTTCGCCGATCGCGTGGGTCGTGACGATATTCGGATGCACGAGGGCCGCAGCGGTCCGCCCCTCGCTGACGAACCGTTTGCCATACTCGAGGTCGGTCTGCCACACGCGCTTCGAGAGGACCTTGAGTGCACAATTGCGTCCCAAGTCCTGGTGATGGGCCAGGTAGACACGTCCCATCGCTCCCCGCCCCAGCAGGGCTTCGAAGCGATAGACATGCAGTTGCGTCCCCAGCAGCTCGTCCTTTTGCTCCTCAATGTCATCGACGCAGGCAGCCTGGGCGGCCCCGGTCGGAGCCTCGCGCACAAACAGCGTTCTCGCGAGGTTCGACGTCCCAATGCCGACCACCGTGGCCCCGCACCGGGGACAGCACTCGGTGTCGCGGGACTGCATGAAGCGTTCGTTGCATGCGGGACAGTAGATGGGAAGATTCCTCAGACGGTCGACGTTGGTTCATTTAATCTAGCCGAGCGGAAAACCGGTCGCCACAACGCCGGACTTGCTGGAACTCCAATTTGAGCGGAAGACGGCTGGCCCGGGGCGAACCGGTTGCGGCTGCTCGCTTTGGGGCGAGCGGCCCTGTGCGCGGCAGCCTATGCCGGCCTTGCCGAGTCCGATAAGATCCTTGGAAGCCTATCGCGATCGCGTTTTTTTGAATCGCCGAATCGACATGCAATTGCCCATCATTTCGACCGAACGTTCTGCCGAGACTGCCGCCGGCGACGGTGCCTCCAAGGGGAGTTATGCCTTCGTCAGCCTGGGCTGTCCCAAGAATCTGGTCGACAGCGAGAAGATGCTGGGCGTGCTGGCGCTCGACGGCTATACGCTGGTGAGTGAGCCGGACGGCGCGGATTTCGTCATCGTAAACACCTGCGGCTTCATTGAAAGCTCGCGGGCCGAATCGAAAGCCGTGATCCGCGAGATGCTCGACCTCAAGCGGGCCGGCCGCACGCGAGGAGTGATCGTTGCCGGCTGTTTGCCGCAGCGACTTGGTCCTGCCCTGCTCGACGAATTGCCGGAAATTGACCACATCGTCGGCGTCTTCGGCCGCGACGAAATCAACCGCGTGGCCGACCACTTGATTGGCGGAGCCCGCGAGCAGCGCGAACTGTTCCGGCCGGCCCCGATTGTCGCGCTCGACGATCGCTCCCGGCTGCGGATCACGCCGCGGCATTACGCCTATCTCAAAATCTCGGAGGGTTGCGACCGCACCTGCACCTTTTGCGCGATCCCCAAGATGCGGGGCAAGCACATCACCAAGCCGATCGAGATGGTCGTGGCTGAGGCTCGCGAGCTGGCGGCGGACGGCGTTCGCGAATTGAACATCGTCGCGCAGGATACGACCTATTACGGGCTCGATCTGTACGGTCGCGTCCGGTTGGTCGAGCTGTTGCGCGAGCTGGAGAAGATCGACGGCATCGATTGGATCCGGCTGTTGTACCTCTACCCGATCCATTTCACCGATGAATTGATCGACACCATCGCCAATTCTTCGAAGATCATCCCCTATCTGGATCTGCCGCTGCAGCACATCAACGACGCCGTGCTCAAGCGGATGCAGCGCCGGGTCAACCGCGCACAGACGGTCGAGCTGCTGGAGAAATTGCGCGAGCGGATTGCAAACGTCGTGATCCGCACCACATTCATCGTCGGCTTCCCGGGCGAGACGGATGAGCAGTTCGCCGAGCTGGCCGATTTCGTCACCGAAGCTCGATTCGAGCGGTTGGGCGTCTTCACGTATTCGCTGGAGCCGGGCACGCCGGCAGTCAAGCTCGACGGACACGTGCCCGAAACGGTAAAAACCGAGCGTCGCGACGCGCTGATGGCTCTGCAACAGCCGATCGCATTCGAGCACGCCGAGTCGTTGATTGGATACGAACTCGACGTGCTGATCGACGAGGAGTCCGACGACGGGGGATTCGTCGGCCGCACGTTTGCCGACGCGCCGGAGATCGATGGCTGCGTCCGCGTGCAACGAGCCGAAACCGCGTCGGAGGACGCCTCGTCCGTGGGAAAATTCGTGCCGGTCGAAATTACCGGTCGAGAGGGCTACGACCTGACCGGGATCGTGCAATAATTAGGTGGGAGCAAGAAGTCGATCGGGTTGGCGTGTCGCTCGCGAATCGCTCCGATTGAAGTAAATCTCGTTGGGATGGTCAACTCCCGCCTTTCCCGGCAGACTCGAAGCAGTCAGGAACTCACGCCCGAGGTCGAAGAGGCACGCGGCTCGCTTTCATGACGACCACGAACAACACCGTCACAAGCAACACTGCCACGAACAATACCGTCGACAAACCGGTCGCCCGTGATAATCGCTACGGCCCGATCGATGCCCAGGCTCTCAATCTTCCGAATTGCATCACCGTCAGCCGGCTCGTCCTGGCCTTCGTCTTATTTGGGATGATTTCTTACGGCGGCATTTGGCTGGCGTCGACCGCCGTGTTTATCCTGGCGGCGGCCACGGATGCGGTCGACGGGTACATTGCCCGGCGCTACGGCACAGTGACGACGCTCGGACGCATTCTCGATCCGTTCGTCGACAAGATCATCATCTGCGGGGCGTTCATCTTTCTGTTGCCCATTACCTCGTCGGGCGTCGGCCCGTGGATGACGTTGATCATCATCGGCCGCGAAATGTTCATCACCGGCCTGCGGGCAATTCTGGAGCAGCAGGGCAAGGACTTTTCCGCGACGATGAGCGGCAAGATCAAAATGGTGATCCAGTGCCTCGCCGTCGGCGCGTGCCTGTTGGCGCTCAGCCCCGCCGTCACGTCGACCATGCCCTGGTTTGGGATGCTTCGTGATGTGCTGCTGTTGCTGGCCGTGCTCTTTACCCTCGGCAGCGGCGTCCTCTACGTCCGCCGGGCCGCCCAGCTTCTGCGAACGTCCTAGAACCGCTCGACCGGTCGCTTGCTGTCCAGCTCTTCACAATTCGCCCGCAAAGTTCGCTCAAACTCGCGCGTCGACTTTGTCGATAGTATCGATGGCGACAAACGCGCGGACTTTGCGCGTGGTATCGATTGCGCTTCATACATCTGCGGGGGCCGATGAATGCCGCGGAGATTCCATGAATCTGAGGCCCCTCGTCCTCGGCCTGTCGCTTCTGGCCGGCACCGCCCCGGCCGCCGTCGCGCAGCAGATTTTGCCGCAGGAAAACTCGGGTAACGATCTGGGCTTCTCGCCGGCGCAAATGGCAGATTTTGCCGGTCAGCCCAACGAATCCGGCGTCGTTTATGCGGGCGGTCCCGAGCAACCTCAGTTTGTTCCCGGGCAACCGTACGGCAGCCCGGCGGGTCTTCCGACCGACATAAACGGGCTTCAGCCCGCCATGACGGGGTATCAACTGCAACTGACGGCCGGCATGGCGCCGGCCCCGAACGCTGCGCCCGCCAATCCCCAGCAGATGCTAACTGCCCCCACGCCGGGCGGGCCTCCCGCGCTCAATCCCAATTGGCCCAACGCAAACATTCCCCAGCCGATGATGGCCGGCCCACAGACCGGATATGGCTGCGGCCCCGACGCTGGGGTCGCCGGTCCATACGGTCCCGGACCCTACGGTGCCGGTGTCCCGGGACCCGGATGCGATCCCTACAGTGGCGGCGCTCCGGGCGGACTCGCCTCCAGCTGCGCGCCACCGCGTCCCAGCTGGTATTTGCGGGGCGATTCGGTCTGGCTGACTCGCAGCCGTCCGGACGATCACAATCTGACGGCGTACGAGAACCTCAATAACGCAAAAGACCCGCTGAACGCTCGCTTTCTCTTAAGCACCGATACCGTGACGTACCCGCTCGAACCGGGCGCCCGGGTCACCTTGGGGCGGTACATCACCGATACCACGATGATCGAAGCGACCTATTACGGGGCCGTCGATTGGGATCGCCGCAATGGCACGCCCAATTTTCCTACGGGGGCAAACGGCCTCGGACCCCTGTTGCCTTACTGGGGACCTGGCTTCGGGGCGTTCGACACGGCCGCCTTCACGGGTTCCAACGTGCAGATCGCCTCGTACGAATCGCAATTCAACAGCTTCGAATTGGGCGTGCGCCACGCCATCTGGGGCACGACCTCCGTCCTGGCCGGCTTCCGCTACATGAACGTCGGCGATCTGTTCCAGCTTGCGGCTTTCGACAATTCCACCAACACCGATCCCAATGGCAACGGGTTTTATCGCACTTGGACCAACAACAACCTCGTCGGCTTCCAGCTCGGCACCGAGTACACGCATGACCTGTGGTTCCCAAAGCTCTATCTGGGAATCGACTGCCGCGGCGGGATCTACGCCAACTTCGCCGAACAAAAGAACCTGCTCTTCAACAGCGGCGACACGTACGACCAGCGCTCGGATCGCGAAGTGCAGTTTGCTAGCGCCTGGGACCTGACGTTCACGCTCTCGTATCTGGCCACCGATCACCTGACCATCCGGGGCGGCTACACGTTTCTGTTCATCGACGGCCTCGCGCTGGCCCCCGATCAGCTCGACACCAACCCCACCATGCAGAACGCCCGCAACTTCATTGCCGACAACGGCACGCTCACCCTGCAAGGCCCTTTCGTCGGCGGCGAACTCGCCTGGTGAGGCGGCAGGGCCACCTTGTGCCTGCGGCAGCAACGTCAACGGCAGTCAACGCGCAACTGAGACCGTTTCATCAACTGCGGAAGCGGAGCTGCCCGAACTCGCGAATCCGATTCGTGATGGCTGGTTCGACGGGCAGGCGCTCCATGCTGCTCGCGCCGTAGAAGCCGACGACCCCTTCGGTGTGGTCGAGAATGTATTGCGCGTCGGCCGGTTCGGCGATTGGTCCGCCGTGGCAGAGGACCAGCACATCGCGATTCACGCGTTTCGCCGCGTCGTGCATCGCCTGCACACGCTTCGCGGATTCTTCGAGCGTGAGGGCGGTCTTCGCTCCGATCGATCCTTTGGTCGTCAGCCCCATGTGGGGAATCAGAATGTCGCAGCCCGCCTCGGCCATCGCCCGCGCCTCATCGACACTGAATGCGTAGGGCGTCGTGAGCAGATCGAGCTCATGCGCGAGGCGGATCATCTCCACCTCCTTTCCGAAGCCCATCTCGGTCTCTTCCAGATTCTGGCGAAAGACACCATCGATCAGGCCGACCGTAGGAAAGTTCTGCACGCCCGAGAAACCGGCCCGCCGCACTTCTTCGAGAAACAGCCGCATCACCCGGAATGGGTCGGTGCCGCAAACACCCGCCAGCACCGGGGTCTTCGCGACGACTGGCAGCACCTCGCGCGCCATGTCCATCACGATGGCATTGGCGTCGCCGTAAGGCATCATCCCGGCGAGCGACCCGCGTCCGCCCATGCGAAAGCGGCCGGAGTTGTAGATCACAATCAGATCGATCCCGCCGGCCTCTTCGAGTTTCGCGCTGAGCCCCGTGCCCGCTCCGCCGCCGATGATCGGCTGACCTGCGGCGACTTTGGCTCGCAGACGCGCGAGAATTCCTTGACGAGGAGGCATTTATCGGCCTTCAATGTGGTGAGCAGCCTTGATTCCCGGAACGACAAGTTTACTCATGGCCATTGAATACGGAGACTCACCCCCGCAGTCGCCACCCCTGGGCGAACCAAGTTCCGACGCCGCCCGCGCCGAGGCCGATCGCCCATCTCCGATGCTCAGCAAACGTTCCCAGGGCATCGAATTGGGGGTTTTCTTGCTCTTGTTGGCGCCCCAGGTCGTGGTTACCGCGCTCGTCCGTGAGACGACCCATATGACGTTTGCGAGCGCTGCGATCAGTGTCGTTGTCCGCGACATTGGGTTCGTCGCGCTCATTTTCTTCCTCTTATCGCGAAACGGCGAATCCCCGCGCAAATCGGCTGGACCTTCAAAAAAGGGCAATAATATACTTGACTCACCAGACCGCTAGGGCTGGTCTGCGAAGAATTGAGCTACATCGTAGTTTGCGATTGTGCGGGCCAGGCTCAGAGGCGAAACGCCGCTCTTGTTCCGAGCGGTAGGGGAGGCTCCGGCATCTCTCAATAGCGCGATCACCTCGCCGTCGCCCTTGCACGCGAATACGGCCCGAAACAGTGGGGTGTTTCCGAAGGAGTCTCCGACGTCGACGCAGGCACCGGCCGTTAGAAGGAGGGACGTTATTGTTGGAGAGCCTGTCTGGGCTGCTAAATGTAACGGCGACCACCCGTTGTCATCTTGCGCGTTCGGATCGGCCCCTTCGCGCAAGAGCCTGGAAACTTCGTCTTCCAGTCCGTCCGCGGCGGCATGGTGAAGTGCGGTGCGCCCAGTTTGATCAACTCCGGGTCTGGGATTTCTTTTCGGTTGTTTTCCCGTCATGAGAGTTTCTTGCCCTTCCGCGCCTCGTTCTTTTCCGCCCGCTCGATTGCCTCTTTCGGCACCTGCACGAGCTTCCGCATCGCCTTGTCGAACTCGGGGATTTGCGTGAAGGGGTGCGGTTTTTTCGGCTTTACTGGGCGTTTCTTCATCCAAGACTCCCGTTCTTGATTCCCACTATCCGATGCCTGATATTAGAGCCGTACGGAGACAACCATCTCGAAGCCGCGGAGGCACGGCCTTTCGCGGTTTTGTTCTTGCGCACTGGTCTTGCGTTCAGTACACTAAGAGATGGTCCAGAACAGTGGCGATCAAGCGACGTCCCGAGTTTCTTTATCGCGCGCTCTTCAAGCCGGACCAAATCGGCGCGCTGGACAAACTCGACAGAGCGCTCGATGAGCAAGGATGCGGATTCGGATATACGCAGGCGTTTCACAAGGCCCCAAGCCCGTCGATCCCGTATCGAATACCCAGCGAGTACATCGCAGCGAAGATCGGTCAGTTCCTTGGGCTTCCGGTTCCACCCTGTGCGATCACTCGCTTTGGACCGGGAAACGTAAAGCTGTTTTCGTCTCTGGACTTTAATTTTGAGCGTGCCAGTCTGAGGCCCATTTTCGAAGACATCGTCGTCCGTAAAATGCCTCTGGTTTGCGCGGGCATTCTTGTCTTCGACATCTTTATCGGCAACGAAGACCGACACGACGAAAACGTGGTGGTTGACCGCGGAAACGACCCACGGCAGATCCATATCTTCGATCACGATCACTCGCTGCTGTCGGGCATGAACTTTTGTGGAAAGGAAAAGATCGACAAGCTGTACAACGACATCGGGATCACTGGCAAGCCGCCACTCAACAACAATCGCCACGTATTCCTTGATCAGTTGCAGTCGCAAGAGGATTTGGATTTTTGGATTCGTCGTGTCGGCATCATCCCGGACTTTGTACTGGAAGACTTGTGCGGCTTCGCAAGAGACGAGATCGGCCTTGAGCCCGACATCGCGGAATATCTCGCAACGTTCCTTAAGTGGCGAAAGGGAAACATCGGATTCCTCATCAGCAAGCAACGCGACGAATTCGAGTCCATGCCCGAGGGTCCAAGAACGCTTTTCGATGACTGAGCCATGAGCAATCCGCCGGTAATAATGTTGGCCAAATTCGTCCCCGATCTTCACCGGGTTGAACCGCGCAACATCGGCGTCGTCGTTTGGGACAACGGAAGGGTCGCCTATCGATTTCTGGGGGCCTACAAGGATCGAATCAATCCCCCAACGTTTGTGCCAGAAGACAGTCGCCACGCTTATAGGGAATGGATTACGTTTTGGCGGATGCAACTCCGCCGCGACACGATTCGCAAACGGAGCGGCGCGCGGGTGAAGCGGGAATCGCCGGAGTTCCTTGAGGTCCTGTCGTCGAAGTCGAAGCCCCGGTTCATGCTGGTGGAAGCCGCCAAGCTGTTCGATACTCTCAACGGACAGCTTGGAGCTGCTCGCGACGACTATTTTGCAGCGCTCGTAAAGTCCGTTTCTCCTGCTGAAACACATAAGCACGTAGCTCAGGCTCTCAGGAAGAGTGCCGGCCGCGTGATTCGAGAGGTCGTGGTGTCCGACGCCAAGCTGGCAAAGCATGTCCAGTACAACGTGCATGTGCCAGCCGAACTGGATGGCGGCGGGTGGGTGAACCCCGTGGTTAACACCGTGTTCGGAAACGGGAAACCCAGGGGGGTTCTCCAGCCTACGATTCCCGATCATCGGCAAAGCGTGGCAAACACCGCTTGGGCCTTCCGTGATCTCCAGCGATCCAAGCTTCGACTGAATCGCGATCAGTGCGCGGCAATTCTTGACAGCAATCTGTACGACCCGAACGATCCCCATGTGATTGGGGCAATCAACGGCCTCAAGGAAGAGGCAACAATAATTGATGTCGCAGACCACGATCGTGCATTTGCCCAAATTGAACAAATGGCCGCGTCCTCTATGAGATGAGTTCGCTGTACTGCAATCGCACGCCAACAATCCGCCGCATCACTGCGTCGAAGCGGCTGCTGTCCGTTCCCTTCCGCTCGTTGAATCTAAAAACCTGTTCATCGACGTAGCGGAACAAATGCCACGGCATGACTGAAACGTATGTGCCGGTCAGGCCGCGTTTGAGCAAAGACCAGAAATTCTCCATGCTGTTTGTGTGGCAGTTGCCGCGGACGTACACGCCCTTCGCGTGGTCAATCGCCTCGTGCAGATACTCGTCCTCAAGCCCCACGTACGACTGGAAATTGTCGGTGTAGACGGTGCTGCCAGTTTTCACGATCTCTCGGATGTTTGGCTGAACGGTTTTCCTTTTCGTGTTGGGAACAACGCCAGCGATCACCCGGCCGCCGCGCTCAAGCACGCCCTGCACGATCACCTTGCCGCTAACCCCCGGCCCTTTGATCTTTTCCTTCCGCTTGGATGCGTGCATGTTTCGAGCGTGGCCGCCGACGTAGGTCTCGTCGGCCTCAATTGTGCCTGAGAGCCGCTTGGGCGTTTCGTTGTGCATCGCCAGCCGAATTCGGTGCAGCATGTGCCACGCGCTTTTCTGGGTCACGCCAAGAGCCCGGCCAAGCTCGTAACTGCTGATACCGTTCTTGGCGTTCGTGATGCACCAGACCGCGACGAACCACTTGTCCAAGCCGAGGGGCGAGTCCTCAAAGATCGTGCCGACCTTGTAGCTGAACTGCTTCCGGCAGCCCTTGCAGCGCAGCATCTTCCGGGTCTTAATCTCTCCGACGCGATCCTTGCCACATTTCGGGCAGACGATTTTTCCGTTCGGCCATTTGATTCCCTTCATGTACTCGTTGCACACGTCGAGATCAGAGAAGTATCGGACGGCTTCGATCAGAGTTTTCGGGGCTTCCATCGCACGATTCCTTCGGTTTCGTCTGTCGATGGCCTCATTCTACCCCTTGGAGTCTGGTGAGTCAAGTATATTATTGCCCAAAAAAGGCCCCCGGTCGATCGTTTTCGCTACCTTGACGTTTCCCCTGATCTTGTATGGCATCTCGTTCGCGCAAATGCTCTGGCTGCGGCTGGGGCTGTCGGCGCCCGCTCACGCGCCATCGTACTTCGTGATGCAGAGTCCGACCGAACTGCCTTTGCTTGGCTATCTCGCGGTCATCAATGGAACTGCGGAAGAGATCATTTTCCGCGGGTATCTATTACTGAGATTCACCGCGTTGACAGGCCGTTTCTGGGCGGTCGTCCTGTCGTCGGCATTGTTCGGACTTGGGCACGTTTACCAGGGCACCGCAAGCGCCCTTTCAATCGGCTGTCTGGGTCTCGTTTTCGCCGTGATTTATCTTCAAATGCGCAGCCTCGTCATCCCCATCACTTGGCATTGTCTCCAGGACTTCGTGGCAATCCTATTGGCGAGCTCGCATCGATAACGCGGCGGGCGAACTCGCTCGGCGCCCTTGCTGCTTGAGCAGCTCGATCAGTTTGTGAGCCGCCGCTTCGGCGAACTCCGGATCGTTGATGTGATGATCGAGTTCGATTAGCTCGACCGCCCCGTGGCGGTCGCGAATCGCTGTCAGCAGGGCGGCGCGTGCTGACGGGTCGTCGAATGGCTGGCCCTCCCGGTCGATGGCAGAGACACCACGCAATGGAAAGACGATGGTCGTCGGGCCGGTCGCGGCTGCCGCCTTGCGGGAGATTTCTTCGCCGAGCTTTCGGTTCTCCTCGACCGTCGTTCGCATCAGCGTGACGTTCGGATTGTGGCGATAGAACTTGCGGTCGGCGAATTTGGGCGGAATGGTTTCCGGCGGGCCGAAATTTACCATGTCGATCGCACCGACCGAGATCACTTGCGGTATCCCCTTGCGGCCGGCGGCGGTCAGTCGGTCCGGCCCCGCGGTGAGCACGCCGCCAGCCAGCTCGTCGGCCAGCTCGGTCGTGGTGATATCGAGCACTCCGGCGATCAGGCCGTCGGCAATGAGTGACTCCATCGCTTGGCCGCCCGTGCCGGTCGCGTGAAAGACCAGCACCTCATAACCCGCGTCTTCAAGCACGCGGCGGGCCCGCTCGACACAGGGCGTCGTGACGCCGAACATGGTCGCGGCAACCACCGGCTTGTCTGCCGTTGCGCTCTGTTTTTGTCGGAGCGTCACCAGTCCGGCCATCGCGCGGGCTGCTTCCCCGAGTACGATGCGGCTGATCCGATTAATGCCCGACACGTCGACGATCGTGTTGAGCATCAGGATGTCTTTGTCGCCGACGTAGTGCCGCACATTCCCCGAGGCCAGCGTGCTTGCCATGACTTTCGGCACGCCGATGGGCAGCACGCGCATGCCGGCGGTGGCAATCGTCGTACCGGCTGAGCCGCCCAGGCCGACTACACCCTCGACCGCGCCCTTCCCATGAAGTTGCGCGATCAGCGCGGAGACGCCTCGCGCCGCGGTCGTGACGGCATGTCCCCGATCATTCGCCGCTCGCACCGCGGCCAGGGTCGTGCCGGCCGCCTCGAAGACGGCCTCGCGGGTCACGTCCGCGACGATTGTCGGCTCGTTGAGGCAGCTCCCATCGACGACCACGACATCGAGGCCCAACGCGTGCAGCTCGTCGCGCACGAACGCGACTTCTTGCCCCTTGGTGTCGAGCGTGCCAATCAGGTAGACAGGCATTGAAACAGTCCAAAGTCCAAGGTTCAAAGTCCAAGGTCGGCGGACGTCTTGACGTCACTCTTAACTTTGGACCTTGGACTTTGGACTTTGGACTACATCTTATTCGGGAGTGACGTACGCTGCCGTGATGCCGCCGTCGACGACGAAGTCGGCACCGGTCAGGAAGGAAGAGTCATCGGACGCCAGGAACAGGGCGGCCTTGGCCATCTCCGACGCTTCGCCGAAGCGACCCATGGGAATGTGCACCAGGCGGCGCTGTTTCTTTTCCGGCGTATTGAGGAAGTTCATCAACAGCTCCGTGCGGAGCGGGCCCGGGCACAGAGCGTTGACGCGGATCTTCTCCCGCGCGTGGATGATGGCCAGTTCCCGGCTGAGCGCTAGCACGCCCCCTTTGCTCGCCGTGTAGGCAATTTGCGACGTGGCTGCGCCCATCAGCGCGACGAACGAGGCCGTATTGATGATCGACCCGCCGCCGGCCCGCCTGAGCGCGGGAATCCCGAACTTGCAGCCGAGAAAGACTCCTTTGAGATTGATCGCCAGCGTCTTCTCCCAGATCGCTTCGCTGGTATGGACGGCGTCGTCGTCACCGTCGAGCATCACGCCCGCGTTGTTAAAAAGGATGTCCAGTCGGCCGTACGCCTTTTCGGCGGCAGCGATCATCCCTTCGCAGTCGGCGCTCTTCGACACGTCGGCCGGGACGAAGTGTCCGCGTCCGCCCTGTTTTTGGACCAGCGCCACGGTCTCTTCGCCGCCCGTCTCGTTGAGATCGACGGCCACGATCGTCGCCCCCTCACGGCTGAAGAGCAGGCAGGCTTCCCGGCCGATTCCCCCGGCCGCGCCGGTGATCAGGGCCACCTTGTGTTCAAGCTTCATTGCTGAGGTTGTTTCCGATAAGAGGTTCAGTCTCACGTGCGACTTGCATCCCACGAGTCGCCGCAGTCAATCACGAGCGTATCGCCGGCTCGCGGATTGATCCACGCCGGACGCGCGCAGAAGTTAACAGAGCGCCGGGCCCCGCGCGCCCATTGCCGCGGCCATTTCGTAGGGATAGACTCAAGACGCACGCAGCGTGAGAAACGGGTCTCCGGAGGATCGCGCGATGAAAACCCGCGGATTTGTCAACCTGGTCGGAATCGGCAGCCTGGCGCTCGCCCTGGGGGCGGGGTGCATGCAATCGCTCTCCGAGCAGGCCAAGAGAGACCCCAACATCAATATCAATAAGAAAACGAACGACATCAAGCAGTTCGATCCGAAGGCCAAGCAAGAGATCAACGAGTATCGTGCCCACGCCGACGATCCCCTCTTGGGTCCGGTGCAAATGCTGAAGCCGACGATCACCAAAATCGATCTCCTGAACCTGCAACACACGCTCGATTTGTACAACGCGGCCGAGGGGCACTACCCCAAGGACTACGATGAATTCATGACGAAGGTCGTCAAGGCCTACGACGTGAAGCTGGCCGTCCTTCCGCCCGGTTGGCAGTACGCGTACGACGTCGAAAACCACACGGTGCGCATCGTGAGCGCTCCAGAAGGGCCCGCAAAGGGCGCTCCCCCAGCTGCCAACGGCGCCCCGCCCGCCGCGAAGAAGTAGCCCCCCGCTGCACCCTCAGTGCTCGGGCGCCGGTTCCTCGATTTGATCCTCCCGTGATCCTGCGCTGCCGTGCTGCGCTCCCGGTGATGCTAGCACTCCTGGCACGGAGCACGTGCGCTGGTAAAGCGCAGGGACTGCATAATCCGCATAGGCTGCTTTGACGACACCCGTCTCATCTCGGCATCCGCTGTGCGTAAGCAGAAACTTTGGCGAACTGGCATGGAACTAGGGACTAAATCGCAGTCACAAAGTTGACACTTGCCGGCACTGCACTAGCGTTTCGTGGCGGTTGCGCCCGGGGGCCGCCGCTGCGCGATGAGATCTCAGCGTAAACCTCTCGCCGTGCGGCAACCCTCAGTTCACGTTTGGACTTTGACATGAGTGGACAACTGACTGAATCGACGTGCGTCGCGGTTGACCGCGCCGAAGCGTCGACGGCCAATCACGATGTTGCCGCCCGCGACGTTGGCGCCCAGCCCCGCGACGGCGAAAAACGGATCGTGGCGATCTTTCGCCGCGACGTCTCGCAGGCTGCCGCCCTCGCCGGCTCCTTTAAAGAGGCCGGCATCGAGGCCATGACGCTGGTGAGCGCCGAGGCTCTCCGCGGTCTGCTCGGTGGAACGGAACTGCATCTCTTGGTGCTCGACAACGAGCTCGACGGCTTCTTCAGCGGCTTGGAAGTGATCAAAAAGCTGCGGGCTTCGATGGTGCGCG
This sequence comes from uncultured Planctomycetaceae bacterium, assembly GCA_963800135.1. Taxonomy (GTDB): domain Bacteria; phylum Planctomycetota; class Planctomycetia; order Planctomycetales; family Planctomycetaceae; genus DASPSM01. Next base: position 1,290,284 of record CAWCZR010000004.1, on the reverse strand, counting down.
TCCCGGCGATTCTGCTGCATCGAAACGAGGAGTCCGGGCCGATCGACGCCAAATCGGCTGGCGCCGTGACCGTCATCGATGCCAACAGCGACGAGGCCACGATCGTGAAACTGAGCCGGACGATCCTCGATCGTCAGGCGGAAGAGGGGAACGGGATTCCGGAGCGGGCGCGGGCCATCGTCGAACGGCAAAGCGACCTGCCCGTGCTCTCGCAGCTGACGATGCAACTTCTCCAGTTTCTCGAGATGCCGCCGGAGCAGGTCCCTGTCAACGATCTGTGCCGGATGATTTCGATCGATCCGCGGGCGACAGCCATCCTCTTCAAAGCGTCCAATGCGTCGATGAACGGCGTCTCCCGCTCGATCTCCAATGTGGCCGACGCCGTGCGGGTGCTGGGCGTGCGGCCGACGATCGGACACGTGCTCAACGCGGCTGTAACGTCGGGTTTGGGCTCGCTGTCCAAAGGACTGCCCAGCGAGCTGCAGGCCTGGCACGCCCGCCGCGGCATGTTTATCGCCTGCACGACGGCGACCTTCGGCCAGGAAATGGAAAATCGGTCCGATGAGGCGGCCTTCTTGCTGGGCATTCTGCAGGACGTCGGCATTTTGGGCCTCTTGCGGGGCTTTCCCAAGCAATATCAGGCCGTGCTCAGACGCTGGAGAACGATCGGCCAGCTGCGGCTCCCCGCGCTCGAACAGGCCGATTTCGGCTGCACGCACGCGGACGTTTCCGCGGCCATGATGGAGGCGCTGGGGGATGCCCGCTTCCTTCATTCCGGAAGTGCTGCATCATCTCAAGTCGCAGGAGAACGCGACGAGTCTCGGCATCGACACGGGGCTCTTGCGGGCGATGACCATCGCGGAAACCCTCGCCGACATGATCGAGCTGCCGCATCCGAGCCGTCGACACGCGCTCAACACGGTACTGGCCGAATACGGTCCGGAGAAGAGTTCGTTGTGCCTGCGTTCGCTCAACCGGGCGTCCGTGAAGGCCTATGAAACGTTCCAATTGCTATCGCTGCCGCTGCCGAGTGCCGAGCAACTCGAAACGGTCGTCCTGTCGACGATTTCGAACTCGCTTAACGGTGCGAAGGAGGCCGCCCCCGTGGCGGTCGGCTGATTCAGATCGTTTGCAGGTAGGCGATCAGGTCGGTCAGCTCCGCCTGGGCGAGCTCTAGGTTCGACGGGTGATGATGCACGCGGAAAACGTCGACGAGCGACGTCGCCCGGCCATCGTGAAAGAATGCGGCCCGCTGGCTCACGCCGCGCAAAGAGGGCGGATTAAATCGCCGGTTGCCCAATTCGTCCTGCAGACCGACGTCGTAGACGTGGGGCGACGTGAACGTTGGCGGCACATGGCAGCGGTTGCATTTGTGCTGAGTGAAGACGGCCCGGCCCCGTTCGATGGCAACGCTCGCTGGAGAGGCAGGAGAGTCGTCCATTGCCGGCGCCGGTTTCAGCGTCTTGAGGTACGCCGCGAGATCGGCGACCTGTTCATCGGGAATGGATTTGCGCGGAGCGTCGTCTGCATCGATTTGCGAATTTGCTGGCCCAGGTCGGCCATGCTGCCGTTCCAGGCCCAGGGGCCCGTCTCCGCGCCGCCGCCCAAAGGTGGAATCCGCTTGGCGGCGCCGAACGAGCCGTCGCCCAGCGTATCGCTCAGTGCGTCGCTGGAGTGGCCGTCGGCGTGGCAACTCTGGCAGCTCATCCAGTTCTCCAGGGAGAGCCGCGCGTTGTAAAACAGGCGCTCGCCGCGCTCGGCGGCCGTCAGCACTGGTTGCGGTCCCAGCGAGACGTGCGCGACGGCATCGGCAGCGCCTGCTGCTGCCTTTCCCTGCGGGATGAGCGCAATCGAATCGCCGAACGTATCCGCAACGTAAAGCCTGGTGCCGTCCTCACTCGCGACAAGAGCGGTGGGGCGTAGGCCCACTTTGAAGCGACGGAAGTGGGCCGCGTCGAGGTGACCGGATGCCACCTCGCCCACACCTGAGAGCACCACCGAGAGGCTGCCATCCTTCGCGACGCTCAGCGCCCCGGGGTCGCCCGCGCCGTTGCCGACCTGGCCCAGCTCGAATGCGCGGCTCCCGGTGAGGATGTCGGCTTGCGGATCCTCGATCGCTGATCGCTCGAGCGACCGCATGACGTTCGAGACGACGGAGCCCCAGTGCAGGTCTTCCTGGCTCGTGTAGCCGAGTCGATTGAGCGTTTGCTGGGCGAGGAACAGTTGCCGACCGTCGCCGCTCCAAGCCATTCCGCGAATATTTTGACCGGGAACCGTTTTGACAATTCGCAGCCCAAACTCGGCGCTGTCGACAACGGCCAACTGGCCGCCGAAGGCGCCCGCAACAATCAGCGTGCGGCCGTCCGGAGCGAGCGCCTGCAGCCGAGGCGGGAAGGGGAACGGGAGCACCGTTCCGAGCTTGAGCCGGACGCCTCCCTGCGCGTCGGCGACCAAATCGACGGCGGTCAACCGTCGCGACCAGAGCGAGGCCACGAAGCAGCGCCCGCCCGTTTTGTCGATGCGGACGCTCACGGGATACGAACTGACCCGCAACTTGTCGACGATCGTCAACTCGTGGCCGTGGCGAGCGAGCAGATAGAGTTCGTGCGTCTCCCAGTCGGTGCAGAGGAATCGATCGACGTGCCCGGGGAGCGAAACCAACCCGGGAAGCGCGACCAAGTCCGAGAGCAGCTTGCCGATCGAGCTTTCGCCCACGACGCGCTCGGTCGAGAGGTCGACGATCGAAACCGTGCCGCTCCGCTGGTTGGCGGCCAGCAGCAGCTTGCCCTGGTCGGCCAGGGCTAGTGCGATTGGAGAGCGCAGCCGCGCGGGAGCGTGCGCTGTGCCCTGTGATGCGGTGACCGCCGGCGACGGTTTGTCGGCGGCTGTACCCACTTGTGACCGCAACACGATCGCCAGGACGGACACACCAAAAGACGCCGTCAGCCACACCACGCCGAACCGTGAAATCGACCGCCCGTGGGCAATTCGCCTCCGGCTGCGACCGAGTCCGGTTGCCCGATGGAATTCGATGGGAGGCGCGGTCACGGGGCTGCCTGTTGCCGCTTATTTCTTTTCGGGAGCGAGGTCGAACTGCATTTGCAGCTCGCTTACCGCCGCCTGCTCGTAAGCGTCGAGACTGGTGGCACTGCGACGAACCACACCGTCTTTGTCTTCCTTTGCCGGGGCTTTCTGGGGCAAGGCTCTTCCGGTTCGCTCGCGCGGCTGCGGCATTTTGACGGGGGCGAGTAGCAGATCCTGGACGCCGATCTCTGGATCGGTGAGATACACGTAGGCGTCTGGGATCACCGAGTCTGCCGAACCTTTGGCGTCCGTCTCGGTCATTGTCCAGTCGCTCCCATCGCCGGGACTCGCGTAGATGTGCACCCGCTGTTTGTGCTCTGCGACGTGTTTCGGACGTTCCCAGACGCCGTTTGCCAGGATCAAGTCGTCGCCACTGGGCAGCGGATAGGCGGTGCGCACAAAGGCGTCCTTGCCGCTGGGAGTTCCCACGATGGTGATGTGCCGCCGCTTGCCGGAAACCGCAACGGAATCCTGGAGGGCGGCGGCCACCCACTCGGCCGGACCGCTCGTGTATTTGTCGATCAGAATCGCCAGCGGCCAATCGCGGAACAGGCATTCCCGATCGGCCGTGAATTCCCGCGTGCCTTCGCGCGTCCGCAGCTTGCCGAGCGGTTTCCCGTCCAACAGGCTGTCGGCCAAGAGCAGGGCCGCGTGATAATTGTCGAAGCCGTCGCTGCCGCCGGTATCTCGCAGGTCGAGGATTAACGCCTGCACCTTCGCCTCGCGGAGCCGAGGCTCCCACGAAGCCAGCTCGCGGGCCGTGCTGGCGGTCACCGAACTGATCTTGAGGTATGCGATGACCGGCTTGGTGTGGAGAAGGACCACGTGATCGTCGTCCGAATTGTGCTCCGAGCATTGCACCGACTTGAACATCACCGGCAGGCGGACGAGCGTCAGCGTGCGCGATTCCTTGGCCTGGGGCTGCCGCACCTGGATCGTGACTTCAGTCCCCTCGGGGCCGCGGAGCGCGTCGACGACGTCGCGCAGTTTGCTGTTTGGTTCGAGGCGGGAATGGTTGATTTGCTCGATCAAGTCGCCGTCCCGAACGCCTCCCATCTGGGCGGGGCCGCCGGGCTGGGCATGGGCGATCTGCGGCAGCTTGCCTTTCTCGTCCACGCGAATGGCAATGCCGATGCCGATGTAGCGATTGGCCTGGATTTGATTGTGCACCCGCACTTCTTTGGCGGGGAGAATGTGTGGCGAGCCGGGCACGGAACTCAGCAAACCGGTCAGCAGCGCGTTTTCAACCTCCTCGGACGGCAAGGTTCCGTTCTGGGTGAGCTTGGGCCAAAGCTCCTTAAGCAGGGCCGCCAGTTCATCTGCCGTACGCAGGTTGGAGACACGGCGGCTGAGTTCGGGCGCTGCCAGGTTCTTCCACGCAAAGGCCCCCCGCAGTCCGGTGAGAATCATCTCCTGACGCGACACAGGCTGGATATGGTGGTCGAGCACCACGTCCGTGATCGCGAAGATGGTTCGCGCGACGCCGTCGAGGTCGGGTGGCGTCGCCGCTTTCGACAGTGTCTTTGGTGCTTCGGGCTTGGCTGTGCCGATGGTGTCGGCGGCTTGTGCCAGTGCGAGTGCGACCGCGCAGAATCCGCCCAGCAGCAAGGCGGCGGCCCAGAGCGAATGATGCGGCCCGATGCCCATAGCAACTCCTCCCTCCAAACGTGGGGAATCGATTCGTCGCTGGCTACCAGAATTCATCGCCGGCGGTGCGGCCGACGGCAGCTTTTGCTTGCCGGGTCGCTGCGCTTCGCTTAAACTTCCCGCGCGGTGCCCCGCCGGAATGCGCGACGGACGGGGCCGGAGCTACCCGATGGTGTAATGGTAGCACAACAGGTTTTGGTTGTAACCGGCCGTTACGAGAGATTTGCGGGAAATGGCTTGTTTTCCAGGGCGAAAGGCTCTTTCCGGCCTTCTCTGCAAACGCCCGAAAAGTGCCGTTTATGACCGTTTGCGGGTGTCAGTGACACCCATATTGTCGGCATGGGATATGTACGCTTCGCTGATGAGGTCTGACGCATTTAGCACGCTGCAGCGGCATGGCTCCCAGGGTCCTCAACTCGAATCACCGCGCGCGACAGGATTCGCTTCAGCTCTTTGCCTCGAGAAGTCGATCGACTGTTGCGCGTAAGTTCCGGGAGTTCCACATGCCCTGGCCCGGCGCCTTCGATTCTGGGCTCAATCGCAACACCATTGGCCAGAAGGTCTCTCACTGACAAAACGGCGATCACGTATCCGCTCGGATTAGACCCGGTGGCCATCTGCTCTGCGCTCATGAACTCGGGGTTTTCGGTCGATCGTGCCCTCTCGAGCGACAGCCCCGTGGTGTCCGAGTCGCTGGGACGAAACGCCTGTTCGTCGACGAGCACATCCTCTCCGGGGTGATACCACTCCGTGCTCTTCGGAATGCGCCGAAAGAGAAGCTCGTCGTCCGAAAGCGGCTTGGGCTGCGGACCAGTGGACATGCGGCACCAATCCGCGCAACTCGGCTACGGCGTTAAGGATTGGCCTTCAGTTCGGAATGCCGGGCACTCGCGTCTGCAAAACCAGCCGATTTCCCATGAACTGCAATAACTCGGACGTGCCGTCCTGATCGATCTCGATTGAGATCATCGATTCCCCGTCGATCCATTTCATGGCTAGTCCGCCCGCGCCGTCAACAACCATCCGCGTCAATGGCTTAACTTGCTGACTGCGGAGCGTGCCAATGATCTCGGCCGCGGCCCCAATTGCGTTCATGGAAGGCTCTTGCAGCCCGTCTTCGTCAACCTTTCCGGCCGATAGCGTCCAGAGTTCTAGCTTTTGAACGAAGGACTTCCATTCATTCATCGCGGCAGCTCGCGCCGACTGATGGGGCGAAGGTGTAGCAAAAGCCTCTCTGGCGACGACACCCGTCCGAAGGGATCGGATTGGGCTCTTTGTGATCGCTTTGCTTGGTTCATCGAATCCCACGCTCATGGCTTTAGTCCCCAGTGGGTATTTGCCTGTTCCGACATAAAATCACGAAATGAGAAGACGATTGCGTCGTGCCCAACTCGCAATCCTTCCCACGCGTGCTCCACTCCAGGCCCTTCCTTCCCGACTCGAATGGGACCTCTGGCGGTCAGGTTCAGCGCGACCAATTCTTCGGAAGATTTGGTTGCCCTACCGTGCCTCCACTCAACGTGAAGCCTCCCGTAGTTTGGCGGGATGATGAAGTGCCATTCTCCGTGAAAGGTCTCGAGGAGCACCCTCGTAGAAATGTGCTTAACTGCCTCCAGTGGCCTAAAAAATCCCCAGTCGTTTACGTCCTTCCAAACTGTTCCCTTGGGGATGTGGTTCAAATAGCTGACTTCCCATTGATTGGGTCGCAGTTCCCCAAGGTTGCGTTCTTTGACGAATGCTGCGAGTTGCGCTAATTCCTTGAAACTCTTCGAGCATTCTCTCAAACCGCGGATAGTCCGCGCCCTCGTGGCCAAGCCAATTCAAATGAAGCCGCCCGTTTTGGAGTTGAATGAGCCGATCATCGTCTTTGTTGCGGATCATCAGGCGCGATGGCAAATTTTCAGCAACTCGGAGGGCGAAACTTGGCGCCACCCATTTCTCTGTTTCGGCTAAATGCTCAAACTGGGCCTCCAACGGAGTCGCATCGGTAACGCTCGGCCATTGGTTGTTGTCGAGTTGGGCCCAGAAGAGGCCGCCGTGGGCATTCGAGAATTCACGGAGCGGCTCGAATTGAATGCCGAGAATGGTTTCGACAACGGGGGGGTTCGCGTAGTCGACCGCAGGGACGTTTTTACTCACGCGATTTGCCGATTCGCCGCTCATTCGGAACCTATGGGCGTCCCCCGCACAACCCTACGTCGCGGAGAGCCACAATGTGGGGCATATTCCTTAATTGTCGCATCCGAGTCAATTCGTGCGAGTCAAAAAACACCCCGCGGCCCCCGTCCGTTAGAACCGCGGGGAGATGGTTCAAACAGGGTGGCGCGCGGTGTATTGCGCTGGTCATTTCTGGGCCAGCTAGCAAAAGCCGGCGACCCACCCCATCGGGCCGACCCCCCCTAGGTCTTCGGTCGCCTCCGTGCGTCCCGCTTCCGAATCGCCGCGTCGCGCTGACGCTCCAGCCACGCGATGACCTGCGGCCAGTCGATCGGCTCTTGATCGCTGGGCTCGGCCGCCGGCTGGCACAGCTTCAAGAGCCCATGTGCGACTCGTCGCGTCGCGTCGTTCGCCCATCGCGGTTCACGTGGCATCGGTGTGTTCTCCAAAAAGCCCGCGGCTGCGTCGATAACCCAAAGGCTACCTAGTCGCAGCCGCGGGGAGATGGTCCTTCGCCATGTTCAACGTCCCTTTCGTTTTGCTAAATTTCGCTCGCGATGTCGGAGCAGCCCAACCATCTCCCGAGCCCTGAAGAGATCCGCGAGCGCTGCCGGGAGATTCAGGCGACGTGGAGCGCCAAAGAATGGCGCGACCACGGCGAGCCGGTCGAGTCACACTGGCTGCCTCCCGGTGTCCGTCGTACGCTCGCGGAGCCGCGCGATGAATCGGTTTCTCGGCGTTCGGTTCGTCATCCCAGGGCATCCCGTCGCGAGTCAGTGGCCGGCCGCCGCAATCGGTGAAGCGCCCAAGCCCGTTCCAAAAACAGCCCCGCGGCCCGTGCTCCATCGAGCACGCGGGGGAGATGGACATCGCGGCCACCCCAGCGACGCTGAGCACGCCAAGCCTGACGTCGTGTTGTCGAAAATCAACGCGGTCAGGTTGAAAACTGCAGTTTTCGACCGCCAATGAAGGCTGGGCGGCGAATTATCCTGAAGAGGGAGGATCAAGGATAATGAAAGCACTCAGCGAGCGGCTTTTCTCAATCGCGTATTTCCCCGCGGTCATCTTAACGGTGTATTGGGTGATCCACTTTCTCACTGGCTGGAGCATTTCGCTACGGCGTTGAGACTGACACCTCTTGTTTTCGGCCGCCTTGTCGCTCATGCCATGCGCCATGGACACCGAATCTCTCGACCCGTACGCCCTCGATGCCCGCTGGCAAGCCAACGAGCGCGAGCTGAATCGCATAGCCGCAATGCCCGGCCTTGACCGCGAGATGCACGCCGCGGACGCTGAGCGTCTGGAAGGCGAGCAGGACACCATCGAGTGGCAGCTCGGGCTTGGACGTCCCGCCGATGCCGAGTCGCGGAAGTGGTCGGGCATGGCGTGATTCGCCGCCTAGAATGACGGCATGAGCGACGATCCGCGAGGCCCGCTTAAAGTGGGAAGCGCTCTCTCCCGAAGAGCGGATGAGGGCCCGGCCAGGTGACTTGGACAGCACGCCCGACTTTCGCAAGGTACAGTCGCCCGGCTTCCATTCGCTGCGTGGGGGGCAATACGAGCCACGCTAGGCGGACGGCACGCCACCGTCGGCTGCTTCGACAGAGAGCCTAACGCCGTTCGCCTGGTCGCTGCCGCGCATGGCCTCAACTGCGGCCCGCGCGGCGTGGGGGCGACAACCATCGGCTGTCGCCCGTCGAGAAGTCTGCTTGAACGACGAAGGGCATGGCAGGCGGATTCTAGTCGCCCAACACGGCATGGCGCGTAAGCAGAATTCGTACGGGACTGAAAATGTCCGGGCCGCCGGGTGACCGTCTGCAAACCTTAGCGCGCAAAAAAAACACGCCGCATAGTGACACGGCGTGTCTCGAAAGCGCAACCACCTAACTCTTCATCGGCACCGTTGCGGCCTGAACTCCCGTGCCAAACGCGAAAAACCCGGTTTCAAACACGGACACCACCCGGTACATCAACTTGCTGCTCCCGGTACAATCAAGGGCATGAGGTTCGTGGTCAAGCTAACGAGCCGCACCGGCGGCATGTTTTGGCTGAGCGCAGCAAACGGTGAGGGCGTTCGCACGATCACGCCCCGCGAGAGCGCTGGCCTTTTCGTGACATACGAGGAGGCGAGCACCGCGATCCGCAAATTGCCACCGGCGTTCAAGGGGATTGGCCGCACCTTCTCGGTGGAATCGGCGGCAGATTGAGCCCGCCTAGTGACTGACCACCAAAGCCCCCCGCTCCCGGTACAATCGCGGCATGAGCGGGCGTGAGTTTTTCGCGTTATAACCGCCGCGAAATGACGCCGATCAACGGGAGGTCGCCGTGAAACGAGTTCTCGTATCACCCATCATTGGCGGCGCGATTGGCGCAGTCGTAGGACTTTTTGTGCAGCCGAAGGGTGCCGATGATTGAGAAGCCGACGCGATCCCTGAAGGCTTTTCTGATGTGGCTCCTGTTGTGGCTGGCGATCACGGCGGTCCTTGCGCTGCTTTTCTATTGGTTAACGCAAAACCTAGCCCTCATTGGCACGCAGTCAGCCGACCTCGCGTGCCGCTGGCTGTCGCGACAAACGACGCCCTCAGGGCCGTCGCTGCTCTCGCGATGAAGTTCCACCGGATTGCGGACCCGAACCCGCTCCGCCTTTCCGATCGGCCGACCGAAGGGGAGCGCCGGAGCCGCAAAGATGCGTAATCGCCCCAGATTGCCGACAGGGTACGTCAAAATTGTTTTGATCATCACCGTTGTCATTAGCGCGGCCGTCTTGGCGCCATCGATACGTGAAGTGATGGATGCTCGCCGAAACGCCGAACAGTCGGAGAAAGGCCCCGAGTACCAGAAGGGGATGCATGATTCGGGCATCTTTTGGGGGGCTGTTCCTCCAGACCCTCCAACGCCGCCGTCCGTCCAGCGTTGGCCGCGCCATCCGGTGTCCAAGATCAGGATCCGCACCGATGACGGACCGCGACTCCCTCGAATCCCAGTGGCAGGCCAACGAGGCGCGATTGAATCGCTTGCACGCCGCGTCGGGCCTCGGTCGCAAAGAGGCTGGGCAGGTGACACCGCTCCCCGCAGAATCGTAGGCGCTTGAATCCCGGCTAACCTGCGGGCATCATTAGACCCAACGGATTTTCCACCATGGCTGTTACGGAGAACGGCAAAGATGGAGCGCAGGGCCCACCAAGTCCAGACTTTCGATTCCGTCGCCATCGTTGAGGAATACCGGCGCATCATTGCCCGTCGTGACAACCCTGAAACACCGGAGTCACATCGAGACGATCTGTACGCAATGGCCCGACACCTTCGCGCCAGTGGGCGGAGTGGGCTGGCGACGACAGCTTGCACGAGATGGCCCTCGGCGAGCCGATCGAGTGAGCCGCCGTCTGGCCGTCACTGTTGTCTTGCTGGCGATCGCCACAACTGCTCTTGCCGCCAAGCCGCATTACGAGCTGACCGGCCGCGTCGTCGCGATCGCTGATGGCGATACGCTGACTGTCCTCGACGACTCCAAGGTCCAACACAAGATTCGCTTGGCTGGCATCGATGCCCCCGAGAAGGGCCAAGCGTTCGGCACAAGGTCCCGCGAGAATCTCGCCGGCAAAGTGTTCCGGCAGACGATCCGCCTCGAGGTCATCGACGTTGATCGGTACAAGCGCGAAGTAGGACGAATTTATCTGGCCGATCGCTTCATCAACATGGAGATGGTGAGCGATGGCTTCGCTTGGCGTTATGTCCAATACGACAAGCCTGGCGAGTTCACCGCCGCGGAGAACGACGCTCGCGAGCATCAACGCGGCTTGTGGGCTGATCCTCATCCCGAGCCACCTTGGGAGTGGCGACGGGCAAAGCGGGCTGCGGCGAAGTCCCGCTGACGTCGCTTGATCCGGCCTCGAATTTCGCCACAAAGCCTCTTGATTCCCATTCGATCCGGCCGCATGCTGCTGGCGTTGACGTCCGCTGGCTCGTGCGATCCATCTCCGCACCCCCTGACGTTGCCCAAAAAGTGTCGATCAGAGGTGCGGTTGAATGCAATCGCTTGGCTCGCTCTTCGTCTTCGTCGGGCTCCTGCTGCTTTGTCTCATGCCGCCGCTCGGGCTCCTGCTCATCGTCGTCGGCCTGCTGATGTCGATTCTCGGCGCAGTTTCCGCGAACGCGCCCAAGCCCCACACCGGCAACAATTGCCCGTCGTGCAATGGCCCGATCGATGGCGAGCCAGCCGCATGCCGGCATTGCACACGTCAAATCTATTGGTTTGAGGGCAAGCCGTGTCGAAGCCAAGAAGAACTTGGGGCTTGGCAGGAGTGGAGGGTCCAACAAGACCGCGAACGTGAGAGCAAACACTGGGACACTGTGCGGCGAAACAGGGCTCAGATCGAGACCGTAAGACGATTCAGCCGGGCATCTTTGAGCGCGTCGAAGACTGCCGTTACACTTGTGGTCGCGACCGTAATCTCTGTAGCGGTCGCCTTCGATACGCTCATTCGGAAAGCCGCCGGCGAGGGAAACGACATCATTTACCGTTTCTTCCAAGCGATGTTTTACCTCGGAATCCCTGCGGTCGTCGTCGCGCTCAAGTTCATGCGCTGAGCGGCGTAGACACCGCATTGATTCGGTTCCCTTTTTTGGCCCATCCCCAGCGCGGCTCGTGCGAATGTTTCCGAACCGCGCCAGAAGATGGGCTTTCCATCGCACCCGTCCCATCACTTGCGGAACGATTCCCAGAGATGATTGATTTCGTTCTCGAGAACCGGCGCCGGACAAGCGTTCCACAACCGCGTGGCGAGTTCCGCGATAAAAGCCCGGTGACTGGAAAGATTGTCAGCGATGCAATTCACTAAGTATTCAATATGGTCTCCATGTGAGTCATAGCTGATGCCCGCTTGGCGAAGATCGTCCGCGGCACTTTCATTCGTATAACCGATGCCAAACAGACGTTGGCCCGCCCAGCCAGCCAGGGAGATCGTCAGGTTTTCGCTAGGCGGGATGTGCGAAAAGTTTGTCACGCCTGATCCGTCTAAATAAAACCTCCACCGAAGCGGAGCGCTAAGCGGCTAAGGAGTACAGGTCTGTGAAGCTGGCCGTTTGCAGGAAAAATGTTTTTTGAGCCGCGGGCCAATCGGTGACTTCTCGCAGGAGTTCGTCGATCGACTGACAGCGGTGATTGCGGGTGATCGTCTCGTGGAGGTGCCACCAGACGCGCTCGATGGGATTCGTCTCGGGCGCGTACTTCGGAAGAAAGTGGAGGACAATTCGACCGGGGTGTTGAAGCAGGTAATCGCGGATGGCGCGGCAATCGTGGAACTTGGCGTTGTCGCAGACCACATGGATCACCCGATAGGACCGCAGTTGCCGACGCAGGTCGTCGAGGTGGGCCACGAAGAGCGCCGCGTTGCGTTGCTTTCCTGGAGCCGACAACAACAGCCGTCCTGTCCGCCAGTGAAGCGATCCAGCCAAATGCCGTTTTTCGTTGTTGCCTGGCGTGACGACCTCGGCTTGCTGGCCGCGACGCATCCACATCGACCCGATCTTGGGGTTCAAATGGACATCCACTTCGTCTTGGAACACAACGGTCTCGTTGGCCGGCAGTTGTCCGATGAATCGCTGGATTTGCTGCAGCTTCCGGGCATGCTCCGGATCGCGCGGCCCGACGACCGGCCGGGGACGACGCCAGACAAACTCCCGCCGGTGCATCCCCCGGCGGACCGTTTCGGGGCTCACGCGGATGCGTTCCTGTTCCCACAACAGCAAGGCCAACAGACCGCACGACCAGCGGCTCCGGAAGAAGCCGAAGTCCTGCGGCGTCGACTTCAACAGCCACCGCACGACGAAAATCAGCCACGAAGGAACTGTGTCTGGTTGTTCTTCGGTTCGCAAAGCCATTCCCAGCCGACCTGTCGCAAACTCCCGTTTCACCGAGCGGATCAAAGTCGGGCTGGCAAAGGTGGCCGCGCGGATCTCGCGGTAGGAACGTCCTTCGGCCAGCAACAACAGGACCAGTGCTCGCCGAGCCGTCCGCGCTGTCCGCAAGGTCTTCAAACACGTCTTGCGTTCCCGCGTCGAAAGACGAAGATGGCCATCCATGGCTTGGTCTCCGGGGATTGTGGTCGTCTATCACCCACAACCTTAGAGCCAAGCCTGTTTTCTACTCCAGATCATTCTCCCTCCGCGCTACGCACGGTGCGAGGTCTTATTTAGACGGATCAGTGCGGATACCACTCGCGCTCGATGAGCTAAACCGCAACTTACGTGAGAGCTTTCGTGAATAGCCGCGTGGCCGCACGGCGATTCTAGTTGAAACGTACCGAGCGCCGGCCTCTTCGGCTTTGGCGGCTCGACGGTCGCCGTCGTCGCGCGATAGGTGCTGCCAGGTCGCAGGCTGTTGTATAGCTGCGCCACTCGCGCGGATTCCCGTTCGCAAATCGCGAGGATGCGGGCGGGTGTTTCACGTTGTCGCATTGTCGTTGTCCTTCGTTGAAATAAATCCGGCAGCGAGCCGGTCCAGGGCGGAAATGGTTTGCAGTGCGGATGCCAGTCCGCTGCGGTCGCCCTCTCGACGTGAGCGCGTCGCTTGTCGCTCCGCGTTCCGGGTCAAGATGGCGATGTTTCGCAAAATTGATTGCTCGACGGTTTTCATCAGTCAGACGGCCGTCAATTCCAATTCTTGGAGGCGCTTCTCGCGGGCCTTGAGCGTTGCCAGCTCCGCGCCGACTTCTCGCACCCTTTTGTTCGCGTCCGCTAGGCGCCGACAATAGTCACGCGACTGATCGTCGTGACGGCGGACGTCTACGTGGGAACCGTTCCACGGCAAGATCGATTCGCCAGTCTTGAGCACCGCGTCGCGCTCGCGATTCGCCGCGGCCAGGCGCTCTTGGATTGCGGCCTCGGCCGCCGATTCGCCAATCTGACGGCGCAGGGCATCGACTTCGTAGTGCGACGCAACCATTTGCAGAAACGCCGACCGCGTGATGTTCGCAATCACCAGGGCGCTCTCGATGGCGTTCAACTCTTGGTCGCTGACGCTCTCTTCAGTGGCCAACGTCGCGGCAGTCGCCCGCAAGCGGGACATAGCCGCGGCTTGTCGCCGCTTGGCCGATTCTGCGAATCGTTGGTTCAATTGTCGGGGGTTCATGTTTTTCCTTCATGTGTGAGATATGGTGCCAGCTGGTGCGGATACGTTCGGTGCTTGCCGTGGACCCGACAACGACAGTCCGCGGGCTCGTTGCGAACGTGCACGGCGTCTTTCCGTTTGACGGCATCGAGGAGCGCCTCCTCGTCTTCGCCAATCGCTCCGATCCGACGCAGGACGTCCTCTTGGCACTCGTAGACCTTGTGCCGGCCGATTCGGTCGCCCACCTTGACGCCATTCGCCACGGCCAAGGGGTTCGCACAGATCATCCAGAATTTGAATCGCTCCGTTCGCCAGCCGATGCACTTCGGACGCTCGGTCGCCTCAAACTTCCAGAATGCCCGGCAGCGTGTCCCCGGCTGGTTGTGCCACGAGTCGCCGCCGAAACCGTCGTCGAGCCCGTCCACCGTCACCAGACGCTCACGGCACGCCTCGTAGGCTTCGCGAAGGTCGTCCTTAGTGCGGAAGACGGAGTTGTCGACGCGATGCGGCAGCGAGCCGTAGGCGAGGTGGAAAATGTCGTTCAGGCCAAGGTTGTCCCAATCGAACCGGCCCGACCTTCGCAAGCGTCGGCGTTTCACCGGCATTAGCGGCCTCCTCTCGTTCGTGGCGGCCGTGCTTGATCTGGATCCGCGACGTCGAGGCCCAACTCCCTGACCAATCTGGCGAAACTGAGTCGGCTGTCGCGTTCGATGGCCACCTCGGGACGCGGACGCGGCTGCCCGCGAAAATCTTCGAACGTCAAACCCTGCTTGGCGATGATTTCTCTGGCTCGCTGGCCGAGGTCCCAGGCTTCGCAGGCCAAACTCAACAAACGAACGTGGTGCGGCTCGAGCTGGTAATCTTCCAGAACCGAACAAAACCATCGAGCCGTCGAGGGTCGCAAATGTGCGGGCGGTTTGTGTTCTGGTTTGGCTGGTTTGGACTGCTTAGCGTTCATCAGGTTTTGTTTGAACCGGGTTTGCGAAGAAACATACGCGAGCGAAGTGCGGTATCCGGTCGAAAGGCTGCACCTCTTGGTCATAGCCACCACCTTTCTATTGCCCCGCGTTGCCTTGGCGCGGCTGTGCGTGCGAAGGGTCGAGCCCCGTCGACAGTCTGATGCGCCACTCGCCGCGCTGCTTGTCCCATGCGTATCCCAGGATCGTCCGCCTTCCCACGAAGCGGCCGTCGTCGAAGAGAACTGACTGCCCGACGATTGGGGCGCAGCAGCTCTTGAATGTGCAGAGCACCTTGCCGTCGTCACCGGCTGCGTACCAAGTCTGCATTGGATGATCTGGCATTGTTGATGCTGCCCTTATCTCGTTGGCTGCAATACGTAACTGGTCGGTGTTCAAGGTCAACGCTTCCCCTTGGTCGTGGTCATTGATTCGCCACTCGTTTCATCCCGTCAGGGCGCAGAACGCCCATTCCCCCGGTCATTGACCGGAAGAAACACCCCGCTTGTCAGTCTTCAAAAGACCCCGGAACCCGACTTTGATCTAAAAGTCCAAGTCCAGATCCAGAATTTGAATGAAAACTGAAAAACGGCGGCGCGACTCTAATTTTCGGAGACGTTTCAGATCCGCCTCTCGACGGTGCGTAGGGAGCTTGATTACTGGCAGGTTTAGTGTGCATGACCTTGGCGACCCGGACGCATGGGCGGTTGCAGCATCAACTAGCTGCGCGTTGCCGGGCGAAACCCGCGTGGCTCGCGGTAAACACTTTCCTTTGTCGGCATTCCCTTTTGGGCTGACCCTTCGGCCTCTCGGCTTGCTCAGCCCGACGCAACAGCGCGACCTGTTAAGCGCTGATCCTCCACAAATCCGACTGCTCGGATTGATGGCGCGGTCCCTTTTTGTGACAATCAACATTGGTTGATGGCAATTGTCCCTGGATAACGTCCCGCGAACCGAAACCTGTCTCCTACTTGGTCTCGCCCGCTGCTTGTCACAGCGGGCTTTTTCATTCCCAGCAAACCGACGCTGAGAAGTTCCTCCGCGCAGTCGTGAATCTGCGTGATACTTTCGGTGGAATACTTGATCGTCATGCTGCCCCCGCTTTTCGCCACGGGGTCGTTGCGCCTTGCCGTTTCTGCTCAACGGTTCGCCGTGCATGACAGGCGCGGCAAAGAGATCGCAGGCGGGTGCGGTCCAGGAATGCGGGATCGTCCGGCCCATCGACCGCCGGCTCGTGATGAACTTCAAATACTGCGACTTGCTCGCCTCGAGCTAAATGCTCGACGCAAAAAGGGTTCGCGGCGACGTGCTCAGCCCGCAACTTGTCCCAGGCCGGAGAATAGCCGCGGGCTCGAGCCGTTGGCCGCATGAAGTCCGCCCGTTTGGGACCGAACTTAATCCGCAGCACGTCGAGGTCGGCTTCGATAAGGGCTGCACGAGGCCCAGATGGCCCAGCGTCGATGTCAGCGATCAGAGACGAGTAGAACTTCTGAGGGTCAGCGACGACGACGCCCGTGGTCAGTGTGAATGCCGACTTGGGCAGACGATCGACAGCGCCGCGAAACCATATCGCCGCTGCTGCCGTGCCTTTGGGCCAAGTTGACGTGTCGACGATCGCCTCGACGTCGATCTCCGCCGTGGTCGCGGCATCGGAAATACTCGATGACCGGCGGGTGCCGCTTTCGACGTCGGGACGCGGGAACAGGAGCGCGATTCGCCCGCGCAGCCAGGAATTCATCGAGAGCTTGCTGGCTGATTCTCCATCGCGGCCGTTTGCCGTTGGGGTTCTCGGCAACGTTAACGGCGCGGAGTTGCCCTAGACGGATCCAGAGAAGGCCCTTCCCGCTTCGAAAGTGATAGCGAGCCGCGACCTGCGGCGGGCTCAGCCATCCTTTTGCATCCGATTGCATTCGCCAATCGTCGCGCGTCCGGTAGGGTACACGTCAATATCGGAAGGGGTACAAATCTTTTTGGGGAGGGTACAAATCTTCGCCAATCCGCCGAAAAACCGACGATTCCTTATTTATTCTTGCCGGGTTTTTTCGCTGATCTGATACCGCGCATCACCTTTCTCAAGCCTTCTCTGCCCGATGGGAAGCAGGGATCCTCCGCAATTGCCAGGTCGCGAAGCACGCAGGGTTTCACCCCGCGCTCCTTCTCCTGTCGCCAGCGCTCGTTGCGCGCCCTCTCCTTAAGCCATCCTGCGCGAGACTGCTTAGACGTCGCAGTCAATGCGTCGAATGCCGCCTCGGCTCCAGACACGTTGTAATGGAATCCGTTGCGCCGCCGGGGATCTTTTACCCGGTCGATCTTGCCGGGCGAAACGCCATCGGCCAACAGGTTTTTGCCGGCCAGCAGATTGCGCAGATAAACCCGCTTGGCCTTTGTGTCAGCGCAAAAACGTTCCGCAAGCTGCAGCTCGGTCAAATAGCCGTCCGGCGCATGCCACACCTCGCTGGCCACCGCCTCAATCTGATCCGGCTGGTACAGCTTCTGTGGGCGTCCGTCTTTGATTCCCCATGCGTCGCGTGCAGAGTCGTCGTCGGCTGGATCAGCCCGTCGGCTTCCCAGCGATAGAGCTGCTTCAGGCTGACTCCGAACCGTCGGCGGATCTCGGAACCGGACAACCCACCGTTTCTGCCAGTCGGCACACTCCCCACGCGCTCGGCGTCGATCGCGGCGAGAATCTCCTCCGCGTCCCCCTCATCGACATACATGCGCTGCGGATGGACTTTCTCCCGGGCGGCGCGAAGGCGTCTCCCACCCAAATGGCGACAGCCCTTTTTCTTTTTGATCGAGGTCTTGCAGACGTCTTGCGCCACCGCATTGTAGTCCCATCCGTTCGGCGGGTCTGACCCCTCCCGTGCTCGATAGACGCGTTTGGAAAAGTCACTGAGCCAGATTGCGGGCCTTCCCTTGAGCTTCGGCGGCAGTTCCCGATCAGCCTGATAGCGCGCAGCCCGGCAAACAACGCTTCCTCACGAACGATCTGGACCCAGTGCCCCGTGATCGGCGAGAGTACGCGTTCAAATGCGGGCAAGTACTTTTTGAAAGCCCGATGGGCAGGGCGCCCACGCGGCACGTGGAACAATTCAAAGAGCGACCACTTCGCCCGCACCCATTTCCCCTCCCATAGAAAACGATCGGTCTTCTTCTTGCAGGGCGTAGCGCTTCGCTCGGGAGTTAATCGCGCGGCGTCGCTTCTAAGAATGAACGGCACGCGGCAGCTTCTTCTGCCGCGCCCCGAGGATGTCTCGACTGTCAGGAGATGCAACGGCAGGGATTTCCCGTCGTTCGCAGGGCAGCGTTTTGTTTGCCGCCATCGAAACAGTTTGTGGATGTCTTGGTTGAAGTCGAGAGCCCACGCCGCGAGGTTTAGATACTCGTCCCCGTTGGGAGCTGACTGCCGTCGAACCTCAAGCAAATCGGTGCGGTCTGCGCTTAAGCGTCGTTCGATAAATGTGCGCCCGTCGCGTTCAATGACTTTCATTTCCGAGTCGCTCCATGTGTGTGTCGGGCCGGTTCCCGGCGGACGCGCCACGCGTCGGGGCGTTCTCTTGAACCGGCACTGCGAGGCCCTGCTCGCCGCAGATGCTCTGTCGCATCCTGGCCCTATCACCGAAAGCGAGCCGCAAGCTGAAAAGGTCGCCGCACTCGTCGACCAACTCGCGTATCCTCATGGGATTTCTAAGCGCTGCTTTGAGCAGCGCGATTGCCACACTCCAAGCGGCGTGGGTATCGGCCGGAGCGTCTGGCGGAACACGCATCGCCGGCACGTTCATTTGAAAGTCGCCAAAAATGATTGCGTTCACGAGTCTGCGGAGCCATACCGTAAAAAGCTCCTGCCACTGATCGGGCGCCTCGACTGCTTCCGGGTCCCACAACCAGTCCAAGCTGAATTCTAGTAGTATCGCGGCGATCACGTCCCGGTGTGCTGCACGCATTCGCGCGATGTGAATTGCAGCCGCGTCTGCGGCAGCCGCGCGGTCCAGTTCCGTCTGTTTGGCTAGGGCAACTTGTTCGCGCAAAGTGCGATTCATCCGTGGGCCTGCTTTCCTCGGGTCGGGCGGGGGACCGCGAGGAAAGCAGAATTCGCGATCAACCCGCCGAGCCGCTTCGGTCGCCAGCATGTTGCAATCCGCGAGCGACAACCCGACGCGGTTATTTTACTCGCGTCTTACGCTTCGGAAAGACCCACGCGCGGACGTAATCGGCAACGCGCTTCAATCGCTCGTCTCCGATTCGCTCGCGGTACGCGTCCGCCATGCTGCCGTCTGTGTGGCCCATGATGCGATCGACGGCCGGATCGTCTCGAACCTCGTCCGCCACGGTTCGGAACGTGTGGCGCAAGCCGTAGAAGCCCAGCCGCGGCCGTTTGATGCCCAGCTCTTTGAGCACCTTGGCGAATTCGCACGCCACCGCGTCGATGACCGCTCCTTTAGCCCCAAGCCGGACCCACCGCTGCCGGCAGCGGGTCAGGAACACGAGCCCAGCGTCCTCGACGGCCTTCGGCTCCCTCCGGTCCTTCAGCACCTCGCGGAGTGCGACAACCGTCTCCGGCCATAGCGGGCAGCGCCGCTCGATTGCCGTTTTCGGTCGAGGGAACGTCACCCAACCGCCGGCCAGGTCGAGGGCCGCCTCCGGCAAACTTGAGACGTCGGTCGCACCGAATGCGCAGTTGATCCCCAGGAGCACCATCGCCCGCAGCGGCTGGTCGACGGTCTCGAGGATCCTTCGCAGCTCGTCAGCCTGGAACATCCGCTGGCCGGCCGCCTGTCGTGCCCGCCGCAGCACAGCCTTGGGCGGGATCTTGAAGCCTTGCCCGTAGCGAACCGGATTGACGATCAGACCATTCTCATAGCCGTACTTGAAAACCATCCGGATCGTGAGCACGTCGCCGCGAAGTGTGACCGGGCCGCGGCCCTCGGACAGTGTTGCGCGAAGCGACTCAAAATCGCCGGCCGTGAGCCCATCGACCAGCCGGCTTTTGCCCAGTGCCGCCACCAGTTTCGCGCACGACTGGTAATAGCTCTGCCACGTGCGGGGGGACAACTCGCGGGTGTCAAGCAGGTGTCGCTTGACCGTCAGGAACTGATTGCACAGGTCCGCGACGGTAAGTCCGCCGCCCTTCGGCGGCCGCGGCCTGCCGGCGAACAGGTCGTCTTTGACGCGCAGCCATTCCTCGATTGCGGCTTGCTGATCTCGGCCGAAGTAGTGGAACTGGCCGCGAATCTTGCGGCACCAGCGCCCGCTCGGATGCAGCCATAGCGGGAAGTCCCTGTCCGTCTTGCTCTTTCGTTTGGCCTGAGTAAGATCAGCCATCGCGTCACCCCCCTGAAAAGCCGGTGATGCCGGCACCCGACAGCGTCAACTGTGCGGGTGCTTTCGATGGTCTCAAGCGTATCGGGTGTCAGATTGGGTGTCAAGCAACCGGGCGACTAGCAGAAAACCCCGGTAATTACCCGATGGTGTAATGGTAGCACAACAGGTTTTGGTCCTGTTAGTCTAGGTTCGAATCCTAGTCGGGTAAATAATTGGCATCAAGTGCGAATTCGCGAAGAAACAGACTGCGGATGCCGAGATCGTGCGTGACGTGGTTCAGGCCGCCGTCGGTCGCGACGACGAAGCCGTGCTGGTGAGCGGGCCTGGCAGGCGCTCGGGGTGAGCGACGGAGCCGTCGCAGAAGTGGCCGGCCGCGTCCCGGCATCGAAGAGTCTTCGGACGGACCCGGCGATCGGTCGGCGAGCTAGGTCCGCTTGTTGCCCGACTTCATCAGCAACCAGCCGAAGACGCCCACGCCGATCAAGAGCACGCCGTAGCGAACCGGGTTCAGGCCGTACCACTGGTCGGCAAAGAAGCGACCGTAGAACGCGTAGTAGCCGCGGGCAGTGACCATCATGTTCTGGAACATGGTGCGATCCGAAGGCAGAGGAGCGTACGAGGTGGCCCGACCTGTGCTGAGACGACAACGCTGAGACGGCAACTTGCAAGTGCCGACGGGCAAATCTAGCTCGCGGATTTGGGGCCCGCGGAAAGAATTTCCAGCACGGCCCGATTCGCTTCGGGAAAATCGAGCGACTTTAACGACTCTGCCGTCACCCAGCGAAAACCGCCGGCCACCGGGTCCACGTCCTGATCAGCGGCCGGCCGGCACAGCCAGAACTCGAGCTCAAGCTCCCCGTGCGGATACGTATGACGGCACGCGACCAACTGGCGGACGGCGGTGACCGCCAGCCCCGTCTCCTCGCGACACTCGCGGACGGCACAGGCGGAGCCCTCTTCGCCGGACAGACAGCGTCCGCCGGGGAACTCGGCCCGGCCGGCGAGCGCCTGGTCGGCCCGCCGCGTCCCCACGAGATACCGTCCCGCGTGCTCGACGACAGCGATCGCCACGCGCTCCCGCGGTTCGTCCGTCGGCGTCACAGCTTGGCGTGCATGTCGGCCGGCGGGGCACCCATGATGTGGTAACCGGCGTCGACGTGCAGCGTCTCCCCGGTGATGCCGCCGGCGAGATGACTCAACAAATACATGCCGGCGTTGGCGACTTCCTCGGGCGAAATGTTGCGCTTCAAGGGTGAGAACGTCGTGTAGAGCTTGAGCATCTGATCGAACTCGCCGACGGCCGACGAGCTGAGCGTTTTGAGCGGCCCGGCCGAGAGAGCGTTGACGCGAATGTTGCTCGCCCCCAGCTCGTTGGCCAGGTAGCGGGTCGAGCTTTCCAGCGCCGCCTTACAGATGCCCATCACGTTGTAGCCGGGGATCACGGTTTCGCCCCCCAGGTAGGTGAGCGTGAGCAGGCTGCCCCCCGGCTTGAGCGCCTCGCGGGCACGGCGGGCGATGGTCAGCAGGCTGTAGACGCTGATTTCCATCGCCAGCTTGAAGCCGTCGCGGCTGACGTTGTACACCGGACCTTGCAGATCTTCGAGAGGAGCGTAAGCCACCGAGTGCAGGACGAAGTCGAGCGGGCCGAGTTGCTCCTTGGCCGCGGCGAAAATCCGGTCGAGGTCCTTATCACGGGTCACGTCGCAGGGCAGGATCAGCTTGGCTCCCAGCGGCTCCACCAGTTTCCGCACCCGTCGTTCCATCCGCGGACGTTCCGGATCTTTGTCCGGCAGATGGGAGAAGCCCATCTCTGCCCCTTCGGCGTGCAGCTTTTCGGTGATGGCCCAAGCGATGGAATGGTCGTTGGCGATCCCGAAGATCAGCCCCTTTTTCCCCTCGAACAAGCCCATCGGTGGCTCCTGCGAATGCGGTGACGAACAACGTGCCGTCGATCATGCGGGGACGATCGACTTGGAACGAACAGACCGCCGATATGCTATCAGCCCGCCAAAAACGCGGACAGCCAACCGATCGCCGCCGACCGCGAAAAATCGGCCCGCTCCGAGCGAAAGTCGCTGGGTCGATTGCGGTCAGCTGCGCGGCTTGCTCGGCGCGGCGGCGACGGCCGTCGGTGCGTTGAGCGCCTTGAGGTCGGCCGCTCGACGCAGCGCCTCTTCGGCCTGTTTGGTGCGGCCAGCTTGCTGCAACGACTGGGCATAGAGCGTCCACGTCTCGGCGACGTCCTGATCGATCCGCTGGGCGGCATCGTAGTCGACGATTGCCTTGTCGTACTGTTGCAGCTTGCGGTAGGCATCGCCCCGCACGCCGAAGGTCTCTTCGCGGCGTTCGATGTCCAGGGAGGCCGTCGCGTCCGCGAGCGCCTTCTCGGCGTCGCCATGGCGGAGCCAGGCCCGCGACCGTTGCGTCAGGGCCGTGGCGTTCCTGGCGTCGAGCTCCAGCGCCCGGTTGAAGTTGGTCAGGGCGCTGTCGAGCACGTTGTCGTCGAGGAAGTAATTACCGCGATCGATGTACACCTTGGGATTTGCTCGATCGCGAAAGACGGCCTGATTGAGCAGCGACAATTGGGCCAGCCGGTCGATCCGCACTGTGTCGGCCTGGGCGTCCGCAAACCGCTTCAGGCTGGTGAGCGCGATCCGATGATGGACGTAGTAGTTGCCGTTGTAGGCGTCGAGCTGAATTGCCCGCGTGAAGTCGGCCAGTGCCTTCTCGTATTCCTGGGCGTCGAGCAGCAGGGCGCCGCGGTTGTCGTACGTTCCGGGTGCCTTCGGATCGAGTTCGAGCGCCTTGTCGAGGTCGGCGAGCGCCTCCTGGCGGCGGTCCGACTTAGCCAACGCAAAGCTGCGGTTGTTGTAGGCGGCAACAAACCGCGGATCGAGCTGGATACACGTGTTGAAGTCTTCGATCGCCTTTTTGACGTCGCCGCTGGTCAGCCGGGCCATGCCCCGGTTGTTGTGCGCCCGGGCGTTCTTCGGGTCGATCTCGATCGCCCGATTGAAGTCGGCCAGCGCGTCGACCGTGTTGCCGCGCGACAGGCAGAAAAACCCGCGAGCCGACAGGCGGTCCGCGTTGTTCGGTTCCAGCTCCACGGCCGTGCTGAAGTCGGCCAGCGCGTCGGCGTCGTTCTTGCGTTGGGCGTTTGCTTCCCCGCGGAGGACGAAGGCCAGCGAGTTTTTCGGGTTCTCGCCGATCAACAGGCTCAGCGTCTGCACGGCCGTGCCGAGCTGGCCCTCGCGAATCTGCTGTTCGGCCCGCTCGAGCTCGGCCTTCGCGTTCGACGACAGACGGCCAAATGACTCGTCGTGCGGCCCGAGGTAAGACGGAGCACTGGCTTTCTCGGACGAAGCCGTCTTCGAACCTGCCGAATTTGCGCCCGGCCCGCTGCCAACCCGGGTGACGTCGCTCGTCGGTAGCGATTCGGCCGCCTGATCGACCGTTGACGGCGCCGTACGCGAACTACATCCGCAGAGCCCCAGCAAAACGGCAAGAAGCGCGAGTCGGCGCATGACGAGTCCTTCTCGAACTGTGTTCGTTCAAACCGCGCCGATGAGACGGCGGCACATTGGACGCAGTCGGGACGCAGTTTGGATTGACCGGATTTGAGCGGACGTGGAAGACCTGGAATCGGGGCCGAGCGTGCTGATTGGCCGAGGTGAGGGGCCCGAGAGTGTCCGGTGAGACGGACACCTTGGAAAACGGAAGACTTGTAGTCGGCATGACTTAGTGTGTCAATGTCGGATCCGCGGCGGGTGAATTCGGGCGATCCCGCAAACCCTGAGGGAGCTGACGGATCCCGTGTCGCCGGCCCGGATTCGGCCGCCAAACTGAGCGTTTGCGGGCGAAAGAATTGGCGGTCGCGACGGTGGGTTTTACAATCAAGTGCCCCTAAAGTGTCGAGAGGGGGCGCGGTCGCCGCGCGAGGGCGCCGCTGCTCTCCATTCGGTCGACGCGATCCCCATCCCCACGGCGGGAGTTGTTCTCGATGACGGATGATCTGAATCGAAATCTGAAACGCAATACGCGGGTCGTCCGCATCGGCACCGTCGAGATCGGCGCCGGCCGGCCGATTGCCGTCCAGAGCATGACGGCGACCAAGACGACCGACGTCGAGGCGACCGTCCGGCAGATCAACGCGCTGACGGACGCCGGGGCCGACGTCGTCCGCGTGGCCGTCGACAGCAAGAAAGAGGCGGACGCCCTCGCTCAAATTAACGACCGCACGAATGCCAACCTGGCAGTCGACTTGCAGGAGAACTATCGCCTGGCCGAGCAGGTCGCCCCGTTCGTCGCCAAGCTCCGCTACAACCCGGGGCATCTGTACCACCACGAGCGGCAGAAGCCGTGGCAGGAAAAGGTGCGGTACATCGCCGGCATCGCGGCTGAGCACGACTGCGCCATTCGAGTCGGCGTGAACTGCGGCTCCGTCGATCCGGACAAGAAGGAGCAGTTCGACCCGGCCGACTCGATCGGTCCCATGCTGGCGAGTGCCCTCGATCACTGCGAGTTTCTCGATTCGATCGGCTTCACGCAGTATTGCGTCTCGCTCAAGGATTCCGATCCGGCGAAGGTGATCGAGGTCAACCGCCGCTTCGCCGAAGCCCGTCCCGACGTGCCGCTGCACCTGGGCGTGACGGAAGCCGGCATGCCGCCCGACGGCATCATCAAAACGCGGATCGCCTTCGAGCAGCTCATCAGCCGGGGCATCGGCGACACGATCCGTGTCTCGCTCACGGTTCCCAACGACCGCAAGCAGGAAGAGATCGCCGCCGGGAAGCAAATTCTGTCCGACATCGCGGCCGGCCGGGTGCGGAGCGTGGTCGACTTCGGGCTCAAGTCGCTCAACATCATCAGCTGCCCGAGCTGCTCGCGGGTCGAGAACGAAGCCTTCGTCGACCTGGCCGCCCAGGTGAAGGAGCTGACGGCCTACGCCAAGGACTACGCGATCACCATCGCCGTGATGGGCTGCCGCGTGAACGGCCCGGGCGAAACCGACGACGCCGACCTCGGCCTTTGGTGTGCCCCGAACTTCGTCAATCTGAAGAAGGGCGAAAAAGAGCTCGGGGCCTACCCGTACGACGAGATCCTCCCGCGCCTCAAGGCGGAACTGGACGCTCTGATCGCCCAACGCGCCGAGCCAGTCCGGACATAGGCTGCTTTCCGGGTAGTGTCACCCTACGAATTCTCGCGCCATCGGCTCAGGCGCGGTGGGACCACTTTTCGGCTGCCCCCTTATATCAAATGAGAGGGACCCGTCCCGGCGGGTCCACTTCAGGTTGTCCCGGCGGGACAAGTGGACCCACCGCGCAAAGCACCTGGCCGCCTACTGCGAATGAGTCCCGTCCCGCGCCCTCAGTCATCCACCGGTCATCCGCGCGAGGGCCGGCATGAGGGCCAATTTCTCTGGGCTTTTCTCGATGAAACAACGTGTCCCGTCCCCAGCGAGGCGGCGGTGGGTGGGTCAACTACTTTCCTGGGTCAACTGCCTAGTGAACCAAAGTGTCCCGACCCTCCGGCCAATCTCTTTCCGAGTCCCGTCCCAGTCACGCGTCTGTTCCAAATCGCTAGGTCGTTTAGCCCGGGAAAGCCAAATTTCTGCGGGACATCGTCGACCAAGCAACGAGTCCCGTCCCAACACTTCACGAACGGAGCCGGTCGCACGGATCGGAATCGCGTCGCGCGAGTCCCGTCCCGATGTGAAGGCGAACGAGGCCGAGCGACCCGCATGCAGCGCACACCCCAACTGTGCTCAAGCCGCAACGGGCGCGCATAAGCGAGGCGATTGAGGCTATCTTCATTCTGCCACAAACGCCCGATTGGCCAAGATCAGTTTTCTACGGGCGATTGCCGCGCTCGGCGGCCGGTCATCAGTCAGCTTCCAATTTGTGTCTCTCAGCTTCCAATTTGTGTCTCTTACCGACAGCGGGGGCGTTGCGGTCCTCGACCATCCTGAGCCGCTTTGCCGGTGAAACCGAGGAACACCGGCTGGGGCCCCTTAAGCTCGAAGATAGCCGTCCCCTTCTTGGGCTCAAATCCCTCAACCGTGAAGACCTTGGGATCAATATCTCCGTTCACCGACTGCCAGCGGCATGTCGCCTTGATCTTGAGGTTTCCATTCCCGCGGATATCAATCGCGACGGGAACGAAATAGCCATTTTTCTTTTCGTACTGAATTTCCGACAACTCGTTAATCGCTGATGTCGTTGACCCGTCCAATCTTGTGGCATGCATCGTGACAACTGGAACGAAGCCGAGCGCCGGATCGACGATCAGCGTATCGATGAGTTCGGCCGGTTTCATCCGAGGACGCTTGTCCGTGGGACTGATCACGGATATGTCCAGGGTCGTCGCCCACCGGAAGAGAATTCTGCCGCGATTGTCCTTCGATACAGACGCTTTCGGCGCCTCTTGTCGCCAGTGAGAAACAATGAGTGAATAGCGTCCCCGAAACAGAAAGGTGCCAGCGCCGGCAAACCACAAGAGGTGCGGCTCTAGCGGCTGATCACGCAAGCGGGATAGATCACGATCAGGGGCCCCGACTTGGATCGCATCGGCCTGCGGCATCAGTAGCTGGTACAAACTTTTCGTGGGGGTGCGCACGTATTTGGTGTGGCGAGACTTCGTATCGCGGTCACAGCGGAGCATTTTCTTCTCGTCATCGAAGACGAGGAAATAAGTGCTCTTTGCCGGTTCAGGTTGATTGTCGTCCCAGATGAGGACATCAACGTGGACACTCCCGCGAGAGACGCTGTCGATTGCGGCGATCATCTTCTCGCAGAGTACCTCGCCGGACGGCAGGGCGTCGGCTGCAGGTGGGCTTGCGCTTGCCGCCGAACCGCCGAGGAGTGCTAAAGCCGCACTGCTCGAAATAATGAGTCGCGAAACAATCGCCGTGCGCGATGGCCGGCCGTCCTCAGCCCCGTCCGCAACGAGATTTTGTGATTCCTGGCTCATCTCGGTCCCTCCGCCCAATCGGCCACGAAGAGTGCCTTGGAACCAAAACCGAACTCACGCGCGCTCCATCCTCGTTAGATCGACCCACCGCTTTCAATTTGGTGCGTGGCAGAGCCGCTCGTCCACGGATCGCTCCGACCACGTCGACGGGTGGCGGGGGCGTCCGCCTTGCGGAAGCCCCCGTCTTAGTCGTTAGCGATCGGTCGGCATCCCGACGGTCTTTTACTCGAATGGCCCTGCGCTTGTTGAGGTGCGGCCACTGTCGTCAATTGAATGCTGGCGACGTAAGCGAGTCAATGTTCCGGGGCTTCCGCTGCGCAGAGCGCCCGGCCACCCGATGCCATACGCGCATGCCCGCGATTTCCGTCATCTAAAACGGACACGGCCGCCCGATGTTTTCGGCCTGCGCTCGGTGGTAGACGTGCACGGCGGCGGCCACGTCTTCGATCGCCAGGCCGACTGATTTGAAGAGCGTGATCTGCTCGGCATTCGCGCGGCCCGTTTGGCGGCCGGTGACCACGTCGCCCAGGTCGTGCATTAAGGCCCAGTCGGTCACGCCCGCTTCGAGTGCGGCGACGAAATCGCCCGCTTCGCGGCGGCAGGCTTCGACTGAGTCGCAGACGATGATGTCGGCGCGGCGGACGGTGTCGATGTCGATCTCGGTCTTGGCGAGGTAATTCGAGCCGACCACGTTCAGATGCGTGCCCGGGTCGAGGTCGC
This sequence comes from uncultured Planctomycetaceae bacterium, assembly GCA_963800135.1. Taxonomy (GTDB): domain Bacteria; phylum Planctomycetota; class Planctomycetia; order Planctomycetales; family Planctomycetaceae; genus DASPSM01. The sequence continues at coordinate 1,262,321 of CAWCZR010000004.1, read as the reverse complement.
GGCCCTCGAAGAGCGGGGCCTCGCTCGTGGTGGCGCAGATCACGATGTCCTTCTCGCGGACCGCCTCTTGCGGCGAATGGACGGCCACGACGCGCGTGCCGCAGAATTCGGTCATCTCGGCGGCGAATTTTTCGCGGCGCTCGGCGTTGCGGGAGTAGACTTCGACCCGTTCGATCCGACGCACGCAGCAGACGGCCTTAAGTTGCGTGCGGGCCTGCTTGCCCGTGCCGAAGAGGCCGACCGTGCGGGCGTCGCCGCGGGCCATGCACTCGGTGGCGACGCCGCTGGCCGAGCCGGTGCGGACCTGGCCCAGGTAATCGGCCTGAATCAATGCGACGAGTTCGCCGCTGGCGATCTCCGAGAGGCCGACGTGGAAGCGGGCCCCGCGGCGGGTCGTCGTATACACTTTCCAGCCGACATAGCCCAGGTATTCGGCGGCCGCACTCATCGCGTGCAGCGCGATGCCCTTGGCGAACGTGCGGGCGCGGGGGATGTTTTGCGCTTTGCCGTCGGACAGATTGCGAAACGCCGCCTCGATGAGCGGAATGGCGGTGTCGACGTCGAACAGTTCTTGGACGTCGTCTTCGGTGAGATAAATGGCGGGCATGGATGTTGGGGGTCGGAGTGGTCGGCGACGTCCGTGGAGCGACAAATTCAGTCGGAAGACAAATTCTCCGGGGACTCACGTCCCCGGCTCGGGGTCACTTGGTTTGAGGCGTCTGGCCCAGCTCTTTGTTGAGCACGTCGATCAATTGCCTTAGCCGGCCGAAGTTTCTGCGGTTGAAGTGCATGATCAACCGCGGCAAGTTTTTCAGGTGCTCGTCGTCGGTCTCCAGCCGGTGCACGGTCGTTTTGGTGATGCGGCCCGAGACGAGGATGTCGGCGAATTCGTTGTTCAGCCGCTCGACCAGCGGATCGGGCGGTTCGTGGTTGAGGCGAATCATCAACTGGTCGCGCACGTAGCGCATGCTATTGTACGCGGAGTAGAAGCCGATGATCTCGTTGACGGCCGTCTCGACGTCGTCGGTGACCTTGTAGAGTGAGAGGTCCTCAGGCGAAACCAGCTCGCGTCCCAGGAGCTCGTTCTCGACGAACCGCTGCCAGGCGGTCCAATACGTGCCGCCCGGCTCGTCGAGCAGCACGATGGGCATCGGGTCGCGTTTGCCCGTCTGCACGAGGGTCAGCGTTTCGAAGCCTTCGTCCTGCGTGCCGAAGCCGCCGGGGAACAGTGCGACGGCGTGCACTTCCTTCACGAAGAGCAGTTTCCGCGTGAAGAAGTATTTGAGGTGGACGAGCTTCTGGTCCTGCGAGATGACGGCGTTTGATTCCTGCTCGAAGGGGAGCATGATGTTGACCCCCATCGACATTTTCTGGCCCGCGCCGACGTGGGCTCCCTCCATGATGCCGCCGCCCGCACCGGTGACGACCATCCACTGGGCGGCCGCCATCCGCCGGCCGAACTCGACCGATTGCAGATAGGCGGGGTTTTCGCGCGACGTGCGGGCTGAACCGAAGACGGTGACTTTGAACTGCCGGCGGTAAGGCGTGAAGACCTTGAACGCGTAGCGCAGCTCGCGGAGGACGCGGGAGAGGATCTTGAGGTCGCCGCGGGTCGCACCGTCGGCCCCCAGCTTGTCGGCCGTGGCCTTGATCTCGTCGACCAGGGCGGAGTGGGGCTCGCGGACGGAGGGAGTGCCCGGAACGGACGGTGGCGTGGCCGGTCCATCGCTGGGGGGAGCGCGGGGAACGAAGCCGATTCGAGAGGCGATTGATCAATCATGGGGTCCGAGGCTTCCCTTCCTCACCGCGGAAATGACCATCGGAGCCGGCACTCGCGCGTCTGGGGCTGGCCGTTGCCGGCTTACGTGGCGACCGCGTCGAGCGCCTCCTCGCGCGTGTCGTAAATCGCCCAGAGCGTGTCGAGCGAGGTCACCCGCAACAGCTCCCGCGCCAGCTCGCTTGCTCCGCACAACACCAGCTCTCCGCCGCGGCTCTTGACGAACTTGTGGCACCGCAGCAACAGGGCCAGAAAGACCGAGCCGAAGTAGGCCACATCGCTCAGGTCGAAGACGACCATCGGGACGTCCTGGTTTCGCATGGGGGACATCACGATGTCGGCCGCCTGCTCGATCAGGTCCCAGCGCATCGATTCCACGTTGGCGGCCGGCGTGATCACCACGGCGTTCCCGTGCCACTCGAGCTTGAAGTCGTCCTTCGCTTTGGACATGGAGACCTTTCGATTGACGATCTGGCCGATGGGTGATCGACCCGAGTGACGATCCGAATACAAAACGTGACAACTGACGCCTGGCCCGACCGTATGACAACCGGCGGCTGGGCCGCCCGTATGACTCTGACGCGTTGGCCGCGACGAATCAACCTCGTTTGGGTTCGCTTCGTCCGGGTCAGCCTGCATCCGGTCGCGAAACGACCGGACCGCCCGGCGCGGGGTCTTTCGCCAGCGGAGCCGCTTTGGGATCGGCCCCTCCGGCACTCGCCGGCGTGGCTGCTTCGCCGTTGCGCTTTTGCAGCCACTCCACCCAGGATTTGATCTTAGCATCCGGAGCCTGTGCCTCGCCAAGTCCCCGCGGTCGAATCTCTTCCGGCACGAGTCGATCGAGGCTGTCGAGGATGGCTTGGCGCACCTGCGCGTTCCGCTCGGTCCAGCCCAAGGTCACCAGGTGCGAGACAAATCGAGTCTGGCCCGAGCGGCCCATCTCCTTCACCGCCTGCTCCCGCGTGTCGGAATTGGGGTGATAGCTCAGGCGGGTCAGCTCCTCCAGGCCTTCGGGCGTTCCCAGTCGGCACAGACTGACAGCAGCCGCAAACCGCACGCCTGCATCGGAGCTGGCCAAGAGCGACCGCAGATTGGGGGACGACTTGTGTGCCTTGTCGGGTGTGATGCCGCGGACTGCGATCAAGTTGCCGCAGTTGCCCAGCGCACGGATGGCGGCCAGCTTCACGCTGCGATCGCGATCGTCCAACAGATCAATCAGCCACACCGCGTAGGCCGGCTGCCCGTGGCGGCCCAGGTATTCGCAGCCCAGCCGCCGCACCTCGGCCGATTGATGATGTAGGGCCAGGTTGGCGATCTGCGCACATTCGTCGGTCGAGTCGGAGGCGATGGCCAGCATCGCCCACCGCCAGATGAGGTCGTCCGATTCGCGATAGAGCCGCTCCTGCAGCCGCGCGAGCACCAGGTGACTGAGCGAGGCGGCCTGGCCACGATCGGACAGCGTGCGGGCGCCTCGGCGTCGGATGTCGAGGTCGCTGCTCTCCAAATCGACGAGGGCCGCGTAGATCGGGCTGATGCGCGGCAGCACGTCGCGATAAATGGGCTCGGGCGAAGCCTTCGTCGGATTCTTCGAGGAAGGCTTCGACGACGGGCAGATCCTTGGGGCCGATTCCGGACAACCATTCGCGGGCCGCGTTGGCCGCCGGCGACTCGGAGCTGTTTTCGATGAGCGAGGCCAGGTGCTCGCGAATTTCAGCCGCCCGCAGGGCGCTGGCTTGCGAGACGGCGTGCGGCTCGCGTCGCAACATTTGATCGAGATAGCTGAGCGACGAGCCGACGGCGGCGGCGACCGCGTTGACGGCCGCTTGCCGCTGGTCGGGCGGGCCGTCGAAGCGATAGTCGACGTCGAGCTTGCGTCGCTGCGAAAGCTGAGTGAAGGCCGCCAGCCGCGTCTTGGCCGAGCTGTCGCGCATGGCGTGCAAGAGGAGCGGAAAGGCGAGATCGTTCGGCCAGCCTTTGACGGCATCCACCGATGCGACCTGCACTTCCACGCTGGTGTCGACGACGAGGGACATCAAGAGCACGGCCGAATCGATCGTCTGCGCCCGGGCCAGCTCGTGAGCGACGGTCACCCGCACGATTTGCGAACGCTCGTGCGCGTAACCGGAGATCTCTTCGATTCCCCACCCGGCGAGCGCTCGGACCGAGGCGGCACGCAGTCCGTCGCGGGTGCGATCGGCTTGGGCCTTGATCTCGGCGTGAGCCGCGTCGGTGTGCAGCCGGCCCAGCGATTCGATCGCGGCTTGTCGCAATCCCGCCTCGGCCGATTCGGCCTGCCTCTTCAACAGGTCGAAGGCACCTTCGGGGGCGGCCCGGCCGAGCCATTCGATGAACGTGCGGCGGACTTGGAAATCGGGATCGATGCGGCAACTCATCACGGTCGCCGGCCAATCGGACGACGGCTTGGCGGCCTTCGCGGCGACGGTCGGAACGCGCCCGTGCGGCTGCTTCCGGTTGATCGCATAGATCAGGCAGGCGTCGATGGCGGCCTGGCGGATGTCCGTGGGTGCGCGGGACTTTTTCTCCCCCTGGCGGAGCGCATTTTCGAGACGCGGGATGCGGGCGGGCGGCACCCAGGCGGCCACGCCGCAAAACAGCTCTTCGCGAACCGCGTTGAGCAAGTTGGCTCGCTCGAGCAGGCGGCCGGCCGGCGCGAGCCCGTCGACCGGCTCGGCGGCGCTGGCTGACAACACCAGGCACCATGCCTCGGCCGCGGCGGCCTGCGTGGCGGGCGCGATTTTTGCGCGGGTTTTTTGGCCACGGGAGGCGGCTGGGTCGGCCCGGGCTTGTGATTCGCGTCGGCAGCCTGTTTGTCCGTTGCGGGCGGTGTGGCCTCGCCCGAGTCGCGTTCGCCCGTCTCCAGCACGTAGGCGGGCGGGTTAACGATCAGTCGCTCGAGCACGTCGGCGATTTCGACGGCCGACTGCGGATCGTGCTGAGCCCACAGGATGGCCGCGTTCCACCCGGACAGATTGTCGACGCGGGCCAACTGATGCAGGCAGCGCAAGCCGTCGTCGACGGTGGCGGCTGCTGCCTCGGTGGAGCGGCCTTCGCCCCGCTCGTTGCGATGCACGAGATCCGACACGGTCAACGGCCAAAAGCCGTCCCAGGCGATCGAATCGTCGCTGCCTCCTTTATCGGCGGTCTTCGCGTCGCCGGTCGGTCCGCCGTCCTCCTTCGAGGGATCCCAGTTGCCGGCCGAGTCGGTTTTGCCGTTCTTGGCGGCGGGCTCCGCATTCTTGGCGGGATTGCTCTTGGCGTTCTTCACGCTCTTCTTGGCGTCAGTCGATTTGTTGGTGCGGAGGTTCTCGCGAGTGTCCTTCTCGGCGACTGGCTCCGTGCTCTTGCCGAACGACCAGCGCAGCGAGCTGGGAGCTGGGAAGGGCCGCTTGCGGTTTTCCCATTCGCCGGCAGCCGTCCAGTTGCGATTGAAGCGCCACGATTCGGACATCAGCGAAGCGTGAATCGCCTCGACGAGTCCGGAGCTTTTGGCGGGCGGCGCAGGCGCGACGAGCGTCAGGTTGTTGGGCATGTTCGTCAATCGCAGCGCGGTGCAACCGACGAGCGAACCCAGCAACCCGGCGCAGGCAAGCCACAGCCCGGCCGGGTGGCGGAGGGAAAACATGACGGAATCGGATTGGGAGATGTCGAATTCGAAACAGGAAGAACGGACGAGTGGCGCGACGAGGTCGCGAGGCAGACTGACGAGAAAGTCTGGAAAGACGGAGAAGATGGCGCGAGAGGACGCGAATCCTAACAATCCGCGTGATCTGGGCAAAGAGCAATCCGGACCGCACTTCCGAGCGCAAAAGCCGGGTCACTCAACCGAAAAGCACGAAGCACGAATGACGAAAGAAGGTCCGAATGACCTAAGCCGCGAAGGCGGCCGCTCCGGGTTCGCGGGCTTCGCCGGACCGGCTTTACTTGCTGCCTGTTGAGTCTACTTTAGTGACCTGGGTGGTGGTCACCGGCGGCATGTTGGGCGAGATCTGCAGGACGGCCGGCGTGTTGGTCTTCAGCCATTCGACGATCGGCGGCAGCACTCCCTCGGTGAACTCGATGTCGGGCTCGGCGCGGTGCTTGAGCTCTTCCACGATCATCGGCTTGATGATGTTCCAGGCCCCGACCACCGACTTTTTATAACGTGAGAAGCTCGGCTCCTCGACGCGGTCGAGCAGGCCGGCCCGCCGCGACTTCTCGCCCGAGTCCCTCGGCTGGAAGGCCAGGAAGATGTAGGCGACACACCAGCGGCGGACGTGCTTCTTCCCGTCGTTGCGGGCTTCGACCATTTGCCGGCTGAGGTCGGCGATGCCGTAAGCGATCACGTTGAGATCGATCGACGGATCGAGGGCGCGCGGCCCAGAGCGCGGGCGGCCGCCGCCCGGGCACACAGGGGACGGGCCGGATCGAAGAGCGCCTTGCTCAGCGCTTGCACGATGAACGGCTGGCCGTTGAGGTCGTGCACTTGGTCGACACAGGAGAGGGCGTCGCACAGCCGCTCCTGATACCACTCGTTCGAGCTGGGCTTGTCGAGCTCGGAGATCAGCTTGCGGGCCAGCTTGACGTTGTCAGCAATGGACATCGGAGGGTTGCCGTAGAGGCAACAGTTCCGCAGTCCGGCGATGGCGGTCAGCTTCACCGCTTCGCTCTGCCCCTCTTTGTCGAGGATTTCCATCAGAGCGTCGAACGCCGGCGTGTAAAACTCCGGGTCCGTCTTCGCTGACCTGTTGAACTCCTCGATGAACAGGTTGGAGAGCAACACGGCCGCGTTGAGACGCACATAGTACTGATTGCTGCCCAGTTGCAGCTCGCGGCAGTCCTTAATGATCTCCTGCATCATGAAGGTGCGGTATTGCCGCTGGTCGCCGGCGGGCAGCTTGTTGGCGGCCGTGTGGACATAGCGGAGCAGTGCCTGAACGATAACGGAGATTTGGAAGCGGTCGGCTTTGGGATCCCGCATGGCGGGCAGCGTCATCGCGGCGAGTTGCTGACGGATGCCGTCCTGCACGATCTTGTCCGAGGCGCCATCGCGGCCTCCGGCTTGAACGCGACTGGTGAACTCGCCGCGGGCCTTCCCCTTGTCCCAGTTCTTCCAGTCTTCGTCGGTCGTCTTGGGGTCGTTGAGGGCAAACTCCGGCGGGCGCGGCGGAGGAACCGACATGCCGCGGGGCAGGGCCGAGCGATCGTCGCTCGTCGACTTCGATTCGTCGTCGTCCTTGTCCTTCGACTTTGCCTTGTCGTCGTCGGACTTGGCGTCGGACTTCGCGTCGTTCTTGGCATCGTCATCGGCCGCGGGGAAGTCGCCTTTCCCGGGATCCGCTTTTTTGTCCGTTTCCTTGGGGGAGAGTCCTGCGAGCGGGCCGACGCGCCGAAGCTGAAGAGCACGAGGGCCGCGGCCAGGACCAAGGATGCGGGCGACCACAGGGTGGCGCCGAAAAGCATCTCGCGGAAAGCGGGCCGAGCGGGCGTGCGCCGGCAGGCGGCGGACGCTCCGGTCAATGGTCTCGTTGTCGATTCAAGCCGGCAGGCTGTCGATCGGTGCACCGAGAAGATCCTTCACTCTGCGTTCCACTCGCGGGCAAAGAGAGATCGGGCCGCCTCGGGGTCGTGGACCCAGGGTTCGCGAGGCGCCGCGGCCGCTCAAGGTGATGAAGAGGCACTCAAGATGCCGAGCCACTCAAGATGATGCGATGATTATGGATACGAGTCGGTGAGAGCTGCGCCCGCCGGGGAAGTCGAGCATTTTGGAGGAACATCCTAGTGGTCGTTGGCCCTAGCAACCACGAATCAAATGTGCACCATCGCCGAGAATTCGGCCTTCCCCTCTTTACGTTATCACCCCGTTTTCGCGACTGTCAAGGACGTTTACCGACAGGCACGGCTGTTTCTAGGTCCAGAGGGCACGGTTGACGGTCGCGCCTTAGGGAATCTACTCAGGCCGGCCGGGGAATCGATTCAGACGGGCCGGGACCGTAGGCCTTGTCCCGGGTTTTCTCCACAATAGAGACTCGCGGCGCCGCGGATTGGTTCCGCGACGTCCGATTTTCCCAGATGCCCAACTGCAACCGCGCGAGTTTGGAGACGGCAGTCTGACTGATCATGCCCGGTCCCCTTTCGGCCCTCCTTTATAGTGACCCCTGGTTCCTCCGCCACGAGACAGGTCGGCACCCCGAGTGCCCCGAGCGGCTACGGCGACTTTATGCACATCTGGCGACCACGCACCTCGACCGGAGGTTCGAGCCAGGGACCGTCCGTCCCGCCACGCTCGAGGAGCTGGGCCGGGCCCATGAGGCCGGCTACATCCGACAGGTCGAAGTGTGGGCTCGCGCGGGGGGAGGACACGTCGAAGCCGACACGGTGATGAGCACCGATTCGTACGATGCCGCCGTGCGAGCCGCCGGGGCCGCGGTCGCTGCGACGGAGGAAGTCATCGCGGGGCGTGCTCGCCGCGCCTTGTGCCTGGTTCGTCCGCCGGGTCACCACGCGCTTTACGACGCGCCGATGGGCTTTTGTCTTTTCAACAATGTGGCCGTGGCCGCGCGGCACGCGGTGGACAAGCTGGGGTTGTCCCGCGTGTTGATCGTCGATTGGGACGTGCATCACGGCAACGGCACGCAGGACGCCTTTTACTCCGATGGTCGCGTCCACTTCTTCTCGTCGCACCGCTTTCCGTTTTATCCCGGCACGGGGGACGCGAACGAAACGGGAACCGGTCCCGGCCTGGGAGCCATCTCCAACCTGCCGCTGCGGTTTGGCATCCCGCGTCGCGAATTTCTCGAACGCTTCGCGACGGCGCTCGAGCGCGCCGCCCAGCGCGCGCACCCCGAGCTGATTCTGATCAGCGCGGGATTCGACGCCCATCGGGCTGATCCGGTCGGCTCGCTGGGATTGGAAAACGAGGACTTTGTCGCGCTCACGGAGATGGTCGCCGCCTGCGCCGACCAATACTGCGGCGGCAAGATCGTGAGCCTGCTCGAGGGAGGCTACAACCTCGACGTGCTCCCCGAGTCGGTGCACGCCCATATCGAAGCGCTCGTGCCGGAGTCGCGCGAACCGAGTCCCCGCTAACCGCGGCGAGCCTTCTTCGTATCTTCATGAGCGCGAGGTGACCTGCATCGAGCGATCGTGGAATCAGTTGCGGGTTCACATTTCCCAAGCCGACAGCTCCGCTGTCGTTCCGGAACCGACGGCAAGCCGTCGGCTTGGGAAAAGTGGTAGCCACTCAACCGTCCGATGCGCAATGTGCCACCGAGGTTTCCTCGGTCTCCGCTTGGGACCGCACTCACCCGAAGCTCTGCTTCGGCCGCTACCGCATTGGAGCTGAAGATCGAAGCGGAGCTTCGAGGACGTGTGGTCCCAAGCGGGAGAGGATTTTTCATGAATTGACGTAAGTCGGTGTCGGGGTCCGCTTGATTGCGTTGAGGATCAGCTTCGCCTGCACCCAACGGTGAACTCTGCGATGAGTGCGGACCCAAGGTGGAAGGTGTGTGAGTCCGCCTCCCCAATTGGTCAGATTTCCGAAGGATCGCTCGATGGTGTTCCGGAGCAGCATCAGCTCTCGCGCGAACTCCGGGTTCGGATTGTTAATCAGTTCGGCGGTCCGTCTTCGTCCAAGGCTCATTTTGGGTCGGCGGGACTCACACTTGCTGCCACCACGCAAGGGCGCCACGAGTTGAAGATCGCCGCGCTGGGCGGCACACCTCGTGAAGTGGATTGGAGTCGTAGTTGGCATCCGCCAAGAGGTAGCCCTGGATGTCGGCCGTACGCACCATGCGACGAGCCATCACCCGCTCGTCCTTGTTCATGGGCGCGATCCGCCAGGCGGCGACAAGCCCGTCAATTCCCTGGATTAAGTGCAGTTTATAACCCCGAGCGTTGCCGCGCTGGGCACGACCAAACCCGGTCTGGCGATCGCTGCTTGAGCCGCTGACTATCAGAGGTTTTCCGTCGATGACCCAAACGAGCCGCTTGTCGCCGCGCGACCGGACGACCGCCTGCTCCAAAGACATCATCACAGCCCGAACCTCGCGATCGCGAAGTCTTCGCGACATCGTGCTGGAGGACGGAAGTGTTCGTCGCCTTTCGTGGATTGGCCAATTGGCTTTACAGATCGCCCAGGACATCGGGCGATCATGCAGCACAGCCCACATCCAGACACGCACGATGTCCTCGACGCTGAATTTCTCCCGCGCCGGCGCCTCGGCTTGTGAATCTGCTTCAACAATCGCAAAATCCCCTTCCAGAGTTGGTCTTCCATGACCGCCCTCCTGCTTGTGTGGAAACAAACAAAGGGCATCATCGAAGCCAACTCTTTTTGCGCAAGACCTAACGTCGTTTCATGCAAGATCCTCGGGAGCTTGGGACCAAGAAAAAATACCACTGGCGGACAAGCCGCCAGTGCCACCCCGCAGCAACAAAAAAGCCGAGACCACCGCAAGCGATGGTCCCGGCCTTCGTCAAATCAACAAGCAAACTCGCTCACAGCAAAGGGGCTTAGCCTTTGCGGATGCCCAGCAGGGTCGTGCCGCGAGACGTCCGGACCTGGAAGATCAGTCCGTTCTTCAACGACGTGTGCTGCAAGGCTTCCTTGAACTGTTCCGGGCTGGTCACCGGCTTCTTGTTGACGGTCTCGATCACCATGCCCTCGCTCAGGCCGGCTTCGGCCGCCGGGCTGCCCGGCTTCACCGTGCCGACCACAACGCCCTTGACGTCCTTCAGTCCGAGTTGGGTCGCCAGTTGCGGCGTCAGCTCGCGGACTTCGAGGCCCATGTCGTCGAACGACATCGTCTCGGGATTGGCGTTGTTCTCCGTGTTCCCTTGCTCGGCGTCTTCTTTCTCGAAGACCGAGTAGTGAGACGGCATTTCCTGCACGGTCACGGGGATCGACATCCGCTTGCCGTCGCGGATGATGGTCATCGGGTAAGTCTTGCCGACGTCCAGCCGCTCGACCACGCCGGCCAGATCGCTCGGGCCGTCAACTTTCTGTCCGTTGAAGTCGAGAACCACGTCCTGCGTCTTCAGTCCGGCCTTCTCGGCGGGCGAACCCTTTTTGATCTCGCCCACGATCGCGCCTTCACCGACGTTCACGTGGAGCACCGCGGCAATCGTCGGATTCACCTGCTGAATGCCGACGCCCAGGTAGGCACGACGAACCGCGCCCTTGGTGATCAACTGATCCGACACCCAGTGGGCCATATTGATCGGCACTGCGAAGCCGACGCCGTCGTACCCGCCGCTGCGGGTGGAGATGGCTGTGTTGATGCCGATCACTTCGCCGTCCAGGTTCAACAGCGGTCCGCCGCTGTTCCCCGGATTGATGGCCGCGTCGGTCTGGATAAAGTCTTCGCGGTCGGTCTTATCGATGTGGCGCCCCTTCGCGCTGACAATCCCGGCGGTCACCGACATGTCGAGACCAAACGGGCTGCCGATCGCCAGCACCCAGTCGCCCACTTCGGACTGATCGCTGTTACCCAGCGGCAGTGCCTCGAAGTGCTCGCCCGCAGCGGGCGTGACCCGCAAGATGGCGATGTCGGTCTTGGGATCGGTTTTGATCCCGGTGGCGTCATACTCGCGGCCGTCCGCAAAGCGGACTTTGACCTCGGAAGCGCCGTTCACGACGTGCCGATTGGTCATGATGATTCCGCGCGGATCAATCACGAAGCCAGACCCCATGCCGTGGGGCACGACGGGCTGCATCTGCCGCTGACGGAAGAACTGCCGCAGCTCCGGCTGATTCTTGAAGAGCTCGCCCATGGGGTTGTCCTCGCCGCCCTCACCCATCGGATTCCCGACGTTTTGAGCCTTCCCCGTGGTGCGAATTTCGACGATTGCCGGGCGGGCCTTCTTGGAGACCTCACGAAAGACTTTGGAGAGTTGGCGGACGTCGGTTGCTTCGGCGTGCTGTTTGCCGTGTCCGACTTCTCCCACAACCATGGCGGCGCCGCCGAGCATCACGCCGCACGCTAAAACGGCGAACCACTTTGCGTTTCGCTGGACCAATCTCATGAACGTTCCTCCTGCTTGCTGATTGTCGAAGGCACCTCGGGCCCCGTTTTGCCTGGGGGGAGGCGCCTCTGCCTGTAAAACCGAAAAACTCGCTGCGACCGCGTTGGTGGGCGAATTGTATTCAGTCGCGGCGTTCAATTGTTATACGAGTTGCCGCCGCCAAGATGTTGGAAAGAGATGCTAGAAATGTTTTAAGCCTGTTTCCGGAACTTAAGAGGAATTAAGGAGTTGCGTGCCCCGGACGAATTGGCCGCCGATTGACACAGCCCGATTTGCGGCCTAACTTAAACGCAGGAGCCGGTATGTCGCGACCGATTGAAGAGCTGACCGCCGAGTCGAAATTCACACTCTGCGAAGAGGCTCTTCAGTATAAGTTTCGCGATCGGGCGATGTTGGAGCTGGCGCTGACGCATGCGTCAGTGGCGCGAACCCGCATCGAGTCGAACGAACGGCTCGAGTTCTTGGGTGACGCCATTCTGGGCGGCATCATTTGCGAGGCCCTCTACCTTCGCTTTCCCGAATATCCCGAGGGAGAGCTGACGCGGATCAAGTCGTCGCTCGTCAGCCGCAATACGTGCGCCGCGTCGCCGAGCAGATCGGCCTCCAGGACTACCTGATCCTGGGCAAGGGGCTGCTCACGCATCACCAGATTCCGTCGTCGATTCTGGCGGGCGTGTTCGAGTCGATCGTGGCGGCCGTTTATCTCGACGGCGGACACGAAGCGGTCCGCGCGTTCGTCGAACGGGCGATGGCTCCCGAGCTCGATCTGGAAATCGAGCCGCGCTTGAGCCGCAACTACAAGAGCATGCTGCAGCAGATGTCGCAGAAACAATTCGGCGCGACGCCGCTGTACCAGGTGCTCGACGAAAAAGGTCCTGACCACTCCAAGTGTTTCAAGATCTCCGCGGCGATCGGCCCTCAGGCCTATCCAGCCGCGTGGGGCGCGAGCAAGAAAGAAGCGGAGCAACGTGCCGCGCTCAACGCTCTGTGCGAGATCGAAGGCAAACCCGTGCCGCATCGCGCGGATTAACGGTGGTTTCGGCCCGGTGTGCCACTGCTGAGACGCTTCGGCTCAGCAGTGCCCTTTCATGAACGACGCTCGTTCGTCGCCTGCGCAAGTACCGCTGACAAACACACACTGCTGAGCCGCGGACGTCTCAGCAGTGGCACACGGACGCGCCAACAAAAAAACACCGAGCGTCGGTGGACAGTTGTTCGTGCGTGTTTACGGCCGGCGTTCGAAAGCAGAAGCGGCCGAGAAATTCACTCGACCGCTTCGTGCACGATTCGTGCAAAATCAGGCAGGCAAGTAGCGTGCGCTACTTCTTGGCTTTCTTCTTTGCCTTCTTCGCCTTCTTTGCACCCTTCTTCGCAGCTTTCTTCTTGGCCACCGTAATTCTCCTTACAGAGCCAAACCTGTGACCAAATCGCGCCGCTGGCACACCGGGCTAGTATTCGGCGTTAGGTGGTCACGAAACTGAACTCCTCACCGGCGTGTCAACCGTGACAAGCCGGTTTGCAACTCCTGTTGACCAAGGCTCGTCTCGTTGAGTGTCCGGTTGATTGCATCAACTTTTCTTCTCCGCGATTCGCGCTGGTCACTTAGGACCTGCAACTAATGCGGTCATCCTACGGATTTCAAAAATTCTTGCAAGCCATTTACGTCATCTTTGAGCGCGCGGGAATCGTCACAAGTCACGACAGCGGCGCGGTCTCCGCTTGCGCCGCGCGGAGCGCGTGCGACGCAAGTCATCGCCCGTGAGCGCACGGGCCGCGCGCAGGACGCGCAGCGCGCATTTCCATCGAGAAAAATAGGCTTTTTTGCATCGCGCGTCGCTGGCGCTCGTTGATTGTGCGCTTTTTACACGCGTGCTGCGCACGCATCGCGATGCGCGAATCGCCTCGCGCATCGACGAAAAATCGCATCGAAAAAATTTTCGGAATTTTTTTCGGCGCGATCGTCTGCGCGGCGTTTCTTCATGCCGAAGCGCGTGCGAGCGCGTCCTGCATCGCGCGAAAACTTTCGCGCGCGATGCGTTCGCAACCCGGACTGTAGTCGAACACCTCAACCGAAACCCAACCGGAATACGACGCGCGCATCAGTGCGGAGAAGATCGGAACGAAGTCCGTTTCACCCATTCCCGGACCCAACAGGTTCGTGTCGTTCGCATGAAAATGGCCGACACGGCCGGCGTACTCGGCGATCAACGCGGGCACCGGCTGCGATTCGGCCAGCCGCATCGCCTTCACATCTTGGTGCAGGACCAGATTGGGATGGTCGATGCGGTCGATCAGCGCCTGCGCTTGGGCGCACGTATTGAGAAAGTTGGTTTCCTTCGGGGTCAGCGGCTCCAGGCAGAGGCGCACACGACGTTCGGCGAGCGCGGGAAGGGCGGCGCGGAAGACCTCCGCGGCGTGGTCGAGCCCTTCCTCGCATGTCATGCCGGGAGCCAGGTCCCGTTGCTTGGGGGAGCCGAAGACCAAGATCTCGCCTCCCAGGTCCGCGCACGCGTGCGTCAGCTCGACGAGATAAGCGGCCGTCGCCCGCCGCACCGCGGGGTCGGCGGAAGTCAGGTGCAGCCCTTCAGTTTTGGCGAGGAGCCAGTGCAGGCCGATGATCGTCAGGCCCTGAGCCTCAGCCTGTTGCCGCAGTTCGCGCCGTCGCTGGGGGCTCACCTCCTCGATCCGCCGGGCGAGCGTGAAGGGGGCGACCTCGATCCCCGTGTAGCCGACGTCCGCGATAAAACGGCACTGCCGTTCCCAGTCCCAATCCTCGAACAGCTCCTGACAGATCGCGAACTTCATCGGTCGGCTCCAAGTGGGCGAATCGCTCGTTGCAATCGGTGCGGACGGCACGCGTGGCGCGCACGTCCGGCGGCGCTCGGGCGATTGTAAGCGTCCTGGCGGTCGCGGTCGAACGGCGCGCGGTCCGGCCGTCGCACACGGCGCATGTGGTTCGCGCGCGTTCGAGGATGTCGGTTGTAACGCGGTTCCGGGTTATGTCCCCCAGACAAAAGAACAGGGTCAGGCAGACCCGGCGAAGTGCGTGGAGTGACTCAAGGCTCCGGTCTGCGTTGACGACGTAAAGAGGGACGGGCGGTATGTGAACCCGCCGACCCTGTTCGCATGGATCGCTTTTACGAGGGCAAGTTCGATGAAGACCGCACACCTGGAAACAATGCTTGCCGCGCTGGCGCTAGCGCTCTTTGCCAACAGCGTCGACGCGGGGCTCTGCGGTACGCAGAGCTATAGCTGTTGCCCGCCGACGTGTTGTGCGCCGGCCGGTGACTTCACTGCCGCCAAGAGCTGCTGCTGCCCGGACCCTGTCTGCATGAAGACGGTGCAGGAGACGGTTTGGGAACAGCACAACGAGACCTGCTGCAAGACCGTTTATGACCGCGTTTGCGAGCAGATCCCGTACACCTGCACGCGCAACGTTCAGGAGACCTGCTGGAAGGACGTCTGCTCCACGGTCTGTGTCCCCCACCACCAGACGTGCTACAAGCCGGTCTGCCACACGTACTGCAAGCCCTGCTTCCAGACGTGCTACAAGACCTGCTGCTTCACCGTCTGCAAGCCGTGCTTCCAGACCTGCTACAAGACGTGCTGCGTCCCGGTCTGCAAGCCGTGCTTCCAGACCTGCTACAAGGACGTCTGCTACACGGTCTGCAAGCCCTGCTATCAGACCTGCTACCGCGACGTCTGCTACAACGTCTGCACGCCCCACTACGAGACGTGCACCAAAGACGTCTGCACGACGACGTGGAAGACCGAACAACAGACCTGCTACCGCGACGTGACCTACACGGAGTGCAAGCCGGTCGTCGAGAAGAACATGGTCGACGTCGACTGTGGCGAATGGCAGAACCAGGTCGAGAACATTCCCGGCCCGGTGATGAATCAGTGCCAGTGTGATCCGGGCACGTGGTGCTACGATCCGAACACTTGCTGCTGCCGTTACCAGCCCGGCGCTTGCCACATGGTCCAGGTCCAGTGCCCCGGCACGCAGTGCTGCCGCCGCGTCTGGGTGCCGAAGATCGTGAAGCAAGAGCAGTGCTGCACGCGTTACGAGATGGAAGTGAAGCATTCGCAGTGCCCGTACACGGTCTGCCGCCAGGTTCCTTGCCAGTCGGTCCAGAAGGTGCCTTACACCGTCTGCACCTACACGCAGCAGACCTGCACGAAGCGCGTTCCTTACACGAGCTGCACGTACACGCAGGAAGTCTGCCACAAGACCGTCCCCTACACGAGCTGCACGTGGCAGCACTACACCGTCCAGAAGCAGGTTCCTTACGTCAGCTGCACGTGGCACAAGGAAGTCTGCCAGAAGACGATCCCCTACGTGACGTGCCACATGGTCCAGGAGACCTGCACGAAGATGGTCCCCTACCACACCTGCACCTACACGCAGGAAACCTGCACGAAGAAGGTTCCCTACACGACCTGCCACCAGGTCTGTGAGACGCACTACAAAACCTGCAGCCGCTGCGTGCCGCGGCAAGTGCAGTACACCGTGACTCGTTGCGTCCCGCGGACCGTCTGCCGCCAGGTTCCCTGCGGACCGGGCTGCCAGACTTGCCAACCGGCTCCGGCCCCGGGCTGCTCGACGAAGATGTAAGTTCGCTCAACCCGGACGGCCCAGTCGGGATAACCAAACTGGGCCAGCTCGCTCTCTGTTACGAGCGGGGACGACCAGAGACGGCGTCCCCGCTCGGTTTTTTTTGCGCTGGCGATTCGCGTCACGGCGAGCGGCAGGTGTCAGCCTGCCGGTTCTTGATTCTTCATGCTCAACTTGAGGTTGAAGTCAAAAGAAGAACAGCAGATCAGGGAAACCAGAACCGGCGGGCTGACACCCGCCGCTCGCCAGGATACTCTCCACGCCGTGCGATGACCGGGAACTGTCAGCGGTGCGCGGTCGTCTAAGGATAGGCGGTTGGCCTGGAGAGACCCCCAATGACTTTGCGCACTTTCAAGTCACGCGGCGGCGTGATTCTTTTCGCCGCGGTTCTGTGCCTCGCCTGCGTCGCTCGCTTCCTCGCCGCCGATCCGTCGCCGGCCGACGCGCGGAAACAGGCCGACGCCGCCTTCAAGGCCGGCAACTATCGGGACGCGTGGGAGCTTTATCGCAAGCTGGCCCTCAATCGCGATGACGATGCCAAACTCGTCGGCCACGACCTCGAGCGCGGCGTGCAGACTCTCCAACGTCTGGCGCACGAAGACGAAGTCGACGCGTTTCGCGAAGCGGTGATCGCGGCGCACGCCCAGAACTGGCGGTTGCTGCAGGCGGCAGCCGACAGCCTGGCACGCGACCAGCATTTCGGGCAGATGATCGGCGGCGAGTTTCGCCGCGGTGCCCGACGCGGCGGCGATTACGTTGGCTCGGTCGCACGTGACCGTGTCCGCACGCTGCAGCTCTTGCAGCAGGCGCTGCCGCTGCTCGCCGGCGAGCCGGATCGCAATGCCGTCGCCGGGTTTTATCTCGATCTGGCACGGCAAATTCAAAGCGGCGTCGCGGCCTGGCAACTGCAGGCTCTCACCGATCTCGCGAAGCTGCCGGATTACGAGTCGAATGGCGGTTTCCGCTTCGGCCGCTTCGGGCGTTTTGGCGGTGCGGGGCCGCAGGGCGCGCCGGTTGATGGTGCAGGCAATCCGGTCTTCCATCATGTACCCGCGAGCTGGGCAGCGGCCCAATCCGATGGCGAGCGCTGGCGTTGGGCTCTCTCGCAAGCGGCCGCCACATCGCCGGCGAAGAAGGACCAGGCCGCGCTGCAACTGGCCGACTTTCTGCACGCGCAGTTCGGCGTGCAAACGCTGGCCGAGTACGGACGCGCGTTCGGGAGCGACGAGAGCCTGGCTGCACCGCTGCAGGTTCGCACGCTTGCCGACGACGAGATACTCGCCCGCCTAGCCACGGGCATCAAGCGATTCAAGCTGCCGGACGAGTTCAATTACCTGCGGATTTATCGACAGGTCGCCCGGGACGGTCAGAGGGCCGAGGCGACGCGAGCCCTGATGGCGCTAGCTTCGATCTACGAGAATCGCCGCCAATATCCGCGGGCTGCCGATGTCTGGAGCGAGCTGATTCGTCGCTTCGGTCGCGGGCCGCAGGACTCGTGGCAGAAGCGGCTCGACCAGATCGTGGGCAATTGGGGCCGCTTCGAGCAGACGCCGACGCAGCCCGCCACCGCCGGTCGCACCGTGCCGTTCCGCTTCCGCAACGGCAAACGGCTCGAGCTGGAAGCGCACGCGATCAACGTCGAAAAGCTCTTTGCCGACGTGAAGGCCTATGTCAAATCGCGGCCGCGCTCCCTCGATATGTCCAAAATCGATCTGGGCCAGATCGGCTATCGCCTGGTCGTGGAGAACCAGACGCAGTATCTCGGCGAGCGCGTCGCCCAATGGTCGCTCGATCTCGAGCCGCGTCCCGAGCATCTCGACCGACAGATCGAGGTCGCTCTGCCGCTGCAGCGTGCCGGGGCCTACCTGGTGACGGGCCGGCTCGACGGCGGCAACATCAGCCGCATCGTCGTCTGGATTGCCGACACGGTCCTCGTCCGTAAGCCCATGCATTCCGGTGCGACTTTACGTCGTGGCCGATGCGATCGACGGCCGGCCGATTGCCGGCGCGAATGTCGAGTTCTTCGGCTTCAAGCAGCAGAACCGCGACCGGCAGGCGCCGAATCCTCACCGCCAACTTCGCCGAATCGACGGGCACCGACGGGCAGGCCGCGGTCGACGGCCAGCAACTGCTCAAGGAGTACCAGTGGATCGCAGTGGCCCGGCAGGGGCAGCGGCTGGCGTTCTTGGGCTTCGACTGGATCTGGTACGGCGCCGATGCGGAAAACGATGGGCCTGAGGGAGCCAAAGTCTTCGGCCTCACCGATCGGCCCGTCTATCGTCCGGGGCAGACGCTGCACTGGAAGATCTGGGTCGCCCAAGCGCACTACGACTCACCCATGTCCTCCAAATATGCGGGGCAGTCGTTCAAGGTCAACCTGAACAACCCGCGCGGCGAATCCTTGTTCGGGAAGACTTATACGGCCGACGCCGCTGGCGGCTTCGACGGCGACTTTCGTCTTCCCGACGACGCGGCCCTCGGCGACTACACACTCTGGATTGTAGGTCGCCAGGATGTCATAGGCGGCGCGTCGTTCCGCGTCGAGGAGTATAAGAAGCCCGAATTTGAGGTGACGGTTGCCGCACCGACCGAGCCGGTGGCGCTGGGCGACAAATTCACGGCCACCATCAAGGCGTCCTATTACTTCGGCGAGCCGGTCACGCAGGCCCAGGTGCATTACACGATCACCCGCACGACCTACGCCGAGCGCTGGTATCCCGTCGGATTCTGGGACTGGTGCTTCGGCCCCGGCTACTGGTGGTTCTGGCCGGACTACACTTGGTATCCCGGTTGGCGGGATTGGGGACTGCCACGGCCACACACTTCGTGGGGGCCTCGCTTCAGTTTCACTCGGCCGGAGGTCATCGCTGATCAGACCGTGCCGATTGGCCCGGACGGCAGTATCGCTGTCCCCATCAATACGGCACTGGCTAAGGAACTCCACGGCGACACCAACCACCGCTACGAGATTCGCGCGGAGGTCGTAGACCAATCGCGGCGAACGATCGTCGGCTCCGGGGAGGTTCTCGTTGCCCGCAAGCCGTTCGACGTCTTCGCTTGGACCGATCGCGGCTATTACCGCGCGGGCGATGCGATCGCGGCCCAGTTCGCGGCCCAGACTCTCGATCGCAAGCCGGTCGCGGGAAAGGGCATCGTCACGCTCTACCGCGTGACGTACGGCGCCGACAAGAAACCGGTCGAAACGGCCGCTCAGACGTGGACCGTCGATCCCGACGCGGAGGGGCGGGCTCACCTGCAGATCAAGGCGTCCGAATCGGGGCAGTATCGCCTCGCCTACAAGGTGACCGATGCCAAGCAGCGGACGATCGAAGGGGCCGTCGTGCTCACCGTCCTGGGCCAAGGGTTCGACAGCGCGAAGTTCCGCTTCAACGACCTGGAACTGATCGCCGACCGCCGCGAATACAAGCCGGGCGAGCGGGTGCGGCTGTTGATCAACACCAATCGCCCCGACAGCACGGTCTTTCTTTTCGTGCGGCCCACCAACGAAGCCTATTCCAAGCCGCAGATCGTGCACCTGACGGGGAAGAGCGTCGTAACGGAGATCGACGTTCGCCAGGGCGACATGCCCAACTTCTTTGTCGAGGCCTTCACCATTTCGGACGGCCGCCTCTATTCCGAAACTCGCGAAAATATCGTGCCGCCGGAGAAACGCATCGTCGACGTGTCAGTCGAGCCGTCCGCTCACGACTACAAGCCGGGCGCCCAAAGCCAGACGCGAATCAAGCTGACCGACCGGGACGGGAAGCCCGTGCGCGGCTCGATCGTCGTCTCGGTTTACGACAAGAGCGTCGAGTACATCTCCGGTGGAATCCAATCTGGCGGATATCCGCAAGTTCTTCTGGGATTTCCGCCGCACGCATAGTCCGGCCACCGAGTCGAGCCTTGACCGCAGCGGAATGGCCCTTTCCAAGCCGGGTGAGATGGTCATGGGTGAGATCGGACTGTTCGGCGCCGCGGGGTTGCTTGGTCAAATGTTCGGAGAGTCGGCTGATAAGGGGCGTGTCTCTTTCACGTCGCGAAACCGCGCCGTTCTGGCGTTGGAGTCGCCGGCGCCGGCGGCCGTCGCCGGCGCAGGGCGATTAGAGGAGGCTGAGAAAGCCCAGGCGGCCGCGGATGCCACGAAATCGACGGAATCGCTCGCCCGTATTGCAAGGTCCGAAGTCCAGCCGACCGTCCGCTCGCAGTTCGCCGACACGGCCTATTGGAACGCCCGGCTCGAGGCGGATGCCGACGGCTACGCGACGGTGGCCTTTGCGATGCCGGAAAACCTGACGACGTGGAAGATCCGCGCCTGGGCGCTGGCGCCGGGCACGCGGGTTGGCGAGGGGGCGGCCGAGATCGTCACCACCAAGAATCTGCTGGTGCGGATGGAGGCCCCGCGGTTCTTCGTCGAAACGGACGAAGTCGTCCTCTCGGCCATCGTGCACAACCGCCTGAAATCGTCGAAGAGCGTGCGGGCCGTAATCGAGTTCGACGGCAAGTCGCTCACGCCGCTCGACCCGAGCGAAAAGACCGTCGAAGTGGCGGCCGGCGGCGAGACGCGGGTCGATTGGCGGGTGAAGGCGACGGCAGAGGGCGAGGCCGTCGTCCGCATGAAGGCGCTCACCGACGAAGAGTCCGACGCGGTCGAGATGCATTTCCCCGTCCGCGTGCACGGCATGCTCAAAACCGAGGCCTATTCCGGCTCGATCCGTCCGGACAAAGACTCGGCCACGTTCCAGATCGCGGTCCCCGAACGGCGGCGGGTGAACGATACGCTCTTGGAAATCCGTTATTCGCCCAGCCTGGCGGCCGCGCTCGTCGACGCGCTGCCCTATCTCGTCCGCTATCCGCACAACACGACAGATTGCACACTCAATCGGTTCCTGCCGACGGTCATCGTGCAGGGCATTCTCAAGCGGATGAACCTCGACCTGGCGCAGATCAAGAAAAAACGGGCCGATCTCAATGCCCAGGAGCTCGGCGACGCGGCCGTGCGAGCCGCCGGTTGGAAGCGGTTCGAGGAGAATCCGGTCTTCGACAATGCCGAGGTCACCCGCATGGTGAAGGCGGGAGTGCAGAACCTCACCGAAATGCAGCTTGCCGACGGCGGCTGGGGCTGGTTCTCCGGCTGGGGCGAACATTCCGAGCCGCATCAGACGGCCCTGATCGTGCACGGTCTGCAGCTCGCGCAACAAAACGGCGTGGCCCTCGTGCCCGACGTGCTGACCAAGAGCATGGCGTGGCTCAAGGCCTACCAGGCAGATCAGCTCGAACGACTCAAACGCTACGACAAGTCAAAACCGTCGCTCGAGCGCACCAAGCAGTACGCCGACAACCTCGACGCACTGGTCTACCTGGTGCTCGTCGATGCCGACGTCAACAACAGCGAGATGCAGGACTTTTTGTATCGCGACCGGACGAAGCTCAGCGTCTACGCGAAGGGGATCTTCGGATTGGCCCTGGAGAAGGTGAAGGCCAACGAGCGGTTGGCGATGATTGTTCGCAACATCGACCAGTATCTTGTCCAGGACGACGAGAACCAGACGGCTTACCTCAAAATGCCGGAGGGCTCGTTCTGGTGGTTCTGGTACGACAGCGACACCGAGGCCAACGCCTATTACCTCAAGCTGCTCGCCCGAACCGACCCCAAGGGGGAAAAGGCGTCGCGGTTGGCTAAGTACCTGCTCAACAACCGCAAGCACGCCACGTACTGGAACAGCACCCGCGACACGGCCATTGCCATCGAGGCGCTCGCCGATTACTGGAAGGCCAGCGGCGAGGAGCGGCCCGACATGACGGTGGACGTGCTCGTCGACGGCCGCCAGGTGAAAGAGGTCTCGATCACGGCGGCCGATCTCTTTACCTACGACGACCGCGTGGCCGTGGCGGGGGACGCGCTCGGCACGGGCTCGCACAAGATCGAGCTGAAGAAACGCGGCACGGGCCCGCTCTATTTCAATGCGTATCTCACGACCTTCACGCTCGAGGACTTCATCAACCGCGCGGGGCTCGAGATCAAGGTCGACCGGGCCTATTACAAGCTGACGCGGGCGGACGAGGCGGAGAATGCCGCCGGCTCGCGGGGACAGGTCGTCTCCGAACGCCGGGAGAAGTATCGCCGCGAGCTTTTGACCACGGGCGGCGAGGTCAAAAGCGGCGACCTGATCGAAATCGAGCTGATCGTCGACAGCAAAAACGATTACGAACACATCGTGCTGGCCGACCCCAAAGCCGCGGGCGTCGAGCCATTCGACGTCCAAAGCGGCTACAATGCTCAGGGGCTGCCGGCTTACGTGGAGCTGCGCGACGAAAAGATCAATCTTTTCCTCCGCGAGCTGCCTCGCGGCCGTCACGGCCTTCGCTACCGAATGCGGGCGGAAATCCCCGGCCGGTTCAGCGCGTTGCCGGCAACGGGCTCCGGAATGTACGCTCCGGAACTCAAAGCCAACTCGGACGAGATGAAGTTGGGCATCTCCGAGTCGAAGTAATCGGCCCGGGCGAGCGGCGGGTGTCAGCCCGCCGGTTCTTGCCTTCCGGTGCTGAGTCTTTTGATTTCAAAAAAAGAACCGGCCGGCTGACACCGGCCGCTCGCCTTTGTGATTCTATGTCTGTTCCCAAGGTTGCCATCATCGGTCGGCCGAACGTCGGGAAGAGTTCGCTCTTCAACTGGCTGGCCGGTCGGTTTATCTCAGTCGTCGATCCGACGGCCGGCGTCACCCGCGACCGGGTCGAGCACCTGGTCCAGGAGGGGGAGCGCTACTTCGAGCTGATCGACACCGGCGGCATCGGCATCGAGGATGTCGATGACCTGACCGAAGAGATCGAAGAGCAGATCCGGATCGCGATCGAGCAGGCCGACCTGCTCTTGTTCGTCGTCGACGGGTCGAGCGGTCCGATGACCCTCGACGTCGAAGTGGCCGAGCGGCTGCGGCGGATCGACAAGCCGAAGCTGCTCGTCGTCAACAAGTGCGACTCCACCCGCACCGACGCCGAGGTCCACGAGTTCCGCCGGCTCTGCGAGGGGCCGCTCATCGTCACCAGCGTGAAGGCCAACCGCAACCGCGACGAGTTGCTGACGGCCATCGTCGAAAATTTGCCCCCCGCGTCGGACGTCGAGTCGACACAGGGGGCGGTGCTGGCGGCCGAGCCCGAGCTGAAGCTGGCGATCGTCGGCCGCCGCAACGTGGGCAAGAGCACGTTCATCAACGCGCTGGCCGAGAGCGAGCGCGTGATCGTCAGCGAAGTGCCGGGGACGACGCGCGACAGCGTTGACATCCGCTTCGAGGTCGACGGCAAGCGGCTGTTGGCGATCGATACGCCGGGCGTCCGCAAGCGGAAGAGCCTCGCCAGCGACGTCGAGTTTTACGGGCTGGTGCGGGCCAAGCGGAGCATCCGCCGGGCCGACGTCGTACTGATGTTCTTCGACGCGAAGGAGACGATCTCGCGGGTCGACGTGCAGCTGGTCGACGAGATCGCCACGCACAACAAGCCCTGCATCTTCGTCGTCAACAAGTGGGACAGCGTCCCCGAAATGACGACCGAGGCCTGGTCGGAGTACTTGCTCAAAAGCTTCGGGACCATGCGGTACGTGCCGGTCGCGTTTCTCACGGCCAAGGACGGGCGAAACGTCCGCAAGCTGGTCAACCTGGCGCAGAACCTCTTCAAGCAGACCCGCGTCCGCGTCTCGACCGGCAAACTCAACCGGTTGGTGCGGCAGGCGCTCTTGGAGAATCAACCGCCGCTGCGGAAGAATCGCCGGGCCAAGGTCTACTACGTGACGCAGGTGAGCACCGAGCCGCCGACCATCGTGCTCAAGTGCAACGATCCGGCCGTTTTCGACGAGGCGTGGAAGCGGTACCTGCTGACCGTGCTGCACGAATCGCTGCCGTTTGCCGAAGTGCCGATCCGTCTCTATTTCCGCCAGCGCGACAAGCCGGACGAAACGGCACCCAGCCTGGAAGAGGCGCCCGAGCCGGTCGAGGAAAGCGCGGAAGAAAACGACGACATCTGAGCGGGCGCTCGCCGCCGAGTGTCGGCCCATCAATGAACAAAGCCCGCAGGAAGAAGTCTTCCTGCGGGCTGAGCGTTTTGTCAGTCGGACAGTGTGGCTGTCGGCGGCTACTTGCCGACGGGCAGGGCCGGGCCCAGTTCGACGTCGGCGGTCGGCGTGACCGCTTCAGTCGCCGGCGTCGGCTCGCTGTTGTCGTCCACGTCGCCCGACATCTTTTCGATCAGGCCGCAAATCTGCTTGACCTGCAGCCGGCGAAGGTAGCGCAGGTGATCGGCGATTTTCTGATGCACCGCGGCCGTCTGCGTGACGACCAGGCTCACCGATTGCTGATCGAGCTGAATCGAGACGCTGGGGTGCGACCAGCTCTCCGGAGCGACGGCAGACTGCAGGTGATCGATGATCGTGCAGGTGTCGAAGACCGGATGGCCGGCGTCGTCGCACAGCACCAGATCACGCAGCGGATAGGAGATGGTGACGGCCGCGATCTTCGAGTGCGTCACGTTGGGCAGGTCGCGGGCGGCTTCCGTCGCCTTGGCGTCCCCTTCGTGATGCGCGGCCTGGGCGATTTCGTCGGTGGCTTCCGTGCCGCGGAACATTTCTTCCAGGAAGACCCGGAACTCTTCGCGGCAGTTGGAACAGGCGTTGAGAATGTTGGTCTTGTCAGATTCGGAGACGTTCTCGGTCGCCGGATGGCTGTCGTCACACTCAAAGATCCGGACGCGGTCCGGCATGTCGACGATGGTCAGGCTGTGGCGGCTGCGGCCCGCGACCATTCCCGGGTGCTTGGGAAATTCGGCCAGCAGGCGGCCGAGATCGTGTGCGCCCGTGGTCTGGCCGGCTTGCGGCTCGAACAGTTCGCTGAGACGGCGGCCGCGGAAGGCCTTCAGCAATTCTTCCTGCCAGGCCGGCGCGGACGGCAAGCCGGACGCCGCGTCTTTGTGCTGCGACAGGGTCAACAAGGCGGGTGGCTCGGCCCCCGGAGCCTGCGTTCCCTCGGCGGGCTCTTCACAGCTGCAGGGAGCATTCGGCGTGGCCGGCACTTCGTCGAGCCCCGTGACCGCCAACGGACAGCCGTCCGTGCAGCTCGAGCCCGAGTGGTCGCCCGGGGGAGTGTTTTCGGCGGAGTCATCGCCGGCGCTCGAGCACCTGGGCCCCGAAAATCGTCTTCGCCGGGACGAAGTTGATTCCGCAGCCGGCTTGCGAGCAGGAAATCTGCGGCGGTCCGCTGATGAAGGTCGTGTTGCCGTCGTCCATGAGGATGTGTCCGGCGCCGTCCGTCGTGATGACGAACGAATGCGCTCCAGCGGGAGGGGCCGGGGGCGGCGGCAGCATGTTGCTCGACTCGAAATCGTGACCGTCTTCCGAATCGGCAATTTGATTGTTCTCTTCGCACGCGGCACAGCGCGGCTCGGCGCCTTTGTTGAACCAGACAATGGGTCCCATCAGGTGCAGGCCGCCCGTGCCGAAGCCCAGGCCGATGCTGAAATGCTTGCCCGCGTGACAAGCCGGGCATTCGGTCGAAGTTTCTTCATAGCTGGTCGTGGCGGAGGCGCTTTCGCTGGAGTGGCAGCCGGAACCGTCGCATTTGCAGCCGCTGGCGCTGCACGAACCGGCCGCCGCCTGGCCATGACAACAGCCCGCAGCGCAGCACTCGCCGGTGCAAGTGCCCGTTTTGCAGGTTGCGCATGTGCCGCTCATGGCTGTACACGTGCCATTCTCGCTGCAGCAGGCCGAACTAGCCGACTCGGCCGCGGTCGTTTCGGTGCCGCTGGTTTCCGCACAAGCACCGCAGCCAGATTCGACCGCCATTTCGCCGATTGGCGGCGGGCAATCGAGGTGGCAGCGTCCGGCGGTTCCACAGGCGGCGGCACGCTTCGCTGCCGGCGGCTTCGGCGGATTCTCCCTCAGCGGGGTCGCTGGATGCTGCAGACGTTCCAGCCGCGACTAAATCGACTTTGAAATCAACGCTCACCGCTTCTCCGTCAGCCGCGCACTGCAGGTTGCCCGAGCGGCCGATGAGCAGGTGAGGTCCACCGACCGGAATCGTCTTGCCGTTATCGGCGACTTCGAACAGCTGCACTTTGACGGCGTATTGCTTGAGCGTGTCGCACGACTTGATGGCGTGCTTCACCAGGGCCGCGTGGGCCTTGGGGCAGATCGCGATGATCGTGTCGTCGGTGGTCGTCGACAACAGGACCAGCGACTTGGGCAGCGACGCGACGTCTTCATCCGCCGCGTAGGCCGAGATCTGAGTGATCAAACTCTTCACGCGGCCGATCAACTGGGCCGCATGCGGCATGTTCGAGATGGTAGACCGACGTGTCGCAACCGGCTTGGGCTGTCACGGCCGGAACGAGAGCGCCTTCAGTGAGCCCGGGCAGGTCGTCGCCGGCATAAAGTCCGCCGGAATCGAGGGTCGCGTGCAAGGCCAACAGAGTGGCCAGCGTCAGAAAAATCCGCATGGGAGATCCCCTGGGGTAATGGACGGGTGGTGGCGGTCGCTCCGTCTTGCGGACGCAATAGAATCGAGGTCCGCATGACCGCCAGCGGGCGGGGATTACACCCAAAAACGCCTTTCGCGGAAAGACCAGTTCTCATCCGCGAGAATTTGCCGTGCTGAAAACCTGACGGCGTCAGGAGTTGCCGCTCTCGCATTCAATTCCCCTGGTTTCGAGTGCCGATATCAATAAAATGCGGCCCACCTCCGTCCGCCGCTCGGCGTAAACTTAGTCAAAGGAACAACCTCGATGACGGGCATGGTCGAACCGCGCAGCCTGACCGAGGCAGGCGCCGAAACGCTGGACCTTACCGAGGAGACGGCCAACCAGTTGACCCACGGGGTGGGGCTGCTGCTCAGCATCGTCGGGGCCGCCATCCTGGTGAATTCAGCCCGCCAGCACAGCGACCCGCTGCAGTTCGCCGGCTGTTGTATCTATGGCGGGTCGCTCGTCGCGCTTTACGCAGCCTCGACCCTCTCGCACACGTTCCGCACGCCGCCCATGCGGACCTTCTTCCGCATGCTCGACCAAGTGTGCATTTTTCTGTTGATCACCGGGACCTTCACGGCGTTCGCCCTCTCGTACTTTCGGCACGGCTGGCTGTGGGGGCTGACGCTGGTGATGTGGGGCCTGACGTGCCTGGGCATCTTCTTCAAGGTCTGTTTCCGACGCTCGCGGAACGTGTCGGTGGGCGCGTATCTGCTGTTGGCCTGGATCCCGATCGTCGCGCTGCACGAGATCGTGCACGTGATGCCGGCCCCGGCGCTGCTCCTCATCTTCCTGGGCGGCATGCTCTACATGCTGGGCACGCTGTTCCTGATGCTGGATGAGAAGTATCCGTACTTCCACGCCGTGTGGCACGTGCTGGTGATGAGCGCGAGCGTCTGCCACTACTGCGCGGTGATCCTGTACGTCGTCCCCCGCGCGTAATTGCGGAGCGGATCACTCGCCGCGCGTCAATGCGGCTTGCAGGGCCCGCGCCCGATCGGGGGCCGGTCCAGCGAAGGCCGGCAGTCCGCCGTCGACGACCGGCTCGACGTGCAGCGACACGAACGTCGGCCCTGGACCGTGCAAGATTTCGGCGACGGCCGCTTTCCAAGCGTCAGCCGCGTCGAAAGTGTAGACCCGCGTGAACCCGGACGCACGGGCCAGCGCGGCAAAATCAACCGGCGAGGAATCGGACCGAAGCAAGGGAGCGGCCGCCGTCGGCTGCGCACCGGTCACTTCATAAACGCCGTTGTCGAAGACGATGACGATGAGATTGGTCGGCGCCTGCGCGCTGATGGTCACCAGCGAACCCAGGTTCATCAGCATCGATCCGTCGCCGCTGCAGACGACGACCTGCCGCCGGGGCTGAGCGAGCGCGATGCCCAGGCCAATCGACGTCCCTTGGCCCATGCTCGACGGCACGTAGATCAAATCGAGCGGGTTTGTGCCGAGCTTCTGCCACGCGCGGGCGCTGCCCATCGTTGTGACGACGACTTCGCCTTTGCGGGCCGCGTGCAGCAGCTCGACCGCTTGGGTCAGCGTCATTCGTTTGACGGCAGCCGCCGTGTGCGACATCTCAGCCCTTCCCTTCCGCAATCAGCGCGCACCCCGGTTTGCCGGCCGACTGGCAATGCTGGTAATGCGCGACGATCTCGCCCCGCTTGCTCGGCACGTCGATCAACCGGTAGTCGATGCCCCACGCTTTGAGGATCGGCTCGGTGAACGTGCGGGCCGAGTCGTTGGGGATCGCCGTCTGGCTGAGGTAGCTGCGATAGCCGATCAGTGAAAAGAGCGGGATCTTGTAATCGAAGAGGACATTCCGCAGTGCGTCGCCCGATTCGAACAGTCCCGTGCACTGAATCATCACCACGGGCCGGGCCCCGCCGAGATACAATCCGGCCGCAATCGCCCAGGCTTCGCCCTCTCGGCAGACTTGGACCAGCTTGGGCGTGCCGGCCTCGCGAATGGCTGTTTCCCACGGGCCGATCGTGCTATCGGGCAGCGCGACAACGTGCGTGACACCCATTTCACGATAGACTTCGACGATCTCCGACCCGGTGAACATGGCGACTGCATCCAATCTGGTTTGCCGGCCCTGGCTCGGCGGTTCCTTCCGGCCTCGATGTTGTCGTGCAGCACCCGATTCAGTTCAAGGGATCGACATTGGCGGCCGGTCTGGCCGGTCGGCGGCGGGGGACAGTGCCGGCGTTCTTCAGCGGCGTGACCCACACGAACGGTTTGCGGGCTTCGTCGCAGCAGACCTTGATCGACAAGAACGAGGGGCTGGTGATCCGTGTCAACAGGGTGAACCAGGCGTAGCGGTGCCGCTCGACGGTCACCGAAACGCTATTCAGGTCGAGGCCGCGGGCAGCGATCTTCGCATAGTCCAATACGACAGGCGTGTTTGTCTTCTGGCCGATCGCCTCGAGCACCTCGCCGAGCTTCTGGTCCTTGAGTTCGACCTGGGTTTGCTGGAACAGCTTTGGGGCGATCGTGACGGGCGACGCGCCTTCGAGCTTTTCCCAACCCGTCGGCCAGACCGACGTCGCATCGTCGGCGGGAATCGCCACGAGCTCGATCTTGCCCGCCGGCGTTCGCTCGGGACGAAAGCCCAGGCCGTATTGCGAGAGCAAGAGGGCGAGGGCGGTGCCGTGGGCGAAGCCCCGCAACTGCAGCCGCGACCGGGCGCGCGAGTTAGCGACGAGTTGCTTCGCCCCGTACGACATGCGGAACGGATAAGCCTCGGGGAGGCCCAATCCGCGAAGGGCCTCGTCGAGCGGCAGCTCGGCGACTTCCAGCTCGGCGGGCCCGCCGAGGGCGCGAAACAGAGCGTCGAATTGGTCGCTATTCAGTCCCCAGAGGGCCTTGCCGCGCGGGCTTCCCTGGGCGCCATACGTTCTTGATTTCATTGAGCCACTCCAGCACAGCCGATGATTCGCCGGCTTTGAACTTGCGCGTCTCGAAGGTGAGCGAGCCGTCTCGTTCGAGCTGGCCGACGAGCGTGACTTCGCGGAGCTTGCCGAGCTGCTTTTCGTGGGTCGACAGCTTGTCGCCGGGCATTTCGGAGCGAATCCGCAGGTAGACGCCGGCCCGCTCGAAGGTCGACTCCCAGCGCTGCGCCTCAAACCCCGCGTTCTCGGCGCCGGCGAAGATCTCGACGTTGATCCGCGTGTCGACGCCGCCGGGCGGCGTGGCGTTGGGATCGGTGGCTGGCCGGCGACGATAATTCGGATCGTTGCGGCTCGGCTTGACCTCGTAGAGCTGGGCGTCGGCTGGAGAGCCGGCTAGCAGCATTCCGGCCAAAGCCACGATCAGAATAGGCAATCGGCAAACTGTTAATTGGTGCGCAGTCAATCGGCACACGGTCAATCGGCACACGGGCGACCTCGCAATCTGCCGTCGGGGCGGCTTACTCTGTTGATGATACCATAGAGGACGTTCGGAGCAGTGGCGAGGGATGTGGGCGAGGGGCATGGACTAGGGGTGTGCGTGAGCGGCCAGAAACAGACGATCCGCGGCATCGATCACGTGCAGATCACCGTGCCTCGCGGAGAAGAAGCGGCCGCGCGCGAGTTTTACTGCGGCGTGCTCGGGCTAAGCGAAATTGAAAAGCCGGACGCGCTCGAGCCGCGCGGCGGGTTCTGGCTGGCGGTGGGCGATCGCGAGCTGCACGTGGGGACGGAGGAGGGCGTGAATCGCCGAGCGACCAAGGCGCACGTTGCCTTCGCCGTCGACGACCTCGCGTTCTGGCAAGCGCACCTATCCCAACGCGGCTTCGCGCTCGAGGCCGGCCTGTCGATTCCCGGCTGTGACCGCTTCGAGTTTCGCGACCCCTTCGGCAACCGCGTGGAGATCATCGAACGCGCGCGAGAGACGCCGTACTCCGAACGCCGAGAATGACGAAGCACGAATGACGAAAGAATGACTGAATGACCTAAGCCCGAATGGAGTTCAGCTTTTCATTCGGGCTTCGAGCTTCGTGCTTCTTTCGTCATTCGTGCTTCGTCATTCCCAGACGATCGTGGCTGGCGGGCGATCTCTACCCCCGGTATGCTCGGTTCCGCGCTCACTTCGCAACCATTTCCGGAAGGCTCCCCTCATGTCCACGCTCAAAGGCAAGACTCTTTTTATCACCGGCGCCAGCCGGGGAATCGGGTTGGCAATCGCTTTGCGGGCGGCGCAGGACGGGGCCAATGTGGCTGTCGTCGCCAAGACAGTCGACCCTCATCCGCGGCTCCCCGGCACCATTCACACGGCTGTGAGCGAGATCGAAAAGGCCGGCGGGCGCGGCCTGGCGTGCGCCGCCGACATTCGCTTCGAGGACCAGGTGCAGGCCGCCGCTGCCAAGACGGCCGAGACCTTCGGCGGGATCGACATCTGCATCAATAACGCCAGCGCCATCCAGCTCACCGGAACGCTCGAGACCGAGATCAAGCGGTTCGACCTGATGTTCGGCGTGAATGTGCGGGGTACGTTTTTGACGTCGCGCGTTTGCTTGCCGTACCTGTTGAAGGCGTCCAATCCGCACATTCTCAACATTTCGCCGCCGCTCAACATGCAGGCCAAGTGGTTTGCCGGCAACGTGGCTTACACGATGGCGAAGTACGGCATGAGCATGTGCGTGCTGGGGATGGCCGAAGAGTTCCGCTCGCGCAAGGTGGGCGTCAACGCGCTTTGGCCGCGGACGGGCATCGACACGGCGGCCGTGCAGAACCTGCTGGGCGGGGTCGAGGCGGTCAAGCATTGCCGCAAGCCGGAGATCGTCGCCGACGCGGCCCACGCGATCCTCGTGCGACCGAGCGGCGAATGCACGGGCAACTTCTTCGTCGACGAAGATCTGCTACGCACCGAGGGTGTGCAGGATTTCAACAAATACGCGGTATCGCCCGGCGCCGATTTGATGCTGGACTTTTTCCTGTAGGATCCGATTCGTCGTTCTGAGATTCGCTGAGGTGCGCCTGGTTGTAGTGAGATCTGAGCGGGGGGCGTCAGCCCCCCCCGAGTCTTTGACCGAAAGCACGCGCGGATTCTCGGGGGGTTGACGCCCCCCGCTCGGCGTCGGGCGCGCGGACGTCCGACGTTGCAGGTCCGGCGCGGCGCCCGGTTACTTCTGCTCGGCGAGGGCGTCGATCCCGAGGTAGATCACGATGCCGGCGGTGATCAGCAGGATGATGTCCATGCCGTAGTGACCTGCGAAGGTCCAGCCGCCGACAAAATCGAGAACGCACGCGGCCGCGACGATCCCTGCCAACCCCATCGAGGCATACAGAATGCGTTTTGGCAGGGACGTCATCGAGGAACGAATCTCTCGAAATTCAAGGGCGGGTGCGGTCATGCCGTGCTCCCGAGTATAAGGCGACCCTCCGACACCTTTCCAGCCCATCCTCGCAGAAATCCCCTCCTTTTTGGCTCCGCGTTCTGGGCAGGGCCGCCTGATCGGACGTCGGCCGTTAGTGGGATGTGCCGTTGGCGGAAATGGGCCGGTCGGGAGTGCGTTCCTGGAGGCCGCGATTGATCTTTTCGTTAGCCCACCAGCTCCGCCAATGGTCCTGGTTGAAGCCATGACCGGGGTATTTCTGATCGGTGATTTTGAGGAGGGCGTCGAGCACCTCGGGGTGGTCGGCCTTCCCACGGATTCGCAGATCGTGCGCGGGCACCGTTTGCCCGTAGACCGGAATTGTGTAGTTGTCGACGGTTGAAGACGCTGTGGGGCGGCCAGAAGGGGCGTGCGTTTCCTGCAGTTGGATGTTCGGTACCCCTTTGGAATTGGGCGTAAAGTCGGCGTTTTGTCCTCCGTGAAAGCCGTCGCGGACGTACATCGTGCCGCCGATTCCCAAGGATTGACCCGGAGCGGTTGCATTCTTGAGGGCCGCCTCCGCTTGGGCCATGCCGGACTGAGTTAGAGTGATCGGCGACGTCCCCTGCCCGGTGTAAATCGCTCCCATACTCGGGTTGTCGAAGATACTGTTGGAGAAGTTGAGTCCGGGCGTGGCGCTCACGGTGATGGAGTAGAGCAGACCGTACTGGGCCGGCTCCGTGATCGTGGCGACGGTCCCATAGCTGACGAGGGCGTTGATCAAAAACGGCACTGAGTCGCCGCGAGGATCGCCGATTTCACCGATTCCGATGGCTGCAATCCGCGCCAATTTCGGCGGGCCGGAGCGCAGGGCCGCGACGTACAATGCACGCGCCGCGTCGAGCTGATCTTCGCGTATCGCTTTCCGCGCCTCGGAGCGAATCTGCGGCGATTCGTCGAAGAGCGACAGCGCGACCAGA
The DNA here is from genome assembly GCA_963800135.1 of uncultured Planctomycetaceae bacterium. GTDB lineage: Bacteria > Planctomycetota > Planctomycetia > Planctomycetales > Planctomycetaceae > DASPSM01. The sequence continues at coordinate 1,229,127 of CAWCZR010000004.1, read as the reverse complement.
TAGTAAACGGGCTTCGGCCCTTTCAGGTTATGGAGAATCACGACATAGAGGTGACGTGATTCTTCGTTGCGGCGGCCGGCGAGATAGGTACTGAGCGCGGGGATGGCGTCGACGTCATCGATTTGGAAAAGCGTATTGAGGGCCTGCCGGGATTTGTCGCGACCGCCGCCGTAGAGCCGCGAGACGAGCGCCCGGATTTTGGGCATCCAGGCTTCTTCCTCGGCCGTCAGTTTGCGCTTCTTCGGCGGCGTTTTGGCGGCGGCGGTGTTCGCGCCGGTCTTCGCGGCCGCAGTGTGGCCGTGGGTCACCTGCTTGACGTCGGCCCGGTCGAATACGATCAAGCCGCTCGTGGAGGTTCGCACGGTGACGACCTTCGAGCCCGTCATTACCGAGCCGGTGAGCGAGCCGCCGCCGTCCAGCTTAACGTTGTCCGCCCGAAGCGCCCCGCGCCGATCGCGAGTGACGCTGCGACGGCCAGAACGACGGCGGATCGAGAGCATTTTCGTAAGTGTATGGCCTGCCCTCCACACACGCAAGTCGAACGGAACGTTATTTGGCGGCCTTGTTGGCCGCTACGATTCCGTCGTTTGTGTTCGGTTTTTGCAAATCGCGGTTGGTCTTTTCGTTCATCCACCAGGTCCGCCAACGATCCTGGTTGAAGCCGTAACCCGGAGCTTGCTGGTCGGTGATTTTGACGAGCGCATCGAGCACTTCGGGATGGTCGACGTAACCGGTGAGCGGCCGGTCGTGCGAGCCGCACTTCTTCTTTGGCGGATCGTAGGACTCGTCGGCGATGATTGGATTCGTCGGAGTGGCGCTGCCGGTCATGGTGGTTGGCGTGACCACCGGCGTGGCGAAGCTGGGCTGGGCATCCGCGGCCTGCGGAGTGGCCGGCCCGTTCGAAATCGCGGAGCTCGCCAGCGCGGACTGGCCGGGATTGTCATCAGTGCGAGTGACTGCATCCGCGGGATTTGGCAGCGTGCCGGACGAATCGCGCGGGCGCGGCGGTGCGGTTCCCGTGGCGTGGGAATGGAGATTCGAGTCGCTGATCTTGAGGCCGGGTGTGGTACCGATCGTGTTCATATAGAGGACGTTGTACTGCGCCGTTGCCCGCAACGACGCGATGGTGCCGTAGCTGACGAGCGCGTCGATCAGGTAGGGGACCGAATCGCCCCGCGGATCGCCGATCTCGCCCAGCGCAATCGCCGCCCGCCGCGCGAGGGCCGGCGTGCCCGAACGCAGGGCCGCAATGTAAAACAGCCGCGCGGATTCGAACTGCTCGGCACGCAGCGCCTGGCGGGCATCGGCCCGAATTTCCGGCGACGGATCAAAGAGCGAAAGCGCGACGAGATAGTAAACCGGCTTCGGCCCCGTCAGATTGTGCAGGATCACCACGTAGAGGTGCCGCGCCTCGACGTTACGGCTGCTGCCCAGAGACACGCTGAGCGCAGGGACGGCGTCGACGTCCTCGATTTGGCTGAGCGCACGGCGGGCCTGTCGCGATTTTTCGCGGTCGCCGCCGAACAGTCGCGAGACGAGTCCGCGGACGCGCGGCACCCAGTTGTCTTCGGCCGCCGTCAGCGCAAGCTTTTCGAAGCGGAGCGAGGCGACGTGCTGGTCACAGTCGTGCTCGAGTTGACCGGGGCGTGACCCCGGACAACTTGCTTGACCGCCGCCCGATCGAAAACGATCACGGCGCCGGTCGCCGTTCGCACGCTGACTTGCTTGGTCCCCGTCGTGACGGAGCCAGCGACCGCGCCGCCGCTTTGCAGCTTGACGCTATCGGCGGGCAGCGGTTTGGCCGCCTGGAGCGCAGACGCGGCCGTCAAGACCGCCACCCATCGACAACCACCGCGAATGCTCATGGTCGTTCTCCGCACGCCGGGCAGACCAGTGAAGGGAACCCGGCAGGGGGGCGGGTCGCCAGCTACAGAATTCAGCACCGGCCGCGCAACTATTGTACCGCCGTCGGCCCGAGGAACCAAAGACGTCTGGCGGCTGCGAGCTAGGCAAACCGGAGAATTTACGCGTTAGGAGCCCGCCGGAACGCGCGGCCGCCCACTTCTCCAGAGTATTGACGCGGGGAGGCGGGGGCGCGTTCCAACCGTTGTGGCCGAAATCCGTCGCGGGCCGAAATCTGTTGTGCCCGAAATCTTTAGACGGGCTTCAGCATGAGCATGGCCAAAGGCGGCAGCGTCAGCGTCAGGCTCTGGGCGTGGCCGTGCGCGGGGATCGGTTCCGTGTAGACGGCTCCGGCGTTGCCGAGGTTGCTGCCGCCGTAGATCGCCGCGTCGCTGTTAATGATCTCGCGGTAGCAGCCGGCCCGCGGCACGCCCACGCGGTACGCCTGGCGGGGGACCGGCGTGAAGTTTTCGAGCACCACCACGATGTCGTTGGGGTCTTTGGCGATTCGGTAATAGGCGTAGACGCTGTTCTGGTAATCGTCAGCCTGAATCCAGCGAAAACCCTCGGAGCGGAAGTCGATCTCGTAGAGCGCCGGCTCGGAGCGATAGACGCGATTGAGGTCGCCGACGTACCGCCGCAGCGAGTCGTGGTACTTGTGGCCGAAGAGGGCCCAGTCGAGTTCCGAGTCGTAGTTCCATTCGGTCCATTGCCCGAACTCGCCCCCCATGAAGAGCAGCTTCTTGCCGGGCATGGTGTACTGGTAGCCGTAGAGCAGCCGCAGGCTGGCGAACTGCTGCCAGTAGTCGCCGGGCATCTGCGAGATGAGGGACCGCTTGCCGTGCACGACTTCATCGTGCGAGAGGGGCAGGATGAAGTTTTCGGTGAAGGCGTAGACCATGCGGAACGAAAGCTCGTTCTGGTGGAACTTGCGATGCACGGGTTCGTGCCGCAGGTAGCGGAGCGTGTCGTTCATCCAGCCCATGTCCCACTTCATGCTGAAGCCCAGTCCGCCGTTGTAGACGGGGGCGGACACGCCGCCCCAGGCGGTCGATTCTTCGGCAATGGTCAGAACGCCGGGGAAGGCGCCGTGCAGATGGACGTTGAGATCCTTGATGAACTGGATCGCCTCGAGGTTTTCGCGGCCGCCGTAACGGTTGGGGATCCACTCGCCGGCCTTGCGCGAGTAGTCGAGGTAAAGCATGGAGGCGACGGCGTCGACCCGCAGACCGTCGACGTGATAAGTCTCGAGCCAGAACCGCGCGCTCGACAGCAGGAAGTCGCGGACCTCGGAGCGGCCGTAATTGAAGATGTACGTGCCCCAGTCGGGGTGCATTCCCTGCCGCGGGTCGGAGTGCTCGTAAACGGCCGTGCCGTCGAAGTGGCCCAGCGCGTGGCCGTCGCAGGGGAAGTGGGCCGGCACCCAGTCGATGATCACGCCGACGTCGGCCTGGTGACAGTAGTCGACGAAGTGCATGAAGTCGTCGGGCGTGCCGAAGCGGCTGGTGGGCGCGAAATAGCCGGTCGTCTGGTAGCCCCACGAGCCGTCGTAGGGGAACTCGCACAAGGGCATGAGCTGCAGGTGCGTGTAGCCCATCTCGTGCGTGTAGTCGACGAGCTGCTGAGCCAGCTCCCGGTAGCTGAGATAACGGCGTCCATCTTTCGGCCGCCGCCACGAGCCCAGGTGCACTTCGTAGATGGAGATCGGCCGTTCGAACCAGTTGGTGTGCGCCCGCTTCTGCATCCAGTTGCCGTCCTGCCAGGGAAAGTGTGGCAGCTGATAGACGATGGACGCGGTTCGAGGCGGCACCTCGGCATAAAAGGCGACCGGATCGGATTTTTCGAGCGAGCGGCCATCACGCGTGCGAATGATGTACTTGTAAACGTCGCCGTGCTTCATCCCGGGGACAAAACCGGACCAGATGCCCGAGTCGCTGCCCCAGAGCCGGTTCTGACCGGGCTTCCAGCCGTTGGCATTACAGACAACCGAGACGTCGGCCGCATTGGGAGCCCAGACGGCAAAACGGGTACCGGCGGCTCCGTCAACCACATCGGGATGTGCACCGAGCGTCCGATACATCGAGCAGCACGTTTCTCCCTGCATCTCCGAGCGGTCGATTCGCCGCCGGGTTACGCGTCGCCCGTCTGTAGTGGTTGCGTACGGAACACTCGAACGTCCAGTCGTCAGCGCCGAGAGGCCGGTTTGCATTCGGTGACCCAGTCCGTTGGAGAGCCGGCTGAGCCGGCGGCCATAGAGACGGACCGGGAGCGCCGGTCCGAGGTTTGGACATTCATGTCATCGGCCCGGGGGCCGAAGGCCTTGAATCGCTCGCCGGCGCTAGGGCAAGGATCGGACGTATCGGATACGCGAATCTTTGCGGTTGAATCGTAGCAACCGGGTCAAGAGGGGACAATCGACGAAAACCGCCGCCGGAGGCCGCGCCGTGCGCCGGCGACAATTCAATCCGGGTAGGATGAAGCGAGCTTCGCTTCGGTGGCGCCTCCTGCGCCATCGCGAAGTCTCGCGAAGAAGACCATGGGCCGTTTGCTCACTCTCATCCTGGGACCGCTTGCCATTCTGGCGGCGGCATTCTTGGCGACACGGCCGGACATCCAACAGACTGCGCCGGCCGCGAGCACGATCGAACCGGCCGAAACCCCGCGCGCTGCGCACGCATCCCGTCCGGAGGCGGCCCGACCCGAGTCGGCCCATCCAGAGACTGCCGATCCGCTGCAAGAATCGCTCGTCGCTGCCTGCCAGCGGGTTCGCGAACAAATGTCGCGGAGGCTGGGGCACGGGTATGTCTCGATCGTGCATACGCCGTTCGTGATCTTTGGCGATTTTGACTCGGCGCGGCTGGAGCGCGTTTATCGCGAAACCATCCTGCCGGCGCGGCGCGCCCTGTCGATCGCCTTCTTCGACCGCTCGCCCGATCAGCCGGTCACCATCGTGTTGCTCTCGGGCGACGACGCCTACGAGCGCTGCTCCTATGCCCTCGAGGGACGTGGCCGCGCCGCCTACGCCGGCTACTACGAGCGCAAGGATCGGCGGCTCGTCGTCAATCTCGACACGGGGGAGGGGACGCTCGCCCACGAGCTGACGCACGCGCTGGCCCATTTCGATTTTCCCGAAATGCCCGAGTGGTTCGACGAAGGGCTGGCATCGCTTTTCGAAGAGGCCCGCTTCTCCCAGGACCGGCTGCACATTACGGGCCGGGGCAACTGGCGTAGCCGCGACCTCTTGCCGGCGCTTCGCGACGGAACGCTGCGGCCGCTCGAATCGCTGATCGGCGAGGCCACGGTCCGCAACGATCGGCAGGCGATCGATTATGCCCACGCCCGCTACTTCAGCCTGTACCTGCAACAGCGCGGGCTGCTCGAGGCGTTTTATCGCAAGTTCCGCCAGGCGGCCGGCAGCGACCCCACCGGTTTGCGCACGCTCCGCGGCCTGTTCGCAGTCAACGATCTGTCGTCGCTCGACACCGAGTTCCGCGCGTGGGCGATCGCCTACGACCGGCAGCCTCTCAAAAATCGCGAAGAGGAAGCCGCGCGCTGACGAGTGGGCTGCCGAGTCTTAGACCCGGCGACGCTTGCGACGCAGCTCGCTGAAGAGCAGCTGGTAAGGCCGACGCTCGTCAGCCGCGCTGCGCGTCGGCGTTTCGCGAGCCGCGGGAGCAGGCGTGGCGACGGCCGTCGCCACTGTGGAGCTGATGGCCGTGACGGTCTGTCGAGACGACTCCTGCACCGGCGCCTGCACCTCGATCGGATCGTCCTCGGGCAGCACGACGTCGAACCGCTGATGCACGGCATCGAGGGCCGCGAGCGAGATCGCTTTGTTCGCCGCGGGCTCGGGCAGAACGGTCGGTTCCGCAGCCCTCGTCCGGGCGTTGGCCCGCACGGTGAGCATGGTGCGGGTCAGACGATTGATGGCCGAATCGAGGGCCGCGTACCGGTCGATCACGACTTCTTCGTCGACCGCCTCTGCAGCGCCCACTTTCTCAGTGACCATTTTGTCAGCGAACATGTCGTCCGCGACGTCCGCCGGAGTGACGTAATTCGACCGAGTAGCGGGGCGGCCGCCCAGCGGCTTCGTCTCGATTGTCGTTTCGATCTCGGGCAAGACCTCGGCGTGGACAGTTCGTGTCTGAGTGGGCAGATTGCCCACCGGGGACATGCTGTCCGACTCAGCTACGTTCGATTCAACGTCGTTTAAGTCAGCCTCGTTTAATTCAACCTCGTTTGAATCGACATCGATCGAGTCGCCGAACTCGAATGTTCCGCCCAGGTCGGTCCCGACGAAGTCGTCTGCCCCACTGAGATCGAACTCGCTGCCGACCACGGCCGGGACGATGGTGTCGATCAGTTCGCCATCGTTCTCGGCAACCCCGGTGTAGGGATCGCGGTTGACGACCGAATCGACGCGACGAGTTGAATCGTGGTCCATCGAGGGCGACACGAGCTCGGATTCGGAGTCGGGTTCCCACGAATTGTGCACCGTGGGAACGTCGTACTCGGTCTCAATCACGGAGCGATCGGCCTGCAGCGGATATGTGTCGGGCAGCATTTCGTCCAGGCGATTCGCTTTGGCGGCGTCGGTCATCGGACGGCACATCGGGCCGTCCAGATCGCTCGACGCATTGGACATGGCGGCCGCTTGAGCGCGGGCCATCTCCAGCGGATTGGTCGTGCCGCGGCCGACGGTCGGCTCGGCCCAAGTCAGCGGCAGCTGCTTCAAGTGGTCGAGGGCCTCGCGCACGGTGCGGAGATTGATGGGCTTTTCGGTGCGATTGGTGGCCAGGGTCAGGCAATGGTCGGCCAGTTGGTGCAGGCAACGGGGCACGCCGTCGGACGCTTCGCAGATGGCGGCCAACGCATCGCGGACAAAGACATCGGAGACATTGGCCCCGGCCCACGCCAGCCGCCGTGTGATGTAGCTCGTCGATTCCTCGCGTGTCAGGGAGGGTAGCATCACCTGGCAGGCAATCCGCTGATTGAATGCGTCGCATTGCGGCCGCGACAACGTCTCTTCGAGACCCAGCTGCCCGCTGACGATCAAACGGACCAGCGGCTCGTCCCCGTCGCCCAGGTTGAGGAGGGCCCGCAGCTCTTCCAGCATGCGGGCGGCCATGAGATGCGCTTCGTCGACGATCAGCACGAGGCCCTGCCGCGTGGGACGAATGGCCTGCAGCATGGCCGATAGGGCCAGGCGCAGTTCCTGATCGCCCATCCGCACGAACGAATGCCCCAGCTCGAACAAGATCGCCTGCAGGAGAGAGCGGCGGGTGAGGAAATTGCCGCTGGGTAGAAAGACGACGGAAAAGCGGTTGGAAAGTTCGCGCGCGAGGCGTTGGCAGACCAGCGTCTTGCCGAGGCCGGCAGGCGCGGTCAGCATGCCGATCCCGCGTCCTTCGAGGGTGGTCTGGAGCAGGCCGTCGTACGCCTGGCAAATTCCGTTCAGCGGCACAAAGCAGTCAACATTGGGCAGCGCGGCAAACGGCCGTTTCCGCAAACCGAAGAACGACTCGGACATCAGTTGTCGCTCCTAAATTGCGCAGACCGCGGGCGCAGCGCGTGCGCGGTTGTCGATTCAGACCATTTCATCGAACGGCTATCTGCCCAACCTTTAGAGCATCCCACGTGTCTCTGGGTTTCCTCACAATCGCAATGCGGACAAGGGTTTAAACAGTTGGCTGGTCGAACGGCGGGGAAAGCGTGAACAAACCGCTAGTACCGGACAAGTCATGAAGGCGTTTGCTCCCCGCGACAACCCACCGCCGCGGGGGTAGACTTGATGACTGGCCTCGCGTTTTGAGCCCCACACCATCGTCTAATCAGGTGACCATGTCAGAAGCGACTCTCGCGTTCCCCGATCAAAATGAAGTCCGAACTCTGTTCGGAGCCCGTGACGAATACCTCCGCAAAGTCCGGGAGGTTTTGGGCATCGATGTGGTCTTGCGGGGGGACGAACTCCGCCTCAAGGGGGACGACGAGCACGTTCGTCGCGGTCTCGAAGTCTTTCAGAAGCTTCGCCGCATCTTCGAGGAAAGTGGCCAGATCACCGACGCGGACGTCGGCCTGATCCTGCAGGCCTACGGCGGCAACGGTGTCACCCCAGCCGAGGGGATCGACGTCTTCGCGGCCAGTCGCAAGGTTCACCCCCGCAGCGAGGGGCAGGCAGAATACGTCCGGGCCATCGACCAGAACGACCTCATCTTCTGCATCGGGCCGGCCGGTTGCGGCAAAACGTACCTGGCCGTCGCCAAGGCGGTGAACGCCCTGCGGACCGAGCAGGCCCGCAAGATCGTGCTGGTTCGCCCCGCGGTTGAGGCGGGCGAGAAACTGGGCTTTCTGCCCGGCGACATCTTCGCGAAGGTCAATCCGTACCTGCGGCCCGTGCTCGACGCATTGCACGACATCCTAGACTACGAGACCGTTAAGCGCTACATGGAGAGGGACGTAGTCGAGATCGCTCCGCTGGCCTTCATGCGGGGCCGCACGCTGAACAACACCTTCATCATCCTGGACGAAGGTCAAAATACGACCGTCACCCAGATGAAGATGTTTCTGACCCGGATGGGCAACGGATCGAAAGTGGTGGTCACCGGCGACATTACGCAGGTCGATCTGCCCCCCCACATGGCCTGCGGCCTGACCGACGCCATGGGTCGGCTCGACGGGATCGAACGGGTCGGCATCGTCGAGATGACGGGCCGCGACATCGTCCGCCACCGCCTGGTGAAAGAAATTGTCCGCGCCTACGAAAAAGACGACCGCGGCGGCCGGCCGCGGAAGCACTAAAGGCCGCTATGGGCGGACAGAATGACCAGTGCCGGCAAATCGACGGCCAGAGTGAGAGCGGCCGGCCGATTGCCGGGCAGAATGACGAAAGAAGCACGAAGCTCGAATGCCTGAAAGCGTGCGGGTCTTCTGCCTTGGGTCATTTGGACAATTCTTTCGTCATTCGTGCTTTCCCAGCATCCGACCCGCCCGGTCCGGGCCCCTCCATCGGTTCTGCCGGGTCGCTGTCGCACTCGGGGCGGGTCTGTTCTAGAATTGGCGCCGGTCGCCCGTTCGACCCGCGGCTCCGCGCGATCGCGGGAAAGTCGCAGTCGGTCCCTCCAGGTCGCCAAGATGGCTGTGTTCGGCTTTCGGAAGAGACGCTTCTCCCGAGCCTTACCCCTTAAGCCGGCCGGCTCGTTTTTAGACGCCATCCGCCAGCCGGTGGCCAACCGCGCGGTCTGGCTTCGACTGGGCATGTGCGGGCTCGCCCTGGCGGCCCTGGTGATTTGCCTGCGAGCCTGGCAGTCTCCGTTTCCCTATCGCATCGGCGACTTTATCGACCACGGGATTATCGCCCGCGTCGATTTCAAGCGGGTCGACCGCTTCAACACCGACCGGGCCCGGGCCGACGCCGAGGCGCAAACGCCCCACATCTTCCGCAACGACCCCGAACCGCTAGTGCTGTTGCCGGCCAAGCTGCGGGCCAATTTGCGAGAGATCGCCGACGCGAAATCACTGAAGGACGTATCGCCCAAGACTCAGGACGCATTCGGACTGACGGCTGACGGGCGGGGCGGTCCGGCCAATCCTCGCGCCCTGCCCCCCGAGGAGGAATTTTCGATCCTCCGGCGGGTCGTCACGCCGCGACCGGGTGCGGCCGGCAATCAGATTGAGTCCGTGATCAAGGAATTTCAGGACTTCACCGCGATTCTGCGCACACGCGGCCTGGCCGACGTCGATCAATTCGCGGCCAACAAGATCGGCGGCGACCAGAGCCTGGCGATCGTGCCGGCAAACTCCGAGATCCCCGTCGGCGTCACGCCTCAGGAAATCGTCTTCCCCGCGGACGTGCAGCTGGCGGAACTGCTTAAGGAAAGCGGACTCCTCGGCCAGGCGTGGTCCAAGTATCCGCGGCTCAATGCCTGCCGCCGGCTTTTCGAGCGCTGGCTGGTGAAGCAAGCGCCGGTGACTTTGAGTTACGACGGTGCGGCCACGCTACGGGCCCGGCACGAAGCGCGCGAACGCACGCTGCCCGTGATGCTCGAATACCCGCGGAACACGATCCTCGTTCCCGCGCGGTCGTTCATCGACGACGAGCGGCTGGCCGTGCTGCGAACCGAGCATGAATCGCTGGGCTCCCGCCTGACGCCGGCCCGCAAGTTCCTCCGCATCGCCACCGTCAGCGGCATGCTGTTGATCCTGGCCGCGATCATCGGCCTCTACCTGCGGCACAACGAGCCGCGGATGATCGCCAGCCCGGGGCGACTGTTCGTTTATTTGACGATGTGCGTCTCGGGCGTTGTGCTGGGGCACGTGCTCTCGTTCGACCCGTGGCGGGCGGAGATCGTGCCCATCATCGTCGTCGTGATGGTGTTGGCTATCGTGTACGGCAACGAGCTGGCGATTCTCACGGCGGTGTCACTGGCGCTGGTGCTCACGCCGTCAACGACGGGGAGCGTGGGCGAGTTGGTGTTGCTGATCGCAGTCGCGGTGATTGCCGTCGCCCCACTCGGGCGGATCGCGTCCCGCTCGCGGTTGGTGAAGGTCGGCTTTCAGACGGCGGCTGCCTGCTTCTTGATTTCCGCTGGCTTTGAGCTGCTGGCGGGCGAACCGGTCACTGGACCGTGGTTTGACCAGAGCGTCTTCATCCGCGGCGCGCGGACGGCCGGCTGGTGCCTGGTGGCGGGGTACCTGGTCGCCGGAAGCTTGCCGTTCATCGAGCAGGCCTTTGGCGTCGTGACGAACATCAGCCTGCTCGAGATGAGCGACATCTCGCACCCGCTGTTGCGCGAGCTCGTGCGGCTGGCGCCCGGCACCTACAACCACTCGATTGCCGTCGCGACGATCGGCGAAACGGCTGCGGAACGGATTGGGGCCAACGGCCTGCTGGTCCGCGTCGGCGCGTACTATCACGACATCGGCAAGATGCTCAAGCCGCACTACTTCATCGAAAACAGTACCGAAGGCAGTCCCAGCCGGCACGAGCACCTGGCGCCGGCAATGAGCACGCTGATTATCATCGGGCACGTGAAAGATGGGGTCGATCTGGCCGGGCAATACAACCTGCCGCGGCCGTTGATCGACTTCATCGAGCAGCATCACGGCACGACGCTCGTCGAGTATTTTTATCGCGAGGCCGAGCGGCAGGCCGATCGCCAGCCCGATTATCGGCCGGGAGTCGAGGAATCGGCCTTCCGCTATCCGGGACCAAAGCCGCAATCGCGGGAGGCCGGCGTGCTGATGCTGGCCGACGCCGTCGAGAGCGCGAGCCGCACGCTCAGCGATCCGACGCCCAAGCGGATCGAGAACCTGGTGCACGACATCGCGATGCACCGGCTCCTCGACGGGCAGTTCGACGAGTGCTCGCTGACGTTATCGGAAATCCACATCATCGAGGAATCGCTCGTCAAATCGCTGATCGGCATTTATCACTCGCGGATCAAGTATCCGGAGCAAAGAACGGCATGACGCGCAGGCCGCCGTTGCCGCGGACCGCCAAGCGAGCGCCCGGACGCCGCCGAGCGCGGACCCGCCGTCGCCCCGGCACCGCGACGCCGCCTCCGGCCGAAGCCGGCCCGGAACCGGATCACGGACTCGGTCGCGAAGCGCGGCCCCGACGCAAGAGCGCGGCCTACACGTTGGACATTAGCGCCCGGCAGGCCCATGTGCGCGTCGACACAGCCTATGTCCGCAAGGTGACGCGGACGGTGCTGGCCGCCGAGCGTATCGCAGCCGCGCAAATCAGCGTGGCGCTAGCCGACGACGCGACGGTCCGCCGCGTCAATCGGGATTTTTTGGGGCACGACTACGACACGGATGTTCTCAGCTTCCTGTTCGAAATCCTCGCCCGTGACGCCGAGCCGGCAGCCGAAGAAGCGGGGCGCGGGAGACCAGATCGCCAAGCCTTGCGGCGCGGGCCGCTGCATCGACGGCGAAGTGCTGGTGAGCGCCGAGATGGCGGTCCAAATGGCCGCCCGCTTCGGCTGGAGCTCCCGCGACGAACTGACGCTTTACTTAGTGCACGGTTTGCTCCACCTCTGCGGTTATGACGACCTATCGCCGACGGAGCGTCGCCTGATGCGGCAACGTGAACGCGAGATCTTGGCCCAGCTGCAAATCGTCGCCCGTCCACGCTCGGGCCGGGGCCGGCGACCGGTAGCTGCCGCGAAGGGTCGGGCGCAGTCCGTCAATAACGGGAGCCCGTCGTGACCTGGGTGCAGGCTGCGGCCGTTGTCGTGCTGGTGATCATCGCCCTGGTCGGCTCGTTCGCCTGCGAGGCGCTTCGCAGCTTTTCTCGCAGCCGGCTTGACGACGCGTGCCGCCGACTGGGAGACCCCGACCGATTCGGCATCATTCTGCGGCGATCGACCGACGGGCTGATCGCCTGGCGGATCCTGACGCTGCTGGCCGTTGCCGCCTTGGCCGCTCTCGCCGGTGATCGGTTCGCCGCTGATCTCACGCACCTCAATACGTTTCGCGACTGGCTCGCCGTCGTCATGGAGCCGATTCTCTTGGCGGCCGTCTTCGTGTTCGGGCTGTTCGTGCTCCCCTGGAGCCTGGCCCGCGTCACGGGGGAGCGGTTCCTGGCCGACTGCTGGCCGATGCTGGAGCTGGTGCTCAACGGCATGCGGCTGGTCGTGGCGGCCGTGCGACGAATCGACTCCTTCATGCACCGTCTGTGGGGCCTGAAGGAGCCGTCCGGTCACACCAACGAATCGCTGTTGCGCGAGGTCGAAAGCGTCGTTGATCTGGGACAGCGCGAGGGAATTCTGGCTCCGCAGGCGCGGCGGATGATCGAACGCGTGATCGCCGCCCAACAGGAAGACGTCGCCGCCGTGATGACGACGCGGACCGAAATGGAGTGCGTCCCCGCGACCGCCACGCTCGAGGAAGCCCGGCTGTTGATGGTCGCCGGCGGCCACTCGCGGATGCCCGTCATCGGCTCTTCGCCGGACGACATTGTCGGCATCCTCTACGCGAAGGAGCTGCTGCGGCACATGTCGGCCGAGAACGGCGATCAGAGCCTCTCGCTCAAGGACGTCGTCCGCGAGCCGTTCTACGTCCCTGAAACGATCGGCATCGACAAGCTGCTCGAGAGCATGAAACGCCGCGGCGTGCACATCGCCATCGTGATCGACGAATACAGCGGCGTCGCCGGCCTGGTGACGATGGAAGACGTGCTCGAAGAAATCGTCGGCGAGATCGTCGACGAATACGACACGGCCGACGACACGGGCATCCGCCAGATTGGGCCGAACGCCGTCGACGTGGAACCGTGGGTGCGGATCGACGACCTCGACGAGCAATTTCAGTTCGACTTGCCCGACGACGAGGACTACGACACGGTCGGCGGCTTCGTCTACGCCCAGCTCGGCCGCATTCCCAAGCGCCGCGAAACGGTGGCCTGGAAGCAACTCCGCGTGACCGTGCTCGAAGCCGACAAACGCCGCATCCTCAAGCTGCGGGTGGAAAACTTGGGGACGGCGGCCGCGAACAGCCTGGCAGGGAGCAACGTTGCTGCGAACACTGTCGCGACGAACATGGCAGGCACGACCAGCCAGGCCACGACCAACACGGAACGGCAAGTCTCGTAGGCCCGCGGCCTCTTCCTACGTGGTGAGTTGCCGTTCCACACGTTGGGCGATTTCGTCCGCGATGTCTTCGACGGACCGCACCACACCTTGGCGTTCGCAAGAAATCACCGACCACTCCGGGTCGCGGCCGGCAAGCTCCAGGTACAACTCGCGAACGCCGGCTAGGTAATTGCCGTCGGCCTCTTGAATGTCGGCCGATCGCTCAGTGTACGTGCGGCGCGGCTTGGTGGCGATCAGCCGCTGCGCAGCGGGCACGCTCAAGTCGAGCAATACAACCAGGTCGGGCCGCGGCAGCCGGTAGACCTCGAACTCCAGGTACTCGATCGCCTCGGTCAGCCGCTGGCGCGCGTCTCCGTCGAGCCGAGCGGCCTGGTGGGCGATGTTCGAGGCCACGTACCGATCGAGCACGACGACGTCCTGCTCAGCGACAGCCGCGCACAACATGTTCCGCGACTCGAATCGGTCGCCGGCGAACAAGAGCGACGCAAAAAACGGATGCACCTGTCCCAGCGACCCGAAGGCCCCGTTCAAGTATTCGCCGACCGCGCGGCCGAAGAACGTGGCGTCATAACGGGGGAACGAAAGCAGGGTCCCCCGGCGTCCAGCGGCCTGCAGATGAGTCAGCAGCCGCTCCGCCTGCGTCCCTTTGCCGGATCCGTCAATTCCTTCGATGGCGACGAGATAACCCACGCGATCACAGCCTGAATGTCGAGGCCCGAAGACAAGGTTCGAATGAGAAAGAAAGTCCGGCGCCGTTCAGGCCCGGGTGGCAAACAAACAATCTCGCGACGCGCTCTGTCCGACGGCGGTCACGAACCGCCCCAGATCGTTCGCATCGCCCGGCAACTCAACGGGGACGTAGCGGCGATCCGTCCCCCGCACATGACCGGGTCGTTCCGGCACGCCTTGTTCGACCAGCACTTCCAGCCGCTCGTTTTCGAGTGTGCGGTAGTACTCCTCGGCCAGCTCGCGCTCCAATTCGCTCAGGCGCGACACCCGCTCGCGAATCACGGCCGGAGGGAGCGCGTCGGCGAACGTCGCGGCCTTGGTGCCGGCGCGGGCGCTAAACGGGAAGACGTGCACCTTGACGAAGCCGACGCGGCGGCAGGCCTCGGCCGAAAGCTCGAAGTCGGCCTCCGTCTCGCCCGGAAAACCGACGATCATGTCGGTGGTGAAGGCCGGCCGATCGAGACGCTCCTTCATGCGAGCGATCTTTTCCAGGAAGCGGGCGATTGAGTACCGCCGCCGCATTCGCCGCAGCACGCTATCCGAGCCGCTCTGCAGGGCCGGGTGAAACTGGGGGCAGAGGTGCTCGCAGTCGGCCGCGGCGGAGACGAAGTCGTCGTTGATCTCGGCTGCTTCAACGCTCGAGAGCCGCATCCGCCAATTGCCTGGGATGCGGTCGAGCCGGCGAAACAGGTGCCAGAGACGAAACGGGGCCCGGCCCGAGCGGCCGCGCGTCGAGTCGACGCCATAGTGTCCGACATGGATCCCGCAGATCACGATTTCGCGGTAGCCGTTGCCGACGAGCCGCCGGACTTCCTCCTCAATGTCTTCAGGAGAGCGACTGGCAAGCCCCGGACGGACGTGCGGAATGATGCAGTAGGTGCACTTGAGGATGCAACCATCCTGGACTTTGACGTAGGCGCGTTTGCGGCCCTCGAACTGGCTGATGCCGCGGGGCATGTCGACGATGCCCAGCCGGCCGAGCACGTCGGGCAGCTCGCGCTTGTCGCGGACCACCTCGAAGACACCGGGCAACTTTGCGACTGCCTGCGGATCGCGGGTGGCATAGCAACCCATCACGATCGTCCGCGTGCCGGGATTGTGCCGAGCCAGTTGCCGCACGATCTGCCGCGACTTGGAATCCCCCGTGCCGGTGACCGTGCACGTGTTGACGACGCACAAGTCGGCGGTTTCGTCCTCGTGCGCCTCGCGGTAGCCGTGGCGGGTGAGGGCCTCTTTCACGAGCTGTGTCTCGTACTGGTTGACCTTGCAGCCCAAGGTCACCAGGCGACATGTGCGGAGCTGCGTCGGCGATTCCATGGGAGCCCAGGCCCTATCAAGTGATTGGAATCGCCGGGTGATTGGAGTCCGAATGGGCAACTACCGCGGCCGGCCGCCATCGCGGCGTGGTTCGCGGGGGCCGCCCTCGTCGCGACGGCCCTCGGACGGGCGCTTGTGAACGAGGAATGAGATGGCCTCTTCCCACGTCGGCACGTTGCGATAAACCCGCGGGGCGTTTTCGTCCCCCTCTTCGTCCTCGGCGGTCAGCTCGGATTCGCCCGTCAGGTCGCCCGAGTCTTCGTCCAGGTCTTCGTCGTCCTCGTCGTCGTCCTCGTCCTCAGATTCGTCGGACAGGTCGCGCGGCTCGGGGGCACCGGCACCGCTCGGTCGGCCGGGCGCTCGCTCTTCGCGCGGTCCACGCTCAGCGCGGTCGCCCGATCCGCGGCGGCCACGACGGCGACGGCGACGGCGACGGCGGGGCGCGCCCTCGGCGTCTTCGGATTCACCCTCGGCGCCGGCTTCCTCCCGTTCCTCAATCGCCCCCTCGTCGAGTGCGGGCTCATCGAGTGCGGACTCGTCGCCAAATTCGGAGAGGTCTTCAGACACGACTTCCGTGTCCTCCTCTTCGAAAAGCTCGGGCTCCGATTCTTCGCGCGGTCCTTCGTCGCTCACAAGCCTCTCCCGATCCATCGGTCCTGCGGGTTTTTCACGTCGCGAGCGCGAACGTCGCCGCCTGCGCCTGCGCCGGGGCGGACGGGCGCCGCCTTCCCTGGGTTGCTCGGCATCGCCCGCGGCGGCCTCTCCGCCTTCGTCGATCTCCTCAACTTCGTCGCGCTCGGCCGCGTCTGATTCGCCCCACTCGTCCTGCGGACGTTCGCCCGGCGATTCGCGGCGCTGTTCGCTGCGATCCTCGACAAAGTCACGCGAGGCGTGTGCGGCGTCGGAGCGCGTGCCGCCCGATCGTTCTCCACCCGATCGCTGTCCGGGTCGTTCGGCACCGCTGTCTGACTCGAGCAGACCGGCGCCAAAATCATCACCGGTATCCGAGGCCGGCGGAGCCGACCGCGGTGACTCGGAGCGGCCCGACCTTTGTGGTCCGCGCTCGGCCGGGCGGCCTTCGCCGCGCGAGCCTTCCGATCGCGGCCGTTCGCCGCGACGTCCTTCGGAGCGATGCCCGCCCTCCGTGCGAGGGCCCCCTTCGGATCGACCGCCCCCTTCGGGGCGTTGTCCGTGCGCCGGGCGTGGCGGCCGTTTCTCACGGGCTCCTTCGTCGGCGGGCCGCTCCTGTCGCGAGCCTTCCGAGCGAGATTCACCGCCGCGGGAGCGTTCGCCCCGTTCGTGGCGACGTCCGCCCGAGTCGCGTCGACCAGGTCCGCGTTCACCGCGTCCGCCCCCGCCTCCTCGGCCACCGCTGCCGCCGCGACCGCCGCCGCTGCGTCCGCCGCCACCGCGACGGCCACCCTGATCGCGGCGCTCACCGCGATCGTGCGACGATTCCGGGTGCTCTTCACTCCATTGCCAGTTCTTCAGGGGATCCCAATACGCGTCCTCCTCGTCAGAGGCCGGCGCCTCGCCGGGGGACTCGTCCGACTCGCCGCCCGACGTCTCTTGGTGGCCGCGTTCCCCGCGCTCGGGTTTCTCGCGGCCGCGTTCCTCATGGCCATGTGCTTCACGCCCATGTTCTTCGCGACGGTGCGGCGTCTCTTCGGGCTCGTCATGGTCGAACTCGTCGGAAGTGGCTTCACCAACCGGTTCGGGATCGCGTGGGGCGCCGAACGGGGCTTCCAGATCGAGGTCGGCTCCAAAGTCGTCGGCAGCCGGCGGCGGAGTGCGTTTTTTGTGTGGCGGACGTGATGGACCGCGCTCCCCGCGCGGCGATTCGGATCGACCGCGCTCCGGGCGTCCCGACTCTCGATGCAGCTCGCCGCCCTGACGCTCGCCGCCCTGGCGTTCTCCGCCCGCACTGACCGGGCGGGACGATTCGGCTGCCGGGGTTGCCGGTTTGGGTTCCTCCGCCGGGGTCGGCGACGGTTCGTCCAGCAGCAGGTCTTCGGAGGAAATCTGGGCGTCGGCTGCCGACTTGGCTCCCAGATCGATGCCGAACAAATCTTCGGCGAGGGTTTCCCAGGAGTCGTCTTCGCCGCCAGAGCCGGCGCAACGGATCGGCGTTCATAGAGCGTTGATCACGATCGATAAGCGAACTCGCGGCAAATCGTCTCGGAGAAAGCGTCGAGACTCGCCGCGACCGAACAGCACTAGCCGGAAAATAACAGGCGCCACCGCTGCTTTCAAGTTGAGGCGATTTGACCTACTTGTTGCCGGCTCCCACCGACTCGGGCACACGCTCTGTAGCCGCGGGTTCGAATCCGCCCGCCGCCTTGAGCTGCCCCTCGAACATCCGGGCGACTTTTCGCAGGAACCACTGTGGATTCAGTCGCTTGAGATACCAGTTGAAACGGGCCTCGAAGGGGACCATCACGTACAGCTGTTTGCGCTCCATCGCTCGAATCGCCGCGTCCGCCACGTAGTCCGCCGTCATCTTGGCGGTGGCAAACCCCTTCTGGAAGAGTTTTCGCTCTTCCGGCTGGCACCAGCGGGATTTGTCCAGCAAGTTCGTGCGAAAGACCGATGGGCAAACGGCGGTCACGCCCACGTTGTGCGGCAACAACTCGCCGTAGAGCGTCTCGGAGAGGGCCAGCATGCCCGCCTTGGTGACGTTGTAGGCCCCCATGGTCGGGGCCGACGCGACAGCCGCCAGCGAGCACGTGTTGATGATGTGTGCCCCGCGAGGATTGGCCTTGAGCCATTCGACGAAGGTGTGGCAGCCGTTGATACCGTTCCACAGATTGATGTCGACGATCCAATGCCAGTTTTCGATCGAATACTCGCCGACCCGTCCCGACCCGGCGACCCCGGCGTTATTGACCAGCAGGTCGAGCTGCGGCCAGCGAGCCTGCAGCCGCTCGTGCAGGGCCCGCCACTCTTCGATGCTGCGGACGTCGAGGTGCTCGACGAATCCGTCGCCCCCCGCCTGGCGGACGAGCCGCAGCGTCTCTTCGTTGGCCGTATCGTTGACGTCGGCCAGGCACAGGTTCCAACCGTCGCGGGCCAGCCGCAGCGCGATCGCGCGCCCCAGACCGCTTGCGGAGCCCGTGATCAGCCCCGTCTTTCGCTGTTTGTCGTTGTCGACGGGCATGGGAGATCTTTCGTTGAGGGATTGGTCGTGAAGTGCGCGATCGAGCGGACTACTTGGTTGCCAAGTGTTCGGGCGGGGCGTTCTTGGCGACGAGTTTCAGAATGTTGTCGATCAGGATTTCGCCCGTGTTCTCACCCAGCGACGTCCGCGAGACGTAGTCGTACCGCGGGAAGCTGTGAAAATCGACCCGGGTCAGGATGTACCCAAAGGCGTCGTTGGTGAGCCCAAACAGCAGGTTGTTCTCCCCCTTCATTTTTCGCTTGAGATAGAAGCCGATGTTCGGCAGCGCCTCGCCGGGAATGGTGACGATCTGCGCGTTCCCCAGATTGATCAGGTTGAGACGGCAGGTGACGCTGTGGTTGGCGTCGTTGTGCGGATACTTGAGCGGCGAGCCGACCGTGATGGCCCACATCAGCGGGTTGTCGATCGGGAACTCGACATTCAGCGAATCGCACACCAGCTGAGGATTGTCCTGCACGGTCGCGTTCTTGACGATCCGTTGGGCCTCGTCGGCCATCAAGTGACCGATCCGCAGGCATTCGTCCCAAGTGCGGGCGTCGTTCCAAACTCCCTCGATCAGGCTCCGCGGTTTGTCGAGCAGGCGATTGTCGGCCGTGATCATGCCCCCCTGCGCCCCGTTCATGAAGATGGCCATGCCACCCGCGTCGGCTTCGAGCTTGTCACACAGCGGACCGACCAGGTCGGGACTACAGAAGCCGACTTCGTTTCCCAGCACTTCCGGGTGGATCGCATAGTTAACCAGCGTGACGACGTTCTTGCCGTCGGCGGCCGACTGGGCCTGGATCACGCTCATGCGTTTGTCGTAAAGCTGCGGGGCGTAGTAGTTGTAGGCGATCTTTCCCTTGGCTTCGCCCGTGGCGATCTTGAGATGGCAGGGAACGAGGTGATCGAGGGCTTCGTTGAGAGCCTCGGTCGCCTTGTCGCAGACGAACTCCATGTAGTGCAGGTCGCCGGTGTGGCCTCCATTACCGTCGGGGAAGCCGTAGCAATCGGGCGCGCTGTGCGTGTGCGTCGAGCCGATGAGAATGTTCTTCGCCGGGATGCGGCTGACCCGCTCTCGAATGCGGTCCCCCAGCACGCTGGGAAAGCCAATGTTGTCGACGCTGACGATGCCGACTGTGACGTCGCCTTTCCGCAGGACGACGGCCCGCGTCATCAGGTCGCCTCGTTTGTCATGCACCGGATGCGGCCGGCCGATCCCTCCCGACACCGGCAGCAGCGGATTGGGCGTAATCACCCGTTTGGCCGCCCCCACCAGAATGTCGGCCCGGACAGCCGGAAGCGGATTTGCGGCAAAAGCCAGGGCCAGGGCGAACCCGAATACGAAGTTACGTCTCGAATGAATCACGGTAGGTGCCAACTCCTGGAAGGGATTTGAGCGAGCCCCGGAAGGCGACTCCGTCGGCCGCAGGTGGCGACGGCTGGGAGGCGAAATCGGGACGTCTCCAGCCTACGAAAGCCGGACGCAGCACGCCAGCAACAGCCGAGGAAACTCCCGACCGCCGGCATTGGCAGTGAAGGTGCGTGAAAAGGGGAGGCTGCTCGCTAAGATAGCCGTCGGAGCCGTAGCTCAATCGGTTAGAGCAGCGGACTCATAATGCTTGAATGGGATACGCTCGAAAACGCGCCGAAACCGCTTGTTGTATAGGCTGAAATGAACTTTTCGCCGAGCGCCGCGAACGCCCGAAAACAGCCCGAAAATGCCGCTTTCGGTTGTCACTGACAACCGCTAGGCACTCAGAACGGGAATCGCCTCAAGCGGCAATCCGAATCGCCTCTGAAGATTAGCGGTACGGGTTGGTCATTCCCGCAGAGATCGCGCAGCAAATGTGCAGGATGATGCCCGGAATGATGAAACACACGTAGCCGACTGCGGTCAGCAAAAACCAAATGATGCCCGCAAGCACACGCCCCGTGTAAATCTGCCCCAAGCCTGGAATCAGGAGCGACAAAAGGAAGGCGACTACAGGCGAGAATCGTTTTCGGAGGCGAGCCCCGCCTCCTCCTGCTACGACGGCGGCAGCAAGAGCAGCAGCGCCCGAATGTGCTTCTGCGCCGGAATGTGATTGAACGGTGTTCGTGTTGGCGTTGTTGATGATGATTTGCGGTTGTGAAGGTTGAGCGCCGGGGCGAAGGCTCACGTCCAGATACTCGTTACAGTGGCGACACTTCCTCGCCTCTCGTGAGATCGGCTCCCCGCAGAACGGACACGGAATTGGCTTGACCCTCTCAGCCTTTTCCGCTTCGATGATCTCCTGCTCTCGTCTAGCAATCTCCTCCTGCTTCCTCGCCTTTTCTTCTTGGCGTGCCCTGTTCCATTCGAGTGCTGCACTGCCGGCCTTGGCGAGCCCGCCCCCGATCGCCTGTGTGGTTTTCAGGGCACTTTGGGAAACGATCAAAACGGTCGAAGGTTTGTTCTCTTCATCCGACTCTTCAGTGAGTTTGACTGCTGTCTTTTCGGCCAGGGCCGCCGATGCCGTGAAGGCGTTTTCACACTGAAGCTCTTGCCTCTTGACGGTTTACCGCTTGTCGCGGACAGTGGCGATCAGCTCGCGTAAAAGCTGGTTTGTCTCAGCGACCGATGCGAGCAGCTTTTCCGCGTTGCCGCGCTTCATGCCGTCGAGCGAGAACATCTCGACGGGTCGGTCCGCGCGATGTTCCACAATCGTGCGGATGCTGTCCGCGTCGGTCACGTCGATGTCCAGGGCGTACTCGACCGCCCCCGCGAGCTGTGGCCGAGTGAACTTCTCCAACAGCCGCAGCACGCGGATGTAGGACCGTGTCCCGTAACGCGGATCGGCCGCTTCCAGCCGTCGTCGCAACAGCGCAAAGCACTCCGGCAGCTGCCAGTTCTCCAGGGGTCGGGCGTAATCGAACCCGCCGGGCTTGTGTTCCAAGAGTGCCAGGTAGTGGATCGGTTCGAAGAAGGTCCGCTCGCGATCCCAGCACCGCCGATGCCGGGCCACGAGTCGGTCTTCGTACACCAGTCGAACTTCCTCCACCGTGGCCACGACGATCAACTTCCGGTGCGCGTACTTCACGGGGACCGAGTAGTCGTTCGTGTCGAACCGCACCAGGGACTGCGAATCAGCCGATGCGGGGACGATGCGTCGCGCTTCGAAGGGTTGCTTCGGCAGTGGGAGGAAGGCGGCCTGGTCTTCCAGGAGCAACTGCCCCTTCGGAGCAGGCTTCCCACGCGTCCGCTCTGCCAGGTCGGCCAGGCAGCGCTGGCGCAATTGCGCGTTGAGCGACTCCAGGGAATCGACCTGCGGCACGGGGACCAGGAAGCTACGCCGTGCGAAGCCCAACAGCCGTTCGACATGTCCCTTCTCGTTGGCGCGGCGGACCAGGCAGAAATGTTCCCGGAATAGGTAATGGCTCTGCAGCCGCAGAAACTCCCGGGTCAGCTTCCGTTCGCGGCCGGAGAGCACCTCGATCACGGCGATGGCCGAGTTGTCGTAACTGATCCGCCTCGGCACACCTCCAAAGAACTCGAAGGCTCGGCGATGCCCTTCCAGGAAGGTCTCCGTGCACTCTCGAGGAAAAACCTGGATCGAGATCGCCCCGGAGTAAGGCAGCGTCATCACGAACAGGGCGACCTTGGTCTCCTGGCCGGCCAGCCGGATCGTCGCTTCGCCGAAGTCGACCTGGGCCTCCCCCGGTGGATGCGACAACGGCAGAAAGACTTCCTGGCGAGACTGCTTCCAGGCTCGGACCGCATCCTTCACGACGGTCTGACCGCCCTGGTAACCATGCTCATCGCGGAGCCGCTCGAAAATCCGCCGGGCCGTGTGCCGCTGCTTCTTCGGCGCCTGCCGATCGTCTTGGAGAATCTGGTGAATGATCGGCAGGAATGGCTCGAGCTTGCGCTTCGGCCGTGGCTCGCTCTGCCGGTAACCCGGCGGCTCTTCATGGGACAGGATCTTCTTCAGGGTGTGCCAGCCGAGGCCGTACTTCCGGCAGGCAGCGCGCGGCTCAACTCGCCGGTCAGCACCTGCCGGCGAACGTCTCTCCAGAACTCCATGTCGGATCGCACTCCAGTGCCTTCCTGAGCAGAGGGGTCGGATCGGGGAATGGCTCCCCATCTTGCCTCCTCACAGGACTGCACTCATGTGCGCCGCCAAATTAAACCGCCGCGACACTTCCCCCCGCGCCGCCGTTTTGAACCGCCCTCAACACCGCCAGCACCGCCCGCCCGAAAACGTCGTAGTACATCCAATCACGGTACTGAATGCCCGTGCTGTTTGCGTAAGGCGGGAATTCCTCTTGATGGGCATCAATGAACCACGCATCAGTCATGAATCGGTCAAAGTACTCGTAGGACATGCAACCCCAACCACGATCACCCCATCCCTCTCCCCACGAATTTGGAAAAGCGAACTGCTGGCGCGTTTCATTCACCATTAGGAGGGCGACGCAATGGCCCGCGTCCGCCATGACGCCTTTCGCTGGCACTGGGATCTGGCCCTGCGGAGCGTTGCCCCAATCTTGGTGAACAATGTCGAATGATGCCTCCACAGCACCGGTGCCGCTCGCTAGCGCTTTGGCGCAATCGGCCGCAGTCCGAATGCGGACGTAACGGTTGCGGCGATGCTTTTTTGCAAGCTCGTCTAAATCTGGTGGTTCTGTCGGGGGCCAATCATCTTGCGGCCCGTAGGACCATTCCGATTGTTCGACCATTCCCCACGCGCGAACAACACGATTTCCACTTGTTGGCCACGCACCAACATCCGGGCCACCCGGCCATGTCCCCTCAAGCAACCGTGACCGAATCCAAGGGTAAATCGGGTTCAAACGTACGATTTTTCGATCGTCGGGCATCGTCCCTCCGAGTCCGGGACCAACAAGCTGGGTAACTCGGTCTCATTCTAACGTGAACGGGGCGACGGGCGATTCCCTCAACCCACGTCATCACAAGTCCATGTTCTGCACCGATGGGATCAACTCGAGCATCGCCGCGAGCTAAGCGGTGCAAAGCTCTGAGCGCGACTAACGGCGAGCGTCGCCGCATTCGCACCCGAGCAATCCTTGATTAACCCGCTGTCCTTGGGTGCGTTACTGAGACCTAATCAACGCCAGCGGTGCCCGGCTCGCAGCCACCCCGCGATCACGCGTTGCGGATCAGCGTCAAGCGACGCCAGAAAATGACAATTAAGACCGCCAGGATGCAGCGCCCGTGCAGCGCGGGGGTGGTCGCATTCGTCGCAACCGCAATCGCCGCCTAAACTTGACTCAGTACAGGACGCGGGTTCGATTCCCGCTGCGCTCAAGTCTTAGGCTGGCTGCCATCGACGCGCGTGCGTATGAGCTCTATGACATCGCCAATTGTCTTCAGACGAACGGCTTCCTCGTCGCTAATGCGAGTCTCCCACCGCTCTTCAAGTTCACATCTAAGTTCCAAAAGATCGAGCGAAGCGAGCCCGATGTCTTCGATAATTCGGCAATCATCGGACCACCGGTCAACGTTTGCCCGACCGTTTGAAGCCGCCAGGAAGGCCGGCTTCAATTGCGTCGCAATTTCCTCGCGGCTCGTGGGCGTCATTTGCAGCTCCCCACGAGTAGGCAGGCATTACTGCCCCCAAAGGCAAACGAGTTCGACATCGCGATTCGCACCGGATGCTCTCGCCCCGCGATGGGCACGTAGTCTAAGCCGAGCACGGGGTCGGGATCTTCGCAGTTAATCGTCGGGGGCACAAATCCGTGGCGTAGCCCTTCAACGCAGATCACGAACTCGATTGCGCCGCTCGCTCCCATCGAATGGCCAAGCATCGACTTTGTCGAGCTCGCCGGCATCTCCGCTCCTCGTCCTCCAAAGACCTCGGCCACAGCCGTCGCCTCGGTTTCGTCGTTAGCCTTGGTTGCCGTGCCATGCAAATTAATGTAATTGACCTGCTTAGGTTCCAATCGGGCGTCCGCAAGGCAATTCTTGATTGCGGCGACCTGCCCCGCCACTGCTGGCGCAGTGATATGGTGCGCGTCGCTTGATTTCCCGTATCCGAGGACATGGGCAAGCGGCTCAATGCCTCGGCGTTCCGCACTCTCTCGCGATTCAAGAACAACCATTGCCGCTCCCTCTCCAAGCACCAGCCCATTCCGATTGGCATCAAACGGCCGCGAAGCCTTCTGGGGATCGCTATGGCGGGCAAGCACGCGCAGATTGGTCCAGCACGTGAATGTCCAGGGCGTCAACGGCGCATCCGCTCCGCCGCACAGGACAATGTCCGCGAGTTGATGCCGCACGAACATTGCCCCTATCCCGATGGCCGTAGCACCAGACGAACATGCCGAAGCAATCACGTGATTCCCACCAGTCAAGCGGAAGTGGATCGAAAGCTCGCTCGAAAGTGAATTGAACATCCCCTTCGGAATCGTGGCCGGCCGGACGGCTCTCGGGCCGCGGGTGAAGAATGCTCGATATGCCACTTCCAACTCGTGACGTGGTCCATGTCCGCTTCCGGCGACGACGTCTATAGGGTTTACGTCGCATCTTATCGCGGTATCGTCACCAAACAGTCGGGCTTGCGCGAGGGCCTCTTGCGCGGCCACCAATCCCATTTGGACACTCTTTTCGAGGCGGACCTCACAGTGCCTGCCTAAGAGCTTGTCGACGTGGAAATCACTGACTTCACCCGCGTAGCGCACGGGGTAGATCTCAGGATCAAGGTCGCTAAGCGTTTTGATCCAAGCGACTGCACTTCGTCCGGCACTCACGCCGGTCCAAAGGGCCTCGACGCCAACTCCGAAAGGGCTCACGGCACCCATGCCGGTCACCACGACCCCTCGACGCCCATTTTTCACGCGAGCATCTCCGACGAGACTGCGAACCCCGACAATGGAATTCAAAGAACTCGGCGCGCATAATTCAACGGACGGTCGGACACTCGGAGGGAATGTTTCCGGTCGATTCCTCTCTGCGACTGGCAAGTCCTACTGACCCCTTCACTCATCCTCGGCCGCCTGCTATGCCGTTTAACTCGTTTCCGTTTGTCATTTTCTTTGCGGCGGTGCTCGCCGTCCACTCGCTGCCCTTGCCTTGGATCATTCGCAAAGTCAACCTGCTGGCCGCGAGCTACCTCTTCTACGCCGTCTGGAACGCTCGCTACGCCGTTCTCTTAGTCTTTTCCACCATGCTCAACTGGGTCGCGGCCCATCTCATCGCGAGCTGGGATGGGCGGCCCCGGTTGCGACGCATTGTGCTGTGGACAAGCGTGGTGTTTAACGTCGGCTTGCTCGCGGCATTCAAATATGGCAACCAGCTGCTGGCACTCTGGCAAACCGCATCGCACCGCATCGGCATCCCCGATGCGGCGCCGAGAATGACGATCCTTCTTCCGATCGGCCTATCGTTCTTCACGTTTCAGGCGATGTCGTATACGATCGACGTCTACCGGCAGCAGACAAAGCCGGCGTCGATCGTGGACCTCGCGCTTTTTGTCGCTTTCTTCCCCGTCCTGTTGGCAGGACCGCTACTGCGGGCGGGCCAATTCATGCCGCAATGCGCCCGGCCGCGCCGCGCACCCGGCCCGGTTTTGGCTTGGGGGCTGTCACTGTTCACGCTCGGTTTGTTTATGAAGGTCACGCTGGCCGATCATCTGCTTTCACCGGTAGTGCGCCAAGTGTACGACGTTGGTAAGCGTCCCGACACTCTGAGCGCCTGGACTGGGACCATTGCTTTTGCCGCGCAGGATTATTGCGACTTTGCGGGCTATTCGACGAGCGCGATGGGCATCGCCCTTTGCCTGGGCTTAGCGATTCCGGCAAACTTCCGAGCACCCTTCGCTTCGATCGGTTTCCGTGATGTATGGCAGCGTTGGCATATTACGCTTGTCGCCTGGATGCGGGATTACGTCTTCAATCCCCTCGGGGGAGTTTACAAGGGCTACACGCGTGCAGCAGCGAACATAATGGTTGTGATGCTTCTGATCGGCCTCTGGCACGGCGCGACAGCGACGTTCTTAGTCTTCGGACTGCTGCATGGAACATTGCTGATCGTCGAGACATTTCTTCAAAGAACGCGACTGCGAAGGCTGCGACTCTGGAACCAGTCGTCGGGTAGGTTGCTCTTGTGGTCTCTGACCCTCACGCTATGTTTTATCGTCTTCGTCTTTTATCGCGCAGCAAGCCTCGAGCAGGCGCGATGGATCCTTGTGTCCATGTTTGGCGCCATCGGCACGGGCTTCAACTATCGGCTTGCGGACTACGACCTTTTAATCACGTTGATCGTCGTCGAGTGCATAATTATTGCTCATTGGCTGTGCCGATCCATGCCTTTGGAAGTCGTCGCAGCCCGCATTCCTTGGTGGTGCTTCTCCGTTGGACTGGCGTTAATGCTCATTGCCATCGCATTGAGTTCCGGGGAATCGCAGAGCTTCTTGTACTTTCGGTACTGAACGATGCCTGTCGCGCATCCCTGTACGATGCGGATTGATCACGTCGATTATTGCCGTCTCATTGTAATTTCGTCCGGCCTCAGCTATCCTCAGCTTCCCATCTAATAACGCTGCCTTGTGGTGACTCCGAGGTCCGGAGGTAAAGGACGTCGCTCGGAGGGTCAAGTCCGTTGCGCGTGATCGTGGCCTGCGAAGCTGCTGCAACGTCAAATCGTCTCCCGAGCCGACCAAAGACAGACCGCGTTTTGTGCGTCGTTGCTTGGAGTCGCAATGATAGGACACTCCTTCAAATGGGCGGCTGCCGCTCTTTGCGTATGCGCCGGAGCAATGTCAATTTGGACGGCATTTTCGGCGGGCACTGAGGAAGCTGCTGTTTTCATTAGCCCAGCGCAACAGGATCTTGGCAAACTTAAGCAGCTGCAGGCGACGCAAGCGGAGACATTGCTCGTCAACAACACGAAGAGAACAATTCGCATCGAGTCGATTGAAGCAACGTGCGGCTGCACGAAGCCACGTGCTGAAAACGATGTGATCCCACCGGCAAGTAGCACGACGGTACGAGCCGAGATTCAGACAGGGTACCGACGCGGCGAGTTCTCGTCTCTCGTGACAATCAATTACAAGTGCGACGATACGGAGACAAAGGGCCGGCTCGCTTGGTCGATCCGCGCCGACGTTGAAACCGAGTACAGTATACGCCCCGAACTCTTGCTTTTTACACGTAACAGTGTTGGGTTTCACCAACAAATCTACATTCAGTCACGGACCGTCCCAAACTTCACGCTTTCCGGCGTAACCTGCAGCCACAATTGCTTTCGCACCTCCTGCACACGCGATGCAAGCCCCGGAAATTGGAAGATTGATGTTCAATTTGTACCGGGATCCGCGATGTTTCCTGCCGGACGCCACTGGCTCACGGTCTCGACGAACGCACTGGTCCAGCCTGAACTGATGATCCCCATCAATGTGGTCGACATTGTGGTGGGCGGCGAATCTGCGAAACCAACGATCGATCGACCGGCAGGAAGTGCATCATGATGCATGGGCGAAGAGGTTTGCTGCGTTGGGTAATCGCCATCTCACAGATCTCCTGGTTTTGTGCGCTGATGGGCGGCGCCCCGCCTCCTGACTCGACCGGTCAAACGATCCCGCCTCAAGAGACCGCAACTTTGGAGCGACTGATCGACGCTCTCGAGAAGCCACTCATGGAGTCGCGCCGAGCAGTTCGCGCTGGACGATTAGAGTTGGATTCACGCTACACGACAAATAAAACGCAGCCGGTCTACGAGAAATTTACGACGCACTACACCGTTTATTTTGATAGAGCCAAACTTCGGCTAGACCGCGAAAGGCGCTTCGCGGACCATCGTGTCGTCGAGCGGCGAATTTTCGACGGCAATCAATTCATTCGGGCGGACGCGCCTTCGCACGAGCGTGGCTTGCCGGCAATCGAGGTAAATCCGTCTTCAGCACCGATAGCAAAGAACTCCGACATGTTTCATCCTAACTTGGTCGGATTGGCGCACTGCCAATTACTCAACTTGGCCATTCGAATGTGTTTAACCCGTTTGAGCGTGGGGATCGCGCTGCTTCAAGCGTATCGGACGCCCAATTCGAGGGACATTCCGCGAAACAGATCAGCTTTCGGTCCGGGAAGGGGCAGCGGACCAATGTGCATCTCTGGATATCGCCCGATCAAAAGAACGGAGTGCTTGGAATACGCATTGAAAGCGTTGTCGGTTCTCCGCCGACGCTGCACGTGTGGGAGACAGTAAGCGAGCCAAAAGTGTGGTCGCCCAACAATCTGTGGTACCCCTCGCGCGTAACATACCGGTATTATGAAGCCGGTTCTCTCCTCGAAGAGGAGGTATCTACCATTGACGAGCTCGTCTACGACCAAGCACCAGCCGACGCCGTCTTCACATTGGCCGGCCTGGAACCGGAGCAGGGCCGGGCGATCGTGATGGATGGCACGCAACTGATGGCATGGAACGACGGGAAACTGGCCCCGATGAGAGGGCCACCGCCCGCTGAGCCAGTCGACGTCGCTCTCCGAGGGCGGCAACGCTTCAACTGGCTTCTTGTCGCAAACGGCGTGTTTCTCTTGGCAGTGGCGGTGTTTCTACTTGTTCGACTTCGCGGGCGAAATAGCCGCCCCTAGAGACGCACGCAACGATCCCTCCAATGTAATCTCCTGATCGATGTTCGGTGCACGTTGTTCAGTTCCACTTCTAGCAAAGGAATGTACTATGCGGCAGCTATTGCGTTACGCGGCTCTGTCCATACCGGTCACGCTAAGCGTCGGCTTGGCGATCGCCAAAACGCCGAACTGCAACTGCAAGATTCCCATCACCGCGGCTTCGTGCACGAACCCCTTTCAAATATGCCAGGGTGCCCCCCCTTGTGCCGCGACAGGGCTATACAATGTCGCCAGCTACTCCTTGGACTGCACGCCCAACACCCAAGGCTTTAATACGTGTGTGGGGTATACAATGCGGTGCGCCGACAAGTATTCCTGTATAGTTGACACGAACGGCAACTGTGATCAAGGGCCCCCCGTGCTCGACAACAACGGGAATCAGTCGTCAACCACGGTAACTGCTTACTTCAACAATACTTGCACTCAGGTCGTGTGTCCGCCCCAGTGATTTCCACGCTCGGTGCGCTACAAACGTAGCGCGGCAGATTTGCGTGCGAGCAGGTCCTCCGAATCTCACTTCATTTTGTAGGGCACCGCACCACAGTGCAGGAGTTCCTCGGCGAATAGCCGAGTAAAACTCCTGGCGTCCGTCGCATCCAAATGCGACTCGTCAGGGCATGGAAGGCTGCGATCGCGGGGTGGTCCCAGAAGTGGATGCAGCAGCCACTGGTAGCCGCTGCAAAGCGATCCCAGTTGGACGCTTTGGGATGGTAGCGTTGTTCGAGTTGCCAACGATGTCCGGACGAAGGCGCTCGAAGGAAAACAACATTACCGCCCCGGGCTTTTATGGCCTGAATCATCGCTTCGATGTCGCAGATGTCGCGGGTAATCGAGCAAAAGGCAGGAAAGCGACGCCGCGCATAGCTTTCTTGGTATTCCATCGTCGTCTGGAGGCGAAGTCCCTCGACATCGGATAGCTCGCTGAAATGCCATCGCGTTTCACGCTGGAAAGACATGCAAATCGTTTCGCGGAGGGGCCTCGCGCCCGGCGTCAGAAAGCGACAAACCGCCTCCCGGATCGAGTACGTGCGTCGCAGGAGCACACTGCGGTCGGCAAGGAAGGCACTTGCAATGGCGGACACATACTCCCCAAACGTTCGCGGTTCGTAACTTTGGTAGTCTTGATGATCCAGCCAGAGCGAGCGCTCCAGTAAGGGCGTATCGAGTTCGCAGACAACAATACCGCGAAAAGCCGAATCCTCGGCCAAGTCCTTAAGCAAACCGATACAGCTTTCCGCTCCATTTAGGCCAAGTTGTACGGTGCAATATTCGGGAAGGCACTCGTGCATCGTTGCAAGTGAAATGTCGGCCATGATCCGCGATGTTCCGAGAAAGACAATCGCCTTCCGATCGTTGCAATAGACACGGTGTCGCCAAAAGTACCAAAGGTCTCTGCTGTCTGTGACATTCGAACGGGCCCCTTTGAACCGCAAATAACCATCCATGCTTGCGATTGCTGCTGCCGACACTCCGAAAGCCAATAGCACCACGCGCAGCCACGGTAGGCCAGCGACAATGCATAACGGTTCAACAGGCGCCGTTGACTTCGGGGAGTACTGGCTCATCTGAGAGGTCCTACGTTCAGTTGGCTGAGGTCGACTAAGCGCACCTCGCCGAAGGCTTTAATCGCAAAGCATGGCGTGGTGGCCACTATTGAAAGTCTATTGCCAGAATAAGATGCGAGCCTTAAATAGGCCAGGAAGGATACTCGAAGTAGACTACGCCAACTTCATCCGAGTACAACGGCAATCATTTGAGTCGCGATGGCCTCGTGGGATTGTGCCTTCGAGAGTCGTGGACGCCGGTCACGTGCGTTTTCTGATATAATGCAAAGCAAATGCGATCGAGTAAAGCGACGGCACTACCGAAACTTATCTCGAAAGCGCGTTTGGAATGGCTCAAAAAGCCCGGAATGAATGCGCCCCATGAAAGATTGCTTTACGACATATCGAAAACATGGGTTCACGATGATCGAATTGATTGTCGTGATTGGAATCATCGGGCTCCTAGCTGCCTTGCTGCTGCCAGCAGTGCAGGCGGCGCGGGAGGCAGCCCGGACCACACAATGTACTAACAACCTCCGTCAGCTGGGGATTGCATCCACAGTTACCACGACGTACACTCCTGCTTTCCACCGGCTGTGGTCTGGAGCGGTGGACCAGGCGAGCCTCTGGGGCAAAATGAACTGCCAGTTGGAGCAATCGATCGTGTGGCCTCTGGCTATTCACCGAATAATGGACCGGACCGCGTTCTCGCCAACTGGGTGATTTTGCTCTTGCCGCAACTGGAGCAGAACAATGTCTACAAAGCGTTCAACCTGAACCTGCCAGTCGATGATCCGTCCAATGCAACGGCTCGCCAGGCCAATCTTCCCTTCATGATGTGCCCCAGCGATGGTTATAACGTCAAACCCTACGAACGAGCTTTGCTCGCTGGGACACCCACTGGTCACAGCTACGCACGCGGTAACTATGCGCTCAATTTTGGACCCAACGACGGCTGTTTCACGGGACAGGCGGGGTGCACCGGCGGCCTTTTCGTTGACAGCCTTGACCTCCTACACACGAACATGCACGTTTGGGGTAGCGGTCTGTCGGGATTGAATCTTAGCTTTCGCTTCCGGGATTTTCCCAGCGGAACGACGCAATTTGCGGCCTTGGACGAAATTCGGGCCGGCATTGATCCCATTGATCCAAGGGGGACGTGGGCGTTAGGCATGGCCGGGGCCAGCATCACCGTCCGGCACGGTATCTACACATTTCCCAGCAGCGGTCCACCGAATAATGCCGCTCCGCAGGGGGATCAGATCGTCAGTTGCTCAGCGCTCATCGCCAAATACGGCCTGCAGCAGCTCACGACCCTAGGCATGCCGTGCACCTGGAACATCCCAATTGCGGCCAACACCCAGGCAACGTCCCGCAGCATGCATCCTATGGGCGTTCATATCCTGTTGCTGGACGGTTCCGCCCAATATGTGAGCGACAACATCAACCCACAGATCTGGCAATTCTTGCACTCGAAGGATAACGGCCAGCCCTTCGAACTCCCGTTTGGCGACTGACGTGTATCCCAAGGACGTACGGATTCCTCCCGGGGAGGAGTGGTACTACGAGCTCGATGGCCGCTCCCACGGTCCGTTGTCTCGGATCGATCTTGACGAGCTTTTGAATTGCTCGGGCGAGACTGCTTCTGAGGCCCGCATTCGCCAGGGCGCGAATGGCCCGTGGAGTCCATTCCAATCCGATTCTTCCAGACCCGGAATTACACGAGCGCCGGCTTCGACACCGGAGCGGACCCGAGAGTCGGAACAATTGGTCGGCCACCTCCCCGCGCAGCCACCCGTGTCGAAAACGACAGTGAGTGAGTCTCGCGGCCTCCTGAGTCGTCATTGGGATGTCGCGGCTGCAATCGGAGCCTGGGTTTTGCTCGATGTAGTGCTCCTCTGCTGGCCGCAGTCCTATGCCCGCGAGCGGGGTTATTTGAAGACGCTCCGAGCGATCGAGGCGGACGTGCAAAACTTGCGGTCTAAGCCGACTTCAGACGCGGAATGGCGCCGACTCGCCGAGCGGACGCGGGCCACGCTGGCCCCCATCGTGAGCGCCCTCAAGAAATCGGCCAGCTCCTCCGAGCCTGTGAGACAGCAGCTGCTCTGGTCGGCTAGGGACTTGGTACCTCGCACGCTGGGCCCTCGAACAAAGGAACGCGATGAGCAAGAACGGCTGTTGAAGCAGTATCTCGATGGTGCTCAACGCGAAATTGAGAACCACTAAGCCTAAGACGAATGGACGTTCGCGGACTGCACGGCATCACCCTACAGAGCCAAGCTGAGCAATGTTTTGCGTCAGACTTCGCCCCTCTTAGCCTGTAATCCGCGGGCCCCTGGCAGCACGCAGACAGATCCTTCAAGTCGACTTCGACGACGGCGCGGCTGAAAACGTCATAGCCACAGGTTCCGACAAGTTCGAGACTTCAAAGTTTCTTCATCATTTCACAGAATTGCTGAGACAGTTCGACATAGATGCTGTTCTGGATTTTGAGCGACCCGAGTTCGAAGGTCTGCCCATTCGCGGAGCCTGCCTCTGAAGCCGATCGTTCATTGAGACGCTATCAACGCGAGCGTGGCCTTCCGAATCGCCGCCGGCAACCCGTCCCAGGCCGCGATCACGCGCTGCAGATCAGCGTCAAGCGACACCACGCAATGACAATCAGAACCGCCAGAATGCAGCGCCAGTGCAGCAGAGCGGTGTTGGCGTTCGACGCAACCGGATTCGCAGTTTGCGGTTGCTTCAGAAGAGGTTGCGGGTTCGAATCCCGCCGCCTGGCAAAACACGGCAAACAGCACCGAGAGAATTCTTTTGGATGTCGTGGGACAATTAGAGCCGGCCACCCTCGCCCCCTCCCTCCGGCGATGACTGTTCAAACGCCCGCCTAGGGCCGGATGTTTTTGGGCGGCAGCCTCGGGTGACCGCCCCAAAAACCCCGACCGACGGCGATGACTCAGCAAGTGGCTCGCCTTTGAGCTTTACATTGCAACAAGCAGGGGAATTCATGCCCGTAGAATGACGACGCCCGCGACCACTATGCGCCGATCCCAATCCGATGCCGCGGCCGGAGCGCAAAGGCAAACCAGTCGAGCTCCAAATTGAATCCTTGACTTAACGCTTCGACTGGCCTTTCATTCTGGAAAGGCGCACCCTGTTATGCGAGAAGCCTATGGCAATGGATGATGACCAGTCCGAAATCGACACTCCGGACGAAGCCTCTGAAGAACGACGACGAGAGACTGAACTCGCCATCCGCGATTTGCTTGACGCGGGCTGGCAGTGGAGCGAGTCCGAGAAGGGATTGCTCATGCATCCTTCGGACAAAGAACTCACTGTCTGGCATGATCCCTACAGTCATGAATTGCTGCACTCACCCAAGTTGGTTGAGTCACTTAAGCGACAGCTGAAGGACGGAGCCAGGTGATTAGACCCCGTCGTCATTCTTGAGACAGAAGCGCATGCGGCTCCGCACATCGCTAAACCTGCATCCTGCTCCAGCCTGGACAAATGTTTGCGAGCCAGCCTCCGTCTCGCGCGAAAATTGCCTCCTGATCTGTTGCTCTATTGCGATCCGATCAACGCCAGCGTCGCTCTGCGAATCGCTGCTGGCAGATCGTCCCACGCTGCAATCACGCGTTGCAGCCCAGGGTCAAGTGACGCCAGACAATGACAATTAGGACCGCCAGAATGCAGTGCCCGTGCAGCGCGGCCTTCCTGGCAATCGGCGAAACTCGAAACGCAATTGGCGCTTGCGTCGAATTCCGCCAGGGGTTCAAGTCCCCTGTCCTCGAATCCAGGACTGCATCGAGCGTGTTGAGAATCGAGCGGTCTCCGACGATGAAAGCAGCCCACCCTCACCACCTCCCTCCGACGATCACCGCTTTCAATACTGCCTCTGGCCTCCATTTATCGGGCAGCAGCCTCGGGTGACCGCCCGAAAAACTCCGACCGACGGCGATGACTTCAAATCCCGCGATCGTAACGAAGTATTTTCTGACCTGGGCGAGCATCATCATCAACGCCCAGCAGAAGTACAACAAAGAACATCTGGTGGGGCATCAGCGTCGAGGATCGCAAGTACGGCTTGCCTCGAATCGACGAATTGCGAGAGGCTCTGGCTGCCGTCCGTTTCCTGTCGGTCGAGCCTTTTACCGCGGGGAGCTCAACCTCAACGGAATCGACTGGGTAATCGTCGGAGGTGAAAGCGTCATGATGCGCGGCCGATGAGAGAAGAGTGGGTTCTCGACATCAAGCGGCAGCGTTAAGCGGCTCGAGTGCCGTTCTTCTTCAAGCAGTGGGGTGGCGTGCAGCAGGCGAAAGCCGGTCGATTGCTTCGTGGCAAGACCCCCGACGAAATGCCTGCTAGAGATTCGCACCCGGTTGCCTCGCCTTTGGCCCGAAAGGCGATGCTCTTTGTCTCAGCGACCGATGCGAGCAGCTTTTCCGCGCGTTGCCGCGCCTCATCCTGAAAGTTAAGGCTGGTTTTCCCCACCTTGTTTGCCCTCACCACGCTCACGAGAAAATAGAGGAGGATAAGGCCGATGAAGCCGAGAAAAATCAATTGAATGGAGTCGCCCATTAGATGCCCCAAGTTGACGGGTGCTCGATCCGACGCAAGACTTCAATTATGACCAAACACCAACCGAAAAAGCTGCCCCGCGACGTGAATTCGCGCATGGATATCGCGACCGCATTTGCCCGCGTCGCCTCGATATGCCTGGACTATCACCGGGGCGTTCAAATTGAATCATGGCCCATAACTCCCGAGATGGATACGGATGCCAGCATACGCCAGACCGTCAGCCCAGGGCAACTTTAACCAGCCCAGCCAGCGCACGGCCGCGGAGCCGTTAGGTCCCCTATTGCACACTGTCGCTTCCGCTCGGCCTCATTCCCATCCCGGCCAAGAGGTCGGAGGCCCGCGTAGCGATCTCGTGCCGCAACGCGCTGCTCTTCACGACGTTGTTGATGATTTGTGAGAGCGACATCACCAGCATGACGACCTGGTCCCGCGTGTAACTTTCAGGCGTGCGGCGCGCAACTCCCGCCACCACTTGCTCGAGCATCCAAGCCGACGCCCGCCACTGCGGATCGCCTTCGTGAATCCTTTTCAGGTGATGATGCTTGCCCTCCGCTTCGGCCTGCTCGAGCCGCGCCTTAAATTCGGCGTGTCGCTTCGCCGTTTGTCCCAGCAGCATCAAGTCGGCTGCCGAGCCAGTGCGGCCGATCTGCTTCATGGCGTCCGCCCGCGAGCCGCCCATCCGCAGGCACGTGAGGATAGATTTTTCCTCCACCACGCCAATCGCCTGGACGCGCTCAGTCCCCTTCTCGCGATAGGCCGCACCGGCGTGTGGTTTCTTCTTCGCCATAACCCACAACGACTCTAAATTCTCAGGCAAGGATCGACGTGCGGTCCGTCGGGTAAACCGTGCGGGGCAATGCCGGTGTACAAAGCCGACTGACAACCCCCGTTGACAACCCATGATCCGTGTAAATCGGTCTAATCAATCATGTTGCGTTATTCACGAAACGTATTCCAAGTCCGTTGCAGGCACCTTCGAATTTGGCTGTTTAACGGGCAGCTTGTCGAAGGGTCCTGATAGTTTCGGTCGCCGCCGTGATGAACGCTTTCCGAAAGCAACTCCCCGGCCCGTCTCGCGGCCCGAAGCGCCGCGTGCGACTAGTCGAAAAACCGCAACTTCCGCTCCCTGTCTCAAGACCGGTCCC
Organism: uncultured Planctomycetaceae bacterium; assembly: GCA_963800135.1. Lineage (GTDB taxonomy): Bacteria > Planctomycetota > Planctomycetia > Planctomycetales > Planctomycetaceae > DASPSM01. The sequence goes on along the minus strand of CAWCZR010000004.1, from coordinate 1,192,546 downwards.
GTCTGGGTCGCTGCCCCTTCCGCTCTCCCTTCCAAGTAATCCCCTGTTCCTCCGAGTCCCCGGTCTTTTAGCCGAGTCCCCCGTGCCCGGTGACCTTAAGGCTCACCGGCACCTTGGAAGCCAAGAAATTTATTACCCGGACGGAGCCGCGTGTAGGTTGATAGCTCAGACGCGCGGGGCCTGATCCCCGTTCGGAACGTCTGCCCGTGGCGTTTCGTTCTCTTGATGGCACTTTCCACACCGCGGCCCTACGCCGCCCTCCCTGAACCTGCCGTGGAACTTCCCCATTCGCAGGTGGCCAAACTCACCACGCCCGCCTCGTGCATAACCATCCTCTGAGTGCGTGGTCCAGAGGAATTGCACTATTGGCCCGCGTACAAACAGGCCAAGGCCCCGCGCCGGGTCGTGAATCCCGGACGACACTTTCGCGGGGGCAAAATTTGCTCAGTCGCCCTCGGTCGAGCGATCTCGAACCGCGACCGCACGCGTGGCCAGCCGCATTCGTCACGCGCAACCATCCGCAATTCCGGCGTCGGTCGGCACTAAGATCGGCGGAGCCGCAACGCGGACAGGTGCGACGGGTGGTTGTCGTCACGCGAAAAACTCATGCACATGGAGAGTGCGTCGCCGACGCCGGGCGGCTTTTATTGGCGCCCTGTTCGCACGGGCCGCCAAGAAATCGTCGAGAGCTGCAGAGGAGACGCGCCAGCGCGGGCGGCCGCCGCGTCGTTCAGCCAGATTGACCGCGACCAGCTCGCCGCAGCGAATCCACGCCAACACCTTTTCCGCTTTTACGCGAAGCCGCTTGCCGATGTCCGGTGGGGTGAGCCAGCTCACTTGCATAACGGCTCCCGTTTCAGCCGTTCACGGGCTCGTTTGGCATCCTCGGCAGCGGCGATCATACGCTCAACAGCTTCGAGCAATTGACGTGCTGCCCGCATTCTCTTGCTGGGGGGCTTGGTGCGTGTTGCCGTCATGCGACGAATTATCAGACAACCCGCCTCTGCGCGCATGGAGTGAAAGTAGAACAGCTCCAGAAAAGCGAAAACCCCCGAGAAAATCGGGGGTCAGCTCTCGAAAAATGATAGTAACCGCGAAAGTAAACTACCGCTTGCGCCGCGGTTCTCCGACCCGTTTTTTCCGTTCGCGAATCTCCGCTTGTCGCTGCTCTTTTCCGACAGCATTGATGGCATCGGTGTCCATCGCCGCGAAATCAGCATCGCTTTGCTTTGACCAGTACGCGTGCCAGTCGCCGGCGTGGACGGTGAGTCGGTTCTTCGCGGGCTTGAAGGTCCTGATTTCCGGACGATCTTTGAGAAATCGCACCAGCTTCGTGTGGGTGTCCATTCGGTGCAATCCGACAAACTCCTTTGCCGGACGGTACGCCGTTCGATCGCCCTCGGGTTTCGGCGCCGGTTTCCCTCCCGTGTCGCCGCCGGACGCGTCGGTTTCCTTCGCATAGAATGCGATTGCGGCGCTTGCGTAATCGCGAACGTCGTTCGGGTCGATGCCGCGAGACGAATCTCTCAGGCTGACAGAAGCGCTCAAGCTGCCATTGTCGGCGCCACTACAGCTATCGGCGATCGACACCGCAATTCTCGGTGTGTCGCTGCCACTGCCGCTGTCGCTCAGGCTCACGTCGCGGAATTTGTCGCCGAGGCCGGTAATCAGTGGTGGCCGCTTGCGGGCTTTGCCGGCCATGTTTCACCTTTCTCTTGCGGGGCCGGTTCCCGGCGGGATGCGGAAAGGTAGAACGCATCCACACGCCGGGTACCGCTTCGGCCGCTCGCCGTAGCTACTCGGCGGAGCGACAACCCGTGATGATTTTACCCTGTCACCATTTCGACCGGGAAGATCCAGCCGCGAACGACGTTGACGACGGCCAATAGTCGCGCGTCGCTGATGTTCTCGCGGTACTGGGCACCCATCGACGGGTCGACGTGTCCCATGATGCTGTCGACGGCAACTTGATCTTTCGACTCGCCAGCAATCGTCTCGAAATTGTGCCGTAGCGTGTAAAAATTCCGGTGCGAGTTGATGCCCAGCCCATTGAGCAGCTTGCGGAACCGCTGGGACAGCGAGTCGAGATGCACGATCGCGTCTGGGCCAGCATTCTTCCGCCTGGACTGTACGCGTACCCAAGCGAGACGTTGCTTAGTCAGGAACACAAGCCCGGCGTCCGCCGGATCTTTGGGTTCGGGCCGCTGGGCAATCGCCAGGCGAAGAGCCTCGACGGTTTCCGGCCACAATGGCACGCGCCGGTGAATCCCCGTCTTCGGTCGCGGAAAATCAACCCATCCACCGTCCAGGTCCAAGGCGCTCTGCGGAAGCGTGGCGACGTCGGAATTGCCGAACCCGCAGTTGAGACCGAGCAACGTCATTGCCCGCAGTTGCACGTCGCCGGCCGCGAGGATCCGGGTCGCCTCATTGACGTCGAACATCCTGCGGCCGCCTTCGTTGCGACACGTACGCAACGCCTTAGCGGTCGGACGGTCAAAGGATTGTCCGAAGTGGACGGGCCGATCTATCAGCCGCTCGTCGGAGGCATACTTGAGCACAACGCGGCAACGGTTGATTTCGTTCTTGAGTGTGACCAAGCCGCGGGTCTTTGCCAGCGACTTGCGCAACGCGTGGAAATCGTCGGGCCGCAAATCGTCAATGCGTCTGTCGCGCCCAAGCCGGTCGATGAGAATCGCACACGTGTTGAAGTAGTCCTGGAATGACCGGCGCGAAAGCTCGCCTGAATCAACCTTTGCTCGCTTGCTGGTCAAAAAAGAATTGCAGAGCAGGCGAACCGTGCAGCCGTCGCCGGTATCGATTGGCGGAGGGGTCCGACCGTCTTTGAGGAATGACCACTCTCGGTTGAATCGCTCGAGCGCGGCGTCGGGCTCAGCGATTTTGCCGAAATAGTGGAGCTTGCCCCGGATTTTCTTGCACCATCGTCCGGACGGGTGGGGCGTGAGAGGGAAACCGGCGTAGGGTTTCGCGGGTCGAGGCGATTTTCGAGCGCGAGTGGACGTGCTAGACTCGGCCATGTGGCAACCTCCGGTAAAAGCGTTGGTTGTCGCAGACAACCGGGTGTAACGGCCCGGTTGTCGCTTTTGTACGGCTCAAGGGTAGCGGTTGTCACATTGGTTGTCAAACGACTCAGGGCACCGGAGGCAAATGCCCATAAAAGCACTTGATTTACAGTAGTAGGAGCCGTAGCTCAATCGGTTAGAGCAGCGGACTCATAATCCGTTGGTTCTGGGTTCGAGTCCCAGCGGCTCCACTTTACGACCGGGAACGAGGCCCGATTATGCGGCGCGGCGGGCATCGATCGAGCAGCGTGCATCCGCCGAAAAGCGTGATTCGCGTGAGCAGACGGCGCGGTCGCTCACCATTTTCCGAGCGGCGGCCAGTGCCCGCTCGATAGCGGGTCGGCGATAGTCCCGCTGCGGATCCACTTCGGGCCGCTGGATGAGCATCGTCGCGTTGGCCTCGAACAGCAAGAGCTCACCCGAGCGGCTCAATCCGAAATCGATGCCCGCGTAATCGAGGTCCAGCGCGAGGGCAATCTGCTTGAGCGTTTGCAGTCGCCTTGCACCCAATACGCCGGGCATGTCGTCGAGGAAGGCCGCCTCCTCGGCCTGGTGCTGTGGATTTTGCGACATCTCGGCGCTGAAGTAGTGCACCTTCCAGTTGTCCGAGATGGCCAGGTGCAGTGGATAGAGATGGCCATCAATCGACATCACGCGATATTTGCGCGCTTTGCCGTCGGCGCCGCGGGCATCGAGGTATTCGATCGCAAGCAGTTCGTCCCCGGGCAGCGCGGCGGCTGCAGTGGCGAGCGCGTCGGGCGTGTCGACGCGAGCGAAATGCTGACCCATATGAAAACCCGCGCTGCGGAGCAATAAGGGGAAAGACAGGCCTTGTTGCAAGAGCTCGGCGGCGCCCTCGGACTCGGTCAGCAGCGGACGTGTGACGGCGACGGTCTGCGGCCAAACGACGCGCGGAAGCTGGCGGAATCGTTCGGCATTGGCGACGCGTCCGCTCGCCGACACGGCGCTGGGCGGGTTAATGACCGGCGCGGTCGTCTTTGCGAGCAGCGTCGTGGCCGCGCGGAGCGCTGCGGGGCAGCCATCGGCGTCGCCAATCGCGTTCAGGATCAACCGGTGCGGCGGCAGCGGCTGCGACGGGTCAAAGAACTCCGTGGCTAGGGTGGTGATTGCGAAAACGCGGTTGTCGACGAGTTCGAGCCAAGGCAGGTTGCCGATTCCCGCCGACATCAGCACAAGAATCGGGATCGGCTCGGACGTTCCCAAATAGGAAAAACATTCGAGTGGTTGCCCCGCGTATTGCCGCGCCTGATGCCGGCGGGACTGCTCGGCATCGCCAAGGGCTGCAAAAACGACCGCGAGCCCCCGGTGGGCCGAGCGAAACTGTGGATCGCTCCGGAGCGCCGCGCTCGTAGTGCGTTCGCGCCGTCGGCAAGTCGCCGACTTGCACCAGCAGGTCGGCAAAGTTCGTGTGGCCGATCGGATTGCGCGGCTCGAACGTGATGGCCGCCCGATAGGCTCGACTGGCCGCCTCGGTTGCTCCCGTCCGATGCAGCAGCACGCCGAAGTTGTTGAGCGTTGAGAAGTGACGGCCATCGTGTCGCAGGATGACAAGAAACTGAGCTTTGGCTTCGTCGACGCGGCCCAGCTCGAACAACAGGCGGGCCCGCGCGGACAACAGATCCGTCGACTCGGGTTCGTCAACGAGCCGCGTCTCGACCGCCGCCAAGTCGGCTTCCAGATCGCGTCGCATGACTGCGGACATGATGCACCTGCCGGACGTGGAGCGCGTCGTCCCTCGCCGCCCATGGAAGGTCCCTCGCGCCGGGCGGCGTCAGGTGCTCTGTCGCCGATTTTCTCCTCGGCGCGAAGACCAATTCCCCGGCAACGGCCGGCAACATCGGAATCAGAAGAACTCGCCGCACCAAAAAAACCGGCCCCGAACGGTGGTTTCCGCTCGGGGCCGGCGCGTTGGTCAAGCCCGAGGGAAGTCCGCCTCGGGCGTTTTGTCGGCTAGTGCTTGGCGATGTCGTAGCAGAGCAGGTTATCCTGATCGCGGAGAAAGAGGCGGCGGTTGACGATCACGGGGTGCGGCCAGCTTTCGGCGTTGTGCGTCGGCAGCATGAACTTGCTTTGCAGGTGGTACTTGTCCGGTGAGGCTTTGATGAGGGCCATCATCCCGTCCTGGTAGCGGAAATAGAGTTCGCCATCCGCCCCGAGCACGGCTGCCGAGCCCGTTCCGGGTCCCCGGCCGCCGTTCCAGGCGATCTTGCCCGTCTTCCAATCGAGGCAGAGGGGAAAGCCGTTGTTATGGCCGTTCCCCATGTAGATATAGTCGCCCACCATCACCATCCCGCCGTGATGGTTTTGGACTTTGTTGCCGGGGAGGAAATAGACTTCGTGAGCGGCGACCCCGCCGTTTTCCGGCTTGAGTTGGAGCAACGCGGCCCCGGCGCCGTAACCGGTGGAGGCGAAGACGTAATCGTCCTTGACGATGGGCGTCGGAATGTTGGCGACGCGATTTGCGATGCGGTTGTAGTTCCAGAGGAACTTGCCGTCCTCGGCCTGGAAGGAGACGAGGCCGCGCCCGACGACCTGCACATACTGCTTCACGCCGGCTCCGTGACTAATGACGACCGATGAATAGCCGGCGCCCGGCAGGCCGTTTGGGCCGAGCTCCTCGGGCGGTTTGCCCTTCCAAATCGTGGCTCCGGTCTTCTTGTCGAGCGCGACGATCAGGGCATCGTCGGCTCCCGGCGTGCAGATAACCTTTTCACCATCGATCAGGGGCGATTCGCTGTAGCCCCAGCCGGACATCATATGTCCGTGGAAATCGTGAGGAAAATTGACATGCCAGACGACCCGGCCATCGTTCGTGTCGAGGCAGACGAACTCGCCGTTACGGTCGAGGGCGTAGAGCCGGTCGCCGTCGATTGCCGGCGTGCAGTTCGGGTCGCCGGAGCCGACTGGTTGTGACCAGAGCAGTTTGCCGGTCTGCTCATCGAGACAGACGACGCGGCAGTTGCCCGTTGCGCCGCCGTGGTTCTGGGCGGGCCGACCGGCTCGTCCCTTGCCGGCCTTTTTTGCGGCCGGAGCCGGCGCGGCCGGAGCGTTGTAGCTCCCCGTTTTCCCGCCGACTTGCCCCATTGTGTAAATCTTGCCGTCGACGACGGCGATGCCCGAGTAGCCACCGCCCAGCCCATCCGCCTTCCACTTGAGTGGAGGTCCGTCGGTCGGCCATTTGTTGAGCAGCCCCGTGTCGGGCGAAATGTTGTCGCGATTGGGACCCTGCCAACCCGGCCAGGAGTCGGCGGCGATGAGTGCCGCAGCCGTCAGCAGCGTGAAGGCGAGAGAAGAAGTACCAAGGCGGATCAGGCGACGCATCGACAGAGCTCCGGCGATGGTTGGGGGGGCGGGAACGTGAACCTGCGCGGGGTTGGATCGAGTATAGGGAGGCGAAAAATGCCCTGCAACCGGCGGCGAAAACGGCCAAGACTCGTACAATGCCAGGGTTCTCAGGACTCATCCTCATCCACTTTTTGGCGGCGGAGCAGGAGCGATGGCATTCAGCGAGTTGAGCGAGGGGGACGGACCCGAAAAGATGCGGGAGTTTTTTGGTCCAACGCAAATCGAGCAGGGTCTGCGCCAGAGCATCCAGTTCTGCTGGATGGCGTTGCCCCCGGAAAAGCGGAATATCGACGAACTCGAGCGGCAAGTAATGCGAGTTATCGACCGGATTTTCAAAAACATGCGCGAAGACGAGAATGCATTTTCCGGTTAGCACTGTGCGATGCCGGATTGAGCGCCGCAAAGCGCTGCTGCACCTTCGGTAATTAGTGGAGCGGTCACAGGTGGCTAAAGCGAGAAATCTCGTCGTCGCCCAGTCGGGGGGGCCGTCGCCGGTCATCAACAACAGCCTGCGCGGCCTGATCGACGCGGCCCGCGACTATCCGCAGATCGGCACGATCTACGCCGGCTGGCACGGCATCGAAGGCGTGCTCAAGGAGGAGTTGCTCGACCTCTCCGCGCAGCCCGCCGAAGAGATTTCCCTGTTGCGGGTGACGCCGGCGGCCGGCTCGATCGGCACCTGTCGCTATAAGCTCCGAGACGCGCAGCAGGAGGATTTCGACGCGGATTTTGGACGTCTTTCGTGCCCACGACGTCGGCTACTTCTGCTACATCGGCGGCAACGACTCGATGGACACCGCCAACAAGGTGGCCCAGTTGGCGGCCCAGCGCGGTCTCGATCTGGTCGCCGTCGGCGTGCCCAAGACGATCGACAACGACGTCGGCGACAGCCAGTTCAAGCTGATCGATCACACGCCCGGCTACGGCAGCACGGCCCGCTATTGGGCGCATGCCGTGCAGTTCGCCAACGAAGAGAACGCCGGCAGCAGTCCGGCCGATCCGGTCCTGGTGCTGCAGGCGATGGGGCGAAAGATCGGTTTCATCCCGGCGGCCGCCCGCCTGGCCGATCCGGGACGCGAGCTGCCGCTGCAGATTTACCTGGCCGAGCGGCCGGTGACGCTCGAGCAAATTGCCGACAACGTGAACGGGCTCTTGCGGCGAGCCGGCCGCGCGATTCTGGTGGTGAGCGAAGGTCTCTCGATCGGCGACCTGGGAGCCCGCAAGGATGCCTTCGGTCACACGCAATTCAGCGCGAGCGAATTGACCGTGGCTCAAGTCGCTCATCAACGCGCTGAACGCGAAGGGCCTGCCGGTCAAAGGGTCGGCCCGCGCGAATGTGCCGGGAACCGACCAGCGACACAACATGATCTACGCCTCGACCGTCGATCTCGACGAGGCCTATCGCGCTGGCCAAAAGGCGGCCGAGCTGGCGGCAACACGGACGGGCGGTTTCATGGCCACCATCCTGCGGGAGCCGGGGCCGATCTATAACGTCCGCTACGACAAGGTGCCGCTGGCGGAAGTGGCCAATAGCGAACGCGACATTCCCGCCCGAGTGGATCAGCTCTGACGGCACCGACGTCACCGACGATTTCGTCCGTTACGCCCGGCCCCTGATCGGCGACGACTGGCCCAGCCTGCCGCTGGTCGACGGCCGCCTGCGCCTGGCACGATTGCAACCGCTCTTCGCCGGCCAGAAACTACCAACGTACGTCCCACAGGCGGACCGGAAGTAATTCGGCGAGCGGCGGGTGTCAGCCCGCCGGTTCTTGTGAATTTGTCTGCGTGTTTTTGTCGTCGAAACAAAAAACCGAATCAGAACCGGCGGGCTGACACCCGCCGCTCGCCAGGCAAAGCAAATGAAGTCAGAGGAACACCGTGTCCGCTAATCCGTTGGATCGTTTCGAGCGGCGGCATGATTTTCTGGTCGGCATCGACTCCGACGGCTGCGCGTTCGACACGATGGAGGTGAAGCACAAAGAGTGTTTCATCCCCAACATCATTCGCTTTTTCGATCTGCAGCCGATCTCCAAGTTCGCCCGCGAGGCGGCCGAGTTCGTCAATTTGTATTCCAAGTGGCGGGGTATCAACCGGTTTCCCGGGCTGACAATGACCTTCGATCTCTTGCGCGATCGGCCCGAGGTCACGCGTCGCCACGTGCACGTTGCCAAGCTCGCCGGGCTCGTCGGCTGGCTCCAGCGCGAGAGCAAGCTGGGCATGCCCGCACTCAAGGCCGAGGTTGAGAAAACGAAGGATCCGGATCTGGCGCTGGCCTACGCCTGGTCGCACGCCGTCAACGAGTCGATCGACGCGATGGTCCGCGGCGTCCCGCCGTTCCCGTTCGTGCGTGAGTCGCTCGACAAGCTGTCGAGCGTGGCTGACGTGATCGTCTGCTCGGCGACGCCGGGGGCCGCGCTGCAGAAAGAGTGGGAAGAGCATGGCATCGCCGCTTCCGTGGCGGCCATCTGCGGCCAGGAAGTGGGCAGCAAGAAGGAAATTCTGGCCCAGGCCTCGAAGGCCGGCTACCGACCGCAGAACGTCCTGATGATCGGCGACGCCCCCGGCGACCTGGCGGCGGCCAAAGCGGTCGGAGCCCATTTTTATCCGACCAACCCGGCCAACGAGGACGCCAGCTGGGAGCGATTTTTCCGCGAGGCCTGCGATCGGTTTCTGGCGAGCAACTACGGCGGCGAGTACGAGCAGGCCCTCGTCGCGGAGTTTGAGTCCTACCTGCCGGACCAACCGCCCTGGCACAAGACCGTGACGGCGAACAGGTGATTTCGGCGAGCGGTCCGCCCATGGCGGATCAGCCCGCCGGTTCTGAATTTTGATTGTGAGAGCTGTTCGGCTGCTCCTGGTACTCGGCAGAAATCGAGCGGACTTCGATCGCTGAAAAACCGAAACAAAGAACCGGCGGGCTGATCCGCCATGGGCGGACCGCTCGCCAGGACTGAGAAAAGGATCACGCATGGACCAGCAAAACGACATCGGCCTGATCGGCCTGGCGGTGATGGGGCAGAATCTCGTTCTCAATATGGCCAACCACGGCTTCTCGGTCGGCGTGTTTAATCGCACGACCAGCAAGGTCGACGAATTTCTCGCCGGTCCCGCCAAAGGGAAGTCGATTCGCGGCTATCACGCGCTGCCCGAGCTGATCGCCGGCCTCAAGCCGCCGCGCAAGATCATGATGATGGTCAAAGCGGGCCCGGCCGTCGACGAGCTGATCGGGCGAGCTCGAGCCGCACTTGACGCGCGGCGACATCCTGATCGACGGCGGCAACACGCACTTTCCCGACACCGAGCGGCGCACGAAACAGGCCGAAGCCAAGGGCCTGCTCTACGTCGGCACAGGCGTCTCCGGCGGCGAAGAGGGTGCGCTCAAGGGGCCGAGCATCATGCCTGGCGGCACAAGCGCCGCGTGGCCGCACGATCAAGCCCATCCTGCAGGCGATCGCCGCCAAGGTCGGGCCCAAGGCGGATGTCCCCTGCTGCGAGTGGATCGGCGAAGGGGGCTCGGGCCACTACGTCAAAATGATCCACAACGGCATCGAATACGGCGACATGCAGCTCATCTGCGAGGCCTACTTCCTGCTCAAGCACGCGCTGGGCCTCGGCAACGACGAGCTCTACGACGTCTTCGATGCGTGGAACCGGACAGAGCTGGAAAGCTATCTGATCGAGATCACCCGCGACATCTTCAGCGTGAAGGACGGCACGAGCGGGGATTCGCTCGTCGACAAAGTGCTCGATACGGCCCAGCAGAAAGGGACGGGCAAGTGGATGAGCCAGCATGCGCTCGACCTGGGCGTGCCGACCACGCTGGTCACCGAGGCGGTCTTCGCCCGCTGCCTGTCCGCTCAGAAGGAGGCCCGCGTCCGCGCGTCGAAGGTGCTCAGCGGCCCGCAGAGTTCATTTCGCGGTGGCAAGCAGGCGTTTATCGAAGACGTGCGGCAGGCGCTCTACGTCTCCAAGATCTCGAGCTACGCCCAGGGCTTTGTGCAGTTGGACGCGGCCGCGAAGGAGTTGGGCTGGAAGCTCAACAACGGGCAGATTGCCCTGTTGTGGCGCGGCGGCTGCATCATCCGCGCCCGCTTCCTGGAAGACATCAAGACGGCCTTCGAGAAGACTCCCGGCCTCGAGAATCTGCTGCTGGACGACTTTTTCCGCAAGGCGACCACGGCCGCCCAGGCAAGCTGGCGACGCGTGGTGACCACGGCTGTCGAACTGGGGCTGCCCGTGCCCGGATTCTCCGCGGCGCTCAGCTACTACGACGCTTATCGCCGCGATCGCCTGCCGGCCAATTTGTTGCAGGCCCAGCGAGACTACTTCGGCGCGCACACCTACCAGCGCGTGGACAAGCCGGGGACGTTTCACACCGACTGGCTGCATGCCGCGAAAAGCACGAAGCACGCCTGAAGCAGCACTTCGGATTCAACCGCGCGGTTCAGCGCTGGTAGATCGGCAGGAAGCCGTTGTCCATCTGCAGGATCGTGAGGTTGATCGACGTCGGGTAGACGGGGCCGTACGGGCCTTCCTTCCACGCCCCGGACGCCGATTGTTTGAGCACGATCTCTTTGCTCACCCAGTCGAAATACTTCTTCCACTTCTCGTCACCCAGGCGATACATGACCTGCGAGAAATAGTAGTGGGAGTAGTGCCAGTGGCCGAAGTAACGGGTGGCCGAGCTGCCGGGCCAGACGTTTTTGTCGCAGTAGTCGAGCAGCCTCTTCACGTACTCGTTGTCGTACTCGCCCGCGTTGAACAGGCAGGCAATGGCGGCCGCCGTGATTGCCGGCCGTGTGCCCCCGCCGCGGATGCTGTATTGCACGCCGCCGTCGGAAGCCGTGCAGCGCTTGATATATTCGACGGCCGCCTTGATCGATTGCTGCGGCACCGGGATGCCCGCGTTGCGGCAGCCGCGGAGCCCCTGCACTTGCGTGATGCAGGTTGAGCCTTCGTCGAAATCGGGCTGGTCCTTGTGGGAGACGTAGCCCCAGCCGCCGGCTGGCGTCTGCGCTCCGACGCTGAAGTCGACCGCCTTGGTCAGCACCCGCCGCAAATCCTGCCGTCGCTGAAGATCCTCCTCCTCGCCGAAGATTTGCGAGAGAAAGAGCATCGCGAAGCCGTGGCCGTAGGTGTAGTGGTAATCGCGGCTATAGCCGATCAGGCCCGTTTCGGGATTGGACAACTCGATGAGATAGTCGACGGCAAGTTTAATGTTCTCGGCGTACTTGCCGCGAGTGGTGGTCGACCCTTCGCAGGCCAGGGCATTGGCGGCCAGCGCGGTCATGGCCACGCGATATTGGCCGCCTGTCGCCTCCCAGTAGCCTTGGCGGCGCTGCTCGCGGGCGAGAAAGTCGAGGCCGCGCTTAACCGCGTCGTTGACCTTGGGATCCTTGAGAGAAACGGGACCCCCCAGGGCAACGCCGGCTGGGCCGACGGCCGACAACGCCAACAGTCCCGCTGCCTCCGCAAGAAACTGTCTCCGGTCGATTCTCATGTCGCTCCTCCTCTCCAAAGGATAGGCCCCGCCGACCCGGCCAACAAGATCGACTGCTCCGCAACCGACGTGCACGAGGGCATTCAGGGCTCGACCGAGAACGCGAAACACTCCGTCGGCGCCGCGACGCGGAGGTAATCGGCCATTGGCACAATCATCGAGTCGGTCAGCTCGCCGGCGTTAAATGCAATCCGATCGTTCGCGCGAAGGGCCGCATCGACGTAGAGGTCGAAGGGCAGGATCGGACGGCCGAACGGCGGGACCGAACCGGGGACCAAGCCAGTCGCCGCCGCCTTCAATTCGTCCGGCGTCGCGAACCGCAGTTTCTTAAAACCGAACTTCTGTCGCAGCGCGCTCGAATCGACTTTGCGATCGGCCGGCAGGACGAAGAGGCGAAACTGGTCGTCGTCCCCCTTCATCAACAGGGCCTTGCCGCCGACGCGAAGCTCTTCTCCGCGGGCGCGAGCCGACTGTTCGGAAGTCGTCGTCGGCTCGTGGTGGACTTCCCGAAACGTCACACCTTGCGACGTCAGCCAATCGCGCAGCCGACTCAACACAGATTTTTCTCCTGCGGGCTCGCCGCGCGGGAGGTTAGTCGCGCACATCTCGATCGCCTTCATTGCGCGGGGCTTGTGCGCACTCGACGAAAGGGGAAACAGCACCACTCATCGGGCCGGCTGCTTCGGGTCGGAGGTTACGAGCACCATCGCGAAGCCGTCGTAGCCTTTGCTGCCGACCGTTTGCAGCGCCGTGGCCGTCACCCGCGGGTCGGCGGCCAGCATTTCGTTCATCCGGCGGACTCCCTGCACGCTGGCATCGGTGCTGTGCTTATCAACGACGGCGCCGTTGCGAATGACGTTGTCGATGATGATGATCGTCCCGACCCGCGACAGCTCCAGCGACCGAGCAAAGTAGTCGGGATTGCTCGGCTTATCAGCGTCGATGAAGATCAAGTCGAACGGGGCCCGCATGTCGGCCGCCACGCCGGGCAACAGGTCGATGGCCCGGCCGAGCCGCAGATCGACGACGTCGGCCACGCCCGCCCGTGCGATGTTCGCTCGCGCCACCTGGGCGTGCTTCGGATCGACTTCGAGAGTGATCAGCCGTCCGCCGGGGAGCAGGGCCCGGGCCAGCCAGATCGTGCTGTAGCCGCCCAGCGTGCCGATCTCGAGGATATTCTTTGCCCCCTGCATCCGGGCCAAGAGGTACAGAAATTTCCCCAGATGGGGCGTGACGTTGATGGCGGGCAAACCGGCCGCGTTGCTGTCCGCAAGCGCCGCGTCGAGCGCGGCGTCTGCTGCCACGAGAGTTTCGCTCAGATATTGATCAACCGCCGTCCACTGCTCTTTCGACATCCCGCGTCAGGTCCCCTTGAGCACCCATTGGACGGCCCGGTAATGCAATTCGGCCGAGTTGGCAAGCGCCAGTTTGATCTTGAGACGTTCCCGATACGTGTCGACCGTGCGCGGGCTCAAGTGCAAACTGGCCGCGATCGAACGCGTCGTCAAACCGCGGCCGATCATCTCGAAAACTTCCAGTTCCCGGTCGGAGAGACTTTCCACCGGCGATGCGGCGGGACTCATCGGCTCGCTGGCGGCCGCCCGCTCGAGCAGCCGCTGCGTCATCTCGCCGCTGAAGTGCATCGAGCCGGCCAGCACCCGGCGAATCGCCTGCAGCACGGCTCGCGCGGGCTGTTGCTTGCTGACGTAACCCTTCGCACCGGCGCAGAGCGCCCGCTCGCCGTAAACACGCTCGTCGTGCATCGAATAGACGAGCATGCGGACGTCGGGGTCGAGCAGCTTGATCCGCTTAATGAGCTCGATCCCGTCCCCCTCCTTGAGGCTCAGATCGACAATCACCAGGTCGGGCTCCGCGGCGCGAAATTGCTTGACGGCCGAAACCTCGCCCACGGCTTCTCCACAGACTTGCAGATCTTTCTGCTGCTCGATGAGCAATCGCATGCCCTGCCGGAGCATCTCGTGGTCATCGACCAACAGCACCTTGGCCCGGTCCTGGGTCGGCTTAGCAGGTGCTCGGTTGCGGCTGGTGGGCACTTTCCGTGTGGCGGTGACACCCATGGCAACTTCCTCTATTGCTTCCGGCAACCTGTCGGTTGTCTGCCTCTTCGCGGCCTACGACGCGCGAGCGGACATGCCGGTCGATCCATCAGGCATTTTAACCTCAGAGCGGAGGGGCGAAAGAGTGCGACGGGAAATCCGAGATGTAGAAACGCACGCGAGAAATGTCGCAGGGAATGAGGACGGAAGAATCCTCTCCTCCGCGACGCATGCTCTCCGACGCGAGTTACGTCACGGAGGCTTCCACTTCGACAGCAGCAGTGGGATCCGCTGCCTCCCCGTCTCTCGGCCGCAGCACCTCTTCCCGCAGCACCTCTTCCCGCAGCACGCGCACGTGGCGCGGAGCGCTAAAGCCCAAACGCACTTTTCCGCCGCGGACATGCAGCACGGTCACTTCGATCTGCCCGTCGATGACAATTCGTTCGCCGATTTTTCGTCGTAAGATCAGCATCACAGGTTCCTGTTTTTGTCCGTCCGCCGCTTCGTTTGGACCGGCGGCGGCCGCACTCCGGCGTCTTAGGATTCGACCTCCAGCTGGTTGACGACGGTCGCCCGTCCCTCGAGCCGGTCAAGAACGACCCGCTGGGCAATCTGCTTGAGGTAATACGAGGAAACACTCCCGTTGAGGATCAGCGCCCCGTCCCCCAGTATGCAGGTCACGCGCCCCAACTCGGTGTAGGGGGCTTGCCGCAAATCGGCTCGAACGAGGGTTTCCAAATGCCGCTCAGCCTGGGGCGAGATGTCCGTACTCATGAGCTCCGATTTCTTTCCTTCTCCTGTTCGCACCGATGCGACACGCGTCGCGCACGGCCGCCTCATGCCCTTTGCCGAGCAATTCGACAGTGTCCGGCGCGACCGCGCGAGCGAACAACCATCTGTACGCGCCCTGTGCCCGAGAGTCTGCACGCAGCATTCTGAAATTACTGTGGGTGAATCTCCCACATCGCCCCTGGTAAGAGCCCCCGGGCGCCCCCCTGGTCTGAGTTCGCCCGCAATCTGTAAGGAATCCTCCCACAGCGATGGAGTCGCCGCGCTCGAGCTTGCCGAGCAGTTTCTGCCGCAGGCGATTGTGCTCGATATCGGCCTGCCCAAGCTGGACGGTTTCCGTGCGGCGCGTCACATCCGCCAGCAAGAGTGGGGCAAGGCGATGGTGCTGGTGGCCCTTTCGGGCTGGTGCCGCGATGAAGATCGGCAGCAATCAGCCGAGGCCGGCTTCGACGGCCACCTGGCGAAGCCGGTCTGCGTCGCGGACATTCGCAACTTGATCCAAGACTTGATCGATCAGTTGGCGACAGCGCAGCCGTAGTTGCGCCGCGACCGGCTCATTCTCGTTTTGCCCGGATAACCGCCCGCGGACGGTGACGCCCGTCGGCTTACGTTGTCGTGGACCACGCCCATTCGTTCGTGGCGACGAACTGATCGGCCCAGTGGTAGTCGTCGAGCAGGCCGTCGCAGGCTCGGCCCAGTCGTCGGTAAGCCGCGTAGAGGGCCTCGATGGTCGCCAGGCCCCCTGCCGGATCGGGTTTGATTCGCGACATCCGGGGATAGGCGGTCTGGATCGGCGGCAGGCTGCGTGTCGGCAGCTCGCGAAAGAACTTTTCCATCCGCTCGGCCAGTCGCCAGGTGCCGTCGAGCAAGAGCAAACCCCGATCGGCATCGGCCGCGGAAATCACCGGCCCCTCCATGGCTAGCCGTACATAGCCGTCGAGCGGCTCGGGCCCGCGGTCAGGAAAAGTCCAAAAGGCAAAGTCGTCGCGGCCGCGAAGCGACTCGACCGTGCATTTCGAGCGCTTCTCGCGAGGGTGAACGATGATGATCGTCGGCGGAAACGAGCCGGCCACGGAGCCGATTCCCTTAAAGGCGCCGGTGACAGCACGATTTCGGGTGCGCCGAGGCTGTCCGGCGGGCGCTGGTCGGGCGAAGCAAGGAGCCGGTGACGAAACCTTCAGTTTGCGTGCAGCTTATGAATCTGGGCCTCCACCTCGGCAATTTCTTGCTTGAGACGGGTGATCTCTTGCGGATCGTCTGGCTGATCGCGCGCGCCGGCCAGCAGTTGGCGCAATTTCTGCATCCGCGTCTTGGCGGCGTCGAGCTGTTTCTTTTGTTTTTTGTCCATGAGTGTCCCCTGAAAACTCGGCGTTGCCATGCTCAAGAAGGGTGGTTAGAAGAGACAATGCTATGGCGCTCGTCTTGTGCCAGCAATGCTTGTCTTGGGTCGAACCGATCGCCGAGCAATGCCCGCAGTGCGATTATCCGATCGACTTGCGCATTGCCGACCCGACGATCGAGGAACTCGCCGCGGCAATCGGCCCGTTGATTGCGGTGCTCGGCCCCGTGCGGCTCTCGAGGGCGACCTTGCCCGATCGAGGCCAGCTTTACGCGACGGGCGGAGGGCTGTTCTTCGTGCCGCAGTTCGCCGAACAGATTCGCATGGTCTCCGCCGACAGTTCGCCGCGCTCGCGTTCGACGACGCGGGCCTTGCTGCGTGCGCCGCTGCAACTGCTTCGCGGCGGCGCGGCGCTCGGCGCGTACCGCTCACCGATGCGGGTCGAAGTTTCCCGGCAGGAGCTGCCCGTGCTCGCCCCGGATGACGGCCATCGCCTGCCGCTCTTGTTAATGGACCATCCCGGAGCGTTCTTCTTCGGACGGCGGTCGATCCGCACGATCCGCCAGACGTTTGCCGGGTGGGCCGTGGGACGCCCCAACAATCTCATGCTGCGGATCAAGCCGCTGGGCGACCGGGTCGCATTCAACAAGCAGATGTCGGCCTTCGCGAGCGAGATCGTCGAGGCGGTCTGCCGATGACCGCCAACGGCGCCAGCGAATCTGAGTTTTGGGAGCGGCTCGACGCCGCGCTGGCCGACGGATCATGTCTGGGAACGACCCTCAGCCAGCGACGGGCCGGCGACGGCCCCGATCGGTTCACGGTGCGGCCGACGACGGTGAAGGGAGCACTGGTTTATCAGTGGGCCGTGCGGACCGACGGACGCGAGACGCACGAAAACCTGGCACCGGCAGCCACCGGCGGGCGAATCCGCGAGTTGCTGGGCTCTTTGTACGGTCGCGCCCACGTTTTCACGCTCGATGCAGACTGGGAAGTTTCCGTAGCGGCAGATGGTCGGCTGCGCGTTCGGAGCGGCCGTCCCACGCGGACGCCCGTTCCGCTCGAGCACAACCGCGCGAAGGCGCACCTCTTGCCCGAGCACGAGCCGACGCCTTTTCTCGTCGAGATCGGCGTGATGACTCCGGCCGGCAAGGTGAAAGCCGCGAAGCAGTCGAAGTTCCGCCAGATCAATCGCTTCCTCGAGCTAGTGAACGATGTGATTCCCGAGTTGCCCGCCGACGGGATGCTCCGCGTCGTCGACTTCGGCAGCGGGAAAAGTTATCTCACGTTCGGGCTCTATCACCTGCTGACTCGCGTGCACGGTCGGTCGGTGCACATTTTGGGGCTCGACCGCCGGGCCGACGTGATTGCCGACTGCCGGCGAATCGCCGCCAAGCTCGGCTGCCCGGGGCTCGAGTTTCGCGTGGGCGAAATCGGCGACGAGCCCGAGGAGGGGACCGTCGATCTGGCCGTCTCGCTGCACGCCTGCGACACGGCCACCGACGACGCACTGACCCGTGCCGTTGCCTGGCGCGCGGCCGTCATCCTGGCCGTTCCGTGTTGCCAGCACGAGCTGGCCCCCAAGATCCACATGCCCCAACTGGACCCCCTGCATCATCAGCGAATTTTGCACGCGCAGTTCGCCAGCTTGGCAACCGACGCTCTGCGAGCCCAGGCCTTGGAAGCGTGCGGCTACAAAACGCAGGTGGTGGAATTTATCGAGCTCGAGCACACCGCCAAGAACCTGCTGCTGCGAGCCGTGCGACGTCCCGAGACCGACGGACCAAGCCCAGGGGCGGCGCTGGAAGCGTATCGCCAGTTGAAACAGTCGCTCGGACTCGACGACGTTGCCAGCGACCGCATCCTCGGCGCACTCTGGGGCGAGCGGCGGGTGTAAGCCCGCCGGTTCCTGATCATGTTTTCTTCGTGCGCTGCGTCGGACATTCACGAACCTGCGGTGCTCCGGACGTGCAGCGCCCCCGGTTTCGTCTAAAACAAGCACCGGCAAATGAGAACCGGCGGGCTGACACCCGCAGCTTGCCTGCGGATCGCATTGGGCTGTTCGATTCCGGATCCGGATCATGCAGAATTCCGAAGTCGCGCGGATGTTCGACGATTACGCCGACATCCTGGAAATTCAGGCGGCCAATCCGTTCCGTGTGCGGGCTTATCGCAACGCGGCCCGCGTGCTGGGCGACCTGGCCGAATCTCTGGCCGACATCGCCGCCGACCCCGAGCGCAAGCTCGAGGAGTTGCAGGGGATCGGCAAGGACCTGGCGATCAAGATCGACGTCATCCTCAAGACCGGACAGTTGCCGCAGCTCGAAGAGGCTCGCCGAGAAGTTCCGGCCGGCGTCGTCGCCATGCTGCGGATCGGCGGCTTGGGGCCAAAGAAGGTTGCCACACTATTCAAAGAACTCTCGATCCAGTCGCTGGACGATCTGCGGCAGGCCGCCCAATCGGGCCAGATCGCCAAGCTCAAGGGATTCGGCAAGAAGACCGAAGAGACGATCTTGGCCGGCATCGAACAGGCGTCCGCGGCGGGCAAGCGGTTTTTGCTGGGCGAAGTGAAGCCGGAGGCGGACGCGATCGTCGCCGACCTGCTCAAGCTCAAGTCGGTGACGCAGGCGACCCTGGCGGGGAGCGGCCGACGTCTCAAGGAATCGGTCGGCGACCTCGATGTGCTCGCCACGGCGAAGAACTCGGCCGAGGCGATGGACCAGCTGGCCGCCCATCCGCTCGTCGAGCGCGTCCTGCGCGCGGCGAGACCAAGCAGCGGGTGCGACTGCGCTCGGGGATCGAAATGGACCTGCGCGTGGTGCCGGACGAGTCGTACGGCGCCGCGATGCAGTATTTCACCGGCTCGAAAGAGCACAATATCGTGATCCGGCGGCGGGCCCTCGACCGGGGGCTCAAGCTGAACGAATACGGCGTGTTTCGCGACGACACGCTCGTAGCCGGCCGCACAGAGGAAGAGGTCTATCGGACCGTCGAGCTCCCCTGGATTCCGCCCGAGCTGCGGGAGAACCGGGGCGAAATCGAGCGGGCGGCCGCCGGCGACCTGCCGCATCTGCTCGAACTGTCCGACCTTCGCGGCGATCTGCACATGCACACGACCGTCACCGACGGGACGGCGACGATCCGGGAAATGATCGACGCAGCCAAGGCACGCGGCCTCGAATACATTGCCATCACCGATCACTCCAAGCGGGTCTCGATGGCCAACGGTCTCGATGCGACTCGCCTGCGGGCGCACTGGAAAGAGATCGCCAAGATTCGGGCGAAGGTCTCGGGGATCGAGGTGCTCTGCGGCATCGAGTGCGACATCCTCGAGGATGCGACGCTCGATCTCGACGATGAAGTGCTCGCCGAAGCCGACTGGGTGCTGGCCGTATTGCATTACGGCCTCAAGCAGCCTCGTCAGCAGATCACCAAGCGGCTGCTGACGGCGATCACCAACCCACATGTCGATTGCATCGGCCACCCGACGGGACGCCTCGTCGGCAAACGGCCGGGAGCCGACGTCGCCTTCGACGAGATCCTGAAGGCGGCGGCCGATCACGGCACGATGATGGAGATCAATGCCCACCCCAACCGCCTTGACCTCGACGACGTGCATGCGGCGGCGGCCCGCGACCTGGGCATTCCCATCGTCATCAGCACCGACAGCCACAGCGTCACGGGGTTCGACCTGATGCAATACGGCGTCTACCAGGCCCGCCGGGCCGGCCTGGAAAAGAAAGACGTGGCCAACACGCGGCCGTTCAAGGAATTCAAGAAGCTGCTGACGCGGAAGTAAGCGCCGGGGATTGTCGCCCCTCGTCGGTTCTAGCGGCTCTTTGGCGCTGGCGTTTGCATTCGGCGGTTCGATCTTTGAAAATGCAGGCGTTGACCGCCGCCCGTTCCGACTGATCCCTCCGCCGAGGAGCTTCTCGATGTCCCTTCGACCCCGATTCGCATCTGTGGCTGTGTTCGCGTTCGCCGGCCTGCTGGCTTGCGGATTGCCGGCGCGGGCTGCCAACAACACGAAGACGATCAAAGCCGGCGACCTGAGCCTGACGGTGCCGGAGAGCTGGCACAAAGAGGACGTAAGCAGCCGGTTCCGCAAAGCCCAGATGAAGGTGCCGAAGGTCGAGGGCGATTCCGAGGACGCCGATTTCGTCGTTTACTACTTCGACGGAGGGGGGGGCGGCGTCGATCCCAACATTCAGCGCTGGGTGAAGTCGTTCCAGCCGCCGGGCCGCAAAGCCAAGGCCACCTCGGGCAAATCGCCGCAGGGGGAGTACGTCTTCTTGGATCTGCAGGGAACGTGGAACAAGCCGATCGGCCCGATGGTCCAGCAGCGGACGCAGGAGATGACCAAGGCCCGCGCGCTGAGCGTGATCCTCACCACCAAGGAAGGTAACTACTTCATCCGGCTGACCGGCCCCGAAAAGACGGTCACCGCCAACCTCGACGCGTTTCGCGCGAGCTTTGGGGCCGACGCGAAAAGCGAGAAGGACCGTCCGCTTGCGCAGGACTGAGCTTCGTCGGCGAGACTCACGGCGCGCTAGTACGTCCGCTCGTGCCAGTCGTGTCCGCACCAGAGGCACTGTTTTGACTTCGGCCTCGCGACGATCCGCTCGCAACGAGTGCATCGGTTGATAAACACTTCCTCGGGGTGCTCGGCAAGAATACGCTCGCGGACCGTCTGGCGAAACGCGGGAATGCCGTCCCGAAGTGCTTCAACAACATCCGGTTCGTTGATAGCTCCCCAATGTTGTCGCATAAGACGGGCCATGTTCTCGCTCGCCGACCCAGCTTTAGACTCGATGCTGACTGCCTGCCAAACACGCCATTCTTGGCGAGTGACCAGATGCGCGTAGTTGTGCCACACGTAGTCCGTGAGTTCGCGGTCGTCGTCGTAGGTTGATGCGTCCCAATGCATGGCGGAAGTCCGGACGCCGGCGCTCTCGACTTCGCTCGCCGTGATCAAACCTGCAGCACGCCCGTGCGGAAGGGCTCGTCGTCCGCGTGGCGGGTGGCGACTTCAAGGGCTTCGATTAGCGCGTCGCGGGTTTTGGCGGGCTCGATAATTTCGTCGACCCAGCCTCGGGCCGCTGAATAACGCGGATCGAGACAGGCGTCGTATGCCTCGGTCACCTTGCGGCGGATTTCTTCCAACTCGGCGGCGTCGACGGCATGGCCTCGTCGCTTCATCGCGGCAATATTCACGTCTAAGAGCGTCGAGGCGGCCTGGGCCGAGCCCATCACGGCGTACTCGGCCGTGGGCCACGCGAAGATGAACCGCGGATCGAAAGCCTTGCCGCACATCGCGTAGTTTCCCGCCCCGTAGCTGCCGCCCAAAACCACGGTCAGCTTGGGGACGCGGCTATTGGAGATGGCGTTGACCACCTTCGCCCCGCGCGAATGATGCCCGACTGCTCCGAATCGCGGCCGACCATGAAGCCGGAGACGTCCTGCAAGAAGACGAGCGGCGTCCAGGTCTGGTTGCAGTCCATGATGAAGCGGGCCATCTTGTCGGCGCTGTCGTGGTAGATCACGCCGCCGTATTGCAGCCCCTCGCGAGGAGTCTTTTCGGGATGATGCTGGTTGGCCAGGATGCCGACGTCGAAGCCGCCGATCCGCGCGTAGCCGCAGACAACCGTGCGGCCATAGTCGGCCTTGTACTCCTGAAACGTGTTCGCGTCGACAAGGCAGGCGAGCAGGTCGCGGACTTCGTGCGACTGCTGCCGTTCGGGTGAGACGATCTGATAGATGTCCTCGCCCGGGCGGGCTGGCGCGATTGGCGTTTCGCGGCGAAACTGCGAGGCCCGCGGATCGGTGGGCAGCACGGCGGCCAGGGCGCGCACCCGCGTGATGGCCGCGTCGTCGTCCGGCTCGCGGAAGTCGATGGTGCCGCTGATCGCCGCGTGCATCTTGGCGCCGCCCAGCTCTTCGTGGCCCACGTCCTGCCCGATGGCGCTTTTGACGAGCGCCGGTCCGGCGAGATAGAGCCCCGAACCCTCGGTCATGATCAGCTTGTCGCAGAGCACCGGGAGATAGCCGCCGCCAGCCACGCAGTTGCCCATGATGGCGGAGATTTGCGGCACTCCCAGGGCCGACAGGACGGCGTTGTTGCGAAAGATGCGGCCGAAGTCGTCTTCGTCGGGAAAGACGTCTTCTTGCAGAGGGAGCATCACGCCGGCCGAATCGACGAGGTAAATCAGCGGCAGTCGGTTAGTGAGCGCGATCCGCTGCGCGCGGAGCACTTTCTTGACTGTCATCGGGAAGAACGAACCGGCCTTCACCGTCGCGTCGTTGACGACGAGCATGAACCGCCGGCCCGCGACGATGCCGATGCCGCAGAGCACGCTAGCCGCGGGCGCCGGTCCCCAGTCGCCATACATCCCCCACGCGGAGAAGCGGCCGAATTCGAAGAACGTGCTGTCGGAATCGATCAGGCGGGCGATGCGTTCGCGGGCCGTGAGGCGTTTCTTCTCGTGCTGGCGTTCGATGGCTTTGGGGCCGCCGCCGGTAGCGATCTGCGCACGGTCATGGCGCAGCGACTCGAGCAGCGGCTCCCAGGTGCGACCCTGCCGCGGCGAGCCCGGTTTAGCCGTGGAGACTTGTGACGTCATGCGTTGGCGGCGGCAGCCGCGCTTTCGCCGAGGGTGACGACGGCCTCTTTTCCCAGTCGCTGGCAGAAGTCGCCGAACGATTCGCCGTTCTGCCGCCCGTTCTTGAATTGGGTCAACAGCGGAACGACCGCCGGGATGAGGTCGTCGAAGGGAACCAGGTCCTTGTAAATGAACGCCAGTCGCGAGCCGGTGAGATTGCCGCCCACGTAGATCGTGTATTTGCCCAGCGTCTTACCGACGAAGCCGATGTCGGGTGTGTAAGGGCGAGCACAGCCGTTGGGGCAGCCCGTCATGTGCGTGGCGATCCGCTCCTGCGGCATCTCCAGGCGGGCCAGCTCCGCCTCGAGCTGGGTGAGCAGCTCGGGCATCACGCGTTCCGACTCGGTGATCGACAGTCCGCACGTCGGAAACGCCGGACAGGCGATGGCCAGCCGTCGCAGGGGCGACAACTCCGGTGCCAGCTTGACGCCATGATCGATCAGAATGCGTTCGATGTTCGACCGCTCGCTCGGCTCGAGATCGCAGAAGATCAGCGACTGCATCGGCGTGAGCCGGCAGCGGACACGGTACTTCTCCAGCAAGTGCCGCACCGCCGACTTGATGCGGAGATCGCCTTCGTCTTTGAGGCGGCCGCACTCGACGTTGACTCCCAAAAACAGCCGGCCGTCTCCCTGTTCGTGCCAGCCGAGATGATCGTCAACGTTCGTGACGTCAGCGGGATGCGGATCGACGAGGCCGCTGCCGAAGTATTCTTCGACCTTCGCCTTGAAAGCCGGGACGCCCCAGTTGTGAATCAGGTACTTGAGGCGGGCGACCTTGCGGTCCTCGCGGTTGCCAAAGTCGCGCTGCACCTTGACGATGGCTTCGGCCACGCCCACGACCTGATCCGGCGGCACGAAGGCCAGACGTTCGGCCACGGCGGGAAACGTCTTTTGCGCGCTGGGTGTCACTCCCATGCCGCCGCCGACCAACAGGTTGTAGCCGACGATTTTTTCCTTCTCGACGATTGCCAAAAAGCCTAAGTCGTTGGAGTAGATCTCAACGCAGTTGTCTTCGGGGAGCGCGAAGGCCGTTTTGAATTTGCGCGGCAAGTAACGGGCGCCGTAGATGGGCTCGTCGACCGGCTTGAATTCGGTCGCTTCGATCGCGTTGCCCGCGTCGTCCTTCAGCCAGATTTCGTAGTATGCCGTGGTCCGCGGCTTGAGGTGTTCGGCCACGCGGTCGGCCATCTCCTGCATTTCGCGGCGCACGGGATTGTTCGCATACGGAGCCGGGCAACACATCACGTTCCGCTCGACGTCGCCGCAGGCGGCCAGCGTCGTAAGCATCGTGTGGTTGATGCCGCGAATCGTCTCCCGCAGGTGCTCTTTCACCACGCCGTGCAGCTGCAGCCCCTGCCGCGATGTGATCCGCAGCGTGCCGTTACCGTAGCGCTCGCACAGCTCCAGCTCGGCGAGGAGCTGGTCGGCAGTCACTTTTCCGCCGGGGATGCGAGTGCGGACCATGAACATGTACGCCTTGCCCTTGCGGGTGCCGTCGGCGTTCTTTTCTTTGCGGTGGTCCTTGTCATCCTGCTGATAAGTGCCGTGGTGCTTGAGCAGCTTGGCGTTGTCTTCGATGAAGTTGTCGGAGGGCTCGTTCAGTTCCTGCGCGATCGTGCCGCGCAGTTGATGGCTGCCTTCTTTAAGGAATTCCTCTTTGCTGAACTTGGGCTCTGAGGCATCAGACATGGAGCACTCCGACGGTCAACGGTCGCGCGGGCCCGTGGCCGGCTCGCGCGGGAGCGAGTATAGTTGGGCGGGCCATTAGAGGGTAGGTGGGCACAGCTCAGGCGGGCGGCGGATTTGCAGTTGCGTTCTCACAGTCTCGGGGATCGAACGGTTCTCATCCTGGCGACCGGATTGGGCATCGGAATGGTGCCCGTCATGCCGGGAACTTTCGGCACGCTGTTGGGGCTTCCAGTGGCCTGGGCACTGAGCAGATCCGGGTGGCCGCTGCCGATCGAGTTGCTGGCAATTGTGGCCATCTTTCTGGCGGGAATCCCCCTGTGCGACCGCGCCGCTCGCCTGTTCGGCAAGAAGGACCCGGGCTCCGTCGTCTTCGATGAGATTGCGGCCGTCCCTATTGTATTCTTGCTGGAACGGATGACGTTCTCAACGGCAATCCTGGGGTTTGTCTGGTTCCGAATTTTTGACATCGCCAAGCCCTGGCCGGTTCGCCGCCTTGAGCGGTTGCCCGGCGGGCTCGGCATCATGATCGACGACGTGATGGCGGCGATCTACGCGGGGCTGGCCTTGTGGCTCACGCTCAAGGCCTGGCACGCACTGCCGTGGAGTCTGCCAGCCGAATGAAAGAGACCTCACCGTGACCGCTCGAATCATCGACGGCAAGGCCATTGCCGCGAAGGTGCAAGCCGAGGTCGCAGCCCAGGTGGCCGAACTCCGCGAGCGAACAGGCGTCGTGCCGCATCTGGTTGCGATTCTGGTCGGCGACGATCCGGCCAGCGCCGCTTACGTCCGTGGCAAACAAAAAGCCTGCGAGCAAGCGGGGCTCAAGAGCACGCTGCATCGGCTCGCGGCGACGACGGGCGAGGCCGAGTTGCTGGCGCTCGTCGCTGGCTGCAACGACGATCCGAACGTGCACGGCATCCTCGTCCAGTTGCCGCTTCCCAAACAAATCCGCCCGCAACGGGTGCTCGACGCCGTCTCGCCTCTCAAGGACGTCGACGCTTTCCACCCCGAGAACGTCGGCCGCATTGCGCAGGGGCGTCCTCGTTTCTTGCCCTGCACGCCGCACGGCATTCAGCGATTGTTGCTCGAATCGCAGACGACCATCGCGGGAGCCGAGGTCGTGGTGCTGGGTCGTAGCGACATCGTGGGCAAGCCCATGGCCCTGATGCTGATCCAAAAGGGACCTGCGGCCGACGCGACCGTCACGATCTGCCACAGCCGGACGAAGAACCTCGCGGACGTTACACGGCGGGCCGACATCCTGATCGCGGCCATAGGCTCTCCCCGGTTTGTGACGGCCGACATGGTCAGGCCGGGCGCCGTGGTCATCGACGTTGGTATCAACCGCGTGGCGGACAAGCTGGTGGGCGACGTCGATTTCGAGCCCGTATGCGAGGTTGCGTCGGCTATCACGCCGGTGCCGGGCGGTGTCGGCAAGATGACCGTCGCCATGCTGCTCGCCAACACTTTGAAGGCTGCCAGGTTGTCCGTGTCTGGCGGCGAGGAGTGACGCGATGCCAAACCGTCGCCAGATTTTGCAAGCGTTTCTCGCCGGGGTGGCCGGCTCGTCGCCGTGGTCGTCAGAATTCGATGCGTTGGCCGTCGTAAGAGAGTTCGACGCCGTCGGGCAGCCGAGCGTTGGTCGCTTCGTACTCGAGCGAGTGGGAAACGTGCGTGAAGTACGCCCGTCGCGGCTTGACCCGCTCGATGGCTTCGAGCGCCTGGCCAACGCTGAAGTGCGTTGGATGCGGATGATCGCGAAGCGCGTCGATCACCAGCGTCTCTAAGCCTTCCAGAAGCGGCAAGCTCTCGTCGGGGATCGCGCTCACGTCCGTGCAGTAGGCCACGTCATTGAGCCGAAAGCCCAAAATCGGCAGCTTGCCATGCATCAGGCGGATCGGCCGGACCGTTTGCCCCAGGAGGTTAAAGGGCTCCGTCGACATCGGCTTGATGGCGAACTTGGGGACGGCGAAATGGTGGGCGTCCGGGTCAGCCGGCGCGAATGCATAGCTGAAGGCCGCGCGAATCTGCTGCTCGACAATCGGCTCGCAGTAGAGGCCGATATCCCGGTCGAGCCGGTAGCCGAAGATCCGCAGATCGTCGAGCCCGAAGATGTGATCGGCGTGGCTGTGCGTAAAGATGGCGGCGTGTACCAGCTCGACCTTCTCGCGCAGCAGCTGTAGCCGCAGCTCGGGCGAAGTGTCGATGAGGAAATTGCCCTCGGGAGCGGGGACAAAGACGCCCGTACGGGTGCGCTGGTTGCGGGGATTCGTCGAGGTGCAGATCGGACAGCGGCAGCCAATCACCGGAACGCCGACGCTGGTCCCCGTGCCGAGCAGGATCAGTTCACGCCTCAAGCGGGCGCTCCGGGAACTCGCTCACGCCGTCGGCGCTGACGAGCAACAGCCGCGGGGAGAGCGGGTGATCCATGCGATTGAAGTCGTCTTCGACCTTTCGTCGAATTTCGCTCAATGCCTCGGCCTGTCCCATGCTGACGGCGACGATGAAATCGCGGCTGGGCACGCCGACGGCCAGTTCCGCCCCCAATTCCGTCCGCAGGGCCGAACAGAACTGGCGACTGAGAATACGCGACGAGTTGTAGGCGTCGGGCCGCTTGGGCATCAGCAGCATCGAGCCGCCATCTTCGCGGCCCATCACATATTCCATCTGCTGCCGCTCGAAGTAGCGGTCGAGGTTCGCCAGCGCCAATTCGTGCAGCGTTTCGCGGTCGATGTGCCAGCGGCTGAGCATGTCGTCGCGGATGTACCAATAGGCGTGCTGCTCATCGACGACGTAGAGCACCATCAGGTCGCCGACCCAGGGCGTGCCGACGAAGTTCGGAAAACTCCGCCGCCAGACTTCCTCGGGATAGAGCATCGGCA
This sequence comes from uncultured Planctomycetaceae bacterium, assembly GCA_963800135.1. Classification (GTDB taxonomy): domain Bacteria; phylum Planctomycetota; class Planctomycetia; order Planctomycetales; family Planctomycetaceae; genus DASPSM01. The sequence goes on along the minus strand of CAWCZR010000004.1, from coordinate 1,165,186 downwards.
GAATGCGGCCGCGGACGGACGCCAGGGTCGGTTCCGACTGGGCCGAGTCCCACTTCTGCACCTGCGCGACCGTGGCAAGCGCGGGAAGAATGATGTCTTCGAACCGCTCGGGCTCCTGCACGTAGTTGCGGTAAAAGTTGAACAGGTTGATGTTCGATTCGCCGAGCTGCACGCGAAACTCGTCGCTACGATGGCATTTCAGCGACGGAAATCGGTCGCGGGCGATCCGCACCACGCGGTCTGCGAAGATGTGCGGCGGATCGGGCGGCTCGTCCGCGAACTCGAGCGAGTTCATGATCATCGTCGCCAGCGTCTCCAGCTCCGGATCCCGGCGGCCCGTCGTCTGAAACGTGGCGACCACGCAAACGGACTTATAGCGGGCGGTCCACAGCTTCCAAGGACGCCACTCTGGCGGTCGCAGCCACCGCTTCCACCACGAGAGCTTCGCAAGATCGTTCGATTCGCCCTCGGTGCACATCGAGGGGTACGGACCTTCGAGCGGGCGCGTGCGGCGGATATGGCGGCTGTCGGAGAAGACCTGTTCGGGATCGACGATCGTGTCGAAGTCGACTTTGTTCCAGTTCGAGCGCCAGCGGCCGACGATCCGCAACAGTCCGCCCGAACCCGGCCCGACGAGCTGCGCCTCGCCCCCCGATTCGACGAGCGTCCATCCCGGCGGATGCCACACCCGGAACCAGCGCGACGGGTCGACGTAAGACCGCCAATGTGCGGGATGAGACGTCTTCATAATGCGGGCCGACTCGAAGGAACGGCGGCTACGATCTCTTCGAGCAAAAGCGGGCCAGCGCCCGCGGGACTTCAAAGCGGGAAAAGCGAACGTCTTCTCAACCGGTTTGCTTGGAACGCTGCATAAAAGTCATGCGCAATGAGTGTAACGTTTCGGCGAGGATAGTGGATTCTTCTTTCGTGATTCGGCCCGCTGTCTTTTCCTGCAGGATACTAATCAGGTCGATGAAATATCGAGCCGTCGGCAGCTGCGTTACCGTCTTTTGAGTTGCCGGGTTCGGAATGAGACCGAGGAACATCATCGCTTGCGTGGACAGCAAGGCGACGAGGTCCGCAAAGGTTGGCTCGGGCATTTCCCGTGCCGTTTCGGCTTGCCGATCCTGGGCCGCTGAACTTGCCGAGCGGGGGGTCGGGCCGGCGGCGGTTGCCTCGCTTGGCGGGGCTGATGAGGTTTCCGCGTTTGCCTGTCCTGCCGGCTTCGATGCCGCCGACGGATTGTCTGGCGGCTGCGAGCGGAATTGCTGATCGAGGGCGGCGTCCTCGGCTTTGACCCGCGACTTCCAGTCCTCGTCGCCGGCGATTTCAATCCGCGAGCCGGGGCCTGGGGAAGCTGGGGTGCCGGACGGCGAGCTCGTTTCGTCGGTTACAGATTCGTTTTTGCTCATGCGATCGTCCCCATCGACGCCGATCAGCCAGCCCTGGGACGGCGAGTTCAGACGAGGAACTCCGGACGGCTCATATGCTTCCGGAATCCAACCGATCGAGCGCCCGACTTCACTGGCAGAATACGGCTCGGTCGGCGGCCCGGTCAAGCCTCTGCAACTCGTCGCGGCACGTCCGCAGCCCGCGATTGAGGCACTCGCCCGATTCTTCGACAGCAGTTGAATAAGGTGAAGGCACTCCGCCGCGCCGCGAAAAACGTCGCGCGAGCGAGAATTGCAAAATCCCCCGGGAAAAACGACATATTTACACTCTGTGTTTCGCTGGCACAGCGTTTGCCAAAGAGGTAAGTCGCGAGCAATGCTGCTCGCCCTTCACAGCCTGGGTTCTTCGTCACCCAGACCTTCGCCCGACGGCACTGGAACGGCCGGCCGGGAGTGGAGCCGGACGTGCTTCGGCATGATTCCGGGAAAGCGCCTCCGCTCATCCGGTCGGCCGTTTCAGAACCGTTACTCGCGGCGTTTTTTTAATGCGCTGAGCGAATCGCACGCTCGCCAAATTCTTCGGGCGCCCGCCAAAGTCTTCGCAGACCGGCTTCTTTATAATTGACGGCGGCTCAATCCATCGAGTTGCGACTCGAAAGGTCCGCCGCGTGCTTTTCGTGCTGGGCTGCATCGGCGTCGTCTTTGTCGCCGCCATCCTGATCCTGGTGACGATCGCCTGGCTTGCCGCCGAAAATGCGATGTTCGGCAATTACACCTGGGCCGAATGGTTCGCCTTCGGCAGCTTTCTGAGCGATCTCTCTTCCGGAGTTTTCTTCGCGATCGCCGGAGGGCTTTGCTTCGTCGGATACTGGATCGGTCACGTAACGGGAATGTGGTGATGGTGGTTAATCAGCCAGGGAACGCGCTGCGAGTTTGCAGCTTCGAGAGCCGCCGCGCGGACGAGATGCGCTCGCTGATCGAGCGCCAGGGAGCTTGCGCGACGGTTGTGCCGTCGATGCGCGAGGTGCCGCTCGACTCGAATACGCGTGCCTTCGCCTTTGCTGAGGCGCTGTTGGCGGGCAAGTTCGACGTGATGGTGTTCCTGACCGGCGTCGGGGCGCGGACGCTGTTGGAGGCGGTCGAAACGCGATTTGATCGGGAACAGCTTCTTGCCGCGCTCCGCCGCGTCACGGTCGCCGTCCGCGGACCGAAACCGGCGGCCGTGCTCCGCGAGTGGCAAGTGCCGATCGCCGTTCGTGCGGCTGAGCCCAACACGTGGCGTGAGCTTGTCACGGCACTCGAGGCGGCGGGAGCAGTCGAATCGAAACGGATCGCCGTGCAGGAATACGGCCGACCGAACGACGAGCTGGCGCAAGCGCTCGCGTCGCGCGGTGCGACGGTGGAACAAATTCCAGTCTATCGCTGGGCGCTGCCCGAGGACGTCCAACCGTTGCTTCGGGCCGTGACAGCGACGATCGACGACCAGTTCGACGTGCTGCTCTTCACGAGCGCTCACCAGCTCAATTGCGTCTTGGAGGTGGCCGAGTCGACCGGACAGACCGCTGAGTGGATTGCTGCGGCCCGCCGGTGCGTGATCGGCTCGATCGGTCCGACTGCGAGCGAGACGATCCGCGAACACGGCTTGCCGGTTGACGTCGAGGCCGTTCCCACCCGGATGGGCCAGCTGGTCGTCCAAACGCTGGAAGCCGCGCCGACGATCTTACCAGGCAAGCGCGATCGCACGGGCGAGCGGCGGGTGTAAGCCCGCCGGTTCTTTGAACCCCGATGGCGCGATCAAAACGTGATTGCGCGATCGACCGAACACGCCAAGAGCCGGCCGGCTGACACCGGCCGCTCGCCAACTGCTAAGATTGAATTGATGACGCCCGAGCTTCATAACAGCCGATTTCTGCGTGCCGCCCGTCGCGAGCCCGTGGATACCACGCCCGTCTGGATCATGCGGCAGGCCGGCCGGTACTTGCCCGAGTATCGCCGTGTTCGCGATCGCGTCACGTTTCTCGAGCTGTGCAAGCGGCCCGAGCTGGCGGCGGAGGTCACGCTCACCGCCCAGCAGGCGCTCGGCGTCGACGCGGCGATCTTGTTTGCCGATTTGCTGCCCATCCTCGAGCCGATGGGTTTTCAGCTCGAGTACACGGCCGGCGGCGGCCCGAAGATTTTGAACCCGGTCCGCATGCTCGACGACCTGCAGCGGGTGCGGCTCTGCGACCCGGATGAACTGAGCTTCGTTTACGACACGGTCCGGCTCGTTCGCAAACAGTTACCGGGCAACATTCCGCTGTTGGGTTTCGCCGGGGCGCCGTTCACGTTGGCGTCGTACGCGATTGAAGGGGGCGGCTCGCGCGACTTCGCTCGCACCAAGCGGATCATGTACGCCTGCCCCGAGCTGTGGGCTGCCCTGCTCGGGCGATTGGCCGACTCAATCGTGGGCTATCTCGAGAGACAGATCGAGGCCGGTTGCCAGGCCGTACAGATTTTTGATAGCTGGGTCGGCTGTTTGTCGCCGGCCGACTATCGGCGATACGCTCTGCCATATTCCCAGCGAGTGTTTGCGCGTTTGCCGCCGCACGTGCCGACGATTCATTTTCTGACCGGCAATCCGGCGTCCTCGAGCTTCAGCGTGAGGCTGGCGGTTCGATCATCGGCCTTGATTGGCGGATGGATCTCGCCGACGCCTGGCAGCGCCTAGGGCACAATGTGGCCGTGCAGGGAAATCTCGATCCGCTCCTGCTTCAGGCTGACCTGGCAACGCTCAAGGCGCAGACAAAAACCGTGCTCGACGGAGCAGGGGGGCGCCCCGGCCATATCTTCAATCTGGGTCACGGTGTGCTGCCCGAGACCGATCCTGCGAATGTCAAAGCCCTGGCGTCGATGGTGCACGAGATGGGAGCGTCCCGCTCGAACGACGGCGTTTAGAATTCGTCGTGTTGCATGAGTCCAGAAGGTCACACTCTCCGCGAACAACCCGCCACCGGAGCCGATCGCGCCTTTCGGCTCGCGGTGATCGGCGGCGGTATCAGCGGACTGGCGGCTGCGCACCACGCCCTCGAGCTAGCCGAAAAATCTCGGCAGACCGTCGAGGTCGAGCTATTTGAGGCTGGCCCGCGCTTGGGGGGCGTGATCTGGACCGAGCGGATCGCCGACTGCGTTGTCGAAATGGGGGCCGACTCGTTCATCACGAACAAGCCGGCGGCGATCGAGCTCTGCCACCGTCTGCATCTCGACGAGCGGCTGATCCCCACCGACGCCGCCCATCGCCAGGCGCTCGTGCTGCGGCGCGGCAAACCGGTCTCGATTCCGGACGGATTCATGCTGATGGCACCGTCCCGCATCTGGCCGGTGCTCACCTCCCCGATCTTCAGTCCGCTGGGGAAATTGCGGCTCGGACTGGAATGCCTCGTGCCGCGACGGACACAAACCGGCGACGAAAGCGTGGCGTCGTTCGTGCGGCGGCGACTGGGATCGGAGGCCCTCGATCGGCTCGTTCAGCCGCTGGTGGCCGGCATCTACACGTCCGATCCGGAAAAACTCAGCCTCGAGTCCACGCTGCCGCGGTTCATCGAGATGGAACGGCGGCACGGCAGCCTGATCCGCGCCGCTCGCGGCCAACGGCGACCGGGAGAGGGCTCAGTCCCGGGCGGCGCGCCTGAAAGCGGCGCCCGCTACGGCATGTTTGCCTCTTTTCAAAATGGGATGTCGGAACTGGTCGACGCGCTCGTGCGGCGCATCGAAGCGGCCGGATCGATTCGGCGCGAGACGGCCATCCGTGCCGTGCGACACTCGGCTGAGACGGGCGAGGGCTGGACGCTCGAAACGGCAGACGGACGCAGCCTGCCGTTCGACGCGGTGGTCGTCGCGCTGCCAGCCCACCGGGCGGCCGCGCTGTTGACGACGGCGGACCCGAACCTGAGCGCGGCCCTGGGCGCCATCGAATACGCGTCGAGCGCGATTGTGGTGACCGGACATCGCGAGCGCGACGTGGCGCATCCGCTCGCCGCATCGGGCCTGGTGATTCCGGCCGTCGAGCGGCGGCGGATTCTGTCGGTCTCGTTTGCCAGCCGCAAGTTCGCGGGCCGCGCGCGGCGGGTCAGGTGGTGCTGCGGACATTCGTGGGCGGCGCCCTGCAGCCAGAGTTTCTTCAGGGCACCGACGAGGAACTGGTCCGCCTGGTGCAATCAGAACTGGCCGTCATCCTGGGGGTGCGGGGCGAACCGCTCTTCGCTCGGGTCTCGCGGCACGAGCGTTCGATGCCGCAATATCACGTCGGGCACCGCGACCGAGTGGCCCACATCCGGGCCTTGCTCGCTGGCCACCCCCGCCTGGCTCTCGCGGGGAATGCTTTCGACGGCGTGGGCGTCCCCGACTGCGTGCAGAGTGGCGAGGCCGCGGCCGAGCGCGTTTTTTCGTCGCTCGTCCCCGTGCCGTAAGGCGAGCGGTCGCCGCAGCGGATCAGCCTGCCGGTTCGAAGGTTTGAGAGCGCAGCCCGCCAATCACTTCGCAAACTCCACCGTGCGAAATTCGCGCAGCACCTGCACCTTGATCTCGCCCGGATACGTGAGCGTCTCTTCGATCGACTTGGCCAGGTCGCGGCACATCTTGGCCGCCTCGCGGTCGTTGATCTGCTTGGCGTCGACGATCACGCGGATCTCGCGACCGGCCTGCACAGCGTACGCCTGCTCGACCCCGGGGAATCCGCAAGCCAGCGACTCCAGCTCTTCGAGCCGCCTGACGTATTTTTCCAGGGTCTCGCGCCGCGCACCGGGACGGGCGGCGGAGATGGCGTCGGCTGCCGCGACCAGCACTGTGTAAATATGATCGACGCGGATGTCGTCGTGGTGACCGAGCGCCGCGTGCACGACCTCGGGCGGCTCTCCATAGCGTTTGAGCAACTCGGCACCGACGGCCGGGTGCCCGCCCTCCATCTCGTGGTCGGCGGCTTTGCCGATGTCGTGCAAGAACCCGCAGCGGCGGGCGAGCGCCCCGTCGAGCCCCAACTGCTCGGCCAACATTCCGGTGAGGTGGGCGACTTCGATCGAGTGCCGGCGTACGTTCTGGCTGTAACTGACGCGGAAGTTGAGCCGCCCCATCAGCTCGACGAGCTTTTCGTGCAGTCCGGCGGCCCCGGCTTCCTGTGCCGCCTCGAGCCCGAGGTGGCGGATGCGGTCGTTCATTTCCTTCTGTGTTTCGCGGACGACCTCTTCGATGCGGCTCGGGTGAATCCGCCCGTCCTGGATCAACTTGATCATCGCCAGCTTGGCGATCTCGCGGCGGACGTTGTCGAAGGCCGAGACGATCACCACGCCCGGCGTGTCGTCGACGATGACGTCGACGCCCGTTTCCTTCTCGAAGGCGCGGATGTTGCGTCCTTCGCGGCCGATGATCCGGCCCTTCATCTCGTCGTTAGGAATGTCGACGGTCGAGACGGTGGTTTCGGAGGTGTGCGGCGCGGCGTAGCGCTGGATCGCCATGGCCAGAACTTCGCGCGATTGGCGGTCGCACTGGGCCTTGAGGTCGTTCTGGAACCTGAGGATCAGCGCGCCGGTTTCGTTCTTGAGCTGCCGCTCGAGCCGCTCGAGCAGCATTTCGGTGCCGGCCTTTTTATCCAGTCCGCTGATCTTGTAGAGCTGTTCCTGTTCCTCCGCGAGAATGCGTTCGAGCTCGCGCTCGCGGACTTCGAGGGCCTTGCTGCGGTCGGCCAGCTTGTGCTGCGTCAGCTCGAGCATCCGTTCCTTTTTCTGGATGTCGTCGACCTGCTCGTTGAGCACGATTTCGCGGCGGTCGAGCTTGCGTTCGACTTCGCGCAGCTCTTCGCGCGTATTCTGGATTTCGCGCTCCATCGATTCGCGGCGTTTGAGCAGGTCTTCCTTGGCGGCCAGCTCATGCGATTTGAGCAGGTTGCCCGCCTCGACCTCGGCCTGCTTGATGATTTCATCCCGAGTGCGGTAACCCGCCCCCTGGCGGACCCGCTCGAGCAGCAAGCCGGCCCCGACACCCGCGCCCAAACAGATCAGCCCGACCACCAAATCGATTACGCCCATGCCATCGCCGCTTTCCGATCGGAACGGCGACGAAACCCGGGCCGGCCCCACAGGCGAGGGCGACCGGCAAACGAGCAATCAACGGAGGGACGGCATCGAGTTGAAACGGCCAATCATCGATGGTGCCGGGCGCAATCGAAGCGCCGGGCACAATCACCCGGGCCAAAGCGCGACTCGCGGTGTCGGGCGGGCGCAGCGGCCGGCGCTAGTGCGGGCTTCAGGCCCAGCAAGCCGAGCGGTGCGAGCCACAACGGAACGGGGACCACCCTCGATTGCCTCGCCATGCTCCGATGCCGACCCCGCGCAACGCGGGAGACGACGGAGCGGAGAGACCGAACCACGCCGGTCAGTCCGAGCATGAACTGCACGACGAATGAGAGCGCCCTGCTGAAACGGCTAACCATTCTTGGTTTTCCAACGGGTCTGATCGTGTTACAACTCAGGAAAGGCGAGCGGAAATCTCCGAGCCTTCGCTGTCCCCCGCGGTGATCCTCGGAGGTTCCGGGAAACGTCAAAGCTCCCGACCAACATTAAGCTTACGTCATCTTTCGGTTTCGCGGAAAACAAGTAATTCCGCGCAGTGATCAATAGTCCTTTATCCTATCAGGGCGAGTCGAGACGTCAACTTACGCAATTTGTTGGCCGCGCCATCTTCGGCGACTGGTGACCGATGGACGTCACAGATTCCGGCTTCGCAGATTCTGACGTCACGGATTCCGTCGCCACGGATCCCGATGGTGGTCAGCAGGCAATCTCTGCGCTCAACGATCGCGGGCAGGCTGCGTATGCACAGCCGCAGGCTGCCGCGCCTTTTCTCGCCGCGCTGGCGAAATCGATCCAATCGTTCGGATTAAGCGGCCGGCGAATTCTGGTCGGCGTCTCCGGGGGAGGGGACAGTGTTGCGCTGTTGCATGGCCTGCACGCTCTCGCCGACCAGGAACGATTGCAGCTTGTTGCCGCGCACCTGGATCACGGAATCCGGGGCGCCGCTTCCGCCGAAGATGCCGCTTGGACGGCCGAGCTGTGCCAGCGCCTGGAAATTCCGCTGGTGCTCGAATCGGCTGACGTGCCGGCCTATGCGCGCGAGCGGGGCTTGAATCTCGAAGAGGCCGCCCGCGACGTGCGCTACCAGTTTTTTGAGCGCGCCGCCGTCGGGGCAAATTGCTCACACGTGGCCGTAGCCCACACGGCCGACGACCAGGTCGAGACGGTGCTGCATCATCTCTTCCGGGGTACCGGCCTCGCTGGCCTGCAAGGCATGCCGGCGACCCGTCCCTTGGGCACAGCGCTCACGATCGTGCGGCCGATGACCTCTTTCTACCGGTCGCAGTGGCTCGCCTTTCTCGAGTCGATCGGCGTGGAATTTCGGACGGACGAAACCAACTTCGACCAAACTCGCACGCGGAGCCGCATTCGAAACGAGGCTCTGCCGGAACTGGTCCGGATTCTCGGGCCGCAAATCCTCGACGCGGTCAGGCAAACGGCCGAACGGTTCCGCGATGTGCAGGCGACCATCGAAGACATGGCGGCTGAACTGCTCGAAAAGTCGCTCGAAGATCAATCCGCCGACCTCGTGCGACTAAACGCCGACGCGCTGGCCGGCCAGCGCCGGCATATCGTCCGGGAAGCCTTCGTCCTGTTGTGGAAGCGGCAGAACTGGCCGCGACAAGCCGTCGGCTTTGAGAGCTGGGACCGACTTTGGCGGTTAATCCAAGAGGGCGGAACAGTGACGCTGCCCGGCCACATCGAGGCGACGCGACGCGGCAAATTGATCGTCGTTCGCCGACGCTCCTGACCCTTTCGGCCTGCCGCCGAGTCAGAGAATCCGCCGCAAACGGATCGCTCGCATCAGCCACTGCGGGCGTTCGGAGTCCAGCGGGCGCGACTAGCGGGGAAGCTCGTTTCTTCGGCCGAAACTCGCTTTCGGTCGTGGAAAACGCCCCAGAGCCGTTGTACGATGCGAAGTCTTATCGCCGCTTCCGACCCTCCCGCGCTGAGGTCCCCTCTCGATGAACAACAACCGCCCCCTCTTCTTCGCCAGCTTCATGACGCTGATTGCCGCCGGCTTGGGCTTCGCCCTGCGCGGCGCCATTCTGGCCGATTGGGAATCGCAATTCGGTTTCACGAAGCAAGTGCTCGGCACGATCACGGGCGGTGGGCTCGTCGGCGGCGGCATCACCATCATTCTCTTCAGCACCGTCACCGATCGCTTGGGCTATAAGGCCATTTTGATGCTGGCCTTTTTGCTCCACGTGCTGTCGGCCGTGGTGACGCTGGCGGCCACGCCGATCTATGCCGCCTTTGGCCAGACCGCCACGTACAACTGCCTCTATTGGGGCATGTTCATGTTCTCGTTCGCCAACGGACTGTGCGAAACGGCGATCAATCCGCTCGTCGCCACGTTGTACCCGCGGCAAAAGACGCATTACCTCAACATCTTGCACGCGGGCTGGCCGGGCGGCCTGGTTCTGGGCGGGGTGCTCGCTTACTGCTTCTGCGGCGCGAATTCGGCCATCCACCAGGTGCGTTGGGAAATCCTGATGGCCCTCTTCCTGGTTCCGACGGCCATATACGGTTCCATCATCCTCTTCCAGAAATTCCCTCTCTCGGAAGCCCGCGCCGCCGGCGTCGGGTTTTCCACGATGGTCTTGGAGTTTGCCTCGCCGATCCTGCTGTTCCTCGTCGTTTTGATGGCGATGGTGGGCTATGTCGAGCTGGGGACCGACAGCTGGATCACGAACATCATGAACAACGTGATCAAGGGGAAGGCGTTCTTGCTCTTCGTCTACATGTCGACCCTGATGTTCGTGCTGCGGTTTTTCGCCGGCCCGATCGTCGAGAGGATCAACCCCATCGGCCTGCTCTTCTGCGGTTCGTGCCTGGCGGCGATCGGCCTTTCGGCCTTGAGCTACGCCGGCGCGGCGGCCCTCGTGTTCGTCGCGGGCACGACCTACGCGCTCGGCAAAACGTTCTTCTGGCCGACGATGCTGGGAGTGGTGGGCGAGCGCTTCCCCAAAGGTGGCGCGCTGACGATGGGCACGATGGGCGGCATCGGCATGCTGTCGGCCGGACTTCTGGGCGGACCCGGCATCGGCTACCAGCAGGACTATTTCGCGGCCAAGGAGTTGCGGGAAAAGTCCCCGTCGACGTTCGAACGATACGTCGCCGGGGAAAAGAGCCACTTCCTCTTCTTTGAACCGATCTCCGGCCTCGACGGCAAGAAGGTCGGCGAGCTGATCGACAAGGTGGACGCCAATCAGACGCTCGATGCACAGCAGCAAGCCGACGCGTCGGTTGTGGAAGACGCGCGCCTCTTTGGCGGACGCATGGCCCTGCGCTATACGGCCATCGTCCCCGTGCTCATGGCCTTCGGCTATCTCATCCTGATCGTCTACTTCCGGGCGAAGGGCGGCTACAAGGTCGAGATCCTGCACGGCAAGCCGATGGACGGCGAAGAGTTCACCGGCGGTGTCGAAGCGCCGTTGGAGATTTAGCGCTGCCGAGCACAACCGGTGCTGCCTTTGGAACCTGCGGATACAAAACCCTCTCCCATCGGAATGGGAGAGGGTGAAAGAAGTCGCTGGTGACGTCGGGGCAAGTCGCCGCGTGAGGCGGGTTGCCCGCTACAAAAAGAACGAAGGCTCGGCTCCCACTGGGGGAACCGAGCCTTCTTTTGTTCTCGTAGGATTTTTTGGAGGTGATCCTTACGAGACGGTGGCTGCCCAAGTCGACAGCCCGTCGACTGCCTTTAGGCGTTACCACCTTTTTGGCTACTATTACACTCAGAACTCACAAGACCACCTCCTCTCTGTTAAGGCCATCCGCTTCGATCGGCTCGCCAAGTCCGACCCCTTCGCGGCTTATCGTCCCTCGTGCTACGTTTGCACGATCCGATAAATGTATCCTTGACGATTCGGGCCCTTCTGACAAGGGGAATTTGCCCAATCGGCCCATTTTTCTGCTGCCAAGGGGCACGTCTCGTGGGCACCGCTCTTTGAGCAATTCGTCGCCTGGCCAACGCGCGCCGCGACGACCCCGCCCAGAAAAAAAGGGGTCCCCATTCCTGCCTTGGAGATGGACAAGGAGGAATGAGGACCCCAACCCACTTCCGCAGGGCCACCCGTCAGGGATCGCGTTGTGAAGCGCGGTTTCGTTTCGGAAAATCGTCTCGGACTAGAGACACTTCATGAACGCCACCAGGTCGGTTTTTTCCTCGGCCGTCAGCTTGGTGCCGAGCACGAGGTTGAAGAATTCGACCGTGTCGTCGAGCGTCAACAGACGCCCGTCGTGCAGGTACGGAGGCGATTCCTTGATGCCCCGCAGCGGGAACGTCTTGATCGGGCCGTCCGCGGACGCGTATTCGCCGTTGATGTCGTGGGGCTTGTAGAATCGCTCGACTTTGAGGTTATGCATTAAGTTGTCGGTGTAGTACGGCGCCACGTGGCAGACCGCGCACTTCCCTTTGCCGAAGAAGACGTCTTGTCCCCGCAGCTCGGCCTGCGAGGCCTTCGTCGGATCGAGCTTGCCGAACAAATCGAGCTTGGGTGCGGGGGGGAAGTCCAGAATTTCCTCGAACTCGGCCATGAAATGGACCTGGCTGCCACGATCGAGGATGTTGACGCCTTTCTTGGTCGCGATCACCGGGTCGCCGTCGAAATACGCGGCCCGTTGCTCGAACTCGGTGAAGTCCTCGACCGTCTTCGAGCGCCCGCTGCGAGCCGAACAATCGCTCGATGTTGACGCCGCGCAGGCTGGGGGTCTCAATGCGATGGCGGAATTGCTGCGGCCGAATATCGCCGACGAGGTGCGTGGCCCCGTTGGTGTGGCCGTTGGCGTGACAGTCGAAACAGGTGACGCCGCGGCTCGGCTTCTCCGAGCGCCGATCTTCAGTGATGTTGAATTGCTGCTGGGCGAACGGAGTCAGCAGCAGCCGCAGACCTTCCAGCTGCTTCGGATTCAAAATGCCGTTGAACAGCTCGTAAAAGTTTTCGATGGTGACCAGCTTGCCCTGCGACACGTCGCCCAGGTCGGGCCGCGTCGTGAGATAAATGGCCGGCGGAAACTCGGGCAGGAAGTGTTCCGGCAGATCGAACTCGAGGTCGAAGCGATTAAGATCGCGCCCTTCTTGTTTGAGCACTTCCTTGATGTGGGCCTCGGGGAAGACCATGCCCCCTTCGGCATGATGCGGATGGGGTAGGGGCATGAAGCCGGGCGGGAACGCGTCCTTCTCTTTGATCTGATCGGGGGTCATCCCTCCAAGTTCGTCCCACGTGACGCCGCTTGGCAGCTTCGCGCGGACGCCCTCTTGGACCGGCTTTTGCCGGCCCATTTTGGTGTCGCTCGACGGGTGGTCGGACAGGTCGTACCGCTGGGCCAAAAGGTCCTTCTGACGCTGCATCACGGCTGCCTTCTCGGCCTTCATCCGTTGCTCGATCTGCGGGAACGTCTCCTTGACGACCACCGGGCTGTACGAGCTGGGCGGGTCATCGTAAGCGCCGACACTCGTCGACCAGACGATTCCCGAAGCGACAGCGGCTGCCAGCACGACGGCGGCCGCTCTCCCCTGTTTGTCGATAAAGCGCTTTTTCATGGTTCGATCCTCCGTTGCAGATTCTTCGTCGCCAGATCCGGACGACACGCAGGCATCGTTGCGGAAGAACACCCCCCTCGCCGCCTGCGGCCGCCGGGAAGTTGCAGGCTAGCGACCGCCGGGCTATATGTGAAATCTCTTGTTTCTATCCAAGCAATAGGATCCGGCTATGGAGCTGCAGCAGCTCCGTTATTTCGTCGCAGTGGCCCAGCTGGCCAACTTCACGCGGGCCGCGCAAAAGTGTTTTGTGGCGCAGCCCTCCCTGAGCCAGCAGATCATCAAGCTCGAACGGGAGTTCGGCGGGCCGCTCTTCGATCGCACAGGCCGCAAGGTCCGTCTGACCGATCGCGGCCGCGTCCTGTTCGACCGGGCGATCGAGATCCTGGCAGCCGTCGACGGCACCAAGCGGGCGATGACCGAGGACGCAGACGCGGGCCAGATCACCGTGGGCGCGATTCCGACCATTGCCCCCTATCTTTTGCCGGCGCTGCTCAAGCGATTTCTCCGCGATCATCCGCGGACCGAGGTGACCGTCTCCGAGAACCTGACCGAGTACACGATCCAAGCGTGCCTGGAAGGGGATGTGGACGTCGGCGTGTTGGCGTTGCCGGTCACCGAAGAACAACTGGCGGTGGAACCTCTGCTCACCGAGGAACTGTTGTTGGCGACAACGGCAGGACACCCGCTCGCCACCAAGCGAACGGTGACGATGCAGGACGTCTCCAAAGAGCGTTTTGTGCTCTTGAGCGAGACGCATTGCTTGGGGCAGCAGGTTCTGAGCTTCTGCAAAGACCAGTCGTGTCATCCGGCGGTCAGTTGCCGCAGCGCCCAGCTGCTCACTGTGCAGGAGCTGGTTGCTCTGGGGCACGGCGTCTCGTTGATCCCCCAGATGGCCGTCAATGCCGATCGGTCGCAGCAGACCAAGTACCGCTCGCTCAGCGGCGAAAGACCGACGCGGACAATCGCCATGATCTGGCGGAAAAACCGCTACCACAGCCCGGCGGTCGAGCGGTTCATCGGAGTGCTACGCGATTACGCGGCCAACGGCCATGCAGCAAACGGTCGACGGAAGCGAGCCCGCGCCGAGCGGTGAGCGCCTTCCGGCGCTCGCCACAGACCCGCGCAATTACTTCAAACGCAGGTACGCGAACAGGTCGCGGATTTCCTGGTTGTTGAGCGGCGTCAGGACGTTTTCCGGCATGAGGGAGAGGTCCGAGGCTCGCAGCTCTTCGACGTCGACGCGCTTGAGCACCGTCCGCTGGTTCTTGGCGTCGAGCACGGTGATCGTTTCAGCGTTGGAGTCGGCCAAAAGGCCGGCCAGGATCCGGCCGTCGTGCAGCACGACGTTATAAGCCCGGAACTCCGGCCGAATCACCGCGCTCGGATCGACGACGTTCGGCAAGAGCACGCGCAGGTTCTTGCGGTCGGCCGCCGTCAGATCGGGACCGATCTGGTTCCCCTCGCCGTAGAGGCGATGGCAGATCGCGCAGTGCTTGGTAAAGAGGCCGTGCCCCTCTTGCGGATGGCCGGGGCCTTTGGAGAGCATGATCGAAATCGCGTTGATCCGCCCCTGCTTCTCGCGCGGGGTGGTACCACGGACGCTGCCCCAGCGAGCCGCGACGTCGCGGGCAATGTCCGGGTCTTTGTGCAAGAGCATGCGGCGAACCTGGTCGACTGAGACGATCTTCGGATCGACGCGGCCGGCGGCCACCGCGGCCAGCAGTTGATGCGTCCACGCCCGGCGGCTCACGAGCGCATCGACGACCTTTTCGCGGCGCGGGCCGGGCAGATCGCGCCAGCGTTCGAGCAGCCGCTGGCCGATCGACTCGTCTTTGAAGTGTCCGAGAGCCGTCAGCACGGCGTCGGCGATCGCGTCGGGTTCGCGTTTTTCCACGAGCGGCAAGAGTTCGTCGGCAGTGTTCGACGGGCCGGCCTCGGACAGCGCGCAGATCACTTTCAACCGATCGACCAGCGGCGAGGAGTGATTCTTCGCGAGTGCTGTCAGCTTGGGCCACGCCTCGCTGCTTCCCAGGCGCAGGGCCAGGCACAATGCGGCGGGCGAGGGCGAGGGGCTTTCCGCGAGCTTTCGCAGTGGAGTCGCCAGCTCGGCGGGGACGCGGTCGAAGCGCCGGCCCGCGAGCTGGGTTTCCATTCCGGCGACGATCCGCTCAGTGTCCGCGGGGGTGGGAGCGTGATTTAAGAGCCGGGCACAGGCCGCATCGCCTCCATTTTCACCGGCCGCCAGGTAACGACGGGCGAAGCGTTCGATCAGCACCTCCCGCACGATCGGTCGTTGCCACGTCTGTGGCGCGTCGAGCAGGGCCAGGACCGCGTCGCGGTCTGACAGGGCCTTACTCTCGATGGCCCACCAGATCAGCAGCGGAACGTGCGGGTCGTGGGCGTCTTCGTCGCGCCGCATCAGCTCGGCGACAATCGGCAATCCCTGTTTGCCGGAGAGGCGCTTGGCGCTGCAGGCCAACTGGCTGCGGACGACGCAGCTCGGATCCGTCTTTGCCAATCGCACAAAATCGGCGGCCAGGCCCTCGGAGACAGCTTTTTTGTCGGCCAGCAGGCGGATGGTCCAGGCGCGGACCGATTGCGCGGGATGCGCAAGAGCCCGCGAGGCGAACGCGTCGTCGAGGCCGCCGCACAAGAAGATCGCCCAGAGAGCTTCGACTGTCTTCACCTCATCCTGCGACGATTCGAATCGCTGCCGGAACGCGGGGACCAGCGCTGGATCGGCCCGCTCGCCGAGAAAGGGCCAAAGCTCGCGGCGCTGCCACGAGTTCGGCTGGTCGAGCATGGCGACGATTTCGTGCGGCGACAGTTTCGACAGCGGCTTGCCCGGCGGCGACGCCTGCGCGCTGCTGGTCTCGCGTGCCTGCTGCAACGTTCGGGCCCCCTTGGCGGCGACTCGCCAAATGCGACCGTCGTCGCGGCTGGGCATGTACCACTGGCTGCGGTTCACCGGGCTGGCGTGGCTTAAGTGGATGTCGTACCAGTCGGCGATGTAGACCGCGCCGTCCGGCCCGACCGTCATGTCGACCGGGCGAAACCAGGGGTCGCTTGACGTGAGAAAATCTCCCTCGTGTCCGCCGTGGCCACCTTGGAGCGTCGCGAACGTGCTCCCCTTTGTCTCGAACGGGTACCAGCGGGTGGCGTTTTGCCGGATGTTCGGGGCAATGCAGACGTTGGTGAACCGCTCGGGCAGCGCGGTTCCCTGGTAGATCACGTTGCCGCCGGTCAGTCCGCCGCCGAAGGGCCCCTTGTGTTCGACCGGCGGGAAATAGCCGAACGAGTAGGGATTGTGCAGCGGGCCGTGCTTGCCGAACCCTTTGACGTAATAGGCTCCCTGCACGTGATGGCAGAGCGGCTCAAGCGTGTTACCGCCGGCGAACAGGTTGCCGAAGCGATCGAAGTCAATGCCCCAAGTGTTGCCGCCCCCCTCGGCGAACAGTTCGAACTGTTTCGTCTTGGGGTGATAGCGCCAAATGCCTTGCTGGAATTCGATGCCGCGAATGTTGGCGCTGACCGTGCTCCCTTGCGCCGTACAACCAGCCATCGGGGCCCCAAGTGAGCGAATTGGCAAACGCGTGCGCGTCCTCCATGCCGAAGCCAGTGAGCAGCACTTCGGGGTCGCGGTCGGGCACGTCGTCGCCGTTGGCGTCGGGATAGAAGAGTAGGTAGGGGGGCTGCGCGATGAACACGCCGCCGTAGCCGATCGCGAATCCCGAAGCCAGGTTGAGACCGCCGATAAAGTCCTTGGCGTGGTCCATCACGCCGTCGCCGTTCGTGTCTTCGAGAATCGTGAGACGGTCGCGGCCTTTTGGTCCCTTGGGCGGCGGTTCGGGGCAGCGGTCGTACTTGGTGCGGAGATACTCGTCGACGGCCACCGGCTTAAGACCTTCCGGCACCGGGTATTGCAGATATTGCAGCACCCACAGCCGGCCCCGGTCGTCGAACGTGATCGAGACCGGTTGCTTCACCAGCGGCTCACTGGCCACCAGCCGCACTTCAAGACCATCGGCGATGCTGAATCGGTTGATCGCCTCGGCGGGCGTGAGAGCTTTCGGGCCTTGCAGCGCGCGGACTTCGTTCTCGCTCAGTTCCGACACGGACGAGTGGACCGGTCCCGGCTTGGTGGAATCGGCAGCGCGCGCGTTGGTCGCGAGCGGAAGGACCACGGCAGTCAGCACGGCCGAAAGCAGCCTGCGTGTGAGCATGGGAGGCAAAGACTCCGGGCGGGAAGGGCGGGGAATGAAGGCGGGCTCGTGCGATCAGACGTTCAGCCTAAACCGGCCGCGGACGGATCTCAACTTCGCCCATCGACGTCGAAGAGCGCAAGCCCGAGCGGCGGGCGTCAGCCCCCCGAGTCTTCGGAATTGAATTCCTCACAGATCAACGGGAAGAAAGCGCAAGAACCGGCCGGCTGATCCGCCGCGGCGGACCGCTCGCCTCGGAGGGGATGCGACGGACCAAATTGCCCGAGCCGTCACATCGTCGGCACGTGCCAGCGGCGGCCTGTCCGCGCGAGCAGCGCTTCGGCCGCTTCGGGGCCCCAGGTGCCGGCCGGATAAGGTTCCGGCTCGATCCGGTTTTGCTCCCAATAATCGAGCACCGGTGTGATGAATTGCCAGGCGGCCTCGAGCTCGTCGCTGCGGGTGAACAGGGTCGTGTCGCCGCGGAGCACGTCCAACAGCAGCCGCTGATAGGCTTCCGGCAACACGCCGTGGAAAGCCGACTGATATTCAAAATCCATCTCCACCGGATGGATCTGATACTGCATTCCCGGTCGCTTGGTGGAAAACCAGAGTGAGATCGCCTCCTGCGGCTGGATGCGAAACACCAGCGCGTTGGGCCGCGCGCCGACCAGGTCGCAGATGTCTCCCTCGCATTCGACGGTCGTGAACAAGTTGAGCGGCGGCAGCTTGAATTGAATGGCAATTTCGCTCACGCGATTGGGGAGCCGTTTGCCTGTCCGCAGATAAAAGGGGACGCCCGCCCAGCGCCAGTTGTCGACTTTGATCTCCATGGCCGCGAAGGTTTCGCGGCGGGAGTCGGGCGGAATGCGTTCCTCCTGGCGATAGCCGCGGGCCGGCATGCCGTCCATTTCGCCTGCCGTGTACTGACCAGGGATGGCCCACTCGGGGATGCCGGACGGGCGCCCCGGCGCGAGCGCCTGCAGCACTTTGAGCTTTTCGCTGCGAATTTCGTCGGCCCGAAAGAAGGCCGGAGGCTCCATCGCCACCAGACACAACAGCTGCAACATGTGGTTTTGCAGCACATCGCGAGTCGCGCCGGCCTTGTCGTAGTAACCTCCGCGGCCCCGCTCGAGCCCCTGCGATTCGGCGACCGTGATTTGGACGTGGTCGACGTGGTTGCGATTGAAGAGCGGCTCGAAGATCGCGTTGCCGAAGCGGAACAACAGGATGTTCTGCACGGTCTCTTTGCCGAGGTAGTGATCGATCCGGTAGCTCTGCTCCTCGCTGAGATAGTGGCCCAAGTCACGGGTCAGTCCCTGGGCCGACGCCAGGTCGTGGCCGTACGGCTTCTCGAAGACGACCCGCAGCGTGCGATTCGAGTTGGCCGCCGGAATCATCCCCGATTTGCCCATCGCTTCGACGGCCGGCACGAACAGGTCGGGCGTCGTCGCTAGGTAGGCGATCTGCTTCCCGCGGACGCCTGAGCGGTTTTCGATCTCCCCCAGTTCTTTTTTCAGGCTGGCGAACTCGTTGGGATCTTGGATGTCGGTCCGGTGATAAAAGAGCCGACGAGCGAACTCGGTCCACTTCTGATCCGTGAAGGAACCCCGCGTGGCTTCCTCTTTGACCGCGTCCGCCATTTCCGCGCGAAACTGGTCGTCGGTTTTTTCACGCCGGGCGACGCCGACGATCGGCGCGCGTCCGCTCAAAAACCCCTCCGTCCAGAGCCGAAACAGGGCGGGGATCAGCTTCCGCGCCGTCAGGTCTCCGGAGGCGCCAAAGATGGCGATCACCGCCTCTTCCGCCGGCGGTTTGTGCTGCGTGTCCGGCGTTTCCCGGCTTCGCTCGGTGAACCGTTTGACTTCAACGTCCGGTGCCATGGTCGGTCTCCCTGAAGATGTTGGCTCACATCATCGGTTCAACGCACGTAGTTTGCCAGCCGAAAGGCCATCGGCGGAGATCAGGCCGCCGGGTTCTTGCTCGTCCGTCCGTTCACTTCTTCACGGCGTTTGCTCCGACCTTGCCCGCAGCAGTTCCTCGAATCGCTGCGGCGACAGTTCGCTCAGCGACTTCACCACTAGCTCGGCCGCGCGGAGCTGCTCGATCGTGCGCCCGGTGCTGGCAAGCGCGACAGCGCGCATCCCGCCGCGATGAGCGGCCTCCACTCCGACCGGCGCATCTTCGACGACGACGCAGCGCGCCGGCGGCACCTGCATGCGGGTGGCTGCGGTCAGAAACACTTGCGGGTCGGGCTTGCCGCGTTTGACGTCGTTGCCGGTGACCGTCGCCGAAAGCAGCCGGCCGACCCCGAGCCGCTCGATCGCTAATTGCACGTTGTCCGGCGGCCCCGACGAGCCGACGGCCACGCGAAACCCGGCGCTCACCAGCGACTGCATCAACTCGACCGCTCCTGCCATCGCGGGGAAGTCAGCACGGATGATTTCGCGAAAGAGCCATTCCTTGCGGCGGTCGATTTCGCCCACCCGCTCGTCCGAGAGGGGCTCGCCCTGCCACTGCTCCGCGATGACCTCGCGGCTCGTCCGGCCAAACCCCGCGGCGAACTGCTCTTCGGTATAGACGCGCTCGTGCTCGGCCGCCACCGCCCGCCAACTCTCGAAGTGTGCCCGATACGAGTCGATGAGCACGCCATCCATATCAAAAATCACGGCTTTGCGATCGTTAGCGGTCAACAGGTTTCCCTCGTTCCAAACAGTGGTCCGTCCAATCGTCCGGCCGCCGCCGGAGACTTCCCCCACTCGCTACAATTCCGTCGGAGCCAAAACCCCGCCCGAGAAGCAAGGCTGGAACGGGGCTACGAGGGCATTTTCGACGGCCGCTCGGTTCTTTTCCAGGCTTGCAAGATGCCGGCCGGGCCTCCATAATTTCGGTTTCGACCTGGGCTTGTGCGTATTTGCGGAGAAGGTATCGACCGAACATGGCGACATTGAATCGTATCGAGATCAGAAAGCGCCGGAAAAAGCGCGCCCGCCTCAAGAAGAAACTGCGTTGCCGCTTCTGTCCGGACGGGTGCAATCACTCGCCTCGACCGATTTACGTCGATTTCAAGGATCTGAAGACCTTGCGGCTGATGATCGATCGCGAGGGGCACATTCAGTCGCGCCGCCGCACGGGAAACTGCGCGAAGTATCAGCGGGCGGTCCGCCGTGCAGTGTTGATGGCCCGGTTCATGGGGCTGTTGCCGTACGTCTCTGAAGAATAGCCGTATTTGAAGAATAGCCGTCCGTGGCGGCTGAGCCGGTCCGGCGTGATCGAACGAGCCGGACCGAGCGAACCTGCCGCCCCGACCCCAAGAGTCGCCCTGGTCGCCGGCGTCTCCCCCCGAATTCCGTGCGACCCCTGCACCGGCCTTGCGACCGGTTCGTTTGACAACCCCGCGATAATTCCCTCGGGAACCGTTCGCGGGGCCCCGCACGTCCAAACTTTCGTTCGTTCGCGAGGAGAATTCGCATGATTCGTCCGGGAGTTGCCGCTCCGATTCGTGGGATCGCACCCCTGGCACCCACTGAGCCCATCGACGTCCGGGCGCAGATCTTCAATGCGCCGGAATTCGGTGCGCAGGAAGTCGCCAATCTGCGGTACGCGATGGGGGGCGACGGCCTGTCGGCCGTGCGGCAAAGCTTTGCCGAGCTGCGCGACCAGGTCGACGATCCCAATCCGCCGCAGCGGACGCTGATTGTCGCCGGCATCGTCGCCTACCTGCTCGGGCAGCATCACCTGGCTCTCAAATACTTGAGCAATATTTCCGGAGTCGGCATCGCCGACTATTACCGCGGTATGGTGCTGTTGGGACAGCAGGACTATGCCGACGCCGCCGAGGCCTTCGAGGAAGCAGCCAAGCAGGGCTATGACCCGATTCAGTCCAAGCTCTCCAAGGCCGGCGCCATCCGGCTTTCGGGCAAGATCGAGGAAGCCGAACGCCTGTTGCGGGAGTCGGCCCGCGAGGCGGCCACTCGCGCCGAATACTCGTACCAGATGGGCTGCATCCGCGCGGACCACGGAGACATCTTTGGCGCCATCGAATATTTCGAGCGGACCGTCGACATGGATCCGCATCACACGGCGGCCCTGTTCCGCCTGGCCAACGAGATGAACCTCCTCGGCAACGACGACGACGCCATCCGGCTGTACGAACAAGCGCTTTCACGCCCGCCGTTCTACATCGGGGCGCTGATCAACTTGGGACTGCTCTACGAAGACAAGGAGCGTTACCCGGCGGCCGCGTTCTGCTTCAGCCGCGTGCTGCAGTTTTATCCCAACCACGAACGGGCCCAGCTGTACCTGAAGGACATTCAGGCGGCGGGCAGCATGTACTACGATGAGGATGCCGTTCGGCACCAGCGCGAGCTGGAGCAGGTCATGCGGATCCCAATTGGCGACTTCGAGCTTTCGGCCCGCAGCCGCAATTGCCTCGAACGGGCCGGCATCGAGACGCTGGGCGATCTGACCGCGATCAGCGAGCACGATCTGCTTTCTAGCAAGAATTTCGGCGAGACGTCCCTACGAGAAATCCGCGACATCCTCAAGAGCCGCGGATTGTCGATCGGGCAGTTCGCCTCGCGTTCGCCGCTGGCCGCGCCGATTTTCGCACCGGAAACCGTTTCCCCGCAGGAGCAGGCGGTGCTCGAAGCGCCGGTGGGCGATCTCAACCTGTCGGTGCGGGCCAGAAAATGCCTGTCGCGATTGGGCCTGGTCTCCATCGGCGAACTCGTTTCCAAGACGGCCGACGAGCTGCTGTCGGTCCGCAACTTCGGCGTGACGTCGCTCAACGAAGTGCGAGCCAAGCTGACCGAAATGGGCCTGCGGCTACGGAACGACTGAATCGGGCGCGAGCGACACCGGTCGGAAGACGAAATTCGCTCGCCTCCGCTCCGTTGAGAGTCGGCCGCGGCGCGTGTGCGTTTTGATCCCGATCGGCACGCTCGCTCCGTGATTCCGCGCGCGGGAAGCTGATGGCCATGACCACCGTCGAGGCTCGGATCGCCGAGAATCTGGCCCGGATTCGTGACGCGATCGAGGCCGCCTGTCGCCGCGCAGAGCGTTCGGTCGACGAAGTGCTGCTGGTCGGCGTGACCAAATCGGCCAACATCGAGTGGATCGAGGCGCTCGTTGCTCTGGGCGTGCGCAACCTGGGCGAGAGCCGGCCGCAGCAGCTGCTGGAACGCGCGTCCGCACTTGAGGGATCCCGGGCGGCAGCGGGGCCGATTTGCTGGCACCTGATCGGCCATCTGCAGCGCAATAAGGTCCGCAAAGTGCTCCCCGTGGCCGGCTGCCTGCACTCGATCGACAGTCTGCCGCTGGCCGCGCGGATCGACGGCCTGTCGGCCGAGCTGGGTTTGCGGCCGCGACTGCTGCTGGAAGTCAATGTCTCGGGCGAAGGATCGAAAGACGGTTTTTCCCCCGATCAGGTGCGGTCCGACTGGGAAGCGCTGTGTGCGTTGGCCCACGTCGAGCTGGCAGGCCTGATGACGATGGCTCCGCTCGGGGACGACGGCGAAGCGGCCCGGACCACCTTTCGCCGACTGCGAATGCTCCGCGATGAGCTGGCGGGCCGCCCCGGGTCGCCGTCGCTCGGCGAACTGTCGATGGGCATGAGCAGCGACTTCTCCGTAGCGATCGAAGAGGCGGCCACCATGATCCGCATCGGCACGAGCCTGTTCGACGGGCTACCCGAGCGAGCCGAGAACGCCTGACGCTCGCGACGGCGAATCAAGCACTTCGCGGATACCTTTCGCGCGCAAAAAACGGGGCAGGCTCCAGTGAGCCCGCCCCCAAAAGCTGGTGGCGTTCGGGCGAAAGGTCGACGTTGCCGCCGCCAATCCGCTCCAGATTTCACTTGATCGAAAGGGCCGTATTGAGCTCGCCGAGGGCGTTTTGGATGTGGGTCATGGCCTTGTTGTGACGCGCTCCGGAGGCTCCGCTCGCGCTAAACTTCTGCAGAACGGTCTGGGCCTGTTTGAGCAGTTCGTCCGACGTTCCCTGCTGTTCCTTGGTCTTGCCGTCCCCCTTCAACATGACTCCGAGGACCTTGCCCGCCTGGTGCAAGTGCTTCATCGCCTTGGCACGATGCCCCTGATAATCGTGGTCGGCTTGCTCCAGCAGTCGATACGCCTGGGTCACCGCCTGCACGTCGGCAGGGTTGGCCGGCCGGGCCCCGTAGGCTCCCGCGGGCATATAAGGCCGACTAGCCCTGAGGGCGTTGCGGCGGTTTTGGCGATACGGGTTTTGGGCCAGGGAAGGCGAGGGGAACGCGACGGCGACAGTGAGCAAAACGGTGGCGGCAACGGCAACGCGCGCTGGCTGCATCATGACGACCTCGATCGAGACTGGGACATCGAGACTGCGACATCGAGAGTGGGACGAAGTGCTCTCACTTCATTTTCGCTGAAGGGGCCCCTAAATCAACAAACCCCGTCCAAACCTCATGGGGGCCGGAGATCCGATTAAATTTCGGCAACTTTGGCCGATCGAACGCCGGGTGCCAGCGTAATGGGCTGACCGCGCGTACCGAAGCGTCGACCAGCGCCGCTCCGGACCGCTGGCCGTCGGAAGGCCGCAACCAGGCGGCGGGTCCCAATTCATCGCGACCCCGTGGCGCCAAACCGCGAAGCCGGAGCGGTTCCACCCAATTAACGCCCGTGGCACGCCCCTTTGCGCCGCGGTACAATCACGCCGCGACAAAATGGTCGGCGCGATCCCATCGCCTCGACCGGGTGTCGGCACAAGAACAGACTCGGGGCGTAGCTCAGCCTGGCTAGAGCGCCAGCTTTGGGAGCTGGATGTCGCAGGTTCGAATCCTGTCGCCCCGACTTTTTTCAGAAAGAAGCCCTTCGGCAAGAACGTCGAAGGGCTTTCTTATTTCAGGGACAAGAGTCGCGCCATCGAGGATGCAGTTCAAACACACGATTTCGAGGATTCGACGCCTTGCGTCGTAATCAGCAGTAAGCAACTGCTGGCGAAGCAAGCCGGGTGCTCGCCGGTCGGTTGGTGTGGGTCATAGGTTCAGCCGCCGGCCCGGCGGCTGAACTTCGTGTTCGACGCATACCAAAGCTTGCATGACACTTGCGCTGTTGAATTACGTTGGAGAGGACCATGCCGAAACAAAGACACCCAGCATCCAAGAAGATGTCGCCCGCAATGACATTCATGAACCTGACTGCCGGGAAATGGGTGAGCCAGGCGATTGCCGCCAGTGCCGAACTCGGCATTGGCGACCTTCTGAAGGTGGGCACCAAGACCGCGGCCCAGATCGCGCGGTCGGCAAATGCGTCGGAAGATGGCGTGTATCGATTGCTCCGTGCTTTGGCTAGCGTTGGGCTCTTCGCTGAGACCAAGAATCGGGCATTTCGCATTACTCCGCTCGGCAAGCTACTTTGCACCGACTCGCCGCAAGCACTCGGGGCCTATGCGCGATTCGTAGGGCACGATAGCACTTGGCGCCCGTGGGGAGAGCTTGGCCACAGCGTCCTTACCGGTGAGCCAGCTTTTGATCGCGTCTTCTCCATGCCGATCTTCGAGTACTTCGGGAAGATTCCAGAAGCTGCCGCCGTGTTCGACGCGGCGATGACGGCGATCAGCACCTGGGAGTCCGAGGCTGTGGTCGCGGCGTACGACTTTTCGGGGATCGGCACGCTGGTCGATGTTGCCGGGGGGCACGGCCTCATGATCAAGACCATTCTCAAAGCGAATAGAAAGCTGCGCGGCATACTCTTCGACCTTCCGCACGTGACGGCCGGTGCCGCGAAGCTACTCCAGAACGGAGGCGTCGCCAATCGTTGCCAGGTTGTCAGTGGCGACTTCTTTACGTCCGTTCCGGAGGGAGGCGACGCCTATATCCTGAAGCACGTCATACACGACTGGGACGACCAGCGAGCAATTCCAATCCTCCGAAATTGCCGCAATGCGATGCGGCGCGGAGGGAAAGTGCTCATCGTTGATTCTGTAATTCCGTCCGGTAACGCGGCGCACTTCGGTAAACTCCTGGATCTCGAGATGCTGGCGCTCACACCGCGTGGCCGAGAGCGGACCCAAGCGGAGTTCCGGGACTTGCTGAAGCGATCCGGGTTCAAACTCAATCGCGTTATCCCGACTGAAATCCACCTGTCGTTGGTCGAAGGCGCGAGGACATGAGAAGTTATCCCGGCGCTACGGCAGACGGCGACCACATTCCCGGGTTTTCCAAGTTAGCTGTCGCTCAGCGCGGCCGCGGTTCCGTTTTCCTAAGGTATATGTCACCTGGCAGACCCGGTCGGTAGGCGCGGTGTTACGGTCATTTATCATCCGGCAACCTGAGGAAGAATTCGCCGTCGCCCCAACTCGCGGTGACTAAAAGCCCTTCGGCGATGCGTCGAAGGGCTTTTTCATTTCGGGCCCAGAGATTTGATGGGGGCCCACAGCTGCCCGGGCTGTCTCGCTCGCCGTCCCGAATTCATCCCCGGGGCGAAGCGTCCGCCGGACGGGGCGGCCAACTTTTCAGTGACCATCCCTCAGGCCGACCATCTCGGACTTTTCTTCGTCCCACAGCCTCAGAGACGCGCACGAGAGGCTGCCCCAGAGCGTTAGTCGAGCGACGTGCTGCAATTCGGGATTGGCATCCATGCACTCTTGCAGACGGTAGTTGGGGATCTGGCTGTCGAGATGGTGGACGTGATGCAGCCCGATGTTGGCAGTGAACCAGCGGAGGACGGCGGGCAAGTCGTAAAGGGAACTGCCGGCCAATCCGGCCTGGAAATAGTCCCAGCGGTCGTTTCGCTTCCAATACGTCGATTCGAAGTGGTGCTGCACGTAGAACAGCCACGCTCCGACCGACGCGGCGATCGCCATTGGCGGCAAATGAATCAGCAGGAATTCCTTGAATCCGACGAGCCACGAGAGGAACGCGATGGCCGCGAAGAGCGCGAGATTCGTCCAATAGACACTGGCCCGCTCCTTCTTCGAGAGATGCGGGTCGTGAAACGTGAAGCGTTGGAAGACGACAAAATAGATGAACGGGCCGATTCCAAACAAAATCAAGGGGTGCCGGTGGATTCGATACATCAGCCGTCGAATGGCGGAGCGATTTCGATACTCGCCGACAGTCAGCAAGTGCACGTCGCCGCACCCGCGACGATCAAGATCGCCCGAGGTGGCATGGTGAATCGCGTGATTCTTCCGCCAGCGGTCATACGGCGTGAAAGTGAACAGGGACAAAACGCGGCCCAGCGCATCGTTGGCGGCTTTGGATCGGAAAAATGAGCCGTGACCGCAGTCATGCTGAAGGATGAAGAGTCGCACCAGAAATCCGGCCGCCGGAACCGCCAAGACCAGGGTGATCGCGTAAGAATAACGGAGGCTGAACCACATCAACGTCCACAACAGGAAGAATGGAACGATCGACACGGCCAACTGGAACAGGCTTCGGCGGAGCGTGGGCTCGCGGAACGGCGTCGTCATCCCCCGAAAGCCGACCGGAGTCGCGGCATGGTTCGGGGGATTTGCTGCGAGGCGATCTGTCGACGCGGGAGCGAGAGTGATTGCGGAGACCAAGCTGAGCTCCCGGACGACTTTGGGAATCGGCTGAGCATCCTGCATTATCGGTGAAATCGCCGGTTGTGGAAGAGACGTTGGACGTTAATCTCGACCTGATCCGAATGTTTGAGCGATACTTCGAGTCGATTTCGGCTTCGAAAAACGAGGTCGAGCCGGGTCTCCATTGAATTAACGGCTGCAAATGCTATAGTCCTGTCGGTGCTCTCCACGCGGCCGTTGCCCAATGGATCACTAGCCAGGTCCATTGGTTCTCTGATGACGCAACGTGCGTTTCTCGCTATTTCGGTCCTGGACGCCTCCTCTACTGGGACCTTGAATGTCTTTTCGTGAACTCGGCTTGGCCGAGCCCCTCTTGCGCCGTCGACGCTGAGGGCTACGTTACCCCGACTCCGATTCAATCGGCGTCGATTCCGCATCTCCTCGCCGGCCGGGACCTGCTGGGCACTGCCCAAACCGGCACCGGCAAAACGGCGGCGTTCGCTCTGCCGATCCTTCACCGGTTGCTGTCGACACCACCACGTTATCCATCTCGGCGCGACAGGATCCGCGCCCTGGTCATCTCGCCGACCCGCGAGCTCGCGTCTCAAATCGCCGACAGTTTTCAGACGTACGGTCGGGAAACCCGGCTGCGTCAAGCGACGATCTTCGGTGGCGTGGGACAAAGCCCGCAAGTCCGTGTCCTCCGTGACGGCGTCGACATTCTCGTGGCGACATCCGGCCGCCTGTTGGATCTCTTGGATCAGGGGCATGCCGAACTGAAGGGCGTCGAGATCCTGGTTCTCGACGAAGCCGATCGCATGCTCGACATGGGTTTTCTTCCCGATGTCCGCCGCATCGTCCGGCATCTTCCGGCTGAGCGGCAGACGATTCTGCTCTCAGCGACCATGCCGCGACCGATCGCTGAATTGGCCGACTCGCTGCTCAAGAATCCGGCTCGGGTTCACATCGCCCCGGTGGCGGCCACCGCGAAATTGATCGAACAGTCCGTCTGTTTCGTCGACGCTCGCCAGAAGCCTCGGGCACTTGCGAAATTCTTCAAGACGCGGTCAATCGAGCGCGCACTCGTGTTCACGCGAACCAAACGAGGCGCCGACCGCGTCGTGCGAGACCTCGCACAATCCGGCATTCGGGCGACCGCGATTCACGGCAACAAGAGCCAGTCGAACCGGCAGCGAGCGCTCGACAGCTTCAAGTCGCGCCGCACGCCCATCCTGATTGCGACGGACATTGCGGCCAGGGGCATCGATGTCGAGGGCATCTCCCACGTCCTCAACTACGATTTGCCGCACGAACCCGAGACTTACGTGCATCGCATTGGCCGGACCGGCCGCGCCGGGGCCTCGGGAATCGCCGTCTCATTTTGCGATCATGCCGAGCGGAAGCTCCTGCAGGCGATCGAGCGATTGACTCGCACAGCGCTCGCAGTCGAGAATTCGGTGTCGAACGACGAGCAAACCAGGGCACCCGTGCCGGAGATCGCGTCGAGTGCGGACCGTCCGCATCAGATCGTTCGACGCGGACGGCCCGGCGTCCGACGAGATGGAGCGCGGCAGCCTTTCCAGAGCAATCGGAGGCGGTCGGCTGGTCGCGCGAGAAATCGTTCGCGATCTGCGAGCTAACTCGTCAAAATCATCGTCTGCAGTTGTTAGGTCCGGGACATCGACGGCGGAACGATGGCATCGATTTGATGAACCCGGTGAATTTCGTCCTGTCTTGAAACCAATTCTGTTCGTTCTCAGTGGTAAGGAAGTTGTAATGGGCAAGAAGTTGTACGTCGGCAATCTCTCCTATGACGTGAGCAATGAATCTCTCGAGGAGATGTTTGCGGCCTTCGGATCCGTGCAGTCGGCGCAAATCGTGATGGATCGCGATACCGGCCGTTCGAAGGGCTTTGGATTTGTGGAGATGAGCAGCGATCAAGAAGCTCAGGCTGCGATCAATGGCCTGAACGGCAAAGAGGCAGGCGGCCGCTCGTTGACGGTCAATGAGGCTCGCCCTCGTGAAGACCGAGGCGGCGGGCGCGGTGGCTACGGCGGCGGCGGGGGTCGTTCTGGCGGCGGTGGCGGCGGCGGTCGCTCTGGCGGCGGCGGTGGCCGAGGCGGTTACGGCGGGGGACGCTACTAGTCTCTCGCACGTCCGACGCCTTCTTCAAGCTTTCGGTGTCGGTCACCATCGACGGCCCCGATGCTAAGGTAGAGTTGTTGGCGCTTCTGCAGCGCCACCAAAACGCTCCCTTGGCATCCGGCTGTCGAGTGACTGCGCTTTAGCACGTCGCCAAGAAACGGCGGCTTCGGCGATAGTCCGGCCTGAAGCGGACGTATTGCTGGACTGCCGTCGCTTGACGCCTCGCTTTGCGCGCGTCTGCTCACGGGATCTTGTGGGCCCGCGTTTCGGCGATCAGTTGGCCCAGCCACTGCATATAGGGCGTGCCGCCGGTGCCGCGGGGGTCGCTGACTCGCTTGTTGATGTACTCGTCGGCCCAGCCGTAGTGAACTTCGCGAAATGTGGCCATCGCTTCGAGAACTTCGTTGTAGGGTTCCTTGTCGGCGAGCGGTCGCGGGTCGCCCAGCGCTTGCACGTCGGCGATCAGTTGCCGGTGCTCGCGCGGCATGAAGTTCTGCATGTCGGCCAGGTGATTGGTGAGTAGCGACGGCCGGTGCGGAATCTTCATCAGCGCGACGAGCGTCGGCATGATGCTGCTCTGAGCGCCGGTCTCGCCGCGGAAATTCATCGGCGTGGAGTCGACTCCCTCGAAGACCACGTGCTCGAAGAAGCGGATGTAGGGCCGGAATGTCTTGTAGTACAGGGCCGGATCCATGTGCTCGGGGATGCGGCGGAGGACGGCGATCTGACGGCTGACGCTCTCGCCGACCTTCTGCAGCCCGCGATTGACGAGTCCCCGATCGCCGGCGGCAATGCCCCGCGCGGCCAAGTCGACGCCCGTCATCATGTGGGCCGCGATCTGCTCGATCTCGACGTGCACCAGGATGAACCAGTGCTCGTCGTAGAGGTGAACGAAATTCTGGATCGTGTCGATGTTGCCCAGCGCGATCGGCCGCGCGGGGTCGAACCGCTTCCAGTTGTAAAGGGCATAGCCGTCGTAGCTCAGGATCGGCGGCCGCGAGAGCCGCCGGCACACGTCCGACAGCGGAACGGCCAGGTTCCGCGGCAGCACGCCGGCCAGCGGTTCGCCGACCTGGTTGATGTAAGCCGATGCGAGGAAGCCCAGCCGCACGTACCGCAGCCGCAGCTGGGGCAGGACGGCAGCGGGATCGGCAGGCTCCTTCCAGGGGGGAATTTCGAGACGCCGGGCCCGCTCGCGAAAGCCCGAGTCCCGCAGCAGGCTCGGCAGATCGCGGCCCATCTCGTCGAGCACGGCCATCGGGCTATCGCGCGGAAAGTCAGTTAACGGGTCGGCATCGGGCAGAAAGGCATGCTCGCTTAACGACCTGTCCATGAAGCGCTCCTTCGTCTGGGTTTCCTCTACCTAAGTCTAGCGGCGTCGTGAATGCGGTTCTCGCGCGTCCGAACAGAAGAGGGATGAGCGACGTCGGTTGAACAGTGTGCTCTGGATGATCGACTGGAGGCCCACTTTTCCCAAGCCGACGGCTTGCCGTCGGTTCCGGATCCGACAGCGGAGCTGTCGGCTTGGGAAAGGTGGACGCTCCAAACGATTCCATCATCGATTGGTGCACGCCACCTCGCGCTCAAATGACAAATCAATTGCCAAAACTTGCTGTCACCCCGGCCCTCTCCCATCGGAATGGGAGAGGGAGACAGAGACGAGCAGAACTTATCAAATACTACGCGTGACGGCGTAGGGTGTCGGGTCGATGTGCGGTGTTTGGCCGGTCATCAGTTCCGCGACGAGTTTGCCGGTGGCCGGCGCCATCGAAACGCCCAGCATACAGTGCCCGGCCGCCATGTAGGCGTTGTCGAACGCGGGCAGCCGCCCGATGAAGGGGAGGCCGTCTGGCGTCATCGGCCGCCAGCCCCACCATTCCTCGAGCGTCGGCTCCGCGAGCGGCTCTTTCAAGTATAGGGCGGCACGTTCGCGCAAGAACCTCAGACGATCGGGATTGAGCCGCGAATCGTAGCCGGCAAACTCCATCGTCGAGCCGATGCGATAGCCGCTTTGCATTGGCGAGATGGCGACGCGATGCTCCTCGAAGATCATCGGCCGTCGCGGGCAGAGGGCCGGACGAGGCATCGTGATCGAATATCCCTTGCCGGGTTGAATGGGAACGGGGCACTGCAACACGCGGCTCAGTTGGGGCGTCCAGGCTCCGGTGGCGATCAACGCCTGATCGGCGTCGATTGGGCCGGCGTCGGTGACGACGCCGCGGACGATGCGGCCCTCGACGGTCAGATTGCGGAGCGCGCAGTGTTCGCGGATCTCGACGCCGGACTGTTCGAGCACGCGCCGCCAGGCGGCCATCAACTTGTCGGGACGCAGCAACCCATCGGATGGATACAACCAGGCCCCGGCGCTGCCCGGTTTGAGCGACGGTTCGAACTCCAGCAAGTCGTCTCCGTCGTATGGCGTGGCGGCCAGGCTGAACTCTCGCCGCAAGAGTGCATCCGTCTGTGTGTAGTGGTCGAAGGCGGCATCCGATTGGAAGACGAAAAGCACGCCCGAAGGCTCCCACTCGACGTCGCTGAGCGTCGAGCGGACGAGTTCGTCATAGAGCGCGCGGGACGAGCCGAGAAGATTTTGGATCGCGTGCCCGGCGGCCAGCGCGTTGCGCTCGTTGCAGCGGCGGGCGAATTTCCAGAACCAGCTCCAGAGCGCGGGATCGAGCCGGCACCGCACCTTTAGCGGCGAATTCTTCTGAAACAGCGTTTTGAGCGCCGACTGCAGCGCGCCCGGACCGGCCAGCGGCAGCACGTGACTCGGCGAGATGTAGCCGCAGTTGCCGTGCGAGCAGCCGCGGCCGAACGCGCCGGCGTCGACGATCGTCACGCTGCGCCCGGCCTGCCGCAGAAAGTACGCGCAGGCCGCACCGATCACGCCGCCACCGACGACGACCACGCGATCGGACCGCGGGCCGGAAGAGGGGAGCGGTGTCGCGGTCACGCGGGGCAGCCCCAGGCAAACGGATCGGACTCGTCGACCAGCAAGGTCGTCTCGGCCGTGATGAAGGCCTGGCCGGAGATTTTGGGGATCGTCCGCCCGCTGTCGATCCGATACGAGGCGGTGAAGACGCTCCCCAAGATGCTCTCTTGCCGCCACGGTTCACCGGGGGCGAGACGTCCGTCGGCCGCCAGGCAGGCGAGCTTCGCACTCGTCCCCGTGCCGCACGGCGAACGATCGTAGGTCCCGCCGGGACAGAGCATGAAATTGCGGCTCTGGTTGCGCGGATCGACCGGAGGACCGAACAGTTCCACGTGATCGATCTCGGCCCCGTCGGCGCCCGTGATGCCGTTTTCACGCAACGCCCCTCGAATGCGCCGCGTGACGTCGAGCAGCCGATCGACATGCCCCAACTCGAGCGGCTCGAACGGATCGCGGACGACAAAGAACCAGTTGCCCCCCCAGGCGACGTCGCCGGTCACCTTGCCGAGGCCCGGCACCTCGACGGTCACATCCTTGGCGAGGCGATAGCTCGCGACGTTTTCGAGCGCGACCGTGTTCGCCCCGTCGTACTCGATCGAGATGCGGCCGACCGGCGTCTCGAAACACGAGCGGCCCGCCTTGATCCGCCCCAGATGGCCGAGCGTGACCGCCACGCCGATCGTCCCGTGCCCGCACATTCCCAAATAGCCGACGCTCTCGAAGAAGATCACTCCGGTCGCGCACCGGCGATCGCTGGGCGGGCAGAGCAGGGCGCCGACAATGACGTCGGACCCGCGCGGCTCACAGATCACGGCCCGGCGGAAGCGGTCGTGTTGCGATCGAAAACGCTCGCGCCGCTCGGCCAGCGAGCCGCCCCCCAGGTCGGGCCCGCCCGCGACGATCACGCGCGTCGGCTCGCCGCCGGTGTGGGAATCGATGCATTGGATGTGTTGCACGCTCACGCCACTCCGATTTCAAAGCGCGGGAAGTCGCGGACGATTGGCCAAGGCGTCGAGGATGGCGGCGAGCGCTTGCTCCCGCTCGGCGCCCGCCAGCGGCAAGCGCGGACTGCGGACCCACTCGCGACCGAGTCCCGCCTCTTGCACGGCCAGCTTGATGAGCTGCACGAACTTGATCTGCGTGTCGAGCTTGAGCAGCGGAAAAAACCAGCGATAGAGGGCCCGCGCCTCGTCCCACCGGCCACGCCGCGTCAGCTCCCAAAAGTGCTGGTTCTCGCGAGGAACGGCAATGCCCGAGCCGGCGACCCAGCCGTCGATGCCCAGCACGGCCGACTCCAGGATCAG
Source organism: uncultured Planctomycetaceae bacterium (assembly GCA_963800135.1). GTDB lineage: Bacteria > Planctomycetota > Planctomycetia > Planctomycetales > Planctomycetaceae > DASPSM01. The sequence goes on along the minus strand of CAWCZR010000004.1, from coordinate 1,132,041 downwards.
GTCGTCGACGCCGACGAACAGCGCGTAACGGTCGCCCACGGCAAACCGCAGCTCGGTGACCCGCCGCGTGTTGGCCGAGCTCTCCTTGATCGCCACGAGATTCGGGATGTCGGCCAGCTCGACGAACTGCGCCGGCGTGATGTCGACCGGATACCCGACCGGATTGTTGTAGAGCATCCAGGGCAGGCTCGTCGCGGCCGCCACCTGGCGAAAATGACGCGCGGCTTCGCGGGCGTCGGCCTTGTAGACCATCGCCGGCATCACCATGAATCCGCTGGCCCCGAGGCGCTCGCAATCGCGGACGTATTGGCAGGCGGCCGCCGTGCTCATCTCGGCCACGCCGCTGAGCACCGGGACACGGCCGGCCGTACACTTCACCGCCTCGGCGACGAGGGCCCGTTTTTCGGCCGGCTCGAGCGTTTGGTTCTCACCGAGCGACCCGGCGACAATCAGGCCCTGGATGCCGCTCGCGATCATTACCTCCCAATGCCGCGCGGTGGCATCGAGGTCGAGCGATTGATCCTCGCGAAACTGCGTCGTCACCGCGGGGAACACGCCGCGCCAAGCTGGAGTAGGCATACGAGTCGATCCTAAGTCCGAATGACGAAGGAAGCACCAAGCACGAATGAAAAACTGCGCTCATTCGGGCTTAGGTCATTTGGTCATTCTTTCGTCATTTGTGCTTCGTCATTGAGGCTTCGCGCGTCATTCGTGCTTCGTCATTCTCGCTGTGTGCTCGTTATACCGCCACGGTCCACGCCGGTCAGTCCTCGGTCTCGCGGCTGGCAAACAGCCGTTCGATCCGCCGGTCGGGGATGAGCCAGATCAGGGCGACCAGCACGTAGAGCGCGCAGGCGAGCCACTGGCTGACCAAGCACGCCGCAATTGCCAGCACATAGAGGACCGGTGAGAGCTTGCCTTTCCAATCGCTGCCGAGGGCCTCTTCCAACACCGGGTTTCCGCCGGGCGCCCGCAGGATCGAGAGCTGCAGCACGTAATAGGCCAGCGCCGCGAGCAGCAGGACCACGCCGTACACGGCGGTCGGCGTCGGCGCGAACGTGTTCGCTCCCATCCAGGCTGTCGTAAACGGGATGAGCGAGAGCCAAAAGAGCAGATGCAAATTGGCCCAGAGAATGCCGCCCGTCACGCGCCGCGTCGCCTGGAACAGGTGATGGTGATTGTTCCAGTAGATGCCGATGAAGACGAAGCTCAACGCATAGCTCAAGAAGGACGGCACCACCGGTTTGAGATCGGCGAGCGTCGCCCCCTGGTGCGGCAGCGGCACCTTCATCTCCAACACCATGACGGTGATGATGATGGCGATTACGCCGTCGCTGAAGGCTTCGAGTCGGCCTTTATCCATCGCGTGGTACACCGGGCTCTAAATGGGGATCCCTCGAAGCGTCGCGCGCGAACTGCAGCCGACTGAGCGAGAATAGCTGGTGCGGCGAGCTCAAACCACGGATCGAGCCATGAGTCTCGAATGAACGATTGGGCCTCGATTGGACGACACGCGAGTAGAGCAGCCGCTCCGTGGCGCGGCCCTGACTCACGTCCGCGGAGACTCGCCGCGAACGCCGCGGTATGGGAATCGCTCGGCCGCTTCGTGCTGGGGCCATCCACCGATGCGGATGCAGGTCAGCACGTCGACGGCTTCCGCCGACATGGGCCACCAATAACCAGGCGCCAACCTGTGATCGCGTTTGGCGATGAGCCGTAGCTTGGGGATGGCCTCATTGAAATCGCGTTTGTTCTTGCCGTCGCATCGAGGCCCGGTCGCCAGCGATCCGATCACGTACATGCTCCAAAACTGTACGTCGATCGATGGTTCGTCCAATCCTCGCAACGCCGCAGCTCGGCACCGCCGGTAGAGCTTCGTCCGGCGGTCGCGCACCCATTTGCAGAGGCCGAGCTTGTCGCCGGCATCGCCGCGGAGCCAACCGGGCAGATCGGGCCGCTCGAAGATGTCGACCAGGATTTCTTCAGCGTGAGGTTCGTCGGTCCATCCGAATCCCAGGATCACGGCTTGCAGCCAGGACAGATCGGGCCGTGGTGAAGCTAACTCGCGGCGGCCCCTCGCGAGGAAATACTCCGCCGCCCTGCCTCCTGACTTCAGTCGCGATAGTACATCGGCGCATTGGAGGCGCGTGGGCCGTTGCGACGTGAGCTCGATCAGGATTGGCCAGGCGCGATGAATACTGCAAAGATCGATGAGTTCGATCCCGAATTGCCGCAAACCGGGGGATAGCCGGGGAAGTCGCTTCAGCAGCTGGGCGACTGTGACGACGCCCTTTGCCCTCAATCGCCCCAGCATCTTCGCCCGGTCTCGGTCCGCAGCTGGAGTCGCCCACCCTCTTTTCGCCGCATAGCACAGATAGCGAGCGTAAAGAGTTGCGAGATCGTCTGTCGTTGCAGCACGCCGATCAGCCATCGTCGTGCGACGACACAGGAGCTGGCAGCAGGGTTCGGGCTAGCGACGCTGCAGCTCCCGCATCGACGCGCTTGGCACGTTTCACGCCGCGCGACGCAGGTGCCGCAGGATCCGCTCGAACTCGTCGTTGTTGGCGAACGGGATCACAATCTTGCCCTTGTCCTTGCCGCTCACCTTGATTTGGACCGCGACCGCGAAGAGCTGGCCGAGGGTCTCTTCCAGGGACCGGACGTGCGCGCTCGCAGTGCTCGGTGCCGGCTTCGGCGGCGCGCCCGCGCCGGTGAACAGGATCGTCTCTGCCGGCGGCTCTTGCTGATTCTTGAGGATCTCCCGCACTGCTGCTTCGGTCTCGCGGACCGAGAGCGATTCGCTTTCGATCCGGCCGCACAGCGCGATCTGGTCGTCGTGATTGAGCGAGAGGATGGCTCGCGCGTGGCCAAAACTCACCCGCTCGGACAACAGGGCGTCTTTGACGAAATCGGTCAGTTCCAAGAGCCGCAGAAAATTGCAGACCGACGAGCGGCTCATGCTGAGGTGTTTCGCCACGTCGTCGACGCTGGCCGAGAAGCGGTGCATGTACTCTTTGAAGGCTTGCGCTTTTTCCAGGACGTTGAGGTCCCGGCGCTTGAGGTTCTCTTCGAGGGCCGCCTCGCACATCGCCTGGTCTTCAAGTTCCAGCACACGGCAAGGGACGGTCTCGAGGCCGGCTTTCTTCGCGGCCATCAGGCGGCGCTCGCCGGCGATCAACTGATACTGGCCGCCGCTGGGCCGCACGAGCAACGGCTGCAACACGCCGTGCTGGCGGACGCTCTCGACCAGCTCGTCGAGCGCTTCGCTCTCGAAGTCTTTGCGGGGCTGGAAGGGATTCCGCTCGATCAGCTCGACGTGCACATGACTGGAGTCGGCAACTGCGGCCCGAGATTCGGCGGGAGCCGAGCCAGCCGGAGCACTCGCCCCGCCTTCGCCCCCGTTCGAACCCAAGAGCGCGCTCAGCCCGCGACCCAATCGCCGCCGGACCGAGCTCGGCCCCTGCGCCTCGAAGTTTAATGTGCCGTCCACCGCCCCGCGTGCCTGTTCATCCATGACCGCGCGCCTCGTGATTCACATCCCTGGAATCGCCAACCGCATGGAATCGATCGGTCTGGCTTCAAGGTCCGATTCAGGCGAGCGTCTGTTATTCCCCCTGCGGAAAATGGGGGCTTTGCTGATAATGCGGGATTCCACGTGAAATTGGTAAAGGGCACCGCGTGAGTAATGCTCAAAGGCGGCGGTAATCTCTGAGCTCGCCCAAATTAACAGCAACACACCAACGCATTTGTTCCGCGTGGAACAACCTCAATGCGGGTTGATCCGGTACAGGACCAGGGACTCCGGGGGCGGGTGCGGCTTGCCCGGTGCGACGTCGGCGGGGCTGTAGGCGTCCAGGAGCACCAGATCGCTGGGAGTGTCGTGGAAGATGGCCTCGACGCTCAGAGCCTTCTTGTAGGGCTCGATCAGCTTGTCGAAGTCGGCCGTCCCCTCGTAGGCCAGCAAGAAGGCCGGCTGCGGCAGGGGCTTTTGTCCGGGGGCGAGGAACGAGAAATCGCCTCCCAACGGCGGCTGCGGATTGTAGCCCTCGACGGCCAGATCGAAGAACAGGCACGGCTCCCCGTAAACGAGAAACAGAGGCTTTCCGGGTGCCCGCTTGAGCGCGTACTGAACGGCCCGTTTCACGGTGTTCGCGCGGATCGTGCGATCCTGCCAGGCCGGGATGTCGCGTCCGCGAGCTAGGCTCATCCGCGAAAAGGCACCGAGAGCGAAGACGCCGATCGCTCCGACCAAGAACACCACGGTCGTCCAGCCCAAGCGGGTGGGCGCGGTGTGGGCGGCATCGCGTTCGGTCCAACGGGCGGCCGCCCGATTCATGACCGTATCGATGCAAGCGCCGGCCACCATCCAGGCGCAGACCAGCCAGGGCATCACGAGTCGCGGATACGGCTTGTAAAGCGGAACGGCGACAAGGAGCCCCAAAAACCAGGCGGCCAACAACCAGCCGGCCAAATTGCGCGCCTGGGCGGCCTCGGGATCGACGGCGGGAGTCCGCGGACGCAGCACGGCCACCAGGATCACGAACGTGATGAAGAGGCTGCCGAAAACGGCGGTGAAGCCGAGCCAGCCTACGAGGAGCGAAACTCCCGCCAGCAACGCAGCGATCGTCAGCAGGTGAATCCGCCGGGCGAACTCGCCGACGACGTCAGCCGACGACCGCGATCCCACTCCGCCCGTCGCGTTCGCAGTCCCCGATTCCGCGACCGGCGCGATGTCCGTGTCCTGTGTGGGAAGGGCTCGGTCGGACCGCCGAACGATTACCGGCAGCAGCCACGCCAGCATCATCCCGGCCGCGGTCAGCCAGCCTTCATAGAACCGCTGGTTCGCGAGCTGGCGTTTGAAGTCGTCCCACCAACTAGAGAGGCCAAAGAAGTATTGGGCGTGATTGGCGGTCACGGCCGAGTAGCCGCCGTCGGGCTGAAGCGACAGCCAGACCGGGCTCCAGCCGAGCAATGTCGCGATGACGAGCGTCGCTACGACGGGCAGCCGGGCGGTCCAGTCGGCTCGGCCGAACCGCTCGCAGACTCCCCAGGCGATGAAGGCCGACAGGGCGACGGCCAGCGGCAGCCAGCCGTTGTACTTGGTCGCCCAGGCACAGGCGATGACCAGTCCGGCGACGACTGCCTCGCCCAGCCGGTTTCGCGCGAGGGCCCGCCACGAACAGTAGACGGCGAGCAAGAACCAGAAGCCCAGAGCCGCATCGGTCAGGCCGGTGCGCGAATAGACGATTTGAAAATCGGAGAATGCCGCCAGGGCGGCGGCCGCAATTCCGGCGATGGGCCCGAACCATTCCCGACCGACCCACCAGCAGAGCGGCACGGTCAGCGAGCCCAACATCAGGTTGGGCATGACGGCGGCCAGCGGCGTCTTGCCCAGGAGAAGCATTGAGATTTCAATCAGGAGCGGCACGAGCGGCGGCGAGTAGAGGAAGCGATTCGGATAGCCTGTTTCGAGGAAAACATTCGACGCGTTGACCGCCTCGTCCCAGTGCTCGATCGAGATCCGCGCCTGGTACGAAAACCTCAGGGCAACCGCTGCCACGAACAACACGCCGATCGCCAGCTTCTCGGCGCGTTCGATCGGCGGACGCGCGCTGCGCGGCGACCAACCGTTCGACGCGTCCGAATCCGAACCCAGCGACTGGGCCGTCGCACGGCGACGAATGTCTCGCTTGCGGCGACTCATGGGTTTGGTTGGGGACTCAAGGTGCGGTCTCCGGCGGTCAACGCGCTCAGTTTCTTCGGGGTCTGAAGAAGAACAAAGGACAAAGAACCCCTCACTCTGTCCCCCCCCTTTGCAGCAAATGGAGAGAGGGGGATGCGAAAGGGTCGCGCGATGACGCGTTCGCCACGGTGGGCAGTGCGCGTCGCGACCGGTTATGATACTGACAACACGCGCGGTGCCGACAGGCACGCTGCGCGGCAAGTTGCGGGCGCCGCTTTCCACGTGGAAATGAAAACAGAGCGTGAGCGATCACGCCCGAGAGATCACTGCTTTAGAGAACACTGCCTGAGAGAAGAGCACCGGAGGGTTCGAGATGGCGACGCCGGATGAAATGTACGACGAAGCCGTGGCTCTCAAGGACCAGGGAAATCTCGACGGGGCGGTCGCCCGGTTCAACGAGATCCTGGCGATCGACGCCAAGCACGTGCTGGCCCACTCGGCCCTCGCGGTCAGCCTGCAGAAGCTCGGCCGACCGGAAGACGCCATCCGCCATGCGACGCGGGTGACCGAGCTCGAGCCGGACGACCCGTTCTCGTTCACCCAGCTCTCGGTCATCCTGCAACGCTGCGGCCGCATCCCCGAAGCCGAGACCGCGCTCTACAAGGCCCGTGAGATGAGCGGGCACCAGCACAAGCACTAGACGGCGAAGCACGAATGACTAAGCACGAATGACGAAGGAAGCACGAAATCCGAAGCACGAATGCCGCGGTCGCGAGCCTGTCGCCGCGTGTCCCGAGCCATCCGCTGCTGTTCTTCGGGCTTAGGTCATTCGGGAATTCTTTCGTCATTCGGATTTCGGGCTTCGCGCCCGTTGCCGCTCGCGGCTTCAAGAAGGTCCGGCCGGTCGCCGGCCTTAGCGCTTCGGCGCGCTCCACCAGTCGTCCGTCGACCTCGCACCAGCCTGGTTGACGGCAGCGTCGGGCGGGCGGGTCATGGCGGTGTCGAGGCTGGCCGGTGGGGCGCTCGGCGGTGCGGCTGGCGGCATCAGCGTCGGCGACTGCGGAGTGCCGGTTGGCAGCGGCGACGGGCTGCCTGCCGGGGCCGTCGGTTGAGCGGCGGCCTGGGCCGTTGCCGAGGGGACATTGATCCGGATCGACTGACTGGTGACGAACTCGCGGCCGTCGATCGTCTTCAGGCGGGCGTGCACCAGTAGCTGCGGCGAATCGGGGAGCGTTTGCCACGGCACGCGGACCACGTAGCCACTGCCAAAGAAGCCGCTATGCCAGAGGGGCTCGCTATCCTTGGGGCCGAACTCCCAGCGGCCGACCCGCTGCTGGGCATCGGGCTTGGAGAGATCGAGCACGGTGACCGTCACCGAGCCGGGGACTTTCACGACGTTGCCGTCGGCGTCCGTGGGGACGACGAAGGCCGCGAACATCTCGTCGCCCGGGACGCCGTCCCGGTCGAGCCCGCCGGTGAGGTACTTGTTGAGCGAGATCCCCTCGACCTGGCCCAGTGCCACGACCTGTTCGGCGTGGGCGATCTTCTTGCCCTCGGCCAGTTGGGTCCGCAGATCGACGGTCTCGCGGCGGGTGGCTTGGAGCTGGTTCTGCGATTCGGTGAGCTGGGCCTGGAGCTGGTTGTTGGCGTCTTCCTGCCGGCGGAGACGACTCTCGAGAATGTCGAGCTGGCCTGTGCTGGCACACCCGGCGGCCAGGACCATTGTCCCAACCAGCGTCGCACCGAAGCGGCTCTGTAGCGGCCTTAACCTCATCCGTGAGGTTTCCCGTTCTGCATCCTACTGGCAATCGCAAGGACCGGCGGGCTGATGCCCGCCCCTTGCCCAAATCGAAGTTCCGCGATTGCGGTCCACAGGTCGTCCGTCACTCTTTGGGGATGACCGGCCCGCAGCCGGTCACTCTTTGGGGATGACCGGCATCTTCTCCAAAAGGTTGTCGATCAGCCCGTACGCCTTGGCCTCTTCCGCAAGCATGAAGTTGTCGCGGTCGGTGTCGGCCTGGATCCGCTCGAGCGATTGACCGGTGTGCTTGATCAGAATCTCGTTCATCCGCTGTTTGATCCGCAGCACTTCCTTGGCGTGGATGGCCAGGTCGGCGGCCGTTCCTTCCATGCCGGACAGCGGCTGGTGGATCATGATCCGTGCGTTGGGCAGCGCGTTGCGTTTGCCCGGGGCGCCCGCCGTCAGCAGGATGGCCCCCATGCTGGCCGCCTGCCCGACGCAGTAGGTCGCCACGTCGCAGGTGATGTATTGCATGGTGTCGTAGATCGCCAGGCCCGCGGTGATCGAGCCGCCGGGCGAGTTGATGTAAAGGTGGATGTCCGACTTGCCGTCTTCAAACTGCAGGAAGAGCAACTGGGCCACGATGCTGTTGGCGACCATGTCGTTGATCTGGCTGCCCAGGATCACGATGCGGTCCTTGAGCAGGCGACTGTAGATGTCCATCGCCCGCTCTTCGCGGCCGCTCTTTTCGATGACGTAGGGAACGAGCACGCTCATGGTGATGAGCCCTTTCGATGCTACTTTTTGTCCTTGGTGTCGCTTTTGGACTTCGGCGGCCGGGAGAGAATCTCGTCGACCAGGCCGTACTCGACCGCCTCGCGCGAGGTGAGGAAGCGGTCGCGGTCGGTGTCCCTGGCGATCACCTCGATCGGCTGGCCCGTGTGCTTCGCGAGGATTTCGTTGAGCACCTCGCGGGTCTGCAAAATTTCCTTGGCCTGAATTTCGATGTCCGAGACCTGCCCCCCCACCTCGCCGTACGGCTGGTGGATCATCATTTTGGAGTGGGGCAGGCAGAAGCGCTTCTTCGCCGTCCGCCCGCGACGAGGACTGCCCCGCCGCTGGCCGCCAGGCCGACGCAGTAGGTGGCGACTTCACATTCGAGAAACTGCATCGTGTCGTAAATGGCCATCGTGGCGGTGACCGAGCCCCCCGGCGAATTGACATACATGTGGATGTCCTGGTGCCGGTTCTCGGATTGCAGGTAGAGCAGCTTCATCACGATCATGTTGGCGGCCGCATCGGTGATCACGCCGTCCAGAAAGACGATGCGGTTCTCCAGCAGCAGGTCCCCGATGCCCATCTGCCGCTGCCGTTGATAGTCGCGGGCGGCCTGGTTCATCGAGATCATGCCGGTGTGTTCGAGCTGAAAGGGTTGAGTCATTCGGCAGTCCTCATACGCGGATCACCGAGGCCCGCGCCTGGTCGACCACCCGCGGCGGCCACTGGCGCGAGAACGCGCGACGCATTATCCGCTCGTCGCAGCCTCAGTCAAGACAGATTAGACACAAGAGGTTGGGCAAATCAGTTCAGACACAGGATTGCGTTGGGTTGTGGTAATTCAGGCAATTCGCGAATTCTTCCGGCGAGCGTTGCGGTTCCCGTGGCAAGCCAGGGTCGGCCGATCCTCGTTCCGCTTTACTCTGCACGCCGCCGGGTGCGCGCCGACACGTAATCCGACAGACAGAAAGGAACCCGCGAGCTGCGACCCCGCTGCTCGCTTGGGCAGCGGGGCGGTTTTAGAGTGCGAAAGAACGGATCGGACGTCCGTGCCCTCTGGCCGGCAGTAGCGATCCGTCACTCGGCGGCCGCCTCTTCGGCCTCCGGCTCGGAAGTCTCGGTCACCACCTGCGTGCGGCAGACCGAATAAGGAACCGGCTCGACCCGCTCGTCGAGCGAGAGCTCCATGGGCACATCTTTATACTTCGCGCGATCGAGGATGACGTCAACCGCCTTTCGCTCGCGAATCTGAGCTTCGAGGTTTTCGATCATCCCCGTCTTTTCGAGCCGTGCCCGCACGCGTCGGGGCGTCTCGCCCCTCTGCAGGGCCATCAACCGAATCTCGGTTTGGATGTCCTGCGGCGTCACCTCGACCTTTTCCTGCTCGGCGATCTTGTCGAGGATGAAGTGTTCTTTGAGCGCCTGTCGCGTCGAGGTGACGGCGTTCTGTCGCAGCTGGTTTTCCCGCGCCTGAATCTCGCGGGTGGTGAAGCCGGCCTGCTGCATTTCCAGGACCGTCCGCCGCAGGGCGTTCTCGACCTGCCGCCGCACGAGCTGCTCGGGCAGATCCCAGGTCGCACTTTCGGTGATTTTTTCCGAGACCTGCTCCCGGACTGCCTGCCGCTGCTCGAAGGTGACTCGGCGGCCGAGGCTCTCGCGGATTTCGTGCCGCAGCTCTTCCTCCGATTCGACGCCAATCCGCGTGAGCAGCTCCTTGGTGATCTCCGGCTTTCGCCAGCGCTTGATGTCGAGAACCTTGAAGCGGACTTCGATCTTCTCGCCCCGCAGCTCGACGTCTTCGGCCTCGGGCGAAACGGTGACCGAGGTCGACCGCTCGTCGCCGGACTGGGCGCCCGACATCAGTTTGTCGAAGCCGTTCAGCTCGGCGTCGGCAAAGCGAAGCACGGGCCGCACGCGCAACGAGGCATCCGCCACGGTGAGCAGTTTTCGCCCGTCGCGCTCGGTCTCGAGCGAGGCGCTGACCACGTCGCCCGGCTCGACGGCCCCCTCGTGCGGAGCCAACTGGCCGTATTGCGACAGAAAGCTTTCGTAGTGCTTCTCGACGTCGGCGTCGGTGACTTCGCGGACCGGCCGCTTGATCGTCAGGCCGTCATAATTGGGGAGCTTGAACTCGGGGCGAACTTCGATATCGAACTCGTACTCGAAGTCCCCCTCCTCCGGCAGCTCGATCGCCTCGACGTCGAGATCGGGCTCGTTGATCGGGTCGAGCTCCTTGTTCTCCGACAGCTGCTCCATGCTCTCGACGAGCACTCGCTGCTTGACGTCGCTGGAGAGCTCCGTGCGGAATCGCTTCTCAACCAGCTTTTGCGGCACATGGCCGGGACGGAACCCAGGGATGGCCGTCTTCTCGGTGAGAGTCTTGACCGTCTCCTCATAGAAGCGGTCGATCTCCGCGCGGGGGACGCGGACCCGCACGTGCTTTTTGCAGGGGCCAGCGTCCTTGATTTCGACGTCCAGCTCCATCTTGCGGCGTTGGGGTTCGTTCCCTTCGTCCTCGCCGGCGTCTTCCCCTTCAGGCTCGGCTGCGGGAGCCTTTTTTGCCGCTTCACTCTTAGAGGTCGTGGCGTGGCCGCCTGCCTTCGTCTTTTCGTCCGCGGGTGACATTCTCGGTCCTACTCAAATCCAGTTGATCAGCGTGTCGGTGATATGCGCCGCAACACGGAAAGCGCCGGCACATGAGGTGACCTTCGGGGCAGAACGGGTCAAACCCGCTGCGCGGGTGTGTCCCCCTTCCCCGAGCGTGTCTCGTCCTATGGGGCGTCGCCTTCGCCCTGTTCTCCAAGCGCCCACTTGGAGAACACTAAAAACGAAAAAAAGCGGGTGAAGGGGTTCGAACCCTCGACGTCCACGTTGGCAACGTGGTGCTCTACCACTGAGCTACACCCGCGGCGGCAATCGAGCCGGCGTCAATTCATCAATCCGCCTTCCCCCATAGGGGAAAACGGACGCCGTCTGATTGCAGACCGCATGAGATTATAGGGAGCCTTCGCTTCCCTGCAAGGCCTGTGCCCCGTACGCTGACCATCAACAATCTCACACCAGGAGTCTGCCATGGAGACGACCAACGGGTCACTAAAACGCAAGTTGCGGATGGGCTTGATCGGGGGCGGACAGGGGGCGTTTATCGGCCGCGTCCACGCGACGGCCGCCGTCCTGGACAACCGGGCAGCCCTGGTGGCGGGCGCTTTATCGTCCGATCCCCAGAAGGCCAAGGACTCGGCCCCGGCCTACGACATTGCCGCCGACCGGGCCTACAGCAGCGTCGAGGAGTTGATTGATAAGGAGCGGGCCCTACCGGCCGATCGGCGGATCGATTTCGTCAGCATCGCCACCCCCAACCACACGCACTTCCCCATCGCCAAGGCCGCCGTCGAGGCCGGCTTCAATGTCCTCTGCGACAAGCCGATGACGTTCAATCTGTACGAGGCCGAGGAGCTGGCGAGCACCGTGGAGAAGTCCGGAGTCGTCTTTGCCGTCACCCATAATTACACCGGCTACCCCCTCGTGCGGCAGGCGCGGCAAATGATTCTGTCCGGCGACCTGGGCGAGATTCAGGCCATCCGCTCCAATTACTTGCAGGGCTGGCTGCGGGCGCGGCTCGAATCGTCCGGGCAGAAACAAGCCTCGTGGCGGACCGACCCAATGAAGTCGGGGGCGGCCGGCTCGTTCGGCGACATCGGCACCCACGCCTTCAACCTGGCCCGCTACATGACCGGGCTCATTCCGCAGGAGGTTTCCGCGTCGCTGAAGATCTTCGAGCCCGGACGTCAGCTCGACGACTACGGCCACGCGGTGATTCGCTTCGAGAACGGGGCGATCGGCACGGTGACCGCCAGCCAGATTTCCCACGGCCGCGAGAACGACCTGTTCATCGAAATCGACGGGACGAAGGGCTCGATCTCGTGGCGGCAGGAGGAGCCCAACCAGATGATGGTCCGCCGCAACGGCGAGCCGCACGCGATCTACACGCGAAATCCCAACGCCCCTTATATGAATGAAGCCGGCAAGGCAGCCTGCCGCCTCCCGTCGGGACATCCCGAGGCGTTCTTCGAGGCGTTCGCCAACGTCTACCGGGCGGCGTACGACTCGATCATCAAGCGGGCGACGGGCGAAAAATTCGAGTCGCGGGACACCGTCTATCCCAACGTCTACGACGGCGTCGAGGGGATGTACTTCATTCAGCAGTGCGTCGCTTCGAGCGCGAAGAACGGAGCCTGGGTGCCGCTCAAGCACCGCCTGGCGCGCCGCTAATTGAAGAGCGATGCTCGCCCTTAAAGAACCACGCGCGAAGTAAGTGGTGTCTTTTCGCCTTTCCGATCAACGTGCGACGGGCTCGTCCGAGCCTAGCACGCCGAGGGTGCCGCGCCGCGCGCATTCTCCCCCAGCCCGCATAACCGATACGTTGTGCTTCTTCGGATCCCGCCCTCAGTGGAATCCCCCAGCCGGTCGATGTTGATACCGGTGCATTGCGCAGCGTGGGATGCCCGCATCGACGGCTCGCCCGGATGGAAGCCCATGACGATTTCGGTTGCCGGCTCGCAAACTTGGATTCGCGATACGTGCCGGCAATTCTCCGACGCCATTGGCTGGGAGCTGCAGTTCGTTGCGGTGCCCGGCGGCCGCGGCGAGGAAGTTGAAGCCCGCCTGCGGAGCGATCCGTCCACCTGCTGGTTCTCCGAAGTCAGCGACGGGCACGAGCGAATCGGTTTCCTGCAGCTCGTGCTTCCGGACGACGCTTCCAAGGACCGCTCCTTTAATTCGGTGGGTGACCTGGCGGACACGTTCGCCCAGCTCATCAGTCGCTCGGTCACCGCCGCACGGGTCGCCGAATCGCGAACTGATGAAGTGGTGACGCTCGTCGACATTGGCCGCTCGGTTCCCACCGAGCGAAACCTCGTCGACGCGCTGCAGAAATTACTCGAAGGCGCGACGCAGCTCACGCCGTTTCGCTCCTGCGCGTTCTTCCTGTTGGAGCCCTCGACCGAGCGGCTCAAACTGCGCGCGCAGGCCCATCGCGACGCGCCGCTTAGTCCGCCGGCCGTCCGCAGCCTGAGTGAGAATCCTCCCGACTTGCAGGCCCTGTCCCGCGGCCGGGCGGTTTTGGGCGGCGAGACGATCCAAGAGTCGGCGGCGTGGCTGCCGCCCGGAACGTCGACGGCCGTTTGCTTGTCGGTCGGCTCCGATAGCGGGCCGATCGGCACGCTGTGGGTTTACGATCGCCGCCGCCGCGAGCCTTCCGACCGTGAAATGCACGTCTTGGAATCGATCGCCGTGCAGGTGGCGACTCTGTTGGAGCGCGTGGTGCTGTTGCGCGAAAGTGCGACCCAGCACCGCCTCCAGCGGGACTTGCAACTGGCCTCGCAAGCGCAATCGTCGCTCGTGGATACTCCCCTGCCCCCGAGCGCGGGCATCGAAGCGGCCATCCGCTCGACGAGCCACTTCGAGATCGGTGGCGATTTGTGTGAGTTGATTCCGCTGGCCGAAGGCCGCACGGCGCTTGCCATCGGCGACGCGTCGGGGCACGGCATCTCGGCGTCGATCGTGATGTCGGCGGTCCGCGGCGCCGTGCATGCGCTGGCCCTCGACCTGCGTTCGCCCCTCTCGCCCGATGAAGTGCTCGTGCGGATCAATCATGCGCTGCATGCGATCACGCCACCGCACCAGTTTATGAGCCTGCTCTACGGCGTGATCGATGCAAGGCAGATGCTCTTCACGTATTCGAACGCGGGGCATCCCTCGCCCGTGCTGATGCGCTTGGGCGGCCCGGTGCAGCTCGAGTCACACGGCATGTTGCTGGGGGTGGTTACCGACACGACCTACGGCTCGTCGCAATTGGCGATCAGTCCGGGCGACACCTTGATCGCCTTTACCGATGGTGTCAGCGAAGCGATGAACGGCAAGCGGAAAATGTTTCGCAGCGACGGAATCGTCGAGGTTCTGCTGGCCCAGCACGGACAGCCCGCCCAGACCGTCTTGGATGCGATCTGGTCGGAGGTCGAGGCCCACCTGGACGGCACGTCGGGGCATGACGACCGGTCGTTGGTGGTCATCCGGGTGTCCTGAAGGCCGGAAAAGACATGTCCTGAATGTTCAAACGGCCACGAACTGGACGCCGCTCGGAGATTGGACTTCCAGGGCCGGCGTGCAAGAATTGAGACGTGTTTACACGCGACCACGTTTGGCACATGGTGAAGCGGGGCGGCCGGCTCGATGCCGCGCGGCTCTCTCGCTGGCGTGCGCAAGCTCAGGTCGTCATCAAGCGATCGGGACAACTCCGCGACGAGAGCGACGCCGAACTGTTCCGCCGCGGCCGCGAACTGCGCTGGCAAGCCAAGACGCAGCCGCGCTTGGGCAGCCTCTTAGTCGAAGCGTTCGCTCTCGTCCGCGAAGCGTCCCGTCGCGAGCTGGGCTTCCAGCACTTCCTCGTGCAGATTCAGGGAGGCATCGCCCTCTTCGAGGGGCATGTCGCCGAGATGCAGACGGGCGAGGGCAAAACCCTCACCGCAACGCTCCCCGCGTTTCTCCGCGGACTCACCGGCCGCGGCTGCCACATCGTCACGGTCAACGATTACCTGGCCCATCGCGACGCGGAAACGATGGGACCAATCTACGAGCGGCTGGGACTCTCCGTCGGCTGCATCGAGACGCCGATGCAAACCGAGGAGCGCCGCGACGCCTACGCGAAGGACATCACCTACGGAACGGCCAAGGAGATCGGCTTCGATTTTCTCCGAGATCGGCTGCGGATCGGCGCCGACGCGACGAGCGGATATCGACGCCGCAACGGCCCGTCGTTCACGGGCTCCGCGCGGCGCCAACGAAGCGCCGGTGCAGCGCAGCCACCACTTCGCGCTAATCGACGAGGCCGACAGTATTCTGATCGACGAGGCGCGGACGCCGTTGATCATCGGTCTCACGCAGCCGAACACCGCGGCCACCGTCAATCTGCTGCGCTGGAGCCAGCGGGCGTCGCTGCGGCTGGAGCGCGACGTCGAGTTTGTCTTCGAGCCCGATCGCCGGATGGCCTACCTCACCGACCGCGGCTGCCGCAAAGTGCTGTTGATGGCCAAGCCCTCGCTGTTGGATTGCGTCGACGCCGAGCGGATGTACAAGCACGTCGAACAGGCGCTCTCGTCGCGCTACGGCTTTCAGCGGGACCGCGATTACGTCGTCGTCGAGGAAAAGGTCGTCATCGTGGACGAGTCGACGGGCCGCCAGATGGACGGCCGCAAGTGGCAGGACGGCCTGCACCAAGCGGTCGAAGCGAAGGAGCTAGTGCCGATCACCGCCGCCACGGGGCAGGCTGCGCGGGTTACCGTGCAGACCTATTTTCGCCAGTACGAGCACGTTTGCGGGATGACGGGCACCGCCGTCCAGGCCCGCCGCGAGCTGGCCAACACGTACGCGATCAGCGTTTCACCGATTCCGACCAACCGCCCCTGCATCCGCACCGGCGCACCGCCGCGGATTTTCACCACGCTGGCGGCCAAGCGGCAGGCCGTTGTGCAAGAGGTGGCGAAGATGCACGCCGCCGGGCGATCGGTGCTCGTCGGCACGCCGTCGGTCGATGCGTCCGAGGCCTTGAGCCGCGCGCTGAAGGAATGTGGCATCGAGCACAAGGTTCTCAACGCGCATTTCCACGAGCAAGAAGCGGAGATTGTGGCCCGGGCCGGAGAATCTCAGGCGGTGACCATCGCCACCAACATGGCCGGCCGCGGGACCGACATCCAGCTCGACGAAAAGGTCCGCGCGGCGGGCGGCCTGCACGTCATCGCCACCGAGATGCACAGCTCGGCCCGCATCGACCGTCAGTTGGTCGGCCGCGCGGCCCGGCAAGGCGATCCCGGCTCGTTCCAATTCTTCTTGTCGCTCGAGGATGAGCTACTCCGCTGTCTCAAGCCGGACAAAGTGGCCCGCTTCCGCGCCAAGGCCCGCCCGAACGCAGAAGGCCAACTATCGCTGCAATGGCTCGGCCTGTTCCGCCGCACGCAGCGCTTTTTGGAGAAGATGCACCGCAAAGAGCGGAAGCATCTTTTGAAGCACGAACGCCAACGCTCCGATGCCCACAACCACATGGGCCTCGACCCGTTCCTCGAACTCACCGAGTAATCGCCAATCGAAAATCGGATGGTGTCGCGACCCGGGATGGCCTGGTCGAGTGCCCGGCGTGGGCCTCTCTTTGCCGCCCTCGACCTGGAAATCAAGCCATTTGCAGGGCTTGGATACTGTTGATGTGCACCAGCGAGATGTGTGTGACGCGGTCGGAATCGGGATCAACCACCACCATTTTGTGCCGTCCGATGGCAGCCAGCTCGGAGTGCCGGGCTTGGTGGATCTCTCCATTGAAAGTCGCACTTCGAACGGCTCGAACGGCTGTCGCACCAACCACTCGCGTACGGCCTCGGCATTCATAATCGAGCCTCGTGACGATGCAATGCCACCCGACTGGCGTCCCACAATCAATTAATTATGCGGCTCTACCCCAGACAAAGCCACCTGTGATCGCTGCGCAACGGCTGTCGTGGCTGTGTTCCTCATACCGAGAGGGCGCAGTCCCTGGTCGAATGCAACGCCGAAAAAGTGAGGATTTTGGGCCGGCGGGCTCGCCTTAGCCGGCGTGCCGAGCAGCGAAGGCGTTAACGTTGGCCAGCCGCTTGCCCAGCGGCGGATAGGCCAGGTACTGCCGCAAAAACCAGCCCGTGATGCCCGAGTAGAGGTAGTCGGCTTCCTCCTCGAGATAGGCGTCGCTCAATCGTGAGTGCAGCACGTTGCCGGCGCCCAGCCGTTTGAGAGCGGTCGCGGCGGCCTGCGGATCCCCAGCGCAAGCGCAGCCGCAGTTGTCGCAGGTGAGTTCGCGCGCTGCTTTGAACTTCGCCGGCTTATAGACCTCGAAGAAGCGCCGCCAGCTGTGGTCGAGCAGGATGTGGGCCAGCTCGTGCCCCAGAAAGAACCGGAGCTCGGCGGGCCGGTCGAGGACTCCTTCGAGCGTCTCGGACAAGAGCACGATCACGTGCTTCTGGGCGATCCTGAGGGCGAAGGCGTTGAGCATCTTCATGTTGAGCACAATCACCTTCGGCTGTTGCGGGACATTGAGCTGAGCGCAGATCTGGCTGAGCGCCTCGGCGATTTCGGGGAATTGATCGGGAGTCGCCGCCGTGCCGATCGCCTGCAGCTTCCGGACGTGATACTCCGCGAACAGGCGGCGGAAGACCCAGCCAAAGGCGTAGGCAATCAGCAACACGCCCCAAGTGGCCACTGCGAGGAGCGCCAGGACGAGCCAGGCGAGCAAGCTCATGAGGATGACGAAAAACCGCTGGCTCTTTTCTTCCCGCGAAATGCACTCCTTGATCGAACGCACGTTCCGCAACCCCGGCGTTCCCGGCAAGTCCGCATCGAGGGAGACCGCTGGCGCGAAGTTGGCCGGGTGCGGCGCCACCTTTGCGAGGGGCAGCGGGGGTGGGGACGCGCCGCGGCGCGGGGCGGGTCGAACAATCCTTCGACGCGAGCCGCGGAAATCCAACTGCCGCTTCGCCCTCTGCGGACGCGATCGCTGCCGGAGAGCCGCCCGCCCGTCGCCAGCTCGCGCAAGGCGCTCGATGTCAACGGGCCATATTCGTTCTGATCGATCTGGCAGAACCACTCAGTCGGCATGACCCCCCACTGCTGCACCGCACTCACAACTCGCCGCAACGGTCGCCCGCCGAGGCGGTTCTCAACCACCATGCAGCAACAAACACCGTACAGCGACAAAACGTCCTAAGCAATAACCTTCCGAAACGCAGCTGGATTTACGCCATCGAAAACGTCAAGCGGAGACGCGGTCCGAGTCGGGATCGACGACGATCAGTTTGTGCCGGCTGAGTGCCGCAAGTTCCGGGTGCCGCACCTGGAAGGTTTCGCCGCTGGAGAGCCGCAGCGAGCGGCTCAAACGGCTGTCGGACCAGCCGCTCACGGACGGCTTCGGCATTCATGGATGCACTCGCAACGACCCGGAAAGGCGCCCCCAAGAACTCTCACCTGAAATTATGAGTCGCTCCGGAGGATTCGCCGCAGGTTGTCGGCGAGGCGTGCTGTGCGTCACCTTGGTTGCGACCGAAGTTGCCCGAGCATGGTGTGGACGCGGATCAGAGCCGTGTCGAGCATGGTTTCGCCGGCTCCGACTTCGGCGCGGGAAACGAGGCCTTCGGCTCCGTAGCCGCCTTCGACGGCCGCGCGGATCGTGGGAAAATAGCCGTGGTAACCGTTGGCGTAGCCCGCGAAGAGTGAGAAGGCGGCCGGAGAGCGATCGCGGAACGCGAGTCCGAATTCGACAAAGGGCTCGCCCGGCATGCCGACCAGCGCGATCTGCCGATTGATGAGCAGTGTGGTCACTGGGCAGTCGAGCGGCGCGGTCAGGTAGCCGCGGTAGCGCTCGATCACTTCGGGCTTCACTCGTCCCTTAAGTTGGGCCAGCAAAGTCTGCGGGTCGTATCGATGCTGGAAGTGTCGCAGGTCGAGTGCGAACTGCAGCTCGGGCTTGTCGGGAGGCTTCGGAACGATCGATCGGGCGACGCGAAGCGCTTCGCGGCCCAGCTCGCGCCCCGTCTCCTGTATCAGTCTCTCGGCATCCTCGGCCAGGGGCGTTTTGTCGAAGTAGGGATTGATGTCGCCGGCGGCCCCCTGCAGGAAGAGGCAAACGTTCGCCGCGCCGAACGCGGGCTCGACCATGTCCGCCATCGCGCTGGGATAATCGGCGGAGTACTTGAGATTATCAGGGCCGAAGATGACCGGATGACACGCATAGTTGACGAGCACGGCCAGCGTGCGGCCATCCCGTCCGTCGACGCGGAGGACACCGACGCGGGAATCGACCGGGTGCGTGGGCGTTTTGGTCGCGTTACGCCAGAGCATCTTCACCGTGCCGTCGGGGCGAACGAAACGCCGATTGTGGCCGATCAGCACGCCCCCTTCCCCGACGCCCAGAACCGCCGGTTGCAGGCGAGCCGCCGCCTGCTCGATCGCCGCGGCAATACGATCAAGGGCCCGTTCTTCCCAGGCAGGCCGTTTGCCCGGCGGGTACGTATCGTTGATGAACGGGCCGGAGTGCGTGTGCGAGGCGAAGAAGAAGACCTGGTCGACGCCCGCCGAGCCCCGCACGCGCCGCCGCACGACGTCCATCGACTCGACGCCGAACGTGCGGCCCAAATCGAGCGTGACCAGGGCGAGGCGATGCGTGCCGTCATCGAGCAGCAAGACCTTGCCGAAGAGCGGATCGTGCGTTCCCGTGGATGGACCGCTGCGGTCAGCGTAGCCCCAGAGGTCGAAGCTCTCCTGAGGAGTGATGTCGGCCTTGGCCGAAGCCGCGCGGAATTCGGCAGCGGGCAGCACGTTCGCGCACGTCAACCGGAGCAACAGCCCGGCCAGCAAGCAGCGGGTGAGCCGCAGGATGAGGCGGGGCTTTCGCTCGGAACGACTCACGGGGACTCAGCGCTTGGCGGCGGCCTGGTGGCGAACCTCGCCAGGCGCGTCGATCGGGTTGACGTCACTATGAGGGAGCGTGTCAGGCGTCACGCGGACGGCCGTCGTCAGCTTGAGCGGATAGGGCGCCCCGACTTCGAACGACAGTTCGACGAACGAAGCGGTCCAACCCTTCTCGGGCGTGGCGATCTTGGCCACGTAGACTCCGTGTCCCTGGTCGTGCAGCTCGTGGCTCTTGAAGGTGCGGCCAATGGTGATCACGCGGAAGTCGCGGGCCGTCGGATTGGTCGCCTGCCAGAGCTTGACGGACGTCGGCTTGGTGACCGTCGTGACGAGGATCGAACCATCCGGCTCGAAATTCCAGGTGAATTGCGGTCGCGGCGTCCCCTTGAGGACTGTGTCATAGAACGCCACCACGCTCTCGCGGACGTCGGTGTTCTTGAGGCCGTGGTCGGCGTTGGGAATGTAGCGCAGGTATTTTTCGCCCGGTAGCGCATCGAAGTAAAACTGCGAATTGTCGGGACAGAAGAACTCGTCCCCGGCTCCGCCGACGATGTATTTGGGCATGGTGAACCGTTCGCGGTACGAGAAGGGATCCTCAATCTCGTTGAGCAGTTTCATCCGCGGGTCGGCCGCGCGCTTGGTAATGCCGTGGCGGAAGTAGTCACCGACGGCCTCCGTGTAGAAGCCGTAAACGGAGACGTGATGCCGCATCGAGGCGACCTGGTTGAGCGTGTCGATCGAGATGGGGATCATGGCATCGACTCGCTTGTCGACGGCCCCCGTGCACCATGTCGTCCATCCGCGCTTGGAGCCGCCGCAGACTACGAACTTGTCGATCCTGAAATTGCCCCCCTCCTTGCTGGCGAGCAATTCCTGCACGCAGTCCATCGCCCGCACCGCGCCTTTGACCATCGGCAGGCGGGCCGGCCACTCCTCGTCGCCTCCTTTGAGGAACTGGTCCCAGGTGTAGGCGATCAGGTCGTCTTCTTTGCGCTCTACGCCGTCGTTGTGAAAGACGAGCGGCTGGTTGGGAGTATCCTTCAGCTCCACGACCACGGAATTAGTTTCCGCGGCCATCGAGGCGATGAGCAAATCGGCCGATTTGGGTGCCTTGTCCCGGTTGGAGCCGCCGTCGATGAAGAGGAAGGCCGTGTGAGCGACCGGGTGCGCGGGTCGCACGATCGTCACCCAGTGCTGCCAAAGGGTCCGATCGACTTCTTTCGGCGAACGCCAGCTTTGGGACTTGAGATTGACGACAAACGTCGCGGCCCCGTGGGCTTCCAGCTTATGGTCGATCTTCCAGGAATAGCTCGAGTCGGGCTTGGCCACATATCGATCGAGGGCCGTTTCGCCGGCTTGAACCGCCCCCATCCCCAAAGCCAAGACGAGCAACGCGGCCAGTTTGTTCCCCGCACGAATTGGCAAGACTTCCGACCCCAACATGACACACTCCGAAAGGGCTAAATGAAGCTTCACGGCCGATTGATTCACGATAACGGAGGCGACGGCGCGTGAAAAGCGTTGTGATTGGTGGAAGAACCGGCGGGCTAACACCCGCCGCTCGCCGGGACGCTTAGAACGTCAAGCAAAGGGTCCCGCCATCGACGATGAGGATCTGGCCGGTGATGTAGCTGCCGGCGTCGCTTGCCAAGAGCAGGGCCGGCCCGGCCAATTCTTTCGGATCACCCCAGCGGCCCAGGGCCGTGCGCTTGGCAGAGATCGCGATGTCGGCGGCGCTCAGCTGGCTCCTGGGCAGGTCGGTCAGGAAAGGGCCGGGCGCGAGACAGTTCGCCGTAATGCCACAGCCTCCCAACTCCAGGGCGTTCGCGCGGCACAGTCCGATGAGGGCCGCCTTGGTCGCCGAGTAGGCATCGCGCCCCGCCCGCGAAACCAGCCCCATGATTGACGAGATGTAAATTACCCGGCCCCAATGGTGCGACTTCATCTGGGGCACCAGCGCCCGCGTGAGGGCCATGCAGGACGAAAGATTCAGCTCGAGGATATGATCCCAGTTGGCATCCGTGATTTGGTCGACCTCCTCAAGCACGTTCGAGCCGGCATTATTCACCAGAATATCGACGTGCCCCATCTCGGTGAGCGCCGTCCTGGCGAGCCGATCGGCCTCAGCTCGTTTCGCCAGATCGGCCACGACGTACGCGCCACGGACCGAGGTGCCGGCTCGGATTTCGGCCAGCGCGCTTTTAAGCTCGTCCTCGTGCCGGCTCGCAATCACGACGTCGGCCCCGGCTTCGGCGAACCCGCGCGCAATGGCCTTGCCCAACCCCTTGCTGCCGCCAGTCACGAGCGCCACGCGACCTGAGAGGTCGAACAAGGATGTTGGCATCTCGCGCACGCTTCGATCAAAACGTCATGCAGAGCGTGCCGCCGTCGACCACCAGCGTCTGCCCGGTGATGTAGCTGCCGGCGTCGCTGGCCAACAGCAGGGCCGGTCCGGCCAGCTCGCGCGGATCGCCCCAGCGGCCGAGAGCCGTGCGCTGGGCGAAGCTCGCCTTTTCGGCATCGCTCAGCAGCTTGCCTGGCAAATCCGTGAGGAACGGTCCGGGAGCCAAACAATTAGCCGTGATGCCGAACTTGCCCAGCTCGAGCGCATTGGCTCGCGCCAGACCGATCACCGCGGACTTCGTCGCCGAGTACGCGTCGCGTCCCGCTTTCGACGCCAGACCCATGATCGACGAAATGTAGATCACGCGGCCCCATTTGCGGGACTTCATCTGGGGGACGACGGCCCGCGTGAGGGCCATGCACGACGACAGATTCAGCTCGAGGATACGGTCCCAGTTGGCGTCGCTGATCTGGTCGATTTCTTCGGGAACATTCGACCCGGCGTTGTTGACCAGGATGTCGACATGTCCCATCTCAGCCAGCGCCGCTTTGGCGAGCCGATCGGCCTCGGAGCGCTTCGTCAGGTCGGCGACCACGTACATCCCGCGGACCGAAGGGTTCTGGCGGATCTCGGCGAGGGCCGCTTTGAGTTCGTCTTCGTGCCGGCTGGAAATCACGACGTCGGCGCCGGCCTCGGCGAATCCGCGGGCCATCGCCTTGCCCAGTCCCTTGCTGCCGCCGGTGACCAAAGCCACGCGTCCCGTGAGATCGAATGCAGATTTAGGCATGTCGGCTGTCCGAGTCCAAGAATGAGTGCCCAATCAAACGGCGGGAGTCAGCCGCCTGCGGCAGCTTCGGGGAGGGATGCATACCAGGCGGGGTTTCGATCTTTTTACAGTAGCTGCGCCGAATGTGCAGAAAAAGCGACCTACTCCCAGATTCCCTCGGGGATCGGCTTCTCCTCGACAATCTCGATCAAAACTTGATCAGGGCCTTCGACGTAGAAACTCTTGAAGTGGTATTTCGGATCTTCCTTGATCGGCTCGACGATCTTGACGCCCGATTTCTGCATGGCCGCCAGCACCGGCTCGATCTGGCGATACGAAAAGGCAATGTGGTCGATCGGCCGCCCCTTCGTCGGCTGGAGTGTCTTGAGCGGCGGTTCGGGCCACCAAGGAGGCGACGGCTCGACGTCCGGCTTGCCGAAGAAAATCATCGTGACGTTGTCGCACGGGATCACGTTGATCCAGATCTTGGCGAGCGTCGACATGTCGCCGGCCGGCTTGGGCCGCTCGCGGTAGAGCGGCTTGAGTCCCAAGTGCTCGGCGTACCAGCGGCACGTCTTGTTCACGTCGGTGGCGAAGAAATGAACGTGGCCGAACCGGTGGTGCTTCATCGTGTTGATCTCGATCAGCTCCCGCCCCGGCCCGCGGGCATAGAAGTAATAGTTGTCGGGGCCAGGCAGCGGGCTCAGCGGCGTGACGATGTCGAGCCCCTGCTTTTTCAACCATTCGTACTCGTGCGCGACGTCGACGCCACCCCAACCGATGTGCCAGATGCCCGTATCAAGTTTGCCATCGGCCGGCGCGTCGACCACGTTGAACAAGAGGAACGAACGCTCCACGAAGAGCGCGTCCGGATTGCCGCGATACTTGACCGGCACCGCGCCGTAATACTTCTGATAAAAACCTTTCGACGCACCGACATCCGGGACGTTGAGCCGCACGTGATGAAAATGGGCCGGCTCGTCCGCGGCCGACGCACGGCTGGGGGAGCCTGTATCAGCGAGCGACAGGCCAACGAAACACAGGACGGCAAGATACCGGGCGACCAATCGCGGGCGAAAAATCACGTCTGGCTCCTTGTTCGGCGGTCGTCGCGACAGCGACGGGCCGATTTGGTGGAAAGCGCGGACACGAAGTGGGGCAGACCGTTGTTGACGTTTCGAGTGGCAGGCGTGTTCGGCGCCGGCGGTTCGCCTGTGGCATTGTCTCGGGGGAAGAATTTGCCGGTAAGCCACTCGCGAGAGTCCTCGCCGCTCCGCCGAGCAGGTGCAACCAGGCACCGGGCCGGCCCATATCCAGCACCTTATGGAACGCCGGTGCAAAATACAGGTTCATGCCGGCAAATGCGACTTCGCGGCACGGGAACGGCGCCGTCGACCGGCGCGTCTTCCCTCAGCGCTCGACGACCCGCGAAGCCGAGCCGAAGAAGCGGTCGCCCTCGGCCGCCAGTTCGTCGACGATATGGGGACGCTGAGCGGCCAGGTCGTTGACTTCCCAGGCGTCTTCCGGCTTGGCGAAGAGATGCCGCACCGGCTCGTCGTTCGCGGGGTTCGCCGGGTCCGATTGCTGCACCAGGTAATGATCTGCCGAGCGCACGGTGGTGAGACCCCGCTGGTCGGCCGCGAACGCTTGCTGTCGGGGGTGGGCGCGGCCGTCGCGGACGGCGGGCAACAGGCTGTGGCCTTCGAGCAGCGTGTCGGGACGCTTCAGCCCGAACCATTCGAACAGAGTCGGATACAAATCGACGGGCTGCGTGAGCGTCTGGCGGCGGAAACCCCGATCGACGCCCGCGCCGCGCACGAACAGCGGCGTGTGCACGATCTCGTCGGCCGATTGTGCCCAATCGTCGCGGAGCACGCCCGGCTCGTGCACGGTCAGACCCTGGGCCGCCGTCACCAGCAGCAAAGTCGGCGTGCCGGCAGCCGCCTGGTCGATCGCCTCGAGCAAGCGGCCCACGGCGACGTCGAGCAAAGCGATATAGCCGCCCAAAACCTTGCGAGCCAGCGCTCGGTCCAAGTCGGTCATTTTGTCGCGGAGTGCGCGACTGAGGAGGCAGTTCGGCGGCCGTGCGCAAGAGGTCGTTGAACTGGCTGTCGGACATTTCTAGGAACGTGCCGTCATCCGGCTCTTCGTACATGTCGGCCGCGTCGAAATCGTCGTCCGTCTCAGCCACGTCGATCTCGTCGTCGTCGGCCGCCGCCTCGGTCGGCTCGTCATCGTCGACGTCGAGAAACAGGCGGGCGTATTCCGCCGGCGGGAGCCAGGGGACGGGCACGCCGCGAGACTTGATCCAAAGCAGCCACGGTTCGCTCCGCGACGTCCGCAGCAGGCGCAGGTCGCGCTGCGCACGGGCGACGACCCGGAGAAACGGCGTGTCGTCCGGCGCGACGTCCAAGCCGTCGGTCCCGGTGACGATCTGCGTCCATTCGGGAAAGAGTTGCGACAAATCGCGGGCGGACTCGTCGTCCGCGCTGCCGGCTTCCAGCAGCATGCGGACCGTCACGCCGCGGGCCGCGAGGGCTGCGGGCAACAAGTCGCTAACGCGGGGGTCGCCTTGCCGTCGACACTCGTAGCAGCCGCTCCACCAGGCGTGCCGCAGCGTGTTAAGCGTCAGCGATTCGGCGAAGTGTTGGTGAAAGCAAACCGACTGCGCGGCCAGCCGATCGAAATTCGGCGTCTCAATCCAGTTGTTGCCGTAGCAAGCCAAAAAGCTCAGCGGCAAACGGTCGAAGGTCAGAACGATTGCGTTCATACGGACGAAACTCGTGCTCGGCGGTTCCCGGTGCAGGAGAGGCCGGCATCGGCAAAAGGTTCGCCCTCCGACTAGCGAATCGACACGCCGAAGTTCCGCAAAATGAGGCTCGACACGGCCGTGTCGGCAATGGCCCCATCCGCGCCCGGTTCGATACCGTCCCCGCTCGAAGCGACGAGCACGCCTCGACGTGTGGCATCTTCGGCCGGAAAGCCGTGCGAGCCCTGGACTAACTCCGGCCGTAGCGGAGTGGCTCGGGCGGGCATGTCGATAAACATCTCGACCGGGTCGTAGCCGGGCTTGCGGTGAATATCGACCGTCCGTGCGAAGGCCGGCGCTTTGGCATCGTCGAGCCACCAGTAATAGGCGAACCATTGGTCGGGCTGTGAGATGAGCACCACTTCGCCCGACCGCGGGTGATCGAGGTTGCGGCGGCGGCGATCGGAACCGACCAGCATTTCGTGCACTGACGGGTCGTCCTTAAAGATCGCGGCGACGCGGGGCACATGGGCCGGGTCTTTCACGAAGACGTGCGCCAACTGGTGATCGACCATGGCCCACGCCCGGCTCGCGCGGACATCGAGCAACTCGGCCCCGCCTTGCTCGCTGAGCGTCAACAAGCCTGCCTCGCGGAGCCGGCGATTGGGAAAGCCGGCCGACTTCACGGGGGTGATCACATATTCGCTAGCGACGACCCACAGCACGTCGTCAAGACCGGCTGCGGCCAGACCATCCTGCAGCCGTCCAATCGCGGCGTCCAGTTCGAGGGTGGCCGCGGCGGCCTGCGGGCTGTCCGGCCCGAATTTCTGGGCCGCGTAGTCGAGGTGTGGGAGGTAAGCGTACGTAAATCGCGGTTGAAACGATCGAGCCGCCACGAGGCACGACTCGACGATCCATTGCGTCGACTTGATATTCGCGAGCGGTCCCCAGAAGTGCATCAGTGGAAAATGGCCCAGCGCGTCGCGCAATTGGCCATACAGCTCCGTTGGCTTGGTGTAGCACCAGAGCGATTCCGATCCGTCGGGATTATGGATCGGTGCCGGCGTGCAGATGAAGTCGGCCTCAGCCCCCTTGATCAACAGCGGGAACCAGGCGGCCGACGTCAGCGCCGGATCGTGCTGGTGCAGCAACGTCCAGATTTGCGGCCGCTGGATCGCCTCGTTCCAGGCCGTCCAAATTTCGACTTCGCCGCGGTCGCGCCAGAAGAAGCCGTTGGCGATCACCCCGTGCTGTTCGGGGCCGGTGCCGGTTGTCAACGCGGCCTGGCTGGGGCACGTGACGCAGGGAAATGTGTGCGCGATTGGAAGCGTCGCCCCGCGCTTGCCCAGCGCCGCCAGGCGGGGCATCGACGCCAAATCGGCGGCGCGGAGGCCGGGGATCGACAACAGGACGGCAAAGCGATTGGCCATTCGATCAGACCGCGCTTACTTCCTGACGAGGCGGCTTTGCCGGTCTCGCCACTCGCTGTCCCGCAGATCGAAGAGATGCTTCTTGAAGAACTTGCAAATCGCGCCTTCCGTATCGATGTCGCGAAGACCGAGGAGGTCGGTCCCGTGCGACGGCACGTTCACGGGCACCAGGTACATGCGATCGGCGCTGGTCTTGCTTGTGCCGCTCAGCTTTTTGTGGAGCGACTCCGCGTCCTTCTTATCGGTGCGGTTGGCTTTCCCGTAAAGAGTCATGAAGGCGATGTTCCAGTCGGGATTGCGGATGTCGGTGATCGCCTCCGCCAGGCTGAGCCCTTTGACGCGGGCCGGTGGCGACAGGAAAACGAGGGCTCGCACGTCCTGGCCCCGAGGCGTCTTCATGTCGTTCGATGGGGCATCGTCATAGGGCTCTTTGTTCCAGTCGGCGTCGGCAAACGCGGCCGCCACTCCGACGGACGAGCCAGCGGCGACGATCCCCAGCTTCCGCATGTTGAGCTTCTTGGCTTGATGCTGTTGCTGAATGAACCGTTTCACGACTTCCAGGTCGAACTCAACCATGTTGCGGTAATCGGAGGCCTGAATGCTCGCTTCGGTGGAGCGAGTGCTCGGTGCGCTGTCGCCGCCCACTTGCGCCACGTTGGTACTTTGCCCGTGCTTGCGGAGGTCGACGGTAATTACCGCACAACCCTCCTGCTGCAGTCGAGTGGCCAAACCGCGGGGGCCTTCGTAGACGAGGCGGTTTTGCTTGTCACCGTGCAGCAGAATGACGACCGGAGCTTCCTTGGTGAAAGCCTCGCGATCGCCGGGAGCAGGGAAATAGGTGATGTAGATTCCCCAGTTGTCGTCGGTCTGCAACACGCGCGGCGTAGGGCCGGCTGGACCCGGCGCGGCAGGCGCCGATGCAGACGGGGGCGCGCCGTGCGCACTCACGGTGGGCAGAGCGCACAGGGACAACAGTGCGGCGCAAACAGCCAGGCACCGCAGTGTGGGACGCACCGCAGTGATGCGCGAAACGGCGTACGGATGGGCCATAATTCACTCCGGACACGGCGGCCGGCGCGAAACGGGCGGAGGGTGACAGGAAAATCGACCAAGACGTCGAGTCAATTCTAGTCTAAGACCGCGGTCCGAAGTGGTCAATCAGTTGACTCGGGCGCCGACAAACAACGAAGCCCACGGTTGGTAGTCCGCGGGCTTCGGCAAGTTGATTGCGGGCGAGGAAGTCGGCTAAAGCGCAGGAACCGCCGGCACAGGCGAGGCCGGCGGCTTAGTCGGAGACGGCTCGGCGTGGACGGTGATCTTCATCGCCCGCGCCTTCTCCGACTTCATTAGCCGGATTTTCAGCACGCCGTTCTTGATTTCGGCCGAGACGCTGTCGGCGATGACAGGCGTCGGCATGGGGATCGCACGCTGGAAGGGCCCTTGCATCCGTTCCGTCACGTGCACGGTCCCGCCCGGCGGCGGAATGTGCGTCCGCTTGGGTCCCTGCACCGTGAGCATGTTGCCGGTCAGCGAGACGTCCACCAGCACCGGATCGATACCGGGCAGATCGACGTCGACCAGCACTTCAGTCGGCGTCTCGATCAGATCGACGGCCGGGGTCCACGGACGGTCCGCTCCGCGGAGTCCGACAACATCGAGTGCGCGGTTGCCCTGCTGCATGGCCGAGTCGAGCCAACGCTCGAACTCGCGACGCAGCCGTTCAACCGATTGAGAAAGCGGTCCGGAGGTTTGCGGGTCGTTCATCGTCGGCTCCTTTGGATCGAATGGATTCGCTGTGTCTCATTCACTGTGTCTCAACGGCCGCCTTCCGAGCAAACTCTTGCGTCCCAGGAGAGCCCATCGTCCAACGAACTCAGCCAGTGGACGGTTCGGGGTTCACCTCGATACGTCTGAGTTTCGCCTGCGGTGCCTTCGGCAATACGACCTTCAGCACCCCATTAGTCATGGTGGCGGTGATCCGTTCATGGTCAACCTCGTCGCTCAAAATAAACGAGCGCAAGAAGTCGCCCACCGCGTATTCCTGGTGCAACGGGCGTGCCTGAAGCGGCACCAGCGGATTCACGCGGCCGAACAGCGTCAGCTTATTGTCCTGCACCTGCAGATCAAGCGTCTTGATTGAAACGCCCGGCAGGTCGGCCTGCAGCACCAATCCATCATTAGTCTCGTAGATGTCGATTGGCGGCGTGAAGAGAAATCGCGGCTCTTCGGGCTCCTGGGCGGGTGGGGCGGGAGCCCCAGTGGCAGAAGGGGGATGAGGCTGGGCGGAAGCGGGAAGAGCCTGGGGGGAAGCGGAAGGTGCCGGAGTGGGGGCCAGCGTTTCCTCGTGCTTCACCGGGATCTTTTCGGGTTCAGACATAGGACAGATTACTCGGCGCTTTCGCTGACGCGAATTTTCCGTGGCTGAGCCTGCTCTCCTTTGGGCAGCCGCACTTTCAGGATTCCATCGACGAATTCCGCGGTAAGCCCCTCCTCGCGGACACGCTCGGGCAGGGAGAGCGTTCGCTCCCATTCACCGCGAAAACGTTCCTGGCGACGATAGCGCTCCTCGGGCACGCCGTTGGGTTCCGAGCGGTGCCCCTTGATTCGCAACAGGCCGTTCCCCAGGGCCAACTCGATGTCCTCGGCCTTGCTGCCCGGCAACTCGGCGGTCAGCAAATATTCGTCGGCCAGTTCATAGAGATTCACGGATGGGTATTGCCGCCCCAGTCGAATGCCCTGGAAGGCGAAATTGACGCTGCTCAGCAGCCGATCGACCTCGCGCTCGAAGTCGTGAAAGGCATCCCAGGAATGGCCCCAACGGAAAACGGGCATTGGACTTTCCGACGGAAATGTCAGCCAAATCGAACCTTATCGCAAAGCAGCGTTATAGGAACGCAAAGGCTGTACCGGACGCCAGTCGGCACATTTCGACTCGAGTTTGCCTTCGCCTGTCTGTTGTAAATTGCTTGCTTAAATTGACTTGCGTTGATACTCTGGGGCCAATGTGCCAGCCGCGTCGCCTTCCGCCGCCTGTCAAATTGGCAGTGCGGGGGACGGGAAGGCATCGGGCTCTTCTTTGGTGATCCGCATTCGTCCGCGCCCCAAGGCGGGTCGGCTAACGACTCTGGAAGTCCCTACCGCAAATGGGACCAACCCGGAACAATAGGATCACTCTCTGACAAAAAGGCCCGCGATATGCCCAGCGCTTTGAACCCACGGCATGCCGCCTATGTCGGCAGTTTCGATCCCCTGACCCTGGGACACGAGGACATCGTGCGACGGGGCGCCGGCATCTTCGAGCGGATCACGGTGGGCATCGGCATCAACACGGAAAAACGCGCACTCTTCTCTTCGCACGAGCGCCTGGAACTGGCGCGGACGGTGCTCTCCACGCACCCCAATGTCGACGTCGAGTGCTTCACCGGACTCGCGGTCGATTTCGTGCGGCGGTGCGGAGCGGCGGTCATGCTCCGCGGCGTGCGAACGCTGACCGACATCGAGAGCGAGTTCACGATGTCGCTCGCCAACCGCGTGCTGGCCAGCGACATTGAGACGGTGTTCCTCATGGCCAGCGAAAAATACACGCACATTTCGAGCACGCTGATCAAGCAGATCGCCCAACTCGGGCACGCGGAGTCGGGTGACAAGCTCCGCGGCTTCGTCTCGGAGCCGATTGTCAAGGCGCTGCTCGGCAAGTTCACGGGATCCCCGCGATAAAACGTAAGAGCCCGACGCGCGGGTCGCGCGGACAAGACGGAAACCTTCACAAACTTTGGCGACGGGAAAAAGGAAACGGTCATGGTGAAGACGGCATCCACGATGCGGGCCTTGGGCGAACGGGCTCCGGACTTTTCGCTGCCCAACGTCGACGGCAAGACCGTGTCGCTGAAGGATTTCTCCGGCAAGTCCGGCTTGCTGGTGATCTTCATGTGCAATCACTGCCCGTTCGTGATTCATCTGCGGAGCGCATTAGCCGCCTTCGGTAAGGAATATCAGGTGAAGGGCCTGGCCATCGTGGGAATCAATTCCAACGACATCACCACGCATCCCGACGACAGCCCCGAGCGAATGAAGGCCGAGACCAGATCGGCCGGCTACACGTTTCCATATCTTTTCGACGAATCGCAAGAAGTCGCGCAGGCATACGGCGCCGCGTGCACGCCCGACTTCTTCTTGTTCGATGCCCAGCATCGGCTTGTGTATCGCGGGCAATTCGACGACAGCCGTCCCAGCAACGGCAAACCGGTGACTGGCGCCGACCTCCGCGCGGCCTGCGATGCCGTGCTTTTGGGCAAGGCCGTTCCGACGACGCAGAAGCCGAGCATTGGCTGCAACATCAAGTGGAAGGCGGGCCACGCGCCGGCCTATTTCACCGGACAACCGGCTGCCGCCGAGTAACGGCGAGCGATCGGCGAACGTGGCGGTTTGCGGGGACATGCGTCGCGCGGCGAGTCCTGCCTTTGCCGCGCGTCAGGCGTTGACCGGACTGGCGGGAGTCGGCGGCGCGGCGGCGGCTTCGTACGGCTCCATGTGGACAAGCACTTCATCGACGGCTGGCACCTGCGCGCGGACCGCGCCTTTGACCTTGCCGCTGAGCACGTGGGCGTCGCGGAGCGAAAGCGCCGGGTCCGCCTGCACGTGCACGTCGACCGAGTACTTGGTTCCGAGCTTGCGGACCCGCAGCTTCTCGATGGCCAACACTCCCCAGGTGCTTTGAGCTGCCTGGCCGATTTTTTCGACCAGATCGATTTCGGGCACGCGATCCATCAGGTCGGCGACGGCCGCCCGCATCATGCGAACACCGTTGGCCGTCATGATGAGGGCCGCCACCATCGCCGCCCAGTCGTCGGCCGCTTCCCACCCGCGTCCGCCCCACACGGCAATCGTAATGCCGATGAACGCGGCCGCGGAGGTGAGTGCGTCGCTGCGATGGTGCCAGGCATCGGCCAGGACCGCCGTGCTGGCGGTCGCTTCTCCCACGGCGAGCACGCGGCGAAACAAAAACTCCTTCACCAGGATCACCGCTCCCAGCACGATCAGGGTCAAGGGCGAGGGAGACGCGTGCGGCGTGATGATCTCGCGAATCGCCATGATCACGATGCAGATCGCCGAGCCGATCAGCATCAGCGCCACGAAGGCCGTGGCGATCGATTCGGCTTTGCCGTAGCCGTAGCGATATTCATCGTCCGGCGGCTTGCCAGTAATCTGCAGTCCGCGCCAGACGATGAGCGAGGAAACGACGTCAGTCGAGGACTCGATTGCGTCGGCGACGAGCGCGTAGGAGTTTCCCACCAGGCCCGTCACCAGCTTGAGCAGCACGAGGCCGATGTTCGCGAGCAGTCCCAGGCGCGCGGCACGCATCCCCTGTTTGATCGTCGACATCGCCGATTCGCCGCCCGTTACGGAAACCAGTGCCACTGCCCGGCCATTTTCCGCGCAGTTCCACATTATGCAACGATCGGGGAACGCGGGCGAGTGCTTGACGAACTGGGGGCCGGCAACGCAGGCTTAGGAAGGAGGTCTCTTATGCGAATTGCCCGCCGGGTTCTCATCGTCGGTTGTCTGCTCGCCTGCTCGCTCGCCGCTACGACTGCATCGGTCGCAGCGGACAGCCGCACAGCACCCAACCCGCAACGGGTGCCCAGGGTCGCCGCGCTCGTCACGGCCTATTTCCACAATTCCCACGCCGACGTGATCGTCAGCCGGCTGTTGCAGACCATGACGCTCGACCACAAGGGGGAGCGTCCTGCGCTGCAACTAGTGTCGCTCTACGTCGATCAGCCGGGCGCCTCGACCGTCGGCCTGGAGATCGCCCGCGCACATCACATCCCGATTTACAAAACGCCCGCGGAGGCCCTGACGTTGGGCGGCAAATCGCTGGCCGTCGATGGCGTCCTCTTGATCGGCGAGCACGGCCGTTATCCCCTCTCGAAGACCGGCCAGGTGATGTTTCCCAAGCGGCGCCTATTCAGCGAAATCCTGGCCGTCTGCGACAAGTCCAACCGGATGGTGCCCGTCTACACCGACAAGCATCTGGCGGACAACTGGGAAGATGCCAAGTGGATCTACGACCAGGCCCATCGCCGCGGCATGCCGCTGATGGCCGGCTCGACCTTGCCGCTGACGTGGCGCTATCCGCCAATCGACGTCGCTCACGCGTCGCACGTCTCCGAAATCGTCGCCACCGCTTATGGTTCGCTCGAAGCATACGGCTACCACGGTCTGGAGATTTTGCAGTGTCTGGCCGAACGACGGGCCGGCGGCGAGACGGGCGTGCGCGCCGTCCAGACCTTTGAGGGCCCGCGCGTCTGGCAGGCGCTCTCCGATGGCACGATCAGCCGCGCGTTGATCGAGGCGGCCACTTCTCGGCGGCGTCACTCACTGGGGAAGCCGGGAGAGCCGCTGGAAAAACTCGTGAAAGACCCGGTGCTCGTAGTCATCACTTACCGCGACGGGCTGAAGGCCGGGCTGCTCTGGGCGTCCAACCTGATCGATTTCACCGCCGCCTGGCGCGACGCCGACACGGGCAAGATCGAATCGTCCCTCTTCTGGACGCAGGAGGCCCGGCCGTTCATGCACTTTGCCTACCTCGTGAAGGGCATTGAGCAGATGATCCACACGGGCAAGCCAGCGTGGCCCGTTGAGCGGACGCTGCTCGTGACTGGTTTGCTCAACGCCTACTTCATCTCCAAGAACGAAGGGGATCGGCGGATCGACACGCCCTGGCTCGATGTCCGCTATCAATCAGCCTGGGGCTGGCATCAACCCCCACCGCCGCCGCCCGGCCGTCCGATTCCGGGACCGTAGCCGCACCGCGATCATCGCGGAATGACTTGCGGCGTTCGGCGAATCACCCGGTCGCGGGAAATTTCGCGCGAAGCAGGTGGGTAGACGCGAAGAGCCGGAAAACCGGGCAATTCAGTGAGATTTCGCTCAAAGTGCGTGATATGCGGACGCGCTTCACGCCCCACGAATGTGCCCGCGGGTTTTCCCGATTCGGATCCAAACTGGCCGCGACGACGTGGGCGTCTCTGCTTATGATTCGCCTCCGTGCCCGGTCCGGCAGGAAGGAATCCGCGTGCGGAATATCATCGGGAATTGCACTCGAGTTTGCTGTGTGGTTGCGCTGGCCCTGCTCCTCATGCACGGGGCAAACCGGCCGGCTTTGGCCCAGAGCGGTGACGACCCCGACGAAACGGCCGAGCTGACCGACGACGCGCCGCCAATGCCCAAGCACGGGAAGAATTCGCCCTGGGACAAAATGATGAAGACGATGGGCGGCCGGCAGTTCTGGGGCGACGTCAAGTTCTTCCGCGGCTGGCGGATCCAACAGAACGTTTTCACCGAACACTACCGCCTGCTCGATCCGCGGGACAACCGCTTTGCCTTCGGCTCCTACAAAACCTGCTGCGACAAGCTCGAGGAGTTGAAGGTCAAGCACAAGCTGCCGCCGATGTCCGGCAAGGCGGTGATCGAAATCCACGGCATCACGAAGTCGTCGAAGACGTTCAACGCTATGTACCCCGCGCTGGAAAAAGCCGGTTACATGCCCGTCCCCTTCGACTACCCGAGCACGCGGATCGACATCGCGCAGGCGGCCGGATATCTCGACCGCGTGATTCAATCGCTGCGTGGAGTCGAGGAGATCGACTTCGTCGTGCATAGCATGGGCGGGTTGGTCGTGCGGTCCTGGTTTCAGGATCACGATGATCTTCGTGTCCGGCGGCTGGTGATGCTGGGCACGCCCAACCGCGGGGCCGAAATGGCCGATATGCTGCGGAGAAACGCCGCCTATCGCCTGATCATGGGCCCGGCCGGCCAGCAACTGGTGACCGGCAACAATAGCCCCATCGCCGGTTTGCCGATTCCGCCGTGCGAGTTTGCGGTGATCGCGGGCGGACGAGGATCCGATGGCTACAACCCGCTCGTTCCCGGCGACAACGACCTGATCGTCAGCGTCGAAAGCACGCGGCTCGCCGGAGCGTCCGACTTCCTGATGGTGCGAGCCATGCACCACTTTTTGACCAGCAATCCCGAAGCCATCGACGCGACGGTGCGATACCTGCAGACGGGCCACTTCCGCAAGAACGGCGTGCGGAAGCCGATCCTGCCGACGGCGAATGAAGAGCGGACGGCCGATTTGCCGACGAAGTGACTCAGTCGGCCAGGCCGTACCGCACGATGCACCATACGGCTTTGAAGGCATCCTTCAGGCCGATGTGTTTGCCTTCCTCGTAGGTTCGTCCCGAGTAGCTGATCGACAGCTCGAACACACGGTAGCGGCGGCGGGCAATCTTGGCGGTGATCTCGGGCTCGATGCCGAATCGGTTCTGGCGGAGCGTCGGTCCAATCGACTCGAGCACCTCCCGCTTGAAAACCTTGTAGCAGGTCTCCATGTCGGTCAGGTTCAGATTGGTGAAGCAGTTCGACAGGGTCGTTAAGAGCTTATTGCCCAGGAAGTGCCAGAAGTAGAGCACTCGATGCGGGTGGTCGCCCAGAAAGCGACTGCCGTAGACCACGTCGGCCTTATCTTCGACGATCGGCTGCAAGAGCCGCGGGAACTCCGACGGATCGTATTCCAGGTCGGCGTCCTGAATGATGACGACGTCTCCCTGGGCGGCGCGGAAGCCCGTCATCAGGGCTCCTCCCTTTCCGCGATTGACGTCGTGATAGTGGACCGAGAAGGTGTTGATCGGATCCTGGTCTTTGCGCTCGGCCAGCTCGCGGAGGATGTCGCGGGTGCCGTCTTTGCTGCAGTCGTCGACGAGCACCAGCTCTTTGCGGACCGGGACTGCGCACACTCGCTCGACCAGGTCGCGAAGCGTCCGTTCCTCGTTGTAGACGGGGATCACGACCGACAAGAGCAAGTGTTCAGGGATTTCGTAAAAACCCAGCTGACGACAGCCGGCCTCGCCCAGCGCGCGGCGCTGGGCCTCGTACCAGGCCCGCGTGTACGGGCGCAGTTCGCTGGCGGTGAACTCGGGCGCGGCCGCAAATTGCTCGGGCATCGGCAAGGTCCCAAAAGACTCCGGATCCCCAATGTATTCCGCCCGCCCGAAGTCGCAAAGAGCAATCAAGAGGCGGAGTGTCCGCGGAACTCCGCCGGCCGCGTTACCGCAGGGCCTCGAGCGGCTTGAGTCAGACGGCCGGCGGGGCGGGAATCGCCCCGCCAATGGCCCCCATCCCGAGGCCGCACACTTGCGTGAAGCGGCTCTTCGGCCGCCGCGGCCACTGGGTTCTGCAGCGGTTGATTGACGAACAGATACGTCTCGTGGCTGCAGAGAGGCTGGTCGTTGATGCGATCCCGGGTTGATTTTCGCGATCGGCAATATCGAGGATGGCGAGGTTGCTGGCCGACTCGTCGGCTCAATGGCGATTGCGCAGCTCGACGCGGCGGATCTTGCCGCTGACGGTTTTGGGCAGCTCGTCGACGAATTCGATCTCGCGAGGATATTTGTAGGGCGCGGTCGTGTGTTTGACGTGCTCTTGCAGCTCGTGCTTGAGGGACTCGGACGGTGTGTGCCCTTTGGCCAGCACGACGAACGCCTTGACGATTTCGCCGCGCTCCGGGTCGGGCTTACCGACGACGGCCGCCTCGACGACGGCGCGATGCTCGACGAGCGCGCTCTCCACCTCGAACGGCCCGATGCGATAGGCCGAGCTGTTGATCACGTCGTCGGCCCGGCTGGCGAACCAGAAATAGCCCTCGGCGTCGACATGTCCGCAATCGCCCGTGCGATACCAGCCTTGCCGGAAAGCGTTCGTCGTGGCTTGCGGGTCGCGCCAGTATTCCCGGAACAAGCCGAGGGGACGCTCGGGATCGATGCGCAGCGCCAGGTCGCCAACTTCGCCGACGGGTTTGCGGCGGCCTTCGTCGTCGATCACTGCCAGGTCGAAACCGGGAGACGGCAGGCCCATCGAGCCGGGCTTCACGTTCACTCCGGGGAAGTTGCCGCAGACGAGAACCGTTTCGGTCTGGCCGTAACCGTCGCGAATCGTCAGTCCGGTCGCCTGCTTCCAGACATTGATCACTTCGGGATTGAGGGGCTCGCCCGCCGCCACGCAGTGCCGTAGCGCCGCCGGTCGAAACGAACTCAGGTCGAGCTTTACCAGGAAGCGATAAATCGTCGGAGCGGCACACAGCGTGGTGATGGGATAGCGAGTGAGGCAGTCGAGCACGTCGGCCGGTTGGAATTTGCCCGGCGTGTGATGGACGAACAGGCTCGTTCCGCAACCCAGAGGTCCGAAAACGCTCGACCAGGCGGCCTTGGCCCAGCCGGTGTCCGACACGTTCCAGTGCAGGTCATCCGGCGTCAGATCGAGCCAGAATCTGCCGGTGATCTGGTGGCCGACGCCGTAACTGGCGTGCGTGTGCAGCACCATTTTCGGCATGCCCGTCGTGCCCGACGTGAAGTAGACGAGAGCGGGATCGTCGCACCGCGTGGCCGATCGCTCGAGCGGCGCTCGTTGTGCCGATAGCAACTCGGCGTAGGACTGCCAGCCAGGCCGTCGCTCTGGGCCGACGAGAATTCGCTGCTTGAGCCCAGCCGGCGCGTTGCCCATCGCGTCGATTTTTTCGGCGCCATCCGGGTCGGTGATGACGGCACTCACGCCGGCCAGCTCGATCCGGTAGGCCAGATCTTTGGGAGTGAGCAGGGTGGTGCCGGGGATGGCAATCACGCCCGCCTTGAGCAAGCCGATCAAGGCCTCCCACCACTCGGGCACGCGAGGCAGAATGACGAGCACGCGCTCCCCCGGCGCGATCGGCAGCGACCGCACAGCCCGCGCGAAACGGCCGGAGCGTTCCGCGAGCTGGGCGTAGGTAATCGTTTGCTCGCCGTCCGGACCGACCCAATGCAGCGCGGTGTGGTCCGGCGAGGCGGTCGCCCACCGGTCTACGACGTCGAAGCCGAAGTTGAAATTCTCGGCGCACTGCCAGCGAAACTCGGCCCGCACGCGGTCGTAGTCGGCCCGCCCGCGAATTCGCTCACTCGAAAACGGCAGTCCGTTCAGCCCCGCGGCTCTTCGATCTTCGCCCATAATTCTTCGAGTCCCTGTCCCTTGGCTGCGCTTGCCTTGAGTACGGGAATCGGGCGAGCGCCCGGTAGATTCAAATGCTCATGGACTTGGGCCGCCATCCGGTCGGACCCCGGCAAGTCGGCCTTGTGCACCACGACGATATCGGCCACTTCGAGCAGGCCGGCCTTTTCCCATTGCAGCTCGTCACCCGATTCGGGCTGCAGCAACACCACCAGCACGTCGCTTTGCTCGCGGACGGCCGTATCCCCCTGCCCGGCTCCGACCGTCTCGAGAATCACCGTGTCGAAGCCGTAGGCCGCGAGCAAGGCCATCATCACGTCGAGATTCTTGGCGATCGCCTGTTGCCCACCAGGAGTGGCCAGGCTGCGGATGAAGACGCTCGCGTCGTCGGCCGGCTTGGCAATTCGCAGGCGGTCCCCCAGGAGCGCGCCGCCCGTGAGCGGGCTTTCCGGATCGCAGCAGAGCACGGCCACGGACCGTCCCCGCGAGCGCAACAATTCGACCGAGCGGCCGATCAGGCTGCTTTTTCCCACGCCGCCACTGCCGGTGAAGGCGGCCACTCGACAACTCTTGGGTCGCTCGGCCAATTCGTGCCGCAGCGCATCAAGGGCTTCGCCGCGCGAGGCCAGCGTGAGCAAGCGGGCCAGCGCGCGGCGATCCTTTTCGCGAAACCGGCGGATCAGGTCCTCGACCGAGGGATGCTCCTCCGGTTTGTGCATCCGCTGGACAATCTCCGGAATCGTGGTGCCCGGTCCGGCGACCGATCGTACACCCAGCTCGAGGAGCTTGGGAACGTCTTTTTCCGGGATGATGCCGCCAATGAGCACGCTGACGCGGTCGAGACCGTTCTGCCGCAGCTTGTCCATCAGCGGCGGGATGAGCGTCATGTGGGCACCGCTCAAGAGGCTGATGCCCAACCAGTCGGCGTCCTCGTCCAGCACGGTTTGCACGACCGCCTCGATCGGCTGCCAGAGGCCGGCGTAGATCACGTGAAAGCCAGCGTCGCGCAGACCGCGAGCCACGACCTTCACGCCGCGGTCGTGTCCGTCGAGCCCGATCTTCGCCAACACCACGCGAGGCGTCGCCGCATGTGCGATCACGAGAGCCCGCCCGTCTCAAGCCGGCCCAGGACGTCCGCCAAGGCGGACATCGTTTCGTAAACCGTGGCGCGGGCCGTGGCTGCTTCCATCAGTGCGGGGAAGACATTTTGCTTCCGTTCGGCCGCCCGCTTCACGCCGGCGAGCGCTTGTTCGACCGCCTGCTGGTTTCGGCTCTTCTTGGCCCGCGCCAAATTGCGGAGCTGTTCCTGCTCCGGGCCTTCGTCGATTTGCAGGATGTCGATCGACTTTTGTTCGTCTTCTTCGAACGCGTTCACACCGACGATGATCTTCTCCCGCTTGTCGACCGATTTCTGGTAGATGAAGGCCGCGTCGGCGATTTCGCGGCGGAAGAAGCCGGAATCGATGGCGGCCAGCATGCCGCCCTGTTGGTCGATCTGCTCGAAATAGTCTTCGGCTTGCTTGCGCATCTGCGCCGTGAGCGTTTCGATGAAGTAGCTGCCGCCGAGCGGGTCGGCTGTGTTGACCACACCCGTTTCGTAGGCCAGCACCTGCTGCGTGCGGAGGGCGAGCGTGACGGCGTGCTCCGACGGCAGGGCCAACGTCTCGTCCATGCTGTTGCTGTGCAGCGACTGGCAGCCTCCTAGCACCGCAGCCAGGGCCTGGTAGGCCACACGCATCAAGTTGACCTCGGGCTGGCGGTCCTGCAGCGAGCAGCCCGCCGTTTGCGCGTGGAATCGCAGCTTGCAGGACGATTCTTCGCGGGCGTGGAACCGGTTGCGCATCACGTCTGCCCATAAGGAGCGGGCCGCGCGATACTTGGCGATTTCCTCGAAGACATCGTTATGAGCGTTGAAGAAGAAGCTCAGACGCCGGCCCACCGTGTCGACGTCAAGCCCGCGGCTCAGAGACTGCTCGACGTAATGAATGCCGTCGGCCAGCGTGAAGGCCAGCTCTTGCACGGCCGTCGAACCCGCCTCCCGAATGTGATAGCCGCTGATCGAAACCGTGTTCCACTGCGGAACGTGTTCGGCGCAGAATTCGATCAGGTCGATGACCAGCCGCACAGAGGGCTCGGGCGGAAAGACGATTTCGTTCTGCGCGTGGAACTCTTTGAGGATGTCGTTCTGAATGGTGCCGCGGAGCTTGCGCCAATCCCAGCCGGCCTCGCGGGCGGCGGCGAGATAAAACGCCATGATCACGGCCGCGGGGGCGTTGATCGTCATCGAGACGCTGATTTGCTCGAGATCGATCTCGGCAAAGAGCTGCCGCATGTCGTCGATGGTGTCGACAGCCACTCCCAGCCGGCCCACTTCTCCCCGCGATTGCGGGCAGTCGCTGTCGAGCCCCATCAGGGTCGGCAGGTCGAAGGCGGTGCTGAGCCCGGTTTGCCCCTTGTCGAGCAGGAAGCGGAATCGTTCGTTTGTCTGACGGGGCGTGCCGAAGCCGGCGAACTGGCGCATCGTCCACAGGCGTCCGCGGTACATGGCCTCGTGGATGCCGCGGGTGAACGGGAACTGTCCGGGCCGCCCGATGCCGGCCGATTCGGTGATTCCCAGGCGGGCCAGATCGTCGCCCGTGTAGAGCGGAGCGATCGGCACCCCGCTCACTGTGGTGGCCGGATCGGCCCGGTCGGGCACCGGCAGAGCGGCGGCTCGGGTGCCGTTTCCAACTTCGACTACGGGACTGGCCATATCGGAACGCCTCAGCGACTTGAGAGGGCTTCAGAAAAATCCGGCGGGGTTGGCAGACCCGCCAACGCCCTGACCGGTACTGACATAATCTACTGGGACCCTAGAAAATACTACGTCGAAGCGAGCCCTGCAGCCTAGTGCGTTTCTGATCGGAGCGTTCCGCCGGTCGCCGGCTGATCGGGCCGTGTGCCAGCTGATAGGGAGTCCGTATCGCCGCGGTTCCGGCAAGTCGAAGTGGATGGTATTCTGGCAAATTACCCGACAAATGCCCTGTCCGCGATGACTCGCGCGGGCCGGCCGCGGTGGCCCGCCACCAAGTCTCGGTTGACACCCATTCGGAACGACGCGTCTCGATTCGGAACGACACTTCATTGTCAAACTCTTCGATCCCCGCTGAGAAAACCGACGGCACTCAACAAAAAATGGCCGGCGCAGCAGAAATCGGCGGAGATTGCCTTTTTTGACGACCTCACGCGAGACCGCGACTATGAAGTCTTTACCCACCGCGGGTACGAGCGGATTCTGCGCGCCTTTGACGCTCATTTGCAGCCCTGGATCGCTTCCCGCCCGGGCACTCTCAAGGCGGTCGACCTGGGCTGCGGCACCGGGGCCTTCACGTCGCGGCTGCAGCGCTACGGCTTCGATCTGCACGGCGTCGACATTTCGCCACAAAGCGTGGCCCGCGCCGCGCACAAATTTCCGCAGATCAGTTTTCACTTGGGAGACATCGAGGCGACCCCCTTCCCCGGCGGCAATTTCGACGTCGTGTTTCTCAGCTCCGTGCTGCACCACTTTCCCGACCTGACGCGTACCGTGGCCGAGTGCGGACGAATCTTGAAGCCGGGCGGAATTCTCCTGGGCTGCGATCCCCACCGCGGCAACCCGGCCATGTGGATGTATCGCTGCAAGAGGTCCCCCTTTTACTCCTCCAAGGGTGTGACCGAGAACGAAGAGCCGCTGGCGAAGGCCGCGCTCTATCGGGCGTTTCGAGTCGAGCCCTTCGTCGAAGTGGAGGTCTCGGCGATTTCCGGCATCGCCTACAAGCACATCGCCAGCCGCGTGGCGCTCATGTTCCTGCCGGCCTATAACATGTTCGACCGCTGCTTTGATCTGCCGCTGTTGCGCGATCGCTTCGGCTCATTTCTGATCACCTTTGCCTGCAAGGGGGCATAGGGCGAAACGGCGCGTCACAAACCGGGCAGGCCGGTGCCGACCGCGAAGGGCACGGTGAGCCAACGCCTGCCTTGGGAGTCGAAGACCGGATCGCCGCTCGCGCGCATGATCGGATGGTTGATGATCAACCGGTCGCGTTCCGAACAGCAGTCACGACGGTCCGAATCTGTTCCTCGGTCAATTCGGGATACAACGGCAGCGAAAGTTCTTCCCGGGCGAGTGCCTCTGAGACCGGAAAATCGCCTTCCCGATAGCCTAGTTCGGCGTAACCGCGTTGCAGGTGCACGGGGAAGGGGTAATGGACGGATGCCTGAATGCCTTGCTTTTCGAGCTGGGCCAGAACTTCGTCTCGGCGGTTCGTCCGCACGCCATAAATGTGATAGACGTGCTGCCCGTCCGGGGCGACGGCGGGCGTTTTCACGGGGCCGTCGGCCAGCAGGCGATCGTAGAGACGGGCATGCGCGCGACGGGCTTCTGTCCAGTCGCCGAGCCGTCGCAACTTCACGCGCAAGATGGCGGCCTGCATCCCTTCGAGTCGATAGTTATAGCCATTGCATTCGTGGTGGTGCCGCCGCTCTTGCCCCCAGTTCCGTAGCATTCGGATCGCGCGCGCGATCTCGGGATCGTCGGTCACGACGGCCCCCGCTTCCCCGTAGGCGCCCAGATTCTTTCCCGGATAAAAGCTGAAGCAGCCGATCGCACCGATCGTCCCGGCCTTCCGCCCGTGATAGGCCGCCGCGTGCGCCTGCGCCGCGTCTTCAATCACCAGCAGATTGTGGCCTCTGGCGACGGCCACGATCGGATCCATCTCCGCCACGCGACCGTAAAGATGCACGGGGAGGATCGCTTTCGTGCGGGGCGTGACGGCGGCTTCCAATCGCTGGGGATCCATCGTGCACGAGTGCGGGTCGACATCGACGAATACGGGCCGCGCCCCGGTGTAAAGAATGGCCGCCACCGTCGCCACAAACGTCATCGGGACGGTAATCACTTCGTCCCCCGCCCCAATTCCCGCGGCCAAGAGCGCGAAGTGCAGCGCGCTCGTCCCCGAGTTGAGGCCCACGGCAAACTTCGCCCCACAGAAAGCCGCGAACTCGGTTTCAAACGCGTCGACCTCGGGGCCCAAAATGAATTGCCCGTTTTCCATGACACGGGCCACAGCGAGATCGACTTCGGCTTTGATGCTGCGGTACTGAGCTTGCAGGTCGACCAAAGGAATCATAGTCGCGGGTCCCGAAGTGATGGCGGTGCGGTCGCACGAAACCTCAAACAGCCGGTTCCGACCCGACGTCTTCCTGACTCGATCCGAGCGCCGTTGCGGCGTGGGAGCGGGCGTTACGAGTTCGTACGTCGCCGACGACGCGCGCTGGCACGCCAACGACGATTGCAAAGTCGGGCACGTCTCGGGTCACGACGGCGCCCGCGCCGACGAGCGCGCCGGTTCCGACCGTCAGCCCGGGAAGGATCGTCGCGTGACTGCCGATCGAGGCACCGGACTTGACGTGCGTGGGGATCACTTGCCAATCGGCATCGGTCTGCAAGCGACCCGCATCATCGGTCGCCCGCGGGTAGATGTCGTTCGTGAAGATCACGCCGTGGCCGACAAAGACTTCGTCCTCAATCGTGACTCCCTCGCAAATCAAGCTGTGCGACGAGATCTTGCACCTCCGACCGACACGGGCATTCTTCTGGATTTCCACAAACGTGCCGATCTTGGTCTCCTCTCCCACACTGCAGCCATACAAATTGACAAGCGATGGCTGGGGGATGGAGACGTTGGCGGCGAGCTTGACGCTGTCGGCGATCGGCATGGGAAGCACGCAAAAAAATGAGCTGTTCGTCGATCCTATGGCGTCAACTTACG
Organism: uncultured Planctomycetaceae bacterium; assembly: GCA_963800135.1. Classification (GTDB taxonomy): domain Bacteria; phylum Planctomycetota; class Planctomycetia; order Planctomycetales; family Planctomycetaceae; genus DASPSM01. The sequence continues at coordinate 1,088,241 of CAWCZR010000004.1, read as the reverse complement.
CTTCGCAAGCAGCGGAAATCGACGAATTTCCCCCGCGTCGGTACGAGACGTCCTTACTCCGAGAAGCTCACGGCAGAATGAGGACGGAAAGTCGCGACGCCTTGTCGCGTGAATGATAAACTCGCTGTGTCGCGGGGTGAAAGTCGCTCGGCTGGGCGCGGTAGATGTCCGTGAACGTCTGTGGATTGCGGTCGACCAACGGAAACCACGTCGACTGCACTTGCACCACGATCCGGTGTCCGGACCGAAACGTGTGACAGATATCTTGCAAGGTGAATTTCAAATTCTCCGGCTTGCCCGCAACCAACGGCTGAGGCTTTTCGAAGCTTTCGCGAAATTTACCTCGCATGACGTCGCCGCGAACCAGTTGCTGATAGCCGCCCATGTGGGTGTCTGAGCCCGGACTGTCGGGGTAGTCGTCCGGGTAGACGTCGATCAGTTTGACGATCCAATCCGAATCGGTGCCTGTGGTCGAAACGAAAAGATCAGCTTGCATCGGTCCGGCGATGGTCACGTCTTTCTCCAACACGTCGCTGGTGTAAACCAGCACGTCGGGCCGGCGCGACGCAAATCGCTGGTCTGCCGTCATGTAATCCTTGCTCATGCGGGCAACGATCTTCTCGGTGTAAGGGACGGGACGGGACGGATCGCTGACGTATTCGTCCCACTCGCCCGGCGCCTTCTCGCCCGCGCCGGCCGGGGAGACTTCGCTGAGTTTTCCCTGCTCGCGGAAATAAAACGATTTTGGGCGCGCGTTCGGGGGAGGCCAGTTCGCCCATTTTCGCCACACGTTGGTGCCGGTCTCGAAGATCCAAGCCTTTGGTCGCGGCGACTCGGGCGTGCCCTTCAGAATGTGCTCGAAGAACGGGAATTCAATTTCGCCGCGGTAGAAGTCCGCGGTCCTAGCACCGAACTGAACGTCTCCCAGCGCCGCACCGTCCGTCTCGGCCCAGCCGCCGTGCGACCAGGGTCCCATTACCAGCTCACTGGTGGTCGCGGGCGAATTCTTCTGTAGTGAGCGAAACACCTCGAGCGACCCGAAAAGGTCTTCAGCGTCGAACCAACCTCCCACGGTCAGCACTGACGGACGGATGTGCGTGAGGTGCGGTCGCAGATTGCGCGACTTCCAAAAATCGTCGTAAGTGCCGTGCTGAAGCGACTCATCCCAGAATGTGGATTTGCCGCGGAGATAGGTGCGGCCGGCGTCGAGCAACGAGCCGAGCTTCATAAAGAAGGCGTACCCGTCGGGCGTCTTGTAGTCGAAGGTCGTGTCGATCTTGTTGGTGGGAACAGGGCGGGGCCGGTCGTTACGCGACATGAAGCTGAACATGTGCGCGAGGATCAACGCACCGTTGTGGTGCCAGTCGTCTCCCATGAACCAATCCGTGATCGGCGCTTGCGGAGAGACGGCCAAGAGCGCAGGGTGCGCGCCAATCATTCCGGCGGCCGCATAAAACCCGGGATAGGAGATGCCCCATAGGCCGACCTTGCCATTGTTGTTGCCGACATGCTTGAGCAGCCAGTCAATGGTGTCGTACGTGTCCGTACTTTCGTCGATGTCTGTGGGCCCCGTCTTCGCATCTTTACACGGCCGCATGTGCACAAACTCTCCCTCGGACATCCAGCGGCCGCGAACGTCCTGGTAGGCAAAGATGTAGCCGGATTTCTCTAACTGGGGTGAAGGGCCGAGCTGTTCGCGGAATTGATCGGCGCCGTAGGGTCGAATGTTGTAAGGGGTCCGGTAGAGCAGGATTGGGTAAGGCCGGCTGTCATCCTTCGGAACGTAAACCGCCGTGAACAGCCGTTTGCCGTCCCGCATCGGGATTCGATATTCGTACTTCGTATAGCGGCTCTTGACGCCGGTCACTCCGGGAGGCGGCGGAGATTCACTCTTGGGAAGAAGGACGATTTCCCGGCCCGTGAGATCGGCGAAGGCGGAGCGAACCACTCGGCTGAGGCTGTGCGGCGGTCGAAGATCGAAGTCGACGCGTCCGCTGGCGGTGGCTCCCTCAATCTCGAGGTAATAGACGAACGGCACGATCAGCAGCGCGAACAGCGCCAACGTACCCAGCCGTACGCTCCACCGCAGGGGAGCCACGAACATCCAGGCGGTCCAGGCGATCCACAGGGTGGCCGGATAAAGCCCCAGAAAGACGAGCCAACCGGGAAGCGCAGGCCCGTTCGAAAAGGCAACCCAGCCGGCGACGACCGCGGCCCAGAGAATCAAGGCCGCGCCAAACACTGCGAATCCGCGACTTTTGGACGGCGGTCGGCCACTCAAGTGAAAGTTGAGAGCAACGACGACACAGGTTGCCGCGAGCGAAATGAGCGTATAGGCGCCAACGCTGCGACCTCCAGTCGAGGCCGCGACAATTGCCAGGCCCCAGCAGGCCGGAAGGACAAGGGCGGTCAGCAGAATCGCGACCGCCAGGCGCAGCTTGTTCATCATTGAGACGCGACGAAAAGTGATCACAAGGTGATGCGGCCGCCCTGCGCTTTAATGCTGCGCTGGGCCGCCTCGAGGATCCGCACCACGCGCAGCCCCGATTCGCCGTCGGTGAGCGGCTGCTTGTTCTGGAGAATGCAGTCGGCAAAATGGCGGACGACATTCTGCAGGGGCTCTTCGCTACGCGACACGTAAGGAGACCAAATGTCTCCCATGCGATAGCTCACCAGGGCGCCATACCGCGCTTCCGAGGATTGGCCGAGCTGGATCCCGCTGTCGTAGATCTGAATCGGCTGGACCGGATCGAGATCGTTGTAGACGGCGCTCCGCTTGCTGCCGCCGATGATCGTGTGCCTCAGCTTCACTGGGCTCAACCAATTGACGTGAAAGGTGGCCATCAACGAGTTGCCGAAGTCGAGATTCAGGTAAGCCACGTCCTCCAGCTCACTGGAGGTATGGGAGACGCCCATCGCGGCCAGGCTGCGGGGCATCCGGCCGAGCAAGTAATCGATAATCGAGAGATCGTGCGGAGCAAGATCCCAGAGGACGTTGATATCGCTCTGGAACTGCCCCAGATTGATCCGCACGCTGTCGATGTAAAAGAGCTCGCCGAACTCGCCCTTGTCGACGAGTTCTTTGATTTTGCGGATCGCCGGACTGTAGAGGTACGTGTGGTCAACCATCAAGATGCGGCCGGCCTCGGCAGCTCTGCGGACGAGCAGCTCCGCGTCGCGGACGTTCCCCGCCAGGGGCTTTTCGACCAGAACGTGCTTGCCGGCTTCCAGTGCGGCCGTCGCCAAGTGAACGTGCGTGGCCACTGGGGTGGCAATCGCCACGGCTTCAATTTCGGCGTTGCCCAGAACGTCGTCGAAATTGCCGGTCAGCTTCGCGGTTGGGCAAATCGCTGCGACGCGCTTGAGCCGGCCGACGTCCTTGTCGCAAACAGCCACAACGCGTGTGTCCGCGCAGACCGAGAAATTGCGGACCAGATTAGGCCCCCAATACCCACACCCAATCACGGCGACGCCGATCGTTCGCGAGTCGCTCATCTGCCTTCCCAACTTTCCTGCGTTGCAACCCGCAATTTCTGTTCGATGACAGGTTCGCGGGTTGCGTTCCACGCCGCCGAATCGACGGCTGTCGGTCCGGCGGATTCTGCGATCAGATAGCGTGGTCGACCGCGCGCTTCATCGAGTGCCCGCCACGTATATTCCCCGAGCAGGCCAAGCGCCACGAGCGTGATGCCTTGCCCCGCCAGCGTCACTGCCAGAACCATCGCGATGCCAAAAGTGGTCCAGGAGGCGCCGGCAAGTCGCCCGACAACGGCCGCCAAGGCGGCGACGAAACCGACGACGAACAGGCTCGCACCGAGCACCGCCGTCACTCGCAGCGGCGCGTAGCTGTAGCCGACAATCGAGTCGACAAAAACCTTGAGTTTTTTTGCCAGAGTGAAACGGCTCTTGCCTGCGTGACGTGCTTGCTTCACGTACTCGAATGACGCCTGGCGGAATCCGCACCAGCGAAATGCCAGGTTGATGTTCGGGTTTTTCTCCCGCATCGCGTTGTACGCGTCGATCACGCGGCGGCTGACGAGAACAAAATCGGCCCCCTTCCGCGGGAGATCGGGAAAGGCGTGTTTCATGAGCGAGTTAAAGAGCCACGAGGTCAGAAGCGTGCTCCACGATTCCCCTTCGCGCTTGGAGCGGACGGCCCAAACGACGTCGTTGCCCCGTTGCCATTCATCAGCCAACTTGAGGACGATCTCGGGGGGATCCTGCAGGTCGGCGGCCATTACGATGGCCGCATCGCCCGTGCACTGGTCCAGTCCGGCAGCGCAGGCGATATGCGAGCCGCTATTGCGCGAGAGCCGCACATAGCGCATGCCGGGGTGCTTGCTTGCCAGAGCCTTTCCCACCTGACAGGTGGCGTCGCTGGAGTGGTCGTCAACAACGACGATTTCCAGTTCGAGCCCGCGTTCAGCCAGCGCCGGATCGAGCGCCTGCAGCCGCTTGACGATCTCCGGCAGATTTTCTTCTTCGTTGAACGCCGGGATGATGATGCTGAGTCGTGACTTCGGAGACATCATCGTCGAGCGCTCGGGCGACTCTGGAAAAAGGATTGGGGTCAACCGGCCTGGGGCTGCGACAGTCTCAAAATCCACTCCCGACGCTCGCAGCCGAACCCACCGACCGACTCCTTAAAGACGACGCCACCCCGGCGAACGATGGGCAATTGGACCGACGGGCCCAGGTCGAGGAATTCGACTCCGGCCTGGACGAGCTCTTGGAGGGTGTGAAACAGCACGAAACGTGTCGCTTGCACGTCCCGAGAATCGGGTCGGTCGGCAATATATTGAGTGTACGAGACGCGCGGGGTCGCGGCAACGCGATAAATTCCGGCTAACGTTTCTCCCTCTTTGATCGCGCAGAGGATGCGGATGCGATCGGGAAAACGCTGCCCAAGCCCCAGCAACTCTTCAAGAGAGTGTACGGGTTGGGTGCCATGTGCGGCCTTGTTGATCTTCAGGACTTCGTAAAACTGCGCGATTTGATCGGGTGTCTCGGCGGCGCGGATTTCCAAGCCTTGCTGTAGCGACTTGCGAAACTCCCAGCGTTTTGCCGACGGAACCAGCTGGAGCAAGTCCGACTCCGACCCCGCTTGCTTCAAAGGCACATAAAACATCAACTGGGGCGTGGTGGCGAAGCCTGCGTCGCGGAGCACGAATTCCAGCGCGTCGTCCGGCGTCGGCCAATAGAGCGGGGGCACCGTCCCGAGGACGATCGACGACCACCCCGACTCGCCGCCGTACGTCACCAACGATTGCACCAACTCGATCGTCTGCGAAAGGCTCGTCCGGGGCCGCAAGACGAGTCCGCCAAGCGTTGCCCCGGAGGGGGAGCGATAGCCGGCTTTGCCGTTTGCATCGAAGTGAATGGCTCCCGGCATCACCGCCAAGGGCTCGCCCGGATTACCGAAGATCAGGTGATGCCACGAAAATCGGCCCGCGGGATGGTAGTCGAGGAACTCTTGGCTGTGAAAAAGGGTGCCGTTGACGGACCCGGCGAGAAATCGGGACCAGAGGGCGCGGTGCTTATCGGTGTAAACGGTGATCTGCATCGAACGGTCTGCCCGTGTTTCGCTCGGATCACCGCTGAACTGCGGCCGTGCGCCAGAGTCGATCCACTTCTGCGAGAGTCGCGGTCGGTCGGCGCTGGCCGGCGATGAAATCGAGAAGCCGGATCAAGAGAGTTCGCGCGCCGGCGCCTGATTGCCGCATCGCCAGCAGTTTGTTCGGGTCGTGATAGTGGGCCTTCGAGGCATCGTACTGCCCATTCGTAGCGGCGTTGATGAAGACCGTGTTGGGATGGAAGTCGAACACTTTCAACCCCGGTCGATCGAGCCCAAGTGCCGCGACGTCGAAATCGGTATAGCGAGCGTTGAGGTCACTGTGATCGATGTAATAAATCGGCAACTCGAGAATGTCGTGCGGCTTCATAACCGGCGCCAAGCCCCCAGCCAGCGGGAGGAACAGGCTGCTGTCGTATCGCAATCCGCATTCTTTGTAGATCGGCAAAAGCGTTGAGTCGAAAAATTGCCGATGACCGCGCACTCCCACCGCCTCGGGACAGAAGCTGTGCGTTGTTTCGACCACATGGCGGTAGACGTCGACATCGGTCATGGCGGCAGCTCGAGTGCCCAGTTGTCGCATCGTTTCACCCGAACGCAGGAAATTCGGGTGCAGAGCCCGCTCGTGGCCGGGCACTTGGATTCCAGCGTGCGTCGAGAAGAACGTCGCCTCGAGACTGCGGGCAGTGATAGTTTCGACCAGGTCGTGCAGAACGTCGGGGTGCGCCCACTCAACGTCGACCGTGAGGCAAATCAGATTGAATTGCTCGCCCGCTACGTCCAATGGGAGAGATCCCGCTTCAAGAGGTCGGCCAATTCCCGATTGGGTGCACGGAAACCGTCTTGCAACCTGGCACGAGTCGCTTCCCCGATCTGCTCATCGCCGACCCGAGCAGTGTTGACGCGGCGATGTAGGTCGCCCGGCGAATGCAACTCTCGTACACCCAAAAACTGGCAGATCGCGTCGAGTTCGACCTGGGGCTTTTCTTCGAGATCGTCGAGAAGGACCACTTTAATCTGGTCCGAAGGAAATGCGAGCAGATAGGGCCGCAAATGTGCGGCGTACAAACCGCGCGACACATAGGAAAAGGGCCGCGAGTAGCGATAGGCAGGCGGATACTCGGCCTCACGAACTTGCTCCGTCTCCACCGCGTCTGCAAAAGGCAGGGTTTCGAGGCCGTTCTTTTGGGACCAGAGAAAGTTCGAAAACGCGCGCTCGATCGGATTTCGGAGTGTGAAGAGCAGTTTGACGCCCGGCAGCAGCGAACGGATGCGACCTGCCACGTGCGGATTTTCCAGATAATTCGTCGATTTCTCTCCGACCGCCGTTTGGCCCTCCACACCCGCGAAATACCTCCCCGAGTAATAGCCGAGACCTTTTTGGAATTCTTCGTCAACCAAAAAAAACTTTGGTTCGGGGTTGCGCGGCTTGGCCAGGTAAACGTCGCGGTGCCCGTCAAGAATTTCGTAGAGGAACGTTGTTCCGGCACGCGGCGCGCCGGCGATCAGGAAAGTCGGCAGGTTCATGGAAGGGACTGCGCGCACAAAGGAGGCGCCGTTGCGCACTCTCGCAAGGCGTTGATCACGACGTCTTGATCGCCGACTTCCATTTGTGGAAATAAGGGTAGCAAGAGCGAATGGGCGCTGGCTTGTTCCGATTGTGGGAGATCGGTTGCAGAGTTCCGATAGGGGAACTCCAAATGCGACAACATGATTCCTCGACGCGTGGCGATTCCGCGGTCGAGCAGCCGCTGCATCAACTCGTCCCGTTCGAATGGGGCGTCCTTTTTGATACGAACGGCGTAGCTCTGAAAATTCGGCTGCGCGAATTCAGGAACGTGCGGCGGTGACAACCAGGGATGAGTGGCCAAGGCCTGCGTGTAACGGCCTGCCAACTCGATCCGTCGACGCACGATCCAATCGAGCTTTTTCATCTGCTCGACGCCGATGGCCGCTTGGATATCGGTCATCCGCTGGTTGTAGCCCACGCAAACATACTGCTCGGTGAGCACCTGATTCGAGGCGTGGCGGACCGCGTCGGAAATGCTCATGCCATGTTGCCGCAACAGCCGCAAGCGCTGCGCGTGCTCGCGACTATTGGTCGTGATCATGCCGCCTTCGCCGGTGGTTATGACCTTGCGGGGATGCAGGCTGAAGCAAGCCAACTCGCTGTGTCCGCCGATCGGCCGGCCCTTGTATCGGGCACCGAAGGCACAGGCGGCATCCTCTAGAATCTTGACTCCGTATCGGGCTCCAATCGCAAGGAAGCGGTCGATGTCGGCCGGCATTCCAATCTGGTGCACGACCAGGATTGCTTTGGTCCGCGGTGTGATCGCCGCTTCGGTGGCGTCCGGGTCGAGGTTGTAGGTCTGGCAATCGACGTCGGCAAAAACGGGCGTCGCGCCGGCGTGCCGAATCGAATTCGCCGTGGCAATGAATGACATCGACGGGCAGATCACCTCGTCTCCGGGCCCGACGCCCAGTGCCAACAGCGACAAATGCAAAGCCGCCGTGCAGTTGCTCACCGCCACCGCTTCCGCAGTCTGGCAGTAATCGGCGACGGCCCGCTCGAATTCGGCGACCTTCGGCCCCTGTGTGACCCAACCGCTTTCGATGACGGCGGCGGCCGCCTGGGCTTCTTCTGAGCCGAAATAAGGCTTCGTGATCGGTATCACGCCGACGCTTTCCCGCTTTCGCGCACCTGTGAGGAAGCTTCGCTGTCGCTCATCACCCAATTGATTCTTTGGGTCTCCGCAAGGAGTCTGCCCACATCGTCGCCCCTGGATCGCAGGTACGCAACAGTTCTTTCGATCCCCTCGCGCAGCGAAATTCGGGTCTCGAATCCGAGCATTCGTCGCGCTTTGGCGATGCCTGCCACATGTCGCCGCACGTCGCCGGGCCGCGCTGCCCGGAATTCGGGAGAAATCTGCTCCCCGCGCGCGACGTCGTAAACGAGATCGGCGAGTTCGCGAATCGACGTCTCAGTGCCGGACCCGAGATTGACCGTTTGGCCGATGAGCGCATCGCATTCCGCCGCCCGGCGGAGCCAGTGGGCCGTGTCTTCCACGTAGATGAAGTCACGCGTTTGAGCGCCGTCCCCGAAAATCATCGGCGCCTGCCCATTCAGCGCCCAGACGATAAACCGCGGAATGACCTCGCCGGAATCGCCCTCATGATGGCTGCGGGGACCAAAATTATTGAACGGACGCACGACGACCGTCGGAAAGCCGTAGGTCTGATGCGCGGCACGCGCGTAGCATTCGCCAGCCAGCTTTGAGGCCCCGTAGACTGTTTCGGGGCTGGTTGGATGACTTTCATCCATCGGGACCGACTGAGCCGTGCCATACACTTCTGACGACGAAACGTGCACAAATCGCTGAACCCGGGTGCGACGGGCCGCCTCGAGCAACTGCAAGGTGCCTGTCGCGTTCACCTCATGGTTTTCGACCGGATGACCGATCGAGTGCCGCACGCCGCGACACGCCAGGTGAAACACCACGTCGACGCCTTGCAAGATCTGGGGCAGGAGCGCCGGATCCCGCAAATCGCCGCGCACGACCTCGAGTTGGCCTTGGGTAGCCCGGTGCTCCAGGTTCTCTGGACGGCCCGTCGAAAAGTCGTCAACGACGCGCACCGTGCAATCGGCGAGCGCATCAACGAGGTGGGAGCCGATAAAGCCCGCGCCACCGGTGACGAGAATTGTCCGCCCGTCGAGCTCCAACGCGATTCCTTGAATCAGAAGGACACACAGGACCGCGAGCGACCAATCGCTCCAAATTCCCTCCATGATATTTGGCCAGGCTGCCGCCTGAATAGCCCGCCCGTCGCGTTTACAGCGAACCACCCGGGCGTTTGGGCACCCTCGGCGGCGGGAGGCATGCGTTTGACGGTGCCCGGCGGTCAGGGATAATGCAGGTGGAGCCAGAGCGCGTCTTACGCACGCGCCGGGCGGACACGAGCGGTGCGATCCGACAAGTCATCCTTCCGCAGCACCGCGCTAAATCGGCCCCAACGTGCAGGAAACGTCGCATCCCGAGAGTGCTGCCGACGCTCGACGTCTGGAACCGGCTGGGCCAACTCAGGCTGGTGCTGTGCGCTCCTCCGGCCGATTCGATGTCGAGCGCCTTCTTGTGCGCGTGCTCGCGGTCAGCGTTGTCGGTTGCTGCTCGGCCTATTGCTTTTTCACCCTCTTCAGCACGTTCAAGCTTTACGATGACGAAGGAAAGCATCTCCTTTTCGTCCGCCACTTGCTCGATGGACGAGCAATCTACGACGACATTCACAGTGTCTACGGGCCCTTCTATTTCTTCGAACGCTGGATCTTGTTTGGACTGCTGAGGCTTCCCCTCACGAACGACGCGGGCCGGGCCGTCACATTCGCGAGCTGGTGCCTGGCCGCGCTGATCCTGGCGGTCACGGCCTGGCGTATTGCGGGAAAAAGCTGCTTTGCCTTCGGTCTCGCCGCGATCGCGGGCACTCTTTCCGTCCTGCATTTGTCGGTGCTGAGTTATGAACCGAATCATCCGCAGGAGGTCATTGCCGTCTTGCTTGCCCTGGCGTTCTGGACCGCGGCGATTACGAAGTCGGCGATCCCACGCCTTCCGCTCTGCGTTCTGGGTGGGATCGGCACCGCGCTGGTCCTGACCAAAATCAACGTGGGCGTTTTCTATTGCATCGCCTTGGCCTTGGCCCTCGCGGCTTTGACGCGACCTTCGCCAGTTCGGACGCTCTTAAAATGTCTGCTCACGATCGGCGTCGTCGTCTTGCCGCTAGCGCTGATGCGATCTCGACTGGCAGACGGTTACGCGGGTCTGTGTTTTTTCATGACCGTCAGTCTGTTGCCCTGCTGTCTGATTCTCGCGTTCCGAGTCCCCGGCGGTCGCCTCGGCTTTGGTGATTGGCTCGCTGCCGCGGCGGGTGGATTTGTGATTCTGCTGATCATGGCAGGCTTCGCCGGGTCCGATGGGAACTCCATCAGTGGAATGCTCGATGCGTTGATCCTCAGGCCGGCTCGCGAATATGGCGGGTCCAATTACGGCAGGCGCTTACTGCTGCCTCCCTTCATCATTGGCTGGGCTATTGTCGGTGCTGCTTTCAGCCTGACGGCTTTGGCCGATCCCTCGTCCGCTCGAATAAGACGCCTGCTTTGGGTTCTGCGGTTGGTCGCCAGCGGCGCCGCGCTTGCGTCGCTGACGTCGTGGTGGTGGGACCCGCAGGGGCGCTTCTGTTACGTATTGCCGCTGTCTTGGTTGTTGCTCGTTCCGTCTCCCAGTGTCTCGTTGAGCGAGCGCGATTGGTTCTTTCGAGTCCTGCTCGCCTTTTCTGCCGTGGTTGAGCCGCTGCAAATCTATCCGATGGCGGGGAGCCAGATGTACGTCGGCACGCTGATGCTGCCATTGGCGACCGTCGTACTTCTCTCGGATTTGGGTGGCGAATTCTGCGTTGTCCGGGAGTTCTTTAACGGGCTTCGACCCGTCCCGAATGGGCCAATCCTGCGAGCATTGCGCCTGCTGGCGACAATTGCCCCGGCGGTCGTTCTGATTCGATTTCGTTCGTACGAAATCCTGGGGCATTCCATCCCCTTTCCGAGCCTGACGAGTGTCTGGTCGCTCGCGGCGGCGGGATTGGGTCTGGCCGTCCTTCGGATCGAATCGCCGAAGCAAACGTTGCTCGCGCCGCTACGGTTGCTTGTTTGCGGAATTGTGATCGCGGGCTCAATGACTTCACGCCTGTGGGACACAACCTGGATGGGCTATGCTCTGCCGCTCAGTTGGGTCCTCCTGATTCCTCCAGCAGGCAGTTTTATGAGCGGACCGGGATCGCTCGGGCGGCTCGCGTTGCTCCTGACCGCCTGCCTGGAGCCACTTCACCTCTTGCCAATCATCGAAGCGGGACAAGCCCAATTGCATTTGGGCCACGTGCTCATGCTGTTCGTCGCGGCTCTGTTGCTCTATGACCTGGCTCGGGCATTGGGCCTTATCGATCCGCTGCGCTCACTTGAGCGGACTGCCCGTTTGAATCTCGCCGTCATGCTTTCCGCGCTCGTCGTGGCGGGGCTTGCGACGTTTGCGTCCGGCATGACATATTTTCAGTCGGACCCGCTGAATCTTAAGGGCTGCCGTTGGACGCGGGTGTCGGAGCGTGACGCATCGTTCTATTACTTCGTGACCGCCAACGTGCGCGCTTCTTCCGATTGCTTCGTTCCCCGCTTCGGCTTGGCGAGCGCCTATTTCTGGGTTGATCAACGTCCCGCTTCGAGAGTGATCATTGGAAACCAGTGGGAAGGCATGGATCGCTCGGCGGATGAGGCGCTGCTGGATGCTTACCGCGATCGCCTGCGGATGATGTTCATCAATACCCCCAACCCCTGGAGTGCCGACACTCCGAAAATGAACTTTCTGAGCTACGTGCAGGGCCACTTCCGGATGCTTGCGCGCGTCGGTACCACGTGCTTTCTGGTCCGCAAAGAGCGCACGGACCTCGAGCTGTTTGACTGCGCCTTTCAGGCGAAAGCAGGCAGTGTCTCTCCGAACGTCCTGTACTTGCGGCTCCCGAGCGTTCCAAAGTTAGACGCAGTGGCGGCAATCACGCTCGTCGATCTCGATCAACACCAGGCGCTGGCGTCGACCTCCGGTGAACAGCCTGAGCGAACGCTGATCCTCAAGGACACTCAAGGTCGAACCCTTTTGCCTTCGCGGAATCGTCCGGCCGAACTGACGGCGCCGGGTCGCAACTTTCGGCTGATTGTTCCCACGTCGATTCAGTTGGACCAGGCCGAGTATCCGGCTTTGCGCTTTGTCGATGGCAATGGTCTGCGGCTCTTGACACTTCCGGTCGCGCTCGAAGCGGACGTCCCGATTCGCTGAGCGAACGACGCCGCGCTGCTCGCGTCGGCGCGGCGGATCGGCGTTTGACAACGACTGCGCACGCTCGAATAATGGATTTCCATACCATCGGCCCCGACTCGACACGTCCGATCGACGTTCCCTCCGCCGCAACGAGCGATCCTCAATGACGGCCCACGCTTCGTTGCAGCCGCCCTTTCCGTCCACGGCCACGAGATCAGGAATCCCGATCAGCCGTTTTCTGACAGCGGCGCTGGTCTTGGGAGCGGTGCTTGGCGGCGTCTCTTTCGCCTGCTTTTCCGCATTCATCTGCATTGTGCCCTACGATGACGAGGGCGTCGTGCTGCTGTTCGTTCAGCACATGCTGGACGGACACGCCATTTATGACCGGGTCAACTGTCTCTACGGCCCGTTCTATCTGTTCGTGCGCTGGCTGGTCTTCGGCGTGCTGCGCGTTCCCCTCGGCAATGACGCCCTGAGGATCGAATCGCTTGTCACCTGGCTGCTCACGACGCTGCTATTGGCCATGACGGCATGGCGATTGGCGAGTCGCTTTGCCTGGCGCGTCGGACTCACCGCATTGGTGTGGATCCTCTCGGTTTGCCAGCTGTTCGTATTGAGCCGCGAGCCGGGGCATCCCCAGGAAGTGGTTGCGCTGCTGTTGGCAGCCGCTCTGTATGTGGCCGTAGCGACGATCGAACGTCGAAGAATCGCCCTGCTCGTGCTCGGCGGGCTCGGTGCGGCGATGGCCTTAACGAAGGTGAACGTGGGCGTTTTCTACCTGCTCGGATTGACGCTCACGCTGCTGGCGCTGACTCCGCGGTCCTCCCGGCTGTGGTACCTCCTGAGGTGCGCGGGAGCTTGCGCCACCTTGGTTCTGCCCGTAACGCTGATGAGATCGCGTTTCGGCGACGGATACGGGGGCTTTTGTTTTTTAGCGACTTGCTCGCTGCTGCCCGGCGTCGCCCTCGCTTGTTTCCGCGTCCCCTCGGGCATGGTCGGGCTCAAGGAAATCCTGTGGTGCGGACTGGGCGGTCTGTTGGTCGCAGGGCCGATGGTGGTTTTTGCTCTCTGGCAAGGCAACACGCTCACGGGCATGTCCAATGCACTCTTTCTGCGCACCTACCGAAATTTTGCGAGTGCGCCGGTCGGCACGCCTCTGCCGGTCTCGGCGTTTGGGCTGGTGTGGGTCTCCGCCGCGACCGTCCTGGGGCTAGCGGCCCTCGGGCGCACGCCATCTTGGACCCTATTGCTGGCCCCGCTGCGGATCGTCGCTTGTGTGATGGTCTTCTTAATTGCCGCATCGCGAAATCACGAAGTCTTCCTGCCGTTGTCGCTCGGCTTGCCCCTCGTGTGGTTGTTGCTCGTGCCTCCGGCAGGACGGGAGCTGGACGAGCGGGCCTGGTTTTTCCGATTGTTCTTGTGCTTCACCGCGTGTCTGCAACCGTTACAAATCTTTCCCGTAACCGGCAGCCAGGTCCTGATTGGCAGCTTGGTATTGCCGATCGTCGCAGTTGTGTTGGCGCTCGATGTTTATCAAGAAGTGCGCGATCTCGCAGTCCGGCAACCGAACCTGTTTGAGTCCATTGCACCGGCGCTCAAGCGAGCGGCCGTCATTGCCGTCGCGGTCGCCTCGATGCGGGCCCGCACCTATGAAATCTTCGGTGTCGCGTGGACTCTTCTCAGCGTCACGTCTCTCTGGGCCTTGCTGACCGCGGGCGCGGGCTGCTTGGCGCTACAATTCGAGCCCTCGATTCGCAAATTTCTGGTGCCGCTTAAGGCCATTCTCTGCGGGTGGATTGTCGCAGGCATGCTGACCGCGCCCCCCTGGGACATGACCTGGCTCCGATTGACATTGCCGCTCTGCTGGCTGATTTTGATCCAATCGCCGGGTCAGGCGGCCAGAGGAGCGACAGACTATGCGCGCTTGGGGCTGGTCGCAGGCGCTTGTCTCGAGTTGTTGCACTTGCTGCCGGTTGTGCACCTGGCCGGACGACCTTTTCACTTTGCGGTCTTTTTGATGGTGGGAATCGCGCTCGCGCTACTGGCGGACGTGGGCCGCGAGCTGGGCCTCTTCCATCGACTGAGAGCCGGCGTGGCGGCGCTGCCCGCAAAGGCAAACACCGTTTTACTGGCAGCGGCACTGCTGATCGGGCTGGTGTCGATGATCGACGCGGAGGAAGAATATCGCTCGCTCATTCCGCTCGACCTCCCCGGCTGTCATTGGACGCGCATGCCGGAGCGCGACGCGGTTTATTGCACGTTTCTAGCGACAAACGTGCGCCGGTCGTCGGACTGCGTCTTTGCCCGTTTCGGATTGGAAAGTCTGCACTTTTGGGCAGAGCAGCGACCGGCGAGCGACGTCGTGCCGATCAGTAACCTCTGGGCTCAGATGGATCCGGTCGACGACGAGCGTTTGCTTCAGGCGCACCGCGACTGCCCGCGTCTGTTGTTTATCGACAACCCGAATCCCTGGAACCCCGTTCCGCCAAAGATGAAGTTTCTCGATTTCATTTCCGCGCGGTTCCAGCTTCTCGGGCGCGTCGGCCCCACGCGGTTGCTGGTGCGCAAAGGACGCACAGACCTCACCCTTGACGACTGCGCCTTTCAGCGACGAGCCACAAACGACGCCGCTCCCAATCCGACCCTATTTTTGCGACTACCGGCTGCCCTGAATCTGCAAGGGGTTGCCGCGGTCGAGTTGGTCGACCTCGCTCGGAACTCGGGGTCCCAAGTTTTGAAGTCGACCGCCGGGCCCGACTCCGACTGCCTGAAGCTGATGGATACCGCCGATCGTTTGCTGTTGCCGGCCGCAACTGGGCCGATCGACATCGGCGGCGCTGATCAATCGCTGCGGATTGTCATGCCGCAAAAGACTGATTTGAGAGCGATCGATTTTCCCTCCTTGCGGTTTCTCGATGCCCAGGGTCGACGCACGCTAACCCTTCCGGTCGTCGTCGATGCGGCGGACACCGTACGATGAAAGTCTCCGAGATGAGATTGCCGCAAACAGAACGATACGGGCTCTCGGCCGTCGATCGCGGCGCCCCGGTTGACGAAGTGCTCGCGCCACTCAAATTAATCGACGACCCGAAAATCGTCCGCGCGATGGAAATCGATCTTCGAAGATCCGTTTCGCCCGCGGCCGCTTGGAATGTCACATGATGACGGGGCGAGAAGTGACAAGAGTGCTCATGTTCGAGCGATGCTGATCGGCTTGCTTTCCCTTTTCCTGTCCGGAGCCGGATCGCTCATCGCCCAGTGCGCCATCCAACGCTACGTCGCAATACACTCCGGCGGCGCGGATGCCTTCATCTCGTCGGCGATCTCGTTCGCCTTTATTGCGGGCATTGCCTTGGGCGCGCTCCTCGGCGGTCGCAGCCCGTGGCCGCGCCGAGTGTGGATCTCCGTCGAACTGGCCTGCGCCTGTCTCTTGCCAGCTTTCATTCCCGCATTCTGCTGGCTGCTCGATGGCGTGATGGGATGGAACATCGGGATAGGTTCTTATTACGCCGTTCTGTTCGGCCTGCTTCTGCTGACCTGCGGAACGCTGGCGGTGTTTATGGGAGCCAATTATCCGGCGGCTTTCGCGACGCTGGGCGGTTCCAATCGCACCGCGATTCTCGTTTTGATGACCAACACGCTGGGGGCCGCCACGGGATGCGGATTGAGCGTCTACCTACTCCCCAGCATGTCACTATCCCATATGGTGCTGGTCGCGTCGCTCTTCTACGTTTGTGCGGGCCTGCTGCCACTCTTGGTCCGGCCGCAACCAGTCGTGAGGTCGTCAGGTTCCGGCCCGGTGTCGCGCGCCGCGGCCCTGTTGTTCGCGGCCGGCTTCATCGGCTTCTCTTATCAAGTCGTCCTGTTTCGGCATTTCGGACTCGTCGAGCCTGACGCCTATTGGCTGTTCAGCGTTGTCCTTGCGTTTATCCTCGTGGCCTGGGCGGGTGGCAATTGCCTGGCGTTGATATTTCGCGTGCCATCGGGATGGATCTTGGCCGCGCTGGCACTCTCGCTGGGCACCACATTTTTTTTGCTCGGTCGTCATCACGTCAAATTGTTCTTCTTCCCCGTGCTGTTTAGCGGCTGGTATTTTGGGGCGATCCATTGCGAGAGCAAGAGCCTGAATGCCCGGCAGGCCGGTTTGGTTTACGCCTCCAATCTTGCCGGCACATTTCTCGGCGGGCTCGCCGCAACCGTGCTGCTACCCGACGTGCTTCGGCTTTCTTTTGTGCAAATCCCCGCGATCGGAGCCGCCCTTGCTGTCCTCATCTTGACAATCTTCTATTCGCGCCGATTTGCGTTCGCGTTGCCGGTGCTGGCGATCTTCGTGCTCGGCTCTCCGCAGGCGTATTACCGTGACCTCAGCAAGACGCAAGGAGCAGTGGAAGCCGACGAGGATTGGGGGATCTCAACATGGCTTGCCGGAGAGGACTATCTTGTCAGTGGTCGGATGCAATCACCGGCGATCCACAAGATCTGCGGCGGATACCGAACGCAGCAGATGTTGATCCCTGCCCTGCTGAAGAAAAACAGCCGGATTTTCTACGTCGGTGTCGGCGCGGGGATCTCCAACGGCGGCCTCGTCAAGCTCTTGCCCGAGAGTAAGATCAAGAACCTCGACTACAGCCCGGCCGTGTCCAGGTTCTGGAGCAGGCATCCTGACATCAGCTCCGATCTCATCCACAGCAATCCGCCAGTCGTGATGGATGGACGGCTTGCTCTCTCTCTCGATCACGATCGATACAACGTGATTGTCGAGATTACGGGAGATGATGGGCTGCGTGGTTCGACCGCGGTGAAATCGTTGGAATTCATCCGCTTAGTCAAAGCGCACCTCGAGCCCGATGGCGTGTTTATTTCGCAGGCCTATAGCACTGCCTATTTCGCAACCGCGCAGGAGGTGTTCCGCCACGTCTGGATTTTCCCGGAGCTGCCCATGGTCATCTCGACGGATGCCAACTTACCCGCTCTGTTTGATCCCCTGGCGGCGAAAAAAATTGCCGGCAAAATCCCCTGCCTCGACAAAGTTCTTGCCGCGAAGGGCCCGCTGCAGAGGGTGGTGCTCCTGCCGAAAATTGACGCGCCCGTGATCACCGACAACGACCCCATCAGTGACTACGCGATCTTGCTGCGCCGGGTTGACCCCAAAACGATCGCCAGCGCTGAGCACTTCGATTTGCCGTTCCTCGAATCGAAGGCCGTTGCGGAGTTGCAACCGTAGGCTGGCAGGCCGCAGGCCGTTTTGCAGTCGCTTGTTGCGGACCGCGCCGCTGGATTGACGCTGGCCCGACCGAACTAATTCACGCGGGCCCGCGACCAGTCGGTAATCGTCGCCTGGATCCGCTCGCGGTCGGCCTCGTCGGGACGGGTGTCGAGCAGGGTCCGCTGCAGGACGGCCAGTGCCTCGCTCGGGTGATGGGCGCCGTAGAGCGACTGGGCCCATTGGATGCGAACGACGGGCAAACTTGGGGATTTGGCGACGGCGTCAGCCCAGAGAGACAGATCATTTCGCCACACCGGCAGACGCTCGTGTGTCGCCGTCAGGTAGCCGAACAAGAGGACGCCGCAGGCGGCGGCCGCCAGTGACCGCGCCAGCACCCGCACGGGCCGTCTCTCGGAAGGACGGTCCGCGGCGTCTGCGCTCGTCGCAAGACGCGAGACTTGCACACGCCCGGCGACATAAAGCCGCTCAAGGCCGGCGGCCATCATCGCAAAGACGGGAATCGACGGCAGGTACAGATAGCGATCGTTCATCAAGGTCGTGATCGGAAAGAAGTTGAGCACGGGAAACAACAGAGCGGCAAACGCTACCAGTCCCACGACGATCAGCGGAAACTGCCGCCGCAAAGTCCAGGCACCGGCCGCGACGGCCAGCCAGCCGACGCCCGCCAGCGCGATGGCTCCTGCAATCCCGGTGGTCGGCGGATCGTACAGCACGCACAGATCGTGCGGCCAAACCAAGAGGCCCACGTAGTCCCACATCACAACCGTGTCGAACGCGGCCACCCGGGCCTTGCTCCAGTGCAAGTGGTCGCGCACGCCGCCCAGCACTGAAGTCTGGGCCGACATCGTCATCAAGAGCACCAGCCCCGCCAGCAAGCACGGCACGATCTGCCGCGCGGCTGCGTCCGCCGCGCGTTTGCCGGCCACAAGCACGTCGTAACAGAAAACGACGGCGGGCAGCGTAATCGCCACGGCCTTGGCCAGCAGTCCGAGCGCATGAAAGACGACGGCCCAAGCGTCGTTCCGGGGCGTGGGTCGCGGTCGCAGCCAGCAGATTAAGCTCGCCAATATAAACGTAGCCGACAGCACGCCCTTGAACGACGAGATCCAGGCGACGGTCTCGACCTGCGCGGGATGCGCGGCGAAGAGGGCCGCGGTCATCCAGGCGATAAACCGGCTCGACGTCAGTTGCCGCAGCAAAACGTAAACCAGCACCGCGTTAACGGCGTGCAAGAGCACATTGACGAGGTGGTAGCCGCCGGCCCACGTCCCGCAGAGCGAGTGTTCGATCAAGTAGCCGAACATCGTCAGCGGCGCGTAATTCCGCACGGCCGGCCGGGTGGCGATCTCGATTAGGTTCGACGGCCGCCAGCTCGTGATCAACGGATTGTCGAGCACGTACCAAGGATCGTCCCAATTGACGAAGCCGTAGCCCACCGTCGGCAGGAAGACAAACAGCGCAAGCGCGACCAGCGACAGACATCCCCAGACGTCGGTCGACGAGCAGGTTTTCGCATCGGTCGCACGGTTCGGCATGAGCGCGTCCCAGACATCGCGTCCAACAAGTTGACCAACTATAGGTCAGCCTACGGAGCCGGGTGGCCGCGATCGCACGGTGCAGTCGGCACAACCGTCAAAGCCCGCGCAAACGACGCGAAAATAGATGAGGAAAGCCGCGCCGCCTTCGCGCATAATGCCCGGCGATGGAAATCATCCGCGCTAAATTCGTGGATCGCCTGTTCTCCGCCGGTGATTTGGCCGCGCTGGCCGACATGGTGCGGCGGTGGTTTTTGGCCAACGCCATCGAAGCCGAGCAATCGGGCCAGTTTCAGATCGAGGCCTGGATTTTCGCGCTGCCGCAGCAGCGGCACAAGGACTTGATCCGTTCCCTCTCGGCCCGCGTCGCCGAGGCGACGTTTGACGACAGCGATCCGGATCACGTGACGGCTGTCGATCCCCCGGAGACGCTCGAATATCCCTCGCAGATCACGCTGTGGCGCGAGTTGCTGACGGCGCCTGAGGTCAAACAGGGCTGTTTGGTCTTTCGCATGATCTTCCGTGGCACGGTCAAGAACTTTCGGGGCCATCCGGAAGCGGCGACGACAACGTTTGTTCTCTGTGGCGCTCCCGAGAATGACGGCCTGCTGGTCAAAGCCATCTGGCAGGAACGGTTAGACCGGGGCAGCGCACTGACCAGTCGCCTGGCGGCCTGGCCGCTGGAAACGCGTTTCCTGGAGGCGTTCGACAAGTTTCGCGAGCAGTGCGGCAAGATCGAGCGGGACGCGGCCGCCGGCATCGCATACGACTACTTCTGCGCCGAAATCAAGCGGCTCTTTTGGTCGCACAGCGACGAACAACGTGTGATGCAGCGCGTCCGCCAACGCGTCGAGATGCCCGACGATCGGGGACCGGGCGCGTTCATTCGGCGTTGCGGGTTCCCGCTGTTGACGGCGGCCGTGTTGGGCACACTGGCCGCCGTTTTCTTTGACGACTTCCCGCAATTGGCCTTTCCCTGTGCGATCGCCGCGCTGTGGATGTTGCTGGCGGAGCGTGCGGATCGCCTGGGCTAAGTTCCGCAAAGTCATCCGCTTTTACCAGGCGATGCACCGGGGGTTGGGCGCGTTGCATTCGGCGCCCATCGAGTACACGCGAACCGACCTCTCGGCCGACCCGAATCCGACGCTGCTCAAGTATTCGGCCGAGATCGAGGACCTCGGCGCACGGCACGTCTGTGACCTGATTCATCGCACGGCCCGGGGAAGCGGCGATGGGTCACGCTATTACGTGGTCGACGACGCCTTGGTGTCCTTCGGCCATCTGCGTCGCACCGAGAATTATTTTTTCTTTCCCGCGCGGGCGGTGCTGCTGATCACAACGGAATTCCTCGACGGCAGCCGGCACGTTACGACGAATCACGCGCACTATCGCAAGAAAAGACGGGAAACCAGCACTCGGCGCTGCGTCCCCGACGCGGGGGGCGCTGCCGACGTTATGGCCGCTCACCGCCGCGTGCTCGAGAAACGGTTTGCCGCGGGAGCGATCGCGAAGGCGCCTCCGATGACGCCTGATGCGCTCATCGCTCAACAGCGGGCTTGGAATGAGGAAGCTCGCGACAACTGGAAAAAGTCCCCCTATACCTGGGGGGACGCCTTCCACCAGGCCTTCAAGGTCTGCCGCCGTGAGTATCTGGTCGATTGAACGAGTTTTCGGTCGATGGCCGTCATTCAGGGGCACCCCGAGGCTACGTTCACAGAATTCGCCAAAAAATCGGTGATCCGCAGGGGTTGGTAGTTCGTTATCGACCGAAGTAAGCTTTTCATTGCGCCCATTTTCATTGCCCCCCCCAACTGGCCGCTTGAAATCTGCGCCGATGTCGCTTGCGCCGAACGTGCAACCCATCTCCGATCCCCAACCGCATCCGGTCCGCCGCATTGTGAAGTGGGCGACGGTGTTGCTCTTCGCGGTCTTGCTGTTGATGGTGGCGTCCGGCGTCTATCAGCGTGTGAGGAGCGGGTCGCCCGACGTCGAGCCGTTCGACGTCGACGCCTTTAAGGCGGTCAAAGTGGACGACGCGAAGAATGCGGACAAGGTCTATCGCACGGCAGCCCCGCTCTTCGTTTCGGAGAGCTCGCTGCTCAAAACACCGGAGGCGTCGAAAGCGTTCGAGCAAAACCGCGTACAGGCGGTCGAGGATTGGAGCCTGGCGAACGCCGACGTCCGCAATTGGTTGACCGTCAACCGCAAAGCGATGGACGTCTGGAGAGAGGGGAGCCAACTCGACGGCTACTTGGATATCGCGCCGGGGACGGCAACCGTCTCGACGCTGAGCTCGCCCGCTCTCGGAGCTAGCCGCGATTTCGCGCGGCTGGCGCTGCTCGATGCGTCACGCCTGTCCGCCGAGGGACACGTGGGCGAGGCGTGGAATTGGTATCGGGCCGTGCTCCGTTCGAGCCGCCACGTCGGCACACACACCGGAATGATCGGCCGAATGGTCGGCAGTGCGATGCAGGCGACGGCGACCGAGCCGATCATTGCCTGGTCGGCGCGACCGGAGCTGTCAGCGGCCCAACTGTGGCTAGCTCTCAACGACACACTCGCCATCGAGGCGCTGACTCCGCCAACGTCCGATTGCCTTAAGGCAGAATACTTACTCGCCGCTAATAGCTTCGATCAGTTCGAGGCCGAGATGGGGGGGCTCGCGACGGTGTTTAACGTGTTCGGCGTTCGCGAACACGCGCGCCATTCACTGCGACTGACCTATGCCAACTGGCTGGGGCCCATCGATCGCCCGCGTTTTCGCCGCCCGGCCGTCGTCAAGGGGCCGCCGGATCTCTATGAGCGCGAGGCGAGCGCACCGGCCGGCTCCCCATCGGCCGAAGAAATTCAGGAGCAATGCGGGCTGTCAGGCCGGATGCCGAGCGCCCTGTTTTTGAGCAGGATTCTTCCCGCTGGTCTGTCGCTGGTCGACTCCGTCGATCGCGAAGGGGCGCGGCGCAGCGCGGTGATTCTGGCCTTGGCGCTGGAGCTTTACGTGCGGGAGCACGGCGCGCTGCCGGCGGATCTCGGAGAACTGGTGAAGGTCGGCTATCTCAAATCGATTCCGGCCGATCCGTTCGGCAAAGGAGAGGCGTTCCACTACCGCTGCGGGAAGACTCGTGCCGAGGGCGGCTTGCTGTGGAGCGTGTGGGTCGACCAGGTGGACGACGACGGCAAGGTCTGCGTCGATCTGCAACATAACGACACCAAGGGGGACCGGTGCTTTCCCATTCACCTGCCGACCGACGGCAAGCCGAGTTCGGCGAGCCCAGCCAAACCGCCGGTTAAGGCGTCCGGCAAACCGTGACACGGCAACCGACGGGCTGCGGAAACACTCAGAACACGATTCATGATCTGATGTTGTTGATTCAATCGTTCAAGATTCTCAACTCGAGGAGATGGGCCCAATGAGGCAAAAACGTGTTTGGCAGTTGTCCGCGCTCGTGCTCGGCGCGCTATTCTTTTGTGGGACTGCCGTCGGCGCCGCCGAGAATGAGGGCGAGAATCCGCCCGCCAAGAATCCGCCTGCCGGTAATCCCCTCGTCGCAAATCCGCTCGCGGCAAGCGCGGCCAAGCACTCACTGGCCGGGAATTGGCTGGGGACGCTCAAAGTCGGGGCCGTCAGTTTGCGACTCGCCGTCGCCGTCACCGCCAAGCCCGACGGGTCATACACCGGCACGCTCAACAGTCTCGATCAGGACGCGACCGCCCATCCCGTCGACGAAGTCACGCTCAAAGGCAATGCCGTGCACATCTCGTTCAAGAAATTCCTGCTGAACATCGACGGAACATTGAACGACGCGGGGACTGAGATCACGGCCAAGTTCAAGCAGGGGCCGGCCCAACTGCCGATCGTGTTCAAAAAGACCGATCGCGCCGGAAGCCCGCAAGCGACCGCAAAACCCGCATCCGCCCTTCCCCTACAAGGCCGAGGAAGTGACCTACGAGAACAAGGCGGCCCACGCGAAATTCACCGGCACTTTGACGATCCCCCGCGGTCCAGGACGTTTTCCCGTCGCGCTCTTGATCACCGGCTCAGGCCAGCAAGATCGCGACGAGCAGATCATGGGACATCGCCCCTTCGCGGTGCTCGCCGATTACCTGACGCGGCGCGGCATCGCCGTGCTGCGGGTGGACGATCGCGGGGTCGGCGGTTCGACCGGGGACGTCCTGCACGCCACCAGCGAAGACTTTGCCGGCGACGTGCTGGCCGGCGTCGAGTACCTGAAGACGCGATCTGACATTGACCCGCACGAGATCGGTCTCATCGGTCACAGCGAGGGGGGCGAGATCGCTCCGATGGTGGCCAACCGTTCGCACGACGTCGCGTTTATCGTGCTGATGGCCGGCCCCGCCCTGCCCGGCGACGAGATCATCATGTTGCAGATGGAGTTCATCCTCAAAGAGGGGGGGGCCTCTGAGACAATGATTGCCCAGACAAAGGCGTTGCAGAAGAAACTCTACACTCTGGCAAAAGACAAGCTTGAGCCGTCGGTCCTCAAGCAGAAGATCAAGGCGGCCTGGGCGGAGTATTCCGCCGCGCTGACGCCCGCGGAAAAGGCGCAGGCGGGAGGCGAAGCCACGGCCGAACAGAGCGCAAAAATGATCAGCCTGCCGTGGTTCCGCTTCTTTCTCGCGTACGATCCTCGTCCCGCGCTCACGCAGGTCAAATGCCCCGTGCTCGCCCTCATCGGGGAAAAGGACATGCAAGTCCCGCCCAAACAGAACATCCCCGAGCTGGAAAAAGCCCTCCGCGCGGGGGGCAACGCGGACTTCAGTGTGCGTGAACTCCCGAAGCTCAACCACCTGTTCCAGACGTGCAAAACGGGCTCCGTCAGCGAGTACGCGACGATCGAAGAAACGATGTCGCCGACAGCGCTGGAAGCGATCGGCCAATGGATCAAGGAGCATACGTCGAGCGGAAAGGCCCCGGCTCACGCGAGCCAGCACCAGTAAGCGGGCCGCTTTGCACAACGCGCAGATTCGGGAAACGTGAACAATTCGTGGGTTTTGCGCTCTCCGGGCGTGTCGGCGGCCACAAACGACCTGGAGAGTGCGGGGGGTGAGCGGTAAAATATGTTGCACGGTTGATTCGTAATCGGCCGAGGCACGAGCGGGCTTGGTTTGTCGTTTTGCCACCCTCCGGGTTGCGTCCGCCGCGGGGAGTTTGACCCGTCGATGAATCGAGCTGAGGTATCTCGCGATCCGGCCGCCGATCCACGCGAGCGATTCGTGCGGCGTCCACCGTCGCAGGCGTGGGAGCCGATTTCCGCCGCCGACCGTCCGACGAACTCGGCGTGGGCTTGGTTCAAGCCGCCAGCCGTCCCCAACGGCCTGCTGTTGCGCCTGGCCCCCGAGGCCTTTCAGTCGGCCGGGCAATCCGCGTGGACGATGCGGCAGCTGCTGCTGGCGGTCGACGTCGACCCTGTCTGCGTGCTCCTCTGGCGGGTGAACGGAGCGGCCTTCCCGGGAGCGCACGCCACCAATCCGCTGCTTGATTTGCCGGTGCCCGCACCGGTGCCCGGGGCCGACCCCAATATCGTGGTCACCGTCGCCCTGCCGAATATGCCGGCCTTTCCTCCGGGCATGCCTGTCGCCGGCGTGAATGGCGCGCCAGGAACAGCCCCGCTGCCAGGCATGCCGCCAACCATGCCGATCGGCGCGTTCGTCCCTGGCGCGAGGCCGATGATGGCCCCCGGCCCCGTGATGCCGACCGCCCCCGCCATGCCGCTCCCTGGGATGCCCCTGCCTGCGCTGGCCGCGCCTGGGATGCCTCAGCCGGGAATGCCGGGACCGGTGATGCCGCAGCCTGGAATGCCCGCCGCTCGAATGGTCCCGGTGCCGATGGGCGCCGCCGCGCGCGGATGAACGGCAAGCACGAGCCAGTGATTCCCGCGCCGGCCCATTTGATCGAAGCTTACGAGCACGTCGAGCAAGACTGGCGGTCATCGCAGGATACCGAGAAAGATCTCGCCCGGTTGCGGCAGCAGCTACTCGACATGATGGGGCGGCTCAAAACTCTTAATCGCGACCTCACCGGTCCCGAACGCGTGCATTCCAACAACCAGGAAAAGAAAGACTGGCAGCAGGCCCGCCGCATGCTCCGGGATTGCACCAACCGGCTGTGGAAGTGCGTCAAAGCGCACGACATCGGCTACACCAGCTCAGCCGGGCAGCGGCGCTGGTTCGAGGAGACGTACGAAAAGTACATCGCGCCTCGTCGGCACTTCGACGGTTTTCTGGACGCGGACCGGGCCTTCGGCACGTATCGCAAGATCGTCACCACTCTGCACATCGAGATGAGCAACGCCCTCTCGATCGCGCAGCTCGACGGCGAACGCCGGGCTCAGCAGGTCCTGGCCAGGATCGCCGAAAAGATCCGCGAAGCGGGCAACCGCAAGAATTTCCTCGGCGTGATGCTCGATTCCTGATCGCTCGCGAGGTGTCGGCGAGTGTCGCGCGCAGCAAGCGGCAGGGTCGCGCGAGCAAATTGCGACCAATTCGCAGCCAGTCCAATCCAGGCGTCAGCCTTCGCGGATGAAGCCGTGCCGCGGACCGGCGAAGTCGCTGGTCAGTTCGCGGGAGCGGAAGGGCGCAACCGTCTTGACGCGGTACCGCCGACGGTTGTGAACGATCCAGTCCCCGGGGCCGACGTCGACGAGCCGCTTATTGAGCTCGTGTGCCCGCCAATGGGGCGACCGGCCGTCCTCGTTGACGGGGACGATTAGCCGGTGCGTCGTTTGAGCCCTCAACATTTCGAGTTCAAATTCCAACGAATAAACCAAGCTGCGCATCTTGCACCAAAGGCAACACCGCCGGTCGATCCAGACAACGTCGGCGCCGCGCACCGTTCTCGGAACCGGCGCGACGCGGCGGAGCGATCCGTACCGCTCATTCAGCGTGTGCGACTCTCATCACCCCAATAGCTGAGTCGCACGAGCATTGTGGGCGGGCGGCAGGCGAAAAATCAAGAAGGTACCGATTGCCGCCGCGGCCATTCTCGAACCGTGGTCGGCGGGCACGAACGAACGTCTTACGGGCGCTCGACTTGGGAGCGTCAACAGCGACGGCCACTGTGAATTTTTTGTGGATAAGCCCCGGCATTCGGTGAAAGAATTCGCAGCGGTTGCTAGAACGGAGGAAGCCGGTATTCCGGAATTTGACGCAAGCCTCGCTGGGGAGGGAGTTCTCATGCCGTCACAGTTTGCTCAACACGTGCGCCAGTTGCTTTCGCTTGCTTCGGTCGTCGGCTGCCAAACGGTGTTCAGCGCGTGCCTGCTGTTGAGTGCGGGCGTGGTCGCGGCCGCTCCACCGCAAACAGCCGGCCCCAGCGACAAGGGCTTCGTGCTTCCTAACGGTTGGGTGGTCACACCGGCCGGCCGACACGTCGAGCTGACCGACTTGCCGCTCAACATCTTTCCGCTGGCCGACAATCGCCGCGCCCTCGTCGGCACTGACGGCTACAACCGCCACGAGTTGTCGCTCATTGATCTGAGCACCGAGAAGGAACTGGCCCGCGAGAGCGTAGGCGAAAGTTGGTTTGGCCTGGCGACGTCGGCCGGACAGGACCTCGTCTGGTGGTCGGGGGGCGGCAGTAATCGCATCTTTCAATATGCGGTTGACGACAAGGGGCTGACGCGTCAAACCTTCGACCCCCCGTTCAAGGCCCAACAGGCGACGGCTGAACCTGCCACGGGCAGGCGGAACCGCGGACGCAGCGCCGAGGAGCGGGCCAGCCTGCATCATTTTCGCAGCGGGCTCTTGCTCGATGCGGCCTCGCACACACTCTATTCCCTCGATATCAATGCCGGCCGCATCGACGCCATCGACGTGCCCAGCGGCAAGATCACGCAAACGGCGGAATGCGGCGGGCGGCCCTACGATGTTGTTCGCTCACACAACCGGGCGCTCTTGTTTGTGTCGGACTGGGCCGGTCGCGCCGTGCTGGCCGTGCGCCCGAGCGATCTGCACGTGATCTCGCGGATTCCGGTCGGCGAACACCCCAACCAGATTGTGCTGCATCCGAAGGACGACCGCCTCTTCGTAACCTGCGCCTCGACCAACAACGTGTCGGTGATCGACACTCGCGGTGGCACGGTGACCGAGACGATTTATACGCCCCTCTTTCCGAAATCCCCCGAAGGCAGCACGCCCGATGCGCTGGCAATCACGCCCGACGGGCAGACCCTATTCGTCGCCAATGCCGACAACAACTGCGTGGCCGTGATCGACATCAGCCAGCCGAGCCGCAGCCAGGTGAAAGGCTTCATCCCGACCGGCTGGTATCCGACGTCGGTCGCCGTAACGCCCGACGGCAAGAAGCTCCTGGTCGGTGTCGGCAAAGGACTGCAGTCGCATGCCAACGCGACGGGCCGCTCGCTCGACGCCGACCAGCAGGGCCAACAACAGGCCGGCTCGCTCCGCGTCCCCTTCCGCTACATCGGCCGCACGATGTCCGGCGCCCTGTCGATCGTGCCGATTCCCGACGAGGCGCAGCTGGCAAAATACACGGCCCAGGTCTACGCGAACTGCCCCTACTCGGATCAATCGCTGGTCGGCGCGCCGACGAAGGAAAAAACGGTCATTCCCAGTCGCGTCGGCGACCCCTGCCCGATCCGCCACGTGATTTACATCATCAAGGAGAACCGCACCTACGACCAGGTGTTTGGCGACATCAAGGAAGGGAACGGCGACGCCAGCCTGGTGATGTTTGGTGAAAAGGTGTCGCCCAACCATCACAAGCTGGCCCGCGAGTACGTGCTGTTGGACAACCTCTACTGCAACGGGCAGGTCTCGCGCGACGGCCATCCCTGGTCGACGATGGCCTACAACACCGACTACGTGGCCCGCGATTGGCACCTCACCTACTCGAACCGCAAAGGCGTCGACGACGATGACGAGGCCAACCTCTCCAAGGCGCCGTCCGGTTATATTTGGGACGCGTGCGCACGCGCGGGACTCGACTATCGCAACTACGGCGAATACGGTCGCCGCGTCAGTCAGGCGGACGGCAAGTTCCGCATGGAAGGGGCCGTTCCCGGCCTCGTCGGCCACATGTGCGACAGCTACGCCATCTCCAAGGTGCCTGGGCAAAAGCAACGAGACACGTCGAACGTCGACATTTTTCTGTCCGAGTACCGCCAGTTCGAGCAGCAAGGCAAGCTGCCCAGCCTGATGGTGCTCAGCCTGGGCGAGGACCATACCACCGGCACGCGGCCCGGCACGTTCACGCCGGCCGCCTGCGTCGCCTGCAACGATCTGGCGCTCGGCAAGCTCGTCGAGGGCGTGAGCCACAGCAAGTCCTGGCGGGAGACGGCCATCTTTGTGATCGAGGACGACGCCCAGAACGGCCCCGATCATGTCGACGCCCAGCGGACGGTCGGCCTGGTGATCAGCCCGTACGTCAAACGCAAAGCCGTCGATAGCACGCAATACAGCACGGTCAGCATGATCCATACGATCGAGCTGATTCTGGGGCTGCCGCCGCTCAGCCAATACGACGCGGCCGCGCGTCCGATGTTTGCCTCATTCACGGACCGGGCCGATCTCACGCCGTATGAAAGCGTGCCGGCGCAGATTGACGTGAACGCGGTGAATAGCTCGCTGGCCTACGGCGCAGACCGCTCGATGAAGATGGATTTCAGCGAGTACGATCGGATCAACGACTTCGAGCTGAACGAGATCCTGTGGCGGGCAATCAAGGGCGTCGACGCGCCGCTGCCGGCTCCGGTCCGCCGCGCCATCGCCGATCGGCCGCCCAGCCGCATGAATTGAGGCGACGCGCAGCCCGCTCGTAAAAAACGGCTCTGGAAATACAGGCCATCGCGGAGGATCCGTTGTGCGATGTCTTTCAAGCCCTGGAAGGGGCGACACTCCTCCCGACTCCGCCTTTCAGCTCACACGACACCCGACACCGTAAGCCGCTTTATCACCGCGCGGCCCACCTCCTCGGCATTCGCACTTGCCGTTGTGATGGTCGTTCCGTCAGCCACGAACCAATGGCCTCCAGCCTGATATCCCGTGATCGTGATCGTATCCGATTGCCGTTGTGCGACGGCGTAGGTTGTTTTGCGTAGCACGTCGGACCACCGTTTGACGCCGAGGAAATCGTAAAGCCGCCTGTTCAGGCTCTCGATATCGTCCGGCGGTTTGATTCCCTCCTTTGAGGCGTCCAGTGCAGCGATCACCGCCTCGCCAACCTCACTTGGGGTCAGGGGTGCGACTTTGAACATTGGGCCACCCAAAAACTCAGCATAGGGCGGGTTGAAGAAATGAGAGACCACGAAAAAGGTGCCCTTGCGGAGATAGAGGCTGCACCGTTGCATAGCGATTCCGCGTTGTGACCCTTCATGGCCTGGTGATCAGTGGAGGGGCGGGCCGGTGATCGAAATGGGCCTGGACGGCTTCGGCGACGACGACGAGGACATTACGGGACTGTTGTTGGCATGTCTCCACGACCGTGAGGAGAGTTTCCGCCAGATCACCGGGTGACGCAAGGATCGCTCGGTACCATTGTTAGTGGGTTCAACCCCCTCGACGTCGAGGAATGTCCAGAACCACTGCCGATGATCGGATTTCAGCGAGTACGATCGGGTCAACGACTTCGAGCTGAACGAGATCCTGTGGCGGGCAATCAAGGGCGTCGACGCGCCGCTGCCGGCTCCGGTCCGCCGCGCCATCGCCGATCGGCCGGCCAGCCGCATGAATTGAGGCGACGCGTAGCCCGCGCGCGTAAAAAACGAACAACAGCCATCGGCAAGGCCACCGATGGCTGTTGTCGCACGTCCGTGAATTGCCTCCTCCTGACGCTGGCTCCTTCAGTCTCCTGTGCGAGTGGTACGAGTCGAGCGCCGAAGTCGTCGAACCGTTACGGCGTCGTACTCCTAAGGTGTCGTATTGTGCTGGTTCGCTGCACCGCTTGAGCTCGAGCTGGGAGCAGGGGCTGAAGCGGGCGCCGGCGGCGGCGCGGTCGCGTTGTGGTCGTTGGCGTTATTCATCGCCTGTCCGCTTGTCCCCTGAGCATTGTTCCCCTGAGCGTTCACGGGAGACGCGTTGGTCCCGGGAGCGTAAGTGGGCGTCGGCGGCCCGCCTTCATACGCTGTCCCGTTATAGCCGCCGGGCGTTCCCGGCATCGGACCGGATGGCGGATAGGCGGCCGTGGTCGTTGTGTTGCCGCAGCCACCCTGACCGTAGACCATCGCCGGCTGATTGGCGTTCATCGGCTGCGCGATTGGTCCGTAGTTGGCAGTGCTCGTGCCGTAGTCGTTGTAGGCATAGGACGGCGCATAACCGTAGTTTCCGTAAGCGTACCCGTTAGAGGGATAGCCGCCGTACCAGCCATATCCGCCGCCCCAGCCGCCACCGTAGTAGCCGCCGTAATATCCACGGCCGTAGTATCCGCGCCAGTGCCGCGCCTGCGCGGTGCCGCTCGCGGCGGCGATCGTGCCTGCAACCGCCAATAGCAGCAGGCCTGCCTTCATCCCTGGGTGCAGTCGCATCTTCAGTCCTCCTCTCAAAAGCCCAAAACCTCGGAAACCTATCGAGACTTTCCTACTTTCGTTCGCCGCGCTCGGGCGCGGGTCGGGCTGCGGGCGCCCGCACTCCGCGATCGGGAGCCGGAGGTCGTGGGGTATTGACTCGCGGTGCCGGACGCGCGGCGGGCGTGCGTCCGGGTTCGCGTCGTTCTTCAGCTCGGGGTTCGGCGCGGCCCCTCCGGTGCGCGGTTGGGCAAGCGAAGGGTTCGCGGCGCGCGAGCGCTTCCGCGCGTTCGTCGCGGCGCAATTCGGGCCGCGGCTCCTGACCCGGACGCACTTCCGGCCGGACGGGGCGTTCACCTGGTCGTCCCACCGGCCGTTCCTCGGGACGCGCAGCCGGTCGCTCCACCGGGCGCTCGGGTCGCACACCGGGTCGTTCGACCGGTTTCTCGCCAGGGCGAACGCCGGGCCGCTCGGGCATGCGTTCGCCGGGTCGGCGCTCCGGCTGCCGATCGACGCCCGCGCGTTCGAGCCGGCTACGCTCGGTGACCTGATTGCGGCGGAATTCGTTCTGCGTGCGGAAGGCCCGCCGATCGGCGTCGGTCAAGCGAACGACGTGCTCGTTGAAACGCTTATCTCGTAGGGCGTCCCGCAGGGGCAGCGCCACCATCCGGTCGTTCGGCAGTCTGCCGTTGCGAACAAGGCGCTGATAGTCGCCCCACGTGCGCGGCGGACGCAACGCCGGATCGCGCACCAGTCGGTCGTAGCGCGTGCGAAATTGGTCGCGCCAATGCGGATCCTTACGCCACAATAGGCTCGAGCGATAGGCGAAGATCGGATCGTAGAGATAGGGCCCCACCCCCACGTTGAACCACGGGTAGATGCCGAATCCCGCATACTGCGGTCCGTAATAGTCGCCGAAGTAATACGACTGAAATCCCGGCGCAACGAACAGGTTGTCGACCAGCGAGTTGAGCGCGACCAGATATTGCGGCGTGTAAACGAATCCCTGGTTCAGATAGATCGGCGACGTGAAGGCGACCGGCGTGAACAGCATGCCTCGCTGGTCCAGCGGATAGTCCCAGTGTCCGGCAATGAAGACATAGCCGTACGGCGTCCATTCGTAGTGCGCGGGAATCCACATCCAATTGCTGACGACGCGGCTCCAATAACCGGGCTGCCACTCATACTGACGTGTGCGATAGGCCCAGTAGCCGGGAACCCAAAAGTGGTCGGCGTCGGGAGGGTTCGTGGTGTCGACGTTTTCGTCGCGGTACGACGGCGGCGCCGGCAGATAGGTCGTTTCTTCAACGTCTTCCGGAGTCCAGAAGCCCGAGACCCATTGATAATTGCCGGTCCCCTCGGACCAGTATCCGGGAATCCAGCGATGCCCCGGCGGGGGCACGCGCCAGCTGCCACTGACCCAGAGGAAGTTGCTGCTCTCGGGGTTCCAGGACCAATAGCCGGGCACCCACGTGGCGTCCGGGTTATCCGGTCTGACGTCGGGCGGCTCCTCGGCGATCGGCGCGGGCGGCTGCTTGGCGACCGGCGGCGCGGGCTGCGGAGTCATGTTCGTCATTTCCGCGAAGCCCTGGTTCAGCGGGCCGCGGGTCTGCTCGACGATTTTATCGGTGGCGGCGCCGGCGGGAGGCGGAACGGCCGCGTCGGGCTGCGGGGCCGTGGGCGGAGCCTGATTCAGGTCGACCAGGGCCAGTTGGTCGGATCGGTCTGTCGAGGGAGCACTCGGACCTTGCGAATGCAGCAGGGACAGCGTCCCTCCGAGACCGACGACACAGACAGCGCTGAAGACGTATTTCGCGGATCGCCTCATAACCATCCTTCTTGAATGCGAACTTGTACAGATTTGGATTTCGAGCTGGATTGTATCCGGATGACCGAGACCCATCGTTAATGCGCGCGAGATTCCCCTGGAAGGCCCTTCACAGAGGCTGGCACATCGCATGCCAATGCTCGCCGCTCCGAAAAAGGCACCCGGTGACGGGAGAGCGCCTCCGTCTGAGGACGATGGCGCAATGTCACCGGCTTCGCGCACGTGAAGAAATTCACGACGGCTCAGTGACGATACGATAACCGCGACGCCGACCGCGCACGGCTTAGCCGTTTTCCAGCTCGCGTCGTGCGACCTCAAGCTTGGAGATCATTGGCTCCAGCAGATCCGTCAGGCTCTCGAGGGCGTGCTGGATCCCGGCCCGATTCCTCGAGCGGGCCAGCTTTTCGATCTCGACGGCGCGGGATTGGACGGCTTCGCAATAGACGTTGGAGACAAGCCCCTTCAGCGAGTGCGCGGCCCGTTCGACCTCTCCGAACTCGTCACTCTCCAGCGACGTTTCGATCTTGCGGACAAGGTCGGGACTGTCCTCGACGACAAAGTCGATGATTCGAGCTAGGAGGATGCGGTCTCCCCCCACCCGATTGAGGGCGCGAGGAACGTCGAACTCGATGGTTGTCGCGATCATGGAATCCCTCGCCGGCAGCTTATCCCAACCGCGCCGGGCAGGTCCACTCCCGGGACCAGACCCTGCGGGCGATGGCTCGTTGGCAATCAGACCGATGATGCCTGGGTCAACAGACCGCATCGGTAAGCATCAGATCTTGTGGAGTTGTTGGCGCCGATCAAATTCCGGGTGTCGCAGGACCAAAACGCGCCACGCAACTCGCGCACCGACGCGGCGCGCCTCACGCTCGCCCGGCGACCATTCGCTGCGAATACTGCGGCAAGCCTCCCGGATCTGATGGGGCGAGGGGAGAAACGGTGCCGACTGCCCTCGAAATCGCTCCATTGCTCGAATCCCTTCCAAAACCTGGCCCGACACCATGAACTCAAACCGACCACAAGTTCGATTCAAAAGGATTACGAAGCCTCGACTCATGCGTCGGCCTCGATATGAACGACGGAAGCAGAGATGCAAATCGGATGCCGCAGCCGTACCGGGCGCCGCGGGATTGGCTTGAGCCGGCCGAAAGCCACGGCTTTCTGGGCTCAGGGGCGGATTCGTTCCCCCGCCAATGGTCCGGCCGGACGACACGCGACCCCCGCCGACAACCCCGTTTGTCCCGTTTCGGCCGGAGTCTAGAATCGCCAGCTCGCTGTCGGGTGTGTTTCGATCCAAACCGGAGAGTGACCCATGTTCGACCCGTTTGTGCAGGCCGCCGAGGCTACTGATTGGCAACGCGTTACGGCGTTTTTGAAAACCGACGGGCTCCGGCTCCTTGAGCACGTTGCTGTCGCGCTCGTGATCGTGCTGATCGGCCGCTGGGTCGCTCGCGGCCTGGCCCGGCTCAGCCGCACCGTCATGCTGCGGTCCAAAACCGACGCGGCCGTGGCCACGTTCGTTTCGGACGTGATTTATGTGAGCGTGCTGGTCTTCGCGGTGATCTCCGCGCTCGGTTGGATCGGGTTCGACACGACTTCGTTCGCGGCAGTCATCGCGGCCGCCGGTCTGGCGATCGGTCTGGCTTTGCAGGGATCGCTGTCAAACCTGGCGTCCGGACTGCTGCTGCTTGTTTTCAAGCCGCTTCGGGTGGGCGACTCGGTCGAAATCGGTCCTTCGGCCGGCACCGTCGAGGAAATTCACGTCTTTTCCACGTTGCTGCGGACGGCCGACAACGTGCAGATTTACATTCCCAATAGCCAGGTCACCCAGGGCGTGATCAAAAACTACTCGGTCAAGGACGAGCGGCGGATCGAGCTCTTGATCAATTGCGCGTACGACGACGATTTGCCGCGAGTGAAACAGTTGCTCGAAAGCCTGCTGCGCCTCGAGCCGCGCGTGCTGCCTGATCCCGCGCCCAGCGTCAGCGTGAACGACTTGGTTCCCGCCGGCGTGCAGCTGGCCGTCCGCGTCTGGGTGAAGACGGCCGATTACGGCGACGTCCGCGCGGCCCTCGTCGAACGCATCAAGCTCGGCTTCGACGAGCACAAATTCAAACTGTCGTATCGCGCGGCATACAGCGCACGCGCGCGATTCGCGCCGGCCGCCTCACGATCGCTCACGACTTCACGAGCGACACGCAGACCATTTCTTTTTCGTTGCGGGCGAAGACGCAGCCCTGCGCGAAGGCAGGGTGAGACCAAACAATATTGCGGCCACGGGCCAAGGCCACGGGCTCCAGCACGTGTGCGCGGCTGATTTCGTGGTAACCCTTGGGTGTGAGGTCGGCGAGGATCAAGTCTCCCTGGTCGTTGAAGAGCACGCAACGATTTTGTTGCGGGACGACGAACACGGTGCCGCAGTCGGCCCGGTGTCCCGTTACGGCGGCGAAGGTCTCCCACAGGTTCTCGCCGGTTTTGGCTTTGAAGCAGTGCAGATCGCCCATCATGCCCACGCCGTACCCATATCCGTCTTTGAACACGGGCGAGGCCATCAGGCAGTGGGCGCCGTCGGGCTTGCCTGGATTTTCGCTCTTGCCTCTCCAGACCAGCGTGGCCTTGTCGGCTTCCACCTTCAGCATCATCGGACCGTGATACACGGTGGAGATGAATAGCAGATCGTCCACTTTCTTGGCGGTGACGATGTTGACGGCCGGCCGCTGCATGGGCACGTCCTCGGGATACGGGTGTTTCCACAATTGCTTGCCAGTGGCGGGATCGAGTCCGTAAATCGCTTCCGAGAGCCAAACGATCAGCTGCTTCTTGCCGCCGAACTCGTACAGCATCGGCGGGCTGTAGCCGGTCTCCTGTGTGTCGAGCGCTTTCCACACGAGGGCCCCCGTGTCTTTGTTGAGGGCAACGACCGCCGTACCACGCCCGCCGACGAGCGAATACAGCAGGTTACCTTCGAGCAGCGGATGTGCGGCGAAGCCCCAGATCGGCACCTTGACCTGAAACTCGCGCGACAGGTTCTTCGTCCAGCGGACGTGTCCGTCGGCCGCGTCGAAGACCGTCAGATCGCCCATCGCACCCAGCGTGTAGAGTCGGCCGTCGCGGACGAGCGGCGTGCAGCGCGGCCCGTTGGAGTACGAGATCGTGTAGGGGCGATCGTATTCGTACTTCCACACGACGGAGCCGTCGGCCGCATTGAGGCAGAGCACGCGCTCGTTCCCCGGCAGGCTCTTGCCGGCGCTCTTGCTGGTGGGACTCTTGGCCGCGGATGCCGTCGTTTGCGCCGGAGGTGGAACGGTCTTCTTCTGACGATCCATGACATAGACGCGATTGCCGACGACGGCCGGGCCACTGTACCCGTTGCCGATCGGCGCGCGCCAGCGGATGGTGGCACCCGTCGGCGGGAACTTGTCGATCAATCCTCCTTCGCGCCAAATGCCGTCGCGTTCGGGGCCCATCCATTGCGGCCAGTCGTCGGCTCGTGCACCGGCGGAAGCGAGGAGAGTCACGATCGCGGCAGCGGAGAGAATGCGGCGCAAAGTTGGGCTCCCAAGTGCAGAGGGCGCGCGGACGCCGCGCAGGACGATTCACAACGGCAGTCATCGCGACCGAATCGCGGAGAGAGACCGGCCCAAGTGAAAATAAATGCGCACTCAGCGCGAGTCAAGTCGGCGTTGCTTCCGGGCTGTGCCACGTAGGGCGAGCTGCCATGCCAGCTTGCCCGCGTCTCCGGTTTCATAGGGCTTTGGAATCGGGATTGAAGATCGGCGGACAAGCTGGCAGCTTGCCCTACGGCGAGCGAGGGGTCTGGGTCTCATGAATTCCCGGACGGCCTCACGTAAGCCGTGGCACGGCCCCCGCGCGAGCCCCATTTTTCCGCCGCTTGTTTCTTTGGGCGTAGAAACTCGATCTTGATCCATTGGGTAGGCGCGCGATGATTGATAAATGGCCATAATTTATCGCAGCACATCGCCCGCCTCGTCCGTGGCGCGGTCGATCGACTGGGTCGACAAGGGGCGGCGCCAGGCTTTTTCGCATTACTTGCAATCGATCGGGCTCGACCCGGTCATCGCCGACGTCATCGATCCGGCGGACTTCTGCCGGATCCGCGACGCGGCCTGGGAGGAGGTCATCCGCCAGATCCGGGGGCACGCGCCCGATCCGGATCCCAACTGCCATCCGAGAGATCATCAATCGGCTGGGTCGGTTGGCCGGCAACCACCCGACACCGGGACACGAACTCGACGAGATTCTCGACGACATCGACCTGTCCGAGGGATCCGACGAAGACCGTTTCCCCTTCTTCACCCCCGCCCGGCTCAACTCGGGACAGTTCGAGACCCGCTATCTGATCGACGGCGTGCTGGCGGCGGGCCAGCCGGGCGGCATTTTCGGGGCGTTCAAGACGCTCAAGACCTCGGTCACGGCCGACCTGTTGATTTCGCTGGCGAGCGGGACGCCATTTTTGGGCCAGTTTCCGGTCGCTCAGCCGGGCCCCACGCTGTTTCTTTCGGGCGAATCGGGCTTGGCTGCGCTGCAATCGATTGTCCGCCGCATCTGCCGGGCGCGGGGGCTGTCACTGGAGGCGGTCGACAATTTCGAGCTCTCGCCAAAGCTTCCGCAGTTCGACCGGGCAGCCGATCTGCGGGCTTTGCGACGGATCATCCGCGATCGACAGCCGATCTGCGTCGCTATCGATCCGGCCTACCTGGCGGTCGGCGGAGACGCGACCCACAACCTGTTCGCGATGGGCGCGCTCTTGCGTCCGCTAGCCGAAATCTGCCAGACAACCGGCTGCACCGTCCTGGTCGTCCATCACTGCAAACGCTCGCAGCAAGCCCGTCGGAGCCCGGCTTCGCTGGAGGACGTCGCCTGGGCCGGCTTCGCCGAGTTCTCGGCCCAATGGCTCACCCTCTCGCGCCGTCGGCGGTTCGACCCAGAACTCGGCCGGCACGAGCTGTGGCTCTCGGCCGGGGGACGCAGCGGTCACCACGGTTTATGGGCCCTGGATGTGAGTGAAGGAGTGGCAGGTGGGCGGGAAAAGCGGAAGTGGAAGACCGCCATTCGTCCGGTCTCGATCGCCGAGGCGCAATCCGAAGAGCGGACCTTTGCCGACTGTGAAGATCGTCGCGCCCGCCAGGTCGCCGTTGCGTTCGAGCGCCATCGCCGCCGGGTGCTCGAGGCCTTAGCCCTACGCCCGGCGGGCGAAACAGCCCGGGGCTTGCGGCTCGCCCTGGGGCTGAGTGGAAAGCGAATGATCGAGGTCCTCGAATCACTCGTGGACGAAGAGCGGCTGGTCGCCGTAAAGATCGAGCGGCACGAGCGGACGGAGGTGGCCTATCGCCTGTCGGAGAAGCCGGCGGACGCATCCGAGGCGCCGCGCGCGGTGGGACAAGTGGACCCGCCGGGACAACAAAAAGTGGACCCGCCGGGACGGGACCCTCACATTTAATATAAGGGGGGCGCCCGAAAGTGGTCCCACCGCGCGCCCCGGCGTGATGCGGCGTGACGCAATGGCGAATAGCCATTCGGCGTGCCTAGGGCCGGCTGGAGGCGATGGTGTGCCTGCGGCCGCCGCGCGGCCTTGTCACACCCTACACCGCTGCACCGCGTGCTCGTAGGGTGTGACAAGTTCGCCGCAGGCGAACGCAGGCACACCATCTGAGCTTTCGGCTGATCGCGATTCGCCGGCCGCGTCGGGGCTCAGATCGTCGTCGGCCACTTATGCTTCCTTCTGAGCCCACACCCGCACGTCGCCGTCTTCCTCGATCTCGACGTGCACGACGTTGGGGCGACAGCAGACGGGGCAGTCCTCCACGTATTCCTGGCTCTCGCCGGCCGAGACGTCGATCGGCACGACGATCTCCTCGCCGCAGGCGTCGCAAATATAGCTGCCTTCCTGCTGCATACGTTTCTCCGTCGCGGTGACTTTTCGTCCAGGCGAGAGGTTTGTGACCCTGGGGCGGCCCTTTCGGCCATTCTAGGCGGGGGGCTGCACAAAATCGGCTGCCCGCGCATGACAGAAGCCGGATCGTCGCGGTACAACTCACTCAACACCCTCGCACAACTACAAGAGAAAGCCCGTTCGATGACCGCGCCCGGTTCGTGCCTCAAGCTTTGCCTCAAGTCGGCGATCGCCCCGGCCCTGCTGACCCTGACCACGCTCTTGACCCTGGCCCCCGCCCGCGCCGCGGACGCTCCCAAGGACACGACTTTCGGCGAGGCGCTGATTCTGGCACCCCCCGCGCGGGGGATGCGGGTCGCCTTTCCCATCGATCCCGTGGCCGCCCAGGTCGCCGACGGCACCTGGACGCCGCCCAAAGCGGGTGACACAGTGCCTCGACCGGATGGCCGGACGCGGGCCTGGCAAAAACTGGCTCCGGGCAAGGACGGTAGCTATCAGGACCGCGCGCTCAACGGGGGTTATGCGTTCTTCTCGCTTAACTCGCCGGCTGACCGAGTGATGATCCTGGAGGCGAGCGGGCACGGCATGGTCTGGGTCAACGGCGAGCCGCGAGCCGGCGATCCCTATTCGTACGGCTACGTCCACGTGCCCGTGCAACTCAAAAAGGGGGCGAACCTGTTCTTGTTCACGGTGGCCCGCGGGGATCTCAGGGCCAAATTGACGGCTTCCCCCGGCGAGATCTTTTTTAATCCAGGCGACATCACGACGCCCGATCTGCTGACAGGACGAAAATACGACGGCTGGGCGGCGGTCCCCGTGATCAACGCGACGCCCGTGTGGCAAAAGGGCGTGACCGTCGTCTCGACGCTGCCGGGCAGCAGCCCCACGCGGACCGAGCTGCCCGAACTGCCTCCGTTCAGCGTCTCCAAGGTGCCGATCCGCATCGCCGGGATGCCACCGACGAAGCCCGGTCAGCTGTCCGTCACACTCGCGCTGCAGCGACCGAAGCCCGACGCCGGCCGCAGCCTCGATCAAACGGTGATTCGGCTCCGCTTGCTGAAGCCGGAGCAGACGCACAAAGTCACCTTTCGCAGCAAGATCGACGGCAGCGTGCAGTATTACGCGCTGGTCCCGGCCACGCCCAGTTCGCAGACGCCCGGCCTGACGCTCACGCTGCACGGCGCGGGCGTCGAAGGGTTGGGCCAGGCCGATTGCTTCAAGCCCAAGGCGTGGACGCACGTCGTCGCGGCCACCAATCGTCGGCCGTACGGCTTCGACTGGGAAGACTGGGGCCGGCTCGACGCGCTCGAAGTGCTCGACGAGGCCTCCCACACGCTCAAGGTCGACCCGCATCGCATCTGGCTCACGGGCCATTCGATGGGCGGGCACGGCACCTGGCATCTGGGCGTGACGTTTCCGGACAAGTTCGCCGCCATCGGCCCGAGCGCCGGTTGGATCAGCATGATGTCGTACGCCGGCGTGCCCCGCACCGAACACCCGGACCCGATGGCC
Source organism: uncultured Planctomycetaceae bacterium (assembly GCA_963800135.1). Lineage (GTDB taxonomy): Bacteria > Planctomycetota > Planctomycetia > Planctomycetales > Planctomycetaceae > DASPSM01. The sequence continues at coordinate 1,048,325 of CAWCZR010000004.1, read as the reverse complement.
GACCTGTTCCAGCGGGCCGCCTCGGCGGGTGACACGCTGGCCCTCGTCAAGAACCTCGGCTCGCTCGGCGTGTACGTGCTGCACGGCGATCAGGACGACAATGTGCCCGTCGACCAGGCGCGCGAGATGCGCAAAGTGCTCGCCGGCTTTCACGGCGACTGGGCCTACCACGAGCGCCTCGGGGCCGGCCACTGGTGGGGCAACTTGTGCGTCGATTGGCCGCAGATGTTCGAGTTCTTCGCCGAGCGTTCGCGGCCCGACAACGCGGACGTTAAACGGGTCGACTTCGTCACGATCAGCCCGGGCGTTTCGGCCGACTCCCACTGGGCGATCATCGAACAGCAACAGAAGTCGTACAAACCGACCGCCGTTCATCTGTCGCAGGATCGCGAGAAGCGAAGCTTCGCCGGCAAGACCGAGAATGTGGCCTGCCTGGGGCTCGACGTGCATCACCTTAAGCCAGGCGCGCCGCTTTCGATCGAGCTTGACGGCCAAGCGCTGAAGGACGTTCCCTGGCCGACTAACGGGGCCGTTGTTTGGCTGGACCGCGTGGCGGGGAAGTGGCACGTCGGGGCGAAACCGGCTGCCGCCATGAAAACGCCGGTCCGCAGCGGCCCGTTTCGCGACGCGTTTCGCAACGGCATGCGGTTTGTCGTCGGCACAAAAGGCACTGCGGAAGAAAACGCGTGGGCGCTGCAGAAAGCCCGCTTCGACGCCGAAAGCTTTTGGTATCGCGGCAACGGGTTCATCCCGATCGTGACCGACGCCGAGTTCGACGCGACCAAGGACGGCGATCACAACGTGATCCTGTACGGCAACGCTAACACGAACGGCGCGTGGCCGGCGCTCTTGGGACAAGGTCCCGTGCAGGTCCGCTCCGGATCGATCTCGGTGGGCGGGAAGGAGACCAAGGCCGACAACCTCGCCTGTCTCTTCGTGCGTCCGCGGCCCGACAGTGACGTGGCCGCCGTCGGCGTCGTCTCGGGGACGGGCATCAAAGGGATGCGGCTCACCGATCGGCTGCCCTTCTTCGTCTCCGGCATCGGCTATCCCGATTGCGTCGTGTTCGGGTCGGAAGCGTTGCTCAAAGGCGTCCCCGGCGTCAAACAGGCCGGCTTCTTCGGCAACGATTGGAGCGTCGAGCACGGCGAGTTCGTCGGGCAAGCTGCCGCCGCGACCGCGAAGCCGGCAGGTCAGGGATCGTCGCCGACATTCCCCTCACCGCCGGCGCGGGTGAGCAAAGCCAGGAATTGATGGCTGTCGAAGAACTGGCTCAGGAATTGGACGTGGCCGCCGGCGAACAGAAAAAAGCACCCGGTCGGGCGCACGATGCGGCGGCAACATAAGGTCACGGGTCCGTCAGATCCACCGAGGGGCGTTCCAAAAGCTTGCGAGAAATGGGACCAAGAATCGGGCCCCATCCAGCGAATAGCGTTTGTGGCGACTCGAAGCGGTTGTGGCCGGTTTTCTTTCCCTAGCCAGGACGCAGTTTCATGCGCGGGCCGACGCTAGCTCTCCCGAATACGGGCCTGTGGAATCGCATTCCGCTCGTCGTGCGGGCCGCGATCGTCGGGTTTGCGGTTGCGGGAGTGGGCGTTCAGTCGTGGAATCTGCTGGCGATGGTCGCTCTGAAGCGGGGCGTCGCCTGGATTCCGCTGCTGGTCGCGCCGGCGCTGCTTTGCCTTTACTGGCTCTTCTTCAGCGGCAGGCTTTTCTGGCACGCGACAATGGCAGTGCGGCGGGAGAATTTCCGGGATACGAATCTATCGCCGGCAACCTGGACCTGGGGCCTGGCCGGCGCTCTGCTGTTCGTGGTCGCCTTTCAATCGGCGGTCTTTACGGTCTTCCGGCTGTTCTCCTATCCGGCTGAACAATTTGTGCCGCCGCCCTATGTTGCGCGGATCCCCGCGGGGCTTCTCTGTCCTTTTGCCGTTACGGCGTCTTTGGTGGCGGGAATTTGCGAGGAGACGGGCTTTCGTGGCTACCTGCAGCGGCCGCTCGAAAATCGCTACGGAGCGTCGGGGGCGATCGGAGTTTCATCGTTTTTGTTCGTCGCCATCCACTTGAACCAGGCTTGGATCGGCGCGTTCTTCGCCCCGGCTGTCATGGCCAGCGTGATGCTCGGCGCGCTGGCTTACGCGTCGCGGTCACTCATTCCGTCGATGGTCGGACATGCGGTGATGGACGTCTTTAATTTTGGCTACTGGTGGTGGCACCTTCTCGGAAGCTACAACCAGCGTCCGATTTCGGAGACCGGAGTCGACCTGAACTTTCTCGGATGGGCCTCGACGCTGGCCGTCTCGCTCTGTCTGTTTTTAATTGTGGTCCGCAAGCTGTGGTTGACCCCCGCGCGCCTTGCCTAATTAGACGCCGCTCGACTGCAGTTCCGAGCGCTCGGAGGGGAAGACGCGATGCTCCAGGCCGAGCTGCCCGGCTACAAAGATTACGCCGAAAAATCCGCTCCAAGGTGATCTCGGGCGTTTGGTGAGATCTTCAGGTCTCGCGTGAGCGCCGTCGCATCGACTCGAAGACTTCTTCCTCGCGCACGGCCCGTCGCGCGTCGCGCAGCACAAACCAGCCGTAGACGGCCGAGCCAATCACAGTCATTACAAAAAAGATCGAGAACCCGACGTGCCGATGGCCGGCGACGCGCGAGCCGCCCGGCCGCACAGGGACGAATTCGACGCGCACGGTCTTGCCGGGCGCGGCCACGAGGCGGGCAACTCGTCGCGCTCGCTGCGCACGCGGTTGGAATCGCCGTCAGGGAATGAGTAATGGACGTCGCGGTAGGAGCCGCCGAACAGGCCATTCCGCAGACGGATGTCCTCGATGCGATCGACCGTGGCCTCGATCGTGCGGCCCTGAACGAAAAACCGCAGCTCCCACCACGCCAGGTACGTGGACACGACGAGCAGCGCCGGAACGACGATCAGCAACAGGCAGCCGAGCGGAGACTGCCCATTCATCTGCACCCGCGCCTCCAACGGAGAACACGAGATGCGCTGATACGCTCCGAAAGGCATTGGCGGACAGAGCCTCGGATGAGCATTCGTTCAACGGCCCCGGAACGCCGCACGACCGCGCGGCTCATTCTAACGCGACGGCGGGCCCGGCACACGACGCCGTGTTTCGGACGATTTGCCAACCGGGCGAACGTCACGACCGGTGGCTTCGGCAAAACCGGACCTCGCGCAGTGCCGCGGGTTTCTGAAGCAGGGCAGGAACCAATCGTCCTGTCGGCGGACGTGCTAAACATTCGGTGCCACTGCCCCATTTGCGGATTGCAGGAACCCTTGTCATGTCCGTATCGACCACCACCGCCCAAACGCCGCTTCGCTCGGAATTCGCGGACGACGCCGACTTCCGCGAACTGCTGGACGTGTTTGTCAGCGCGGTGCCGGAGCGAATGCGCCTGCTGAGCGAGCTGCATCGCGCGCGCTGCGTCGAGGAATTGGGGCGGCAGGCGCACCAGCTCAAGGGCGCGGGGGGCGGCTACGGGTTTCCACTCATCAGCGCGGCCGGGGCCCAACTGCAACACGCCTGCCGACTGGAAGACACCGTCGGCATTGAACACGCGGTGAGCGAGCTCATCAGCTTGCTGGCTCGCGTCGAGGTTTAGAGCGTCGCGGCCCTCGCGCCGCGAGCATCACTCTTTGTGCCCACCCTCGCCCTCGAGTCGCGGCGGCGCCATTGCCTGTTCGAAGTTTGCCTTCGGCGCGCAGGTCCCGAGTTCCGTTGGCGAATTTGCACAGCGCCGGGCGAGAACTTGTTGAGGGTCGCGGCGGCGCGTAATTTTCTCCCTTGCAAAGCCTCGGGTCGGTCACGACGATAGAGGTTGGACGCGGGCTCGGCCTGTTCCCACGGGCTGTTACGCCAACCATGGCGGGCTATTCTTCAGCCAACGGAGCGAGCATGAGCTGGATCCCTCGGACCGTGTTCTGTCTGTGTCTCTTGAGCGTCGGCTATGTGCTGGGCATGCTGCATCTCGCAGGCCCCTCGCCGCTGAGTGCCGACCCGACCACCGAATCCGTGCAAGGCGCCCTGCGTGACAAGCTGCGCGACGCGGACCGCGTGATGTCGGAAGCCATGCAGATGCTGCAGGACGAAAAACGCTACGTTCCCGCCATCCTCGGGCTCAACGCATTTGCCACGAGCGTCGGCGGCGTCGATGCCGTCGCCGACCTCGAATCGGGACAGGGAGTCGATCCCGAAACCTTCGCCGGGCTGTACGCCGGCCAGGCCGTGCCCGAAGTCGCCGAGCACCTGGCACACGATGCCCAGGGCCGCGTGACCTACAAGAACCGCATCGTTCGTCTCTACAACCCGACGCGGCTCAGGCAGCTCTTCGCGGCTCGCGTCGAGTTCGCGCCGGCCGCGGGCGGCGGCACCACGACCAAGCGCGGCACAGCCAAGAAAGCCGGCAAGGATAAGACTGACGACGCCGCCGACGACAAAGGGAAGTCGGAGTAGGTCGACTGAGAGATCGGCGGGGCGGCCTGTCTTAGCGCGGCCGTGAGCAGAGTTCGACGACGTGGCCGTCCGGATCGGTCGCGAAGACCTGGATCATGCCATCGGGGCGGTTCTTCGGTCCGCTGACGACCGGAATACCCTTCGACCGCAGTACCTCGGTCGCCGCGTGGGCATCGTCGACTTCGAAAGCAAAGTGATGCGTGCGGCTCATCCCCAACAACTGCTGCGGGATCGGCACACCGGCCGGGCCCGATTCGGGATGCTCCAGAATCAGATGAATCTGCGTTTTGCCCGCCTGGAACCAGCTGCCGGCAAACGAGAACTTAGGCCGCTCGACCGGCTGCATGCCCAGCACGTCTGCGTAGAAGGCGTGACTGCGTTCGAGGTCCTTGACGACCAGTGTCACGTGGTCGAGGGTCTTCACCCGCAGCGGATTCGCGGATGACGCGGCGGCAGGTTGCGTCGAGCGGGTGGCGGCGTCGGTCGGGCTCATGGCGGTCTCTCTGGCTGGAATTCGTGGAAAGCGCGGGTCACGATTTCGCGGGCTTAGACCGCAGCATCAGCTCCACCGCTTCCTTGCCGGTGATCCCCTTGCGGATGCCCATCGCTTCGGCCTGCGGAGTGGCACCGACGATTTTCGAGTCGAACAAATCCTCCGGCTCGACGAGCGGTTTGGCGGGCGTCCCTTTGCAGATGGCAATGGCCAGGCTGAACTCGGCCGCCGTCTCCAGGTCGTAGATGCCGCAGCCGACAATGCCAGCCTCAGTCAGGATCGAGCAGTATTGACCTTGTTTCCAGCGGTTGCTCACGCCGATCGCCGTGCCGTTGGCAAATTTCAGCTCGCGGCTGACCGTGCGGGGGATAATGTCGCCAGCTGCGGTGGGAGCGGGCATCGCGTTGGACTCATTGGTTTTCATAGGCCAGGACTCGAGTTGTCAGCAGGCCGCCCCGGCCAGAAGCGGTTCACCGATCGTCCACTGGGCGCCGTCGCGGATCACGCGGCGATAGAGGGTGTCGCGCTCGACCGGAACGCGTCCTGCCTCCCGGATCAAGCGATGGATCTGATCGACCGTCAGTCCTTCGGGCGTCTTGGCCCCCGCGTCGTGATAAATCAGTTCATGGACGACCGTGCCGTCGATATCGTCGGCCCCAAAACTGAGCGCGATCTGAGCCGTCTTTTCGCCCAGCATGATCCAATACGCCTTCACGTGGTCGAAGTTGTCGAGCATCAGACGCCCGAGCGCGACAACCTTGAGATCGGCAAGCCCGCTCGCCTTGGGAATGTGCGAGAGGCCCGTGTTCTCCGGATGGAAAGCGAGTGGAATGAACGTCTGAAATCCACCCGTCTCATCCTGCAGCTCGCGGAGCCGGCACAGGTGATCGATGCGGTGCTTGGCCTTTTCGATGTGGCCGTAGAGCATCGTGGCGTTCGACCGCAGCCCCAGGCGATGTGCCTCGCGATGGATGTCGAACCAATGGCTGGCATCGGCCTTGTGTTCGCAGATCTGGTCGCGGACCTCGGGATGAAAAATCTCGGCCCCGCCGCCGGGCAGACTGCCCAGGCCCGCTTCGATCAACTGCTCGAGCACCCAGCGGATGGGCTTCTTGGTGATGTAGCTGAACCAGTGGATCTCCACCGGCGTCCAGGCCTTGATGTGCATCTCGGCGTTGGTTTCGTGAATCACGCGGACGACGTTCAAGTACCACTCGAAAGGCTTGAGATGGTGCAGCCCGCCGACGACATGAATCTCGGTCGCCCCGGCCTGCGTGGCTTCGAGCACGCGGTCGCGAACCATTTCGTCGGTAAATTCGTAGGCCTTGGCCGCCTTGAGGTCGGCGCGAAACGCGCAGAACGTGCAGCGATAGACGCAGACGTTGGTCGGGTTGAGGTGGATGTTCGTGTTGTAGAACGCGAGGTTGCCGTTCTTCCGTTCCCGGACGACGTTGGCCAAGCGGCCCAGCGTGAGGATGTCGACCTCTTCGTCGAGGAAGACGCCTTCGTCGAACGACAGGCGTTCGCCGGCCTCGACTTTGTGGGTGATCGTGGCAAGGGTGCTTTCGCGATCCACACGTGGCTCCGCGAGTATTCTTCGGAAAATCGAATGTATTTCGGTGCCGCTGTATTTTAGTCGCACGGCGTCAGGCCGACCATCGTCGAGTCGATGATTCGCCATTACGCCAAAAACGCTTCGCAGGTACCATTCGCCCGCGTTTATGGAATTCTCCAAGTACTTGGAGCGAGACCCCATGCGACACTTGCTTACACCCATAGTGGCAATCGGACTTGTCGCCGTTTTCCGGCTTTCAGGAGCTGACGCAGAGGGCGAGTTAAGTCCGGAAATGATCTCATTCCGGGTCGTCAAAACGACCGCCGAGCCCTTGGTTGAAGTGAGAACCGGCAAAGTCGTGTTTCTGGCACCCTATTTGAAATTGAAGATTCCGCCAAACGACCGTTGGTTTGGCGAGGGCGAGATCCATCCGGAGGGTGAACGCGTGAGGTGGAGTAACGTGAAAGGCTTCCAAACAGCAGCGGGGCTAATTGCATTTAATCTTCGGAAGCACACGCTCTTTGAAGCTGGCGATGCAAATTCAGACATCCCGGGTCTGATTGGTTTCCGAGGCGCCTCCGCAAAGACCGGTGATGCAATCACGATCTGCTGTGCGAAAACGACGAACGTGGGAATGGTTGAAATCAAGTTGAACGGCGCGGTTGCAGTCACGCCCTATCTCACGTTTGTCAGTGGTCGTAAGAAGGTCGAGATTCGCCCGATTGGCGACAAACTCGGATGGGCCGACGGAGAGTCGACAGCCACTTTCACGTCGATGTCGCTTGACCGCTAGTCGCTGCCTTAGCGCAGCGTGTGCGTCCACACGTCCAGGCTACCGACCACGAACAGGCCGATGCTGATCACCGCGTTGACGTTGAAAAACGCCATGTTCACGCGGGTCAGATCGTCGGGGCGGACGAGCCAGTGTTCGTAGGCCAACAGAATCGCGACAGCCGCCACGCCGATGGCGAACAGCGGACCGAGCCCGGCCGTCCACCACAGCGCGGCGAGGCAAACGACCGTCAGCAGGTGGCTGAGCGCCGCCAGCTTGAGCGCCTCGGCCAACGCCGAATCGCGCGGGGATGCTGCGGAGTCGCGCGGAGCGATCGAACTCGACATCCTGGCAGGCGTAGATCACGTCGAAGCCGCCGACCCAGAAGAAGATGGCCAGCCCCAACAGCACGGGCGGCCAGGCCAGTCCGCCGGTAATCGCGATCCAGGCGGCAATCGGTGAGAGCATGAGCGCGGCCCCCAGCCAGAAATGCACGAAAGACGTAAACCGCTTGGCGAACGAGTAGCCCAGCAAGAAGGCCAGGACGGGCAGCGACAGTTCCAGCGGCAGCCGGTTCGGCAAAAAGAGCAGCGTCGACACGACGAACGCGGCTGCACAACCGACCGTGAACAGGCTCACCGCCGTCACGCTCAACAGGCCCGCGGGAAGATGCCGTCCGTCCGTCCGCGGGTTCTGCGCGTCCAAGCGACGGTCGGCCAGGCGATTAAATGCCATCGAGGCCGAGCGGGCAAAGACCATGCACAACAGCAAGCCCGCCACGTCGCGCAGACGAAAAGCGACGTCCGGCTGTTGCCAGGCCAGCACGGCCGAGAACAAGGCGAATGGTAGCGCGAAGACCGTGTGACTGAAGCGAATCAGCTCGAGGAATCGCCGCACGGAGGCACCGCCGACCGTGCCCTGCGCGCTCGGTGGGATCACTTGTGAACCAGGCCCTTGTTCTGCTCGACGTAGTGTTCCCATTGCCGCTTGGTGACCTTCCGATCGGCGGTCTTCATACCGGCGCGATATCGCATGGTTTGGCCGCCGGTGAGCGCGCTGATCTGGTCGATCGCCAGCACGCGGACGGCCAGCTTGTCGTTATCGAGCCATTCGACGAGCTGCTTCGACGTGTCGAGATTGCGGGCGTCGTCGTTGATGTTGTAACCCCACAACAACCGCAACACAATGTCTTCGACGGCGGGCACGAAGGCCGTGCTCAGCTCTTTTTGCAGCAGCGTAACGTTGTTGGGCGCAATCGGCAGCCACGCGCAGGCCCCGCGCCGCGGCTTCGACCGCCTCGTCGTGCGGCACCTGGGCCAGCACTTCGACCAGGCTTGCGTATTGCCCCGTCAGCGCGAGCGTTCTTGGCGGCCAGTTCGGCGATCTTCGGATTCTTCTCGCTCTTGGCGAGCGTGCCGATCGACAGCGAAACCGGCTGATCCGACAGGAACGCCTCGCCGAAATCTTTCGCGATCCGCGTGAGCGACGGCGGAATTTTGTGCGTCTCCGGAGTCAGCCAGGGCGGTGCGGCTCCCTTCGCGCGGAACGACGAGCCGGACAGATCGGTCGCCACGGCCAGGTCGTTGGGCGCGAGCGAAATCCAGCGACCGGCGGCCAGCGTCCGCTGCCGGCCGATGGCCTCGGTGAATCGCACGTCTCCTGAAACGACGTACAGTCCGCCGTTGTAGGAAACTTCCTTGGCGTCTTGTCCCGGCTTGTTGGGAAACAACGGCGTGATTTCGATGCCGCACTGAGTATCGGGTCGCAGGTACTCGAGCTGCCATTGTTGGCCTCGGACGACCAACGTCACGACTAGCGGCGTGTAGGCAGACGCGGGATTGGACCCGAGGCCGCTTCGCAGCACGATGCGCCCTTCGCGCAGTTCGATGCCGAAGCGCGAGGCTCCGGCCGGCGCTGAAGAGCGCGCGGAGCTACCACCGATCACCCACAGCCTGCACAAGCCGTCGCCCAAATCGAGCTGGCTGTCGAACGGCTCGGGTGCCGCGAGCAAGTCGGCCCGACGATCACCGGGCATCGGTACAGGGGGCGCCGGCGAGACAAGCTGGTTGGCCGCATCGCCCTTCTCAACTTTGGGTGTTTCGTCGACGGGAGCCGGCAGTTTGAGACTCGGCCGTTCGAGCACGAACCAATCTTCACGGGTCGGATCGTAGCCCAGCAACACGCCCGTTTTGGAAACCAACCTCACGTCGAGCGGCGCTTCGGGCTGCGGCTTGTCCGGCTTGGCCGTCACGCCGGCGGTAGTTGCCGATTTGGATTCATGTCCGGTGATACCGGGCACGGGCGGAGCGGGCACCGGGCCGCCGGATTTCGCCGAGCCGATCGACGCGACCGGAGTGGCCGGTGCCGGCTTTGACGTCATATCGGTTGTATTGCCGGGAGCGGGGGCCGCCGGAGCAGCGCCCGTAGCCGTGGCCGGATTCGTCGGCGACGCTGCGACATTCACGGGCGGAGCGCCGGGCGATGTGGGCTGCGCCGGGGTTGTTGTCGCCGCGGTCGGTGAGCCGTTCGTCGCTGTCCCGTTTGTCGCTGTCCCATTTGTCGGGGTCATTATCGTCGCCGTGTCCGGCAGCGACGGCGCGGTGGACGTGGGATTCGTGGAAGTGACGGCCGTGGGCGTCGAACCGGAAGCCAGTTCGGTCGAGGGGGATTTCGGTTCCGACTGCGCGGGCGGAGTTGCCGCGGAGGACGTCGACGAGACGGGCATTTTCGCCGCGCCGCCGGCCGCGGCAGCTTCGGCCGCATTGGGCAACCCATCGTGAGTGGCGTGGGCTGCGTCGTTCGGCTTGGCCGGTTCGTGGCCGGGCGCCTTCGGCTCGCCCACCGCCACCTGGCCCGCCGTGTTGTCTGCACCGCCAAACCATTTGCTCAAGGGAAGGAAGTGGAAGGTGGGATCGTAGAGGATCAGAGAGCCGAGCAGGACCAACAGCACCACAGGCACGACGACGTACGCCGCCCGCTGCCAGAAGGGGCGCGGCCGCAGATATTCGGGGAGCAGGCTGTCGATCTTTTCGGTCCGCTCCTCGGGCTGAGTCGGCGTCGCCAAGTCGTCGAGGTCGTCGTGCGCAGCCCCGGCTGCCGCGGACTGGCCCGCCGCGATGGCCGCGTGATTGTCTCCGCTGCCCTGCGAGACCAGTCCGTACATGCGGCGCCGGCTGTCGGGGGCGATCTCGACCGGCTCGCCTAGCACCATCGTGAGGATTTGATGGCAGGCGGCCGCCTCGGCCAGGTGCACGTCTGATTCGAGGCAGATTTTTTCGACGTCGGTGACTTTGTCCGGCGCGAGCGTGTTGTCCAGGTAAGCGGCCATCAAATTGGCGTCGAGGCTCCCCTCGGCTTCTTCGACCTCGGGGGCCGACAGCCGGCGGCGACGCATCACGTCGCGAATCCGCTCGACCAGGTCGGACGCGAACTTGCTCTCCGTCAGCTTGGAGCCGATCTCCTTGGTTTGAGCCGGTTCCAGAATGTCGTCCAGGTAGGCCAACAGCGTGCGGAGGGTTAGTCGCATAGTTCGTGACTCGCTCGAATCGGTCGGAGGGACAGTTTCGGGTGGCGATCCTTCGCCAACCCATCACCTATTATTAGTGGAGCCGGCTATTACAATCCGTGCAGCAATTTGTCAGGGGCGGCCGATTTTGAGAGGATTCTACGGATGTCCTTCGCTCGAGAGACCTTGGGTCCGCCCGGGTGGCCCGACCGGAACTCACGATAAGGAACTGACGATGCCCGACGCGCTCCGCACCCAACTACTGACGGCCTTTGATTACACGGACAAAGCTGTCGAAGACCTCTTTGCCGCCATCCCCGACGACAAATACCTGCACCAGCCCTGTGCGGGGGGCAATCATGCCCTCTGGACGCTTGGCCATCTGGCGACGGTCAATCAGTACTTCTTAGTGAACCTGGCCGGCCACGATGATGCGCTCGCCGAGAAGTATCGAGCGACGTTCTTTGCCAAGTCGCAGCCCAGCCCTGACGCGAGCAGTTATCCGCCTCTGGCCGTCGTCCGCGACTATTTCAAAACTTCGAGGGCCGCCTTTCGCGCCTGGGTCCAGTCGCTGACCGACGAGCAGCTGGCCGGCCCGCCCCCCGAAAATTTTTCCAAGTTCGCCCCGACGTTGGGCAACGTGCTGATGCGGCTGTTGTGGCATGAGGGGGTGCATTACGGCCAGCTAACCGTGATCCGCAAGAGCCTGGGACTGGCCCCGGTGCGGATCTAACGGCCGGCACGTCGACCGCTGACTGCGTGAATTGTGGCGCGTGCGGGCGCGGTCTATGATCGAGCCGTCGGCCGCACGGCAGATCTTGGGGACCGTGCGCGTCGTTCCGTTCGTGTCGCGGAGTCTGTCGATGGCCAACTTCGCCGTGATCCTGCCGGCCGCGGGGAAGAGCAGCCGCTTCTCGGTGCAGAAGCGGAAGAAGCCCTTCATTGAGCTGAAGGGGCGGCCCGTCTGGGTGCGGGCGGCCGAAGTCTTCCTCAATCGCGACGACGTCAGTCAGGTCCTGCTGGTCGTTTCCCGCGAAGACATCGTGTGGGTCAAGGAAAAGTTCCGACCGAACCTGGCCTTTATGAATGTCGAGATCGTCGAGGGTGGGGCCGAGCGGTTTGAGTCGGTGCAGAACGCGCTGGCCCGCGTCAAAAGCGACGTCGATTTCGTTGCCGTTCACGACGCGGCCCGTCCGCTGCTCGTGAAGGAATGGGTCGATACGCTCTTCGTGCAGGCGGAGAAGTCGGGGGCCGTCATCCCGGCCCTGGCCGCCAGCGACACGCTCAAGCGGGTTGGCCCAGATCGCACAATCGTCGAGACGGTACCGCGCGACGGACTGTGGCGGGCCCAAACGCCGCAGGTTTTTCGGCGGCAGCTACTCATGGACGCGTTTGCCCGCCGCGGATCGCTGCAGGCCACCGACGAGGCCCAGCTGGTAGAGAACCTGGGGCACCCAGTGTCGATCGTTGAAGGCTGGCCGATGAACATCAAGCTCACCACGTTTGCCGACTTCAAGATGGCCGAGGCACTGGTCGACGCCTTGCCCCGACCGAAGACGTTTGGCGGCCTGCATCCGTTCGCGGACGAGTCGCCCCGCTTGCTTTAGCGGATCAATCCTGTGTCCCTCCTCTCGCCCCGTTTCTTTCGTCCGAAATCCGGGTCTCGATCGGCTGTGGACGAACGCGCCCCTCGGGTGGACGCGCGCGTTCCCGCGTTGCTGGTGAGCGTTCGCAACGCAGTCGAGGCGCGGGCGGCCGTCGTTGGCAGTTGCGATCTGCTCGACATTAAGGAACCGTCTCGCGGCCCGCTTGGCATGGCCGATCGCCCGCGGATGGTGGCCATCGCCGAGTTTGCTGCCGGTTGCCGCGGCCCGGCGACTCCCCTTCCCTGCAGCGCGGCCCTGGGTGAGCTGGTCGACTGGGAAGCGCGGCCGGACGAGCCGGCGTTCGCGGTGCCCCCCGGAATCGGCTATCTCAAGTTGGGCGCCGCCGGGATCGCTTCGGCCGAGCGTTGGGTCGCGGCCTGGCGACAAGTGCAAAGCCGGGTCGAAATTCCTGCAGGCGCTGGCGTGCAATGGGTGGCGGTGGCCTATGCCGATTGGCAGAAGGCCAAGAGCCTTGAACCCTCGCGAGTACTCGCGTCGGCCCGAACGGTGCGGTGTTCGGTCCTGCTCCTCGACACGTTCGACAAGGGGGCCGGAAATCTGCTGGAAGTGACCGACTGCCGTACGCTGCGGCGGCTGGTCAACGAGGCGCGCGAGACGGGCTTAAAGGTCGCGTTGGCCGGCGGGCTGAGACGCCCCCAATTGGCCGAGTTGGCCACAGTCGGCCCCGATCTTGTCGGCGTGCGGAGCGCGGCGTGCGCAGGCGGCCGCCGCACAAACCCGATTTCTGCGGGGGCTGTCCGTGCGCTCAAACGCGAGTTGATCGCGAGCTTTGCCGGGGATAGCGAGCCGTAGAGCGAGCTCGCACAGCCCGTCGCGGTGCGTTCAGTGGGTAGCCGATTCGGTCGGTCGGGCCGCCTCCCGGAGGAGGGCAGGCTGCGACGAGTCGGCGCGGAGCGACAGGTGGCGGCACCAATAGCTGTCCAACAATTGCTGGCACTGCGCGACTCGCTTTTCATCCGCGGCGAGCGCGAGCTGCATCGAGATCTTCGCGAGCTGGCGCAGATCGTCGGGCGAGAGCGAGTCGGTCTCGGGCGGCCCGTCGGCGACCACGCCGCGAACCGGGCTGCGGCCGGAGGTCAGTTCGAGCGAGCCAACCTCCGCGGAAGTTTCGTGCAGCGAGGAAATTGCTTCCCCCTTTTCTCCGCGCGGCGCGGCGGTATCCCCTGGGGCATTGCCTCCGGCAGTCGCCGCGACACTTGTCTCCGCCTGAGCGCTCCTCCGGGCGAGGGCCAGTTGCTGCTGAAAGCGGGCCACGCGCGCCAGCAAATGCGCGAGGGCGGCCGGCGGCAGCTGCGTTTCGACGGCGATCACTCGCGCATCGTCGTGATCGATTTCCCAGGCCGCCAGCCCGTAACCGTCGAGCGACATGCGCAGCCGGCTCGAATCGCTGCCAGCCGAGTCGCCGCTGGTCGCTCCGGAGGATCCCGGTCCAATCAATGCCGGGGGCGACGGGCCTAGCGGATGACAGGCCGTTCCCGGCGGACAGGAGAGCACGAGCGATAGCTCGAACGGTTGGGCGAACGCATTGACCGCGTAGATATACGTCTTTTTATTGTGCCGGGCGATCTCAACGATGGCCGACTGTTCGTCCGCCGCCACTTTAAAGAAGGGGATGGGCGGAATGGCCCGCGCGATTTGCCGCAGGCGTGCGGTCGCCCGTTCTTGTCCCAGCGGAACCGTCCACCCACCCTCGAAGATCATCGGCGCGTTAGTCTCGGCCAGAGCGCGGACGAAGCGTCGACGGCTCGCACGCGCGTTCGGCGACGCTTCGACGGAGAGTCGCGTCACCGCGGTCTGGCCGGCCGCAGCGCACTCGAAATTGGCAATGTTCACCTGTCGCGGCGGGCGATAGTTGAGCACTCCGATCCGGGGAAAGTGAAAGGCGTTGCCGAACGAGCCCGTCGGGCTGAGTGCCTCGTCGAGCAAACCTTCCTCGGCGTTGGCCGAGGCGTGCCACACGGACGACTTGAGCACGACGACGCGCGGGGCGTCGCCCAAAAGCGAAAAGTCGAGGCCCCGGTCGGCCAGCAACTCTGCCAGCCGACCCCGTATGCGAATCTCGTGTCGCACTTCCTCGTCAGCGCCCGGATCGGGCAGCACCTGCTTGCACGCTAGCACGAGGCGCGCCTGCGGCCCGGACGATTGCAGTGTGTCGGCCAGCCGCTGATAGAACTTCGCCATTTGCTGACACCGCCAGCGAACCCACGCGGCGCGGGCCTCGCCTGTGAGGACGGCGTGTCGATGCGGATAAACGTCGCCACCGAGCGGTCCGTCGACGGTCACGCCCGTTTCGTGCTCGAAGCGGGCGACCGTCGTCGAATCGTAGCCCCAATCGATTCCGGGCAATTGCAGGTAACCGGTGCGGCTAATCTCGAGGGCCACGCCGCGAAACGACGGATGCTGCCGATACCGCTCGACGACTTCGCGAACGGCCGCCATCACGGCATCTTGGACGCGTGGGTCGAGCGGGTTGTAGATTGGCCAGAGATCCTGCCCGCGCCCCCGCGCTCGCGGGCGCTCTGGCCGTCGGCTCCGATCAGCTCGATCCCCTCTGCCGCCGCCCCGTCGACTAACTGCCGCTCGAGTGAGGGGAGCGGGCAAGTGAACTGCAGCTCGGGGATCAACGTCAGCTGTTCTCGATCGAAGACCCGATAGAGGAGTTCCAAGAAATCCTTGCGGAGTGGAATCTGGCTCGCGGCCGAGACCGCGCCGGAGTCGTACCGCCGGGTCGGCTCGATCGAGGTGCTCGGGTAGATTGTTGTGCCCTCGGACAGGGCGGCGATCAACAGGCTGTTGTAGCCGTGGTAGACGAGATAATCCGCGACATGCCGGGCAGCCGCGTGGAACGTCTCCCAATCCTCAATGCTCTGTCCAGTCCGCGCGTCGAAGACCTTCGAGCCGCCGAATGTTTCGGGCAAGAGCGGGCGGGCGAGGTACGGGCCGATCAGACGCTCGTCCGAACACGAGTCGACTGCGTGGGCCGCATTCACGGGACTTGCGATCGGCGACGTTGGTGTCAAAGGCTGCAGAGGAGGCGGAGCCAATTCATAGATTTCGACGTTCGTGACATGCGGGCGATGACCGCTGGCCAGATCGTGCACGAGCAATACCGGGTCGCAAACTTGCGGCCAGAAGAGAATTTCGTGCTGGCAACTGGCGGCCTCTGTGGCGGGTGCCTCGACGCTCGTGTCGGCGAACGCCAGGCCTGTGTTGAGCGCGGACGCCGTGAATGCTCCCCGCGCATCGGGTTCGAGCAGGCTTGCGCCGAGCAACGGCCCGCTCTCGGGGGCAACGTGCAGCACCATTCGGTGCGGCCGCTGCGGATGCTTGAGTTGCAAGCGGACGGCCATCCAGTCGACGTGTGCTTCGCCGACGGCGATCAACTTGGCCGGTTCCGGTCCCGACGAGTCGAAGGCCGCGCGGAGTGTAGGCGTCGAGCTGCCGGAAGCCAACGGTGTGGGCGCAAGTCGCCGCGATTCAAATTCGTCAGCCGTGAGGCGATCGATCAAGGTCTCGGCTGACAGCGCGACGCGTGAATCGCGCGGCGCCGTTTCGCCTAGCACCAGCAATTGCACAGACGATCGCGGCTCACTCGGGCCATTGCCGACGAGCCGAAATCCGAGCGAGACCGGACCTTCTTCGCGGGGGAGCGGAATTTCGACGAGACCGCCGCCGAGCGCACCACGGCCGGCCGGCAGTTTCCTCGGGAAAGGAAGCGTGCCGCTTTTGAGCGTAACGCCCGTTCGCGCGGCCGAGAGCGTCCATTTGATCTTTGCCCGTTTGCTGGGCCGCCCGTCGATCAGCACATCGGGGACCAGCGTGGCTTTGAACGTTTCGCTCGGACGATAGATCAGATGCGGACGATCGACGACGATCCGCAAGGCGTCCCCCGGAGCGCGGCGGACCGACAGCTGCAACGCGGCTCCCTTTGCCGAGAGGCTTTTGCCCCCTTCGAGGTCGGAAAGCAGGCATTCAAACCGTTGCCGCGGCCCGCTGCTGCCAGGCGCTTGCAGCGTGAAAGACAAGTGTGCCGACGGCGGCGCGATGACGGAGACTTCGAAGCCGTCGCGGTCGCTGGACTTGTGCCGGCCGAGCCACAGGCACTTGCCGTCAGCCCAGAGCGTACCGGCTTCGTCGCCGGCCACACCCAACGATGCGGGATGCTCAATGGTGCCCTGTGATGTCTCCAGCACACCGGCCCAACATTCGAATTTGGATGACCGCCATTCGATTTGCACGCGGACCAGACGGTGATCTTCGTCCGGATGGGCCGCGGACAAAAAGAGGGTGGCGAGCGCGAGACAGGCGGCCCGCCCGGCCAGGCTGCGGCAGCGATGCGATCGAATATTGGGAAGCCGCCAGTCGGCGCGCGGGCAGCCGGCGGACGAAGGAGTCCCCATGAATCACCGTAGGGAAGGGAAAGCGGAGAGCGAGCGAGATGAGCGAACGCAGACGGAGCGCGATTTCGACAGGACTCGCCGCGAAAGGCCAGCCGGCCGGCGCGAACCGAAACAAACAGAAGTGCGAAATGAGCAGACGAGTTCGACTGAGAGCTGCGAGAGAATGCAACAAGAACAGACAAGGAGAAGTGAGCCGGGATTATAGTGCGAGGTAACCTCACACCAAGACCAGTTTCAGTTCCGCCAGTGCGTCGACGGGCGCGCGAAGCTGAAAAATCTGTGTTTTCGCCGACTCGACCGGGCTTGACGTGACCGAAGGGATTTGAGAAAAGACGCCCCTCTCATCTCTCACCTCCCCTCCCTCCCGACTGCTCCCACCTCCAAAACTTCCGCTTGCCCGACGTCTGATCGGCCAGGACGAATGTCATGGTTCGCATTCCGCACACCGTGGTCTACGGAACGGTTCTCGTCTGCGCCGCCGTCGGCTGCGCGAACATCGCCGAGACCGGCGTACTCGATCACTTCACCGCGGCGATCGAGAAAAACGACATCGATCAGCTGAAGGCTAGCGCCTCCGAACAGTTCGATGAGAAGGCGCTGCGGCGCAAAGATTCGATCGATGCGCTGAAGATCGTGTATCAGCACCCCGAAGAAAAGCTCACGATCGTCAAGGTCAAGAACGTTTCGGATAAGGAAAAGAAAGTCGAAGTCACCACCGAAAAGACCCATCGCAAGATGGAGTTCAAACTGGTCCGCGACCAGAAATCGGGCAAATGGGTCGTCGACGACGTCGTCTTCAAGCAGAAGAACAAGGACGTCACCGCCGTCAAAAGCGTGACCGAGCAGATGGACTTGCTGTTGGTCGTGCAGGACTTCCTGGTCGCCTGGCACAAAGGCAAACGCGAGGAAGTGCAGGCCGTCACCACGGCAAGCTTCGGCAAACTCTTGGGCGAACTGCCCACCACTCACCTCGAGCGGCTCACCAAGAAAGTTGCCGGCGAGCGCATCAAGGCCGAAGAGTTTCGCCCTGAGGCGACGATCGACGGGCAAGACGCCATCGTCAAACTGCAGCGGGCCCGTGGCATCCTCATCCTGTCGATGCGGTTGACGAACAAGGGCTGGAAAGTGGCCGACGTGCAGGTCGAGTCTCGTAAGGACAAAGACCAGCTCGCCTCCGCCAAGCGCACGGCCACCGTGATCCGCACTGTGGTCGACTTCCTCAAGTCCTATCAGGGGGCCGACAAGGCGCAGCTGAAGAAACTGTCCGCCCCGACCTTCTATGAAAATTGCCTGGTGCTGGCCGATCCCAAGCTCGTGCCGCTGCCGACACCGGAAGTTTTGGGCGAAAAGGACACGGTCACCACGCAGGAATTAACGGCCGAATATCTCCTGCACCGCGGCGACGACACCGTGAAAATCTCGCTCAAAGTCCCGTACAGCGAGGGCGAGAACCCCAAGCCGATCGTGGACCCCGAGAATCCGAAGTTCCTGATCGACGAAGTCACCATCTTCGATTCCAAGTCTGAAAAGCGGCTCGCCGCCCTGTTCACCGCCCAGGCCAAGATGCAGCTTTTCGTCCAGGCGATGCTCAAGGGCAACCTGTCGCTGGTTCGTGCCAACTCGAGCAAGGATTTTGATCTTAAGGTCTGGAGACGGCTCGGCAATTTGCCGCTGGTCGAGGTTCTGCCGCCGGAAATTGAGATGTCGCCGGCCGTGAACACCGATCCGACCGATTTCCGCGGTCCTGTGATCCGCATTCCGGTGCGGCAAGGCAGCCGCGAGCTGACCTATGTGATGCGCGACTGGAACGGCGACGTGGCCGTCGACGACGTGCAGATGCCCGTGCTCGACCGGCCGCAATCGCTCAAGGACACGCTGCAGGCCACCCTGCCCATTCGCTTGCTCACGCTGGCCCTCCGCGACGCCTCGACGGCCGCCGAAGGGCACGAGCCGCAGCTCGAACTGCTCAAGACGATCAGCTCACGTGATTTCAATCGATTGGTGTGGACGCAAATCACGCAGGTTCCCGAGGCGGCGTACGCAGTGCTCCCGCACCTCGACATGCCCCTCACCAGCATCACCGACGTAGCGACCGGCGAGATCGTGATGCTGGGCGACGAACGGTTCGGTGCCAAAGTCGAGCTGGTTCGCGAAGGCGACTACCTGATGATCGACCGCGTCTGGCTGCTGGCCGGCCAGGCCGACCCGGCCGAACTCAAGCATTCGCTCAAGCTGCAGCTGGCCAAACGCGGCCCGCGGGGATTCGCTGTCGATCCGCTGAGCGCGCATCCGA
Source organism: uncultured Planctomycetaceae bacterium (assembly GCA_963800135.1). Taxonomy (GTDB): domain Bacteria; phylum Planctomycetota; class Planctomycetia; order Planctomycetales; family Planctomycetaceae; genus DASPSM01. The sequence continues at coordinate 1,029,170 of CAWCZR010000004.1, read as the reverse complement.
TTTCGACCGATCCGACGCGGACTGCCTCGCTCCCGGCGAACGAGCCGGAGGCGATGCCCGAAATGCCCGAGACGCCGGTGAGCACGACGCCCGCGAGCCTGGCTCCCGCTAGCCCATTGCCGGCTGGTGCGTCGGCGACGAACTTCTCGCCCGTGAACACGTCGCCTGCCAGCACTTTAAACGGATCGGCCGCACCGTCGACCATTCTGCCGACAATCAGCGTGCCGCCCAAGCGGGCCTCGTTGCCCGAACCGGTCGACGTTCGCTAGCATCACGGGCTGCGACTGAAACCCGGCGAATCCGCGGACTAAGCGGTATCAGCCGGCCGGTGCCGAGCGTGACCTGCTGAAGGGATGCGCCGCACCGCCTCGTGCGCAGCTAGCGGCCGATCGATGATCTTGCTTTCACTTCAGGACGTCTTTCGGCAATTCGATGCCGACCCGGTCTTGCGAGGAGTCGGCTTTGAGGTTCGCCCGGGCGAACGGGTCGGCCTCGTCGGGCCCAACGGCGCGGGCAAGACGACGCTGATGCGGATCCTGGCCGGAATGGATCATCCGGACAAGGGCGAAGTCACCCAGCATCGCTCGGCCGACGTCGCCCTGCTCGAGCAGGAGGCCGATTATTCGAGCGAGCGGACGGTGCTGGACGAGGCCCGCGAAGGCTTGGCGGCGCTCTATGCCCTGCAGCGCGAGTCGGCCGTGTTGGCCAGCGCCATCTCCGCCGAGACCGATCCCGCAGAAGTCGACCGGCTGCAAAAACGGTTCGACGCCGTTCAGTCCGAGCTCGACCGACTCGACGCCCACAACATCGACCACCGCGTCGACGAGGTGCTGCACGGGCTCGGTTTTTCGACCGCGGAGTTTTCCCAGCCCCTGTCAGAGCTCAGCGGCGGGCAGCGGAACCGGGCCCTCTTGGCGCGGATGCTGCTCCGGGCTCCGGACGTCATGCTGCTCGACGAGCCGACCAACCACCTGGACATTGCGGCCACCGAGTGGCTCGAGAATTGGTTGGTGAGCGCGCCGCAGGCGATGATCATCGTCAGCCACGACCGGTATTTCCTCGACCGCGTCACCAACCGCATCCTCGAACTTTGGGCCGGACGGCTCACCGACTACGCAGGCAATTTCTCCGCGTACTGGCGGCAGCGGCACGAGCGGGGCGAGCTGTTGCAGAAGACGTACGAGCGGCAACAGGAATACATCGCGCGGACCGAGGACTTCATCCGCCGCAACAAAATGGGCCAAAAGAGCGGGCAAGCCAAGGACCGCGAGAAAAAACTGGCCCGCGTTGAGGAGATCGAGCGGCCGCCTGAAATCGCCGAGCTGGGGATGAATTTCGCCTCGGTGGGGCGGCCCGGCGACTGGGTGCTCGACGCGCAGCAGGTCGCCAAGAGCCTGGGCCGGCCGCTGTTCACCGATTTTTCGCTCCGCGTCGGGCGGGGCGATTCCTTGGGCATTTTCGGGCCCAACGGGTGCGGCAAAACGACCCTGTTGCGCGTGCTCTTGGGCGAGCTACCCCCGGACAGCGGCATCGCCCGCATCGGCACTGGGGTCAAGCTCGGCTATTTCGACCAGCGGCTTACTAGCGTCGATCCCGAGTCCGACGCCATCGAAGCCATTCGTCCCCCCGACCGGCCCGAGGTCACGCCCGCGGCGCTCCGCAATCTGCTGGCTCGTTTCGGCATTCGCGGCGAGTTGGCGCTGCAGAAAGTCGGCGCGATGAGCGGCGGCGAAAAAAGCAAAGTGGCGCTTGCCCGGCTCAACGCGCAAAACGTCAACGTGCTGGTGCTCGACGAGCCGACCAATCACCTCGACCTGTGGGCTCGCGATTCGCTAGAAGAAGCCCTTCGCGCGTACGAGGGGACGCTCGTCTTCGTCAGCCACGACCGCTATTTCCTCGATCGCCTGGCCAAACGCGTCGTCGTGTGCGAGCCGGAAGGCTGGAAGTGCTACGAAGGCAACTACAGCGATTACGTTCATTTCGCCCAGCAGCGGCTCCTGGCACTCGGCCAATCCCGCGAAGGGGCGCGGACGGCGCGAAACGTCGCCGCGCGGACGGCCGAGCCAACGGCCCCGACGGACAGCAGCAAAGCGGCTCGCCGCAAACGCCGCTTCCCCTATCGCAAGACCGAAGCGATCGAGCGCGACATCGCCGATAAGGAGGCGACACTGCGGCAGGTCGAGACAGAGATGGCCGACCCACAGATCCATCGCACACCCGAGCGCATTCGTGAAGTGACCCGCCAGCACGAAGACCTTCGCGCGGAGTTAGCAACGCTCTACGAACACTGGGAAGAGGCGGCCGAGCTGAATTCGTAGCGGTTTCGCAGGGTGGGACCAGCCGGCGAAGCGGGCGCAGGCCCACCATTCTTGCGCAGGGCGCTACGAAATGTCCGTAATATGGTGTGCCGGCGGCCGCCGAGGCGGCTGGGTCACGCTACGATTGCCCCACATCCTGCGCTAATCACGCTGCGCACGGATTGACCGATCAGCGCAAAAAAAAGCCCGCCGGTCTTGGGCCGGCGGGCTTCGAGAATCAAATCATAACGCGGACTAGATCTCCAGCTGCGTGCGGAGGTCGACCAGGGCCGCTTTGGCGCGTTTGGCGTTTTCCGCCAACCGGCCGCGCTCGTGGCCGCCGCACTGCGAGATGAAGGAGTAGACCTGCTTGTAGTGCTCGTACAAGTGCATGATTTCCGGCCGCAGTTGTTCGACCGTCGCACCGCCGGTCACCGCGTCGCTGAACCGCTGGCAACGCTCGACGAACGACTGCGTTGCGCGGGTCGCCTCGTCGGCGAAGTCCTGGCGATCGCGCTGCAGCCAGATCTGCGTGTCGCGGTTGATGTTGTCGGCCGCGGCCGAAAGAGTGTAGGCCAGGTCGCTAATGCGGCGGCCGTCGAACTGCTGATCATAGAGCTGCAACGCGTCGGCCAGCGAACCCATGCTCTGCTCGATGCGGTTCAGCACGCGGCGAGCCGGCTCGCTTTGCATCGGGCGGAAAGTGTAGTTGAACGCCCGCCACGCCTGCGACACGTTGCGGAAGGCCTCGGCCAGGTCGGTCTGCGACGCGTTGTTGCTGGCTTCCTGCGAAAACTGCTCGCACGTGCCGTAGAACTCGCCGGCGGTGGCGAGCGCCGTGCGGGCATCGGGCAGCTCCATCACGAGGCGCAGCGGCGCCCGCGTGAAGTATTCATCGACGTCGCGTTTGAGTGAGTCCATGATGTAGCCCAGGTTGGTTGTGTCATTCTGGGCGGGCATCCGCAGGAATTCGCCGATCTCCCGGTTCGACTGGCTGACGCGGAAGACGGTCCGCTCGAGCGCATGGTTGGCGTCGACCTGGCGAATCTGGCGGACCAGCGGGTGCCACAGATCGAGATACTCCTTGAACTCGCCGGCGACAGCCGCCGGATCGCTCTCGGAATCGCACACGCTGGAGACCATCTGGGCCTCGGATTGCGTGCGGCGGGCCATTTCGGTCAACGAGCGGCGCAACTGGGGATCGACCATTTCCACTTCGATGTCTTCCACCAGTCTCTGCAGCTTGTCAGAGAGCGCGGCGGTCGCGCGGAGCAGTTCGTGCTGGTCGAAGTGCGGCTTGACCTTAAAGATTTCGTTGAGCTTTGCATCGAGTTTGTCGATGTTTTCAATGCGCCGGAGCGCGGCGCTTTGGTTGATCTCAGGAATCCGTCGCAACTTGTAGGAAATCGACTGCCAGTCGCGATCGAAGGCCTCGAAGTCGCCATACATCACGCCGAGTCGTTCGGTCCGGCGGCAGCTTTCGGCAAGGACCTGAGCCCGCGCGCTGAACTGAATCACGTCGTGCAGCACGCTGCGGACTCCCCGCATCTGGTCGACGTCGTTGTTGAGCCCGACTTGCAAGGCGTCGGCCTCCTGCGCGATGTGATCGAAAATGCGGCGTGACAGGTCGAGCGTTTCGGGCGATTCGACGACTGTGGACACGTCGCCGCCGTAATATCGGCGATCCGGACCGCGATCAAAGCCGTTCTTGTCGAAGTCGAGCAGGTCGTGTTTCAAATCGCGGGCCAGCTTTTCGCGTCGCTCGATGGCGCCCGGATCGGGCCGGCGATCGGAGATATACTCGCGGTCGTCCAAGCGCCGCTCGCGGTTGACGTCGTGGTCGACGAGGCGGCGTTCGCGATCGACGTCGCGGCGACGCTGTTCGATTACGTCGCGCGGATCGTCCTGAGCCCAGATCAGCGTGCCGGCCGCCATCAGCGGGGCCGCGGCCAGGCCGAAGAGGGCCAGCCGCCGCGCCGTCCGCCGCACGGTGTCAACGGATGAAGATTCCTTTCGACCCAAGCCCTGCATCACGTCACGACTCCTTTCAAGAGGATTAAAGTCTCACGCGTTCGCGATCCGGCGCGGGATCGCGCGACCGCTCGCAGTTTCCGGCATCTCTGGGTCCGGCCGGTTACGCGAGGGATCTATCGCTAAAACGAGAAACTGCCAAGAAATTCCGCAGGCGCCGATGGTTCCTGTTTACGCCGGTCGGATTCCTGCGGGCCCCGCGCGCCGACTGCGTAATTTTTGCCCGCACAGCGGCTTAGGGCCGCCTTGAGGGGGACGCTTTATAGTGAACGACCGGCAATCGGTCGAGACGAACGCGGCCCCGCAGCCGGTAAAATTTCGTCCCGCGATTCGCGATGCGTCCTCGGGCTCATCCATGCGACGTTGTGACTCACCTCGATGCCGGACAGCGCAGGCTGTACCGCGTCCACAAGGCCCGGACATCGGTAGTCGCTTCGAGGTGCGAGCTGTCGGAAGCTGCATTCGGAACGTTCATCAGTTGCTCGGCCGACGGATTCGGCAGGTGGGCGCGACGAGCTCTTAAGTCGCTTCCCCGGAAGCGATTGAGAGCCAATCCATCTTGCCGCTTTTGCCGGATTCGAGTACCGTGCGGCCCGCTTTTGCCAGGGAGGGCAACCATGCGCTTTGTGAACCGCGCGGCGACCGGTGTTTTGTCTTTGGTCTGCGTCTCGGCACTGCTCGTTGCCGGACATTGGATCGGTCGTCAAGGACACCACCATCCGCTGGCTGCGAGCCGCGCGACGGGCGCGGCGACGCCCGCGTCTTTCCTTCCCCCGCAGCTGTATCCCGACTGCAAGATGCCGGAGAATCCACCCGCGAGCAGACCACGCACGGTCGCCCGCACATCGGACATCGTGGCGACCGGCTGTGCCAGTGGCGCCTGTGAGCACCCGCTGTTGTCGAGCGAGGTCGGAACCAACCGAATCCTGCCCGCTGTCTCGGGTCGTGAGCCGGCCGCTCTGCCACACCCGCCGCGGACGGCCGACGCCAGCCAATCGACGCGGCCCTCGGCGGTTCCTCAGCCGATGCCGCTGCCACTACGGACCGACGCACTGCCGCTCTTGCCGGACGGACCGGATTTCCCCGTCGAACCACCAGCCTCGGCCCCAGTGACTCCCAGATTCGGCGATGGGGGGCCGGTCGCACCGAGCCTAAATTCCCCGAATGTCAATTCGCCGAACGTGAATTTCCCCCACCCGATTTCGCCGGGTCGCCGCGTCATTGATCGCGCGCTGCCCAACTCGACGGCCGAGGAGCGCGAAGTCTGGCACGAACAGCTCAAGGACCTGTCGCCGCACGACGTGCGCGAACTGTTGCGGCTCCGCGAGGAGCTGTGCCGCACGCCGCCGTCGACCGTCGAAACCCGGCCGCTGCTGGGGCCCTCCCCCCTGGGCCAGGTACGACTCGGTCAATCGCCGTTCGGCCCGTCATCACTTGTCGCGCCGCCCTCGAGTCTACCGCTGTGGCCGCAGGCTACTCCCGGGCCGACCGCCAGCGAGCCGCTCCTGCCGCCCAGTGACTCGCCCGGCTTACTGCCCGACGGCGAGCGGGACGCCGCGCGGACGATCGGCGCCAGCCTCGAAGCCATCGCTCAGGCGCAGCAAGTCTTGCTGAATAACGTCGCCAACGCCGGCACCGACGGTTACAAGCGCGCGGTCGCGGCGCTCGAGAGCGCGGCCGTGAGCTCGTCGCGCGGCAGCATCGGCGTGGGCGTGCGGCTCGGGCCAGTGGGTGTCGACGCTGCCCAAGGCAAGATTCGCAAAACCGATCGTCCGCTCGATCTGGCGATTGACGGCGAAGGATTCTTCCAGCTTGAAGACCGCCAGACCCACCAGTTGTACTACACGCGGTGCGGGCGTTTCGCGGTGAGCGTCGGCGGGGAACTCGTGTGGCGCACCGCGCAGCGCGAACTCTTCGTGCTGCCGGCGGTGAAGATCAAGGGACCCGATAGCGACGTCGACATCTCGGTGGACGGCATGGTCAAGGCCGGCCCAGTTTCCGTGCATGACTCGCCGCAACGGATCGAGATCGTGCGGGTGCCCGCGCTGGCCGACTTGGCGCCGACGGGCGAAAACTTGTTCACGATTCGCCGCCAGTTTCAGGCCAATGGCGCCGGCTCCGACGCGCTGTCGGGCCGCGTGCGGCAGGGCTGCCTGGAAGAGTCGAACGTCGACGCGGAACGCGAGCTGCGCGAGATCGAGCGATTGCGCCAGCAGGCCCACGCGCTCGGCCTGGCCGCCCAAAGTTTGCCGCTGGGCGCACGAAACTCGATCAATCCGCCCGTCGAACCGTCCACGCTGCCGAGCCATTTTGCCGGCAACCTCGGCGTGGAGCCGCGCTAGCACGGCGAGTCTTGGGTCGGCGCATGATGGTCTGGGCCAGTCGCGAGATCGGCAGCGACCTTTTACAATGCGGCCATGGTGATTCCCTGGGAGCCGCTGCGCGACGTGTTGATGTCGAACCAGCGGTTTATTTTGTCCAGCCACGTGCGGCCCGACGCGGACGCCATCGGTTCCGAGCTGGGGCTGGCTGCGATCTTGCGGACGCTGGGCAAAGAGGTCCGCATCGTCAATCCGTCGGCAATCCCCGCCACGCTGTCGTTCCTCGATCCCGAGCACAAGGTGCTCAAGATCGGCGAAGACATTAAGCCCGAAGCCCTGCTGGAGACCGACGTTCACATCGTCGTCGACACTAGCTCTTGGAGCCAACTGCAGGACGTCGGCCAGATGATGCGCCGCGGCACGGCCCGCCGGGTGGTAATCGATCATCACGCCAGCAGCGACGACCTGGGCGCGCTGGAATTCAAGGACACGCAGGCCGAGGCGACGGGCGTGCTGATTCTGGAGATGGCCGACACGCTCGACCTGGCCATTCCGCCCGATGTGGCGACGCCGCTGTTCTGCGCCGTGGCCACCGACACCGGCTGGTTCCGCTTCTCGTCGGTCCGCGAGTCGACGTATCGCGTGGCCGCGCGGCTGATTGACCTCGGCGCGCGGCCCGACTTGCTTTATCGGCAGCTTTACGAGCAGTTTTCGGTCGGCCGCATTCGGCTCGCCGGCTGCGTGCTCAGCCGGGTGGCGCTCGAGAGCGAGGGAAAGCTGGCGTACACCTGGGTGGAACTGGCCGACTTCGACCGCTGCGGCGCCCGCCCCGTCGATACCGAGGACCTTGTCAACGAGTGCCTGAAAATCGGCGGCACCCAGTGTGCGTTTATCGCGGTCGAGCAGATGAACAAGACGGTCAAATTCAGTTTCCGCAGCCGAGCGGGCGTCGACGTCGCCACGTTGGCCGAGCAATTCGGCGGCGGCGGACACAAGCAGGCCTCCGGCGCAACCCTGAACGGCCGGCTGACCGACGCGCTCAAGCAGGTGCTGACCGCTACCCGCGAGGCACTGGCTGCGCCCGCTGCTCCGCCCGCCCCTGCATGACCGGCGGCCGGCGATCCGGTGTCCGAGACCGCTTCGCTCCCTCCTTGACGACTCCGCGCCCCGATTCAATAAACTGACTCTGCCCCAATAAAACTGACACTGCGACAAGCCTGCCAGCGACTGTTACCCACCGATATTCACGAACTCGCGACTGCTGACGAGCGATTCCCACACTCGGACGACTGATCATGCCTTCGGACTCTGCCGATAAATCGGCCGCCGCGCGAAAATCCGGATCGACCTCCGCCGACGCGTCACGGACGCTTGCCGAAGCGCCATCGGCCGGCGGCCCGCGACGCAACTTTTTGACGAAGGTCTTGGCCGTGCTGACGGGCGGAGCGCTGTTGGTCGTGCCGGCCGCCGCGGGCGTGACCTTCTTCCTCGATCCACTCTTGCGCAAGCGGGGCGCGTCGGGCGGCGGCGACGGGCGTCGTGATACCGACGGCTTTCTGCCGGTTTCGTCCCTGGCGGCCATTCCCGCCGACGGCCGGCCGCAGATTTTCACCGTCTATGACGACACGGTCGACGCCTGGAACAAGTTCGCCAACCAGCCAGTCGGCCGCGTGTTTCTCCGCAAGCTGCCGGACGGCACGGTGACGGCGTTCAACGTCCGTTGCCCGCACCTGGGCTGTGCCGTCGATTACCGCCCGGCGCAGAGCGATTATTTGTGTCCCTGCCACATGAGTGGCTTCGACCTCGACGGGCACCGCAAGAACGAGATTCCGCCGCGCGGCCTCGACGCGCTCGAAGTGAAGCTCAAGAACAACAGCGAGGTCTGGGTCCGCTACCAGGTCTTCAAAGCGGGCACTCCCGACAAGATCGTGGTCTCGGCTTGAGAACGGCAACCGCATGACGAGCCTGAGTGATTGGTTCGACAGCCGCACCGGCTATCGACACCTGATGCGCGAGGTCCTGCTGGAGCCGATTCCCGGCGGAGCGCGCTGGCGCTACGTGTGGGGTAGCACGCTGGTCTTCACGTTCACCGTGCAGGTGATCACCGGCCTATTTCTGTGGACGGCCTATAGCCCAAGCGCCCAAACGGCCTGGGAAAGCGTCTACTTCATCCAGGACGTAATGTCCTACGGTTGGCTGGTGCGCGGCATCCATCATTACTCGGCCCAGGCGATGGTCGTGCTGATGGCCCTGCACCTGATTCAGGTGATCGTCGACGGGGCTTACCGCGCGCCACGCGAGATCAACTTCTGGCTCGGGCTGATCCTGATGCAGATCGTCTTCGGCCTGGCGCTCACCGGCTATCTGCTCCCTTGGGACCAGAAGGGCTATTACGCCACACAAGTGTCGACGGAGATCATGGGCTCTGCGCCGGTCGTTGGTCCGCTCTTGCAGCAGCTCGTGCAAGGCGGCTCTCGCTACGGCCATCACACGCTGACGCGATTTTTCGCGATGCACGCCGGTTTTCTGCCTGCGGCGCTCGTTCTGTTTTTGGTGCTGCATGTCTACATGTTTCGGCGGCACGGGCTCACGGTGCGTTGGAGAGATCGACTGGAGACAACCTTTTGGCCGGACCAGGTGCTCCGCGACGCGGTCGCCTGCCTGGGAGTGCTGGCAGTCGTCATCTTGTGCGTTGTCTTCAAGGGAGCCGAGTTGAGCGCGCCGGCCGATCCCTCGGAGCCGTATTCCGCCGCTCGGCCCGAGTGGTACTTCTTGTTCCTCTTCCGCTTTCTCAAGTTTCAATCGGTCGAGCACTACGGGCTGGCGTTTGGCGCGATCTACGTGCCGACGGCCATACTGATCATTTTCGTCCTGATGCCGCTAATTGGCCGCTGGCGGGCTGGGCACGCCTTCAACATTTGCTTTTTGTTCGCGCTGATGGCGGGCATCGTCGGGCTGACGGGGCTGGCCGCCTACGAGGATCGACACAACGCCGACTTCCAGTTGGCCGTTCACGAGGCCGATCGATCGGGCGAACGGGCCATCGAGCTGGCCCGCCGTCCCGATATGATCCCCGTCGCCGGCGCGGTGACGCTGTTGCGCGACGATCCCCTCTCGCAGGGCCCCAAAATCTTCGCGGCCAACTGCGCGAGCTGTCACCGCTACAACGGCACCGACGGCACGGGCCGCAAGGTCACGGTGGCGGCCGCGCCCACCGCAAACGGAGCCGCGGCTGCGCCTGCCGGCGAAACCGCCGGCGGAGACACTCGCGTCGAAGCGCCGGCCACCGCAGCAGACTTGGGCGACTTCGGCTCGCGCGACTGGGTCCGCGCGGTGCTCGTCGATTTCAAGCATCATTTCCAGCCGCTGAGGAACGCGGCCGACAAAAAAGTGGGCGAAGACCTGCTCGACAATGGCGAAATGGCCGACTGGTCCGAAACGAATAAGGCCGCCTTGAACGATCCGGCCAACAAACAGAGCTTGGATGCATTGGTCGAATTCATCGCGTCGCAATCGGGTCGCTTGCCACAGACGGCCGAACAGAAGGCGCTGGTTGAGCCGGGTCGCAAAATCTTCGAGTCGGGCGCGCTGGCCAAGGGCAAGCCGTCGTCCGCCTGCAGCGATTGCCACTTGCTCGCGCCGCCTGCCGGCGGCAAGAAGGGGGCGCCAAGGACAGCTCGGCCCCGGCGCTAGCCGGTTACGGCAGCGTCGACTGGCTCAAGCGATTCGTCGCCGACCCGGGCCGCCCGGAGAATTACGGCGAGCACAATCACATGCCGGCCTTCCAAACGCGGTTGAGCAAACGCGAATCGGACTTGGTCGTCCGCTGGCTGGCGGGAGACTACTACCGCCCGGCAGTAGCGAACAAAGTCGCCGAATAACCGGTCGGGTGGCCGGGCGCTCCGCGAAGCGGGAAGCCCCGGGGACATCGGCAACAGCGGTGGCGGTCACGAAAACGCGCGACGGACAGAGGCTTCCGCCGAGCAGAGCGCCCCCACCACCCGTACGCTTCGATTACGAGGCGACACCATCCGCGAGCACGGTGTCTGCCTGGGCGCGGCGGATATCGCGCGGGGCGAATACCACGCCGGCGATGATCAAGAGCACCGCGACCGTGGCGTAAATGACCGCGGTCACCGAGAGCACCTGGCCATACCCCATGTGCAAACGGGTCATCGCCATTCCCGTGCCCACCGTCGCCAGGCCCGCGCCCAGCCAGCCGATCATGTTCGCCAGGCCGAGCATGGTGCCCCGTCGCGACGGATGAATCACATCGTACATCGAGGCCCAAATATTCGCGTCGTAGATTCCCTCGGCCAGCCCGAAGAGAGTCAGATAGACGAGCAGCGGCGTCGCTTCGACCTGCCTGCCGCACAAATAAATCAGGGGAATGCCCAAGAGCGCGCCCAAGGCCTGGCTCAAGATCCGGCCGCCCGGCAGATACATCCGCCAACGGTCGGCCAGCCATCCTCCGAAAATCGATCCGACGATGCTGGCGATTCGCAAGTAAAAGGTGGCGCTGAATCCCGCCATCCCCAGGTCCATGTGGAACTGATCGCCCAGATATTTCGGCATCCAGCTCAAAAAGACGAAGGCGACCGAATTGGCTCCGAAGAAGGCGACGATCAGGATCATTGCACTCGGCGTCTCGACGAGCTCTCGCAGGAATTGCATCAGGGGAATGGCCGGCGGATTGGGCACGTGGTCGAGCGTTTGGGCCTCGATCCGCTCCGCTTCGTTGCGGGCCGGTTCCCGCAAGAAGATTGCCAGCACGATCGCCAACACGATGCCGCCAATTCCAAACAGCTTGAACGGCGCCTGCCAGCCATACTGACTCGCCAAGTATCCGGCGAGCGCCGTGCCGCCGATCGTCCCCGCGTAGACGCTCGTCTGATGCAAGCCCATCGCCCGCGAACGAGTTCGCAACGAGTGGTAATCGCTGATGAGCGACATCGTCGCGGGGAAGTAGAACGTTTCGCCCAGACCCTCGGTCGCCCGCACGATGACAAACTCGATCCAGCGGCGACAAAAGCCGGTTGCCCCCGTCACCACGCTCCAAACCGCCAGGCCGCCCAAGATCAGCGATTTGCGGCGATAGCGATCGCCCACCTGCCCGGCAAAGGGCGGCGCTCAGGGCGTAGACAAACATGAACGCCGAAATGATCCAGCCCAGATCCTCGTCGGTGAAGTGGTAATCCTGTTGCAGCACCTTGGCGACCGCGTTGATCGCCATGCGGTCGGCGTAGTTGAAGAAGCAGATGAACCAGAGCATCGCCACGACCCACCACTTGTAGGTGGGGCTCGGACGACTCGACAGAGGCGGTAGAGCGGACGAATCCTGGCTCAAGCGAACCCTCGACGGCGGCTGGGGCGGCGGAACTTTTGAGCGGGTTCTCCACTGTGGGCAGTCGGCTGAGCGGGGTCAAGCCGCTATGGAGACGCCGGCTATGAATTCACCCGGGACAAATTCTCCGCGGGCGAAATTCTTCCTAATCGGCGACGGCGGCGAGTGCCGACTTGTGCGAGCAGTCGGACCGCGCGCAAAGCGACCGACCCAATCCGCGGTGAGGCGAACTGGGCCGGTCGTGTGATCTCGGACGTGTGACGCCGGAAGCCGCGTCGTTAGCGCGCCGTCTGCTCGGAGGCCGCTTTCTTCGCTTTCTCGTGCTCCTTTTTCCGCTTCGCGCGGGCTTCTTCCGCCGCCTTCTTCTTCGCTGCGAATTCGGAGATGGTGGCGCTTGCCAGGTCCTTGCCGGCCAGGAGGCTGTCGAGCTCCTTATGGAGCTCCTTCTCAAAATCTTTGTCGTTGTAGCCGATGTGCACGACCTGGACGACGCCCTTCTTGTCGATCAGCATCAGCATAGGGATGCCCTCGACCCCGCAGGCTTCGGCCAGCTTGCCATCGGAATCGAGTCCGATCGTCATGTCGAACTTTTCTTTCTTCAAGAACTCGTTGATCTTGTCTTTCTTCTCGCGGAGATCGATCGCATAGAAGGCCACGCCCTTGCCTTTGTACTCCTTGGCGACGTTGATCAGGTGCGGCAGCTCGGCGCGGCACGGTCCGCACCAGGTGGCCCACATATCGAGCATGACGACGTCCTTGCCCGCGTTGTCGGCCAGCTTCACCCGCTTGCCGTCCAGCCGCTCGAGGTCCACCTTGGGGGCCGCTTTGCCCAAAAGGGGCGATGGCTCTTCCTGTTCGTCGCCGCGGCGGAGGAGATTGTGCACCTCCTTGGCGTTCTTGGGCGGCGTGAAGGTGAAATCCTTGGGCGACGGCTTGAACCCGAACTTCCAGTCGCCAAACGTCTGGGTCACAGCGATTTTGACCTCTTTGGTGCCCAGCCGCACCATTTTGGAGAGATCATAGTCGACCTGCAGCAAGAGGGGCTGCGGGCCTTCAGCGATCCAAGCCTCTCCCTCAATCTTGCCGCGAGTGAACGACAGGTGCCGGGCGGGTTGGCCGTTGAGTTTTGCCACTCCGAGATCCTTCGAGGCAGTGACGCCGTTGAGGATCAGCTTGGCGGGATCGTTCGTCGCGAGGTCGATCGCGAAATTGCTGGTGCCAGGCACGCCCACGCCCATCAGTGGATTCTCGGCCAGTTCCGTGAGCGAATCGGGGGCGTCGGTCTGCATGTACTTCTTGAGGGCGGCCACGGCAACGTAGAGGTCGTCTCCATTACAAACGACCGTCAGTCCGGCTCGATCTTCGCTCTTGAACGCAATCTTGTTCGGCCGCTCGAAAATCGAGGTGAATGTCGATTTCGCGGTGTTGTTGATCCCGGCCCCGTGAATGTCTAACTTCGTTTGCCCCTTCACCGAGAATGATTTTTGCTGCTTGTAGAAATCGCACATCTTACGAATCGCGTCGTCCGCCTTGGGGGGATCGGCGGCCGAGGCGGCGCTGTGCGCGAAGATCAACAACAGGCATCCGCTGATCGCGAAGGGTGCCAACTTCATGCGAATTTCCTTCTGGTCCGTTGTTCGGTAAGGGGTAAGTTGTGCGGTGAGGGCAAGTTGTGCTCAGTGCTCGAAACGGCTCTCGTGGCCATCGCGCCTTGGCACGAACGAGAAACGCTTGCAAAATCCCACCACGCCGCGCCGCAATAGTCAAGGACGACCGCTCGTCGCGGCCCTTAGGGGCGGCGTGGGCCGAAGCTTTTCGGCGTCTTTTGCTTTCCCCAGGGCCGTGACTCGCGGCTTGACGCGAAAGGCGATCAGCTCGCGACGGCCGGTGACGACCACCAGCGGCGTATCGTGGTCTTCGCCCACGGCCCAGGGTTGCGTCGATGAATTGGCAGTCCACAACTTTTAGCGGTAAGAGCCTTCGCGAGGCTCGAGGCGTGAGCTGGCTGCTCGGCAGCGGGAGGACTTAACCGCCCCGGTCAGCGCTAGTCGGCGACCGGCATGCGGATTCGCGGCGGGAGGAGGGAGTCGAGCTGGTCGAGTTCGTGATCGGCAGCGACCAGTCGGCCGTAGGTCGTGCGGTGCGTCATCACGACCAGAGGGACGATCGACTCGCGCGATTCGTCCTCGGGCGCCTCATGCTGGATGATCGAGGCCAGGCTGATGCCGTTGCGACCGAGGATGTCGGCAATGTCGGCAAAGACGTGCGGCCGGTCCTGCACGTTGAACCGCAGGTAGTAGCGGTTGGCCACGTCCTCGGGACGCTGCACAGGCAGCGGCGGCCGCGCATTCCAAACGTCGATCCGCGGGAAGGTGAGGGCCGCGCGGCCGCTGGCCATGTCGATCAAGTCGGCGACGACGGCCGAGGCGGCGGGCATTTGCCCCGCTCCCGCGCCTGAGAGCACCGTTTTGCCCACGGCGTCCCCGTCGAGCGCGATCATGTTGAACGCGCCGCCGCACTGCGCCAGCGGCTGGTCGCGATGGACCAGCGTCGGCTGCACGTGCATTTCGAGCTGCCCGTCGACCAGCTTGGCGACGGCCAAGAGCTTCACGATGTAACCCAGCTCGGCCGCGTACTTGAGGTCGGCCTGCTCGAGTGTATCGATGCCTTCGCGCGTGAACGCAGTCAGCGGCACCTTGGTGCCGAAGGCTAGCTGCACGAGCAGACCGAGCTTCTGGGCGGCATCGGTGCCGTCGACGTCCATCGTTGGATCGGCCTCCGCGTAACCCAGCCGCTGGGCCTCTTTAAGAATCTGAGGATAAGGGCGGTCACGGGCCAGCATTTCGGTGAGGATGAAATTGCTCGTGCCGTTGAGGATGGCCTCGATGCCCGTGATCTGGTTGGCCGTCATCGACTGATTGATGCAGGCGATGATCGGAATGCCGCCGGCGACGGCCCCTTCGAAAGCGATCGTTCGGCCCAGGCCGCGGGCCTGCGCAAAGAGCGCATCGCCCCGCTCGCACAACAGGGCCTTGTTGGCCGTGACCACGTCCTTCCCCGAGGCGAGCAACTCCTGAAAGATCTCGAAGGTCGGCGTGACGCCGCCGATCAGCTCGATGGCCACGTCGACCTCGCGGTCGCTCACCACGCGGCGATAGTCGTCGCTGACGAGGCCCGGCGACAGCGGCACAGGCCGCGGCTTTTTCAAATCCCGCACGATGACGTGCCGCAGCTCGATCGGCCGGCCGGCCCGCAACGCCAGGCGTTCCGGCTGCTCGAGCAACAGTTTCGCAACGCCGGCGCCGACATTGCCCAGCCCCAACAGGGCGACACGCAAAGGAGTCATAATTCGATGGATTTCGTCGCTCAGTCAGGGAGAGGGCCGGTTAAACCGGGCAACCGGTTGCGGTTCTCACTGAGGCTGGCCCCGGTCAGCGGTGCTCATTGTGGCGCACGGGTCGGGGAGGGGTCAATCGGCCCGGCCCGTGCGCAGATCGGGCTGAAACGGCCCCGCGAGGCCCAAATCGCTTGAATGGGACGACCAGATTCCGCATTCTATGGGAGAACTGCCGCGCTGCGGTCGGCGAACACTCCCGGGATGGAAAAGGACGTCATGATGACTGCGTCGATCGATGGGGCCGTACGGATCGGTGCGGTCAACTATCTGAATTCCAAGCCGCTCATCGAGGGGCTTGCCGAGCTGCTTCCCGAAGCCGAGCTGACGCTCGACTATCCGAGCCGTCTGGCCGACGATCTGGAAGCGGGCCGGCTCGACGTTGCGCTCGTCCCCTCGATCGAAGTGCTGCGGCATTCCAACTACGAAGTCATCTCCGACGCCTGCGTGGCCACGCACGGCCCCGTGATGAGCGTCAAGCTGTATAGCCGCGTCCCCTTCGGACTGATCCGCACGCTGGCGCTCGACGTCGGCTCGCGGACGAGCGCGGCCTTGGTGCGGATCATGCTGCGGGAGCGGTACGGAGTGACGCCGCGGATCGAGCCGTTTCCGTTCGAGCAAACGCCCGACGCCACGCGGGCCGACGCGCTCTTGATGATCGGCGACCGCGCCATGCACGAGCCGGCAGGAGACTTCGTCGCCACGTGGGACCTGGGCGAGGAGTGGCTTCGCTGGAGCGGACTGCCCTTCGTGTTTGCGGTGTGGGCGGCCCGCACGGGGACCGAACTGTCGGCCGTCGAAGAGGCCTTGGGCCGTGCTCGCGATTTGGGCCTGAAACGGGCGGCGGCGATCGCCAAGCGGGAGGCTCCGCTGCTTGGCTTGACTGAGCCGACGGCATACAACTATCTCACCAAGAACCTGCACTTTCGCATCGGGCCGGCCGAGCGCAGCGGATTGCGGCTATTCGCGCGGCTAGCGGCCCGGCTGGAAATCATTCCCCAGGGGGTGGAGCTTGTCTTCCGCGATTGCGCCACTTCTTGAGAAAGCCGTGGCCGGCGAACGGCTGACTTTCGACGAAGGCCTGCGGTTAATCGAATCGCACGATCTGGTCGCGCTGGGCCGCGCGGCCGACGCCGTCACCAAACGACTCCATCCGGAGCCGTTTCGCACCTACAACATCGACCGCAACATCAACTACACGAACGAGTGCGCGGCTGTCTGCGACTTCTGCGCCTTCTATCGGCCCCCCGGGCACGAGGAAGTCTACGTCCTGCCGCGAGAGGTACTTTACAAGAAGATTGAAGAGACGGTGGCGCTCGGCGGCGACCAGATCCTGATGCAAGGCGGCCTCCACGCCAAGCTGCCGCTGGAGTGGTACGAAGAGCTGCTCGCCGATCTCAGGGCGCGGTTCCCCCAGGTCAACATTCACGGCTTCAGTCCGCCGGAAATCCATCACTTCACGAAGATCAGCAAGCAGCCGTTGCGGGTCGTGCTCGAACGGCTCAAGGCGGCCGGACTGGGCAGTCTGCCCGGCGGCGGAGCGGAGATCCTGGTCGATCGCGTCCGCAAAGAGATCACGCGCGGCAAGGTGCTCACTGACGATTGGCTCAACGTCAACCGCGTTTGGCACCAGATGGGCGGCCGGTCGACTGCGACGATGATGTTCGGCCACGTCGAAACGCTGGCCGAGCGGATCGAGCATCTCGAGCGCTTGCGGCAGCTGCAGGACGAAACGGGGGGATTTACGGCCTTCATCTGTTGGACGTTTCAGCCTGACCACACGGCGATGTCGCACATTCCGCCGGCAGGCGCCTTCGAGTATCTGAAAACGCAGGCGGTCAGCCGCCTCTATCTCGACAATATTCCCAACATCCAATCGTCGTGGGTGACGCAGGGGGAGAAGATCGGGCAGATGGCCCTGTTCTTCGGCGCCAACGACATGGGCAGCCTGATGATCGAGGAGAACGTCGTCGCGCAGGCGGGGACCGTGCATTACCTGTCGCTGGAGACGATCCGCCGGTCGATCGAGGAGGTCGGCTACATTCCGCGGCAACGGAACGTTTTTTACCAGTACGTCGACCGCTACGATCCGTCCGTTCCGTCTAACCGGACCTTGCCCGCTTCGCACGCGACCGAGCCCGCGACGCTCGTTTCGCTCAACTAAGAGCCCAATTTTGCCGGTCGTTGCCCGCGGACTCTTGCGTTGCGCCGCGGTTATTTGGTCCGACCGGCAGCCCCGGACGTAATTTGCGTCCGCGTTACAAGCGGAGTGTACCTCGGATTCCGGGCCTCGCTTCGCGAAGTCCGCTGTTCGCGCCCCCAGTCACGCGATAAACTTGAATGAGGCGTGCAGCGAGCGCGTCACCCGGGCGGATCCCTGATGATTCACGTCGAGCACGTTTCCAAACGCTTTACCGACTTCCGCCGGGGCAGCGTCGTCGCGCTCGAGGACGTATCCTTCGACGTGAAGCCCGGCGAGATCTTTGGGCTGCTGGGACCCAACGGCGCCGGCAAGACCACGTGCCTCCGCGTGCTCAGCACCGTGCTCAAGCCGACCAGCGGCGTTGCCACCGTGGCCGGCTACAACGTGCTGACTCAGGCGGCCGAAGTCCGCGCCCGTATCGGCTTCATGTCGGGCAACACAGGCATCTACGACCGCATGACCGCCTGGGAGCTGGTCGAATATTTCGCCCGCCTCTACGGCATGGAAGAGCCTCGCCTTTCGCAGCGGCTCGACGAGGTCTTCACCAAGCTGCAGATGCAGGAATTCCGCGACGTGCTCGGCTCGAAGATGTCGACCGGCATGAAGCAGAAGGTCTCGATCGCTCGCACCATCGTTCACAATCCGCCCGTCCTGATCTTCGACGAGCCGACCACCGGGCTCGACGTGCTCGTGGCCCGGGCCGTGCTCGACGCGATCGATTTGCTCCGCGGCCAGGGCAAGTGCATCGTCTTTTCCACGCACATCATGCGCGAGGTCGAAAAGCTCTGCGACCGAGTGGCCATTATTCACAAAGGTCGTATCCTGGCGGCCGGCACGCCGCAGGAGCTGCTCGAACGTTTCGGCCAGTCGGACTTCGAGGAGTTGTTCTTCGACCTGATCTCGCGTGCCGAGGAAGGGCTGGCGGCCGCCCCATGAACCGCAGGAACGTCCGTCTGGTCTTTCTCCGCGAAGTTCGCGACCAGATCCGCGATCGGCGGACGCTGTTCATGATCGTCGTGCTGCCGATGCTGCTCTATCCGGGCCTGGCGATCGGCATGGTGGAAATCTCGTTCCTGTTCCGGGAACAGCCGCGGACGATCGTGCTCTTGGGCACAGACAATCTGCCGGCCGAACCGCCCCTCTTGAGCGACCACCACTTCGACCGGCAGTGGTTCGCCGTGCCCGACGACGCGGACAAGCTCCGCGTGATCCACGACGGCAAGCCCCGCGCCGAGTCGGACGCGTCGGGGCCGGACAAGGCGGGGCCGGACAAGGCGGAAGTCGAAGCGAACGCCGTCGTGCTCGACGAAGCGAGGCAGCTCGCGACCAAATCCCAAGAGCTCGAGGAGTTGGAAAAGCAGCTCGATCGCCTGGGGCACGACGCGAACTCTGCCAACGAACAGAAACTGGTCCAGCAGGTGCAATCGCTCAAGGAAGAGCTCGCCGAGCGGTTCAGCGCCTCGAAGGTCCAAGTGCTGATCGTCGCGCCCCCCGGGCTCAAGCAGGAGGTCGAGCGGACCAACAAAGCGCTCGCCGCCCGTGCCAAGGGCGCGCCGCTCGACCCCAGCGATCTCAAAAAAGTCCGCTTGCTCGTTGTGCAAAATAGCGCGGACGAAAAGTCGGCCTTTGCCTACCAGCGGGTGCGGCTCGTGCTGACCGCGTGGGAGCAGCGGCTGCTGCAGGATCGGCTCAGCGAAGCCAAGCTGCCCGCCGGCCTGGCCAAGCCGGTCGATCCCGAGCTGCTCGACGTGGCGATTGCCCGCCAGGTGTCGGCTAGTCTCTGGAGCAAAATGTTTCCCACGCTCCTGATCATCATGGCGGTGACGGGGGCGTTTTATCCGGCAGTCGACCTGGCGGCCGGCGAAAAAGAACGCGGCACGATGGAGACCCTGTTGATCTCGCCCGCCCAACGCAGCGAGATCGTGCTGGGCAAATTCTTCACCGTCCTCACCTTCAGCATCTCGACCGTGCTGCTCAACCTGCTGAGCATGGGCATCACGGGCAAATACGTCGTCGGCATGGCGCGGAACGAGGCGCTCTCGCGGATGGGGGCCGACACGCTGTCGTTCCCCGGGCCGTGGGAGCTGACCTGGCTGATCCTGTTGCTGTTGCCGCTCTCCGCCTTTTACAGCGCGATCAGTCTGGCCTTGGCGACTTTCGCCCGCAGCACAAAGGAGGGGCAGTATTACCTCACGCCGCTCTTGCTGGTGACGCTGGGCCTGACGATGTTCTGCCTGTCGCCCGTGGTCGAGATCGAGCCTCTTTACAGCATTTTGCCCGTGGTCGGGCCGGCCCTGTTGCTCAAAGAAGTGCTGGCCTCGCCCGGCAGTTCGGCGCCCCTCGTCTACGGGATTCCCGTGCTGGCGACGAGCATCGCCTACAGCCTGGCTGGGCTGTGGTGGGCCATCGAGATGTTCAATCGTGAAGACGTCCTTTTCCGCGAGGCCGAGCGGTTCGATCTTCGCCTCTGGATCCGTCATTTGCTCCGCGACAAGGAACCGACTCCCAGTTTCGCCGAGGCCGCGTTCTGCTTCGTCCTGGTGCTGCTGCTGCAATTCGTCGCGTCGCGGTTTTTGAGCGGCGGTCTCGTGGTCACCGGCGGCCACATCGATCCCCGCTCGACGTTGAGATTGTTGCTCACCCAGCAGCTGGTCTTCGTCGGCGCCACGGCCCTGTTCATGGGCATCATGCTGACGACGAACTTCGCGCGGACATTTCGACTGCGGTTGCCGAATTGGCGCTACCTGGCTGTCGCCTGCGTCCTGCCGCTCGCGTGCGGGCCGCTGTCGGTGGCGCTGCAAGGATGGTTGCAAGGCTGGTTCTTCCCGCCGCTGGCCAAGTCGGTGACCGACGCGGTGCAAAACCTGAGCGATCCGAGTTTGCCGCTCTGGCTGGTGATCCTGGCGATGGCCGTCGCGCCGGGCATCTGTGAAGAGCTGGCGTTTCGCGGCTTTATCTTGAGCGGTCTTGCCCGCTCGGCCCGCCCCAGCATGGCGATCCTGCTCTCGGCCCTCGCCTTCGGCATCAGCCACATCATCCCGCAGCAGGTGTTTAATGCCGTGCTGATCGGGCTGGTTCTCGGCCTGCTGGCGCTGCGGAGCGGCAGCCTTTGGCCGGGCGTCGTATTCCACATACTCTACAACTCGCTGGAGGCGGTGCGATCGCGGGCCGGCGACGGGGTCGTCGAACTGCCCGTGCTGAAGTGGCTCGTCGCGAAAGAAACAGACGGGATCGGCTATACGACGACCTGCCTGATCGTGGCGTCCGTCGTGGCCGCGGCGCTCATCACGTGGCTGGTCCGGGACGGCCGCAAACAGCCAGTGGCCGCGGGCGCCGAAGAGCTTGTGGCGCTCAACCAGTCCCCGTCGCAGTCGCCGTCGCAGTCACACGCGCGGCGCGGGCTGCCGAGCCGGTGGCTCCCGGGCAGTCGCTCAACGGCTAACGGATAGGGCGAAAAGGCGAACCAGTCGTGCCGCGAGGAAGTGGCAACGTGGATCCGCAAACGTTTCAGCCGCCGCGCGGTGCCCCGTTTTCAGTCAGTGCCCGCTGGATCTTTCCCGTCTCGAGCCCGCCGCTCGCGGGCGGCGCGGTCGAAATCGACGCGTCGGGTCGCGTGCTCGCCGTTCACCGCGAGCCGCCTGCCGGAGCGCGCGATCTGGGCGACGTGGCCCTCGTGCCAGGCTTGGTGAACGCCCACACGCACCTGGAATTCAGTGAGCTGGCCGAGCCGCTGCAGCCGGCCCAGCCGTTCGCCGCTTGGCTGCGGGCCCTGGTCGCGTATCGGCGGCAACGGGGTGACGCCCAGCGGGCCATTCGCGCGGGGCTGGGCCAATCGCGGCAATGTGGCACGATCGCCGTCGGTGACATCGACACGCGGGGCAAGCCGGACCAGTATTCAGCTGACGAGCGTCATAAGGACGTGGCTCAGCAACCGGTCCACGTTGTCGCCTTTCGCGAGCTGCTCGGTCTCGATCCGGCCACCGTGG
Source organism: uncultured Planctomycetaceae bacterium (assembly GCA_963800135.1). Classification (GTDB taxonomy): domain Bacteria; phylum Planctomycetota; class Planctomycetia; order Planctomycetales; family Planctomycetaceae; genus DASPSM01. Next base: position 1,007,594 of record CAWCZR010000004.1, on the reverse strand, counting down.
CCCTACAAACGGGGACAGCCGCCGAGTTCCTCGATTACCCGCCCGCGGCCGCACCCGGCGTCGTGCGCGGCCTCAGTCCGCATGCTCCCTACACCGTTCATCCGCGGCTGCTCGACGCGGCCGTTTCGCTGGCGCTCAAAGCCTGCGCTCCGCTGACGATGCATCTCGCCGAGACGAGGGCCGAGCTCGAATGCCTGGCGGCGGGAACGGGCGATCTCGTCGAGATGCTGACGGCGGCCGGCATCTGGCAGGGACCGCTGTACCGGGGCGGCACGCGGCCGCTCGACTTTCTCCGCCCGCTCGCACCGCTGCCGCGAGTGGCGATCGCGCACGGGAACTATCTCGCCGACGACGAGCTGGATTTTCTGGCCGCCCGGCCAAATTTCACGGTCGTTTATTGCCCCCGGACGCACGCCTTCTTCGGACACCGCGATCATCCATGGCAAAAGCTGGGCGAGCGCGGGGCCGTCGTGGCGATCGGCACCGACGGGCGCTGCTCCAATCCCGACTTGAGCGTTTGGGCCGAGTTGCAGTTTTTGCGACGCAATTTTCCCACCACCGACGCCGGCCAATTGCTAAAGATGGGGACGCTGCACGGCGCGATCGCGCTGGGGCTGGATGACCGGCTGGGCACGATCGAGCCGGGGAAATCGCCCGGCCTCGCTGTCGTTCGCCTGGGCCAGGTTGGCGTCACCGATCCGTACGACGAGCTGTTTCACGAGAATTCGCACGTCGTGAATCTCATCACCGGCTAACCAACGTCCGCGTATGCGGGCACCTCGCCGCGACTCTCTCGCGGCGCGTTTTCAATCGCCGCCCGATCGGCTAATCTGGTGCGGGTCTATCCCTGTGCACGCTCGCGTTGAGGTCGGAGATTGATCGCGTTCGGGCCGGCTACTGAAACGAATCCGCTCGCGGACAACGCGGATTTCTTCCACCGAATCGATTGGGACCCGGCGGCACCGAAGGCTCTGCGGCGAAGCGCAAGCGGGCGACTGGCAGCGCGCCGTCCGCCTGCTCCTTGCACAGTTCGGTGGCGCCAAATCAACGGCGACCTCCGACGCAGACGCCGGCAAGCTCGCGCTCTGGTCGCTGCCCGACCTCGAATGCCCGCCTCGCGCCGACCGGCTGGTAGCGGTCTGGCAGGCCTTTCACACGCAACTAGTTACGTCCTCTGCTGGGCGATCCAAACGAAAAAATGGTTGCCGTGTGCGGACCGCTGTGGCCCCCAAGACGAATCCGGCTTTGCCGGCCCCATTGAGCGCGGCAATCGACGAGTGGCTGGCCACGCGCGACGAGACAGCCGCGGTCCGGCCGCTCGAATTGCTCGTGCTGCTGGAAATTCTCCGCGATGCGGCCCAAGAGCTGTCGCTCGAGCAGGCGGCCCGATTGTGGAGGGCCGTTTTGGAAATCTGCGTCGCCCGCTTTTCCAAGACCGCTCCGTCCGTCGGCGACGAAGCGGCGACTGCCCACACGCACCTCGCGGCGATCGCGAGGGAGGCCGAATTGTCCTGGCAGGCGGGATTGTTGTTCGCGCCCGTAGCCGGCTCGATCGCCCTGCGCGATGCGGGCCGCGCGGCGTTCGGGCAGTTGATCACCGATGCCAGCGATGCGGCCGGCGTGCCCGTGGCTCGGGCTCTTGACGATTTGCCCAGCTGGATGACGTCGCTCGTGCGGGCGCGGGGATGGGGAAGACATTTCGGCCGGCCGCTGTTTGACGCGTCGCAGGAAAAGCGTTTGCGGGGCGTACTGACGGCGGTTGCCAAGGTTTGTCGTGAAGATGGCCGGCCCGCGCTCGTCCACGGCGAGGTCAATGGGCTCGCGCAAGTCTGGTCGACGGCCGCGAGCGCGTTACCGCCCCGCGGTCAACAAGTCTCGCCGGCTGCCACGTATCTCCGATCGCTGGCCGACGGCGTTAACGGCAGCGCGAGTCGACGCGGACCAACGCGCCGCGCGTCGCGGCGAAATGGGGTCAGGCGAAACGGTCGGCGCGGGACGGGCGGGCGTCAAACGGACATTGGCCCAAGGGCGCCGCGTGGCCTGTCTTTCAGTCGGACGAGAGCCGCCTGGCCTGCCTCCGCGACGGTTGGTCGCCGAGTGCGAGTTCGGTGGTCGTCGCGCATCACAGGCGTTATCCGACGCTCGAGATGGCGATCGGCGGCACGACTCTCTTCGCCGGCGATTGGGAGATCGAGGTACGGCTCGATGGTCGGACTGTGGAGCCGGCCGGTTGGTCGTGCGTCTGCTGGCAATCCGACGGCGACGGAGATTACTTCGAACTGCAATCACGGCCCGACGGCCTGCGGATCGAGCGGCAGATTTTCCTTTCGCGGACCGACGACTTCGCGCTCTTGGCTGACATTGTAGTGGCTGACCCCGAGACAGTGGGGCGAGACACCAGACTCGAAAGTACGTCCCGCTGGACGCTGGTGCCCGATGCCGCGCTGATCGCCCAAACCCGCACCCGCGAGTCGCGCCTGGTGTTCGGCGGCCGCACGGCACGGGCCTTTCCGCTGGGGCTCAACTGTTCACGTGTGGAGGGCGTCTCGGGGCACTTGATCAGCGTCGACGGTCGCGTGGAGCTGTCGCAAACCGGAGTCGGCGGCCTTTATGCGCCCCTGGTGATCGACTGGAATCCGCGACGGCGTCGCAGTCCGGCGGCCTGGCGGCGGCTGACGGTGGCGTATGCCGGCGCGGCCGTACCTTCGGGCGAAGCGGCCGGTCATCTGCTAGAAGTCGGCCCGCTCAAGTGGATGTATTACCGCAGTTTGCTCCCCGCCCTTGAGCCCCGCTCCGTTCTGGGTCAGCATACAATATACGAGAGCCTGATCGGGCGTTTCGTCCGCGGCGACGTGGAACCCTTGGTGCAGGTTGAGCAATCGACCGACCAGGCCACCGAGAGCGGCGAAGCATCGGGTGGCGAATAGCCAAGCGGTGATCTACGGTCGGCAAATAGCCCGGTGGTCAACCGGCGGACAGCAAACGGGCGTCATGAGCAAAACGGTCCTCGTTCGATACGGCGCGATTTCTGAAGTCTCCCGGTTCGTCAACGCCAGCGGAAGCATGCTCGGTCGCGGGACCGAGGTGGTCGTGCAGAGCCATCGCGGCCTGGAGACGGGCCTGCTCCTGGAGGACGCCCCGGCTGAAGTCAATGGCTCGTTCGCCCCCGAGAGTGACGAGGCCGACGTGGCCCGCATTGTCCGGACGCTGAGCGATGACGACCGCCGCGCGGGCCAGTCGCTCCGGTCCGACTGTGAATCACAATTCGCCGGCTGGCAGGCTCGCATTCGCGACTGGAAGCTGCAGCTGGAACTGATCGACCTCGAGTGGACGCTCGACCGTTCCAAGCTGATTCTTTACGTCCTCAACGAACGGGGACCGGAGTGTACGCGGCTCGCGCTGCAGGCCGCGGCCGCCGGACTGGGCATTGTCGAAGTGCAATCGGTCGGGCCCGACGGCCTGGTGCCGGCGGAGAGCGGACACGGATGCGGCTCGGGCGGATGCGGCTCGGGGGGCGACTCGAACGGCTGTTGCCACTGAGCGGCTGTGAAAACTCGGTTGTGAAAGTTGTAGTGACTGGCATGAGCGATTCGGAATTTGCCAAGATCGACGAGGCCAACCGCTACCGCGGCCCGGTCGCCGCGGTCGACGAACTGGTCCGCACGTTCGAGGCGGGCCACGACTGGCACCGGCTGTTCGACGCGCTCTTGCTCAAGAAAAAGCTGGCGATGGGGCTGCCGACCTCCCGGCCGTCGTCGTTCGACCAGGTTCCCGAAGACCGCCAGCAGGAATTTGAGGAAGCCTACATCGAGGCAGCCCGCCGCGTCGGCCGCGCCTTCCTCGACGAAAACAACATTCCGCAAGCCTGGATGTACCTACGCACCGTCCGCGAGCCACAAACAGTGGCCCAAGCGCTCGAGAAGATCGACGCCAACAACGGCCTGCCGGAAAATATCGACGACCTGATTTCGGTCGCCCTTTACGAAAAGGCTCACCCCGTGAAGGGGCTCGAGTTGATGCTCAAGTCGCGCGGGACCTGCAACACGATCACGGCCTTCGACCAGGCGGTCGCACAAATCTCGTCGGACGAGCGGCTCCGCGGGGCCGAACTGTTGGTAAGCCACCTCTATGACGAGCTTTTGAGCTCGGTCGGCCGGGACATCGAACGCCGCGCTGCCGAGAATGCTTCGACGGGCGCCGCGACAGCGACGGCCGGGGAGACGACGGGCGTGACTCAGCCGCAGTCGCTGCTCGAGGCGATCGCCGATCGCGATTGGCTCTTCGAGGAAGGCAATTACCACGTCGACGTGTCGCACCTGGCGTCTGTTGTTCGCTTTGCCCGTTTCCTCACGCGCGAGAGCCCGCAACTGGCCAAGGCCATTGAGCTCTGCGAATACGGCAGGCGCTTATCGCGGCAGTTTCACTATCCGTCCGATCCGCCTTTCGATGACTACTACGAGGCCCATCGGCACTTCTTTCGCGTGCTGGCAGGCGTGGACCGTCCTGCCTCGCTCGACTATTTCCGCGAGCGGCTCACCGCAGCAGCCGAGGCAGACGACCGCCGGCTGATCGCCTACGTGCTGGTCGATCTGCTCGTCCGCGGCGGGGCGTTCGGGGACGCGGTGCTGGTCGCGGCCGAACATTTGCGCGACCTCGATGAGTCGAGCGGCTTCTCTTTCGCGCAGCTCTGCGAGGAGGCGGGCCGGCTCGACTTGTTCCGCGACGCGGCCCGGGAAAAAGGGGATCTGATCGGCTTTACGGCGGCTCTCGTCGGGCAGTCCAGTAAGCCCCCGTCGTCTCAAGCCGCCCAGAGCTGATTCGTGCGCGGGCCGGCGGCCTTTGAGCCGCCGCGCGAAATCTTTTCCCAGAGGTGGACTTGTCGCCCCGAGAGATTGAGTCCCTCGGCCACAGTGATGGCGGTGACGGCAACGCCGCCAGAGCCGCGTCACGGGCGCAAAACCGTGCGGCCTGGAATCGGCTGGCCGAGTCGGGCAGCGTGTTTGCCAAGGTCGCCACCGACGAGGAGTGCCGCGATCCGCTGGGCACGCTCGACGGCCGCGGCTGGCTGCCCCGATCGGTCGACGGGCTCGACGTCTTGTGCCTGGCCTCCGCTGGCGGCTGGCAGGCCATTTTGTACGCGGCAGCCGGCGCACGGGTCACGGTGGCCGACATCAGCCCGTCGATGCTGCAGCTCGACGAGCGCGAGGCCGCCCGGCGCGGGCTCAGTGTGCGGCTCGTCGAGGCGTCGATGGACGACCTGGCGCCGCTCGGCACGGCGTCCTTCGACATCGTGCATCAACCCGTCAGCACGTGTTATGTTCGCGACGTGACGGCCGTCTATCGCGAGGTGGCCCGCGTACTGCGTGCGGGCGGCCTGTACGTGAGCCAGCACAAGCAACCGGCCAGTTTGCAGGTGACCCACCGCGACGCCAAGGATCGCTACGTGTTGGGGCTCGAGTACGCGCAGGACGGTCCGCTGCCGGCCGTGCCCGATCGATCGTACCGCGAAAGCGGAGCGGTCGAGTTCTTGCATACCTGGAGCGCACTCGTGGGCGGCCTGTGCCGGGCCGGGTTCACGATCGAGGACCTGGTCGAACCGTCACGGGCCGACGACCAGGCCGCGGTCGGCGAGATCGGCCACCGCGCCCGCTATGTGCCTCCCTACGTCCGCATCAAGGCCCGCCGCCTGGCCCGCGAGAGCCACGAGCCACAGCCGCCGAGCGCCGTCTGGCTGCCGTGAGCCGCGTTCCTGGGGAAGCAGCCTGATTTGCGTCCGCGACTAACCGACGTCTGAGGCCGCGAGAAACGCGCGTAGGGGAGGTGTCCGCCCGGCTGACCAGGCAGGCAGCCCGCCATCGATTGGCATTGCGCAAAAAAGCGACCGCCCCGTGAGGGCGGTCGCCATCGAATTCAAACGAACCTCAGACCGAGGTCGTCGCGATGCTGCTTACTGTTGCGGCAAGGAGAAGACTTGGAGGTCCGACCGGTTGCAGAGCAGGTACAGGACGGGCAGAGCGGACGCGCTGCCGATGGCCTGGATGCTCTGGCTGACGTAACGGACCGAGCCGTCCGCCAACGCGATCTGGGCGCCCGCCTCGTGCTGCGAGCTGATGTCGCCGGGGTAACCGACGCGGTAGATCACGTTCGGAACCGGGGCGACGGTGGCCGCGCCGGTCCAGCCGAGACCGCTACCGTTGATACCGAACAGCGGCGTGAAGCAGACGTCGGAGGCAACCGTGGTGCCCGCGGTCTCGCTGCCGGACGCCGCGTCAGCACTGGCCCAGTACGCGTAGCAGGTCGTGCCGGAGGCCTCGGTGCAGATCGTGTTGGTCGAACCCGTCGAGCAGGTGGCACCCTTGTGCTCGCACAAGAGAGCCGTGTTCGACGTGCCGTCCGTGATGTCGGCGATCCGAATCCGGCTGTCCTGGAACATAACGCCGCCATTGTCAACCGGAGCATTGGTCAGCTGGTTGACTTGGTTTACGTTGCCCAGAGCCGGGGTGTAGACGCCGATACCGTCCGACAGACCGGGCAGAGGAGGTGCGGCGGCCAAGTTCGGCATGCCGGAGTTTGCCAGGTAGTTGGAGACGGCGCGGGTGACCGAGGAATCGGCCATATCGCCAGCGGCGCCGAAGAGACTGACCGTCGAACCACCACCGGCGCAACGGTTGTTAGACGACAAGTTCACGTCGCCCGACGACGGGCACTTGAACAGGTTCAGCGGCAATGCGATCTGGTCGAGGTTACGGTTCGGGGCGGTGCCGGTCGCGTCCGACATCAGCACGTTGAAGTTCACGAGGTCGTAAATCGGACGGAATTCCATGTACGGCAGCAGCAGCATGCCCCACGAAGCTTGGTTTTCAGCCAGCCAGCCGCAGGGGAAGATGAAGTTGGTGTCGTGATAGTTGTGGCACGCCAACGCGAGCTGCTTCATGTGATTCTTGCACTCGGTCCGGCGGGCCGCTTCGCGGGCCGCTTGCACGGCCGGCAGCAACAGCGCGATCAGGATCGCGATGATGGCGATCACGACCAACAGCTCAATGAGCGTGAACCCCTTCTTTCGTCTCGTCATGCGTACACCTTCTCTTTTCAGAAATCGACGTGGAAATACTTGGGCCGGCAACGAACCGTCCCGTACAAGAACCCACGCGTCAATCGATCTTTCCAGTAAGTTCCGCCGCTGCTTGTTGTTACCGGCGACTTACCGGCAGTAAACAGAATGATGAAAAAGAGTTCCGAAGCAGCTTGGAAATGGCCTGGAAATGTGCGATTTGACACGGATTGGTTCAAATGCCATCTCACACTTGGCCTTTCGGTTTGTCAACGAGGAAAAGCCGCAAATTCCAAAAAAAGTCGCGAATTGCCTTAGCAGCCAAGCGATTTGCGACGTATGCCCCACGCCCTACGGACAGCCTACGTCCACCTTCCAACATCCCCCCGAACCATCCCTGCGCACTTCGTCTTGACGAGATCGGGGCAGTTTGCAAAATTCCCCCCTCGTCGGATTCTCCGCCGACGCGCTGAAGACGTCTGTTCAGCATTTCAAAAAAATCTAACCCCGTCGCTCGCATTGGCCCCAGGATCGGGGCTTTTCGGCAGGCAAAGGAGTGCAGAGGCCGTGAAAAAACTCGTCATCAATGCCGCTATGTTCGCGCTGTTCGCCGGCCTCGTTCCGTCGGCCGTGGTGCGTGGCGACGGTGCCGCGGCCCCGGCCACCGATGAGCCGCACAAGATCGCGCTGATCGACATGGCCCGCGTCTTCAAGCAATACAAGAAGTTCGAGGCCCTCCGGGAGGATCTCAAGGGCGAGCTCACCAAGTCGGAAGACCGCTTCAAGGCCATGGCCGAAGTCATCAAGAAGGAAACGGTCGAACTCAAAGGCTTTAAGGAAGGCAGCGAGGAGTACGCCCGCGTCGAAAAGTCGCTGCTGACGCACACGTCGCAGACCGACGCCTTCCGCAAGAGCCAGCAGCGCGAACTGATCCGCAAAGAGGCCCAGATCTACAAGCAGATCTATCTGGAGGTCTCCGACGCGGTCGACAAGTACGCCACCCACTTCCACATCACCCTGGTCCTGCGGTTTCAGCGCCGAGGATCTCGGCACGGAACAGAATCCCGAGGACGTGATGCGGGGCCTCAACCGCCAGGTGGTCTACTACCGCCCCAGTGAAGACATCACCAATGCCATCTGCGAGTTCCTCAACCGCAAGTACCAGCGGATGACGGCGGCTCCGGCGGCGGACGGCGCCGGCGCGGCTCGCCAGTAGTCGCTACGCGGTGAGTCAAACGGCGGCGGAGAATGCCTGATCCATTGCACTGCGGTGGCCGGGTCCGCGACGAGCGGGCCCGGCAGACCGGGCATTCCCGATTCAATCCTTGCGGGACTGATCAGGGACGGGGAGATGCACGGCCGGTTCGAGCGGACGATCCGGAGGCCGGTCGAAGTCCGCGGAGTCGGATTTCTCACCGGTCGCGATGTGACGCTCCGCTTCCATCCTGCGGAAGCGGGACACGGCATCGCGTTTCAGCGGAGCGACCTTGCGGGCAGCGCCCCCATTCCGGCCCGGCTGGAATTCACGGCCCCGCGCGAGCGTCGCACGGCCATCGAGCGCAACGGCGTGGCGATCGAAATGATCGAGCACGTGATGGCCGCCCTGGCTGGGCTGCAGATTGACAACTGCCGGGTCGAGCTGGACGCCCCCGAGCCGCCGGGCATGGACGGCTCGTCGCAGGACTTCACCGAGGCGCTGCTCTCAGCCGGATCGGCCGTGCAGGCAGCCCGCAAGCGGCTCTTCGTGAGCGGACCCGCTTCGCTCGTCACCGGACGCGGCCGCGATCGCTGCGAAATCTCCTATCGGCCCGTGGCGCGGCCGACGCTGGCAATCACCTACCATCTCGATTACGGGCCCCGCTCGCCGATTCCCCCTCAAGAGCTGACGGTCGAAATCACTCCCGAAAGCTTTCAAAGCGAACTGGCCTTCTCGCGGACGTTCGTGTTGGAGCGGGAAGCGCACGAACTGCGGGCTGCCGGCTACGGAGCCCGCACCAGCCCCAGAGAGCTGCTGGTGATCGGGCCGAACGGCCCCATCGACAACGCTCTGCGGAGCCCCGACGAGTTTGCCCGCCACAAAATTCTCGACTGCCTGGGAGATTTCGCCCTACTGGGGTGCGACATCCAGGGTCACTTTTCCGCGTATCGATCGGGACATCACCTGAATCGGGAGATCATTCGGCAGCTCCTGGCTCAAGCGGCCTACGAAGGGAGCGCCGGTCTCCGCGCGGCGGCCTGAACTGAGTTTCGTCGAGTTCGTTTTGCCTCGTTGGTTTTTTGTCTGGTTGGGTTTGTCAGGTTCGGTTTTGTCAGGTGCGGACCATGACCGTCAAGATATCACACTTGGCCCACGTCGATCCTCGGGCTCACATCGGAGAGAACGTCGAAATCGGACCGTTCTGCTGCATCGGGCCCGACGTGACGCTTGGCGACGGTTGCGAGCTGCAATCGAACGTCACGATCACCGGCCACACGACGATCGGCGAACGCAACCGCTTCTTCCCCGGCGCGGTGATCGGCGGCGAGCCGCAAGATTCGGGCTACAAGGGTGCCCCGACACGCCTGGAAATCGGTCACGAAAACGTCTTCCGTGAAGGGGTCACCGTCAATCGCGGCGCCGAGAAGGAAGATCACACCACGCGGGTCGGCCACCAGAACCTGCTGATGGCCAACTGCCACATCGGACACAACTGCCACGTGAACAACCGGGTGATCCTGGTCAACGGCTGCCTGCTGGGCGGACACGTCCACGTGCACGATGGGGCCATCCTCTCGGGCAACGTCACGGTGCATCACTTTTCGACCGTCGGCATGCTCGCCTTCGTCAGCGGCGGCTGCCGGGCGCCGCACGACATTCCCCCGTTCATGCTGGCCTCGGGCTCGGACAACCCGGTAATCAACACAATTAATATCGTCGGCATGCGGCGGGCCGGGATTACGCCCGAGTCGATCGACGTCATCAAGCGGGCGCATCGGCTGCTCTACCGCGACATGAAGCCGCTCGACACCGTGCGAGCCGAGCTGGCCGAGCAACTCGACGGCATCTTCCCCTTCGAGCTGTCGACGCTGCTCAACTTTTTGGAGAAGCAGCGGCGCGGCAAGTTGGGCCGGGCCCGCGAGATCTATCGCAACCAGGTCACGCCGCCCGCCGAGTCGTTCCATCGGAGGGCTGCATGAGCCGGCTCCGGGTGGGCGTCGTGGGTTCGGGGCGCTCGGGCGGCATCACGCCCGCATCTACTCCCAGCTGCCGTCGACTGAGCTGATTGCCGTCGCCGACACCAGTCCCGAACGGGGCCGCGCCGTGGCCGAAGCGTGCGGAACCCGCTGGCTCGCCGATTACCGACAACTCTTCGACCAGGTCGACGCCGTCTCAATCGCCGTGCCGACATTCGCGCATCATGCAGTTGCGCTCGAGTTCTTCGAGCGGGGCATCGCCGCGCTGGTCGAAAAGCCGCTGGCGTCGACGGCCGCGCAGGGTGCAGAGATCGTGGCCGCGGCCGCCCGCACCGGAGTGACGCTGCAGGTCGGCCATGTCGAACGCTTCAACCCGGCCTACCAGGAAGCGCGGGGGCTCGTTCAACATCCCAAATACATTCAGTGTGAGCGTTTCAGTCCCTACGCGTTTCGCTCGACGGACATCGGCGTCGTGCTCGACATGATGATCCACGACCTGGATCTCGTGCTTGACCTGGCCGGGGCGCCGCTGGAAAAAGTCGAGGCGTTCGGCCTTTCGATCCTGGGCGAGAACGAAGACTGCGCCGAAGCGCGGTTGACCTTTACCAACGGCTGCATCGCCGACCTGGCGGCCAACCGCGTCAACCCGACCACCCGCCGCACGATGCAGATCTGGAGCGAAACGGGCTGCGTCAGCGTCGATTTCGGGTCGCGGGAAGTGATCCACTATGCACCGACGGCCCGGTTGCTCGGCGGCGACCACGTGCTCGACCGGGCCCGTCAGCCGGGGGCCGACCTCGAGCGGCTCAAGGCCGAAATCTTCACAGAATACGTTCACGTTAAGCGCCCGGCAGTCCCCACCTCGGACGCACTGACGGCGGAACTCGCGAGCTTTGCCGACTGCGTGATGGCCCGGCAGACACCCCTCGTCGACGGGAAAGCGGCGCTCGCCGCGCTGCGAGCCGCCGAACGCGTGCTGGAATCGCTTGCCGCCCACCGCTGGAACGGAGCCGCAACCGGGCCCGTCGGCCCGTTCGTGCTGCCGGGCACACCGGCCGTGTTGCGATCAGCGGCCTAGGACGTGCGCGCGACCAAACGGGGCTACGCCTAGTCCGGGTGCAGCATATCGAGCACCGTGTCTTTGAGGGCGTCGTTCACCGAGACGCCGTTGCCCGAATAGATCGTGGGCCGACCCGACCAGTCGAGAAAATGGCCGCCCGCCTCTTGCATGATGGGCACGAACGGGGCTGCGTCCCACGGATTCATTAGCGGGTCGACCATAATGTCGGCCCGGCCGGTGGCGACGAGTGCATGGCCGTAGCAATCGCCCCAGCCGCGCGTCAGCTTCACCGACTTTCGCAGCTTCTCGAAGGTCTCATAGTGGCCGATCCGTTCGAAGCCGCTGATTGTGGTGATGCAAAACATCGCGTCGGACGGCCGGATCACCTTCGACACGCGGGCCGGCTGCTCGTGGCCGTTGCCGGTTTGCCACCAGGCTCCTTCGCCCTCCTGGGCATAAACCACTTCGTTGAGGACAGGGAAGCGGCAGACGCCGATCACCAGCCGCTTCTCGTATTCCAGGCCGATCAGCGTGCCGAACAGCGGGACGCCGTGAATGAACGATTTGGTGCCGTCGACCGGATCGAGGATCCAATTGAAGCCGCTGGAGCTGGGAAACGTGCCCAACTCTTCGCCCATGGCGCCGTCGCCGGGGAACTCGCGGACAATGTTCGTGCGGATTAAAGCCTCCGCCTCGCGATCGGCGACCGTCACCGGCGAGTGGTCCTTCTTGGTTTCGACCCGCAGCCCTTTCGACTGGTAATAGCCGAGGATCAGCTCCCCGGCCTTGCGCGCCACATCGAGTGCGAATTCGAGGCGCGGCTTGAGGTCAACGGTCACGGCCTGTCCTTCGTGTGGGAAGTGAGGGGGCTGGGGGAAGTGATGGAGCGAACGGCACCGAGCGCTGCAGCCGACGCGACCGGCTCATGTTCGTACGCCGCAGGAGAACGGGTCGCGCTGTCGTCCGCCAGGCGATACAACTGCTCGCCGGCTTTCCGCACCAGCAGAATACCTTGATCCTCGCGGTCGGCGAAGTCTTCGACGCGGATCGAGGCCGGATCCCGATAGCTCAGGCCGATCCGCGCGCACGTTTCCCGCGAGAGACCGGTGGCCAGCGTCACCTTCACCCGCGGCCGCTCGACGCCGTGCTCATACGTTCCCGTCCCGCGGACGTGCGTCGAGTGGGCCAACACGCCCCACGGCACGTCGCGGAACCGGTTCCACTGCGCAGTGAAATAGTCGCGGACGTGATAGCCGACCTGCTCGATCAACTTGCCGTGCGTCCGCGAGATCTCGTTCAAATGCGGCGCGAAAATGATCAGTTCGCCGCCGTCGGCCACCACCGGCTCGAGTTTGTACATGCATTTGCCGGCCACCCACAGCTCGTCGTACATCGGCGGGGCGCACGACAGCACGGTGTGGAACGGCCGGGGGACGCGCCGCACGTGCACCCGCGAGGAGATTTCGACCGCCTGCCGCCACGCCGACTCGGGCGTGCCGTAAAACAGCCCGTGGAGGCCGGCCTCGGGCGAGACGACAAACGCCACGCACCGCCGCTCGACCGGAATCTGCGCGGCCGCGCGATCAATCACCCGTCGCACGGGCGTGTCGGCCACGCCGATGATTTGCACGTTCGTAATCAGCGCGCCGAGCCAATGAAAGAAGTTCAACAGCTCCGGACCGGAGATTCCCGGGAAGAAATATTTGTTGCCGCCGGAGAAACCGGCCACTTCGTGGGGGAAGACGGGCCCTAGGACGAGGGCCACGTCGCAATCGTGAATGCGGGCATTGATCCGCACGGGCACGTCGAGCGCGAGCCGCCCCTCGGAAATCTCCGCGGTCTCCGTCGCCGAGAGTTGGCCCAACGTGCAGAGCGCCGCGTCGCAATTCCAATCGTGGTTGAAGATTTCGAGCGGGCCGTGGCGCTGAGGTGATCGTTCGTCCAATCCCAGCAGTCGCGCAATCTGCGCTTCGCTCATTGACGGATGCGTGCCCAGCGCGATCAAAACCTGAACGCGGGCGGCCACGCCGGCCAGACGCGACCAGAGCGCATCAAAAAGCAGCGGCAACGGGGCCGTGCGCGTGGCATCCGGCACGATGACGAGCACCCGTTTCCCGCGAAAATCAGCCAGCGGAATTTCGCGGGAAAACCAGAGCCGCACTTCAGCTTCGCTCAAAAGTGACGGCTCCGGACCCATGGCGCTCGTATAGCATTAACCCAGCGCGCGGGGCAAGGAAACGGCGTTCGACGGAAAAACCTCGGCGCGAATTTCGCCCGCGGAACTTTCCGAACGTTCAGACTGGCCAGAAAGTCCCGGGATTCGTTAACCTCACCGGATGCGCTCGGCTTTTCGAACCTGCGCGGGGGACAGGCATGACGTTGGCGGAACTGCTGGAAGGCCGGTTTCGTGCCGACGTCCGCTTCCGCGGCGCCGCTTACTTGAAGGCCGAACGCGTGGCCATTACCCGCGTCACGGCCGACGAGTTGTTTGCCGTCGTCCGCGACGGCGTCGAATACCAGACGCAGCTCAGCCGGCAGGACGGCCGCCTGAAGATGTTTTGTAACTGCGTCGCGTCGGCCCAGACCGAGCCGTCCTGCAAGCATCTGTGGGGAACGGTGCTCGCCGTCGACGAGGGGAACTACCTCAGTGGCGAGATCAAGGCGGGACACGTTCCCCCTTTCTTCACCGAGCCGCGCCCCTCGCTGATTCTCGATGATGACCTCACGGGGGACGACGACGATCTGCCCGGCGACTTCTTCGAGCCCGGCGGCGGGGGCACAACTCGATCGATCGAAGCCCCCTCCATCCCCGCGACCGGCTGGCAATCGCGCTTGCTGCAGGTGCGGCAAACGCTGGCCCAGGAGCCGACCGCCCAGCCTTCCGCGCCCGCGAGCAGGAAATCTTCTACGAGATCGACGTCGATCAGGGCCGCTCCATCGGCCAGATCGTGATTCAAACCTCGCACCGGCAACGGCGCGGCAACGGCCAGTGGGGCAAGCTCAAGCCGCTGCGGCTGCGGCCCAATCGCATCGACGAAGCCATCGACTCCGACGACGCGCGGATCCTCGCTTACCTGTCCGGCGGCACGCCCGAGCGGACCAACTGGCACGCCCAGCAGGCGGAAATCCAAAGCGCGGTCCATCGCTTCCGCATCCCGCACGAGTTGTGCGAGCTCATCATGCCGCTGATGTGCGCGACGGGACGCGTCCGCTACCTCAACAGCGACGAACGCTCGTCCGCTCCGCTGACCTGGGATGATGGTCCGCCGTGGGAACTCTCGCTTCGGCTCGTGCCCGACGAAGGCGAACCGGGCGACGCGGACGCCGAGAAAAAGCGGTCCATCGCCTTCGCGTCGGCGGGCGTAGCCGAAGAATCGCCCGACGACGACAGCGCGACCGAGAACGAGCCGGAAGACTCCGCGTCGGACCGCGCCACTGAAGAAGACGAGCGCGGCGACGACGGTGACGACGAACAGGGCGCAGGCGAAGAGCTCGACGGCAGCGAAGCCGCGGAGCCTGACGCGAGCGAGCCCGACGCAATCGAGGCTGAGGCGGACGAATCGCCCGCGGACACGGGTAAAGCCTCGTGGCGCGTTGACGGGCAGCTCTGCCGCGAAAATGAGATTCTGCCGCTGGGCCGCACCGTGCTGTTAGTGCCTGGCGGACTCGTGCTGACGACCAAGCGGATCGCGCGGCTCCGCGACTTCGGCGCTTTCGCCTGGGTCAAGCTGCTCGAACGCGGCGAGCGGCTGCGCGTGCCGGTGGGCGAAGAGCACGACTTCATCGATCAACTGCTCGACATGCCCGCCCTGCCGCGCCTCGATCTGCCGGAGGAGCTGCGGCTCGAAGAAGTGACCTGCGATCCCGTGCCGCATATCACGCTGCGGGCGCCCGCGGCGCGCTCTTGCACGGCGACCGGCTGCAGGGCGATGTGTCGTTCGACTACGTCGGCACGCAGGTGCGGGCCTCCAGCTCGCAGTGGGCCATCGTGCAGCGGTCGCTTGGCCGCTGCATTGTGCGGAACAAGGATCGCGAAGAGCAGCGTTGGCAGCAGCTCGTCGAGCAGGGTTTTCGCCGACTGCTCGATCCCCGCCGCACCGGTCGCGACATCGAAATCTCGGCCCGCTCGCTCGGTCCGGCCGTGCGGGCGATCGCCGCCGAAGGCTGGCAAGTTCACGCCGACGGCAAACGCGTCCGCCAGCCCACTGACCTGAAGTTTCGCGTCCGCTCAAACGTCGATTGGTTCGAGCTGCACGCGACGGTCGACTTCGAGGGACGCACGATCCGCCTGCCCGATCTGCTCTCGGCCGTCGCCCGCGGCGACACGACCGTGCGACTCGACGACGGCTCGCTCGGCATCCTGCCCGAGGAATGGATCGAACGGTTTTCGCTCCTGGCGACGCTGGGCACCGCCGAAGAGGACCACGTCCGCTACGCGATGAACACCGTCACGATGCTCGACGCACTGCTCGCCACCGTGCCCGAGACCGATTACGACGCCCAATTCCTCGAGCTGCGTTCGCGCTTGGGCTCGCCGCTGCGGGTGCAGCCAGTCGACGAGCCGAAAGGATTTCATGGCGAGCTGCGCGGCTACCAGAAAGAGGGGCTGGGCTGGCTCAAGTTTCTGCAGGATCTGCGGTTCGGCGGCTGCCTCGCCGACGACATGGGTCTCGGCAAAACCATCCAGTTCCTGGCGGTGGTTGTCGAGGGGAAGACCCGCCACAAGGGCGTCGTCCCCTCGCTCGTCGTGGTGCCTAAGTCGCTGATGTTCAACTGGCACAGCGAGTGCACCCGCTTCGCGCCGAATCTCAAAACGATCGAGTACAGCGGCATCGGCCGCGCCGCCCAACGCCCCGACCTCATCAAGCACGACATCGTGCTGACCACGTACGGCACGCTCCGCCGCGACATCTCGATTCTCAAGGACATCCCCTTCGAGTACGTCGTGCTCGACGAGGCGCAGACGATCAAGAACGCCGGCTCGCAAATCGCCAAGGCCAGCCGCCTGCTCTCGGCCCGTCATCGCCTGGCGCTCAGCGGCACGCCGATCGAAAACAACCTGGGCGATTTGTGGTCGATCTTCGAGTTCTTGAACCCGGGCATGCTTGGCCGCAGCTCGCTCTTCAAGCAGTTTGCCGCCGGCACGCAGGACGAGCAGTCCCGCGGGCTGTTGTCGCAGGGGCTACGACCCGTTCATCCTGCGTCGCACGAAGAAAGAGGTCGCCAGCGAGCTGCCCGAAAAGCTCGAGCAGACGATCCACTGCGACATGCGGAAGGAACAGCGCCGCATCTACCATGAGCTCCGCGATGCGTATCGGGCCTCGCTGTTGGGCGAAATCGACCGGCAGGGCCTCGGCAAAACCAAGATGCACGTGCTCGAGGCGCTGCTCCGTCTGCGGCAAGCCGCCTGCCACCCGGCACCTCGTCAACCAGGCCAGCGACGAGGAATCGTCCGCCAAGCTCGACGTGCTCCTGCCGGACCTGGAAGAGCTGATCTCCGAGGGGCACAAGGCGCTCGTCTTCTCGCAGTTCACCAGCATGCTGGCCATCGTGCGCAAGCACCTCGACCGCCGGGGCGTCGTCTACGAATACCTCGACGGACAGACCCGCGACCGCCGCGAGCGCGTGAACGCGCTTCCAGACCGATCCGAACTGCTGCGTCTTTTTGATCAGCCTCAAGGCGGGCGGTTTGGGCCTCAACCTGACGGCCGCCGACTACGTCTTCCTGCTCGACCCGTGGTGGAACCCGGCCGTCGAAGCCCAAGCCATCGACCGGGCCCATCGCGTGGGCCAAACGCGAAAAGTCTTCGCCTATCGCTTGATCTGCCGCGGCACGGTCGAGGAAAAAATCGCCGAGCTGCAGGACCAAAAGCGCTCACTCGCCGACGCCATCCTGCAAGCCGACGCCAACCTGCTCAAAGACATGACGGTCGAAGACCTCGAGAAGCTGCTGTCGTAGATTCTGCTCTCGGCGCGTTTTCTCTTCTTCGCCTTAAATCGCAGGAAGGAACATCGGCCTACATCGGTGCCGCCAACGATTTGTAGTCACCCCGTCGTCAGGCTCTTGGCGAGAAACTCCAGCGTCGGGCCGGCCATGCGTTCAAAATAGGGCCACGCGTGGCCGCCGGCTGTGGTCGTCAGGTCGCGCTCGTAGGGGATGCCCATCGATGACAGTTTCATCGCCAGCCGGTCGGTCCCCTCGAACCAATATTCGTCCGCCGGATCGCAGCACAAGAACTGGTGCTTGGGCCAATTGAGCGGGTGCAGGTGGAGCGTGGCCGTCTGCTGCCGGGCCGCTTCCTTCGAGGCGAACATTTGGTCGAGCGAGAGGCCGTAGCCGTACCAGCTGTGGAAGTCGACGGCCGGCGCGATCGCCGCCACGGAGGGGAACTCGCGCGCCCCGCGATAGGCCAACTGTAACACCCCCTGCCCGCCCATCCCAATTCCCAAGAGGCCGATCGCGGGCGGAGCGACGTTCCAGGTACGGACGATGAATGGCACGATCGAGTCGCGGACGTATGCGAGCGGGCTCAGCTTTGGATCGAAGTCCGGGCAGGCGACGGTCGTCCACCAGCAGCGGTCGGCAATCGGGCAGACGGCTCTCAGGCCAAGACGCCTGAGCTCGGCACTGAAGACCGCGCTTTCGGAGAGGGGCCGTGCGTCGAAGTCGTGCAGAAACAGGACAACCCCCGCTCCGGCTGTTCCTCCCGGATGGGGGTCGAATCGTTCCGCCGGCCGACCGTCGATCTCCTCGCGCTGCCAGCCGTCAGCCACGTTGTGTCAATCCGCTAGTGCTGCGAGCACTCCGGTGACGCGATGAATCCCTCAAGATTCCCGACGATTTACGCCGCGGAGCCGCTACAGCTGGATGGAAAGCGCTCTACACCATCTGCCGCTCGAACTCGATGCCGAACTTCTTCATCTTCTTGTACAGAGTCGTGCGGTTGATGCCCAGGGCCTTGGCCGTTTCCTGACGGCTCCAGCCGTGGGCGGCCAGCGCGTCGAGGATGATTTGCCGTTCGGGCATGGCCAGGGCGCTCTTCAAGTTGGCCCCGACGCAGCCGGCCAGATCGGTGCGAGCCAGTTCTTCGCGGCGGACCGCGTCGGGCAGCTCGGGCAGCGACACCACGGTGCCCTTGCTGAGCACGATGCTGCGTTCGACCAGGTTGACCAGTTCGCGGACGTTGCCCGGCCACGAGTAGCGCTGCAGGGCCTGCAGAGCCTGCTCGTCAAAGCCGGTGATCTTCTTGCCGGTCTGCTCGCGGAAGTGGGCCAGGTAGTGCTCCAGAAGCAGCGGGATGTCGCCGATCCGTTCGCGGAGCGGCGGCTGAGTAACGGAGATCACGTTGATCCGGTAATAGAGGTCCTCGCGAAATTCGCCGCGGCGGACCATCGATTCCAGATCGCGGTTGGTGGCCAGCACGAGCCGCACGTCGACCTTGTGCGTCTTGTTGCCGCCGACCGGTTCGAATTCGCGGTCCTGCAGCACGCGGAGCAATTTGACCTGCAGCCCGGGGGACGCGGTCGCCACTTCGTCGAGGAACATCGTGCCGCCGTCGGCCTGGAGGAATTTGCCGACCTTGTCGTGCGTGGCTCCCGTAAACGAGCCGGCCACGTGGCCGAAGAGTTCGCTCTCCAACAGCGAATCGGGCAGCGCCCCGCAGGAGACCTCGACGAACGGCTTGTCCCGTCGCGAGCTCAGCTGGTGAATGGCGCGGGCGGTGACGGTCTTGCCGGTCCCGCTTTCGCCGAGGATCAACACCGTGGTCCGCGTGTCGGCCACGCTTTCGATCAGGTCGAACATCCGCACCATCTTGTAGTCGCGGCCGACGATGTTGCTCAAGCCGAACTTGGCGTCGAGCTGCGCCCGCAGCGAGCGGTTTTCTTCCACCATCTTGCGCTGGCCCAGCGCCCGCTGAATGGCCAGGCTGAGTTCGTCGTCGATCACCGGCTTGGTGACGTAATCGAACGCGCCGATGCGGATCGCCTCGACGGCACTTTCGATCGTGCCGTAGCCCGTGATCAGAATGACGGAGGTGTCGGGTTTGTGCTCGACGGCCCACTGCAGCAGATGAAAACCGTCCGCGTCGGGAAGGCAAACGTCGCAGAGGACGACCTCGAACGGATGTTCACGCATCCGCTCGATCGCGTCGACGCAGGTGAAAGAGGTTTCGGTCCGGTGTCCGCGGCCGCGGAGAAACTCCGCCATGGCCTCGCAGACGTGCTTGTCGTCGTCGACCACCAACAGCGAACCGTGATGGGTCTTGTTCACCGTAATACGCTCCCAGCCACAGGCGTTGCGTCCGCCCGGTGGGCGCACGTGAAGCCTGTTGGTCAGATCTGCGGAGGACGACGGTGGAACCGAACCAGGAACGCCGGCCGTCCGCTTGGATTGAATGTGCGGTCGGTCCCGCAGGGGCAAAGCCGGTAGGGCTGTTCACTCTGCGAAACTTTGCCGGGAGCGATGACTTTGGGGTGCGCAAACATAGGCCACAGTTGCCGAAGGTCAACGCGCCTTGAGCGAACAAAGTGTCGAATCGGAAACGCGGGGAGTTGGGGCAACGTGAGGAAAGGCCCCGGCTTGACCGTCCAGCGCGATCCAAACTAGACTGCTGGATCGATTTGCGCCGCCGTAAATGGGTCGGTTTGCGTCTCGCCGGTCTGCGAGGCCGCCGCGCGCTTAAGCACGCCGTCCAGGCATAATCCGCCTAGCCGGGCAGGCAAATTCGGCACAGTCAGGCCGGTAAATTCGGGCGGAAAATTCGGCCGGACTGGGGAGCCAGGCTCGTTGAAAGCTGTTATCAGCGATATTCACGCGAATCTCGAGGCGTTCGAGGCTGTCCTCGCCGACATCAAAAGTCAGGGAATAGACACGATTTACTGCCTGGGAGACATTGTCGGCTACGGTCCCAATCCGCGCGAGTGCATCGATCTGGCCATGCAGAGCCGGATCTGCTTGCTAGGCAACCACGACCAGGGTGCCCTGTTCGACCCGGAAGGCTTTAACGCCGGGGCCGAGCGGGCAATCTTCTGGACGCGGAAGATGCTGGAATCTTCGGAAGTGCGGGGAAACGACCGCCGCTGCGAATTCCTTGGCGAATTGCCCCGCCAGCACCGGGAGCCGGGATTTCTCTTCGTTCACGGTTCGGCCCGCAACCCGCTCAACGAGTACGTCTTTCCGGAAGACATCTATAATCAGAGGAAGATGGAGCGGATCTTCGCCCTGGTGGACCGCTACTGCTTTCAGGGTCACACGCATATACCGGGAGTCTTCACGGAGGATCTCAATTTCCTCGCCCCCGAGGAGATTGATTTCAAATACACGCTAGGCGATCAAAAGGTCCTGGTGAACGTCGGCTCGGTGGGTCAGCCTCGCAACAGCGACAACCGCGCCTCTTACATCGTCCTCGGCGAGTCGGAACAGGCGCCGGGCAAGACCACGATCACTTTCCGCCGCGTCCGTTACGACTTCGAGAAGACGATCGCCAAGATTTACGAAATCCCGGACCTGGATAATTTTTTGGGCGACCGCCTCCGCGACGGTCGGTGACGGTCCTTGATGCAGACTCGTAATCTCGTCCTGTTCTTTGCGCTCTCGTTAGGGATGCTGATCGCGTGGAATAACTATGTTGTCCCGCGGTTCTTCCCTCACAAGCCAGTGCAAAACGCGGCCAAGGACGCCGCGAAGAAAGACGCCGCCGCCTTGGCGCAGGCGGGCAAGGCCGACGCGGCCCACGACAAAGACGCTGCCAAAGCGGCAGCGGGCAAGGACCAACCCGGCGACAAAGCCGGGGATAAAAAGTCCGACACGCCGGTCGTCAAAGCTGGTGACAAACCGGCCGCCAAAGACGCCGCTAAAGACACGGGCAACGACGCCGCGAAAAAGGGCGCCGATCAGGCGGTTGCGAAAGGCGCCGCTCCCACGGGCGCTGCCGCAAAAGCTGGCGAGCCTGCGGTCCCCAAGTTCCCGCAGCAAACGGTCGCGCTGGGCAGTAGCGATCCGGACACCGGTTATTTCCTCAAGGCCGAACTGACGACCAAGGGCGCATCCGTCGCGGGGATCGAGTTCAACGATCCGCGCTATCGCGAGCTTTCCAACACCGAAGTGCCGCTAAAGATTGTCGGCAACTCGCTCGATCAGCGGACGATCAAGGCCATCAAAGATCGCGATCTGGCGCAGGCCGAGCACGAAATGGCCGCCGAACGGCTCCGAGCGCCTCCAGTCGACCTTGAAGCCCGGCGAAGCATCGGCCGAGATCGACGGCGTGCGGACCGCGCTCGAGGTGGCCGCCGAAAAACTCAAGTATGCCGACCGCAACGTCTCGCTGGCAACGACCACCTTCAACACCGATTTTCCGGAGTTTGACGCGCTCTTTCCCAAGGGCGAAAGCGGCCTCTCGGCCCGCAACTGGAAAGTCGCCCAGGTCACCGCCGACCCGAACCATCCCGGCGTGAATTCGGCCGTGACGTTTCAGTTCCCCTCGCCCGACGGCACGCTGGTTTTGGAAAAGCGCTATTCGCTCGAATCGATCCCCGGGGGCGAAGGCTCGACGCGGGCCGCCCGCGGAGTCCGCGACACCAACACAGACGGCTACCTCCTGCACTTCGACGTCGTGTTGACCAACGCCGGCCCGGCCGAACGTACACTCTCGTACACGCTGCAGGGACCTGTCGGCCTGCCGCTGGAAGACGCGGCCAACGCGCGGAAGTTCCGCGATCTCAAGATGGGTTTTCTGCTCAACACCGGAGCGGTTAACGCGCAGACCAAGACGATCGGCCAGATCGTCAGCGACGAAGAGAAAAACAAAGTCGAGGAGTGGAAGAGCCCGCTCAAGTACATCGGCGTCGACGTGCAGTATTTCGCGGCGCTGATCTTGCCGACCGACGACCAGCTCAAGGACCGCACGATCGAGCGCAGCGTGCCGATGCTGTTGGAGTCGCCTGCCGAAAAAGCGCACAACGATCTGAGCGTGCAGCTCGACTCGAAGAAGGTGGCGGTGGGGCCCAAGAACTCGGTGACCCAGCATTTCGAGCTGTTCGCCGGCCCCAAGCGCAAGACGCTGCTGGCCCCGTTGCAGGCCGAAGGCGTGCTCGATTTCGGCTGGTTTGCACAGATCAGCAACTTGATGTTGTTGATCCTCAACCTGTTCCACGGGATGGGCGTGCCTTACGGCGTGGCCATCATCTTCCTCACCATCCTGGTGCGGGCCTGCATGTTCCCCGTGTCGTTGCGGCAGACCGCCCAGGCGCAGCGGATGAAGGAGATGCAGCCCAAGCTGGCCGAGATCAAGAAGAAGTACGCCGACAACAAAGAGAAGCTCGCGATGGCGAATCTCGAGCTGATGCGCGAGTACAAGGTCAACCCGATGGCGGGTTGCCTGCCGTTGTTGATCCAGATGCCAATCTTCCTCGCGCTCTACCAGGCGCTGCAGTACTCGGTCGATCTGCGGCTCGCGCCGTTTTTGTACTTCAAGAACCTGGCCGCTCCCGACGCGCTCTTCAAGCTGCCGTTCGTTGTGCCCTGGTTGGGTTGGACGACGTTCAACCTGTTGCCGATCATCACGGTCTCGCTCATGGTGGTGCAGCAGAAGATGTTCATGCCGCCGCCGACCGACGAGCAGCAGGAAATGCAGCATAAGATGATGAGCTACATGATGGTCGTGATGGGGGCCATGTTCTACAAATTCCCCTCCGGCCTGTGCGTGTACTACATCTCGTCGAGCTTGTGGGGCTTCGGCGAACGGAAGCTGCTCACCTGGTGGAAGCCGGCGACGACGGCGCCTCCCGGAACGGTCGCCCCGGCCGCTGCAGAAGATGCTCCGGCCACCGGCCGGGGCAAACCCGCGCGATCCGAGCCGGAGACTCCCGGACGCGTGCGCGGCGCGGCCGGGTCATTCTGGCAGAAGCTGCTCAACGCAGCCGATGCCGCCAATTCCGACGCATCCAAGGGCTCCAAAGCGGGCATCACCCGCCGCGGCGAATCGGCCGGCAAACGCAACGGCAAACGCCCGCGCTAGCTTTTTTTGCCGGGTGAGCTGTCCGCGGTTCTCGGGTGGCACTAGCGGCTCGTCCGCCGGTGGTCTTTTTCATTGAGTCGTAAAAAAGACGGACGGACGAGCCCACAAGGCGTTCTCTCAAAGAGGGCCGCGACTGTGCGAGCGAGGAATTGACAACAGCCGGCTGCGGGTCTGTAATGGGCGGCGTTCACGCATACGGTGCGGTATCCAATGGGGTGCCCGGATGAACTCCGGGCCACGCGTGCCGCCGTCGCCTCCGGTTTCGAGGCCCCACCTCTGCGCCTCCACCCCGCGTGACGGGAAGGGAACGCGTTCATGGTGCGCACTCCATCGGCTGTTTTTGCGCTCTTAGGCTGCTTGCTCGCCGGTACCGCGCCGGCAGCGGAACGGAAGCCCAACATTGTCGTGCTCTTGGCCGATGACCTCGGTTACGCCGACGTCGGTTTTCAGGGTTGCCGCGATATCCCCACGCCGCACATCGACGCGCTGGCTCGGGGAGGCGTGCGCTGCACCAATGGCTATGTCTCGGGGCCCTACTGCAGCCCCTCGCGCCGGACTCCTGACCGGCCGGTATCAGCAGCGGTTCGGGCACGAATTTAACCCGGGGCCGCGCGGCGAACCCGGCGGGACCGGTACGTCGATCGGTCTGCCGCTTTCCGAAACGACATTCGCGGATCGGATGCGAGCCGCGGGTTATGCCACGGGCATTGTGGGCAAGTGGCACTTGGGAGTCGCGGCGAAATTTCAGCCGCAACAGCGCGGCTTCGACGAATACTTCGGCTTCCTCGGCGGAGCGCACGTCTATGCGCCCGGGATGTCGAATATCGTCTTCCCCGGTCTCCAGCGGGTGCCCGGGCGGGTGGCGCCGATTCTTCGCGGCACCGAGGTCGTGCACGAAGAAGAATACTTGACCGACGCGTTCGCGCGCGAAGCCGTCGCCTTTATCGACCGGCATCAGAAGCAGCCGTTTTTCCTCTATCTGGCCTTCAACGCGGTGCACACGCCGATGAACGCCACCGACAATCGCCTTAAGAAATTCGAGGCGGTTGCGGATCCGATGCGGCGGACCTATTGCGCGATGACGCTGGCCTTGGACGAAGCAATCGGCAAGGTGATCGAGAAGCTCCGCAGCGCCCACCTGGAGCAGGACACGCTGATCTTCTTCTGCAGCGACAACGGCGGACCGACCGTGCCGCGCGCGGCGCTCAACGCCTCGCGCAACACGCCGCTGCGAGGCTCGAAAGTCTCGACGCTCGAAGGGGGCATCCGCGTGCCGTTTGTCGTCTCATGGAAGGGCCAACTACCGGCCGGCAAAGTTTACGATCAGCCGGTCATCCAGCTCGACTTTCTGCCCACGGCCCTTGCCGCGGCCGGCATCAAGCCGAACGCCGATCGGAAGCTCGACGGAGTCAATTTGATCCCCTTCCTCACGGGCGAGACGCCCGGGCCGCCGCACGACGCGCTTTACTGGCGCTTGGGCCCGCAGATGGCGATCCGCAAAGGCGATTGGAAGCTGGTGAAATATTCGTTCGAGTTCGCCGCCGAAAAGCCAAGTTCACCGTCGGCGCTGATTTCTCCGCCGCGGCTCTACAACTTGAGCCGAGACATCGGCGAGCGCAACGACCTCGCGAGCGCTCAGGTCGATAAAGTCAACGAGTTGCAAGGTCTCTGGGACCAGTGGAACGCGACGCTGGTTGCTCCGCTTTGGAAGCAACAGTCGAGCGCGGCGCGGGAATAGGGCAGCCTCAACCCGGCTCGCGCTGGCCGGTTGCAAGTCGACGATCCAGTCGAAATTCGCGGCACCCCCTGGGGCACTGGCCCGCCAGTCTCTCCGCCCGAGTTCAGCGGCGCCAACCGGTCATCACTCCGCGACCTCGCTCGTTTTGCCAAGTGCCGGGCGTGTCAGCTGCAGTGCCTGGAACAGCGCGGTCACGTGCAGCATTAGAAACAGCGGCACGAGAAACGCCGGAATGAGCACCAGCGGCACCTGGGCCATGGGCGCGGTTGTGATCTCGCCGGCGGCGCCGGTCGCTAGGACCTGGTTGAACGCCCCATTGGCAACGGCCGCGACGAGATCCAGGATCCCCAGCAAGTTCCAGATCACAAACAGCCGGCCGACCGCGAAACCCGGTCGGTGAGCGACCCAGAGTGCGACCCACGGCGCAGTCAACCCAATGGCCATGTCGCCCAACCCGGCCGGCCAGGCGAAGGCGCCGGCAGGACGCCGAACACGGAGAGTGCGATAAACCCGAAGCCGGCAAAGCGCCACGATTGGATAGCCGTCAGGAGCGAAAGATCCCGGATCGCGAGAAAATTGCGGAACGAGGCCGACGTGAGGAAGGCGACGAAGAACGCGACGACCGGCGCGGCGAAGCCCAAGGCAATCGGCAACGGCGGCGTCCCCGGAGGGCGCACAAACGCGCCCGCGCTGCCAAGCACGACGACGGCCGACAACCACACGGCTAACGCAACGACAACCATCGCCCGGAGTAAAGCGACGTTCGCCTTTGTGGCTCGGCCGGCCGCCAATGCAAGCCCGCCCAAGTCGCTCTCGCGCGGCGGCTGCGAGCCGTCAAGCGGCCGGCGCAACATTCCGGTTCGGTCCTGATCCTTCGTGTTCGACATTTGCAGCGATTGAGCCATGACACACTTCACTTTCCAAGAGGATTTCGTTGTATATACAAATATCGGACCAAAAAAAATCAAGAAATGGCGTGCTTCCCAAGTCTCTCCGTCGTCTTGGCAAGCAGTGCCGCTCCCTCCCGGCCCAAGAGACCTCTCGCCCGGCGCTGGGCTTGCTCCCAGGCCGGAATGGCCTGCTCAAGGAGGCGAGAACCACGCGCCGTAACACGCAACGACTGCATCCGGCCATCCTCGCCGGGTACGGCCTCCAGCCAGCCCTTGGCTATCATTCGTTCCGCGTTGCGACTCAGCGTGGACACGTCCATTTGAAGAATCTCGCACACCTTTTGGGGCCGAGCCAGACCGAGCTTGGCCGCCGCCACCAGGACGTTGAACTGACTCGCTTTGAGTCCCAGAGGTCGCAGGGCCTCGTCGTAGACGTTGGTCACGATGCGATTGAGCATCCGCACCCGCAAGGCGATACAGTCGCGAGCCACGACGTCGATGTCCCGGTTGTGCTTGTCGTCCGCCATTTCGCCCCCAAATTAATTGTATATACAACAATACGGAAGTCCAGTCCGGCCTCGTCCAATTTTGTTGCCGGACGCCCGGGTGGCACTGGCGGCTTGTCCGCCAGTGGCCTTTAAATTGCGTCGTAAGAATCCCACTGGCGGACGAGCCGCCAGTGCCACCCAACGCAAGTCCGTGGCGCGCAACCTGGGGGCTGTTCGCTCGGCTCGCTCGCGAAATAATGACAGCGGGCGGGCACAGGAGTTGCCTAAAGGGAGCCTGCCCGTGCGCCCGGTCCGGCCTGCTATAAAGGAAGGAGCGGCGCGATTGGACGTGCCTTTCTTCCGTGATTGACCCTCTGTACCGTGATGTCCGAAGATCGTCCCGAATCCTCCAACGGCAGCCTGAGCTCCGAAAACGCCGCTTTCGCGGAGCAGCTGCTCGGCGAATATCTGCAGGAGCCGTCGCGCGTTTCGCCGGCGTGGCGGAAATACTTCGGCGACCTGTTGGCGGCCGAGCGGCCGGGACCCGTCGCCGCGTCCGCGCCGCGCGCAACGACGGCTTCACCCGCTTCGAGACTGCCGGCTCCTTCTCCACCCGCGCCAGCCAATCGCCTGCCCCTCGAAGCTGCCCGCCCGCGCGGCGATGGCGAGGCACAGTCGCTGCACCTCGACGCGGCCCGGTTACAGGACCGGCTCCGCAACCTCGTGCAGAGCTTTCGCGGTCGCGGGCACCTGGCCGCCCGGCTTGACCCGCTGGGTCTCTCCCGGCCTGAGCCCGATGATCTGTTGCCGCGCACGCACGGCCTGTCCGACGCCGATCTCGATCGCACCGTCTCCGTCGAGTGGCTCGACGGCACGGGCACGCAGACTGTGCGGGAGGTTTTGGAGCGACTGAAGAACACCTATTGCCGCTACATCGGCGCGCAGTTTTTGCACATCGACGACGCGACCGTCCGCACCTGGCTGCAGCAACGGATGGAGCGCTCCGAAAACCGCATCCGCCTCTCGCGGCCCGAGCAGCTGCGAATTCTGACCCGCCTCACCGACGCGGTGATCTTCGAACAGTTCGTCCGCAAGAAATTCGTGGGCGCCAAGACCTTTTCGCTCGAAGGGGCCGAGAGCCTGATTCCCCTACTCGATTTGGCGATCCTCAAGGCGTCGCGGCAGGGAATCGTCGAGATCGTGCTGGGGATGGCGCACCGCGGCCGGCTCAACGTGTTGGCGAACATCATCGGCAAGCGGCCGCAGGAAATCTTCTGGGAGTTCGACGGGGCGCAGGCCGAGTCAGCCCGCGCCGCTCTGCCCGACATCGCCGGCGACCTCACCTATCACCTCGGCTTCAGCAGCGACTGGCAGGGCGAGGACGGCCGGCGGATTCACCTCTCGCTGTGCTTTAACCCGAGCCACCTGGAATTTATCAACCCCGTCGCGCTCGGGCGAATGCGGGCCAAGCAGGACCGCGCGGCCGACCGCGAACGGCGGACGGGGCTCGTGCTGCTCATTCACGGCGACGCGGCCTTCGCCGGCGAAGGCATCGTGCAGGAGTCGCTCAACCTGAGCCAGCTCGCCGGCTATACCACCGGCGGCGCGTTGCATGTGATCGTCAACAACCAGCTCGGCTTCACGACGTCGCCCGAGGAGGCCCGCTCCTCGATGTACGCCAGCGACGTCGCCAAGATGCTGCAAAGCCCCATCTTCCACGTGAACGGAGAGCATCCCGAGGCCGTCGCCCAGGTTGTCGACCTAGCCCTCGATTTCCGCGCCCGCTTCCAGCGCGACGTGGTGATCGACATGTATTCGTATCGGCGCTGGGGACACAACGAGGCCGACGAGCCGAGCTTCACGCAGCCCATCACGTACAAGGCCATCGAGCACAAGCCGTCGGTCCGCGATTCATATCTCGAGCACCTGCTCAAGCTGGGCGACGTGACGCGTGAAGAGGCTGACCGCATCGCCAGCCAGCGTTACGACAAGCTCGAGCAGGCGTTCGACGAGGTGCACCGCGACGGATTCGTGCCGTCGCCGCAAACGCTGGCCGGCGTGTGGGAGGGATATCGCGGCGGGAACGAGCCGGCCGACGACGAGCCGCAAACGGGAGTGCCGGCCGACCGACTGTCGCCGATCTTGGTCAAACTGACGCAAACGCCGGCCGGCTTTCATCTGCATCGCAAGCTCAAGCGCAGCGTCGAAGAGCGCCTGGCGATGGCGGAGGGAAAACAGCCCCTCGACTGGTCGGCCGCGGAAGCTTTGGCGCTGGCGACGCTGGCCGTCGAGGGGCACCCGGTCCGGCTCTCCGGTCAGGACGCGCAGCGGGGCACTTTCAGCCAGCGTCACGCCGTCTTTCACGACGTCGTCGACGGCAAAACGCATATGCCGCTGGGTCATCTCGCCGACGACCAGGCGCCGGTCGAAATCATCAACAGCCCGCTGTCGGAAGCGGGTGTGCTCGGCTTCGAATATGGCTACAGCCTCGATTGCCCCGCAGGCCTGATCGCGTGGGAGGCCCAGTTCGGCGACTTCGTCAACGCGGCCCAGGTAATCATCGATCAGTTCCTCGCCGGAGCGGCCGACCGCTGGCGCCGCTTGAGCGGGCTGGTGATGCTCTTGCCGCACGGCTGGGAAGGGTCGGGCCCCGAACACTCGAGCGGACGGCTCGAGCGATTTCTGAATCTCGCCGCGCGACACAACCTGCAGGTCGCCGTACCCACGACGCCCGCTCAATACTTTCACCTGTTGCGGCGGCAGGTGTTGCGGCGGTGGCGCAAGCCGCTCGTCGTGATGACGCCCAAGAGCCTGTTGCGGCACGCCCGCGTCGTCTCGTCGCTGGCTGACCTGGCCGACGGGCACTTTTGTCGGCTGCTGCCCGACGAGCGACGGTCGCCCGAGCGCACCCGCCGCGTGCTTCTTTGCAGCGGCAAGGTCTATTACGACCTGGTCGACTACCGCGAAAAACACCACCGCGACGACGTGGCCATCATACGCATCGAAGAACTTTATCCGCTCGCCGACGACGTGCTGCGGAAAGAGATCGAACTCTACGACGAAAAAACGCCCGTCGTCTGGGTGCAGGAAGAGCCGCAAAACATGGGCGCCTGGCCGATGCTCGGGCTGCGGTTCGGGCCGACGCTCTTGGGGCGAAATCCGTTCGCGTACGTGGCCCGGGCCGAGTCGGCCAGTCCGGCCACCGGCTCGCACGCCACCCACAAGCGCGAGCAGCAGGAACTGGTGGATCGGGCCTTCCGGCAGGAATCGTGACTTGAAATCGCTTGACGAGAACACGCCATGAGCATCGAGCTGCGAATTCCGAGCGCCGGCGAATCGATCCAGGAAGTGCAGATCGGCCAATGGCTGAAGCGCGAGGGGGACCGCGTGAAGCGGGACGAAAGCGTCGTCGAGCTCGACACGGACAAAGCCTCGATGGAGCTGCCGGCCCCCAGCGACGGCGTCTTGTCGCGGATCGTCAAGCACGATGGCGACAAAGTGGCCGTCGGCGAAGTCATCGGCCTGATCGAGCCGGACGGCGCGAGTGCGGGCAAAGGAGACGCGAAGACGGCTGCCCCGGCGGATGCTCCGGGTAAATCCAGCGACGACGCGCCGAGTGCCGCCAAGTCCGAGCGAGCTAAGCCGCCGTCTCCTGCGCCGGAAGTTCCCGCAACGAAATCGGCACCGTCCCAGCCGGCTGCGAACCAACCGGCCCCTGCCGAAGCTACCTCGAGTGCCGAAGTCGCGCTCCCGGCCGACGAGGCGATCGCCCCGCCGTCGGTCCGCCGCTGGCTCCGCGAGCATCACGTTCGCGCCCAAGACGTGAAGGCGACCCGCGAAGGCGGCCGCGTGCTGCGGGAGGATATCGAGCGCTACGAACAGGAACATGCGGGCGAGCACGCGGAAGACGGCGCGGGAGAAACGGCCCTCAAGCCGGAACCGCCGCATTCGGAACCGTCGCCCGAGTCGATGCCCGGTCCGATCACCGCGCCCAGCGCGTCACGTCCGACCGCAGCCCGCTCCGAGGTCAGTCACCCGGCCGCAGCCGCCGGGGCCGAACGCGGGGACGAAATCGTGCCGATGAGCCTCGTGCGGCGGCGGATTGCCGAGCGGCTGGTCGAGGCGCGGCAGAAAACGGCGCTGTTGACGACTTTCAACGAGGTCGATATGTCGGCCGTGATCGCGCTGCGGACGCAATACCGCGAGGCGTTTCAGCAGAAGTACGGCGTCAAGCTGGGCTTCGTTTCGTTCTTCGTGCAGGCTGCCGTCGAGGCGCTGCGGCAGTTCCCCGTCGTGAACGCGGAAATCCGCGGCACCGACATCGTCTACCACAACGCTTATCACATCGGCGTGGCGATCGGCGCGGAGCGCGGGCTGGTGGTTCCCGTCATCCGCGACGCCGACTTGTTGAGCCTTGCCCAGACCGAGCTGGCCGTCGGCGACTTTGCCGCCCGGGCAAAGACCAACAAGCTGCAGCCGGGCGAATTGGCCGGCGGCACGTTCACGATCAGCAACGGCGGCATCTTCGGCTCGCTGCTCTCGACGCCGATCGTCAATCCGCCGCAAAGCGCCGTATTGGGCATGCACACGATTCAGGAGCGGCCGGTGGCTCGCGATGGCGAGGTCGTCATCCGCCCGATGATGTACGTCGCCCTCAGCTATGATCACCGCCTGATCGACGGGCGCGAGGCTGTCTCGTTCCTGGCGCGGATCAAGCAGACGATCGAAGAGCCGGCGCGTCTGTTGCTTGGCGTCTGACCGCGATCGCCGGTTTGCACGCCCGCGCCGCCCGCGAACCGCTCGGCTACGTGTTGCCGTGCGAACTGTGTCGCGACTTGCTTCCCGACTTGGCGTGCGGGTGATACTTGTCGAGCGATTGGTACTTGTAGCCCCTGGACGTGTGGCTCGGCGTCGTCGGCGGCGGCGGCGGCGATGTCGGTTTCTGCGGAGGCTTTTTCGTGTGGCTGTCGGCGATGGCCAGGCAGGGTTCGGCCAGGAACGCAAAACTCAGCATCAACGACAACGCAGACAAGCGACGGCGAATCATGAAAGCACTCCGCGAAGTACCAGCAGCCCTCGAATCGGCGAACGGACTTTGCCCGTTCCGCCCGCGCGGCACCACAGAACAAGCCTAGCTCGCCGGGAATCGCCAGGCGGCCCGAATTTGCCGTGCCGATTACAGTTTTTTCAGAGCATCCCGCGAGAAACGGCCGATGTTGGAGCAGGCTGGGCCTTCCGCTTTGCGGGTTTCGGCGGCTGGCCTATGATGCAAAGAGCCGCACGTGATTTGCCCGGCCAGTGTCGCCGGGCTGGGGCGCCGGAGACGGCTTGATGCGCGTTGAGTTTTTGGGGACGGGGGGTTTTTACCCCAACGAGCGCCGCCACACGACGTGCATTCTGCTGCCAGAAGCCGGAGTGGTTCTCGACGCGGGGACCGGTTTCTTTCGCGTGATCGAGCGGCTCGAAACCTCCGAGCTCGACATCTTCCTGTCGCACGCGCATCTTGACCATGTGGTCGGGCTGCCGTTTTTGCTGACAGGCCTGCTCTCGGGCAAGCCGTCGCGAGCCACCGTGCACGCCACGCCGCCGACGCTGGCCGCCGTGAAGGAGCACATTTTCGCTCCGCCGATCTTTCCGCTATTGCCGCCCTACGTGTTCGAGCCGCTGGCGGAAAAGGTGTCGATCCGCGGGCAGGGAACCGTGTCGCACCGAGCGTTGGGCCATCCGGGAGGTTCGATCGGCTTTCGCATCGACTGGCCGGGACGCTCGCTGGCGTTCATCACCGACACGACGGTCGACGGCACCTACACGGACTTCGTCCGGGGCGTCGATATCCTCATTCACGAATGCTACTTCCCGGACGAGTTGGCCCAGGCCGCCACCACCACCGGTCACAGCAACACGACGCCCGTCGCGGAGCTGGCCCGCAACGCCAAAGTCGGCCGGCTGTTCCTCATTCACCTCGACCCGCGCCGCACCGACGCCGACCCCATTGGCGTGGAAAAAGCCCGCAAGATCTTCCCCAAGACTGAGTTGGCCGAGGATCTGATGACGGTCGAGTTCTGAGGGCGGGCGACGCGATCCATGGGCACGCCTATTGACGAGATTCCGGCAATCTTCATTACCGCCTGGGCGATCATGTTTGTCATGGTCGTTGTCTGGTTCGGGGCAGTGACTTGGCTCTTCAATCGTCTGCGGAATTATCATCAGGCGACCTACGAAGCACTCGGTTCGCCGACACTCTTCTGGAACAATTCGCCGCGCAACAACTGGCTGTTTGCCAAATTCCTCTTTGGTTCCCAGTGGAAATCGCTGGACGATCCGGCCCTCAACATTGCCTGCCAGCTGATGCGCGCGTTTCTGTGTGTCTACCTCGTTGGGTTTGTGATATTTTTGGTGGCGTTCATTCGGTTCACACCTGCGCATCCCCGACCGCGCGCCGCACAAGACCGTTTGCATCCGACGACGGCCGTACGGTCCGCAGAAAGTGTACGCCTCGCCGCGGCGGCTTCTTGCAACGATGTCCTCGGTGACTGACTCCTCACAGACCACGCTGAATCCCACGCTGGCCGCCGAGCTGCGCTGTCCGAATTGCGGCAGCCTCATCGGCGCGGACTCCAGCGGCGCGGCGAGTGGCGGGCGGCTCACCTGCAACTGCGGCGCGAGCTTTCCGGTCGTCGGCGGAATTCCCCGCTTCGTCGAACAAGAGCACCTGGCGAGCTTCGGCCGGCAGTGGAACGCCTACGAAGTCGCCCACGACGACGAGGATCGCGCGACCTTCGAGGCGAAAACCGGCATGGCCCGCGCGTTGCTCGCCGGCTTGCGCGTGCTCGATGCGGGCTGCGGCGGCGGTCGCTATGCGAAGGTAGCGGGCGAGGCCCAGGCCATCGTTCGCGGAGTCGACCACACGACGGCCGTCGACAAGGCGGCCGCGTCTGCGCCGATTTGCCCAATGTCGCCTTCGCGCAGGCCGACCTCAAGCATTTGCCGTTTGAGCCGCAATCATTCGACGCGGTATTTTCCATCGGCGTGATGCATCACGACGTCGACACACGGGCCGTGTTCGACTCGGTCGCCCGTCTCGTGCGGCCCGGCGGACGGTTCGCGGTGTGGCTCTATCGACGCAACCAGGCGTGGCAGGAATGGCTCAACGACGCACTGCGCCGTCGTAGCGTGCGGATGCCGCAGGAGAAACTCGAACGCTGGTGCCGCGTGGGGGCCGCGCTCGGCGGCGTGCCGTTCGTCAACAAGACGCTCAACAAGATCGTGAACTTCAGCGCCCATCCGGCGTGGGAGAATCGCGTCTGCGACACGTTCGACTGGTACGCGCCGGCCTATCAGCACCATCACACGGTGGCCGAGCTCTGCGACTGGTTCAAGGCGGCAGGGTTCGAGAAGCTCGTGGTGCTGCCACCGGAAAAATCGGGCCGCGTGTACCGCTGGATCTACGAGCACGACCTACTTGTCGGCAGCGGCGTGAACGTGATGGGCTGCCGCACCGCGTGACTCTTCGAGCGACGGGCGAGCCAAACCACGGGCCTGGCTATCTTCCGCTGGCCAGCGGAGTCGTTGCCGCGGGCATCGAGTCCAACGGGCTTGGTCCGTTCCTGTTTCCGTTGCTGGTTCTCGATCCGGCCAGCGGAGTCGTGGCAGTGGGCATCGAGTCGAGCGGGCTCGGACCGTTCGCTCTGCCGCCCGGGGCACTTCCCATCGAGGCCAACGGAGTCGTCGCCCACGGCATCTCGTCGAGCGGACCCGGGTCCCGCCTGCTGCTGGATGCCTTGCTCGATTTGCGCGCGTTTGCCTTCGATTTGCGGGCGAGGGCCGTTTTGCTCGTCGACTTCGACGTCGTCTTCGGCTTGGACGGCTTGGCCACCCGAGGCTCTTCGTCCCGGGCCGCGCGGGCAATGATGAGTTGGGCCTCTTTGCCGTCGATCTGCACCGTAACGGACATGCCCGGCTTGATCGCCGTCAATTCCGTGGGCTTGCCGTCGTAGCGCACATTGATGTTCGCAGCGACCGAAAGCTCAGTCGACTCTTCGGCGTGCCCGAACTTCACGGTGATCGTCTTGCCGTCCGGCGAAACTTTTTCAAAGACGCCCGACTTGACGGTCACCGCAGCAGCGAGCACGCCGCTGGTCACAACCACCGCGAGAATCGATCCAAGACCCAAGAGCAAAGCGCGGCGCGCCATAAGGCACCCCCATTGTGCAATTGTCGGACTGGCGTCGATCACCGCCCGATCTGACACTGCCCGTAATCTAACGCTGCCCGACAATCTAACACTGTCTGCATCTCACACTGCCCGTGACCTAACTATGTCGGGCTGCGAGGCGGGGGACAAGGGGAGGGGCTGGTGCGGTAGCGATCATTCGCGCGCTCGGATCACTTTTTGTCCGTCGAGCGAGCCACCGCCGGAGCGGCGGCTTTCTTCGGCTTCGAGAGGCCGGCCGTCCGCAGTTGAGGCTTTTTGTAACCGGGGGCGGCGACGAATTTGATTAAATTCTTGCCATCAGCCACGTTCCACACGCGAATCTCGCCGTCGAACGAGCCGGTGGCCAGGCGATTGGTGGCTGTGCAGAAGGCCAGTGCGTAGACCCAGTCGCCGTGCCCGGAGAAAGTCTTGAGCAACTTGCCGCCGTCGAGCGCGTGCAGGCGGGCCGTCCGATCGGCGCTGCAACTGAAGATGCGGCCATCCTTCGTCACGCTGACGTGGAGCACGTCGTCGCCGAAGCCGTCGATCCGCTGGACCTCTCGGCCGTCCGCGATATTCCATCGTCGCAGATGTTTGTCGCGACCACTGGTGATCGCGGTGGCGCCGTCCGGAGCGATGGCCACGCCGAAGACAGGATCGGCATGACCGTTGAACGTTATGAGCGAATCGCCGGTGCGGGCGTCGAAGACTTTGGCCGTCTTGTCGCGGCTGGCAGAGACGATCTTCGAACCGTCGGGCAGCCAGGCCAGGTCCATCACCCAGTCGGCGTGATCTTCGATCGCCAGTTGTTGCTTGCGCGTCGCCACGTCGTAAACGCGGATCGCGCGGTCGGCGCCGCCAGTCGCCAGTCGCTTGCCGTCCGGGCTGAAGGCAACGGTGAACACGGCATCGCTCGTGCGAGCCAGGTCGGCAACCTGCTCGCCCGTGGCCGCGCTAAACAGCTTCACCTCGCCGAGCTGGGCCGGCGTTCCCGCGCCGACGGCGATCAACTTGCCGTCCGGGCTGTATTGCAGCGCATAGACCCGCTCGGCCACGTTGGTGATCCGGCGGAATTGCGTGCCGTCGGCCGTATTCCAGACCAGAATTTCGTGATAGCCGGAGGTCGCCAGTTGATCGCCGTCTGGGCTGAAGGCGATGGCCGTCACCGGGATCGGCACGCGATACTTCGTCGGCGGCAACGGCTGCGGCAGGCTCGGCATGTCGGCAATCAGCGGATCGGCCGGATTGAGCCCCGCATCAAGCGTCGCCCCCGTGTCGATCCAGTGACGGATCACCCTTATCTCCGACTTTGTCAGCGGATCGGCGTCCTGGGGCATCGTGCCATCTTCGATCAGCGTCACCAGGTTCGATTTGGCGCTTTGGCCCGGAACGATTTCCAGACCCGACTCGCCGCCGCGCGTCAGCGAGGCGAACGTCTCGATGCTGAAGCGACCCTTGGCCGTTTTCGCGTCGTGACAGGCGAGACACCGCTTGGCCAGAATCGGCGCGACCTTCTGGGCGAACGATTCGAGCTTGCCCAGCGCGATCAGCGATTTTTCGGCTTCGATCTGGCGGGCGACGGCCGTCGCGCTCAGTTCCGCCAGCGACTGCCGCGATTTGGCGACTTCCTTCTCGTCGCCCGTGAGCGTTTTCTGCGAGGCGGCGATCTTTTCGCCGGCGGACTTTTCTGCCGAGCGCGAGGCGGTGATCGTCTCTTCGGTCTTCTTGGCGTCGGCAAGCGCCTTCTCGGCGGCCTGCGCGGCCTCGACTGCTTTCTTGGCGGCGGCGTCGGCGGCCGACTTGGTGGCAGCGGCCGCTTCCTTGGCCTTGGTCGCGGCGGCCTGGCGTTCTTTGAGATGTTTCTCCGCGTCAACGGCGGCGGCTTGCGCCTTCGTTTGATCGGCCTTCAGGCGCAGGAGCGCGTCCTGCTCGGCGTGAATCTTATCCTGCGCCGCTTTGACGAGAGCCGCGGCCGCGTCGCGCCGGGCCTTGGCTTCGCCGGCCGCCTTCACCAGCGCCTGCGCGCGCTCTTCGTTGAATTTGCGGACGGCGTCGGCGTGTTTGGTGAGTTCCTGATCGGTCACGTGCAGGGCCGACTTGGTCGACTCCAAATCGCCCTTCAATTTGGTGATCAGCTTGCCCAGCGTGCGGGCCTTTTCCTCGGCCTGCTTGAGCGATTTTTCCAACGAATCGCGAGTGGCCCGTGCGTCCTCCCGGGCTTTCTGTAGCTGTTCGATCTGCTCGCGCTTGATGTCGTCGGCCCGCACGTTGCCAGTCCGCAGGCCGCCTGTCCCCAATATTCCTGAGAGGGCCAGCAAACAGCCGACAATTCCAGCCGGCCGGGCAATCATTGCCGTCTTGCGAAAGCGCATCGACGAATCTCCGCGAATTTCTGCGAGTCGTTTCGAATGGCGGGAAGCGATCGGAAAACCAGCCGGCGGGCGGCTCTGGTGACAGCCGCGCTCAACCGGCTCTCGAAGGCAGCGTCAGGGCGGGCAAAATCGGGGTACGACGAAGCAAGGAGGCCGGGCGCAGAACTCGATCCGCACGCGACCCAAACTCCAGCATCCCGCCCCGTGCCGGCGGTGTCAAGGCGGGCTGGGGCGGGGCGACGGTCCCCGCACGGTCAACTTTTGGCGCTGACTATCGCCTCGCCGCGGCTCGCGGAAGAATGGGCGCGAAGGTTGTTCCTGTTTCCCCGATCGCAGCCAGTTTCCGGAAACCAGCGCGATGTCGAACGGGTCGACGGTCCTCTCCGCGAAGATCGCGATGGCCTCCCCGTCGCTCCCCGCGCCGCGACAAATTCTGGCCACCTTGAGCCGGCGCTTTGCCGACTGCCCCAGCGAAGGCAGCGTCAAACTCACGAAGACCGAAATCATTTTTCCCTACGGCGGCAACATGGCCGTCGTCGCCGCGATGAAGGGGCCCATTCTCGGGGATGAACTCGAGGATGCCTGCGCGGCCGCCTGGTGGTGGCCCCAGGCGAAGGCTCGCCTCCGCCGTCACCCGCGGCACGCCGTCGTCACGCTGATGGGCGAGCACGGCACGATTCAGGAGAAGCACGTCCGCCTCACGCACCTGGTCGCGGCTGTCGCCCGGCACGCAGAAACGCTGGGCATCTTTTGGGAGAACGGCGGACTCGTGCATGAGCCGGCCACGTTTCAGCGGCAAGTGGCCGCGCTCACCTTCAAGAAGCTCGTCCCCAACTTGTGGATCGACATGCGGTCCGACACGATCGACGAAGGCACTCACCGCTTCTACACCAACGGCATGTGGGCCTTCGGCCAACTTGAGATCGAGGTCGAGCGGGCCCGCATGGATCGCGAAGGGCTGCTCGATATTTGTTATCCCACCGTGCGGGGCATCCTCGAGAGCGGCGCCCGCATCCGGCACGGCGCGGATCGTCACTGCGGCCGGCAAGAAGATCCGCGTGACGCACGGACCGTCACTCTTCGATCCGCGCCTGAAGGTCATGAAGCTCGACCTCGAATGACGCGGGGGGGCCATGGCCCCCGGGGGCGGAACGCGCCACTCGTGCCGGCCATGTCGCGTGCCGCCTGGCGTCGTGCGTCGATGGGCTGCGCCGATGCACATCACACCGGCAAGATCGGCGCCGAGCACTTCGCACGGACGAGATCGGACTAACAACTACATCGCGGGCGGGCCGAAGTCGGGCGGCATGTTGCGGTTGGACCTCAAGAACGTCGGCGGCCGCATCTGGCCGAAGCGGACGGTGTCGGTCCGGCTCGTTTCTTTGATTTTTCCCCGCTTGTGATAGGCGCGCGCATCGAGCACGATGATGTCGCATTGCAGCTCGGAGACGTCGACCGAAGCCACCTTGGCGATGTGCAGACCGTCTCTGAGGCGCACGACGACCACTTCCCCCACCTCTGGCGGCGAGGCGGCGTTATACGCCCCGGTGTGATCGGTTTTGACGGTGGGAATGGTGTGCTGCGTCGGGCCTGACGCTTCCGGTGGCTGCAGGGTGCGCTGCGGATCCTGGCGAGCACCGAATGCCGAGAGGGCCGCCCGATTGCCCCCGATCATTCGGCCGGCGTTCTTTCGAGTCGCGCCGTCCTTTGCGGCATTGTCCTTCCCGACGCTGTCCTTCCCCGCAACCGGCTTGGTGCGCTTGAGCGGCGCCGTGGCGTCCGCGTCTTGGTCTGGCTCGTCCTTTTTCTTCTCAGCGTCGACGATCACGACGGGGACGGGGCCCTTGTTGGCAGGCAGCTCGACGTTGTCGGTCGCTTCTCCTGTGGCACCAACGGGAGGCGGTGCCGGCTTCGTGCTGCTGAACCAACCGCCATACGCGAGTTGCAACGCGACGAGGGCGAGGACGATTGCCAGGCCGACCGCGTACTCCCGCCGCCGGTCGCCCAGGCTTTCCCAGGCACCGACAAACGCCGTCGCGATCACGTTGGGGCCGCGCCGCTTCTGCAGGCGGGGCATGTAGGGTTCGTCGTTGTCGTCCAGATCGTGCGCGCGGCTTTGGCGGCGCCGAACTTGCCTGAGTCGCGCTTGCCGGAAGCACGTTGGTTGGCGTCAGACCGGCCGGAAACGCGCTGACCGGCGTTGCTTTTCGACGAACTGCGCTGGGCCATTTCATGGCTGCTGCGTCGCGAGGGGGGCGCGGGAGTCGCACCCGACCGGCTCGGACGGTCGTTCGACGGTTCCTCGGCCTGCGCCGCCGCCGGCACGCTCACTGGCGAGCCGCAGCGCGGACACGCGCACGGTCTTGCCTGCCAGCTCGCTTTTGACCTGCACGGTGCGGTGGCAGTTGACGCAGGAAACCGACAGGCCCATCGAATCGGATCCGCGGAGAGGGCACCGCAGATTGCCAGGGGCTGCGGCACGGAACTTTGCGAGATATCCGCCGTTTTAGGCTAAGGCTTTCAAAGACGCCGCACAAGATGTTGGCGAGAGACGTGGCGAGCGAAGCGTGTGAAAATCTGTGTCGACGCCTGGCGTGACGGAGCGGGCGCAGTGCACGAGCGGCGATGGGACGGGCGCGGGCGACGCGGCGAGCCTGAGATGGGTTGCTAGCCGCGTCCGGGCGCGAGTGCCCGCGGGGCCGAGACTGCCGACGCGTGTCGGCTCCCGGCCGCCGCGTGCGGCACTAACCCTTGCGATGTCGGATCTTGCTGCGGTTGCGCCGCTTCTTTCGGCCGAGTTTCCGTCGTCCCTTGCCGCTCTTCTTAACTCCCATGTCCTTCGCGTCTCCTCAGTGCTTCCCCGGTGGCTTTTTGGCGAACGACAATCTAACTTGGAGGCTGCAAATCAGCAACACCGCCGATTTTCGCCCGCCCGCCACTCAGGCGTCCGGCAAGCCGCCAAACTGGCGCACCGCTTCGTAGACCACCGTGTTGACAGTGCTCGCGAGGTTCAGGCTGCGGACTTCCGGCCGCATTGGCAGTTTGAGATTCCGCTCGGGCTGCTCGGCCAAGATCGACGGCGGAAGCCCGCGGGTCTCGCTCCCGAAGACGAGCACGTCACCCGGCGCGAAGGGCGCGTCCCACAACAGCCGCGTGCCCGACTTGGTGAGCGCCCACCACGGTCGGCCGGCGAGCCGTTGCTTCAGCTCGTCCCAGCTCTCGACCGCCTCCCAATCGACCAGCTCCCAATAATCCATGCCGGCCCGGCGGAGCAACTTTTCGTCGAGCCGAAACCCGAGCGGCCGGATCAGCCAGAGCTTCGCCCCGACGGCAACGCAGGTCCGGCCGATGTTTCCCGTGTTCTGCGGAATATCGGGCTGATGCAGCACCACGTGCAGCAAGGGCTCACCGGTCACGTCGCCACTTTTGCAATCCAAATGAAGACCTTGGCGTTGCCGATCGAGACCGCTTTGAGGAAGTCGGGAACGCTCGCCGAGTATTCGATCGAATCAGCCAGCGTCTCGGCGGCGATGTACTCGCGATGCTCGGCCAGAGCCTGTTTCACGTCTTCGTCGTCGGTGTGATAAAAGATGCGGATGCGATCCTCGATCTCGAGGTCAGCCTCCTTGCGAAGCTGCTGCACCTGTCGAATAAAGTCGCGAGCCATGCCTCCGCGGATCAGCTCGGGCGTGAGTTCCGTCGAAAGGGCGATT
The DNA here is from genome assembly GCA_963800135.1 of uncultured Planctomycetaceae bacterium. Lineage (GTDB taxonomy): Bacteria > Planctomycetota > Planctomycetia > Planctomycetales > Planctomycetaceae > DASPSM01. The sequence goes on along the minus strand of CAWCZR010000004.1, from coordinate 966,897 downwards.
TGCAGGCCCCGGTCTTCGGCCGTCACCCAGCCGGCTGATTGCTGCGTCGACACGAGCACGTCCGCCGGTGCGAGGGACACTTCGGACCCGTCGACCGGCACGATGACCGATTCACCGCGGCGGAGCGGATCGAAGGTTGTTGCCGGCAGCGTGGCGAGCGCTTTGCCGATCGCGCCCAGCAGCTTGCCGTATTTCGGCCCGAGCGTTTTGAGGTTCGGCTTGTACGTGTAGCTCACCAGGCCGTCGAGATTGTCGCAACGCGTCAGCTTCTTGACGTTGAGTTCATCCTTGACGACGGCCGCCAGTCGCTCGATCGAGTCGGCCACGACTCGGATCGGCGCAAGCGAACCGGCACTCGGCCAGCGGCTGCCGCACGCGGAGGTTGGCATCGTCGCGGAGCTTGTGTCCCAGGCCGACGACCCGCTGGGCGGCCGCCATCCGTGTGTTGAGCTCCGGATCGAGCAGCTTTTGGTCCGGTTGCGGATAGTCGCACAGGTGCACGCTATCCGGCGCGTCGCTTCGCCAGCTCTTCACGAGGTTCGCGTACATCCGCTCGGTGAGGAACGGAATCATCGGCGCGAGCACTTTCGTCAGTTCGACCAGCACGAAATACAGCGTCTGGTAGGCGGCGAGCTTGTCGCGGTCGCCCGCGTCCCGCGAGCGCCAGAAGCGGCGACGGTTGCGGCGGATGTACCAGTTCGACAGGTCGTCGATGAATTCGCCCGCCTGCCGAGAAACCGACGCCGTATCGAACTCTTGAAAACCCTTGTTGGCGACAGCGATCAGCGACTGCAAGTTGGAGAGGATCCAGCGGTCGATCTCGGGCCGCTCGGCCACCGGCACCAGCGGCGTGTGCGGGTCGAACTCGTCCAGCCGCGCGTAATTGACGAAGAACGCGTACGTGTTCCATAGCGGAATCAGCACCTGCCGGCGGATTTCGTCGGCCGGCTTGCTGACGACTTCGCACGTCGGGACGCCTTCGCGGGTTTTCTCGATCGGGCCCTCGGGCGTTTGCAGCACGACCGGATGGTTGGGATGCCGCGTGCCGAACCGCAGGTCGGACGCCGGATTTTGCGCCAGGTACATCCAGCGCATAGTGTCGACGCCCAGCTGCTCGGCCGCCTCTTCGAACCAGATGGCCGTGCCGTCCGACTTGTGCATCGGCTTCCCGTCTTCGTTCATCACCAGGCGATGTCCGAAGAGGATTTTGAACGGCGGCGAATTGTCCATCATCGTCGCCATCGAGAGCATCGAATAGAACCAGTTGCGGAACTGGCCAGGGAAACATTCGAGCACGAGGTCGCCCGGATACCACTTGCGCCAGTTGTCGCGGTTGGTGTTGTATTCGAGCGTCGAGAACGAAACGATCCCCGCGTCGAGCCACGGATTGCCGACGTCCGGCACACGCGACATGCGGTTGCCCGTCTTCGGGTTCTTGATCTTCACGCGGTCGATCCAGGGGCGGTGCGGCGTGTGCCCCTCGAATTCCTTCCAACCTTCGACGGCACGCTCCTTCAGCTCGGCCAGCGAGCCGATGACCTCGAACTCGCCGGTCTTTTCGTCAACCCAGATCGGCAGCGCCAGTCCCCAGAAGCGCTTCTTGGAGATCAGCCAGTCGCGCATGTTGGTGAGCCATTCCAGCTCGCGCTCCTCGCCGTCGATGTTGGGCGGCAACCAGCGGATCTTGCCGCGTGACGTCTTTGATCTCGTCCCGCCAATCCATGTTGATGAACCACTCGTCGACCAGGCGAAAGACCAGCTCGTCCCCAGTCCGCCAGCAGAACGGATAGATGTGCGGATACTCTTCCACCATCACGAGCAGATGCTTTTGCTTGAGCGAGTCGAAGACGAGCTGGGCCGTTTCCGGATCGTTGGCTTCGCTGCCCGTGAAACGGGCCGAAGCCGGCGACGAACTGCCCCGCCTCGTCGAGCGGAGCCAGGCCGACCAGGCCGTGCTGCTTGCCGAGCACGTAGTCGACGTCGCCGCAGCCGGGGGCGATGTGGACGATGCCCGTTCCCTCGCCGGCGACGACGTTGGGGTTGCCCTTGCGAGTCGCGGCCGCCGTCGATGACGCGGTGGAATTGACCGCCGTCTTTCCGGCTTAGCTGCCGAATCGAACGGAACGCCGCCGTGGAGTCTGTTGGGCCGGCAGATCGTCGAACGGTCCGCGATACGGCCGCCCAACGAGCGCGGCCCCCTTGATTTCGGCGACGATCTCGAACCCGCCCTGCTCCTTGAAGATTTGCGAAATCGTTTTGAGCTTGGGCACGTTCGACGGCCAACCCCATTCGGGCCGACCGAATCCCTCTTTGAACTCGCGCTCGAGCCGCTGAAAGTGCAGGTTGTCCTTGGCGAAGTAATACGTCGCGCCGTCGCGGTTCGTTTTGAGCTGCACGTAGTCGAGATCGGGATTCACCGCGCAGGCGACGTTGCTGGTGAGCGTCCATGGAGTCGTCGTCCAGACCAGCAGGTACTCGTTCTCCGCGTCTGCCAGCGGAAACCGCACGAAACACGAGCGATGGATGGTGAGCCGGCGGCCGTCGGCCACTTCCATCTGGCTGTACGCGCTGCCGGCGCGGCCCGACCAGGGCATCACGTCGTGACCGCTGTAAAGTTTGCCACGCTCGAAACACTTCTTGAGGAAGGCCCAGATCGTCTCGTTGTTCTCGGTCGAGAACGTGAAGTAGCTGCCGCCCCACTGCGGATTGCCGAGCCGAGCCACGATCGCGTCGGCCTTGTCGCTCACTGTTTGGCCGGACGGCGTCGTGATGCTGACGGTTTGCTCGGTACCGACGGTCTCGGAAAGCTTTCGAAGCGTGCCGGGATCGTCCCAGTCCATCCAGTAGCCCAAGCGGATCGACTGCTCGGTCTGGCGGGCGGCGAATTGCAGCACGCGTTGCTTGCAGGCGTTGACGAACTTGTCGATGCCGTAAGCTTCGATGGCTGCCTTCGCGCCGATTTGCAGTTCGCGCTCGACCTCGACTTCGACCCAGAGCCCCTGGCAGTCGAAGCCGTTCTGATAGCGCTCGTCGTGCCCGGTCATGGCGAAGTAGCGCTGGAAGACGTCTTTGTAAGTACGTCCCCAGGCGTGGTGCACGCCCATCGGGTTGTTGGCGGTGATCGGCCCGTCGATGAAGCTCCACCGCGGCTTGCCGGCATTTTTCGCGCGGAGCTGCTGGAAGATCGCACGCTCCCGCCAGAAGCGGAGCACGTGATGCTCGCCCCGGACGAAGTCGGAACTGCTGACTTTTTCAAACATGATTCGGCGATGATATGCCAAGGCGAGCGGCGGGTGTAAGCCCGCCGGTTCTGGCAGTTTTAGTCTGTTGACGATTCGTCCGGGCTGCACTGGCGGCTCGTCCGGCTCGCCCGCCAGTGTCTTTCCGCGGAGCAGTCCGGGCCCCAGAATAACCGGCCGGCTTACACCCGCCGCTCGCCTTGGACCCGCAGCTACGGCCCCAGGTGGGCGACGATTCGCGGGATCAGCCGTTCCAGGTGGCCGGCTCCGCGTTCCGCGACAGCGAGAATTTTTTCCAGCGTGGCCGGCTCGAGCGAATCGGGATTGCACAAATCGGTGACGATCGACAGCACGAGCGTCCGCAGGCCGGCGTGGGCGGCGACAATCACTTCGGGCACGGTCGACATCCCCACGATGTCGGCTCCGAGGTTCCGCAGCATGCGATACTCGGCCCGCGTCTCCAAATTGGGCCCGGGCACAGCGACGAACACGCCGGTCTGCGTCGGCACTCCCAGCTCGGTGGCGGCTTGGCGGGCGACGTTCGCCAGTTCGCGGTCGTAGGGGCGCTCATGTCGGGGAAGCGCGGTCCCAGGCGGTCGTCGTTGATGCCGCGGAGCGGATTGTCGGGCATCAGGTTGATGTGATCGTCGACGATGACCACATCGGCCAGCTCGTAGTCGAGATTCATCGCGCCGGCCGCGTTGGTGGCGATGAGCGTTTCCGCGCCGAGGGCCTTGATCACGCGCACCGGGAAGGTGACCTGGCGCATCGTGTAGCCTTCGTAGAAGTGGAGGCGACCTTCGAGGGCGACGAGCGGCACGCCGCCCAGCCGTCCGCAGACGAGCTGGCCCGTGTGCGAAGCGACGGTGGAGGCGGCGAAGTGCGGGACGTCGGCGTAAGGAATCTTCGCGTCGGTTTCAATCAACGACGCGAACCGCCCCAGTCCGGTCCCCAGGATCAGACCCACCCTGGGGACCGAAGTCCACTGCCCGCGGATGGCCGCGGCGGCGGCTCCGATCTGGTTGTACAGCAGCTGGTCGTCGAGAGTGTCGGCAGGCCGCGCGGCTGCGGTGGCGTCCGCTTCAGGTGATGCGCCTGCGTCAAGTGATGCGGCCGACGATGGTCGAGGGAGGCTCAATAATCCTCGTCTTCCTCCTCTTCCTCTTCCTCCTCGTCCTCATCATCGTCGAGGTCGTCGTCATCGTCGTCGAATTCTTCGTCGTCGAACTCTTCGTCGTCGAGTTCTTCGTCATCGAATTCTTCGTCGTCGATGTCGTCCTCTTCGTCGTCATCGTCGTCTTCGACTTCTTCTGCTTCTTCCTCTTCGTCGGCCAAGCGCACGTCGAAGGTCGAAGTCCAGACGGGAAACTGCTCCACGCCTGGGAAAGTCACCGACGCCTGCCCCTCTGCGAACAGGGTTCCTGACCACGACTGCTCGTCGCTCCGTTGCCATGCCATCTGTGTGAGCCCCTCACTGTCGGTAAAGCGATCGTTCTGTAAAACGGTCGTCCTGAGAAATCACTCGCGGGCGAAGCCTCCGATTCGCACTCACTCGAACCGGAAACCCTTTGGACTAGTACGCCAATCGAAGCGGCCCGGCGTCGTGCCCGGTCCCTTTGGCCGAGGAACGGCCCCTTCAAGTATTAAAGTTTTTCCCGGTTGTCAAGCGCCCAAGTCGGGTGGGTGCGGCGTTTTTCGCGAATTGTTCGACGCGCAGAATTCCCGGCTTGGCACGCCATTTCTCGCGGAATTCCGCTGCCGGTCCGGCGGCCGTCAACCCGGCAAAAATCCATCGACTGCCCGGCCTGCTTTCTTGAGCGCAGCTCGGCGGTCGCTATCGCGAAACGCCTGCCCCCAACTCCAGTTCTGCGACCGACGCCGGTCGGCGAAGATATAAGAAGACGGCCACGATTCGTCCACCGTACCGTCGAAATCTCGGCCACGCAGATCTTGCCCGGCTTGCGTCCTTTCGCAATGATGTGGCGTTCCCGGTTTCATTTGGGCGAACTGTCTGCACACTCTGCGCGGCGGATCGTCTTCAGGAATCGGGCCGCACCAGACTTCGGTTACAAGGCCCCGGCGAAAAGATCCGGGCGACAAGGCCCCGACCACAAGGCAACGGATGGATCCGCCCGCCCCCGCCTCGGCGCCGACGCATGGCATCCTCTTCGAGGGGGGGCGCTTCTGGGTGCTGCACCGGCGGCGCGATTACGGCCCCTTCGACTACGAGTGGAGCCAGGACTTCGCCGGCGTGGAATTGATGTATGCCGGCAAGAAATTCGGCGAGTATTGCAGCAAGGACGAGATCTTCGCCGACCTCAAGGAGTTTCGCCTGCCGGCCGCCGTCGTCGACGTGGCAACCATCGTGCTGGGCTGCCTGGTCTTCGGCGTGTTGAACGGCTTACCCGAAGCGGAACGCCGGCAGCTGGTGTGCGATCGACTGGCGGCCGGCGGATACGAACGCTTCGCGCAATTCGTCATTCGCCCGGAGCCGCCGCTGATCAATCGGCGCGACCCGCGCGCGTCCTGAGCGTCGAATCTTGGCCCGCGCTCGGCCGTGAACCTCGCGATTTGCCCCGTGTCTTTCAACGCAAGTTGCACGCCCGTCGTGTGTTGACGCGCGCCGCGCTTCACGGAAAGTTAACGCGCCTTTGACCCTGCAAAGCGCCTCCGCGCTCGACAACCCAATCGCGCACACTTATCATTCAGAGGCTGATTTTCGGCCGATTTGTAACGGCCGATGCAGGTCGGCCGAGTTGTGACAGGCCGATGCCGGTTCGATCGCGTGCCTCCGGGGGAGTGCGAGATCGAACCGTCCAGCGACTGACTGAGTCGAACGACTGAGCTGCCACAGCGACGGATCAACGGACGGAGCTGCAACTCGAGAGAAAGCCAGGCGAACCAACCCGAACAATCCCCCGAGCGACGCCCAGAGCGCCGGAGAAACCACGATGAGTTCGATGGTCTTGGAACGACCGACACTGGTCCTGAACCGGAATTGGCAACCCGTCGGGATTGCCTCCGTGGCCCGGTCTCTCGTGATGGTCTGGAACGAGACGGCTCGCGTCGTCGACCCGGAAGACTATCAACTGTACGGCTGGCTCGACTGGTCGAAGCTGGCACCGCGGGCCGGCGAACTCTTCGTCTCCACCGTCCGCAGCCGCATCCGCGTCCCCGAAGTCGTCGCCCTGATCCACTACTCGGGCATGCCGACGAGCGCGGTGACCTTCAGCCGCCGCAATATCTACAAGCGAGATCGCTACACCTGCCAGTACTGCGGCATTCAGCCAGGCAGCGAAGAACTGACGATCGACCACGTGATGCCCCGCTCGCAAGGCGGCATGTCGACCTGGGAAAACTGCGTGCTGGCCTGCGTCTCCTGCAACAAGCGGAAGGCCGATAAAACGCCCGAGCGTGCCAAGATGCCGCTCAAGAAGCAGCCCTGCCGGCCCGACTGGAAACCGCTCTACGCCACCCAGCACACGCGGATCGACAGCTGGTCCAAGTTCATCAGCGAAGCCTACTGGAACGTCGAGCTCGATCCGTAGTCACGTGAGTTGGGAGGCGAAGCTCCCGCTGATCAATTAGAAGCGTGAAGCTCCTGCTGAACGAGCTTTTCCTCCAGTTTGGGCGTTGAACTCGGCATATAATTCCGCGGCGAAGTACTCTTTTCACTCGCCCGCACCTGTGATCTCGCCCGCGCCCTCAACCATGTCCGCCGACAAGCTGCGCCAGCTGATTCTGTTCGAGGCCGCTCGCTTGATGCATCAGCGGCAAGAGCAGGAATACGGCCGGGCCAGGCAGCGGGCGGCCCGCACGCTCTGCCGCCAACGGCTGCGGCCATCGGAACTACCGACCAATCGCGAGATTCGCGAGGAGCTCGAGCGGCTCTCGAACGGCTATGCCGGTCCCGCGCTCTTGGCCGACCAGCGGGACGATCCTGAACGGCCGCTGTCCGAAAGCACGGACCGCTTTCGCATTTATCGCAACTTGTTGGCGCCTTTGGCCAAGATCGAGCAGGACCACAGGCGGCACCCCGAGGGGGACGTGCTCTATCACAGCCTGCAGGTCTTCGCGCTGGCCTCCGACGTGCTGCCTTACGACGAAGAGTTCCGCCTGGCCGCCCTCCTGCACGACGTCGGCAAGGGCATCGATCCGCACGAGCACGTGACGGCCGGCCTGCGGGCACTGGGAGATGCGATCTCAGAGCGCACGGCCTGGCTCATCGAGCAGCACCCGCTGGCCCTCGATCTGCTCGACGGTCGCATCGGAGTGCGCGCCCGCCGCCGGCTGCAACAATCGGCCGACTATGACGAGCTGATTCTGCTCGCCAAATGCGACCTGGCCGGCCGCGTCCCCGGCGCCAAGGTGCCGGAGCTCGACGAAGCCCTGAGCCAACTCCGCGATTTGGCCCTCGACAACGAGTGACGAGAAGCCGCGTGGTTTGCAGGGGCGGGTATGCCGCTAAGTGTCAGGGTGGCCGGGGCACTCCGCGCAGCGGAAGCCCCGGAAGATCCGGATTGTTGGGCGAATCGATGAGCGAGACGGGGGCTTCCGTAAAGCGGAGCGCCCCCACCCGTCCGCGCCGTTCCGTGAGGACTTCCATCCATCCCCCCCCTGCATTCCGCCCTCCCAGCTTTACTGCTTGACACTGTCTCGCCCCGCCTTAATATATCACTCATTTGATCGAGAATAGTTTGAAGCGGGAGGCCGGGAATTCTCGAAATCTTGTCTCATTGGGGGCTCTATTCGATGCGTGTTTGGGTCAAACGGGGTATCCTCGCAGCCCTGGCAGACTTTGCCTTCTCGTCAACCACTGGCTTCCACGCTTCGCGCAATGCGCGACACGGCAAGCAGGAACGACTAGTGATTTGGGAGAAGACATTCCTGTCAGTCTTCGCAGAGAACCTGGAGTCGGCCGGCCGCGCGCTGCTGCACGCGTTTCGCACGCCAAGCGGAACAAAGCAGAGGCCCGCGCCGGGAAGCGCCTCGTGCCTCACTGGCACGGGTCTGAACTCGTGCCTCTACCGCACGACCTTGATTTGGGCCGCGGAAATGGATGCCCGTTTGCAGCCCCAACTGCTTATTGCCGAGCCGACGCTCGGCTCGCGATTCGCCGCGCGGTTCGCGCCGCGCGGCACGTGCAGTTTCCCGAGTCCGTGGGCTCGCGCAAATTTCTCGCGAGTTCGACGGCTGTCGTCAGCAATCAATCTGGGATTTCTCCAACACCGATAAGCGGGCAACAAGAAGAAGATTCCCACTATGTCGAACGGTCTGTTGCAGCGCAGCGTGACGACGTCGGTCGCCAGGAACCTGGCCGACACGACCAAGACGTCACCCAAGATGATGTCGATCACCCCGCGGTGGCTGTTGAGCCTGCTGCCCTGGGTGCACGTGCACGGCGGGACTTATCGCGTCAACCGCACGAAGGTCGAGCTGCCCAAGGCCGAACGCATCGGCATCGACGTCACGGGAGAGACGGCCTCCTTCGCCCCCGAGGCGCTGCGGAGCGTGCCTCTCTTCTCCAAGCTGCCCGAAGCGGTCATCGCGCGGATGGCCAGCCGCTTCAAGACCGAAAACGTGTCGATGGGCAACAAGCTGTTGGTTGAAGGCGAAGACATCAGCAAGTTCTTCGTCATTGCCCAGGGGCAGGTCGAAGTGCTGAGCAAAGGCGTGCACGGCAGCGACCTGCGGATCGCCCTGTTGAGCGAAGGCGAATACTTCGGCGAGACCGACCTCGTCTCCGACAAGCCGTCCGACGTCACCGTCCGCACGAACACCCCCTGCGTCGTGCTGACGCTTTCGCGGAAAGACCTCGAAGCGGTCCTCGCCGAAACGCCCAACCTGCAGGACGAATTCAAGAAGGCGATTGAGGACCACCTTGAGCTGCGCTCGACCGTCAATCGCTACGGCGAACGCAACATCGACCTCGTTTCGGGCTTTGCCGAGAACGTCGTGATTCCAGAGACGTTCGTCGACTACTCGGCCAACCCGCGGGAATACTCGCTCTCCGCCGTGCAGACGGTCGTGCGGGTCCACACGCGCGTCTCGGATCTCTACAACGGTCCCTACGATCAACTCGAAGAGCAGATGCGGCTGACGATCGAGGGGATCAAAGAGCGCCAAGAGTGGGAGATCATCAACAGCAAGAAGTTCGGCCTCTTGCACTCGGCCGACCCGGCGATGCGGATCAGCACGCGTTACGGCTCGCCGACTCCGGATGATCTCGATGATCTCTTGGCCCTCGTCTGGAAAAAGCCCGCGTTCTTCTTGGCCCACCCGAAGGCCATCGCCGCGTTCGAGCGGGAGTGCACGTGGCGGGGCGTGCCGCCGGTCACGGTCAACCTGTTCGGCACGTCGGTGATCACGTGGCGGGGGGTGCCGCTGATCCCGTGCGACAAGCTGGAAATCCAGGGCCGCAACCAGGCCCGCCAATGGTTCGGCACCACGAGCATTATCCTGCTGCGGATCGGCGAGGGAGACCAGGGAGTCGTCGGGCTGCACGAAGCGGGTATCCCGGGCGAGATCAAGCCGAGTCTGTCGGCCCGCTTGATGGGCTTGGACAGCCTGGGCGTCGCCTCATATCTGCTCACGCTCTACTTCTCATGCGCCGTGTTGACCGACGACGCACTGGGGATTCTGGAAAACGTCGAGGTCAGCTACTACCACGATTACGAAAGTCGCGAGCCGAGACGATTCGCGGACGGGCTGGGGATCTGAGTGAATCGATTGCTTTGAGTTTTCTGTTGGGGGCGGTGGGGGTTTTCACGACGGTTAGCGGACGAATGAAATAGCGGACGACTGAATCACGGAACGGAATAACCGAACGGAAAAAGGTTGAGGAGAGGCCATGTCGAACGGTCTGTTGCAGCGTAGCGTGACGACGTCTGTCGCCAGGAACCTGGCGGATACGACCAAAACGTCGCCCAAGATGATGTCGATCACCCCGCGATGGCTCTTGAGCCTGCTGCCGTGGGTGCACGTGCACGGCGGCGTGTACCGCGTGAATCGCACGAAGGTCGAGCTGCCCAAGGCGGAGCGGATCGGCGTGGACGCGTCGGGGGAAACGGCCTCGTTCCCGTCCGAATCGCTGCGAAGCGTGCCCCTCTTCTCCAAGCTGCCCGAGGCCATCATCACGCGGATGGCCAGCCGCTTTAAGACGGAAGACGTGTCGCTGGGCAACAAGCTCCTCGTCGAAGGTGAGGATCTGAGCAAGTTCTTCATCATCGCCCAGGGGCAGGTCGAGGTGCTCAGCAAGGGCATTCACGGCTCCGACCTGCGGATCGCCCTGTTGAGCGAAGGCGAATTCTTCGGCGAGACCGATCTCGTCTCCGACAAGCCGTCGGACGTCACGGTCCGCACGAACACGCCTTGCGTGCTGCTCACCCTGTCCCGCAAGGACCTGGACGCGGTGCTGGCCGAAGAGCCCAACCTGCAGGACGATTTCAGAAAGGCGATCGAGGAACACCAAGAGCTGCGCTCGACCGTTAATCGCTACGGCGAACGCAATATTGATCTCGTCTCCGGCTTCGCCGAGAACGTCGAGATCCCCGAGACGTTCGTCGACTATTCGGCCAACCCGCGGGAATACTCACTCTCGGCCGTGCAGACCGTGGTGCGAGTGCATACCCGCGTCTCCGACCTCTACAACGGCCCCTACGATCAGCTCGAAGAGCAGATGCGGCTGACGATCGAGGGGATCAAGGAACGGCAAGAGTGGGAGATCGTCAACAGCAAGAAGTTCGGCTTGTTGCACTCGGCCGACCCGGCGATGCGGATCAGCACGCGCTACGGTGCGCCGACGCCGGACGACCTCGACGATTTGCTGGCCCTCGTCTGGAAAAAGCCCGCGTTCTTCCTCGCCCATCCGAAGGCGATTGCCGCGTTCGAGCGCGAATGTACGTGGCGCGGCGTGCCGCCGGTGACGATCAATTTGTTCGGCACGTCGGTGATCACGTGGCGCGGCGTGCCGCTGGTTCCGTGCGACAAGCTCGAGGTCTACAGCCGCAACCAGTCGAACCAGTGGTTCGGCACGACCAATATCTTGCTGCTGCGGATCGGCGAGGGAGACCAGGGAGTCGTCGGCCTGCACCAGTCGGGCATTCCGGGCGAGATCAAGCCGAGCTTGTCGGCCCGGTTGATGGGCTTGGACAGCCTGGGCGTTGCCTCGTACCTGCTCACACTCTACTTCTCGTGCGCTGTGTTGACCGACGACGCGCTGGGTATCCTGGAAAACGTCGAGGTCGGCTACTACCACGACTACGAGCATCGCATGACGAAATTCAAATAGGCCCCGTTCGAAAGAAGCCCTGCTCGAAAAATAAGCCCCAGTTCGAATGAGCGGCTTTGAAATCAGCGTCCAGCGGAGCGTCGACGATGACCAGTCTCACACCCGATTACATCGCCCAGTTGGCGAGCCGGCTGTATGGCGAGAGTCCGGGAGGCCACGGAGCGGGCCTGGGCGGTGGACCGCTGCCACCCGTCGATCCCGCCGCCGATTCGCTGGCGCGGGAGCAGGTACAAGCGCCGGCAACTCCGCTGCCTCCGGAATCGTTGCCGGCATTCGACAGCCCGACTTTCCAGAGCCAGGCTCCGGCCGCGGCTCCCGTCGCCTCGGCAGCCCCGGTCGAGGCGTTCCGCGGTCCGACGGAATTTGGCAGCCAATTCGGCGGGCACGCGCCGTCGTTCGGCGCGGGGTCATCACCGAGTCCGTCCGGTTTCCCCGCGACATCGAGTGCCGGGTCGCAAACGGATGGACTGCGCGCGTTCGTCCAGAGCATTCGTCGCTCCGACTTCCGCTCGTCGACCGAGGCGTTTCCCAACGGCGAGCCCAAATCGACTTCAGCTCCGACGGCCGGCTCGACGACAACCAACCACGCTCCGGGCAACTCGCGGCCGGCCGCTCCGCAGTTCCCCACGTTCGAGCCGGCTCCTTACCCGCGCGACGATGCGGCCAACGGCTACGGCGCTCGGCCGCTCGACGTCGACGCCGTCCGTCGCGACTTCCCGATTCTGCACCAGCGCGTGCACGGCCGGCCGCTCGTCTGGCTCGACAACGCGGCCACCACGCAGAAGCCCCAAAGCGTGATCGACGCGCTCTCGTACTTTTACGAGCACGACAATTCCAACATCCACCGCGGGGCGCACACGCTGGCCGGACGGGCGACCGAAGGCTTCGAGCAGGCTCGCGACAAGGTCCGCGACTTCTTGGGCGCGTCGTCGTCCAAAGAAATTGTCTTCGTCCGCGGCACCACCGAAGCCATCAACCTGGTGGCACAAACGTGGGGCCGCAAGTTCTTGCAGCCGGACGACGAGATCGTGCTCTCGACGCTCGAGCATCACGCCAACATCGTTCCCTGGCAGCTGATCTTGAAAGAGACCGGGGCGCGGCTGCGGGTGATCCCCGTTAACGATCGGGGCGAAATCATTCTCGAGGAGTACCAGAAGATTCTCGGGCCGCGGACGAAGCTTGTCGCGCTGGCCCACGCCTCCAACAGCATCGGCACGCTCTTGCCCATCGCCGAGATGACGCAGATGGCCAAGCGGTACGGGGCCCGCGTGCTGATCGACGGAGCACAAACGGTCGCCCACGTGCCGGTGAACGTGCAGCAGCTGGGCTCCGATTTCTACGTTTGCTCGGGCCACAAGATTTTCGGCCCGACAGGCATCGGCGTGCTGCAAGCCCGGGAAGAGCTGCTCGACATCATGCCTCCCTGGCAGGGGGGCGGCAGCATGATCAAGAACGTCACCTTCGAGGACACCACCTATTCCGATCCCCCGGCCAAGTTCGAGGCGGGCACGCCCAATATCGCCGACGCCATCGGCTTGGGGGCCGCGCTCGATTACGTTCGCCAGTTCGGCCTGCCCAACATCGCCCAGTACGAGCACGAGCTCTTGGCTTACGCGACCGAGGCCCTGTCGCGGATCAACGGCCTGCGATTGATCGGCACGGCCCGGGAAAAGGTGGGCGTACTGTCGTTCGTGCTCCAGGATCGCCCCACGATCGAAGTGGGGCGGCTGCTCGACCTGGAGGGGATCGCCGTGCGGGCCGGCCACCACTGCTCACAACCCTCCTTGAGGCGTTTTGGACTTGAAGCTACAGTTCGCCCCTCCCTGGCTTTCTATAATAAGAAAGACGAAATCGACCGGTTGGCGGACGCAATCCGCCGGATTCAACGCAGGTGAAGGAGCGAGCACGATGGCTGCGTCAACTTCTCTCGGGGCAATTTCTCCAGGGGCACTGGCCCAGCTTTACCGCTCGGGCCAAGGCATCGACTTGATCGACGTGCGGACGCCGGCCGAGTTTCAGCAAGTTCACGTCGAGTTCGCGCGGAACGTCCCGCTCTCCGACCTCGACCCGGCCCAGATCGTCCGGGCCCGCAATAGCTCGGCCAACGAGCCGCTCTACGTGATTTGTCAGGCGGGCGGCCGCGGCCAGCAAGCTTGCGACCGATTCGCCAAGGCCGGCTTTGCCAACGTGATCAACATCGAAGGCGGCACGACAGCGTGCGAAACAGCCGGGCTGCCCCTCGTTCGCGGCAAGAAAGTGATGTCGCTCGAGCGGCAAGTTCGGATCACCGCCGGTTCGCTGGTACTCGTCGGCGTCGCGCTCGGTTCGCTCGTCCATCCCTATCTGTACGGACTGTCGGCCTTCATCGGAGCCGGGCTGGTCTTCGCCGGCGTGACCGACACCTGCGGCATGGGCATGATGCTCGCCAAGATGCCCTGGAACACCCGCACGGCCCCAAGCACTTCGTCGCCGAGTGCGACCACGGACAGCGCCCCGAAGTGCGCCGCCTGAGCGCCGCGTGGGGCACTGGGATCTACTCCGGCTCACCGCAAAATGTCAGGGTGGCCGTGGTCGGCGTGATCGCCGCCCAGGGCGAGCCTTCAGCTCGCCCCCAGCCAGCCAGCCAGCCGATCAAAGCCGGTCCCTCTTGCTCTTGGTCGTTCAACCGGGATCGCTTTAGAATCTCAGCCTGCAGAAGCGCTATCACAGAATCAAATGCTGCGTGAGGGAACGAGGGGGTCTGCCGATGTCTGGATTCGCTTGCTCGTCGCTCCTGGTCGGCCTGCTGTTGACCGCCAGTACGGATGCGCCATCGAGCCCGGTGGGAAAACACGTCGAGCCGACCGCGCTCGCCGATTGCCTGGGTGCCGACGCCGTCGCCGGGTGGAAGCAGAGCCGGGCCAACGTCGTCGTCTTTTTGGGGACCGAGTGCCCGCTGGCCCAACGCTACACCACCCGCCTGGCGGAGCTGTCCGAAAAATATCGTGGGCAGGGCGTGCGATTCTTCGGCATCGATGCCAACCAGCAAGATTCACTAGCCGCGATCGCGCACTTCGTCCAACTGCATAAGATTCCGTTTCCCGTCTGCAAGGACCCGGGAAACAAGGTGGCCGATCGGCTCGGCGCGGTCCGCACGCCCGAGGCCTTCGTGATCGACTCCGCCGGCGTCGTCCGCTACTGGGGGCTGATCGACGATCAGTTCGGCATCGGCTACGCGCATGACAAAACCAAGAAGGCCTTCGTTGAAGACGCGCTCGCGGACATTCTCGCCGGACGACAAGTGCGGACGCCGTCGACGCAGTCGATCGGCTGTCGCATCGGCCGCGTCAATCGCCGGCCGCCGAAAGGGGACATCACGTACTCGAATCAGATCGCGCGAATCTTTCGGGCCAACTGCGTCGAGTGCCATCGGGCGGGAGAGGTCGCTCCGTTTGCGTTGACCTCGTACGCGGACGCCGCCGCCTGGGCCGAGACGATTCGCGAAGTGGTCGACCAGGGCCGCATGCCGCCGTGGCGAGCCAACCCCGCGCACGGCAAATTCTTGAACGACGCCCGCCTCTCGGACACCGACAAACAGCTCATCCGCGATTGGATCGACAACGGCGTGCCCGAGGGCGATCCGTCACAATTGCCGGCGAAAGCCGCGTTCCCCGACGGCTGGCGCATCCCCAAGCCCGATCTCGTCGTCAAGATGCCCGAGCCGTTCACAGTGCCGGCAAGCGGCGTCGTCGAATACAAATACTTCATCGTCGACCCGGGATTCACGCACGACATGTGGATTCGCGGGGCCGAAGCCCGCCCCGGCAATCGCAGCGTCGTCCATCACATGCTGCTCTTCTACGTGCCGCCGGAGCAGCTGAGTGCCAAGCCAGAAGACGCGCTCTTCAACGCCGTCGCGGCCTTTGCTCCCGGACTGCCCCCGACAGCCCCGACCGTCGGCTACGCAGGGCGAATTCCGGCGGGCTCTCGGCTCGTCTTCCAAATGCACTACACGCCCAACGGCAGCGAGCAGGTCGATCAGAGTGAGGCGGGGCTACTCTTCGCCGACCCGCAGACCGTTCGGCACGAAGTTGCCGTCGGCGGCATCTACAACTGGCAGTTTTCCATCCCGCCGCGCGCGGCCGATTACCGCGTCGACGCGCAAGAGGAGATCCAAGAAAGTCGCTTCCTCTACGAGCTCGTGCCGCACATGCACCTCCGCGGCAAAGCGTTTTCGTTCACTGCCGTTTATCCGGATGGTCGCAAGGAGATTCTGCTCGACGTGCCGCGCTACGACTTCAACTGGCAGAACACCTATCGCCTGGCCGAGCCCAAGGTGATGCCCGCGGGCACGCGGATCGACTGCCACGCCGCCTTCGACAACTCCGAGAACAACCTGCTGAATCCCGACCCGGCGAGCGAGGTCCATTGGGGCGACCAGACGTGGGACGAGATGATGATCGGCTCGTACGACTATAGCCCGGCCGAGCAGGATTTTGCCCTCGGTGGACCGCGAGTCACGCGGGCCGACGACGGCCGCCACGACGTGGCCTTCCGCTATCGTCCGCCGCAACCCGCCAAATCGGTTTATCTCGCCGGCACGTTCAACGAGTGGAAACCGACGGCGCTCGCCATGACGGGACCTGACAAGGAAGGTTATTTCACCAAGACGCTGCGGCTGCCGATCGGGCGGCACGAATACAAGTTCGTCATCGACGGCAAAACCTGGAAGACCGATCCCGGCAACATGTCGCGCACGGACGTCTATCGCAACAGCATCGTCCTGGTCGGCCCGCTGCACCCGCCCGTGGTCACGCGGACGAGCGACGGCAAGTACCGCGCCGAGTTTCGCTATCATCCCGTCGCTGACTGCAAGACTGTGACGCTTGCCGGCTCATTCAACCACTGGAAGCCGGCCGAGCACGCAATGCAGGGCCCGGACCGCGACGGCTGGTATACGACGACCCTCGAGCTCCCCGAGGGCCGGCACGAATACAAATTCGTCATCGACGGCAAAACCTGGGAGCGAGACCCCGGCAATCCGATCGTGTGGTACAAAAAGCAAGGCAGCGTGGTCTGGGCGCGGCCCTGATTCCTGCGCGACGGCCTGAGATGCTGGGAGCACCACGGCGCCCGACTCGTTGTCCGGGTCGCAAAGCGACGAGAGGCGGCAGGGTGAACTTCGGGCCGGGCATGCAGCGATCGAGTTGTTTGAGCAACCGCTTGCTGCTTCGCAGCCGGGACAACGAGTAGTCCCGGCCACCCCGCGAATTTTGCACTGGACCGCGGCTGGAGTTTGCCACCGAGTGCCGGAATAGATCGCGCCCGAGCACAACGGGGGAGAATTTCTGTTAATGTCAGGTGCAACGAGGTGCCTCGATGCCCGTTGTGTTGATCCATGGAGTTCCGGACACCCATCGCGTTTGGCGTTTGATCTTGGATCGCATCAAGCGCTCCGATGTCATCAGCCTTTCGTTGCCGGGTTTTGGCAACGCTTTGCCACTCGGCTTTGGAGCGACGAAGGAGGAATACGTTGCCTGGCTGGCGAAGACCTTGGAAGCTCTGACCCAGCCGATTGATCTCGTTGGGCACGATTGGGGGTCACTCCTGGCGGTGCGTATCGCCGCGACCCGTCCCGATCTGGTTCGGAGCTGGGTCGGAGGTGGCGCGCCAGTCAGCAGCGATTACGTTTGGCACAGAGCCGCACAGGCCTGGCAGACGCCTCAAGTCGGCGAAAACGTCATGGCGGCGTTGGACGCGGACGCCGTGCGCCGGTTTCTCGTGGGCGAGGGTGTCCCAGAGAGTGAGGCCTCCGAAACGGCGAGCCATGTGGATGCAGTCATGAAGGACTGTATCCTCAAACTCTACCGGTCCGCAAAAAGCGTCTTCGCGGAATGGGAGGCGGACCTGGTGCAGATCAGGGCTCCCGGTTTGGTGATTTGGGGAGAAAATGACTCCTTCGCCGGTGCACCATTCGCAGATCGAATGGGTCAGCTAACGCGAGCTCGACGCGTGGCGCGTTTGGCCAACTGCGGACACTGGTGGCAGTGTCAAAAGCCCGATGAGGTGGCTGCGCTGTTGGCCGACCATTGGGCTCACTTCGACAATTAGTGCCTGGAGCTCTCGGCTGACGCGGCCGCGACTGTGTCCTGGGTTCGTTGAGCCACATCAATGGGTGGCCCGGATAACTCGTTGTCCGGGTCGCGAAGCGACAAGAGGCGGCAGGGTGAACGTCGGGCGACGTCTGCAGCTATCGCGTGTTCGAAAGGACTTAGGGGGTTCTTTGTTGGGCTGATTTGTACCTAATCGAGACAGATTCTTGTTGTAGCGAATTCGGTGATTCGCCTATCCGAATTTCCCTCAGATCCCCGAGCCGTCGTCGCAGACTTCGCTGCGGAGGGCGGCTTGTGAGATTTGGCTGCCTGGCTGGATGCTGTGTGTGAGCCAGACGTTGCCGCCGATTACCGAGCCGCGGCCGATCGTCACGCGGCCGAGGATTGTCGCGCCGGCGTAGATCACCACGTCGTCTTCGACGATCGGGTGCCGGGCCGTGCCTTTGACTAGCGCGCCGCTGTCGTCGACGGTGAAGCGTTTGGCGCCGAGCGTCACGCCATGATAGAGCCGCACCCGCTCGCCCAGGACGGCTGTCTCGCCGATGACGACGCCCGTGCCGTGGTCGATGAAGAAGCTGCTGCCGATCTGCGCCCGGATGGATGTCGATCCCCGTTGCCGAGTGGGCGATTTCGGCAATCATCCGCGCGATGAGTGGGAGCCCCAACTCGTGCAGCGCGTGCGCGAGCCGGTAGTGGATGATGGCCGTGATGCCCGGGTAGCAGGCGAGCACTTCGTCGATGCTCCGCGCGGCCGGGTCGCCTTCGTAGGCGGCCAGAATGTCGGCCTCGAGCAGCCGGCGAATCTGCGGCAGGCCGCGGGCGAAATCGCGAACCAGCTCCTCCGCCTTGCGTCCGCCCGCGCGCGGGTCGGTCTGTTCGCCCACAAACTGCAACTCGAGCGCCACCTGTTCGACGAGGTCGCGGCACGAATCGTCGAGCGTGTGGCCGACGTAATAGTCGATGCTTTCGTGCGCCAGCTGCCGCGAGCCGAGCCGATTGGGAAAGAGCACCGTGCTCAGCCCCTCGACGATCGCGTTGAGCGATTTGCGAGACGGGAGCTTGAGCGGGTTCGACGAGCGGCGCCGCGCAGCCAGCGACGCGTTCCGCAGCTCGCGCAGCTCGGCGACGACGGCCTCCATTGTGCGATCAACGGGGGGCGCAGACGCCGCGGCCTGCGCGACAGGTTCTGTCGATAGGGACATAGCCGGATCCTTCATAGGCTGGGCTCGCGCTGCGAGGGTGCGGCGTGCGTTGATTCAAACGGTGCTCGGGCTCTCATCGGCGGGCCCGCGCATCTATCGCTAATGTCGGGTGCCATGCCCACCGGTTTCGGTGGGCATGCGCGATCGGAGCGGAAGACATGCCCACGCCGAGCCGTGGGGCATGGCACCCATATCCGGTCAGGCCCGTGCGTCAACAGGTCTCCAAAAAGATCAACAAGCCGCTTTGAAACAGGGCGACGGCGAGCGCCACCGGGCGTGCAATCCGCGCACTCCGCCGATTGAGCGCGTCGAGTGCGAACAGCACCACGAGCGTCCCCGCGGCCTTGGCTTCCAGGAACAGCGACGGATCGCCGCCGTTGTAGTCGATGAGCGCGAGGCCGACCGGGTTTTTCTCCATGTCGCGAATCATGTCGCCCGTGCGAATCACCAGGTAACCGTCGTAAAACGAGACAGCCCCCACGTAAACCAGGATCCCGGCAAAGACCGGGCTCCAGCCCGACTTAAGCGTTGAAACCAGCCCCCAACTGACCGTATTTTGACGGCATTGCATGAGTTGCGGCACAGCCAGGCTCCTTAGGCTGATTGTTCGCAAGTCGTTTCGGCTGCATGGTTTCTCCTTTGGAAGCGGGACAATCCAAGGTTGAAAGTGACACCAGGATTTTATATCGCCTAGTCAGTTGGTAATATTTACTCTATCTTCCGAATCGCCGGCCGTCAACCGCACGAATTGCGTCGGCCTAGCCGGACGAATCGGAAGGGCCAAAACTGCCCGCGGAAAGAGCCGATGGTTAGATTCGCGGAGCACGATCGACGAGCCGCGCTAGTTGAACAAATCGCGGGCGCCGCCGGCTCCGGGGTGGCTCTCAATCGCTGACTCGCTGTTTCAGCTAACTCACGGTTTAATAAGGGCTTGTTAGCAAGACCCTGCTGACATGCTGCCTTGTGCTAGCTCTCACCCGTACGCGTCCGTCCCGCCCGTAAGTGATCGCGGCCTTCCAGAAGGCATTGCCATGCGGCAATTCGGAAGACGACTGCCGAACGCCGGCCTCCGCCGCCGACCGTCCGCTCGCTCCGTTATCGTTGCCGCGCTCCCACTCGCGCTTTGCACGCTGAGCGCGGCTGTCGGTCCCTCGCCCGCGGTCGCCAAATCGCCAGCCCACAATGATGCGGCCGCCGTCGAGTTCTTCGAGAAGCGCGTGCGGCCGTTATTGGTGGCCAATTGCTACACGTGCCACTCGGCCGACACGAACTCGCACGGCGGCCTCCGTGTCGACGATCGCAACGGCCTGCTCACCGGCGGCAGTCGGGGACCTGCCGTCATCCCCTTCAAGCCTGACGAGAGCCTGCTGATCAAGGCCGTCACCCGCATGGGCAAGTTGAAGATGCCGCCCGAGCGACCGCTGGCCGAGGCCGACGTCGCCATCTTGAAGCAGTGGATTCGTGACGGGGCCGCCTGGACCCGCGTCGAAGCCGTCGCGTCGGATCGGCGGATCGTCGCCGACTACGCCAAGCTGCGGAAAGAACACTGGGCGTGGCAGCCGCTCCGCGACTCCAAAGTTCCCGTCGTCATCGATGCCGACTGGCCCCGGGATCCGATCGATCGCTTTCTGCTCGCGCGGATGACCGAGCGCGGCCTGAAGCCGGTGGCCGATGCCGACAAGCGGACCCTCATCCGCCGGGCGACCTTCGACCTGACGGGTCTGCCGCCGACGCTCACCGAGATCGACGCCTTTCTCGCCGATCAATCCGACACGGCGTTCGAGCGGCTCGTGGATCGCTTGCTCGCTTCGCCGGCCTTCGGCGAACGCTGGGGCCGGCACTGGCTGGACGTGGCCCGCTACGGCGAATCGACAGGCTCGGCGCGGAACCTTCCGTATCCGCACGCCTGGCGCTATCGCGACTACGTCATTAACGCCGTCAATACCGACAAGCCCTACGACGAATTTCTCCGCGAGCAGATTGCCGGCGACCTCTTGGCGGGGAAGACCGCGGCCGAGCGGGCCGAGCATCTGATCGCCACGGGCTTTCTCGCGCTGGGTGTCAAGGACGTCAACCAGCGGTTCAAAGTCCGCTTCGTGATGGACAACATCGACGAGCAGATCGACACGGTGACGCGGTCCACGCTCGCGCTCACGGCCAGTTGCGCCCGCTGCCACGATCACAAGTTCGACCCGATCCCCACGGCCGACTATTACGCGCTGGCCGGCATCTTTCAGAGCAGCGACCTGTGCGCCGCGCTCCGCAATCAGATGGGAGGTGGCGGCCTCGACTATTACGTGCCGCAGATGCTGTTGCCGCTGGACCCGTCGGCCGCGCCACCGCCGCCCGCCGAGCAAATCCGAGGTCTGCGGCGCGAACTGGCACAGGCCCGCGACGCGCTCGATGCGGCGAAGGCGAGCCGCGATCCGGCCCGACGCGCGAAGGCCCGCCAGAAACTGAACGAGCTGCAGGCCCTCGTGACTCGAGCTAACGATCCGTCTGGCTTCGGATCGATGGCGATGGAGGCGCGCGAGGCCGCTATCGTCGCGGACGCGGCTATCCGCATTCGTGGCGAGGCGGAAAAGCACGGCTCCGTCGTCCCCCGCGGCTTCTTGAGCGTGGTCCACTTCGCCGGCCAACCCACGATCGCCGCCGGGCACAGCGGCCGGCTCGAGCTGGCCGAGTGGCTCACCAGCCCGCAAAATCCGCTCGTCTCGCGGGTGATCGTCAATCGCGTGTGGCACCACCTGTTCGGCAGCGGCCTGGTGAAGACGGTCGACAACTTCGGCATCAACGGGGACGTCCCCTCGCATCCCGAGCTGCTCGATCACCTGGCGAACCGGCTGATTCGCGACGGCTGGTCGCTCAAGAAACTCGTCCGCTCGATCATGCTCACGCGGGCCTACCGGTTGAGCGCGAGCGCGCCAGCGCAACACGAGCGCATCGATCCGGATAATCGGCTCGTCTGGCGGCACAGCCCGCGACGGCTCGACGCCGAGGAAATTCGCGACGCGACGCTTGCCGTCGCCGGACAGCTCGATTTGTCACGGCCCGCCGGCTCGCCCGCCATGCGGTTGCCGGTGATCGAGCTGGCCAACAACGGCCCGCCGGCGCAGCGCATGGCCGCGGCGGCCGCCGCCAGCCGGCATCGCAGCGTTTACTTGCCGCTGTTGCGCGGGCTGACGCCCAACTCGCTGGCGTCGTTCGATTTTGCCGAGCAGGGGATGGTGACCGGCGCCCGCGACACGACGACCGTCGCGCCGCAGGCCCTCTATCTGCTCAACGACCCGTTCGTGCGGACCGAGTCGCAGGCGCTTGCCGCGCAGTTGCTCGCGCCCACGCAACTCTCCGACGCCGAGCGGATCGATCGAGCCTATCGCCTCGCCTTCGGTCGCCCGGCCCGCGCGACCGAGACGGCGCGGGCCGCCGATTACCTCGCGGCCTACGCCGTCGCCGTCAACGACGCACAAGCCGCCCCGCGAACCGCGAAAGTCGCCGGCAAGACCACGCCGGGCAAGACGGCTCCCGCCAAAACCAACCGGCCGAAGAGTGCCAGGCCGGCGATTCGCAAAGTGAGTCAAACCGTCGTTCGTTCGAGCAAGTCGACTGCGGGGCCGCGCCCGCAGTTGAGTGTCGAACAGTCGCACGTCGAACAGTCGAGCGCGGCACAAGCGTCGTCGTCCGTCGATCCGCGCACGGTGGCGTGGCAGAGTTTTTGTCAGGCTTTGTTGAGCGCGGCCGAGTTTCGCTATGTCCGTTGAACGCGTTCTCCGTTGATTGTGGGCTCGATCCGAAAAAGGTCCGAGCAATGTCCCGTTCTCCGCTTCCCTGGCTGCCCGCGAATCCTGTTTTCTCCCGGCGACAAGCGCTCAAAACCGCGAGCGGCGGTTTCGGCCTCGTTGCGCTCGCCGGCCTCTTGGGTCAAACGGCTCCGCGCCGCGCGGCGGCTGCGAGCACGGCGCGTCCGTCCGCAGGCGCACTGCTCGCCCCCAAGCCGCCGCAGCTTCGCGTGAAGGCCAAGCGGATCATCTTCCTCTTCATGGAGGGGGCGACGTCGCAGGTCGATACGTGGGAATACAAGCCGAAGCTGCAGGCCGATCACGGCAAGGTCGGGCCCGGCGGCGGCATTCTCACGGGCTCCAAGTTTCGCTTCGCCCAGCACGGGCAGACCGGCACGTGGGTTTCCGAACTCTATCCGCACATGGCGCAAGAAGGTCGATCAGCTCTGCTTCATTCGCGGACTGCACACCGACACGCCGGCCCATCCGCAAGCCGTCGTGCAGCTGCACACCGGCGCGATGAACGCCACGCTCGTGCGGCCGTCGATGGGGGCCTGGCTGCTCTACGGGCTGGGGACCGAGAACCAGGACCTGCCCGGGTACATCACGATCAACCCGCCTCCCAATTTCGGCGGCGCGCTCAATTACGGCACGCGCGTTTCTGCCGGCGCACTTTCAGGGCACGCGAATCAACGACAGGGGCGAGATGCCCGACTTGCGGCGCAGACGGCTCGCGGACTGCAGCGCCGCCAGATCGACCTCATCCAGGCGATGAACCGCGACCTGGCCGCCAGCCCAGGCGCCCCCGACGAGCTCGACGGCGTGATCCAATCGTTCGAGCTGGCGTTTCGCATGGAGGGGAAAGTTGCCAACCTGCTCGATATTTCGCGCGAGCCGCAAGCCGTCCGCGAGGCTTACGGCGTGAAGCCGGGGCCGGAGGGAAGTTTTGCCCGGCAGTGCCTGATGGCCCGTCGCTTGAGCGAGGCGGGCGTGCGGTTCGTCGAGGTCTGCCAGTCGGGCTGGGACCACCACTCGAATTTGCACAAAGGGCTGATCTCGCAGAGCCGCATGACCGACCAGCCGACGGCCGCGCTGCTCACCGACCTCGAGCAGCGGGGACTGCTCGAGGATACGCTCGTCCTCTTCGGCAGCGAGTTCGGCCGCCTGCCGACGGCGCAAGGACCGGACGGCCGCGACCACAACATCACCGGCTACCCGATGTGGCTGGCCGGCGCCGGCGTGAAGCCCGGCTATTCGTACGGCGGCACCGACGAATACGGCATCCGCGCCGTCGAAGGCCGCATGCACACCACCGATCTGCACGCCACGCTCCTGGCCCTGATGGGCCTCGACCACGAACAGCTCACCTATCGCTACGCCGGCCGCGACTTTCGCCTGACGGACGTCGCCGGCAATGTGGTGACGGACATTTTCGCGTAGGCGCGCGAGTTGTGAAATGCATCGCCACGCTGAGGCCGCGCGGCCCACTGCGGCCGGGACGTTGTGACGGCTCACCCCTTTCCCAAGCCGACGGCTTGCCGTCGGAATCTTCTGCCTTTCGTCAGAATCGAAAAAAAGACCGACGGCAGAGCCGTCGGCTTGGGAAAAGTGCGGCTCGACACGGTTGTCCACAACGCAGCGTTCAACCAACGTCGCTCGCCCCCCCGCGCAACGCGCCTCATCAGCGGTCAGCCGAGGTCGCGCAGTCGTCTGCGGGGGCCCGGCGCGAAAACGGGTCCAGTCGATGCCCAGCTTTCGCATCCGCGAGCGGAGCGTGTGCGGATTGACGCCCAGGAGCCGGGCCGCGCCGAACGGCCCCTCCACGCGGCCGAACGTTGCCGTCAGCGTGCTCTCGATATGTTGCCGCAGTGCCGTGTCGAGCGAGGCGATCGCGGCTTCCGCCCGCGCGCCCGGCAGCACGTCGACTGGCTCGATGGCCCGCGCCGCGGGCGCTGACTCTGCGAAGGGGGCTGAGCCGAGCGCTTGCGCGATCTCCAGACGGCGGCCATTGCCCAGAATCACGGCCCGTTCGATCACGGCCGCTAACTCGCGGACGTTTCCCGGCCAGGGATAGGCCGACAGGAGCGCGATGTCGCGGGGCGTCGGCGCGAGCGGACGGCCGCCCAGGCGTTTTCCCGCGCGGGCCGCGAAGTGCGCGGCGAAGGCCGGAATATCGGACGGCCGCTGCCGCAGCGGGGGCAAGTGAATCGGAAACACATTGATGCGGTACCACAGATCTTCGCGGAATTTGCCCTGCGCGATCAGCGATGCCAGGTCGGCGTTGGTGGCCGCGACCACGCGAACGTCGACGGTGATCGGCGTGTGCCCGCCCACCCGCTCGAACGAGCCGTCCTGAAGCACGCGGAGCATGCGGACCTGCGCGGCGGCCGGCAGCTCGCCGATCTCGTCGAGAAACAGGGTGCCGCCGTCGGCCCGCTCGAACCAGCCGCTCCGCGTCGCGGCGGCCCCGGTAAAGCTGCCCCGCTCGTGGCCGAAGAGTTCCGAGTCGAGCAGCTCCGGCGGAATGGCCCCGCAATTCACGCGGAGGATCGGCCCGGATGCTCGACGCGACCGGCGATGAATGGCCCGCGCGATCACCTCCTTGCCCGAACCGGTCTCTCCTAGGATGAGCACCGGCGCGTCGGAGACCGCCACCTGCTCGACCCGCTCCATCACGGGCCGCAGCCCGGTCTCCGCGCCGACGATCGAGTCGGTGATGTCCTGCCGGTCGAGCCGCGACAAGAGCGCCTCTTTGTCAGCCTCGAGTGCTTCGCGAAGCGACTGCATCTCGCGGAGCCGCGAATCGTTCTCGAGCGCGGCGGCGAACGGCTCCAAGAGTTGCTGCACCAGCTCGACATGCCGCGGCGCGAACGGCCGCGCCGGCTTGCCGACGACCAGCAGGAGCCCCAGCGGCGTCTTCCGCTCGTTGGCGAGCGGTCCGACGAGCAGCGGCAGCTCGTCAGCGAGCGCGTCCAGACACGCGGGGGGCAGCTCGGCCGGACCGCGGGGCGGCGCCGCTTTGCGCGTTCCGGTCGCCGCGGAACTTTTGACGCGCTGGGTCACGTCACCGCGCTTGCACCACTTGAGCAGTGTCGCCAGCTCGGGCTCCCGCAGCGCCGTCTTCGCGGCCGGCACGCGGGTGTTCGCGCGGGCCAGACCGGAAGCCACCGTCTCGAGGCACGACCGCGGCCGATCGATGCGACGAATGACGAGCGCGTCGAGCGGCAGCGACTCAGCCAATCGCGGCAACAGTCGTTCGACCGATTCGTGAATCTCGAGGTGCCGACAAACTTCCCGCCAGACGTCGAAGATCAGCTGCATGTGCGCCTCCAATCGCTTGATCTCGGGGTGGCTGGGGTCGGCGTCCTCGCCGCCCCCAGTGGTTCAACTCCGGGCGCGGCTCCGATGTCGGTAACAACGACAGCGGAGCTGTCGGCTTGGGAAAAGTGAACGTCGCGAGCGATTCCGCGATCGATCGGTGCAGGTCGTCTCGTTCGTCTGCAGCACTGGGGGCGGCGAGGACGCCGACCCCAGCCACCCGGCACGTCGCTCCCTGGCCCGGAAAGGCGCATCGCCGAGATGGCACATTCCCAGGAAATATAACAGATTTTCCGTGCCTTCCTGGATTTTCTGACTGCGGCTATGAGCCGTTTGGGCCCCCAGTCTGCCTATTTGCCGGTATTGGCGGTGCCAACCGGCCGATTTTGCCGGTTTGTGTAGCCTCAGGATGGGGGCACGCGGTTTGCGTAAACGGCGTTCGCGTAACCAGAGTCGCGCTTATCGAAGATCCGCCATCGCACGCGTTCCTTCTGGAGAACATCAGCATGTCCGTCCTGTTCACCGGCCGCACGGAGGCCACCCGCGGCCGCTCGGAAAGTCGTCCCGCCGCCGAACCGCAGACGCTCGATGTCCGGCTGTATCTTCGCGATTTGTTGGATGAGCTGGCCGCGCCGGTTGCGCGTCCCGCCGGTTCGCCGGCGCCGGGAGCCGCCTATCTGCGAACGCTGATCGAGCGGACCCAGCAGCACGAGACGTCCCGCGCTCACTGGGTGGGCGGCCGCTCGTGCGTGCTGCACGGACATAGCGAGAGCCACGTTCTGCTGCGCGTCGTTTCCGGCACGCTCGTCGAGGAGCGTTACCTGCCGGACGGCCAGGGCGGCTATCGCTTCGAGCTGCAAACGCTGGAGAAGGGACAGGAGAGCTTTCTCCCGCGCGGCGCGTTTCATCGCCTGCACTGTTTGAAGGACGCCGTCACGCTTCACGCCTTTTCGCCGCCGCCCGACGCTACTTCGCCCGTTCCGTCCGAGCTGCGCCCCGTGCTCGAAGCCGCTCGGCAGAGATTGCTCTCCCCGCTCGCAATCGTTCCCGCCGCGCCGAACTCAAAGAACGACGCGACCGCGCGTCCGTCGGTCGTCGCCGCGATCGCCCGGCGGCTCGACGACTCGGCGCGACGCGAAGACGAGCAGAATGCTCACGACGAAGTGACCGTCGCCGCCGAAACGTTGGCCGACTTTCGCATGAGCGGCATCCTGGCCGCGCCGGTGCCGGTCGAGCTGGGAGGCTGGGGTTGTTCGCTGGCCGAGAACTGCGCAGGCGATTCGCAATCTCGCACGGCGAGCACCTGCCACGGCCCTCGCGCTGGCGATGCCGCTGGGCAACGCCGCCACGGCCCGCATTCCTGACGCGGTCGTTCCGGAGGATCGGCGCGATGAGCTGGCGGCCGGACGGCGCTGGATCGCTGAGCAATGCCTGGCCGGCCGCATCTTGGCGGTGGCGAACTCCGAGCCGGGAGCGGGCGGCGATCTTGCGCAGACCAAAACGCTGGCTGCCCGCGGAGCCGACGGCACGTATCGACTCTCCGGCAAGAAATCCTTCGCGACGATCGGTCCCGACGCCGACTATTTTCTCTGCGCCGCCCGCCGAGTCGGCGAGGGACGCGACGGCAAGGACGTGATTGACGGGTTCTTCGTGGCTCGCACTGCGGCCGGCGTCACGCTCGACAATGCCTGGGATCCGCTCGGCATGCGGGCCACTGCCAGCGTTGGGCTGAGCCTCGACCAGGCCCCGGCGGCGAGCGTGTTGGGTTATTCCGGTTGTCTCGAAGGCGTCAACGCGCGGCACTGGTCGACGGTACTGTTTGCCGCGGTGTTCGTCGGCATCGGCGAAGGTGCGCTCGACGCGGCCACGCAGGGGGTCGGCGGCTCGGGCGCGGCGTCATCGTATATTCGCGCCACGCTGGCCCGCTGTGCGCTCAATCTCGACGCGGCGGCCGGGCTGGTGGAAGCGGTCGCCAGTGACGAGCGTTGGCCGCTCCCCGCGTCGGCCCGCGATCGCACGGTCCGCGCCAAGACGTTCGCCGCGATCACGGCCGTCGAAGCGGCGACGCAAGCCGCGATGCTCTGCGGCGGCCGGGCGTACAAGGCCGACCATCCGGTCGCACGGTTCCTCCACGATTCGCTCGCCGGCCCACTCCTGCGTCCGCCCGTCGCCAAAGCGATGGACGGCCTGGCCGATCAGCTCTTCGCCTCGACCGCGAAATCGCCGGCCAAATAGCGATCTACGGCGACTCGACTCGCCCGAAGTAGGACTCACACCTTTCCCAAGCCGACGGCTCTGCCGTCGGTTTTTTTTTGTGCGCGTCGAGCGCCGCGAGGAAAGGCAGAAGAACCGACGGCGAGCCGTCGGCTTGGGAAAGGGGTGGCTTGTTCGATTAATCACAGCTGCGCGCCGCCGGCGTCGGTCGATCCGGACGCGGTGCGGGTGGCGGGATTCGATCGCGGCCGCGTCAGATCGAGTAATCCTCCGGGAAGAAGACGCGGAATCGCCGCGGGGCGACGTGGACCAGGTCGCCCGGTTGCAGGCCCAGCTCGGCGTAGCGGTCCAGATTGATTTCGACGTTGAGCTCGAGCGCCGCTTCCTCGGAGGCGAGCCGCACCTTGGCGACCGAGCCGTTGGGGTTGATTTGCAGCACCTTGGCTCGCAGGCTCGAGGCGACGGCCGGGCTGCGGTCGATGTCGAGCTCGTGGGGGCGGATGTAGGCGGTGGCCGCCCGCGCTTCGCCGTTGGTGTATTCGGGGCAGGCCATTTCGATGTTCCCCAAGTGCATCTTGCCGTCCTGGATTCGCCCCTGAAAGACGTTCACGTTGCCGAGAAAATCCATCACGAACGCGTTGGCAGGATGATCGAAAACTTCCTGCGGCGTGCCTTGCTGCTCGATGCGGCCGTTGTGCATGACGACGACGCGATCGGCCACCTCGAAGGCCTCTTCCTGGTCGTGCGTGACGAAGAGGGTGGTGACCTTGATCTCGTCGTGGAACCGCCGGAGCCATTGCCGCAGCTCCTGGCGGACCTTGGCGTCGAGCGCGCCGAAGGGCTCGTCGAGCAACAGCACGCCCGGCTCGACGGCGAGCGCCCGCGCCAACGCGACTCGCTGCCGCTGCCCGCCCGAGAGTTGCGGCGGATAGCGGCCGGCGAACCCGTCGAGGCGGACCAGGTGCAACAGCTCCCGCACGCGCGAGTCGACCTGGCTCTTGGCGCCCGGCGGACACGGAGGCCGAAAGCCACGTTCTCGAACACGGTCATGTGACGGAACAGGGCGTAATGCTGAAACACGAAGCCCACGTTGCGATCGCGGGGCGAGCGATGCGTCACGTCTTCGTCGTGATAGAGCACGCTGCCGCCGTCGGGGCCTTCCAGGCCGGCAATGATCCGGAGCAGCGTCGTCTTGCCCGAGCCCGACGGCCCCAAGAGTGCCACGAGCGACCCATGCGGCACGTCGAGACTCACATCGTCGAGGGCCGTAAAGGAGCCGAACTTCTTGACCACGTTGCGGACGACAATGCTCACGGGATCTCCCGGCTGACGGGGACAGGTGCGATCGGAATTCGTGCGACGGAAAAGTGCGGGACGGGAACGGGCGCGGCGGGAACGGGCGGGGCCAAATCGCTCGCGACGAGTTCGCCGGCGATCGGGACGTTGCCGACGAGGGCGTTGGGAATGATCGTGCCCGGCACGATCGCGTTGTCGCCGAGTGCACTCGGACCGTTTGCACTCAGATCGATCGCCCCGGCTCGCGCGCCGGCCGCCATTTCCCGCCGCGTTTTGTGTTCGAGCCAAACTTTGGCGAACAGCGTCAACAGGGCCAGCGACGTCAACAACGAGGCGACGGCGAACGGGCCGGGGTTGTTGTATTCGTCGAATAGTTTTTGCACGCGGAGCGGCATCGTGTCGGTCTGGCCGGCAATGTGGCCGGAGACGACATAGACGGCACCGAACTCGCCCATCGCCCGCGCGTTGCACAAGATCACGCCGTAGAGCAGGGCCCACTTGATGTTGGGCAGCGTCACCCGCCAGAAGATTTGCCAGCCCGACGCGCCCAGGCTGAGGGCGGCGGTTTCCTCGTCGGGGCCGATCGCCTCCATCACGGGGATCAATTCGCGGGCGACGAAGGGGAGCGTGACGAACGTCGTCGCCAGGATCAGGCCCGGCAGCGCGAAGATGATCCGCACGCCGTGCTCGCGGAGCCACGGCCCGAAATATCCCTGCAGCCCGAACAACAGCACGAACATGAGCCCGGCGACGACCGGCGAAATGGCGAACGGCAAGTCGATCAGCGTGACGAGCAGCGTGCGGCCGCGGAACTGAAACCGCGTGACGGCCCAGGCCGCGGCAATGCCGAAGAGGAGGTTCGCAGCGACGGAGACGGGGGCCACGATCAACGTCAGCCAAATCGCGCTCCGCGTGTCGGGATCGTCGACAAGATTGTGCCAATAGGTCTCCAAGCCTTGCCCGAGCGCCTGGTAGAAGACGTTCACGATAGGGACCACGATCAGGACGCCGACGATGGCGAAGCCGGCGAGGATCAGCGGCA
Source organism: uncultured Planctomycetaceae bacterium (assembly GCA_963800135.1). GTDB lineage: Bacteria > Planctomycetota > Planctomycetia > Planctomycetales > Planctomycetaceae > DASPSM01. Next base: position 936,425 of record CAWCZR010000004.1, on the reverse strand, counting down.
CGCGAATATAAAGAGGATCCTGCCGATCGCGCCGCGCCGGCCCGTTCGCGGTGGCCGCGGTCGGCTCAGCCTTCATGGCGGCGGCTCCAGCGTTCGAGCGAGTTGATCACCGCCAGCGTGGCGAACGAACCGGCCAACAGCACGAGCGCGATTGCCGTCGCTTCGGCGTAGTGATACTCCTCGAGCTGATTGACGATCAGCACGGGAGCGATCTCGGTTTTGAACATGATGTTGCCCGAGACGAAGACCACCGAGCCGTACTCGCCCAGCGAACGTGCAAACGTCAGGGCAAAGCCGGTGGTGAGCGCGGGGAGCAGCGACGGCAGCAACACCCGCCTAAACGTCTGCGCCGGGTCGCCCCCAGCGAGGCAGCCGCCTCTTCGATTTCGGCGTCGATCGTCTCCAGCACCGGCTGCACCGTCCGCACGACGAACGGCAGGCCGATGAACGTCAGCACCAGCACGATCGCCAACCGCGAATAGGCTCCCTGGATGCCCAGCGGCACCAGAAAGCGGCCGAACCAGCCGTTCTGCACGTAGAGGTTCGCATACACCAGCCCGGCGACGGCCGTCGGCAGCGCGAAGGGCAGGTCGATCAGCGAATCGAGCACGCGCTTGAGCGGGAACTCGTAGCGGACCAGGATCCAGGCCAGCAAGAGGCCCAGCGGCACGTTGATCGCCGCGGCCGCGAACGACACGCCGAACGTGAGCAAGTAGGCCGCGCGGGCCCGCTCGGTCCAGACCGCGCCGAGAAACTGCGCCGGCGTCAGCGAGCTGACCTTCGCCAGGCATGCCGCCAGCGGAATGGCGACGAGCACGGTGAGATAGAGCAGCGTGAAGCCGAGGCTCAGGCGATAGCCGGGCAGGATGCGATGATTGACGGCCAGCGGCCGGCCGAGACCATTCATGAACGCCTCGCGGACGCCGTCGGGGAATTAGCCGCGGGGGAATTAGGCGCCGTCGAAGAGGGACGAATGGCCAATACGCACCCAACTGAACTACTCGCAACTGATCTGCTCACGATTGAACCGCTCACAGCGACACGAACTGCAGATCGAAATCGATCGTCTTCAACACCGGGTGATTGGTTTCGAGCGTGACATGCACCGGCTTTTGCGTGAAGTAGTTGACCGGCGGCGAGCCGGGTGGCACCTCGAACACGAATCGCACGCCCTGACGATCGCCCGACTTACCCTCACTGTCACCGCCTGGGTTCGGTTCGACGGAGACCTTCACGAAGCCGTCGCTCGACTTCACGCCGAGCACGCGGAAGGGGCCCGGCATGTGGTAGATGTAAGCGGGCACCTCGGTGCGATAGCCGTCCTCGTGCCGAAAGCGGCCCAAATTGAGTAGACTCTTGTCCGCGCTCCAATGGGCGGTGCCGGCCGAGAGAATGCGGATCGGCCCCGGCCGCATGGCCGTCAGCTCGACCGCGAGCGGCGTTTTTGGCTCGAGTGACGTGAGGATCTTGAGCCTCGTGCGAAACGTGCCGAACGGAATGCCGTTGCCAACGCGGGCCGTGAATTCGTAACCGCCCAGCATGCCGAGGCGATCGAGGGCGCTGGCCGACATTGGCTTGTAACTGATCTTCACGTTCGAATCAGGCGCATTGACCGAGAGGATTTGGAAGCTGGCCTCGAGATCGGACACCACCGAACCGACCGCCTTGCCCTCCTGATCTTCGGCGACAACGCCGGCGTGCCACGCCACGGGCGTCACGGCCAGCGCACGAGCCACCTTGCCGGCGACGCGAAAGCGAATCTCAGGCAAATCGGGATCGCTGGTCCAGATGATGGCCGACTTTTCGAACGTCGGATCGGCGTCGCGCGGCGCCCAGGCGACTTCCACTTCGGCAGAGCCTCCCGGCGGCACGGTGCGGGTCGGCAAATTGCTGATCGTGCACTTGCACTCGGTCGGCCCCTTGGCGATCGCCAGCGGACCGGCCCCCTGATTCTCGATGCGGAAGCGATGGATTTTCCGCTCGCCGATCCCCATCCGGCCGAATTCGTAGACCCGCTCGCGAACGACGGCCTTCGGGAAGGGGGGCTGGTCGACGAGCGCCGGCCGCGGATCGACCGAGGGATCGACGCTTTGCGCCGCGGCCGCGTCCTCCGTCTCCAATTCCGGCTGGCCCGCCTGCCGCGCGGCTCCCGCTTTCATCGCCCGATACCGCGCGGTGACAGGATCGAGCGGCGCCGCCGGGCGCTCGACTCCCGTCGCATGGCGAGCCCACCAGAGACTGGCCGAAACGCTCGCGAGCGCCAGGGCGCTGCCCAACACGGTGCGAAACAACTTCATTTCTGTCGGTCTCCGGTTCGTGGTCACGCGAGTGACCTGCACTCTGCTTAGTTGCGCTCGAGCAATTGTTTGGCGGCCGAAGCCACTTCCTCGTTGCTGTCGCCGGCGTACTTCTTGAGCAGGTCGGTGTGCTGCTGCGGATTGAACGACGAGTCGTTCGCCAGCTGGCGCAGGTACTGGGCCTTGTCTTCGGGACTCTCGAGCTTGGTGATGGCCACCTCGGGCGCGGGCGGGGCGGGCGTCGCGCCGCCGGGATAACCCGGAGGAGCCTTGGTCATGACAGGAGTGCTCTGGCCGCAGCCGAGTGAAACCGAGCAGAGGATTACAAGCGCAAGCGGAAGGTACTTCATCGATTTCTCCAGAACCGTCGCCATGACGAATCGCCGCAAGGGATCGTCAGTGCGACGGATTGAAAACTGATTGGGCGTTGCAAGCCGGGACAAAAGCCACTCAATGGAGAAGGACGGGCCTCTGGGCGATTGCCAGATCACAGAGGCTCGGAACAGACCGGCTGCCGGACGCACCTTACAGTGCGTCCGGCGCCGGCTCCTTACGACGGGCAAAGGGACGATCAATCCCCGTCGCTTTCTGGAACGTCGCTACTGCAGGAACGTGCCTCCCTCGACCGGGATTTGCTCGTTGGCCGAGACCAACTTTCGCAGCGTGAACACGTCCGTCAGGTTGCTGAGGAAGTGAACGCTGCCGTCGACCATGGCCACGTTCACACCGGCCGGGTGAAAGGCGAAGATCTCGCCGTTCGGGCCGCAGTGATTCCAGTACCAGCCGCAGGGATTGCCCGTGGGCGGAGCGGCCGTGTAGACGCCGGTGGCTGGCGCCGTCGGGTTGATGATCTGGTACGGCTGGCCCTGGGTCCCCGTATACGGATTCGAGGGAATCTGCGTGAATCCGCCCGGCCCGCCCAACGGATACCCGTTGCCGTTGATCGGGTTGGGGATGTAGAAGCTGGTCGCCGAGATGTAGTAGGCGTTGGCCTGGCCCGAAACGATGTTGCCGTTATCCGGCTCGGCCCAGCGTCCGGGGATCCGCTTGCCGCTGGGAGGAATTGTGTCGCCCGTGGGAACGATGCCGCCCGTATAGAGCACGGTGGCGGTGCCGTTCCAATACCAGCCCTCCTTTGCCGAACTAACGGACGACGAACCGAAGACCGGATCGTTGTACTTGCCCAGTTGGCCGTACTGAGTCGTTTCGAAGTTCCGGCCCGGGGCTTCGGCCAGCAGGATCGTGTGGCTCGTGCCGTCGCTGATCGACGCGATTGTCGGCGGCTTAGTGGTGCCGAGCGCCCCGTTCACGATCGAAAGCTGGTTCCGCACGCCCGTGTCGGGATCGATGTCGGTGCCGACCGTGGGGAAGTAGTCGGCCGTGCCGTACCCGTCCGGATCCGGATTGTCGATCGAGCTGGTCGGGCAGATGAACCAGGGGATCAACGTTTTGGCGGCCACCTGGTTCTGCGGCGAGTTGGCGTCGTTGTACGCGTGCGTGTAGTCGTACTGGACGGAGATCGTCGTCTCTTCCGCGTACGGCAGAATGGCCGTAAAGAACGAATAGAGCGAGAACGTGGGGAACGGCTCGGCCTGGCCCGAGGACGGGTTGGTCGGCGTCGTGAAGTCGTTCAGCTGGCCGCCCGTGGGCAACACTTTTTGCGCGCTCTCGAAATTGAGCGCGGCCAGGGCCAGCTGCCGCATGTTGTTGCGGCACGACGTGCGTCGCGCGGCCTCCCGCGCGGCTTGAACCGCGGGCAGCAGCAAGCTGACCAGGACGCCAATGATGGCGATCACGACCAACAGCTCGATCAGGGTGAACCCCGATCGTCGCGATCGCGGCCGGATCGTGCGAAACGGTGTCTTCATTCGTCATGCTCCTCTTGAAAAAAAACAGGAAAGTGCCAGCTGGCCCGTCTGGGGCCAGCTCTGCGAAATCGGTGGTGTGTCGATCGAAATCACAAATGGATTGATGGCTTACATGGCCCTTCCTCCTTGAAATGCAGGCGGCCGCGGCGCGCCTCAGCTCTTCTCGCGCGGCGGCGGAGGGACGGCCCCCGGCTCGTAGATCGCGTCGAACACGCCGCCATCCGCGAAGAATTTCTGCTGGGCCGCGTCCCAGTCCGCGGCCACGGCCGTGATCGAAAAGAGATGGATGTCCGGAAACGAGTCGCGGTGCCGCGCCAGCACGGCGTCATTCGTGGGGCGGTAAAAGTACCTGGCGATCGTTTCCTGCCCGGCGTCGCTGTAGAGGAATTTCAGGTACTTCTCGGCGACGGCCTGCGTCCCCTTCCGCTCGACGTTCGCGTCGACGACCGCGATGAAAGGCTCGGCCCGGATGCTGCGGGGCGGGTAGATGATCTCCAGGGCGCCGGCCGATTCGTCGACCTCCAGATGGGCCTCGTTCTCCCAGGTGAGATGCACGTCGCCGATGCCGCGCTGGGCGAACGTGGTGGTCGCGCCGCGGGCGCCGGTCTCGAGCACGGGCGTCTGTTTGTAGAGCCTGCTCACATACGCGCGGGCATCCGCCTCCGACCCTCCCGTTTGCAGCACGCTGCCCCAGGCCGCCAGAAAACTGAGCTTGCCGTTGCCCGAGGTCTTGGGATTAGGCGTGATCACAACGACGTCCGGCTTGACGATGTCGGGCCAGTCCTTGATCCCTTTCGGATTCCCTATGCGGACAACGAAGACGATCGTGGAGAAGTAGGCCAGCGAGTGATTGGGCAGCCGCTCCTGCCAGCCGTCCTTGATCAGGCCCCGCTTGTGAATGGCGTCGATATCCGACCAGAGGGCGAGCGTGACGACGTCCGCCTCGAGGCCATCGATCACCGCGCGGGCCTGGCTCGACGAGCCGGCGTGCGACTGCTTGATCGAGAGATCGGTCCCGTTCTCGGCCCGCTGCTGCTTGATGAACTGCGTGTTGAGGTCGCGCCACAGCTCACGGGTCGGGTCGTAAGAAACGTTGAGCAGCTCGACTCCTGCCCGCTCGCCGGCCGACGAACCGCCGCAGCCCGACCCAGAGCAGACGACGAGGGCCAGGAGGAAGACGAGCTGCAGACGAGGAAACAGCAGCAATGGCTGCAGGAAACGGCTCACGGGCGTGGTCCTTAGAGCTAAGTTTTCGCAGAATTAAATAATCACGACTTTGATAGTGATTATTTAAGGGACAAAAAAATGCGGCCGCAGGTTCAGATCCCTTCTCCGCCGACAAACTCGAACGAAAAGACCTCTTCTCGCGTCACGATCGGCGCTTCGTAGACGGCGGCCAGCGTGGCCGAATCCATCCGCCGGGCCGTGTAGTTGCGGATGTCGAGCAGCACTCTCCGGAACCGGCAGACCGATTCCTGGCTGCACGGCTCGTAGTGTGTGGTCGACACGCAGCTGATGGGCGCCAGCACGCCATCGAAATGGCGGACGACTTCACCCATCGTGATTTCGTCGGGCCTCTTGGCCAGCACGAAGCCACCGTCACGGCCGGCGATGCTGCGGACCCAGCCCTTCGACTTGAGCTCGAGCATGATCTGCTCGAGGAACCGCCGCGGGACGTCATACTTCTCGGCCAGCTCACGGATGGAGACCGGCGATGTGCCGTCGGTGGCCATCAGCCCGAACAGGGCTCGCAGGGCATAGTCGGATTTGCGGGAGACTTTCATAGGCTGCTTCGTGCCTCAAACAATGACCACGTTGGTGAGTGATATATAGAGGACACAGCAAAGCATCGTCAAGAGCAGTCGTTCTGAAAAAATCTGGGAAAAGCAACGAAAGGGCTCGCGGGCTGTCGGGTGGCTTGGGGTCGAGCCGCCAGGCAAACCCTGGGCGGCGAGGACGTCGTCCCCAGCCACCCAAACGCCGGGCGCAATTCACCGCTGCTCGACGCCCGCTCGCGACGGCACGCGAGCCTCCCAATCTTGGGAAATTCCTGGCAGATGATTGACGCTGGCTCCGCGGTCTGCGTATTGTCACGGGCGAGGGTTTGGACCGAAGCGGCGCGCTTGGTCGCCTCCCGTGAACGAGGCGGAACATCGGCATGCGCATTCGGTTTCCGCGAAACGTCAGCCATCTGCGAACCGCGAGCACTCTGCTGCAGCGGGCGATCGCGGTCGTCCTCCTGCTCGGCTTGCTGCTGGGAATCGCCGGCGTTCCCATCGTCACGGTCGCCAAGAAGGATCGCTCGCACCCCTACCCGTGCCAGAACCGGCCCTGCGGCTGCGCCTCGGCCGACGAATGCTGGCACCACTGCTGCTGCCTGAACAACCAGCAGAAGGTGGCCTGGGCCCGCGAAAATGGCGTAACTCCCCCCGACTTTGTGATTGCGGCTGCGGAACGCGAACAGGCCGAGGCCGTCGCTGCCGGAGATAACGACGAACATGGCGCCTGCGCCTGCTGCGCGACTCGCGCGGGCCACAGCGAAGAGCGCGCCTGCTGCCAGCAGCGGCGTAATCATCACGACGTCGCCGACGCCGATCACGCCCGACTCGATCACGAGTCGCAAGCGAGCGACCAGTTGCTCACGTCCGACAACGCGGCCACTGTAGAGAAAACAGCGCCGGTAAAAGAGACGATCGTGAAATTCGTGGTGAGCGATCTGGCTCGTCGTTGCGGCGGCATGCCCACGGTCATTTCGCTCTTGTGCGACGCACTGCCTTTTGTCGACCGGCCGCAATGGAAGCCGGTCGAAACGCTCGTCGAATATCTCGTCGACGTGCCGGTTACCTGCGCGAGCGCCGAGCTGCGCCCCCCGTTCCGCCGCCGAAGCTCGCGGGCGGCACGGCCGCCTGAGTCGTGCTGCAGCCGCACCGACGCGTCCTTCGCGGGCCCTCGGTCGACGGCTGCGTGCCTGGTCGCGCGGGAAAGCTCTGCCTGATTCACGGCGTGCTCGCCGCGCGCTCACGAAGCGCCGCTGCGGTCCGAACCCTCACTGTTCTTCCGCGGTTGGATTCTTTGTGAGCGCGTGACAAGACGCCGTGGGGCGCGGTTCACCGCTTCGTGACGTGCATTCGTCCTTTATCAACCGAGCTGTCCCGGACAGTCGCCGACACCGTCGCGCCTGCCGGGCCTCGGCTTCCCCTCGGGCCATTCGGACCGGGCCATGGGCCGGGTCATTCGCAACTGGAGAAAACGAACATGAGCTCCATTCGTCCCACCGCCCGCGCACCCCGGCGCAGGCGGGCGTTCACGCTGATTGAGCTGCTCGTGGTGATCGCCATCATCGGGACGTTGGTTTCGTTGTTGCTGCCGGCCGTGCAGGCCGCGCGGGAGGCGGCCCGACGCACCACGTGCCGCAACAATCTCAAGCAAATCGGCCTCGCCCTGGGCAACTATCTCGATCGCATGCGCGTTTGGCCTCCGGCCTACGCGTCGGCTTACGACGTCAACGGGAACGACACGGGCATGGGCTGGGGCTGGGCCTCGTTTCTCCTGGCCGATCTGGAGCAGTCCGGCCTGAAGAAGGAGATCAGTTTCGGCGTGCAGATTAGCGATCCACACAACCTGACTCCCGCCACCACCTGGTTGCCGTCGTTCAACTGCCCGTCCGACACGCTGATCGAGAAGTTCACGATCAACGTCGACCCGAACGGGAACCCGCTGACGCCGCCGATCACGGTGGCCCGTGGCAATTACATCGGCGTCAACGGCAACAACGGCGTCACAGGAAACCAGGCCACCAACGACGGCGCGTTCCTCGAGGACCACAGCTTCAGCCCTAAGGACATCACCGATGGGCTGAGCAACACCTTCTTCATCAGCGAGCGCTGCCACAACATGTCGGATACAACCTGGACCGGGGCCGTCACGGGCGTGGGCGTCTTCGACAATCGCGATTCCTCGCCGGCGGCGATCGAAGGGTCGGCCGCACTCGTGCTCGGCCATTGCGGCCCGCACGCTCCCAACAATCCCAACGTTACCGACGCCGACGCACTGGCCAGCATGCATCCGATGGGCGTGCTGTTTCTGCTGGGCGACGGCAGCGTGCAATACATCGGCAGCCAAATCGACCTCAGCGTCTACGACGCCCTGGCCAGCCGCGCCGGCGGCGAAATGAACACCGGGACTTTCGCCGATTGAGGCGCCCAAGGAGCTGTTGTGACCAGAGCTTCAAGCATGCCCAAGCTGGTTCTTGCGGCGCTCGTTGCCCTGGCGGCGGCGGGCGGCTGCGCGCGTTCCAGCTCGATCGGCACGCAGGGCACGTTGCGCCGAGGCGACGAGCCGCTGGCCAACGTGCGCGTGACGGTCAATCGTCTGCGGAACGACGTCATTGAGTCGATGGGCTTCGGTGTCACGGACGAGGGAGGAACGTTCTTCCTGGTCACCGGTCTGGCAGGAAGAGGCCTGCGACTGGCGCCGGGCAATTACGTCTTCACGCTGAAATCGGTCGGCGGACAGCTGCGGATTCCCAACGAGTACGCGCAAGTTAACCTCACTCCGCTCAAGGTCACCTGGCCGGGCGGCGACCAGATTCTCGATCTCGAAGTCGCCCTACACCCGAAGCAGGCCGCGATCGCCAAATGAAGGTGTGGAGGGAGTCATCGTCCCGGAAACAAAGTGGCGGACCCGCCTGGCGTGCGAATCGCGACTCGATTTGCTCGCCATCGGACACTCGTGCCGTAGTTGCAAAACCTCGAGGAAGACGGCGCCTGTAAGCAGCAGACCTCGCCCGATAAATCCGCTGGAACGTCTCATGCTTTCAAGATTGCACCGTTCGTACGAAATCGTCTTGTGGTTCTGCGTGGTCGTCCTTTTTTCGTGCACTCGCGGGATGAGAGCGGCGGAACTCGACGTGGTGCCGCCTGTCGACCTGCGGCCTGAGTCGGGGTTGGCTAGGTTTGACGCGCTGTCCCCGTTGGAAGTTGTGAGTGATGCGGCGCTTGCCGCCAGGTCGCCTGTCGCGCCCAAGCTGTCTCTGGACGCTCGCACGGGGGCTCGGCGCACCGGCGGGCGTGATCTTCGACCCTCAAACGCGCGAACTTTACCTGTCGCAGATCGGCGGCGAAGGAGACAAGAAAGACGGTGACGGGGTGATCACGCGCGTCGACCTCAGAGGCACCATTCTCGAGCAAAGCTGGATTTCGGGGCTCAACGCTCCAAAAGGATTGGCTCTTCACGAGCGGACGTTATGGACGACGGATATCGACGAATTGGTCGCGATTGATGTCGCCAAAGGAAAAGTCCAATGCAAGATCGCCATCGAGGGGGCAAAGTTTCTCACGGGCCTGGCCGTTGATCCCCGCGGCAGAATTTACGTCGGCGACATGCTCACCAGCCGCATTTACTGCGTCGAGGAAAATCGGCCACGTGTCCTCGCCCAAGGACGCGAGCTCGAATCCCCGGGGGCGATTCTGTGCAAGGACGGCGCGCTCCTCGTGGCCGGTTGGGGCTACACGACGGACTACTCAACGGCTGTTCCCGGATCGATTTATCTTCTCAACCTAAAGAGCCGCAAACAGACGCCCTTCAGTTCGTCGCCGCGAGCGAATTGGTTTGGTCTGTGTCCGGACGGCAATAGCGGCTACTTCGCGTCCGATTTCGGCAGCGGTCGAGTGTATCGCATCGACCACTCAGGCAAGCCGACTTGCGTGGTAAGCCTTCCGCAGGGGTGTGCCGGTCTCGTTTACGTGCCCGACGCCAAATTGCTCGTCGTCACGCAGACACCAGAGAACCGGGTCGCGGCCTACGATCTTTCCTCGTTCTACAAAAAGCCCTGACCGCGGCCGATCCGGTCGGCCGACCGCAATCGAATTCACAGCCCGCGAACCAACATCCAAAGCGAACGCAGCAAACTTCAATTATCGAACCGAGAAATTCAGTTCTATTCGGGAGAATTGCGATGAGTGACTCTCAGCACGATCGACCAGACGTGATCAACCGCCGCGACTTCAATTTATTCAGCCTGGCAGCGATGGGCGGAATCGCAGCAGGAAGCTCGATGATTCCCGGAAGGCTGCAGGCTAAGGACCCCGACAAAGGCGCCAAGGACGCGAAACAGGAACTCCACGTCTGCCGCGGCCTCAACTCCTGTAAGGGAAAGGGAGCCGCTGTTGACCTCAACGGGGACGGCAAGCCCGACGCAAACGCCTGTGCCGGCCAAGGCGCCTGTGCCACCGTCAAACACACGAGCTGTGCTGGCCAGAACGAGTGCAAGGGGCTGGGCGGCTGCGGCGCAACCGCGGCGAGCAACGCCTGCAAAGGCCAGGGGTCGTGCAACATCCCGCTGCACGAAGAGGGGTGGAAAGCAGCTCGGGCCCGTTTCGAGGCGCGGATGACGAAGGCGAAGAAGAAATTTGGCAATCCCCCGCCGATCGCAAAAACGCCGCAGGCAAAGGCGAATGGGTAAACGTGTCGGTCGGCAGTGCCGTTCGGTCACCAGCAAATCACAAGGTCACTCATGCCACAACCCATTCCGCAACCTTCGCGCCGGCGCCCAGCGTTCACACTCATCGAGCTGTTGGTCGTGATCGCGATCATCGCGGTGCTCATCGCCTTATTGCTGCCCGCTGTGCAGGCGGCACGGGAGGCGGCGCGGCGGACGCAGTGCCGGAACAATCTCAAGCAGCTCGCGCTGTCGGCGCTCAATTACCACGACATCAACAAGCAGTTTCCCATCCCGCTGGGGGGGATGATGCACTACACGGTGTTTCAGTGCGGCCGTTGCCCTGCTTATTGCGGCTGCAACATGTTCGTTTGCGCTGGGCTCTGTACGTGCTACTGCGATCCGAACATGCACACCTGGAGTTCGCAGTTGCTGGCCTTCCTGGAAGCGACGACGGTCTACCAGCGGATCGATCAAAACTCGCCACTGTTCAGTCCGTTCTGCATGCCGGCCGGCCCGCACTCGATTGCCCGCTCATATACCTACAAGAACTCCGGTTGCCCGTGCACCGATCCGTGCGCAACCGTGCGCCCTGTGGCGGCGGCGATCCCCGCTTTTGTGTGCCCGTCCAGTCCGCGCGTGATGAACCCGTTCGTGGAGCACAATTTGCACTACAGTTGCTGGCATCCTTGTTGCTTTCGCTTCAGTCGCTTAAGCGGCGCCAGCGACTATGCGGGGATCTGCGGCGTCGGCGGCTGGCTGGGATGCTGGGACATGGCCAACGGCGGGCACTCGGCGTACGACTTCGGCGTATTGAGCACGTTGCTTCCCGGCGTGTCGCTCGATCAGATCACCGACGGAACCTCCACGACCATCTTCTGCGTCGAGAACGCCGGCAAGCCGAACCTCTGGATCCGTGGCGTCAACCGGGGGGTGCCGTCGCCCGCAAATCCCAGCCCGGCATTTGGATATACCCAGGGCAATCCGGGCGGCTGCTGGGGCTGCTTTAACAACGCGGCGGCCGTGACCTGGTACGACGGGTCGCTCTTTGACGGCACCGGGCCGTCGAGCCTGTCGTCGCCGATCTGTTTCATTAACTGCACGAACGAGGCCGGGACGAACGTCATCTACAGTTTTCACCCAGGCACTGGCGGCGTCGCAATGTGTGACGGTTCAGTTCACATGGTGAGTGAGAATATCGGCGTGCTGCCGTTTTGCAGCATGATGACCTTCAACCAGCGCGAAGTCGTCTCGGACACATACCTCCAATGAGGACGAGCGCTTCGGCTGCCTCAATCGGTTTCTGGATCGCCTGGGTGGTCGTCGCGGCCTGCGGCTGTGGACGGCCCACGGCCGATCAGACGGTCAACAACGTCCTGCTCCAGGCCGGCAAATCGCGGGACAACGTTTTCCCACTTGCCGGCCGGGTTGCGATCGACAGTCAGGCCCCGGAATTGAAGCCCGCGCAGCGGCTGATCGTCATGCTGCACGATCCCGCGAAGCTCGACGCTCCCCAGGGGCCGGCTTTGAAGACGACCTGCAAGCCGAACGGCGAGTTCGCGTTCAGCACGTACGTCGATCGCGACGGCGCGCCCGCCGGCAAGTACGTCGTGACGTTCGTCGTGCTGCGGCAAGCCACGCGGATGGGGCATCTCGGCCCCGACGGCCTGAAAAACCTCTAGAACGACCCCGACGTCAACGCGAAGCTCGATGGGTTCTTGATCGATCACCAACCCCCGGGCAAGACAGACTACTTCTTCGATCTGCAGGTCGTGGGAAGCGAGCCCGCCAAGCCCGGGCCGCACGCCGTGACAAAGCTGCAGCACTGAGCCGGCTCGCGCCTCGGGCAACCCTTGCTCGGCGGCGGTCCCCACGACAGCCCGGCTGGAGTCTCGACCGATGATCCGACGGTTCTTTGTCTGGCTGCATCGCTGGTTCGGCCTGGCGATGGCGATCTTCCTGTTGATCGAGGGACTCACCGGCGCGCTCTTGGCGTTCAACCCACAGTTGACCCGGTTATTCAACCCGCGGCTGTTTGTCGCCTCGCCTCAGCCGGGGGCCGTGCGGTTGGATCCGTCCACGCTGGCTGCCCGCGTGCCGCAGATCGTGCCGCAGGCGCGGGCGGCCTACTTCGGCCGCATGCGCGACGACCAGGTCGTGCTTCGCTGCGCTGCGATCACGGACCCGAAGACCGGCAAGCCCTACGACATCGACTTCGGCTACCTGGTGCTCGATCCGTACACCGGCCAGGAACTGGGCCGCCTGAAAGAAGGGAAATATGCGACCGGCTTCCTGCCCAACGTCATGCCGTTCGTCTACGAGCTGCACACGTCGCTCGCGCTGGGGGGAATCGGCGGATGGATCCTGTTCTTCGTGGCGGTCGTCTGGACGGTCGATTGCTTTATCGGCTTTTATCTCACGCTGCCCACCACGCGGCGTCGTTTCTGGTCGAGGTTCGGACGCGCGTGGCTGGTCAAGTGGGGCAGCGCCTTTCGCGTCAACTTCGACCTGCACCGGGCCGGCGGGTTATGGCTTTGGCCTCTGCTCTTGGTGTTCGCCTGGTCGAGCGTCAATCTCGTCGAAAAATGGGGCGTGTACGAATGGGTCATGGGGCGGCTGTTCGATTACGAAGAAACTTCGACGTGGATCACGAAATACTATCCGAGCCACCCCATCGACAAACCGAAGCTCGATTGGCGTGCGGCGCAAGCCGCGGGCGACAAGATCATCCGCGACCGGGCCGCCAGCGGAGGTTTCCAGGTGGTGCGGCCGGTGTCGCTCAACTTCTTCGGCTACTCAGGACGCTATAACTACTCGGTCGAGACGGACCGCTCGTTCCCCCACGACCGGCTGGAGACCGTGTTCTTCGATGCGAACTCGGGCGCCTTGGCCGTTCCTCTCGGCACGCGGACCGAGCACCTGGGCAACACCGTGGCGAACTGGCTGCGGGCGCTGCACTTGATCGTCGACCCGGTCGACTACCTGGCCTACCGCGTCATTGTCTCTGTTGTGGGGCTCGCGATCGCCATGCTTTCTGTGACGGGGATCTACATCTGGTGGAAGAAGCGGCAGGCGCGGATTTATTCCGCGTCGAAGCTCCGCCCGGCGACGCCAACGCAACCAGGCGCGTAACGGCGTCCGCGATCGAGGCATTCGACAGGAAACGTGCGCAATGCCTGAGTGTTCCACTTCGCAGCCTGATCGGAGTGAGCGAAATCTGCTAGGCTCCGGGTGGGGATAGGCGACGAACGTCGACGGAGAGAATATTTCGATGCTTTCAACAGGATCAGCACCAGGCTCGACAACTGACGCAGCCTCCCTCGCGGCCAACGGTGCGAACGAGCGGCGGCCGCGGCGGTCGGCGGCCACGTGGTTGTTTCTCGGCTTGCTCGCTGTTGGCGCCGTCTGTTGCGTCGCGCTGATCGTCTATCGCGCGCGGGTTCCCAGCGGTGCTGACGAGTACGGCCTGGTGCCGACAGGCGACGTTGCCACGGATGCCAAGGCCTTTCTGTCGGCGGCCCGCGGCGAGACGGCAACGAAACCGGCCGACAACCCGCTGGCCCAACAGCTGCCCAGCCCGCTCGTTGGCAAGACGGCTCCCGACTTCGAGCTGGTCGACACCGACGGGCATCGCGTCGCGCTGCACGAGCTGCGGCACGACGGCCCGGTGGTCGTCGTCTTCTATTACGGCTACTACTGCAGCCACTGCGTCGCCCAGCTCTTCGCTCTGGAGGAAGATCTGCCAAAGTTCGCGAAAACCGGCGCGCACGTGGTCGCTCTCAGTGCCGATCCGTCGGAGACGACGGCCGCCCGCTTCAAACAATACGGCCGCTTTCACTTCCCGGTCCTCTCCGACCGGGCCAACAAGGTGGCCGAGCAATACGGCGTCTACACGCGGCCGAGCGACGACCGCGAAGAAGACCTCAAGCACGGCACGTTCGTGATCGACACGAGCGGCCGCATCGTATGGGGCTGCGCCGGCGACCGCCCGTTCGTCGACAACCAGTTGCTGTTGAGCCTGCTCGCGCAGAAATCTGCTCACACCGCGTCGACAGCTGCTCGTCAGAAGTGAGTATCGGGTACTGGGTCAGTTTGAAACTAATCGCCCGGCCTGCTAACCGGCCGATGCTTGACCAGATAAACGGTCGCGCTCGTCGAGACGCCGTTGCAACTCGTTCACCTGTCTCCGAAGCTTCGCGATTTCCTCGGCAACGACGTAAAAACACATCGGGAGGAAGCACAGGAAGGCGGTAAGAGCGCCTAATTCACGCCACCCTCCCCAGAGGGTGATGGCCGATAGACCGGCCGCAAAAGCAACTGACCGCCACGGCGAGAATCTTTCCGGCCACATTTTGGGGTATGTCCTTCATCTTGACGCTGGGGCTGTCCAACGGCATCCTTTGAGTATGCCAAACCGCTCAAGCAGGGGGGGCAACCATGCAGATACAGCACAAATGGGACGAGATGTGCGACGCCTATGTCACCGATGACTGGACCAGCTTGCAAAGGCTGCCGCAGATGTGCGGCAGCTACTCGACGAAGGATCGGCGCCGGTCGTCGCCAAACGTGAGGATCTGGGTCACGCCTTTCAGCTTGCGCTCGCGGACGCTGGCGTCACTTTTGTTCTACAGCGAATCTTCGAGAGACACCATGCCTGAGCGACGAGCCAAGAAACTTCCCCGCGATGTCAACCAGCTCGCGAAAGCAATCGTCGATCAGGCAACGTCTGAGGCGGCTCCTGCGCCACAGGCGGCCGAAGATGGCAAGAATCCCGCCGCCGTTGCCCTGGGGAGGCTCGGGGGATTGAAGGGCGGAAAAGCGAGGGCCGCCAAGCTTACGGCCAAGCAACGCAAAGAGAGCGCCAAGAAGGCGGCCCGGCGGCGCTGGCAGGGCAAGGACGACCGCTAGGCTGGTTTCCTGGCTGGATATTCGGTCGGGAAATCGCCTTCGTCCACGTCATCGCGAAAGTCGAAGACCATCTGAATCGGCCGGGCTTTGGGATGCGACTCGTTGTAAAAGTCGATGTCCCGCTTTAACTGCCGGCAATCGCCTACGATTTGCTCGCGCCGTTGCTGGAACGCTACCTCCATGTGGTGCCGAGGAGCCCGGCGAATGTCTGCCCAAAAGTGAAGCTGCTGATCTCCGCGGGTGATTCTCGCGACGTGCTTGGCGCGGACCGGCCGCCCGTAGCGATCCGCAATGTGTTGCTCACGAAGCGCCTTTGCGAAGTCCTCACGGCACTTCCGAAGGATTAAGTCGGAAGGGGGATCCCATCGTCCTGTCTGGATTGCCCAAACCGCGATGTCCTTTGTAGTGGCCGTTTCGCTGTTGGTCTGCTCGAAAAAGTCATCGGCAAATCGCTGCAAAAGCTCGAAATATCCGCCAGTTGACATGATTAGCCGTCCTGTTTCGTGACCCTGGCCACTTTTTCCCATCCGTCGGTGAGAGCCTGCCCGACAATAAACGGCCGGATTTGAACGAACAGCCTCTCCAAATGAGTCATCGGCAGCGCCTTACGATGATGAAGCTGCCCGACAACGATCCCCGGATGGACGCCGCGAGCGTGGGCGAACTGAATGATTTTTGTTCGATAAAAAAGCGGCTTGTGACGCGCGATGAACGAGTCCAGTTTGTCTTTGGGGATCATGCACTCTGACGCCTCAGCATTGACGATCTGTTCATTCTCCGGCAGCCCGCTGTCGTCCCCTTCAGTCAAATTTGTATCGACCGCACTCGCGTGCTTGTGCTTAATGTGTCGAAGGTTGCTCGATTCGGGCGACGGTCCGAATGACCGGCGTCGCGAAAAACACAATCGTCAAGCTGCTGGCCGATCTCGGCTGCGCCTGCGCCGAGTATCAGGACAAAGCGCTGCGGAACCTTAATTGCCGCCGCTTGCAGCTCGATGAAATTTGGTGCTTTTGTTACGCGAAGTCCAAGAACGTCCCGGCCGACAAGCGGGGTACGTTTGGCTATGGCGACGTGTGGACTTGGACAGCGATCGATGCCGAAATCAAGCTGATCCCAAGTTGGCTGGTCGGCACGCGGGACGGCGACGCAGCCAAGGCTTTCGTCTCTGATCTTGCGGACCGGCTCACCCACCGCGTGCAAATCACGTCAGACGGCCACCACGCCTATCTGCAAGTCGTTGAACACGCTTTCGGCTGGGAAGTGGACTACGCAATGCTGGTCAAAATCTACGGGCAGGGCGGCGGTCAGGCTGAGACTCGCTACAGCCCAGGCGTGTGCATCGGCTGCCAAAAACACGCGATTAAGGGCAACCCCGATCCGGAGCACGTCTCGACCAGCTACGCGGAGCGGGCGAACCTCACGATGCGCATGTCGATGCGCCGTTTTACTCGGCTCACGAATGCCCATTCAAAGAAGGTCGAGAACCACGCCCACGCGGTTGCCCTGCACTTCATGTGGTACAACTTTGGGCGCATCCACGAAACGCTCCGCTCAACTCCGGCCATGCGGGCGGGCGTCGCCGATCACAAGTGGTCGATCGAAGAAATCGTGGGCTTGCTCGACTTTTCGGAAGTTAGTTCAAACTGACCCAGTACCGAGTATCGCGAGGATGCGTTTCGCGCTTAATCAATCCCATTCTGCGATCTAGACTAATAGGATTCTTTCACCACAAAGGCACAAAGACACGAAGTAAGAGCTGAGCAAAAAGATCGAAATTCCTTCGTTCCTTTGTGCCTTTGTGGTGAGACTCTTCCTCTGCTTGAAAAAGACCAGCCGGTGTCACACCGCGGCCGCCTGCTGGCGCAGTCGTAAGAGCGTCGGGTTGTACTCCGCTCGGCCCAGGCCGAGGATCGCGTAGAAGAGGATCGGCAGGAGCAGCAGGCCGAGCGTGTAGGCGACCCCTTTGCCAAAGTTTTTCGCGATCTCCAGCGTGACGATCGTGTAGATCATGATGTTGAGGAACGGCACGAAGAACCAGATCGCCCACCAGCCGGGCTTGCCGGCCAGCCGCATCAGCAGCACCAGGTTGTAATAAGGCACGAGCGCCCCCCAGCCGGGGAGGCCCGCCTTTGCGAATACGCGCCACATGCCGACCGCCGCGGCCCCGATCAGAACCAAGATGGTGAGCACCCTAACCGCTCGCCACGCGCCGGACTCGGGCGGACCGTCGTCGGACGCAAGCTTGTCCAGGTCGGCGAGGCTGAATCCCTTGTCAGTCAGCGTCACCACGGCGTTCTGCGTCGAGCTGTCCGCGCTGGGGGACGGCACCTTTGGAGCGGGCGTGGTGGCCATGAGATAGTCGCGGAGAAACACCTCGGGGTCGACGGCGTCAGTCGTCCTCGCCAAAAGCAGCCGGTCGGCCGCCCTCTGAAAGATTCCCGTTTGCGTGCGGCCGCCGAATCCGTAGGCATAGTGCAGGAAGCTGTCCCCCTCCACGCGGAGATGTTCGTCGTTGAAGGACGAATTCACCCGCGAAAAAATCTTGCTGCATTCGGGAGCCGTCGCGCGGTAGACGAACAACTCGACCTGCCCCGGCGGCGATCGGTAGACGGCCCGCGAGCCGGGTAGCTCGATGCGGAATTCGGGAATGACGACATTCTCGTCGCGCGCCGCCCGCGTGTAGGCGGCAACGTGCTCGGGAAAGAGCCCCCCGTTCGCGCCGTCGGCCGGCGGTCGCCACGCCTGGGCCAACTTGTGCAACGCCAGTTTGCTGCCCACCGATGTGGAGAGTTTGTCGACCGTCTTGGTGAATCCCTCCTCCATCCGCCGAAAATCGCCGCCCTGGAACCAGGCGTACAGCATCACGGGCCCGCCGCAGCAGAACAGGCAACACGCCAACAACGATCCGAGCAGAATCCGCGGGGTCAGCGCCTTCTGGTCGGCGCCAGCCTGCGTTTCCTGCCCCAGCGTGAAGCGTTCCAGGTCGTCCGCCAGCGCCGCGGCCGACGGGTAACGCCGGCTCGGATCCTTTTCGAGACACTTGAGACAGATTCGCTCCAGGCGGCGCGGTACGCTGCGATTGAGCCGCCGAATGGCGACGGGCGGCGACTGCAGCACGGCCAGCAGCGTGTCGCGGGCCGTGCGACCGCGAAACGGCGGACGCCCGGTGAGCAGCTCGTACAGGATCGCCCCCAGCGAATAGACGTCGCTCGCCGGTCCCAATTGGGCCG
The DNA here is from genome assembly GCA_963800135.1 of uncultured Planctomycetaceae bacterium. GTDB lineage: Bacteria > Planctomycetota > Planctomycetia > Planctomycetales > Planctomycetaceae > DASPSM01. The sequence continues at coordinate 917,683 of CAWCZR010000004.1, read as the reverse complement.
GGTCGGCGTCGATCTGCTCGGGCGGCATATAGCTCGGCGTCCCCAGCACCTGTCCCGCGGTCGTCAGCCCCGAGTCGGCCGGTTCGCTCGAGCCCGCTCGGGTCGGCACGTCCCGCACGCCGATCCGCTTGGCGAGTCCAAAGTCGGTGATCCGCGGCTGATCGAACGAGTCGATGAGGATGTTCGACGGCTTGAGGTCGCGATGCAAAATGCCCAGGCGATGCGCGAAGTGAATCGCGTCGGCAATCGCCTTGAGATAGCGGACCGCCTGCGGGACGGGCAGCGGGCCTTTGGCCACGAGCGCGGCGAGGTTCCGCCCCTCGACATAATCCATCGAAAAATAGTGCTGGCCCGCGTGCTGCCCGACCTCGTGGATCGCGACGATGTTCGGATGCTGCAAGTTGGCCGCCGCGCGGGCCTCGGTGTAGAACCGCTGCACGTCGTCGTCGGAGGCGAACTGGCCGGAGAGAATCGTCTTGAGCGCGACGGTCCGATCGAGACTGATCTGCCGCGCCTTGCAGACGACGCCCATGCCGCCGCGAGCGATCTCGCTCACAATCTCGTAATCGCCAAACCGCCGCGGCCCGTCCGCCGCGTTGGCGAATTCCGGACTGCGCGGCTCCGTGGTCCGCGGGGCCAGCGTGGCCATGTTGGCCGCTTCGGGCCGAAAGTCGTGCGTGGTATCGCCGGTCGCCTCGCGGGCGGAACGCTGCGAGCACTGCGCGCACAGCCCAGCGACGGCGTCGGCCGGCAGCGCAGCCCCGCACTGCGAACAACCCCCCCCCTCGCCCTCCGGCCGATTCATCTGCGACATTCTGCCATCTTACTTTTTCCGCGGCCCGGCAGGGACGATCGATTTTTCCTCGGTCGGAAGCGCCGCTAGAATGATGGCACGGACGACGAATACGCCAAGCCACGTTTTGGCGCAAACGGAAGTGGTATGACGGTGGCGGCGAGCTGCATCCGCTCACGGCCTGGGCAATTGTCTTCGTAATTCTCGCTGGCATTCCACTTCTTGCTCGGGCGATTCAGCCCTCGACGGGCGCGGTCGTTCGATGGCTCTGCGGCTAAATCGCGCCAATCGTCTCCAATGCCCCGCCTTTGAGGTTTTGTTGCCAAAAAGAAACATCGAGATCAGGCAGTCTTCAGAGTTTGACCGCCTGTACCAGCCTGCACGCGGGTATCGTTTCAATAACTCGGTGAATGTCCTGACGGCGAAGTGACGCTCGCTTTCTGGTGACAGGAATTCACAACAATGCCCGCGAGAGGCCGTCTTCCCCGCGGGCTTCTTGTTGCGCTTGCCGCCTAACTGCTCCGCGTCGGGCGTATCGGCGCGCGATCAGGGCGACAAGGCCGGCGACGAAGGAACGTGATCTCGCGCCTTCAGGGCTTTCCGCGATCCCAACCAGAGCTCGGGACCGAGAGAGGAACGCTCCCACGTCCATCAACCCGCCGCGATCCGACGCTCAATAAAAAACGGACGGAAGATCTCTCGATCTCCCGGCCGCGAGCCGGTCCCCTCTGCGGTTTCCGATGCGACGATTACTTGGCCGCCAGTTCCACATTCATCGTCCGAGGCGTCGATCCGTCGGCCCGCTGAATGACGAGCGTCGCTTTGCCGGCGGCGTTCAAACCGGCCGGTGGAACCGTGATCGTGATCGCGTTGTCACTCCAGTTGACGACTTGGGCCGGAACTACATCCTGCCCAACCATCACACCCACGCGACCTTCCTGAGCTCCGAAGTCGGAGCCATTCACGGTGAAGGTCGGATCGGCAGCCACCGGCGTATTGTCGCCGCTCGCCGTCGCGGTCTGGGGCGAAACGGCGGTCGAACCTGCGCTCACGGACGTCACCGCCGTCGTTGTGCTGACACCGGAAGGACCACCGAACGCGTAACCGCGGTAGAAACCGTAACCGTAGGAACCGTGCCCATTTCCCTTGCCACCCTTTGGCGGCGGGGACGTTTTCGGAGGCGCGGGATTGGTTGAGGTTCCGCCGGTGCCGCCCTGCCCGGCAAAAATCGACAGGACCGGATTGACGGGGATCCTGCCGATAATTGGCGAGACCTTGGTCGGACTTCCGTTGCCCGCGAAGATGCCGGTCACCGGACTGACGGGGATCTTGCTGATAATCGGCGAGACCTTGGTCGGGGCGCCGTTGTTCACCTGTCCGCCGAAGATCGAAATCGGCGCGACCTTGGTGGGGCTTCCGCTGTTGCCCGCGAAGAATGCACTTGCGCGTTGCATGGGCGGCGCGGGAGCTTGGGACAGCGGTGGAAACGCGAGACCTCGACGGCGCGAGTTCGTAGAGGGAATCGTAACCGCTCATCCCCTTCCCAAGCCGACGGCTCCGCCGTCGTTTTCTTCGTTTTTCTGCTCTCCGAGTTCTCTTCGCGCGATCACCTCGGCCTGACGGGTAAGGCAAAGAACCGACGGCTTTGCCGTCGTCTTCTTCCTCGTTCAGTTCTGCGATTTTGCGTAGAGAAATCACCGCGGGGTGAGGTAAAGATTCGACGGCAGAGCCGTCGGCTTGGGAAAGGGGAATCGTTTCTCGGATTCCGGAGGTCGACCTGGCCGCGTGGCTGGTGGCGCCGATCGAAGCCCGGCAGGGGCAGCTTGCCCTACAGAATTCGCCTGCGTCGCCGGCGTCACAGCGGGATATAATGGAGGCTGAGAAGCCCGCTTCTCCCACAATCTGAATTTCCGTACGACGGAGGCGCTTAACGCGCCGCAAGTTTCTTAACGAAAGCCGTCGCCTGTCTGGGCGATGGCTTTGTTCGTTTCCGAAGCCTCCCGATGGGCGACGGCGCCAACCCAATGGGAGGACAAGATGGTGAACGGTACGGTCAACGAGAGTGAAAACGGCAACGAGAACGTAAATGCCCCGGCACGGTTCATGGTCGGCGGGCGGGCGTACGGCACCTACAAAGAGGCGGTCGAGGCGCAAGATCGGCGGTTCGAGGCTTTTCTGCAGCGCGGCGGCGCCGAGGCGGGGGAAGATTCGGCTCTACGCGTGGTCCCCGACGACGCCACGCCGGAGACGTACAACCCCGAGCCGTCGTGGCCGATCGCGGCCGCCATCGATGAAGTCTTCGCCCAGCGGTTTCCGCTCTTCAATGGCTCCGCGCTCAATGCCGTCGCGCACGAAACGCGATACCTGATCCCCGGCATCCTGGCGGCCGGGCAGACCAGCGCGATGCTGGGGTCGTTCAAGACGCTGAAGACGTCGCTCGCGCTTGACCTGGCGATCGCGGTCGCCAGCGGCACGCCGTTTCTTGGTCGCTTCCCGGTGGCTGAGACCGGACGCGTGCTGTTCCTGGCGGGCGACGCCGGCTTGCCCTCGCTGCAGGCGAAGGCCCGGCGGATTTGTGCGGCTCGCGGCTTGTCGCTCGCGGCGTTCGACAACTTAGTGATCTCGCCCCAGGTGCCGCAGCTCGACAGCCCGTTCGACTTGATGGCTCTGGAAGAACTTCTGCTCGTGCAGAAGCCGCTGTTGCTGGTGATCGATCCGGCCGATCTCGCGTTCGGTGGCAAATCGCGCGGCAAGGGCGACCCGACCGACGTGCGGCAAATGTTGGGCGAGTTGACGCGGTTGGCCGACGCGGTCGGCTGCACCGTGCTCATCGTGCAGCACTCGAAACCGCCGCGACGGGCCGGCGATCCGGCCACGCTCGACGAATTGGCCGGCAACGGCCTGGCGGAGTGCGCCGGACAGTGGCTGCTCGTGTCGCGGCGTCGGCCGTTCGCTGTCGGCAGTGGGCCGCACGAACTGTGGCTCACCACGGGCAACCGTCTCGGCGACCAGGGGCTGTGGGAAATCGACGTCGACGAAACGCTTGCGACGGACAAATCACTCGAGGCGGGCGCGAACGCGCGCCGCTGGCTGACGACCGTGCGCGAAGTCACGGCGTTCGACATGCGGGCCGACGAGCAGTGGGTGGCGGCGAACGCCGATCGGCACCTGCGTCGCCGGGCGCTGACGTTCGAGCGGCAATGTCAGCGAACGCTCGAAATGTTGACCGCATACCCGGAGGGTTGCACGTGCCGTAACCTGCGGGACACGCTGGGCATGAGCGGCGACCGCATCAACCGCGTGCTCGACGGCCTGATCGAGCGGGGCGTCGTCGTGAAAACGGTGGACACCATCGTCGACCGCCGTCGGCCGAAGATCACCTACAGCCGCGTGCAAGCCTTCGACCTGTCGGCCGAGGCACTCAAGTCGCGACCGGTGAAGCCGGATCCGAAAGTCTACGACGTGGCGACCGGCCAGTTCGTCGAGCGCCCGACCCCGTCGCGTTGCCCGAATTTCGCCGAGATCCGCCGCGAGCTCGCGGCCCGCGCGGCATGCCCAACTGTCGAACCGGCTCCGCCAAGCGAATCGCAGCCGAAGCCCGAGCCGGCACCGGAGCCGGCCAGCGGGACGGGACAGGCCAGCTGACGACTTTCGCCGGGGACGCGTCCCCAGCGTTGTCGAGCTGAGTGATCTGAGTCGGACAATTTGTTGTTGAGTGCGTATTGAGTTGTGCGGGCGACGAGTCGAGTCAGCCGGCGCACCCGGACACGTTGCGCGCCGCGGGCGAAGGGCAAGCTGGCAGCTTGCCCTACGGAACCGGACGATGCCTGAGCTCGCCGAAGTCCAGTGCCACCCCCAAGCAGGAAGTCGGCCGAATTTGAACCAGGAAGTCGGGACGGGATTGATTGCCAGCGGCAAAGTGGGGATCGAGACGCTGCCGGGACCGGACAGATTGGGACGGGATTGATCGCGGCGGGACACGAACCAATAGATCCTCCGTGGGCATAACGCCGACGGGCGCGATCGACTGGGGAATCGAATCAGAGCCACCCCTTTCCCAAGCCGACGGCGCGCCGTCGGTCCTGTATTTCCTGCAGCAGCGATTTCGCGCAAAGAACAAGCAAGACGATTCACGCCAAAAAGAAACGTAAGAGAAAGACAAGAAAAGACCGACGGCGAGCCGTCGGCTTGGGAAAGGGGGTGGCCGTCACGATTCCGGTGGGATTTCTCGCCGTCCACCAGAATCACGCGCTCACATACGTGGACGGGACCCTGACGCGAGTCAGCGGTGCCTCAATCCTCACTCGGGGATTCACGTAGCGCCCGTAGTGGATTCGCCCATGCGCACCATGCCTGGACTGTTGGCCACGAAGCGGCGGATGGCTGACGGCGAATCGGCGCCGCTCATGATGGCGGCATATTCGGGAGGCAGCCGCCAATTGCGTTGAGTTCGTCGCCGAGGTTGGTGTTCGATCTGCAACTGGGCGAAGGCGTTGAGCGCCGTGTGCCAGCGGCGGCGGGCCCGCAGACGCGTGATCCGAAAAAGAACGACTGCCGCGATTGCCGCGACGGCGAGAATTTCAAGGAGGGGAATCATGCGGATCATGTGCGGCCCGAAAATCTGACTGGTGTTCTCTGGAAGGTATTCGTCAATCCCTTACCAATCTTGGCAAGAATTGTGCCGGCCGCCTGCGGCGCCTGGCAGGTGAGAGACACAGTCCTGCGCAGGGGGGTTCGGCGATCAGGCACCAGTCGCATCATAGTTCGATCGGAAAAGTCGGGTAGAGAATTCGCCCGCTGGGCCAATTTTTTGCCCGAGTTTGCCTCGCCAGGCTTCAGTGCGAATTCAGCGATTCAGTTCACGTTCAGGTAATCGGTTCACGCCCGTCCATTTCTGCGGACGCCGGTCGACGTCCCCAGGCGCACCGGCGCGCCCTTGCCGCGAACGTCTCGACAGGTGAAATTCTCATTGGATCGCGAGATGCTGCCAAAGATCGAGCCGACGCGGCCGCCACCAAGTAAACTCAAGGACTGCGCCGGGAACTTCAGCATTGGGCCGGAAAAAGGAGACACGATGACGACCGGATCCGACGACAACGCGGCCAAGCGAGAGCTGGCCCATCAGGCGGGCCAGTTCAAGCTCGGGAACGATCTGACCGTCACCCGCCTGGGCTTCGGTGCCATGCGGATCACCGGCAACGGCGTTTGGGGCGAACCCGTCGATCGGCCGGCATGCCTCAAGGTCCTGCAGCGGGCGGTCGAGCTGGGAGTCAACTTCATCGACACGGCCGACTCCTACGGCCCCGAGGTAAGCGAGCAACTGATCGCCGAGGCGCTGTCTCCGTACCCCAGCGATTTGGTGATCGCCACGAAAGGCGGCTTCGAGCGACCGGGGCCGGGGCGGTGGGTCGAAAACGGGCTGCCGGGTCACCTGCGGGCGGCCTGCGAAGGGAGCCTCCGCCGCTTGCGAGTCGAGCGGATCGACCTTTACCAATTGCATCGCATCGACCCCAAAGTTGCTGCGGAGGACCAGCTCGGCACACTCAAAGATTTGGTGGCCGAAGGGAAGATCAAGCACGTCGGCCTGTCGGAAGTGAGTGTGCGACAGATTGAATTCGCGCGCACGATTCTGCCCATTGTCAGCGTGCAGAACCGCTATAGCCTGTCCGACACAAAATCCGACGACGTGCTGGCCTACTGCGAACAGCAGCAAATCGGCTTCATCCCCTGGTTCCCGCTGGCCGCCGGCCAACTCTCTCGCTCCGACAGCCCGGTCGGCAAGCTGGCGATGCAGTGGAAAGCCACGCCGTCGCAAGTCGCCCTCGCGTGGCTGCTCTGGCGGTCACCGGTGATGCTGCCGATCCCCGGCACCTCCAACGTCGAGCATCTCGCAGAGAACGTCGCCGCGGCGGCCATCGTGTCGGATGACCAAAAGACTCAAGCCTTCAGCCAGCTCGCCACACACTGATCATCGGATTGTTTCGCCGATCACTCTCGCCCTGCCAGCGGTTTCTTGCGGGCGATCGTCGCCAGGGCGAACAGGTCATTTTCCAACTTCATGTCAACGGGCGGCTTGTCCCAGCCAAGCGCGGCTCCGAGCGCGCGGGCGGCGTGGTCATCCACACCGTCGCGGACCAGTGTTTCGAAGCCGGCGGCAGCCAGGTTCTCTGCCGAGAAAGGGCAGCGGCCATCCGCCCAAGGAATGTAGGGCTTGCCCGCGGCGTTCGGGGCGGGGCAAAGGTTGTAGATCACAAACCACCCGCCCGGCTTCAGCGTCGCCGCCACTGCCTTGAGAAAGGCAGGGTCATCCACCCCCACGTTCACCAGCATCCGCGGATCCACCTTCTCTGCCGGGTGGATGTAGCCCCGCTTGAGCGTGTTTTTCGAGAGGAACAGGTCGTAGCCGCCGTTGACCGCTGCCACAACCTTGGGGTCGGCCGGGAACCGCCCATGAATGAGTTTCACCGAACCGCCCGCCGTGCCCAGCGGCCCCTGGTCACCGGGCGCGGCGTAGAGGATGGGCTGCAGAGGGTCGACGTCGATGCCGACCGCCTGGACCCCGAGTGCGGCGAACAACCGAAGCTGCCCGATGCCGCCGTGGCCGAAGTCGATCACGCGCTTGTCCCGCAACGTGCCGAAGCCGGCTCCGCCGAGCCGCTCCAGGGGGAGCAGATAGGCCAAGGGCGAGCCGTAGAAGAGGCCCTGGTACGTATCCTCATCAATGGCCACCGGCGTCCAGGCGGCGCGGTCGGCTGCCGCCAGCTTCGCGAAGGCGTCGACGCCGAGCCACTCGCGGGTTTTGCCGCGGCGGTAGACCGTTCGTGGTGCGTACGGCGGCGTGCTCTCCGCGGCCTTAAGGAAGGTGCGGCCCAGAGCGGTACGCGCGAGTGGCTGGAGCTTGCGGGCCTCAGCCGGCAGTTCGGACGGTTGTGAAGCGGCGGCGGGGTCGGACGCGGCGACGGCCGCGAGCAACAGGACAATGGTCGGCGTCATCCAAGCACCTCTGACGGCTTCGTGGAAAAGCGAGGGAAGTTCTAGCCCAACGGCAGGCGCACGTCCACAGCCCGCGCTGTCAGAGATTGAGTCCGGGGCATCACCGTCTCGCCCGTGTGATGTTATCTTGTGGACTTGCTCCGCAATGATGCCGGAAAAGAGAACAACATGGAAACGCTCGCGACCGAGTACACGGTTCGTCGCTTACGTGCTGAGGACGCGGAGGGCGTCGTCGATTGCGTGCGCCGCGTCTACGGTGACAGCTACATCATTCACACCGAGCTTTATCATCCCGAGGAGATCGTTGCCCTCAATGAGGCCGGCCGATTGGTCTCAGTGGTCGCGCTCGACACGAGCGATGAGATTGTCGGGCACTACGCTTTGGAGCGGCCCGACCCGAGTTTTCGCGTCGCGGAATCGGGTGAGGCCATGGTCCTTCCCCAGCATCAGCATCATCACCTATTGGAGAAGATGCGTCTCCTGCTGGAGGAGGAGGCCGGCCGGCTGGGCTTGACCGGCATCTTCGGCCGCACGGTGACCAACCACCTGTTCAGCCAAAAGATGGTCGAGCGGTTCGGCGAACGACCGTGTGGCGTGAGCCTCGGTCGAACGCCACGGACGTTCCGGAACATGCGCGAGGCGCTCTCGCAACGAATGAGCGTCGTCTTCTATTTTAAATATCTCGGCACGGTCGACGCCGTCCGCATTCATGTCCCGTCGCGTCACCGCGAGATGTGCCGGCAAATCTACGAGCAGTTCCAAGTCCGGCTTGATCTCGCGACGTCGCAATCCGTTCCCGAGTCCGGCGATTTCGTCGTCGACAATCACGCAGAGCTCAAGCGGGCGAACATCCTGGTTCGCCGAGTCGGCAAAGACACCGTTCAGCAAGTCCGCACCGTTCATCGCGAGCTGTGCCGCGGCCAGCAAGTCGAGGTCGTTTACCTCGAGTTGCCGCTAACCGAACCGGGAACGCCGGAAGCCTGCCAGGCCCTCGAGTCGGAGGGATTCTTTTTCAGCGGCGTGGCTCCGCTGTACTTCCCCGAGGGCGACGTGCTGCGGCTGCAGTTTCTCAATGTCGACCTAGACACCAGCGTGCTGCAAATCGAAAGCCCCTTCGCGCGGTCTCTGCTCGCGTACGTCGACCAAGAGCGGCAGCGCAGCCAGGGGCAAATGACGGCCGGTTCCTCGAGATGAATTCGCCTGCGAAAGCCGTTTTCTGTGATCCTTTTCGTCAGTTGCACGTTGATCGTCGTGCCGCAAGGAAACTCGCCGTAATGGGCGGCCTCTGCATGCCGGCTCCGTTGAATTGGTCAAGTCGTGGCGATCATTGTCCGCTGCGGTGAATGTGGCGCACGGCTCAAATTCCGGGATGATGCGCTCGGAAGGCGGGCGAAGTGCACAAAGTGTCGACGGATTGTCGAGATTCGCCCAGACAGTGAATTGCCACAGCCCGTGGACGCGGCCGCAGCGGACTTTCCCGACGAGTTTGCTGAGGTTGCGACAGTGGCGACCTCAAAGAACAGTCAGCGCACCTTCAGACCGAACCCTCAACCGAAGTCCCCTGACCCCGTCGAGGCGAGGGAGCCGAGAACGGTCGAGGAACCCACCGACCAGCGGGTTGTGCTCGGCGTGACGATGCGGGTGCGCCTCATCGTCCTGATCCTGCTGCTGGTGCCGATCGTCGTGGCTTCACATCGCAGCCTGGGCGAACGCCTCTTGGCCTGTGTCGTCCCGCTGATAGTGACGGGAATGTTTCGTACCTCAAAGATTCGAGGAGACCGCTTCACGACGAGTTTTCATGTGGCCTTTTTTCCGGTGAAGACGCAACGATGTCACCTGCGCGGCGTGACCTACATCAACACGAAATACGGGCACGAGGGATCCGGGTGGGGCACGATCATCCTCTTCGGGCCCGTGCAGGCATTGTTCGGCCGACTCTTCGACTTTTTGATGCCGTCGATCGGAGGCCCTTATCAAATTCACCTCGTCACAGCGAAGGGACGCGAACTCACTGCCTGGCAGGGCTCGAAGCAACCTGAGTTCCGCCGCGTTCTCGATCTGCTTCTCGGCCTGACTCATGCCGAATTGCGATCAGTCTGATGGGGTGGAACTGAGCTGGATCGAAGGAGAATCTCTAAACGCCACTATTGGCCCTCGTCCCTGGTCATCCCAAGTCTCTCACAGGTGGCAGGGTGCGACGGCCAAGAACAGAATCTTCAACTTCCTGGAGTGCGGCCGCGAGCTTGGAGCTGGTGTCCAGGTGTTTCCTATGAAGTGCTGATCGGTGGATTTCCCGCCCGCCCAAATTCGAAGACAGATTTTCGCACTCCGAAATTGGCCCAACGGCCATGGGCCGATCACGGTGCGCCCGCGGCTCCCGACGTGATTCTGCTCGCGTGGCTGGATGGCGATTCGAAACCCGCCTTGGGCGGAAAGCGACCAGACACCGGAGGTCAGCTCGGCCTATAATGGCTAGCCTGCAGGAACGAGAAGGGACGCTGGATTGCGTCCGACACGGATGACCGCCGTCGAGATGCAGGATCACTCCTCGTGAGGTCCGTTATGCACTGCCAACACCTGCAGGGGCTTGTTCCGACTCCCGCCCGGACAGAGGGGTGTGAAGAGTGCCTGAAACACGGTACGCCTTGGGTGCATCTTCGGCTTTGTCTCACTTGCGGTCACGTCGGCTGCTGTGACAGCTCGCCCGGCCGTCACGCGACGCAGCACTTCCACCAATCGCACCATCCCGTGATGGCTTCGTTCGAGCCGGGCGAAGAATGGGCCTGGTGCTTTGTCGATGAGATGGAGCTGCCCGTGCCGCAACAATTTGTGCCCTATCTGCGATCGTAAAGAGTCCACTTCGCTCACGATTGTTTAGAGGAAATTTGAAGCGGCGAATTTCATGCTGGCGACGGATTGCTGCAAAGTTCTTCTCGACTTAACCACCTTGATGGACGGCCTAGAGAGATGAGCAACTATGAATCCTTCCGTCACCATGCAGCAGGGCTTCTCGAGAGCCCGGCGCGTGTTTTTTCGCGACGTGATTGCCGGACTGCGCTCGACGCCCAAGCAGTTGCCCTGCAAATATTTCTACGATCGCCGCGGCTCTGAGCTGTTCGATCGCATCTGCCAACTTGACGAGTACTATCTAACGCGCGGCGGAATTGGCCCTCATGGATCAGTTCGCGCCCGAGATGGAAGCGCAGATTCGGCGCCGGCGCGATGCTGGTCGAGTATGGGAGCGGCAGCAGCGTTAAAACGCGGTACCTGTTGGACGGCCTGCCCAATCCGGTTGCGTACGTTCCCGTGGATATTTCAGGCGACCACTTGCAGCAGACCGCGCGGGAACTGGCCCGCGACTATCCGCGAATCGAAATCCTGCCGGTGTGCGCCGATTTTACGAAAGACTTCGCATTGCCGCGCTCGCGGCAGACGGCGTCGCATGCCGCGGTCTACTTTCCCGGGTCGACGATCGGAAATTTCTTGCCGGGCGAAGCGGTCGCCTTGCTCCGGCGCATCACGCGGATGTGCGGCAATGGGGGCGGCCTGCTGATCGGCATCGACCTAAAAAAGAGCATTCCGACGATCGAAGCCGCCTACAACGATCGGCTCGGCGTGACGGCCGAATTCAATCTCAATCTCCTGCGCCACATCAATCGCGAGCTGGGCGCGGACTTTGATCTGGACCGGTTTTTCCATCAGGCCCGCTACAACGCGGAGCTGGGTCGAGTGGAAATGCACCTGATCAGCCGCCGGGCGCAGACGGTCACGTTGGGCGGCGAAACCGTCGAGTTTGAGCCGGGCGAAACGATCTGCACAGAGCACTCGCACAAATACACGGTCGACGAGTTCGCAGCTGTGGCCTCCGCCGCCGGACTCACGCTGCGCCGAGAATGGACCACTGAAAAGAGGGAGTTCGCAGTCTTGCACTTTGCCGTGCTGCAACACGCGGGCTGATCTGACCGGGCGGCTCAGCGCTCTCGTAACCACCCCCTTCACTTTGAGGCATGGGAACACCTTCTCAGAGGAGTGCTGTGATAGTGGCTTACGATGCCATCGTGATCGGCTCGGGGCAGGCCGGGAATCCGTTGTCGCAAAAGCTGGCCGATCGGGGCTGGTCGGTGGCCCTGATCGAACAAAACCAGCTCGGGGGAACATGCATCAACACTGGCTGCACACCGACCAAGACGATGGTCGCCTCGGCCCAGATCGCGCACTACGTGCGGAACGCAAGCCGATGGGGAGTGAAAGTCGGAGAGGTCAGCGTCGATCTGTCTGGCATCGTGGCCCGGAAGGACCGGACCGTGAGCCAATGGCGCTCGGGAATCGAGCGAAAGATCGACGAACGCAAGACGCTGCGACTCGCCCACGGGCATGCCCGCTTCGTCGGCCCGCACGAGGTCCGCGTCGGCGACGAGACTTTGAGCAGCGATCGCATCTTCATCGATACCGGCGCGAGGCCGGACGTCCCGACCGTTGACGGGCTCGAGCAAGTCGAGTTTCTCAACAACGCCAGCATCATGCAGTTGAAGCAGTTGCCTGAGCACTTGCTCGTGCTGGGTGGTGGATACATCGGACTTGAATTCGGCCAGATGTTCCGGCGGTTCGGCAGCCGCGTGACGATCGTCCACCGCGGCGAGCAGCTCCTGCCGCGCGAGGACGCCGACGTCGCGGAAGCGTTGCAGGCGGCTCTGGAAGCCGAAGGGGTCCGCTTCATCCTCGGCGCCACGACGAAGCGGGTGGAGAAGCGAGACGGTGGAGTTGCGCTTCTAGTAGAGTCGCGGGGCCCTGCCGAAACATTGTCCGGAACTCACCTATTGGTCGCGACGGGACGCAGGCCCAATACGGAAGATCTGGGACTGCCGGCGGCAGGCGTGGAGACGGACGAACGGGGATTCGTCCACGTGAACAATCGGTTGGAGACCAGCGTGCCGGGCGTGTGGGCGCTCGGGGACGTTAAAGGTGGCCCCGCGTTTACGCACATCTCCTTCAACGACTTCCAGATCGTTTACGCCAATCTCATAGAGGGTGGGGCCCTCACGACGGATCACCGTCCGGTGCCTTACGCCGTCTTCACCGACCCTCAGTTGGGTCGCGTGGGTTTGACCGAGAAAGAGGCGCGTGCGGCAGGGGCTCCGATCAAGGTCGGCAAAATCCCGATGTCATGGGTCGCTCGCGCCATCGAGCGCGACGAGACGGCCGGGCTGATGAAACTGGTGGTCGACGCAGCCACCGATCAGATCCTGGGCGCCGCAATCCTGGCCTCGGAGGGGGGCGAGCTCGTGCAGATCCTCCATGCTGCAATGCTGGCTCGCGCCCCATACACAATGCTCAAGGGGGCCATCTACATCCATCCGACGCTTGCCGAAGGATTCTGGACGTTGATGGAAGAGGTGAAACCGGTTGAGTGATCGACGGGACGCCTGCTGCTCACCCGATGACTTGAACGCCCTTCCAAAACGCGATGCGTCCCGCAATCTGCTTGGCGGCCTCCTTCGGAGTGGGATAGTACCAGGCCGCGCCCGGATTGGTCTGTCCATCGACGACCAGGTCGTAGTACTGGGCAGTCCCCTTCCATCCGCACACCGTCGTGTGGCTGCTCGCTTTCAGGTACTCCGACTTCACGCTCTCGGGTGGAAAGTAGTGATTGCCTTCAACGACGACGGTGTTGTCACTTTCAGCAATGACATGCTCGTTCCACATCGCTTTCGCCATCTGCTCACCCGTCCTTTCCGCGACATTTCATTCATGTCATTCGTGGGGATCGGCCTGGCGCTTCAAACCGCGCGGCACCACGGCCCATTCGAGCACGTCGATCGATCCTTGCAGAAGCAAGGCCAACAGAGCCGCGGGGATCGCCCCGGCCAGAATCAGCGACAGGTCGTTGACGCGGATTCCACGCAGAATCGGCTGTCCCAATCCGCCGGCCCCGATGATGGCGCCCAGCGTCGCGAAGCCGACGTTTTGCACGGCCGAAGTGCGAATGCCGGCCAAAAGCGTCGGCAAGGCGATGGGCAGCTCGATCTCGACAAGCCGCGCCGTCGGGCCAAGCCCCAAAACGGTGGCCGATTCGATCGTTCCGCGTGGGATCCCGTCCAGTCCCGTGTAAGTGTTCCTCACGATGGGCAACAGGCAATAACAGAACAGGGCCGTCACGGCCGTCACCGAACCTTCGCCGATGCTGCGATAGCCGAGCGCCGCCACCAGTGGCAAGAGCAGCACGAGCAGAGCGAGCGAAGGAATCGTTTGCAGCAAGCCGACGGCGGCCAAAACCAGTCGGCCGGTGCGGGGATTCCGTTGGGACAGAATGCCCAGCGCGATGCCAACGACGATTGCCGGCAAGAGCGACCGCCGCACCAGGTCGAGGTGTTCCAGGATGTGCCTCGTGATCATTTGAGTGCGCGACGTCGTTTGCACATCGACGTGCAGCCCGATCTGCTGCGTGAGAAAATCGGCGGCCGCTTGCGTCTCCGTTTTGCGGCCCGCTTCGACCTCGTCGTTGAGCGCCTGCATTGTGGCTTCGGAGATCGTGCCGTCCAGGCGATGCATCGCGGCGGTTAATTCCGGGTACCGCGACGCCGCATTGAGTCGGTAAAGCCAGACGGCGTCATAGCGGGGAAAGAAGGCCGCGTCATCCTTGAGCAACACGAGATCGCTGCGGCGGATCATCGCGTCGGTCGAGTAAACGTCGATGATGTCGACGTCGCCGGCCAAAAGCTCACGATAAGCGACATCATGATCGACGCCGACGACGTTGTGCTGTTGAAGATCGTAGCGGCGCTTGAGCGCGGTCCAGCCGTCGCCGCGGTCGAGGAATTCGTGAGTGAGCGCGAGTTGGAGCTCGGGCAGTCGTTTGAGATCCGAAATTTTCGAGAGCCCAAGCTGCACGGCGCGGCGGCGCGTCATGGCGAACGCGTAGGTGTCGCTAAATCCCAGCGACTTGGACATGCCGATGCCCTTCTGACGCAGCAAGTCGCGCATCGCGTTCTCGTTCTGGCCGGCGAAAATTTCCGCAGTAATCGTGCCGGTGTATTCGGGATAGATGTCGATTTCACCGGCTGCCAGTGCATCGAACACGATCCGCGTTCCACCGAACTCGCGATAATGCGCCACCTTGAGCCCGGCCTCTTCCGTCAACAGCCGCATCATTTCGCCCAGAATGACCGACTCGGTGAACTTCTTCGATCCCACCCGCAGCTGGAAGGAACGCTGGGGAAGGGGGGCCAACCCGGCGATCAAGAGCGCCAGAGCCACGGCGATCAGCTTGACGAGGGACCGGTTTTTCATGCCGTGACGACCTGAGAACTGACGAATTCGCGGACGAAGTCGTCGCTCGGCCTTTCCAGGATTTCGGCGAATGGCCCCTGTTGCACGATGCGTCCTGCGTGCATGACGCAGACACGATCGGCGAACCGGCCCGCTTCCACCAGGTCGTGCGTGACCAACACCACGGTCGCTCCGGTTCGCTCAAAGACGTCATTGAGGTCGCGCTGCAAGCCTGCACGAATCAGCGGATCGAGAGCACCCAACGGTTCGTCCAACAAGAGAATCTGCGGTTTCAAGAAGAGGGCCCGCATCAGGCTCAGCCGTTGGCGCTGCCCGCCTGACAGCTCGTTCGGGTAACGGGTGAATGCGCTTTCGGGAAACTGGGTCATCTCCACCAACTCGGCTAGCCGTTCGCTGATCTTTTTCCGGGACCAGCCTCCGTGTCGCGGCATCAGGGTGACGTTTTCGATGGCGGTCAAGTGGGGAAACAAACCGCCTTCCTGAACCACATATCCCAGCTTGCGCCTGACAGAACGCATCGTCTGGTCGGAAAGCGGAATCGAGTCGACAACGATCTGCCCGCTTGTCGGAGAAATCAGGCCGGCCACCATCCGCAAAATCGTCGTTTTGCCGCAGCCACTGGGGCCCAGCAGGACGACCACTTCGCCCCGTTGGATGACAAGATCAAGCGGCTGGACGACGGTCGTTCCGCCGAACGATTTCGAGACTCCGCGAAACTCGAGCATGGGGGTTTCAGGAACGGGTGAGGCGGGGCGATTCGGCTCCGCAAACACCGCTGGCTATCGTCTTACGTCGCGAGCCAAACGGAGACCGGTAAACTGCCATCGCGCGTCCGGCGGAAAGAAGTTGCGGTAGGTCGCTCGTAAGTGGCTGGCGGGGGAAGCACACGATCCGCCGCGCAGAACATATTGATTGCACATGAACTTGCCGTTGTATTCGCCCAGCGTGCCCGGGAGCGGCGCATAACCGGGATAGGCGGCGTAGGGGCTGGCCGTCCATTGCCAAACCTCGCCGTACATTTGAGCAGGTCCGGGATCGCCGTCGACCGGTGCCGGGTGGTAACGCTCGCTTTCCACGAAGCTGCCATCCACAAAGCTGCCACTAAGGTCGAGCGGCGAAGCGGCGTGCTCCCATTCGGCTTCCGTTGGCAGCCGAGCCCCCGACCAGCGCGCGAAGGCATCCGCCTCAAAGTAGCTGACGTGGCACACCGGCTCGTCGAGGTTCAACCGGCGCAACCCGCTGAGTGAGAACTCATGCCAACTGCCGTCCCGCTCGATCCAATACAACGGGGCCGCCCATTGTTGCTCTCGCAGAGTTGACCAGCCGAGCGACAGCCACAACTCGGGGCGACGGTAGCCGCCATCGTTCATGAACTCGAGGAATTCACGATTCGTCGCGAGACGATTTCGGATTTCAAATGGATGCAAAAACGTTTTGTGGCGCGGTCGCTCGTTGTCGAACGCAAACATGCGACCAGCGTGCCCGATCTCCACGACACCCCCGTCAAAGGAAGACCACCCGCGCGGCTCGGGATCCCTCGGCGAAGCGCAGGCCGGCGACTGCCGGTAGGCGGGGAACAGAGGATTGCACGAGAAAGCGTGTTTGATGTCCGTGAGCATCAACTCTTGATGTTGTTGTTCGTGGTTGATTCCCAATTCGACGACAGTTGCCATGTCCTGCGAACCGCCTCGGGACCCGTCATCGCCGAGGCTGTTTAGCAGTCGCGTCATGCGCTCATCGACGGCATGTCGATACTCGAACACCTCGGCCACCGTCGGCCGAGTCAACAGTCCGCGCCGCGCGGGGAAACGCTTCGCCGACGCCGTTGTAGTAGGAATTGAAGAGAACCTGGAAAGCGGCGTTGGCCGGCCGATAATTCGCCTCCCAACGGGCCAGCACAAATGTCTCAAAAAACCAAGCCGTGTGCGCCAAGTGCCACCGCGTCGGGCTGGCGTCGGGCATGGATTGCACGACGAAATCCTCGACTGCCAGGGGCTCGCACAGGTGCTCCGTAAACCGGCGAGTTTGCGAGTAATGTTCGGCGAGATTTGCCAATAGTCGCGCCTCTCGGCAGAGACAACCCGCGATTGGATTGACAACGCGGGACTCGGGGCGTAGGTCGTTCTGAATTGTAGCAGACATCACGCTGGACCCGGCCGCGGCCACAGCTGATCCAAGTGTCCCGTCGCCGGTGGTCCTCAGGCGTCGCTCCGCGACGCAGAACCCGAACAGCGGGATAGGGTCCATAACGAAGAGGCTGGACATGCCGGGCTCACCGCGGGCCTCAGCGCATCACCTCGACCCACTGGGCCCGCCAGGCCGGCGGCTCGAACGGGTCTGCGAAGTACTGCGTCTCGCGGGCGACCTTATCGCCGCGGAACTCCATGATGCTGACTGTGAGGACCTGCCGGCCGTCGTAGCTAATCACGTACTCTGTGACCCAGAAGTCCCCTTCCCCGACCATCCGCCGGACCACGAAACCCGACGGCCTGGCCGGATGGTGGCTGCGGAGCGCTTGCACGTTGTGTCGTCCACTCACGCGCTCCGCCGACTGGGGATACTCGACGATCACATCGTCGAGGTAGATCTCGTGTTCCCCGTCCTGATCTCCCGCGGCCGCAGCGGTCCAGTGCCGCTCCAGGGCCGCGCGAGTTTCCCGGTTCCCCATGACACGCACCTCTCGTGAGTCGCATAGTGTAGCGCTACCAGCGCCCCGTTTCGCCAGCCTGACGTTCGTCCTGCCGTTGTCTACGCTCGTGATGCCACTTGCCGGCAGGACACACGTCGGGCCGTAAAGAATCCTGCCCGGGTCGATGAATCCATCGCGCCTTCTACTCTGTCGCCGGGCAACGAAATGCACTTGGTGAGCCGCCGCTGCGTTGAAAGGCGAGCGGAGAGGGGGGGATTCGTTCGGGCCGTTTTTCGCAACCTGCACGCAGACTCCGATTTGCGACCAAACGCCTGAAAAGGCTTCGAGTTAGGCTCTTCCGGTCGTTACCGGTTGTTTGCGGTTGGTTGGCGTTGTTTGGCATTGTTTCTAGCACACTTTCAGCACAGTCGGTACCTACTGGAATCCCGGCCGCACTCATTGGGTCAGTGCCGATGCCGGCGTGCTGTCGCCGGAGGCGCAACAGGAAGGCCAACGCCGACGCCCTCTACCAAGACGTCGCCGCGTCCTACGCCCGCTACAGCAGCGATCAGCAGGACGCAAAGAGCATCGACGATCAGCAGCGGCCGTGTCGAGCAACGGCGGAAGGACACGGCAACCAGATTCCCGACGAACTCCAGTTCGCGGACGAAGCGGTGTCTGGCACCAAGCTCAAGCGGGATGGGTTCGACCGGATGCTCAAAGCCGCCGAGGAAGGGCGGTTCAAGACGCTTTATTTCTTCGATCTGAGCCGCCTGGCCCGCGAAAGCGTCATCACGGTGACGACCTTGAAGAAGTTGGTTTATGTCTACAAGGTCCGCGTCGTGAGCGTGACTGAGGGCATCGACTCGGCCAACGAGGGCTGGTTCACGCTCGCCACGATCCTTGGGCTTCAGCACGAGCAATATCTCAGAGACGCTCAGTGCAAACGTGCTGCGCGGCTTAGTCGGCAGCCTGCTCCAGGATTTGAGCCTCGGGGATTATTGCTTCGGATATTCGTCGGTCCCCATCGAAGGCGCTCCGCTTCGGGGAAAGGGACGCAATGCCCGCCCCCCCAAGAAATACGTGATCGTCGAGGAAGAGGCGGATTGGGTGCGGAAGATTTTCTCTTGGTATGTCCGGGAGCAGCAATCAATACAGTGGATCGTCAGGGAGTTGAACTCAAAGAAAGCGCCCAAGGACCATCGAAAGGGGGCGACGACATGGGGCCGTAGTGGAGTCCGGGCCCTCTTGCGGAGGATGAAGTACATAGGGATCTGGCCATGGGGGGTAACGAAGAACTGCCGAGATCCCCTGACCGGCCAGATTCATAAAGAGCTGCGGCCTGAGGAGGAAACTCAGGGATGGATCCGACGTTTCCCGCAACTGCAGATTATCGACGATGAAACCTTCGCCGAAGCCCAGCGCCGGCTCGATAAGAATGAAGAGGATTGTGCGGCATTTCGAGACGACGAAGGCAAGCTCACCGGCTCGCCAAAAGGTGCGTCGGGTCCGCGGCATCTGCTCCAAGGCAGAATTCGATGTTCCGGGTGCGGGTCGGCCTTCTATGTCGGAGGAGCCCGCGGTCGGTATCTCATTTGTCCGGCCTTCCGCAACGGATTGTGCCGCTGTCGGACCATGTTGCCACGGGACCTCGCGAAGCGCTTGATCCTCGAGGAGATTGGCCGGCGGATTTTGTCTGATGAGCCGTGGCGACGAGCTGTGCACGAACAGGCACTCAAGGCGTGGAACGATTTTGAATCGACGGTCCCCGCGGAACTCAGCGCGGCCCAAAAGCAGCTTGCCGCGGTCGAGCAACGGATCGCCCGCATGGTTGATAAAATTGAGGACGGCCTCGACGACCCGGACGTCGATACCAGGCTCTACGATCGGCGTAAGGAAAAGGAGCAAATCGCGCACAACATCGCGAAGCTGCGAAACGCGACGACGAGCCAACCTCCGCAGCCGACGCCTGAGTGGATCGATGAACAGCTCGTGAACCTCCACGAAGTGCTCTCAAGCGAAAATCCTGCCGCGGCCATCGCGCTAGGCAATCTGATCGGCGATGTCGTGGTGAGTGAAGTCTTGCGGCCGGGGCGAAAGCGCCCGTTTCTTCGGGGCGAATTCGCCTTGCGGACGCGGAACGTCGTCAGCGCCATCAACAGGGCGCACGGGTCAGAGTCCCCGAACGCCCCGACCGGGCAAGACGCCTCCGGCGAAAAGATCACCGTCGAGTTTGTCGAAGCCGACCCGAAGTACGAGATGTCCGATCGTGTGAAGGTACTTTTTGACCAGGGATTCGTGAACTGGGAGATCGCGCAGAAACTTGAACTTCGCCGGAGTCGCGTGACCCTCCTCTTCAATTTTTGGTTTGAGCGCCGCGGATTACCGATTCCCGACCGCAAGGACCGACCGAAGAGAAAACAGCGCCAGACGCCGCTCTACCAGCGGATCGCAGACGCTGCCAAGCAGAGGTGGGAGGGAGGGGACTCGGAGTCCGAGATCGGGCGACATTTCCACACCACCCAAGCGACCGTCCGGGATGCCATTGCATGGTGGCATACGAGCCGTGATCTGCCCGTACCCAAGTTCGCCGACCGACGCAAAGCGCAGGTGGAGCTGGCGGCCAGCCTGTACGAGGCGGGTTGCACAATAACGGAAATCGCTGAGAAAAAGTTGCAAGTCTCGATCACGACAGTCCGCAAGATCCTGGATGAGTGGTTCGCCTCCAAAGGCGAAGTTCGGCCGGATGGGCGGTCCCGACGCTCAGCTTAATTAGGGGCCGCCCTCCGGGGCGGCCCCCGCACGGGCCATTTTCTTTAACTATCAGCGGTCGCATGTTCCATCAGCGCGAGGTAATTGCGACTTCCCCCGCGTCACGATCAGCGGCCGCGTTGGCTTGGAAGGCAGCTCTCACGAGAGCGCAAGGACCGCGCCTCCGAGTCCGCTTGAAAACGGAGCTGATGTCCGTGCACGGACCAAGAAAGAGAAGCGCTACAGCACCCCTCTTCATTCAGCCACACTGGGTAGGCGTAAGGCAGTTGCGGAGTTTCTGATCAGCAAAAGAGGGCATGGCGGGTGTACATTGCTTGGGGCGCTTGCTCCACAAGAAGAGTCCCGCCGCTCTCTTTCACACCGACGCAACGCAAGCCGTGGGAAAAATGCGCGTAGATCTGCAAAACCAGGCGCGCGATTGCTCCGGGCGGCAAGTTCCCGTGCTGTAGAATCGCACCGTGCCATTGGTGCATAAGAACGATTGTCGGCACGAATGACTGGCCGGACATCGACTTAGCCTCGTTTTCCGCTCACAAATCCCATGGCCCCAAGGGAATCGGCGGACTCTACACGAGGCCCGGCATCCACCTTTTGCCTCTGGTGCAGCGCTGATTTGACAGTATTGCAGACTCCGTCGGTCATGCCGCCAGAGGAAATTTCGGGAGTCATCGACAGAACTCTCTGTCGATTGATGGCTGCATTGAAGAACCAGCGATCGAAGCTGTAACAGATTCCTCGTTTGTCCGCTTATGCCAGGTGTCGAACGAAAAAACGGCCCCGGAGGATGGCATCGCTGGGGCGACAGAAAACCCTATCGATGCCAAGAAAACGAGGAATCAATCGTGTTTCACACGCTGACGATGTTCGCCGAACCTGCGATAGCAAAACCGCGATTCTCCTTAAAGGGATCTCGCATGCGAGAGCACAAGTTCGCTCGACTGCTCGTGCTGATCCTTGCGCTCGGCATCGTCCTCGTCTCAGGTCGGCCAGGCTTCGCCGCCCGTTACGTTCCAATTGCCGTTTCGATAGGCGGCAAGGTCGTCATCAAATCCGGACGGTGGGACAATGGACGCGTGGGCGCCGATACCGTGTGGCGGCATCTGAACGAACTGAAATTGCAGCCGATCAGCGGGTTTAGCGTCGAGGCGGATCGTGAGGACTCCTTGCGGGCGACGCTAAAAGGCGATGTCGTAGTCGACGTTAGGTACGGCGGGCGGGCTGAGGTCACGGAGTTGAAGCTCATCCGGGCCAATGAGGACGCGCCGTGGCAGATCGCTCCCGCGGAGGTTGAACGCACTCTCAGAAGCCGCCATAAACCGTTCGTCTTCACGCTGTCGAATAATGGCAAACCCGCGCCGCTATGGACGGTGCAGCGGACCAGGACGGGAAAGACCGCAGACGATCCAGAAAACGTTTGGCGAGAGCTGAAGCGGCTGACGATCTACGGACGCAAGATCCCGCCGGATGGAGACGACCCGCTCCGCGCGACCCTTACCGGAGGCGTAATCATCGAGTTGTCGTACGCGGGACAGTCCTGGGGGCGGGCCGAGGTTGTGGACTTGAAACTCGTCCGCGACCGAGTCAGCACCCTTTGGAGGGTCGATCCCAGGGAGGTCGATCGAACGTTCAAGAGCCGCACAATGATCCAGAGCGGCGCCGAGACTTCCGCAAACACAGCGAACCGAGGAGTCTTGAGCCGAATTTCAGGAACTTGGAAGTGGTCGGTCGGAATGACGGTCATGACGCTGCGCCTGAAACAGGAAAGTGACAAACTGACGGGAGGTCTCATCGCAGATGATGGCCCAGAGACGGTCATCGAAGACGGCAAATACAACGCCGCCGCCCTATCCTTCAAGGTGTCTCGCCAAGTCGGCAACGCGAAGGCCACCGCCGAGTACGCAGGCAAAGTGAATGGGAACACCATCGAAGGAGGGATCAGGGCCTACATCGGGACCTCGCCCAAAGCTCCCAGACCCGCGTTTTGGCGAGCCACGCGTTCCGGTGAATAAAAGCATTGGCCGGACCCATCCGATGGCACAGGGAAACTGGGCGAAATCCGACGTGCCGGCAGCCGATGGGATTCGAACAGAAAGCATCGGCGTGGCAGCGGGCAATCGAGACATTACCGGCGGTGTGCCCAACCGAATTGCCGTGCAACGATCGACAACTCCTTGGCGGAAGCTGCGCGGGCCGTCAACAACGCGTTGCGTTCTTCATCGGTCAAGCGGATACCGCCATCCATGGCTTCGCTCCGAGTGAGTGATCTGTTTCACACCAGAATCCCTAAGGCCAGCCTACTAATTTTCGCGAGACGACCCACCGCAAACGCACCGGCCCGACTCAGACTGCCGTCGAGTACCGTTTTCTGAGGCGGCGGTGGCGATGCCAAAAGACGAGCTTGTAAATCGGTATCAGGCAGCCGGAGGCTAATGGAATCCGACTCAAAAAGGCCACTTGATCACTGACGGTGCATCCGCGATCGCGCAAGTATGGTGCGGTGGTGATTCCATTCTTTGTTCACCCACGACTTGGAGCACTCGTTGAAGACGAAACCTTCGGGAGTGTTGCGAAGGCGGAACGAGTGTCGATCGACTGGGATCAATCCGAACAAGAGAATCCAGCTCTTGAACAGTTCAACGTCGCCCTCCCAACTGTCGATCGGGCGGTTCTCCCATTCCTTTGGCGAAGTCATCCGGACGATCGGCCAAAGTTCCCAGTTCACCGATCGCATCGAAGTTTTCGACCAGAAAACGCTGGGTTCAATCGCGAGGTCGGATTTGATCTTGAACTTACGCATTGATCTCACCACGCTGAACGCCGGCGCATAACCGCGAAAGCACGATGCTTGTCGTCTGTCGAACAACCGCGGCACACTACATCCGAGCAAATGTTGTAGTGCGGCGACAACTCGGGTTCGCGCAGTAGCTCGAACTTCCACAAGATCGGAGGCCGGGGTCGGAGCGCAAATCGTCCACACATGGGAGTCAGTCTGGTTTAATGGGCCGCCGGATTCGCACGCGCATGAGCAACCCGGCCAAAAGCGAGACGCAGACGACCGCGGCGAGCACCAAAGCCATGCGAGCCCACATCGACCAACCGAACGACAGCCAACTGGTGGCGAATCCGGCCGCCAGCCCTAGGAGTGCGATTGCGGCGCCTTTACTTCGATCAGACAGAGTAGGTTTCGATTCCAGCAGCATCGAAGATTCTCCCAGCTGCGAACGGCTCGAACAGTGCAAAAATGAGCCGCGGCACAGAGTCGGCTCTCCGAAGTCATCTCGTACACAGAGCGTCCTGTCCGCGGATGACTTGTGCGCCATCCCGCAAATCGGAACGCCGCTCAACGCGAGCACGTCCGTTCGGATCCAACCAATCTTACGATATTATTCGCGTGCACGGTTCACACAGACACCCTCGATTGGACCAAGAAGGTCGCCGAATACCGCGACGTAATTGCCCTCCGGGACTGCGGGACCACACCTCCGGGCAAGGCAGAAATCGACGGCATCGCGCCGAGGCTTCGTGACCGCTAGCGGGACGAGCTGGCATCGGTGGCACCTGTAAGACTCGATTGTGGGCAGCGAAGATGGTTCCGGAACTGATTAGGTGGGTTTGGGCCTTCGTCTCATTCGCGGGGTGGATCTGCCGCGACGCGAAAGCCCAGGTTGAGGTTGGCGGTCGATGGGACAAATGCTCCGCGGCAGGCCGACCGGCACAAGCCGGCCGATGAGGTCCAACCTCCGCCGCGAAAGACGCGACTCGTTCCGGCCGGCGGTCCCGGAGGATCGTTGATTGGCGTCGCGGAGTAGTATGAGTCGGAACTCCAATCGTTGCACCACTCCCGCGCATTGCCGTGCATGTCGAACAACCGGAACGGGTTGGCTTTGAACGATCCAACCGGAGCCGTGAAGACAAACCCGTCTTTGGCCTTGATCGAGTGCCAAGTGGGGAATTTCGGCTTTGCTGACTGATCGGCAACGTTGCCGACCGTCGCCAGCGTTTCCGGTTCATCCCCGCAGGAAAACAGCGTTGTGGTCCCGGCACGGCACGCGTACTCCCATTCTGCCTCAGTGGGCAGGCGATACAGCCGGCTTTCTTTCCAGGTGAGCCAGGTGCAGAACGCCATGGCGTCTCTCCAGGAGACATTCACCACCGGATGATTGTCGTCCTGGGGGAACGCGGTGTTGTGCCAATTGAACTTTCTATCGGTCTTAAATTTGCCCGTCGCCTGGTCCAAGCCGATTCCCCTGCCTCCTGCCCGCTCGGCGACGGTCTTGTAACCGGTCACACGGATGAATCGACGAAATTGTCCCAACGTCACCTCGTGGGCGGCGAGGTAGAACGGACGGGTGATTTGAACCCGATGGAGCGGCAGTTCGCGATTGGCGGACTCTTTCTTGAAGGAGGCGTCCCATTGCACCGCGCGGGCGATTTCCTCGGGCGTCGACCCCATCTGGAATTCGCCGGGTGGAATCAACATCATCGTCATTCCGGAGGAGTTCGTCCGCCGCCCGTCCATTTGACCGTAGTGGGCCCACTCCTTTCGCGCTTGATCGATCTGTGCTTCCTTGAACGGAGCGACTAACGGCGGGGGAGCGAGACCTCTCGCGGGGGTTGCGACGGGTGCCGGAGCCGGCGACCAGGGCGCCTTCGTTCCGACATAGACGACGCGAAAGCCGAGGCGGTTGCTGCGGCGCGACGGAGGTTCGGCTGCCCGGTGGGCCGATCGACAAAAGATTGCGGAGCTGTGCCAGCTCCCACCGCGCACGACACGCAGCACGCCCGTTGAGGGCCCCACCGGATCGGCACCCGGTGCCTCGCGATAATAAGCAGGCGAAAACCAGTCCGCACACCATTCGGCAGCGTTGCCATGCATGTCAAACAAGCCAAAGCGATTCGGCGGATAATGTCCGACGTCATTGGCAAACACTGAGCCGTCCGAAGAACTCAGCGTATTCTGCCATCCGAACTTGTTCCGCGCCGTCAAGTCGCGAACGTTGGCGATCTGGGTCAAGTGCTCTGGATCATCGCCGTTCCAATACCGGGTGACTGTCCCCGCGCGACAAGCGTATTCCCACTCCGCCTCGGTCGGCAGTCGATAGAGTTTTCCCTCAGTCCGGCTCAACCATTCGCAAAACGCGGCTGCCTCGTGCCAGCTCACGTTGACGACGGGCGCCTTTTCGTTCGCCTCCACGCCCCAATAAGACGCGGGGACGTCCTGTCCCTCGAAGACCGGCAGTTCCTGGAGATTGGGAGCCTGCCCCGTGCTTAGTCCCCATTCCTGTTTTTGGTTCCGTTTGTCGGAGTGGGCTTTTCTCGCAGCGATGAACTTTTTGAATTGTCCGTTCGTGACTTCATGCGCCGAAAGGTAAAACGGCCTCGTGATCCGGACGGTGTGCTGGGGGCGAGCGCTCTCCAAACCCAAGCGTGAGACGGGATTCTCTTCTTCGGCCTCGCGCACATTGGGGAACCGATCGACAAGTTCCAAATACGTTTCCTCGCTCCCCATCCGGAACTCACCGGGCGGGATCAAGAGCAGTTTGATCCCGATCGTGTTGGTCGTTTCTTCGGGCGAATTGAGATACGCGGCCCACGCCGCTCGCGCCCGGTCCGCAGCGGCCTCGTCAAACGGAGCCACCAAGAGCTCCGGACCTTCGTCGACGGGCTCGGGACGAACCGATCCTTGGGCCCGATCATGGCCGCGCAATTCGGCGAGGATCGCGCGAAGCAGGAGCTTGTCGCGGGCGAGGGCGCTCTTTTGAACGTCGAGCCTCACAAGAGACGGGAGCCGGCGGCAAAGCTCGAGGATCCGCTGCCCGGCGAGCCCGGTTTCCTCCAAGGTCAATTGCTTCAGAGACTTGAGTTGGACCAGATGCTCGAAGGCCAAGTCGTCGATTGGCACGCCGGAGAGGTTGAGCGTGTTGAGCTTCTCGACCTGGGTCAACAGGATCCAGCTGCGGCCATCGATCCTTTTGCCCGCGAAGTCGATCGATACGCCGCTCTCTTCGTCTTTAACGCTGCCGACCAGCCGCAACTGGCTCAAAGGAGAATCCCATTGCAATTTCAGACCAGGAAATTGCTTTTGCAGGAGCGCGACCTGCTGGGGCGAGACGATCGTTCCGCGGAGGTCCATTGCCTGCAAAAACTTGAGTTGCCTGACTAGATTCTCGGTGACCAGTTCGTCGCTCACATCCGAACTGGTCAAAACGAGGCCGACGAGGCGCGGAGCCTCCCTCAATAACGGCACGACCTTTTGAAATTGATCGGCGCGACACACCGTCGCGACAAAACCGTTTCGGCCGAGCGTCGCGTCATTCTTTCCGGCAATTGCCACCCCGGCACTTCGCAGCCGATCGATCGGTCCGTCGCGCACAACGTGCACTGGCACTTTCTTTCCGCGGTCCGCTGCCAACGCCGCGACGGCCGATTCGCTGACGAGCGTGTCGCTGAGATCAGTCTCCGAGAGATTCTTGAAACCGAGGAGGCGCTTTGTGCCGGCGTCGGAGACATCTGTTCCCGCCAGCGAAAGAATCCGCAACTCGCCAAAGCGTTCGAGACGTTCGATCGCGCTGTCGGTGATGGGCTGCGAGTCGAGGCGGAGTTCCCGCGCGACTTCGACGAGCGGATCGAGGACATTCAGTGAGTCATCGCGAATGCGCCGGCGGACATTCGGCTCGCTGAAATCGAGTTCTACCGCCGGCGAATTCGGCTCCGTGCGAATCGCCGCATCGCCGTAGGTCGCCGCGATGTGCTTTATTGCGCTCTCTTCGTCATCGGAGAAGGGCTGGATCGTGATGGTCACAACCGCCGGGTCGCTCCAGGGATCGTGATCGGCCGCGCGCACGCGATACCGAAACGTGTCGGCGCGAACCAGTTCGCCGCCCGGCCGTGCGGTACACGCGTACGTGAAGGTGCCGTCGCGATTGAGATTCAGCTCACCAAACTTGGGCTTGTCGACACATTCGACGTCATACGACTTGCCGGTCGGAAGCCCGTCGTTCGCGAGAACTCCAGATCGATTCTGCTTCTTATTCTTCCCGCTCGCGTCGTCAGTTTTCAGCGTCCGATTGCGGACGACGATGTAGCGATCATCGTTGAGCTGCAACGGCGGTCCGGCAACCAGGGTGAGGGGCGGCTTTTGGCTTACCGGCGGCGCGTCGAGGACCGACTTTTCGCCGACCCGCGGCGACGCATCGAGGATCGGTTCCGGCGTCGTCTTGGATTCCGGTCGCGGACGCGTCAGGAAAAACGCCAGTGCGCCGAGTGCAACCAGCGCCGCCGCCACTGCTCCAACCAGACGCCGCCGCGGTTGCCGATTGGGAAGCGTCGACTTCGCGTCCGGTCGCCCCGTTCGAGTGCCACTGGTCCTGTTCGTCTTACCGGCTTCGAGGAGACTCGGAGCAGAGGGATCGTCCGGCAAGCATTGCTCGAAACGTGCCTCGACTTCGGTCATCGAGGTCGGACGACCTTGAGGGTTCTTGGCCAGGCAATCCTGAATCAGCTGCTCAAGCTCTGCCGAAAATGCTCCGTCGGGGCGAACCTCGGCAAGCTGGCGCGGGGGATCGTTCAAAATCGCGTTGAGAACGCTGAGGTAATTGCCCCCTTTGTGCGCGAACGGTTCCTCGTGCACCAGCAGCGTGAACAAGAGACATCCGAACGCGTAGATGTCCGTGCGCTGGTCGATGGGATTGCCGTTGCACTGCTCCGGTGCCATGTACAAGAGTGTTCCGGCCCCGGCCATCGTCGCGTCGGCGAGCGTCCGGCGCCAATTGGTTGCATCGGTGATCTTCGCGATCCCCAGGTCGAGAATCACAAAGCGCTCGGTTCTCGCTCCGCGATCAAGCAGCATGATGTTCGACGGCTTGAGGTCGCGGTGAACGATTCCCTCGTCGTGCGCCTTCTGCAATCCCACGCAGACGTTTCTGACACAGCGTCGAATCTCCGCCATCGTGAGCGGCGACGACAGGTCCTGGAGTGTGTCGCCCTGCAGGTACTCGAGCACAAAGAACGGCCGCTGATCGATCGTGGCGGCATGCTCGTGAATGGTGACGAAGTGCGGCGCGCCGAAGCGGGCCAGCAGCTTGGCTTCCCGGAGAAATTCCTCGACGGTGAAGCCCCCTTCCGGCTTCCAGATCTTGATCGCGACGAGCCGTTCCATGTGAAGGTCGGTCGCGAGAAAGACCTCGGCCTGGGCGCCGCCGCCAAGGCGCCGCTCGATTCGATAACGGTCGTTCAGCGTCTCGCCGACCATCTCACCCGGTGCCTACTTCGAACGAACGGTGGCAGTCTGGATGGATAAATGGTAACGAATACCCGGGCAGGCTTGGAGTTGCGAAAAAAGGAAATAATATACTTGACTCACCAAGCCCAATCCGGTAGAATTGGGCCATGAGCAAGCAACCCACACAAAACGGCCTACCCGAGACCTTGATCGAAGCCGTCCGGTTCTTCTCGGACATCGACAAATGCAACGACTTGATGGCTCGCGTTAAATGGCCCGATGGCAAGATCACTTGCCCGCACTGTGATGGGGACCGAATCGGCAAGATCGAGACTCGGAAGATGCTCCGGTGCAAAGATTGCCGAAAGCAGTTCAGCTACAAAGTGGGAACGATTTTTGAGGACTCGCCCCTTGGCCTCGATAAATGGTTTGTCGCGGTCTGGTGCATCACAAATGCGAAAAACGGGATCAGTTCGTACGAATTGCACCGGGCGCTTGGCGTCACGCAAAAGAGCGCATGGTTCATGTTGCACCGCGTTCGGCTTGCCATGCAGACCGGAAGCTTTCGTAAATCGCTGGAAGGGGAAGTCGAAAGCGACGAAACCTTTATCGGCGGCTCGATTCCGAACATGCACAAGAGCAAGCGGGCGGCAATGCCAAAAGGCCGCGGAACCGTCGGCAAGGCCGTGGTACAAGGGCTGTTGCAGCGATCAACCGCCGATACGCCGAGCTACGTCAAACTGGCAGTCGTTCCGAATCCTAAGCGGCGATGGTTGCAATACGAGATTCAGCAGAACGTCAAACGCGGGACGATCGTGTACACGGACAGCCTGCCATCCTACGAAGGCTTGGACACGGAATACATTCACCACATGATCGATCACGCAGTGTCTTATGTCGAAGGGCGTGTCCACACGAACGGCATCGAGAATTTCTGGTCTCTCTTAAAACGTATGCTCAAGGGGACTTATGTGGCAGTCTCGCCTTGGCATTTGTTCCGCTATCTGGACGAAGAGGCTTTCCGATTCAATGAACGCAAGCAGAACGATGGCGGGCGGTTTGCCGAAGTGATGGGGCAGGTTGTCGGAAAGCGGATTCAGTATGCTGAATTAACCGGGAAACTTCCGGGAATTGCAACAAATTGATGACTGTTGACAGCACAAATCCGAGCGTATCCAATAGAGGGACCGGACGCCTGCGCTGGAGCCGAGGCCGATCAAACCACGTCCGCGGGTCGAAGACTCGCGGAATGAGCCGCGTGCCCATCACGCAACCCATAGCCCCAGCACAGGCGTCCGGTCCCTTTCCTGTGGCTCTCCCTTTAGGCTGTCGATCCGTTCAACGCAGACTTTCGAGTCGTCACGGCCGTAATTGCCTCAGCCAATCTTGGGCGCTGCTTCCAACGCTTGCCTTCCGATCCCATGCTTTCCACCGTGTAGGCGTCATCCGGCTTAATCTTGCACTCTTCGAGAACTCGCTTCACCGTCACGAGCGCGCCGCCGATCCCCCTTGGGCCGACCAAGCGCATGGCCTTCGTGACCTCGTCTTTGTCCGCCCCGGCCGCTCCGGCATTCTGCACGGCCTCAAGGAATCCAAGCGTGCATTGAATGTTCCGTTTTTCCCTCTCTCGCTCGCCAGTTTGGCCGTTCGTCGAAGGAGGGCGCCCGGGTCCTCGTCGAGGCTCAGAATCAGCGTTTTTGCGCTGCTCGGCGCTAGCGGCTTTGGCGAGACGGACAGCCTCGGCCGCGTCTTCGCAGACCACTACGATGCCATCGATCACGATCTTGTAGCCCATGATGCTGTCAAGTATGGGAAGCATCCGCGGGAATTTCAAGGCAAAGATTCCAGGGTTTTCCCGAAAGATTGAGCGTTATGAAAAAGCATTCGGAAAACGGCTCGGAATCATCCGGCCATAAGCCCAATTTTTACGAGGCCCTGAAAGGATTAGCGCGAGTCTCGAAGGTCGAACTCGACGCCGAAGAGCGGAAGTACAAGGCTCGGCGGAAGCGCCGCAAGGCGGCCAAGCAGAAGCCCGAAAATGGGCAAGCGTGAAGCCATCCAAACTGAGTTTGGATTACAGACTAAATCGTTGCGGCGATTGGACTACGGAGCATCACTAGGAAATGCGGATCGGCCTCTTTTCCGGCGACCGGCTGGCAACGGTGAGCCAAGTATATTATCGCCCGAAAAAAAGCAACGACCAGCCTGCGAGCATCGTCCCAGAGAAAGTCTATTTCGCGCGGCCGGACGCGGACCGCGCCGTCTCGACGGATTTGTCCTAGTGTCGACCCCCAGCGGATCCCTCTCTTTCGACGCCGCTCGCGAGTCGATGGACGTCTTGGCCGGTCGTGTGGACGCGTTCGTCGGCGCTTGGGAAACCGGCGCGAGCCCGCCGGACCTCAATCCGTTTCTCCCCGACGGGGGCGAAATTCGGCGCCTGACCCTCATCGAACTGATCAAGGTCGACCTCGAATATCGCTGGGTTTCGCGAGGCTGCCCCAAGCGTATCTCCGAATATTTCGCGGAGTTCCCCGAACTCGTCCGGGATCACATTCCGTGCGATCTCCTCTACGAAGAATTCCATATCCGCAAGCAAACCGGGGAGCAGGTGGACGCCGAAGAGTATCTGCACGCATTCCCCGGCCACACCGCCGAGATTGCGTCGATCCTCAACATTGAGCAGGCCTACGAAACGACGGCGTTTTTTCGCCGGGCGAAACAGCTACGGGTCGCGGGCATCGCCGCCGGCGACACGATCGACGACTTTGAGCTTCTGGCGGAGTTGGGATCGGGCGCTTTCGCCAAGGTCTTTCTGGGCCGGCAGAAGTCGATGCAACGGATCCTGGCCGTCAAGATCTCAGCCGACGAAGGCACGGAGCCCCAGACTCTGGCGCAGCTCGATCACGACAACATCGTGCGCGTGTACGACCAGCGCACGCTGTCGGATCGGAAGCTCCGCCTGTTGTATATGCAGTACATTGCCGGCGGAACGCTTCAGCAGGTCATCCGGCGCCTGCGCGAAATTCCGCCGGAGAAGCGGTCTGGCGAAATCATCCTGGACGTTGTCGACGAAAGTCTCGACAAACGAGGCGATTCCCGGCCGACGATGTCGCCCGCTCGACATTGGCTTGCAACCGCGAGCTGGCCGGAGGCTGTGTGTTGGATCGGCTCGCGATTGGCCCGCGGACTCGATTACGCCCACCGCCGCGGCGTGCTGCATCGCGACGTCAAGCCGGCCAACGTGCTTTTGACGGGCGAGCCTTCGCCGAAACTGGCCGATTTCAACATCAGCTTCAGCTCGAAAGTCGCGGGAGCAACGCCAGGCGCCTATTTCGGCGGCAGTCTGGCCTACATGTCGCCCGAACAGCTCGAGGCTTGCAATTCCGCGAGCGCTCGTTCGGCAGATGACCTCGACGGACGGAGCGACCTTTACTCGCTGGGCGTTTTGCTTTGGGAGCTCTTGACCGGGCATCGCCCGTTCTCCGAGCAGAACATCGAAGGCGGATGGTCCGCGATCTTGGACACAATGGTCGAGCGCCGAACGAAGGGAGTCGATCTCGGTGAGTTGGCGCGAATTCCCGACTGCCCAGGGGGGTTAGTCTCCGTGCTCGACGGCGCCCTCGAGCCGGACCGGGATCGACGCTGGTCGCGCGGGCTGGAAATCGCCCGCCGACTCGAGCTGTGCACCAATCCGAGGGCATCGGCACTTCTCTTCCCATCCAAAAAGAGCGCCCGCGTCCGAATTCTCGATTTCTTGGTGATCGCAATCTTGTTGTTGGCGGGGCTTCCGAACCTCGTCGCAAGCTCTTTTCACTACGCGCTCAATGTGTCGCAACTCACGACCGGGCTCTCCCCACAACAACATCGCCTCTTCGAGCGAACGCAAGCAACGATCACCGGGAGCGATTGTGTCGCCGGAGCGATCCTATTGTCCTATTTCAGTCTCTTGGTCTCCCGGGGACTGAAGCGATGCCGGGCACGGGAGTCGACGCCGGAGCAAACACTCATCGCTCGCCGGCGCGGTCTGCGCCTCGGAGTAGCCGTGGCAATCGCGATTCTGGCCGGTTGGCTGATCTCGTCCGCTGCGGACGCGATCGCCCTGCGGGCACTGCACCTCGACCTGGCGATGCCCGGATTACTTCGCTTCTTCCTTTGGTCGCTGATGTGTGCCTGCCTGGCGTCGGCGTATCCTTATTTCGCGATCACGTTTGTCGCCTTGCGGTCGCTGTACCCGGCCTTCTTGCAACATGACCTGGAAGGTGCCGCGCACGACGAGCCGCTGCTCAAGCAGCTCGGCCGTTGGAGCTCGTTTTTCCTCGTATTGGCTGTGCTAGCGCCCTTGCTCAGCATCGCCGCGCTGCTCGCAGACAAGCTGATCGATCCAAATCTCATCCACTCGGACGCCGAGTTGGCCATGGGGTTCTTTTGCGCGCTTTGCCTGATTGGTCTCCTGCCGGTCTTCTGGCTCTATCAGTCAATCCAGTCGGATTTGACAACCTTCTCCGGAATTACGGCCCCCCATGAACGCGCGTTCCGTGGCCCATCAGCCAGTCGCAGCGGCGCCCACCGTGCGATGTGAGCGCGCTCGTTGCACCAGGAAAACCGTGGTCGGCACGTCCGCAGCTGACTCTCGCACGGCCTGAAAGGCACTCTCCTTCTCCGTCCACCAAGACGAGTTCGACGGGCGTTTTGAGACGCCCGGCGAACTCCTGAACCGAGACCTATTCCGGCTGGTTGTCCCGCCCTATCGGGAGAAAGTCAGGCCCGGATCGTCGGCTTCGGAGTCCTTCATCCGGAATTTGAATCCATTTGCGTTACGCTCGAACGCACCGGCCATCGATTCGCCGTCCTCGCGGGTCAACACCAGCGAAGTGTCGCTGAGTTCGTACTTGCCGGAGAAGTTCTGTACTTTGCCGTTGGCCGTGAACTTCCAGGTAAACGTCTTGTCATTGCGAAGCGTCAGTTCGATCTTAACGCCTTTCGCGGGGTTGGCCTTCCAACTTCCAACCATTGGGCTCGTGATCTCAGCGGCGGCCACTTGCCGGGCCGGAGGTGTCGCGACCGTGGTGGTCTCGTCGGCCGTGTCGGCGGTTTCATCCGAGGTCTCGGCGGCTCGCTCGGCAATGGTCGACTCCGGCTTATCGGCCACGGATTTATCGGTCACCGGCTTGTTGGCCACAACCGCTTTCGAGACGGTTTGGATTGAGGCCGTCTGCGCGGTTGCCTGCTTGGCTGTTGCTTCGCTCTTGAGTCCGCTCAGGATGTTGGAGGCCAGCTTGTCTTTCGGCTCGAGATCGATGGTCTGCGCGAATTGACGCTGGGCGGCCTCAGCGTGGTCGAGCATCAAGTAGTGGTAACCGAGCAGAAATCGCACGTTCGCGTCCGTCGGGTGCTCGCCAACGTAGTGCTCGAGCTGCCGCAACTGGGCAGTGTAAGCATCCGGCGATGCGTAGAGGGTCTGCAGGGTGTTCCAAGTCCAACCCGGGCCCGCTTCCAAAACGACGTGCGCCACCGTGGCGGACTTGCAATACTCCCGCTTCGCAAAGAGGACAAGCGAATGGAATTGGTGAGCGTCCTGATTGTGCGGCGCCTGGAGAATAGCGGCCGAGATTGCCTTCGATGCCGCATCGAGATCTCCTTGCTCGAATGCCTCGCGAGCCGTCGCCAGG
Source organism: uncultured Planctomycetaceae bacterium (assembly GCA_963800135.1). Lineage (GTDB taxonomy): Bacteria > Planctomycetota > Planctomycetia > Planctomycetales > Planctomycetaceae > DASPSM01. The sequence continues at coordinate 883,319 of CAWCZR010000004.1, read as the reverse complement.
ATGCTTGAGACGTCGCCTTCGTCGGCGCTGGTCGAACTCGTCATCGGCACGGAGTAGTCAATGCCGTCGACGAGCGTTCCCGCACAGTCGCAATACGGGTTGTAATAAGCGACGACCGGAATCGGTTCGTACCAGCACCAGCCATCGCACCAGGGGAAGTCCCAGCAGTCCCAACCCCAGCCGAAGTTACAGCCCCAAGGTCCGCAATACTTACCCCAGCCGCCGTACTTCTTCCAGAACGGGCCTTTCGACGTCTTTGCGAGTTTCTGGAACTGGAATTTGTTGCCGACGAAGCCGCTCTTCGAGTTTCCAACCTTCGTGAACGTGGTGCTCACTTTTGTGACGTTCGGGAAGTGATTCACTCCCTTGGAGGACTGAGTGAAGTTGGTCGAGGTTGAGTAGGCGAAATTCCTCGTGGTGCTCTGTCCGTTGGAACGGCCCATTCCACTGGAGGAGCGGCCGCCTCCGGAGCCGCGAGCCCAGGCGCTACCAACCTGCGCCGACACAACGAGTGCCAGGCTGATGGCAATCGTTACGGTTTTCCGCGCCACTGCCACGTTGATGACGTCCATCTTATTTTCTCCCCGATTGCCTGAGGTGGTGTTTGAGTCGACAAGCGCGACGCCCGTCTCCTTCTCAAAGCGAAGAGGGTCGGGGGTTGTTACAGGCAAAATCCGAGATTCATTGCCACTCGCACCGATCGTCCTAAATCCTTACCGCACTAAAAGAAACGCCGTGCGGCGTGGGTGTTTCTCCGCTTCCCGCTGACCTTGGTGCCCAACTTCTCACGGCGGACAGACCGCTCCGCGCTGTCGCCGAAAGCCCTCTTTCTGGGGTCCTTGAATCGGGCCTGACGCCGACGGTCGATGGTTCTTACGCAAACTCTGCCAGGTAAAGCCGTTTTGCCGGCTCGACGCGCCGCCCCCGTGTTGCCGCCACGCTTCGCACGTCAGCAGCTCTGCACATTGAGCGGAGCGCGCGAGTTCTCCGGCGCAACAAAGGTGTCGTCTCTGCGTTTTGCAGACTACGCGCGAGACGACTTTCGAGGATGGGACGCAGAGTGCAATTTCGGCTGCTCAAAATTCGCGGTCGGCTTGAAGTTCGCTGTAACAAATCGGCCGGACCTTCGCTTGGCAGAGTGTGGAACGACAAATCAACCCAGCAACTTCAAGACTGGGACCAACGAAAACAACCTTTGCCAAGAAAATCGAGGAGTCGATCATGCTTTCCAAAATCTCGAAAATCATCGTGCCGGCAACAATGTTCGCAGTCGTGGCTATGACGATCGCAGCTTCTTCGCCCGAAGCCTTTGCTCGCGGCGGACGTGGCGGACACGGCGGTCATGGCCATCACGGCGGACACGGCATGCACCGGGGCGGTCACCGGTTCGGACACTATCGCAACCGCGGCTACTTCGGATACCGCAACTACGGTTGGGGCAGCTACAACGGCTACTTCTACCCGGGCTACTCCAGCAGTTGCGAAGGCACGCCCGTCTGCGAAGCGACGGCTGTCGCCTTTGTGGACGGATGCCCGGTCTGTGGCAGCTACGGCAACGACGGGTTCGGTTGGGGCCGCGGATATCGCGGGCACTCTTGGGGTTACCGCGGGAACGGCCGGGGCGGACGGGGAGGCCACGGCGGCGGTCATGGCCGACGCTAATTCCTTCGCGGATCAACCGATCGATTCCACCAGGCAAACAACAAAGGGAGGACGAGCTCAAACTCGCCCTCCCTTTTTTTTCCCAAGTGAGGCGCGTCTAAGTTCGGGCGTCGTCACTGCGTGGACTCGTCGTCAAAAGGTCAAAAGGTCCACGATCTAGGATCAGCGGCATTGTGACCCAACCAGCGATTGGACCGCTGCCCTAATTGCTGGCGGCAGCACGCTCCATGCCGCGATCACTCTTTGCAGATCAGCGTCAAAGGATGACAGGCAAGGACAATTGGGACCGCCAGAATGCAGCGCCCGTGTCTCACGAAGCTCTCGTGCAACTCGCCATTCGCGGCAACATTCAATTGACAGAGCGTGAGTTTGCGGAAATGAGCGCGACGAATCAGTTTTACGCCCGTCGAGCCGAGCAACGTGCGAAGCGGCGGCAACGTGGCCCATTTCAGCTAGACTAAGATCGGGCACGCCGAATTCCTACGGAGGGGCAAGCAATGGTCATCACGCATAAAGACGTCGAGCCAACGGCCGAGCAACATCAATGAGCGTGTGCGGAGCAATCCCATGACCGTCGCCTTAGCCAGCTGCTCGCTTGTTGTTGCTGGGAACCGTGGCCCTGCTGGTCCGTGAGGTCCGGCTCCGGCGAGCCCTCCAGCAATTATTGATTCGCCTGTTGACCCTGTGGAGACGCCTGCATGCAAACGACGGCCCGCTGTCCGCCGATCCGGACGGCCCTGTGGATCACCGTCCTAATCGCGATCGGCTGTAGCTCCAGCGACGACCGCCTGATCGATCTGTCCCAAAAGAGCACCGAGCGCCAAGCCGAGCAAAACCGGCTCGTCGAGACCAACAACCGACAGGTCATCGAGGCCACGAATCGGCTGGTGGAAGCTGACGCCAAGAGCCGCGCCGAGAATCTCACGCTGCACCGCCAAATCGAGGTCGAGCGCGCCGACGTCAATCAGCAACGGGATGCCCTGGAGCAGGAGCGGCGACAAATCGCCGCCGAACGCAACCGTGACCCGATCATCGCCGAATCGATTCAGCTGGCTGCCGGTCTAATCGCGGCTGTTCTGCCGCTGCTCGTCTGCCTGTACTTGCTCCGGGGGCTCTTCGACAAGCCCGACCAGGACGCGCTCGCCGAACTCTTGGTCGAGGACCTGTTGTCGAGACAGCCTCTGCTGGGCAACTCAGAATCTCCTCAATTTGCCAGAGACGGGTGGCAATCCTCGGTTGCCCGCCGGCCCTCCCGCAGAAGACCGTCCCACGGGCTGAAGGTGGGCCACTCCACTCGGCCAGCGCGATCACCCTTCGCGCTCGCTGTCCCGCCGCACAATTCCTCCTCCAGGCCCATTTTCTCGAAGGAGCACCATCCATGAACCAATCCGAACTCGAGCGTGCGGTGGCTCGTGCCACCGGCGAATCGCGCTGCTTCGTCAAGCGATTCGGCTTCAGCCTCGTCGATGACGAACCAAAGCCTGGCGACCAACTGACGCTGGCCATTGATTGCCCGGGCTGCCGCGCAGTCTGTGATGATGTCGATTTGGCCAAGGGGCTTGAGTGCCCTCGGTGCGATGCCGTCTATCCGGTCTCCGTCGACGAGTTCTATGTCGTCGACAATTCGCAGCAGCCACTCGTCGCCTGCGCCTGATCACTTTGCGTTTCAATCCACATTCCAGGGTTCTCAGGACCAAACTCTATGAAGTTATTTTTCATCAACAATGACGGCGGCGGCTTTGCCGACACGATCGAAGTGGCCGATGGCACGTCGATCGCCCAACTGTTCGAACAGCGCGTGCCACACGGCAAGCCGGCGGACTACTTGATCCGCGTCAATCGACAGCCCGTGGCGGCCGACCAAGTTCTCCGCGAAGGGGACCGCGTCAGTGTCACTCCGACGAAGATCGAGGGCGCCTGACCTCGATTGAATAATAGACATCCTATGAGGGGCGTCGGCTAGCCGACGCCCCTCGTTCTTTCAGGGCCCCTTGCGAAAGGAAACCATGCACGACAACCAGAAAATCCTGTTGCGCGCTGCGGAGCGGATTTCGTCGCATCTACACGGCTTGAAAGCCGCATCGATTTCGCTCGAGTTACCGGACGGAGACTGGACGCAGTGCCATTCCCTGATTCGGCAAGTCGATCTGTGCACGACTCGCAACTGGCATCATGCGGCCGCTGTCCTCAAGGACTGGCTGGAGCGGACCCTTGAACGCTGTTCCGAGCGCCTGCAGGAAATCCGCCGACAAGTGTCTGGTTCCAGTCGGCTGCTCCCTCCACAGACGACACGCGAGATTTTCGGCGACATGGTTGCCCTATCGGATGAATTTGAGGGCGTCGCGATCGATCAGTCGAATCAGACGGTTTCGGTCACGACGGAGCCGATCGTCCTCGAGGAGATTGACCTTGGGCCTTTCGAGATCCGGTTGCACTGGGACCGCATCGGCGAGCGGCGCCCCTACGAAGTCGTCGCACGCGAACCCAACCCCGCGGGGGAATCGAGCGAGACCACACACCCACACGTCAGAGGAGAACATCTCTGCGAAGGAGACGGACGAGTCTCCATTGATCGAGCCCTCCGAGCAGGACGGTTGTTGGACTTTTTTCAGATCGTGAGCCGGATCCTTGACACGTACAACTCCGGCAGTGCCTACGTCTCGCTATCGCATTGGAACGGGAGCCCGTGCGCCGACTGCGGGGACGCTGTTTGCGACGGTGACCAATACGCATGCGATCGCTGCGGCGACCTGCTCTGCCGCGAATGCCTGAGCTCGTGCACCCGGTGCGACGCGATCTGCTGCCACACTTGCACAAATTATTGCCGCAGTTGCGAAGAGTCGATTTGCTCCGGCTGCCAGCACGACTGCGGCCGATGTCAGCGGCCTGTCTGCAATTCTTGCCTTTCAGAAACCGGCCTCTGCGAAGAGTGCCAGGAGGAAAAAGATGCCGAATCTTTCGACGAACACGAATCCGATTCCACGCCCGCTGAAGCCGAGACGCCTAGTGCGCCGGCCGCGCGAGACACGCAGCCGGAGCAAGCGACGGCCCCGGCTCCGCTTTAGTCCGACTGCGTGGGCCAAGCTCTTGTTTCTGCGAGACAGAGGGCCGACCGAAGTCGGCGGGTTCGGGATCGCCCCCGCCGCCGACTTGCTCTACGTCGAGGAAATCCGGTTAGTAGAGCAGACGTGTACCTCGATTTCCGTCGCGTTCGATGACTCGGCCGTGGCCGAATTCTTTGATGATCAAATCGACGCAGAACGTCGACCCGAGCAATTCGGACGGATTTGGATCCACACGCACCCCGGCGAATCGGCTCAGCCTAGCCATGTCGATGAGGACGCGTTTAAGCGGGTGTTCGGCCCCTGTGATTGGGCGGTCATGTTCATCATTGCCCGCGAGGGCGAGACGTATTGTCGCCTCCGGTTTCGTGCCGGCCCCGGCGGGGCGTTCAAGATTCCCGTTCGCGTCGATTTCGAAACCAACTTTTCAGGATCGGATTTCGAGGCCTGGGCCGAGGAATACGGCACCACTATCCGAAAAGCGGAATTTGCTTTCGCCCGACCGCCGCAGCTCGGCTCCAGCGTCGGTCTGACTGCGGCGGCTGACGCTGATGATTTGTTTGACGCCTTCTTCGAGACCTTCGACCAGGAAAGGGGTGACGACTTCTATGAACGACCGTTTTGAACGCCAACACGACCTTGTGCCGATGGATCGCCTGGCCCAGCTAACGGCGACAGTCATCGGCGTCGGTGCCATCGGCCGCCAAGTTGCCCTTCAGCTTGCGGCAATCGGGGTGCGGCGGGTGGAACTGGTTGATTTTGACCGAGTCGAGATGAGCAACGTGACAACACAGGGATATCTCGCGGGTGACGTCGGCCAGCCCAAGGTCGATGCGACTCGCCGGGCGGTCGAGCTGATCGATCCGACGATTTCTGTTCGAACAGTCGCCGATCGGTTTCGGGCCAAACAGGCAGTGGGCGAGGCTGTCTTCTGCTGCGTCGACAGCATTTCGGCCCGAGCCGCCATCTGGCGGGCCATCGAGCACCGCTGCCAATTCTGGGTCGATGGTCGAATGCTGGGGGAGGTGATTCGGGTGCTCACGGCCGCAGACCGTGCCAGTGACGACCGATACGCGTCGACGCTCTTTCCGCAGGCCGAGGCCCAGCTCGGACAATGTACGTCGCGCAGCACGATTTACGCAGCTGCAGTCGCCGCCGGGCTGATGGTCCATCAGTTCAGTCGCTGGCTGAGGCGCTTGCCCGTGGATCCGAGTGCCACCCTCGATCTTTTGGCTGGAGAATTCATTCAAGGCGCACCTGCCCCTGAGGCATAAGCGGCTGACCAGAGAGACATCGCGCTGTTTTGATCCGGCGGTCCGGCCGCTGCCGGCCGCCGGGCCATTCGGCCCCAGTCGACGAGACCCTGCGTTCCTCACTGTCGAGAAGCAGGAGTGGGCAGATAAAATCGCCGGCAAAGCAAAAAAATGGTATGGGAAGCAGCGATGTCGACAGCCGTGCAATCTGACACCGAGCGAAGGCTGGTCTTTCGTCACAGCCAAGTCTTGATGCGTCTTCCGCTGCAGTTCAGGTGGGAGGTGACCCGCCGACACCCGTACTTTTTGCACTTTTGGCGAGCCGCTCGAACTTCCGCTTTGGCAGTCGACCCTCGCGTCCGGCGTATGAATGAAGCCGCCAGGATGCTCTTACTCGCAATCGGATTCACCGGAGAACCGATTGACCCAGCGCTCGACTTCGAGAACCTGGACGAGCAGCAGTTACTGGGATCTTGGGGCGATGGGGCGATAGCCCCGTTGACCATTGGAAGTTGCGTGTGTCTCCTCACGCTTCTTCCCGCACCCGTCCGATCGGCCATCGGCACATTCTTGGTTGACACAGCTAGGGGCTCAGACGACGTGCGGGACCGTTTTGAGCGACGCAGACGGCTCACCGAACTTCCAGTCCCCGAGCTCGACCAGCACTCACAATTTCCGATGCTCAGCATCAATCTGCACGCAGCGGATCGAATGATTTTGGACGCGATTCGAGCGCAACTGAGGGTCTGGAGGCGACAACTTAATGTGCGATCCCCTCGCCGCCACGACGCTCTGTTGAACGCCTATCTGCGGGTCTGGGATCTGCGCGAAGGCTGGACCGGCTCGACATACGATGTCCAGCGGGAAATGCGGTTTCGCGAAATCAGCAGCAACTTGCAGGTCCCGCTTCGCACAATCGCGAATCAGTTCGCTTCTGCATTTCAGCTGATCGTGGGACATCGCTACACGCCTGAACTTTGGGCCCGCATCTTTGGGCCCATCAAGCTTTCCAGCCTCTTTCTTCAGGCTGGCGAGACTCCGCGCGTTTCAGGTCGGAGGCCATTGAAAAGCAAAACGCGTCGGCCAGTGCCGGAATCCGTATTGCAGCCGCAGGAGCGTCAAGAGAATCGAGAGAATGAGGACGCGACCCCCTTTCTTGAGGCCGCAGGCGCGACTCGCGACGACATTGAGGCAGTCGACCTGGTAATGGACATTCAGGCTCTCGTCGCTCGTGGGCTCAACGATCAGCAGATCGTTGAAAAGCTAGAGCTTCAGTCCGATACCGAGGCCCGATTGGTTAGTTACCTTCGTAATCGTCTGACCGAATCTCGGACCGGCACCAGCCGCAGGCGCGCGTCCGCGACGTAGACGCTGGCGATTTTCTTGCGACGAACAGCGGATTTGCTAAGCCGCGGCAGCGACGGCTTTCTCGGCCGGTTTGACTGTTCTCGCCGATAACTCCTTTCGCCTGCAGGTTTTAACGCTGCGCCGTCTGCGAAATCTAACGCAAGCGCAATTCGGCAACGGGGAGATTGTGAGAGCGCGTCATTGGACGCTGCTCCCTTATCCGAGATCCCCTTCGTCGAGTGCAATGCCGGACAAAGCAGAATCGTCAACGGCAGTCGCCTGCAGCGTGCAGAAGTTTTCCGAGCTGTCTGGTCTCTCAACCTCAACAATCCGCCGCTATCTCAAGGCGGGCAAGTTGCCGCACGACCAACCTGGGGGTCGGCGATGCAGAATCCTCATTCCTTTATCGGCGTTGTCGCCTAGCGCGAATGGGTCTGGGTCGGTCGATTCCGTCACTCCATCCATCTCCGAAGCGGCCACAGATTCAATTGAACAACCTCCAAACCTCGAACGCCTGCCAGGCCCCAAGCCCCGGTGGGCGCGAAAAAAGGGCCAGCAGCATTCGTGAATGAAAGTCGAGACGAGCATGCCAAAGAAACGAAATAAAGAGCGCATCGTTTGCCAGTATTTCACCTGGCTACTAGGCGAGCGCAACGGCGTTTTCTTCGCTGACGGTCGTTCAAACCGAGTCAACGCCGGGCGTCATTCGCTGGGCACGCGCGATCAAGGCCAAGCGCTCGAAAACCTGAAACAACTTGACCGGGTTCGAGCCGTCGAGCTGGGTCTCGCTGACCCAGCGATCCTGAACGCCGCAGATCCAGAGTCCCTCGATCTCGGCAAAGGCGAGGACCTGTATATGGCTTCCGTCGCCCGGCCGTTGATTGCGGGCGGGACAGAAAAAAAGACGCAGAAGCGATATCGCACCGTCTTCAAAAAATTTCGTAAATTCGCGTCGGACAACGGCGTGGCCAGTTGGAACGGAGTGAATAAGAACACCTTGATTTCGTACGCCGCGTGGCTGGACGGTGAGAGCTACGCCTATGCGACAGAGTACCTCGAACTGACGACCCTCAAGCAAACAATTAAATGGTTCGCTCAAGAGGGGTACCTGCCGGACTCCTCTTTGATCCACTTGCCGCTGGAGAAGCCGACGGGGACCGACACCTACTGTTACAAGCCGGAGGAAGTGGCTGCGATCATCGAATACTGTCGAGAGCGGCCTGAGCAGAGATGGCTGGCCGACATCGTAACGGCTTTGGCCTGCACCGGCCTACGGATTTCTGAACTAGGGAAGTTGCGATGGAGCGACCTCGACGACAATCTTCAGGTGCTCCGAATCGTCGACGAGCGTCATCGGCGCCGTCGGCCAGGGACTGAACCGCGGAGAACAAAGACTGGCCGCAGCCGAGCCTTTCCCATTCACCCGGACCTGGCGGCAGTGCTGAGCAGGATGGATCGATCAAGCGACGGCGTCATCTGTCACGGCCCGCTCGGTGGCGGCCTGAAGGCGGACACCGTCCGGCGCATTCTCGTCCGAGACGTGCTCAACAAATTGAAAGATCGGTTCCCCAAAGCCGAAGGCGACATTGGTTTCGAGGATGGTCGACTCCATTCCTTCCGGCACTACTTCTGTAGCGTCGCGGCACAGGCGGGCACGGCCGAACACACCGTGATGAGCTGGCTCGGGCATTCGAGCTCGAAAATGGTGAGACATTATTTCCATTTGTACGACGCTGAAAGCCGAAGACAAATGAGGCGAATCAATTTCATTGGTGACGCCAGCGGCTGTGTCGCCGCTGGCCACGGTTCCTAACCCTTATGAAAGAGGAGGACGCCGAGGCCGAAACTGGCCATCTTGTGAACCGTGAAGGTGACGGGGCGACGTCGAACGACCGCGCTCGAAGCCCGTCCCGATCAGGGCGACGCTCAATCGTCCAGAGCCTGATTGGCACAGTTTTGACGCAGTCGTCTGTGCCAATGAAAAACGGCGTCGCAAGTTGGGGCGCCGTTGAGAGATCGGGAAGAGCATCAAAAGCGAGCGGAGAGGGGGGGATTCGAACCCCCGGTCGGGTTGCCCCGACTCCGGTTTTCAAGACCGGTGCAATCGACCGCTCTGCCACCTCTCCAGGTTCCGCGGCGCGTGAATCCTAACTGTGGATCTGCCGATTTTCCAGCGGCGCTCCGTGCGGCCGCGGACGACGTCCGAGCGACTACGTCGGTTTTCAGCGCGAGGGCTGCGCTAGTGTTTCGCCAAGAGCGGCGATCGCTCGGCGATATTGCGCGCCTTGTAGTAGGCCCGACGCCACAGCGGCATCATCTTGCACAGCGTTTGGATCCACTCGATCTTTCCGCTCAGCAAGGCCGGATGGACGACGGGGACGGGGCCGCGATTGCCCGGCGCGCACTTCGCGCAGGCCGCCTCGTCCCGCGAAAAGACCATCAAGTTTTGCCGATACCACCAGTTGATCTCGTTGTCGTCCCAGAATTCCCAGCGAAGCGAATCGGAACCGACGTAGCCTTGCACAGCGAACTTGTCCCACCAATAGGCGGGCCATTGTTCGTTCACGTGCCCGTCCCCGCCCTGGCCAGGGATTGCGGCCGAAAAGACGACGGTCGGGGCCAGTCGGCACAACGAGTTCACAAGAGTGTCGGCCGCCTCGGCCGGCAGATGCTCGGCCACCTCCACCGAGACGGCCAGGTCGAACGTCGACTCGCAGTGCAGGTCCCGCGTGAGGTCGGCTGCTTGAAAATTCTGCGGTTCGAGCAGAAAGTCGCTGGGCAACGATTGATCAATGCCCAGCACTCGTTCGACGCCGCGGTCCTGGAAGGTGGCGAGCCACGTCCCCAGTCCGCAGCCGACGTCGACCACGCTCCGCGGCGCGAACAATTCGACTAATCGGGGCACGACGCGATCGGCCGCCCGGCGGTTATAGACGTCGGGCGGGTAGGCAAAGGCAGCGGCGCACGGCACGAGGCGCCTCCGTTTCTCTCAAAAAGTCAGGTCGGCTCGTAGTGGACAGTTTCGGACCGTGGACGGCTTCGGACCGGCGATGGTCACCGACCGGTCAGACCCTTGCTCGTCCGCAAATCCACTGCCGATGCTAACGGTCCGCGCCAGCACGGTCAAACGTCGGAGCGACGCCGTGTGGCCAAATGAGCCGCCGCGGCGGGCGCTGCTCACGAGGATCGCTGATCGCCGTCGTGTGGTCGCCAAAGTTTGATCAGTTCCGCCTGCTGGCCGTTCGTCAGATCGGACCAACGTTTGATCGGCATCTTGAGTTGGGCCAGCTCGCTCGTCGCCAATTCGGTCGAGATGTGAGCCAGCTCGTTGAGGAATTGGGACATCCCCGGATTGTGCCCCACGAGCATCACGCAGTCTTCCGCGTCGGGCAGGGCGCGGACAACCTCCCGGTGGTCCTGCGGCGTCGCCAGGTAAAGGCGGTCCGTGAGCTCGATGGCGCGCGAATACTCCAGCTCTTTGGCTACCTTCGAGGCCGTCTTGCGGGCCCGCCGCGCGGAGGAGCTCACGATCAGCGTGGGGGCCAGCTCGGCCTCGCGCAGTCGTTGTCCCATGAGCGTGGCGTCTTCTTTCCCGCGCGATTTAAGCGGACGGTCATGGTCGGGCAGCTGCGAATCGTCGCGGCTTGCCTTGGCGTGGCGGAGCAGAAGGAGTGTTTTCATCGTTAGGGGCTGTTGTCGGGCGCCTGGTGCGGTTCAAAGACGGTTCGCTGGGATTGTTCGGCCATCAGGGCGGCATCGCAGACGCGGCGATAGAGAACTTCCTGAACGCGCAGAGGCGGCCGCTTGGCGCTGGCGGTGAGCCGCTTGTAGCGACCGTCGGGCAACAGACGACGGCTTTTCATGTCGTCCTTGAAGTAGGTTTTGAGCGTTAGCAGCAGCCGCTCCTTGAGCGTATGGTCCTCCACCGGAATCAAAAGTTCGACACGCCGATCCAGGTTGCGGGGCATCCAATCGGCACTCGAGATGAAGACGCGGCGATCGCCGCCGTGATGGAAATAGAGGATCCGCGAGTGCTCCAGAAACCGGTCGATGATACTGACGATCGAGATGTGCTCGCTCAGCTTGGGAACGCCCGGACGCAGGCAACACACGCCGCGAATGTTGAGCCTGATCTCCACGCCCGCATTCGACGCCCGGTACAAAGCCTCGATGATCTCCGGATCGACAAGCGAATTGAGCTTGGCGATGATCCGCGCTTTCTGGCCGTGGTTCTTCCGGTCGGTCTCCGCATCGATCATCTCGATAATCCGTTCGCGGAGGCCCAAGGGAGCGGCGTCGATCTTGCGGAACCGTTGCGGCTGCGAAAAGCCCGTGATGGCATTGAAGAAAGAAATCGCGTCGGCGCCCACTTCCTCGTTCGCCGTCATCAGGCTGACGTCGCTGTAAAGGCGGGCTGTGATCTCGTTGTAATTGCCCGTGCCGAAGTGGACGTAGCGGACGATGCCGTGCGGCTCGCGGCGGACGATAATGCAGATCTTGGCGTGCGTTTTGAGCCCTTTGACTCCGTAAACGACCTGCACCCCGGCCCGCTCCAGGTTACGCGCCCATTCGATGTTGCGGGCCTCGTCGAAGCGGGCCCGCAGTTCGATCACGGCCGTCACGTATTTGCCGCGCTCCGCCGCGCGCTCGAGCGCCGCGACGATCGGGCTGTTGCGGCTGGTGCGATACAGGGTCTGCTTGATCGCCAAAACGTCAGGATCCTCGGCCGCTTCCTCCAAAAGTCGTACGACGGGCTCGAAGCTGTCGTACGGGTGCAGGAGCAGGACGTCACGACGGGCGAGCACGTTGAACATTCCGGCGGCGAGATCAACGTCGGGTGAAATGCGGGGCGGCCAGGGCTCGTATTTGAGACTCTCGAAGCCCTGTAGATCGGAAAGCCGCATGAAGCCGGCCAGGTCCAGCGGTCCGGGAAGCGCGTAGATCTCGGCTTCGTCCACGCCGAGCGCTCGGCGGAGAAAGGCGACCGTCTCTGCGTCGGCCCCCGCGGCAACTTCCAGCCGCACGCAGTTGCCGAGCTTGCGATCGTCCAAGACCTCCTCAATTTCCTGGAGCAGGTTGTGAACGAGGTCGTCGCGGACCGCGATGTCGGCATTGCGTGTGATGCGGAAGGGCGCGCTGTGCACGACCCCTTCGCCGGGGAAGAATTGCTCCGCCTCGGCCGCGACGATGTCTTCGAGCAGGATATAGCAATAGCCGCGTTCGGAGGGGAGCGTCACAAAGCGACTGAGTGAGCGGCCGATGGGAATGATCGCAAACCGCGATTGCGTCTCGCCGTCGCGCGGCGCGAGCCTGACCGCCACATGCAGCATCTGGTGCGGCAAGAGCGGGAAGTCGAGCGAGTCGTCGATCGCCATCGGCGTGAGGACCGAGGCCACTTCGTCGCCGAAGAACTGGTCGACAACCTGCTTCTGGCGATCGTTGAGGTCGGACGTCGTCAAGCGTCGCATGCCGGCCTGGGCGAGCTGCGGCTCGAGCTCTTCGAGGAAGCAACGGTACTGATCGCCCGTCATGCGATGAACGCGGGCGGCAATGGCATCGAGCTGCTCGCGGACCGACATGCCGGCCGGGTCGGCGGGCGGATTCTCCTGGTGCTCAACGAGCTTCAGCCCGCCGACGCGGACCATGAAGAACTCGTCGAGATTGCTCGCGCTGATCGCCAGGAACTTCAATCGTTCGAGCACGGGAACGTTCGCGTCGTGCGCTTCGTCCAGTACGCCCTGATTGAACTCCAGCCAGCTGAGTTCACGGTTAAGATAACGAGACGGTGTATCGGCCATGATGCGAAGTCAAAGTGGTTTTGCCGGACGGCGTGCGATCGGTGGCGAGTTCAGGCGCGGCCTTTGCGCAGCAGCACCTTCATGCCAAATGTTTCCTCGAACAGCGAACCCTTTTGCATGAGGGCCAGCTGCTCCAGCGACAGATCGTCGACCTTGGGAACGGTGATCACCAGGCGCCCGGCTCGCGCTTGCAGCGAATTTCGCTGATCCGTTGACTGTGCGACCGCTCGAGCGCGTCGGCCACTCGGAGGATCGCCGCCAGCTTCGAGACGATGACGCGACTTTCGCGATCCAGCAGCGCGTAGCCGGGATGCGTCGGCTTGGGCGACGCCCGGCGGTGATAGCGGGCCACGAGTCCCACGAGCCGCACGTCCTTCCGGCTCAGCCCGAAAATCTCGCTGTTGTTGATGATGTAGAGAGAATGCTTGTGATGGCTGGCGCTGGCGATGAACAGCCCAATCTCGTGCAAGATCGCGGCAATATACAAGATGACCCCAAATTTCGGATCGAGATGGTGATCGTCCTGCAAGGCCCGAAAAAGCTGCCGGCAGAGGTTGGCCACCTGCATCGAGTGAGGCTCGTCGAAATCGAAGCGACGCCCCAGCTCGACAGCCGAGCGGGTGATTTGGTTGACGAACGCCTCGTTCCACTGGCCGCGGTGGGCCATTTCCTGCAGCAAGCCATCGCGCAGATTCACGTTGCTGATGTAAACATGATCCAGACGGGCCGAGCGCGCCAACATGAGGTACGCCAGGAGCGCCGGGCCGAGTGTTTCTGCCTCGGGGTAGGGCAGGTGGTGCGTCTTCACCAGCTTGTCGACTGACAAGCTCAGGATCTTGTCGGTGAAGCCTTCCAACAACGAGAGCCGCAGTTTGCCCAGCCGATCGGCGTTCCATTTCGAGAGCAGCTGCGAGGCGGCATAGCGCATGTCGCCGCCCAAGGCGATCAGGGCACGCGGCATTTCTTCGGGAAGCTGGGCGACCACTTCGTCGACTGTTCGCTGGATCTGGTTCTGCATGATCGATCGCAGCTTGCCGGCCGGAGCACCGAACGATTCGAGGGTCTGGCGTAGGCGGAGCGAACCCAGGCGATAGGTATGAGAGAAGATGACGTCCCCGTTGCGGACCACGAGCAGTTCGGTGCTGCCGCCCCCGACCTCGACCACGACCGTGTGCGCCTCAGCCAGCGACCGCTCGGCATCGAGGAATGGAGCCACACCCAAGTACGTGATCCGGTTGACCTCGGCCTCGTCGATCGGCTCGACCTGAATACCGGTGGCGATATAGACGCGGTCGATGAAGGCGAGCCGATTGAGTGCCTCGCGAACGGCGCTCGTCGCGACGACCCGGATCTGATCCTCGCGCGAGATCTGATACTCCCGCAGCCGTTGGCGGTAGCTCTTAAGAATCTCGACGCACTTCTCAATCGTCGCCTTTTCGATCGAACCCTTCGTGAACGTGTCTTTGCCGAGATCGACGGCCTGCGACAGCGTTTCCAGCGTGCGGACGCCGCCAGCCGAGTCGATTTCGGCGATCGCCATGCGGATCGAGCTCGTGCCGATGTCGATTACCGCGGCCGGTCGGACGACGCGGATCGGTTCGGTTAGGCTCGTATTTTCGCGAGGCAACGTACTCATAACTTAAGCGGCAGACTCTCGGTTGATCGACGCCCCAGTGATTCGATGCAGTGTTTCAGTTCAACGATTCAATTCTAGTCACGGGGGCCGGACTTCCGATTTCGCACCAAGTCACCCCTAGGCCTTGGCCAGTTCGGGCTCGGCCCCGACTTCGCGGACCCAAGCGGCGGCCCCCATCGCGGTCGAGTTGTCGCCCAGCTCGGCGGGAACGACGACTAACGAATCGGCATACGCCGGCAACAGCTTCTTGCGGGCCGCAGCGGTGATTTCGTTGACGATCAGGCGGGGCATCGCTTCCACCAGTCCGCCCCCCAGCACCACGCAATCCGGGGCGAGCAAGTGGACGACCGAGGCCACGGCCGTGCCAATGTGCCCGGCCGCCGTGCGCACGATGGTCTCGATGACCGTATCGCCGGCGGCAATCGCGTCGGCGAGCGCGCCACTGCGGATATTGTCGAGGTCGGTCCCAGCGCTCTCCAGTAGGTGTGGCGCCTGCCCGCGATAGGCGGCTTGGGCGGCAGCGCTGGCAATCGCCAGGCGGCTCGCGACCGATTCCAGGCAACCGTGCAACCCGCAGCCGCACAACGGACCGTCAGGCATCACTTGGATGTGGCCGATCTCCATGCACGAGTTGGTCCGGCCGCGGAGGATCTTGCCGTCGTAGACGCAGCCACCGCCAATCCCCGTGCCCGGAAAGACGCCGACCAGGCAGCGCGACGACTTGCCGGCGCCGAAGCGATATTCGCCGTACACGCCTGCGTCTACGTCGTTCAGAATCACGGCCGGGCAAGCAAATTCTTTTTCGAGCGCGGCCTTGATCTTGACGTCTTTCCAGCCGAGGTTGGGAGCGTCGAGTATCACGCCTTCGTCGAGATCGAGCGGACCCGCGCTCCCCAGGCCGATGCCGCGAACGGCCGAGCGATCGAGATTGGCTTCGGCCAGCGCGTCGTCAATCGTTTGCATGATGCGAGCCAGGCCGGCCTCGGCCCCTTCGTGCCCCTTGGTTTTCCGCCGCTTGCGGACGATGGAGCGGAACGAGGCGTCGTAGACCAGGGCCATCATCTTCGTGCCGCCCAGGTCGAAGCCGATCCAGCATTCGTTTTTTTGCGGTGCGTTCATGCTACCGTTTTTGCCTGCCATCCCTGCTCCCTTCCTGGGATTGGATTCTGCGCCAACACTCCGTCGACTGACCGCACGGGCCTGTGCGGGCTTCGTCGCCTTGAGGTTCCAACTGCCTCGAGATACGACCGAAGCTTTCACGAGATCATACCGGGGGCGCGGCCCAGACGACAGCAGCGGGGGGCCACCGAGCAGGGGTCAGCGACTGGTAGGTATGGTCCGTCACAATGGAGGGGCGGGGGCCATCTCGGGCAGCGAAATGATGCGGGCCCCGAGGGGGCTTGTTTCCAGAAGCGCAATCGTGGGCTTGCGATAGGTCCAGCCGCTGGTTTCCCCCGGATTCACATAGAGGACCCCGCCGGCGTCGGTCCGTACTGCCGGCTTGTGCGTGTGGGCTGAGACAACCACCTGGGCATCACCCAGCACTCCACGGAGCTGGTCCGAGGTATGGGCGACCAGAATCCGCACGTGGTCGGCCGTCGTGAAGCCGAACGGCGGATAGGCAACCGGGCCCACGATCCGCATCCCTCCCTGCAGTCCGATCTGGTTGCCGTCATTATCGCCGAAGCAGGCCAGCACTGGGCACTTCAGTTTTCGCAGTGGCGGCACCACGATCGGCGATACGAAATCGCCGGCAAAGATCACGAGTTGGCACTCGAGCCGATTGAACTCCGCCACCGCGCGGCACACATTGTCGACGTGATCATGAGCATCCGCAAACAGCCCGATCCGCATAACTGACTCTTCCGCCTCTGCTTTCAAAAGGATCGCGCCGGTCGTGGAACTTCTAACGCGCGAAGTAAGTCGAATTTGCGCCAGGGATTATATCGTCTCTGGCCGTCGGCTTCGTCGGAGCCGATAATTCCAACTGTCGACTGGCAGGCGGGACACGGCACGTCTCAGCCACACCTCATATTGACAGCCGCTCCAACCTGCCAGTAGAAGCCGAGATCGGGCAACTTTGAGTCGCCCTCATTGACTGGTCCTTCAGCCATCTGACCTGGCCTGAACGGATGACCGAAAACAACGCCACGCAACCGTCCGATTCGGTGCCGCCCGCGCCGAGCAGTCCCGCGGCCAGCGCGCTCGGGTTTCACGCTCGATTCGGCACGTTCGCCCGTCGCGGCTTGAATGCACTGGTCTTCGCGGTGCTGGCGCTCCTTTTTGTCGGCGGCCATCACGTCGGCTGGAAGCTGCCCAAGGCATCCGACCTGCTTCATCCCGAGGCTGCCGCAACGGACGACTGGTGCTCGGAGCATTTTGTCCCCGAGTCGCAGTGCGTCGAGTGCAACGAAGATCTCTGTCCGCGGCAAAGGGATTTCGGCTACTGCGATAAGCACGGCGTCGAGCAATGCGTTATCGATCACCCGGAGCTGGCACAACTCAGCGGGGCGTTGCGTCTGCCGCAGTACGACACCGTGCAAGCTCTTGGCTTGCTCGCGCGTCCCGAAAATCAGCGCGATGACAGTCCACATGCCCGCCGCGTGCAGGTGGCGTCGCTCGATGCAGCCACCAAGGCGGGAATCGCCGTGGCCACCGTCGGGGAACGCCGGATGAGTGATATTGTCTCGGCCAACGGCGAAGTCGTTTTCGATCCGACGCGGGTCGCACACTTGTCTCCGCGCGTCCCGGGCATGGTCTCGGCCGTCTTCAAGGCAACCAACGACACCGTCGAGCCGGGCGAAATACTGGCTCTAGTCGATGCGGCCCAAGTCGGACAGCTCAAGGCCCAGCTGCTCAACTCGCTCGTCAAATTGCAGCTGCGGCGGACAACCTACTCACGGTTCAAGGATCACGCCGGCGCGTTGCCCGCGATGACCCTGACCGAGGCCGAATCCGCCTTGCAAGAGGCCGAAGTTACCTTCGTGTCGGCCCGGCAGGCGCTCGTGAACTTGGGCTTTGAGTTGCCGGAAAAAATGGAATCGCGGAGGGCCGCTGAACTGGCGGAACAAATTCGCTTTCTGGGAATTCCCGCTTCCTACGTCGCACGGCTGCCCGCCGGCACGAAGACAGCCAATCTCATTCCCCTGCGTACACCCTACGCGGGAGTGATCGTCTCTTCCGACGTGGTGGCAGGCGAAGTCGTCGATTCGACCAAGCTCCTCTTCACGGTGGCCGACCCGCGGGCGATGTGGCTGCAGTTAAGCGTCCGCGAGGAGGACGCGCACGCCGTCGCGCCGGGCTTGCCGGTCGAATTTCGCACGGACGACGGGACGCAGCTCGTGCGGGGCATCGTCAGCCGCGTGAGCCCCGCCATCGACGAGCGGACCCGGGCGCTCAAAGTTTTCGCGTCCCTGGCCGACTCGGAGACGAATCTACGCGATAAAACGTTCGGCACGGCCCGCATTATTTTGCGAGTCGAGCCGCACGCGATTGTCGTCCCGCAGGAAGCCGTGCAGTCCGGCCCGGGCGGACACTTCGTTTTCGTCCGCGACAAAAATTTCCTCGCGGACGGGACGCCGAAGATCTTCTACGCCCGGCAAGTGCGAACCGGAGCCCGCGACGACAAGTTCGTCGAGCTGTTGGCGGGAGCCCTGCCGGGCGAAGTGGTCGCCACTCAGGGGAGCCCGGTGCTCCTGGCCCAACTGCTGCGCAGCAATCTGGGCGAAGGCTGCGGCTGCCACAAGCACTAAGCGAGCCGCCGCTTCTCCAGCAAGTCGCGCACAGCCCGCGGTCATCCTCTGCCCCAGAACAGCCTTTGCCCAAATCAGCCGCGGTCCGGCCCGTCGAGCGACGCTCCCTGCAACGGCCGCGCGTACGGGGGATGCCCGTATTGGGCTCTCGCGGGTGCTTCGAGAATGTTGGCCTGCACCAGCGAAACGTAGGTGAGCACCATCAATAGCGAATAGGTAATGAGATTGGGGATCGCGCTCTTGCCGACAAATTTCACCGCGCTCCCGGCAAATTTGTTCAATCGCACGTGCACTCCGCTCCATTCGACCGAATAGATTTCGTCCAGCACCAGATGCGAGAGAAAACCGAGGCAAACTCCGCCGGACATCAACAGCCGGGTGCCGAGCATGCTTGACGTGAAGGCCAGAAAAGCGATTTCGCCCGCGATGATCATGGCGGGAATGCTGTGGAACATTCCCCGATGAACCGAAACTCGGTTTAGCAAGCCGGCCCCGCCATAGCGAATCACCACATAGACGATGACCGACAGCAGCGTGGCCGTTTCGTGATTGCCGTGGCTCCATTCGAGCAGATGGGGCATCATCGCAAACGGCGCGAACGCGGCGAGCAGACTGAACACTTCACGGACCGGGCGGCCGCTGTCGGAGTCGAGGTCCGGCAGCATTCCCGAAAACCAGGTCAGCGTGCCGGCAAGCGCCGCCTGCACGGGACTGAAACCGCCCAGAACATATCCCGCCGCGCCATATCCGAAACCCAGCGCGCCGCTGACGGTGATGTGTGTCTTGTACCCGGCCATGGATTCTTCCTTGAATCGGTGACCATTCCGCGCTCGACACAGTGAACGTGCCGGCGGGAAGCCGGGAATTACTAGCATATTCTCCGGAATCTGGACATTCCGGCTTCTCGTGTCACAGGCCGCCCGGCAGCAAGTTTTCCGGCCCCGCCTAGGATCTGCCAAATAGATCCAGCGGCGGAAATCGCCCGCTGAGCGCCGGCGCTGCCGGGAGCCGTAACCAGCTTTCCAGCACGGCCTGATAGACCTGCCGAAAATCGAGCGTGGCCACCAGGTCGACGCCTTTCAACTTCGACAGGCTGGGAGCCGTTCCATACAGCCCCGCCTTGACCTTCGGACCGGCCAGCAGGACAGGAGCGGCCGTGCCGTGATCGGTCCCCTCCGAGGCGTTTTCGTCAGCCCGTCGGCCGAATTCGCTGAACGTCATCACCACCACGCGATCGTCCAGCTTCGCATGCTTCAGTTCGTTCAGGAAGAAGCGGAGCCCGTCCGACAATTCGCGCAAGAGTCGCTCGTGCGTCTCCCGCTGATAGACGTGCGTGTCGTAACCCGTCTGCACGGCGTAGTAGACCCTCGCTCCGAAATCGCTCTGGATCAAGCGTGAGATGAGCGCCAAACGCTTGGGTAGTTCCCCGTAGGGCAAAGTGGCGGAGTCGGGCCGCGGCTTGGCGGCCTGTTGCAGCCGGTCGGCCGTGGCGACGGCGTCGACCTCGCTTCGCCGCACGAAAGCCAGGAGCGATTCCTCCGCTGCGCCGGGGACTGCCGGTTTCGATTTGTCGGCGAGCACCATGTCATCGAGATTCGACAGGGTGGCTGCGATCGATTTGCGTCCGCGAAGCGTGACGGGGAGCGCTTCCGGCCCCACAAGCACCGAGGAAGGCCCGCCCAGCTTCGGTGCGCGGCCTTCGTCGAGAGCACGGCCGATCCAGCCGATGCCGTTATGGTCGGTCGGGTCGAAGCGAGCCGTCTCCCAGATCGAACGGCTTACATCGTGCGACTTGTTCGGATCGGCAGGAGCACGCGGCCACGAACGTCGCGAATCGTTGCGGGTGCGGCGGCCTTGGGCGCGTCGTGGATTGATGTACGGCGAGGCGCTGATGCATCGGCCGATGCCGTTGAGCGAGTGCCGGCGGACGGCTTTGTGCGTTTCTCGGGACCGCGATGGATCTTGGGTTGCAAAAGTCCTTTTTGGTCTCGATCGATCGCGATATCCCCCAGTTCGACGCGTTCACCCGCGACAACGGACAGCTTTTCGGCAAAGAATGCGTAGGGGAATGGATTCGCATAGAGTTCAAACGGCCCCCCGGCCGGAAGCTCGCCGCGAAAACGCCCCTCTGCGTCAGTGCTCACAAACGGCAGCCGGTCGGCCGAGTTGGAGTCGAACACGCATTCGATCCGCAGATCCGCCAGCGGGGCTCCCTCCGGAGTCACCAGCCGTCCCGTCACGACGGCCGGCGGCTCAAGAACGACCGTTCGCTCCGTTTCGCCCACTTTGGGCGTGAAGTGAATCAGCTTCGTGAGGCCGCTCGAGCGATGCTTGATCCAGATTGTCCGTGTTTCGTCCGGCGAAGAGGCATACAAGGTCGCCGAGTCGACGTCGATGGACGATCGGCCTCGATTCATGCGGCTGTGCGGATCGAGTCGCAGCCCATACGTCTCCAAACCGGCGAGCGGACGGCCGCCCGCATCGGTGAACTTGAGGACGACGTTCTGGCCCGGATCGACCGGCAGATCGACGTGAGTTTCTTGCGTGTTCGGAGTGACATTGATTGCGCGCACCGCATGGAACGGTTCCGACAAGAGACGTTCGTATGTCGGCCCGCGCAACGGTTTCGCCATTTCGGAGCCCGCGAGCTCCTTGATCTCACTCCGACCGAGGTTGGGGCGATAATTGCCCTCGGAGCACTTCAAGCAGACGACTCCCCGCCCGGGTATGACGGGAATCTTGAACCGTCCCTGGTCGTCGACGGACCCAAACGGGTAATTCGCCAAGAAGTCCGTGGGTGGATTTCGATACCGCTCGTAATTTCTCGCGAACGGATTCGATCGGAACGGCGTGTAATAGACCGATCCGGAGATCGGCTTTTCATTCGTCCGGTCGTACGCCCGACCAACGGCCCATACGCCGTGTCTCAGCTTGATATCGTGTCGGATCGGTTTAAGAGACTCGGAGACGGGAATCGACCGACTCTCGACGGGAGGATAGGGCAAATCGGGAACGACGATCTTGTAATAGTTGGTGGTCCCCGTCTCGAGCCCTTCCAGGCGGTAGTGTCCTTGAGCGTCACTCGTTCGCGACAACAGGGCGGCGAGGCGTAGCGTGTTCGCCAAGAGGCCGTTTCCGCGTTCGACGGCGGTGGGAATAATGCGAGCGCCGGGAACGGGCTTGCCGGTCTCTTCGTCGGCGACTACCCCTTCGACCGGAACGCTCGGCGGCGCCACGCGCTCGAATTGGGAGCCGGAGATCTCGCGATGTTTGAACGGAATCGACTTGATGGGCCGGGTCAAAATGCTCGCTTCGATTGTTGTGATTCGCGGGCCGCTGATTGCGAGATCGACGACTCGATTCGGTCCAACCCCCTTGATCTCGAACCGCCCTTCGGCATTCGTCTTTACCGCAGGGATCAGGACGTCGGAAACAGGTTCAGCCGACTTGATGCGCAAAATCGGTTCGCGTGGGTCAGGCTTCTGGTCCTGGCGAGTGAAGTTGAAAAATGCCTGGCCGGACGGGACGCGACAGGGCTAGCCATTGCTCGACCCAAGGGGCGGTCGTGTCGACGTACTGCACGATTTCAACGCGGGCGTCGCGTACGGGCTGCCCCTGTAAATCCAGAATGCGGCCGCGGATCGGCTCTTCGTCGACGAGGCTGATCTCGATCGGGCCACTCTTTTCACCTGCGGCCACGTGATGCAGCGAAAGACCATAACCGGCGAGCGTGGCCCACAGGTTGACCTCGATTCCGGGTTCCATCGTCGAACCGACGTTGACGCTTCCCCGAAACTCTCCCTGTGAATCCGTGGAGAGCGCGGCGAGCACTCGGAACTCCTCTGGTCCGCCGTCGTACCGCGGATACGCAAATTTGATCGCGCACGGAGGCGCCGACTGCTGGCTGACCATTCGGCAACAGAACCCGGCCGCGCACTGTTACGACGCCGGATGGAAGCGCTGTCGCAGGATTCTGCGCAGGCTGGGGCGCGCGAGTCGGTTGGGGCGGGGTTGATGGTGGTGAGAGCGTTGGCGTCGCTGCGGGCGCGGGGGAAATTGGGGGGTTCGTTTGAGCTGTTTCGAGCTGAGGCGCGGGCTCCGAATTCGGCGCCGCGACGCGTTTCCCTTGCTGCGCGAAACCGACACCGGCAATTGCGGCAAGCGCGAGCAGCGTTGCCGCGATCAGCCAGTGGCGGCCGACTTTGGGGGTGATCCGCACGCCGGAAAGGACGTGTTCGAGCCGCCGCTTGAGCAACTCGCGGCTGCTCACTGCCGCCAAGGCGTGCGACGGTGAGCCTTGCGGGACGAGCTGCAGCAGCGATTCCGCGTAATCGGTGGCCTCGCCCCCGACCGCCAGCACCCAGTCGTCGCAGGCTTGCTCGCGAAGGTAGGCGAGCCGTCGCCGGCTGAGCCACGCCAGCGGTTGCCAGGGCAGGGCGATGACTACAATTTCGGCCCATAAGGCGGTCCAGTGATCGCGGCGGATCGCGTGTGCCAGCTCGTGGCAAAAGACGCTCCGCCAGAGTATCGGGCCCGCATCGGTCGCCATAGCCGGCAGCAATACGACGGGCCGCGCTCCCCAGCACCAAATCATCGGACAGCGAATGTACGGCGAGGCGCAGGGACGGTGCGCCTCGCAAGCCCAGCGCTCGCGTCGCCTCGCCAAGAGCGGCGACCAATTGCGGATTGGTTTCCTCGCGGGATGTCCGCACGATTCGCGTCCCTGAGAAGAGTGAAATCGCTAGCCGGACCATCAACAGCAACGACGCGATCGACCACGAGGCGGCGAGCACAGCCGTCACGCGCGAGGTCCAGGTGACCGGCGCGGGCGGCAGTGCGCCGGCGGTCTCGGTCGTCTCAACGTCTTGAGGTTGCTCGCGTGCCGGGGGCTCGCTCGCGGCAACTTCGGGTTCGATCGCACTGGTCCCGCGGCCGGGCATCGAGTCGAGTTCGGATTGTGCAAACTCATCCGGGGAATTGGCCCGCCCTCGAGGGAGCTGATTGTCCGGATGGTGGACCTCGGCGAGAGGTGCCGAAACCTCTGTGCGAGTCACGACAACCGTCGGCGGTTCGGGAGGCGCAGGCAAGAATCCCCATTGCATGCGATGGACGATGACCGTGAGCAAAGGCGAGACGAAGGCCGCGCCCATCGCGAGCACGAGCAGCAGATGAGCCCGCCCCGCGCGGCGTCGCCAAACGCGGGCCGCGAGCAGCCCCACAGCCAGCCACAGCGTCGATTGCCAAACCAACAGCCACGCGAGGTCGCTGGTCCCGCCGGACGTCGACGGGAGCGCACCCATCAGGCGGTCAATCATCGTTCAACTCCGCTCTTGGCCTTGGAGCGCACGTCGATATTCTGCATGAGTTGCGTCGCGGTTTCTGGCACGTTCAACACGGCAATCCCCTGGAACTGGGATTGCGGCATCGCGCTCGATCCGCCAATTCCGGCAGCAATGACGAGGCTATCCTTGATTGGCCCCTTCATGTCGGCGCGGCCGTATCGGACGCCTTCGTGTCTAAAAAAGGCATCGGTGTCGACGCGTGCCGGCTCGAAGTCGTCACGCGCCGACATGCGAACAACGATGGCCCCGGGACCGGGCAAAACGCCGAGACAGAAGGTGCCGTCGCCCTTGGTGAGCGATTGGCTAAATGCGCCGACGCCGTTAACCGCTGTTCCGGACATTCCTTTCACGATGTGAGTATTGGGATACAGCGGCCAATACGAGACCTCGGCGGGCACCGGTTTGCCGGCTGCCTGATCGATGACGCGGCCGGAGAGCGGAATCGCGGGATATACATGCACCTGCACTTCGAGAGGAGCCAGCCCCGGCGTATCGAGGGCCGTGAGGGATCCGTCGATGTAGGACAATTGATGGGTCGCGCTCGCGTAGAGCCGATACTGGTCTTCTTTCGCGCAGCCCCGCAATTCAAATCCCCCCGCCGCGTTCGTGGCTGTCTCCGAAAACCCATCGAAGTGATTGACGCGCGCTCCCGCGATCGGCCGCCCGGTCTTGGCATCGGTCACGGTGCCGACAATCGGACGGGATGGACGCACGTAGTGCGTAAACCGAGCGCCGTAGGTGGCCTTCGTGAAGCGGGGAGGCGTGCCGTTAAGCATCCCCTCGATGGGATCAGTCAACACGTGGATCGTGGTATCCGCGATCGAATCGCCGGTAATCACGAGCACGGCGCGGCGGTGCCTGCCAATACCCGTGAGCCGAAACGCGCCCTTCTCGTCGGTCAGCGCCGACGGCATTTCGCGGCGCAGGGTGTCCCTGCTTCCAGACATCAGCCAAGACGTGAAGCGATAGTTTGAAGCGCGGGCGTCGTCTGTCTTTAGCACCTTGAGGTAGGGTTGCGGGTCATCGTTGGCAAAGGTCTCAATGGCGACGATTCGGACAGCAGCACCCACAACCGGGCGTCCTTCCAAGTTTACAATGCGGCCTTCGATGGGCAGATCATCCATGGCGAGCGTCAAACTCAGGTTCGTGGAATGATTCAACGTCTGTGGGTCGATCCAGGCCGGACCGAATCCCGACTTTACGGCTTTGATCCGTAGCGACGTTGCACCAAATCGCGACTCAGCCGGAACTGAAAAATCAAAGTCGCCGTCGCTGCCGGTTGTTGCCTTCAAATCGATGAGATAGCCGGGACCCGATCGTATGAAAAACACTTGTGCGCCCGAGGCCGGTGTGCCATCCGGCTGCATGACTTTGCCGGAAATGTGACGGGCGTCGTCTGCGCGGGGCGAGGATTGGGCGCCAACCGGTCTCTATTGAGCCGTGGCAATGCCGCCAAAACTCACCGCCAGCCACACCGTCAATGGCGAGACAATTGCCCAGGCGACCCAAGCCGGCAGAGCTGACCGAGCTCTATTCATTGGAAAGTTCCTTCCGCCGTTTGTCGATCATCTTCCGCAGCTCGGCCAGGTCGGCGGCGCTCAGTTCCTGGTCGTCCAGCAGATGCTGGAACATGGCGATCAGGTCGCCGCCGCAGACGCGGTCGATAAATTGGCGCAGCGAGCTGCGTCCGGCTTCGGCGCGGGTGACCACCGGGCGGTAGACGTAGGCGCGGCCCTCTTCGCGATGCGTGAGCCAGCCCGCCTTGTCGAGCTTTTGCATGACGGAGAGCACCGTCGTGTAGGCCAGCTTGCGGCGGGCGAGCTTCGTTTTCACTTGGTTGACGCTCGCCTCGCCGAGCGTCCAGACGATCTCCATTACGGTTTTCTGCAAGTCGCCCAAATCGTCGAGCGAACGACGGGACATCCGGTTCCTTTCGGGTGAAACTACGCGGGAGGCTGTGAAACTATCGCCACGAGTACTACGACAGATAGTAGTACCGCCGGGCCACCACACCGTCAACAAAAAAGTGGCCGAAATGTGTTGCCGTAGGGAAACGGGCGATCACTGCTTTAGCCAGCCTTAAGCGGCGTATGGCCGGCGCCAATACAGTGTTGCCGGCAAGGTAGGAAAGACGTTCCGTTCGAGTTGCCGAGCTCCGCGATGCGAGCGGCGACGATCGACCAGAGCAGCGTCGCCGACAAGCGCAGAAGCGCCTCGCGCGAAGTCAGCTCGCCTTCGGGGCTTGGCCGATGTCGATGGCGACTTCTTGCGTGCCCGTTTCGACCGATTGACGCAAGGGCGTTTTATCGGGTCGGGCGTATTTGAGCGGCAGTCGGCTGCTGGGGACGTCCTTGCCCTCGGGCAAATCGTCGTCGTCCTTGCCCTTGCCCGAGGGGGCCCGTGCGGCGTCGATCACGATCACGCGGTGCTGGCCGACTGCCGCCCCCGCCGAGCCATTGGTGCAGCGGAGCTGAAAATGTCCTTCCGCGTCGGTCAGGCCCGTCGATTGCGGCAGTTTGCGATCCTCGGGAATGAAGGTGACCATCGCATCGGCGAGGGGCGCCCCGTCGACTCGTACGGTCCCCTCGACCTGCCCCATTGGCACTTTGCGCGCAACCACAGAGCGCGAAGAGGCTCATGCCGAGGACAATTTGCATCAACAACGAACGCGGCATGGCGCGAAGGACTCTTCCTTGGGAACCGGGCCGCTCAGAATGAGGTGTCGGTGACGATTTCGTTACCTGCCCGAGTGCTCAGGGCGACGAGCACCGTCTGGCTGATGTACTGGTTCACGGTTCGCGCCGAGCCATCCACCATCGCGAACTGGGCGGCACCTGGATGCTGGCTGCCGAACGAACACACCCGCAACGAGTCGTAAGTATTCGTGAAGGTGGCGTTGGTCATGCCTTGGGCGATCGCTTCCTGATAGGTGATGGGACACACGTAATTGATCGGGGAGAAGGAGCTTTCCGTGACATCGCTGACGCCATATTGGCCGCCGGTCGACGCCCACCAGCCCCAGGCTCCCATCGGGTCGATGCTCCAGCCCGGCGCAAAGAATGTATCGTAGTTGGCGTCCGTATGGTTGCGCTCGCCGAAAAAGAGCGTCGTCGAGGTGCCGTCGAGCACGTCGGCAAAACCGATCTGCGGATTTTGCGGCGTCGCCGGTCCGGTTTGGAAGAAGATGCCGTCGGCCGTGGTCAGGGTCGGCGGGTACGAGCGCGTGCCGCAGTTTCCGCCGTAGCTCGTAATGGCGTACCAGGTCGTGGTGTTCGACTGATAGGGATTCTGGGGAATCTTGTCGGAGGGACATACGTAAGTCGGAATGACCTTGGCGCTGTTGGAATCCGACGCATCGGTTGCCGTGCCGATCGTGTTATTGTCCGGATCGCCGATGAAGTCCCACTGCTGGTAGAGGGAGCCAGCTTCGATATAGGGGAGCAAATAGACGAACATCGTGTAGCCGCGGAATTTAGGCTTCACCGCGAAATTGAGCCGCATTTGCCCCGGCGGGAAGACCTGGTAAATGTCGCAATAATTGTGCGCGGCAATGGCGAGCTGGTGAAGGTTGTTGCGGCATTGGGTGCGGCGTGCCGCTTCCCGCGCCTCTTGCACGGCCGGAACCAAGAGGGCGATCAATACGGCGATGATGGCGATCACCACGAGCAATTCAATCAGCGTGAAGCCGCGACGAACTCGATCCTGACTCATGAAGGCCCTTTCCCCGGTGCATTGATTCGCATCTTGAAGTCGCGCACGATACGAACGTGCCATCTTAGTGACAGGATGATAGCAAATCCAGGAATGGACGCGATGTGAGGTACAGCACAAACTGCTGACTTTTTGCCAGGCCGCGGAGCCGCCGCCTCGAGGGCCGGGCGAGGCCCTTCGGGGAACAGCAGAAAGTCGGTTTGCAACTGTGGTCCCCTTGTCGAAATCAACGATCTCCACTCAAAGTCATCGAACCACGTTCTTGATCGATAGTCATCAATCAGAGCTCGCCAACCCCGAGAATTGGAACCTTCAATGCGATTGATCCGCCCGTCTCGCTCGCAGTGTCAAATGGCCGCGTTCCTCGTCCTGCTCGCCGCGGTGGGCGCGAGCATTCACTCGAGCTCCGCCCGCGCCGCGGACCAGCCGCCCGAGGCCGTGTTGCTGCTGCAAGGGATGACGGGTGACCCAATTCGGATCACGGAGTCGGAGTTCAAGAAACTGCCGCACGTCGAGGTGGAGGCCGTCGATCATGGCGGGCACAAGGGACGCTACTCGGGCGTGCCGCTGCGAGCGCTCCTTGACAAGTTAGACGTGCCGCGGGGAGAAAAACTGCGTGGGCACTGGCTCGGCGCGTACGTCGCGGTCGACGCGCTCGACGACTACCGCGCGGTCTTCGCCCTGGCCGAGCTCGATCCGGGTCTCAGCGATCGCACGATCATTCTGGCCGACACGCGCGACGGCAAGCCGCTGGATAAACGGCACGCACCGTTCCAGGTGATCGCCCCCGGCGAGAAACGGCCGGCGCGGTGGGTGTATCAGGTCCATGAGATTCGCGTGATCGACAGCCGGACTAAAGAAAAGTGACGGCCTTCGCCCGACCGCTTATGGCAACTCTTGCTCCGAGACAGCGTACTTACGGCGATTTCGCGCCGAAGCAGTAAACCGTCCCATCCGGACCGTCGGTGCCGATCACCAAACATTTCTCGCCAACTGCTGGCGATGCGGTGATCGAGCGGCCGGCCCGGAATTGCCACACTTTCTTCCCGTCTCTCAGCGAGACACCGTAGACGTTGCCGTCGCCCGAGCCAAAAAAGACCCGTTCGCCCACGACCACTGGCGAACTCTCGACGTGGCCGCGCGTCGGAAAATTCCAGACTTCGGTGCCCTTGGCCTTGTCGATGCAGTGGAGCTTCTTGTCGTAACCGCCGAGGATCACAAACTTGTCGGTGACGGCGGCAGATGAGCGATATTCGAGTGGGTGGGCCTCGTCGATGAAGGTCCAGACTACGCGCTGGGCTTTCCAGTCGACGCCCACCACGCGGCTGTCGTGCGTGCCGACGTAGAGCATGTTCCCCTCGACTGCCGGCGAGGCGATCAGGTAGGCCCCCTCACCCAGCGGCACTTCGTACACCTGTTTGCCGTCGCGAATGTCGATCACGCGAACCTTGGTGTCGCAGCCAGCTATGAAGGTGTAGTTCCCCTCGATGGCCGTCGAGCAGTTGACGAAATTCTCCGTCTGGAACTTCCAGACGACTGAGTGGTCGGCAGCCTTGAGGCAGTACAAGAAGCTGTCGTGCGAGCCGAAGATGATGTTTTCACCGACGAGCGCGACGGAACCGGCAATCTCATTCCCCGTGACGAATTTCCATTTGAGCTTGCCGTTCCGGCGATCGACGGCGTGGAGCGTCCCTTCTTCGTCGCCCACATAGACCGTGTCGACGCTGACTGTCGGGGCCGCTTTGAAACCCGGGGCGAAGTCGTTGGGGTTCGTGCTCTCGATGGAGCGGTACGACCACTGCTGTTTGCCCGTCACGCGATCGACGCTCAGGAGCTGGCCGTTGAGGCACGGCAAATAAACCTGTCCGCCGACCACGGCCCCGCACCCCACCATTCCTTCGGACGTCTTCAAATGCCAGACGGGCTGCGGGTCGTCGGGCAGGGTGGTCGTCGCGATGCCGAGCTGCCCGTAGCCGTTGCGGAACGTCGCCCAGCTTTCGGGTCCCGGAGGCGACGGGACCAAGGTGACGCTGGGAGCCGGAGCAGCCGCGACCGCTTTTGGCGCGTCGGCGGCAGGTGCAGCGGCGGGCGTCTGACCGGCGCTGGCGAGGTCCGCCGCCTGCTTTCGTTCGAGCACCGATCGGCCGCCCAGCGCGTCGCCAGGGCGGGTGCCGGGCAGCGGCGAACCGGGCGCCAGTTTCCAATCGGTCCCTTCGGGAGAACCGTTGACCGCTTTGGCCAGCGGGGCGGACCGAGGAATAAAACTCTGCGCCGCGACCAAGACGCCGCAAAGGACGACGACGATCGCACAGACCCAAACGTAGCGGGGGATTTTCATCGCGCTGATCCCTCCACGCATGCTAGGCTTCAAAATCGTCGAACGCCCGGCGATAAAGCTCTGCAAACTGCGACGGGTCTACGGGACGCGGATTGAAGTTGGCCGTCCATTGCGTCGCCGCTTCCTGCGCCAGCACATCCACGAGCGAACGATCGGCCCCGGCGGCGGTGAGATTGGTCGGGCAGTCCGCCTCGGCAACCAGCGATGCCACGAATCGCGCCAGCACGTCGGCCGCGGACGGATCTCCAAGGGGACACAGCCCCGCATCCACGGCAAATTCACCGTAAAGCGGACTCACCACTTCCGAATTGTACCGGATCACGTGTGGCAGCATCACGCCGATGGCGAGGCCGTGCGTGAGATTGAAGTGGGCCGAAAGGGGATTCGCCAGCGCATGCGTCGCGCCGAGCATACTGTTTTCGATGGCGCCGCCGGCCAGATGCGCTCCCAAGAGCATGGCGGCGCGAGCATTGAGATTGGTCGGCTCCCGCAACACCGTGCGAAACCCCTGCGCGAGAAGCCGCCAGGCGTTGCGACTGAAGAGGTTTGAGATCGCGTTGCGCGGTTTGGCCACAAACGTTTCGAGCGCGTGGCTGAGGGCGTCGATCCCCGTGGCGGCCGTCACCGACGGCGGCATGCTGACCGTGAGGTCGGGATCGAGTAGGGCGATGCGGCAGGCGGCCTTCTTATCGCCGCAGGCCATTTTCATGTGTGTCTTTGCGTCGGCAATCAGAGCGAACGACTGGGCCTCGCTGCCGGTGCCGGCCGTCGTCGGCACGGCGATCATCGGCAAGAACGGGAGCTTGGCACGTCCCACACCCCGATAATCCTCCATCCGGCCGCCGTTGGTGAAGAGAAAATTCACCCCTTTGGCGCAATCGAGGCTGCTGCCGCCGCCCAATCCGACCAAGAGATCGATCTTCTCACGCCGGGCAACCTCCAACGCGCGGTCGACGTCGTCGGTGGTGGGGTTGGGCGTGACGTCGTCAATGACGGCGACGGCAAGGTCCGCCGCGAGCAACGAATTGATCGCCGGCTTGGCGTGGCCCGCCTGCGTGAGGCCTTTGTCGGTGACCAATAGGACCCGACGGCCGCCGATTTCGCGGGCCAATTCGCCCAGGCGGCCGACCGTCCCCCGCCCGAAGATGACACGAGTGCGGCTGTCATATTCGAATGGCTGCAGCAGATCGAACCGCGGACCGGCGGTCGACTCGATAGTCCGCGTGCTCAGCGGGGGATGTTCAGCCATGCGTGGTGCGCCGTTAGCGGCCCGGCCAGCGCACGACCGTGTCAGCCGAAATACCGGGTAAGCCGAAATGTTGAAGCACAGACGCTTCACAACCGCTCGTCGGTTGGAGAAATGCCGATTCCGGCAATCTCCGATTACGAGCGGCCGAACCGCTACTTGCCTCCCTCGCTGATGGCGAACAGCGTCGAGCGATTGGCGATGTAGAGCACGTCGTTGGCGACGACAAGCGACGTCAACACCGCGTTGCCGACGTTCACTTCCGACAGCACCTTCTTGGTCTTGCCGGTCTGGAAAACGGTGATGTCTCCGTCGGCATCGCCGATGTAGACCTTGTTCTCGACAATCACCGGCGAGCCCCACGATTCACTGAATTGGTCGTGAACCCAGTAGCGCTCGCCCGTCTTGGCGTCGAGACAGTGGAAGAGTCCGCTGAAGTCGGAGATGTAGACCAGTCCGTCCTTCACCGCCGCCGTGCCGATCGTGCGATGCATCTCTTCTTCAAACTGGATTTCCTTGTCGCCGTTGAAATCTTTCTTGGCGAAGTGCCAAACCGCGGCCGAGTTGGGATTGGGGATCGCCTTTTCGCCCGCCGCTGGGTTGACCGCCTGGATTCGCCGCTCGGGCAGCGGCTTGCCGTCGTGGTCGACCGCCAGGTCGGGGCTCACGTCGCCGCGCTTGGTTGGATCGATGCACCAGAGGTGCCCGTTGCCCGGTCCGTGCTCGGGGTCTTCGCCGACGGCGCAGTAAATGAGCCCGTCGTAAATCACCGGCGTGGCGATGATGTGATTGCGCGTCGAGCGGCCGTCAATCGAGTACTTGGCGTCCTTGGGGTTACAGTCGAACTTCCACAGCACTTTGCCGTGGCCCTGGCCGTCGCCGGCCGGGTCGAAGCTATAGAGCCAGCCGTCGCCGCCGCCGAAGATCACCTGCGCCTGGCCGCCGAGCACGCCGTATGTCGGCGACGACCATTGGCCGTGCAGGATGTTGAGCCCGGGCGATTTGTCGGTCCAGAGCACCTTGGCGGTGTTGCGGTCCATCGCGAAGAAGCTCGGCGCGTTCGGAGCCGGAATGTTCAAGTGATCGAAGTCGACGCCGTTGGAGGTGCAGACGAACAGCGTGTCGCCGACGCAGCAAATCGAGCAGCTGCACATGTTGTGCTGGGCCACCCCCATCTGGGCCATCATGTCATAGCGCCAGATGACGTCCGCTTCGTCCTTGTTCTCGTTCGGCTCGGCCGTGTAGGGGCCGTCGTTCTTGCCGTCGTAAAAACCGTTGGCGTCCAGGCAGACGACTTCGCCCCGATTCGTGACGTACCACAGGCGATCGCCGTCGCAGTAGGGCGTGCTGCAGACGCCTTGCTGCGGCCAGTCGTTCACCCGGCCTTGCGGCAGCTTGGGATTGGAGTGCTGCCAGAGGAACTTGCCGGTCTTCTCATCGAAGCACAACAGGCAGCCGAGATCGACCGAGGGCGGATACCGCTTGATGTAGCCGTTGCCGTTGTTGGTGCCGACGTAGACCTTGCCGTTGGCGACCACGGGATTACCGTAAGTTTGCGAACCAAGCTTGGCGGTCCACTTGATATTAGTTTTCTTCTCGGCGTCCCACTTGGTGGGGATGTTTTTACCTTCCGGCGTGTTGTTGCGGGCGGTCCAGCCGCCCCACATCGGCCAGTCGTGAGGCTTAACCTTGTGACTGGAGATCTCGGCGACGGCCAGCGCCGTCGGGTTGTAGTGCGGATCGCCGGCCGGGACCGACGAGGCAGCCGCCGCAGCGGTCGCCGCCAGCGATTTGACGCTCTCGGGCACAGCCGCGGCATCCGACCGGGCACATCCCGCGGCCAACGAAAAACAGAGCAAAGCGGCGCCGACTAATGCCGCCGACGACGGGGCCGCGCTGCGACTCGCTCGCGAGCGGTTCGTGAAGTTCGCAGCAGTCGACCACAGCAGCCGCGGCCAGCGACCTTCGGCAGGACTTAAAGTTTTCATCGCGCGTTTACCTCGCGTTCTTCGTCACCAGGATATTGTCGTAGAAGATTTCTGTAATTTGCGCGTCGCCGAAGATACCGGGGCTACCGGTCTCGTTCGGATGCGGACTGGGATCAGTGACTCCCACGGTCCACGCCGCAGGTTCTTTTTCGCCGCGCGGCCAGACCTTGCCGCGGAGAGTGACCTTGCTGTCCTTGTTGGAGGCCTCGAACTTCATCGTGTACCAGGTCTCGGGCTTCCAGGTGAAGGGGATACTCTTTCGCATGCGGTAATCGTGAGCGGGCCAGGTGCGGATTTCGACTTTCTGCGAATCTCCCATCAGCACCATCGAATAGCGCTGGCCGATCACGCCCACGTCGGGCAGACGGTTGTTACGCGTGGCACCGCACACGTCGGCCTGAATCGTGTAGTCGTGCAGGTCGGTCTGTCCGAACCACGACTGGCTGCGGGCTCCGCGGGGGATGGTCGAGACCTTGAGCAGCACGCCGTTACCCGTAATCTTTCGCGGGCCGCGGTCGATGGTCAACTCGATTCCCTTCTTGTTCGGCCAGGCAAACTTGCTGATCACCTTTTCGTCGACCAGGACTTTGAGCGCCGGATCGAGCTCGGCCTTGGCCTTTTCGGGCGTAGTGGCCTTTTCGATCAGATCGAGATACCGCAAGAGTTCAGTCCACGTTTGCTGCGGAGTGTTGTTGTCGTACTTGAGCGAAGGGCGGCCCGCGGCAAACCCCGTCGACACATAAATGTAGAGCTGCCGGGCCAGATGGCTCTTGGCTTCGATCTTCTTGAGCATGTCGTAGTCGATGGGAATGTGCCGGCCGCGAACTCCCACCCAGGTCACCGGGATCTGTCCGTCGCTGAAGTCGAACTTCCAATTGAGGTCCGGAATGACGCGGATGCGGGACGTCCCTTTCAGGCTGCCGAATTCGGCTTTGACTGTGACCGCAATCGGCTTGGTGCCGGAGGGAGTGGTGTAGTCGCCCTTGGCGTCGATCGAGCCGCCGCCGGTGACGGAGAATTTCACCTCTTCGGGCTTCGCGTCGCGCAGGTATTGGCCGCGCGCGTTGTAGAGTCGTACGCTGAATTCCTGTTGATCACCAGGACGCAACAAAGACTCGTTCGGTACGACCTGCACTTGATCGGGCGTCGGTTGGGTATCTGTGGCCGTTTCCTTGGGTGGTTCCGGACGTGGATCAGCCTGCGGATCCTGACCTTTTTTGCCGATGCAATAGAGGCAGTCGGGCAGGGTCTGGTAGATGCGTCCGTGCGAGATGATGGGCGAAGCGTTGGTCTCGCCCTGCTCGGGACGCGATAGCCGCTTCTTGTAGATCTCTTCGATTCCGTCGTTCCCCACCTTCAGGGTGTGCCAAATGCCGCCGAGCGTGCAGAGATAGACCATGCCGTCGCCGTAGACGGGACTGGCGGAGTTGGCCGTGTCGAGCTTTTTCCTGGACCCGATGAGCTTGCCGGTCTTGGGATCAAAAACGAGACCATACCCACCGTTGTCGAGCACAAAGATCTTGCCGTCGACGGGAATCGCCGAGCATTTATCGACGGGAATTTCCTTGTCCCGCCAGAGCTCGCCCGACGTGGTCAGGTCGCCCCGCTTCGTCGCATCGATGCCGAAGAAGGCTCCCATCGTGCTCTCGTTACGATTCTCCTCCGCTTGTCCGATGAAAACATCGCCTTTGATGACCAGCGGCGTCGCCTGAATGCCGCGCGGCGACGCGTTGTACGACCAGAGCTGCTTTCCCGTGCGGGGCTGCAGCCCATAAATGTCGCCGTCGCCGGACGCGAGCACGAGTTGCCCCGTGCCGTTGATCACCGTCGGCACCGGCATGCTGTACGACACGTCCTCGGGGCGGGGCTTTGTGTCGGCGTACCAGACCATCTGGCCGTTACGCTTGTCGAACGCAATGATCCGTTGGGCCGGCAACGACTTGTCGCCCCAGTCGACGAAGACCGAGCTGATGTAGACCAGGTTGCCCGAGATCACCGGGAATGCCGCGCGGCCGCCGAACGCGCTGATGATGCCGTGCTCTTCGGAGAGCGAGTGCGACCAGAGCGTCTTGCCGGTGTTGCCGTCGATACACTGGAAGTAACCACACACGCCCAGAGCGAAGATATTCCCCGTCTGCGGATCGCCGACGACGCTCGACCAGCCGACGCGCGGCGAGGGGACGTCGGAGAGAAAAACATTGAAAACATTTTCCCAGATCGGCTTGCCGGTGGCCGCGTCGATGCAGACGACTCGTTCGCCTTCAATATCCGTATCGGGGTTGGCCCGCAGGATGGTGTAGAGCTTGCCGCGGAAGCAGATGGGCGACGAGCGGCCGCCCAGATCGGTGCGCTTCCACAGGACGTTCAGCCCGTGCGGATCCCGGCGCTCGACGAGCCCTTTCTCGCGCGAGACGCCGTCCAGCTCCGGACCGCGCCAGTTGGGCCAGTCCATGGGATCGGCGTAATAGGCGTCGCCCCCGAGCTTGGCCGCCGCATTATTCTGCGCGGCGCAGGCGAGGGAACAGCCAAGAATGTCGCAGTGATCAGGCCGGCCAGAACGGGCAAAGGACGCAAGAGCAAATACGGCTTCATCGAAGGTGCTCGCTCGGGTGGAAAAGCTGGCGGGATATCGCGACCAAAGCCCTAGGCCCGTCCGACTGTTGCGAATAGGCCGAGCTTGGATGAGGCGTTCGGAGAGAAATCGCGGGTGACACAATCCAGTCGATTGTCGCATCACCGTCCGCGTTTTGCACTGACTGCATGGCCGATGGCAAGGATAGTCAATGCCGCGAGCACCGACAAGGAATCGAAGACGAACCGCAATCCCGAAGCGCACTGACGAACAGCCGCTCAAAGCCGTTTTATACGCCTCTCGCTCCAGCCCGCGTCTTTTCCGCTTCCCGACCAAGCGCGCAATCAGCGAGCCGCGGCAGTGAGGGTCATCGGCAGCACAAGCCCAGCCCGCACCGGGTCCAGGGGCACGCCCCTGGCTTAGTCGGCGGCGACGGGGGGTTCGGTCTCGACGTCATACCACTTCATCGCGCGGTCCATCGGTTCGATCCGCAGTACGACATGACCGTTTTGAAAGATTCGCACCGTGCCCGTCGATTCGGACACAGCGATCGCGATGCATTGCGCGGCCTTCGAAATGGCGGCGGCCGCCCAGTGACGTGAGCCCAGCCCCTTGGAGAGCGTCAGCCCTTCGGCCGGCGCGTCGATGTTGCGTCCCGCGCCGCAGACGATGCCGTCAGACGAGATGACGAACGCCCCGTCGAGCTGCGCGATTTCCTTGATGCTTTCGCGGACTCGCGGGTTGCGGATCATCCGCTCTTTCTTGCTGTAACCGCGAAACGGGTCGTGCACCTGCTCGTGCGACATCTGCATCACTTTGCGGTGATTGCCGACTACGAACAGCGACCCCACCGGCTTGCCCTCGCGCCCGTCGCGGCCGATCTCGACAGCCAGGTCGACGACGAGCCGCAGCGTCTCGAGCGGAACAGTGGTTTCGAGCCGCCGAAGATCCCGCGCGGTGAGTTTGGCCAAATGTTCCGAGAGGCTGACGAGGCTGATCGAGTCGATCACCGAGCGTTCGTAAACCGGATAAATGGCCACGATCCGATCGCCCGGCTGCAGGAGGTCGTCCGCGATCGCTTCAAGAAGGGCCTGGCTCAGCTGGAGCTGGCGGGTTTGCGGCTCGTGCAACAGCGGGACGAGGTCAATCTCGTCTTCCTTGGCCGCCTTCTGCACGTCGGCCTTATCGGTGGCGACGATCAGCCGCACCTTGCGGAGGTATTGCTTGATGGCGGCGAAGTCGAAGGGCACCTCGGCAAGGATCACCAGGGCCTGGGCGTCGTTTTCGACGGCGATGCGCCGCGCGGAGATCAACAGACTTCGCATCTGCTGCGAGATTTCGACGCGCTTCCGCTGGCCGTCCGTCATACCATTCCCCGCCCGACTCCCCGGGCGTTCGATGAGGTGGTGAAAAGGGGTTCGCGGGCCTCCGCAGCACCGATCGTTCGCGCTCTTTTATTGATGCCGTTCGTTTATTTATCGCCGCCCATGCAACGTGTCGAGGAAGGCGTCGACCAGCCGCGAGTGAGAACGCCGACTGCTACGGCCGTCGCTAGCGCAGGCATCCTTTCCAGTGAGTCGTCGCGGCGATTTGGCTCCCCTCGCCCATTACGCCGGTTTCGGTGCGCGAACAACTGAGATCGCGGGAGACCGTCACTCCACGCTCGAGGTCGAACGTGATCTTCCCCTCAGGCGTCCGCTGCACCAGCTGCGCACGGATTTGCGCATCCTCCACGGGCGTGATTTCCGAAGTCCGCAAACGAATCGTCGCGATCTTTCCGTCGACGGATTCCAGCGTGTATCGTCTACGCAGCGTAATTCTTTGATTCAGGCCGCGGCTCACGGACACTTTGACTCTGAAGTCCTCGAACCACTCCTCGCCGACATGAATCGGCTTGGACGGCAAGGGATCCAAAAAGCTCTCGCTCGGATCGGTCGCGGGGTCATTCGGCAGGCCGGCCAGCGGCAGGACATTTCCCTGCGGGCTGAACCGCACGCGGCCGTGCATCCCAAGCGAGCGGTTCACTCCCTCGAATCCTCGCGGCGGAAGTTCTTTTTTGCTCGTGTCGTAAGTAATGGGTTTGCCGTTGTTGAAGGCGTAGGTGAGCTTCACGTTGTCGATGAACAGCTCGACGATGGCCGATCCGTCCGCCTCGACCGAGTCGACATGATAGTGGCGCTCGACGGTCGACTGGTTCATCGTGTTGGTGATCGCCTGGTCTTTCTGCACTTGAATGTGCGAATCGACCGACAGCGGCATATGGACGTCCTGGTTCAACAGGAACTTATACACCAGGTGATACTCAGCCGGTTTCACCGCATCGGGCCGCACCGCCGCAATCGGCTGGCGCGATGGGACCGGAGTGGTCGCGGCCGGCGTGCTTGTGGATTCCGCGAGCGCGACTCGCCCGCTGGCCGGACACAGGGTAGCGATGATGGCTGCGAGCGTGCCCGCGGCCAAGAGTCGTGGGCTGAATTTGGCTACTCCAAGACTGGAACGTCCCAAGAATGACGCGATCCGCATGGGTCGGGTTCCCCGCGTAAAGGAGAGGTCGAATCGGTTGTGTTGTGTTTGAGACGAGGCCCCGGCAGCGAATCAGTCGCGGGGCGTCGGAAATCGAGAGTGCCCGAGCCGGCCCGGCGGCCAGCAACAGCAACCCGCGCGGTCGCGGGACCGGCAGGCGGGCGGAGTTTATCAGCCAACCCAAAATGCGGGGAGGGGACTTTAGCCGGAAAGGTGAAGAAAATGGGATGAGCGGGCTCTTTTGGCCTAGCCCCGGTGAAGCCTGACCCGCACCGGAGGCGCGAGCCCGCCGTCAACGAAAAAACCCGCTTCGTGATTGAGTCACGAAGCGGGTTGGCGGATTCGCGGGAATCCGAAATCGCAACGGAAAATCGCGTCAGTCGCCCCCCGGCGATTCTGCGCGTCATGAGCCGGATCCGCAGTATTCCTTGTTCAAAGCCTCGCCCGGGTTGCAGCCCTCGTTGATGACGGGCGTGGTCTTGTCTTTCCGAATTGGGCGTGGCTCTTTGTGTGACTCAAATTGTGGCGGACAAGTCGTCCTGCCATTGTCTTCGACCAGCCGAGACGCAGGACTTCATGATGCCGGTCGCAAGCGGACTCGTCCGGCCAGTCTGCCTCAACGAACTTTGGCTTTGAAGGTCACCCATCCCTTCGACTTGCCGGGCAGCGCCTCGTTTAACTTCCAGCTGAGGATGACGCTTCCCTCGCCATTGTCGGCAATGCCGAACACGGCCGGGCGGCTCGACACGCCGCTCTCGGGAATATATCCCAGACGCGGCGTCAGGTTGTCGATGATGCTCACCTCGGTCAGCGGCAGATCGCCGATATTCTCGAACTCGATGCGGAAGGTGACCGTTTCGCCCGGCTGCGCCGTCTGGCGATCGGCCAGCTTGACGATTTCGATGCGGCCAGGCTTGCGGTGATCGTCGATGCCCACGATTTCGCTGGCCACAAACTTGACCGTGACTTGTTCGGCGCCGGCGACCGTCGCGCGAATGACCGGGAACTCGTTGCGCGTCCAACGGAACGCGTTCTGCCGCATCTTCGCGATCTTGGCCTGCAAGGTCTGCCGCATTTCCGGCGCCTTGAGGTTTTGCACGTCTTCAATGGTGCCGGCCATGTCGAGGTTCTCGCTCAGCAGGGTCGACTGGTGTGCGCCCGCCTCGCGTTGCTGGTTTTCAAACCCGTCGGCTCGCGATCGGGTCCGCATGCTCTCGAGCGGCATCCGTTGCTCGTGGTCGCTGACGGCGGTGCGGCTGCGCAAACCTTCGCCGCGTCGCGCATCGACGGCCGCGAGCGAACCGGTAACCGTGATCCCCGATTCCAGACCCGTCGCCGTGGCCACGTTGCCAAAGCGAGGTGAGTAAATGGCGACCCGGTTGGTCGGCACGATGTGAGCGTGGCCGGTGCTATCGACGTACTCGGCGACGGCATCTTCAGAGTCCAGCCCCTCGCGATGCGCGGGCGTTTCATGCACGGGCAGGGCGCGATCGCCGCCGTCCAACAGGTATTCGTCGGGCCAGAGTTCCCACGGCGGCATCGCTGGCTCGAGCGATCCGTACGGACGCGGCAGTGTCGGACTTCCCAGTCCCCGACGCTGGGCCAGACGCAGCGCGATCCCCTCTTCGCTCTCGGAGCGGGGAACGGCAGGCGTGAAGACCGTCGCCTTGTCGATCAGCACGGCCCGACCGACGTCGGCCGCGCTGGTTCGCGGTGGGTGCTGTTCCATCGAAAGCGGCGCCGGCGGCAGAAAGAATCCCTCTTCGGGATGCTGCTCGTCCGGAATGCGGCCGCCCAAGCGAACCAGGATCATCGGCCGCCCGACTCGATCGGCTTCGATCAACAGATTGCGATCAGGAGGCAACTGGCGATTGAGCACTGTCGGCGCCAAATCGCCGACGACCGCCATTTGCGGCTGCTCGAGATAAACCACCTTGGTGGTCATCCGGCCGTCGATCGCACTTTGAATGTCGTCGGCGGACAGCGCGATGGGAACGGGAAATTCCCCTTCCCGTCCGACCGGCGGATGCAGGCGATCGAAAATCTCGATCGTGGGATACAGCTCGACACCCGGAAATTCGGGCATGTCGCTGATCTTCAGACGGTAGGCATAGCCGACGCCGATCGTGAACTGTGCCGGAGCGGGCAGCAGCACGCCGGTCTGCGCTCCGCCATTATACACGGTGACTTTGCCGGTGGTGGGCAGCGCGACTTGCACCGATTGAAAGGTGCCGCCCAGCCCCTTGCCGATGATTCCCGTCCAGCGTCCAACCCGGCCAACCGGAGCGTACTGATCGACCGGCACATAGCGGTTGTTGTCGACCTGGTCTTGAGCGAACGCAACGGTGACGGTGGCCAATTGTAGGACCGTGACCAATTGCAGGACTGCCACCGATTGCCACAGTAGGCTCGAGCCGAGATGCCGGCCCGTCTGGCAAGCCGCCCGTTCATTCCGCAGCGACCCGCGATCCTTCGTGGAGCATCCGCGACCCACTCGTTCGCTCCTTCGTTGCGGTTGCCATCTGCGTGCGGTTGCTTCTGGCGGCAATCGGGGCTTGAAACCGTTTCTCGCGATCAGACCAAAACTCTTAGACGCCACTCGCGGAGCGATGTTGTGTGCATCGCTCCGCGATTTGTGGCGTCTAAGGACTCGGGTTTACTGTTGGGGTACTCCACCCGGCGGGGAAGCCGCTCCACCGGGCGCTCCACCTTCAGGCAAGGCCCACTTCGGATACAGGACTTCGCCTTCGCGATACACCGGGTGTTCCTCGGTGTATTCGATGTGCTTGACCGGAGGCGGCACACTGTATCCCGGGGTTTCCTTGACGTCGATCAGCATGTGATCGACGGGCTGAGGCAGATGATTTTCCGTAAGGTTCCGCATCGTGAACGAGGTCAGGCTGGCCGGGGCTCCGTAGGGCAAAGCCGGAGGTCCGGGCAGGCCAATCGGCGTGCCGCTGATCGGCATTCCCCAGACCGGGGTGCCGCCGACTCCTGCGATCGGGCCCGGAGCCGCCATTCCCGGACGTCCGTATCCCGCCACCACCATCGGGGCCGGTACGGCCGACAGACCCGCGTCCATCGGCGAGATCGGCATCGGGTCAGCGAACTCCTTCCGATCGCCATCCAGGTAGACCACCTGGTTCACGCCGGCAGGGTCGTTGGCCGCAGCCTGTCCGTTGGGCATTTCCATATCCATATTGCCGATACGGAAGACCGCCAGGATCGTGCCGCGGCGATTCGCTTCGGCCACCGGGTCAACTCCGGGCTCCAACCGCGTGGAGACCAGGGTCTCGACGCCCGCAACAGCCAGGGCCTGGTAGCGGGGATCGGGCAGATAGATGACCTTGGTGACAAAGTTATTGCTCTCGACCTGGTCGAGGTCTTCGTCGGTGATTTCGATCGGCACCGTGTCGTGCGACAGGTAGGCGTCGGTCATCGGGGCCGCGGGGTAGACCTGTAACGTGGGATACAGGGTCAGACCTTCGCGTCCGGGAACATGCGACAGCTTAAGTCGGTAGGTGGCGCCCTGCGGGAAGTTCTTCCGCGCCGGGGCCGTCTTCTGATTCTCGGCGAAGCCGCCGGGAATCTGCCAACCGATCTGCATGCCCGCGGGTCCGGCAAACCGAACCTGCGTCAGCTTCAGGACCGAGCCGGGTCCGCCGACCGGAGCCGCCAGCATCGGCAACACGCCGGGGCCGGGGCCGTCAACCATCGGACCCGGACGATAGAGGCGTTCGGCTGGAGGAGCGTTGTAGACGCCTTTCTCGCAGCCGTTATCGAGGATCTGGCGGCCGTCCAATGAACAGCCGACACAGACCAGGATGAGTGTTCCCAACGCCAGAAAGTAATACTTCATCACGACCCCTTCCCTGTACGTCGCGACCAATACTGCCGTCGACCTTCGTCCCGAATCGACTAGAATCCCCGCTCGTCGCGCATGTCGGTCGGCCGCGGAGCCGCCGTTATTTCCGCAGCTGCCTGGTTCATGCCCTTCAGGACTTGGTCCGTCGGGAACGTGCGCCTTCCCCGCGAACGGCGGACTATTGTGTTTTCGGACTGTTCGTGCCGGAATCTTTGGCAAATCCCATATTTTCCGAAAAACATGATTAGTCGCCCCAATCTGCCAGTCGTCCTTTTGCTGAGCGCGGCGCTTTGTTTCAGCCTGAAAAGCTGGGGAAAAGCCGACCCGCCGGCAGTCGGCGCAATAAAGAGCGTCTCCAACCGGACCCCCAAACCAACGCAGAAGCCCCTCACCTCGACCCCGGGATCGGCAACATCTGCCGGTTCTCCGAACGCAAGTAGCGGACAGACGGCTGGCGGCACGACGGCACCCGGCTCGTCTGCCGCTGGAGCGAAACCGGGCGCAGCCTCGCCGAACGCCGCTACCGCCGTAGTCTCCAAGAACGCCAAGTCCCAACGGGGACGCACCAACTCCCGCGACACCGGTTCCAACCGACCCCGATGCAGTCTTACGCATGTCCCGCGAACGGCTGACCGGCAACCGCGAAAAGCAGTCCTCCACCGACGTCACGTCGATCCGGGCGCGGCTTGTGGAACGCGTCTCAATCAGCGGCCGCAAGTTCCGGCTCGAAGGTACCTATCTGCAAGGGACCGACCTGCGACTGCGGCTCGACCTGAAGGTCATTCCGGAAAGCTCGCAAAGCCGAGTGGCCGGAGGACTTTTGGAGGTCTGCAACGGCACGATCCTTTGGGCCAACTATACAGTCGGAAAAGAGACTCGCATCACGCGCCGTGACGTTTCCCAAATTCTCAATGCCTCCAAAACAAATGGGGAAATCAATTTCTCAACGGTCGAACTGGGGCTGGGAGGCTTGCCCGCCTTGATGGCCTCGCTCGATCGTTGGATGAAGTTCGATTCGGTCAAACAGGAAGAAATTAGCGGCAAGAAATTCCTGGTGCTCAGCGGGAAGTGGAAAGACTCGTGCCTCAAGGATTTGCTCAGCAAAATGAGCAAGCAGCACCTTCCCGAGCACGTCCCAGACTCGGTCCGCATTTATCTCGATCCCGACTGGTTGCTTCCAAGGCGGATCGCCTTCCTCAAGACGAAAGGCACGCAGATCGAACCGCTCGTCGAACTCGATCTGCTCGAACCCGTGATCAACGCCCCGATCGACGAGCACCAGTTCGATTTCTCACCGCCGGACGGTGCACGACCCGTGGATGTGACCGCGGAGTACATTAAGCAACTGCAAACCGCTGCCCCCTGACCGATCGCGATGCCGTCGCGCTCGTGAAGCAGTTGTGAATTGCGATGCAGGCCCGCTCGTGACGCACTCGCTGCCGGCGGCGGCTGAGCGCTTGCGAGCCCTGCCGCCACTCGCGCTCAGTGCGTAACGCTGGCCGATTGCGGATTACTGCCCATCGGCGTCATCGGGAACGAATTCATCCACGGCGGCGTGACCATCGGCACGCCCATCGGCGTCTGGTTGAACGCCTCCAGGAAGCGACGGAACGCGTCGTTCATTTGTGGTGCTCCGGTCGTCTTCGCTTGCGGCTGCTGCACCGTCCCCTTGACCCGCACGCCGATCCAACCCTGGCCGAACAGGTTGGCCAGCTCCTTGAAGTTCGAGCGCTGCCAGGCGCCGGCCGGCCGCGAATAGAAGTTGAGATCGAGCGTGCCGTCGAATCGCGCGTCCCCTTGCCCGCGCAGGCTGATGGCATCGCCGATCAGGTCGATCTGGCGAAAATTGAATTTCCGCTGCGCAATGTCGAAATTCGCCAGCGCGTAGTTGAAGGCCGTGTTGTCCGGCTGCGCCAGGCTGAAGGCCTTGAAGATCTGCACGAACAGGGGCAACTCGTAGAGCGCGGCCGGATGGATCACCAGCTGCCCGCGGCCCGTCACGTCCTTGGGATTGGGACTGTTCGACGACAGGTCGACCCAGCC
Organism: uncultured Planctomycetaceae bacterium; assembly: GCA_963800135.1. Classification (GTDB taxonomy): domain Bacteria; phylum Planctomycetota; class Planctomycetia; order Planctomycetales; family Planctomycetaceae; genus DASPSM01. Next base: position 839,181 of record CAWCZR010000004.1, on the reverse strand, counting down.
GTTCATCAAACCGCGAAGTGAGGCCTGGTTGGGAATGTAGAGATGCGCATATTCACCTAGACTGGCGTCGCGCATCACGCCTTTGACGCGGTAGCGCGTGCGGTCGGCGTCGAGATGCGCCAGCGCATCCAAGAGCACGGTCCCGCCGACAAAACGCGCTGTCATGCGTTGCGATTCCGGAATCGGATCGGCCTGAGCGCCGGGAGCGAGCGGTTGAAACGCCTTGGCCGACCCGACGACCAGGTCCTGATTTCGCAACGCGAAAGGCCCCTGCACGCGGGTGAACTGTTGCGTGAAAACGTACATCGAGTTGAGATCGACCGAGCCCTGTGTCTGAACATTGAGGCCGTCCCACAGTCCCCAGGACCTGACCTTGCCGTGCACGTTGGCCAGCTCAACGCCGGCCGCAATCGTCGCCCCGGAAACGATCGTCTCAAAGTTCCAAGCGGCCGTGACAGGATCGGTCGGTCGACGTGTTCCGCGAAGTTCGAGCATGCCGTCGAGCGACACGTTGCCCCGCGGATTGAGCGTGTTGACTGTGTTCCGCACGACCAGCGGCAAAGCGCGGCGGAGCGTTTGATCCGTATTGAGGCCGTTGACCAGCAGACGCTGCAGATGGATCCGCCACTCGCCAATCGGGTCGTCCGCCGGAGGACACAGAATGAAGGAGGTCTGACGCTCGTCGAGGCGAATTTTCGTTTCGTCGTGCCGCGCCTGAAAGCCGAGAATCAGAATGCGGTCTTTGTCGGAGTTGGGATCGCGACCGTAGGCGAATTGGGCCGCCACGTGATCGACCGGGTAGGGGAAGGAGCGGATCTCCATCGACCCGTCGGTGACGACCGCCACCGGCACGTCGATCTCCGGCTTGGAGCCCGGATGCCACGTCAGCAGAGACGTGCGTATTGAGCTTGCCGGTCGGATAGACCAGGTCCCACAGCTTTTGCGTCGCCGCCGGAAAGGCCATCTCGAAGTCCCGCTCGATGGCCACGTCGTCGCCGACGATGTCGAGTTTGAGGGTGCCGCGATCGGCCGGACCGTTCTTCACAAAGCTGCCGACGCCCCGCAATTGGGCCGGTCCGTGCCGGCCACGCAGATCTTCGAACGACCAGGTTCCCAGCCGCGAATCGAACCCGAAGTGACCGGAAAAATCGGCGATGCGATAGGGAAAATGCTGGTATTCCAGCGAACCGTCCGCGAGCCGGGCGTCCATCCACCACACGGTTTTCTCACCCGGTCCGGCCGGACGATGGAAGTGGCAATGGACGTCGGCCAGGCCGTGCAGCTTGAGTGATGTGAGCGTGTGAAGTAGCGGAGGCTGAGCTCTCGCTGCCGTAAGGGCGACGTCGTTGATCGGCAGAGACTTCACGTCGAACTCGAAATCGGACTTGGCTTCGGGACCGGGATGGACCACGACACCGCCCAAAGTCACCGGCCGGCTGCCCGCCTTGCCATTGAGGGCGATGACCAAGGAGTTTCCTTGCTGCGTCGCCGTGCCCACGATGTCAGTGATCGGATAGGGAAACTTTTCATGCGTGAGCGCACAGTGCTTGGCCGCCAGCGCCCAACCTGTCGGCTCCCAACCTCCGTCGGCGCCGCAAACCAGCGACCCAGCGGCATCGATTTGCCCTTCCGGCTGGACCATGTCGTACAGCCGCTGCAACGAGGCGGGCAGCCGCGATCGGAGCCGGTTGTCCAGGGCTAAGTCGGTGACTTTGAGGTCGACGCGGTTGCCCGCGGCCGGAATCGGCAGGTGGATTTCTCCATTGAGCCCGAGCCGCGTCGTGCCGTTTTGCGCCTCGATGTCCCGCAGAATGAGCCGCGAGTTGTCGGCAAAAATCTTGCCCGCCACGGCCTGCAAACCAAAGGGCAGGAGCGGATGGTCGATCTCGCCCTGAGCCAGATCGGCCAGCACCTTGTAAACGAGTGGCTCGTGGTTTGAATCGCGTCGCAGCTCGAACTGAATCTTGGCCCGGCCTGAAACGTGCGGACCGGCCCCCTCGGCCAGCGGGGCGGGCTCCGTTTGCAGCGCGCTCGCGGCATCGTTCGACGCGGTTCGGACCGACGAATTAAGCGATTTGTCGAACGCGGCCATACGTTCGCTGACTTCGGGAAAGGCGTGCACGGCCGAATCGACGATATCGCCGATATTCGTGCCAGCGGCCGTTCCGCCGCTCAATCGCCAGGTTCGCTTCTCGAGATCGAAACCCCCGTCGAGATGGAAGTCGCCCAGGCTGGGCAGCCGAAAGTCGGCTTCGACCTGGAACACCTTGCGGGCCGATGGGACGAGCCGCACGCCCCCCTGTTGAATGTGAAACGAGGCCGTGGCGGCACTCGCGTGCGTCAGTTGCAGGCCGATCTGCAGATCGTCGAACGCCACCTCCGGGCACATCTCGTCCGGCTCGGGAAGCGGCAGGATCTTTTCCCAATTCCAGTGGCCGCTGGAATCCCGCACGATCCGCACGTCGGGTCGCACAACGTGCACAGCCCGCACGTCGATCCGCAGTTCGTCGGACAGCTGTTCGCCGTCGAGCGTGACAATGATCTCGGCGCAACGGGCAAGCGGTTGATCGAGCCCCTTTGCCGAGAGCATCACGTTCTGCAAATGGACCTTGTGGCCCCAGAACCACGCGCGGCCGATTTCGAGCCGGGCGTTCGGCAGCTTCTTGGCGACGAATTCGTAGACTTTCGCCCGCAGCTGCTCGTCGCTATGCGTGAAGAACCAATACGAATAGCCGCCCCCTCCAACTCCAGCCAGGAGCAGAAGCGTCGCAATCCATTGCAACGTTTTGCGGACGACCATGGTTCGAGGTCTTCAGGCGTCTCGACAGTCTCGGGTGCGCATAAACATTCAGGCGGCGGCCGGCGAGGCGGGCGTCGTTCCCGGCGCTCGGGGCGAACCGCGATTGAGATATCTCCAGGCCAGCTGCAAACCGACCGCCGACGCGATGCACAGCGGATATTCCGCCGGCAGCCGATAACGCAGCGAGCCCAAAAACAGGGCGTGAATCCCGGCAAAACACAGGATTGGACCCAACGTCAACGTCCAGGACCACGCGTTGCGCGGTACGGCCAGCCAGCCGCCAACCGCGGCAAGCAGTAGGGGGATGAAATACGCCGCGATCGCGATCTTCGGCAAAACGCCGGCAAACTGCTTGGCGTTGGGCCACGGCATCCAATAGCGTTTGATCTTCTCCAAGGTGAGCCAGGCGGCGCGATTTGGATGCTCGCGGACGAATCGCCAGGCCTCGGTCCGATAATGCCGATCGACGTCGTATTCCGACATTCGTTCGGCCAGTCGATCGTCGTCGACGAATTTGAGATCACTGTCGCCCGTCGCGCGCGGGTTGAAGCCGTCGTACAGGCTCGGCCCCACCCAGAGCGTGGTCCACACCCAATGTCCGGTCACGCGATGGTTGCGCTCGGCCCAGGGCGACGAGCGCCCCATAAGTGACGAGCACCACCACCGCCGCGGGAACGAGCCCGCGGACAACCGACTGCTTTTTCGCCATCCAAATGGCAAACAGCGCAGCAAAACCGGGGGCAGCCAGCAGCCAACTGGGACGCACGTAAACGGCCAGCGCGATCGACAGCCCGGTCAGCGCGGCCCACGCGAGTAGACGTGGCAGACCGCTGCCGGCTGCCGCACTGCGCGTCAGGCAGGCCATCGACCACAGACTGAGCAACAGCCCCGTGGCAAAGAGCGTTTCACTCAACAGGATCACGCTAAATCCAATCAATGGCGGAGCGATCGCTGCGATCGCCGCGGCCAAATTCCCAGTGCGTTTGTCGAATAGTTCGCGGCCGAGCCGCGCGACCAGCCAGCAATTGAAAGTTCCGACAACTGCCAACAGCAGCCGCGCGACGAAATACTGCCGCTCGGGCGAAATCCCCCATGCATCCGATAGGCGAATCGAACCGGCCACAAAGGCCGGGTATCCGGGCATGCGCTCGACCCGTCGCGGCGGATCATATAGCTGGTACGGCGCGCCCTGTGCGATCTCCCGTCCCAGTTCCCAATACCCCTCGGCGTCCCCGGTGATCAGGAAGTGGCGCTGCTGCACGTCCAGCGCGTGCTGTAACCAGACGGCGGCCCCCAGTCGCAGCGCAAACGCCCCCAACACAATCCACAAGAGCGGTCTCTGGGGCACGATCAGCCGCATGGCCGCTTCCCGAACGACCGAAAAATCGGCGGATCGTATGTGTGTTGACGTGGGACGGTCAATATCAAGAGCGACGGGGCAAGAAAGGCGAAACGGGCTGCCGACACGAACTGCGGCAGACAGGCCGATCGGGCTGCTAATCGATGAGGGGACAAGATCGGCTATTCGATTACGAGATAAGAGGGCGTCGGATTGTGCGGCGAACGGTGGAGCGCATAACGATCGAGCCCGAACGTCTCCCGCAGGGCAATCGTTTCACCCGGAAACGCCGCGAAGTTCAGCTCGTCAAAGCCGAGCACGCTGCCGCGCGTCAGCCGATCGCGGATCAGCTCCAGGCACTTTTTCGTCGGCTCGTACAAGTCAAAGTCGAAATAGGCCAGCGCGATGATCGTTTCAGGATGAGCGTCGAGATATTCGGCGAGCTTCACCGGTGCGTCGCCCCGAATTAGCTCGAACTTCTTGAGGTGGCCGATCGGGCTCTCCGACTCATGGTAGGCGAGCAGCTTCTCAAGATAGTTTTGATAGTTTTCCGACACGTTGTACGCGTTGGCGACGACCGCCGGATCGCGGCCGTCCTGCGGCGACGGCGGGGGGAAGCCCGAGAACGTGTCGAAGCCAACGATCTTGCGCGTGTAGTTGTAGGGCTCGTACATCCCGCGGAACGATTCGAACAGCGCCAGGTTCTGCCCCCAGCGGACCCCGAATTCCACGACGATTCCCGTCACCGGCAGGATCTTTTGATACAGCTCGTGCATCCACAAAATGCGCGAGAGGGCCTGCCGCTTGATGAACAGTCCCAGATTGTCGAGTTGTTCGGCCGCGGGGATAGGGCAGTTGCCGAACAGCTCGAACAGCGTCTGGCGCCGCGCACCGTCCTCGGGCGTCGAGCCCGACTTGACGATGATCTCCGGTCGCGGCGGGGTCGAAGACGTCATACGGAACTCTGGGAATACCTCGGACGGAGACTGAAGATCTGCCGAACGCTCTCGAGAAACGTCCGCGTGCGGCCTCAAGGCCACGCTTCATCGTATCATGACGGAATCATGAGCGAGGCACTGGAAAATCTCGATTATTTGCCGCAGATGCCCCGGAATCCGGCCGTCTCGATCGGCTGCATCGGCGCGGGCTTCATCATGGACGAGTGCCACCTGGTCGCGTATCGAGCCGCCGGCTGGCGACCGATCGCCATCGCTTCCCGCACGCGGTCGCGCGCAGCCGAGGTCGCTGCCCGGCGTGGAATCGAGACCGTTTACGAAGACTACCGCGAATTGCTGGCCGATCCTCGCATCGCGGTGATCGACATCGCCGTGCCTCCCGACGTGCAGCTCGAGGTGATTCGCGAAGCCGTCCAGCACGCCGACCATGTGCGAGGCATTCTCGCACAGAAGCCGCTTGGCGTCAGTTTCGCGCAAGCCCAAGAAATTGTCGCACTTTGCCGGCAGGCGGGCATCACGCTAACGGTCAATCAGAACATGCGCTACGACCAGTCGATTCGCGCGTGCCGCGGCCTGCTCGAGCGAGGCGAGCTGGGCACTCCGGTGCTAGCCACCATCGAGATGCGGGCCATTCCACATTGGATGCCCTGGCAGCAACGACAAGGGTGGGTGACGCTCCGAATCATGAGCATCCATCATCTCGATGCGTTCCGTTTTCTGTTCGGCAATCCCGAACGGGTCTTTGCCAGCGTGCGTCCGGACCCGCGGACGGCCCAAAAATTTCCGCACGAGGACGGCATCTGCCTCTACATCCTCGAATACGCCAACGGCCTGCGGGCCGCGGCCTGGGACGACGTGTGGGCCGGGCCTTCGGTCGAAGGGGCCGCGAGCGACATAGGCATTCGCTGGCGCATCGAAGGAACCGAAGGCTTGGCCCGCGGGACGATTGGCTGGCCCGATTATCCAAAGCGCACACCCAGCACCCTCGAGTGGAGCAGTCTGCGTCATCCGGGCCGTTGGATTCGTCCGACCTGGAACGAAGCCTGGTTTCCCGACGCGTTCGCCGGCCCGATGGCCGAGCTGCTCTGCGCCCTGGAGGACGGCCGCGCGCCCGAGTTGAGCGGCGAGGACAACTTGCACACAATGGCTCTCGTCGACGCCTGCTACATCTCGGCGCGAGAAGCGGGCCGTCGCTCCGGCCGAAGTTTTCGCGGCCGCTTCGCGCTGAGCGATCTTGCGTCCTCGCTCGGACGAAGCCGCGCGATCAAGCGCCGGCCACCGCCTCGCCCGCGGGCACGGCCATCGGCTCGACGGCTGGCAGCCGGTCCGACTCCTCGTACCAGTCGTTCAGGCGTCGCATGTCGGCCGCAACCGTTCGTGACGCCGCGAAGAGCACCAGCCCCAGCGCCGCGCAGATTGCGGGGACGATATAGAAAGCCTGATGCAGGCCGATCTGGCGGAACTGGTCCGGGACGGGACTGGTGCTGGCAGCGACGCCCGCGGCCAGCATGGCGCGCCTGGCGAAAAAGTCCCCAATCTTGCCCGTCACCGTTGGACCGAACGCTCCGCCGACGAAGTACATGGCGAAAAAGTAGAGGGCCATCGCCGTCCCCCGCAGGCTGGGCTCGATGACGTCCTGAATGGCGGCATACACGCCGGCGTAATAGACGTAGAGAAACATCACGCCCAACCCGGTGAAGATCATGAAGGCAACGATCGAGCCGGGTGCCTGGTCCAATCCCAAGTAGATCAGCGGCGCCGAGAGAAACATCGCGGTCGACGCGACCAGCAAGCGGCCGTTCGCTCGCGTGCGTTGGATCACGTCGGCCAGCCAGCCTCCGCCGAGCATGCCGACGATGCCCACCGCTCCAAGCACGATGCCGGCAATCAGTCCGGCGTCCCGATCGGACATGCCGTGGCGAAGCTTGATCAGTCCGGGAAGGAACATGTTCGTTGCGTACATATTGAAGTTATGCAGCGCCCCGGAAACGATGATCCAGACAATCGTCGGCGTCCCCAGCACGATTAGGTATGGGGAACCGGGCCGTTGGGGGCGGGCCTTCACGCTCCCGGACGCGGTCTGGCTCTGTTCCATGCCGCCGCGCAGCGGTTCTTTGACGAACAGTGCCGCCGCGGCGCAGAGCAGACCGGGAACACACGCGACGTAGAAGGCGTAGCGCCAGCCGTGGTGCTGCGTGATCCACCCGCTGACCGCGTTACTCAAGAAGATGCCGATTGGCAACCCAAGCATGAAGATCGAGAGAGCGCGGGCCCGTTGTCGCGGCGGAAAGAGGTCGCCCACTAGCGAATTAGCGGCCGGCGCACAGCTGGCTTCGCCGATGCCGACGCCCAGGCGGGTGACGAACATCGAACTGTAATTCCACGTCAGCCCGGAGGCCGCCGTCAGCACGCTCCAGATCGCCACGCCCACGCTCAAAATCCGCGTGCGCGACGTGCGGTCGGCCAGCCGTCCCAGCGGCACGCCTACTGCCGCGTAGATCAGCGTGAAGGCCATCGCCAGGTTGCCCATCTGGACGAAGCTCAGTCCCCACTCTTTCGCGACCGGCTCGTTGACGGCTCCGCCAATCTGCCGATCGTAAAAATTCAGCATGTTGATCACGAACAACACACTGAGGGCAAACCAGGCACCGCGACGAGTCTGTGCGGGAGTGCGCATGCGACGGCGATCCTCTTAAAGCGCGGCAGAGGGGTTCGAGCGACGGCTGGCGAGCGGACAAAAACCGAAGGGTGGGCGCCGGCGGCGGGCGGCCCGGAGACGGCGCCGATCGAGGTCAAACGTTTTTCAGGGTGATCCGGTGGACGACGCACGCCACATCGTCGCAGTAGTCGATGGCTTCCTCCACGAGCTGATACAGCTCCTTCCACTTGATCACCTGGAACGCATCGAGCCCGCAGTCGAACAGCTCCGCCAGGAAGTGATGGTGGATGGCGTCCCCTTCCTCTTCCGCCTCGTGGACGGCGATGATCAATTGATCGAGGGACATTTTGCCGTTTTTCGGACGCCGCAGCTCTTTCATCCGCCGCAGGGCCGTGACCGCGTCGCCCATCAGCCGGCTGGCTTTGACCAGCACTTCGCACTGATTAACGAAGTCCTGGCGGACCGATTCGATCTTGTAGAACATCATCCTCTGGGCGACGGCGTCGATCATGTCGACCACGTCGTCGATCCGGGTGATCAGGCTGTAGACGTCTTCGCGGTCGATGGGCGTGATATACGTCTGTTCGAGCCGGTCGAGCGTCTCGTGCGTTACGCGGTCGCCCGTGTGCTCCGCGTCCATAATCGCCGTCACCAGCTCGTTGCGGCGATAGTCCCCCACCTTGGCGTATTCCAGGAGAAGGGTCGCGGAATGGACGGCGTTTTGTACGGCGCGATCGAAGCAGTCAAAGAACTCGAGATTCTTCGGCAAGAGGCCAAACATGAAGTCCTCGTCGGCGATCGAAGCGCAGTTCGCCCACTATGACAGAAATGCGCGTCATTGAGGATATTGCGACAGCGACGGCTTCTCAAGCCGCTCCGCCGGTCCTCGTGGGCGCTCCGGGCCGCGCGATGCCAACTCAAGAATCGATTTGGTCAAACCATTGCGGCTCGAGCTCTTTGGTGTTGCGCTCGATGCCCAGCACAATGGTGCGCTGGTGGCAGCCATTGCGGGTCGTGGCCACGGCATCGATCACCTGCCGCCCCTCCGGAAGCGTGAACCGCTGCGAGAATGTCCCGTCCCGACTTACCGGAATCCGCTCGCCCAGCAGCTTCAGCTCGACGTGGGGATCCGTCGACCCGTGCAGAATCAGTTCGGCGTGTAGCCGCAGTTCGACGGGGGGCTCCGACGGCGTTTCGGCCTCTCCGTCATCGCTGCCATTACTGCTCGACGAAACGCGGGGAATGGGCAGCTTAGAAGTCGGCAGGGCTCGCAGATCGTACGTGGGCCGTTTTTCCAGGTCGACGGCCATGTCCGTCGTGCCGTTCGTGCGGTTGCCGGCCTTCCGCAGCCGCGTTTGCAGCGAATGCGCACCTGGCCGCGGCGTCTGCACCCGGTTCGACTGGGCCATCACGAAGAAGAACCCGTTCGGCGCCCGGTAACCGATCTGAATGCGATATTTACGCGGCGCCGGGTCGACCGGCACATACCAGTGGTCGACGTCGCCATGAATATCGACGTCACCCACCCGAGTTTGGGTCGCCATGCCGGAGTCGTCGGCCGTCACGTCCAGGATCCGCAACACGGGGACGGCGTGATGCCACTGCACCCCCAGTGCCGCCTCAGCCCGAGTGAGCGTGTCACGGGAGAGGGTCCAGCGAACGTGTACCCAGCAGGGATCGGTCCCCTCAGCGATGAGGGAATCGCGCGCGGCCTCGGGCGTCGACGAGCCGATCGACGATTTCAACAGACGCCGGTCTCGCAGTGGACCGCCATGGAAATAGTGGCGATCGCTCTTGCCGTCGCGTTCGAGGTCGTGCCGTTGCCCATTGTGCGCCGAGCCATTGTGCACCGAGCCACCGTGGGTCGAGCCACTGCGCGTCGAACCGTTGTGCGTTGCACCGTTGCTCGGTGAGCCGGTGCGGCTGCCGTTTCGCGAGCCGTTTGGAGTCGAACCGCTGTTGCTCGCTCCGTTGCGATTTCGGTTGAGTTGGCGGCGATAGGAAGCGGCCAGCGCGACGACAAGTTCGTCTTTGGTCATCTCGTGCCAACCGGCGATCTGGTGCTTTTTGGCGCGGGCGGCCAGGGCCTTTCGAGTCAAAGCGCGAAGCGAAGTGACGGTCATGTGGTGGAGTCTCCGTCCGAATAGGCCTGGTCTCGAACTGCGCACGGGGAGTGCGCCGGCCAAGCCCACTGGGCGCGCGGGGGAATAAAGCGGCGACCGCAGTCGATCGGACTCGTCCGACCGAACCGGGTCGTGCAAAGACAGGATCTGCGAATCACCTTGCGGATTCCCGATCTTAGGAACGATCAAGCTGCTGCGCCAGCGCGGCTTACAGCAGCGGGGTCTCCGGCGGCGGTCCGTGCCTCGATTGTCCGAAACGAACGCTTCGGACCTTCGGATCACACCCGCTGAGCCGCGACAAGCCGAGGTGGCCTGCGGCCCTGAAGGTTAATCCGCGTAACCGTCGATTCTGTCGAGTCTGAAATCAGGTCCCAGCGACGAAGTTCGCTGAATTGGACAGAGGATATGAAGAATTCGTTACCCGACATTTTTGTTGTAGCAACCCGGAATTCAAACTTTCAATTGCAGCTGTAAAAGAAAGTGTCACCAGGGAAGAAATCCGGTAACGCAACATCATGCTAAATATGACATTACAACTTAATTCGCGACGCGGACCCCCCTGAGCCGAACACTGGGTTGAAACACCAATGAACATTTGAGCAGAAGCAGCAAATTGAGCCCCTCTCGATTGCGGCCAATCTTGCGCGGTCAACACCTCTCCGAAGGCCAGCAACTCGACCGCGGAGCGCCCGCCGAGCGGAGAAACTGATTCCCTCTGCGCGCGCGGTTTGGCTCTTACGATCGAGCAATTGACCTCACCTCCGATAAAGGCGGCTGGCTTCCCGGCGACCAGCCGCACGTCTCGATCGATTGAACTGCGCCGGTCTCCTCGCGCCGATTTCGAAGGGCGGATCTTCGGGTCGGCGCACTTTGCCAGCCTGCCGCTAACAGCATCTCGAGAGGCTGACTTCCTAACCGGCCTTTGCGAGCGGTTCCGCGACTCGTCGGCGTTCCCCGTGATTGGGAATCCGCCCCCTCACTCTTGGGAAATCGCATTTCCTTTTTGCTCGCTGCTTTGACACTCCCCACGACTCGGAATAAACTTCTCGCGAAATCAAAAAATGAACTGACGAAGGAAGAGCGTAAGGCTTGCCCCGTTCGGGTTCTCGACGCCCCGCTTGAATTCTGCGGGGCCGTTTCTGACACCGTGGCGGCCGCGCACGCTCGCACGAATCTTGGGCCTCCATCGGCGTCCGCCGGGAGGTTTCTTGTGCCCAGTGATAACGACGACCGACCGCCGATGGTTGTCGGGATGCATTGGGTTCAGCAGATCACGTCGATTTCGATTGAAATGGCATTGCCGGCAGCGTTAGGTGTTTACCTTGACCAACGCTGGGGCACAGGGCCGTGGCTGCTCGCTGTCGGAGCAGTATTCGGGTTTTTGGCAGCTTTGTGGCATTTGTTGGCCCTGGCGAAACGCGAAGGTCCGAAATCTTCCGGACCGAAGCAGGGAAAAGGCTCGTAATGATTTTGAGCCGATCGACGGCACAAACGCCGATTCAAACGGCTTGGCTCCGCTGCGCGTGGCTCGGAATGGCGACGGCTCTGCTGTGGCTCGTTCTACTGGCGCCGGCGTGGCTCATCGGCGGACGCGACGGGCTGATCGGTGTGTCGGTGGCCGCGCTCTTGTGCGTCGTCCCCGGATGGATCGTCTTCTGGCTGGCTGCCGCTTATGGCGCGGCCGGCGGCCAGGTTCCGCTCGTGGTGCTTGGCGGCATGCTGCTGCGGATGGTCTTCGTGTTTTTGGGGATGGTGATCGTTCAATCGGCCAACCATCGACTCGGCTTTCGCGAGTTTGTGGTTTGGCTGCTGGCGTTCTACGCCGTTCTGCTAGGCGTCGAGACGTTCCTGGCGTTGCCCCGCACCGAATCTGCGAGCGGCCAACCGCGCGCGGGGGAGCCTGAGCCCCCATGGCGGCGCCCCACCCGGAACCGGATCTCTTCGACCACGTGCGGGATCACACGTACTTTCACCTTCCCGGCTTCTGGACGTCCTCCGGGGAGACCAAGTTTGATTTGTGGGACATCCCGCTGTGGGGTGATCGCCACTTTCAGCTCACGAAATACATGGTGCTGCAGCTCATTGCGGGCGTGTTCGTGTTTTTCGTCTTCCGCGGCTTGGCCCGACGGGTCGCGTCGGGTGTCCCGCCCAAAGGTCCCTGGTGGAATTTCTGGGAGACACTGGCCCTCTACATCCGCGACAACGTGGTGCGTCCCACGATTGGCGTGCCGCACGACGCACACGGACATCACGGCCACGACGAGCACGGACACGGCGAGCACGGCCACGATGATCACGCTCACGGCGCAATGGCGACGACCGGACATCCAGCTGACCGGTTTCTGCCGTACATCTGGACCTGCTTTTTCTACGTGCTCATCTGCAATCTGCTCGGCGCGTTTCCGTGGATGGGCTCACCCACCGCGAATATCAACGTGACCGGCGCCTTGGCGGTGATCACGATCTGCACGGTCATGTTTTACGGAATGCAGCGCTCGGGCGTGGCGGGGTTCTGGGCTTCGCTCGCGCCCCCCATGGATCTCCCGCCGCTCATGAAGGTGGTGCTCGTCCCCGTGATCTGGGGGATCGAGCTGTTCGGCTTCATGATCAAGCACTTTGTGTTGGCCGTGCGTTTGTTTGCGAACATGATGGGCGGCCACACCGTGATTGCGGTGTTCTTGTTGTACATTGCCACGACGGCCACTTCGGCCCTTTGGTACCTGGTGCTTCCCTCGAGCATGTTTGGGCAGATTTTCGTGGGCACGCTCGAGATACTCGTGGCGTTTATCCAAGCGTACATTTTCGCGTTTCTGGCAACATTGTTTATTTCGATGGCAGTGAACCCGCACTGATTTCCGCGGCAGAAATTTGCCCAGACGGGCGATTCGTATTCCCGGTTCGGTCGCAGGCACGCCGCTGGCGGGTCGGCGATATCTGAAACAGAAAGCTTTGAGGAGTCGTGACGTGAAGCAAGCCGTTCAGATTGGTTCGTTGGCGATCGCAGTCGTTCTGGCGCTCGCCGTCCCGGCGATGGCCGCCGGCGAAAACTACGGTTTCCATTTCTCGGGAGCGATCGGCGCGGGCGTGACGCTTTTGGGTGCCGGCTACGGCATCGGAAAGATCGGCGCCTCGGCCGTCGAGAGCATGGCCCGGCAGCCCGAAGTCGCCGGACAGATCCAGACGGCGATGCTCATCGCCGCAGCCCTGATCGAGGGTGCGACCTTCTTCGCGCTCATCATTTGTATCGCCAGCGGAGCTCCGTGGCCGGCGGCCGCGCAGTAAGTCGCGGGCAATTCAGCCAGCGATTCGCGGGTAAGCGAGGGGAACTCATGCGCACGTCGATTGCGAGGCTCAGCGTCTTTGCGGCTCTGGGCCTGTCGGCATGGCTGTTGGTTTGTAGCGCGCGGGCCGTCGCCGCGCAGGGGCCCGTCGGGCAAGCCGAAGCGGGTGCGAAAGAAGCCGGCGAGGAACTTCACGAAGAGGGCGTGCCGATCAAGTTCAAAAAGGACCTGGCTCTTTGGTCGGGCATCACATTTTTGATCTTCCTCTTCTTGCTGGGCCGTTTCGCGTGGAAACCGCTGGTCGCCGCGCTTGACGCGCGGGAGGGGCAGATTCGCGGCGATATCTCTGCCGCGGAGTCGGCCCGGTTGAAGGCCGAGCAAATGCTCGCCGAGCACTCCAAGCGAATGGCCCAGGTGCAGGATGAGGTCCGCGAAGCGCTGGCCCAGGCGCGGCGCGATGCCGAGAGTCTCAAGCAAGAGATTGTCGGCCAGGCGCAGAAGGAAGCCGTGGCCGCCAAGGACCGCGCGGTGCAGGAAATCTCGCGGGCTCGCGATTCGGCACTCAAGGACCTGTTCGACCTGGTGGCGACCGAGGTCGCGCACGCCACACAGCACGTCCTGGGCCGCAGCGTCAACTCGTCCGACCAGGACCGGTTAATCGATGAGGCCCTGGCGCAGTTCCCGCGGCGCTCGTAATTCTCCGTTTTCCGTTTGTCGGCATTTCGGCGACTCGATGGCAGATCAAAAACCACAGGCTTCCGGCGTCTCGTCGGTGATGGAGGATCCCTCCTCGCAGGCGATCGCGCGCACCTACGCGGACGCTCTGCTCGACGCGGCAGGGACCGGCACGAACGAGGTGCTCGAGGAGCTGACCTCATTCGTCGACGACGTGCTGACCAAACTGCCCGAGCTCCGCGAGATCTTTTTCTCCCGGGTCGTCGGCCGCGAAGAAAAGATTCAGCTCATCGATCGCGTCTTCTCCGGCAAAACGAGCCCGCTTGTGGCGAGTTTTTTGCGCGTGCTCGTCCGCCACGATCGGCTTGATCTGGTCCCGCTGATTGCGCGGGAAGCCCGGTTGCGCCAGGAAGTGCGGAGCGGCAAACAACGGGTGCAGATCAAAACGGCGATGCCGCTCAGCGACCAGTCGCGGGACCGCGTGCGGCAGCGTCTCGCCGAATCGCTCCCCTTCGAACCAATACTCGAGACCCAGGTCGATCCGTCGCTGATCGGCGGAATTGTTATCCGGGTCGGCGACACCGTTTACGATAGCTCGCTGGCCACGCGGGTGGCGCAGTTGCGCGACCGCATCCAGCAGAGGAGTCTCCATGAAATTCAAAGCGGACGAGATCGCTTCAGTTCTGCAGAAGGAAATTGAAGACTTCAAGGGCCAGCTCGCGACCAGCGAGGTCGGGCAGGTCCTGGAAGTCGGCGACGGCATCGCGCGATGCTACGGTCTCTCCACGGCCATGGCCGGCGAGATGGTCGAATTTCCCAACGGCGTTAACGGTCTCGTCTTCAACCTGGAAGAAAGCAGCGTCGGCGTCATCATCCTGGGCGACTACCTCGAAATCTCCGAGGGAGACGAGGTCAAGACGACTGGCCGACTGCTCTCCGTCCCGGTGGGTGAAGCGTTGATCGGACGCGTGGTCGACCCGCTGGGCAACCCGCTCGACGGCAAAGGGCCAATCCTGACGAGCGAGCGGCGGGCAGTCGAAACGATCGCGCCAGGCGTCGCCGAGCGTCAGCCCGTCAAACAGCCGCTCCAGACCGGCATCAAGGCCATCGACGCCATGACCCCGATCGGCCGCGGCCAGCGGGAGCTGATCATCGGGGATCGCAAGACCGGTAAGACGGCCGTCGCCATCGACACGATCCTCAATCAGAAGGGCGGCGACGTGATTTGCATCTACGTCGCTTGCGGCCAGCGAGCCAGTGCGACCGCGGGCGTCGTCGAGGTTCTCCGTGAGCACGGCGCGCTCGACTACACCATCGTCGTCAGCGCCACGGCCTCGGATCCCGCACCCCTGCAATACGTCGCTCCCTATGCGGGTGCGGCGATGGCCGAACACTTCATGTGGCAGGGGAAGCACACGCTGGTGATCTATGACGACTTGTCGAAGCAAGCCCAGGCCTATCGGCAACTCTCCTTGCTGATGCGGCGGCCCCCCGGCCGCGAGGCCTACCCTGGTGACGTGTTTTATTGTCACAGCCGACTTCTCGAGCGGGCTTGCAAGCTCAACAACCAGCTCGGCGCCGGTTCGATGACCGCGCTGCCCATCATCGAAACGCTCGAAGGAGAGGTTTCCGCCTACATTCCGACCAACGTGATTTCGATTACGGACGGCCAGATTTATCTCGAGCCGTCCCTGTTCTTTGCCGGCGTGCGGCCGGCCATTAACGTCGGCATTAGCGTGTCGCGGGTGGGTGGCAACGCCCAGACCAAGGCGATGAAGCGCGTGGCCGGCAGCCTGCGGCTCGACCTCGCCGCCTTCCGCGAATTGGAAGCCTTCGCACAACTCGGAACGGAACTCGACAAGGCGACGCAGCGGCAGCTCGACCGTGGGTACCGAATGGTCGAACTGCTCAAGCAGCCGCAATACGAGCCACGCGCGGTGGCCGACCAGGTGATCGCGATCTTTGCCGGCACGCAAGGCTACTTCGATAAAGTCGCCATCAAGGACGTGGCTCGGGCCGAGAAGGAACTGATCGAGTACATGAAAGAACGAAAGTCGGCAATTCGCGGCAAGATCGTCGAAACCGGTGCGCTCGACGACGCAACGATGGCCGAGCTGCGCACGGCACTGGAAGAATTCGCCAAGCAGTGGGAGCAATCCCACCCGTTGGCCGCGACAAAGTAAGGACTCTGGGCGAGCGGCTGATGTAAGCCAGCCGGTTCTCTGTAGGCGTTGGGACATTCGGCGAATGGCAAAAGCGCGAGCGATCATTAAACGGCTCAAGGCCGTCAAAAATATCCGCAAGATCACGCGGACGATGGAACTCATCGCCACCGGACGATTCAAGAAAGCCATGGACCGGGCGAGCCACGCTGCCGCGTACACGCGGAAGATCTCCGAGATCGTTGCCGACTTGTCGCGAGCCAATCTTGAGATCTCGCATCCGCTCCTGGAAGCGCGGCCCGAGCCGCGCAACGGCCCTGCTCGTACTGACCTCGAACCGCGGCTTGTGCGGCGGTTACAACGCAGGAGTGCTGCGGCTGGTCATCGGCCGCTTGCGCGAAACGCGACAAACACAAGAGACGCTCAATCTGGAAGTGTCGGGCAAGCGGGGCATCAACTTCCTGAAGTTTCAGGGACGACCGGCCGACCGCACCTACACGAATTTCGAGGACAAGCCGACCTTCGCTGAGGTCGAGGCACTCGCGGACCGCTTCATCGAGGCCTTCACCAGCAAGACCATCGACCGCTTGCAAATCGCCTACACCAAGTTTGAATCAGCCTCCCGCCAGGTCGCGACGCTGGAGACTCTGCTGCCGATCGGCAATTTTCAGGCCCATGCCGCCGCCACGGACCAGCAACCAATCGAATACGAGTTCTTGCCGTCGTCTGCCGACATCCTGGCAGAGATCGTTCCGGCCGCGTTCAAGGCCCGGCTGTTCAAGTGTTTTCTCGACGCGGCCGTGAGCGAACAGATCTTCCGTCGCGTGGCGATGAAGGCGGCCACGGAAAACGCTGACGACATGATCGGCTCGCTGTCGCAGCTTTACAACCGGGCTCGCCAGACGCAAATCACGTCGGAACTAAGCGAAATCATTGGCGGCGCCGCCGCTCTCGAATAAACGGTCAAGCGGACAGAACGCCCACGGGAAAAATCATGAGCACAGCAACCCACGAGAAGAGGAAGCACGGGACCAACATCGGCCACGTGACTCAGGTGATCGGCTCGACGTTCGACGCCGAGTTCCCGGAAGACTCGCTCCCCGAGATTTACAACGCGCTCAAAATCGATCGCGAGGTCAAGGGCGTGCGAGTGAAGGTCACCGGGGAAGTGCAGCAGCACCTCGGCGGCGGCCGCGTCCGTTGCGTGGCCCTCGGCTCAACCGACGGCATGGTCCGCGGCACCGAAGTCCTCGACACGGGTGCGGCGCTCGACTGTGCCGGTCGGCAAGGGAACTCTCGGTCGCGTCTTCAACCTGCTCGGCGATCCCGTCGATGGCCGCGGCGAGGTGAACGTCGATGAGCGGTGGCCCATCCATCGTGCACCTCCGCTGATGGAAAATTTGAGCGCTAAGACCGAAATTTTCGAGACTGGTATCAAAG
Organism: uncultured Planctomycetaceae bacterium; assembly: GCA_963800135.1. Taxonomy (GTDB): domain Bacteria; phylum Planctomycetota; class Planctomycetia; order Planctomycetales; family Planctomycetaceae; genus DASPSM01. The sequence continues at coordinate 821,746 of CAWCZR010000004.1, read as the reverse complement.
TCATCGATCTGCTGACGCCGTTCGTGCGCGGTGGTAAGGCCGGACTGTTCGGCGGCGCCGGGCTGGGGAAGACCGTCATTCTGACCGAGCTGATCGCGCGTATCGCCAGTGCTCACGGCGGTTACTCCGTGTTCGCCGGCGTCGGCGAACGAACCCGCGAGGGGAACGACCTTTGGCTCGAAATGCAGGAAACCAAGATCGGCAAGACTGATCGATCGGTCATCGAACAAACCTGTATGGTGTTCGGCCAGATGAACGAACCACCTGGCGCGCGGCTGCGAGTGGCTTTGTCCGCCCTGACTATGGCCGAATGGTTTCGCGATACGACGGGTACCGACACGCTGCTGTTCATCGACAACATCTTTCGCTTCTCGCAGGCAGGCAGCGAAGTCTCGGCCTTGCTGGGCCGAATGCCAAGTGCCGTCGGTTACCAACCGACGTTGGGCACAGAGTTGGGCGAGTTGCAGGAGCGGATCACCTCGACCAACCGTGGGGCCATCACCAGCGTGCAGGCCGTGTACGTCCCGGCGGACGATCCGACCGATCCGGCCCCCGCGACGGCGTTCTCGCACTTGGACGCGTTCATCTACTTGGAGCGTAAGATCGCCGAAAAAGGCATCTATCCGGCCATGGATCCACTCGCTTCGTCCAGTCGCGTCCTCGATCCGCAATACGTCGGCGAGCGGCACTACGCGGTCGCTCGGCAGGTGCAGAGGATCTTGCAGCGATACCGCGAATTGCAGGACATCATCGCCATTCTCGGCGTCGACGAATTGAGCGAAGAGGACAAGCTGGTTGTGCATCGCGCCCGCCGCATCGAGCGCTTCCTTTCGCAGCCCTTCCTCGTCGCTGAAGTGTTTACCGGCAAGGCGGGCAAGATCACGCCGTTGGAGGACACGATCCGCAGCTTCGAGGAATTGTGCGCGGGCAAGTGGGATCACCTGCCGGAAGGCGCGTTTATGTACGTCGGTGGTATCGACGAAGCGGACGAGCAAGCCAAGAAAATGGCTCAAGGCTAGTCGGCGAACATCGAAAGAATCAGCATAATGGCTGCCCATAGCCCCTTGAGACTCGTGCTGGTGACGCCGGAGACGACCCTCGTCGACGAGCCCGTCAGCGCGTTGCGTTTTCCGCTCTTCGATGGGCAGATCGGCATCCTCCCCGGCCGGGCGCCCTTGATCGGCCGGCTGGGCTACGGCGAGCTGAACGTGACCCACGTCGACGGATCGCACGCGTCGTACTTCGTCGACGGCGGCTTCGTGCAGGTGAAGCAGGGCATTGTTTCGCTCCTGACCGACCGGGCCCTCACCAGCGAACAAATCGACCCGGCTGCGGCCCAGGAAAAGCTCCGCGAAGCCTCCGCCCGCACGGCACACAGCGACGCGGAGATCAACGCCCGCTTCCGCGATGAGGAACGGGCCCGGCAGATGCTGGCGCTGGCCGACCGAAGGTAAGCCGCCGATCGATCTCCGACCAACGATCCGCGCGCGACCCCCGCCAGCCGGATCACGTCGCAACTTTCTTGACGTGAGGCGTCGAGTCCGCGCGTCTTTTCCCGCTCGCTCCAGCTTATCACGTTTGGAGCAATTCCGAGCCAGCAAACTTTCGCAAATCGCACTAGTCGTCCGCCTTCGATTCGCGCTGGGGGCGTCGGTGCTTTCACTGAGCGCAAAGTGGTGGCCCATTTTCTTCATGACCGACAAGTCCTGCAGTCGAAAGGAAAATAGGCAAAAAGCGACACTTAACCGCCTTCGGCCTCACGACAAATCGTTCCTTGGCATCTGCCTCGGGCAACGGCCCCCGCATTTGGTTCATCTGACATTTGGTAATGAGGAGTTCCCTTTGAGGAGCGCCAAACCGTTTCCGAACCCGCAGGAGGCCGGGTTGATGGGGTCAGGCGGACCGGCTGCAAGCTTGGTGCTGGAAGTTGGCCGCGGTCGCACCGAGCAACGCCGGCGCCCCGTGCAATCGTCGCGATTCCTGATTGGCTCGAGCCAACGCTGCGACCTGTGTCTGGGCGGCGGAGCCATTCCTCCCCTGCATTCCCTGATTTCGACCGACGGCGGCGAAGTCTGGCTCGAAGCCATCGCAGGCGCCCGGAACTGCTCGTCAACGGCCGCGTCGAGAAGTGCGTGCGGCTCCAGGATCAGGACCGTCTGCGGATTGAACCCTTCGAGTTGATTGTGCATCTCGCCGGCAACGCCGCGGCCACACTCGAAACGGAAAAAACTCCGGCTCCATCGCTGCCCGAGCAGCAGATCGAATCGTCGAACGTGAGCGACCTGTCGGCTCTCGAATTGGTCGAACGCATCGAAGCTGCCACTGAGCTTGTCAACGATTTCGAGCAGCGCAGCCGGCTCGGAATGGAATCGCTGTTGGCAGCCGCGAACGAACGCCGCGGCCGCATGGTCGCCGGAGTCCCCAAAGCTCCGCGCGGCTCCGTCCTGCCGATGAGTAGCGCCTCGGCCGAGGCCGATCACCTGGAGCTGGCGGACCTGGAATCGCTCGTGGGCCATATTTCCGATGTCGTCGGCGAATTGGAAAAGCGAACGGGCCTGCAGTGGCAGCGCGAAGCCGGCTACCGCGACGCCGTCTCCAGCCTGTTCGAGAGCCAGGATCGCCTCTCGCGGCAGTTGGAAGTCCTGTTGCGGCGAGTTGCCTCGCTCAACACCGATCGTGGCACTCACGAGCGGGGCCGGGCCATCGCCTGAACTCGGCATCCTTCCGACGAACGGTCTTCGTGGATCAGCCCGTCGGCGGTGTGGGCTTGAACGGGCGCTGTTCGACCTTGCCGTCGTGGAACGCGACCGCTGTATTCTGCGGGATTTCCGCCCACGATTCGGCGAGGTTGCCGATCGGCTCGGAGACGATCAGCCGTATCGGCTGGGGCGAAGCCATCCGCAGCGACTTGTTCAACCGATAGAGGTGCTCGGCGTCGGCCGTGTGGTAAAGGGTCGGCGCATCGGCGTCGGACGCATAGCGGACGGCGAACAAGCGCTGGCCGTCGGTGACTCCGAGCGTCATCCACAGGGACTGGTCCACACCCTGAGCGGCAGCCGTCTTTTCCACGAAGCCCGCCATCCGCTCGAGCGCGCCGATCGGATCGTCCTCCAGCCCCAGCGTGAGCGCCAGGTAAAACATCAGCTCGGAATCGGTCGTCCCCTGCACGTGGGGAAAGAATTGCGGCCCGACCGCAAACAGGAGGTCGCGGCGAGACTTTTCGATCTCCTCAATCTCGCCGTTGTGGACGAACAGCCAGTGGCCGTAGCGGAACGGGTGGCAGTTGGTTTCCTGCACGCTGGCCTTGGACGTGGCTCGCACGTGGGCCAGAAACGATGGAGCCATCGTCTGGGCCGCCAGCTCGTGCAGATTGAAATCGTTCCAGGCCGGCCGAATGCTGCGAAACAACCCCGGCTTCGTGCGGCCGCCGTACCAGCCGACGCCAAACCCGTCACCGTTGGTGGCCGTCTCCTTGGATTGCGAACTCAGGCTCTGGTCGATGAGCGAATGCTCGGCCTTGAACAGAATGTCTTCCAGCCAGATCGACGGACCATGATACGCCAGCCAGCGGCACATGATCTTGCGCTCCACGTCGGGGGAGGGGCTACGCTCCCACTGAGCCCGCCTGATTTGAGTCGCACACAAAGCTCGGCAGCAGCCCGGACGGCTTAGTGCCGGAGCACTCTGCGCAAAGTGTACCACGCGACGGGCACGATCAGGGCGTTGGCGACCCACATCGCCCAGGCCGGGTTGACCACGTCGTTCTTCGACTGGTTCATCATCAAGAACACAATCGGGTAATAGGCGGTGAGGATCGGCGCGAAGCACATAAAGAAGCTGGTCAGCACCTGCCGCCGCGCCTGCAGAATCGAAAACGGCCCTCCCAGCAGCGTGAAGAAGAAACAGCTGGCGGAGAGCGCGAAGCGGCCGTGGATTTCGGTGTGATTCTGCACGATCTCTTCTTTCTTGACGTTTAGGTCGGCGTCGTACCGCAGCATGTCGGCCTTGTCGAGGCGGTCGAAGTCGCCCGTCGCCAGCGCAAAGGCCGTCTCCACGTCGCGGCCCGCGCGCAGTCCCTCCAGATCGGTCGAGATGCCGTTTAAACTCTCCCGCAACTCGCTGATGCTGCGGCTGCGGGCCTTGAGTTTTTTCGGCTCCTCGGGCAGAGGAAACTCCCAGGTCTCCTCGTGGCCGCGAAAGCTCTCGTGGTCCGGCACGACTCCGTTCAGGTTCACTAGCGTCACGCGGACCACGCGCTTGGCCATGTCGAAGTGCAGCGTCGCCTCGTCGGCGAAGATGTGGATGGTCTGGCCGCCCCGCGGCGTGTAGTGGAACGTCGGCTTGATCAGTTTCCGCCCCTCGACGTCCTGCACCGAAATCGTCAAAGCTGGGTCGCGGCGCATGAAGATATGATGCGTCCGCAGGATGTCGAGAAAAATGTTCTCGAGCATTTGGGCCACGCGGTTGTCGATGCTCGTCATCGCCCAGGGAATCACCTGGTCCGTGAGCAAGAGCGACGTCATGCTCAGCACGATGCCCATCACGAACGACGGCATGAGCAGCGAAAACGCGCTGATGCCGGCTGCCTTGGCCGCGGTGACCTCGTGGTCCGCGGCGATTCGCCCGTAGACGAGCGTCACCGTCAACAGCATCGTCGCGGGAATCGTGAAGGGAAGCAGGCTCGGCACGAGGTAGGGCAGGATCTGCAGAATCTCGCCGGGCCCCAGGCCGTCTTCACTGGCTTTCGTGAAGGCGCCGAGAAACACCAGCAAGATGGTGAGCACGCTGACCACGAGGACAAAGACGCGGATCAGCTCGCCCAAGACGTACTTCTGCAGCAACCGCATCGACGAACCTTCCGGCCCAACGACTCGTCACGCGTGCGCACTAGCGACCACTCGCTTCGCCCGCCCCAAATCCCAGCCGCGCCGTAACTGCCAGCCGGCGCCCTAAATGCCCATCAGAGAATGACATAGGTGAGTCGATATATGCCAAACCGTGCGGACGGTCAATGCCAACTGTTCGCCGCTCTTTGCGCAGTCGTCCGAACTTCACCAGTCTCTCCAAAACTGGAAATCGCGGTGATCGAAGCGAGCGCGAGAGTGGGGCTGCGTCCGCACAATTGCAGTCTTCGCGCGTGAATTGTCGGCCGCGACTCGGGCGCGACCAGCCGACGTGCAGCCGTCGCCAAGCCCGGTCCGAAAAAGAAAGACGAGCCAGCCGAAAGACGATTTGTCGAGCGCGGCAGTAGCCGGCAACAAACTGCCGGCGGTAGGCATTAAACAGACTCCATCTTACCAGAGGCCACCCACGCGAGGTTCGTTCATGTTCGAGATTTTTAAGACTCTGTCGGACGATCAGATCGCTCTCGTGGGATGTGCGGCTGCCCTCACCGTCGCGGGGACGATCATGTCCCTGAGCTACTACATCGGCCGCGGCCGCATGACGGGCGCCGGCCAAAAGACCAGCCAACCGCTGGTGCTGAACTGCGCAATCGGCCAAACCACAAGTGATGATTTCTGACGTCGCGACCCAGCGCCGCGAAGCCGCCTAAGGCGGTGTCACAGGCGGGAGGTCGCCCGGCGGACTGGGGTCCGGCTCCGCGCCTGGGTTGCGCGCAGCTGCGAGCGCTCGACCGATCTCCCGCCGCGACGAGAAGTAGTAGACAGCGCCCACCGGCGCGATCACCAGCGTGACGATCCGATAGGCCAATGCCGTCGCCACTCCGGCTCCCGCTGCCGCCTCCGCGGGCACCGGCATTCCCGCCGCTTGATTGGCCAGTTCGTAACAGCGGGCGACGAGGCCTTCCATGGTGCCGATCGCTCCAGGAACCGGAATAAAGACGGCCGCTAGCTCCGCACCCGGAATGAGCAGCAGATGCTCCCAGTACCCCGGGGCAGCCGGCCCGGCCTTCACCGCTAGGGCGCAGAAGTAAAAGCCCGACAGCATGCCGATGTGGCCGACCACGCTGATCAGCACACAAAAGACCAGCACGCGGCCGCGCGACTGGTAGAGCAGCACGGCGTTGACCAGGCTGCCAATCAACGGCCCGACTTTCGGCAACGCGACGAGCCGCCGCATCAAGGCCGAGCGCGGCACCGCCGGATGCAACAGCAGGGCCATGCCGATAATGCCGCCAAACGTCCCGGCCCAAAGCACGATCAAATAGGTCTGGACGACGGGTTGCTGCAGCAAGGCCGGCGGCTGAAAGAACATCGTCATCGCACCGACGACAAACAGGGCCTGCACTCCCAAAATGCGGTCTAACAGCACGGTCGCCGCCGCGATGCCTTTCCGCGATTTCTGCTCCATCGCGATCATCCCGGCCCGAATGATGTCGCCGCCGGTGGCCCCGGGCCCCAGATAGTTGCAGGCATAGCCGATAAAGCTCAGCCGCACCGCATCCTTGAGGGTGAAGGGAAAGTCCTGCGCCCAGACGAGCAGGTACCAGCGATAGAAAGTGAGCGCGATCGACGCAGCAACGACGAGCAGGGCCAGGCCCAAATAAGACCAGTCCGGCCGCTGGTCCAGCAATTTCGCTAGCGGGGCCCAGTAGGCGTAAAACAAGTAGCCCAGCAGGGCGGCGGCGACCAGCCATCGCAGCCAGCCCCAGTTTCGCCTGACTGCCTGAATTGCCAGTTTGAGAATGCGCAACGCCGGGGCCCCATCTTCCGAGTTTCGCAGCGTTTCTAGACGATCAGCGAAAGGCCTGCAATCGAGAAGCCTTGCCAAGCCAGGTAAGTGGAGGGTATCTTTCCGCTCCCGCCGGATGGGATCCGACGGCACGCGGCGGCAGCGTCCCCCTCCGAGGAACGTTGCCCACGTCCGCAAACGATTGACTCTCGCGATCGACCTCTCCACTGTTTGTGAAAGGGCTCAAGGATGAGCCGGCTCACGGCACTCTCGCGCACGTCCACGCGCCCCGGTTTCGCGTCTTCCGTCCGGAAGGCGACGCCGTCATTCTCCAGTTTCCCAGCCGCGAAGGCGGCGCGCTGGCCTCGATGCGGAATGAATCCCGCTCGGCCGAAGGCACCGTCGCGCTGGCCGACTTCGAGTTGCCCCCGGGCCGCGAAGCCGTGCTGGCTCGCGCTCTGCGCTGCACCGCAATCGCTGCTGCCCGCACTGTCGCCGCGGCGGAGTCGTTCCCGTCGACCGGGGCGACGGTGACGAGCGTCACTGGGCGATGCCCGTCCCGGGCACGGCAACGCTCGTCGGCTTCTACTGCGACTCCTGCGGCGCCGAGTGGTCCGCCTGACGCAACGTCGACCGCTCCCTGTCTCGGGTGGCCGGGGCCCTCCGCTTCGCGGAAGCCCCGGAGTTGCCACTCAGTTAGTTGAGCTCCCTTCCCTCGAAGCGCGCTCCGCTCGGGCTTCCGCAAAGCGGAGCGCCCACCGCACACCCAGTCGCGCCGTGAACGGTTCTCCCCGTTGGACAACGGGCCCGCCCGAGTCGCGATCTCAATTTGATTTCCCACGAGCACGCCTCCATACTTGGGCGTCAGCTCCAGGCGACCTGGTGCCGGCGCCCAGTCTCTAACCCGATGGCGATCTCGTGGCGAAATCGCGACCCCCAGCCGAACAACCTCTGTCCGACGACGACCTGCCGCCGGCCCCCAACGTGCGGCGCAAAAAGAATAAATCGGGCGAGGCGGAGGAAAAACTCGCGCGGCCGATCTGGTATCGCTACGCCATGTGGGTGCTGATGATTCTGTTCACGGCCGGTGCAATCGTCGAACTCCGCGCCCAATATAACTACAAGCATAATTTGCGGGTCGCCCAGGAGGGGCTCGAGCGGGTCGAAGGTAGCCCGACCAAAGTGACCTACGACGACATCAAGGATCGCTTCTGGGGCACGCCCGAATCGAGCACCGGCACGTCCGACTTTGTGCCCAACGTCATCTATACGTGGTCCTGGCACGGTCTTCGCAAGTACGTCGTCCGTCTGTACGTCAGTCCCAAGGACGGCCAGTTGCGCAAGGTCGAATCGGAACCGTGACGCGCTGTCGATGCGGAACCGATCGGCCAGACTAACACCGATCAAAAAGCGGCCCCAACCCGCGGTATCCCGCGGACTGTCGCCGAAGGGAAGACAATGCAATCGATCGTCGGCCTGGTGCTCGGTGGCGGCAAGGGAACTCGCCTGCTGCCGCTGACGCAACACCGTTCCAAGCCGGCCGTGCCCCTGGCGGGCAAGTACCGCCTCATCGACATCCCCATCTCCAACTGCATCAACAGCGGCATCAACCGGATCTACGTCCTCACGCAGTTCAACTCGGCCAGCCTGCATCGGCACATCCGGCAGACCTACCAGTTCGATCACTTCGACCACGGCTTCGTCGAAATCCTCGCCGCCCAGCAGACCAACGAAGGGGCCGACTGGTACCAGGGCACGGCCGACGCCGTCCGGCAAGCAACTGCGGTACATCGAGCAGCCTTGGATCGAACACGTGCTGATCCTCTCGGGCGACCAGCTCTACCGCATGGACTTCCGCGGCCATGCTCGAAACCCATCGCCGCGAACAAGGCCGACGTCACCATCGCCGCGGTGCCCGTCACCCGGGAGGCGGCACGCCACTTCGGCATCATGCGGATCAACGAGACGGGCCGCGTCGTCGGCTTCCTCGAGAAACCGAAAACCGAACAAGAATTCGCCCTCGTCCGCAGCGACCCGGCCTGGCTCGACGCGCACGGCGTCGTCAGCCGCGGCCGCGACGTGTCTGGCCAGCATGGGCATCTACCTCTTCAATCGCAAAACGCTGGTCGAGCTGCTGGAAAAATCCGACTACCAGCGACTTCGGCAAAGAAGTCTTTCCGACGTCGATCCGCGCTCGGAACGGTGCAGGTCCACCTGTTCGACGGCTACTGGGAAGACATCGGCACGATCCGCTCCTTCTACGAGGCCAACCTGGCGCTCGCCAAAGTTCCGCCCCCTTTCGCCTTCGAGTCATCGTCCGGCCCGATCTACACGCACGCCCGCTCGCTGCCGCCGGCCCGCGTCGACGGGGCCACCATCCGCGAATCGCTGCTGGCCGACGGCTGCGTGATCGAGGCCGGAGCCACCATCGAGCACAGCGTGATCGGCCTCCGCTGCCACATCGGCCGCAATACGGTCATTCGCAATTCGATTGTGATGGGCGCCGACTTCTACGCCTCCGACGAGCCCCACAACGGCACGGCCTCCGACCCGTGCCTGGGAGTGTGCGACGGCTCCGTGATTAGCGGCGCCATCATCGACAAAAACTGCCACATCGGCCGCAACGTGCGGATCGAAAGCCGCCACCAGCCCGACGCCGACCACGACAACCTCTCCATCCGCGACGGCATCATCGTGGCCCACAAAGAGGCCGTCTTCCCCGACGGCTGGACGCTGCCGAGCTGAGCAATCCGGCGTCGGCACCGTAGCGTCCGCGACAGTGCCGCGGCGTCACATCCGCGAAAGTGTGGCAGGCTGCGTCGAGTCGCCCGGGAATCCATCACAGCATTCCCCTTTCCCAAGCCGACGGCTCCGCCGTCGGTTCTTCTATTCCTCGATTGCACTGACAGTCAGAACAACCGACGGTGCGAATCGAGCCCCGCGCATGCAAGGAAGGGCGACAAAATCGCCCTCCCGTCGCATTCTAAAGGTCGCCTGCCGTTAGTCGGCCGGCGGTTCTGCGAACGTCTTCGGATCGACCTTGTCGAGCGGTTTGACGTCGGTGATCTCGATGTTGATGAACTTCTCGCCGTTGTGCTTGGTGTCGATCTTCGTCGCCCGCTTCACGCCGTCGAAGTCCTTGTATTTGCTGTAGGTCGTCTCCTGGGTGAACTCTTCCCCCTGAAAGCCGGAAACCTTCGCCACCAGCTTCACTGGCAGCCCGGTCTCCTTGTCGAACCACAGCTGAAAGCTCTTCTTGTCCGGGCCATCGATCTTGAGCACCACGGCCGGCTTGTTATCGACCTTGTCCTCTTTGGCCGATTCGATCGTGAAGTCCTTCCCCTTCAGCGGCAGCAGCGTGGCCGGCGCCAGCGACAGATAGGTGGACCGCTTCTGGGCGGCGAGCTGGTCATCCTCGAGCTTGCCCGACTGGCCGGCGAAGTTCCGCCAACCCTTGTCTCCGTCGACGACGGTGACGCCCTTGATCTGGTTGCCGGCGATGTCCCCATCAAATTCCTGGCGGAAGTGATTGATCCCCTGGGTGACCGACCGGGTGTGGAAATCGCCGTCGGCCCCGCCGTAGCTCAGGCTGCCCTTCGCTTTCGTCTCGATGGCCTTCGACTCGAGGGCCGTCAGCTTGCTCTCGCCGCCGGCCGCCGCAATGGCCTTGTCGAGCACTGCCTTGGCATCGGGGTCCGCCGCCTGCACGCCGCCCCGGACGCTCAACACGAGCCCGGTGGCCAACACCACTCCAAAAAGCCTTCTCATGGGATGCACTGCCTTTGTTTGCTGCCGATTGAAGAAACGCTCGCCGCAGAGAGGAGCCGCAACGCAGACCATCCGCGCCGCCGATCGAGCGTGCTAGAAAATGAGCGAACCAGAAACCCGCCGTCCCAAAATCCTAGCCAGAACGCGGGCGAATTGCCACGAGAAACAACGCCAGCCCCCGCCGGCAACGCGCCGCGAAATTGCCCTCCCAAACCTTCGCATGTCGATGCCAACGCAGGCTTTGCCAGTGCGGATCTCGCCCGGCCCCCCGTCATCCAAGTTGCCATTCGTCACGCCAAATTCCCGCTCTCGAGGGTCAGGGTCGTCGTAAACTGCCGGGCCGCCTCGGCTCGATCAAGCGGCACGAAGTGATAGTCGCCCTCCAGCCACGTGGGGAGCTGGTCCCGATAATGCGGACTGCCGCAATGGCCCGATTGGCTCTGCCCATCGACCATCCACAAGCCGGCCGGCGATTCACCCAAGTCGCAGATCATGCGGAAACCGGCCCCCATCGCCGCCTCGAAATCGGGCCCGCGCCCGGTGTTGCACACGGTCGTCGCATCGCCCCGCACGCCCGGTCCGTTCTGGTCCAGCAGCAGTCCCAAGTCGCCGCGTCCGGAGAGAAAGTGCTTGAGCCCCATCCGATGCAGCCGGCCCCACGTCCACTCGGCGATCGCCGGACCCAATCGTTCCGCCAGCCGATCGAGCGTTGCGCGAAACGTTTCCCGCACTGCGCGACGGCAGTTTTCACGGGCTGACTGGCCGTCGCCCGCAAACCAGTCTCGCGCCGACTTCGCCTCGGTTGCACCGAGCGTCGCCCCCTCTTCGAGCAGTCGCGCGGCCAGCCCCTCGATTCCGAACGCCAACAGCGGCACGGCCTCTTCCGCAAACCGTTCTGCCGCGACCCGCCGGCACCAATCGACGAAGAACACATTGAACACCAGCGGTGCGACCAGTTCGGGCAGGCAGTCTCCGTTCCATTCTTTGAGCAACGCCACCGCCTGTCGCACGTCCGCTCGCGCTCTCTCTCCCGAACGGTCATCCGCCAACATCGCACACAGCCCGGGGACGCAGGCGACGGCACGGAGCGAGCACGCGTCCTGCTGCAGCCGCCGATGATCGTCGCGCGTATGTGTCGGCCGCGATTCAAGCGCTTGGCGAATCCGCAGCGACCGGTGCCCGCTCGTCCATGTGCCGGCGAGCGGATAGGGAAAACTGTCGTCGGCCACGCGGTTGTTCGCCGTCACCACGAAACCCCGCGACGGATTGATCACGCCAGGCATGTGCTCGATCGGAATGAGACCGTCCCACTGGTCGGCCGCGTCGGCCGCCGCACGATAGCCGCGCTCGGGCCGGTGGCGTAGCGGAATCCGGCCCGTGGCCTGGTAACCGATGTTCCCGTCGACGTCGGCAAACACCACCGAAAACGTTGGCACGTGCCACGGCTCGAGTGACTGACGGAAGGCGGCACAATTTTCCGCCCGGTTCATCTTTAGCATCGCCGTCAGCCAGCCGCCGCGCTCGGCCCCAAGCCAGCGGAGCGAAACGGGACCCGTGCGATTGGCCGGCTCGGGCAGCACCTCGTCGACGATCGGCCCGATCGCCGAGCGAACCACCCGCTGCGACACCGCCGCCCGCCCGCGGACGGAGATCGTCTCCACGCGCTCCTCCGCCGGCCGCCACTCGCCCGCATGCAAAAAGCAGCCGGGATGCTCGGGGCTCGTCTCCTCTTGATAGAGGTCTCGCTGCGAGCAAATGTTGTTGGTGATGCCCCACGTCATCCGCCGATTGCGGCCGATGATCACCGCCGGCATGCCGACGTACGCGCAGCCCGCCACGTCGAACGAACCGCCGGCCAGATGCACCTCGTACCAACACGAGACGGCTTCCATCGCGATGTGCGGATCGCTGGCCACCATCGGCCGGCCGCTCGCGCTGCGTTTGCCGTCGATCACCCAGTTGTTGCTGCCGACCGCCGCCTCCGGATCGCCGACCGCCTGCCCGACGCGTGAATCTCTTTGTCCATTGCGGGTCTGCCGCGGCGCGGCGCTCCATGCCGGGTCCGTCTTCAAAATGCTTTCGTCGTCCGCCTCAGCCGTGAGAAACGCGCGATAGAGCGGACCGTCTCCCAGGCTTCGCCTGGCCAGCTCAGGCATGGCGATCACTGGAAACCGGCCGGTCAGGTACCAGCGAAATTCCCCCTCGATCACCAGGGAATCGACGGGCCGCCACGGCTCGGGACGATAGTCGAGCAGATCGAACTCGATCGGCAGCGCGTCACCCGCGTCGTTGATCGCCGCATTGATGCCCCGGCTGAACCAGTCGAGCACGTGCTGCGTTTCGCTCGGCAGTTTTCCCCACTCGGCCTCGGCAATCCGCGGCAGACCGACTGTCCGCGCCAGCCGATCCTGCGGCAGCCCCTCCGCCCCCAAAATCTCGCTCAGCCGGCCGGCCCCCTTGCGACGCAGCCAATCGAGCTGAAACAACCGATCCTGCGCGACGGCGTAGCCGAAGCCGAAAAAGACGTCGGCGTCCGACTGCGCAAAGACGTGCGGCACCCCCTGGCGATCGCGACAAATTTCGACCGGCCGCTCGACACCCGCCCGCCGCACTCCCTCCATCCGCGGCACCCGTGCGGCAGCCGTCCGCTGCCACCGCTCCAAAAACTCCGCCTGCCCAATCCCCACCGCCCGACAAACCGCCTCGATCGACCGCCCAGCCCCCAACTCGGCCAGCAGCCGCTTTTCCAAAACGTCCCGATCCATAACCGGCACATCCCCCCGACGATAAGACAGCTCGGTCCCCAACTCGCCTGGAGCGTAGGCTGCACCGCCGCAGTTGTCCACGAAAGAGCGGGACCAACGCGCGGGTCCACGGACGCACGCCGATGGCGCGAGCGGTTACCGGAATCGTGACCGCCACCCCCTTTCCCAAGCCGACGGCTCGCCGTCGGTCTTTTCTTGTCTTTCTCTTACGTTTCTTTTTGGCGTGAATCGTTCTTGCTTGTTCTTTGCGCGAAATCGCTGCTGCAGGAAATACAGGACCGACGGCGCGCCGTCGGCTTGGGAAAGGGGTGGCTCTGATTCGATTCCCCAGTCGATCGCGCCCGTCGGCGTTATGCCCACGGAGGATCTATTGGTTCGTGTCCCGCCGCGATCAATCCCGTCCCAATCTGTCCGGTCCCGGCAGCGTCTCGATCCCCACTTTGCCGCTGGCAATCAATCCCGTCCCGACTTCCTGGTTCAAATTCGGCCGACTTCCTGCTTGGGGGTGGCACTGGACTTCGGCGAGCTCAGGCATCGTCCGGTTCCGTAGGGCAAGCTGCCAGCTTGCCCTTCGCCCGCGGTGCGCAACGTGTCCGGGTGCGCCGGCTGACTCGACTCGTCGCCCGCACAACTCAATACGCACTCAACAACAAATTGTCCGACTCAGATCACTCAGCTCGACAACGCTGGGGACGCGTCCCCGGCGAAAGTCGTCAGCTGGCCTGTCCCGTCCCGCTGGCCGGCTCCGGTGCCGGCTCGGGCTTCGGCTGCGATTCGCTTGGCGGAGCCGGTTCGACAGTTGGGCATGCCGCGCGGGCCGCGAGCTCGCGGCGGATCTCGGCGAAATTCGGGCAACGCGACGGGGTCGGGCGCTCGACGAACTGGCCGGTCGCCACGTCGTAGACTTTCGGATCCGGCTTCACCGGTCGCGACTTGAGTGCCTCGGCCGACAGGTCGAAGGCTTGCACGCGGCTGTAGGTGATCTTCGGCCGACGGCGGTCGACGATGGTGTCCACCGTTTTCACGACGACGCCCCGCTCGATCAGGCCGTCGAGCACGCGGTTGATGCGGTCGCCGCTCATGCCCAGCGTGTCCCGCAGGTTACGGCACGTGCAACCCTCCGGGTATGCGGTCAACATTTCGAGCGTTCGCTGACATTGCCGCTCGAACGTCAGCGCCCGGCGACGCAGGTGCCGATCGGCGTTCGCCGCCACCCACTGCTCGTCGGCCCGCATGTCGAACGCCGTGACTTCGCGCACGGTCGTCAGCCAGCGGCGCGCGTTCGCGCCCGCCTCGAGTGATTTGTCCGTCGCAAGCGTTTCGTCGACGTCGATTTCCCACAGCCCCTGGTCGCCGAGACGGTTGCCCGTGGTGAGCCACAGTTCGTGCGGCCCACTGCCGACAGCGAACGGCCGACGCCGCGACACGAGCAGCCACTGTCCGGCGCACTCCGCCAGGCCGTTGCCGGCCAATTCGTCGAGCGTGGCCGGATCGCCGGCCCGTCGCGGCGGTTTCGAGTGCTGCACGATGAGCACGGTGCAGCCGACCGCGTCGGCCAACCGCGTCAACTCGCCCAACATTTGCCGCACGTCGGTCGGGTCGCCCTTGCCGCGCGATTTGCCACCGAACGCGAGATCGGCCGGATCGATCACCAGCAACAGCGGCTTCTGCACGAGCAGAAGTTCTTCCAGAGCCATCAAGTCGAACGGGCTGTCGAGCTGCGGCACCTGGGGCGAGATCACTAAGTTGTCGAACGCCGCGAGCGACAAGCCGCGAGCCGCACAGATCCGCCGGGCCTTCGCCTGCAGCGAGGGCAAGCCGGCGTCGCCCGCCAGGAACAGCACGCGTCCGGTCTCAGCCACCGGGAAGCGACCAAGAAACGGCGTGCCGCTGGCGACCGCGATCGCCAGGTCAAGCGCGAGCGACGTCTTCAGCGTCTTGAACGACCCCAGCATCGCGCTGGTCTGCCCGGCCGCCAGGATGCCGGGGATCAGGTATCGCGTTTCGTGCGCGACGGCATTGAGCGCGGAGCCATTGAAGAGCGGAAACCGCTGGGCGAAGACTTCATCGATGGCGGCCGCGATCGGCCACGACGGCTCGGGGTTGTACGTCTCCGGCGTGGCGTCGTCGGGGACCACGCGTAGAGCCAGATCTTCCCCCGCCTCGGCGCCGCCGCGCTGCAGAAAAGCCTCGAACCGCCGATCTTGCGCCTCGACCGCCTCTTTGTAGGTGCCGTACGCCCGCCCGCCGACCATGAACCGTGCCGGGGCATTTACGTTCTCGTTGCCGTTTTCACTCTCGTTGACCGTACCGTTCACCATCTTGTCCTCCCATTGGGTTGGCGCCGTCGCCCATCGGGAGGCTTCGAAACGAACAAAGCCATCGCCCAGACAGGCGACGGCTTTCGTTAAGAAACTTGCGGCGCGTTAAGCGCCTCCGTCGTACGGAAATTCAGATTGTGGGAGAAGCGGGCTTCTCAGCCTCCATTATATCCCGCTGTGACGCCGGCGACGCAGGCGAATTCTGTAGGGCAAGCTGCCAGCTTGCCCACCGATTCCCGGTGTCCCGGCGTAAATCCCTGTGCAACCGTCGATACCGGGCAAGCTGGCAGCTTGCCCTACGGGTCCACGACCGTTCCCTTTCCACTTTGGGACCGCGCTTGCCGATCCATGGGGTTTCCTCCTTTGGGCTCGCGCCCTTATGATTTGCAGGTAGCGGATTTACAGGTTGCTGCGCTCTGCGCCGGTTGGATTAAGGGCTGCGGGGGCCGGGTGCCAGCAGGGAAACGGAACTCAGCATGAAGATCGCCGGCGTGCAGATGGATGTCAGCCTGGGAGAGGTTGACGCCAACTTGGAGAAGATGGCCGCCTTCTTGCGGCGGACCACGCACGACGGGGCCGTGCTGACGGTCTTCCCGGAGTGTGCGGCCACCGGCTATTGCTTCAACGATCTGGCCGAAGCCCAGAGCGTGGCCAGCACCGTCCCCGGTCCGGTCACCGACGCGATGACGCGGGCCTGCAAGGCCGTCGAATCGTTCGCCGTGTTTGGGATGGTCGAGGCGGACGGCGAGCGGGTCTTCAATTCGGCCGTGCTGGTTGGGCCGGCGGGGGTCGTCGGCTGTTACCGGAAGATTCACCTGCCTTTTCTCGGGCTCGACCAATTGTCGACACCGGGGGATCGGCCGTTTGCCGTCTACGACGCGGGCGGATTGCGCGTCGGCATGAATATCTGCTACGACGCTGCGTTCCCCGAGGCGGCCCGCTCGCTGGCGCTGTTGGGGGCCGATGTGATCGTGCTGCCCACCAACTGGCCGCCGGGATCGGAGTGCACGGCGTCGTGCTGCATCAATGCGCGTGCGCTGGAGAACGGCGTCTATTATTTAGCGGTGAACCGCGTCGGCACCGAGCGGGGATTTCGCTTTATCGGCCAGAGCCGAGCCTGCGATCCGTGGGGCAATTCGCTGGCGACGGCGTCCGGGAGCGAGGAAGAGGTGCTGTACGTCGACGTCGACGTGGCGCGGGCCCGCAACAAGCACTACGTCCGCGTTCCCGGCAAGCACGAAATCGACCGTTTTGCCGACCGTCGCCCCGAAATGTACACTTCCTTGACCAAGCCGCACGGACTGAAACACCCGGCACGGAAATAGCGTCACGCTGCGGTCGGTCTCATCGGGCGTTCTTGAACCGGACCCGGACAAGACGAATCGCCTCGATCGGCTGTGCGACGGACGGCAACGGATCGGGCGAACGGATCGACTGACATGTCGCTGATCAATCCCGCAATTCTTTGGGGATTTGCGCTCGTCTCGATCCCGGTGATCCTGCATTTTCTGCTGCGGGCCCGACCGAAAAAGTACCTCTTCCCCGCCCTGCGGCTGATCCAGGCGCGGCGGACGCACAATATCCGCCGACTGCGGCTGCGGCACATCTGGCTGTTGCTGTTGCGAATGGGCGTGCTGGCGCTGCTGGTGATGGCCATCGCCCGGCCGACGCTGCCGGCCGCCAACTATCACCCGAGCGGCAGCGAATGGCTGCGGACTTTGGCGATCGCCGCTGTGGTCATCGGAACGTACGTGTGGCTGACTCGCAGTTGGAAGCAGCAGCAGTTGCCGCACCATCTGATGAGCTACCGCCGGGCCCTGTTGCGAGCGGCAGCGGGAGCAGCGGCCCTCCTCGCATTTTTGCTGATCGTGGCGGTGCCGTACGGACGGCGAATTTCGGCAGAGATGTCTTCGCCCACCCCGGCAGCGGCGGAGAACCTGCCGGTGTCGGCCGTCTTCTTGTTCGACAGCAGCTTGAGCATGAGCTACCGCTACCAGAACCTGACGCGGCTCGAAGCGGCGCAAGCGATTGCCGTCGAGCACTTGGGCCGGTTGCCGACGGGCAGTCGAGTGGCCGTCGCCGATACGTCCAGCGATCTCAACCTCGTCTTTCAAGCCGAACAGTCGGGGGCTGTGGAGCGAATTCAAAAACTCGCGCCGCGAGCCGTCAGCCTGCCACTCGCCGATCTGATTCGCGCGGCCCTGCAGCTGCAGGAGGAAGACATCAAGCGCACGGTCGCCGGGCAGGACAACGTCCCGGAAGACCGCCGCAAGGACCGTTATCTCCGCGAGATTTATCTGTTCACCGATCTGACGGTCGGCGGCTGGCGGGCCGGCGATCAGCAGGGATTGAAGGCCGACCTCGAACGGCTGCCCAGCGTGCAGCTTTATGTGATCGACGTCGGCATCGAAAAACCGACCAACGCGCAGATCATCGGCCCGCGGCTGTCGGCCCAGTCGGTGCCGAAGGGGACCGACCTGGCGATCGAGGCCTCGGTCGACGTCGTCGGCTTCGAGAATCAGAACGACTGGACCCTCGAGCTCCACGTGGAGAACGAGAGCGGCACGCTGGTGAAACGCGAGCAGCGGACGCTCCATTCGTCGCCCGGCAAGCCGGCGGCGACCAGCTTCGTCGTCGGTGGACTGTTGCGGCCGATCACCAACGGGCAGCTGCGGCTCGCGTCGAGCGATCCGTTCGTGGCGGACGACGTGCGCTATTTCACCATCGCCGTGACGCGCCAAATCGAGGTGCTGGTGGTCGGGGCAAGGCGGGGCGAGACGCATTTTCTCGAGCAGGCGCTCGCACCGAGCGAGTTGGTGAGGCTGGAAAAATCGCGCTACAAGGTCACGTATCTGCCGGCCACGAAGCTCGACAGCGACTTCAAGGGGTACGATATCGTCTGCCTGGTGAATGTCGATTCGCCGAGCCTGGCGGTGTGGTCGGCGCTCGGCGACTTCGTGAACGCGGGCGGCGGGCTGTTCGTCGTCGCCGGCAACGAGCGGCTGACGATCGAGTCGTATAATAGCGGGCCGGCGCAGGCCGTTTTGCCCGCCAGGCTCACCGGCAACGTGGCGCTGCCGCATCCGGTCACGCTCGATTTGCGAGATCTCAATCGTCCCGTCCTCAACAAGTTCCAGCGATTCGGCCTGGGCGAATTGGCGACGGCCAAGATCATGCACCGCTGGGGCTGCGAGGTGACGAAAGGCGCCGGCCGCACGCTGTGTGCCTACACCGATCCGAGTTCGTCTCCCGCGCTCGTCGAGCGGGCACTTGGCTCCGGGCGGGTGATTCTGTTCACGTCGGCCCTCGATCGGAACGGCTGGAACGATCTGCCCCTGGCCGGTTGGCCGTTCGTCGTGCTGCTCGATCAGATCGCCCAGGAGCTCTCCCACCAGTCGGAGTCGCAATACAACTATATTGCCGGCGACGAGGTGACGCTGCCGCTGCCGGCCGATTCGTCGCTGTCGAAATACCTGGTGCGCCGACCGGGGGGCGAGCAGTTGCCCGGCGAGGTGCCGCCCGGATCGAAGTCCCTGGTGCTGCACAACGTCGACCAGATCGGCGCGTACGAAGTTGTCTCCAACCGGGACGAAAAGGTTTTGTTTTCGAGCGGCTTTTCCGCAAACGCCTCACCCACCGAAAGCGATTTCACGCGAATCTCGGGGGATGAGTTGGACAAGATCGTCGGCAAGGGGCGCTACTCCGTTGCCCGCTCGATCGAAGGGCTCACCCGCAACGTCACTGTCGGCCGCGTGGGGCAGGAAGTCTTTTCGTTGATTTTGGGATTGGTGTTGGCCGTCTTCTGTGCCGAGCAACTCGTGGCCAATCGGTTCTACGAGGTTGAGCAGGCATGAACGTCGACGGGACTCAAACCGCAAACCGCGTGACCGTGCGATCCGTGACCGCGCGATCTGTGTCTGTGCGAAACACTGTGGCGCTGCGATGCATCTGATTGTCGAGCCAGTCTGGCCGTGGATGGGCGTGCTGGGGGCGTCGGCCGCTCTGATTGCGCTCGTGTTCTTCACCTATCCGTCGGCCGTGCGGAACTTGCGCCCGGCCCATCGCCGGTTTTTGCTCGGGTTGCGACTGGCATCCGTCCTCTCGCTGATCTTGATGATGATTCGGCCGGGGATCGAATTTCGGAACACCGACCGCAGCCGGGCCGCGCTCTATATCGCCAGCGACGTCAGCCAAAGCATGACGACGCCCGACGGACCGGCCGGCATCACTCGCCGCAAGGCGGTTTTGGATCGCATCGAGGAGTGCCGGGCGTCGATCGAGAAGCTGGGCAAAACAATCGAGGTGCGTTACGTCGATTTCGACGCCCAGCCGACGCGCGTCGATCGACCGGCCGAAAAAGCCACCGGCACGCAGACGGCGCTCGGCAGCCTGCTCGAATGGGTCGGCCGCGAGTCGCAGAACCAGCGGATCGCCGGCATGGTGCTGCTCTCCGACGGCGCGCAGCGGGCCCTGCCGCCCAACACGGCCGACCCGCTCTCGATGGCGCGGCGGCTGGGCGACCGGCAGATCCCCGTCTACACGGCCTGCTTCGGCGGAGCCGGCTTTTCGCAAACCGCGCTCGACGCGGCGATCGAAGATCTGCAGGTCGACCCGGTCGCGTTCGAGCGAAAAATTGTTCCCGTGCGGGTGAAGGTGCGGATGACGGCGCTCGCCGGGCGGCCCGTCACCGTGCGACTGCTTGTGGAAGATCGCACCGGCAAGCAACAGGGAGAATCGGGCGAGTTGAAACCCCCTCCCCCGGCCTCGAACACCACGCCCATCGTGATCCTCACACCGACCAGCGACTCCGATGTGCGGACCGTCGACCTGTCGTTTCAGCCGCAGTCGGCCGGGGAATTCAAAGTTGCCGCGCAGATCGAGCCGATCGAGGGCGAGCTCAAGCGCGAGAATAACATGCGGCAAACGATCCTCACCGTCCAAAAGGGTGGGATCAAGGTCGCCTACTTCGACAGCCCGCGATGGGAGCAGAAGTGGCTGCGTGGCGTCGGTTCGGCCGAAAAAGTACAGCTCGATATGCAGCCGGTCGAGCTCGGGGACTCGAAACGCCGCAACGAGATCGACCCCTCTTGGTTCGAGCCGGGCAAGTACGACGCCTACATCATCGGCGACGTTCCCGCCTCGGCCTTCGACACGCAAACGCTGATGGCGCTCACGCGACGGATCGACGATGGGGCCGGGCTCATGATGATCGGCGGGCGACGCAGCTTCGGCGCGGGCGGCTGGGGGGCCACGCCTTTGGGCGACATCCTGCCCGTGCAGATGGACCCGTCCGACTACGATCCGAACGGCCGCGTTGCTCCCGAGCTGAGCATTGAGGGGCCGGTGCAGATGATCCCCACCGAGCGGGGTCTCGACAATTACTTGATGCGGATCGACCCGGCGGGAAACAACCTGCAGCGCTGGCAGTCGCTGGAGCCGCTGGAAGGGGCCAACCGCTTGCGGCTGAAGCCCAACTCCCTGGCGGAGGTGCTGGCCAAGGCTCCCGACGGCTCACCGCTGTTGGTCGCCCAGGAGTACGGCAAGGCGCGAGTTTTGGCATTTGCCGGCGATACGACCTACATCTGGTACATGAGCGACCATCAGGACGCGCACCAACGGTTCTGGCGGCAGGTGATCTTATGGCTGTGCCACAAGGAGGTCGATAAAGACAAGGCGGTGTGGGTCCGCGTCGACACCCGCAACGCGTCGCCTGGCCAGCACGTCGGCCTGACGTTCGGAGCCCGCGAAAACGGCCACGCCATCCCCGATGCCGACTTTCAGGTCACGGTGAGCGATCCGGAAAAACATGAACGGCCTGTCGCCGCTTCGCGGGGACAGGACGAGCAAAGCGGCACATTCACCGACACGGCAAAGGCGGGCGACTATTGGGTGCAAGTCCGAGCGCAAAAGGGACAGCACGAGCTGGGGCTCGACTACGCGCGGTTCATCGTCGACGAACGCAATCTCGAGCTCGACAACCCGGCGGCCGACCCACAGTTGATGGAGCAGATCGCCATGCTCACCGGCGGCTCGTCGATGCAACCGGAAAAGCTGGCGGCGTTTTTCGCCCGCCTGGTCAAAGAGGGGATTCCCAACCTGGAGGTGACGCAGATTCGCCGCGTGAATCTCTGGGACAATCCGTGGTTTCTGGTGGCCTTTACCCTGCTGATGAGCGTGGAATGGTTTTTCCGAAAACGGCGGGGGTTGGTCTAAGGTTTCTCGTCGTCGGGACGGGTTGGCCGGGGATATAATGGGGCACTGGGTTGCGGCCGGAATCCGAAGCCGGCGCGCGCACCGCCAGCGACGCGCAGTCGCCGTATCGATACGTGGCATTGAGACGCAGGGACACGCCGCATGGCCTCGACCACAGACCATTCCCCGGACGCGGAACTTCCGGCGGTCGACGGCTCCGCTGACCACGACCCGGTTGCCCACGGTCCCGGGACCGATGGCTACGTCGATTTCGACGAATACATCGAAATCCAGCTGCACAAGGCCGGCTCCACGATCAAATCGACCGACGTTTTGACGGCCGTCGTCGGTGCCGGCACGCTGCTCACCGCGTATCTGCTGTCGTTCATCGTCTGCGATCAGTGGCTGATTCCCGGCGGGTTTGGCGGCACGGCACGAGTCGCGCTCTTGTTGAGCTTGCTCGTGGCCGTGGTGGCGTGGCTCGGCTGGAAGGTGATTTGGCCGTGGCGACGGCGGGTCAACGGACTGTACGCGGCCAGCACCATCGAAAAGGCCAGCCCCGGCTTCAAAGGGAGCCTGCTCAACCTCGTCGACCTGCTGCGGGCCGAGCGGACGATCTCGCCCGAAGTCTATCGCTCGCTCGAACGGCGGGCGGCCGTTGCGCTCACGCACGTCGACGTCCGCGAAACCGTCGATCGCCGCAGCCTGCTCCGCCTGTCGATGGCCCTCTTCGCCGTGGTCGTACTGTTTTGCGGTTATTGGATCCTCTCGCCAAAGAATCCGGCCTCGTCCTTGTGGCGGGCGATCGCCCCCGCGTCCGATGCGGCCGTGGCCACGCGAACGAAGATCGACTCGGTGCGTCCGGGCGATGTCGACGTCGTCGCCCGCTCGCAGGTCGACGTCACGGCCGAGGTCCGCGGACAGCTGCCGCCGCAGGCGACCCTGTACTACACCACGGCCGATCACAAATTCGTCGACGAGCGGATCGACGCCCGGCAGAGTGCCGAGGCAAGCCGCGAGTTTCACTTCGTGATTAACGGCGACAACGGCGCGGGCATCCTGCAGGACATGAGCTATCGCATCGTTGCCGGCGACGACGAAACGCGCGAGTACAAGATCCACGTGATCCAGCCGCCGGCCGCGACGATCGACTCGATCCGCCTCGAGTATCCCCAATACACGCGGGTGACGAGCTCGACGCAAACCACCGGCGCCATCGACGCGATCGAGGGGACGCGGGTGACGCTCCGCGCGACGGCCAACATGCCGCTCCGCTCGGCGTCGCTGCAATTTTTCGACGACGAATCGGCCTCCAAGCGAGGCGAGGAAGTTCCCGTTCACGTCGAGAATGGCAACAAGCTGCAGGCCGAATGGACGCTGCAGATGCGGTCCGACGGCACGTACCCGCACTTCTACCGCATCTTTTGCACGAGCGCCGGCGGAGAGTCGGAGCGCAGTCCCAGTCTTTACAGTCTGGAGATTCGCGGGGACCGTCCGCCGGAGATCGTGCTTCGCGACCCGACCAAGGATCTCGAGCTGCCGGCCAACGCCGTGCTGCCGCTGCTGATCGAGGCCCGCGATCCCGACTTCGCGCTCTCGTACATCAACCTCAAGATCGAGAAGGACGGCGCGTCGGTCATCGGGCCGGAGATTTACGACGGAAAAGACAGTCCCGCGCAACAGGTCCGCAAAACGTATCGCTGGTCGCTCAAGGAATACCACTTCCGCCCGAAGGACACGATCACCTACTGGCTCGAGGCCCAGGACAATCGCAAACCGCTTGCGAACTCGACCAACAGCTCACCCCGCCTGCGGATCCACATCATCGATCCGGTGCCGGAGAGCGAGGTCCAGAAACAGCTGGAGATGGCGGAGAACAATCAGCAGCAGCAGGAGAAACGCACCGACGACAACAACGGCCAGCCGAAGGACGAGGACCCAGCCGATGGGTCCAAGCCGCAGCCCAAAGCGAAGCAGCGGAACGCCAATTCTCAGCAGGAACAACCGCCGCAGAAGCAGCAGCAGGACGCGGGTCAAAAACAACCCGACCAGCAGAACAACAACGATGTCGTAATTCCACAGCGCCCCCACAAAGGGCGTCCCTCGCCCAAACCGGGAATCGGAGGCGGCGACAAAGGAGTCGGCGATAAGGGGGGCAAAGGCTCGGGCGAGAAGGGCGCCGACGACAAGGGCGGAGACCAGGGCAACGGCGAGAACGGCGACAAAGGCCAATCTCAGAAGCCAAACGCCGACGATCCCGCGTCCGATTCGCAGGCGCTGCAGAAGATCTACGACCACATGCAGCAGGACTCGAAAAAGTCCGATACGGGGCAGGACGACAACGCCAAGGACAAAGGGACCGAGAATCCCTCGGGCGATAAGTCAGGAGACAAGAAGGGCGGCGATTCGTCGCAGAACGATCCGGCCGCCACGGACAAGCAGCCCGGCCAGCCCGGTGCCAATCCGCAGCCAGGTGCACAGCCGCAGGGACAAGACGGCCAAAAACCGGACGGCCAAAAGCCAGATGGCAAGAACCCGGATGGCAAGAACTCCGAGGGGCAGAATCCGGAAAGCAAGAATCGCCGACGGCAAAAACTCCGACGGCACCAAGCCGAATGGCGAACCCAACGCCAAAGATGGCGAGAAAAAAGACGGCGGCACCCCGGACGGAAGCAAGAAATCCGATCCGTCGGCCGGCGACAAGAACGGCGCCGATCAACCGCGCGATAAGTCTGCCCAGGATAAATCTGCCGCGGATAAATCAGGTGCTGACAAATCAGGTGCCGATAAGTCGCCCGAAACCAAGCAGGCGAGCGACAAGCAGAACGAGGGCAAACAAAACGGCCAGCGCCAAGTCGGGCAAAAGCAGCCCGGCGACAAGACGGAGGAAGGCCAACAGTCGCCAGACCAGCAATCCAAGCCGGACCAGCAATCCAAGCCGGACCAGCAATCCAAGAAGGATCAAAACGGCAAGAGCGGCGACGGCAAGAACGGCAAGAATCAACCCGATAACCAGTCCGGCGACAAACAAGCCGGCGATAAAACGGGCGAGAATCCGGCCGGTGACAAGCAGGAACAGAAACAACAGGGCGACAAATCGTCAGACGGCAAGTCGCAGCAAGACAAGTCTCAGCAGGGCAAGTCGGGCGACCAAAATCGCCGACCAAAAATCGGGCGACCAAAAATCCTCGGACGATAAATCTCAGGGCGAGCCCAAAGAGGCGCGGGGAAGAACGAAAAAGGTCAGCCGTCGCACGGCGATCAATCGCGCCCGACAGCAAGAGCCAGGGGCTGGGCCGATGAAAACTCGCAGCGCAACCAATCCCCGCCCAAGTCCGACGCGTCGAAGGGATCAAACTCCGGCGACCAACAGGATAAAAGTCAGCAGAGCAAAAGCGGCGTTCAGCCGCAGGACGCGTCGCAGCGGAACGGCGGTCAGGACCAGGGGGAGAAGAAAGACCCCAAGTCGGCCGAGCAGTCGCCCGCAGCACAAGGCCAGCCCAAGGGCAGCGAGCAAAACCGCAAGGACGGCACCAAGCCGGCCGACGCCACCGGTCGCGATGCCGATCGCTCCGAGCAAAAGCAGCCGCCGGAAGGTGTCAAGCCGCATGCCGGCCAGCCGCAGGGAACTCCCGACGTGAAGTCGCGCGACGTGCCGCAGGGCGACGAGCGTGACGCCAAGTCGAAAGCGAAGAACCGCCCGGCCCGTTCGCAGGACTTAAGAGATCCCCAAGGCGTCGACCAGCCGACGGACAAGCTGCATGCCAAGTCCGCCCGCGACGAGCAGCAGCCCAATAACAAAGGTGACGAGCAGTCCGACGTCGGCAAGAACGGCGACACCAAGCGGACCCAGGACAAGAACAGCCGACTCTCGCAGGAAGGCACGGACAAGCCGGGCGCCAAAGAGCTGACGACGAAGCAAAACCCGGCGGCCAAGAACGGTCGCGAGCAGGCGGCCGACCAGGCCAGCGGTCAGCAGCAGGGCAAATCGGACAAAGCCCCCAAGTCGGGCGACCCGGCCAAGTCGGGTCAGCCGGAGAAGGGTGGCGCCGCTAAGCCCGGCCAGCAGCCGCAAAACGGCCAGGCCTCTCCCAACTCGCCGGAGCAGAAAGATGGACAGCCGGCCGAGGGCCAGGGCAAACCGAGCAGCCAGTCCGGCAAGAGCGGCGAAGGAAAGCCGGGTAAACCCGGCCAGACTTCCTCGAAGGGGCAGAAGGGCGGCGACAAGCCGTCCAAGGGCGGTTCGCCCGCGGCCGGAATGGGCAATGGCAAGGGGACCAACAACGGCGGAGGCGGCCACAACAGCGGCAACGGCTCGGGCGACGGCGAAGGCCTCGTCAACACCGAAAAGCAGGCCAATGTCGATTACGCCCGCAAAGCCACCGATTTGATGCTCAATCGCCTGCAGGGCCAGCTCAGTCGCGGCAAGATGGACGAAAAGCTGCTGAAGGACCTGGGCTGGACGAAGGACGAGGTCCGGCGGTTCGTCGACCGTATGCGCCGGCAGATGCAGAGCGAGCAAGGTGGCAACTCCCCTGCCGACGAGGCCCGCCGCCTGCAGCTGTTGGAGACGCTCAAGAGCCTCGACCTGCGACAAGGCCCCAAGGCCCGCTCGGGTCGCGGCCTGCAAAAAGTCGGCGGCGACGAAATCGAAAGCCGCCGCTCAACGCCGCCGGCCGAGTACAAAGAGCAGTACGACGCCTTCACGCGGAGCGTGGGTCAACCGACGGCGCCGCGCGAGAAGAAGTGATCGCGACCCGAGAGAAAATGACGCCCCCCCTTCTTCTTTTTTCTTCTCCCTTAATCCCCCCCCCTCCCGCTGTCGGCTCGTCGGGCGTGTGGTATTTCCGCCAGGAGCGGCCGCGCGGCGCGATCTCTTTAAAGGCGGCATCCTGAGCGACCCTGCGGGAAACCTATGCCGAGGTGTGAGGGAGTGGGAAAGCTCGTATTCGGAATGATGCAGTCTCTCGACGGCTACGTCGCTGGCGTCGCGGGCGGGCCTGGATCGGACGGCTACGTCGCTGCCCTCGCGGGCGGGCTGGAATTGCCGCCGCCCGGTGTTTCGCTCGGTCGTCATTTCAACGATCACGTCCGCGGCCTGGCCGGCTGTTTGTACGGTCGTCGTATGTACGAAGTGATGCGTTACTGGGACGAGGATCAGCCGGACTGGGATGTGGGCGACCACGACTTTGCGGCGGTGTGGCGGGCGCTGCCGAAATGGGTCGCGTCACGTTCGCTGAAGTCGGTCGGCGCGAACGCTACGCTCGTGGCTGGCGACGTCGAAGCGTTCGTGCGCCGGCTGAAGGCGGAAGTCGAGGGCGAAATCGACGTCGCCGGGCCCGAACTCGCGGGGTGCCTCACCGACCTGGGTCTCATCGACGAGTATCGTCTCTACTTCCGCCCGTTTGTGCTTGGCCGCGGCAAGCCGTACTTCGCCGGTGCCAGGCCGCCCCTCCGACTGATCGCCGCCGATCCCGTCGGCGAGGATGCGGTCAGGCTGACGTACGTCCCTACTTGATCACGCTCTCCCGCCGGCCCCGTGCAGTCGGCCTCGTTTTTTTTTTTTTTTTTTTTTTTTTTTTTTTTTTTTTTTTTTTTTTTTTTTTTTTTTTTTTTTTTTTTTTTTTTTTTTTTTTTTTTTTTTTTTTTTTTTTTTTTTTTTTTTTTTTTTTTTTTTTTTTTTTTTTTTTTTTTTTTTTTTTTTTTTTTTTTTTTTTTTTTTTTTTTTTTTTTTTTTTTTTTTTTTTTTTTTTTTTTTTTTTTTTTTTTTTTTTTTTTTTTTTTTTTTTTTTTTTTTTTTTTTTTTTTTTTTTTTCCGTACTTCGCCGGTGCCAGCCGCCCCGCGACTGATCGCCGCCGATCCCGTCGGCGAGGATACGGTCAGGCTGACGTACGTCCCTACTTGATCACGCTCTCCCGCCGGCCCCATGCAGTCGGCCTCGCCTCAAATAGGGTGATCCACCTCGATGGTTGTAGAAGAGCTGCGTGAACCCGCCGTTTGGCACAGTGATCGCCGCCACTGACCATTTCCAGCGCGCGTCCGTTCCCGTGCCTCCGGGCAGATTGAGCTAAGACGCCGCACTTTCCTCGGTCGTTGGCGCGAACCGCTGGTACGCGAAGTAGAACGGCAGGCCGAGTGCGATCAGGCCCAGGCCGATGTTCGCGCGTTCGGGGTCGCCGCGGTAGACCTCGAACAGAAACCAGCAGTAGAAAATCGCGTACACCACCGGCACCACCGGGTAACCCAGCGTGCGGTAGGGGCGCGGCAGATCGGGTCGCGTGCGGCGGAGAATCAGCACGGCGATCACCGACAGCATGTAGAAGATGCTCGAGGCGAAGACGACGTAGTCCGTCAGCACGTCGAAGACCGTCAGTCGTCCGAACGACGGTTTGAACTGCACCAAGAGCGACGAGCCGACCACCAGCACAACGGCCATCGCCGCCTGCACGAAGATGGCAAACGCCGGCGTGCGATACGAGGCGTGCACCCAACCCAAGCTGCGAAAGAAGAGGCCGTCGCGCCCCATCGCGAAGGAGATTCGCGGTCCAATCAGCATGTTGCTGTTGATGCCGCCGAAGGTCGAAAGCATCAGCCCGGCTGCCATCAAGACGCGGCCGCGCGGGCCGAGCAGCGCCTCGCACATTTTGACGGCTGCACTGTCTTTCGAATCGACCAGCTGCTCCATCGACAGGGCCAGGTGATAGGCGATGGTGGCCGAGACATAGAGCACAATCAGCACGCCCAGCCCGCCAAAGAGAGCCCGCGGGATGTTCCGCTGCGGCTCGCGGATTTCCTCGCCCACGGTGCCGAGCGACTCCCAGCCGTTATACGCCCAGAGCACGCCCAACAGCGCGGCGGCAAACGCCGTCGTCAGGCTGCCCTTCGCCGGCACGACGGTGGAGTACAAATTTTCCGGATTGAGCGGCACATGGTGAAACGCGGCGGCATAAAACGGCAAGACTGCGATCCCGGCCAGAAACGCCACCTTGAGGATCGTGGTCAGCCCTTGCACGCGGCCGCCCCAGATCACGCCCAGGATGTTGATCCAGGCCAACGCCCCGATCACCGCCACCTCTTCGGCCAGTTCGAGCCACGGGCCCGGACCGCCGGCCGACGCGTCCGCTCCCAGCAGCTTGGGGACGCTGGTGACGAAGATCACCGTCAGCGCCGCCACCGAGCCCGGCTTGCTGAAGAGGAAATCGGTCCAACCGAAGAGAAAGGCGACCGGCCGGCCGTACGCCTCACGGAGATAAACGTAGATGCCGCCCGCGGAGGGCAGCATGGCCCCCAGCTCGGCCAGGCAGAGCGCACCCATCACGCAGATGAATCCGCCCAGCACCCACGCCGCCAGGATCACGCGGAAATCGCCGGCGTCGCGGGCGATGCCGCCGGGCTTCACGTAGATCCCCGAGCCGATGACGTTGCCGACGACGACGGCCATCGCCATGCCGGGGCCGAGTGCCCGCAAGAGAGTTGGCCCGCGCGCTCCCGTGGATTCCGGTCCGGCGGGCTGCGACATGAAGGGCCTCAGAGACCGAGCCCGCCCACCGCTTTACCGGAGGCTGACTTGGCGCTCGGCACGATCTTGGTCAGCTTCAGCGTCTCCAGGCTCAGATCGATGTTGCTCGAGAGCCTTTCGGCGGGCGAGACGTTTTCGGGCAGCACGAAGACAAGGGTGACCTCGTTCTTTTCCTGCTTGCAGTTGTAAATGTCGATGCGGTAGTCCTTGCCCTCGATCGACGCCGGAAAACCGGGCCGGACGACCTTGAAGGTCCGCTTGGCGACCCACGCCTCACCCTTGGGCACCGCGTCATTGGTCATCTTCTCGGGGGGCGGGTCGGGCTGGCCGACGGCCTGAGCGATGGTGTGGATCACATCTCTATTGAAGGCGGCCGCCTTCTCGTCCGAACCGCGCTTGCCCAACAAGTCCCCGTTGGTGAGCACATACAGGTAGCCCTTCTGATGGACCTTGCCCCCCACCGACAAGTCGGAGGAAAAGGCGAGCTGCAGGCCGGGGAACGTGATGTCGGCGTACTTCGGTTGCCGCGGATCGCGCTCCTCTTCAGGATCGTCGGCCGGCGAGTCCTTCGCGGCATCCTTGTCCGCACCCTTGTCGGCGGCTTTGTCCGAGTCCTTCGAGTCCTTCTTGCCCGACTTTTTCGGATCCTTTTTTTTCTTAGGGATGGGCCCGGGGATCACCTCGAACTGCTTGGGCACCCGGATCTGCACTCCCTTGCCGGTGACGATCGGCCCCAGGTTCTGATTGAGCTTGTCGAGATACGTGAAGTACCGCCGGCTCTCTTCGAGCCTCAGCTCGTACGTGGCACGCCCGCAGCCGGCGGAGACCGCGGCGACCATCAACGCCGCCAGCGACCAACCCAGCACTGCCCGCCGCGAGCGGTGCGGTGTGATAGACGGCGAAATCTGTGAAGGAGACGGCAGAGAGCACCCCGACAGAAAGCAGCCGGCGGATTGCCGGACGCGATTTGAATCTTTCTCGATTCTGCTGAACGCGGGCAGTTGGGTCAATTGCCTGCTGCAAGATTTTGGGGCGGCCCGGGATTCGCCGCCGGGGAGTCGCGGGGCCGGGTGCGCTTCAGGACTTGCGGCGGCGGGACTCGCTTTCCTGCCGATCGATTTCCTGCTGCAGCCGCGCCACGTCCGCCTGGGTGAACGTGGCGGCCGGTCCCAACTCGTCGGCGAATTCGTCAGCTTGGGGAATTTCGCCGAAAATGCGGAGCCAGAGTTCGGTCTCGGTTTCGCTCGCCTTGTCGGGCAGCTTGTTCGGCGTTTTTTCGTCCGCGCCGGTCTTTGGTGTTCCACGCGACTTTTTGCCGCGCGGCGGCGGTGGCGGATCGCCGCTTTCTGGGTCCAGCACGCCGCGGCGTTCCAGCTCCTGCACGAAGTCTTCGCTGTCGAGAAAAGTGCCGCGGCGCTTTTGCACGCAGCGCTGCAAGCGGTGGTCGCTGGAGACGAGGCGAATTTGCCGCGGTGCCGAGTGGGCGGCGACGAGCTCTTCGATCGTGTCGTCCGCGTCTTTGCCCGGGGCGGCGAAGCGGATGGTGATGCCAGCGGCGGTCAGTAGCCGCGGCAAACCGGGCGGCGCCTCGGCCGCGTCGAAGACGACGGTCGTCCGCTCGCGCTCGCTGTCGGTCAGGTGCTTGGACAGCCAGGCGAGCAATTGAGCACGGCACCGCTCGAGCTGGCCCGGCCCGTATCGGCGCCGCGCGAGCCCCGCCGCGTGCAGCAGGTTGTAGCCGTCGATCATCAAATAGGGGCGTCGCACCGCGTTCTCGTCCCTTCTCCGTTCATCGTGCCTCCGCGCGGCGACGACTGTCAACATGCGACCGCGATCGGGCACCGGGCGATCGAATCAAGCGGGCTGCTTAATCGCTCGTCGTGTCGCGTTCGGCGCAGAGACGTCCATCAGCGACGCGCTGACTGAAATCCACCGGCCAGGCGGGTGGCGACGAATCCGGGCGGCTCATCCGAGTTGCGGGGGATGGCCAGCGAGCGAAGGTCGATCGCCGAGGCCGCCGCCGTCTGGGCGAGTGATCCGACGGGGTCGGCGTTCGCGGGCGGCGTTGGAGCAACGAATTGAAAATCGCCGACAGCCAGCCCCTCGACGGAGAGTCCGCGCGCGTCGACGGGCGTCACGGCGTCCGCGCCCGGTTTGCTCCAGCCCACGATCGGGATTTCGGGACGGATGACCGAATCACTTCCCGAGATCAGAACGGTCCGTCCACGGCCCGGCGGTTGGTTCAGACTGACGAGGCGAATCAATGCGGCTCCGCGTCCGGCCAGATCGAAGGCCGAATCGCGGAGCACCAGGTGCAATTGCCCGTTCGTAGTCTTCGTCCCTCGGGCCAGGCAGCAGAGCCAACTCGCCTGTCGTAGCGTGACATGCTGCGCCACGACGGAAATATCCCGCTGGGCACTCCGCTCGTCGAAGTCGAGCATGCCGCCCGCCAGCTTGAGGCAGTTGTCGATTTCAATGCGGCTGGGTGGGGAGGCGCAGCGAAGGGCTGTTCGCGGAGTCGCGAAGACGGTGTTGGTGAAGCGGATGCGGCCGGCGTCGGGGTCGCGAGCCGGAGCCGCCGTCCACACAATCGTTGCGCGCGACTCCTCCGCGCGGCTGAGTTCCGAGTGACCCAGTGCCGAGACAAAGGAGCAGTCGCCGATCGCCAATTCTTGCGAACGAACCTGCATGAGCACGTCTGCCGTCGAGTTCGTCGCACTGCGCACGATGACGTGCTCCAGCACCAATTTACGGCAGCCCAGTTGCAGCGGCCGGTCGTCGACGACGATTGTCGCCGGCTTCGCGCCTTTCCCGCGAATCAGCAGGTCGCCGACGCAGTGGACCGTTTCCGCTTCGTAGGGGCCTTCCGCCAATTCGATCACGCCGTCGGCATTGGGGGGCGGCAGCGGCTGCGTGGAATGAGCGGTTCGCTCGCGCGGAGCCTCGGCCGTGCGGGCCGGCGACGCGACTTGCGGCAGAGGGTCCCCCGCGGAATTGGACGTGGCGGTGCCGGCGGCGGGGAGCGAGTGGGCGTTGCCGACGCGCAACAACTCGGCCGTCGCTCCGTGCCGCACCAGGAACAGGGCCGCGCCGGAAAGGACGAAGAGCAGCAGCGCGACGGCCGCCGTCGGGAATCGCGCCGGCCGTTCCAGCGTGACTTGATCGGACGGGGCCGCGCCGTCGAAGCGTCGCAGAAAGCGGGCCAGGCGTTGCTTGCCGCTGGGGGTCGGCGGACCGAAACGGCGGGCGATCGCGGCAAACGTGGCCGGGCGTTGGTCTGGATCGCGGTGCGTGCAGGCACGGACCGCCTCGGCGAGGTTGGCCGGCGTGTCGGGGGCGATGGTTCGCACGTCGGGCACGCCCCGCGATTGGTGAGCGGCCAGCTTGGCCAACGGGTCGGCGGTGGGAAACGGCGGGCGTCCGGCCAGCATCTGCCAGAGCAAGCAGCCGAAGGCGTAAATCTCGCTGGCCGTCGTCAGCGGGCTGCCGGTGCCAATCCGTTCGGGAGCAATCGCGTCGTAAGCCTCGGGGGGGACGTCGTCGCGAATGAGCACGCCCTTGTCCAGCGCACTGCCGATTCCCGCATCGACCAGCACGGCATTGCCGGCGCTCGTGATCCTCACGTTGTCGAGACGGATTTGACCGTGAAGCAGAGTGCGTGCCTCGAGCGACGCACAGCCATGTGCGAGCTGCCGCCCGATTTCGCCGACGATCTCCGGAGCGAAGCGCCCCCGCCGCACGAGCAACTCTTTGCAGCTGGGTCCGCTGCGGAAACCGCTCAGGACGACGAGCGAGCCGGACTGTTCGATCAGCGCATGCGGCGCGACGACGTGCGGCGACTCGAGCCCGCGAGTTTTTTCGATTCCGCTGCGCAATCGCTCAGCGATGTGGGGTACTTCGTCGCCGAGAGCGCGCAATCGCTTGAGCGCGAGCGTCTCTCCCTGCGGGCCGCGGGCGCGAAACGTGGCCGAGTTATTCCCGGAGCCGAGACGTTCGAGCAAAACGCACGGTCCGATGCAAAGCTGCTCCGGCTGCGCGGATTGCAGGACCTTGGCCTGATAGGGCGTCAGGCTGCCCAACTGAACGAGTGCATCGATCCAGACGAAGTCGAAGGCGGGAATGCCCCGCGCCAATTTGCGGACGATTCGCCGGGAACACCGAAAATCGCGGTCTGAGCAGAGATGCAGACGGACGAGCGTGTCCCGCAAGTTCTTATTGGCTGGCGACACGAACACTTTGCGGGTGTCCCTGAGAGCGGCCGATATTGAGAGTCGGCCGGACAATTTTGGCCGGTCTTATCCCAGATTCGGCGGCGAGCGACAATAGGGGCCCGGCGGCGCAACAGACGTGCTCTCCTGCCCTCTTTGTCGGGTGCCATGCCCACCGGTTTCGGTGGGCATGCGCGATTCGCTGCGGAAAACATGCCCACGCCGAGCCGCGGGCATGGCACCCATACCTGTCAGATAGCGACTGCCGGACGACTCCGTATGTGTCGTGTACAGGGGCCTTCATTTCGAGGAGGATTTCGCCGCCGCGTTTTGCTCACGTGACCTTTCCATTAACCTGCGAACGTGCAAGAATACCTCTGCAACGAATGCGGTGCCCCTGCCGGCCGCGCAAACCGGGTTGTGGTTACCGACTGCGGATCTTGGTATGCTGCGAAGTTTGCGGTGCGCGGGAATGGCCGACTGTCGGAATGGCCGAGGACTGGCCATTCGGAGCGGAGGAACGGGGCGAACGATCGTTCGGGATCGTCGACCGAGAGCCGCCGGCCGACCGCCAGGTTGACGTTGAGCCGGGAGGCTGAGGTTAGTCTCCAGCCGCTTCCACCCCAACGGTCAGCCGGTGGAGAGTGACGACTCGCTCGTTCTCAAAACCCGTTCGTGCCTCAAAAGATTGTTGTCGAGTTAAACCCGATGTCCGATCAGCCCGCACAGCGCGAGCTGCGGAGTATTCTCCAATCGACGCGTGTCGGAGATTTGGAGCTGACTCCGTGCCCGATTTTGCCGCCGACGGCCACAGTCGCCGAGGCGGCCGCTGCCATGCGCAAAGAGAGCCACGGCAGCGCTCTGGTGTGCGCGGTTGGCAAGATCGTGGGCATCTTCACCGAGCGCGACCTGATGCGGGTGATCGCTGCCGACCGCGGCCTCAACCTGCCCCTGTCGCACGTGATGACCTCCAACCCTAAAACGGTCACGACGGCCGATACGCTGTTCGAGGTGGCTCGTTCCATGGACGAAGGGGGCTATCGCCGGGTGCCCGTGGTCGACGCGGCCGGCGTGCCGACCGCGATCGTCGATGTGAAGGCGCTCGTGCACTTCCTCGTCGAGCATTTTCCGTCCGCTGTTTACAACCAGGCCTCGCACGATCAGCTCACCACGAAGGACCGCGAAGGGGCCTGACGCTGGGCCTAACACAGGGCCTGACACGGGCCCTGACCACCTGAACATTCGAGTACGTTAAACCGACCGATTGACTGAATTTTTTACGTCCGCCTGCATGACTCCCGCGGCGGGCGAGTTTTACTTGCGAGGAGCGAGCGACTGATGGCGACGATCGAGACACAGGCTCCCGAGGGTCTCAACGGCAAAAAAGTCGAACAGCTCGAAACTGTAGTCGTGCGCTTCTGCGGCGACTCCGGCGACGGCATGCAGCTGGCCGGCACCCAGTTCACCAACGCGTCGGCCGTGTTCGGCAATGACGTCAGCACGCTGCCCGACTTCCCGGCCGAAATCCGCGCTCCCGCCGGCTCGCTCGCGGGCGTTTCCGGGTTTCAGCTTTGCTTCTCGGCCCACGATATCTATACGCCCGGTGACACGGTCGACACGCTCGTCGCCATGAACCCGGCCGCGCTCAAGACGAATCTCAGCGACCTCAAGCGCGGCGGCACGCTGATCCTCAACGAGGACGCCTTCGATCGCAGCAACCTGGCCAAGGCCGGCTACGCGACGAATCCGCTCGAGGACAATTCCTCGCTTGGCGGCTACCGCGTGCACAAGGTGCCGATGACGCGGCTCACCCGCGACGCGGTCGAAGGGCTCGGCCTCTCGCAGCGCGAAGCCGACCGTTGCCGCAACTTCTTCGCGTTGGGCCTGGTCTACTGGCTCTACGAACGGGATTCCAAGCCGACGCTGCAGTGGGTGAAAGAGAAGTTCGGCAAAAACCCGGCCGTTGCGGAAGCCAACGTCCGCGCCCTGAACGGCGGCTACAACTACGGCTTCTCGACCGAGTCGTTCACCGTTCACTACCAGGTTCCGCCGGCCAAGCTGGCTCCCGGAAAATACCGGAAAATTACCGGCAACGAGGCGCTGGCCTACGGCCTGGCAACGGTCGCCAAGCTTTCCGGAACGCGGGTGATTTACTCGGGCTATCCGATCACTCCCGCCAGCGACATTCTGCACGAACTGTCGAAGCTCAAGCACTTCGGTGTGGTGACCTTCCAGGCCGAGGACGAAATTGCCGCCATGGCTGCGACGGTCGGGGCGGCCTTCGGCGGACAGCTCGCGGTTACGGCCAGCAGCGGCCCGGGCATCTGCCTCAAGGGCGAGGCCATGGGGCTTGGAATGATTACCGAGCTGCCGATGGTCATCGTCGACGTGCAGCGCGGTGGTCCGAGCACGGGCCTGCCGACCAAGACCGAACAGTCCGACCTGCTCTTGGCAATGTTCGGCCGCAACGGCGAATCTCCGCTGCCGATCCTGGCGGCGGCAACTCCCGCCGACTGTTTCGACCTCGTTCAAGAGGCGATGCGAATCGCCGTCGACTTCATGTGCCCGGTGATTTTCCTGTCCGACGGCTACATCGCCAACGGGGCCGAGCCGTGGCGGATCCCCAAGCTGTCGGACCTCAAGCCGGTTGTGGTGAAACATCCGACCGAGCGGAATTCGCCGGACGAGTACCTGCCCTACAAGCGCGACGAGCGCTACGTGCCGCCCGTGGGCGCTGATCGGCACGAAGGGGCTCGAGCATCGTGTCGGCGGTCTCGAAAAAGCGGACGTGACCGGCAACGTCGAATACTCGCCGGCCAATCACCAGCACATGACCGACATTCGGCATCTGAAGATTGCCGGCATTTCCGATTACATTCCCGAGCAGACCGTCGAGGGGCCCGAGTCGGGCGACCTCGTGGTCGTCAGCTGGGGAGGCACGTACGGCACGGTCCGCACGGCCGTGCGACAGGCCCAGTCCGAGGGCAAGAGCGTCGCTCACTGCCATCTGCGGTACATGAATCCGTTCCCGCGGAACCTCGGGGACATTTTGAAGAGCTATGACAAGGTGCTGGTGCCCGAGCTCAATCGGGGCCAATTGCGATTCCTGTTGCGAAATCAATTCCTCGTTGACGCGCACGGCTTGAACAAGATTCAGGGCAAGCCGTTCCTCATCAGCGAGGTTGCCGAAGCCATCCGGAAGTTTTTGGAAAACGGGAGCTTATGAGCGTCGAACTACCTCAACTGAGTGCGAAGGACTTTGCGAGCGACCAGGAAATTCGCTGGTGCCCGCGATGTGGTGATTACTCCATCCTGGCGCAGATGAAAAAAGTCCTGCCCACCCTGGGAATCCCCAAGGAAAAGTTCGTGTTCGTCTCGGGCATCGGCTGCTCCAGCCGCTTCCCGTACTACATGGACACCTACGGCGTGCACGGGATCCACGGCCGCGCCCCGGCCATCGCCACGGGCGTCAAGCTGGCCAAGCCGGACATGCAGGTTTGGGTGATCACCGGCGACGGGGACGCTCTCTCCATCGGCGGCAATCACTTCCTGCACTGCATTCGCCGCAACTTGGACGTGAAGGTCATCCTCTTTAACAACCAGATCTACGGGCTGACCAAAGGGCAGTACTCTCCGACCAGCCCCGTCGGTGCGCGGACCAAGAGCACGCCGTACGGCTCGGTCGATCGCCCGATCAATCCGCTCTGCGTGGCCATCGGTGCCGAAGCGACGTTCGTCGGCCCGCGCCGTCGACGTCGACATCAAGCACCTGACGATGGTCCTCGAGCGTGCCGCCCACCACAAAGGGACTGCTTTCGTCGAGGTCTACCAGGACTGCAACGTCTTCAACTCCGGCGCGTTCAACTACGCCTCGAAGAAGGAAGAGAAGGACGATAACGTCGTTTACCTCGAGCACGGCAAGCCGCTGATCTTCGGCAAGAACCGCAACCGGGGTATCCGCATCAACGAGATGAGCCGGCCGGAAATCGTCGAATTGGGCGGCGACATCCGCGAGGATGACTTGCTGTTCCACGACGAGAAGGCGCCCGAGCCGTCGCTGGCCTTCCTGTTGGCCCGCATGCGTTATCCCGAGTTCCCCGAGCCGCTGGGCGTCTTCCGCGACGTGCAAAGGCCCACCTACGACGAAGGCGTGATGGCCCAAGTCGATGCCGCCATCGCCAAGCAGGGAACCGGTGACCTCGACAGCCTCTACAACGACGGCGACACGTGGGAGGTCCAATAGAGAATTTTGGGTGCCATGGCCCACGGCTTTGCGTGGCCATGCGTTTGCGGACATGCCCACCCAAAGCGGTGGGCATGGCACCCTAGGCAACGGTTGGACGTAGCCTTAGCAATCGAGTTCGGAGCCAAAAGAACGGGACGCGGCTAGCCCGCAAGACAAAAAATGATTTGCCCGGATTGCGGTTACGACAACATCGAGGGGGTCGATTGGTGCGAGCAGTGCGGGCAGCCGCTCGTCGAGCTCGACCCGGCTACCTGCGAGCTCGAGGAGTCGATCTCGCGGCATAGTATCCGGGTGCTTTCGCCCAAGCCGGCCGTCACCGTTCCGCCCACATGCACCGTGCGGGAAGCGGTCCGCATGATGGCCCAGAAGAACATCGGCTGCCTGATGGTCCAAGAGGCCCAGAAGGTCGTCGGAGTGTTCACCGAACGCGACGTCCTTAATCGCGTCTCGCCCGATATGACGGCTCTCGACCGCCCGGTTCGCGAGTTCATGACCCCCTCGCCGGAGACGGTCCGTCGGCAGGATTCGATCGCCTACGCACTCCACGCGATGGACATCGGCGGCTATCGGCACATGGCGGTGGTCGATTCGACTGGTGCGTCGACGGGAATCTTCTCAGTCCGCGATATCTTGCGATTCCTGTGCGTACGCTTCGCCGAGATTCGCTCGAGCGGCCACTAGCTGGGTGCCACTGGCGGCTTGTCCGCCAGTGTCTTGCGGTTTGAGAAGAGCACTGGCGGACAAGCCGCCAGTGGCACCCGAAAAGCATCGGCAAGGGACTGCCGCAAATGCCCGAGTTGCCCGCCCGCTTGGCCGTGCTCGTCGTGGGCGATCTCTTCGCATCCGAGATGGCGGGCGTCGAGCGGCGAGTGGAAGAGCTGGCCCGGGATGCGGCCGACGTGCGGATCGCGGCCAACGTCGCCGAGGCGCTGGCCAAGTCAACAGCCGACGGCTGGCATGCGGACTTGGTCGTCGTCTGTCAGCACTGGCCCGACGAATACACGCCGGCCGAAGTCCGCGCGGTCTTGCGGGTCTTCCCGCTCGCGCGCCTTGTTTGCTGCTACGGCTCGTGGTGCGGTTCCGACGGCCGCACGCGGGATGTCTGGCCCCTGGCAGTCCGCGTGCCGGCAGAGTGGGCTCCGCGGCGGATCAATCTCGAGCTTGAGGTCCTCGCCGGTGCCCGCTGGCCGTCGCCGCTCACCGCGTCGCGGGACGAGATCGTGCTATTTGATCCCGAGATGGGGATCGAGACACCGGCCGCGTCTACAGATCTTTGGTGAGAACCAATTCAACATAGCCGCACTTGTGGCACACATAGGCAGAAATTGCGTCGCCACCTCCGAAAAAGCCGCTGAGCCAACTCCTCCACGACGCGAACCGCACCCGCGCCCCCAGTTGCCAAGTAGCCGCCCGTAATCTCGATCTTCTGCGCCGCACTTTGGGCATTTCTTGTCCGCCATTTCTCGCCCTTCTATCGGCTGTGCGCGTGCTACGAACCCGACTTCTTCGGCGGGTCCGCGTGGGGCGCGGGCGCATGCGTGATCTGCCAACCCGGGCCGACGATCAGACGGGCTCCACGGCGGTAGGTCAGGTACGAGACGGCCCATTGGAAGACGACGAACAGCCGGTTCTTGAACCCGGTGAGATAGTAAATGTGCACGAACAGCCAGATTATCCACGCCGAAAAGCCGCCGAATTGCAGCTTCCAAATGTCGGCGACGGCGCGGCTGCGGCCGATTGTCGCCAGCTGCCCCTTGTCGGCGTAGTGAAACTTCAACCGCGGGCGGCCTTCCTGCTCGCGGCGAATCGTGCGGGCGGCAAAGCGCCCCTGCTGCATAGCGACCTGCGCGAGGCCAGGGAGCGGCTGGCCGTTCTGGTGGTCAAAGTGGCTCTGGTCGCCGATGACGAAGACCTCCGGATGCCCCTCGAGCGATAAATCGGGCTGCACGATCACTCGGCCGTTGCGATCCAGCGGCACCTCGAGCGCGTGACTGAGGCCCACAGCCCGCACGCCGGCCGCCCAGAGGACAGTGGCCGCCTCGATGCGTTCGTTGCCGATTTGCACGCCGCCCGCGTCAATGCCCGTGACCGTGCTGTGCGTCCAGACCTGCACGCCAAGCGACTCGAGGTCGCGGGTGGCCCGGGCGGAGAGTTTCCGCGGGAATGCGCTCGAAGACGCGGTCGCCGCTTTCCACCAGGATCACGCGGGCCAGCTTCGAGTCGATCCGCTTGAAGTCGCGTGAGAGAGTGAAGCGGCTCATCTCGCCGATCGCGCCGGCCAGCTCGACCCCCGTTGGCCCGCCGCCGACGACGATAAAGGTGAGCAGCACGCGCCGCTGCTGCAGGTCGTGCGTCCGCTCGGCCTCCTCGAACGACTGCAGGATTCGCCGGCGGATCTCCGTCGCCTGCTCGATCGTTTTGAGCCCGGCGCGAAAGGCTCCCACTGGTCGTGGCCGAAGTAGGAGTGCAGCGACCCGCAGGCCAGGATCAAATAGTCATAGGGGAAGATGCCGAAGTCGGTGACGACTTCTTTCTGGTCGAGATGCACGTCGGTCACTTCCCCCTCGAGCACTTCGACGTTGGCGAACTGCGAGAGGATGCCGCGGATCGGCTGGGCGATTTCCGCGGGGCTCAGGCCGGCCGTGGCGACCTGGTAGAGCAGCGGCTGGAACAGGTGATGGTTGCGGCGATCGAGCAGCGTGACCTCGATGTGCCGCGCATCGCCGAGCGCCTTTGCCGCGGAAAGTCCGCCGAAACCGCCGCCAATAATGAGCACGCGTGCCATGGCACGAATTTACCGCATGCCTGCAATGTTGTCGCGGAATCGATATAGTTGAGGGCGGCGCAGGGGATTGCCGGAGTCCAGGCGAAGGCGGCAATCCGAGCGTCGGCGAAGCCGTCACTTCAAGAATTCATCCGAAATCCAAAACGCTGTGAGGAGCCTGCCGATGTGGGTTCGTAAATGGGAACGCGATCAGAAGCAGGGCGTGGACTCTCCGATTCCGACCCAGGTGCTGTCCAACGAAGAGTTCATCCCCCGTCCGCAAACGGCCCAGCAGAAGCAGTGGGAAAAGCTGATCGGCGAGCTGGCGGAAGAAAAGTCGAAGAAGCTCGGCATGGAGCGGCGCGACTTCTTGCGCACGTCGATGGGCATGGCGACGGCCTTCTTGGCCTCGAACATGGTTTACGGCCCGCATTGGGAGGTCGACGCGGCAGAGACGCTCGAACCCGCGGCCACCGAGGAGAAGTGGCCCAAGGGCGAATACTTCATCATGGACGTGCAGACGCACTTCACCGATGGACTGGCGCTCAACTTCCGCGACGCCGAGTTCATGAAGAACATGAACTTCCATCTCAAGAACGATCCGGACGCCTACAGCTTCCTCACGTTCGTCAAGGAGATCTTCTTCGACAGCGAGACGACGATGGGCGTGATTTCCGGCGTTCCCGGCAAGGAGGTCAACAAGGACCCCAAGACGGGGAAGGTGCTGGAAGGCCGCGAACGCTCGTCGAGGGGAGGCCTTTTCGGCGGCATCCTCCCAAGCTGGTTGATGGCGCAGTCCAAGAAACGACTCAACGACCTGGCCCAAAGCCAGCGCGTATTGTCCCAGGGCAACTGTGCTCCCAACCACTACTGGGACAAGAAGGCGAACAAGCAGGACTTGACGGCCCTCTTCGAGCAGATGGATCGCGAGGTCCATCTTTACGGCATCGATAGCTGGAAGTGGTACTGCCACACCGATCCCGGCCGCTCGGGCAACGGGTTCAAGCTCGACGACGAGAAGATGACCTACCCCTTCTACGAGAAGTCGAAGCAGCTGGGGATGAAAAAGTTCAGCGTCCACAAGGGGTACGCGTCGCAATCGCGAACTTTGGGGCACCTGGCCCATCCGGCAGACATCGAGAAGGCGGCCAAGGACCATCCCGATCTGACTTTCATCATTTATCACTCGGCCATGAAGCACGGCCCCGACGAGCCGGGCTTCAAGAGCACGTACGATCCCAAAACGGGCGATTTCGCCTGGCACCAGGAATTGATGGACATCAAGAACGCGCAATCCGGGAATGAGCAACGTCTTTCCGGAAATCGGCTCCGCCTTCGGCACGACGGCGATCGTCCATCCGGAAATGTGCCAGCACCTGATCGGCAAGAACATCAAGTACTACGGCGCCGATCACGTCATCTGGGGCACCGATTGCCTGTGGTGGGGCTCGCCCCAATGGGTGATCGATGCGTTCAAACGCTTCCAGATCAGCGACGAGCTGTGCGACAAGTTCGGCTATAAGAAGGTCACGAAGGAAGACAAGGCGAAGATCTTCGGCCTGAATGCCGCGAAGATTTACGGCGTCGACCCAGCCGCCCATCGCAATGCGTTCCCGAAGGATTCGCTTTCTAAGCTGAAGGTAGCGTACCTCGAACAGGGCGGACAATCGAACAACGCCGCGCATGGCTGGGTTCGTGCTGACTCCTAGAGCGCTGCGAGTTCACCCTCTCCCGGTCCTCCGGGAGAGCGGCTGTGTTTCTTTTCAAGGGTTAAGTGGTTGAGATTGCAGGGTTCCAGTGCGTTTTATTTTTGACCATGGTGTTGAGGATCACCAGCAGCTTGCGCATGCAGGCGGTGATGATCACCTTGGGCTTTTTGCCGAGGGCTTCCAGGCGGTCCGCGAAGGCTCTGATGACTGGATTGGAGCGTCGTGCCGTGAGCGTTGCCATGTACAAGCTACAGCGCACCGAAATTCGTCCGCCGCGGATCGCGCGGCGGCCTCGGAACTCGCCGCTGTCGCAATTGAAGGGAGCCAGGCCGACCAGTGCAGAGATTTTTCGTCGACTGAGCTGCCCCAACTCGGGAACATCAGCGATCAGGGTGGAACTCGTGCCTGGTCCAAACCCCGGCGTGCTTTGAACGATCTCGAACTTCTCTTTCCACTCGTCGTCCGATTGAACCAGCGCGGCGATTCGCTTCTCGAAGCGTCGGACCTGTTTGTTGATCGCGTCGACGCTCTCCTGAAGGCTCTTTCTAACGAACTTGCTGGTGACGTTTTCCTTGCGGTTCATTTCTGCCGTTCGCAGCTCGACGAGCTGTCGGCGTCGGGCGACAAGGTCTTGAAGTTCGAGCTGTTTTTCCGGGATTTTGGCCTGGGTGCGCGGCACGACCGCCTGCCCGAAGCGTGCCAAAACGGCCGCGTCGATGCGATCAGTTTTGGCGAGGTTTCCGCAG
The DNA here is from genome assembly GCA_963800135.1 of uncultured Planctomycetaceae bacterium. Taxonomy (GTDB): domain Bacteria; phylum Planctomycetota; class Planctomycetia; order Planctomycetales; family Planctomycetaceae; genus DASPSM01. The sequence continues at coordinate 778,874 of CAWCZR010000004.1, read as the reverse complement.
GCCTTGGCGAAGTCGCGGGCTTGCCGAGGATTGACGACCGCAACCTGAAAGCCGACGTCCATCAGTTCGGCAACGAGGGCACGCTCGTAACCACCGGTGGCTTCGACGACGATCAAACACTCTCCGGGAGGAGGAAGCTTCTCTCGGAGTTGCCGACGGCCCTTGGAATCGTTCTGCTGCTTGAGCGACGTTCGCTCAGGAAGCACATGCACGTCGAGGGTCCGTTTGGCGATGTCGATTCCGACGAACGATTTGAAGGCGACGTCCATGACGATGTCCCGTCCTTGCGAATGCGAGCTCGCCCGGCGAGAGACGCCGTGGTGGCTCTTGCGGCTGTTCGGGCTGATCTCATGAGGCCGGCGGCGATCCCGCTCTCCCACGGTCTTGTTGGACCTCGGGGTCAACGATCTACCGCCGGCCGCCGTGGGAAACCTTGCTCCGCTACGCTTCGCAAGCTTTCCCACGGTTGTCCCTATCAAATGCGCAGATGTGCCTTTTTTCAACATACAAGGGCCGGGGTGAGGGCCGCTTTTTCTAAACATCATCCGGTACGGCATCACGCTCGCCGAAAAGAGAAGAGCCCTCACCCTTCCCTCTCCCATCGGAATGGGAGAGGGCTTACGGATCGTCTGACGGTGGCTCGATGGGCTCTGATCTGAAAAACCGTGTGCGAGTGTCACGGACTTCGCAGTCTGTGGCGCTCGCCACGCTTTTGTGGGCGTTGTGCCTGACCGTCGGTCTGTTGCTGGCGGGCCCTGGAGCGACCAATTCGGCCGGGACCGGGAACAGGCAACCGCCCGCGTCGGAATCCAAGACCGCTGCCGAGTGGGGCGATCACGTCGATGCTCCGTTGCCCGATTATGTCACCGGTGAAGAGTGCCTGTTTTGTCACCGGGACGATTGGGGCAACCGCTGGGCCAAAAACTATCACCAGCGGACGATGCGTCCGGCCGAAGCCGACTCTCCTGGGATGAAAGCTCTGGCGGCCGACGCCGACACGAAGAGCTTTGTCTCCGACGTGGCCTACCTGTTGGGTACGCGGCGCGAGATTCGTTTTCTCAAGCGATCGAGCGACTACGGCAAGGTCGGGCTGCTCTCGGCCGCGTACACGCCTGTTGCCCCGGGGACGAACAGCCGCCGGGCCCACGGAAAATTGACCGAAACCAAGAACGGGCACTGGGACGAGCAGAAGTTTGCCAAGTCGTGCGTCGGCTGCCACACGACCGCCGTCGATCCGCAGACGCACGCCTTCTCGGCGGTCTCGCTCGATTGCTATGCGTGCCACGGCATCGTCGATCTCAAACACTCCAGAGACACGAAGCTGATCGCGTTCGGCAAAGGCAATGCCGATCCGCCCCGCGTGCAACTGGCCAACTGCGCAGTGCCACTTGCGGACGGGCAAGTCGAAAAAGAGTGGTCTGCCCTATCCGACGAACTTCGTCGTTGGCGACAACCTGTTCCGTGACTTCGAGATTGATCTGGGCGACGCGGCCCTTGCTAAGATGAACCCGGGCGACCGGCACGTGGCGCAGAACGTTCGCGAGGTTCTCGAAGGCAAGTCGATCACGACCTGCGTCAGCTGCCACGACATCCACAAGCAAAGTTCGACCAAGCACCGGCAGGTCGCGGAGGGGGCGACTTGCGTCTCCTGCCACGCACCGGGCCAGCCGAAATCAAAAGTGATCAAATACGACGTGCACAGCACACTGTGCGAATACTGACGAAGGCACAGAACGCTGTGCGAATATTGAAGAGGTGAACGCGATGACAACCGCCAACTCAGTTGACTACGAACACGCACCGGATGGCAGCCCGATGGACGAAACGGACGTCGCGGTCCGTGCCTATCTGTCGCGGATGAGCGACGAAAAGCTCCGGGAATACGACCCCAACTGGTCCGACGAAAAGCTGATGGAGTGGGACGGAAACTTCCGCTCCGACGGCGCGCTGATGCTCGTGTGCACCGAGCGCGATATCTCTCCCGAGGATTACCGTGAAGTGATGGCCGAACACCTCAAGCTCCGCGGCATTCGTTCCTAAACCGGGCGAGCCGGCGGCAGGCGTCGCCGCATCGACTGCACGGGAGTTGCCATGACGGCAGAATCCTATCTCAAGGGGCTATTCGGCCTGCACGGGCGGACGGCCGTCGTGATTGGAGGGACCGGCGTGCTGGGCAGCGCATTCTGCGAGGCGCTGGCCGGAGCCGGAGCGCACACGGTCGTCGCTGGCCGCGATCGGGCTCGCGGCGCCGACTGCGTTCAACGGCTCACGTCAGCCGGCGGCGGGGCCGAATTCTTTTCGCTCGACTGCACGAGCCACAGGGACCTCGACAACCTGGTGACCCATTTGACCCGCGGCAATCGCGCGGTCGACGTGCTGGTCAACGGCGCGGGGATCAACTCGGCCACCCCCTTTCTGGAAATCACCGAGGAGGAGTGGGACCGCATTCTCAACGTCAACCTCCGCGGGGTGCGGCTGGCTTGTCAGGTCCTGGGCAAATACATGATCCAACGCGGGACGCGCGGTTCGATCATCAACATCGCATCGCTCTCGGGCATCACGCCGCTGTCCCGCGTCTTCACCTATTCCGCGACCAAGGCGGCCGTGATCAACCTGACGCAGAACCTGGCTCGCGAATGGGCCCATGTGGGCATCCGCGTCAACTCCGTGTCGCCCGGCTTTTTCCCGGCCGAGCAGAACAAGTCGATCCTCACCGAAGAGCGGATCGAAAGCGTGATGCGGCACACGCCGCTCAAGCGGTTCGGACTTCCCAAGGAGCTTGCCGGCGCGATCCTGTTTTTGGCCTCGCCCAACGCGGGCAGCTTTGTGACCGGCACCAATATCGTGGTCGACGGCGGCTTTTCGAGCACGACGATATGACCGTGGGAACGCAATCGGGCCGGCCGGCCGCCTCCCCGCAAACGATCGACACGCCCGGCCTCACCGCGCAAAACGTCGGTCCCCGCCTGGAGATTTCGAGCCGGCGGCGTTACCTCGTCCGCTTCGATCCCAAGCGGATTCCGCACCTCTTTACGGACGTGCTGGTGATCGGGGGCGGCATTGCCGGCATCCGGGCGGCTCTCGCCGTCGACCCGGCGCTTGACGTGGTCGTCGTCACCAAGGACCGCCTGCTGCAGTCCAACAGCGCGTATGCGCAAGGCGGCATCGCGGGGGTCTTCGATCCGGTCGACAATTTCGAGAGCCACGCGGCCGACACGATGGCCGCCGGCAAAGGGCTCTGCGATCCGCACATCGTCGACATGGTGGTCAGCGAGGCGCCCGACCGCATTCGCGAGCTGATCGGTTACGGCGCCCACTTCGACACGCACAACGGCGAGATCGACCTCACCCAGGAGGGAGGGCACAGCCACCGCCGCATCGTGCACGCACTCGGCGACGCGACCGGCCAGGAAGTGATGCGGGCGATGGCCGAGATGGTCCGCTCGCGGCCCAATATCCAAATCTGGGAGCAGACTTTCACGATCGATCTGCTCACGCACGAGGCCGCCTGCCGCGGCGCGCTCGTCTGGAGCCGCAACCACGGCAAGACCTTTGTCTGGGCCAAGCAGACGGTGCTGGCCACAGGCGGCGCGGGTCGTCTCTATCGCGAAACGACCAATCCGGAAATCGCGACCGCCGACGGGCACGCCATCGGCTTTCGGGCCGGCGCCGAAGTCCGCGACATGGAGTTCGTTCAGTTCCACCCGACGGTGCTTTATATCGCGGGCAGCGCCCGGCACCTGATCTCCGAGTCGGTCCGCGGCGAGGGCGCCTATCTCCGTGATGCGACGGGCCGCCGCTTCATGGAGGATTACGATCCGGCGCTCGAATTGGCGCCGCGCGACGTGGTCAGCCGGTCGATCACGCTGCAGATGGCGAAGACCCGGCACCCCTGCGTCTATCTCGATTTGTCGCACTTGCCGGCCAAAGAGATCGAGGAACGGTTCCCGCACATTCGCAAGGTGTGCGCGGAGTTCGGCCTGGACTTCGCCCGCGACCTGATTCCGGTCCGCCCCGGCGCGCATTACATGATCGGCGGCCTCACGATCGACGACTACGGCCGCACGTCGCTCCGCGGGTTGTGGGCGGCCGGGGAAGTCAGCTCGAGCGGCCTGCACGGGGCCAACCGGCTCGGGTCGAACAGCCTGCTCGAGGGGTTGGTGTTTGGTCTGCGCGCGGGGGCGGGAGCCTCCAAGCTTGCCCGCGCCGAACCCGACACGTTCTCGCCCATTCCCCTGCATTCGGACTGGCCCGAGCGCCCGCAGGACGACAGCCTGGATCTCAACGATTTGCGGCACTCGCTCACCAATCTGATGGGACGCAGCGCCGGCATCGAGCGGAACGCGGACGACCTGAAGGCGGCGGCCGACCAGGTCAACTTCTGGGAACGCTACGCTTCCGACCGCGAATTCGCCGACCCCCGCGGCTGGGAGATGGAAAACATGCTCCTAGTCGCCCGCCTGGTGATCGCCGCCGCCGCCGCCCGTCGCGAGAGCCGCGGCGTCCACTTCCGTAGCGACTTCCCGGATACGGACCCGCAGCAGAATCAGCACATCGCGATCGCTGGTTCGTAGACACGCGCAATCGACTTGGCGGCTCGCCGGATCCTCGCGCAACGCGCCGCGTGTATAATGCGGGCGCCGTCCGATCCTTTGCGCAAAGGAGTGGAACCATGTCGAGTCGTCGGGAATTCTTGAAGTCGTCCACCACTGCTGGATTTGTGTTGGGGACCGGATCGTCCGGTTTGCTGAGCGTCTTGTCGCCGCGGGCGCGCGGCGAAGCCGAGGTGACGCCCGAGCTGGTGCACCTGACGCCGGACGTCGAGCCGATCGTGCGGCTCATCGAGGACACGCCGCGAGACAAGTGCTTCGAGCTGATCGTCGGGCAGCTGCAGCAGGGACTCCCCTATCGCAACTTTTTGGCAGCCCTGTTTCTGGCCGGCGTGCGGAACGTCAGCCCGCATCCGGTCGGGTTCAAGTTCCATTGCGTGCTGGCCATGCACTCGGCCAATCAGTTGAGCCTGGATGCGGCCCCGGAGGATCGGCTGCTGCCGCTCTTCTGGGCGCTCGACCAGTTCAAGAAATCGCAGGCGGATAACGCCCGCGAGGGCAACTTCCGCATGCGGGAGTTCACGGGGACGCTGCCGTCGCCGGAAAAAGCCGCCGACGAGTTCCACGCCGCGATGCAGACGTGGGACGAAGAACGGGCCCAACGGGCGATCGCCGTTTTCGTGCGCAGCCGCGGCGCCGACGAAGTGATCGAGGCCCTTTGGCGGTACGGGGCCCGCGACTTTCGCGATATCGGCCACAAGGGGATCTTTGTCGCCAACTCCTGGCGGACCCTGCAGACGATCGGCTGGCGGCACGCCGAGCCGGCCATGCGGTCCCTCGTGATGGCCCTGCTCGACCCGGGCGGACGCCGCGGCTCGGGCACCGTCAGCAGCGGGCCGCGCACGGGGCTCGATGATAAAGCCCACCAGGCCAACGCCGAACGCGCGACCGAGGTCTTGCCGAAACTACCGGCCGGTTGGACGGGCGGCGGGAGCGACGCGGCGGCCACCGTCGACCTGCTCGAGGCGATGCGCAGCGCCCCGACCGAGGACGCCTGCCAAAAGCTCCTGGACCAGCTCCAGTCGGGGAAGACGCAGGCCCAAGGGGCCTGGGATGCTGTCCACCTGGCGGCGGGCGAGTTGATCATGCGTCAGCCGGGGATTCTCGGCATCCATGCCGTCACGTCCACGAACGCGCTGCACTTCGCGTTTCGCACAGCCGTCGATCCCCTCACGCGATTGCTCGTTTTGCAACACGCCGTGGCCTGGATGGGACAGTTCCGGCAGTCGATGAAGGGAGGCTCGCGCGGCGAGGGCGGCAAGGTGAAAATCAACGAGCTGCAGCCCGCCAAGATCGATTCCGCAGAGCCGAAGGCGGCTGCCGAAACCTTCGAGCTGGTCGGAAACGACTTGCCCGGTGCAGCCGCGCGGGCGTTTGCACTGGCCCAACAGCATTCACAGCCAGAGACTTATTTCAAGCTGGCTCGCCGGCTGATCTTCCGCAAAGGGAACGACGCCCACCGCTACAAGTACGCGGCCGCCACCTTCGAGGATTACGACCTGGTATCGCCGGCCTGGAAACCGCACCTCTTGGCCACGTCCGTTTACTACCTAAACGGCTCGAACGACCCGGATTCGAAGCTGATGACCGAGGCCATCGGCGCGGTCAAAAAAGTGTAAACGCTACAAGCCAGTTTGTAGTCGGCTCCCGGTCGTGCCGCGGCAGTCAGCATGGCCGTCAGGGCCCGCCGGCTGACCGATGACCGCCTAGCCGTGAGTCGAGGTGGCAGGCTGGTCGTTTTTCCCCCGGCGACGTTTGGCGCGCTGGATAGCGCGGTCGATTATTTGACGCGCCCGGGAAAGCAGGTTGCGGGCCCACTGGAACTCGGTCGCCAGCACGCCCAGGCCAAGGGGGATAAATACAACCGCCGGGCCGGGCGTCACGATCATGATGATGCCGGCCACGAGCAGCAGGCTTCCCACGACGAAGACACCGGCCCGCCAGGCCAGCCGGAACGCTCCCTCCGCCAAGTGTCGCATCCTCTCTTCGGGCCAGTGCTTTGGTGCCAAAAGCCGTCGCGTCGGCCGGCCTGGTTTTACGGACCTCCCTCCGCTGCTTCCCGGCGTTCGCCACACCGGGAATCATACGCATTCGACGCGTGTCGACGAGTTGCCCCGGCGTGTGAAAGTCGGAATAGCCGTCGAAAGCGGGCGAGTCGCAGACAATCCGCGCAACAGGCACGACTTTTCGCACTAAGGCCGGCGTGCGCGACCTATAATAAAGCAAATACCGTTGAGATTGGGGCGGTTTTGCGGTCAGCGCACAGTTGAGGGAGCGTGCTGATTGCACCGGCCCGGCCCACGCGATTCGTTACGCTTCACCTCGTCCCGAGTCACTTCTGCACGGATGATCTGGCCGTACCTAAAACCGCATTTGCGCACCGTCGGGCATTGCAATTGCATGTTCCGTGACGATGCGCCGCCCCTCGATGGGTTTTTCGAACAGAGGTTCGGAGAACTGGGATGCGGTCTTTAGAGTCGCAACAGGAACTGAACGGCGCGCCGGTTGAACGCGAGCGACGGTGGCTTGCCCACTATCCCGCTTGCGTCCCGCAGACGCTCAAGTACCCCGCGATCCCGGCGTTTGGATTGCTCGAACACAGCGCCGCCGAATTTCCCGACCGCGACGCGTGCATTCACCTCGGTCACAAGCTCACGTATCGCCAACTGCGCGAGATGGCGCGCCGCACGGCGCACCGTCTGGTGCAGTTTGGCGTGCGGCCCGGCGATCGCGTCGGCGTGCTGATGCCGAACATGCCCGAATTCCTCGCCGCGCTCAACGGCATTTGGATGGCCGGTGCCACGCCGGTGGCGATCAGCCCCTTGTCCGTTTCGGAAGAAATTTCGGCACTCGTGTCGACGACGGGCTGCCGCGTCGTGCTTGCGCTCGACGTGCTCGCGCCGCTCATCTGGCGGGCCAACGTCCAGCCGGAAATCACCATTCTCACCACGCTCCAGCACCGGCTGTCGGGTTGGAAGAAGTTCGCCTATCGCGCGGAGGCGCTGCGGCGATTCTTCTTTAATGTCCGCAACCGCCGAGGACGCGCGTACTGGTTCGAGCGCGAGTTGAAAGAGGCTAACCCCAACTTCGAGCCGATTCGGCCCGAATCGCTCGAATCGCCGGCGTTCTTGCTGGCCACCGGCGGGACCACGGGACGTCCCAAGGTCGTCGCCCTGTCGCACCGCAACCTCGTCGCCAACGCCACGCAGATTCATGCCTGGGCCGGCACGCAGATGGGCAACGACTCGGTGCTGGCCGTCGTGCCCTTCTTCCATAGTTACGGCCTGTCGAGCTGTGCGCTCACCGGCGTTTCGATGGCCGCTACGATCATCATGCACCACCGCTTTGTTCCGGAAACGGTGGCCCAGCTGATCGAGCGCTACCAGCCGACCGTGATGCCGGCTGTCCCGGCGATGCTCGTCGGACTCAACGACCTCTTCACCAAGCGCCCGCTGCGGAAAAGCTTTCGATATTGCATTTCGGGCGGAGCGCCGCTCGACCAGCAGGTGGCCGCCGAATTCGCGAAGCACACGGGCGCGATCGTCGTCGAAGGCTTTGGTCTTTCCGAAGCCGGCCCGGTGACGCACGTCGGGCCGCTCGACGGCACCTCGCGGGGCGGCACGATCGGACTGCCCCTGCCCGACACCGACGTGCGGATCGTCGATCCCGACAACGGCCTGATCGACGTGCCGCGCGGACAGATCGGCGAGATGCTCATCCGGGGCCCCCAGGTGATGCTGGGTTACTGGAACGACGACGAAGCGACCGGTCGCACGATTCGCGACGGCTGGCTCTACACGGGCGACCTGGCGGTCGAGGACGAGGACGGGTTCTTCCGCATCGTCGATCGCAAGAAGGATCTCATTATCACCTCGGGCTTCAACGTCTATCCGAGCGAGGTCGAGCCCGTGCTGCGGAAATTCCCGGGCGTGGCCGACGTTGCCGTCATCGGCGTGCCGAACCGCGAGCGGGGCGAAATCGTCAAAGCGGTGATCGCCACCAAGCCGGGGGCGGACGTCGAGCTGCGCGAGTTGTGGATTTACTGCGATAAACATCTGGCAAAACACAAGCGGCCGCGGGTGATCGAAATCACTGGAGGCGAGCTGCCACGAAACTTTTTGGGCAAGGTCTTCCGAAGGAAATTGCGCGAAGTCCCCGATCCCGCACAAACCTGAGCTATGGCCACCTTGATCGCCTACTGGAAGGGTTCGACGAGGCGGCGCCTGCTCCGCGGTCTCGCCGGACTTGCGGCGTGCCTGGCCCCGCTGGTTGTGCTGGCGCTCAATCCGAGCCTGGCCATCCGCGTGCTGGAATGGGGACTGTCTCGCAAGCGGGCTCGCGGGCAAACAACCGCGGCCGCCACACCCCAGCCGCTCGCGACAACGGCCTATGCCGGTGCCCTGAGAACCGCGTCCACGAGCGACGCTGACGCCGAGCGTGCGGAGAAGTCCCTGAATACCGGCGTGCTGCACCCGGCCATTGCGGCCTCGATCGGAGCACCACGGCTCTCCGGTCGCAATTCTGAGACCAACCGGCAAACGCTGGCGACCGGCGGCTCCGACGAAACCAACCTCGCTGTCTTGCACCGCGTGCTCGATCTTTTGAAATCGGGCCGTGAACGGTTCGGCCGGATTCCTTCCTACAATGCGATCTTCAACAAGCGCGAGCGGATCGGCGCGGAAGTCAGCGACCTCTCGACGCTGGAGATCAAGGTGCGGCATCAGCCCTTTGCCGTCTATCTCAAGGTGCTCGAAGGCCACAGCCTGGGACGCGAAGTCCTCTACGTCGACGGCGAGAACGACGGCAGCATGCTCGTCCGCATGGGCGGCTTGAAGGGACGGCTGATCCCGGCCCTCAAGATCGATGCCACCGGCTCGATCGCCATGAACGAGTCGCGGTACCCGGTTACCAAGGCGGGCATCCTCGGCCTCACCGAGTCGATGATCGCCCACCGCGAGATGGAACTGGCCAACCAGGTCTACGCGCACGCGCGACAGGAGGCGGACGGGGTCGTCGACGGGCGGCCTTGTGCGGTGTACAGCTTCTTGTTCGACAATGCGGAGCGCTCGCCCGACTATCGCAAGTCGATCCAGTACCTCGATCGCCAGTGGAATGTGCCGCTGCAGGTCGAGAATTACGGCTGGCCCGAGCCGGGTCAGCACCTGGAGGGCGCGGCCCTCGACGAGGGCACCCTCATCGAGTATTACAAGTACTCGAATATCGTCGCCGACGGCCATTTGACCGACGACGATTTCAGCCCGTCCAATCCCGAATATCGCTTCCGGCGGTAGCGCGCGGCGGGCGGCGACTTGCCAGCACCCGTACAATTCCTGGCGGAAAGCCCGGAAGAGCCGGGCCCCGGAGTTGGCGGTTCTAATTTTCGGTGCCGCGCAAGTCCGACCGCGGGACAGAATCGCCGATTCGCTCGCACCGATGAGGTCGCGGCTCCAACAGGAGGAACAGGACCATGGATTCGCCGGTCATTGTCGGCGGCGTCCGCACGCCTTTTGTCAAAGCCGCGGGGCCGTTCAACTATCTGCCCGCGCAGGAACTCGGCCGACTGGCCGTCCGCGAGCTGCTCGAGAGGCTGAATCTCGAGCCCGATGCAATAGACGAGGTCATCACGGGCAACGTCGCCGGGACCGACGCGGCCAATGTCTCCCGCGTGATCTCGCTGCGGGCCGGCATTCCCGTCGACCGCGTGGCCCACACCGTCAATCGCAACTGCGCGAGCGGCTTGGAAGCGGTGACGCAGGCCTACGAGCGGATTCGCACCGGGCAGGCGCAGGCGGTGATCGCCGTCGGTGTCGACTCGATGAGCAACATCCCCGTCATCTGGACCAAGTCGCTCACCGACGACTTTTTGGAATTCAGCCAGGCCAAGACCGTCTGGAAGCGGCTGCGGGCGCTGGCCCGCGTGCGGCCCCGCGACCTGGCGCCGGTGATCGGCATCAAGCAGGGGCTGACCGATCCGGTCTCGGGCATGATGATGGGCGACACGGCTGAAAAGCTGGCCCGCCAATACGGCATCAGTCGCGACGCGCAGGATCTGTTCGCGCTTCGCAGCCATCAACGGGCGACGGCCGCCTGGAACGAAGGCCGACTCAAAGACGAAGTGATGACCGTCTATCCCGAGAAGGCCAAAGGGGCCGTCGAAAAGGATATCGGCCCGCGCGACAATCAGACGCTGGAAGCTCTCGGCAAGTTGAGGCCGTTCTTCGATCGCCGCTGGGGCACCGTGACGGTCGGCAATTCGTGTCAGGTGACCGACGGCGCGGTCGCGCTTCTGCTCATGACCGAGGAGCGGGCGCGGGTGCTCGGCTTGCCTCGCTTGGGACGCCTTCGCGGCTATGCCTACGCCGGCTGCGACCCGTCGGTGATGGGGCTCGGCCCGGTTTATTCGAGCAACAAAGTTCTCAAGTCGACCGGCGTCCACATGAATCAGCTCGATCTCGTCGAGATCAACGAAGCCTTCGCAGCGCAGGTGCTGGCCTGCCTGAAGTGCTTCGAGTCGCCGCCGGCTGCCTGCATCGGTACGGACGGCGCGTCGGCTTTGGGGCCGATCGACGAGGCGCGGCTGAACGTGAACGGCGGCGCCATCGCGCTCGGGCATCCGGTCGGAGCCAGCGGCGCGCGTCTGGTGCTGACGATCTTGAACGAGCTGGGACGCCGCAAACAGACCCTCGGCCTGGCGACGATGTGCGTCGGAGGCGGCCAGGGCGGCGCGGCGGTCGTCGAACGAATCGCGGACTGAGAGAACTGGCGAGCGGCGGGTGTCAGCCCGCCGGTTCTGACTTGTATTTTTACGATATCCAACTGACACCGGCCCACCCGCCGCTAAACAGACAGCAACAGTCAACCAGGAGCCAAGATGGCCGTGATGTGGCACGCGGGCGAACCGCAGGACGGAATTCTGTGGGTTGAGATCAACTGGCGGGAGCGGCCCGTCAATGCGCTGTCGCGCGATACGCTCAACGAACTGTCGGAACTGATCGGTCGCATCCGTTCCGACTCGGCCATCACGGGCGTGGTCTTCAAGAGCGGCAAGTCCGGCAACTTCATCGCCGGGGCCGACGTCACCGAGTTTCAAAAGATTCGCTCGCCGGACGAGGCACGACAATTCGTCCTGCAGGGCCAGCACATCTTCGACGACCTGGCGTCTCTCAAGACACCGACCGTCGCGCTGATTTCCGGAGCCTGCCTGGGGGGCGGTCTGGAGTTCGCGCTCGCCTGCCGCTGGCGAATTGCCGACTACAGCCGCAAGACGCAGATCGGCCTGCCCGAGGTGATGCTGGGCATTGTCCCCGGCTGGGGCGGCACGCTGCGACTGCCCAAAACGGTCGGCTTTGCCGAGGCCGTGCCCTTGTTGCTCACCGGCCGAGCCTTGAATGGCCGCCAAGCCGCGCGAAAGGGCCTCGTCCACGATGCCGTGCCGTCCGAGGGACTCGACCACGTGGCCCGCACGCTTCTGGCGACAGGCGGACGCCACCTGCGGCCGCGCAAGGTCGGACTCGTTAGCGGATTGATCGATCGTCTCGGCCCGCTCAAAAAGCTCGTCCTTTGGCAAGCCACGAAGCAAGTACACAAGACGACGCACGGCCACTATCCCGCGCCCTTCGAGATCATCGAAGTGCTTCGCGAAGGCATCAGCCAGGCGCCTGAGGAGCACCTGTCGCGCGTTCGCGACGCCAACGTGCGGCTCGGCCAGCTGCCGGCCACGCGCGAGCTGGTCCGGCTCTTCTTCCTCAGCGAAGCGGCCAAAAAAATTCCCGAATCGCTCGGTGCGTCGGTCGATGCCGACACGATCGAGCACGCCGCGGTGATCGGCGCCGGCGCAATGGGGGCAGGAATCGCCCTGTTGGCGGCCCGCCGCGGCGTCTGGACACGGCTCAAAGATATCAATGCGGACTTTGTCGCCCGCGGAATGAAGAACGTCCGCAAGTTGGTCAGCACGGACGTCAAGCGCCGCCGCATCACCGCGCTCGAAGGGACGCAAGCGCTCGACCACCTCAGCCCGACGACCGACTATCGCGGGTTGAAGCAGGCGGACGTGATCGTCGAGGCGGTCGTCGAAGAGCTCGATATCAAGCACCAGGTCTTCACCGAACTGGCCAACGCCACCGGTCCCAAGTGCGCGCTGGCGACGAACACCAGCTCTCTCACCGTCGCCGCGATTGCCGCCGGCGTGCCCGACCCGTCGCGCGTGGTCGGTCTGCACTTCTTCAATCCGCCGCACCAAATGCCGCTGGTCGAAGTCGTCCGCGGCCCGCAATCCGACCCACAGATGGTGGCCAAGGCCGCGGCCCTGGCAGCCCGCATCGGCAAGACGCTGGTGCTGGTCGGGGACTGCGCCGGATTTCTGGTGAACCGCATTCTGGCTCCGTACATGAACGAGGCGGGCCATCTCGTCGCGGAGGTCGACGACCCGCTTGAGATCGACCGGGCCGCCGTCGAATTCGGCATGCCGATGGGGCCGCTAGCGCTCATCGACCTGGTCGGCCTGGCCGTCTCGAGCCACGTCTCTGAAAATCTGCGGGCCGCCTACGGAGAGCGGATGGAGCCGGCCCCGATCTGGCAAGCGCTCAAGCAATCCCCCGAGGCGTCGAAGGCGGGCGCGATGAAAGTCATCGAGAAGACCTGGTTCCGCAAACGGCTGAATCCGGCCGTGCTCGCCGCGGCCAAGAATGTGGCTCGCTATTCGGGCGGGCCGAAGGTCGTGCTCTCGCACGAAGAGATCGTGCAGCGGCTCGTCTACCCGCTCATCAACGAGGCGGCCCGCTGCCTCGACGAGAAAATCTGCGAGAAACCCGACGACATCGACCTGGCCATGGTCTTCGGCACCGGCTTCGCGCCGTTCCGCGGCGGACCGCTGCGGTATGCCGATAGCGTCGGCGTCGCCAAGATCGTGCAAGCGCTCGACGCCCTGGCGACCCGGTCGCCCCGCTTCACCCCGTGCGACCGGCTCCGCCACATGGCGGCCGCCAACGAACGCTTCCACCCGGCGGACCTCTAACGCCCCCGGCGAGCGGCGGGTGTCAGCCCGCCGGTTCTGCTTTGTCCTTACTTTTGTCGTCGCGTTTTCTTTTCTGCGCGAAATTGCGCTTGCCGATTCCCGAGCCATTTGACGAAACCACCCGCGCTTCAGCCCCGGGGGTCCCGCCCCGCCTTTTCGCTCCCGCCTCACGGGTTGCATTCCCGCCCGGTTTTTCGTCTGATTTAGTCATCCTTCGAGCCGTTCCGGCCCTATCGGGCGCCCGATCAAAAACTTTGCACCTACGTTTTGCATGGATTTAAGGCACGAACCATGACACGCGCTTTCCGAGCCTGGTCTCTCATCTTTGCCCTGGCGGCGGTCGCCGCGCCGAGCCGGCTGCCGGCCGCGCAGGAACTGTCGAGCGCCGACGTGGAAAAACTTGCCAAGTCGGTGACCATCCAGCGCGACGAATGGGGCGTGCCTCACATCTCTGGTCCGACGGATGCGGCGACTTCGTTTGGACTGGCCTACGCCCAGGCCGAGGATTTCTTCTGGCAGGTTGAGGATACGTACATCCAAGCGCTCGGGCGCCACGCCGAGGTGATTGGGCCGCCGGGACTGTCCTCCGACGTCTTGATGCACCTGTTCGAGGTCCCGTCCCGCTCGAAGTCTGACTACGAGACAATGGACCCGCACCTCAAGCAGATCGCCGAGGCCTACGTCGCCGGGCTCAACTACTTTCTGGAAAAACACCCGAACGTGCACCCGCGGCTCTTGACCCACTTCGAGCCGTGGCAGGTGCTGGCGTTCGACCGCTTCACGCTCTTGTCGTTCATGTATTCCAAGTCGCACGCGGACAAGCCGGTGCCGGCCGAATACGAAGAGCGGATGGCCAAGGTCACCGGCTCGAACGAATGGGCCATCGGTCCGAAAAAGACGAAGTCGGGCCAGGCCATGCTGTTCATCAATCCGCACCAGCCCTGGTACGGCTACGGCCAGTTTTACGAGGCCCACTGCAAGAGTGACGAGGGGCTCAATTTCTCCGGCTCGTGCTTCTACGGCTCGCCCGTGCTCACCATGGGTCACAACGAGCACCTGGGCTGGGCCCACACCGTCAACGAGCCCGACATTGCCGACGTCTATCTGGAAACGTTCGACGAGCCGCAGAACCCGCTGGCTTATCGCTATGGGAACGAGCACCGCACGGCCGTCGAGTGGAAGGACACGATTCTCGTCAAGAAGGGGAATGAGAGCCCCGTCGAGCATCACTACACGTTTCGCAAGACGCATCACGGTCCGATCGTCGGCCGGCAAAACGGCCACCACGCTTTCGCCGTGAAGATTGCCCGCATCTTCGACGCCGTCCGCATCAAGCAGGCCCTGGCGATGACCAAGGCCAAGAACTTCGACGAGTGGAAGGCGGGCATCTCCATGCTCAACTTGCCGATGTTCAACACGGCTTATGCCGACGACACAGGCAAAATCTTCTACGTCTACAACGGCGCCATTCCCATTCGCGATCCGAAGTTCGACTGGACCAAGCCGGTCGACGGCAGCAATCCGGCCACCGAGTGGAAGGGCCTGCATCCGTTTGAGGATCTGCCGCAGGTGCTCAACCCCAGCGACGGGTACGTGCAGAACTGCAACTCGACTCCGTTCCAGACGACCGACGTCGACAATCCGGAGGCCCGCGATTTTCCCGGTTACATGTTCGAGGACGCGTTTCTCGATCGCCGCCGGTCCCAGATGTCGCGGAAGCTGCTCCGCGAGGCGCACGACGTGACCTACGAAGACTGGCAGAACCTGGCCTTCGACACCACGCTCTACTGGCCGCTCACTGAATTGCCCGTCTACAAGCGGCAGTTCGAGGATCTGAAGAAATCCGATCCCAAGCTGGCCGAGGAAGTGAAGCCCTACCTCGACCACTTGCTCGACTGGGATTGCCGCGTGACGGCCGACGGAACGCAGGCCGTGTTGTGCACGCAGTGGTACGCCGACATGTACGGCGACCGTTACCCGGCCGAGACCCTCAAGCGCGAATACATGACCAGTATTCCGGCGCGGTTCCGGGCACTCGTGGAGGCCGCGAACAAGCTCAAGGCCCTGCACGGCGATTGGAAAGTCGCCTGGGGCAAAGTCACGCGGACGCAGCGGGTGCCCAACGCCACATCGATCGAAGACGCCGGCAAGTACTTCCGCGACCAGAAGCCCAGCCTGCCGCTGGTCGGCGCTCCCGGGCCATTGGGCGTCGCCTTCACCCTCTATTACAGCCCGAGCATTCCGCTGCGCAAGCAACGCTTCGGCGTGGTGGGCGGCTCGTTCATGGGAGTGTACGAATTCGTGCCCGGCCGCGTGAAATCGTCGACGCTCTTGCAGTACGGCGACAGCGGCGATCCGAAGTCGCCCCATTACTTCGACCAGGCCAAACTCTACTCCGGGCACAAGTTTAAGACGGCCTGGTTCTACCAGGACGAAGTCGACGCCCACACGCAGGCGAAGTACCATCCCGGCGAAGAGGCCAAGTCGTAAAGACCAGTCGCAGGAATGTCCGCGCCGTTTCGAGCGGCGTCCGTGCGGTCGGCGTCGCCGTGCTGACGCTCACGTCGCTGGTGAGCGCGGCACGGGCTGACAGAAACGCCGTGCTGCGCGACGTCGCGCGGTTCGACGCGGAGCATCGCGACGCAGCCGCGTGGAACCGTCGGCGCGAGGAGCTGCGGCGAGAGTTCCTCAAAGGGGCCGGACTTTGGCCACTGCCCAAGCAGGGGGCCGTACCGTGTTGTGCGTCACAGCTTGCGGACGCGCGACGGTTACACGGTCGAAAATGTGGCCCTGGAAACGTTGCCCGGCTTTTACTGCACGGGTAACGTCTATCGACCGCTGGGCACGACGTCACTTGCCGCTCCGGCCGGCGCGGGCTCACGCGGCGCCGGCGTCCTCTGCCCGCACGGCCACTTTCAGCCGTTAGGTCGTTTCCGCGCCGAGCAGCAGATCCGCTGCGCTCGATTTGGCGCGGTGTGGCGTGACCGTTTTTTCGTACAGCATGGTCGGCTGGCAGGATGCGAAGCAGACGACGCACGACGATCCGCTGGTGCTGGCACTGCAGACCTGGAACAGCCTCAAATCGCTCGATTTTTTCAGCACGCTCGAGGGCGTCGATCCCGAGCGGATCGGCATGACAGGCGCGAGCGGCGGCGGCACTCAGACGCTCTATCTCGCGCTGCTCGACGACCGGATCAAGGCCTCCGCGCCGGTCGTGATCGTCTATCCCTGGAGCGCGCCCGAAGGCTGCTGCCGCTGCGAGGGAGGCTTGCCCGTGATGCAGGCCGCCCGCACCAACTGCGTCGAATTCGCCGCGGCGATCGCCCCGCGCCCCCAAATCATCATTTCCGTCGGCCGGGACGCGACGCACGATTTTCCCGAGGTGGGTCTCCCCTTCGTTCGCCGAGCATACGCGGCGTACGGTGCGGCCGAGCGAGCCGAAAGCGTCTTCCTACCCAAGGAAGCGCACGACTTTGGCCCATCGAAGCGCGCGGCCGTTTATTCGTTCCTGGCGAGGCGGCTCGGCTTCGACGATCGTCCGGAAGACCTGAGCCGGATCACGATCGAATCGCCGGCCCAGCTCGAAGTCTTTAACGCCACCTATCCGCTGCCCGCCGACGCCGTGCACGGTTCGGCCGCCGTCAAGCGGGCCTTCGATCAATTGCGCCGCGCCAAGGATTGAACGGCGGGCCCGCGCGATCAGGGGCAGTCGAACTTGCGGATTTCGCTCCGGCCGTTGCGTTCGTCGATGACGATCAGCTGGTTCATGCCGAATTCCGCGCAGCGCCGCTTCAGCTGTGGCAGATACTGGTCGAGCGGCGGCTGTTTTTGTTTTTCGATCGGATAGGTGTAGTGCTGGTAGCCGTAGCCCGACCAGAAGTCCCCCTCGGGCCGATCGTACAGACCGTCGATCATGGCGATGCCCGAGAGGGCCGGCGCGACGAAGGGCCCATCCTTCGGCGAATAGGCGTCGTGCAGCAAGTCCCAAAACTGTCGGTTCGACTTGGGGATGTAAAGGAGCGAACGCCGCTTCTCCGCCAAGGGCAGGCGGTCGAGGCTCTGCAAGAGCGGCACGATGTTCTTTTCGGTCCTCAGCCGTCCTTCGACGATGGCTGCCTGCTGGTCAATAATCTGACGTGCCTGAGAAACGTTGCCGTTCCATGCGGCGTCGAGCGGAGACGTAGCGGTGGGAGGCAGCCCGAGCGAACCGCGTACGGCCGCCGCCGCGTTGGTCAGAAGTGCGTCGGTGTTGAGCAAGAACGTGCCGACGGCGAACAGGCCCAACAGTCCGGCCAGTGCGCGGGGCATGGTGATGCGGTCCAGCCAACTCCCGACCCCCGTTTGCGTCCGAGCGTGGGCGGTCGCTGGATCCGCCGGAGCGATTGCTGCCGAGTGTCCGCCGCTCCGCACCGGCCGCAGCACAACGGCCAGCGTCAGCCCCAGCGCCAGCCACTGCTGATCGACGGCGAAATAATGCGTGCTCGAATAGTCGCTCAGGAGGATTTCCGGCACCGCGCCCAGCATGGCGATGATCAGCACCAGCTCCACGTCGAGCAACCGTCGCCCGCGGAACGCGCTCGCCACCTCACGCAGAGTGCGGGCCCCTTCTTCGCGAAGTCGCAGGCCCACAAAGAGCAGCGTCCAGGCGTAGCAGAAGAGCCAGTAATACGACCACCACGTGAAGCCGACCAGCGTCTTCAGCGCATTGAACGGCGAAATCCCTGCCACTTGGCTGTATTCCGGGTTGTACGTGAAGAGAAAGCCGCAGTAGAGGATCACTAGGCCGATCACGGACGATGGCGCGGTGATTTTGCAGCGGTAGAGTCTCAGACGGAAGAAGAACCAGGCCGCGGCCGCCGAGAGGAGCATCATCACGGAAATCTTGAGCAGCCCGACGACGGCCGGCAGCGTGCAGATGAAAACGAAGCCCAGCAGCACGTCGAAGCTGCGCATTTCGGCGCCGTCTCGATATCGCGCGACAGGGCCGACACGGCGGCAATCCCCAAGAGCGCCACCGCAATCGCCAGGCCGTACGATTCGCTGACAAAAAGGGGCGAAGCCCGCGCAACCGGGTCGATGCCGATCCCCAGCGGGAGCACGCCGATGATTCCCGCCGCCAGCACGAACCAGAACAACAGGCCCGCCGGATGGAATCCTTCGTCAAACGGCGAGGCGCTCGTCTCGGCGGCTGTTGCCGCGGGCGACTTCGACGGTCGTCGGGCCTCGGTTTCCCAATCGACAACCGGTCGCCCCGGTCCGCGCCAGATCTCGCTGATGGCCACGCCGAACGTCAGCAGACTGAAGGTGATGAACGGCGCGAAAATCACCGGGTAGGCGAGGTTGTAAAAGTCGAGCACGGAGATATCGAGCAGGTTCGAGACGCGGGCAAACGCCCAGTGGCTGCCGAAGTGATAGAGCACGTGGGGCAAGCCGTCCAAACCCGTGCTGCATGCGCCGTACGTGCGGAGCATGTTGGCCAGCGTGATATGAAAAAGCGTGTCGATGTGGGCGTAACCGTTGCAGAGGCTCTCGACGAACAGCGGATTCTCGAATCCGCCCCCCCAGATCGAGCCCGCCGCATAAAAGCCGAACAGCAGGCCGAAAAGGCCCATCCACACCGTTCGGGCGGGCCGCACGCGTCCGAAGTTCTCGACGATCTGCAGGGCCAGTGCCGCCGCGCCCAGACCGGCAAAGACGAGCGCCGCTGGCCGCGTCACTGCGGTCAGCTCGACTCCCGCGACGACGACCAAGGCCAATCCGGCCAACGTCAACGGCGCGTGTCCGTGCCACCAAGGAGCCAAAAGCGGATCACTGGAGGTGCGCAGCGCTTTGCGGGCGGCGTACGAAAAGTTGACGAGAAACCAGCTCAGTCCGACGAACTTTGCCCAGGTCCAGAGCGAATCGTCCGGAAAGCCCAGGCGTGCGCCGAACCCGATCGCCGCGATCACCGGAGCCATCAACGACGCGAAGAACGCCGCCTGGGCGTAGGTGGTTTCGAGCGGGCGATAGTCGGGACGGTCGGCCATGATTGTTCGCGGCTAAAGAGGCAGATGCAGCTCGCGCGAGACCAAAGTCGCGCTCAGCTCGCCGATAAAAGTGACAATCACGCCCACGAACAGCACGCCGGTCGCCGCCTGCGTGTTGCGGTAACGGAGTATCCGCCAGACCATCAGTGCCAGCACGAGGGCGCGACGATCCCCGCCAGCCACCGCAGCCAAAGCCACATCAAGGGAGTGCCGGTCAGTTCGTTCCACAAGGTTGTGCCCCCAATCGCCAGCGCAAGCGCTGAGACCACGAGCCGCAGCCCTGCGGCCGACGCGAAGCAGACGTTGGCCGTGCTCAAGGGCGCGATCGACATCGTGGGAGACGTGAGGTACCAGTGACCCAGCAGCATGCCAACCGTCGCGGTCCCGATGGTTAGCGACGTCGCGAGTTCTGAAATCAGGCTCAGCGCGGCAAGTGTCCCGCCCGCAGTCTCGGGCACCGCGGTGCTCGGAAGCAGAGTCGCCGATCGAAAGCAAGGCGATCAGGAAGAGACAGACGTTCCCTGCCCGCCGATTCCCGAGCGTCCAGAGGATCGAGCTCAGAAAGGAGATCCCTGCCGCTGCGAAAATCGACGGCAACACGAATGCCCTACCCACCGGCGCCGAAGACGGAGGGAACCATGGCCAAGCCCGCCAGCGTCCCCAAGGCCATTGCCAACAGCGATTCAATTCGGAAAAAACCGACTGTGATTTTCGATCGCGGCAGCATCAACCAGGTCAGGCTGATCCCGCACAAAAGTCGCAGTGCGAACTGGGCAATCATCGTTGCGTTTGTCCGGCCGAGTCAGCAGTCGCCAACATCTACTTGGCGGCCCCGTTAATCAGGGCCATCGCCTCGGCGCGGCTGGCCGGGTTCGTTTTGAATAATCCACGCACGGCGCTCGTCACCGTCAGGCTGCCCGGCTTCTTGATACCGCGGATCGTCATGCAGGTGTGCTCGGCTTCGAGAATGACGATCACTCCTTTGGGGTCGAGCTCCGCGTTGATCAGGTCGGCGATCTGGTGGGTCATCCGTTCCTGAATCTGGGGCCGCCGCGAAATCTCCTCGACGACCCGCGCCAACTTCGACAGGCCGGTTACCTTCCCACGCGGCAGGTAGCCAACGTGCGCCTTGCCCAGAAACGGCAGAAGATGGTGTTCGCACATGCTGTTGAATGAGATGTCGCGCACGAGCACCATCTCGTCGTAGGTGTCGATAAAGACTTTCTTGAGGTGCCGACTCGGATCGCTCGTCAGGCCGCAGAACAGCTCGGCATACATTCGGGCCACGCGAGCCGGCGTTTCGCAGAGGCTCTCGCGGTCGGGATTCTCGCCGATGGCTGCCAGAATCTCGCGGACGGCCCGTTCGATTCGCGGCAGGTCGACGCGATCGTCCGGGTTCTTGTCACTGGTCGCTTGATTGGCAGCGGTCATGGGGTGGAGAGTCGCAGGGTGGATGATCGAAGGTGAATGGAAAGCACCGCCGGTTTCGCGCGAGCCGCCTGGGCCGGTCGCATGCTCGGAATTGGCAGTTCAGGTTCCACTATTGTAGTGGAGCGCACGGGAGGCGGGCCACGCCTCAGCGCAGGCGAACCACTTCCGCGCCCGGGTAATAGTAGTGCAGGATGGCCAGCGGCCCAGAACCGGCTTCTCCCATTCCCCGGGCCCCCCACTGACACAGGCCTACGCCGTGGCCGTGTCCCCGCCCTTTCAGCACCAGGACGCCGTCGGTGATCATGGCCTCGAACTGGTAGCTGGGGACTTTGGACGGATTGAGCTGCCGGCGCAGGTCGAAGGCCGACAGCCGATAACGCCGATTGCCGTCGCTTACCTCGAAGGTGGGCTCGCGAATGGCGTCGGTGCGGCTCGTGCGTCGAATTGAGACGAGGGAACCGAACGGCTTCCCCCGCCCCCCTAAGAATCGCTGGAGCCGACTGGCCACTTCGCTCAAAGGCAGCTCCTGGGTCCAATGAAAAATTTCGGCGTCGTGGCACCAGGGACAATCGACCGGGGCCAGGGCCGCACTCTCGTCGCCGAAGACGGCCGCTCCGCCGACCGTCCGCCCGCCGCAGACTGCCGTGTAATACGTGCAAAATGGTTGCCCGTCGCACAGGCAGATGATGCCGGCCGTTTGACGGGCCGCATGCCGACTCGACTCGGATTCGGCCGCAAAACGCCGGCCGTCGCGCCCCCGATACTGATACCCGCCGTAGTTCTGGCTCCGCGTGGAAGCGAAGACGTCAAAGAGCGGACTGGGCTGCGAGCCGCGGAGCTGATAGAGAACGTACGACCGCGCGGCAATTGCCTGCGCCTGTCGGGCCGCGTCGGGAAAAGCGGCCGGCATTTCCCCGTCGACAACGCTGGCGACGTAATCCTCCATCCCGACGACGTTGACGATCACAATTTTTCCGCCTCGCTGCCGCACCAGCCGCACGCGGCCGCGATATTGCCGGTCCGCCACCCAAATGCCCGGCGAGTGCTCGGGCACAACTTCCAGGGTTGTGCCCCCGACGGACCGTCGGCCAACCCGGAAGCCATTCGTCAGCGCCGAGATCGTCGCCTTGAATCCGCTCCCTTTGAGCGTGGCTGCCTGAGCGCTGTCGGCGGTCACCGTGTAGGGCCCGTCGACCGTAATCTCGACCTGGGCGACCGGGTTGTTGGTGAGTGCGACCCGCACCGCGTCGGGCAGCGTGAGACCCCGGTGCTCGGGAACGTCGGCCAACTCGCGAAACGAGCGGAGGCTCGCCGGCAGCGAGGGCGATTCAAAGAGGGAAGAGTTACCGGCAAACCGCCAGCCAACCACCACTCCGGCGACGGCCAGCAGCAGGACGAAGATGATCAGCTTGCCCCTCATGGGCGGGGAACCATCCTTGGATGATCAGGGGAGAGAGCGATCGGCGGACGGAGGCACGAGGATTCTCAGCTTCCTCATTCGAACTTCGTCCGTGCCCGCTCGATCGCTGTCTGTTCGATCGCTGCCGGCTCATTCGTTCCGCAGCTTGAGGTTCATTTCAGCAAGCTTGGCGCGGATTTCGTTGAGCGACGTGACGCCGAAGTTGCGGCTGCCCAACAGTTCGTCGGGCGTTTTTTGGATCAGGTCGCCGAGCGTCGTCAGCCCCAACCGCGACATGCACTTGCGGGCCCGCACCGAAAGGTTGAGGTCCGATAGCGGCATCAGGTTCACGGCCTGTTCCTGCGGCGACAGGCTGGCCGGAGCGAACAGCGGCTCGCGCATGCGGGGCATGCCGACGTTCTGGCCGACCCGTAACCCGTGCGCGCCGAAGAGTTCGCGCACTTCCCGCAGCGAAGTCTCGCCGAAGTTGCGGCCGTTGAGCAGCTCCTCCTCGGTCACCTGCGTCAGATCGCCCAGCGTGAGGACGTTCATCGCTTCGAGGCAGTTGCGGCTGCGGACCGACAGCTCGAAATCGCTGATCGGCCGGGAGAGGACCGCCTCCATCTTCGCGGCATCGCGGACGGCGTCCTCGTCGTAGTACATGTCGCTGGCCGCTTCGATGTCTTTCAAATAGAGCCGAGCCCGTTCGTTCATCGGGTCGACTTCGAGCACGCGCCGGAAGCAGAAGGCGGCGGCCCGGTAGTTCTGTTCGTCCTCGTACATCAGCCCGAGGTTGACCAGGGCGCCCAGGTGAATGGGCGGACGGGACAGCGCCTGCTCGTAGAGGCGGATCGCCTCGGCGTCGTTGCCGCGAGTCGCGTTCTCGAAGGCCAGGCGGAACAGGGCCCGCGAGTGCCGCGGATCCATGTCGACGGCGCGCTCGAAATACTCGACGGCGCCGTAGGTATCGCCGCGATCGGCTCGGATGCAACCCATCTGGTACGAGTACTCGGCCCGGCGGGCCCCTTCATTGACCACGCTGCGGAGCATGGCCTCGGCTTCGTCCAGCTTGGCGTCGGCTCGCAGTTCGCCCGCCCGCCGCATGGTCGATTCGACCTTGTCGTAGCCGAGCTTGGCCGCATCGGCGAAGCGAGATTCCGCTTCGGCATGGCGGTCGAGTGCCGAGAGCGCCAGCCCGTGATAAAAGGCGGCGACCGCGTCACCGCTGACGCCGGCGAGCGCTCGCTCAGCCTCGCGCGGATGCCCCAACAGGTAGAGCCCCACGCCCAGGCGAGCCAACAACGGCTGCGGCGGCTTGCCACCCGAGGTGGCCTCCCGCTGCAGCGCGAGAAATTCCTGGCGAACTTCGGGCAGAGTGGGCGTGCCCAGCAGACGTTCGAGCTGTCGCACGTCGTCCACGGAGTAGGGAGCGGTCTTGTGGATCAGTCCCTTGAAGTCGACCGCTTCGGCGATTTTTTCAGACGACGCGTGCAACTGCGACACGACGACTTCCCGCCGAGGATTCGAGAAATTTGCGACTTGGCGACCGGATTGCCGCCTCCCTGGGAGACGCCCGCGGAGACCCGATTCAGGGTCTCCAAGGCACGAGTATAGCGACGGCGTTCCCACTTGAAAACCATGCGCCCGAAAGGGCGGCGCGCCCCAAGTGGCGGGCTGCGAACTCTTTTGCCTGCCGATTCAATCTCCCCGTCCCCCCGGATATACTCAGATGCGTTGCTAATCGGTGAAGAGGCCGCGATGTGCAGCGACGGCGTCCGCCCGCCCAATTCGATTTTCCTGCCAACCCTCTGCCTGCTGGTGCTTTGCTCCTCCCCGCTCGCAGTGCAGGGGGCCGAGCGGCGTGTCGCCGGGGAATCATTCTCGGCTGCTGACAGAGCACATTGGTCGTTCCGGCCCATCGTGCGTCCGGCCGTCCCCCAGGTGGTAGCGCCCGACACGACTTTGACGGGTGCGAAGAGCGCCGCGGCGAACGTCACCGAGACGGCCCGCACGCCGATCGATGCCTTCCTACTCGCCCGGCTTGCCGAACGCGGGCTCTCCTTTTCGCCCCCCGCTTCCCGCCGCGAGTTGATTCGCCGCGTCACGTTCGACTTGACCGGCCTGCCGCCGACTCCGGCGGAGGTAGAGGCCTTCGCCGCCGACCCGGCTCCCGATGCCTACGCGCGACTCATTGAACGGTTGCTGGCGAGCCCGCACTACGGCGAAGCCTGGGGACGGACGTGGCTCGACCTGGTTCGCTTTGCGGAAACGGCCGGCTATAAGGCCGATCCGTTGCGGCCGCTCGCCTGGAAATATCGCGACTTCGTGGTGCGATCGTTCAACGCCAACGTTCCCTATAACCGATTCGTGCAAGAACAACTGGCGGGCGACGAACTGTTTCCCGACGACGTCGACGCTCAAATTGCGACCGGCTATTTGCGGATGTGGCCCGACGAGAGCAACGCGTCGATCGTGGCCCTCGCGCGGCAGGACGCGCTCAACGATCTCACGGGCAACGTCGGCTCCGTCTTCCTCGGGCTGTCGATCGGGTGCGCGCAGTGCCACGATCACAAGTTCGATCCGATCAAGCAGCACGACTTCTACCGGCTCGAGGCGTTCTTTGCCGGCATCGTTCCGGTGGAAAAAGTCGCCGTCGGCTCGCCGTCAGCGATCGTCGAATACCAGCGGAAGTTGGCCGCCTGGCAAGAGTGCACGCGAAGCGTTCGGGACGACCTGTTTCGCGTCGTCAGCACGGCCCGTGCGCGGGCGGCGGCCGAACGTCGCAAGCGATTTCCGCCCGAGGTGCTGGCCGCGATCGATAAACCGCTCGACGAACGGACGCCGCTGGAGCGGCAGCTCTTCTTCTGGTCCGATCGGCAGATCGAGGTCAGCGAAGCGCAGATTCAGGCCAAGATGAGCCCCGCCGACCGCGCAGCGTCTTCCGCAGCTGCGACGGCAAGCGGCCGAACTCGAAGCCGCCCGACCCAAACCGCCACGGATGTCCGACGTGATGGCAACCGTGGAAATTCCCGGTCCGATCCCGGCGACCTTTCTCAACGCAGGGGGCAGCTACGAGAAGCCGGTTCGCGAAGTGCAGCCCGGGTTCCTTTCCGTGCTTGACCGAGATCCGGAACCGGTGGCAAAGATTCTTCCCCCGCGGGCCGGCGTGGACGGTCGACGGACGGCGCTGGCCCGCTGGTTCACCGATCCGCACAATCCGCTCGTCGCACGGGTCATCGTCAATCGAATTTGGCAGGGTCACTTCGGCCGCGGTCTGGTCGACAACGCGAACGACCTCGGCACGCAAACGCCGCCCCCCAGTCATCCGCAACTCCTCGACTGGCTGGCGAGCGAGTTCGTCGCGCGCGGCTGGGACGTAAAGGCGATGCATCGTTTGATGCTGACGTCTGCCGCCTATTGTCAGACCGGCAGTCCGCCGCATGCCGGAAACCAGCCGTCGCTAGCGGCCCGGCTGGACCCCGATAACAAGGTGTACTGGCACGCCAACCGCCGCCGCCTCAAAGCGGAGGAAATTCGCGACTCGCTCCTGGCCGCCTCCGGTCGACTCAATGAAAAGATGTGCGGGCCCGGTATTCGCCCGCCGCTGCCGGCCGCGTTACGTCAGGACTCCTGGAAGGTGACGGCCAAGCCTGCGGAACGGGACCGGCGTTCGGTTTATCTCTTCGCCAAGCGCAACCTGCCTTTTCCGCTGCTCAAAGACTTCGACCTTCCCGACATGCACGAAAGCTGTGCGCGGCGGACGGCAACGATCATCGCGCCGCAGGCGCTGGCGCTGTTTAACGGCGAATTTGCTGTCAGCTGCGCGAACGCGATGGCGGAGCACCTCACGACCGATCCGCGACTGACCGACTGGAGCGCGCGTGCCGACGCCGCGTATCGAATCGCGTTCGGTCGACCGGCCGAGCCTGCCGAGCGAGCTGAGGCGATGGAATTCTTGCGCACGCAGGCCAGTCATCTGGTCTCCGAGCCCGGCTTGCACGCCGATGCGGCTGCCCACCAAGAAAGTGAAACGGCCCTGCGAACCGCCTTTGCCGACCTGTGCCACACCCTCCTGAACGCGAACGAGTTTTTGTTCCTCGACTGAAATCCCGCCGTTCCTTCCGCCAGCGGACACTCGCCATGCAACATTTCGAGCAAGCCGGCAGCCGCCGCGATTTCCTCTGCCGCGCCGGCGGCGGCTTCGGTGCCATCGCCTTGTATGGCCTTCTGGCGCAGGAGGGCTTGCTGCCGTCTCAACAGGCGGCGGCCGCACCGGGTGCGAACTCGAGCGCCAAACCCGGCACGTATCCCGCCCGTGCCAAGAACGTGATCTTTCTGTTCATGGACGGCGGGCCGAGTCATATCGACACGTTTGACCACAAGCCGCTGGTCAACACGTACGCCGGCCACCCGTTGCCCAAGAGTGTCAAACGGGTCTTTACGCCGATGGCGGTGACGGAGAATCCGCTCTTGGCGTGCCGCCGGCAGTGGCGGCGGTACGGCGAGAGCGGTCGCTACGTGTCGGACTGGTATCCGCGCGTCGGCGAGCACATCGACGACATCTGCCAAATCCACTCCTGCACCAGCGACGGCATCAATCACGTCGGCAGCGTCTGCATGATGAATACGGGCAGTGTGCTCGCCGGCCGGCCGAGCCTGGGCGCCTGGGTGAATTACGGTCTGGGGACGCAGAATCAAAATCTGCCCGGTTTCGTGGTCCTCTTGGATAACGATCACGAGCCGCCGGGCGGCAGCCGTGTCTGGGGCACGGGCTTCATGCCGGCGACGTTTCAGGGAACGCAATTCCTCAATGGCCGCGAGCCCATTCTGAACCTGCACTCGGCCGCCCGCATCGGCGACGAGCGGCAGCACGGCAAGCTCGACTATCTGCGAAAGCTCAACCGGCGGCACCTGGCGGCACGAAGCGGAGACGATCAACTCGAAGCGCGAATCGCGTCGTACGAACTTGCCTTTCGCATGCAATCGCACGCGCCCGAGGCCGTCGATCTGACACGGGAGACTGCCGCGACGCAGCAGGCCTACGGGCTCGCCGATCCGGTCACGGCCGCCTTCGGCCGCAATTGTCTCATGGCCCGCCGCCTGGTCGAGCGGGGCGTGCGCTTCGTGCAGCTTTACTCCGGCTCCGGCAGCCGCTGGGACGCGCACAGCCACATCGAACAGAATCACGGCAGCCTGTGCCGGCAAACAGACCGCCCGATTGCCGCCCTCCTGGCCGATCTCAAGCAGCGGGGGCTGCTCAAGGACACGCTGGTCATCTGGGGCGGCGAATTCGGCCGCACTCCCATGTCGGAGAAGGGAGACGGCCGCGATCACAATCCCTATGGGTTCACGACGTGGCTGGCCGGCGGCGGCGTGAAAGGGGGCCACGTCGTCGGCGCGACCGACGATTTCGGAATGCACGCGATCGACAACCGCGTCTCGGTGCGCGATCTCCACGCCACGATTTTGGCCCTCTTGGGCCTCGACCACACCGAGCTGATCTACGTCCACCAGGGTCGCCCCGAACGGCCGACGGTGAACGAAGGCAACGTGGTCGAAGAGGTCCTTGCTTGAACCGGACCGCGGTCTCTTAACGGATCGTTAGAAAACACGGCCTCCCCACGGCGGCAAAACGGCGAACAATGAATTAACGCCGCGCGTCACTCGTCGCCTTGCTGTGCAGGAGTCCTGGCATGTTTCGAGATCGCTCTAATTCTCGGTCCCCGAACCAAAAGACGTCGCTCTTGTTACTGCTTGCCGTCACGCTGTTCTGCGCTCGCGCGACGTCGGCGGGGGCTCAAGATGCGGCGGCTCCCGAGGATCGCATCAAGGCGCTCGAACACGAACGGGACGAGCTCAAAAAACGCAACAGCCTGCTCGAGCTGCGACTGCGGCAGTTGCAGACGAGTATTGACCGCACGGTCACCGAGACGCTGGACACGGCCACGCTCGACCGATCCAACGCCGTGCCGCCCGTGCCGCATCCGCCCGGGGAACCGGCTGCTAATGGGACTCCAGTGCCTCCGGCGATCGGTTCGTTTCCCGTAGCGTCGTGGCGCACGCTCGGCCCGCCCCACTCGCGGATGGCCGGCGTGTTTTCGCCCTTGCAGCAGCCGCTCGACCTGGTGTCGCTGGCTGTGGCTTATCAGGACGCGCTCAGCGGACTGCGCCGGGCCCGCGCGGCAAAGGAGTTTTTGCCGAACCGCGCGAGCGAGGTCGAGTCGGCCGTGGAGAAGGTCCGTTTGATGCGCTCGATGACCAAAGCCATGCGGGAGGCGATGGCCGAGCAGGTCGATCAGATGCACAAGTTGAGCGCGGTGCACGCCATCCCCACGATGGACGTCCGCAACCTGGACGCAAAACTCAAGATCCTCGACTTGATCCTGGCCGGCGATCCGGAAGCCGGACCCGCCTCGACCGACTCGCCGACGGATACGGCAAACCCAAAAAGCGGCAGCACCACGCCCGCCAATGGCAATGCGGCCAGCGGCAAAACGTCTGGCGAGGCGCCGGCCGCGCCGGCGAGAGGCGAATAGCTCTAATCGCGCTTGGGCGGCTTTTTGGTCCGTCGCGTCGGTTCGGCAGTCCAGGGGTCTTCGGGCCATGGGTGCTTGGGGTACCGAGCCCGCAGGTCTTTGCGGACGCGCGGGTAGCCGTTGGCCCAGAAGCTTTCCAAATCGTCGGTGATTTGCTGCGTCCGCATATTGGGAGCCAGCAGGTGCATCACGACCGGAACCCGACCTCCGGCAACTCGCGGCGTTTGCCGGAGTCCAAAGACCTCCTGAATGCGGACGGCCAGCACCGGGGGCCGGCCCACCTCGTAAGTGAGCCCGATGCGGCTGCCGCTGGGGACGGCGAGTCGCTCCGGCGCCTCGCGATCGACCGCTTCCCGCTGCGGCCAGGTCAGCCGCCCTTTCAACGTGTCGAACCACGGTGCCTTCCGCAGCTCATCGAACGAGCGCCTGGTCTGGCACAGTTCGAGCAGCACGCTTTGTAGCTCGGCCTCGTCGAACGTCGGCAGCTTGAGTTCGGGCATCCAGCCGGCCAGGCAGCGTACGCGGGCGAGAAACGAATTCACCTCGGCATCGTCGGTGGGAAAGACGCGATCCCAATCACGGGCGACGGCTTCGGCGAGGAGGCGTGCCGATTCTTCTCCGCTCGGCGCGGGGATGTTGACCTCGTCGAGCACCAGGTCGTCCCAATACGTGCGGCGGCGGCCGACGACGCTCTTTTGCGTCGGGTGAAAGAATGCTTCATCAGCCGTCCGCAGCCCCCACGACGGCAGCCACGCGCGTTCGATGGCCGACGCTTGCCGCACGAGGGCCTCCGTCTGGCCGGCATCGACGTCGACGCAGACGAAGAACTCCGCGTTGCTGACGGCCGACTGCGGGGCCATTCGTACGCCACGGCCGCCCACCATCACGCCTTTGCCCGTGCTCGAATCACGACGCCGCGCCACCCGATCGGGAAAGGCCGCCAACAGCGCGTGCAACAACGCCTCGGGTTTCAGCGGTGTGCTGGTGCCGTGTCGATCGCCGCCTAAATGCTCGCGAACTTCCTTTACGAGCTGATCCCGCGCGCGGCCGACGAAGGCCGCCGCTCCCGGATTGATCGGCCCGAAGGGAGTGTCGGACCGCCCGCGCGATTCATACTCCTCGAAGGCGGCGATTCGGTCGAGCACGTCCGAGCGCGAGACATAGTGCGCCGTCGTTCGCGGCATGCCGCCTCGCCCCGCGTCGCTTCCCGCACCCGCCCGCCCGCCGGACCGTATAAAGGGATCGCGTTCGGAGAGCATGGCACCGGCGAGCGCCGCCTGGGGCAGGCAGCCCAGCCGGTCCCCTTCGACCAACAGCCGGGCGATCCGCGGGTGAACGGGCAAACGGGCGAGAATCTGGCCGAGCGGCGTGAGGTTTCGACCGTCGATCGCTTCGAGTCGCTCGAGCAGGCGCAGGGCCGTGTCGACGGCCGGCGGTGACGGCGGCGCGAACCAGGGAAAGGCCAGCACGTCGGTCTCGCCCCAGCTCCACAATTGCAGCACGGCGGCCGCCAGATCGACCCGCTCGATCTCGGGCAGCTCGAACGCGGGGCGATGCGGCTGCGTGCGTTCTTCCCACAGACGCAGGCAGACGCCGGCCGCCGTTCGTCCCGCGCGGCCGGCACGCTGGTCGGCCGACGCCCGGGAGATCGGGCCGAGCACCAGCCGGTCGAGGCCGACCGACGGATCAAATCGCATCTGCCGCGCCAGGCCCGAATCGACCACGGCCGTGATGCCCGGAATCGTCAGCGACGTTTCGGCGACGTTCGTCGCCAGCACCAGCTTGCGACGTTTGCTCGGCATGAGCACGGCGTCCTGCTCTTCGGGCGGCAGGTCGCCATACAGCGGAAACACGGCCAGATTGTGCCGGCGGGCGAGCGGCTGCACTTCGGCCGCGGCCTGGCGGATTTCGCCGACGCCGGGCAAAAAGGCCAACACGTCGCCCGGCGTGCGATCAAACACCTCTTCAATGCCAGCCGCGACGGATGCCGCGAGCGCCCGCTTGTCGCTGGCCCCCGCGTAATCGATGGCGACGGGGAACATGCGACCCGCCGACTCGATCACCGGACAGCCGCCCAAAAACGCCGCGACCGGAAGCGCGTCGAGCGTCGCCGACATCACGACGATCCGCAATTCGGGCCGCACCGTCTGCTGAATGCGGCGGACCATGCCCAGCGCCAGATCGCTGTTAAGATTCCGCTCGTGGAACTCGTCAAAGACGACCGCGCCGATCGACTCCAACAGGGGCTCGTCATGCAGCATCCGTAGCAGGATGCCTTCCGTCACGACGGAGAGCCGGGTGCGCGCACTGATCCGCTGCTCGAATCGCACCTGGTAGCCGATCTCGTCGCCGACCGTCGCGCCACGTTCGGCCGCGATGCGCCGGGCCGCGGCCCGTGTCGCCATCCGCCGGGGCTGCAAGACGAGCACGCGGCCGGACGTGGCCAGAGGCAGATCGAGCAGCGCGGGGGGCACGCGGGTGGTCTTGCCGGCACCCGGCGGCGCCCCGATCACCACGTTCGAGCCAGCGGTCAGCGCGTCCCGAATCTGCGGCAGGATCTCGTCAATCGGCAGCGGCGGGCGGCGGTCGTCGTGCATGGAAAACGGGCGCTCGGCGCCTCGAGGCTACTTCTCGGGAAAGTCGACGTGGCTCAGAGGGACCTGCGAACCGGCCAGTCGATGCGCTTCCTCAATGCTGGCTTTGAGGTCACTCAGCAGGATCGGACGAACGCCGCGTCGGGCGAGGACGTCGTAAACGGCGCGGTAATACCAGAGCGTGCCGTTCTTGCCCCCTTTAAAAATCTTCCAAGCGTCGTCTGCCTGATGCTGCAGCGCCAGGACCAGCGAGCGGACGTTGTGCAGCTTGTCGCAGGCGACGACGAGCAGCACCGAGGGGGAGGCCGCCTGCAGGTCGTGGATATAGGTTTGCTTGCGCTCTTTCCAGGGGGGCTTGGGGATTTCGGTCGCATCGGTGCAGCCCATCACGATGTCGGCCACGTTGGGGCCGAACCGCTCGCGGACGTCGCGGAGCCGGTCGAGCCCGCCGCAATCTTCGACGGTGTCGTGCAGCAGGGCGGCAATCGCCTCGTCCTCGTCGGCTCCGTGCTCCAGGGCCAGCGCGGCTACTCCCAGCAAATGGGCGACGTACGGAACGGTCGTTCCCTTGCGCATTTGGCCGGCATGGGCCAACTCGGCATACGCCAGCGCCTGCCCGAATCGCGACGGGTGATCGGTCATGGTTGGACGGTCATGGATGGAGTGACTCCGGAGTGCTGTTCGCCTGGGAATTGTAGTCGGACCGGTCGGGCGGTGCGCGGATCCTGTGATTCGAGCTCGTCGGCAGACAAAAAGCGCAGGCCCGGCTGTCCTTTCCGGATGTGCAGCCGGCGTTTGTTCCGTCTATCAATCGGTTCGGCCAAATGTCATTTCCCCTTCGCGCCGAGAATCTTCATAATGTGGCTGTGTGGGCGATCCGCGTTCAGGCCGGCACTTCCGCACGCGCGTCTAGCACCTTGTCCGACGGAATTTCTTGGCCTGAAACCACGGAGATTGGACCTTTGACCTTGGACTCGAGACCAGGCAGCGAGGCACCGATGGCCCGTTACAGACGACAAATCGGATTTACGATGATCGAACTGCTGGTGGTCATGGCGATCATCGGCGTTCTGGTCGCCATTCTGTTGCCGGCCGTGCAGGCCGCCCGCGAAGCGTCACGCCGCACGCAGTGCCGCAACAACCTGCACCAGATCGGCATTGCGATGCACAACTATCACGACACGTACCAGTTGTTTCCGCCCGGTTGGATCGGCGTCACCGACGCGCAGCAGGACGTCAACGGCGGCAGCGGGCTCGCGTGGTCGTCGCTGATCCTGCCGCAGATCGAGCAGACGGCAGCCGGGTTCATGAGCAAAGAGAAGAATGGCAAAGCGCCGCCCCTCAATCCCAACGTGGGGATCAGCGACCCGACCGACTCGACGCTGCAGCCCTACGTGATACCGCTCTACCGCTGCCCGAGCGACACCGGACCGGAGACGGTCTCCGTCGCGGTCAACCCGCCGCACACCAATCCGAATTTGCCGGTGACCTTCGCGACGTCGAACTACATCGCCTCGTTCGGCTCGCTCGACTATCACCCCTGCTACTCGAATGCGGTCGGAGTCGCCTGCCCGGGCAACGGCGTGTTCTATCTCAACAGCCGCATCGCGGTGGGCAACATCCATGACGGCCTGACTCAGACGCTGATGGTGAGCGAGCGCCGCACGAACATGACGACGTCGCCGCCGATCCAGGGGATGTGGTTCGGGGCCCCTCCGGGAGGCGTCGAATCGGTCGGCCGTGTTCTGGGTTCGACGGATCAGCCGCCCGACGATCCGGCCCAGCACTTCGAGGCCTTCTCGAGCATGCACGGCAACGGCGTGAACCTCTTGCTGTGCGACGGCAGCGTGCAATTCGTGATCGACAGCGTCAACCCGCAGCTCTGGCAGGCTCTCGCCACGATCGCCAAGCAAGACGACACGCTGACCTTCGGGGCGAACTAGGTGAGCGTCGCCGAGGCGAGTGCCGCAGGTGCGATTGCGCACGCCGAGCGCCAACTGCTGACGATCGATCACTGACCTCTAGCGCTTGAACGCGCCTTGCTGCCGCGCGAGTTCCAGCGGCGAGAGGTTCTTGCCGCCCGGTGCGGGCGCGGCCGGCGGAGTGGGAGCCGCAGCTGGGGGCGCTGCCGCCGGAGGGGCCGCTGGCGGAGCGGACGCCGTCGGCGGAGCCGCCTGGGCGGCCGGTGTTGGAGCCGCGGCCGGTGCCGGAGTGCTCAGGCAACCCTCTGTGGCCGCTCCTTGCGATCGCGCCAGTTCAAGGGGCGACATCTTTTTGCCGGCCGGCGGAGCGGCGGCAGCCGGTGCGGCTACCGCAGGCTTGGCGGACGGTGCGGCACCGCCGGCTTTCAGGGCGCCCTGTTGGCGAGCCAACTCCAATGGCGACAGTTTCGCGCCGGCGGCAGGAGCCGACCCGGCCGCGGGTGCCGCTGCCGCGGGAGTTTTGGCCGGCGCGGCTTTGGCCGCGGCTCCGGCGGCCGCTTGCGCACGAGCCATTTCAAGCGGGCTCATCCCTGCCGGCTTGGCGGCGGCCGGTTTTGCCGCGGCCGGTGCGGCGGCCTTGGCAGGCGCCTCTTTGGCGTGTTTATCTGGGACAGCTTTCTTGACGGGGGCGTCGACCACGCTCAGGTACTGCGGATCGATGTCGTACCAGCTGATGTCGACCGGGCCATCGAACTGCACGAGCGCCCGCCCGCTCATATTCACCGTCTTCACGACGCCCGTCAGCGTCTCGAACCGCTTCAGCTCGGCGACTCCATGTTTTACGACGACGTATTTGTCCGTCAGCTGAGCTTTCAGCTTTTCAGCGATCTCGATCGACATAATTGGCGTCGTTGCGGGGTGAAAAGGTTGACGGTGCGGCTCACGGTCTGCGGTTCATTCGGCCGCTTCCGTCTTTTTCGAACAGGACGCATTCTGGGTCAAGCGAGCGGCGAATTCAAGGCTTCGCGCACGCTCCCCGCAGGGTCACGAATCGGCATTGCCAATGCCTCGGGGCAAAGACTAAAACGCCGCCCCCAATCCCCCCGAGGCATCCCTCCATGGACGAGCAATCTCTGCCGGCCACATCGCCGGCCGTGCGATCGACGGCCGCCAATGAACCCGCCGCTAATGCGCGCAAAGAATTTATCGGCATCATGATGAAGTGCTGCCGCACGTACGTGCGGGCCTATCTCAACCCCAATGGCGACGCGTTCATCGGTCGCTGCCCGCGGTGCCTGGCACTCGTGCGCATCGATGTCGTGGAAGAGGGGGGCTCGCCGAACCGGTTTTTCGAGGCTTGGTAGGGCGTCTGGAGGGCGGGGAAACATATTGACCGAATTTCCCAAGGCACCTAAACTGCCGCGGCTTTTTCCCGCGCCTGGTGACTGACGGCCTCCGCGCGACTGGTTTTGGGCTGGCTGCCTCCTATGAATCACCCCCCGAAAGACTCCCAAAGCTTGCGGGTGGTGACCTCCGATCCTAATGCGCCACCCCAGCTCTTCGACCCCGGGGCGCACGATTCGCACCGGCGCCCGGGCTTGGGGGCCAAAGTCCCAAGCTGGCTGCTTTCGCTCGTACTGCACGCGGGACTCTTCGTCGTGCTGGCCGTGTCTCTGCCCGGGCTGCGCGGGGGAATTGTCGGCGACCCGGACGGCGACCTGCGGTCGGTCGGCATCTGGGTCGGCCACTTGGGCGACGGCACCGATGGCGATGGAGGCGGACACGGCCCAGCCCGCGACACGACAGGCGACACAAAATTCGTCCCGGTCGACACCAGCGCTCCCCAGGCACTTCCTCCGGCGACGCCGACCGCTAAGCCGCCGGTCAAGAACGCCTTACCCGACGTCTCCGCCTCGATCGTTCCGACACCCATCGTTCCCGCGCCGCTGATGCCGACACCGCCGATCACGGTTTCAGCAAGCGCGTCTCACTCGCAGAATCTGGTTCCCGCCTCACCAATCCTCGGTCCTGGCGAGTCTCCCGAGCGCCCCGGATTGTTTCAAGCGCATTCCCAACCGCGGTCGTCCGACGGCAAGGCCGGCATAGTCGGCAGCGGGGGTGGTCGCCATGGATCGCGGGGCACGACGCCGTTCTTCGGCATCGTCGACGTTGGCAGCCGATTCGTTTACGTCATCGACTGCTCGGGCAGCATGTACAGCCACGACGCGATGGGCGCCGCCAAGCGCGAGCTCTTGCGAAGCTTGCACACGCTCAACCGGTTCCAGCAGTTTCAAATCGTCTTCTACGATACCGAACAACGGTGGCTCAAAGTTCCCGGCAACGTCGATTTTCGCTACTTCGCGGCCGACGAAAGGAATCTGCGGCACGCCGCCGAGTTCAGCGCGGAGATCGAACCGAACGGAGGGACGGTGCACCTGGCCGCTCTCGAGTTGGCGCTGCGGCTGCATCCCGACGTGGTCTTTTTCCTCACCGACGGCGGCAAACCGGGCCTGTCGCCGTCCGACTTGGAGGAGTTGAAGCGGCTCAGTGAGCGACGCACGCGAATCCACTGCGTCCAATTCCGCTCGGAAGACGATCCCGACGCCGCCCTGGCGACCGACTTCCTCCGCAAACTGGCCGACCAAAACGACGGCCAATACGTCTGCCGCGACGTCTCTCGCTTCGACGCGCCGAGCACGGCCCGCAAAATCGACCGATCCTCCGGCGAGGAGCATTGAACCATGTCTCCCTTGCGACGACGCAGCTCCGACTCAAACCGCTTGCGACCGGCTCGTTACGGCCTGCTCGCGGCGCTGGCCCTCGCACTCTTCCCGGCGATCGCGCGGGCCGAGGGGCCGCTTCCGCCGGGATTGGCGCATCTCGACTTTCGCAAACTGCTGGAGGCCGGTGGCGGCGTGGGCATCGTCATCGGCGCGCTCAGCGTCGGCATGGCAGCCCTGGTGTTCGAATACCTGATCTCGTTGCGTCGCGGTGCGACCATTCCGCGGCGGCTGGCCGAACGGCTCCAGGAGCTGATCACGCAGAAACAGTTCAAGCAGGCAGCCGACGAATGTCGTGACAATGGCAGTCTGCTGGCTCTGGTGATCGGCGCCGGCCTGGCCGAGGTCGACGCCGGCTATTCGGCCGTCGAAAAGGCGATGGAAGACGCCTGCGCCCAGCACGCCGGCCGGCTGTATCGCAAGATCGATTATCTGTCGGTGATCGGCACGCTCTCCCCGATGTTGGGCCTGCTGGGGACCGTCTGGGGAATGATGCTGGCTTTCTCCGAGTTCGCGTCGAAGGCCAACGTCGCTGTAACGGAGCTGGCTCCGGGCATCTCGACGGCCCTCGTGACGACGCTTCTCGGTCTGGCGGTGGCAATCCCCGCGTACGCCGCCTACGCCTACTTCCGCAACCGTGTCGACGAGGCGGTTGCCAACTGCTCGCAGGTCGCCGACCACATCTTCTTCGAGTATCGCCGCGACCAGGCTGCCCGCCGCCGCAAGGCCCGCGCCCTGCAGCTCAAGGCACGAAACCAGGGCGAGCGTCTGCGGCCCGCCTTCCCTCCCGTGGCCATCGAGCGGGAGAAGTCGGCATGAGGCCCCCCGTCCGCCCTCGCGACTCGGGCGTGAAGTTCAACATCACGCCGCTGATCGACATTGTCTTCAACCTGATCGTCTTCTTCGCGCTGGCCAGCCTCTACGTCCGCAAAGAGACGGCCCAGCCCGTCGCTCTGCCGGCGGCCGGCCAGTTCGACGCGAACGAACAGTCCGCCCCCAGGCGTCTGACGATCACGCTCGGCCCCGACCGCCGCATCTTCGTCGCCGGCGAGCAAGTGGCGGCAGCCGACGTCGAGCGACTGCTCATCGAGCGCGCCGGGAGCGAGCCGCAGACTCTTGACGTCCGCCTGCGCGCGGATCGCACCGTCCCCTTCGCTGACGTCAAGCCGATGATCATCGCCTGGCGCAACACGGGATCACCAATCTTCGCGTGGCCGTCGAAGGGAAATAGGACAGACGATGCGGGTGGCCAAGGTCCGACCCAGCGGTCCGGTGTGCGACTTCGATCGCACGGTGACGCCCATGGTCGACGTCGTGTTCCAGTTGCTCGTCTTCTTCGTGCTGGCCTCCAGCGGCCGCGTCGCCGAGCGAACTCTCTCGACGACGCTCTCAGCGGGCGCCGTGGGGTCGACAGTCCCGCTGACAACCCCCGCCATCGAACGCGTCCCGGAACTCTGGCTGCACCTCCGCCGCGACACCCCCGACACACACACGGAGGTCCGCATCAACGACGGCCCGACCGGCGACGCTGGGCTCTTGCCGCAAGCGCTTCGCTC
The DNA here is from genome assembly GCA_963800135.1 of uncultured Planctomycetaceae bacterium. Taxonomy (GTDB): domain Bacteria; phylum Planctomycetota; class Planctomycetia; order Planctomycetales; family Planctomycetaceae; genus DASPSM01. The sequence goes on along the minus strand of CAWCZR010000004.1, from coordinate 741,007 downwards.
CGCCAAGGGGATCGACGCAGCAAGCAACGTGATCCTCGACGTGCAGGGAAAAATCCCCTGGGGCGACGTAATCGCCGTCTACGACGCCTGCCGCGCCGCCAAATTCCACGCCATCAACTTCGCCGCGGCGCCGAACGAGCTGCATTGATGCCCTGCAATACCGCGGTCCTCAGCACAGATCGCGATCCAGCCAGGAGCGGTAGGCCGCCCGCGCAACGGCGAACGCCACCGCCGACACGACGCAGGCCGCGATCGCGGCCACGATATAGAACGAATCGCTCAGAGCTGCCGCGATGATGAACACGTACACCGCATAGAGAATCAGCACGCTGATGAGAGCCGTCAGCGATTCCTCCCGATCCAGATTCGCGGTGCCAATTCCCAGAAAGATCGGAGTCCAGGCGCCGTAGGCGATCACCGCCCACCAGATGGCGGGACGAAAGACTGCTTTCCCCAGAACCCAATCTCCCATCCGGAATCCCGATCGCCAAAACCAGCATCGAGGCCACGGACCCGACCGTAATGAGTCCCACGGCTTGCACGTGCTGCCGACGGTTGTGAGGTCGCAAGAATTCGTGGATCAGCAACATGCGCGACGACGGATCTCCGAATGTCACGGAAGGCAAATAGGCGGCAAATGGCAAGAAAATGAGCAGGAGAGCCCACAGGTCCAGGTCGACTGAACGCAAGAGGAATCGCAGGGTAAGGATCAACCCGCCAAAGAATAGGCCGCTGCCAATCCCTTGGTGCGTCAGGCCCCAGACCGCGTCCCAATGGCGTGCATGTCGCCACATTCCGGCGTTGGCTAAATTCACCGCATCAAGCGGCGCAAAACGTCGTCGGTAGCTGCGTCCGTCGAGAGCCGGCCGTCGCCAAAACTTGAAGATCACGCGGGCCGCCACTCGCCCAGTTAATTCGAGCGCTGATCGGTCGCCGCCCGCGACCTCGCTCGCCGACGTGAACCGCACGGCGACCACCATCAGCACCAGCAGGCTGCCCGCAAGCAGGAGCAGTGCCGGAACTATGCTCAGCGAGACAGTGACGATTCCGCCAGACAGCTCAAGGCATGTCCACCACAATGCGATGAAAGCCAAGGTGGACAGACCGCGAGGAGATTGGCACACAAAACAGGCGACCGCAAAAGTTGCGAAAGTCTCGGCGACAATTGACAAATGGGGACCGTCAGGACCGAGGAACGCCCACGAGAGCCCCAGTGGAATCAACCCGACAAACAACCCCGCGAAGAGTCCCGCGACGACAAAATGGGCCTGAACGTGTCTCGGAGTCAAACGCGACCTCGGGCCACTCAGCATCTCCTTCAAATGTGAAATGAGCGGACTTGCGAGGATCCAAAACGGCACCAGCAGCCCAAAAGCGTCCGCAACGTCACGCGCCCGGTGAGCCATCTGCATTGCCGTCATTGCCGGCACGCCGATCGCGATCGCTATGAACCGCCAGCGCGCGTAGCTCCGCAGGACCTCAAAGTAGGGGTTCCGCCTTCCTCGTGAGATTGCACCCAAAGTCGTCATCGTGGCAATCCTACGCCCGCGGAACGCGATCGCCAGCTCCGCAGCGGGCTCCATACGTCCGAGTTCCAATCCACTTCGTCATTCACCCAGTGCAGGTAGGATCGGCGAATGAGAAACACGCCGGCCAGAGCCAGGGCCGAGGACGCGATCGCGAAACCATGACCCGACAGCGGCATGGGAACGAGCGCGAACGAACCGATCACGCCGCACATCCCGAAATAGCACACGTAGACGAAGGCGCTGCGATAAGGCCACGTCACGATGCCGAAGAGCGTCAGCACACAACTGATAGAAAAGAGCGCCGGGCGCCACAGGTCCTCAATCGAGGGACCCTCCTGCTTCAGGATCCAGCACGTCAGGACGGCCCCGGCCAGAATCGATACCCAGCACAAGAACGTCGCCGTCGCTAAAGCCGCGCCAACGGCCCGCACGTGCTCGCTGCGCGATTGCGGGCGCAGCAGTTCCTGCATCAGCAACGGACGATTCTGCCCCAGCACACCGACAATGGGGATGACGGCCAGATAGGGCAGGCTCGGGGAGCCAATCAGTTCCCGAACTGAAAAATGACAGAGGAACATTGCTACGAAACCGGTTGTGGCACCAAAGCAGAGACCCGTCACGGGCGCCACCCAAAGCGTGCCCCAAGCCGCATGCCAGTGTCGGGCGCGCCAGAGCAAATTCGCGGGGGCTCGCGCGCGACTCCGCGCCAATAGCGAATGTCTCCGAGGGGGGGTCCGAGTACTAGCACTCGGGTCGCTCCCGGCGAGACGCCGGTTTGGATGCGGAGATGAAACTCGCGCATCTCTTCGTTGAACCGACCGAGGCGGATTCCCACGCTCACCAGGCAGCCAATCGCGACGGCGAGGACGACCATCGTGACTTCCGTCGAAGGCGGCCAGATGAAGGCCCGACCTTGCCGGGTCACCACCAGACCCGGCATGACGATGACCATCACCACCAGCGTTTCCGGCCGCCAATGAGCCAGGAACGCCGGGATTGCCAGCATGGCCAGCAGGTACGCGACAACGGCGAGCGGAGAGACCCCCAGCCCGGGCCCGCAGCAGATCGCCAGCGCGAGCACACCAATCACGCCTGCGATCATCAGTCCGGCAAGCGTCAGGTGCGTCTGCCGCAGCCCGGGAACGAGGGGCGAAGTGGGAGCCCCCAACATGGCTTTCAGATGGATGCTCAGGCCGGTGCCCACAAAGCTCAGTAAGACGAATGAGTAAAAGCCGACAAAACCGCTTACGACCGTGAGCTGCACTTCCCTCACCTGCGGCGCCCGCGCTTCCCGCATCTGATTTTGCACGGACTCCGGAGCCTCCGGCACTTGATGGAGGACGCGCGAGAGGAAGATCATGAGCCCCAGCATCACGAGCCACCCGCCGGCTGCGATCAGCACGCCCAGAAAAGCGGGGCGTCGATAGGTTCGTAAGGCCGCCCGGTAGCGATTACGCACGCGTCACCTCGAGGAAGATGTCCTCCAGGCTGAGATCTTCGACGTCGACGGCCACCGACCAGCGGCTTTTGAGATCGCGAATCATTTCGGGCGACGCGTTGGGGACGCTGACGAGAGCTTCTGTGCCGTTGCGCTCCAGCCGCAATGATCCGGGCACCGAGAATCCCGCCGGCAACGGGGTTCGCGAGGTGACGTGCAGCCGCTTGACCCGCTCTTTGAGCCGGTCGAGCTCTTCGTCGACGGCGATCGATCCGCGCTCGAGAATCACGATTCGCTCGGCAATCCGCTCGACGTCGGACGTGATGTGCGTCGAGAACAGCACCGTGCGCCCCTTGCCGACAAGGTCGAGGACCGTGCGGATAAAGCTGCGTCGCGCCTCGGGGTCGAGGGCGGCCGCCGGCTCGTCGAGCACCAACAGATCGGGCTCGTGACCGATCGCCAGGAGGATGCTTAGCTTTTGCTGCTGGCCGACCGAAAGGGGACCGACCTTATCGGACGGATGGAGGCCCCAGTCGTTTCGCAGCCGCTCGATCAGATCGTCGTTCCAGTGGGGGTAGAACGAGGCCTGGTAGTCGATGATCTGGCCGACACTCATCCACGGATACAAGGCCGGCGTTTGTGGGACGTAGCCGATCCGGGCCTTCGCTTCGCCGCTGAGCGTCCAGGCGGGCTCGCCAAAGACTCGCACTTCTCCCAGTTGCGGCTTGAGCAAGCCGAGCGCGCACTTGAGGAGCGTCGTCTTGCCGGTTCCGTTCTTCCCGAGAAGGCCTATGACCGAGCCGGGAGCGACGGCCAGCGAGACGTCGTTGAGCACCGTCTTCAGATCGAACGACTTGGAGACGTTATTGAGAGTGAGGACGAACTCGCTCATGGTGACGTTCCTCGAAAGCCGCGTTTACCAGGGCGCAAATGTCTTCGGGCGAAAGGCCCGCCGCCCGCCCCCGATTGACCAGCCGCCGCACCAGGCGGACGACCTCGTCGCGATCGGCCGACTGTCGCTGCCGCACGGTGCGACCGACGACGCGCATTCCGTGCCCGCGGACCAGCTCGACCGCTCCGTCGCGTTCCAAGAGCGAATAGGCCTTGGAGACCGTCATCGGATTCACGGCCAGCTCGCCGGCCACCTGCCGGACGGAAGGCAAAAAGTCCCCGTCGGTCAGCCGGCCGGTCGCAATCTGCGCCCGCACCTGGTCGAAAATCTGCCGATAAATCGGTACGCCGGAACTCGGCGCAACATGAAACCGAAACCGCCCGTCGGCTGGCATATGTGTATTATAGTATCAATACACATGGCGCGCGGCAACTGCATAAGAATCGGGAGGGCGAAGCGCCAATTGAGCCGGCTTGAGAACAGGGCAGTGCCGTGACGAGCCGCAGCGCTCAAGCACGCCGGATGAAGTGGGCCGCGAAGCTGCGGATTTGGCGGCCGTTGAGGACGTGGAACATTCGCAGCTGTTGGATTGTCGCCTGGCTGAAGCGGCTCAGCGGGATGTGGATGAGCTTGCGGCGGTATTTGCGCCAGGCGGCGGATGCCCGGGCCCGGCGGTGCCGCGCTCAGCAGGGCGACGTGCTTTTCGCGGCTGTAAAAACAGCCGGCCGCGATCAGACGCTCTTCCAGCGTGTCGGTGAAGTCGAAACGGCGGTCACGCCAGACGTCGCGTATGGGCCGCGGCGGGAAGAGGAACATCGCCCCGCCGTAGGTCGCCAGCGCAATCCCCGGGCCGATCGTCTCCTTCCCGAAATCGGTGGCATAGAACGACAGAGTCGACTCGTCGTGGCTTTCGGCGTGCCAGGTGATCCGCCAGGGATAGTCGCGCGGGTCGGCCGGCGCGTCGAAGAGCATGATCACGCAATCGAGGTTTCCGCGCGCGGGCGGAAAGATCTTCACGTAGAGTTCGCCGGTGTGCCAGTTCCGCAACGTCTCCCGGAGGTCGAGCCCGTCCTTGAGGCTCGTGGTGAACTTTTCCGTGCGGGCCAGGTCGTTGCCCAAGAGCGCCAGCGCCGCGTCTTTGACGTGCGTGCGGAACCGCTCGATGGCGACGTCTTCCGGCGGCCAGCTGCACTGGCTGTACGGATTCCATTGCATCCGCCATTTGAGCTGATCGGGCCGCGGCGGTCGGGGTCGCAGCTCGCAGCGCCGCCAGACGACCGCCTGGCCGGGCAACCGATTCTTCATGCTCACGATTTCGCCGTCGGGCAATCGGGCCTGATTGATGCCCATCTGCATCCGGGCAAAGGGGGCCGGACCGGCGTCGAGATACTCGCGGGCCGTCTCGGCGACGTGCAGGGCAAACTGGTCGCCGAAGACTTGCTGGGCCGCCGTCACCAGCGAATACAAATCGGGCGTCATCCGCCGCTCGATGAGGGACAGATTGCGGACGTACTGGAAATAGACCGAGAGGAGCTTGGGGGTGACAGCGCGGGCCAACGACTTGAGATCGCTGGCATAGCGATCGCGGGCTGCCAGCACGAGCGACTTGATGCCGTCGATCGACAGGTTCTCGTCGTCGTCCAAATTGGCGCGGGCCCGCTCGTACTCCGCGGTGACGAAGGGCAACTCGCCCAGGAAAAACGCGAGCGTAGCCGCCTGAACGGAGACAATCTTCGTCGGCTCAACGAAGTCCTCATCGTCGTCGAGCGGGCGGCCGTCGCGGTAGGCGTCGCGAATCCAGGGCCAGTCCATCAGCGAGCAGAGAAACAGAATTGACGAGTGCCGGCGCTCCAACTCGCGCAGTCGAGCGGCCATCGTGAGGCAGCGCTGCCGATGCTGCACGCGCCGCGGCGGTCCGATCGCCGGCAGCACGGCCGCGGCAAACCGCTCGACCGAAACGCGTTTGAGCGCGTACGGGTCGGGCAGCACGGCCGTCTGTGGCTCGAAGGTTGCCGTCTCCCGATCGACGAACGCGCGCGGGATTTGCTCCTGCAGCGCGAATCGCAGGCCGGCGATCACTCCCTGGCACGGGTCGATGGGAACGTAACTGCACGACGGCCCGGCTTCTGTCGCCGGTTCCTCTGCCCCGGCGTCCTCGTCCCCGAACGCCTCGTCGGCCGCGGCCTCGTCGTCCGAAACAAATCGCGATTCATCCTGCAGCACGGCCGAGATCGACGGCAACAGGTGGACGGCTCGCTCGACGTCGGCCTGAAACGACGGGGGCAACGGCACGGCCAAGCAATCAAAGTCGGTGGCCAACATTCGCCGCCGCACTTCGATCGCATAATCGCCGCTGCCATGAATGATCGGCAGACAGGCAATCTTCGGGCTGATGCGGAGAAAGTCGGAAATCATTTTGGCTCAAGAAAAAGCTCGTGCGGCCGGGCCTCGCCGCCTATTCGTCGTCATCGTCCTTTTCATCATCGTCGTAGTCGGGATTCAGGGGATCGTCGGGGGAGAAGAAGAAGTCGCCCAGACCCATCGGGACCGCGTTGCTGCCCAGCTGGCGGGCCTTGCGTTCGGCGAGCGAGTCGAGGTCGAGGGCGTCTTCGCCCAGGCATTTGGCCAGCGATTCTCGCCAGGCCTGGTCTTTGCCGAGCGGATGCTTGGGATCCTGCGCGATCCGCTTGAGGGCGTAGCGCAGCACGTTGATGCCGTCCCGCGACGAGAAGTCGAGCTTGAGCTGGTGCGCGTTCTGCAGGAACTCGACGGTCAGGTTGAGCATTTCCGCGTCGGAGAACGGCAGGTGATAGCGGAGGATGGCCAACTCGTCTTCGCGATTGGGGTGGGACAGCCCGAGCGTCGGCTGCAGGCGGCTTTGGATGTAGTCGGGGATCTCGAACGTCGATTCGTCTTCGTTCATCGTCACCGCGCAGCGAAACTCACGGTGGGCGGAAATCACAATGCCGGCGACGATCGATTCGACGTAGCGACGATGGTCCAGGAGCGGCGCCAGGCTGGCCCACGACTTCTCGTTCATGCGGTTGCCTTCGTCCAAGAGGCAGATGCCGCCTTGAATCATCGCCGAGACGAGGGGCGAGGCGTGGTACTTGATGGTGCCGCTCTCGGCGAGGACGGGCGTCACCAGCAAGTCTTCCGGGCGCGTGTCGGCCGTGCACTGATACACGTAGAGCGACTGCTGACGCTCGCGCGAGGCGGCAATCGCCAGCGTCGTCTTGCCGATGCCCGGCGGACCCATCAGCCGCGGCGTGAGCGGCAGATCTTTTTCGTCGACCACCAACCAGCAGGCCAGGATCTGTTTGAGGATTTCCCGCTGCCCGATCCAGGTCCCCTCCGAACGGTCGGGGGAGCCGAGATGCAGGCGAACGCCGTCGATTTCGTGGATCTGACTCATCTTAGTTCCGCAGAGTGTGTCCCGCAGAGATTATCGAGCGACAGCGTCGGCATCGAAAGGGAGCGGCTCGGACGTGCGCGGGAAGGGTTTTCGCTCGAAGCACCCAGGTGGCGTGGACCGTCGGACCTTTCGGCTCAGGTCATGGGGGCGTCCTTCGGTCAGGCCTGCTCGGGGTCCTGGGGCCGCGGGACGTCCGCAATAACGGACATCGACGGACAGGTGGAATCGTCGCGAAGCGGCGTCGAATCGTCCAGCCTTCGCAGGCAGACGAGGCACATATCGTCGCGCTGCGGGCGGGTGCCGCAGAAGTGATCGACCTCGGTGACGATGGCCTTGGTCAATTCCTCGGCCGTTCCGGCCACGGAAGAAACGAATTGCTCGAGCCGCACTCGGCCGAACAGCTCGTTGGCCGCGTTCATCGCCTCGGTGATGCCGTCGGTGTAGACGACCAGGCTGGTCCCCGCCTCGAAAGGCACCTTGAGTTCGCCGTAGGTGTACTCGGGATTAATCCCCAGCGGCATTCCCGATTCTTGGCGGCCGATCGAGGCGGCCGTGCCGTCGGCCTTGCGGACGATGGGAGGCAGATGGCCGGCATTGGCGATCGTGATTTCGTGCCGGACGGGATCGAGGATTAAGAGCACGAAAGTGACGAAGCGGTGCCCCATACTCTGCGAATAGATTTCGGCGTTGAGGCCTGAGAGCACTTTGCCGGGCGTCGGCTGCGAGAACATGTGCAGCCGCACCGACGAATAGAGCCGGGCCATCAACAGCGCGGCGGGAATGCCTTTGCCCGCGACGTCGGCCAGACCGATGGCGATCCGCCCGTCGTTGAGCGGGATGTAATCGAAATAATCGCCGCCAACGCGCTCGGCCGGCTCATAGTAATCGAAGAACTCGTAACCTGGCGGCGCGGGCCGGACCTCGGGCAGGAAGCCGAGCTGCACTTGCGTGGCGAATCGCAGCTCCCGCTCGATGTCGGACCGGCGGAGCAAGTCTTCGTGCAGGCGGGCGTTTTCGATCGCCAGGATGGCCTGCGAGCCGACGCTGATCAGCACGTCCAGGTCGCTCTGGGTGAACTGGTGCCGCAGACTCTGAGTCTGTAACTGGATGGCCCCCAGGGATTCGCCCTTGGAGATCAGCGGGACGACGATCATCGAGCGGATGCTCAGGCCGTCCAAGCTTTCGCTGGCGTCAAAGCGGCTGTCCTCGAGCGCGTCGGCGCTGAGGATGGCCTCGCCGCTCTGCATGGCCGTGCGCAGAATGGTTTTGCTCATCCGGACGGAGCCGGTGGCGTCTCCGCCGCGGGCGAACGACGCCTTGACGATGTTTTCGCGTTCTTCGTTGCCGGCCAACATCACAAAGCCGCTGTCGGCCTGCGGGAAGACTTTAAAGCACCCGTCGAGCAGGCTCTGCAGCACGTCGTCCAGCTTGAGCGTGCGGGCGAGCGTGTTGCTCATTTCCAGGATCGCGCGAAGCTTGACCTCCGGCTTGACCCCCAGACGCATCGTGGGGACCGACTTGGCGTCCAGCGTGGTGATGATCGACGACGACTCGGTCGCATCATCGTCGGACGAATCCCCCGGGGGAAGCTGCGGCATCGCCCGCGTGCGGCGCGGATCATCGCGCGGTATTTCGCCACTCGGACGGCCGGGCGTGCTTTCGTCCCGATCTTCTTTGCGGGCGTGGAAGAATTGCAGGACGATGTCGCAGATCGTCACCTCGTCAGCGTCGTTCAGCCGCATCCGCGCGTCGATTGGCGTGCCGTTGAGAAACGTCCGGTTGCGGCTCCGCAGATCCTCCAGGAAAAAGGTGCCACGGCGGTTGAGAATTTGGGCGTGCTGGCGGCTGACGGCCGCGTTATCGAGCACGATTTCGCAACTGGGATGCCGGCCCAGCACCATCCGCTCGCCGCGCAATTCCAGCACCTGCCCGGGGCGACTGCCTTTGATCACGTGCAGGAAAGCCACGATCCCACGGCCTCTCAGGTTGGCGGATTCCGGCGCAAGAGCAGCGCTAGTTCCCAGCGCGAGGGGCCCGGTCCTGATTGTATGGTCGGGTCAAAACGCGGGTCAACGAGCTGCGCGAACGGCGATTCCGTCGCCGATCGATGGCCGAATGGCAGGCGACGATCGCCACGGAGCACTACCAAACTGACGAGAAACTCATCTCGATGCTGCAATCGCCCCGAGTTTGGCCACCCTGGACAGCCCGTGCCCGCATTTCCAGAATAGGCCCTGTTCCGCAATGATCCGGCGAATGACCCACGAGCGTTCGAGCAGGCGCCGCCCGCGGCCGTACCTGACCGACGACCGGGGCAAAGGAGCACGACGTGAAGAAGGAAGAAGTGCTGGCCAAGGTCGCCTCGGGGGACCTGTCGATCGAAGAAGCGTCCAAGATGCTTGCCGAGGAGGCGCCCAAGCGCGGCACCCTGTACTGCAAGGTGAGCCAGAAAGGGGCGATCAGCGTCTACGGCCTGCAGCGGATGCCCGTGACGCTCTACGTCGAGCAGTGGGAGCGGCTGCTTGGCTTCGCCGACGACATCCGCGGCTTCCTCAAAGACCACGATGCCGAGTTGAAGCGGAAGGAAAAGCAAAGCACTTAGTGCTTCAGCCGTCGCCACGAGCGCTCGAGCGCCCCGTTTCAGTCTTATCGCTCGAGGGCTCCGATGTTGTAATCGTGGTACTCGGCGAAGTCTTTTTGGAAGCGGCTGACGATCCGCTGATCGACGACGAAGAGGTAGGCCAGCAGGGCCGCCCGGATCCACATGCCGTTGAGGGCCTGGTGGAAGTACATGGCCCGCGGGTCGTTGTCGATATCGGTCGGAATCTCGCCGATGCGGCTGTCCCGCGGGAACGGGTGCAGGATCGGGGCGTAATCCTTCATGCGGGCGACGAACTCCCGGGTCAGGCAGTACTTCGACAGGTCGAAGTTGCGATAGGCCTCCGCGTCGTCGGGCGTGTCGTGCTCGCGCTGGATGCGGGTCATGTAGAGGCAGTCGACGGCTTCGATGGCCGGCACACCGTCGATCCGGTCCTCAAAAGACTCCAGCTCGTAAATCTTGATGTGCTTACGCATCAGCCGGTCGCGCAGGTCGCTTCCCAACCGCATCTTCGAGTGCGGCGGTGAGATGAAGCACATCGAGACGTCGTCGAAGAGTGAGAGCAGGCTCGCCAGCGACCGCACGGTCCGGCCGCGGCCGATGTCGCCGCAGAAGCCGTAGAGCTTGCCGTCAAGGCTCTTGGTCAGGTCGGGGTATTTGCGCCGCAGTTCGTCGTCGAACCGGTTCCAGCGAGACGAATCCTTGGGGTGTTTAAACTGGAACGTCCGCTTGATGGTGTAGACGTCGAGCAGGGCTTGCGTCGGATGTTCGTCGGCCCCCGAGCCTGCGTTCACGATCGGCGCGCTGCGATGATCCATCAAATCCAAATCGTTCATCAGGTACGCGCAGCTCTCGGCAAAGTTGGGCACCACGCTTCGCATGATCACGATGTCGAAGTAACTCGAGAACATGCGGATCGAGTCGAACGGGGATTCGCCCTTGGCTTCCGAGGAGACGGACGCGTCGCGGACTTCGTTGCAGGCGATACCCAGCATCTGGGCGGCCGCCGAGAACGACAGGAACGTGCGGGTCGACGGCTGCGTGAAGTAGAGCATGGCCCGATAGTTGGTCAGCAGGCTGCCGAGGAACCGCTTCCCTTCGCGCGATTTGTCCAACTGGCGGATCATGTCGGCGATCCGCGCGAGGTCGTCGATCAGGTCGCGGTCGAACTGGGCGGAAAAGATCACGTGCCGCAGTCGCTCGCTGCGCTTGAGCTCAGCCAGCTTCATGTTGAGCGGCTGACTGAGACGCGACTCGAAGTCGTAGTATTCCATGGCTTTCCCGCCTTCCCTGCCATGTGTGCACCGCCGGACCTGCATGCCCGGCACCCGAACCCCCAGCACAACTATATCAGCGGCCGACCCCGCGACCAATCACCCGGCAAACCAAGCAGTCTGCCCGCGCTACTTGATCTTCCCCGCATAGGAAAGGTCCTGCAGCAGGGCGTAGCGGATGACGTTGAAGGCGATGCGGACCGCGTCGGCGTGGTCGTAGCCGGCGCAGGCGACGGAGGACTGCCGCTCGAGGGCGCAGCTCAGGTCATACTTGCTGTAGATCACGCAGTAGCGACCGTTGACCTCGATGCCTTCCAGGTAAGGTTCCCCCTCTTTGAAGGTCGAATCGAGCGGGTCGTTCGCGTTGCCGCTCTGCGGAATGCGGCGTTTCACCCGTTGGATGGGGAATCCAATTCCCGATGAGAAAAGCTCGTGCGTGATCGGAATCCGCTCGAGCTTTTTATCGGGGAAGATCTGGTGGACCATTTCGCGAAAGCTCTTGTCGAACTGCGGCGAGCCACAACAGCTGTCGGCGAAGAGAACGGCGCCGTTCTGGAGATATTTGCGGAGGTTTTCGATTTCCTGCGGGCCCAGCTCGAACGTAGCCCGGCCGTGCATGTAGGCGAGCGGATAGCGGCGGAGCTGCGGATCGCTGGGAAGCAGATTTTTTTGCCGAGTCGACGCCTTCACGCCGGACCTCTCATTGAGGGCCATTAGCACGTTGTAGAGGGCTCGCGGAGCCGCGTCCCAATCGCCCGTGTGCCGGAGCTTGGCGACTTGCAACAATCCCCGTTGGATGTGGTCTTGCGGTCCGGCCGCCTCGACGTTCGGAGCGTCGAGCTTGTCGTAAGGCTCGCGGCCCGTCGCATACGCCACCACGTTCGCGCCGACTTTCATCGCGTGCAGCACGAGCAGGTTGAAGGCCGCGGTGCGATTGGGGACCGGCTGCAGCGACCACTTGTCCCACAGGCACGAGTGATCGCGGGGCGCATAGACGAACGACATACGACAGCCGAAGTCGACTCCCAGGAGCTCCGTCCCTTCGGGATCGAGCGGAAACTCGGAGCGATAAATCGGATGCTCTGGCGGCAACCGTTTGAGTTGCGCATCGCCCGGGTAAATCCGCGCGACCAGGTTCTTGATGCCCTCGTCGAAGCCGGCGCCGTTGCAGTTGTCGACGGCGAAGACAAAGCCCCCTTGCTCGATGTAAGCCCGCAGCAGCTTCACCTGGGGCTCCGTGAACTTCGGCTCATCCAGCCCGCTGAGATAGAGAATGGGCGCCTGCAACAAATCGCGGACGCTGCCGGTTGCCTCGACCTTGTCGAGATCGACCTGCTGATAGGTCAATAGCTTGGGCCACTTCGGCAAACCGCTGACGTAGTCGGTGAGGTTGCGGGCATCGTTCGGGTGCAAATTCCAGTTCGGCGGCTGCGCTCGTGCCTGCGTTCCATAATTGAGCTTGTTGATCAGAGACCGGGGCGAGCCCCTTCGACAGGAACAACAGGGCGAAGCTCGACCCAATCAGCGGGTCGGCTTCGACTCCGGCCGACGTGCTCCAGCTGCCGTCACGGCGCGACTGCCGTTCGATCAAGTAAGCGGCCCCTTCGCGATACCAGTCGTGATTGCCGAAGAACCGTTGTCCCGACAGCCGTCCGGCCCGCTCGATGCCGTAAAGGTAATAGAGGACCCAGCGACCCCCCTGCTCACCCGGGTTGACGCCCACGGCGAAGTAGCGAGACAGCCATTGCTGGGCGCGGCGGAGGGCGTCGGTGGTCCGGTCGCTGCGGTCACAGCACTTGGGCGAGCCGTCGGCGTTGGTGTCGTCGCCGCCCGAGCCGAGCATCTGCTCGCAGATCACGATGGAGCCGATGCCCGCGCACGTCATGCTGCCCGTGCTATGCAAGTTGATCTGATAGCCCCAACCGCCGTCTTCGTTTTGCGTCCGCAGGAAATGCTCGAGGGTCCGTTCCCAAGTTTTGCGGCTGATTTTAATTCCCGCAATGGCTGCTTCCCGGAGACCCAGGATGGCGAACTGCGTATTGCTGTTGTCCTCCAAGGCGACGTGTTTGGCATAGTTCCACATGCCGGAGGTCGGCCCGCCATCTTTGACTTGAAAGTCCTCCAATTGCGAAGCGATCCCCGTCATGCGAATGCGATCGGTGTCCCACTGATGGGCGGCGCAGAAGGTCATGAGCACCAGCGACTGCTGATACGTTGCGTATGTGGATCGCGGATCGGGAACGTGCCGCAGAAATCGCAGGCCACGGACGACTGACGGATCGTCGGCCGGCACCCCCGAGGTCAAGAGGGCCAGCATCACCAGAGCAGTGGCGCCCGAAGCGTGGCCGCCGGCCGGGCCGCCGCCAAAACCGTAGGAGCCCTCCGGGTTCTGCACGCGCATTAAGAATTGCTGCGCGCTACGGATTGATTCCTTCACGCGGGCCGCCGACAGATCCTGATCGGCCCGCGCCGACCGCAGCGAAGCGGTCGCCTGACCGACGATCGCGGCGATCAGCAAGGCGTTCCAAAAACCGCGACGTCGCCAGCGCATGAAAAATCGATTCCACACCGCGCCCGGCCTGCGGCAACCGACTCGACCCGCATCTATTTGCCGTCCGTACATCGAGCGCCCCGCACTCGCGTGTCTCGAGTGCGTGCGACAGCCCGGGTGCGACCGCCGATTGCATTGTACGAGCCGGGCGGGCGGCGGGCAGCCTTCGCCGAGTAATCGCGGGCGCGGCGGACTGAGCGAAACGATTGCGGCGGTCGACGATCAGTGCTTGCCCAGCTTTTCCTCGAACAGGCGTTGCATGCGGGTCCAGGAGCGTTCGTCGGCCAGCTTGTTGTACGACATGCCCGGGTTGCCGTGCGTGTCGGCATCGGGAACGGTGAAGCTATGACGCGACTTGGCATAAATGTCGAACTCGTAATCGGTGCCCGCTTCGTCCAGGGCCTTGCGGAATTTGTGGATCGATTCGTCGGGAATGAACGAGTCGAGCGCCCCGGTGCAGATCACGATCGTCGGCTTGATGGCGCGGGCCTGTTCGGGAGTTGGCGTGGGCAGCGCCGCGTGGAACGTGATCACGGCGTCGAGGTCGGCTCCGGAATACGCCAGCTCGAGTGCGGTTGAGCCGCCGAAGCAATAGCCTATTGCCGCCAGGTGGGTCGCATCGCATTCGGGCTGCTGCTTGAGAATGTCGAGGGCCGTGCTGGCTCGCTTCTGCCACTCGCCGACGTTCTGCCGCACGTGCGTGGCCATTTCCATCGCTTCGTTGGGGTGCTTGGTGAATTTGCCGTCGCCGTACAGATCGCAGGCGAACGCGATGTAGCCGAGCTTGGCGAGCTGGTCGGCCCGGCCCCGCGCGTAGTCGTTGAGCCCCCACCATTCATGACAAACGAGCACGCCCGGTCGTTTGCCCGAGATGGCGTCGTCCCAGGCCAGATGCCCGATGAAAGTCTGGTCGCCCACTTTGTAGGTGATTTTCTTCGTCTGCACGGCCGCTTCTCCCGAAACAATTAGGCTGCCGAACGCGATGAAAGCCAGCACGCAACGCAACATGGTTCACTCCGCAGTCGTAAGGCCAATGACCGACCACGAGCATCGTCCGCAGACGCCCACGGGCTTGCTCGTGGCGGCTGGGCGAATGATAGGCCAATTGACACACACGGGCGAGCGGCCGGCGGACGCAGCGGGAGGCGCTCGACGTGACTCAAAAAATTTGCAGAAAATAACGGCTTGACAGCTCGTTGTACCACTGTACTATCAGACTAGTACACGGCGATTGGAACGACCACGCCAGCCACAAAGTCCTCGACGCGTCGCCGTGGACTGCGGTCGCAACGGACGAAATCATGTTTGTGCATGTCGACCCCTCCAACGGCATCGCGATTTACGATCAGATCGTGCGGCAGGTGAAATTCGCCGTCGCCAGCGATGCCCTCAAGCCGGGAAATCTCGTGCCGTCGGTCCGCGAACTGGCCCGCGACCTGACCGTCAATCCGAACACGGTCGCCCGCGCCTATCGCGAGTTGCAGGCGGCCAACGTGCTGCAGGCGCTCCGCGGCACCGGGCTCGAGATTACGGCCGTCGCTCCCAAGAAGTGCCAGGCCGATCGGGCCGCGCTCATTCGCACCCGTCTGCGGAGCGTGCTGGCGGAGGCCCGACAAAGTGGTTTGCCGGCCGACGAGATCCGCAGCCTCGCCGACGAGGAGCTGGGCCGGCTCGAAACCCAGAGGGACCAGTCATGACCGAGGCTTTTTCGCTCCGCAACGTCACCAAGCAGTACAAGTTGCAGTTGGCTCTGGACGACGTGACTTGCTCCTGCGAGTCGGGCGTGGTCTTCGCACTGTTGGGAGAAAACGGCGCGGGCAAGACGACGGCGATCAAAATCCTGTTGGGACTGCTCGATCCGAGCGCGGGCGAGGCTTCGGTGTTGGGGCTCGCCAGCCGCAAGCACAGCCTGGAGATCCGCCGCCGCGTCGGCTACGTACCCGATCAGCCGGCCCTCTACGACTGGATGACGGTCGACGAGGTCGGCTGGTTCGTCGGCGGCTTTTATCCGCCCGGCTATCAGCGGCATTACAACGAGCTGGTCGAGCACTTCGAGCTGCCGCCCGGTCGCCGCATCAAGGAACTCTCGAAGGGGATGCGGGCCAAGGTCTCGCTCTCGGTGGCGATGGCGCATCGGCCTGAGCTTTTGATTCTCGACGAGCCGACGTCGGGCCTCGATCCCATGGTCCGCCGCGAATTTCTGGAGAGCATGGTCGACGTGGCCGCCCAGGGCCGCACGGTGATTTTGGCCAGTCACCAGATCGCGGAGGTCGAGCGGGTGGCCGACTACGTCGCCATCTTGCGGCAGGGAAAGCTGGTGCTGCTCGAACAGCTCGAGGCGCTCAAAGACCGCGTGTGCGAGCTGACCGTCACGCTCCGCAACGGCGTCCCCGATCTGCCGAGTGTGCCCGGGACTGTGCTGCATCGCGAACTCAAAGGGCGGCAGTGGCGGCTGCTCGTGCGGAACATGGACGAATCGCAGTTCGACGGCTTCCGCATCGCAGAAAACATCCGCAGCGTCGAGGTGCGTCGCCCGTCGCTCGAAGAGATCTTTGTCGGCTACATGAAAGGCGAGCCGGTGCCCGAAGCGCCGAGCGAAGTGCCGGCCCTGTAAGCCGCGCCAGTCACGCGGCGAGGATAACGACGGAATGTTCAAGGTTGAGTCGCTGAAAATTAAGACGGTGATTGAAGCGCGGATCGGATCGGGCCGAGTCGGAAACAGCGAGAGCCAGAGGGTCGTATGAGTCGGGCGATCGTCGGCCGCATATTTTGGAAAGAGATCCGCGTCCAGCGCGCGTTCTGGTTCTGGATCCTGTTGCTGGGCGCCTTCATCCAGTTCGTGCCCAGGCTGCTCGGGCGAGACTGGTACATGTCGGCGCTGAGCGCTCAATGGTTCCTGTCGGTCAACGTCGTCGTTTCCTGTTGTTTTGCGGCAGGTTCGGCGGCGATTGCCTTCGCGGGCGAGACCGAGGGTCGCACCAAATCGCTTTTTCAACGGATGCCTCTGCAGACCGCCGACCTGCTTGTGGGCAAGGTCGGTTGGATCCTTCTGGGCACGTATACGCTGTTTCTGCTGTTGACGCTCAGTGGTGCCCTGCTGGGTGACGCCCGCGTCACGTACCGGTCGAACGACTTCGCTCCGCGGCTCGACTTGGCGATCACCTGGCTGATGCCGATCCCCTTTCTCGTGGTTGGCGTGCTCTGCTCGCTGGTCCTCCGGGACGTGCTGACGACGGTCGCCGTGGCCGGCATCGCGACGACCGTGCTGCTGGGATCGTTCGCCGGTCAGCACCAGGTTGGACTGCTCGTGTGTTTCGCCGCCTTGGCAGTCGTTGACGTTCTCGCGGCACCGGCGTGGCTCAGAGACGGCGTCCCTTCTTGGCAGACCTGGCTGCGACGATCGGGGGCTGCCACAGCGGCGCGTGGCCATTCGACATTCAGCGTGCGCTCGCAAAGCGCGTGGCGGCGGACGGCCAGCAGCCTGATTTGGAAGGAGTGGCATCAAGCGATCGGCTTGACGCTGACGTTGGCCATCGGCGGAGCCGTCGTGATCTCTGTCGTTGCCTTTCTTTTCTGGCAAAACGGTCGCAACTTCGAGTTGAGCCTGGCCAGCCTGCTCCCAATGCTTCTGCTCGCGCTGCCGCTGGTGTTTGGCGTGGCGGCTGGACACTCGGATCGCCGCGACGGGGCGTTTCGTCTGCTGGCGCACCGCGGCGTCTCGCCGAGCGCTTACTGGCTGACGAAGCACGCGGTCTGGCTCGGACTCGCGCTGGCGACCTGCTGCGGATTGCTCGGTTGGGAGCACGCGTTGTCCGAATTTCGGCCCTTTGTCAACAGAGTTCGCCTGCCTCCGTTGTGGGACATCGCACGCTCCGCCGCGCACGCGACTTTTCAAAACGACAACAGCAGCAGGCTGGCGATCCTGGGAGTCGTGATTTTCGACGTCGTGCTGCTCTATTCGCTCGGCGCTCTCTGTGCGGCGATCATCCCCAGCACGCTCAGCGCCCTCGTGATCGCCATCATTGGTTGGCTGGGACTCTGCTTCTATTGGTCAGGCGCCGCGTGGCTGGAGCTGGTCGCCTGGTGGTCGCTCGGCATCTTGCCGCTGATCTTTCTGTTTGCCGGTTGGGTGCGGACGCGAGATTGGCTCGTCGATCGCAATTCTCTGGCGGCCTGGGGTCGCGCGGCGCTCAGCCTGGTCGTGCCGTTGTCGGTAATCGCCGGCACAATCGTGGTCTGTCGGGTCACGCAGATTCCGCCCGTCACTCTCCCGCTGGAGGTGCAACAAGGGACGCCACAACCGAGCTTTGAAGTGCATCCAACCAAGCGATCGCTCTTCGTCGATGCGGTGTCGGCGCTCACGCCGCGGCCGCGCGTGAACGATGAGTCCGCCAAGCTCACCGCGGCCGATGGCTGGCAATACGCGGACGAACCAACCCGCGACTGGGTTGCCGCGAACGGACCCGCCCGGCGGCTGGCACTCGAGGCGGTCAAACAGCCTCCCGGCGACTTTCCGCCGGAAACGTGGCGGGCCGTTCCGACGAGGGGCCGGGGCTACGGCGACTACTTCGACCGGGTCACGGATCTTGCCGCACTGCTGCGTGATTCGGCCCGCAAGCTCGAGTCCGAAAACAAGCTGGCCGAAGCAGTCGACAATTACGTCGCGATGGCGCGGCTGGGGGACGACCTGGCGCGGTCGAACCGCGTGCCCGCGCCGTACCATGTTCCGGCCACCGCGATGATGGCCATGTCCGCAATGGATCGGTGGGCGGCCCATCCGCAGCAAACGGTCGAGCTGATCAAGCGGGCCATCAGCGAGTTTCAGCGTTTCGAGCAAGCGGCCGATTTCAGCTCGAGCCGCATCCTCGCCGACTGGCGAGCCGAGCGGCAACTGTTCGAGGACTACGCTTGGAAGGGGCAAAACCCGCATCCGGAAAACCGCTCCGCGGCCGAAATGGGCTTCGTTCGCTGGTGTCTCCCCTGGGAGCTGGTGCGCCTGCAAAGGGTGTAGGATGCGGTCTACGCCCGAGTCCTTGATGAAACACAGCTCGTCGAGCGCGAGCTCCACAATCGCGGATTTGTGAACGCCGGACTGGTTTCCGCCGGCCACTGGGGCGTTCCCTGGGCGTGGCTGAACACCACTTTCCCACCACCGGACGAGGCCGTTGACGGAGCCCTCTGGAGAAACAATGGCGAAGGTGTCGTGAATCGTGCGGCCCTGGCCCGCCTGCATTTTCTCGCGTGGGCGCTGGCCGGTTATCGCCGCGAGCATCAACAGCTGCAGAGCGGCTCAGCGCGCTCGTGCCCGCATACTTTGCCTGGCTGCCGGTCGATCCTTGGAATGGCGGCGATTTCTTGTATGAGCCGAAGGGTGTCCCCGTGCGGATCGACAGCGACCTTGGCGATCATGTGTTGCCGTCACAGCCGTTTGTCGCCAGCGCGGGCCCTGAGGCCGCGGGGATTGAAGTGCAGCAAACGACAGATGGCCGCGTGCACGTCTCCATCCTGCGTAAGGGGCAGCAGGTGCCCGCCAACGCTGCTCCGACGGCGCCAGTAAAGCTCTCCGCCCACATCGTGCCTGTGCCCGACTCGACCGGATCGACAATGGATCGCGCCGAGAAGCCACCGTCGGCGAGTGGCCCGGCCGAAAACCCGAAACCAGTCCCAAAGCCACCGGCTCAGGTGCCGCCGGGACAAGCGCCGCCGAAGAAGCCTACGGTCAAACCTCCCGACAAAGTCGCACCGAGTAAATGACCGAGCGGGGCGGAGCGTCCGCTGCCTTTTAGGGATTTCATTTCCGCCGTTCCCGCATTCTCGGCGGGACCAGCATCACCAACGGACACATTCTCCAAGTCGCCTGAGCGGTCCCATCTTCACAGCCGCCACGAACCGCTCGCCTGCTGTTCGCACGCGCGACAGCATCGCCTGCGGTTCGTGGTATTTTCTGTCCTCCTGCTCGCTCTATTCCGGCACCCCTGGCCTTGACGGCAATGCCGAGCCGCCGCCAGCCGCCAAAGGTCCTTCTGAGAGATAGACGAAGTCGGGCCGGTTCGCGCTCCTCTACGGGAGGGTGGAGCTCCCGCCGAACCGGTGCTCTGAGAAGGGGCCTCACGCAGCATCCTTCACCGTGATCATCGAACCGCTGTCTCCCGCTGGAAAGGAAGGTTTGAAATGCTCGCACGCACGCGGCGCGACTTCACAGTGTCGTGGCGATTTCCTTTGGTCTCTGCCATCGGGATCCTTTTGCTCACGTCTGCATTTCCGCAAGCCAATCCTCCGGTCTCCGCGGCCGGGCCGGGAGCAAGCGACGACAAGCAGCTCGATCCTCAGGAAGTCGCTGCGAGAGAATTCCGGAGCCGGAACAACCTCAAGCAGCTCATGCTGGCGATGCACAATTACCACGACATTCATCGACACTTTCCGCCGGCCGTCGTAATCGGGCCGGACGGCAGAACGCCTCACAGTAGGCGCGTCGAGCTGTTGCCGGTCCTCGATGAGGAGGCGTTGTACCGTCAATACCGGCTGGACGAGCCGTGGGACAGCCCGCAGAACAAGCTCGTCCTGAAGCAGATGCCCGGTATCTTTCGCAGCCCGTTCGGCGACCCGAAATCGACTAATAGCGGCTACTACGGCCTTGTCGGCCGCGGAACGGTTTTTGAAGGGACGAAAGGGATCCGGGTCCGAGACATCATCGACGGAACAGCGATCACGCTCATGTTAGTCGAGGCCAAACGAGACATCCCCTGGACCAAACCCGCCGACATTCCCTTCGACCCGGAAAAGCCGGTCCCGCAGCTTGGAGGATTCGTGAAGGGACATTTCACGGCTGCCTGCGCCAACGGTGTCTGTCGCGTTTTCCATTTCGAGGACTTCAAGGGCGATCGGCTCAAATCGGCGATCATGCGAAACGACGGTCATCGGCCGAATCAGTTGCCATGATACCGAAGTTGAGCTCGCGCTTCTCTAAGGGAGGCCCCAGGCCGATCTCCCCGTTGCCCGGGGCAGGATCCGGAGCGACCGACGACATTCCGCCACCCGTGGACTTGACGACTATACATAGGCGGCTTATGCTTTATGCCTAACCTGTCAAGGTATTAGCCGTCAAGGCATCGCGCCGTAAGGCGTCAGGCAGCACGGGAACCGGAGATCATGGATTCGCGGCTCTTAAGCGGCACGGTCGACCTGCTGATTCTCGATGTCCTCGCGCACGAGGCCAGTTACGGATACGAGATCACGCAGCAGGTGCTCGGACGTTCGAGCGGGTATTTCCAGCTCACCGAAGGCAGCCTCTATCCCGCCCTGCACCGCCTCGAGCGGCAGCGGCTGGTGAGCGCCTACTGGGAAGAGGTCGACGGGCGGCGCCGCAAGTACTACCGCCTGACCTCGGCCGGCCGCAAAGAGCTCGCCGCCAAACGTGAGGAGTGGCAGGAGTTCGCCCGCGGCGTCAACGGAGTGCTGGGGGGCGTGCCGGGGGTGGCCAATGGACTGGCGTGACGCGGCCGCCGGCGGACTCCCCGCCCCGCGCGACGATGAACCTTCCAGCCTGCGGCAGAACATCCTCGACGAGCTGGCCGACCATCTCGACTGCGCGCTGCGCGCGAGCTGTCCAAGAACATCACACCCGAGGAAGCGATCGCCAACGTCAAACGGCGCTTCGGCGATCCGCGGGACCTGGCGCGTCGACTCTGGGTGGACGCCATGAAGGACACGATCATGTCGAAGCGACTCACGCTGGCCGCGATGGCATTGATGACGGTGATGTGTCTGTCGTCCGGCTGGATCGCCTGGAGCGCCATCGCGCCAGTCAGGAAACGGCCGAATCAATCACTCGCGCCAACGGCGCACTCATCGCACAACTGTCGGCGCTGCTGGCGGCGAGGCCCGCGCCGGCTGCCACTGCCGGTCCCGAGCGGGCCGACGTGCATTTCCATTTGATCTGCGACGACGCCCAGAAGTCGCCGGCCAAAGGCTACGAGGGAACACTCTACCTCAAGGGATCCGGTTCGTCGCTCAACCCCTTGCGGCGAACTTCAGGCGAACAGGGCGACCTGGACTTCGGAATGCTGCCCGCCGGATCGTACATGCTCCGCGTGACCACGCCGTGGCACGAAACCGCGATCATCCCCGTGGAAGTTTCGCCCGCCTTTCCGATTACGTCTCCCATTGTCTGCCCGGCCTACGATTTCCGGCCGGCCGACGTCGAGTTCGAGTTCGACGGCCTGCCTTCGCTCAAGGACCGGGACGCGCTGATCGTGCTGCGGATTTCGTCCTCGCCGAGTCGCGTGGTTGGAGGAAACTACTTCTGGATGCGCCACCCCGAATACCAGCAGCCCCCGACTTCGTACGACGTCGTGTTGGACTCCAGCGGTCGCCTAGTCTATTTCTCCGAAGCGGACGACCGGAATGGAAGCCGACAGGGATTCGCTGACATGTACGGATTGCCTCTACGTTGGGGTGGGGCTTACGCGGGCAGCAGTCCGGGATTTCAGAGATTGACCTCTTCGGATCAGTTGACTTGGCTGGCGGACGGCTTGAAGCAAAAATCGCAGCTGAACTTCAGTGACAGGAGGTACGAAATGAGTTCGATCACCGTGCTGCTCGCGCCCGACATTCGACGGATGGCAGGTCAAGCATCCGAGCCGAGCCGGCGGCCCGACACGCTGCAAACCTGGGCCCGAGATCGCACGCCGTTTGCAACGACCCAAATCGTCGGATATGCCACTGAAGCCCCGCCGCTGCTGCCGGTCCACGGACAGAAAAATGTCTGGAAGATTCGTCTCGCCCGCAACTTCGCGGATGAGATCGACCGAATGCTGCTCTCGTCGGCCAGTCGCCTGCCCTATGCGAAAGACGCGGCCAAAGCGGATGCGGAAACAAAATTCGGCTCCGAACTGCTCAAAACGCTGGGCATCAGCAAAGCCGTCCCCGAACGCACAGCCAATGGACTCACTGGCCTGCGACTCGGTGCGATCGCGGATAATCTGCCGGCCAAGTACGCCGGCTTCCAGGAGAAAGACGTCTTGCTCGGCGTGAACGGCTGGAACGTCAATAACAATCGAGAGCTGGGCTGCGCCGCGCGGGGATATCCACTGTCACCTGACAAATCCTCCAATTCGGCAGCCCCTCGCGATCACGAGGAGCCCGTTCCCTCAAATGCGTTAGTGGCTCTGGTGAGCCGCGGCACCGAGACGCTGCTCTACGAAGTCAAACCTCCCGGCTCACCGGCTCCGCCTCGGGACCCGGTGCGGGATCGCAATCCGTCGACCAAACAGACCGACCAGGGCAGGGTTCCCGGGGGACGCTTCAGCGGCGGTCGTCGTCGGTTCGGAAACCCCTGATTTCTGGGCCTCGGCGCCCGAGTGGATCGAATGCGCGCGAGCGGATCGAAATTGACAGTCCGGCCCCGCACAGTCGACAATGGCCCGCGTTGCTGGTTACTCACCACGCGCGGCGAGCGGATCGATGTGGAATGTCTGGGGAGGTCGGGCTCGACTGTGTGATGGGCTGACGCGGCGCGAAGTGCTCCGCATCGGGGGCCTGAGCGCCTTCGGTCTGTCGCTGCCGCATTTGCTGCGCGGCCAAACGCAGGCCGCGGCGAGCAGCCGTCCCCTCCCCGTGACGAGCCGGGCGCGAGCCAAGAGTTGCATCGTTCTGTTCCTAATGGGCGGTCCGCCGCAGCATTCGCTGTGGGATCCTAAGCCGGACGCTCCGGCAGAGATCCGCGGCGAGTTTGCCCCCATCACCACCAGCGTGCCCGGTCTGCATTTGGGCGAGCTGTTGCCGCAGACCGCGCGGCAGGCCCGGCACCTCTGTCTCTTGCGGGCCGTGTCGAGCGGCGACAACGCCCACTCCTCCAGCGGCTACTACATGCTCACCGGCCGGCCGCACACGCCGACCAACTTTGAGAACGCCAACCCCGGCGCGCCGAACGATTTTCCCAGCTTGGGCGGCGTCGTGCGGGCGATGAATCCGACGCACGGCGCGGTGCCGCCCGCGATCACGCTGCCGCATCACATTTTCAACACGAACGGGAGCGTCTGGCCGGGACAGGACGCGGGCTTTCTCGGCCGGGCCGTCGATCCTTGGCTGGTCAACTGCGTTCCCAGCGCAGAGCCGTTCCGCATCGAGGGGCTGAGCCTGCCCCGCGAAATCCCCCCCCTCCGCATGTCGCGGCGGCAATCGCTGCTCGCGCAATTCGACCAGCAGCGCGCGGCCGTCCTGCGATCCGATCTGCTCACTGCCTTCGACGCCGATACGCGGCAAGCCTTCGATCTGCTCTCCTCCGGCCGATCGGCTCAGGCCTTCCGGCTCGACGACGAACCGCCGAAGATTCGCGATCGCTACGGTCGCTCGCCCTTCGGTCAAAGCGTGCTGCTGTCGCGGCGGCTGGTCGAGGCGGGGGTGAAGCTCGTGCAAGTGAACTGGTATCGCTCGGCCGACGAGCCGATGGCCAACCCCTGCTGGGACAGCCACACGGACGAAGCCCGCCGGCTCCGCACGGCCCTCGCGCCGGCCACCGATCAGGCCTACTCGGCCCTGCTCGAAGATCTCGCCCAGCGCGGTCTGCTCGACGAAACGCTCGTCGTCTGCATGGCCGAGTTCGGTCGCAGCCCGCGGATCAACGCGGCGGCCGGGCGCGACCACTGGGGCTCGGTCTATTCCGTCGCTCTGGCCGGCGGCGGCGTCCGCGGTGGACAGGCGTACGGCGCCTCCGACGCCATCGGCGGCCAACCACGCGAAGGCCGCGTCCGCCCCGAAGAACTGACGGCCACCGTCTTCGACTGCCTCGGCTACCGGCCGGAAACTCTCGTCCACGATTCGCTCGGCCGCCCCCTGCCGATCAGCACCGGCGAACCGATCGCCGCCATCTTTTGAATAGTCCAACGTCCAACAGCCGGAAGAATAACTGGAATGCGCGCCTGTCTTTTTGAGTTCCGACATTGGACATTGGACCTCGGACCTTGGACAAGGTCGTTGCTGTGCGCCGCGGCCGTGCTGGTCGCGAGCCGTGCGACGGCCGGCGAGGTCACGCTCAACGGTCACGTCTTCACGCTGCCCGACGGCTTCGAGATCGAATTGATCGCCGGGCCGCCGCTGGTCAATCGACCGATTACCGGCGCGTTCGATGAACAGGGG
Source organism: uncultured Planctomycetaceae bacterium (assembly GCA_963800135.1). Lineage (GTDB taxonomy): Bacteria > Planctomycetota > Planctomycetia > Planctomycetales > Planctomycetaceae > DASPSM01. Next base: position 716,173 of record CAWCZR010000004.1, on the reverse strand, counting down.
CGGCTCTACGTTGCCGATTCGTCAGGTTCGAACGATCCGGTCAAGCAACAGTTGGCCGAGCGGCCGCATCGCATCTTGCGGCTCGAGGACACCGACGGCGACGGCCGGTTCGATCGTCACACCGTGTTCGCCGACAAGATGATGTTCCTCGAGGGGACGATGTGGCTCGACGGTTCGCTCTACGTCTCCGCCGCCCCCACGATCTGGAAGCTGACCGACACCAACGGCGACGGCGTGGCCGACCGACGCGAGGAGTGGCTGACGCGAACGCTCACCGGCTGCGCGAACGATCTACACGGTCCCTATCCGGGTCCCGACGGTTGGATTTATTGGTGTAAGGGGGCCTTCGCCCGCCAGACCTACCAGTTGCCGGGACACGAGCGGGTCGCGTCGGCCGCGGCCCACATCTTTCGCGCGCGGCGCGACGGCTCCGGGCTCGAGCCGGTGATGACCGGCGGCATGGACAACCCGGTCGACGTCGTCTTCACGCCCGGCGGCGAGCGAATCTTCACGACGACGTTCCTCGTGCATCCGCAGGAGGGCCAGCGCGACGGGCTAATTCATGCCATCTACGGCGGCGTCTACGGCAAGGATCACCACGTCATCAACGGCCACCCGCGGACCGGCGACCTCATGCCACCGCTGGTGCACCTGGGGCCGGCGGCACCCTGCGGCCTCGTCCGCTACGAGTCGACAACGTTCGGCCCCGGCTATCGCGACAACCTCTTTGCCTGCTGCTTCAACATGCGGAAGATCACGCGGCACGTGCTGAAGCCCGCAGGGGCGACGTTCCAGGCGGTGACCACGGACTTTCTCGTTTCCACCAATCTCGATTTTCACCCGACCGATATTTTGGAAGACGCGGACGGAAGCCTGATCGTGATCGACACGGGCGGCTGGTACAAACTCTGCTGCCCGACGTCGCAGCTCTGGAAACCCGATATCCTCGGGGCGATTTATCGCATTCGCCGCAAAGGCGCGCCAAAGATCGACGATCCGCGGGGCGCGAAGCTTGGTTGGAAGACGGCCTCGATCGAGTCGATTTCCAACCGCGTGAAAAACCCGCAGCCCGTGCTCGACCCGGAGGCCGATTCGCTTGAATCGCTGGCGAAACGTCTCGGCGATCCGCGGCCTGCGGTTCGTCATCGGGCGATCGAGGAGCTGGGCAGCCGCGGCGAGCAAGCGGTGCCGATACTCGCCGCGATGCACAAAGAGCCGAGCATCGAGGCCCGCCGCAATGCACTGTGGGCTCTCGTACGCATCGACGGCCCGGAAGCCCGCGCCGCGGTCCGTGCTGGATTCTTCGATCTGGACGAAACGGTAAAGCAGGTGGCGGCCCACGGCGTGAGCCTCCACCGCGACCGCGACGCCCTGCCGCAGCTTGTCGAATTGCTCAAGAGCGTCAGTCTGCAGAACCAGCGCGTCGCTGCCGAGGCTCTGGGCCGCATCGGCGACAAGTTCGCCGTCGCGCCGCTCTTGGAAGCGGCCGGGAAACTGCCGCCGCCGCTCGAATATACCTCCGTGCCGCATGGGTATCGCGTTTTGACAACCGTGGCCTGGCCGGAGGCGCGCATCCTCGAGCATTCGCTGATTTATGCGCTGATCGAGATTGCCGATCCGGCGGCGACTCGCGCCGGGCTCGCCAGTGACAACGAGTCCATCCGCCACGCCGCGCTCATTGCCCTCGATCAGATGCCGGGCGGCGGATCCGATCCCAAGAACGGTCTTTGCCTTGTTGACCTCCTCCAAACCCTGGCTGAAGCAGGCGGCCTCCTGGATCATCGGGCGGCACGCCGAATGGGGCGATGCGTTGGCTGGCAATCTGCGTGAGCGGATGTCGAACGCCGGCGATAGCGATTCTCACTGGGCCGAGATCGAGCCCTACCTGGCGCAATTCTCAGGTAGTGACGCCGTGCAGGCGCTACTGGCTAAAGCACTCGTCGCTCCGCACCAGCCGCGCGTCGCGCGGATTGCCGTACTCAATGCCATGCGCGCGGCGCGGCTCAAGCAGTTACCGTCGACTTGGGTCGATGCTCTCTTGCCATTGCTCAAACGAAACGATTTCTTCGAGGCCGGTGTGGCGGTTTCGATTTTCCGGGGAACCCCCGCCGGCAAGGATCGCACCGCTGCGACGGGGCTGGCGCTGATCGAGCTGACAAACTTGCCCAATGTGCCGAGCGACATTCGGCTCGAGGCGCTGGCGGCCGTTCCCGGAGGTTTGTTGCAGGTAGACGCGGCGACGTTTGCGTTTCTCCGAGCGAATCTCAATCCGGAGCTACCCGTCGCGACGCGCGCAGCCGCGGCCGGAGTTTTGTCAAGCGCTCGGCTGACGTCGCCGCAGCTCACAGAGCTGACGGACTCGCTCAAAACGGTCGGACCGCTCGAGATCGACCGCTTGCTCTCCGCCTACGAAAACTGTGCGGACGAAGCGATCGGCCTCAAGCTGATTGCCGCGCTCAAGGCGTCGCCCACGCTGGGGGCGCTGCGGGTCGATTCGGTGCAGCAGCGGATCAAGCACCAGCCGGCGTCGGTCCAAGCGCAGGCCGAGCAACTCTATCGGCTGATCAACGTCGACATCGAGAAACAGCGGCAGAAGATCGCGGACATGCTACCGTTGGTCCACCACGGAGACGTGCGGCGAGGCCAGCAAGTCTTCGCCCGCACGACCGTCGCCTGCACGGCGTGCCACCAGTTCGGCTACAAAGGGGGCCACATCGGCCCCGACCTCACCAACATCGGGAAGATTCGGGCCGAGCGAGACTTGCTCGAGGCCATCCTCTATCCGAGCGCGAGCTTCGTGCGAAGTTTCGAGCCGACCCAGATCGTGACGAAGGCGGGCAAGGCCTACAACGGCCTGGTGCGCAATGATTCAGGTGACGAGATCGTGCTAGTGACGAGCGCGACCGAAACCGTCCGCGTGCCCCGCGACCAGATCGAAGAGATGCGGCCGGGCACCGTATCGGTGATGCCGGCCGGCCTCGACAAGCAGCTCACGCCGCAAGACCTGGCGGACCTAGTCGCCTTTCTGGCCCACGCGAAGTGAGACGGCGGTGAAAATCGGGCCTAAACCGCAGCGTCGGCGTCGCTGGCCGGTCATGCGGTCACTGGCCACTCTCGTCGCGTTTTCGCTCTTCCCGCCGGCGTGCAGCAGTTCCGCGGATGATCAACATCCGGTGACGAGCGTGACGCTGGATGCCGCCTGGACCGCCGTCTTCGATCGGGTCGACGGCTGGACCGGGGCGGACTGTGCCGGCTCCGTCGATCTCGGCGACGGCCGCACGCTCTGGCTCTTCGGCGACACGTGGCTCGGCAAGATCCGCGACGGCAAAAGGCAGCCGGGCGCGACGATGGTCAACAATTCGATTGCCGTGCACCCGACCGAAAAGTCGGCCCCGTGGCGTCCCCCCGACCCGCGCCGCGTGCAATTCGTCTGGGGGCCCACAGACAAGAACGGGAAGCCGACCGCGTGGGCCGTGCCGCCGCCGATTGCCGGCGACGCGGCGTCCGCGGAAGATTGGCTCTGGTGTAACGGCGGAGGCGTTGTCGGCGTAGGCCCGGACGGCAAGGGGCGGCGGCTCGTCGTCTTTTTCTTCCGTGTCCGCCACAATCCGCACGGCCAAGGCGTGTGGGCTTTCACCACCGTCGGGACGTGCCTGGCTGTCATCGACAACATGGCCGATCCGCCGGAGCGCTGGCGGCCCAAGTACTACGACCTGCCGCACGTCCCGGCCGGCGTCTCGAATGACGATCGCGAGATCCTGTGGGGCCCGTCGGCCAGCCGCGAGCGGAACGCTTCGGGCGACGAGGGCCGCTTCCGCATTTTCGGCACACTGCGAAAGGGGCGGTTGGAGATGTCGCTGGTGCTGGCCCGCGCGACGTCCGCCACGATCGATCGGCTCGAGCTCGAATTCTTCGACGGGACGGCGTGGCGGCCGAACTGTGAGGCCTGCGAGAAGCCACTCGCCGGCGGACTCGTCAGCGAGTTCTCCGTCGAAGAGGTGAACAACGCCGGCAAGCCGACCTGGGTGCTGATTCAAAGCGAACCGTTTCTCGGCAAACGCATTTTCGCCCGCACGGCCCCAAAGCCCGAGGGCCCGTGGTCGCCGCGCCGGGCCATCTACACGGTTCCCGACGTCGCGGCGAGCCGGGCCTACTTCACGTATGCGGCCAAGGGACACGCGGCCCTCTCGCGACCGGACGAGCTGTTGGTGACCTACCTCGTCAACTCCCAGAATTTCGCCGACGTCGTCCGCGACACCACGATCTATCACCCCAAGTTCCTGCGGGTGCCGCTGAGCGCGGTTTTGGGAAACTAGTCGGGCAATCTGCGGGCGGCTGCAAATTCCGCTCATCTTGCCTAACCGGTCTTGCCGATCTCTTAGATGAGGCTGCGCGACCGGTCCGTCCACATTGGGCTCAAGTCGCGGCAGGACGCGACAAAGAAGTGGGCACAGGGAGGGCCGGGCTTGATCGTAGCCTGTTTGCAAGAGGCCCTGCGGCACCATCAGGCCGGACGGCTCGCCGAGGCCGAGGGGCTTTACCGCCGCGTTCTGGCGGCCGATCCCCTGCAGGCCGACGCGCTGCATCTCTTGGGAATGGCGGCGCAGTCGCGGGGCCGACTGGACGAGGCCCACCAGCTTGTCAGCCGCGCCGTCGAGCTCAAGCCGGCTGAGGCGATTTTCATTTCCAATCTGGGCGTCGTGCTCGAAGCGCTCGGGCGCTTTGCCGAGGCCGAGGCCGCCTATCGTCGGGCGCTCGAGCTCAATCCGCGGCACGCCGAATCGCTCAACAACCTGGGCAACGTGCATCGCTCGGCGTGGCGGATCGACGAGGCCGCACGGGCGTATCTGGCGGCCCTCGAGCAACGGCCCGACTTCGCGATGGCCCACGGCAACCTGGGCACCACGTTCGCCGACCAGCAAAAGTTCGACGAGGCGATCGTCTGCTATCGCCGGGCACTGGCACTCGACGCTCGTTTGGCCGACGCGCGAAAGAACCTCGCGGTGGCATTGGCCGATCAGGGACATTTCTCCGAAGCCCAGGACGAAATGAACCGGGCCCGCGCTCAGAACCCGCATGACAGCGGCCTCAAGATTCGCCAGGCGCTCCTGCTGCCGGTGGTTCCCGCATCGGTGGCGGCGATCGATGAGCGCCGCGCGAACCTCGAGGCCGACCTGGATCGCCTGCTCAAAGACGATCTGCACGTCCGCGACCCCCTGGTTGAGACGCCGGGACCCGCGTTCTATCTCACGTATCACGGCCGCAACGACGTATGCCTGCAGCGGAAGATCGCCGCCGTTTATCGCCGGGCCGTTCCTTCGCTCGACTTTACCGCGCCGCATTGTCGCACCGGACGCGCGACGAGTCATTCGCCTCTGCGAGTGGGATTGATCTCACGGTTTTTCTATCGGCATTCGGTGGCCGACCATTATGCCGGGCTGTTGCGGGCTTTCCCTCGCGATCAGGTGCGATACACGCTCTTGCGGGTGACCGGGCCGGAAGACGAAGTCTCGCGGGCGATCGACGCGTCGGCCGACCGCGTCGTCCGCCTCTCCACGCATCTCGCCGAGGCCCGCGAGCAGGTGGCCGCCGAGGAGCTCGACGTCCTGTTGTACACGGACATCGGCATGGATCCGTGGACGTACTTTTTGGCGTTCTCGCGCATGTCCCCCGTGCAGTGCGTGACGGTCGGCCAGCCGGGAACCACCGGAATTCCCAACGTCGACTATTTCATTTCATCAGATCGGCTCGAGCCCGTGTGCGGACAGTCACACTACTCCGAGCGGCTCGTGCGCCTGCGGGAGATCCCACACTATTTTGAGCGGTCGCGGACGCCTGATGATCCGCTCGATCTTGAGCGGTCGCGGACGGCTGAACGTCCGCTCGGCTTCGAGCGCTCGAACGACATCTGAAGGTCCGATCGACCGCGGCGGCATTCCGCTTCCGAGCGACGCCCGCTGGTACGTCTGCCAGCAGACGCTGTTCAAGATTCATCCGGAATTCGATTTCGTGCTCGGAAACATCCTGCGGCGCGATCCGGCGGGCATCGTCGTACTGTTCGAGGGGCAAGTGCCGACGTGGAAGGCCTTGCTGCAGGAACGGCTGCGGCAGTCGATTCCCGATGTGGCCGATCGCGTGGTGTTTTTGCCGCGTTTGCAGCGCGACGAATACTTCCGGCTGATCGCACAGGCCGACGTGCTGCTCGACACGATGCACTACGGCGGCGGCACGACGGCCATGCACGCGCTCGCCCTGGGGGCGCCACTCGTCAGTCTGCCCGGCGAATTCAATCGCGGACGCGTCGCCCACGCGCTGTTTCAAAAAATGGGAGTTTTGGATTCCCTGGCGACAACGCCGAACGACTACGTCGATCGCGCGGTTCGCCTCGCCAATGACCGCGGGCTGCGCGAGTCGCTCCGTGCGCGAACCCTTGAACGCTGCGGCGTTTTGTTCTCGAACCCGGCGCCCGCCGTCGAGATGGAAGCCTTCCTCGTCGACGCGGTCCGCCGCTCGAGCGCAGGTGCCGCATGAGCGGTTACCGTAGCGGCGAGTACGCGGCCGCACTGATCGACTTGGGCCGGCCCGTCGAGTTGCCGCACAGTGGCGGCTGGCTGCTGGAGCGGCCGATCGCCGGCACCGATCAATGCGATGCGATCGGGCCGTACCCGCTCTTTGGTTGCCGCCGTTGGGCCGAGTTGCCGCGTGATCTCGACGAGTTGCGAACCCGGGTGGTGGCCGTGGCGCTCGTGCCCGATCCGTTCGGCGACGCGCCGACCGATCTGACCGCCTGCTTTCCGGATGTCTGCCGGCCGTTCAAAGAACATTTCGGCGTCGAGTTCTCTCGCGATTGGCGGGCCTCGATCTCGCCCCATCATCGCCGCAACGTGCGGGCCGCGGCGCGCAGCGTCGAAGTCGAACGCTGCGTCGACCCTCGCGCGCAGCTCGAAACGTGGTGCGATCTCTACCAGCAGCTGGCGGCGACATCGCGCTCTCCGGCCCGGCGAATTTCTCGCGAGCGAGCTTCGAGCGACAGCTGGCCGTGCCAGGGATCACCGTGTTCCGCGCCGCGTCCGCAGGAAAAACCGTGGCGATGGCTCTCTGGTATCGCGACGGCGACGTGGCTTACTACCACTTGGGTGCCTGCGACGCGCGGGGCTACGACTTGTCAGCGATGTTCGCCCTGTTCGACGTCGCGTTGGGGCACTTTGCGGCGTGGGGCGTGCGCTGGGCGCAATTGGGTGGAGCGGCCGGCTGGCAAGGAGCGGGCGGCGGATTAGCGCGGTTCAAAGCCGGCTGGTCCAACGAACGGCGCACGGCCTGGTTCTGCGGCCGCGTGCTCGATCGGGTCGCCTACGAGCGACTGCTGAGCGGACGGCAAGAACGGCCGGGCGAGTTTTTCCCTGCCTATCGACGACCGGAGGCCGCGTGAGCAGAGTCAAAATGTCCGCGAAGCTGGCGATCTTCGGCCATCGGCCCGTGTTCGACGCGCCGTTGCACGTCGGCCGGCCCAATCTGCCGGACAAGCAGGCGGTGCTCGAGCGAATCGCGGGCGTGCTCGACTCGGGTTGCCTGACCAACGGCGGGCCGTTGGTCCAGGAATTCGAGCATCGCCTGGCGGCAGAAACGGGCGCGAAACACTGCCTCGCGGTCTCGAACGGAACGGCGGCGCTCGAGCTGGCCCTGCGGGCGGTGGGACTCGACGGCGAAGTGATCGTCCCGTCGTACACATTCATCGCGTCGGCTCACGCCGTCGCCTGGCAGGGCCTGCGACCCGTCTTCTGCGACGTCGATCCAGCCACGCACACGCTCGATCCGGAGCAGGTGGCACGCCTGATCACACCGCAAACGGCCGCCATCCTGGGCGTTCACTTGTGGGGACGGGCCTGCGATATCGACGGGCTGGCTGCCGTCGCGCACGAACACGGCATTCCGCTGCTCTTTGATGCGGCGCACGCGTTCGGCTGCACGTACCGGGGACGGCCGATTGGCGGTTTCGGCGCGTGCGAGACGTTCAGCTTTCACGCGACGAAGTTCGTTCACTGCGGCGAAGGCGGGGCCATTGCCACGAACGATGATCGCCTGGCCGAGCGGCTGCGACTCTTGCGAAACTTCGGCTTTGCCGGCTACGACCGCGTCACGTCGCTCGGCACCAACGCCAAGCTGAGCGAGCTGGCGGCCGCGATGGGCCTGGCGTCGCTCGATCACATGGGGACGATCGTCGCCGCCAATCGACGCAACCACGAAGCCTACGCGAGTTGCCTGTGCTCGTTGCCCGGGCTCACGCTCCTGCCCCACGGCGAGAACGAAACGAGCAACTATCAGTACGTTGTGGTCGAGGTCGACGCGCAGCGAGCCGGCCTCACGCGAGACGAGCTGGTGAGCGTGCTGCAGGCGGACAACGTGCTGGCCCGCCGTTATTTTTCGCCGGGCTGCCACCGGATGGAGCCCTACTGCTCCGATCCGCTCGCAGCGCCGCGGCCTTTGCCCGTCACCGAGCGACTGGCCGAATGCGTGCTCGCCCTGCCAACGGGGCTGCAGCTCGACGAGTCGGCCGTCGTGCGGATCGGTGCGATCGTGGCGCGGGCGATCGACCACGCGGCCGCAATCCGTCGGCAACTCGGACGCCGCCGCGCAGCTTGACGCGGCCGATGGCGCGGCGAGCGGCGGGTGTCAGCCCGCCGGTTCTTGCAGATCGCACGTCAGGCAAGGATCGGCCGCACGACGTTGCCGCTGACATCGGTCAGACGGAAGTCGCGGCCGGCGTGCCGGAAGGTCAGCCGCTCGTGGTCGAAACCCGAGTGTGTGCAGGATCGTCGCCTGCAGGTCGTGGATGTGCACGCCGTTTTCGACGACGTGGAAGCCCAAGTCGTCGGTCTTGCCGTGGACGACGCCCGGCTTGATGCCGCCGCCGGCCATCCACATCGTGAAGGCCTGCGGATGATGGTCGCGGCCCAGTTTGCGACCGAGCATCGGGTGGCTTTCGACCATCGGCGTGCGACCGAATTCGCCTCCCCAGATGACGAGCGTTTCGTCCAACAGGCCTCGCTGCTTGAGGTCCAGGACCAGAGCGGCCGCGCCCTGGTCGGTGGCCGCGCAGTTCTGGCGATGGTTGCCGTTCAGGTCGCTGTGGGCGTCCCAGCCTTCGTGATAGATGTTGATGAATCGCACGCCGCGCTCGACCATCCGCCGCGCGAGCAAACAGGCCCGGGCGAACGTCGGCTTGTCGGGATCGCACCCGTAGAGTTCCAGCGTGGCCCGGCTCTCGCTGCGGAGATTCATCAGCTCGGGGGCCGAGCTTTCCAGGCGGTCGGCCATTTCGTACGAGGCGATGCGGGTGGCGATCTCCGGGTCGCCCACGATGTCGAGCCGACGGCGATCGAGATTCTCGACCAGGTCGAGCGTGTCTCTTTGCGACTGGCGGCTGACGCCGGCCGGGCGCGACACGTTCAAGATCGGGTCGCCCTGGTTGCGGAAACGGACCCCCGTGTAGACGGTCGGCAGCATCCCGCTGGACCAATTGGCCGCGCCGCCGCTGATGCCCGAGCCGGTCGACATGACGACGAACGCGGGCAGATCGCTCGTCTGCGCCCCCAGGCCGTAGACGACCCACGAGCCCAGGCTGGGCCGCCCCGGCTGAGCGGCCCCCGTATTCAGGAAGAGCTGGGCCGGGGCGTGGTTGAACTGGTCGGTGTGCATCGAGCGGATCAGGCACACGTCGTCGACGATCTTGCCAAAATGAGGCAGGATGTCGGCGATCTCGACGCCCGAATCCCCGCGGCGGACGAAGCGGAACCGCGGCCCCAGCACGGCCGCATCCGAACGGATGAAAGCGTATCGCTGGCCGCCGATGATCGACGGCGGGATCGGTTTTCCCTCGAACTCGGCCAGCTTGGGCTTGGGATCGAAGAGATCGAGATGGCTCGGCGCTCCCGCCATGAACAGGTGAATGACCGCCTTCGCCCGTCCCCGATAGGGCGAGGTTCGGGCGACGAGCGATTCGCTGGCTTGGTTGGCGGCCGCGGCCCCCGCGCGCGTGAGCACGCCCGAGAAAAGCCCGGCCAGCGCAATCCGTCCCAAGCCGACGCCGCACTGCTCGAAGAACCAGCGGCGCGTGACGAGCTGAGGATCGCAGTTTCGATAAAGGAGCGACTGGCAATTCATGGAGAAACTTTCGAGCCGCGTACGGCCGACGGGTGTGCGCTATTCCTTTGTGATGGCCTCATCGAGATTGAGCAGGCTGCGGGCAACGAGCGTCCAGGCGGCCAGTCGGGCTGATTGGCGTTTGTCCGTGGGTGACGCGGAGGACGCGCCGGGGCCTGACAGGATTTCTTTCGCGGCGGCCGCATCGGCGTCGAACCGAGCTTTTGACTGCCCATAAAACGCGACCAGGGCCGACAGCTCGCCCGGCTCTGGAGGCCGCACCAGGCAGCGGCGGAACAGATCCCGTGCCACCGCCTTTTCGTCGCCCTGCGATTTGCCGAGCGCGGCTGCGGCCAATCCGCGGGCGAACTCGACGAACTGGGCGTCGTTGAGCAGGGTGAGTGCCTGCAGCGGCGTATTCGTCACGTCGCGGCGGGCCACGCACTCTTCTCCGCTGGGCCCGTCGAAGGTCGCCAGCATGGCAAAGGGCGAGGTCCGCTTGGAGAACGTGTACATCCCGCGGCGAAAACGATCCGCGCCCTGGCTGACGTTCCAGCTCATGCCGCCGTACGACCCCTCGCCGACGCTGGCCGGCTGCGGCGGAAAGACGCTCGGTCCGCCGATCCGCTCGGTCAGCAGGTCGGCCGGCTGCCAGGGCCGAATCGCGGACCAATTCGGCCTCGAGCCGTATCCGCGGCGCGTGGGAAAGCAGCTTGTTTTCCGGATCCTTGGCGATGGCGTCGGACGTGACGTGCGACGCCTGCCGATAGGTCGCACTGGTGACGATCAGCCGATGGGCCGCCTTCAATCGACCAGCCCCGCCGCACGAATTCGACGGCCAGCCAGTCGAGCAGCTGGGGATGAGTGGGGGGCGTGCCCTGGTAGCCGAAGTCGTCCCCCGTCTTCACCAGGCCGCGGCCAAAAAAAGCCTGCCACTGCCGATTGACGGTGACCCGCCCCACGAGGGGATTGCGGGCATCGACGAGCCAGCGGGCAAAGCCGAGCCGATTGCGCGGGAACTCGGGCGGGAGCGTGCCGAACAGCGCGGGAATCCGCGCGTCGACTGCTTCGGTGGGACTCAAGAACTCGCCCCGCTTGTGGACGAATGTTTTCCGCGGGTTGTCGGCCGGTCGCTCCGAGAAAACGAGTGTCGTCGGCAGGAGGGGCTCATGCGCTCGCTCGCTCTCGATCTCTTGGCGAGGGGCGGCGAGGCCGGGCGCGATCGAGGCAAAATAACGCTCGAGGGTCGCCCCTTCTGCGGCTGTCCGCTCGGTACGCGGCCGAGCGAGGATGGCGTCGACGTCGGCCGGCAGCACGCGGCGATCGACAGGCACGGGGCCGCCGGTGGCCGAGATCCGAAACTTGCCCAGCCCGCACGCGTAGTAATACTCAAACAACATCCGCACGGAGAGACTCCGCGCGTTGTCGAGCGGCTTGTCGAGAATGAAGACGGCTGCGTGCGATTGCCCCTGGCCCTTGTTGATCGACCAGGATGTGAGTGGATTGCCGTCGATGGCGGCCGCGGCGCCGCCGACGTTGGCGGCGTAACTTTGCGTGGCCGCCCGGAACCGTACGGGTGCCCCGTCGGCCTCGGCCGTCCATTCGCTGAGCTCGAAGTCACCGAACGGTCCTTCGTAGAAGACGCGACCGGGGCCGTGCTGGGGAAGCGAATCATCGGGCAGTACGTCGATCCGCAAGGCGGTGATCTCGGCCGGCAGCTTGTCGAACACGACTTCGTAGCGATCGCTCTTGCTCATGTCGCCGCTGGCCAGAATCGAATCGTCGGGCTGGACGGCCAGGTGCGGCAGCGTCGCCTGCGCCTTGGACGGATGCAGCACGGTCCAGCGTAAGGCTCGGGCCGATTCCGTCTGCTCCCAACGGGCAAATCTCTCCTCGAATTTCGCTCGACCTTCGCGGCCGCCGGGGGCGAAGCGATTGGGTAAGTCGGCCTCGGCTGCGGCGACCTGGTGTTCGATCTGTTGCCGGCGGCTGACCAGCGCGGGAGCGGGCAGGTCGAGCTGCCGTTCGTCGGCGTTGTTCAAAAAGGCCATGAAGCGGTAGTAGTCGCGGTGGGGGATCGGGTCAAACTTGTGCGTGTGGCACTGCGCACAGCGGACGGTCAGCCCGAGCCAAACGGTGCCCGTGGTCGCGACCCGATCGACGACCGCGTAATAGCGATACTCGAGCGGATCGATGCCCCCCTCTTCGTTGAGCATCGTGTTGCGATGAAAGCCCGTGGCAACTCGGTCGGACACGCTGGCGTTGGGCAGCATGTCGCCGGCCAGTTGCTTGATCGTGAACTGATCGAAGGGCAGATCGGCATTCAGGGCGTTGATCACCCAATCGCGATACGGCCAAATCGAGCGGCCGCGGTCCTTCTCGTAGCCATTGGTGTCCGCATAGCGGGCCACGTCGAGCCAGCGGCGGCCCCAGCGCTCGCCATAGTGTGGCGAGGCGAGCAGCCGATCGACGAGCCGCTCGTAGGCGTTGGGCGACGTGTCGTTGACGAACGCGTCGGCCTCGGCGGGCGTTGGCGGCAAGCCGATCAGGTCGAGCGAGACGCGGCGGATCAGCGTGTAGCGATCGGCCTCGGGCGACGGCTGAAGTCCCAAGCCGCTCGACTCGAGCTGAGCGCGGACAAAGTCGTCGATCGGATTCCGCGAGGGTGGAACGTCGGTCCGTGCGGCAACGCGGGGAGGCGGCACCTGTCGCGGCGGGACGAAGGCCCAGTGCGGTTTGTATTCGGCGCCGGCGGCCACCCACGCGCGAAGAATCCGTCGTTCGTCGCCCGAGAGGGGCTTGTTGGCCGCGGGGGGCGGCATCATCGCGTCGGCGTCGTGCGAGTCGATGCGGCGGATCAGCTCGCTCGTAGCGGGCTGGCCCGGCACGATGGGTGTCTTGCCCGACTCGGCCCGAGTGATCGCCGACTCGCGCAGGTCCAGCCGTAGCTTGGCTTCGCGGGCCGCGTCGTCCGGACCGTGACACTTAAAGCAGTGCTGGCTGAGGATGGGCCGGACGTCGCGGGAAAAGTCGGGGCGAGAAGAGTCGGGCCCGGCGGCGAGCCCAAAGCCCGCCGACGCGCAGACGATCGCCAGTGCAGCACCCAAACGAACGGCGGGCAAAGCGCACCCCCAAACAACGGTTCAGACGCATCAACCTCCATTTATTCTACGTTATTTCACAGGCGTCGCGAGCGACCCGGGCCGTCATTCGACAGGGAAACGCTAGCGGCCGCTGCCTACTGAACCAGCCGCCGGGCTTTGTCGCCGGTCCCGTCCCATTGAGAATATGTCCGGACCGGATTTTTCCCGCCCAACGGGAATCGCGCTGCGCGTCAGGACCGACGACAGCTGAGTCGGGCGATGTCGAGATTCGCCGGGAATCGCTCGATAAAACAACGCGTCCCGTCCCGGTCCCGCCTGAGCGTGCTCGCGCGCACGCTCGACGCCACCGAGCGCGCTCGTGGCCAACTTGTCCCATCCCGCCCCGTGGACGGGCCGGACATAACGCCCCAAGGCTGACGGGGATTTTTTTTCCCCCTATGTGAAAAAGGATCCCCACCACCGGCGGGGATCCTTTTTGTTCCCGCCGGGGATCCATGACCCCCAGCGGGCAAGTTTTGACCGCAACCCAGCTTCCCGCGCGAGTCGCGGGATCGTATGCCGCGATCGCCGGAAGCCGGCTCCGTAGGACAAGCTGCCAGCTTGTCCCCTTGTCCCATGTTTCATAGGGCTTCGGAATCCGAGACTGGAGTTCGGCGGGCAAGCTGGCAGCTCGCCCCACGGAACCAGCCGCCGGGGTTTGTCGCCGGTCCCGTCCCATCAAGAATGTGTCCGGACCGGACTTTTACCCGCTCAACGGAAATGCGCTTCGCTTCAAGGCGAGACAGTCGAGTCGGACGATGTCGAGATTCGCCGGGAATCGCTCGATAAAGCAACTTGTCCCGTCCCGTGTCCCATCCCAGTTCGGCCTGCCGATCCGGTTTGCTCGCGCGCTTGACGTCAACGACCTCTAGGGTAGGGTCAACGCGCGCCTCACTCCCGCTGCCGCGCGGACGGCGCGCACCGCATTTGGCCGCGAAACACGTCGCTATTTTCATTCAGCCACAAAACGGTGGTTTGAACAAGATCGATTTTCTACGCGGCCGCACTTTTGTCCGTTTGTCGCACAGGCAGAAATGGAGTCCGATCGCAAAGCATTCTGAGAAGCCCCGGCCAGGGGCGGCACTCCAATAGCCACGCGGACTTCGGTGATCTCAGTCGATCCGCGTAAGCCCGTGGTTACGATCTTGCGTAAATCGCAAAAGCCCCAGCGGTGCAACACTCTTTTCTTTCGCGCCTGCACAGTGTCGTCCCCCACTCGAAGCCTTGAACGCGAAGCGAGCCCCCTCACCCCCGGCCCCTCTCCCGCAAGGGGAGAGGGGGGAGACGGATTGATGGTGGCTTGGGCTCCCAGGCCTGCGATGCGCTCCGACCTGGGCTATGGGATCTCGGCCCGTTGGGCCTCCGGTGAAAAGCGGCGACGCTCTTTTCATTCGCGCCGACGCAGTGTCGCCCCCCCATTTGGGGGCCTGAGCGGGAAGCGAGCTCGGCCTGTCCCCCGCTCCCGGTACAATCGCGGCATGAGCGTCGAACCGAAGAAACGCTCGCGGAAGTGGCTGTGGATCGCCTGGGCATTGCTCGCAGCCTTGGTGCTGTACCCGCTATCGATGGGGCCAGCCTATTTGTGGGTTGCCAAAGCAACCGATCCCGCGGCCGCCATGAACCTGTGTAACACAATGTACGCGCCGCTCATTTGGTTCGGCGGGCGCTGCCAATGGGCACAGAACGCAATGGACTGGTACGGTGGTTTTTGGACCCGTGAGAACTGGGACGCGCTGTGGCCCGACTGAACTCGTTCCGTTGTGCAGCCGGGCGTTCTGTTGTGCAGAACGGTTCCGTTGTGCAAAGCCTTGTTAGCCCCCCTTTGAGGTGATCTGCTTGCACCGGTATTCCCGCCGTCTTCGAATCTGGGAGACCGACTTCGGCCGCGACTCCGGTTGGGTGGTTGAACGCCAAGGAGAGACTATCGCAATCTTGACGGAATGGCGCTCGGAAGAAATGTTCTGGGACAGTTATCTTGTGGAAATCGTTGCTGCAGACAGTGGTCTGCGCGCGCAGATGCTCACAAAGGAGTTCTGGGCACGAGCGGAATCCGAGGGGCTGGTATGGCGCAATCGGGAATTCGGCGAAATTGCCAAGTATGCTTTCCCGGGCCTCTCGCCGTTTCCTGAACCAGGTCGTCTCATCATGCGCGGCTTGTATCTTTCGATTGGCCACCCGTGGCCGTGGGACTGGATTGTGTTGTGGTTTCGGCGTTGGTTACGTCGTGGCCGGAGCGAACTAGTCGCTGAACTTGACCGGGGCCGCATTTCGCCAAATTGAGGACCCTACCGATTCGGCGATCACGATGGAGCGGGAGTCTCGCCCTGACAATCAGTCGGCGTTTTTGTACAGCCTTCCGAGTTTTTGTGCAAAGCGGCGTTTTTGTGCAAAGCCCCCGCAAGGGGAGAGGGGAGAAGACGGATTGATGGTGGCTTGGGATCCCAGGCCTGCGCTGCGCTCCGACCTGGGCTATAGGATCTCAGCCCGTTGGGCCTCCGGAGTGGCGCGACAGAGACGGAGCCGTCGCTGACCGCTTCGCGTCAATTTCGGGAGATCCACAAAGAAGAGAATGAGGCCGGCAGCACCCCCCAGCTGACGCTGGGGGCTCGCCTTTGCCGAGTGCGCCATTGTGCTCACTTCGCCGCCGGGTCGTTTTGCATCATGCCGAAGATGTTGCCTTCGGTGTCTTTGAAGTAGCAGAGCCAGCCGACGCCGGGGATGGCCATCTTGGGGACCGCGGGCGTCGCATTGGCGGTTTGGGCTTGTTTGATCGCTCCGTCGATATTTGCGACGTCGATCGTGCAGACGTAGGCGTTGACGGCCGCCATCTCGAGCGGCTCGCCGCCTTGCCGCCGGATCAGTCCGCCGTTGATGCCGGGCTGGCTGTCGGGACCGGTTTTCACGATCCAATACTCCATCGGTCCCGGCCACTGCTGAAACTCCCAGCCGAACATCGACGAATAAAACGCGATGGTCCGCTGGGGATCGGCGGCATGAATCTCGAAGTGCACGGGTCGGGGCATGGCTGCTCTCTCCGAGGGCTTCAGTTGGGGGCCAGAGGTCGATCGATCGAATGCGAAAAACCGCCTCGCCAAACATTACATACCGGAATCTGCCATGGCGCTCGCGATCGACCGAGTGTTCGCGCGTGCCGACACGATCTAGTCGAGCCGTGAAATCAGCCGCTCACACCAGCCTCACATTCCGTTCCATCGTCTTGATCACTGCGTCCATCCGGCCGTTCCACACTTGCTTGGCCAGGCTCAGGGTGAAGCCCTTGGCCGCGTGGAAGGGAACGTGCGAGGGCATTGATAGGGCAAAAGGATCGACGACCGCGTCGACAACGACGGGCCCTTCCTTGTGGGCCAGTGCCTCGGCAAGTCCTTCCCGGACGTCGCCGGGTTCTTCGATGCGAATCCCCTTCGCGCCCATCGCTTCGGCGACCTTGGCAAAATTGGGATTCTTGAATTGAACGCCGAACGGAATGAAGCCGGCCTCTTGCTGTTCAATATTGACGAAGTCGAGGGACTCGTTGTTGAGGATGATTTGAACGACGGGGGTCTTTCTCTCCACTTGCGTCAACAGATCGCCGAGACCGCCCATGGTGAAACCCCCACCTCCGCACAGGGCGATCGTTTGCCGCCCGGGAAAGGCCAATTGCGCGCCGAACGCATTGGGGGCGGCATTGGCCATGGAGGCCCAGGAAAACGAGCCGAAGAGCCGGCGACTTCTGCCCCCCTGAATGTGCCTGGCGAGCCACATGCAGGCCGTGCCCGTGTCGGCGAAAAATAGAGCTTCGTCGGAAGCGAGTTCGCTCAGCGTGGCCGCCAGGAATTCCGGGCGGATGGGCTTAATGCCAGGCCCTTTCACGACGTAGTGCTGTAGAAGCTCGTGGAACGATTTCGTTTCCGCGACGTGTTTCTCGAGAAAGCGGCCGTCGGTTTTGTCACTCACGATCTTGAGCAACGCGGCGACCGTCGACTGGATGTCCCCGACGAGTCCAAGGTCAACGGCCGTCCTGCGGCCGATGTGTTTGGGATTTTTGTCGATCTGGACTTTCTTCACGCGATGGCCGGGCAGGAACTCGGAGAAGGGGAAGTCCGTGCCCAAGAGCAGCAGAAGGTCAGCCTCATTAATTGCCTTATAAGCTCCGCCGTAGCCGAGCAGGCCGGTCATGCCGACGGCGTTGGGATTGTCATGTTCCAACCACTGCTTCCCGCGAAACGAATACCCGACAGGCGCCTTGAGTTTGTTCGCGAGTTGGAGAACTTCGTCGCGGGCATCCCGACACCCTTCGCCGCCGAAGATCGCGACGGTCTTCGCCTCGTTGATCATCGTGGCGAGCTGCTCGAGGTCCGCGTCGGAAGGGCGGAAAAGGGGTGCCGAGGGGACGCTGATTTTGGGTGAGTCTACGGCCACATCAGCCATCGCGACGTCGCCCGGAATGGAAATGACCGTGGGCCCCTTTTGCGTGACGGCGGTGAGGATCGCGGTCGTAATGATCGCCCGGGCCTGCCCCGGATTGACGAGCCGCCCCGTGTAAAGGGATGCCGTATCGAAGAACTTGTAGGGGTTGAGTTCTTCGAGTGACGAAGTGTCGATGAGCTCTGTTTCCACATCGCCGGCAATTGCGATGACTGGAGCCCCCTCCTTGCGCGCGTCCATGAGCCCATTGAACAGGTGCACGACACCGGGCCCCGCCGTTCCACAGACCGCAACAGGATTGCCGGCCAGGCAGGCCTCCGCGACGGCGGCAAACACGCCGTACTCTTCGTTCCGGACGTGGATGAACTCGATCTTGCCATTGCGGCGCAGCGCGTCGATGACGGGATTGAGAGCGTCTCCGACAATGCCGTAGCAGCGTTTGACTCCGGCGTTCTCGAGCATCTCCCACAACAGGTCTGCAACGTTTCGGGACATAAAATCACTCCCTTTCCGAATGGGAATTCAGACATCGCAAAGGCACGACCAAAAGTCACAAAAGGCACGAGGGGAAGACAAGATTCTGAGAGGGCGCAGAGGACACAGAGGTTTGGCCGACTGCTTTTTCCCTGTTACCTCTGCGACCTCCTGTTGAGACTCCCGCGGTTGGGGTTTCCGAATCGGAACACAGAGATCGGAACAGAGGTCGGATGCTGCCGGGCGAGCGCCCGCCCATGACACGCCGGCAATCTAACCCGTGCCGCCGCGACCCGCCAGTTTGTACTGATTACGGCCGGATTGAATGGCGACCGACGGCTTCCGCTGAGCCCGGTCTGTCGCACAATTTCGCGCGACGATTTAGACTGAATTTCCCGGCCCGCTCGCGCGTTCGAGTCGCCCCGCCGGTTCGCCCACCCTTTGGAATCTCTGAGACGCAAAGACTGCCATGGATCTCCGCAAACTCGCTCTCGCCCTCCAGCCCCTCCGCTCGCTCGAGGTCGTCGTTCGCCGGCGTCACTCGTGGGCGGCCCTCGTCTGCGTCGCCTTGTGCGGCACGCTGGGCCTTCACCCCGCGGACGCCGCTCCGCGCGACGATTTCCCGCCGGCGATGACGCCCGAGCAATCGCTGAAGGCGATTCACGTCCCCAAGGGGCTGAAGGTCGAACTGGTCGCGGCCGAGCCGTTGATCGCCTCACCGGTCGCCATCGACTTTGGTCCCGATGGCAAACTGTGGGTGGCCGAGATGTACGACTACCCCTACGGCGTCAAAGGGGACTATCAGCCGGCCGGTCGCGTGCGGCTGCTCGAGAGCACGCACGGCGACGGCAAGTTCGACAAGTCGACCGTCTTTCTCGACAAGGTCCATTTCCCCAACGGCATCACCGTGTGGAAGAAGGGCGTCCTGGTCTGCGCCGCGCCCGACATCATTTATGCCGAGGACACCGACGGCGACGGCAAGGCCGACATCCGCAAGGTGGTCTTCACCGGCTTCGATTCCCGCAACTGGCAGGCCCGCATGAACAGCCTGTCGTACGGGCTCGACAACTGGATTCATGGCGCCAACGGGCTGCTCGGCGGCACGATTCATTGTCCCGACAAGCCGGGACTGGAAGTGAAGCTGGGCATCCGCGACTTCCGCATGGATCCCGATCGGCACCTGTTCGAGCTGGAGAGCGGCGGGGGCACGCAGCAGGGACGCACCCGCGACGACTGGGGCAACTACTTCTCCAATCAGAACAGCGAGCTCTTGCTCAACACGCCGCTGCAGGATCGCTACGTAAGCCGTAACCCGTTCGTCGCGCCTCCCGAGCCGGTCGTGCTCGTGCCGAAGGAAGACCCGGACCACCTCTACCCGATCAGCCGCACGCTGCGACGCTTCAACCATCCGGAAAGTGCGAATCGCGTCACCTCGGCGTGCAGCCCGGTGATCTATCGCGACGATTTGCTCGGCGCCGAGTATCGGGGCAACGCCTTCATGTGCGAGCCGGTGCACGACCTGTTGACGCGGCGGGTTCTCAAACCGCTGGGGGCGACGTTTGCCGGCTTCCGCGCGCCGAGCGAGCTGAACTCGGAATTTTACGCGTCGGCCGACAACTGGTCGCGGCCGGTCGACGTGAAGAACGGTCCCGACGGTGCGCTGTGGGTCGTCGACATGTATCGAATGATTATCGAGCACCCGAAATGGATCACGGCCGATCGCCTGGCCCGCATCGATCCTCGCGCGGCGCCAACAAGGGCCGCATCTATCGCATCGTGCCCGAAGATAAGCCGGCCCGGCCCTGGCCGAATCTCGCCAAGATGACGCCCAGCGAACTGGTCGACGCGCTCGACAGCCCGGGCGGCTGGCAACGCGACCTGGTGCAGTTCATGCTCGTCGAGCGGGGCGACAAATCGGTCATCCCGGCGCTCACGAAGATGGCGAGCGAAAACTCGCGGCCCGAAACGCGCTTGCAGGCTCTCTGCACGCTCGACGGCTTGGGCGGGCTCACGCCGGCACTTCTCGAAACGGCCCTGCACGACAAACACCCGGGAGTCCGCCGCAATGCCGTGCGGTTATGCGAAGGTCTGCTCAAATCGGCCCCCGAGCTCGGTCCGAAGATCGCAGAACTGATCGGCGACGAAGATCCGCAGGTCCGCCTGCAGGTCGCCTGCACGCTGGGCGAGTGGGACGACCCGGCGTCCGGCGACGCGATCGGCCGTTTCGCCCTGGCCAATCAGCAGGAACCGTATTTGTTTGCCGCCGCGATGAGCTCGATCACCAAGGGCAACCTGGCGCGAGTCGCGGCCACGGTGGCTCATTCGTCCAAGGGTTCGACGCCGCCACCGGAGCTCTATCGCAACTTGATGACCATGGCGACCGCTTATGGGAACGACGCGGTCGTCGAAGAATTCATCGGCTCCATGTCCCCGTCCGCGCAGGGCGCTTACAGTGCGGCCGATTTGTCCGCCGTCGCCGCGCTGCTCGACGGTCTCGACCGGCAGCACGTGGGCATCGGGCAGTTCGCCACCCGCCTGGCGGGGCGCGGTCCGGCGCTGTTGCAACAATTGCAGCACGTGGCGGATGCCGCGCGGACGACTTCGGCCGACGAGCACGCACCGCTCGACTCGCGGCTGGCCGCCGTTCAAATTCTGGGCCGCGGCCTGACTCCGCACGACTCGGCCGATATCGACGCGTTGGGCGAACTGCTGTCGCCGCAAACGCCGGCGTCGCTGCAGGAGGGAATCGTCGCGGCGCTCGGCAAACTGCCGCAGCCGCAGGTCGCCAATACATTGCTAGGACGCTGGCGCGGCGTCAGCCCGGCGCTACGGTCGAGCATTCTGGACGTGCTCCTCGTCCGCGATGAATGGACGGCCGCGCTCTTGGATCGAATCGAAAAGAAGGAAATCCGCGGCGGCGAAGTCGACGTGCCGCGGAGCCAGCGACTGATGGCGCTTAAGAACCACGCGCTGGCCGATCGGGCGAAGAAGATTTTGCACTCGGTCGATGCCGACCGCCTGGCCGTCATCCGCAAGTATCAATCGGCCCTCACTCTGTCGGCCGATCCCAAGCGCGGTCGCGAGCGATTCGAGAAGACCTGCACGATCTGCCATCGGCTCAACAGCGTGGGCCACTCGATCGGCCCGGATCTGGTCGCACTCACCGACAAGTCGCCACAGGCCCTCATCGTCGCCATTCTCGACCCGAACCGGGCCGTCGAGCAGAAGTACGACGTTTACTCGGCCGTGACCACCCAGGGGCGGCAATACACGGGCATCCTGGCGGCCGAAACGGGCAGCAGCATCACGCTGCTGCAGCAGGAAGGGAAACAAACCACATTGCTGCGCGGCGAACTGGACCAGCTCGCCAGCACGGGCAAATCACTGATGCCCGAAGGACTCGAAAAGGACATCAAGCCGCAGGATCTGGCCGACGTGATGGCCTACATCGGGTCGACCGGGCCGAGCCGCAAGGTTTTCCCGGGCAACCAGCCGGCGCTCGTCACGGCGCAACCCGACGGCACGCTCTCGCTCGATGCCTCAAACTGCGAGATCTATGGCAACACGCTTACGCTCGAAAAACGCCGCGATGAGCCCGTGCTGGCCGAATGGCACAGCCCCAACGACTCGGCCGCCTGGACGGTCGACATCCAAAAGCCGGGGCTCTACACCGTCAGCGTGGAGTATTCCTGTCACAACGAGTCGGCCGGCAATTCGTTCCAGTTCGACTCGCCCGACAAGCGGATCACCTCCCGCGTGGAGGGGACCGGTAAAAACTGGACGACCTTCTTCCCCGTCGAGATCGGCAAAGTGCCGCTCAAGGCGGGCAAGCAGCGATTCACGCTCCGCGCGGCCGACCCGCTCAAGGGCACGCTGGCGAAGGTCGAGGGGGTCCTCTTGATTCCGCCGCGGTAGGGCGCGGGCAGCCGATGCGAAAGTGCGCGATTACCGGCGGCGGCGGCTTCGTGGCCGGCAGCGTCATCCACCAGGCGCCGGGCGACTGGCAGCTGCATGCGCTCTCCGGCAAAGCACCCCTCGCGCAGCGCCAGGGGCTCGCGTGGCACACGCTTGACCTCAAGCAGCCGGAACAAGTTCGCCGCACTCTCGCGGAAATTGCGCCCGACGTCGTCATTCATGCGGCGGCGATCGCCGATATCGACTTTTGCGAACGCCATCCGGACGTCGCGCGGGCGGTGAACGTCGGCCTCACGCAGGCCGTGGCCGACAGCTGCTCGCAGCGCGGTGCGCGGCTGATTTACATCTCCACCGACAATGTTTTCGACGGCGAACGGGGCAACTACGCCGAGGCCGATCCGCCTTCGCCGATCAACGAGTACGCGAGAACCAAGGCGGAGGGGGAGGCGATCGTCGCGGCGGTTCCCGGTTCGATCATCGTGAGAATCGCGCTGGTGATGGGCTTCGGACCGTTGGGAGGCGGGAACTCGTTCCTGGAGCGCACGATTCCCATGCTGCGAGCCGGGCAGACGATTGTTGTCCCCCCGGAAGAACTTCGCACGCCGATCGATGTCATCACTTTGGGCCAGGCACTCCTCGAACTGGCGGCCGGGTCGCTTTCGGGAACGATTCACCTGGCCGGCAGCGAGGCGCTCGACCGCGTTTCGCTCACGCGGCGGATCGCGGAGCGGTTCGGCTACTCGCCCGGCCTCGTGCAGCCGCGGCCGCCGGCCCAGATAACCGGCCGTGCGCCGCGGCCGCGCGACGTCTCGCTGTGCAATTCGTTCGCCAAGTCGGTGCTGAAAACGCCGATGCTCGGCTTCGAACCGTCGCTGGATCTGGTGCTTGCCTCACGCGATTGACTGCGCCAGCACGTCGGCCCGCGCGGCGATCCGCTCGAGACGTTCGCAGAGTCGCGTCGCGAAAGCCGGCGGCTGCTCCTGCCAAAACTCGGGCCGCTCAAGCCAGGCCATCCCGGACAAGAGAACGCCGCTGCGATCGAGCACGCTGACCAGCACGGTTTCGGCCGCCGACAAGGCACGCACTGTTTGATAAGCCGCCAGCGCTCGCTCCCACGCCGCTCGATCATCGGCGATCAGGCTGCCGACGAGTCGCGAAAGATCGGCAGCGACTGTGTCCGTGCGGGCGGCCGACGGATCGATGAGGCCCGTCACTTCGTCGCCGCTAAAGAGCACGTGATCGTGCCAAACGTCGCGGAGGCAGGGCGAGAGCGGCACGGGCATTTGCGCGGCGAGGCTCAGCTCGCCGGCGATCGACGGCGCGGCCCGCTCGAACACCCGCACGATCCGCTCCGCGGCAGCCGTTCGACGTTCAATGTTCGCGGGTAGTCGGCGCAAGTGCGAGCGGACCTCTGTCAGCCGCTGCGGACTCCACCGTTCGATCCGCTCGATGCGTTCGCGCACCGTCGGCGCGATTCCGTCGGCCGCGGGGCCAAGTTGTGATCGATTATGAACGACCGGCTCGAATCCGCGGGACGATTGATGAAAACGCGCCAAGGCCCCGAGCGCGGCGGCCAGCCGCGCGTCGCTCGGCCGTGACCAGAAATCGGCGGAGCCCGGCAACCAAGGCTCGACCTGCCAGAGCCGGCGGGCCACCTCGACGAGAGTCTCCCCGTGCTCGGCGGCGAACGGCACGGCCACATAGTCGATGCCCCGCGCGCGGACGTGCGCCAGAAACTCATGCAGCGCGAGAATTCGTTCGCCGTCCGCTCCCGCGGACCAGCCTCGCAAACAGAACGCTCCGCTCGGCGTCTCCACGCGGGCGACGAAAGTGCCGCTGAAGCCCGGCCGATCGACGGGCCGGCAATCGACGTGCTCGCTCCGCAGATCCACGCCCAGCACGCTGCGAAACGCGCGCAACACCGCGTCGATCGTGCCGCGTTCTGCCGACGGTTCACTCATCAACTTTTTTTCGGTTATGCTTAGGGCGTCGCGTTTCGCGACAATTCTGGAATCTTGAGCGGGCTAGCGCGGCCGGCCTTCCAGCATAGCACTTCCGATCGATTGATCTCTGGCAGATGGGAGCACGCCCCGTGGCACGTGAAGCCGTCGTTGTCGAAAGTCTGCGAACGCCCCTGGCGAAATCGTTCCGCGGCTCGTTCAACCTGACGCGGCCGGACGACATGGTCGCCCACTGCATCCAGGCGGTGCTCAAACGCGTGCCGAAGCTCGATCCGACCGAGATTGAAGACGTGGTGATTGGCTGCGGTTATCCGGAAGGCCAGCAGGGCATGAACGTCGCCCGCGTCGCGGGGATTCGGGCCGGACTGCCGAGGTCGGTCGCCGGCGCGACCGTCAACCGCTTCTGCTCCTCCGGGCTGCAGGCCATCGCGATGGCCGCCCACGAGATCCTCTACGAGGGGGCCGACGTGGCGATCGGCGGAGGAGTCGAAAGCATCACGCTGATCCCGCGCGGCAACCGCGATGAAAACCCGTGGGTGAAAGAACACTTTCCCGGCATCTACATGGTGATGGGAGACACGGCCGAGGTCGTCGCCAAGCGCTACAACATCGGCCGGCAAGCGCAGGACGAGTACTCGCTCTCCAGCCAGCTGCGGACGGCCCGAGCCCAAAAAGAGGGCATCCTGGCCGCGGAGATCGCGCCGATGCACGTCCGCAAAGGCATTCTCGACAAGACGACGGGCAAGGTCGTCAGCGAAGAAGAGTGCGACATCTCGCAGGACGAGTGCAACCGCCCCGACACGACGCTCGAAGGACTTTTGGCCCTCAAGCCGCACTTCGACAAGGAGAGCGGCAAAGGGACCGTAACTGCCGGCAACTCGTCGCAGCTTTCCGACGGCGCGTCGGTCGCCCTTCTGATGACGCGCGAGAAGGCTAGCTCCCTCGGCCTCAAGCCGAAGATCGCCTTCCGCGGCTTCGTCGTCGCCGGCTGCGATCCGGATGAGATGGGCATCGGCCCCGTCTTCGCCGTCCCCAAACTCCTCTCGCGGCACGGTCTCAAAGTCGCCGACATTGGCCTCTGGGAATTGAACGAGGCCTTCGCCGTGCAGGTGATCTATTGCCGCGACAAGCTGGGCATCGATCCGGAAAAGCTCAACGTCAACGGCGGTTCGATTGCCATCGGCCACCCGTTCGGCATGACCGGCGCCCGCCTGGTCGGCGTGATCGCCAACGAAATGCAACGCCGCAAGGCGCGCTACGGCGTGGTGACGATGTGCGTCGGCGGCGGCCAAGGTGCGGCGGGCCTGTTCGAGCTGTGCAGTTGATTGCCCGAAAGAGCCTCGCACGAAATGAGCGGGTGAGGAACGAGCCCCTAGGGCAAGCTGCCAGCTTGCCCGGCATTGCGGCCAATTAATATCGGGCAACCTGGCAGCTGGCCCTACGGGGTTCGCGCGTGCCGCAAAACGGCGGTCAAATGGCCATTCGCGAATGGCTGACGCGAAGACATTTCCCTCATTGGTATCAGCCCGGGTACGCCCATTTCATCACCTATCGACTGGCCGGCACGATCCCCACTGACGTTCTTCGACAATGGCGAGCTGAGCGCGAGCGACTCACGCGCGACAACCGTGCGGCCGGAGCCTCCGCGATCCAGCGCTGCGTCGAGCTGCAACGCCGCTTCTTTTTGAAGTATGACCGCCTTCTGGACGCCGGTCGCGGTAGCTGTTGGTTGGCTGATGCGCAAGTTGCAGCGGTCTTGCGGGACAATCTCTACCACCACAACGGATCGAAATATCAGTTGCTGGCTTACTGCGTGATGCCCAACCACGTGCACGTTTTGTTGCAACCCTTCGACAGAACAACCCCGGCCGCATCCAGTTCTGTAGGGCAAGCTGCCAGCTTGCCCTACGGGTTTCACCATCTCTCCGATGAGACGCCAGATCGCGGTGGGCCGCTGGCGTCGATCATGCACAGCTTGAAAAGCTTCACGGCAAACAAGGCCAACCTGCTTTTGAAGCGCCAAGGCGAATTCTGGCAGCACGAATCCTACGACCATTGGGTTCGCGACATCGACGAGTTGGAGAGAATCACCGCCTACATTGCCTGGAATCCTGTCCGTGCCGGACTGTGTGCGCGGCCCATCGACTGGCAATTCTCCTCGGCAGCGGACCGCTTTCGCGAGGATGGGTCGGATTGCGCGCTTGTCGGATGGCTCCGCGACGATTGGCGCTCCCCGTAGGGCAAGCTGCCAGCTTGCCCGCGACGATGCCGGCCGGCTGCAAACCTACGAAATCAGAAATGCTGGGCAAGCTGGCAGCTTGCCCTACGGGCGGGTCTCACCGTCTCCCAATCCGCGTTATAAATATTCCGGGACGACGCCTTGCAAGCAGGAGGACAAGCGATGTCCAAACGCGTGTTGGTATTGTCTGCGTCGGTGGGCGCAGGGCACTTGCGGGCGGCGCAGGCTGTTGAGCTGGCGCTCAAAGAGCTCGATCCGCAGGCTGTCGTCAAGAATGTCGACGTGCTCGAGTTGACGAATGCCGCCTTTCGCCGTGTCTACGCGAAGGCGTATCTCGACCTCGTCAACAAAGCCCCGTACGTGCTGGGCTACTTTTACGACCTGATGGATCGCCCGGTGTCGCCGCGGCGGACGACGGATCGGCTGCGGCTCGCGGCGGAAAAGCTCAACCTGCTGCCGTTTCTGCGGTTCCTCAAGTCCGAGCCGTGGGATGTGATCGTCAACACGCACTTTTTGCCGGCCGAGTTGATCGCCTCGCTGCAAAAGCAGGGGAAGCTGGCGACTCCGCACTTGACGGTCACCACCGACTTCGAGACGCATCGCCTCTGGGTCAATCAACCGTGCGACCACTATTTCGTCGCGACGAGTGAAGGGGCCGCGTATTTGCGGCACTGGGGAGTGCCGGCCAGCGACATCAGCGTGACGGGCATCCCCATCCATCCGGTCTTCAGTCAGCCGAAGGATCGCGGCGCGTGCCTGGCTCGGCAAGGCCTGGCCGGCGATCGACCGATCATCGTGCAAATCTCCGGCGGTTTCGGCGTCGGTCCGATCGAGGAGATTTTTCGCGGCATCCTGGCCATCGAGACGCCGCTCGAAGTCGTCGTCATCGCGGGCCGCAACGAGACGGCCAAACACCAGTTGGAGCAGGTGGCCGTGCCCGAGCGGCATCGCGCGAAGATCCTCGGCTTTACCGATCAGATCGACGAACTGATGGCCGTCGCCGACATCGTCGTTTCCAAGCCGGGCGGCCTGACAACGTCGGAAATTCTCGCCCGCGGCGCGGCGATGGCGGTGGTGAATCCGATTCCGGGGCAGGAGAGCCGCAACAGCGATTTTCTGCTGGAAAACGGGGCCGCAGTGAAGATCAACAACCTGGCGACGCTCGGCCACAAGCTCACGCCGCTCTTGGAAGACCCGTCGCGGCTGGCCCGCCTCAAAGAGAACGCCCGCCGCATCGGCAAGCCGCAAGCCGCCTTCGACATCGCCCGGCGGGCCCTGGCGTGGCCGAGCTAAATCCTTTGCGCCCACACGCCGCGAGCGCGGCAAGACAATCGCCGTTGACCTGAGTGGTCCGCCTAATCCTGGGCCGCGCTTGGACCCAATGACTTGACGACTCCACAGTCATTTGGGCTTCTTGAAGACAAGTCCCCACAGAAAGTTGCCGGCAAACGCACCGCCGATCAACGGAAGAATGATCAACTTAATAGGTCTCGGGCCGCTCGTCGCGATGTCCACGGATGAGAGCACGATCGCAGCATAGATGCCCGCGCAGGCAAGTGCACCAATGAGGCCGCCGGGATTTAGGTCGATGTTCTTCATTGAAAGTGTCCGTTGGGAAGATGTTGCAAGTGGTCGATCGAAGAAATTGTCGGCTTGCTCGATTTTGCGGAAACTAAGTCAAACTGACCCAGTACCCAAAAACGGCATCTTCTGGGTGGCACTGGCGGCTTTGCCCGCCAGTGTCTTTGCAGCGTTCGACCTCGATTGAACACGGGCGGACGCGCCGCCCGTGCCACCCGCCGCTGTTCGTCGCCGTGCTTTGTGCCAGCGCCGCCTTAGGCTGCAATCCGCGTGCGATCGTTAGTTGGAGCGATCGCTCTCGTCCGCATGGCTGACAGCGTGCGGGCGATAAATGCGGATCCATCCTTCCTTGAGACTGCTCAAGGCAATACGCCCGCTGGTCACGAAGCGGCGGCCGTTGGAGTTCTGCTCGTAGATCTTGATCGCTTTGCCGCTCGACTCTACCGCTGCGACGACGGCCGTGTGATGCGCGGCGATCTTGAACAACCGCTGGCCGTCCGGTTCTGAACTCCACCATTTCGCGTCGCGCATTTGGATGATGTCGCCGGGTTGAACGACTTTGATCTGTCCCGTGATCTTGAGCTTCTTGCCGACTCGCTCCACGCAGTACAGCTGTTTGCCCCACGTGTAGTCGCCCGGATTCGGCACATCGCGACCCCGCCGCCGACCTCCGCTGGCTCGTAGCGCCTGCTCGGCCAGGTGGCTGCACTCGCCGCCCCCCACGCACTGGCCTTTGTGTTCTTCGCAGAACGCAACGATCTTCTTTCCGAGATCCGTTTGCGCGCCCGCGAACGCGGGCGCAGCAAACACGAGAGAGACCACGATCGTCAGAGTCGCAGAGCGCATGGTGAAGAGTTGTTCGGCAGCCGCACTTCGGGAAGACCGCTAGGTATACTTGCCCCTGGTCATCGCAAGTCAAGCGGCCTGGCGCCGCGACAATCGATCTCGCCGATCGATGGCCCTAATGAACTTGGACGGACAGCACCCGCGCGTTCCAGTGCTTGGGGGCGTCACGGTGGACCGCGCAGGTCAGCGTCACCGAAATCTCGGCTCCGCCGCCCGATTTTAGCTCTTTGATCACCTCGGGTGTTTTGGCGATGAGGACGACGAACGTCAGCTTTTGCTCGCGTGACGCGGCGACGACCGTTCCGGACTGCGCTTTGACCGCCAGCCACAAGTTGTTGGGCGATTTGGCCGGAGCGGTGCCGGTCACGCTCACGTGGTCGAACCGCAACTCCTGGCCGTCGAATTGGTCCGGAGCTTTGAGCACCTCATCGAGGTCGATGCGTTTGGCCGCCGTCTCGCCATTCTTGGCCGGCGGGTGCTGCGGACGCTTGGGAGCATTCTTCGGCGCAGCGGGCGCCTGCGCGACAGACTTGGCGGCCGGCGGTTCCGGCGGCTTGTCGTGTCGCAGACAGTCCTTGGCGGCCCGTTCGACCTGCGGATTGGAGAGCAGATCCGCCAGCGTGTGCTCCATGACGTTTTTCAGGATCACGACCGGTCCCGGGGAACCAACAATCTTGCGAATCTCACCGTCGCGAATGCCAGCCGGCGGTTGGCCGTGCTTTTGATCGAGGAAGGCGGTCACTTGTTCCTCGAGCTTCGTCGCCTTGTCACCTTGACTCCCGCAAACGAGCCAACCAACTTCCTCCGTGAGCTTGTTGCGGGCCGTCTCCCATTCGGCGCCCTTGAGCGACCCGCCCTCTTCCAGCCCTTCCCGAATCAGTTGAACGGGATCCGGAAAATCGTCTTCCAGGCTCTGGGAGTAGGCGATGACCTGTTGGGGCGTGAAGATGTTGAGCAGGCGGACGGCTTCGATTTCAGCGCCGTCGGTGATCTCGATCTGGTCGTCGAGATCGGGCGGACTCTTTTCTTCCAGCTGGTCGAACGTCGTGCGGAGCTGCTCGATCTTTTCGGCATCGTTGGTCACCAGGGCGCGACGCATTTGCACCATGGCCTCGACATAGGGACCGGAGACCTTGGCCGACTCCCGTTGGCCCGCGTTGCCAGCCGCCTTCTTGGCGGCCCGCGCGATCTCGGAGATTTGGCGCGGCGTCGCCTCTAGCCCCCGCAAGATCCGCAGCGCCTTGAGTTCCATGCTGAGCAGATTCGGGTCCGCCGGCGCCGGCTTGGGGCCCCTGTTCGGCGCGGCCGCATCATTTTGCACTCGCGGCCCGTGATTATTCGGCTGACCGCTCTTGGCTTTGGGCGGGTCGGCCAGGGCCCGGCCGATCGTCGCTTGGCGCACGACGAGGAGCGCGATCGGAACGAGCACCGCGGCCGAACAGACACAAAAACCTCGTGGGCGTGACATCGTTTTCTCCCCTTAAGCCGCTGACCCGTCTTGAGGCAAGCGGGGTGAAAGTCATCTGATCCGAGTTTTGGTTGTGCCCGTCGCAATGCGGGCCCGTGTGTTTCGAATCTGGCGAGTGTGTGGCGGGCGCGATTACCTCAGGGCCACCAACGTCAGTGCCTTCAGGTTCTGGTCGTAGCGCACCTTGACTCGATCCGACGGTCGCAGATCGGCCAGAGTCGCCTGTTGACTGTTGAGCACGACCGTCGTGTTGGGCGTGGCATCAACGGTGATGGGATCTCCCTCTTCGGTCACGACCGAGACGGCCGGTCCATTAATCGTGCGGATCGTGCCGACGAGTGAACTGAAGGCCGGCATCTGCGTCGTGACTGGAGGCACGACGACCACGCCGGGACCGGTCGCCGGCCCAAGATAACCGCGATTGACGTACGTCGGACCGACGACATTCGCGCCGCCACCGTACCAATTCCACCCGCCCCAGCCCCAACCATGGTTGTAGCCCCAGCCGTGGTGATATCCCCAACCACCGTGGGCACCCCAGTTGTGCCAATGATTCGCATAGTGGTGCGCCCAGGCGGCGTGATGGCCGGCAAAGTGTCTATTGTGGATGCCACGGTGATGAGCGAAAGCCCGACCTCGCCGTGCGCCATGATGGGCGCCACGCGAGGCTGTCCGATGCGCATGCGCACCGTGCCCGCCGCCGTGGTGCCCGTGTCCCCCGTGACCGTGCGATCGATGACCACCATGCCCGTGCCCGCCATGACCGCCGCGGGCGAATGCCGGGACTTGCACTGCCAAACCGATGACCGCCGCCAATCCAACCAGGTGCAGATATCGCATGACTCAAGCCCCTTCTGCGGAATGTTCCAATCGCATCGCGGCAGCGAGCGAATTCTCGAGCGTTTTCTAAAGGGTTCCGTCGACCACGCGAACGCAGGCTGCCGAGCCAGGTTTTCCACCGTCGCGGTCGTGGCCAGTGTTCGCCGCCAACAGAAGCCCCGTTTTTTGGAGAGTGTGCGTGATTTTGTGGTAAAAGTTGGCGAAATTCCATTTTCTTTTTGCGGGAATCCGCGGACCGGCCCAGTTCGCGGATGCGGGCCGGTTCCGTCTGCCTAATCGCACGCAAGGCGGAT
Source organism: uncultured Planctomycetaceae bacterium (assembly GCA_963800135.1). Lineage (GTDB taxonomy): Bacteria > Planctomycetota > Planctomycetia > Planctomycetales > Planctomycetaceae > DASPSM01. Next base: position 684,848 of record CAWCZR010000004.1, on the reverse strand, counting down.
CCCGCACTCGGCGCAATCGCTGTCGGGGCAATTCCTTTGACACGCGGCGGGCCGTCAGCTATGAAAATGCGCCAAACGCGGAGTCGCACAACGATTCGGCTCCGATTGCCGCTGTAGCTCAGTTGGTAGAGCGACGCATTCGTAATGCGTAGGTCGGGAGTTCAACTCTCCCCGGCGGCTTTTTTCTCCCCACTCCGGGCCTGCGTGGAGGCGGCCGCTTCCCGAGGAAACGCGATTTCCGGCTGCTGGCCGGCCGTGCCTTTCGCCGTCTTAATCTTTGACGCGCACGACTTGGCTTCGGACGCAACGCTGGCCGCTGATTTCACTTGTGTTCTGGCTCGCCCCGGCGCACACTTAAGTCGGCCGCGGAGTTTCGCTGAAGGAGAAGGCCATGCGCGCTTGGTCAGCCGTTCTAATCGTCTCGCTCGCTCTGCTTGCCCCCTCGAGTTCTTACGGCCGCGGCGGCATCTCGCGCGGTGGCCGCAGCAGTGGCTTCAGTGGCGGCTTCAGTGGCGGCTTCGGGGGCGGAGGCAGCTACGGTAACAACTCCGGTGGCAGCGTTCACGTCCGCAGCTATACGCGCCGCGACGGCACCCAAGTCGGCAGTTACAACCGCAGCGCACCGGGAACGGCCAGCGGCAGAACGGCCTCCAGCAAGTCGACTCGCTCGAGCAGCAGCGGTAGCACCAAGAGTTTGGCCGACGAGGCCTTTGGTCCGGTGCTCACTCCGCCTTCGTCGCTGGTGTCTCATGGGAGCATCAGCGGTAGCACGGGCGCGTCGTCCACCACAAACAGCAAGTCGAACGCGGCTTCCCTGCCGTCGGCCAACACGACGAACTCGTCGAACGCAAACCAAGCCGCAAACCAGACGGCGGCGAGCAACCTCCAATTCTTGGGCGGGTATCCAGTGCTCGGTCTGGCCCTTTCGTCCGGATACCTCAACCCCGACACGGCGGCACAACGGCAATACGGCGGCCTCGTGTCCAACGCCCGCAACCTGATTCGGGCGGGCATCTATCCTGAGGCGGCGGCCCTGCTACAGCGCGTAATCAATAACGTTCCCGGAACTCGAATTGCGGGCGTGGCGCGGCAGCTCTTGTCGCGGATTCCCGTGCAGTAGCCGCCGGCTTTAAAGCAGGCTTTGCCGGCCGGCGAATTCGGCCGCGCGATCGATCTCGCGGATCAGTTCGTCGGGATTGACGTAGAAATCCGACTCGCCTTCCGCGGACGGCTCTCCGACGAACATCGCCCCAACCTGCCCGTAAAAGCTCGCCAACCGCGGCATCAACACGCTGACGCGGCGCGGCGGATACAGGGATAACAGACACGCGCCGCGGCGGGCAAAGTAGTACGCGGGGGCGGCGTGCGAGCCCTCGACACTGACGACCAGCGACGCATTCATGCAGCGCGTGAGCATTTCGTCGACCGTCACGTGCCCCGTGTCGACGATGTGAAACCCCTCCCGCACGAGGCGCTCCTCCACCTCTGCACCGTTGACGATCCGGCGGACTTCGCCGACAGGAAACGGATTGCGTCGGAGGAAGACGCGATCGTGGCCGTTGGCAAAACCGGTGACGCGCGAACGCAGCGCTTGATAGCGACCGCGCTTGGCGAGGTTCTGGCCGCAGTCGTCAACCCAGATCAGTTCGCGAGCTCGCACGGCCGCGTACGCGGGAGGGGACGGCACGTCCAGCACGGCGCGCCAGCCGGGCTCATGCGGATAGGCCGGTCGCACGTGGGCAACTGAGTTGCCCAGGGTCGAGGCCAGTTCCTGCAGCGGGAACTCGTCGTAGAGCAAGTGGGCGAACCAGCGCGCAGCGGAATAGGTGCTCGCCATCACGCCTTCGGCGATCTCCGCCGTGTTGGCACGCCACAACGCGCGCCAGCCGAGCGTTGAATAGAGATCGCCCTGGTAAAGGCCACAGTAGATTCGTTGGCCGAGCAGAAATGCATCGCGCAGTAAATAAGCCCGCGTCGCGCCGCCGCGATGGCGCTCCGGCCGGATGGCGGCCAGCAGGCTGGAAACCGGCTCGTGTTGGTATGGTGGAGCGTGAGCTTGAATCCGTCCGAAGTGCGATTCGGGAATGTAGAGGGGAACATGCGGCTCGTCGACGCCCGGGGCGATCTCCCAGGTCTTCTCAGCCACGTCCGCTAGCTGGCGGGCCGACACTCCCAGCCCACGGCGGACTTTGTAGCCCACCATCGTGGCCGCGGCATCCGCGAAGTGGCGCAGCCGGGCGCGAGTCGGAGCGATAGCCGCCCCATCAGAAGCACCATTCGTTACACGTAATCGGACCATGCCTGATCGACGCTCAAGAGTTGCTGGCCCGCCTCAGAATCATCTTCGGGCGGAGAATACTTCGTCAACGCTGGTCCTGCATCATTTCGCTCTCGGTCATGGTCTCGGTCGTGATGCAAAAGCTGGGCCGGTCAGCCTCTTTCCGGTGCCCGCGAAATTTTGCGAGCGCGTCAAGCTGCGGATCGGCGGCAAAGTTTGCGAGTTTCATTTGACGGCTCTTGCCAATCCGGCGTATCAGCTCCATGCTGAGTCTTGCTAGACTTCGCAAGTTGCTTCGAAATCTGACGCAGTTCGCAATCCCAGAGGGTCACGGGCCATGACCATCAGGTTTGCCTGCCCAAAGTGCGGGCGTGCCATACGTACAAGTGATGATGCCGCGGGCAAGAGCGGCAAGTGCAACGACTGCGGCACGATGCTGACGGTGCCGCGGTCCGAGCAGACGGCGACGGTTCCCCGTTCCGAGGATGAGATCCTCGCTCCGTGGCGGGATACACCACCCCCGCCCTCGCGACGGCGCTGCAGCGCACCTCGAGCGGCTCCGGCTCACAGTTCCCGGTGCTGGCCCTTGGCCGGGTCGCCCGTGCTTTGTTTGGCCAGGGGCACCTCGAAGCACGCTGCTTCCTCGGCGTTGCGGACGTAGACCCGATTGCCGACGAGCACGGGGTGGTTCCAAGTCTTGCCTTCGAGCACCTTGGCCCGCGCCACTTCGTCGAGCTTGGACGGGTTGGCCTGGATCAGCACCAGCTCGCCCTGTTCCGTCAGCACGAGCAGCTGACCCGCGTCGGGCAGGAGCAGGATCTGGCCGTTGCCGTAGCGGCCGTTTTTCCACTTCTTGGTTCCAGTCGCCAGGTCGACGCAGCAGAGGATGTTGTGATCGAGCCCGTAGAGCGCGCCGTCGAAGGCCACGAAGTCGTTGAAGTCGGGCTTCATATCGTGCGAGGTCCAGCGGTCCTCGAATTTCACTTCGCCCGCGCCCTTGGCGGGGACCAGCTCGACCCGCCGCGTGCCTTCGCCCATGCCGGTGCCTAACAAGACCGAGGTCTCGCTCAACAGGAGCGGCTGAACGACGCGATAGCCCTGGAATAGCCAGTCGTAGTTCCAGGCCGGCTTTCCCGTTGGGGCGTCGACCGCGGTGAGCCCGGTCTGCCCCCAAAACAGCACGACTTCGCGGCCCGCCAGCTTGGCCAACTGCGGCGAGCTGTAGCTGCTGTTGCCGGCCGTCGCTTTCCATCGCGGCTCGCCCGTCGTGGCGTCGAACGCCAGCAGCATCCCTTTCTCGCCTTCGTCGCCCGACGAGTATGCGATGACTTTGTCGCCGACAATTAACGGAGACGACGCATAGCCCCAAATGGGCGTCTTCTTCCGGTCCGCCTCCTTAAGCAAATCGCGCTTCCATTTGACCGCTCCCGTGAGCGGATCGAGGCACTGCAAGAGTCCCGCGGCACCCTGCACGTAAAGCAGTCCGCCGGCGAGCGTCGGCGTGGCTCGCGGCCCGGCGCCCCCCATCGCTTCGTCGAAGCGGGCCTTGGTCTCGTTGATCCAGCGCTCCTCCCCGGTCTTGGCGTCGTAGCAAACAACGTCTTCGTTCTCGCCGCGCTGCTCTTGCGTGAAGAGCCGGTTGCCCGCCACGCTGAACGACGACCAGCCCGGCCCGACCTTGCGCTTCCAGATTTGCTTCGGAGCGTGGGTCTTCCAGTCGACGTCGAGCGCGACGCCCGGGACAGCGCTGTCGCGCTTCGGCCCGCGAAACTGCGGCCAGAGGACCTTCCCCAACGGCTCGGCGTTCGCGCCGGCGGCGGCTGCCGTGGGCGCGGCATTGCGTTCCGCGAGGAACTCTTGTTCCGGAGTTTTCTCCCAGCGCCAGTGCATGGTCGCCTTGAAATTGCCCCACATCCCGTCAAACCGCACCGTGTCCCAGTAGCCGAGCGCGAGGGCCCCGGCGACGAGGGCCGTCACTGTCCCCAGCCGCACGCCCCAGCGCGAGAGAATCAGGAAGGCCACGGTGAAAGCCAGAGCGGCGTCCGGCAGTACGTAGAAGATGGACGCCTGGCCGTGAATCGAAGGATCGGCGACGTACCAGGCGATCACACAACCCAGAGCCGCGCCCGCCAGGCCGATCAGGCGGTCACTCCACGGCGCGCGGGTGAAGAACAGCCACCACAGCAGCAGGATGAGGCAGCAGACTATCGGGCCGGCCACGATGGTCATGAAGACCGCAAAGTTTGGCGCAGCCTGCTGCAGGAAAAGGGGCTGCGCTGCCTTGGCGGCCAGCATCAAAACGACAAACGGAATCGCCGGCCAGAGCCGCAATTTCTTCTTCGGTCGAGCCGGCTGCGGAGCTTCGGCAAGGGGAATGGTTTCGACAGACATGCGAGGTCTCTCAAAAGGAATCCAGCGAAAAACTGAGCGGCCGCAAGGATTCGAATCGGAGCTGGCCGAATGAAATGGCAGTTCGTCTAGGCGAATCGTAGTTCGACGCGGCGGCGCACGCAACAAACGCTCGGCCTGCCGTGCGACCGGCGTGGGGGTGTTAGGCCTCTTGCGTCGCGGCCACGGATGCGAGGTGCGCGTCGGCTAGCGTGCTCATCGTCGAATCGACTGTTGGAACGCGGACGAAACAGGCCGCCAGCGCGAGCGCGCCCGTCGCCGCCGCGGCCACATAAAACATCGGCGAGTAGGAAGTGGAAAGTGCACGGCCTTCGGCCATCAGGTCGGGACCGATCGCCGACGCGACAACCGTGATGAGCTGAGCCAGTCCCTGGATGCGGCCGACTTGCGCGCGGCCGAACAGGCTGCTCCAGGCAGCGAAGAAGACGACCGTCACCAGTCCCCCCGCGATGCCGATGCCCGCGGCATACGACATCAAAGCCGCGCTGGTCGTCACCCGCGGAAAGCAAACGAGGGCGATCGCCAGCGTCGACAGCCCGGCCCCGAGCAGCCAGCCGATTCGGCGGCGGCGGACCAAGGCGCCGCCCACGAGGTTCGAGAGCAGGCCGGTGCCGACGAGCATGGCCATCACGCTGATGGCGGCGTGAGCATCGAACCCGTGCTCTTTGAGAATCGACTCGTTAAATAGCGTGAGTGCCGACCAGACGAGGTTGAACGCGCCGGCTCCCACGGCGAACACCCAAAAGGCCGGCGTTCGAATCGCCTGGCCGAAGGAAAAGTCGACGGGCGGCAAATCCGCGGACATGGGCAACGAAGAATCGTCGGCCTCGTCAGCTCCGGCCGCCGGATTCCGCGCCAATAAACTGAGAGGCACCATGCCGAGCAACAGGATCCAACCGAGCTGGCTCCAGGCCGTCCGCCAGCCGGATTTCTCCACGGCCGAGCCGAGCCAGACGACGCTGCCAATGAACCCGAAGGTGAGCAAGACCGCGTAGACTCCCATGGCCACGCCGAGTCGTCGTCCCCGAAACCATTTCCCGACGGCCGCCATGCTCACGATCGACAGGGCGCTTTGCCCCACGCCGCGGACGAGCACCAGCCACAAGGTGAGCGCCAACACCGTGTGGGCCGTCGCCATGCCGATGACGGACACCGCGAGCACCATCACCGTGCAGGAGGTGGCGATGCGAATGCCGAAGCGATCGAGCATCCAGCCGGCAGGCAGGCAAAATACCGTTCCCAGCAAGCAGGTGACGAGATTGATCCGCCCGAACAGCGTGCGCTCGATTCCCAGGTCGGCGAGCAGGGGCTCGGTGATCAATCCCAGTCCGTGCGTGCGGCCGGGGAGCGTGGCCGTCATCGCCAGGGCCGCGAGCACGACGACCACCCAGCCGTAATCAAAAGCGAACCGCCGAGCGGGGCGGGCCGGGCTGACCAACGCAGGAGCACTCATAGACTCAGACGATCTCCCGGATCGGCTTGGCGGTCGGATCGACCAGGCGGATGGGCCGGCCGACGTTGGACAGATTCTGCTTGCGCGGTGTCCCACTACTTGTCCGCCACGAATGCCGCCGCCGAGCACCACGCCGTCCGCACTGGGGGGGGCAGATTATTCTTACGATCGTAAGAATATGCTACCGAAGCACGGTTCCGGCTGGAAACCGCGACGGGTTAAGAAATCACCAGTTTCCGCTGAGGAACGCCGTTGGGCGAACGAATGGGAGGCGCTCGGAAGACGTGACGGCAGCTCGCCCCCGGTTCGTTTGCATCGATCAGGAGGCCGGGACACACGTCGCGTCGAGGGGGACCGAAGGGTCGAGGGTGTTGAGGTAGGTATCGAGCGCATGCCAGCAGGCGACCGTTTGCCGACAACGGTCGTCGGAGTTGATGGGGACTTCGGCATCGACGTGGACGTAACCCGCGAGTTGCGGCGGCAACTGCGGGACGAGGTCGTTCAGGTTGGCCACCCGCCAGCTCGACGCGATCAGGTTGTCATACGTGCCGGCAAAGACCTTGTCCCCGACGCGCGGGCTGCCGAAGGTGTAGACGACGGGATTTGCATAAACGCTCGTAGCCGCCAGTTCGAGCGCCAGCATCGTGGCCAATGCCGAGCCCAAGCTGTGCCCGGCAATGCGAAGTGTTTTAACCGAGCCGTCGGCCACTAGTTTGGCCAGGGCGCTAATCACCCGCGGCGACGCGGTTGTGTTGCCGGTGACGAAAGACGCGTAAAAGTTCTTGAAGCCCTGCTCGACCTTGCCGGCGGTCGCGTACGGAAACGGCAGCAGAATGAGTTCAAAATCCTTGATCCACTCCAAGAATCCTTCGGTGCCGCGGATGGCGACTACGACGTCCGGCCCCGAGCGGGCGATGAACCCAAAAACCTTGTAATCCGCAACCTTGTCGGTGATATCGTCCGCATAAATCTGCGTCACGAGCGTGTAGCCCGTGGGCAGCGCGAAGCCAGTGCCGGCGTCAAGGTTATAGGCCTCGACCACAAACTCGCCGAGTTGGACAGCATCGGTCGCGGAAAAAACGGCAGTCGGCATCGGCGGATCCTTCCATCTAGTTGTGTGGAGCAAGAATCGGGGCTCGTCCAAGAACGGGCACCGGCCGAAGGATGGCGGACCAAATCGTAACCGGATCACTTTTTCGCGGCCATTAAAATCTGGAGACACCGGTGAGACTATAGGTGGAGGCACCGATGGAGATGCTGGCCTAGTCGCCGCCGCGTTTCTTTGCTTCCGCTTGACCGCCCGCAACAACGAGTTGATAGTGATGTGAGGCCTGACCCCCTCTCTTTTCGCGGAATTCGTACCATGGCAGGATCAATTCGCACCGGCCTCTTTTCCGCAGTTCTCGTCGGCACGACTCTGTTTGCCCAGACGGCGCGGAGCGCGCCTCCCGACCCGAAGAAGGGGGACGACGCCCCCTCGGTAAGCGCCGAGACGGCAGCACGGACCAAGCTGTCGGAGAAGGGCATCCACGTCAGCCACTCGGGGCTGTCGCTCGTTGACGAAAAGCAGCTGGCACACGCCTTCAACGAGGCCAACACGCTCAAGCGGAAATTGGTGACGGCGGCCAAGGAGTTGCAAGCCGGCGAACGAGGCATCGAGCAAATTCAAGCCGACGTCCGTCAGCGGCTGCAAAACAGCGTCGAGATCAATTCGATGCTGGCCAACGTCCGCAACAATCCCATCGAGCACAACCGCCTCGTGGGCGAAGTGAACGCCAACAACGGCGAAATCAAGCTGCTCGAGCAGACGCAGGAACAAACAAAGAAAGGCCTCGACACCGTCCGCAAGAAGTCGAACGACGCTCGCGAGGCGTATGTGCAGCAGGTTGCCGAAATCCGGACGCTCGTCGACCGGCTGTCCGAGCGCTACGCCGCGCTCAAGTCGGATTCCGAGGCCCAGGCCGCGCTCTCGGAATGGAACTCGGCAGCCAATACCTCGTTCACGATCAAGCCGTCGAGTTACTTCCTCAACAGCATGAAGAAGCTGGGCCAGCTCGAAAAGACCGTCATCTCCGAAAAAATTCCTCTGCGTCGCGAAGGGAACAGCTATTACGCGACCGTCGTCGTTAACGGCAAGGCGCAGGAAATGATTGTCGACACGGGCGCTAACTCGGTGGTGCTGCCGTACAAGGTGGCCGTCGAGTGCGGTTGGAAGCCGGAAGACTCGACGATCCCAATCATCGCAATCGTGGCCGACGGCTCGAAGGTGAAGAGCAAGCTGGCGGTGCTCGACTCGGTCCGCGTCGGCAAGTTTACGGCGGCACACGTCGAGTGCTGCGTCCTGCCGGAGGACGCGAAAAACGCTCCGCTGCTCTTGGGGATGACGTTTCTCTCGAAGTTCAATTTCTCGATCAACGGGAATGAACTGGTTCTCTCCAAGATCGACGGCGAGCGGACGGCGACCCGGCCCAAAAAGACCCGCGCGAGCAAGAGCACCCGCAAGCCGCGTAAGAGCGACAAGACGGACACGCCGTCCGATTCCAACGGCTGATCGCACCCGCCCCGCGACTCTGATTGCGGCTGGGCGGCGTCAAAACCAGCGGGTCAATTTCGGTGGCGTTTACGGCCGGAATGCGGGTCGAAAGCGCTCTTGCGGCAGATTTTGCCGATCGCTAAATTGCCGCACCTTTCGATCTCTCTCTTCGGATTCCCTAACGGCCGTCTGCGCCTGGACTTCCCTCGTCCGAACGTGTGTCCGGTGCGGATCGCTCGCCGCGGATTTCGTGAGTTTATGTCGGCTTCAGTCGCATTTGCGATCGCTGCTCGACGGCACAGCCTCCCGCCGCTCGGTTGGGTGCTCGCTGTGGCCGCCTTGGCGAGCTGCGGCTGTAACTCGATGACCGGCCACGTGAACAACCAGGTCGGCATGTGGGACTATCGGCAGGGGAATTACGTCGCGGCCCGCGTGCAATTCTCCCGAGCCGTGGCCGATGAGCCGCTCAACGCCTCGTTTACTTACAACCTGGCTTGCGCGCTCAATCACACCGGGGATCCCTCCGGGGCCGAGCAGAATTATCGGCGAGCGATCCAGCTCAATCCCGGCCATCAACCGGCCTATCACGGTCTGGCGCGGCTGATGAACGAAGAAGGGCGACAGGCCGAGTCCGTGCAGCTGATCTCGACGTGGGCGGCCGCCCAGCCGCGCCATCCGGGTGCCCAGATCGAACTGGCATGGATCGAACGGCAGAACGGCGACAGCGTGGCCAGCGAACAGGCTTTGTACCACGCGCTCGCGCTTGACCCCGGCAACCCGATCGCCACCGCGCAGCTCGGACAGCTCTACCAGGAGACGGGCCAGACGGAGCGCGCGGCGGCCATGTATCAGCGTTCGCTCCGCGGCAACTGGATGCAGCCGGAGGTGCAATCGCGGCTCGCCTCGCTGCACTCGGCCAACGGATTCGCCCCGCCGGGCCCACCCGCCACGGCGTTCGCCGCCGTTCCGGGCGCGTATCCGATCGCCGCCTATCCGACGGCATCGCCCGTCGCGATCGCTCCGCTCGGATCGCCGGCCGTGACTGCCGAGCGAAACGACGATCCGGCGCACTTCTAGGCCCTCGTTCAAAGTCCCCGGGCGCGGTAGTCGACGGGGCGCATCTTTGCTACCGTCCGCAGAGATTCGAGTCTTATCGCTCCATCGGGTCCTGCTCATGTACCGCATTCTGATTACCGACAACTTGTCCCCCGCGGGGCTGCAAATCCTTCGCGACGCGTCGCCGGAGATCGAAGTCGACGTCCGCTCGGGGCTGACGCCGGAACAAGTCCGCGAAGCGCTGGGCGAATCCGACGCGATCATCATCCGCAGCGCGACCAAGCTGAACGAAGCTTTGCTCAAGGGGCAGCGGCGGCTCAAGGTGATCGTCCGCGCGGGCGTCGGCGTCGACAATATCGACCTTGCGGCGGCCACGCGCGAGGGCATCGTGGTCATGAACACGCCGGCCGGCAACACCACCAGCACGGCCGAGCATACGATCGCCATGATGATGTCGCTCTCGCGCAACATTCCGCAGGCGGTCGCCAGCATGCGGGCCGGCAAGTGGGAGCGGAGCAAGTTCACGGGGACGCAGCTTGCCGGGAAGACGCTGGCCGTGCTGGGCCTGGGTCGCATCGGACTGGCTGTGGCGGAGCGAGCCCGCGGCCTCGAGATGCGCGTACTCGGCTACGATCCCTTTCTTTCGCCCGAGCGGGCCCGCGAGCACGGCATCGAGCTGTTTCGCGACGTCGACCCGATGATCGAGCAGTGCGATTATCTCACCGTGCACACACCGCTGACGGAGGAAACCCGCGGCATCATCAATGCGCCCCGATTGGCACGGATGAAGAAAGGTGTTCGCATCATCAACTGCGCCCGCGGCGGGATCATCGACGAAGCCGACCTGGCCGAAGCACTCAAGTCGGGCCATGTGGCCGGTGCCGCGCTCGACGTTTTTACCAAAGAGCCGCCGGTCGACAACCCGCTGCCTGCGCTGCCGAACGCGATGTGCACGCCCCACCTCGGCGCGTCGACCGACGAAGCCCAGGAACTGGTGGCAATCGAGGCGGCCGAAATTCTTGCCGGCTTTCTGCTGAGAAACGAAGTCCGCTACGCCGTCAACATGGCGCCGATCTCCGCGAAGGAAATGGAAGACGTCGAACAGCACCTCGACCTGGCTCGTCGACTGGGCCTGTTGCTCGCGCAGCAGAGCCGCGGCGGCGCGGTTCGCTCGGCCCGCATTCAATATCGGGGCGAAGCGGCATCCAAAAAAACCAAGTTGATGACCGCCAGTTTCGCGGCCGGCCTGTTGGAGTCGGCGCTCGAAGAGCAGGCGAACATCGTCAACGCCGAGCTGCTCGCCAAGGAGCGGGGCATCGAGATCACCGAGTCATCCACCAGCGAGGCGGGCAATTTCTCGACCTTGATCACAGCGACGGTCGTCACCAACAGCGGCGAGCTAAACGCCGCCGGCACGACGTTCGGCACCGAGTTCCTGCGGCTCGTGCGACTGGGCAACTTCCACCTCGATGCCTATCTCGACGGTCTGATGCTGATCTACCGCCACCGCGACGTGCCCGGGCTCATTGGTTTCATCGGCACGATTCTGGGCAAGCACAGAGTCAACATCGCCCACATGGCCCTGGGTCGCGAACGGAACGAGCCGGGAGGCAACTCCGTGGCCGTGCTGAATCTCGACAATGCCCCCTTGCGCGAGGCCCTGGACGAGCTGGCTAAACATCCGGAGGTCCAGGCCGTAGAACTTGTCCAGCTTCCCCCAGCTGGCGCTCCGCTCCCGTGGCTGGTCCGCGGCTGAGCGGCTTTTGGCCGTTGGCGACCTCTCCCGCCCGACAATCGGCGGAAATGCGCGAGTGGCGGCGGGAATTCCCCGGTCGCAGCCCGTTTCTGAATGGACATCCGGACGCCCTAAGGCGGTCTGTCGCAAAACGTTCGGCCCTGTCGTAGAATGAACGCAGAGCGGATCGAAATCCAGTCCCGGCCCCGAATGAATCGCCCGCGGTAATCCCCAAAAGAGATGAGTCGCGGTCGCCGCTGGCGCGACATAATTCAAGATCCCGTTTTCGCACCGAACCTTCCCACCTTGGTGCGGGGTTAAATCAAAGGGGATTTTTGCCAATTCCCCGATCGACGCCCGAATCTCTGGGCCAGATGAAGGCTGTACTTCCCTGGCTGCGAATTTCCGAACCAGCCCGGCGCTTTGCGCAAGGAAAGAAACATGAGTCTGATCAGTCGGCACGGGAGGACGAACGGGTTGGTGCACGGTGCAAAAATAACTCGCAGCAAACGTGGTTTCACGCTCATCGAGCTGCTGGTAGTCATCGCCGTGATCGCGGTGCTGGCGGCCCTGCTGCTGCCCGCCGTGCAACGGGCCCGTGAAGCGGCCCGCCGCACGCAATGCCTCAACAACCTGAAAAACCTCGCGCTGGCTTGCCACAATTATGTCGACGTGAATCAGACCTTCCCGCCCGGCGATCTGGATCTGTTCTTCGACGGACAGAACACGGCAACCGCCTATCAGAATCCGCCGCTCGCCCCGTTCGGCACGCTGCCGCCGGCCGCCGGCACGAACGTTCCGAGTGCCGGAACGTTTCCCCCGTTCCAGCTCGGCACGATGAACCAGTATGACCCGGTTACCGGCTTGCTGATTCCGATCACCAATCCGCCCACACCGGTGACGATCAGCTACTTGTCGATTGCCGCTCCCTGGAGCTGGCACGCCTTCATCCTGCCGCAGATCGAGCAGCAGAATGTTTTCAGCCAGCTGATCTTCGGCATCGACAACACGAGCTATTCGGGCCCCTATTTCACCTGGGCCAAGGATCTCCCGACCAATCTCCAGCTCATCAAGACGCCGATCCCCACGTTCATCTGCCCCTCAGAGCTGTTACCGCAGGCCCGCCCGGCCGGTTTGGCCTTCGCCACCTACCGCGGCGTGATGGGCTCGGAGCCGGTAGGCGACGTGAATTACAGCAGCGCCCTCTGGCTGACGAACGGCATGTTGTATCCCAACAGCGCGGTCCGCATGCAGGACGTCACCGACGGGACTTCGCAGACGCTCTTGATGGGTGACTCGCGATTCGGGCTCTGGGCCGACGGCTCGAGCTGTTGCGCTCGGTTCCGCAACGATCGCCTCGATTTCGATTCCTACTGGCAGATCTATAACGCCGTGCTCAACAGCGCAGGTAACGAGTACCCGCTCATCAACACGGACGTAGTCGATCCCCTGCAGTTCTTCAGCTTCGGCAGCACGCATGAGAACGCGTGCGTGTTCGCCTTCGCGGACGGCTCGTCGCGGCCGATCGTCAAAAACATCGACGCATCGATCCTCCGCAAGCTGGCCACACGCGGCGCCGGCGACATCGTCAGCTCCGAGTACTAGGCGGCCTGTTCGAGTTGTGGGCGGCCGGCGAACGCACCCGCCCGAGCCTCGAGAATACTGTTCGAACTTGCGGTCGCCGGGTGATTCAGGCTCGGTCGAACGGGAAAGCGATCACTTCCGCGAGCGACTGCGCGCCCAGAGCCGTCATCAGCAGGCGGTCGAAACCGAGCGCCACGCCGGAGCACTCGGGCAAGCCAAAGTCCATGGCGGCGAGCAGTCGGCTCTCCGCTGGCAGCGGCCGGCTACCCTCCCGGCGACGAAGCCCCTGCTGGACGGCAATCCGCCGGCGCAATTCGTCTGCGTCCGTCAGTTCCTGGTAGCCGTTACAGATTTCGATCCCCGCGAGATACAGTTCGAACCGCTCGGCGACCGGCGGCTTGCTTTCGCGAACGCGGGCCAAGGCCGCCTGGCCGGCCGGGTAGTCGTAGACGAACGCGGCCCGTTGCTTTGCCAGTTCTGGTTCCACTTTGAGCGCCAACAGCAGGTTGAGCCAGCCGTCGTGGTCGTCGTCGGCCAGCCCTGGCGGCGGCTCGATGCCGCAGGCGCGGGCCAACTCCCCAAGCTGCGCGGTGGACTGATCCAGAACGCTCGTTCCCAGGACGCTCTGAAAGAGTTCGTCGTACGTCATTCGCGGGAAGGGGCGTGTCAGCGGAGCGGGGCCTGGACGAGTCGACGCTGTGTGGGCGGCGCTCAGGCGTGCCGCCTCGTCCCAGAAGGCCGCGACGAAGTCTTCGACGAACGTCATTTCGTCGTGGTACGTCGCACCTTTGTGATACCACTCCAGGATTGTGAACTCGGGGTTGTGCAGGCGGCCAATCTCGCCACGGCGGAACGAGCGCGTGAGCTGAAAAATGTCCGAGGCGCCGGCGGCAAGCAGTCGCTTCATCGCGAATTCGGGTGACGTTTGCAAAAAGACTTCGTGCTCGCGCGCGGCGGGCCGACAATCGCTGCCGGCATCGCTGCGGGTGACGAAGGGTTCGAGGTAGGCATCGACAACGATGTCGCGCGAGAGCAGGGGCGTCTCGACTTCCCAGAGGCCGCGCGAACGAAAAAACGCCCGCGTGAATTCGAGCAGCGCCGCGCGCAATCGCAATTGGGGCAGTTCGGCTGAAGGCCGGAAGGCCCGGTCGTCAGGTGCGGGATTGGGCACCGCTGCGGGGACGGGCGGCGTCATCGCGCGGCCGATCCTTCCGCCGACCACCCGCTCAGGCCGCGGTGCGAATCGTGTCCGGTTCGAGCGGCTTGCCAAACGGGAGCGTTGCCGGTTGGTCGTTCTCGGCGGCGGGAGCCGGCTCTTCGCGCGTCACTCGTTTGGAGTAGACGATTTCCAAAAACTGCGGAAACACGCTCCACGATTTGGGCGACCGGTTCCACAAGTCGGCGACCTGCCAAAAGAAGGCCAATTCGTACTTGAGCACCGCCAGGTCCTGGACGGCCTGGATCGGATCGACATCCACCGGCTGCCAGGGCCTCGGACACAGAGTATACGCGGGATTGGCATTCTGGCGCAACCGCTCGGGAATATCGACGACGACCGCCAGGTCGTTGGTCGCGTTGAATTTCGTGGGAAACACCCGGCAGGCGGAAGGCCGCACGCCATAAATCCCACAGCGGGCGCGCCCCATCGGGAATTCCTCGTCGGGCGCACATTCGATCAGGAACCGGCACTTGTTGGAGTTGGCGTGAAACTCGCTACGCGTTTGCGACAGGCAAATCACGTAGGGAGTTGCCGGCGTGTCCTCAAAGGCAAAGTGCGGCACGGCCCCGTTCGCCAGGCGACCCGAATGGTCGGGCAAGCGGCGGATAAAGTCGTCGAAGGGGAGGTCGAGACGGCGTTTGATCGCGACGATGTCGGCTCCAGTGACCGGAACCGCAAACGCGCGGCAGCACCCCGCATGACACGAATCGCAGATCCCCATGCATTGGCCCCTGGTGGCGCGGCGGGATCTTTCGGGCAAGCCGCGCGCCAGTCCTTATTATCGTAAGAATCGTTGCAATCGATTCAGACGAAAAAGTCGAACACGACGCCCGGCAGCCCAAACGCTCAAATCTGCCGATCGGAATCCCTGCGGCGGCTGAACGTTATGCCGTCGGCGGCGCGATCGACCTCGCCAACTTCGCGCGCCAAGCGTTTCGTAGCTCCGCACCGTCGCCTGTTGCAGGATCGCGCGGGGGCCGGTTAAAACCGGAAGCTGCGGCAAGTCGGGTTGACCTTGGCCGGGCCTGACCGCAGGACTAGAATTCCCGCCCCTCGCGGCCACAAGCCGCGCCGCTCTGAAAGAGAGTCCCGTGCGGATTGCCTATCTCGATTGCTCGACCGGCATCAGCGGCGACATGACGCTCGCCGCCCTGATCGACGCCGGCGTCGATCAGGCCATCCTCCGGGCGGCCGTCGATTCCTTGGGCTTGGAAGGCGTCAAACTGGTCACGCAAACGGTGATCAAGGGCGGCTTTCGAGCGACGTACGTGCGGGTCGAACATCCCGAGCAGCACGCGCATCGTCACCTGTCCGACATTCAGGCCCTGATCGACAAGGCACGCGGTTTGACGCCGGCGCAGCGCGACCTGGCCCTGCGGATCTTTGGCGCCGTGGCCGCCGCCGAGGCTCGCGTGCACGGCATGACTGTCGACAAAATTCACTTTCACGAAGTCGGGGCCATCGATTCGATCGTCGACATTGTCGGAGCGGCTGTCGGCTTTGACGTGCTGGGCGCCGATCAGATCGTCGCCAGCCGCATTCCGACCGGCCGCGGGCAAGTGTCGATCGCCCACGGCATCTGCACCGTGCCCACGCCGGGAACCGCCGAACTGCTCAAGGGCATGCCGCTGGTCGACGTGCCGATCGATGCCGAGCTGACGACGCCTACCGGAGCGGCCATCCTCAAAACGCTCGTCGACCGCTTTGGACCGCTGCCCGAGATGACCATCCAATCGATCGGCTACGGCGCGGGGACCAAGGATTTTCCAGAGCGCGCCAACCTGTTGCGACTCTTCGTCGGTACGGCTGAAACCCCGGCCGACAGCGACTCGGTGACGCTGTTGGAAACCAATCTCGACGACGTTTCCGCTGAAATCATCGGCTACGCGAAGCGACGCCTGCTGGAAGCCGGCGCGCTCGACGTCTTTTCCGCGGCCATTCAAATGAAAAAGGACCGGCCGGGTACGCTGCTGACCGTCATCGCGCGGCCGGCCGACGCCGACAAGCTCGAAGCCATTCTGTTCGACGAGACGGCGACCTTCGGCATCCGCCGCTCGCGGATGGAGCGTTCCAAGCGGTCGCGGCGCGAACATACAGTCACGACGCCGTGGGGGCCCGTCCGCGGCAAGCTCGGCTGGCGCAGCGGCCAATCGCCGGTGTTCACACCTGAATTTGAGGACTGCGCGGGTGGCCGCGGCGGCTGGCGTGCCGCTCCGCGAGGTTTACCGGGCGGCCGAGAGCAGCTGCGATCTCTCGCAGGTCACCGACGCGGCAGACGCGCCGCCTGCCGGACCCGCGCACGATCACGGCCATTCGCACGATCATTCACACGACCATTCCCATGATCATGGGCATGATCACTCGCACGATTCGGCTCAAAAACATTCACACGATCACGGACACGGTTAGTCGGTCGTCGACAAGTGCCGCCTCGCCAGGCACGGGCGAAAGGAATTGCCAATGCTACTGGCCACGAACATCAGCGTGTTGGAGTGGGTACTTCTAATCACAATCCTCGCCTGCGGCGGCGGGGTGTTGTGGCGCACGTTCGGCGGCGGCGCCGCGGGCAAGTCGACCTCCGGCGCCGAAACCGAAGAAAACGAACGAGCCCAAGCCCGGGCCGAGGGCCGCATCGCCCATCTCGAGGTCAGGCTGCACGACTTTGCCCGCGAAGTCGAAGCCCGCATGGAAACCCGCGCCCTGCAGTTGGACAGCCTGGTGGTCGCCGGCGATCGCGAGATTGTGCGGCTCTCGACAATCCTGAATCAGCTGCAGCTCTCTGACGGCGGCTCGACGCGGCAACCCGACGTCACCCACTACTCGGAGCCGCGACCGAAGAGCGCCACCGCAGCACCAAGCTCGCCGGAAAAAAGCGTTCCGCCCGCCCAAGTCGAAATGGTGGGCCACCTGAACGAGGCCGGCTTCAGCGTCGCCGAGATCGCTCAGATCATCGGCCGCGCGCCCGACGTCGTCAGCTCGCTGCTGAAAAAAGCGGCTTAGCGCGCCTTAAGCCGGCTTGGGCGCCATCGTCACGATCCGCAACTGCTTGTCGTACTGGGCCGCGGCCAGGCGCAGGCCGTCCGGATGCAGGTCGAGATCGCGGACGACGGTCGGCAGCTGAAAACGGAAGAAATCCTTGTCGGCATCCTCCTTCCAGCAGGCGATAAAGCCGCCGCTGGTGCCGGCACAGCCGCCGAGGAGAAATCCTTCCGGATGCGCAATGACGCGCCACACGAGCGATTGGATGCCTGGAACGAGGTGCTGGCGGACTTTTTTCTGATCGCGCCAGGCAAAGCGGAGCACGAGCGCTTCGTTAACGGCCCCGAGCGGGTTCGAACCATTGAAGAGGCCGGCGGCCACCAAATGTTGCCCGTCGCTCGTGAGTGCCAGGGTCCGCACGCCTCCGTAGTCGACGCGCTCTCCCGGTTCGTACGCATGCAGGGCCTTGGCGTCGAAGGTGCGGACGGTTTTTCCGGTGGCCACATCCCATTGCCGCAGCTCGGCCTTGAGGTCGCCCGAGAGGAGCGCGCCGCTGGGATGAAAGAAGACGCAGTAAACGTGGCTGGCGTGGCCGACCAACTCGCGCACGAGCTTGCCGTCCGCCGCGTTCCACACCTTCACGCGTTGGTCGTTGCCGCCCGAGGCAATCCACTTGCCGTCCGGGCTGACGGCCAGCGTCCTCACCCAGCCGGCGTGTGCATCGATTGCGCGCAGGGGCTGCGGCTTGTCGCCGGTAACCGGCCACCAGAGGATGCGGCCGTCGTATCCGCCGGTCACGAGCGTTTTGCCCTTGTCGACAAAGGCGAGCGCCCCGACCCAACTCTCGTGAGCGACGGGATACGAGATTTTGTGCCCGTCCGTCATTCGCCATCGCTGCACCGTGTAGTCCTCGGTGCTGGCGAAGACAAACTCGCCGGAGGGATCAAACCGGCAGGCAATCAACGGCGCCGCGCAGGCCCACTGCTGCGTCACCCGCATCTGCTGAGGATTGGCTTTCATGTTCGCTGCCAGCTCGAAGGTTTGATTTCGCTGCCGACTTACGCCACCAATTCCTCGATCGGCTTCGAGGCCGGGTCGGCCATCGGCAACTCGCGGCCGGCGACGTCGAAGGAAGTCGTCGTATCCAGGCCGACCGCCGCCAGGTACGTGTGAAACAGGTTGGCGTGATCGACCTGCTTATCGACAACGGCGGTGCCGTTGGCATTCGTCTTGCCGTAGACGGCGCCCGGATGGACTTTCGCGCCGCCCAGGCAAATTGACCACGCGGTCGCCCAGTGATCGCGTCCGTAGAACTGGTTGATGGTTGGCGTGCGGCCGAACTCAGACAGCACGACTACCAGCGTATTGCGCCACATTCCCCGCTCGACGAGGTCGGTGACCAGCGTGGCGAACGCACCGTCAAACTCGCCGAGCTGCTGC
This sequence comes from uncultured Planctomycetaceae bacterium, assembly GCA_963800135.1. Taxonomy (GTDB): domain Bacteria; phylum Planctomycetota; class Planctomycetia; order Planctomycetales; family Planctomycetaceae; genus DASPSM01. The sequence goes on along the minus strand of CAWCZR010000004.1, from coordinate 666,162 downwards.
ATGTGGAAGTTGAAGTTTTCGTTGTGGGTGTCGTAGTTGGTGTGAAAGACTTGCACGTAGGTCACGCCGTGCTCGACCAGTCGGCGAGCGAGCAGGCAGTGGCGACCGAAGTCGTGCTTGCCGTAGCGTTCGAGTTGCGCCGCCGGCTCTTTAGTGACGTCGAACACGTCGCGGCGCTTCATCAGGTCGAGCGCCTGCTCGTAATTCTGCGTATAGGCGTCGGTCATTGCCGTGCGGCGGCGCTGGGCAAAACGGGCGTCGATCGATCGGCGGAGCCGCTGCCGCTGCAGATCGGCGGCGTCACTCAGGCCGGCGGGCCGGCGGGAGTTATCCGGCGGCCCGCCTCCGAGGGCGACGCTCGAGTACTTGGGACCGAGGTACGCCGAATCGGCGCTGCGACCGCCGGTGCCGCCGGGGTAGATCTTCACGTGACCGGGCAGTCCGCTGTCCTCCGGCGCGAGCGCCCGGGCGGCGACAGCGCCCAACTCGGGATATTCAGAGGCGGGCGTCTGCTTGCGGCCGTGCAGCATGCAGTACAGTCCCCGACCGTGATCGAACTCGTTGGTGTTGATGCTCCGGATGAGCGCCAGGTGATGCATCACCCGCGCGGTCTGCGGCAACAGTTCGGAGATATGCGCCCCCGGCACGGAGGTGGGAATGGCCCGGAACGGTCCACCGGTGTCGGTCTTGGGTTTGGGATCCCACGTCTCCAGCTGGCTCGCTCCGCCGTTCAGGTAGATGCAGATGACGCTCTTTTGTTCCTTGCTCAACTGCGCGGCGGCGGCCGGACGCGTCAGCACACCCAGCCCGCCCGCGGCTCCCAGCCCGGCAGCCATTCCGCCCGCCAGATCGCCCAAAAAGTCTCGGCGGGCCATCCGATGATCGACCGAGCGGCACGCGTAATCGCACAACATGACTTTCTCCATGTCCGGCAGATCGGCGTCTTAGTGGTTAAATCGAAATTCGCTCGACGCCAGCAGCGCCCACACAATTTCTTGCACCGCCGCGGCCCGGTCCTTGGGACGCTCGGCAAGATAACGTTCGATCTCCGCCGACTCTTCCGGCAACGGCCGCCGGGCGACGACGTTGAGGTACAGTTGGTCAGCCAACTCGCGCGGTTCGTCCAACTTCAGCAGCCGGTCGCTCAAATTTCCCGACGCGGGAGCCAGCCAACTGCGCAGCTCGCCTCCGTTGGCGAAGAACAAGGCCTGATCGACCGTGGCGAAGAAGCCTCGCTGCGGCTGGCCGGCCGCTGCTCCGAACAGGCCGACAAATCGCGCGATCGGCCCTTTGAGTTTTTGATCGGTTTCCCATTCGAGCAGGGCCGGCGCGATCGGCAAGTTTTTCTTACGCAGCTCGGCCTCGACCGCCGCGCGCTGCTGGTCGGTGACGCCCAGCACCTGCAATACGTTCCAGGCCAGTTGTTCGGGCGACAGCGGTTTCAGTCCGGCCGCGGAGAAGCGCGTCGACCAGTGCTTGCAGACGACGGCCAACTCCGAATCGGCCGCGGCCGCGCTCGAACGCGCCCGGCTCTCCGCCGCGGCCAAATCGCGATCGGCCTGCGCGAGCGCCTGCTTGGCCGTCTCCAGGTCGGTGTTCGATCGTTCGTCGGTGTAACCAGTGGTTGTTGCGCTGCCGTGGGCCGCATCGTCTTGAAGGAACTGCCTCGCGAGCGTGGCTTGGTTCGCGCGGGCGGAGACGAGCGAGACGCGGACGTCGACGAGCTGCCGCATCAGGTGCTGCCGAGATCGCGCTTCCTCGGCGACGTGGACTGCCGCGGCGGCTGCCGCTCGCCGTGCCGCGTAACTTTCGACCGCTTTGGCCGCATTAGCCGCCTGCTTGAGCGAATTGATCCGTGAAAGAATGCTCTGACGACGCGCAATCGCGTTGGTCAGCTGCCGCGCGAACGGCGTGTAACGAGTCTGAGCCGTCGACAGTCGGACCGCTATCGCGGCGAGCTTCTGTTGATCGCCTTCCAGGCGGCGCTGAGTGGCCTTGAATGCGACGTTTTGCGTCTTCTGCGTGGCTCGTAGCTTCGTCACTTCCGCGGCCAGAGCAGCAGAACGCGCGGCGAATTTCGTGGCCGCGTCGATCAGCGTGGTTTCAGTCGGCAGGGCCTTGAGCGCGGCCCGCGTTTTCGCCGCCGCCTCAGCTAGAGCCTGAGCCGCAAACTGACGCGCGTCGGCGTCGGCCCGCGTTTTGTTGAGCGCTTCGGAGGCCGTGTCAAACGCCTTCTTCGTTTCTTGCGCCTTGGTCTCGGCGTTAGTCAGCTCTTCACCCACGGCGTCGGCTGCTTTGCGGAGGGGGGCCAACGTCGCCTCGGCCGATTTGATTTGCGTTTCCAGACTCTTGACGGACGCCGCCAGTCGCCCCTGCTCGGATTCGTAGCGCTGACGCAGGACGGCCGGCGAATCGGTCCCGCGAGCTGGGTCGAGCGGCAGCTCGACGGAACGCTGGTAGGCCGCGGTCAGCGCGATCTCGCGGAGGAAGACTTTGACGTCGTATCCCATCGAGCGAAATTCGTCGGCCAGCAAGTTGAGCAACGCGGGGCAGGCCGGCGGATTATCGGGATGGTCGAGATCGACCGGCTCGAACAGCCCCTGTCCGAGCATGTGAGCCCACAGCCGATTGACAATGTTCCGCCGAAAGGCCGGGTTGCCTTTTTCCAGAATTTCGTCCGCCAGCCGCGCACGCCGGCTGTACTTGGGCAGCGGATAGGCGGCGTCCGCCGTCGCCGGCTTGTATTCGGTGCCGACCGGGTAATAAGGCTCGTCGATCTCAGTCTCGCCTGGCAATTTGGGACGCGTCCCGTGCTTGGCTTTCTTGGGGTCGAAGACGGACTGAAACGTGGCGGGGGCTGCCCCTTCCGCCTTTTCGCCAAAATAGACTGGCTTGTTCTTGTTCGCGGGATTGGTCGGATCGAGCGTGAGATAACCTCGCTGCAGGAAGGCGAACAGTCCGTAATAGTCGGCTTGGCGATAGTGCTCGATCAGCGGGTGATCGTGGCACTGGCAACACTGCAGGTCACGGGCGAAGAAGATGCGGCCGACGTCCCGGGTAAGCAGATTCGGATCGCCGGTCCGCTCCAGGTAGAACTTGACCGCCGGCCGGGTCTTGGGATCGGCCCCATCAGCCGTGAGGATTTCGCGGGCCAGCTGATCGTAGGGCTTGTTTGTCAGGAACGAGTCGAAGAGGTACCGCTCCCAGTCTTCTTGTTTGATTCCCTCGGTATTGCGTCGTTCCAAGAGCATCACGTCGAAGGTGCGGGCCATGTGGACCGCGTACCGCGGGTGCTCGAGCAGCCGGCCCACCAGGTAGCTCCGTTTGTGGGGCGACGGATCCGCTAGAAAGCGGCGAGTTTCGTCGGCCGACGGCAGGGAGCCGAGCAGATCGATCGACAGCCGGCGGAGGAACTCCGCGTCGCTGCAAAGGGGGGACGGGGCGCCCGCCTCGACCTCCGTTAGCAGGGCGTCGATTCGCTCGTGCAGCGTCCCGCCGGAATCGGCCGGCAAGGAACTCGCCATCCCGGCAGCGAGAGCAAGCAATAGGAACGCCATTGGCATCTGGCGAAGGAGGGCGAAAAATCGGCAAAAACTGCCGGTCGGGGCGGGGCGACGGGACATGACTGAGCGAAATCCGTTTCGGAGTGAGTTCCGTCGGGGCTTGCAATCCGTCGCAAGCGCGGATCAACCATGCACGTTCGTTGATACGTTAACGGCGGCCAAACGACCGGTCAAGCGGCCTTAATCTCCAATAGTGATCGATTGTTCACATACATGAGCGCGTTCCTAAATGAGGAGTTCTTTCGTGCCGGGGCGGTAGGGTCGACGGATGCCGCAAATCGTTTGTCATTCGGGGTCTTCACGTCTCCCGGAGGGCTTCTGTGTGAAGGCGATCCGCGGAAAGATCGATACCGAGAGGCGCGATCGGGCGCTTCGGCCAAGCCCTCGTTTTCGGCCGTTCGGCCCCCCTTTATTAGAGATGGGCAGACATCTCGATGGCCGATCCCCTAGTCAAAACCTTTGAGCTGCTGGCCGAGAGCAAGGCGACCGCAGCCGTCGAGCTTTTGATCGGGGCACTTGACTCGAAGTATGCGGCCATCCACGAGCGGGCCGTCGTCGGCCTGCTCAGACGGGGGACCACCCGCTGCCAGACCGAGGTCATTCGGCGGTTGCCGGCGCTCACGGCGACCGGGCGACGCCTGCTCCACGACCAGGGGCTCCGCCTTTCGGGCACCCTGCGCCAGTGCCTGCTGCACGGGGACGCCGAGCTCCGGGTTCATGCCATGGAGGTCGTGACCGCGGCCGAGTGCTACGACCAGGCAGCCACCCTCGCGCAAATCCTGCTCAAGCCGGACGACCCGGACCATGCCGAAGCCAGTCAGACGCTGCAAAGCCTGGTCAACCGGCTGTACGAGCACCTGCATTTGGGGGGCGGACGGCGGGTCGGCGGCGATCGCTTCCAACGCAGCTTGCCGCAGGTGCGGCAGACCGTGCTTTCGGCGCTCGACGGGGCCTGCAACCAGTTCGAGTCGCTCTCGTGCAAGGCCGAAATGCTGGAATCGATCCTGGTGCTGGGCGATCCGGACACGTTTGCCGTCCGCAAAGCGCTGTTGCAAAACGTGCAGTCCTGCCGGGACCTGGCCGGCTACCTGCTGATGTCGAGCACGCACCCGGGCGTGATGCGGCTCTTGATGGAGTTCATGAAGCACAACTATCCGATTGCCAAGGCAATTGAAGCCTTTGAGCAGCGTTCGGATGCGGAGTTCATCTCCTTTGTGCTCCGCGAGTTTCCCAAGCGGCTCAACGAGAACCAGCAGAAGAATTTCAAGCAGCTCGTTCGTGTCGACTGGATCACGCGTCGACTGCTGCCCCTGACGGCCGTTCCGCCCAGCCTGCACGAACAACTCGTGGCATTCGTCCAGGCGACCGGCCTGGCCCACGATGAAAAAATCGCGGTCCACAAATGGATCCTGCTGCACGGCAGCGTGCAGGGACGGTTGGCCGCCGGCGCCGTGCTCGAATCGGCCGAGCCCGCCTGCGTGCGCGGCATCCTGTTCGACAGCCTCGATTCCGAAGAAGAAGACGTCCAGGCGTGGGCCACCAGCCAGCTGCGGGCCCAGGGAGTTCCCGAAGCGCTGAAGCTCCTGATCGAGCGGCTCGACAGCCCGCTGGCTGCGGTACGCGAAGCGGCGCGGGGCGAACTCAACAGCTTCAACCTGGATTTGCTTTTGAGCATTTTCGACCATCTCGACCCGAAGGTCTGCGCGCAGGCGGGCAGACTGGTGCAGAAGATCGATCCCGATTGTCATCAGAAGCTGGTGGCCGAGCTGAATAATCCGATTCGTCGCCGGCGGATTCGGGCGGCCCGCGCGGCCCGACAATTGGGCCTGGCGCATGAAGTGCAATCGTCCTTGCTGATGATGCTGTCGGATGCCGACACCCAGGTGCGGCGAACCGCGGCCGAAGTGTTGGCCGACTTGCCGAACGCCGAAGTCGTGGCGGGACTGAGCGCCCTGTTTAACGACCAGAGCCCGCGCGTGCGGGAAGCCGCCGAGCAGTCGCTCGAAGCGATCCACAAGCACGGACTGGAGCCGGCGCCCGCGCCGGCGTTTCTTGGCACGAGATGACGAAAGGTCCCGCGTGAGCGCGCTGGTTGGCCAGGCACCGATTGCTCGATCGCTCCTCTTGGCGTCCGCCATCCGCGAACGCTCGCAATGGCTGCTCATCGTGTGCGCCGTCGCGCTCGTGGCGCTGACGATCGCCGTCGTCTATCTTTGGAACACGCTGCGGAAGGCTCGACGCGAGAGCTCGGGTGGCTCGGCGAAAGATGTCTTCTCCGAGCTGTGTGACGCCCACGATCTGAATCGGCTCGAGCGGGCTCTGCTGCTGCAGTTGTCGAGCACCTACGAGATGCCGCAGCCCGGAGTGATGTTTGTCGACCCGTGGACCCTGGGACAGGCGTCGTCATCCCCCAGCCCCGAAGCCCATCGCTACGCCGCGCTTCGAAATAAGCTATTCTGCTCGCTCGAATAGTTTCGCGGCCACGATTTCGTCGCGAACCGCTACGCCCGTGAAAAAGCGGATAGATATTGGCCGGACTGGCGGCGTGGGAGTCGTGCCGCCGTTAGCAGAAACCCGCATAAGGCGCGACGGCGATTCCGCCATCGGCGTCTCACCATTGCCGGCACCGCAAGCTCCTTGGACCGAGGTCACCGCCATACGCATGCGGGCACCAGCCTGAAAAGGGAACAACTGTGTCAGTCGATCAATTTTCCTCAAATTTTTCGGAATAGATGATTGTGGTCGATCTGCATCCACGTGTAAGCTACCGAAGTTCGCTCATTGCCTGCCTGACTGGTTTGCAGCGTGAGGGGCCATCACATCCTCGCTGCTTCGACCGAATTTACCCGATGAGCCCCGGTTCTGGTGTCGTCTTGCCAAAGGGTGCTGCTTCATGGACGCCAGATTGAGAGTACTCAGCGGTCCTCATGCCGGTGAAACGATTCCGATTCGGCGCGGGAAACTGCTGATCGGCCGCGAAGAGGATTGCCATCTGCGGCCCGAAAGCGAGTTCGTCAGTCGGCACCACTGTGTGCTGCTCCTGGACGACTACACGCTTCGCATTCGGGATCTCGGCAGCAAGAACGGCACCTTCGTGAATGGCCGGCGGGTCGGTTCGGGCGAAACGATTCTGCTGCACGACGACACGATCTCCATCGGCGAGATGATCGGACAGATCGACCTGACGCCCGAGAGCGTGCCAGTGCCAGCGGGCGGACCGCCCGCGATCCCTTCCAACCTTCATGGGACCGCGTTCTTCGAGGGGGATACGGTGCAGGCCGCCAGCTCGGCTCCCGAAACAACTCCCGAAGCTCCCGTGCCGGAGCCGGCGCCGCTGGTCCCCGACTTTACGGCGGCCGAGGCGGACGGTGACACGCAAACTCATCATCCGCCGTCCGCGTAATGTGTCCGGCGGACTCGGCGCGTGTGTGCCGACTGCTTGAGTGACGACACTTGGCGTTGGCCTGTCTTCCGTTCTTTTTCGTGTGTTTTGCGTGCCGATGGCCGGAGCCGAAGCCAACCGCCAGTCCTCCGTCGGCGAACCTGCGACAGCCGACGGCCCGCCGTCCTACGACCCGGATCCGCGGAACCGCGTTTATTGGTTCCTCCAAAACTCTGTCGCTCTGTTCGCTCCGGTGTATTTTCGTTACCGCGTGCGCGGTCTCGAAAACGTCCCCAAACAGGGGCCCGCGCTGTTGGTGGCCAATCACCAGAGCTTTCTCGACCCGGTGATGGTCGGTCTGCAGCTCAAACGGCCGATTCGCTTCCTCGCGCGGACGACCCTGTATCGTGGCCCGCTCGTCCGGTTTGTGTTCGACAAGTTGTGCACGATTCCCGTCAATCGCGATTCGGCCAGCACGGCCACGATTCGGCAGGCGACCTCCGAGCTCCAGCAGGGCCATTTGATCGGTGTCTTCCCGGAGGGAACGCGCAGTCAGGACGGACGCATTGGGCCGCTCAAGCCGGGGTTTATCGCCTTGCTCCGACGAGCGAAGGTGCCGGTGATCCCCGTCGGGCTGGCCGGAACGGGCGCCGCCTTCCCCCGCGGGGCCTGGCTCCTGCGCCGAAAAAATGCCGGCTCGTCTACGGGCCGCCTCTCTCGCCGGAAACGCTGGCCACTGTCAGCGGGCACGGTTCGGAAGAGGCACTGCTGGCGATGGTCCGGGAAGCCATGACCCGCTGCTACGAGGAGGCCTGCGAATGGCGGAGCCGCTGAGACTTGGCCTAGAATCGCCGTCGCAGGGCAGGCAGAGGCGGGAGTAGCGGCAATGCAGCGAATTTTGAGTATCTCCGGGCTGCGGGGCATCGTCGGAGACGGCCTCGATCCCAATTACTTCGTGCACTTCGCCCAAGCCCTGGGGATTCTGGCCGACCGCGGCACGGTCGTCGTCGGTCGCGACGGCCGCGCGACGGGCCCGATGCTCAAGCGGGCCGTGCTGGCTGGATTGGAATCCGTCGGCTGCCGCGTGATCGACGTCGATATCGCCGCCACGCCCACTTGCGGCTTCCTGGTCCGCCACTTTGGCGCCGCCGGCGGACTGGAAATCACGGCCAGCCACAACCCGGTTGAGTGGAACGGCCTCAAACCATTCTCGAGCGAAGGGGCCGTCTTCGACGAGGCTCGCGGCAAAGCGCTGCTCGCGTTGCTCAGTCAGGACTCGCTGGAGCTTTCCCGCTGGAATTCAATCGGACGCACCGAGGACCGCCCGGACGCCGGCGCCGCGCATCTGTCGAGGGTGCTCGAACTGGTCGACGTCGAGGCCATTCGGAAACGCCGACTCAATGTCGTGCTGGACTGCAATCATGGCTCCGGCAGCGCGCTGGGACCAAAGCTCCTTGAATCGCTGGGGTGCGACACGGTCGTGCTCGGCGGCACGCCCGACGGCGCCTTCGAACATCCGGCCGAACCCTTAAAAGAAAATCTCCGCGGCTTGTGCGACGCCGTGCGGAGCCGCGGAGCGGACGTCGGCTTCGCGCAAGACCCGGACGCGGATCGGCTGGTGATTGTGGACAACCACGGCCGCTACATCGGCGAGGAATTGACCCTGGCACTCTGTGCCGACCATGTGCTGGCGCGTACGCCCGGTCCGCTCGTGGTGAATGGTTCCACCAGCCGCGTCTCCGCCGACATCGCTGCGCGGCATCAGAGTCCGTTTCATCGCTCTGCGGTCGGCGAGGCCAACGTCGTGGCCAAGATGCGCGACGTTCGCGCGGTTCTGGGCGGCGAGGGAAATGGCGGCGTCATCGAGCCGCAGGTCGGCTACGTCCGCGATAGCCTGGTCGGGATGGCCTACGTGCTGGCCGGACTCGCCGGCGCTGGTCCCGCCGAGCGTCGAACGCTGGCCGACTGGGTCGATTCGTTCCCAAGCTATTCGATCGTCAAAGACAAGCTCGCCTGCCCGGCTGATCGCGTCCAGGCGGCCTGTCGGGCGCTCGAGCAAAAATATTCCGAAGCGAAGCCGACCCACGGCGACGGCCTTCGCCTCGATTGGCCCGATCGCTGGGTCCAGGTCCGCGCCAGCAACACGGAGCCGATTCTCCGCGTGATCGCCGAAGCGCCCGACGAATCGCGGGCAGTGGCGCTCTGTCGCGAGGCGATGGCGGCCGTGCGAGCCGCGGTCTCTTAAGAGCCGTCACGCAAAAGTGAGTGGTCCGCCGAAGGCAACCTCTCTTGCTAGTTGTAGGGGGGGCGCCGCAAAGGGCGTCACGCGGTTAGCCCGCAAAAAAAAATCATTTGTCCCACGGCCGGCCGTCGGCGTCGGTGCCGCAGAGGCAGACCTCCATCCCCAGTTCCTCGGCCATAGCGGCCTTCGCCTTCATCGCGCGGTCGGCTTCGTCGGCGCTGTTGGCGTAGGCGACCTGAATGTGGTTGGCCTTGTGGCGGGCCATCATCTGGTCGCGGCTGACGCCGTACGTGACGGCATGCATGATGGGCCATTGGACGGTCGTGAGGTTCCAACGCCGCTCGGTCTCTTCCTGCGGCAACTCGACGACTTTGGCCCGCCCCAAATCCATCTTGAGCGACTCGTCTTCCACGAAAATTCGCGACCAGACGATTTCCCCCGGCTTCGAGACGCCGCGGAGCGTGCTGCCGCCGTTGGGGAAGTACATGGCCGGCTGGCGGTGTCCGTCGGCGTGGTCCCAGCCGCCGAAATGCGCCGGCGGCGCCGAACCGCTAATGAGGAAGACCCACACGTAGTCAGGCACGGTGCCCGAACGATCGGCGTCGCCCCAGCGCAGATCGTGCAGCGTCGTCTCGACCGGCTGTCCGAGAGCCTTGTGCACTCGATTGGTCATGAGCGCGTCGAGTCCCGCGCACTCGTCGACTTCGTTGAAGTGCGGGATCGCCTCACCGGCGAAGAGCTCGCGCGAACCGTCACGGCTTTTGACGGGCGGCCGCTCGGCATTGTTGAGCGTCCCTTCCACCAGGTCGCTCGCCGGCATCAAGTCCTTGAGGCCTTGCTGGTACTGGATTCCGATGCCGTCGCAGCCGAACTCGCCAGCCAGCCGCACGGCGGCGATATACATTTTGCATTGCTGGCGAATCTGGTCGTCGGTGAGGTCTTCGTCGTGCCGCGATCCCGTGTGGAACGTCATCCCACGGTCTTCCATCCATTTTCGGACCGCGTTCGCCTCGGTGTCGCTGACGCGGCCGGACTCGTAAAACAGCGCCGATTGGCTCAGTCGCTCTTTGTAGACACCCGTTTGATTGAGCAGCCGATCGGGAATGATGGCATTGAACATGCCCATGCAGCCTTCATCGAACACGCCGAGAATGGCCTTGTCGGTCTGCAGGACGCGGGCCAACTCTTTGCCCAGCCGCCGCTCCTTCGATCCGACTTTGACTTTCTTAAGCGGAACCACGTGCCGCGTCTTGTGATTGCATTTCCCTTTGCGCAACCAGTCGTGCAGCCGCGACGTGAAGTAGTCGTCGGTAAAGTCTTCGCTCCACAGCGTCGAATACTCAACTCCCGCCTTGGTGAGCGAACCGTTGAGGTTGAGCATGCCGACCAGCCCGGGCCAGGTGCCCGACCAGTTCGCGACGGTGAGGATCGGTCCGCGATGCGTGACGAGTCCGCTCAGAACGTGGTGCGAGTATTGCCACACGGCCTCCGCCACGATGAGCGGCGCCTTCGGATCGAGCTGCGAAAAGACGCGCATCCCTTCGCGCTGCGAGGCGATAAAGCCATGCCCAGCCTTCTCGCAGTAGGGATGGGCCCGCACCACCTGATAGCCCTCGGCCTCGACAGCCCGGGTCAGCGCTTCCTCCATATCCTTCTGCGCGGGCCAGCACTTCTGGTTGGCCGAGAGGCGGAGGTCGCCGCTGGCGACGAGATAGACCTGCTTTTTCGGAAGCCGGGTCGGCTTCTGCCGCTTTCCATTCGATGGCGCGGATTCGGATTCGGTGGTCATCACGGTTTCCTGGAATCAAGATGTGACGAAATGTTTGGGAGCGAACGATTCAGCGAGGTCCACATAGTGGTGGTAGAGGGACGTGTACGTCTTCGTTGCGTCGGGATTCGGCGCAACAATTCGCAAGGCCCGTTCGCCGTGTGTCGCGCGGGGCTGTGCCATCGCAGCGATGGCCTGTGACGATTCAGAAAATCCGCTCGCTTCGGGCCCAGCGGCGAGCACCCCGAGAATGGCGGCTCCCAGCGCCGGCCCGTGCTTGCAAGGATGGACGGCGATCGGCTCGCCCAGCACGTCGGCGTAGATCTGCACAAGTAGCGGATTGTGGTGCGGCAGACCGCCGGTCGCCACGAATCGTTCGACCGGGACGCCGAACTGGCGCAGCAAATCGACGATCCAATTCAGGCCGAACGCCGACGCTTCCATCAGCGCCGATACAGGTGCCCGGTCGAGTGACCCAGCCTGAGCCCTGAAAAAACCCCGGTCAGCGAGCCATCCATCAGGGGCGTGCGGCAGCCATTCAGCCAGTCGAGACACTTGACGCCGTCGGCGCCGGGAGGCAGATTGACCGCCGCTTGCGTCAGCCTCTCGAAGTTCGGTTCGTTAACGAGGCGCCGGAACCAATCGAAGGCATCGCCGACCGCCGCCTGCCCCGTTTCATAGCCGAAATAGCCGGGGAGGATGCCTCCTTCGACAATTCCGGCAACTCCCGGAAAGAGCCGCTCGACCGTCGCGTTCAGCATGTGGCAGCTGCTGGTGCCTAGCACCATCACCAGCGTGCCGGGCTCCGCCGCTCCGGCGCCGGGGACGCCGGCATGGGCATCGATGATGGCCGCGCTGACAGGGATGCCAGCCGGCAATCCGAAACGGTCGGCCATCACCGGGGTCAACCGGCCCGCTTGCTCACCTGGGGCGAGAAAGCGGCCGGGCATCTTTTCGGCGACGACATTGGCCAGTCGCGGATGCACGGCCCGGAAGTAGTCGGCCGACGGAAATCCGTCGCGCGAGTGCCAGAGCGCTTTGTAACCCGCCTGACAGGTCGAACGCGGCAAACGAGCCGCGTCGCCTCCGACGAGTTGCCACACGAACCAGTCCCCGGCTTCGAGCCAGATGGCTGTTGCGTCGTAGACCTGGGGCGAATGTTCGAGCGTCTCGAGGATTTTCGGGAAGAACCATTCCAAGCCGATCGTGCCGCCGTAGCGGTCGAGCCAGCCTTCCTTGCGCTCCCGCGCGACGGCATTGATGCGGTCGGTTTGAGACTTGGCGCCGTGATGCTTCCAGAGCTTGGGCCACGCGAACTTTTCACCTGCCCAGCGCGAATCGACGCACAACGGCGTGCCGTCGGCGAGTGCCGGCAGCATGGTGCAGCTGGTGAAGTCGACGCCGATTCCCAGAATCCGCGACCGATCGACTTTGCTCGAGGCCAAAGCGCCCCGCACGGCCGCGGCGGCCGCGTCGATCCAGTCGAGTGGATGTTGCAGCGCAAAGTCGGGGGGCAGCACTTCGCCTGTGGTCGGCAGCCGCTCCGTGATCTGTCCGTGGGCGTAGTCGACAACGGCCGATCCGTGTTCGTTGCCCTCCAGATCGACGAGCAGGGCACGGACGGATTCCGTGCCAAAGTCGAGCCCAAGAACCGACCAAGGATGAAGCGCTCATGCCCGCCCAACATACCGAAAAGCAGGGCGGCGCGGCAGCGATGGATCACTCAGCGGGTCGCGGGCCGGCGGCAGATTGCTTGCCGGATCCCTCGGCCGGCGTCGGGGATTGCTCGCCCTGCGGGGACCGCCGCTGGCGAAGCTCTTCGAGCCGACGCCGCAACTCGGCTTCGAGACCGCGATCGGTCGGCTGATAGTACTCGCGGTTGACGCCGAGGTAGTCCTGGTCGACCCAGCCCTCCGGGCCGTCGTGCGCGTACTGGTAACCCTGCCCGTGCCCGAGCCGTTTCGCCCCGCGATAGCTGGCGTCGCGCAGGTGAGTCGGCACGGGCAACACCCGCCGCTCTCGCACGTCCGTGAGCGCCGCATCAATGGCCAGGTACGACGCGTTCGACTTCGGCGCCATCGTGACGTAAATCACCGCTTGCGACAGGATGATGCGGCACTCGGGCATGCCGACCATCTCCGTCGCCTGGGCGGCCGAGTTCGCGACAACCAGGGCCATCGGGTCGGCATTGCCCACGTCTTCCGACGCGGCGATCACGAGTCGTCGCGCGATGAACCGCGGATCCTCGCCGGCCTCGAGCATCCGCGCCATCCAGTAGACGGCCGCATCGGGATCGCTGCCCCGCATGCTCTTGATGAACGCGCTGGCCGCGTCGAAATGCTCATCGCCGGTGGCGTCGTATTGGATGGCTTTCTTTTGAATCGAATCCTGGGCGACCACCAGATCGACCGTTCGACCACTCTCGGCTGTCGAGAGCACGGCCACCTCGAGCGCGTTGAGGGCCCGGCGGGCGTCGCCGTCGGAGACCTCGGCCAGAAATTCGAGCGCCTCCTCAGTAACTCGTCCGGGGTCGCAGCTCAAGCCGCGTTCGCGATCGGTAAGAGCCCGCTCGAGCAAACGCCGTACGTCGGCTTTCGATAGTGCCTGAAACTCGAAGACCTGGCTCCGGCTGACAAGGGGCGACACCAGCGAGAAGAACGGGTTGGCCGTGGTCGCGCCGATCAGCGCCACGACGCCGGCTTCCACATCCGGCAACATGACCTCCTGTTGCGTGCGGTTGAACCGGTGCAATTCGTCGACGAATAAGATCGTGCGGCGTCCATCGGCCGCGAGCCTGTCGCGGGCCTCGTCGAGCGCGGTCCGCAGCTCTTTGACGCCTGCGGATGCCGCATTGAGCGGCGAAAAATCCCGCAGCGTCTGCCGGGCGATAACCTGGGCAAGCGACGTCTTCCCGGTTCCGGGCGGCCCGTAGAAAATCGCCGACGAAATCCGGTCGGCCTCAAGCATCCGCCGCAGCAGCTTGCCCGGCCCAAGGAAATGCTCCTGGCCGGCAAACTCGTCGATCGACCGGGGCCGCATGCGGGCCGCCAGGGGCAAGGCCTGCTCGAGATTCTTGGCTTCCTGGCGGTCGAAGAGCCCCAAGCGTGCGCCAACTCGTTAAAGAAAAAAACCTCCGCCGCAATGCCGTCCGGGGTGAACGTGTTTTTGAACCCGTAAGTGCAACGTGGGAAGCTCTGTCCCGGGTTGTGTGAGCCGAAGCTAAATTCGGTTATACACGCGGCCGGAACTCAGCGAGGTTCCCTGGTTCATTATTGTAGGGTCAACACATTGGTCCCTGATTCGAACATGGCAGAGGTTTTTGCAGATCCAGTGGACTGCGCCCCTATCCTATCCAGGGGTGAGACCGCGGACAAGCAGGCAGTTTTTTGACGTTCGGCAGCTTCGCTCTGCGCCTTTTCGCGCTCAGCGATCTCCGCTCTTTTAGGTACACGGCATTCTCAGGGTGAGTCTGCTCAACAAAAGTTGCGGGCTCGATTCTGGGATTGAATCCGGAACATGCGGTACATACTCTGCAGGATTGATTCGTGACCGAGTGAGCAATTCTCTGCTCCCGGCGCACGGTTTGCGTTGAACTCGTAAGGAGGCGCTTTCCATGACGGTTCAACAGGCGGATCTGTTTCATTGTTTGGCCTGCGGGCGCGTGGCTTACGAGCCGCACGGCGGGCCGGCTCCCGATTGCTGCGGCCAGCCAATGGTCCGCGCCGTTGCCGATGTGGCCAGGAGCATGCCGTCGGGCTCGGCTCCCAACTCCGCGGTCGCCGGCTCCGCCTCGACCGACATTACCGAGCATGCCCTCTTTGCCGAGGTAGTCGAACTGTCGCAGTGGTGCCACTGGCTGCAGGACGTCGACATCTCGCGCAGTGAAGAGCTAGCGAATCGCCTCTCGGTGCTGTATCAAGCCCTAATCGATCAATTCGAGGATCTGCACCAACCGGAGCCGACTGCGGCCCGCAGCTCGCGGGAGCAATCGCCTGAACGCGTCGCCGAGCGGTTGAACGAACGCGGACGGCTGCTGGTAGCCAGTTTCGGGCGTTTGGTCGCCCAGTTGCGTAACGGACCATTCCCCTTCGCCAGCTGGGCGCAAGTCTGTGATCGCATGGACGAGTTAGTAACCGAATTTCGGCAGTATGTTGAGGCCGAGAGCGGTCAGCCGGTAAAGGCGCCTGTTCCGCGCGAGCAGACGACCGGCTAAGCCTCGGATCTACGCCGCTTCGAGTTGCGCAGGCGGACCGGCCGGCGCGGCAGGAGCGATCTGCTTTGCGCCGCTGTCGGAGCGCGACAGGCTGCAAATGATGCCCAGACAGCCGAGGCTCATCACGAGCGCGCTGCCACCGTAACTGACCAGCGGCAGCGGAATGCCCTTGGGCGGAATCAGGGCCGTCACGACGGCGGCATTCGCCAGCGCTTGCAGCACCAGTTGGGTCAGCAGGACGAAGCCCGCCGTCGAGGCGAAGCGATCGTTACGCACGTTGCGAAGGGCGCGTAAGCCGGTCCAAAAGAGGGCGGCAAACAAGAGGGCGAGGCCAAGCGTGCCCACCAGCCCCAGCTCTTCGCCGACGACGGCAAAGACGAAGTCGGTATTCGCCTCGGGGAGAAAGCTCAGTTTCTGCCATCCTTTGCCTAGTCCGACGCCGAGCACCCCTCCGCTGCCCATCGAGACGAGCGATTGGTCCAGCTGGTAGGGGACCTGCGACCAGTCCGACCAGACGGCGAGAAAATCGGTCAGACGCCGCACCTGGTACGGGCGGAGCAAGGCCATCAGTCCGGCCGCCGGGATCGCCGCGGCGCTTGCCGCCAGGAAATAGCGCGTCGGCAAGCCGGCCACGAACAGGGTCATCCCGCCGATCAGCACCAAAAAGACGCACGTCCCCAAGTCGGGCTCGGCCAGCACCAGGCCGGCCGTCACGGCGATGGGAGCCACGATCGCCGCCAGTCGTTTCCAGCCAAGCGTCAAATTGCCGTCAGCCTGCTGGTGCCGCGCGTGGAAGAACTCGGCTTGCCGACTCAGATAGAGCACGAGCGCGATCTTGGCCAATTCCGAGGGTTGGAACTGCAGCCCGCCGTAACGCAGCCACCGTCGGGCTCCGTTCACTCGGGTCCCAATTTTCGGCACGAGGACTGCGGCCAGCAGCGCGACCGTCAGGGTCAACAAATAGGGCGCGGCCGCACGCCAGAACCGCGCAGGCATCAAGCCGCAGACCGTGGCAAAGATGACACCGAGGGCCAGCGCTTCCAGCTGCCGTGAGAGGTAAATTCGCTCGAACTCGGTCGGCCAGGAGGTGATGCTGGCGCTATACACCATGACGATGCCGAATCCGACGATGGCACCGCCCAGGCTGACAAAATGACCGCGTTTGGGATCCATCGTGCACGATCGCGCCGGCAGCGGAGGAAACGGAAGTCGGCGCGCACCAAGGCGCGCGGGCCGAGGCCGGGCTCGATGCAAGATGCTTTCGACCGACCGGCTGCCAAGGATGAGTCCCAGCCGATTCGTCGAGCGCGGGGGCCGGTAAAACGAGCGGTCTGTTTCGATTGTTCGGGCCAGACCGCGCGAAACGGCGGAGCGCCGCGCCCGCACCACCGATCCCGCGGTGGCACGCTGACACCGCTGGTCAGGCCGTTTTCCGCAGCGGACCGCCGGCTCTCTCGACAGCCTGTACCAGGCGGGGTCCGTGCGTCGCGAGGGAAAACGCTTCCTCGACGCGCCGTCGACCGGCGCGGCCGATCGTCTCCCGCAGAAACGAATCCTTCAGCAGCCGCGCGACCACCGGAAACCAATCGGTGAGACGCTCGGCAAAAAACCCGTCGACGCCGTCGTGAATAATGTCGCGATTTACGCCGACCGGGCTGCAGACCGCGGGAATTCCCAGCGACAGATATTGCAGCGCTTTGAAGCCGCACTTGCCCTGCGTCCACCGATTGTCGGGCAGCGGCATCAACCCGACGTCGAACGACGCCGTCTCGGCAATTTCGGTTTTCGGATTCCAGGGCACGAAGACGTGCGGCACGCGTCCGAGTCGCGAAAAATCGAAACCTTCGGCCGTGTCCGAAATGATCTTCACCTGCACCGCGCCGTGCAGTTGGGCCAGGGCGGGAAAGATGTCGTTGAGATACGCGTTCGTGCTGCGGCTGCCCGTCCAGCCGACCGTCAGCGTCTGCGGCCGTTCGACTCGCAGGCCGGGGCGATAAGCGTCCGTGTTGATGCACGTGGGCACGACGAGAATGCGGTCGGTGTCACGGGCGGCCTCTTCGGCCAGAAACTTGTTGCCGCAGACGACCAGGTCGGCGGCCCGCATCATGGCCGCGAAGCGACCTCGACGCCGTGAGTGATCGTCGCCGCTGGAGGTGTACATCACCGCGTCGTCAACGTCGTAGATCAGGCGGCCTACCCGATTCCGCAACACGAACAACTCGACGCGGCTCAAGAGTCGCTTTTGCAGCGCAACCGCGTCATACGGTGCCAGCTTGCGATAGAGCAACAGCCGCCCCCAGGCGTTGGGCGGCAAGAAGAACGTATCGCACCGATGGCGTCGGGCCGTGAAGTAGGGCACCATCTGCTCAATGCGGAACCGGTAACTCGGTTTCGACGGCCGCGTGCTGAGAAAAGCGATCTTCATCCCCATGACCCGCGTTTGGTCTCTCCAAGAATTACGCTCGCGGCGGCCCCCCGATCGAAAGCCGGCCCACCTCAGGCGGCCTTGGCGCGTTCCGTCCGCGGCGTGCCGAGCCAGCCGTCCACGCGGCCGCTCGCCGGCACGCTGACGATGTGCCATAGCGGCGAAATCCCCCACAACACGGCGTGTCGGGCAATCGGGTTCAGCCCGGCCCGCCGCAGATCGTTCAGGAAGGCCCAAACCGGCACGGGAACGTGCGAGCGCGCTCCCGTGGCCGCCCGCTGTCGCCTCATTCCCAGCGGGAGCGAGCCGAGCGCGAAGGCATTGTAAAAGGAAACCACGACCGGACCGCGACTGATTCGTCGCAACTCCCGCAGCGCTTCGATCCGCAGCTCACTCGTCCCCTGCCGATCGAAAAAGTCGGTGCAGACGACGGCCGCAAAATGGCGCGACGGAAAACCCGTCTGGAGAGGATCGACGCGGACGAACGTCGGCTCCGGCGAATTGACGCGACCGGACTGCGCGATTTCGTGCCAGCGACGCGACGCCCCGTCGAGCGCGCTCTCGGACGGATCGGCACACGTCACCTGAAAGCCGCGGCGAGCCAAGGGCTCGAGCCAGCGTCCGCCACCACAGGGGAGGTCGAGGACGGGGGCACCGGCCGGCACGCGAGACAGGGCACGACACACGCTGCGGGTCGCGCGTCGCTGCCGCCAGCCGTGCGATGTGGCGGTGTCGGCGACCCGCTCCATGGCCCAATCGGCGTGCATAACGGCGTCCGCTCATATCGGTGAAATCAACCGGCCCGACGTAACGACCGGGGCGGGATTCTAGGGGCTTTCCCCAGTTGCCTCCAGACGGCTTTCCAGCCTGAGGAATTGCTGAAGGCCGCGAGATATGCCCGCAAAAAGCGGCACCGCAAGCTCGGTGTAACGCCCACCATTCGGTTGGTCGCGGCATGCAGTCGCGCGAGATTCTTCAGCCGCACGGCGTCGGCACGCAGGCCCAAGCGCGACGCGCCGTCCAGATCGACGAGAAACGCTTCGAATCCGCCGTCCCGCTCGCGAACAATCAAGTTCGCTGACTTAAGATCGCGGTGCGCAATGCCCTGCGCATGCAGCGTGCCGATCAATCGACCCAAGCGCGCGGCAGCGTCGCACAGCGCGGCGCGCTGTCGAGCCGCCGGCCATGCCGCGGCCCGCCGCGCGAAGGCATCAAGCGGCACGGCCCCGTCGATCCACTCCGTCGCCAGATAAGAAGGACACAGGATCTGATGCCACCGCGGCGAGACGGCAACCACCGGTCGCGGCGTGGCAATCCCGAGTTCCAAAAGCCGGTGCCCGAGCCGAAAGTTGCGCAGTGCCGCCGACGTCCGCACGCCGCGGACGAATTGTCGCAACCGCGTGCGGCTGCCGCACCGCTTGTAAGCCACGGTCGTCGGGCTGCCGCCGATCCACAGGTCCGTCCGCACCACGAGCGCCGAACGCCCCCGCTTGACCAGGAACGCCCGCGGACCATTGACGATCTGCTCAGGTGCAGCCGCCAGGCACGCTACTTCGGCCGCGGTGAAGTCGTCGACCGCCACCACGCGATAACGGTCAGACATGGCGCGGCGCAGTGTTCGCGTCGACGCACACTGATCAGTCGGCTGCACAGTTGTCCGCCTGGCGAGCGGCGGGTGTAAGCCCGCCGGTTTTTCTATGTCTCTTTTGTCTCTTGTCGCTGGAGCTCACGAACTCTCTCCCCGATCAAACACATTCCCGAGCCCGGTCTCAGCGCCTGGAATCTTAAATCCAAGGCCGGCGCCGCCAAACCCCAGTTTCGCTGCATTTCTGTGGGCCCGCGCCGTAAGATGACGTCACGCGAACAGGACAAACTCTCCAAGGAGCGCACCTTGAACTCGTCGAACTCTGTGTGTCGGTGGGCTGCCGCTGTGGTTGCCCTGGTACTCTGCGGTCTAATCGACGCGCACTCGTGCCGCGGCCAGGAGAAGGCCGCCGGCCCGCGGCCCAACTTCGTCATCGTCTACGCCGACGACGCGGGCTACGCGGACCTGGGCTGCTTCGGGGCGAAGGGGATCAAGACGCCGAATCTCGACGGCATGGCGCACGACGGCCGCCGCTTCACCAGCTTTTGCGTCGCACAGGGCGTTTGCTCGGCGTCGCGGACAGCCCTCTTGACCGGCTGCTATCCGAACCGGGTCGGCATTCTTGGGGCGCTCGGCCCACGTGCGAACCACGGCATCAGCGACAACGAGCGAACTATCGCCCAGGTGCTCAAGCCGCTCGGCTATCATTCGGCCATCTTCGGCAAGTGGCACCTCGGCCACCATGAGAAGTTTCTGCCCACGCACCACGGTTTCGACGAGTATTTCGGCCTGCCGTATTCCAACGACATGGGCCCGCGGCCGGGCCAGAAAGAGCGGGGCGTGTCCGGCAACCCGCCGCTGCCCCTGATTGAGGGCGACCGCGTCGTCGAGACGAATCCCGACATGTCGCAATTGACGACGCGCTACACCGAGCGGGCCGTCCACTTCATCGACACGCATCACGACGAGCCGTTCTTTCTCTACGTTCCCCATACGATGCCCCACGTGCCGCTGGGCGTGAGCGATAAATTCCGCGGCAAATCGGAACGCGGGATTTACGGAGACGTGATCGAGGAGATCGACTGGTCGGTCGGGCAGATTCTGGCAGCCCTCGACCGGCATCATTTGAACGAGCGAACGCTCGTCATTTTCGCGTCGGATAACGGCCCTTGGCTCTCCTATGGTGACCATGCCGGCTCGGCCGGTCCGCTCCGCGAGGGCAAAGGCACCGCCTGGGAGGGGGGCGTGCGCGAGCCCTGCGTGATGCGTTGGACCGGGAAGATCCCGGCCGGCACCACGTGCACCGAGCTGACGGCGACCATCGACATCTTGCCGACGTTCGCCGCCCTGGCCGGAGCGGAAGTTCCGTCCGATCACGTCATCGACGGCAAAGACATCCGGCCGCTCTTGTTCGGCGAGCCGGGAGCCAAGTGCCCGCACGAGGCCTACTACTATTACTGGAACCAGGAACTGCAGGCGGTTCGCAGCGGACCCTGGAAGCTGCACTTTCCACACACCTATCGCAGCTTGAAAGCCGCGGGGGGCCACGGCGGCAAACCCGCTCCCTACGTCGACCGCACAACGCCCCTGGTGCTCTTCAATCTTGAAACGGACATCGGCGAGCAGCACGATGTGGCCGCCGAGCATCCGGATGTCGTCGCCCGACTGGAAAAGTTGGGCGAGGCCGCGCGAGAAGATCTCGGCGACAGCCTGACCGGCCGCAAGGGCAAGAACGTGAGACCCGCCGGCCACCTCTAGGGCGGCAGGGCGAGCGGCGCTTCCCAGACGCGAGGTTAAACGAACGGTGTGATGCCCGGCAGGGCGATGGGCGGCACGTCGATCTTTCCCCATGCGTAGGCTGCTGGCGTCAGGTCTTCCTTGGAATTCATCGCCTGTTCCCAGGTGATCCGCTGGCCGGTGTAGGCCGCCATGCGGCCGATGATGCCCATCATCGTGCTGTGCGTCATGTAGTGGCCGTTGTTGATCGGCTTGCCGCTGCGGATGCTGGCGAATAGCTCGTTGTGCTCGACCTGATACATGTTGGGTTTGGGGCCGCGGTAGCGCCAGACCTCGTCGCCTTTGTGGTCGTAGACGATGTGTTTCATCACATCGACGCGCCCCTTCGTGCCGAAGATGTGGTCGTTCACGTCGACCGCACAGTGGTCCTGCTGCCGGCAGCGGCTGAACGTCTTCACGCCGTTGGGATATTCATAGACGACGGCCATGTGGTCGAAGACGTTGCCGTATTCGGGCTCGGTGCGGGTCTGCCGGCCGCCCGTGCCGCTGCACGCGATGGGATATTCGTCCCGCATCGCCCAGGCCGTTTTGTCGAGGCTATGGACGTGCTGTTCGACATTGAAATCGCCCGACAGCCAGGTGAAGTAGAGCCAGTTGCGAATCTGCCATTCCATGTCGGACCAACTGGGCTGCCGCGGATGGTTCCACAGCCCGTGCGTGTTGTAGCTGGTCTCCATGGCGACGATGTCGCCGACCGCCCCCTCGTGGATCTTGGCAAACGTGGCCCGCATTCCCAGGTCGTAGCGGTAACACAACCCGGACACGACGGAGAGCCGTTTCGCTTCAGCCAGCTGACAACTCTCGATCACCGAGCGGATGCCCCCCGCATCGACGGCCACGGGCTTCTCGGCAAAGACATGCTTGCCTGCCGCAATCGCCGCCTTGATATGGGCGGGCCGAAAATGGGGCGGCGTGGCCAACAGCACGACGTCGCACGCTTCGATCACATGCTTGCAGGCGTCGAAGCCGGCGAACCGCCGCTCGGGCGGCACTTGCACGCGCGCGGCGGTCGAACGGTGCTGCAGCATCTCGTGCGCGGACTCGATGCGATCGGCGAAGGTGTCGCCCATCGCCACCAGGTGCACGTTCGGGTCGGCCGCCAACGCCTGCTCGGCCGCTCCGCTTCCCCGACCGCCGCAGCCCACCAGCCCGATGCGAATGACGTCGCTGCCGCCGGCGAACGCTCCGGAGTTGAGCGCGAGGGGCCCAAGCAGCGAACCGCCGACAACGGCCGCTCCGGTCTTGAGAAAGTCACGTCGAGAGGCGGCGTCCGTCTGTGTGCCAGGGCGGGATTCGGCGTTCATTCGACGGGCTCCAAGTGGGGAGTGGGTGAACCGCATCATAACATGCGGCGTGTGCCCCCAGCCAACGAGCAGGGCCAACGAACGGACTGGCCAGTGAGCGCCAAGTTTTGTACGTTCCAGCCATGTGGATCAAAATCTGCGGACTGACCGAGCCGAACCAGGCGCGGGCCATCGCCGCGCTGCGTCCCGACGCCATCGGGCTGAATTTTTATGCGAAAAGCCCGCGGTTTGTCTCCGTGGCGGCGGCCCGTCAGATCGCCAATGCGGTCGGCCCGCAGATCGAGCGGATCGGCGTCTTCGTCGAACCGTCGGCTGAAGAACTCCGCCGCACCGTCACCGAATGCGGCTTGAGCGGTGTGCAGATCCACTCGGCCGACGAGGAGCATGCCCTGGCCGAGATCGCACTCGACGCCGGACCCGTGACGCGGCGGATCTGCGGCTTTCAGGTAGGCATGGCCGGCCTCACGCACCTCAAGACGTATCTTAAGGACCATAAGCGGAGCGAATGGATTGCCGACGCCTGCCTGGCCGACGCGCTCGTGAATGGAATGTACGGCGGCACGGGCCAATCGCCGCCGTGGCACGTGCTGCGCGATGAGTATCGCCACCAGGAATGGCCGCCGTTGATTCTGGCCGGTGGGTTGCGGCCAGAGAACGTGGCCGAAGGCATTGCCACGGTGCGGCCCTGGGGCGTCGACGTGGCCAGCGGAGTCGAATCGTCGCCTGGAATCAAGGACGTCGACAAGGTCGCGCGGTTCATTCTCGAGGCGCGGCGGGCCTTCGCTGAACTAGAGCGCGGCCGGCCGAGCCCCGTGGCTTGAGCGCTCGGCCGCGAAATCAGATGAGGAGCATCGATGGCTGACGTGCATCCGTTTCAGGGTTGGCGCTACGATCTGGGCCAGGTCGGCGATCTGTCCGATGTGACGGCCCCGCCTTACGACGTGATCAGTCCCGATCAGCAGCGAGATCTTTACGAGCGGCATCCCTGCAACGTGATCCGCCTGATCCTGAACCGCGACGAGCCGGGCGACACCGATCCTCTGGTCCGTTACCAGCGTGCAGCCAAATTCCTCCGCCACTGGCAGTCCGAAGGGATCCTCATCCAGGAGCATGAGGACGCACTCTACGTTTACCATCAGGAGTTCGACTGGGAAGGTCGCCGCTACGTCCGCAAGGGATTTTTGGGCCGCGTCCGCCTGGAAGAATTTGGCAAGGGCCGCATCTATCCGCATGAGCAGACCCTGTCGGGTCCCAAGGCCGATCGCCTGGCGCTCACCAAAGCGTGCAAGATGAACCTCTCGCCGGTCTTCGGCCTTTATCCCGATCCCGACGGCGACGTGAACGAAAACTTGGACGCGGCCATCCAAGGGATGACGCCCCTCGTGGCCGTCGATCACTTGGGCGTGATTCATCGCCTGTGGCCGTTGACGCACGTGTCGGCGATCAACGAGGTTCGCTCTCTGATGCGGTCGGCTCCCGTGTTCATCGCCGACGGCCATCATCGCTACGAAACTGCCAACACCTATCGCAACTGGCTGATCGAGCAGGGACAGCACCGAGGCGAATCCGATCCGTCCAACTTCGTGCTCATGATGCTGGTCGGCATGAGCGATCCGGGCCTGGCCATCCTGCCGACGCACCGGCTCGTCTCGGGCTTTCCGAATTTGTCGGCCGACGATGTGGCCCGCGCCCTGGCGTCCAATCTGGAAGTCGAGGCGATCGGCAAAGGCCCCGAAGCAGCCCGCCGCGTGTGGGAGCGCGTGGAGCTGGAGGATCAGCAAGATGTGTTCGGCTTCGGCACCGCGGCGGACGGCATCTGGTCGTTCGCCCGCGTGCTCGACGCGTCGCCGATGGCAAGAGTCGCGGCCGACCAGAGCCAGGCGTGGCGCGAATTGGGTGTGAGCCTGTTGCACAAGCTCGTGATCGATCATTTGTTCAAGGCCGAATATCCAGAAGCGACGCCGCAGTTCAAATACGTGCACCTGCTCGACGAAGCGACGGCGGCGATCGCCGCCAAGAGCTGCGACCTGGCGTGTCTCGTGCCGCCGGCCCGGATCGATCACGTCGAAGCGATCGCGTCGAAGTTCGAGAAGATGCCGCCCAAGAGCACGTACTTTTATCCGAAGCTGCTGTCGGGCCTGGTGTTCAACTCGCTCGAGCGGACTTGAGAACGCCCGCGGCCAAACATACGATGATTCCAGATCAGCCCGCCTCCCACGCGTGGGGAATATCATGCCCGCCGACAAGTCCATCCTGTTGATCGAAGACGACCGGGAAATCTCCAGCACCATTCAAGGCGTGCTGCAGGCGGCCGGTTACCGCGTGGCGGCCGCGCAAAACGGCGTCGAAGGGCGGCGAATCATCGACAGCGATCCGCCGGCTCTCATCATCACCGACATGATGATGCCGAAAATGGGCGGCTTTCCGATTCTCGAATACCTCCGCGGCCTGCCGTCTCCTCCCCGCGTGATCATGATCACCGCCAATGAAGGAGGCCGGCACAAGGCCTACGCCGAAATGCTCGGCGTCGACGAGTACCTTCGCAAGCCATTCGCCATGGACGTGCTGCTCGAAGCCGTCGAGCGAATCATCGGCAGCGCGGAAGATCGCGGCGGCGCATCCGGCGCGGCCCGCCTCAAACGCCCGCCTTCCAAGCGTACGCCGTAATCACGACAGCCGGGCGACCCTGGTCGTGTCCGTGCAGCGACGTTAGTTGTCCACGCCCAGGCTGCGCTCGATCGATTGGGCTCTGGGTGACTCCATTAAGTCGCGGAGCGGATCGAAGGTTTGTGCCGGCGGCGGGTCAGCGCCGTGCATTTCGCGGCCCATCTTCGTCCACTCTTCGTCTTCCTTACTCACGGAGCCGGGCATCGAATTACCCGCGCCGTGCGCCGCGGCCGGCGGAAGATCGTCCGGATCGTTCTTGGGCGTCATACAGCCGAAGGTCAAACCGAGGCAGACATAGAGCAACAGCGCCAAAACGCAACTGCGCATGGTGGCCTCTTTTGTCGGCGTCGCCCGGTAGCACGGCAGGCGAGCCCGTGGGGGGTTGGCTATGATGGGAGTGAAGGCAGAGAGGGCAGGAGAGGAGCCGCATTCTCGACATCCGCCCGATTCTCGTAAAGACCAAAAACCGCCTCAGCTAAACCGCCAAACCACGCCGCATGACGCAGAACCCGATACAGCCGTTAGACATCCTGGTGATCGCCACCCATCCCGACGACGCGGAAATCGGCGTCGGCGGGACCGTGGCCCGGTGCGGACGGGCCGGCCTAAAGACCGGCATTCTCGACCTGACGAACGGCGAGCCGACGCCTCATGGTTCGCCTGAATTGCGGGCCCGCGAGACCGCGGCCGCCAGCGAAGCGCTCGGCCTGACGTGGCGGAAGAATCTCGGCCTGCCCAACCGCAGCGTCGAAGCCACGCTCGAAGCCCGCCGGGCACTCGCCGGCGTGCTCCGCACCGTGCGGCCCCGCTACGTCTTCGCTCCCTATTGGGACGATTCGCACCCGGACCACATTGCCGCTAGTCGGCTTTGCGAAGATGCCCGCTTCTGGGCCAAGCTGTCCCGCAGCGACCTGGCCGGCGAGCCCTTCTGGCCGCCACGGATGTTTTACTACTGGAGCGTGCACCTCCGCATTCACCCCAAGCCGGCCTTCGTGCTCGATATCAGCGACGCCATCGACGCCAAGATGCAGGCGCTGGCGGCATACCAAAGCCAATTCGTCACCGGCCGGCCCACCACCTACCCGACCGCGCTCGACGACATCCGCGACCGGTCCCGCTACTGGGGCTGGACGATCGGCAAAGCCTACGCCGAACCTTTCGGCAGCCGCGAAGAGATCGGCATCAAGAGCGTGCTGGACATCATCTAGGCGTCCCGCCGACGCAAATTACGGCGTCAGCCTTGCGCGGGTCCGAACGACCAAACCAACTGCACGCTCGGCGAATCGCGCCACGTCGTCTGCAGATCGGCATCGTCGGTGTACCATCGGGCGGGGACGCGGCGCGCGTCGACGCTGAATTCGTGCGGCCCGCCCAGCACCGAACGAAAAAGTGGATCGGGCTCAATGTTCACGTGCCACTTGCGATAGTCGGGCCGCGCGGTCTGCAGCCGGAAGACCGTGGCCGGAGAGTCCGGATTGGCTACAATCTCTCCGCGGTCCGCGGGCCGACAGGAAAAGGTGACGACCTCGCCCAGCGGAGCCGTCATCGATTGCGGTTCATGCTCCTCGGCGCAGCAGAGCCAGAGGCTGACGCGATCGAAGAACTGCACGGCGTGGTACGCCAGCTCGCGATGGCGAAGGAACACGTTTTGCCAGCCGTACCGGGCCGATTCGGGCTCGAGCTGCGCCCTCAGAGCGGTTTGTTGCTCGAGAAACCGCGTGACGGCGGCCAGGTCTTCCGCATCATGGCGACCCGAGTCACGCACCTGCTCGGCCAAATAACAGAAGTGACGGCTGACAGCGTAGGCGGAGACCGGGGACACTTTGGTGTCGCAGGCGGCAACGCTCCTGGTCCAAATCGTCGTCGCATCCTGCATGCGCATTTCGCGAAAATCTCGCGGGCGCCCAGTCCCCGGATCGACGTGGGGCGCCCAGTCCCACTGGCCCCAACCGTCGTCGTGGCGAGCAACGGCAATTTGAATGGCCAAGCGCGCCAGCCTCCAGTCCTCATCGGGCTTTTCGTTGGCACAGTCTGCCAAGGCCGGGGGAACATCTCGCGTGAGCGGCTTGAACCGCTCGTTGCCCCACGCGCCGGCGATTTCGGCAGCCAGATGCGCATGCTGGATCTGGTCGATGAGCAGCCAGTCGCCACCGTCGTCGCGCCGGATCATGGCAGTTGCCGCAAGCGTTTTTCCGCCTTGGCGCGGGCCTGCGTCATCACGCTCGCCAATGTCACCTCCGCGCCGTGCTGGCGTTTGCTTTCGTCGGCCGCCTCCATGAAGGCGTAGATCTCGAGCGTTTCTTCTTCCTTAACGGGAGCGACACCCGTGTAGAAGAAGTGCACGATTGCCACGAGCAGCGGCCGATAGCCGTCGTACGAACCGACGGCCATCGTTCCTTTGGTCCCCATTGCCGTGCCGCCGTAACCCCCCTTTCCTCGGGTGCCGCGAAACGTGCCGACGCGGCCGCCCTCCCATTGGCCGACGACGACGTCCTCGGTCGGCGTGCTCACGGTGCGGCGGACGCTCTTGCAGCCGGTGCCCATCACGGTGAAGAGCGATTCGACGCCGTGAATGCCGTACCAGAACAGGTCCGGATGCGTCTTTTCGAGATGGCAGGGGCTCGTTGTTTCGCAGGTTTGCACCGTGCCGATCTTGCCATTACGGGCTTCGAGCGTCGCTTTGCCGAAACGTAGCGAAGAGCTGGAAAAGACCGGAACGTGGCACCGACGCGCCAACTCGAAAATGGCGATGGCGTCGGCGAGCGAAGCGGCGATCGGCTTGTCGATGAACAGAGGCTTGCCCGCCTTCATCACGGCCAGCGCCTGCTCCAGGTGTGGACGGCCGTCGTTGGTCTCCAACAGCACGACGTCGACTTTCGGGAGCAGAGCTGAGATCGAATCGACGATCTCCACTCCGCGCTTGCGAAAGTCCTTCGTGTATTCGGGAATTCGTTCGGTGCTCGACGCAATGTCGGCGCTTCCCCGCGGGTAGGCGGCCACGACCCGAAAGCCGGCCACGTCGGGGTTGGCGTTGCGGTCATTCAACACTTGCGTGAAGGCGGCACAGTGCGACGTGTCGAGCCCGATGATTCCCACGCGGACCGGGCCCTTTTGTCCCTCCTTTTTGACGGACGCCGTGGTGGGCGTTTTATGGACCGCCTGGGCGGGCGCCGGCGACTTGGCGTCATTCGATGCGGTTGTCTTCGGGGGCGCCGCCTCTTTCTTGAGGAGATCCTTCACATCCCACACAGTGACGCGTTTGTCGTAGGCGCCCGTAGCGAGCAGCGACTGGTCGGCGGACAGGGCGATGGCGTCGACGCGAGCGGCGTGGACGCCCATCACCGTCAGCTCTGAGCCCGAGTCCCGCTCCCAAATTTTGACCTCGTTGTTTCCTTTCGCCCGACCGCCCGACGCGCTGATGACAACCGCACCGCCGCGGGCGAAGAGCACCGCATTGGTCGGGCGACTGTGCCCAGCAAAGAAGGAAACGGCCTTCCCCTTGTCCAAGTCGTAGAGGATCACCCGCTCGTCGAAGCCGGTCGATGCCAGAAATTTCCCGTCGGGCGAAAAGGCGACGCCGGTAGCCGCCCGCTTCGGATTGGAGAACGAATAAATCAGCTTGCCGTCGGCTGCGTTCCAGACTTTGACCTCGCCCGGTTGAGTGATGCGTTCTTCGTCGCCGGCTGCCGTGGCGATTCGCTTGCCATCGGCCGAGAAGGCAATTGCCCGCACGGGAAACCTGTGACCGGTGAGCACGTGCACGACTTTGCCGGTGGCAACGTCGAACACGCGGGCCGATTCGTTCACGCCCGCCTCCTCCGCCACCGCCAGTTGCCGACCGTCGGGCGAAAAGGCGAGTCCCGTCACATAGCCCGCGTGTTCGCCCAGCGTGCGTTTGACGGCGAGCGTCGCCGCGTCGAGCAAGCTGACGGTCTGGTAATGCCCGCAGGCCAGCGTCTTGCCGTCGGGCGAGAGCGCCAAGGCTTTCACGTACCCGGGCGTCAACGGTTCCGACTTGGGGGCCGCTTCCTTGCGGGCATCGAACAGGAGCAACTGCTCGTAGGTGCCGGCGACGAAGTGTTGATTGTCCTTCAGAAACGCCAGCGAGGTGATCCAGTCGGGCAGATCGTCCCAAGCGTGCAGCGGTCGGACGCGGGGCCGCTTTTCACCCGCACCTTCACCCGGTTGGGCGAACGCCAAAGAACCGGCCAGCGAAGCGAAGGCGACGACGCAAAGCGCAACGCCGAGAGCGGTGCAGGACAAACGCCGAAACGAATGGGGGGGCATGGGCGGCTCCAAAGAAACGGGACGCCGCCATTATTCCACACGCACGACGCTCCTCGCGAGCCATCAGCCGCGGCGCGGACACCGCACCTCAAGAAGACATCGCCTCAAGAAGATATCAGTGAAGCGACGGAACGACGCCCGGCTTCGGTCTCTCGTCGCTCGGCAGGGCGGAGAGAGCGGCATCGAACGGCGCCTGCGCTCCAGATACTCAGCACCGCGTCGCCGCCGGCCGCCAGCGACTGGCCATCGGGCGCGAAAGCGATCGGCCAACTCGAGCGGTTCGCGACGGAAATTCCAGAGGAGACCGGGCGGAGCGACTCGCGGATTTCGCCTGTGCGCGGATTCCCACAGGGTGACTCCCTCCGGACCGGACGCGGCCAGTGTCTTCGAGTCGGGCGAGAAGACCACGTCGCTGATCTCGGCTCCCGCCGGTCCGAAGGCCAGCGGCACGGCCCCCTGCGGCATCCGCCACAAGCGTAAGGGGCGTTGAGCCGGATGATTAGTGCCGCCACTCGGCACTGCGGAGCGACCTTCCGCCGAGACGAGGAAGCGGCCGTCCGGAGAGAAGGCGAGTGCGACAACCGGGCCGCCATGACCAGTCAATGCGGCCGCGGTTTGCTTGCGCTCGACGTTCCACAAGCGAATCGCTCGATCGGTTCCACCCGACGCCGCGAGCTTGCCATCCCGCGACAAGGCGGCACTGAGCACGGGGCCCGTGTGGCCCGTGAGGCGGGCGATCGCTTTGCCGTTCGCTGCATCCCAGAGCCGCACGGTCGAATCGTCGGAACACGAGATCAGCGTTTTGCCGTCGGTGGAATAAGCGAGCGAATTGACGCCCGCCGTGTGGCCGTTGAGCGCCAGCTCGACTCGCTGCCCGGCGAGCGTCCAGACCAGGATGGGCCAATCGCGACTGGCGGAAGCCAGATGCGCCCCGTCAGGCGAGAAGGCGATACGGCTGACATCGCCTGAGCGATTGGCCAGCCGCGCCATTTCGACGCCGCCCCGCGCGTCCCACAGCCGGATTGAATCGGCTGTGCCGACGGCCAGGCAATGCGAGTCGGGCGAATAGGCCAACGCGGCCGAGCGGGGGATGTCCCGCACGACAACGTCGGGTTGAGTTTTATCGACAATGCCGCCACGGACGTCCCACAGGCGCACCGTGCCGTCGGCTCCGCTGGTGGCGGTCAGCGCGGTGCTCGGTGCAAAACCGACCCCGGTGACGAGTCCGTCATGTCCCGACAGTCGCCGCGGATTGGCCAGGTCGTAACTAGCCGGCTCGACGCGTGGCGCGGTCGGGACTTCTTCGCCTCGATCGCTGGTTCGCGAACGATGCGATTGAAAAGGAAACTCTGTTCGCCCGTCGTGGCCGCCAACCGCGCTCCATCGCTCGAGAAGGCCAAAGCTGTCACCGGAGCGTCGACAGTACGCGGCCCGGAGCGCACGAGCAGCGAATCGACGTCGCGGAGTGAAATTGAGCCTTCGCTGCCGATGGCCAGCGTTGTCGAATCGGGCGAAAAGGCAAGGGCACTCACGCCGCCGTCGGAAACCGCGAGCGTCGTCTTTTCGCTCGCCTCCGCATCCCAAATCCGCACGACCTGATAACCGCCCGAGGCGACCAGGCGACCGTCGGGTGAGAAAGCAACCGCGCGGACGAAACGCGTCGGATCGTCGGCATCGTCCGGCTCGTGATTCCGCGGGTGGCCCCAGCGAGTGGCCACCGCGCGACGCGAGGCGACGTCCCAGAACTTCACCGTGCAGTCGTCGCCGCCGGACACGAGGGCTGATGCATCGGGAGCGATTGCCACCGAGAGGACTTTGCCGAGATGCCCGAAAAACGTCGCCTCCAGCCTTCTTCCCGGCACGTCCCAAAGTTTGACTGTCGAGTCGGCTCCCGCGGAGGCCAGCCGATCGCCGCGCTGCGAGAAGGCCACGGCGGCCACACCTCCCGCGTGGGCCGCGAGCGACGCCAGTTGCTTGCCGCTGGCCGCATCGCGAAACGTTATCAAACCGTCCTGGCCGGCGCTCGCGACGAGCGTCCCGTCAGGGGACCAAGCCACCGCGTTGATTGGAGCCGGCCCGCGCCAGGTCGCGCGATCGTTCTTCGCCCGGCTATAAAAATAGCCCCAGGCAAAGTCGTGGAGTTTGGGCAGGCAACCTTCGGCGTCCTCGAGCAGCGCGGCGGCCTGACCGGGGCTCCGCTGCCAGCAATCGCGGACGCGGGCCAGCTGCGCGTCGTACGCCCGCAGCTCCATCATCTGTAGCCGCTCTTCGGCCTGCTGGAATTCGTCGACGGCCTTCTGGCGGGCGGCCGTGTCGCGGGCGCGCTGGGCGACATCGGTCTGTTGCTGCGTGTGCCACAGGACGGCCGACCTTTCCAATCGTTCGCTCGCCTGATCGCGCTCGTGCTTCGATTTTTCCAGCTCCTCCTCGAGCGACGCGATCTTGGCTTTGCTCGCCTCGACTTCCGCGTTCGAGCTCCC
Source organism: uncultured Planctomycetaceae bacterium (assembly GCA_963800135.1). GTDB lineage: Bacteria > Planctomycetota > Planctomycetia > Planctomycetales > Planctomycetaceae > DASPSM01. The sequence goes on along the minus strand of CAWCZR010000004.1, from coordinate 634,449 downwards.
GGCATTCGTCTCGATCGCGACCGTGTCGGCGGTGCTCGATGCCGCGGACCGCGAAAGCCGGGATCCGCCGATCCACCCAAGAATGAGCGCGGCCGCCACCGCGGCCGCCAACCGCGCGCGCTTCGGCAGACCAGCGGCCTTTTGCCCCAACTCGCCTATTGTTCCCTGCGCCCGACGCGCGATGCGCGCGAGCTGCGACGGTCGCGCTTCCGCAGCAGGTGCCGCGGATGCGGTGTCGGCAGGAATCGTGGACGATCCTGGCTCAGCCTTTTCGGCGGTGGCGTCCGTGGGCGGCGCCTCACCACCGGCCGGTGCATTTACGGCTGCCGGAGTTTCCTGCGGCTCACTGGTCGCAGCCTCGCTCGTGAGCGACTCGGTTGCCGCGTGCGCGTCGGCCACAGCGTCGTCTGCCACTGCCGGAGTTGGCGTGCCGAGCTCGGAGGCGGCAGATTCTGCCTGGTCGTCTGGCTCCGCGCCGACGCTCGCGACGGGTGTGGCGGATGCGGAGTGATGGGCGCCGATCTCGGGAACGGCAACGACCGGAGCGACGGCTGAGGGGTCCGCGAGCAACGTTGCGGGCGGTTCTACTGGCGCCGTCGCTGTGTTCGTCGTCGCCGCCGGCGGGGGTTCAGGCTCGGTGCTGGCCAACGGCGGGGCGGGGACCGGTGTTTCTTCGATCGGCGGCGGGGAGCGGAACAGGTCGGCCGCCGACTCCATCGGCGGTTCCTGCCGCGGACGCGGGCGCTCGGGCGATTGGGCGGCCGGAACATTGGTCAGGCTGTCGAGGTGGTCGTTGATCGTGTCTTCGGCGAGGGACGCCAGCGGCGCGGCGTGACCGTCCGCCGTGCCGAACATCCGACTGACTTCACCCAGCACGCTGTCCAAGTCCTCGCCGCCATCGATGCGCGGCGGTAGCGGCGGCAAGCCCGATGCGGAGTCTGGTGCGTTCGCCGTCGGCGCACCGGACGATTGCGGCGCGGTTTCTGTGGTCGTGCTTGGAGTCGTCGGTGCGGCAGCGCCCGAAGCTTCCGCCGTCGCTGCGGCAGTGCCCGGCGCTTCGGCCGCGGGCTGCGGGGAGTCAGCGGCGTTTTCGGATTGGATCGGTTCTGTCGACATGGAGAGCGGTTGCGGCCCAGTTGCCGGAGAAAGCGAGCGCGAGAAGTCTTGCTATCGCAAGAGATCGGCTGCACCGCGGCGCGCCTGTGGAGAGAAACGCGTCTTGAGCGGCTGCCCGACCGTGCAGGCGCCGTGGCGTCGCGGTCCTGCCGCGTACGTCAAAGAATCGCGTCACACGGGACTTGCGGCAGCCGTCGACCCGAGCGTTGGGGGCGGTTCCGCGTCCGACCCGAGATCCGGATTGGCAGCCAGCCGGCGAATCGCTGCGTCGATCCGGGCGTGAACCAGGCTGCGAAATTCGTCCCAGAGCACCAGCGGGAAGCGGCCGAGTTTGTCGTGCAGGGCGACGATTTCGATCGTCTCGGGCAGCCGGCCCACCATCGCCCGCACGGCCTCCGCGTAAAGGACGAGCTGGACGGCGAAATGATCGCGGAGCGCGGCCGGATCGCTATCGGGCAGGCGACCCGTTCTTGTAGTCGAGAATCTTCCAATGGCCGTCGGGCGTCTGCAGCAGACAATCGAGCGTGCCGGAAATGACGGCCGTGTGTTCCGCCGGCGCCGCGCCGATCGGCCAGCCCAGGAGAAACTCGATCTCGCGAAAACAGCGGGGAGCGGACCGCATTTCGTCCCACAACGGGCTTTCGGCCAGTGCCTGCACGCGGCGGACCAGCACGGCGGCATCACACGACTCCAGATCGCGCGACGACTGTCCTTTGAGCACAGTCTGCACGCCATTCGCGATGGTTTCCGCATCCATGGCTGCGCCGTGCGGCAAGCGCTCGATCACGCGGTGCACGAGCGAACCGATCAGCGTGGCTGCCTCGCCGAACGGTTCCGCGACTTCATCGGGAGTCTTGGCGGCGGCGCGTTTCTTCCGCCGCGGCGGCTTCTCGTGCCGCGAGCGCGCATCGACGTCTTCGATCCGCGAAACGCTGAGCGAAAGCGGACCGACCTGACGCGCGACGACGGGGCCCAAGAGCGGCGGGAGTGGAGCTGTGCCGGCGGTCTCCGCCAGTTCGCGCCATTGGCCGAGCCGGGCCGATTTGCCGTCGGGCCGCGGCACGACGGTCAACTCCGGGCACCGGCGGTGGACGCAGATGTCCGGAATTCTCGACCGCTCGACGGCACCTTCCGCCGCGCCCTTCTTCGCCTTCGGTCCAGTCTTCTCCCGCGTGAGTGACGCGAAATAGGGATCGCCCTTGGGCAGCCCGGTCCCCAGGTCGTAGCGCTCCGCAACGAGACGCAGCCACTGCGAGCGAACGCCGCCCCCGCTGTCGAGAGCCGGGTCGGCGGCCAGGCCGGCCGAGAGAATCAAATGGTCGGCCGCGCGGGTGAGCGCGACGTAGAGGATCCTCAGCGATTCCTCGTCATCCTCGCGGTCTTCGACGTAGCGGTGCATTTCGATCGCCGGGTGGTGCGGCTCTTCGGAGCCGAATTTCGGCGGCACCATGACCGGCCCGAACTCGCGATGATAAACGGCGTCGAAAAAGGACCCGCGATTTTTCCGCTCCATGTCGGCCAGGATGACGACCGGGAATTCTAGTCCCTTGGCCTGGTGGATGGTCATCAACCGCACGACGTCGCTCGACTCCGGGTGGGTCGCTGCCAGATCCTCGATCGATTGCTCGGTCACCGAGTCCTGAATCCGCCGGGTGAAGTCGGCCAGCGTGCCGATACCCGAGCGGTCGAACTGATGGGCCATGTCGACCAGCTTGCGGAGGTTGGCCACCTTCCGCCGGCCGAGGAATTCGCACAAGAGCGACGCATCGTAGGCCGTCCGCTCGAGCGCCCGCTCGAGCAACTCGGCGAGTGGGATGCGGTCCTTCTGCTCCAGCAGTTCGTCGATCACCCGCGCGGCCAGGCGAAGCTGTTCGCACTGCGTCTCGGGAATTCCGGCGGGCGGCGGCTGACGGAGTGCTTCACGCAGCGGCACCTCGCCCACGCGGGTCATCGCCACAATCGTGTCGTCGCTCAAGCTGAAAAAGGGAGAGCGGAGCACGCCGACGAGCGCGATGGCATCGGCCGGATCGTTGAGAAACGTGCAAAGATTGACGACGTCATAAACTTCCTGCTGAGCGAAAAAAGCCCGGCCGCCGACCAGGTAATAGTCGACGCCCCGCCGGCGAAAGACGTCTTCGTAAATTGCCGCGTCGCTCATCGCGCGGAACAGCACGGCGATGTCCCCCGCGTTCACGCGTCGCAACCGCTCGAGCTGTGTGTCGGGATCGCGTTCGGGAATGCGCGGTGTCGGATCGGAGAGCAACGCCAGAATCCGCCGCGCGATCCACTCGGCCTCGCGTCGGCGATCCGCCTCGAGCAAGTCCGCGCCTCCGTCGTCTGTTTCGTCCGGCCCGGGAAAGGCAAACAGAAACTCGACGGCCGGCCGCGGCGAGAGCTGCGTCCGGTGCGGGACGAGCGCCTCATAATCCGGCATCGCCGGAGCGAAGACCGAATTGACGAAGTTGATGATTTCCGGCTGGCTGCGAAAGTTGTGCGTGAGCGACAGCCGTCCTTCCGTCGGCAAATCGTTGCGGCGGCCGTCGAAGACGGCGGGATCGGCTCCGCGGAACCGGTAGATCGACTGCTTCTTATCGCCGACCACGAACAGCTTGCCCGTCGCGAGCCCGTCGCCCGCCAACAACTCGACGATCTCGGCCTGAATGCCGTCGGTGTCCTGAAATTCGTCGACCAGGAGCGCGTCGATCGAGGCCGAGGCGTCCGCCCGCACATCGGGCGAGTTTCGCAGGAGATCGCGAGTCTTCACCAACAAGTCGTCGAAATCGAGCACGCCCGCCTCGGCCTTGGCGGCGGAGAAATCGGCAGCCGCGGCCTCGACGACGCCGACGAGGGTTGCCGACGCTGCCGCGGCCTGCTCGACTTCGCACGGCTCGAAGGCGGCGAAGTTCTGGAGGTCGTCGATCTTGTCCCGCAGCCGCTGCAGCGCGTCGCGGACCGATTCGTAGGTCGCTTCGTCGTCCCATGCGCTCTTGCCACCGCCTCCTTGCACTTTGGCGGCTTCTCGCAATTCGGCCACTTCGGCGAGAGTCGGCTTGGGCGCGTCGCGAAGGGTGGTCAGACCCGCCAGAAGGGCGAGCCGCCGCTCCTGCATCGTGCGGTGGGTCGGGACGTTGTCTTTGAGCAGTCGCAGAATGTGCGACACGGTGTCCGACTGCCCGAGATCGTGGGCCGCGCGGGGCAGAAAGACATTGTGCAAATGGTCCATCCAACCTGCGGCGAACTGGTCGGCGGTGCGATCGAGGAAGGGCCGCGCATCGACGAGCGCCCGGGCGACCACCAACTTGCGGAGGGCGCGCCGCAACGGCTCCAAGCCAAATTCCGTCAGCAGGCGAAAGCAGTTTTCGTCCCCCGCTTCGAGCAACCGCTTCACGGTGCGGGCTACGCTCTGCCGCAACAGCGCCTCGCCGACTTCCATTTCCAGCGGGCGGAATTGCGGGTCGATGCCGGCCGTCACCGCGTGTCGCCGCAACAAGCCCGAGCAGAACGCGTGAATGGTGCTGATTCGCGCGGCATCGAGCCCGCGGACGATGGCCAGCCAGTGCAGGACCTCCGCCTCGCTGCCCGCCTCCCGCAGCCGCTTAGCGCATTCGGCCCGGATGCGATCTCGCATCTCGCGGGCGGCCCGGTCGGTGAAGGTGATGGCGACCACGCGTGCCAGGGGCGCCGTGCTCGCGTGTCCGTGTTCCGACGGATCGAGATAGGTGAGAAAGCGCCGCGTGAGCACCAGCGTCTTGCCGCAGCCCGCCCCGGCCGAGAGGCCGATCGAAACGTCGCGGCTGCCGATCGCCGACTGCTGCTCCTGGGTGAGCTCGCTTTTGCCGGCGAGCGTCGGTTCTTCGATAAAGAGCGAGCGGGTGTGCGGCCCGAACTTGGCGGCGCCGCCTCGCTTGCTTCCGGTGGCCGCACGGCGAGCATTCATCGCGGCGATAGCCCCCAGACCTTTTGGCGCTCCTGTTGGAGGCTCCGCACCTGGCCTACGCGGCAAACCATGCTGTAGGGGCACCATTTGCCGCAGTCGTGATCGGTGTTGAAGACGGGGAACTGGCCGGCCCGCAAGCGCTCGGCGATTTTGGGCAGCACGTCGTCGAGGGTGCGTTCCATCTCGCCGACCAGCTCGGGATCGAGCATCTCGAGCGCCCGCGACCGCCCCTTGAGGCCGACGACGCAGCCGGTCAAGGTGAGAGCCCAGTAGGCCATTTGGAAGACGGACGCATCCGGATCGAGCAGCCCACTCCGACGAGCGGCCGACGCATAAATCGCCAGCTGCAGTGCCCGACCGAGCCCAATGTCGGCGAATTGGAAGCGGGGCGCCCAACGAGTTTTGTAATCGATGACCGTAAAGGCGTCTCGACTGCCGCGACGGCCAACGTCGATCCGGTCGACGCGTCCGCGAACGCGGACGGGGGTCGGCCCGGAACCAAACGTGACGCACGGCAGTGGCTTGGCTGCGTCGGGTTGCTCCGGAGCATCGGGGACGTTGCCGAAGGCCAATTCGATATAACGCGGTGCGGGCGGCTCGTCCCAGCCCTCGCCGACCGCGGTTTGATACTCTTCGGACTGGCGGGAATAGAGCTCCGCGAATCGTTCGGCGAACTGCAGCTCGGCCGCTTGCAGGGCCCGTTCGTACGGCGGGATTTCGGCACCGACCGCGAACTCTCCCGCGACTAACTCGCGCAGAGCTTCGGCGAGTGACCGCGCTGTCGGTCCGTGCCAATGGTCGCCCGCCCTCGAGTGGACCGTGCAACTTGGCCAGCACGCGGTGCAGCGCGAGGCCCCGCTTCCGCGGATCGATCTCCGGCTCGACCGGGTCGTGCGGTTCGAGGTCGAGCACATCGGACATCAAGAAGCGAAACGGACAGGTGGCATACCGCTCGAGCTGCGTCGCGCTGAACTGGTATTCGGTCGAGTATTTTTTGCCGAGCTGCGCGATTGTCGACTCGTTTTGGAGCAGCCCCTCGAACGGCGTGAACCCGCGCTCCTCGAATCGCTGTGCGCTCATGTCAGCGGCCGCCAGAATGCCCCGCGCGGTGGCGCCGCCGGCCGGCAACTCGGCCATGGCGCGGAGCAAGCCGGCCCGTCCCGCGTGCAATTCGTCGGCCGCCGCCAGCCGCAGGTCGGCCGCCGACAACACACGCTCGGGCGTTGGCACCGGGTCGAGATCGATTTTGGGCGAGGGCTGGATCGCCGGCCGATAAAACAGATCGCGAATCGCCGTCACGTAGGGGCTGGGAAAAAGGGGCTGACCCGACGAGCTGACGCTCGGATAACTCAAGGTGAGGCAGCGCCGCGCCCGCGTCACGATCGAGTAAAAGAGCAGCATCTCGTCCTGCTGCGGCGTCGAAGGCTCCTGGCTGGAACGATCCTTTCGCAGAAACTCGCGACGCTCGGCCACACTGTAGAAGCAATCGTCCCGCCGCGCGGGGAAAGCTGGCTTCCGACAGTCCCATCAGGAAGAGATACGGCACGTCGAGATTGCGGACGTCCGCGACCTCGACCACGCGGACGCGGCCGCGCTCGCCCGCGGAGTCGACCATCGTCTGCGATTCGAGCAGGTCACGCACCAGCCTCTTGAAGTCGTCCAGTGACAACGGACGCTCATCGCCGAGCAGCTCGCGAATCTGAGCGGCTTCGTGCAAGACCTCGCCGAGCGCGTCCCAGACGCGACGATCGCGATCGTCGAGCTTTGCGCCGGGCGTCTCGGTTGCCGGCGGCCTACGGCCCGGCGTAATCCCCAATTCGCTGGCCAGACCCAGCAGGCTTTCGGTCCAGCCGCGGAGATCTTTGGGCGATCGCAGCCGCTTGGTCGCCTCGGAATAGGCTTGCAACAGAGCGGCGGCCGTGCGGACGTCCTCCTGCCGACTCCGCTTCTTGGCATCGGTGTCCGGTCGCTCGGCCAGCCGGGCCAGCCGATTCAAGATGTGCTGACGATCGGAGCCAAGCTGGTAACGCCGCAGTGTGCGGATCGTCGCCTCGACGGCAGGGCTGCCGGCCGACGGCCAGGGCGGCCGGAAATAATTCGACCGCAGCACCGAGGCGAGCGAGTTAAAGGCCCAGTCCTGCAATTCGGTCTGCAGCACGGCGAAGAGCGCGCGGCCGATCGCCGTTTGCGAAAAGTGGGTGGCCGTGTCGCAACTGGTCGGAATTCCTGCAGCCTGAAACGCCGCAACCAACTCCGCCCCCTCTTCGTCGAGTGACCGAGTGCCGATCACGATCTCTTCGGCCGGCACGCCGTCGAGCAAGAGCCGCTTGACCCGTTCGGCGACGGCCCGCGCTTCGCCGGCCGGACCGGCCGCCGCGATGATCTCGATTCCCGTCGCATCTGCCAATTGTGGCGTCGTTCGCGGATTGTCGAACAAATGATCCGCCACGTGTCGGAAGGTTGTGGTTGCCGGTTCGCCAGCCACGCTGGGCACTGGGTCGCACGCCACCAGTTCAACAGTGCAGCGGCGACGGATCTCTTCGAGCGCCTTCTTCGACTTGGCGAACAAATCGTGCCGCCGCACGGGCTGCTCCAGCGGCAGCGAGATCACAACACGCTGCGCGTAGCCGGCCAGATGTTCGAGGATTTCGTACTGCGGCTGCGTGAAGTCCGCGAAGCCGTCGGCGATGATCAACGTCAACGGGTCGAAGACGCCGCGCCGCTTGTTTTCCAGCTCCAGCCGCGCCGCCCAGAACCGTCCCTCGGCGTCGTACAGAGCCAACTCGGTCAGCCGTTCCTGATAGCGGCGATAAATCGCCAAGAGCTCGTTGTCGCGAGGCAAATTGCGTTGCCGGCACGAGCGGGCGAAATCGTCCGGCTCGGTTTCATCGCGCTTGAGTTCGGCAATCAGCCCGAGCACGAGGTCCAAAAAGCCGGACGTGTTTGCAATCCGTCCGAAATGCGGCAGCGAGTCGGCAGCCAGCGCCTCGTCGATGATCGTGCGAACGATGATCCGCTGTGCCACGCGGGACAGGGGGGTGATTCCCGGCCCCGTCGACTGCAGCAGCCGCTCGGCGAATTGATCGAACGTCAGCACATTGGGGGCGAAGCAGACGCCCAGGCTCGGATCGAGCAGGTCGTGGCGGACGGCCCGGCGCGAGCGAGCTGTCGGCGTGATCCACACTGCCTGGCCCGGCGTCCCCGCGGTCTGCAGCCGTCGCAACTCGTCGCGGAAGAGGGCGAGCAGGTGGCTCGTTTTGCCAGAGCCGGCCGCTCCGCACCAGACTTCGACCGGACCTTTCATCGCGACGGCGCCTCTCCCTGGACCGTAACCTCGGTGGACCGTGAGCGTTCTTCGGTCGATTGCAGCAACCGGGTCTGATTGCGTCAACCAAGCGGGCGATTCGGCAAATTCTCGTCGGATCCGGGCCGTCTGGTCCGGTTTCGCAAAAATGCGGAACTTGCCGAAAATACGGCAGCAACCTAGACTGAACTTAACCAGGGTCGCTCAAGCGCGCTTTTCACTGAGCGCCGACCTCGAGGGGAAGCTGATGCCAATGAAACGCGTTTGGTCGCCGGCGTTGTGGGTTCTCGTTCCGATCCTGGCGGCCGCCGTTCTCGCGGCCCCGTCCGTCCGTGCCGAAGAGGCCGACAAAAAGGACGGCGCGAAGGACGATTACTACACGCTGATGAAGACGTTCGTCGAGACGTTCCAGCAAGTCGAACGCAACTACGTCAAGGACATCGACCGTCGGGAGCTGTTGCAGGCCGCTATCGAAGGGATGATGTCCAAGCTCGATCCCTATTCGAGCTACATCACGCCCGAAGAGATGACCCAGTTCAGCGAGTCGGTCGACCAGGAGTTCGGCGGGATCGGCATACAGATCCATCCCGACGAGCGGACCCACCAGCTCACCGTCATGTCGCCCCTGCCGGGCACGCCCGCGTACCGGGCCGGACTCATTGCCGGGGACACCATCACCGATGTCGACGGCAAGTCGACGAGGGACTGGACGGTAGACAAGGCCGTTGGGGTCCTCAAAGGCAAGCCGGGCACGTCGGTGAAGCTGGGGATCGAGCACGTCGGCTCGCACAAGAAAGATCAGGTCACCCTCGTCCGCGACGTGATTCATGTCGCCACCGTGCTGGGCGATCACTACAAGCCGGACGGCTCCTGGGACTACATGATCGACAAGAAGGACAAGATCGGCTATGTGCGGCTGACGCACTTCAGCCGGCACAGCGCGATCGAGCTGGAAAAGGCCATCAACACGCTGCTCGAAGAAGGTATGAAAGGGCTTGTGCTCGACCTGCGATTCGATCCGGGCGGGCTCTTCTCGCAAGCGACCGAAATCGCCGACATGTTCATCGACGGCGGGACGATCGTCAGCACCAAGGGGCGCAACACGCAAGAACGCGTCTGGGAAGCCAAGAAGGAAGGAACGTTCCCCAACTTCCCGATGGCTATCATCGTCAATCACTACAGCGCGTCGGCCAGCGAGATCGTGGCCGCCTGCCTGCAAGACCATCATCGCGCGGTGATCGTCGGCGAGCGGTCCTGGGGCAAGGGAAGCGTGCAGAACGTGATCGAGCTGGAAAATGGCACGAGCGCCCTCAAGCTGACCACGGCCAGCTACCACCGGCCCAGCGGCAAGAACATTCACCGGTTCCCGGGCGATGAGCGAAAGCGAAGCTTGGGGCGTGATGCCCGACACAGGCTACGAAGTGAAGTTCACGCCCCGCGAAACGCGCGAATACATGGAAACGTATCGCCGGGATCGCGACATCCTCAGCAAGGATGGCCCGCCAACCAGCGAATTCAAGGATCGCCAGCTCGACCGGGCGCTATCGGCCGTCCGCACCAAGCTGGCCGAGGTCGGCAAAGTCGCGCCCAAGGGCGACCAGAAGGCCAAGGCGGCTCCTGCGCCGGAAAAGAAAGCGGCAGCCAGCCGACCCACTTCCACCAAGCGGCCCGCGCTCTACGGCATCGGCTGAGGTCGGCCGGGTACTCTCTGGCATTGTCGGGGTCGGCTTTCAGGATCGGCACACGCGGATTCATGAACGCCCCCGGCCTGCTTCTGGCAATCGAGTCGAGCTGCGACGAAACGGCCGCCGCGGTGATCGACCGTCGATCTGCGCATTCGCTCCAACGTCGTTTGCAGCCAGGACGAGCTGCACCGCCAGTACGGGGGCGTGGTGCCCGAGGTGGCATCGCGGGCGCATGTCGAACGGATCATCCCCGCAATCGACGAGGCGCTCGGCGTTGCGGGCGCCAGTCTCGATGACCTGGCGGCCATCGCCGTCACCAGTCGGCCGGGACTCGTCGGATCGCTGCTGGTCGGGCTCACTGCGGCGAAGACCCTGGCGCTCGTGCTCGAGCATCCCACTCGTCGACGTCAATCACGTCGAGGCTCACTTGTTCGCCTGCCAGATGTCGGCCGGCCGACCTGTTTTCCCAGCCGTCGGCCTGGTGGTGAGCGGCGGTCACACGCTGTTGTTCGATTGCCCCTCGGCGGTGGAATTCGAGATTCTGGGTTCGACGATCGACGACGCTGCGGGCGAAGCCTTTGACAAGGGAGCCAAGTTGCTAGGTTTGGGTTATCCGGGCGGCCCGTCAATTCAGCGAGCGGCGGCCGCGGGCAATTCGCGGGCCGTCAAGTTTCCGCGACCGATGATCGACAGCCCGCAACTCGATTTCAGCTTCAGCGGACTGAAGACGGCACTCCTCTACGAAATGCAGGGGACATCGCACGGACGGCTGCTGCCCGGCGCTCTCGAGCCGGGAGCCCTCGATCCGGCACGCGTCGCCGACCTGGCCGCCGCCTATCAAGAGGCGATCGTCGACGTGCTCGTGGCGAAGTGCCGAAAAGCGGTGCGCCGCACCGGGAGGCCGAGACTCTTGGTGGGAGGAGGCGTCGCGGCCAACCGCCGCTTGCGCGAGCGTCTGGCGGAGTTGGCGGCCACGGAATCGGTCGAAGTGATTATCGCGCCGCCCGACCTCTGCACCGACAACGCGGCCATGGCCGCCATGGCGTGGGAGCACCTCGACCGCGGCCGGCGCGCGGCACTCGACCTCGACGTCAGCCCGGCCCCCATTCGGAACCGCTGATTCGCCGAAACGCCTATTGCGATCGCTGCGTCTGTCCGGCGTTGCTGCCGACGAAGGTGAACGTGAAGACTTCGCTGATTGTCGAGAAGTTCGGAACGACCGCGAGCCGCACGTAACGCAGATCGGCCGAGATCACGGCTGCGGCTGTCATCATCGACCCCTCGGGAATCACCTCGATTTGCGGCTCGAAGCCGACGGCCAATCCGCCGGCCGGCACGTTGACGCCGCCGACGTTCCCGACTCCGCCCCCGCCCACGCCGATTTGCCCAATCACGGGCGTGCCGCTCACGCCTTGCCCGCCCCCCTGTCCGCCTGCGTTGACTACGCCGCCGCCGCCGCCAACCTGTCGCGTGCGACCCTTGCGAGGCAGCGCGACACCTGGCGCGAACGATCTCGGCAGCGAGGACCAGCGGATCGAGCGGGGCGAAGGGCTGTGGGCAACGAACTCGATGATTCGATTGAGGACGGCCGAGTGCCCCTCCATCGCCCGTCGCTCGGGCGCCAGTTGCCGTCGGCGCCCGTTGGGCACCGGAATGCGGATCGCCGCAGCGTCCTTGTCGAGTTTGAGCACGAACGATTGTGACGCCTCGTTCGGTCCCCCTTGGTTGAGTACGACGGTGAGCTGCGCCCGCTTGCCGACGATGTTGCCGTCGATCCGCCGGACGCGGACGACGTAAACTCCGGGCGCCCGAGTGCGCAGATATATTCTTCGTAGCAGTCCTCGGGCTTGGGTCCGTAGCCGTCGTGCATGTGCACTCCGCCACCTTGCGATTGCGGGTCGATCACCGAGCAGGTGGTGCCGAGCGGCTCGTCGACCGACAAATCGAGATCGCCGTCGCCGGCCCACTGCAGCCGCACGAAGAGGTCTCGCGTGCGGGCATGCGTCATCGCCGCGCGGAGCGCGTCGGCGTCCGACTGTCGGCCTACCGACTTGAGGCCCCGCTCGGCATCGAGGGCGGCGTCTTCCGCGTCGCGATGCAGTTGCTCGTGATCCCTGGTCCAGGCGGTCCGCAGCACGCCGGGCGCGGCCCAGGCGATGGCGTCGTAGTCTTTGCGTTCGCGGGCCAAACGCAGCGCAAGCACGTAGGCTTCGGGACGAGTGGGCTCGATCTCGGCTGCCTGGCGATAAAGCTTGATCGCCTGCTCCTTGGCCCCGAACCGCGTGAGATACGCAGCCGAGAATAGCGTCGTCGGCACGTCGGTGGCCGAGAAATCGATCCGTGACAATAGCGCCCGCTCGACCTCCGCCTTGGGGCGCCCCGCCAGCTGCATCGACACCGCGAGCACTTCATACATCCACGGCTCAGCCTGGCCGGAGATGAGCGCCGCTTCCAGGACGGCGATCGCCTGCTCGTATTTCTTTTGCGAAGTCAGCCGCAGCGCCAGGTCGGCGATGGCGGGGCCCGGTGGCTGATGCTTGCTGAAATAGTCCCGCCAGTATTTCTTCGGCGGCTCGGTTGAACCCTCGGGAGGCAGGGGGATTTTGACGTCGACTCGCGGCGGCACGGAAGCGGCAAAAGTCGCCTGCCCTTTGTCGGCTGCGCGACTTTTGCGAGTGGTTCCCTGGTTTTCCCTGTCAGCGGAATTTAACGCGCCTCGTCCCGTTTTTTTTTGCTGGACTGCACCGAGTCATTTGTGAAGCCGGACGACGAGTCGTCCACTTGCGCAAAGACGTGTCCCGATCCGGCGACGGACTGCGTCGTCGAGTGGCCAATCTTCGCAGCATGCGGAATCGGCTTCTGAACCGGCGCCGGCGGTGCGACCGTTGGTGCGAGAGGCTCGGGCGGCACGCTGAACATGCCGCCACCGCCCATGCCGCCACCGCCCATGCCGCCACCGCCCATGCCGCCACCGCCCATGCCGCCACCGCCCATGCCGCCACCGCCCATGCCACCGCCACCACCGCCACGGCCGCCCGCGCCGCCGCCGCCACGGCCCGCGAGGGCCTGCAACTGCTGCGGTCCCATGATGAGATCGCCGACCGGGTACATACGGATCGACAGCTTTTCGTTCGCTTTGTCGACGGTCGTGATCTTCAACACTTCGTCTTCGATCACGTAGGTCAACGGCGAGGTCAATTGTTCAAGCAACAGCTTGAACAGGTTGCGGAGCTTGATTCCGGGGAAGCTCCCTTTCACTTCGGTGGTCGTGTCGACGTTCGCGTCATCCAGTGCCCGCTGATCGATCACAATAGGAATCGAGTATCGGGCTGCGATGAATTCGAGCGCGTCCTTGAGCGATTGCGGTTCGATATTGAAGTCGACCGGCTGGTCGAGGGCTTCGCTGATCCGCTGCTCGGGCTTGCTCTCCGAACGCAGGTCGACCTGCGCCCACTTCTTGCGCCGTTCGGTCAGGGCCCGCCAGACCTGGGCGTTGGGCCACTGGATCGGCGGCTCGTCCGGGAATGGCACGTGAGCCAGCTCGACCAGGTACAGCGTTTCGAGGAGCCGATCTTCTCGCAAACGCCTCAGCCGGTTCGCTTGGTTCAACCGTCCGGCAGCGATGGAGGTAACCCTGGCCTGCGTCGACGGCCCGTTGCCCGGCCGAAGGTTGACCGCCTCCGCGGCGACGGCTTGGGCCTGCTCATACGCGTTGTCGTCGCCGTGGACGGCCTGCACCAGCAAAGCCCGGCACTGATCGATCAACTCGGCCAGACGCGTCTCCTCGAGCGACATCTGCTCGAGCGACTTGCGACGGGCCTCGACCTGGGCCGCATGTTCCGCCGCGTTCAGCCGGTTGATCTGCTGATGTTCCTTGATGCTGCGCAGCTCCTCGATCGTGCTGATCAGCCGCCGCGACAATTCTTCCCGCACCTGCGGCTCGATGTCGCCGGCCACCGCGACGGTGTCCAGCTCGCGCTTGAGGTTCGCGATCGCCGAATCGGGATCGTTGAGCCCCGCGCGACGGTTGTCCTGGATGGCCGCGGTGACTTCGTTGTTCAGCTGCTGGCCGCGAACGGTCATCAATTCGCGATAACGATTCACCGAGCTCTCGGCGGGCGGCCCGACGCGCGGGCCCAATTGTCCGGCAGCCGCCGAGGGGAGCGGCGGACCGGCGGGCGGACGCGTGCCAGCCGGCGGAGCCGTGTCCTGGCCGGCGTCCGGCGCGACTTGTCGCAGAACTTCGTGGGCGGCAATTTCCTTCCGCAGCTTGGCGGCCGAGGCAACCAAGTTCCCGGTCAGCGTGTTGCCGCGATCGAGCGTAGCCACAGTCTTTCGTTTGGAAAATGCATCCTGTTCGGCGGCAACCAGGTTCTTGCCGACGGGCGGAACGGTGATCGAGTTGCTCGACTGGGCTCGCTGTCCAGGCGTACTGCTGGCAGCGTGGGTATCGAGGCCGGCCGGGCCTTTGGCCGGTGGCACACTGAACATGCCGCCGCCACCGCCCATGCCGCCACCGCCCATGCCGCCACCGCCCATGCCGCCACCGCCCATGCCGCCACCGCCCATGCCACCGCCACCACCGCCACGGCCGCCCGCGCCGCCGCCGCCACGGCCCGCGAGGGCCTGCAACTGCTGCGGTCCCATGATGAGATCGCCGACCGGGTACATACGGATCGACAGCTTTTCGTTCGCTTTGTCGACGGTCGTGATCTTCAACACTTCGTCTTCGATCACGTAGGTCAACGGCGAGGTCAATTGTTCAAGCAACAGCTTGAACAGGTTGCGGAGCTTGATTCCGGGGAAGCTCCCTTTCACTTCGGTGGTCGTGTCGACGTTCGCGTCATCCAGTGCCCGCTGATCGATCACAATAGGAATCGAGTATCGGGCTGCGATGAATTCGAGCGCGTCCTTGAGCGATTGCGGTTCGATATTGAAGTCGACCGGCTGGTCGAGGGCTTCGCTGATCCGCTGCTCGGGCTTGCTCTCCGAACGCAGGTCGACCTGCGCCCACTTCTTGCGCCGTTCGGTCAGGGCCCGCCAGACCTGGGCGTTGGGCCACTGGATCGGCGGCTCGTCCGGGAATGGCACGTGAGCCAGCTCGACCAGGTACAGCGTTTCGAGGAGCCGATCTTCTCGCAAACGCCTCAGCCGGTTCGCTTGGTTCAACCGTCCGGCAGCGATGGAGGTAACCCTGGCCTGCGTCGACGGCCCGTTGCCCGGCCGAAGGTTGACCGCCTCCGCGGCGACGGCTTGGGCCTGCTCATACGCGTTGTCGTCGCCGTGGACGGCCTGCACCAGCAAAGCCCGGCACTGATCGATCAACTCGGCCAGACGCGTCTCCTCGAGCGACATCTGCTCGAGCGACTTGCGACGGGCCTCGACCTGGGCCGCATGTTCCGCCGCGTTCAGCCGGTTGATCTGCTGATGTTCCTTGATGCTGCGCAGCTCCTCGATCGTGCTGATCAGCCGCCGCGACAATTCTTCCCGCACCTGCGGCTCGATGTCGCCGGCCACCGCGACGGTGTCCAGCTCGCGCTTGAGGTTCGCGATCGCCGAATCGGGATCGTTGAGCCCCGCGCGACGGTTGTCCTGGATGGCCGCGGTGACTTCGTTGTTCAGCTGCTGGCCGCGAACGGTCATCAATTCGCGATAACGATTCACCGAGCTCTCGGCGGGCGGCCCGACGCGCGGGCCCAATTGTCCGGCAGCCGCCGAGGGGAGCGGCGGACCGGCGGGCGGACGCGTGCCAGCCGGCGGAGCCGTGTCCTGGCCGGCGTCCGGCGCGACTTGTCGCAGAACTTCGTGGGCGGCAATTTCCTTCCGCAGCCTGGCGGCCGACGCTGCCAGCGCGGCGGCCCGCGTGTTGCCGCGGTCCAGCGTGGCGACGGCCTGGGCCATCTGCTCGCCGGTGATCGCGTCGTGCGAGGCGACGGCCCGTTCACCGGCCGTCAGCATCGTATCGATTCGTTCAGAAAACGCGTCCTGTCCGGCGGCAACCAGGTTCTTGCCGGCCAGCGGAACCGCGACGCCGTTGCTCGACTGGGCTCGCTGCCAGAAGTACGCCAGCGAAGCGTTGGCGTCGAAGCGGGCGGCATCCTTCGCCGCAAACGTGAGCGACCGGCCCCCGTCGAACTCGAAGGTCACGGTCAGGGACTTGGCCACGCGGCCTTTGCCGAGGTAGTAGGTCTCGCGATCGCTTCGGAGGGGCATCGCCGTGTGCGGCATCAGGTCGACGTTCTGTCCGTCGATCAAGAACCGCGTCGGATAGAGGGCCGGAAGCTTTGCGGCGGCCGCCAGCTTAGTGCCTGGCGAGACGGCCTGGGCCGTCCCCTTGTAAAGCAGGGTGATGCCGCCAGTCTGTTCGGCGAACGTTCCCAGCATCTCGACGTCGGTCTGCGGTCCCAGAGCGAAACTGCTCATCGTCACGCGGTGCCCGCGCATCTCCGCGGCCAGTTCGGCTACTTGCGCCGGCGGAGCCAGGTGCGCGGCGCTCATGCCGTCACCGATGTAAACGATCGCGGCCGATTGGTCCGCGGGCAGTTCGCTCAGCACGCTGCGGAGGCAAGCCAGCTGATTCGTGGCGCCCAACGGCACGCGGTTGGACAGGGTCTCGAGTCCGCTCAGGCAGGCGGCCGATTTCGGCGCGTTGAACGCCGACATCAGCGGCTCGGCCTGGACATCTACGGCATAGAGTCGCACGCGATCCGTGTTGCCGAGCGCGGCGAGGTAATCACGAACGATGTCCAGAGAGCGCTGGCGGTACGGGCCGAACTGGCTCGCCGATGTGTCGACCAGGATGGCGTGGGTCCGCACATCTCCTAGCGGGAGCATGGCCCGATCGGCCCGCATGCCCAAAGCGAAATACGCGTCACCCTGGGGCGGTGAATACTGATAGACGCAGATCGCTGCATCCGTGGCCGGGACGGCGCCTGCTGCCAGCGATGTCCCCGCCAGACCTGAAACGACCGCGAGCGCCGCAATGACAACAGCCGCGCTCATGGCAAGCCCCTGCCGGATCGCCATATGTCGTAACTCCCGAAAGAATCGTCAAAGTGAGCCGAGGCGAAAGGATCCGAGGCGGGCCCGCCCTGCGCTCCGCGCGCAATGTTCTCGGAGAACACCTCGATTTTATAACGCTTCGGAGATGGGTTCGTAGTGAATTCCGCCGAAATTTGCCGAAATGGCCAAATTTCCCAACTTGCTATAGCGGAAGCCCTTCGTGTCGTTTTTGCGAATGAAACTCGCCGGGTTCTTTAGGGGAAGTTGGCCTCCTGATCCGGTTTCGCATCCGCCAATTCCACGACTTTCCGGATCGTAGCGATTCGGCTGGTTGGGCTGCTCTCGCGGAGCCGATGAATCAAGCGGGGGGGCTCCCGCGCCAGCTTATTCGTCCGCGCGATTGCCGTCCGCTCTAAGGTCCGGCCGTTACTGTCGCTTCGAAATCGCGGCTGCGGGCGGGCCGTTCTCTTCGCACGGATGGGAACTGCTTGATGCGGCGCGGTTTGCTAGCGGCCGGACTCGCCATTTTGGGGACGTTGGTCGCGCTGGCCGGCGTGCTCGTCACCACGCGGGAAGTCCGAAAGGCGCCGTCGGATATAGCCGTGGACGCCACCGCGCAGCCGATCGTCCCCGGCGTCCCCTACGTGGTTGATGTCGATCGCGATCAAGCCGATCTCGACCTCGAATTTCAGCCGAACTCACGCTACACGCTCGTCATTTCGAGCTTGGCTCGCGGCACCGAAAGCTTCCACGTGATGGCCACCGCGCGGCCGATCGCCGTAACGAAACGCCTTCCCCGGCGATTGCCGGCGGTGCAGCCGCGCCGCGCTGTTTTCGAGTCACTGGTCCCCATGTCGCGAGGCTCGGACAACTCAGTTTCGACGCCCGCCTCGAGCGGAAAAATGACTCCTGAGCCGCCCGCAGCGACGACTCCGGCGAATACCAGAGCAACACCATCGCGGGTATTCGCGCTGCATGTGACCGACGGCAGCCTGGACGATCCCACCCAGTACGCGAAGGTCCCCGCGCAGCAAGTGGCCGTCGGCCGCAACGTGCGCGTGTACCTGGACAATCAGCAGTCGATTAAGGAACTGCCTCCCGGGCTCGTATCGAGCATTGCGGATCTGTTCGACAACGAACTCATCCCGCGATTCCGCGCCGTCTTCGGCACGTACCGCGACGTTGACGGAGACGGCCGCTTTTCAGTCCTGTTGAGCCCGTGGCTGGCCCGCTTGCAGGGGGGTCGCACGTCGATTGGCGGGTTCGTTCGTGGCAGCGACTTTCAGGCCTCAATCTCGCCCCCCTTCAGCAATCGCTGCGACATGATGTATGTCAATTCGCAGACCATTCCCGGCCCGCACCTGCGTACGCTACTGATCCACGAGTACACCCACGCCGTCAGCTTCAGCCGGCGAACGGGAGCCGACCCGTCGCATGCGGCCTATCCCGAAGAAGAGGATTGGCTCAACGAAGCCTTAGCCCATTGCGCTGAGAGTCTGTTTGACGGCGGATGGACGAATCTCGACTACCGCATTTCGCGATATCTCAACGACACGGCCGCCTATCCGCTCGTGGTGGAGGATTACTATCGCGCCGGCCTGTGGCGCTGCCATGGCTGCCGCGGGGCCACCTACCTTTTTCTGCGGTATTGCGTCGAGCGGTTTGGCACGCAGATGCTGACACGACTGATCACGACGCCCGCGCGCGGCACGCGCAACATCGAGTTGGCAACCGGCTGCTCGTTCGAGCGTCTGTTTCGCGATTGGACTCTCTCACTCCTCGAAGTCGCGGCGTCCATTCCCGAGGGCAAAGCAGCGCACGCGAACTCCAACCAATCCAGCGAAAAGCTAGCCAGCCTCGACCTTTACGGTTCCGTCGGCCCGTGGGGGCTGGCCGGTCCGAAACCCTGCGACTGGGTTGTCGACTCGGGCCCACTGACTCTCGAGCTCAAAGGGACGTCGGCCGCCTTTCTCGTGGCCGCCGCTTCGCCGAAAGGCGGCACGCGTCGCATCCATCTGTCGGGAACTCGCGGCATGCAGCTCCAGGTTTCGCTCGTGGCACTCCCTCAGAATCGGCCCGAAGTTGAGGTCGAAGCGAGCTGGTCGCACCGCACTTCCGTCAAACCATCCGCCACGCCGGTCGTCGCGGGCCTAACTCCGGGTGTCGTGATTCGAGCCGTCGTCCACGTCGTACGCGGAGAGGACCTCACCATCGAGCAAATCGCGGCGGAGCAAAACCTGGGCGAAGACCGGATTCCGCTCCGCGTAGGCGGCGACGAGCTGAAAACGATCGAAATCACTGCGAGCCATGCTGCGGCCTCGCATGTCGCCGCAACAGAACCGACCGCCCAGAACCAATCGAACGCCCGCGTCTTCGAGTTGCCGGCAGAGTCCTTCTCGAGCGCGACATGCCCGGTGATCGTCAAGGTGGTTGCAGTCGACGCCCACGGTCGTCGCACTGCCGGTTGGGCCACACTTCGCGAGCGATCCCCGCAACAGGTGGCCGCAATCAGTGCGACTCGACGTTGAGTCGGCTCGAAAGAGGCACGCCTGAGAGCGCTTAGCTCTGATGCGGCCCGTCGACCGCCTGCAAGGCATCGTCGCGGCTGTCGTAGAGGGGCCAGACCTCGAGCAGCCGCATCGACTGCAGCATGCCGCGCGTCTTTTCCGAGGCTCGGCAGAGGACGGCCTGCCCCCCGCGATTCGAGATGATGCGCGACAGGGCCACGACGACGTTGAAGGTCACCTGGCTGTAAACCTCGGTCTCTCCAAGGTCGACCACCAAGTCCCGGAAAGATCCCCCCTCCAAAAGCCGGCGGACCTTGTTCGATTCGACGTGCACGTCGCCGTAGTGAAACTCGGACGCGTCACCCAAGGGCGTCACCACCAGCGTCGTGCCGGCGAGATTGGCCGCAAAAACCTTGTTGTGACGGACCGATTCCAAAACGTCGAATTCGGCCGGAGTGCAGGCGATGGGTTCGACGACGGGGGGGTCTGCGAAATCGCTGGCCGCCGCCTCCCCCTCGCTTGGAGATGTGCCGACAAAGTCAGGCTGAGCGCCCGGATCGGCAACCGGCTCGTCCAGAATAGGGTAAGTGCCGTCCGCTCCCGGCTGCAGCACCATCCCCCGCTCGGCCATCAGTCGTTGCCATTCGTAGGCCAGGCGCTGCTTGAATTCCGCAAGCTCAGCGTTTCGGTTGGCCAACTCGATGCGTTGGCGTCCCAGCGATTCGGTGTCCTCAGCCAGGCGTCGGAGCCGCGCTGCCAGCTCTTCTTGTCGACGCGCAAAATCGGCGGCGAGCGCGTCGTACGCCGCGCGGTCGACGTGCAGATGCTCCCACTCCGACGCGAGGCGTGCCTGGGCCTCGGCAAACTTGGTTTCTCTGGCGTCCAACGCCCGCTCGCGCTCGTGGGCCGCCTGGCGTTCTGCCGCCAGCTTGCGGCGTTCCCGCTCAATTGCCGAGCGCCTCTTCCTCGACCAGCCCCTGGTTCGCCAAGTCGACCAGCGGAGACTTCGGCGGATCCGCGGGTTCGTCGGCCGGCACCAATCCGATTTCAAGCCGGCCCGGGACGGATGCGGGCTCCTCGGACCGGTTCAGCGACATGATGTCGCTGGTGTAATTGACGCGCAAGTGGAATCGGCCCAATCGCAGATTCTGATCGTTCTCCAGTCGCGCGCAGCGTAACACCTTGCCCCGCAGCCGCGAGTGACCGCGGCCCGAAAGATCCACGACCCACAGTCCGTCCACGAGCCAAAGCAAGCCGCAGTCGACCCGCGCCACGCTCGAGTGTTGCAGCCGCAGCTTGCAGCGTGCCGAACTACCGACGAGCGTGATCAGCCGCGAGATGGTCATCTCCGCGCTCGGAACCGCTCCGTTGAGAATCTCCAAATCGACGCGCGGCAGCTTGCCCAGCTGACCGGCGTATGGGTCGAGCGGTGAAAAGTTATCCGGAAAAGGTGCGATCGGTTTTCCAAGACCAATGCTGTCGATGACTTCGATCTGGTAAGGGCCGATGCGGACCGGCACACCCGGGTCGAGCCAACCACTGCGGAGCGGCGTGTCACCCCAGTGCGTGCCGTTGCGGCTCCCCAGGTCGATGCAGAAAATTCGGCCGAAGATCGCCTGCAAGTAAGCGTGGCGGCGACTGACATCGGGATGATTGAGCCGGCAGAAGCAGCTCTCGTCACGGCCGATCAGCGCGAAGGGGCCGTTGACGACGAGCTGCACGGGCTGCGGCTCGTCGGGGCCGGTGATTGCCAGGCGAAACATTCCCGGCAGAAGCGCACTGTCGTCGCGTTCAGTAGCCAGCATTCAACGAGGCCTACGGCTGAGAGAGCGATCCTGCTGCTCACGCAAGTACGAAGAAGGCCACGCGTGCGATGAACGCCGCGCGAAGTTTCTGCCAGTTTTTCCAAAACTCGCCCACCGGTCTGTTGACCGCCCAACGATCCGGCTGAACTCGGAGGTCCCAATTGCTGCGGCCCGCTGATTTCGGCCCCCTGACCAGCATCCACTATGATCGATCAAGCCTGCCGATTCAAGATGGTGGTTTTACCTAACCCCTTACCCGGCCTTTGCAAAATGCCCCTCGGGCCAGAACTCCGCCCCGAAATCCGAGGCGCCACCGGACCTTTTTTGCGTGGAAAGTTCTTTGTCGCCGTGGGCCAAGTCCGTGGGTATCATCGGTTGGGATAAAGTCTCCGAGGTTCGCAGGTTATGCGCTATGTGCTCGTCTATGGCGGAGGCTTGGTGCTGGTCGTCGCCGCCTGCGTTTTGCCCTATCTCGCCTACCTGGCGGTGCGGGGAATGCGTCTCTTGCGCGTGCTCGGCGCTGTCAGAACCTGGCCGAACTGGCAGGCCAACGACAACGGGAAGGAAACGTCCCCGAGGCGGTCAGCCTCTATTTGCGGGCCGAGACTGCCTGGGCGCTCAACCATTTCGACGGCAGCCGCGATTCGTGGCTCCGCGACCTCGATCTGTTGGCAACGATCGGCTCGGGGCTGGTGCGTTCAGTCGGTCGCGAACCGGGAACGTGTTATGCCGACTTCAAAGCCACGATCGGCGAAATGCGAGAAGTCCTGAAAGAGCGACGAAATTTCGGCGTCGACGGGCGGCGAATTCTGCCGGACGTGATGATTCGCTGGAAGGCATCGATGGAACGGCTCGACGATTACCGGGCCCAGCTTCGCCAAGTCTGCCATCCGCGGAATATCCGTCGCATTTAAAGCCTCACAGGCGTGCCGGAGCATCGGTGCGGGCTCATTGCGACGGTGCGGGCGAGCCGAGAAAGAACTCGCGGCCTCGCATCGCTAGAATTGCAGTCGCTAGGACTGGACAGAGGCGACAACCGCAGCCAGAATCATCGATCCTTCGCCCCGTCCTGCAATTTCAAGATTCGGGAACGAGGCGAAACGGCTCGCTGGATGGCGAATTTCGCGCATCCCATCGAGACGTGCGGGCGCATAGCTCAGTTGGTTAGAGCGCAGCTCTGATAAAGCTGAGGTCCGTGGTTCGAATCCACGTGCGCCCACTTTGAAAAGGGGAATTGGCGAAAACGGAGAGCAGGTGCGGAACCCGGATTCACGCCTGCTCTCTTTCCCCTTTTTGCCGGTTCCGGTTTTCCCGGCTTGAGCCCACGGGGACGTAGCTCAATTGGGAGAGCGCCGCCCTTGCACGGCGGAGGTTGCCGGTTCGATCCCGGTCGTCTCCAATTTTTTTAAAAAAGCCTTCGCGAATGCCTTGACGAACCAGAGGTGGAGTTCCTAAGATTGACGATCCGCCGCGAGTCCAAATGACGTAAGTCTCGCTGGCGACACGGGTTGAGGCCGATTAAGTGGTTTGAAGCCGTTTCAGCGAGGTCGCTGAGCCGGCTTCAGCCCACTGGGGCGAAACCCGGCGGATTTTATCCACCGGGTTTGTTCTTTGACAATTAGGTAGCGGTTCAAGTGGCATCTGTAAACACAATGCAATTTGGGTGATCGATCTGGAGTTTGGCGGCTCTGGAAGGCGCCGTGAATCTCGGGCCAAAGTCAGCTGTGGGCAACTCAGCAATGGGCAATCACGGCCGACAAGGCTGACAGGTCGATCTCCGAGCGTATTGTGTCAGTGCACTCTTAGCGGCTAGGCGGCTTGGACGTTGTCAGGTGTCCGAAGCGGATTTCCGCAACGGATATGTTTCACGACGGACCAGGCAGAAAAAACTGCATGTGAATGCGTCTCGAAAGGTCCGGAAGTTTTTCCGGAGCGATCGAGGCGAGGATCATAGTGGTCAAGTTACTAAGGGCGTGTGGGGGATGTCTTGGCGCCAGAAGGCGATGAAGGGCGTGGAAGGCTGCGAAAAGCCCGGGGAAGCTGTCAAACAAGCGTTGATCCCGGGGTACCCGAATGTCGTACGCGGAATCCATATGCGTACGAGGCAAACGCGGTGAACTGAAACATCTTAGTAACCGCAGGAAAAGAAAACAAAAGTGACTTCCTCAGTAGCGGCGAGCGAACGGGAATCAGCCTAAACCGCATGGCTTCGGCTATGCGGGGTCGTGGGGCTCATCACAGTGAAGTTACAAAATTGTCTGCTAGAAGAATGCCGCAGGAAGGCGGAACCAAAGAGGGTGACAGTCCCGTATTCGAAAGCAGTGCAATCTTCCGATGAGTACCCGAGTAGGTCCGGTCACGTGAAAACCGGATTGAATCTGGGAGGCCCATCTCCTAAGGCTAAGTACTTACTGGCGACCGATAGTGAATCAAGTAGCGCGAGCGAACGATGAAAAGAACCCCTGCTAGGGGAGTTAAAAGAACCTGAAACCACACGCTTACAAGCGGTCGGAGCTCGACGTCCTTCGGGACCGAGTGACGGCGTGCCTTTTGCATAATGACCCGGCGAGTTACCGTCACTGGCTCGGTTAAGGCCTTCAGGGCCGGAGCCAAAGGGAAACCAAGTCTGAATAGGGCGACAATTGGTCAGCGGCGGTAGACGCGAAACCTTAGTGATCTACGCATGGGCAGGTTGAAGCGCGGGTAAGACTGCGTGGAGGACCGAACCCGTCTGGATTGAAAACCGGTGGGATGACCTGTGCGGAGGAGTAAAAGTCTAATCAAACTGGGAGATAGCTCGTTCTCTTCGAAATAGCTTTAGGGCTAGCCTCGAGCCACTACGCAATGGGGGTAGAGCTACTGATCTCGATAGAGGTCCTACCCGGATGCTCTGCGTAACCAAACTCCGAATACCATTACGACTATCTCGGGAGTCAGTCCGCGAGGGATAAGCTTCGCGGTCGAGAGGGAAACAACCCAGATCGCCTGCTAAGGTCCCAAAGATCCGCTCAGTCACAAAGGATATTAGAATACTGAGACAGCCAGGATGTTGGCTTAGAAGCAGCCATCATTTAAAAAGTGCGTAATAGCTTA
>CAWCZR010000004.1:0-607500 GCA_963800135.1 uncultured Planctomycetaceae bacterium | reverse complement strand
CGGAGCGTCGGCCGCGGCCCAATCGACCGCCGGCCGGCCAGACCCCGGGGTCCTTCCCCAGGGCGAGCCTCCCGTCGAAACCGCGGAGGAGGAGCCTCACGGGCGAGAGCAGCGGATGCTCCGCCAAACGGTCTTCCGCGATCGCAGCGTCCAGCGCGCTCTCGACGGCGCGGAAACGGCCCTGCGATCGGGTGACATCAGCCAGGCAGTCGGACAGCTGCAACAGGTGCTCGACCAGCCCGGCGATCACTTCATTTGGATCGAATCGGAGCACCGCCTCGCAAGTGCGCGGCGCCGGGCCGTCAGCCTGCTGAGCGCGGCGAACGATAAAACACGCGACCTCTACGATTGGGCCCACGCCGATGAAGCCCAACGCCTGCTTGCGCGCGGCCGCGCGGCTTCTGACCCGGCCGTGATCGCAGAGGTTACCCGGCGCTTTTTCCACACCGCCTCGGGCTTCGAGGCGACCAACTGGCTGGCCACGCGCTGGCTCGACCGGGGCGAGTACGCATTGGCGATTCGCGCCTGGAAGCTGTTGGCGTCCGATCCCTATCACCGCAAGCGCGTGAATGCGGACCTGTTGCGAAAACTCGACGCCGCTGAACGGCTCTGTTGCGGCGCTCCGCTGGGCGACCGCTATTTTGCCACTCGGCCCACGGAGGGGGAGCCGGGCAACCAGAACGCTCGGCCGGCCGAAAGCGGCGTCGCGGAGAACGCGACAGGCAATCCGCGCACGGTCGATCTCGCCTCGCTCGAAGAAGGAGCCTCGCCCGATCGATTGACCGACCAGCCGCGCGTCGAACATGCGATGGCGTCGTTCGAGTCGTTCGCCTCGGGTCCCCCGACAAACGGTCCGGGGCCCGGGTCCTCGTCGATCCCCTACATGACGCCCACCTGGCGCGTCGACCTGACTGAGGGCCACGCCGCCCCCGGGGCGGGGATCGCCGAGTTGGTCCGCCGCTGGGAAAGCCAGCCGTCGCAGCGAGAGGAAAAAAGGCCGGTGACGATTCAGTCGCCGCTCGTTGTCGGCAGCGCGATCGTGTTTCGAGATTACGCGGGATTTCGCGCGCACAACGTCAACTCCGGCGCGAGATGTGGAAATATACTCCGGCGACCTCAATGGTCCGGGCGCTCCTCGAGACCGATGCGCTCCGCTCAGCCTCCGAAAGTGCAGCATCGTCCGAGACTCCGCGCAATGCGCTGATGGGGGCCTACGCCTCGAACTCAATTCTCGGAACGCTGACCACGGACGGACGCCACGTCTTCGCGATTGACTCGATGGACATTCGTCCAAGGCAGCCCGGCGTGCCTCAGGATGAAAGCGGTGAGACACAGCGCGGTTCGCAACGTCTGTCGCGGAACGCAAACCGATTGATCGCGCTCGACGTACATAGTCCGCTCCGCGATGCGGCCGGCGCCGTGAAGCCGGCCTGGTCGGTCGGCGGGACGGTCGGCACGTCGCACTGGTTCTATCGGATGGATGCCAATGACGACGGCCGCGTGACCCGGGCTGAATTCCTCGGCACGCCCGAACAGTTCAAAGAGCTCGATCGCAACGGCGACGGCTCGATCGACGCGACCGAGGCGCAGCAGGCCGGGGACAAAATGGCGCAGCAGCCGCTGCATGGGCACTTTTTCCTGGGGCCGCCGCTCGCTCTCGACGGCCGGCTCTACGCCATCACGGAGTGCGATTGCCAGCTCAACCTGGTCGCGCTGTCCGCGGCCAACGGGGCTGTGTTATGGGTGCAGGGGATCGGCTACGTCGACCGGCCGATCGACGAAGAGCCGCTCCGCTACCCGGTCGCCTGCACGCCCTCGAGCGGCAGCGGCGTGATCGTATGTCCGACGCAAGTGGGAATTCTGGTGGGCGTCGATGCGCTCGACGGCGCGCTCCTCTGGAGTTACTACTGCGGCGATGACGACGGCTCGGGTGGCGAAGGCAGCTGGTCGTTCGCCTCGCGGCACGCTTTCGGCAACCCAGGATTTCCCACGGCGGCGCTCGTCGAAGGGAACCAGGTCGTCGCGTTGCCCCGCCAGTCCGAGACGATTCAATGCCTCGATCTCTCGACCGGCCGGAGCCTGTGGAAGAAGCCTCGCGGCGACGCCGAATTCGTGGCCGCCGCGTCTGACGGTGTGGTGATGATCGTCGGCGAGCGTGTTTGCCGTGGGCTGTCGCTGGCGGACGGCACTGAGCGCTGGTCGATCCGCGCGGGGGAGGTCTCCGGGGCCGGCGTGCGGCTGGGCGGGGAATATCTTCTGCCGCTGGCCGACAATCGGATCGCGTCGATCGACATTCGAAGCGGCGCTCGCAACCGCGACCTGTCCGCACGAAACGAAGACGGCCTGGAACGCTCGACGCCGCAGGTCGACGACTTTCGTTCCGAACTGTGGGTGGCCGACGATTCGGGTAGCATGGCGGCAAACGACGGGCGATGCGCGGCCCCCGGCAACTTAGTGTCGGCCGGTTCCTTGATCGTCTCGTGCGGAGCACGCGAGGTCGTGGCTTATCCGCGGGCCGAGGCGCTCTTGGAAACCGTGCAGCAGCGACTCGACGCAGCTCGACCGGCGCCGGCGGACCTTGCGCTGGCGGCCGATCTCGCGCTCACACTCGGCCAGATCGCGGACGCCAAGTCGTACCTCTCGCGAATCGCGGGCGACGGTCTCGGCGGCGAGCTCAAGCAACGGACCGAACAACTCAAGCGAACCGTGCTGCTCGAAGAGCTGGCCGCCGGCTGTGCGCGACCGGCCGAACGACTGCGCGAGCTGTCGGCTCTTGCTCACACGCCATGCCAGCACTATCGGTTACTGCAGGCGAAATCCGAAGTCGGCCTGCGCACGGGCGACCTGAGCGCCGTGCTCGACGCGAACCGCGCCTTTGCACAGCTGGGTGACGAAGGCTTGCTGGCCTCGCCGAACGACCCCGCGTACCTGGTGTCGCCGCGCGGATGGCTGGCGACGACCGGCCAGCGAATGTGCGAGTCGTTCCCTCGCGAAACCTTGAAGATCGCCGAAGAACGCATCTCGCGGCAACAGCAGGCCGCTCTGCAAGCCAACGACAGCGCGACGCTCGAGCGTTTTCTGGCGGTCTACGGCTGCTGGCCTGAGGCGGAGCCCGTGAGGCTGCGCCTCGCCGACGTCAGCGCGGCGGCCGGGCAATGGCAGCGGGCCGAGCTGCTCCTGCTGGCCTGCGAGCAGTCCCCGCGACCCGAGACGGTGCGAGCCGCCCAGCGGCAGCTGGTCCGATTATGGGATCGGGCGGGACTGGCCGAAGAAGCGGCCGACCTGCTCTTCGGGCTGCAAAACGAGGACTTGCGAGCCAAGCGCGACCCGAGCGAATGGAAACGTCTGATCGACCAGCTGCCGGCCGACGGGCTCACTCGGCGCGCGTTGGCGCGTCTCAAGTCAGCCGAGCGACCCTTCGGACGAGCGCGCGTCTCGCAAACCTTGTGGGAACAGTGCGATCCGGAACTGGCCGAAAAGTACGCCAACGCCTCGCGTCCCAGCGTGACGCGGGCCGCGTCCGCGTTTCAACTAATCGACGCCGGCACGGTCAACGAACCTAAAGTGAGCATCGTCGATCGGCTGTCGGGTTCGATCGTGGGACCCCTCGAAATTCCGGCGCACTATTGGGGAATCACGCTCGCCGTGACGTCCCAGGTGGGACACTTTCTCCCGCTCGGTAGCAAGGGAGCGTTTCACGGCATCTCGCTCTTGGAGCACGACAGCGAGCGGCCCCTTTGGTCCAACTCACCGCCGCGGATCGCAAAGGATTTCGACTCGTCTCTCGTCGGCCCGACGGGCCCGACCTTCTGCGCGTTCCAGTCGCATCGGCACCTGTTCGTCGTCGACCCGGGAACGGGCAAGCTCCTTTGGCACCGCACCGATCTCGATCCGCAGTCCGGGCTCGTCGCCGACGCGAACCGCGGGATCATCGGCGACGACCAGGCGCTCGTGGTGTTCGGTCCCGATCACTTGAACTACACCATCTATCGCACGGCAACCGGCGAAGAGCTGCGGCAGGGGTCCCTCGACCCGTCGACACGCCAGATTCCCGAGCGGCGGGCGTTCGGCCGTCGTCTGCTCTTCTTCTCGTCGCGGGAAGCCACGCATCGCATGAAAATCTGGGACCCGTTGACCGATCGCTACCTGTACGACACGCCCGTCTGCGATCGCCTGCTGTGGAAGGAAACGGGCGACGACGAGGTGGCCGTGATCACCGCGGCCGCATCGATGCAGATCGTCGACGGCCGCACCGGAGCCGTCCGGGTAGAGCTGAAACTGGACTCGCAGGAATACCAGAGCCTGTGTCAGGTCTCGGCATTTCGCGATGCTGACAACTATTACGTCAATCTGCAGCCGATGCAGACCGTCCCCGAGCCGCGGCGTTACTCGTATTGCTTCGGTACCGACACCACGCTGCCTCACGCCGACCTGCGGGGCAACCTGGTGGCCATCGATCGGCGGTCGGGAAAGATGCGTTGGAAGCGGACGTTCGCGCAGCGGACGGTGTTGCGCGTGCCGACGATGCGACTGCCCGTGTTGGTGATGCTGGCGCTGGTGGGCGATCGCCTCAACGGCAATCACAGTTCGATGCTGGTCGAAGTGATCGACACCCGCACCGGCGACACGCTGGCCTTCGACGACGATCGGCTCCGCAACCGAATCCTGCAAATGACCTACGACGCGGATCGCCGGCGGATCCGGCTCTGGGGGAACAAGTCCGTCGTGAACTTGGATTTTGCGTCGGACGGAGCGCGGCTGGCCGGGGAAACCAGCGAGCGCTAATGGGCAATCGCGGGTGCGGCGCGCTGCTTGACCACCCCTCGGGCGACCGATAGATTGAACGGCGCGCCCGCGCCGATTCCTGAAGAGACGTCGCGGGTCGTTCTGCGCCCGTGGTGAAATGGTATCACGGCAGCTTCCCAAGCTGCGAGTGCGGGTTCGATTCCCGTCGGGCGCTTTTCCGAGCGCTGATCTGCGCCGCTCGAGTTCGCCTCTCTCGGCGAATTCTTCACCACCGAGGTCCCGCCGCTCCCCGTTCCCAGCTGCAGAATGATCCACAGCGCAGTCACCGACTCGCGCCAGTTGATCTTCGACGTGCCGTAGCGCCGGTCGCGAAAGACGATCGGTGTCTCCTCGAAGCGGCAGTTGGCCCGCCGGCAGTGAAACAGGATCTCTTCCTGGAAGGAGTAGCCGCGGGAGCGCACCCGATCGAGATCGATCTCTTTGAGCTTTGCGCAGCGGTAGCAGCGGTAGGCTCCGCTGTTGTCGCGAGTCGTGAGGCCCAGCAAGAGCCGCGCGTACCAGTTAATCCCCCGGCTCATGAAATGCCTGAGCGGTCCCCAACCTTCGACGGCGCCGCCCGGAACGTAACGCGATCCGATGCCGACGTCGGCCCGCTCCATGCAGGCGAGCAGGGCGGCGAGGTATTCGGGATCGTGGCTGAAGTCGGCATCCATATTGATGACGAATTCGTAGCCGTCCATGATCGCTTGCCGCAGTCCCGCCAGCGTGGCCGATCCCAGCCCCAGCTTGCCGGCCCGATGCAGCACGCGGACGTGCGCGTCGGCAGCGGCAAACTCGTCAGCGAGCGCCCCGGTGCCATCGGGCGAACCGTCATCAATGACGAGGACATCCGCGTCGGGGAGCGTGCGGCGAATTTCGGGGACGAGCGCGGCGAGATTGTCCCGCTCGTTGTAGGTGCAAAGCGTGACGAGAACGCGCGGCATGGAAGCGACGATGTCCGCTCGAAAAAAAACCCTGACCGGTCGCGTCGGTCAGGGTGTTGAGAACAAGCATCAGCCGGCGGCAAGCACCGGCTTCAGCAACGAGAGAAGCTTAATAGCGGTTGCCGTATCCGCCTCCTCGCCCGCCCCGGGACCCGCCGCCGCCACCACCGCCGCCGCCGCGGCGATCTTCGCGAGGACGAGCCTCGTTGACGGTCAGCGGTCGCCCCTGAAAGTCCTGGCCATTGAGTGCGTCAATTGCGGATTGAGCTCCGTCAGCCATTTCGACAAACCCGAAACCACGCGGTTTTCCGGTCTCGCGATCCATAATGACTTGTGCCGAGGTCACCGAGCCGTGCTGGCTGAACAGCTCGCGCAGGTCATCGGCAGTCGCCTTGAAAGACAGATTTCCAACGTACAGATTCTTACCCATTGTCATCCCTTGCGAGCCCCGGAGGGCTCTTCTTCAAAAAACCAACTTTGATTGTCCAAAAAACGAAGGATGGAAGCTGCAGAGAATTCAGATCGGACGTGCTGGCGCAAAAAATACGTCGGCACCCATTGTCCTAATGCCACGAACCGGGACGAGCAGAGACGCGACCCCCACCCGCCGAGGAACGTGCCTCGACTCTTCGCAATTAACCAACTGACGGTCTGTTAACCTGTGAGACGGGATGACTCAAAGCGCGAGACCGGACGTCGATTCTCGAGGGACGCAAACCGAATCCTCTAGAAACCTCCGACTGGCCGGGAACCCGACCAAGCAGCCGATTATAGCCGTGAATGGTGAACAAATACAGCCCGGAGTCGCCGCAGTACCGGTCGCGGTGCCCCCCAAATGACCTCCCTGCGGATTGACGGCGAAATCGGTTTTTCTTAACACCAAGTGCGGCCGCCAAGCCCGTTTAGATCGTTTCCCACGTTGCGCGACCGGTGAAATTGCCGCGTTCCACTTCCGATACTGAACATGCCGTCAGCCGATCAGCAATTTGCCGCCGACCTCGAGGCCTGGGGACCCCAGCGCACCGGTTCGCCCCCGACGCTCGCGGCAGCCGAGGCGTATTGCCGCAACCTCGCTCGGCGGCACTACGAAAACTTTCCCCTGGCCTCCTGGATGCTGCCCCATCGTCTGCATCAGCACTTTTTTACTGTCTACGCTTATTGCCGCTGGGCCGACGATCTGGGCGACGAAGTGGGCGACCGCGAGCGGTCGTCTCAGCTGCTCGCTTGGTGGCGCGACCAGCTCGACGACTGCTATGGCGGGTCGGCCGTTCATCCGGTGTTCGTCGCCCTGCGGACCACGATCGAGCGATTTGCGATTCCGCGGGAGCCGTTCGCCGACTTGATTTCGGCCTTCGAGCAGGACCAGCACGTCCGCGAGTACGAGACGTTCGCCCAGCTTGCCGACTATTGCCGCCGCAGCGCCGATCCGGTCGGCCGCATCGTGCTTCACCTCTGCGAATGCTTCAACGAGTCGAATGCGCGCCTCTCCGACTCGATCTGCACGGGGCTGCAGCTGGCGAACTTCTGGCAAGACGTGGCCCGCGATTACGACATCGGCCGTGTCTACTTGCCGCGACAAACTCGTGCGCGGTTCGGCTATACGGACGACGATCTGTGCCACCGCCGCACGAACGACGCGTTTCTTGCCGTCATGCAGTTCGAGGTCGCGCGGGCTCGCTATTACCTTCTCGACGGGCTGCCGTTGGTGCAAATACTACCGGGTCGACTGCAGCTCGATATCGAGCTTTTTGCCCGCGGCGGGCTGTCGATCTTGGACCATCTCGAACAAATCGGATATCGTGTGTGGGAGATGCGGCCGGTCATCTCCAAGGGTGAGTTCGCTCGTCTGTTCGCAGGAACGCTCGGACGAACAGCCTGGAGGCTCATCGGTCGCCGCCGCACGAGTTCCCCGTCATCAGTCACGGGGCACGACGAACGGCCCGGCAAAACGGACTCGGCAGGAAGGCCCATACCGTCACGGACGATGGAGTAACCCCGTTCATGTTGGGCATCATCTTTGAAACGTCGGAGAGGCGCCCGGCCTCGCCCGTCACGCCGCCAATGTCGCCCGCAGCGTCGCTCCCCGACGTGGGAACGTGGACGCCGCAGGTGATCCGCGAGCCTTTTGCCAGCATTCTACGGACGTCGTACCGCTGGGCCCGCGAGCGGACGCAGGCCAGCCGCAGCAACTTCTATTACTCGCTGCTGGCACTTCCAAGGCCCCTGTTTCGCGACATGTGCGCTCTGTACGCGTTCATGCGGGTCTCGGACGATCTGGGGGATGACGACCGCCTCTCGCTGGCCGAACGCAGCGCGTCGCTGGCGCAGTGGCGGGTCGACGTCGATCAGGCGCTCGACGGTGCCGAGTTTCGTCATCCCGCGTTGCCGGCTCTCGCCGACGTCGTCGCCCGCCATCGCATTCCCCGCGAAACGCTGTTCGCGGTGATCGACGGCGTGCAGATAGACCTCGATGCTGCGGGTTTCGAGACGTTCACCGACCTGTCCGATTATTGTTACCACGTTGCCGGCGCGGTCGGTCTGTGTTGCCTGCACATCTGGGGCTTCGATTCGAGCGAGGCGCCGCCGCTGGCCATCGATTGCGGTCGCGCGTTTCAGCTAACGAACATTCTGCGGGATGTCGCCGAGGATGCGCGGATGGGGCGCTGCTATTTGCCGCGCGAGGATCTGCGTCGCTTCGGCTTGAGCGAGTCGGACCTGCAAACCACCCACATGGAGCCGCGGTTCCGCGAGCTGATGGCTTTCGAGGCCGCGCGGGCCCGCGCCGATTTTGACAGAGCCCGTTGCTTGATTCCGCTCTGCCATCCGCCGGGGCGGCCCATCCTCGACGCGATGATTCGGACCTACGCGGCCCTGCTCGACGCCATCGAGGCCCGCGACTACGACGTCTTCAGCCACCGAGTCGCGCTGGGCCACTGGAAGAAGATGGCCATCGCCTCATCCGCCGTTTTGCGACACCATGCCCGCCGCTGGCTGCTGGGCAAACGCGCTTAAGCCGATCGGCCAAATTGCCGGTTCCGGCTTGGAAGTAGATTTCTCCACACGTGGCGCGCCTGCGCGGGTCTCCTGAATGGCCCCGATTCCCGGTTCGCGCTGGCAGTCGGTGCGCGGTACCGGTATTAAGTATTTTTGCTAGTAGCGGACCGTCCGGGCAGTCGTCAGACTGACACACGTCGACGGTTACGTCGCATCGCGAAAAAGGGCCAACGATGAGCGACGACTGGTATATCTATAAGAGCAACAAGGCTCAGGGACCGCTGTCCGAGAGCCAGGTGCGCGGTGCTTTGGCGGCCGGGCGAATCAAGCCCGACACGCCCCTGCGGAGGGGGTTTTCGGGGCCATGGACTCCGGCTGAGCGCGCGCTGGCCGAGTCGGTCCCTGCGACGCCCGCACGTCGGAAACGAAGTGCACGCTCGTCCGGCGAAATCAACATTGTCATCGAAAAGCCTTCGCGCCTCCCGCTCGCGTTGGCCGCCACGGCCGGTGTCGTGGTGCTGGTAGGTGTGCTGTGGGGGGCGTTCGAGCTGGGCAGACGTCAGCAAGGCCCGGCTGTGGTGGCCGCACACCAAGATCAGGCCACGGCCGGTCAGAAGGCTTCTGTCACTCTTGTGGACAAGACGCAGCCCAACACACCCGCCGCGACGCAGAGCGCAATCAAGCCTCCCGCAAGCCAGACACTGGCCGGCGACGAATCGGACCCCGCAAAAAGTCCGCCCACAAAACTGCCGGCGGCACTGCCTTCCCAACCGCGTCCATTCGCCAAGCCCAACCAAGCGACACTCCCCGCGAGCAACAGCAACGTCGCCTCGCCTGCGGGCGATCGACATCCGGCTCTCGTCGCCAAATCGAATCTCGAATCCGCTGCCTCTCCGCTCGAGCGGGACACTCGCGCGCCAGACAGGCAGTCGGCGAAACCGCCGAAGCCCGGCATTTTAGACAAGCCCGCGCCGCGCGTGGCCGATGTGTCGCCGACCGCCAAATCGCCGCCCATCCCCCGCGACTCAGCCAAGCGCGACGGCATCGTCGGTCGCCAACGCAGCACTCAGTGCCAAACCCGGCACGAACGGCACACTGGTCGCAAACGCATCCGCAAAACCAGCGGTGATCGTCGTGCCCAAGGCACCGGCCAAGGATGCCGATGTGCGGGCCCTCGAGGTGACTGCCCGTCATTCGGCGACGGCTAAGGAAGCACTGGCCCTTTACAACCATTTCCGTGCCACGCGCACGCTCCCAG
Organism: uncultured Planctomycetaceae bacterium; assembly: GCA_963800135.1. Taxonomy (GTDB): domain Bacteria; phylum Planctomycetota; class Planctomycetia; order Planctomycetales; family Planctomycetaceae; genus DASPSM01. The sequence goes on along the minus strand of CAWCZR010000004.1, from coordinate 597,519 downwards.
CCACGCAAGAGGATTCGTTCAAAGCCAACCTGGCGACCTGGGAGGATCGAGCCAGGCAGGATCTGGTCCGGCTCGGAGACAAATGGGTCGCGGCGGCCGAAGCCGCCAAGGCCCACGAAGAAGCCGCCCAGCTGTTTTCGCAGGCGTACGAGATGACTCGGCTGCTGAACTTTGAGGAAGCCCGGAAGACGCTCGAAAAGGGCGAGCCGCGTCGACCCGAACGCAATCGCCGCCGACTTCACGCTCGGCATTCTCGATTCGATCACGCCACCGAGCATCCGCAGCCCGAAAACGGCGGCCCAGCATTTCCAAATCGTCCTGCGGCGAATTCCCGGCTATGTCCCCGCCCTGAACAACCTGGCCATCGCCGAGATCCGGCAGGACAAGTATGCCGATGCCCTACATCATCTGCGAGAAGCGGCCGATCGCTCGCCGACGTCCGAGGAAGTGACGCAGAACCTCGGACGAATCGTCAGCGAGGCAAAGCTCGGCCGCATCCGCCCCAAGAAATCAGTTCTCTCCGAAGCGACCAGGCTCTACTCCAAAGTCATCACGACGAAAGACGGCACCCGCTCCGAATTGAAATTCGGCTGGCGGTACATGCCTCTCGTCTCGCCCAAGGAGGAGCGCGAGGGCCTGTCGCGCGTGCAGGCGCCGCCGTCGGAGGCGGAAAGCCTTGTGGCCCAGGGGACGGGCTTTGTCGTCGAGCCGCATTACGTCCTCACCTGCCGGCACGTGGTCGACGATTTGACGCTCGGCCGGGCCGACAAAATCGAACTCATCGACCCGACTGACAACAGTCATCAGCGACGCCTTGCCGCGACGTGCGTGGCCGTCGGCGAGGACGATGACCTTTGCCTGCTGCGGTGCGATCAGCTCAACGCACCCTCGATCACGCTGGCCGACAAGGTGCCGCCGCGAGGCACTGAGATCCTCCTGATGGGCTTTCCGGGCGGCAGCTGGTTCGGGCTCGGCCTGAAGACGACGCGCGGCGTCGTGACGGCTCTGCCGGGCGACGTGGGCCGAATCGGCGGCCCGCGCTGGTTGGCCTTCTCCCGCAAGCTCTGGTACGACGCGGCCTCGAGCCACGGCGCCAGCGGCGGAGCCGTACTCGACGAGCACGCAAACGTCGTGGCTGTCCATTCGACCGGCTATCGTCCGGGCGATGATCCTTCGAACGCCAAATACGCCGGCGGCGTTCCCTCGCTGAACGCCACGGCCTTCCTCCGCACCGCACTGCCGAACTTCGCCCACGCGCCGCTCGACGGTCCATCGCTCAAGTGGTCCGACGTCGATGCCAAGATCAGTCCGTCGGTTGTGTTAATCGTCACCGGCTATCGCAAGGTCGCCCTGGCGATGAACGCCAAAGACGACACGCACGGGCGTGCTCACGGCCACGGATTGCGAAGCGGGGAAGCGGACATTTACGACGATCATGTGTGCACGGCCTGCAACGGCCACGGCCGTATCCGCTGCCGGAACCCGGGGTGCCTGCACGGCAAAATCCACGACGAAGTGGTGGTGCACGACAACATCAACGTCGGCTCCAACAACCGGCCCGTGGTAATCACAAACTCGACGACCCAATCGGTCCACCGCATGTGCCCCGTCTGTCATGGCACCGGTTACGTGCACTGCCCGTTCTGCAGCAACGGCATCGACCCCACGTTGCGGTAGCCCGAGTTCCGGCGAGGCCGCGCATGCGCGACCGACGCGCAACTTGGTGCAAGACGTCGGCGACGGTCCGCTCGCTGGCCGTCAGACGGCACTCAGCGCGCCGGCTTCTGGTTGTCGCCGAGCTTGTTGGCCGGCGTGTCCAACGGTGCCGGGGAGTTCTTAAGCTCGGCTTGGTGCTCGTCGGATTGCGGCGCCACTTGCGGGATCGCCTCGTCCGCATCGCGGGAGTGGGAACTGCTCAAAGCCGACGCAGTTCCGGCGGCGATTGCCAGGCAGGCACCGAACAAGGCCAAAGGACGGTTCTTACAGCACATGATGAGATCCTAATTGCCCGTGATCCCATTCACAACGGCCGATCGCCGCGAACGGACCAGTGAAAAACCCGAAACGTTCCGAAACCGGGACCACATGCTGCTCTACTCACCGCCCGGCGACGAGCTCGCGCTCGAAACCCGCCGACCGACGTTGTTAGACTGGTAAGCTGTGCGCACGTCTTATTCTGTCACCACGTCGGGGAGCCTGCGGATGCGGCGATGCCTCGGATCGCTAGTCGTTGCGATGAGTTGTTTCGGAGTCGCAACGGCCGCCGAGCCTAAAGTCGATGACCTGCGTTGGCCGCAGTTTCGCGGGCCCGACGGGTTGGCCATCGCTCCCGAGGGGGCGAACTACCCCGTCGATTTCGGCCCCTCGTCGCACGTGCTGTGGAAGACGGAGCTGCCCGCCGGCAATTCTTCGCCAGCCGTGTGGGGCGGGCGGATTTTTTTGACGGCTTTCGACAAGTCGAATCAACGACTCGAGACTTTGTGCCTCGATCGCCAGACGGGCAAAATCCTCTGGCGTCGAGCGGCCCCGTCCGTCAGCAAGATTGAGACGTCGTTGCATCCAGCCAACGGCCCGGCTACGCCGACTCCCGCCAGCGATGCCGATCGCGTCTACGTCTACTTCGGTTCGTACGGCTTGCTCGCTTACGATCACAACGGCGTCGAAGTGTGGAAGAAGCCTTTGCCGTTTCCCGGGACGACGTTCGGCTCGGGCAGCTCGCCGATTCTCGCGGGCGATTTGCTGCTGCTCGCATACCAGGGGAAAGTTGCGTCCTTGTTGGCGGTGCAGCGGCAGGCGGGCGTCACCGTATGGAAAAAAGACCGCCCCCGCTTCGGAGCCGGCTACGCGACTCCCCTGCTGCTCAAGAAGGGCGCCAAGACCGAGATCATGCTGGTCCAGCCCCGCGGCGTGGTGGCTTACGATCTCAAAGACGGCGCGGAGCTGTGGTGGGTCAGCGGCCTGTTCGGCGGCGGAATTCCTTCGCCAGCCCTTGGGGACGGACTCGTCTTCGCGGTCGCCCATTTTCCCGGCGGCGATCCGGAAGATCGCATGAAGTTCCCGGTCTTCGAGGACCTCATCAAGAAGTACGACGCCAACAAGGACGGATTGCTGGGACAGAAGGAACTGCCCCACGACCTCGTCTTCTACAATCGCGGCAGCACTAACCCGGACGACAACATCGTCATGGACGACATGTTTCCGTTCATCGACAAGAACCGGGACGGCCGGCTGAGTCGCGAAGAATGGAGCGAGGCGCAAGACGCGTTTGCCAAGCGGGAAAGCGCGATGCTCGCGATCCGGCCGGGCGGCAAGGGTGAGATCCCCAAGGAACACATCGTTTGGAAAGAACAGCGGGCACTGCCGGAAGTGCCGTCGCCGCTCTACTACCGTGGCCGCCTCTACGTCGTGACGAACGGCGGCATCGCCTCCTGTTACGAGGCCCAAACGGGAAAAATGCTCTATCGGCAGCGTCTGGGGACCAGCGGCTTTTTCTACGCGTCCCCCGTCGCCGGGAACGGCAACCTCTACGCCGCCTCCTACAACGGCGTCCTGGTCGTCTTCAAAGCCGGCGACCAGTGCCACGTCCTGGCGAGAAACAATCTGGGCGAGCAAATCGTCGCCACGCCGGCGCTCGTCGACGGGCGAATCTACGTGCGGACGCAGGGTCATCTTTACGCGTTTGGGGATCCCCAGTAGCGGCGAATCGCGGTTGCTTTTCCGTTTCGGACAGCTGCTGCCAGAAAAAGACGAAAAGGCCCCGAGCGGCTGGGTCTTCCGTTTCTCAGTCGATGTAAGGCGTTTTGGCTCAATGGCTTTGCGATTCGTGGAGAAGCTGTTGGCACTCCCATTGGCACTCGGCCTTCCTAAAGCGGCCGCGCGGTCGGATTCAGGGCTTTGTCTATTCGGCGAGATGGCAGGCCGAAATAGCGTGACCCTGGGGTAATTTTGCCCGAGGGTCCCCGAGGGCGGGGGCCGGCATGATCAGAGATGCGGACGTAGCTCAGAGCATCCGAGAGCGTTTTGGGAGTCGGCAGCGTGCATTCCAGTCCAGCAGTCGGGTCTCGGCCATCCAGACTCGCAGCACCTGCGGATGGTCATCGGCCAGCTGTATCTCGCGAGCCAGGATTCTAATCTGGCCCTCGGCTGCGATAGAGGCTGAGACGCGGGGCCGGCGGTAACCTCGCCGCGTGCCCGGCACGCGCATGCTCCGCTCAGCAGCGTAGACAACAATCCCGTTCGCGGTGTGGCCATCACGGTAGAGCTCATAGAACAGCCGGGCATGGGCGCGCTGATCCGGACATGGCAGGAGCAAAAGCTTTCCGTCGTCGCGGCGTTTGCGGCAGAACAACAGGCGGTCCTTGTTGCCGTGAGCCAGCCCCGACGCATCGCGGTCGGCGTGCCACTCCCGCATTCGGTCGCTCCTGGCGTCGCTGTCGAACCCGGCCATTATCGCCATGGCCGACAGCCAGCTCTCTTTTTCGTTGGGGGCAAGTTGTTGGAGTTGGCAGTCGAGCTGATCGACCTGGGGTTTGAGCTTCGGCGGGATGATTGCCCGACCCTCCGCATCGAGTTGGTCGGCTCCCGTTCTGACGCGACAGGCAATCGCCCTTACGAGCCGCTCGGCGATCGTAGCGCCAGCGCCGCTGTCTCCACTTCCCGTCCGCCCGCGGCGTCTCCTCACGCCCGTCTCGAGCGGCGTTGTCCTGAATGCGATCGCCATATGGATGGTTCCTCTCGGCAACCTAGAACTTGGCCCCTTTCACTTAACCTTTGCTCGCGAGAAGCGGCGGCAGCAACGCGACCACAATAACGGCATGCAGGATGGCGACAGGCCACAGCAGATAGCCGTGGATAGCCATGGTTACGCCCACCCAAGCGACCAGGATCGCCACCCCAGCATTAAAGACAAAAAGGCCGCCCACCGCATTGCGGCGCGATTCCCAATCCTGTGAAGGCAGAGAGGAGATTCCTAGGCCCAAGAGGCCAACCCCGAGCCAGGCGCAAGCGGCTCGGCTATGCCCTCGGGCTTAACGTCGAACAGCAAGACGCAGAGAACACCCGGTGCCGCAATGAAAGCGCCACCCACGATGATTTCGAGCCAAGCTGACGCCATGACGACGTGTCGGTGCGCCATGTTTACTCCTTTCGCAAGAACTCAAACTGGACCGCTCGCCCCTGGAATCCCAAAGCAAGGGTACAAGAGTCGTGGTTGACGACAAGGCCGAAGGGGATGCGTTGGGGGGCGTGCCACACGGCTTGTGCCCGGGGAATCTTTCAGATCGCCTCTCGGGAGCGGGCGTTGCGCTTGGTTGCTGACCAGCGCGCCAAGGCAACACGCCTGCCGGGAGAATCGATCCTTGGCCTTCGGTGCTCTGCGCTGGAGCGCTTGGGGAGAAATTTCCCGAAGCGCTTTCACGGCTGGCCAGCCTCAGACCCTGGGGCAATTTTGCCCGAGGGTGCCTGGCGCAAAACCGGGCGCCCCGCCATTTTCAACCGAGCCTTGCGGCTCGACTGGTCGGTTGCTTAGGCCGACTGACGGAGCGCCCTTCAGGAAGGCGCACTATGCGTTTTGCGATCCGGTGGTGCAATGCCGATCTTGTTCCGGCCCGCTGTGCCGAGCCGGTGGAAGATGAGTGCTACGCCTCGACGGTCGTCCTGCTGGCGATCTCCTCGGCGGTCGAGAGGATCAGTTCCACGGCCTTGCACGTTCGGTTGAGCAGTTCCAGGCACACGTCGACCGTCGGCTTGCCGGTTTTGCCAGCGTAGGTTTCAACGTACGACCAGCAACCGCCCAGGTCGGCCTCGACGGGCCGTCCCAGCAACGTCAGCAGGATTGCCGCCCCGAGTTCCGCGACAACCTCCTGGTCGACGCGCTGTCCGGGCTTCAGTCCGCCGATCAGCCGCGCATCCGCGGCGTGCGTCAGCTCGTGAGCCCACGTCGCAAGATTCTGAACGCCCAAGCCGATGCGATCGCCGGCACACGAGTAGAAGCCCAGGCGGCCGCCAGCGGCGCCGTCGTAGGTTTGGATCTCGATTCCCCACGACTCGGCGACTTCGCGAAGCGGGAGGCCTTCGAGCCAAGCGATCGCCGCCGCATCGACCGGAAGGGGCGCGCCGTCGGTTTGCGACTCGCCGAAGACTGGAACAGACCGAAAGCCGTAGACTGCCGCATGCTCTTCGGTCTGCCCGTTGTCGCCCTCCGTCTCGAATTTCTTGACGCACGGGGCGAGGATGTACATCGCGTGCTCGCCTTTCTTCACGTGCCGCCCAACCTCCTGCCACTGGCGAAATCCTCGGGCGTCGGAATATCCGTGGATCGCGACCAACAGTTGATTGCCCCACGACCAGGCCCGACAGGGTGCCGAGTCCTTGCGCCTGATGAAAACCTGCGCCAGTGGTGCCGGTAGACTCATTGGGTTCTTGAAACGCGCGACGATCGCAGCGCCGACGTCGGACGCCTTCCCGTACAACTTGGCCATTGGTCGATCTCCTGAAAATCCCTTGCGGGGATGGTTCGCGATCCGCCTCAGCGCTCGCCGAGGGGCAACGGTCGCGACGGTCGGGCCCGCTGGCTTGCAGGCCCTCGCGTCGGAATCGTCAACCAGCGTGCTGCAATGGCCACGCTCCCGGCCGGCGGTTGACGTACCAGCGTCCCCATGTTGGGCTGAGCGAATCGACGATGGCGCCCCGCCGGAAGTAAGACTCAATCTCGTCGATCTGCCCGCGGAAGTTCGTATGAGCCCAGAACACGAGCCGGCCTTCGACGCGTACGCAGACTTCCGATTGCGGGATCCGGTCAAGGATCTGCAGCGCTCCTTGCAGCGCGTGCTTGCAGTTGTCGGTGAACCGTTCCGGCTCGACATGCTCGCTTTGGACCACGAGCGTTACGACGTAGGTGCGCCGGCCCAGGGGACGATCGCAATTCCGCGCATTCCGATCCGCTTCGGCCTGGGCGACAAGTGAGGGATGCGTGACCATCGAATTAGCTCCGAAAGAGGGGCGAAACACGGGGGCCGTTCCAGCGACGGCCGGACCCACGGGGCGCGTGCCGATCCGACAAGCGCCCACAGGGGCCGGTCGGCGGCTACTCGGCTTGTTCGCCCGTCAGCGCCCATCCGGCCTCGATGCGCTGCAGCATCGCCCGCATGGAATTGCGAGAGTCCTTCGCCAGCCGGAGATAATCGCCGGGGCTGCGCCCGTTCAAACCCTCAGCGTCCGCGATCTCGTGGGCACGCTTGGCGAACGCTTCGGCCAGGCCGCGACGAGCAAGTGGCAGCTCGATGCAACGGGACAGCAGCGGGTGCGCGTCGATCGCATCCTCAAAGAGCGAGTCCTGCCCCTCGACGGTCGTCGTGAAGATCACCGCGACGTAATCCGGCAGCGCCTCGAGCGCGACCAGGAGCGCACGGATCGTATCCTTGCGGAGGCCGTGACTCTCGTTAAGCAACAATGCCCAACCGGGCGAACCAAGGGGACGGCCACGCCATTGCGTTTGAAACGCTCGGACGTCGGCGGGCGTCAGCTCGGACGCGTCCATTTCCGTTACGGCATGCTCGGCTGCGATCTCCCTTGCCAGGATTCTTGCGCATGTCGTTTTCCCAGCCCCGCTCGGGCCAGCGATCCAGTAAGCGCGTCCGCCGAGCCCACGGGGGCGCAGCGCGTTGACCTTCGCGACGAGCTTGTCCTGGCCGACCACCTCACTCCACGTTGACGGACGGTAACGCTCAAAGAGACTCGCCATCGTTCTGCTCCTGAATTCCCCTTGCGGGGGAAGGTGTTTCGATCGGCCGTGTTTCGCACTTCGCGAAAACTTGCGGCCGTCTACCCTTCGCCAGTTTGCGGGCCGATGGCTGGCCGAATTGCAAACCCGCAACTGCAGGCCGAATCGAATGCAAAGCGTTGTTTCGAAACTGTTTGCGTGTTCTTTCGGCCTTGTTTCGGGATTGCAGACTTGTAACTTCGTCGCGGCCTCGCGTGCGACGCCCCGCACACGCGGGACAAAGACTCCGAAGCGATGACGCTCGCCCACTCGTCTACGGACGTGGAACTATGGAAGAGAGCAATCGAGGGGTGGGCCGGGCGAGTTGTGGCGGCCTTGTTTCAGGCCTGTTTGCAGCCAGTTGCGGCGATGGCTGCGAGTAAGCACCGGCCGATGGCGGGCCGAAGTGTGCGATACGGGCGGCGCAGTGGCGGCCTTGTTTCGGTGGTGTTTCACAGCTGATGCGGGGCAGGTGCGTTGGCCTGTGGCGCGTGGAAGATGCTAGTGGCCTGCCGAGACGCCGGCCTAAACACACCGTGCCAGCATGGCAGACATCGGCTTGCCGACCCCCGATCGGCTACACCTTCCGCTCCGCGCTCGACGCAAGTTGGTTCGAATCAAAGGCTTTGCGAATCTGACTGACCGCGTTGGCACTCCGGTTGACACCCGCCAGGGCGGCGCGGCCCACCCGCCCGCCAGGCCCCCAAACCCAGCGGCGATGCTCTTATCTACCCGCTCGGGGATTTTCATCCTCTAAAAGCCGATGCACCGTGCAAGCCTTGTAGGCCGGGCTTGTGCGTGCCCTCGCCTCTGGTCGCTGCCCGCAGCGGGTAGGCCCAAAAGCGGTGCGTCATTTTTCCCATTTGGTCCGTTTTGCTTGCTGCTTTTCGATCCGGTGCATCAATGACTTCCATCGCGCTATTGCGAAGGCGAATGTCACCCGCAGCCGTCTAAGCCTGGATGCCCGCGTCGGTGCCGGCTTTAGTGTGCCAACTGCAGATCAGGCCGCCGAGGTTGTCGGCGAAGCCGACCGTCGTGCGGCCGCTGGGGATGAAGCCGGCGCGAGTGCCCTGCTCGAGACCCTGAACAATGAGTCCGTCGCCGAGGCCCACCGGGTTGCGACCCGGTCGCCCGAGCAATCACAAGTGAAGGGCCCGACTGATCCCGCCGGCCAACTGATCCCCGAACAATTGCGGCCGATCTTTGAGGCTGACGCCCTTCTTGCCAAAGCCCAGAAGGGGCTTGGTGCCGCCCATGCCGCTCTCGTTCAGCTGGCGAAGAGCCCGGCCAACGTCTTCGGCACGCAAGAGCTCCAGACGGACATTGGGACTGCCCACGGTGCAATCAAGTTCTGCAGGCCGTTCATAGCCTGCCCGGTCTGCACGCGGGGCCGCATTGAGAAAGCACGTGCAGCCGGCATGGATGACAACCTGCTGAATGCCCTGGTCGATATCGTGTCCTCAATCAACGCGGGGGTCGCCGCGGCCACGGCGCGAGAGGCCTTCGGCATGGCCGAAGCATCTTCGGCCGAAGAGTGCGGTGCGCTCTGCTCCCCGGAAGTCTCTACCGGGCGCTGAGAAATGCCCAGCAACGCCGAGGGGTCGGTGACAATCACCACCGCGCGATGTGTCGCACCTCCGGAAAAACGGTCGATTTCCGGTTCATCCGCGAAAACCGATGGGTTGATGAAACAGACCCGCGTCGAGGAGAGGCATCTTCCTGTTCGAGTTGCCGGAAATCAGTTTTCGGCCACGGTTCCTTCCAGTGACGTAGTCGTCAGTTCCCGTGTCGGCCCCTTTCCAATCGCGGATCCCATCAACACTATGCCACCGACGACGCCTAGCGTAGAGGCTTCGATGGATGTGTGGAATTGCGGAAAGCATTGCGAAGCCGTTGCGTTGAGGAACGCCGAGGCGAGCACGAACGCCAGGCTCATCGCCAATCGCCGCCGAAACCCGCCACTCGCGATTCTGACGTAAAAGATGATTCCAGAGCCAAGCAAGCAGGCCGCCAGGAATTCCAGCGTCCACGGGACGCGCGTCGGCGCAGCGAGCATTGTCAGGATCGCCCCCAATACCGCCCCTTCGATGAGCAAGCCAATCAGCAATCGCCTCGGTCTTACACGGTAGAGCGTACGGATGCTGGCGGCGATTTCTCCGGGATGTTCAGCCTCAATTTCAGCGCCCAGACGTCCGACGAACTCCCGGGCTTCGGCCCCAGAAGCGCCGATCGCTTTGCCTCGATACATCTTGATAGCCCCAAAGACGTCGCCCGCTCGTACGGCGCGGCGAATCGCATCGGTGTCCTCTGGCGAAAGTCGCCGAACGCTCGAACCGTAGGCCCTCCTGTTCGCGTCCAGAGCAACCGTCAGGAGCGCCTTCATGCCGAAAAAGGACAACGCGTAGACAATGACACAGCCAGGGAAGCTGTAGGTCGCCTCCCAAACAAAAGCCTCGGTCATCATTGCCACCAAGACAAGTGCGTAGACGACTCCCACACAGCCGATCACGCCGAGCGCGAGCATCCATGGGCCGCCGGGAGGTTGGTGCAATGGCAGGAATTGCGTAAGCGGATCCGCGACGAAGAGTGGTTTCCAACTTTTAAGGCCCCGAGCCCGCTTGATGTAAAACAGATTTATCCACACGGTGCAGGCCCATATCATGGATCCGACTGCGTTCGCCATTCCGACTCGCTCTGTCCACGGCCCTGCAATGCGGAGGTATTCAGGATGGCCGTGTTGCCAGACGAGAAGCCGGTTCTCAGTCCATAGACCGTAGGCAAGGACGGCTAGGCCGATCACCAGCAGCGCCGCTGCGGCGGCGATCGCTCCCGGATGCCGCGTGGCCCAGAAGGCGGCTCGGCGCGCCAGGCTGACAGGACGAGCGTGGATCGGTGCATGGCTGAGAAATCGGCCCAGCTCCTCCGCCAGCTCGCGCGCGAATGGTAGCGCTGCTGGGGGCGCTTTTCCAGGCACTTCAGGCAAATCGTCTCTAAATCCTGCGGCACGTCCGGATTCAGTTTCCGCGGTGAGACCGGCGGCGACTGGATGACCTGGCACAGCGTCTCCAATGGCGTCACGCCGCGGAACGGCGGGCGGCCGGTCAGTAGTTCGTAAAGAATCGCGCCGAGCGAATAGACATCGCTAGGCGGCCCCAACTCGTCCGGGCGCGAAGAGGCCTGCTCCGGCGGCATGTAACTCGGGCTGCCCAAGACATCGCCCGTCCGTGTCAGGCCACTATCGGTCTCGACGCGCTTCGCCAGTCCAAAGTCAGTAATCCTCGGCCGGTCGTCAGCATCGATCAGCACGTTCTGCGGCTTCAGGTCGCGGTGCAGGATGCCGCGCTGATGGGCGAAGTGAACCGCTTCCGCAATGGTCTTGACGTACGAGGCGACCCGCTCCGCTGACAGCGGATTCCCGCGAACGAGTTCGGCGAGATTCTTTCCGGCAACGAAATCCATCGAGAAGTATTGTTGCCCCTCGTGCTCGCCGACCTCGTGGATGGCGACGATGTTCGGATGCTGAAGATTCGCGGCTGCCTCCGCTTCCGCGCGAAAACGCTGCCGTGCCTCTGGAGTCGCCCATTCGCCGGCAAGAATCATTTTCAGTGCGACCGGCCGGTTCAGGCTCATCTGGCGCGCTTTGTAGACGACTCCCATCCCGCCGCGGGCGATTTCTTCCAACAACTCGTAGTCACCAAAGTACGCGACCTTGGGCGCCCGACTAGGGGAAGACGACTCGCCGGGTGGAAGCGTAAGAGCGTCGGCGAGCGGCGCGGCGGCTCGCTGGAAACGATCGTGATCAGCGAAAAACGCCGACAATTCTTGAGCAATATCCGCGTGCCGAACCAAGAGCCCTGCGCGATCCGGGACCTCCCCTCTTTCGATCGACTGCAGATAATCGGCGATGATCTGGTTGACGCGGGCGTCGGTGATCGTGCGATCGGCATCGGATGCGGACATGGCTATCCCTCAGCTTGAAAGTGCTTCCGCAGCGTTCTTAGCGCGCGTTTGATGAGGCCGGCAACAGCAACCGGGCTGCGCCCGAGGTGTTCGCCAACCTGTTCCAGGGTCCAGCCCTCAAAATGGTGCAGCGTCACTGCTCTGCATTGGGCTTCCGGCAACTTCCCCAAGGCGTTGGCCAGCTCGACCGCCTGCTCACTCGCGATCGCTCCTTGGCTCGGAGAGGTCTGGTCTGCCGCCAGCCACGAACCCAGCCGCGACGCGGATTGTTCGAGGTCAGCCTGAATCGACCGCTCGCGCCGCACATCGCGTTTTTTGCGCCTGAGGTCACGGAAGGCGTTGGCCAGCTGATGGGCTAAAATCTTCCGCAACCACGCGACCGTTTCAGCGTCATTCTGTCCTCGAAACTGATCCCAGCCGCCGATCGCCTGGACCAAGGTCTGCTGCACGATGTCCGAGGCCTCGACTTTCGCTTGCAGTCGCCGATCGATCTGCAGCGTCGCCAACAGATGCAAGTAGGCTCGGTACTTCTCCAGGCCCTGGTGATCGTGGGAAGGTGGCTGAACCATTTCGGACTCCACTTCCCTTAAAGGCACCGTTGCAGGGCTAGTTGGGCGCGCGAATTGGAGGATGACAGCGCGTTAGGTCACGGGCGTGCCGGGTTGAGTCGGCGCACTTGGCGTCTCACACCTTGACGGTGCCGTTGCGGCTGACGCTGCGATTATGCCGATTTTCCTCGTATGAGGCACGATTACGGCATTCCCTGACACGCAAACCCGGATGCCGAAAAAACGTTCGAATTCTGCCGTCGATTTCAGCGTCATTCACCCGCACTCGCTGCCCGAGGCCGGATTCCGCCAAAAGGTATGAGTATCCATGAAAGCCGGGCCTCCCGTAATCGCGGGGGCCTCGGGATGATGCCGTTGGGGTGTGTCATTCCGAAGCATCCGTCAGACGAAGGAGACCGGCGATGAAGATTTTGGCAATCGATTTGGGAAAGACCAAGAGCGTCGCCTGTGTGTATGACGTGGACAGTGGGTCAGCGACGTTCCGCAAAATCCCCACGGCAGCGGCTGCGATTCAAGGTTTACTGACGGAGCATCGACCCGACCGGGTGGTAATTGAGGTTTGTCCGGCGGCAGGCTGGATCGGAGACTTGGTTTCATGCGGTTGTACGGAACTACAACTCGCCAACACAGCTGCGCCGGCTTGGCGTTGGAGTAATACCAAGCGCAAGACAGATCGGGACGATGCGCTCCGACTTGCGCAGCTGTCGGCCTTGAACCAGCTGCCGCAAGTTCCTGCGACTCCGCGGCCGACTCGCCAGTGGCGGGCCCTGATCCGCTACCGCCATCAGCTGGTGCGCCGCCGCACGCAGCTCCGGAATCGGATCCGCGCCTTGTTTGACCGGGAAGGCCTCGTCTTACCCCAGGGAAAGAGCTGCTGGACACAAAACGGCACCGCAGCGTTGCGAAAGTATGCTTGCGACGTCAATGAGGTCGATGACGACGATCTTTGGCGCGGCGAGTTGGACTGCGAACTCGATGCGCTTCAGAGCGTGGACGAGTTGATCACTCGTGTAGAATCCAAGCTTAACGTCCTCGAACAGAAACAGGCGAAATGCCGGCTGCTGCGAACGATTCCGGGAGTTGGGCCGCGGCTCGCTGAGATTGTGGTCGCCGTTTTGGGAGACCCTCACCGGTTTCAGAACAGCAAGCATGTGGGGAGCTACGTCGGCCTTGCCCCGAGGCAGTATCAATCTGGTGACTCCGACCGGAAAGGACACATCAGTCGGCAAGGCAATGGATTGCTCAGGGCCATGTTGGTCGAGGTCAGCTGGGTGAGCCTGCAATACAACGATTGGGCGAGGTCTGTTTACGAGCGAGTCCGCCGCGGTAGTCCGGCTCGGAAGAAAATTGCAATTGTAGCCGTCGCCCGGCGGCTGTTGGTGCGTTGCTGGGCGATGCTTCGCGACGCGACGAGCTGGAAGCAGCCCACCCTCGCTGCATCGAGGGGCTGACAAGAGCGAACGTGGCGTGAAACGATACCGTTGGCGTTTCGTTGATGGGAATCGACGACAGCCCGGCCGGATTCTGGGTTTCTGCCCGAGTTATGAGAATGGGCGTCGTCGCACGAACAAATGGGCTCGCGATGAAACGGCGAACTGCCACGCGAAAGCCCGGATAGAAGAGTGAACCGATCAACGAGCCATTGAAAAGAAAAGCTTGGGCGGCTCCGCTACGAGATGGGTGGAAGTCTCTTCGCTCCGCCGCCCAAGAAAAACGAAGAGACGACTTGACGGCCCGGCTTCATAGAAGAATCCGGTACGCGGAACACCGTGCCCAAATACGGATGAGCTTCCGGTGCTTATCATGGCCGTAGTTATCGGTGGTCTTTTGCATTAAGCCGGACGTGGTCATCCGGCACCAGTGCGGACCGCTTCGGCCAACGCGAGGAGCTCGTCCAGCCGCTCCACGGCGTGGACATCGAAAGCAATAAGATGATCCAAAGGTGGCAGTGCTGAAATTCCAGCCAGGGCGTTAAGTGATCGTTTCGAACAAGTCAAAAAACCGCGGCAACTTGTTCGAGTAAATTCCCTGCGCCTCAAGCGAACGTCCTTGATATTGGATACTTAAGAACCAATCGCCACCATCGCAGATGAATTGTGTCGTGTGATTTCCGCCCCAGGCCCAAGCGTCAAGATTGTCGACGATTCGCCAAAAAAGGCTCCAGTCTTTGGCGGAGGGATGTGATTTTCGTTCGCTCCTGTCTGAGGGCAGACCCCCGGAGCCGCAAATGAACACCCGCGTCTTTGAATCCCAAATCAGATGGCGCGCGCCCCAACCTTGCGACCAAAGAGAAAGAGCTTCTGGTTCATGGTGTGTTTTCATTCGCTGCCCCCTGCAGTCGTTCCGTAGCCTCGATGCATCCCCTTATTACTACAGCCAGTTTCAAAAGCAGTTTTTCAGTGAACGTGTTGGCAAGAAACTTGCGTTCCAAAGCGAGTGAAAGGAGGCACTCGCATGTTGTTGACGCTTTCCTATTGGCCCAATCAGGGCCGCAATTGGAGGGCGTCCAGGACGGAACCCAAACCGCAACTCACCGATGAGCAATGGCTTCTGATCGCGGATCTGTTTCCTGTAAGGAGGATGAAAAAAGTCGGCGGGCGTCCCCCCGTCCCACCGCGCCCGTGCCTGGAAGGAATCCTTTGGGTGTTAACCAGTGGTGCACGGTGGAAAGACTTACCAACATACTTTCCGTCCCCAGCGACCTGCTGGCGGCGGCTACGCGAGTGGACTCAAAGCGGAATCTTCCAGATCGCTTGGCGCCGACTGCTCCGCCGGCTCGACGGAATGAAGTCGCTCCGCTTGGACGAGGCGATGGCCGACGGCACGTTTTCCCCGGCCAAAAAAGGGGGCTTTGCGTCGGCAAGACAAAAGCGCGGCAAGGGGACGAAGATCATGCTCCTCATCGACGGCCGCGGCACGCCGCTCGGCGTGGACATCGCCAGCGCCAGTCCGGCGGAAGTCAATCTCATTGAGCCGCTCTTGAACAAGCGGACCGTGCGCAAGCGCCCCCAGCGATTGATTTATGACAAAGCGGCCGACAGTGATCCCTTGCGAAAGCGGCTGGCAAAGCGTTGCATTGAACTGATTTGTCCACACCGATGCAGCCGCAAACGCCCGGCAACTCAGGACGGACGGCCACTTCGACGCTACAAACGACGTTGGAGGGTCGAACGCTCGATCAGTTGGCTGTTCAACTATCGTCGCCTTGTTGTGCGCTACGAGCGTCACAGTCTTCTTTTTCTCGGATTTCTTGAGTTGGCTTGTGCCTTCATGATTCTCAAGCGGTTTTGAAACTGGCTCTAGTGTGATCGACGGTAGGTTTTCAAGAACGCCGGGAAGGACACCAGGCACAGGCCTCGCTGCGCGACCGCTTGGAATTAAGCTGCTGCGCACGGCGTCACCAGCACCCCATCCTGCGGCATACCACGTGTTGGTGAAAAATCGCATGGCGATTCGGCGCGTTCTGCCACTATCAAAAAACGTTCGTTTGATGCGCTGCCTTTCAAGCCAATTTCGCGGCCATCGTTTAGTCGAGAGCGATTCGCACAAAACGTTTGAGTTCTCGGCACGAAAAACGTGCGTCAAAAAACGTATGAGAATCCCGGACGAGCCAAGCGGCGGCTCACATCAAACGGTCGTTTGATGGCGTTCCCGAGAAACGATTGAGTTCTTGAGAAATGCCGCGCACATCACCGTGGAGTTGAAGGTGAAGAACGGGACGCGTCAAAAAAAAGGACTCGGCTTCCATTCCGGCTTGGGCGCTCCCGGCGCAAATCGGTCGCGGAGCGCCTGCAAGCTGTAGTCACGTGGATTGTCAGCAAGATACTTCGCGACCTGTTCCAGGGTCCTCACACCGGGCCTATCACCGGAACCGACGGTTAATGCGTGAAGATTCACGCGCGCTCTGTTCCTAGCAGTTTTCCTGTCTTTTTCCTCTGCGAAAGCCGCATCGATTCGCTTGTTCAACAACTCGACAATCTCGGATTCGGTCTGAGCCATTTATCACGTAAGGAGCATCAGTATTGACGACTCGCAGTGCTAGGGCATTTTAACAGATTGCGACATCGGTCGGGACGATGTCTTGCTGCACAAAATAAGCCGGGCACCGTCATTTTGCTCGACAGTGACCGTGAGCAAATCGTCATCCAGCGTCGCGCGAGGCTGTTTAGCCTTCGCCGGGTGGCCGAGGTGGCCTAGCCAGTGGGCCATTCGGTCCGAGGCGATGGGGCCCGGCGCCGATTTTGGACGCCCATTTCGCGTCGCCGGCCGTCAACGGACTTTTGACACATTCAGGCAGAAGGAATGCGTTCCAGGCCCCGAAAAATGTCGTGAGCCCCGACTCTGTGACCCCTGGCGCGTGGCCTCGTCGTAAAAGGCACAGCAAAACTTAATCGCGGGGCCTCGCCGTGGCGACAAGGCGCCCACCAGGCGGTTGGACATCGTGTCCGCATGCGCATGACATTCGTGTTCCCAATCGCGCCGTTGCGGACATTGATGCGCCGACGTCAGACGATCCGGTGTCCTCCAATCGCCTTAGTAGACTTCCCAATATCTCGCGTGTGCTTTTCTCTCGCATGGCGGTAGCCGCAATACGACAAGCCGGGAGAGTTCACCGCGGCGGAAACCGACGCCCGCGGAGCATTGGCGGGGATTGTGGGCCGGTCCGAATCCCATGCCGCCCTGGGAGTGGCGGCGCGAGAAACGGCGCGCGGCTCGGACCCGTTAGCACGCGCGCATGGCTCCAGGTTCCACCGATCATTCCCTTGGCCGCGGTTTAGACTCATTGATGCGTGAGGAGAAACCGTTGCACTCGAGGCCGGGTCTGCTCGGCAGAGCCAGCGAACCCGTCGGCGGGAAAATGGAAGCATCGGTCACCGCACCGACCCACGTCGCATCACGCCAGGTCTTGGATCGCTCCCCGACCAGGAGCGTGGTGCTCGTTCTGACGACTCGCCGGCTTTGCGACCTCAATCCTCATCGCTCGGGATGATCTCTGGAAGAACCATGGTGCCCAATTCGGCGTCCGTCTCATTGACGACCTCTTGCAAGCGCTCCCGAATCGCAGCGATTCGTTGCATGTACTTGCTCACTGAGCGCCGGTCTCCGAGCACAATTTGCTGCTTGGCCGCGCCAGTCTGTTGAAGCCCTTCCAGTGCGTTTGCGAAACAGTGGTCGGCTTCACGAAGATACGTCCTCGCTTGAGCGCAGTTTGAGTTGGTCGCGGATGCCGTTTTGCCATCCGAGGCATGTGGCAGAACTGCGTACGCAGCTAGGCCGACTCCGAGGATGGCAACTAGCCACGGAGTGAAGGCTATTAAACCAACTTTTTGCGCGCTCATCGTACGAGGCCCTTCAGAGTGAACGGGAAACAAACGCGTCCGGTTGCTCGACACGCGGTCGCAGCGGTCCGGCACCGGCGGCGGGACGAGATTGGATCACTAAATCAGCGTTTCGTAGATCGCGATCATTTGCCGGTCGACTGCAGAAAGCAAAGGGGACAGGCGCATATTCGGCCCAATATATGCGCCTGTCCCTTTTCTCTGTTCCCACGTATACGGCGCGCGGCTAAACCTCCCGCAGAGTTGTCCGCGGGTCAGATGAAAGCAGCCTCGGCGACGCCACGGTCGAGAATTCCGATCAAGCCGGTGCTATCCACGTACACCGCGTTGAGGTTATCGACTTCTTCGGCGACAGAGACGCCCGGGGCAGAGTTCCCGGTGATTGATGCCTCTCTTCGCATGACGCTGGGAGAAGTCTACGAGAAGCTTGGCCGTGCCGAGGAGACTCTGGCGCTCTCCCGGAGAGCCTATGCGCTCCGCGTGGATTCGCAGGGCGAGGAGCAGCGGGACACGCTCCACTCGCTCGCCGCCGTAGGGGCTGCCCTATCCGCACTGCAGCAGATGGACGAGGCGGAATCGACCCTCCGCCGCGCGCTCGAATCCTGCCGCCGGATGCGCGTCCTGCTGGACATCGACATCACGCGCTGTCCCTGTTGCGGGGCCACGTTGTATCGGCAGGAACTCCAGCCATCGGTCCCGTCGCTGGCCGAGCCCTGCCTTCCGCTCCGCGCAGGCAACTTCCGCCTTTGGGACACTTCTACCGGTTGCGACTGCGAAGGCACTGCGCAGGCCTGGCCATCCGCTGCTCTACGAAGGCTCCCTCGAGCTCCAGCTCTCCAAACCAGCGACCGTCACCTCACCCCGACCGTCTCCGTCACCCCGGGTCCATCCGCCGCCACGCACTCAACCCATCTCCCCGTCTGATTCAATCCCCAAGAGAACAACGCCTTCAACGTCCGTGGCGCTCCGCGGCTCAGTTCAACGGCGTCTTATCGGTCATCGCTCCGCGACGACGCGATAAGACGCTACTTGTTTTGTGGGAATCGCTCTCACCTGAACGATGACTGCCAAAGTAGCCTGAACGGCCGCGCATCAAAGGAACGTTTGTTGAAGCGATCTTTCCGCAGAGCAGAGCCCGCTTTTTTGTGGTGGCGAATCGACGCGTCGTCTTAGAATGCCGGGATGGCACGCGCCGACGAGCAGCAGGAGCCGGATTCTCCTAGTCCCCGGCAGTTTGCGACGACTCGCTGGAGCCTGGTGTTGGCGGCCGGTCAACGCAGCTCGCCGCAATCGTCCGACGCGAACCGGAGCAGCTGGTCGAGCGTTACCGCGGTCTGCTCGCTCAGCTGGACCTCGCCAGCGACGAGGCCCACAAGCTTGAAGTCCGCGAAGCCACCCGCCGCTTGCGTGATCGCTGGCGCGAGTGGCAAGGCGAAGACAGCCTTCACGAGATGACTTTCGGGGAACCGTGATGGAGCCAGCCTGATGGTCCGCAGACGCGGAAGGCGGTCGACACGTCGCGACGCAGCGGAATTGCAGGCCGAGATTCAGGCGGCCATCGTGAAGTGGGACGCGCTCACGCCCGAAGAGAAGATGCGCGCTGGGAGTCGGGACATGCACAGCACACCCGGGCCGCGCAAATCCGAGCGCCCAATGGACTCCAGCAAGCTGACCGCCCAACAAGCCGCGATCATTCGCGATCGCCTAATCCCGCTCGCACAGCTCTTGGGCAAATGGGAGCGGCGGATGTGGCAGCGTGAGTTTCCGCCCGGTGATCGGTTGAAACTGGCGACGACCGAAGCGCTCGGGTCTGTATCCGAGTTGACGATGCGGTTCCACAGAATCGCGGAGAGCCGAGCCAATGGTTGACCACGACTCCCTCGAAACACAGTGGCAGGCCAACGAGCGACGGCTGAACGAGATTGCCGCGATGACCGGACTCGGGCGCGAGATGCACGCCGCGGAGAGTGAGGCTCTTGAGACGGCCCAGGACGCCATCGAATTCGAGTTGGGCTCGGATGGCCGGCCACGCTCGCGCCGCTGGTCTGGCATGGCATAGGAGCCGCACGGCATGCTCGAATTAATCCTCAAAGCTATCGACCGGTTGATTGATCTGTTGGAAGGCACAAGAAGGCCAACCGGGCGGTTTTCACAGACCACATTGAGCCGCTCTACTCTGATCTCGCGCAGATCCACGCGGCGCCCCTGGAAGGGGCACGACCGGCTGTTCCTGCGCGCGACCGCGACAGCCGTCGAAGTTCGCTACTTGGTCGACGAACCGGTTCGCCGCTCGTGGGAGTTCCGCTTCAAGCCGGAACTGCCCCCCGAAGAGCTATGCGACTGGCTCGCTTCTTTGCGGTGAGCGCAGGCACCATGATCTCCGGGCGTTCTTGCTTGCCGCTCTTCGGCGCCGACACCACCCGGTAGGCTCCCAATCGTCGCCGCGTGTCCGCCGAGCCTTGACCATAAAGGTGGCGCTAGGTAACATTACATCATGTAATCTAGCTTGAGGTGAACCTATGCCGCTTCACGACCTGACACTTTTGCAGTTCCTGGTTTTATCGCCCTTGCTCGAAGGTGAGCTCGAAGGCCGCGACCTTCGCAACTTCCTCGCTCAGAAGGGCAGGCACTTGGGCCGCCCGGCCTTTTACCGGCTCATGTCGCGGCTCGAGGATGCCAAACTCGTGAAAGGCTGGTACGAGAGTCGGGAAATCGACGGCGACACGGTCCGCATTCGTGCATACAAAATCACCGCGCCAGGCGCGCGCGCCTGCGAGGCTATGCACAACCTTGTAACGTCGGCGGCAAAGAATCGCCTCGGGTTGGAGGGGGTGTGAGGGATGCGAAAGAGACAAAAGGACGAAAATCCGTCGAATGCCCCGGCCGCCAAGGTGACCAATCCGCACCATTTGCCGCCGGATCCGTCGTACTTCGTTGGCGCGTTTATCGGCGCTTCTTCCCAATCGTGGGAGGCGCTTGAATTGCCTAAGAATGGGCAGCCCATGGTCTATTTGGGTGGCTCTAGCAACGGCACTTCTTATCAGAAGGCGATCCTTGACCCAAGAGTCGGAGCTTGGGGCCCCAGAGAGCCTCCGACGAAATCGACCCGAAAGTTGTGGCTGCCGGGTTGGGCGATCGACCTTCCGACGACGTCGGCTGCGAAAGCGCTCGAACCTGCCCCGGTCGAACGGAAAGGCTTGCTTCCGTTCGCCGCTGTACTCATTGGGAATTTCAGAGCGGCCGTAGGTGGCCGAGCGATTTTGGCAGAAACCACTCCCGCCGCACTTCCGGACTTCCCCCGAATCTGGGAATTAGCCGGCTACCTGCTGGATCACAAGTCGCGAAGGGACGTTTATGATCCCTCCATCGAGGAGCTTAAAGAGGACTACTACATCACTCGTCGCAAGTATCGAACCAGATGGGCTCGTCGATGGCTGAGATTCTCCTTTGCGGTTCGGACGATCGGGCTGTTCTTCAGCTGTTTCCGAAACATGATTGGCGTGGTCATTCGATTTCTGCTGCTGTGCTGGCTGTCGGCACCGGCCCGTGCAGCTGTCGAGCGGATTCTGCATCTGAGGTGATCCGCGCAGCCCAGTTGGGGCCGCTTGGATGTTCGTTCTTCTGCAAGCGCGTGAAGGTCCGTCGCTGCGGGCTTCTCGTGTTCGGAGTGTGATTCGCGACTTTGTGGTTCACGCATGCGTTGGGCGGCAGGGAGCTGGAACCGATGCCAATGGATGACCGTGATTCTCTTCAACAACCGGAGGGTCGAGCGCCCTCGGACCTTTACGCATCACTTTGTAGCCACAAGAGCGAAGAGCCTTACTTTGAATACCAAATGGGGTTCGCAGGTGAACTTCGGTACCGTGCTGCAAGTGTGTGGGCGGTGATACGTCGGCGAGTGACTGGGCGCTCGATGTTTAGCGGCGATCGTCGGCATTTGTACGAACGCCGGGTTCACCGCGGAGGACGGACAGCCGGTACTCGACCGAGGGTGAGACTTGAGCTTAAATTGCCGAGCTTTCACGTCATCTGCGAACTCTGCGGCTGTCTCTTCGATCACAACACTCGCGAAACCGTTTACACACCTTCCGTCGAGGAACTGAAGGAGGATTACTGCGAATCGCGTCGAGAGGTCAGAACCTCGTGGGCTCGTCGATGGCTGCGGCTCCGCTTTGCCTATCGGACATCGAAGTTAGTCGCCGGCTGCTTCCGCGAAATGGTTGCCAACCTCTGTGTGTTCTTGCTGGTGCATTGGATGCCGAATCAGGCGCGCGCGGCTGTGGCGCGGATCCTCCGGCTCAAATGATTGTGGGACAGCCAGATTGGGGGGAGTCGCTGCGAAATTACGCGTGGATGCCTCGGTCCTACAAATTTTCTTTACGTAAGGAAAATTTGACCTACAGCCATCACATGGTTGCTCGTGACCCGATGCGGTTGCTTGTCGCCCTCGCTGCCCTGTTCTTGATTGCCGTAGCCCGCCCCCTCTCAGCTGGCAAGCCTCACTACGAGCTCGCCGGCAAGGTCGTGAAGATTGCAGACGGCGACACGCTCACGATCCTCGACGGCTCGAGCGAGCAGCACCGCATTCGCCTCGCCGGCATTGACGCGCCGGAGAAGGGCCAGCCGTTCGGCACCAAGGCTCGAGAGGCTCTCGCTGGCAAAGTGTTCGGCCAGCCGGTTCGCATCGAGGTCATCGATGTCGACCGCTACCATCGTGAGGTCGGCCGCATCTACCTGGGCGAGCGGTTCGTGAACATGGAGATGGTCAGAGACGGCTTCGCCTGGCGGTACCCTCAGTACGATCGGCCCGGCGAGTTCACTGCGGCCGAGGCTGACGCTCGTGCCACACGTCGCGGGCTCTGGGTTGACCCGAGTCCGACGCCTCCGTGGGAGTGGCGCGCGGCGAAACGGAAGGCGTCTCCGGTTAGGCGTTTCCGGTCTAACCAACTGTCTTGCCTATTGGTAAACCGGTCCTTTGCCCCCCCCGTGCGTTGGGGCGGCTTTAATTGGTTCGGGAAACGTCGAAGCCAAGCGGCCAGGTAAGCGAGCTGATCAAGCTGTCCCACGAGGAAGGCGCAACGAGGCCACTTGTCGGCATCTCCTCGTGTCTATCATTCCCACGTCTGGTCGCCGCTCCCGAGTAGCTACGGGACGGCTCGCGGACCGGGCGCGTGGCTGCGGCTTCTTCCTTCACTGCGGCCCCGCCCGGACCGGCCAGGCCCTGAAGGAGGACTCTTGAGATGTCAGCCGCAAAGCGGCGGCCATTGCAGCGCATCGCCAGCGCGGCCGCGATCGACCGTCTGCAACGAGCCTTCGCTCAGCTAAAAGAGGCGAGCGAGTCTCCGCGATTGGATGGGTTTGGCGTCGGCCTCGAAGGCTTCGTCTCGGCATTGCGAAGCATCCCGAGCGGCAGCAGCGAACTTCGGCGACGAGGGACTTTGCCAGCAACCCTGTCGGACCTCGATCCCCGCTATCGCGAATCTCGAGGGAAAGCAGTTAGGCGCTCGAAAAACTGCGATCGCTCAACGCACTTCCGGAGGTTCGTATCCGCGGACGCGGGCGCGTTGGGCTGCATCCCATATTGCTCTACCTCCTCTCGCCTTCGTTGGAATCGCCCGGGCACCCGGCCGACGTCGAGACTGCCTCGATGAAGCTCAAGGCCGTCGCGTCATGGGACAAGTTGCCGCAGGGTGTCGTGCGGCCGCTACGAGATTGGAGAGACGCGTGCAACGCGATCGTCGCTGAGTGCGGCTCGCTCGAAGCCGAGGGCTGCTACTGGCTGCTCTTGGCATGCCCCGACTCTGCCGACCGCAAATCGCAGGATGAGAGGAGGGGTTGGATTGCGCTGCTGGAAGATAGTCGGCTGTCCGCGCACCTGAGAAAGTCGGTCATCGCTGCGGCCGAATCGTTGGTCGTGTTCGCCTCGTCGAGCGGTTCGTCTGATCTTGAATCGCGACAGCGAGGCGGCCGCCCACTGAAATGGGATGGTCTCAATGCCTTCTATGAGAACGCGCTGAAAAGGAAATCCGGCACCACCATGAAAGAGGCGGCTCAACAATTCATGCGGTTGCACCCGGGCAAATACGATTCTGTCGACAAGATGATCGTCGGGCTAATACAGCACCGAAAGCCGAAGCCGGCGAAGAAGCCGAAGAAGCAAACACACTCGCGATGTCGAGAGGCCAGCCAGTGTAAAAACCCGGGTGTAAAAACCGAAAAGTAGCACTTTCTCAGAAAATTTCTGGCGGCCCATTTCGTCGGTGCGCATCGCTTGTTCGCCAGCCGACCCCGCCCGCTCGCAGGTGTAAAAACCTCTTCCTGAGTTTTTACACCTCTCCCCGCTCATTCGAGCTGCCCATATCGTGCATGCGGAAACGCACGCCACAAGGTGAATGGGCAATCTGAATGAGCAATTTCTACAGCACCCGCGACGTCGCAGATTTGCTCGGCGTCAAGCAGTGGCGCGTGCGCCGCCTATTCGAGGACGGCACGATTGCTGAGCCTGGGCGGCTCGCCGGCCGACGCGCGATCCCCCCTGAACTCATTCCCACGATCGTCGACAAGCTTCGCGCCCGCGGTTGGCTGCCGCCGGCCAATGAGGCGGCTCAAAAGCCGGAGGCGGCCGCATGTTGAAATCCGATCACGAGAGTTTGCTGCTCGACGTCCGCCAGCTCTCGCGACTCCTCAGCCTGTCGAGAACGACCGTCTGGCGAGCGGTATCCAGCGGCCGCCTGCCGAAACCGGTGTACATCTCGCCAAAAACGCCGCGATGGATCCGCGTCGAAGTGGAGAAAGCAATCGCTGGTCTCGCGCCGGGCCGTCGGCCGACCCGATCAAGGAACACGGAAAATGCGAGCTAAAAAACACAGCGGTTTCGACGGCGAAGCCCTCACGCGCACGCTCGCCGTGCTTGGATTCGCGACTCTCAGGCAGTTTCTCTCGTCGTCGGATTGGCTGGCGATCAAGGCGCGTATCCTCGAGGAGCGGCCCCAGTGCCAGCGCTGCCGTCGGATTCAGAGCCGCGAGGTCCTGCTGGGTGGGGCGGACTTACTTACCTTGACCGGATGCCGGGAGGAGCGCTTAACCGCTGTCTGTTCGAGCTGCTTCACGCTCGCAACTTACCGGCTCCGGAAACCTCGCACGCCGCGGGACAGGCGAAATCTCAAGGCATTCATTACGGCTGAGCGAACTCGTGAGCTCGAGCACAGTCGCGGCCCCACGAGCTTCGACAGGCTATGTCGCCAAGAGCGAACTGACTCTGGGGCTCGGGCGAAGCGACGCCGGTTCCGCACAATCGGGCGACGGGGGGCGCGACGTTGATTTCGACCGACGATGCAGCGCGTCCTGTCAAACCAAAGGCGCCGCGCCCGAACTTGGAGAATATCCCCGCCGAGCTGCGCGACCTTCGGCAGTGGGTCGTCTGGCGATACGAGTTTCGCGACGGCGATTGGACCAAGGTTCCGTACAACCCGCAGACGGGCACCCGTGCAAAGAGCAACGATTCTGCAACATGGGGGACGCTCGACGAAGCCGTCCGAGCCATGTCCCAGTACGACGGCATCGGCTTTCAATTCGGGGATTGCGGGTTCGTCGGAATCGACCTCGACGACTGCCGCGATCCGGCAACGGGCAACCTGACGCCGTTCGCGGAAGGAATGATCGAGCGGTTTGCCACCTACTCGGAAGTTTCCCCGAGCGGGAAGGGCGTCAAGCTGTTCATTCACGGGACCTGGAGCGGCACCGGCAAGAACCGGCGGATAAACGGCACTGACCGAATCGAAGTTTATCCGAGGGGACGATACTTCACATTCACGGGCGCGAAACTTCCGTGCGCTTCGGTCACGGTGCGGGAGTGCCAGCACGAACTCGACGCGCTCCATGCGGAACACTTCGCGTTAAAGCCTCTCGCTACGAACGGCAACGGCTGTCATACGAGCGGCAATGCAATCGGCCGTGACCGCAGCCCCATCATCGAGCGGGCTGCTAAGTATCTCGCGAAGATGCCCGCGGCGATTTCGGGGCAGCAGGGCCACAACCGTGCCTTCCACGCGGCTTGCACGCTCGTTCAAGGATTCGGGCTCAGCGACGACGAAGCGTGGGGCGTGCTCTGTGAGTGGAACGCCAGCAACGAGCCACCGTTCAGCGAGCGGGACCTGCGGCACAAGCTCGATGACGCGAACAAGCAGCCGGGGCCGCGCGGGACGTTGCTCGTGTCGACCGGCGCCGCTGTGAGTGGGGTTGCGTCCACTTCAGCGACGATCTCCACTGGACCGAGCCGATTCCCCTCGACCGACCTGGGCAACGCGCGGCGGCTCGTCGCTGCTCACGGTCGAGACATTCGATTCTGTCACCAGTGGAACAAATGGCTGATTTGGGACGGAATCCGCTGGCGGATCGATGAAACCGGCGAAGTCACACGTCGGGCCAAGTCCGTCATCGACGAAATGTGGGCCGCGGTGGGCTCGACGCCGGAAGTCGAGCGCAAGGACTTCGCGAAGCACGTGATTGCGTCGAGCCGAAGCGATCGCATCGCGGCGATGGTCAAGCTGGCTCAATCCGAGCCTGGCATTCCGGTCGTGCCGAACGAACTGGACCAGGATCCGTGGCTGCTCAACTGTCCGAACGGCACTGTTGACCTGCGAAACGGCACACACCGGGAGCATCAGCGGGGAGATCTGCTGACTAAATGCACGGCGGCTCAGTTCAACGCCGACGCCGGATCGTACGTGTGGGATCGGTTCTTGGAGTCGGTCTTCGACGGCAAAGAGGACCTGATTCAGTTCGTCCAGCGGTTCTGCGGATACGCGCTGTGCGGGCAGATCATGGAGCACGTGCTGGCGGTATTCCACGGACGCGGGGCAAATGGCAAGAGCACGTTGTTGGAGGCGTTCATGCACGCTTTGGGGCCGGACTATTCGACCAAGGGCGCACCGACTTGTTGCTCGTGAAGCACGGCGATGTACATCCGACCGAGCGGGCCGACTTGTTCGGCAAGCGGTTCATTGCGGCCGTCGAGACCGAGGACGGAAGGCGGCTCAACGAAAGTTTGGTCAAAGAGTTGACCGGCAATGACACGATCAAAGCCCGACGCATGCGCGAGGACTTCTGGGCTTTCAAGCCGACGTGGAAGATCGCACTCTGCACGAATCACAAGCCGACAGTTCGCGGCACCGACCACGGGATCTGGCGGCGCATCCGGTTGGTTCCGTTCACCCAAACTTTCGACGGCGATCGGCAGAATCTGAAGCTGCCTGAGCGCCTGCGAGCCGAGGCCGACGGGATCCTCGCCTGGGCCGTCCGTGGCTGTCTCAACTGGCAACAGCAGGGGTTGGGAACCGCTGAGGCCGTGGTCCAGGCCACCGAGGCGTACAGGGCCGAACAGGACGTGGTTGGTGGATTCTTCACCGATCGATGCGTCATCGAGCCCACTGCAGCGGTCAGGGCTCGCGACCTGCGCAGCGCGTACGAACTGTGGGCCGCCGACGCTGGCCAAGTCCTGTTGAACCCCAAGCGGTTCGCGCAAGAGGTCGCAAACCGTGGTGCCGAAAGGTTTACGAGCAATGGCGTCTGTTATCGAGGCATCGGACTGCGAGCATGAGCAACGGAAGTCACGGAAGGGACGGAAGTCATTCTCCGGTTAATTCTCTACGGGCGCACGCGAAGCGCTCAAACAGGGTTTTGGGTTCCGTCCCTTCCGTCCCTTCCGTGCCGCGCCGCCAGCCATGAAGGCGATACGAGACCTAAACGGTTATCGCTTAACGGCTCATTGGTCCTTCTCGGCTTTGAAGAGAGCCCGAGCGCACGGGGAAACACCGCTTTTTCAATTCGAGTTTTACCCAATGACCAAAACTGAGTACGCGCGCATCAAGGACCGCACCAACGCCCGCAAACGCGAGTCGTCGGCGCCATTGGACTTCGATTGGGGCCAGGGCGACCCGTTCGCCAAACCGGCCCTGAAGTCCGGTCCGGCCGACTGGCCGGATGACGTTCGGGGGCTGGTCGAGTGGTTCGGCGCGTTCGACATCCGCCGGGCGACGCAGCCAGCTCCAATCGTTCTCCGTACCGGCGTCCGCGTCTCAGACGTCGAGAGGTTCTTGCGATCGCTCCGAAGCGACGTCGAGGCCGGTCCGCTGCATCCCCGCGCGACGGGTTTGGCGATCGACTTGGCGGACCTCCGCCAATCAGTGGAGGGTCACGATGACCTTCCACTTGGCCGGTGCCCTGATCACAGCCAAGCAAAGGTGTTGTCGTCGTGGACCGCGCTCCGCTTCCTAGAATGTGACGATTCCACAGGGGGCGACGATCTCGGCGGCAACCCTTTCGCTCTAGCCGATGCCGGCGACAACTAGCTCCGGGGACGGACTGGGCAAGAAAAAACTTTGAGGGAAGTTGTTCACCGCGAGCGGTCGGCCCGGCTGGGAATCCATGGGGCACAAGAACGGCTGTCGCAGGAAGTTGAACGGTTCGACGAAAACAGCCGGCACTCGAAGGGGCACGGTTCGTACACTTCTACTGGAAAAATGATGAATCCACTTCAACTCCCCAACGGCTGCGTCTGCCAAATCCGCGAAGTGCTTTCCAGCCTGGACCGCGGACTCGTGCTGGTCGTGGACTACTGGGACGACCAGGCTGCCTTCGACGCCGGGGAGCCGCCGCACTCGGCGCACGATCACAGTTTCGGCCCCTACAGGGAACCGAAGCGCGACGCAAACGGTGAAATCGTCTACCTCGATGCGGAGAAGACGACCTACAACCAGTACAAGCGGGACTGTCGCGAATCGGACGACGTCCACGGCCGGATCATGGAAAAACTGAATCAGGGCCACACGCCCGGGGCTCGGGTCGCGGCGGTCAATCGCGTCTTGGTCGACCGGGCGCGTGCCAAAGCGACCTACGATCACTGGGGTTTCCTTGCCCACCCGCACGTGAAGGCGATCGCGCAGCAGGCGGTGACCAAGTGAGTTCACAATCCGAATACGCAGGGACGGTCAGCACCGGCAATTTTGCCTCCTCGGGTACGAACTGGACGAACCCGACGAACGCCGAAGGTTCGCCATCTGGCAACTTTGCTACGGTGACCCTGACGCACAGCACGTCGAGCTATTCGATCGACGCCTACAATTTCGGCTTTTCGGTCAGTGGCACGATCAATGGGCTGGTCGGCGGCTGCACGGCCAAAGCCACCGCCGCCCTCATGGAGTTTTTGGCGACCTACGTCGAGATCGACAGCACGGCCGGTGCGTTTACGGCAAATCTGCTTGCGGGCACGACGCAAACCACGACGGCGACGACTTACTCAGTCGGCAGCTCGACGGACACATGCGGATTTAACAGCACCGAACTATCGGCCGCCAACGTCAATGGAAACGGCGAGAACACCGGGCCGACGTTTGGCCTCACCATTCACAACAGCGAAGTAAGCGTTTCGCTGACGGGTTCCATCGAAGGCTTGGAGCTGACGTGCTACTACACCGCCAGCAGCCCGCCAGGCGCGCCCAGCGGAATCGCGGCCAGCAACGCCGGGCCGACATCGATCGGCCTCACTTGGGCTCAGGGCAGCGGGACGGTCACCGACAACCCGATCCAATATCAGGTCGCCGGCGCCGGCAGTTGGACGAACGTCGACCCTGGCAGCGCGGTCACGTCGTACACGCTCACCGGCCTCACCCACGGGACGCTTTATTTCCTCCAGGTGGCGGCCGAGAACACCAACGGCACGTCGAGCTACGACGGCCCGATCCCGTGGGTTTGCGGATCGACCTGGACCGGTCAAGTCGCCCAGTCGACCGACGACGCGACTGAGTTCACTAGCACAGGCGGGATGTCGCTGACCGACACCAGCGACGCGCTGGGCAACAATACGATTGCCGGCTTCCGCTTCGAGTCGGTGGCGATCTCCCAGGCGGCGGATGTCAACGCGGCGTACCTGTACCTCTACGCCACGGGCGGCTCCAACACAGGCGTTTATCCGTTCGACTGCCAGCTGGCGACGAACGCCGGCACGTTCACCTCGTCGACCAACAATCTTTCTGGGCGATCGCTCACCGGCAACAGCGCCACGATGAACGTCGCCAGTTGGGGCAGTGGCTGGAATCAGGGACCGAACATCGCCGGGGCCGCAGCGGCAGTCTTTGACCAAAGCGGCTGGTCGAGCGGCAACGCACTCGTGGTGGTCGTTGGCCAGGGCGGCAACCCGAGTCTCACGGTGGAAATGTGGGACGGCAATCCGGTCGAGGCAGCCATCCTCGCGATCTTTACAGCGGATGTCTCGGACGCGATCACGGCAGCTGCGATAGCCGCCACGATGGCAGCCGCCGAATGCGCTGCTACGTGCGCTGCCGCGCAAATGCCTTGGATGATGTAGCTAATCTGAGGGGCTCAACGATGGGTTTTTTGTTCAAAGAGACTGGCGACGCGGCCGTGGCCGAGCTGCAGATTCCCGACATGATCGGTTTTGAAAACAACCGACCGTCGGCCGAGACCGTGCCCGAGAGTTTAAACCTCTTTTGCGCATGGATCTCCGCGCTTCCCCTGAACGTCAGCGAGATCAATCTCAAGATCGACTGCATCGGCGGTGCCGGCAGGCTAGCGATCGACGTGTACCGCCTTCTCCGGGGCTGGCCTGGTCGCGTGGTCACGACGAGCGAGATTGCCTTCTCCGCCGGGGCCACGATCGCCCAAGCCGGTAGCGTGCGTCGGATCGCGGCGGATGGCTTGATGTTTACCCATCCAGCCGTGCTGCGTATCGACCCTGGACAAGATTCGTACGGAGTGGCGTGGCTCCCTGCGGAAGAGCTTCGGCGCGGGGCCGACCTCCTGGATGAGCTCACGGCCAACAATTTGCGAATTTACTCAGAGCGCTCCGGCCGCAGTATTTCGGACCTGCGACCGCTGGTGGAAAAAGAAACGATGCTGACAGCCGTGGAGGCGCTCGCGTGGGGGCTGGTCGACGAGATCACGGAACCGACTGGCTGCCGTAAGGACTTTGTCTGGCCAGAGCATCTGTCTCCGAAGGTCAAAGAGGCACGCAGGCGAGCGGAGGCGCACGGATGAGCGGTGCCGATTGCCTCAACCTAGGTCGCCGGTTCGTCGTGCGGTTCGACCCGGCCTACGATCCGCGTCACCGCCCGGCCGACTGCCTCGACCCATGGATGATGCTGATGCATTCCCGGTTCGGCACGATCTACCCACACGGCCGCCGCGTGCTGGCCGTCGATGTCGAGGGACGGCCCAGCATCCGCAAGCGGCTCGACTCGCTCGACTGCTGCCGGCGCTACGTCGTTGGCGAGCGGTTCGCGACCTGGCTGTTTCGTCTCCGCGATTTCGAGCAGGTGGCCCAGGTCGTTCGGCCAGCGCGGAAAAGGGGATGGACCGAGGCCGACCGGCGGAAGTCGGCCGAACGGCTCACAGAGAACCTCAACCGTCGCCTCGTCGGTCGGATAGATTCGCGGTTTTCGCGCGCCATTGGCGAAGTTCGTGGGCTGCGAGACTCAGAGGCCATCCTGGGCGGCTCGAACGCGTCAGCGGGCCAACCTCGCGTTTAGCGTGTCGGCGCCGTCAATCCGCATGCCTCAAGTGGTTTTGGTACCGGCCGCGGGCGCCGCGGTCATCGTCGGTAGCCTCCCGGCCGATTGGCAGCGGGGATGACGGCGACGTGGGCGCGCCCGCCGAAACAAATTGACCCGCAAATTCCGCCTGTTTTTCGCGCTCGCACCGGTCTTCGGCACTCTTTGTTGCGGGTTTTGTTGGTGTTGGCCGCGGGCTGGCGGTACGATTTCTGTAGAATGGTCGGGGCCGGCCCTAGCTAGGGAGCGCGGCGACTGCCCGTTTTCCCGGCGGGACTCGACACGTGACAAAGCCGCTACTTCAGGCACTTCTACTCGCCGATCATGTCTATCAGGACAGGGCGACCGGGAAGTACATCATTTGCGGAGTTTTCAGCGAGCTGACTTTCGGGTCGCCGAAAGCCCAGCCTGCAGATGACGCAAGCGCGGCAAAGCACATTGATGTTCCATTAGACCGTGGACATGTCAGCGGTTCGCCTTGGGCGTACGTCAGCCTGACTGAATTGAACGGCGAGTACAATTTCGAGCTCCGTTATGTTGATCTTGCCGACAATGCAGTATTGCTCCAGCTCAAATTCGGGCTCCGTAATTCCGATCCGCTCCAGACTGCCGAGATCGTCATACCGCTGCCGCTCCTGCCGCTGCCGATGAATGCCCCCGAGGGCCAGCGGGAGGCGCACGTGCGCCCTTGAACTGCTCTGCGACAACGAACTCATCGGCTCACACCGGGTCATAGTGAGACCGATCAAGAGACAAGATGAAGGCGAGGGTGACGCATGACCGGAACAATCGAGATCGCCGAAACGATTGGCCACGAGACCAAAAAACGCGAAGCAAGGTGGACCAATTTCACTGAGACCAAGGCGTATCAGTGTCTGGTCGCGATTGTCGAAGAACCGGCCGGCGGCTATTCGGCGCACGCGCGCAATCTTCCGGGGGCAGTGAGCCAAGGCGAGACCGTCGATGGGGCTCTCGAAAACATCGCTGAAGCCTGCCGCGGTGTTTTGGAGGAGTACGTGGCGATGGGCAATATCCCTTGGTCGGACGTCAAGGTTGAGGGCAACGTCGTAGCCGAGAGGCGGATTGTGGTGCATGTCTGAGCTTCCGAGCGTTACCGGCAAGGAAGCAATCGAAGCGTTCGGACGGTTGGGCTTTGTGCAATCGAGGATCACGGGCAGCCATCACATTCTCAAAAAGTCCGGCTACGCCAACGTTCTTTCTGTGCCAGTTCATGGCTCGCAGGGTTTAAAGCCCGGCACGCTTCGCGGATTAATAAGAACCTCCGGCCATTCGGTCGACGAGTTTGTAAGCGCGCTTGGCAAACCGGTGAAGCCGCCAGCGAAAACCGACGACTGATCCGAGCATTAGGCCTGGGGTGTGCGCCCCTCAGTTGCCGCGCAGTTCTGCGGCCGGGCGCCCTTGCTCGTCGTTGACTGTCACGCGACCCCGATTAGTCGCGTCGCAATAGATCGCGCCCGAGAGTTGTCCGGTTGGACTGTACACGTTCACGGCTCCCGCATTGTTGACGAGCTGAATGGCTACCCCGACCGGATCGACAAGGGACGCGAACTCGAGAACTTCGGCCGGCGTGCCTTTCCCTGCCGCAGCGTTGGGGTGAGCCGCAACCCATGCCTGGCGTCGGCGCTCTTGCTCTGGGTCGGCGTGTGACAGCGTTATTCGCTTGGCGCTCAGTTCGGTCTCGCCGGTGGGGTCTTTTAGGCTGATCGCCATCGGGCTTGCCGTCAGCATGACCGTCTGCGCGTCGAGATTGGCCTTGAGCACAAACCGGGCTCCGCCATTTTCATCGGTCTCCAAGCGCCCAACGGCTCCCCCTTGTGCGTTCACGAGTACAAATCGCCTGGCTCGAATGACATCGATCACCGGCGTATCGCCCTGGGCAGGCGCGAGTCTGCCGGCCGGTAGCATCGTGCCTCCGATGAGGATCGCCCACGTGCCGAGAATCGCGAGCCAAATTCGCCCGGTCGAACGCTGCGTGTTCATGTCGTCCCTTCAGTGGTCAACACGGTCAATCAGCGACGTTTTTTCTTCTTGGTGGCCGAGCCGGATTCTAGCACCTTCCGTCTAGGGAAAGGTCTGCCAAGAAGTTTCTGGCCCTCGGTAATCGCGATCCTCCGCAGCCACTCAGAAAGGCTGGTCTCTTCAGCCACGAGGCGAGCACCTCCGCGCCATTCGCGGTCTTCGAAGTCGCCGCGTGCGAAGAAATCGGCCACCGGCTTGGGCTTATTGGCGAGCTGGCGTGCGGCGTCGAGGTGAGCGCGCAGCTTTGCGAGCAAGTCGGGGTCGCGTGCCGTCATTCCATCGCGGTCCAGAACCCGCACAATTCCGGTCGGTCGTCCGGCAAGTTGGGAGGAGGAAGTAGTTCGAAGCTCAATTGGAATTCGATTTCATCCTGCTTCGCTTCGAGCCAATCGATTTCCTCGCCGTTCGCCTCACGCTCCGGCGGCGTCATGGCGTGGAGTTCGTTCAGCCGGCGCTCGTTGGCCTGCCACCGCGACTCCAGCTTGGCCATGTCGAACTCACTTAGATTGAACACGTCGCTCCCCTTCCGTCGGCCGGTCGGTAAGGCGAAGCGGGTGCGGGTCGGCGATACGGCCGAACCTCATTGCCAGATCCGCGACAGCCTTGACGGCATCGTTCGTCGCCACCCTCAACGGGTCGCTGGGCGGGAACTCGCGTTGAATCATCCGTCCCGACCACTTCACCAGGATCTGAGCGAGCGGAATCAGCCGCTCGCCGATGGCGTTGGCTTGGGCGGGTGTCAGGTCGCGCGAGTCCATCCCGCCAGTTTAACGGGAGGCTGCGCTCAATGCCCGCGAAGCCAATTGATGAGGACCACGGTGAGCGCCCCGGCCGCGAACGCGGACATCCCGAGCCAGAATGCGAATCGTCGCTTCGGTTCGTCGCTCATGCGCGTCATTCCGGCTCGTCGGGGCGTCAGTGGGTCAGCCACCGCAGCAGCCACACCAGATAGATGACCCCGCAGAATATCGCGACCCAGAGAATTTGACCGATGAGAGTTTTCATTACTGATGCTCCCGGCCCGCATCAGCGCTTTCTTAGGCAAGCACGCGGAACAGTAGCCAAAAGACCAGCGCCATGCCGGACCCGCAGCCTGCGGTCGACATGCTGAGATTGGCCCAGCCACGGACCCCCAGAACAAACCGCGAAATGACGAATCCCGCCAACAGCATAAAGCTCGTCAACGTGACGAAAGCCCAAGCGACCTGGTTCACAGCAAACAGGGCGAACCAGCCCACCAGCAAAATGTAGACGAGCTGCTTTGTGAAATGGTGCTCCATTGGTGCCGGTCAACGTAGCTTCTTTCGGGGCGACTCAATCGGCTTGCGCCGCGGAAACGGCTTGCCGAGTTTCGCTTCACCGCTCGCGATGGCGAGCTGGCGGAGCCATTCCCCGAGGTTCACAAACCCGAGGGAGGCGCTCGCCTCTTGGAGCCATTCAAACTGTTCTTTGGTTGCGCGAAAGCCGGGGTGTGCCGGCATAGGCTCAAGTGGCGATGGCGTCCGTTCCTTCGACATGGCGGAGATTGTGACACGGGGCCGTCGGGCGCTCAATCGGCTTGACAGGCTGTGTTCAACCTTGTTTAACTGTGTTGAACAAGCACGCTCTATGCAGCAGAGCGGCTTGCGTACAATCTGGAATGAATCGGCGAAAGCCGTTCACAGAGAAGCCCCCGCGCGTCGAAGGCTGCATCTTTGGCGCTCGCGGGGTTTTTCATTTGCCGGGGGTGGAAGCCCCCGGGGAAGGAATCCCAATGCCACGCCTGAGAATGGATCGAACCGACCTCGAGAGTCAGGCGCAAACGAAACCGACCCCACGTCCAGCTGTTGAAGGCAGCGAAGGGCATGGGATCGGCACGTGCAACGAAGATTCTAGCGAACCGATTGAGCACGGCAACGACGAATGGTCGCAATACGACGGCGTTCGTTGGGGCCTGGCGAAACCGCCGATTCTCGGTGAGATTTCGAGTGACGAGCGGCCGACGGGCCCGGTCTCGAAAAGGCTGTTGCTCTCGACAGCCGTTGCACAGCGGGCGTCAACGCCAAGGCGGCTCCCGCGGTTCTGGACTCCGGCAGACGGAATCGCGGTCATGGTCCCGCGTTCGCCGATGCCCGTCCCGCCAAGGGAACAGGCCGCCTTCGCATCGTTCGGTGCCGACGATTTCACGGCCGGCTCCGAAGCCCAGAAAGCCCAAGGCAACGCACGAAAGAAGGCCGCAGACAAGGCGCGGTCGAAAGCGGCGTTCGCATTCAAGGCCGCCCGGAGAGCGTTAACCCCGGGACAGAAGTGTCCCGATTGCGGCGTGGAGCTGTGCGACTGGGGACTCTTTGACCTGCGGCCAGTGTTCGCGGCCCGCGATGGCAAATCGGTCTTGGTCTGCCGAAAGTGCAACGGCGGCAAAGACGTTTCGCCCGAGGCTCAGGAGTTGTGGTGTTGCGGTAGCAAAGGTGGCCGCCCGCGCTTGCGGCCTCTTGCCTCTGCACTCGGCAGCGAAACTCCGAAGCCCACGCGGCCGTTGCCCTCGACCTCGTCCTATCTGCCGAGCCCTGAGGCCATCGCCGCGGAGTGCGAGGCAATTCAGTCGACCTGGACGCCGGGCGAAGCGGAGAGGCGCCGCGAGGGCGCTGTGAACTGAGGAAGCATGATCGGCTGCCGGTTTCGCGAGGGACCGCACCGTCTCGGCCCGGCGGCATAATTGAGCGAAAAAAGCGGGGATCCCACTGCCTTGGATCCCCGCTTTTCGACCCGCAACGGAAAGAATCGTTCTTAGGTGAGCGCGTTCTTCACCGTGTTGAACTTGGCGTTCGCGTTGGTGCCGACCGCTTGAATGGCAGTCAGACAGACCACGACGATCAGAGCGAGCATGACAGCGTACTCGACCGCAGTCGGACCGTCTTCGGAAGCGATGAACTTGTTGATGCTGTTTGTGAAGGTTTTCATTGCTGTTGGCCCCATCTCTTTGGTTTTTTTCGTAGCACACATGACCCATTCAAACAGTAGTTCGCCGCGCGGGTTAAAGCGGCCACTTTTTTGTCCGATTCCCGCGTTGATTTTCGGCAACATAACGGGCCGCGGCCGCCCGGTCTGAGATTGTGGCCCGAACCCGACAGTGGCTCGCGACCGACGATCGCGCCCAGGACGTTCGCGAGCTGGTGTTGAGCATCCTCGCTGAGTCCGCGTCGGAGGCGTCGTAAAATGGGTCGCCCGCCTGGTTGTGCGTGTCAGTGCCAGGTCGAAACGACCGGCGACTGCTCGCCATTCTCCGCGATCGCTGCGGTGTGGATGGCGGCGGCCATTCCGGGCCTGAAGCCG
Source organism: uncultured Planctomycetaceae bacterium (assembly GCA_963800135.1). Lineage (GTDB taxonomy): Bacteria > Planctomycetota > Planctomycetia > Planctomycetales > Planctomycetaceae > DASPSM01. Next base: position 560,975 of record CAWCZR010000004.1, on the reverse strand, counting down.
TCGGTCACCGACTGCAACGGGTGCTCGGCCTATCACACGCCCGCGCTCCTGCCGTTCGTGGGAATCGTTGGGGGCAATTGCACATGGGAATGCCCGCAAACGATCAACTGTCCTGGGCAGGGTGGGACGTTCCCCCTTTGGAAGCTGACGCTATTTGCGGGTGCCGGGGAATTCACGCTCTTAGCCGGTTTGGGCGGCTCGAACACCATCGCCGAGTACGTCTTCGCTAACCTCGCGCTGTTCAAGCCGCTGGCCGCGAACACGTTCACGTCGCTCGGCAACTTCGGCGTCGGCTGCGTGACGTTCCCGAACACCCTGGTCCTAACGCCGGCACCGTGACAACGGAAGGAAAGAGCATGCCCATCGTCGAGCCTCAACCCAAGCAACTGGTCTGGCCCTGGCCTGTCGACGGACGCGCCCCGCTCCTGGCCGACTGGCTCCGTTTGATCGGCCATCCTGGCGTCGAGCAGCGCCAGCATGATTCAAGAAATTCTGAGCGGAAGCCGGTTCGTGTCTATTGTCACTGTGACAAATGACACGTAAACTGCCTCGGCATGGGAAAGAAACCCGGCCGAAAGAAACCCGCGATGCTCGATGAGCAGTTACGTCAGGCGATGGTCGACAGCGGCAAGGCTGTTACCGAATTGGCCGAGCTGGCCGGCCTGGCAGATCACGGGTCTGTCTCCCGCTTCCTTGCTGGGAAGCGGACTCTGCGGCTCGACGTTGCGGCAAAGATCGCGTCGGCACTGGATCTCGAACTCCGAAAGAGAGGGTAAACAATGGCGCTCTTCAAACGCGTGTACTACAAGAAAGACCCAGCGACCGGCCGGAAGAAGAAATGCCGCACCGAGAAGTGGTACGGCCAGTACCGGGACCTCGCCGGCAACGTGCACCGCGTGCCGCTGGCGACCGACAAGGTGGCCGCTGCCCAAATGCTGGCCGATATCGTGAAGCAATCCGAGCGTGGACATGCCGGCGTCGCCGATCCGTATGCAAAGCACACGTGGCGCCCGCTCGCCGAGCATATCGACGACTTCGAGAAGCGGCCGGGCTTGAAAGGAACCACCATCACCGAGAAGCACCGCGCTCTGACGGCTCAGCGCGTGCGGGCAATTGTCGCCGGCTGTGAGTTTCGCTTCATCGGTTGCATCAACCCGGAAAAGGTCAGCACGTGGCTCGAAGAGCAGCGGGCATCCGATCCTCATTTCGGGATTGCGACGTCAAACCACCACATGCGGGCGATGGCCGCGTTCTGCTACTGGTTGTCGGATCGCAAGCGCGGCAATCGATGCTCGGTGAACCCCTATGGCAAGGCACCGGTGCTCAACGAAGAGACGGACGTTCGGCGGCCGCGTCGAGCACTCGCAGACGACGAAATTGCTTGGCTGCTCGATTCGACTGAAGCCGGGCCCGTCATTGGCGAAATCTCCGGCGAAGATCGGGCGATGCTTTACCGAGTTGCCCTCACGACCGGACTGCGGGCGAGCGAGCTCAAGAGCCTCACGCCCGAGTCGTTCGATCTTGCAGGCAGCCCGCCGACTGTCACCGTCGAGGCTTGCCACTCCAAGCATCGACGCGAAGACGTGCTGCCGCTTCACCCGGATATCGTGCCCCGGCTGCGTGCATGGCTCGCGACGCGTGTCGGTGCGCAGGCTGCCCTTCCGGCCATCCTCTCCCTGAGAGGCACGCCAGCGGGCAACGCAGGGCGTCTGTGGACGGGTTCCGCGATGAAGGAGCGGCGGTCGGCAGAAACCGTTCGTCGCGATCTCAAGGCTGCTCGCAAACGCTGGCTCGATGCGTCGGCCGACGACAACGAGACGAAGGCTCGAGAGGCGTCAGGCTTCCTGTGCTATCGGACGCGCGAGGGATACGCGGACTTCCACGCTCTGCGTCACACGATGATCACGCGGACGATGGACAGTGGGATGAAGGTACACCACGCGCAGGCCCTCGCCCGCCACGCGAACATCAAGCAAACTTTGAAATACACGCACGCTCAACGCGCGGAGGTTGCCCAATCGCTGCAGGGAGTGCGATCGCTGCCGTCGCAGGTGTCGGCCTCGGGTTCTGGTTCAGTCGCGGTTGGTTGAATCGCGGGTGCTGGTGCTGAGGCACTGGGGGCGAACAAAGCCCCCTTTTTTGTTGCGCTCGTTGGCACTCCTATTGGCACCTCTATTGGCACTCGGAACTGATTCACGCTGGCACGGTGTGATACGTGGTGAAACAAGCGAGTCGATGCGCGGCCGGTATAGACGCTCAGGCGACGCCCGCAGTTCAGCCTAGAAAACAAGGGATTTGAAACTAACTGAGACGCACTGACACGGCATGAAACGATTGCCGACGCCGGCGATTGGTCCGCGCAACGAAAAGGCCCCGAGCGGCTGGGTCTTCCGCTCGGGGCCAATCTTCCGATCCCTGGAAGTCTTGAGGGATCCCTTCCCTCCGTAACGTACCGTCTGCGAATTATTCGATCCGTTGAGCGGCAGCCGAGTAAGCCGTCGGGCTCAGAGAAAATGCCTGGAGGCTTTCGGGGCTGCAGAAAAGATAGAGGCGGTCCTTGTACCACAGCGCGAAGTCGAGCGATCCCTCGACATCCTGGTCGCTGTTGGTTTTGACGACGACGTCCACTCCGCCGGCGATCGGGGCGTATTTGTGCGGGCACGCCTCAAAGCGGGCCTCGGCCTCGGCCGACGAGAAGTAGTATTTGCGTCCGTGATAGATCGAGCAGTAGGCCAGGTTCACGTCGGCCAGTTCGCGCTGATCACGCAGCACGACCGGGCAGAAGCCCTTTAAGCCGCGCTGACCGGCTCGCTCTTCGATCAGTCGCGTTTTCTCCCGCGCCGTTTGCGAATGATGCGGGTGGGCGGCTGTCGTATGATCGGTCGCACCTTGCTGCTCGCGCGCTACGTGCTGCTCGGCCGCGTGATGCTGCTCGGCGACATGATTCGGCGCCGCACTCGGGTGCGGGGTGACGGCCGGCTGTTCGTCGGCAATCGGAGCGTCGCTGATCGTCTTGTGCCCGCTCGGTTCACTATGCTCGTCGCTCGCCTGCTGTTGCGGAGCCGCCGAGGAAGTCGGCTCGTGGTCGGTCGCGACTGAGTGGGCCGAAGCACCGTGCGTCGGCTTGGCCGCGGGATTGTGGTCCGCGGTTTCGTGCGAGTCGGCCGGCAACGGGTCCTTTGACTGCGGAGCGGGCGACACACTCTTCGCCGATTCTGCGTGACGCGTGTCAGCCGCAGCGGTGGCCGGCGCGTGCGCCGCCGAATTCGCGGCGGTTCTCTTTGACTCAGGCGTCGGCGGAGTGAGCTGGCTCTGTTCGTCCTCGAGGGTCAAGCCGGTGTAGGGGCTGCTCGACGTTTGATGGTCGGCGTCCGCCTCGGAAGAGGACAGGAACGGCATCGCCGGTTCGTCGGCGACGGCGTTCGCGGCAGCCACTTTCGGAGCAGCCGGAGCCACAGGAGGCTCAGCCGAGGAGACAATCGCACCCGGGTCCACGACGGCCAGCTTCACTTTCGAGGGTGCCGGGCGAGTGGCCACCACCGGAGCTGCCACGACCGGAGCCTCCGATGCCGGAGACTGCGACTTCCGCACCAGATCGAGGCCCGGTCCGAGGTCGACCACGATCGGCGTGGGGAAGGGCGAGGCCGGCGGCTGAGACGCGGCGCGTCGCAGGCTCAGGTCAGCCCAGAAGCTGCCCGACTTGGCGACGGGCGCAGCAACAGGGCCCGGAGCGTCGGACGCCGCAAACGACTTCGATGCGGCCGAGGGAACTGACTTCGGGGAAGACGACTCCTGCACCGTCAGCACCGCGGGCGATCCCTGGACCGGGGCGGTCGGCGACGTGACGCGGGCGAACCCTTGCGGGGCGGGCGCCGAGTGATCGACGTCGATCGCGACCGTGCTCATCGTGGCGCTCGACTGCACCTGGCTCTGCGGCTGCGCCGGCGGAGTCGATTTGTGGAACGGATTGATGCGATCGTACCAGTGGCCCTGGGCCGGCTGCGCGGCAGTCGCCTGGCCCGGCTGACGGGCCGTGCCCGACTGATAGGGCGAGTTCTGTGTCGAACCCATCGACGAGCTGCCGGCCGCGCGTTGCGGCACCGGCATCGATTTGCCCTGGCTCTGATAGTAGTCGGACAGTTGCTGGTGCACGGTTCCCTGCGCCGGGGGCGAGGCCTCGCGCTGGGTCCGCATGGAGCCGACGTCGCCCGCGGTCGGATAGCCGCCGGCCTGGCCCGGAGCAGCTTGTTCGCTCGTGGCGTCTTGCCGCATGTAATCGGGAAGCGGCCGATTGTCGCGGCGATAGAGTTCTTCGAGCCGCTTTTGCACGGGCGACTTTTGCTGCGGCGGTGCGGTCGGCTGCGTGGCAGGCGTTGTGTTGTGTTCTTCGAACGGCCAGTTCTCGGCCGGTTGCTGCGCCCAAACGTAACTGGCCAGGCTGACCGTGACGGCGGTCCCCATCAGCGAGCAGACGGCAAGTGCGGAGCGCGAACGAAAGGCAGTCATTCCCTGGATCTCCTCGAATCGCGAGCGGAGCTGCGGGCGCGGGCTGCGTAATGCGTAAAGCCCGGAGATTGCACTCCGCAGGACGACGAGGGATAATCGTCACGGCTGGAGTAATCGCTTTCGCCAGAGCTTTTATCGACGCGCGCCCAGTTCGGTTTTGACGCGCGTGGGGGTTTTGCCAACGATTCGGGCAACCCTCGCCGGCAGAACGGGAATCACCGGAAAACCGGCTGTAGCTTGCTCCTCTTACCAGGGCCTCCGTGATGAGTGCGCCAAGTGATCGTTCTATTCCCGCTGACCGGCCCGTCGTGGTGGTCCAAGCACCGCGCCGCCGCTTCACTTTTTGGCTGTTGATGCTGGTCCTCCTGATCTCCGTCGCCTTCAACTTGATGCTGTATTCCGCGTGGCACAGCTACTTCGTTGACGCCGACGGAGTCGTGGAACGCTTCCACTCGGGCGATCCGCTGGCTTCGGACAAGATCGCGCTGGTCGCCGTCGAGGGGACCATCATGCCCCCGTTCACCGGCCACGTGCTCAACGCCATCAAGCAAGCGAGCCGTGACGACAGCGTGAAAGGCGTGGTGCTGGTCGTCGATTCGCCCGGCGGACTAGTTGCCGACAGCAACGAGATTTATCACGCCCTACGCACGCTCGACACCGACAAGCACAAACCGATCAACGTGCAAATGAAACGCCTCGCGGCTTCGGGCGGCTATTACGTCGCCATGGGGGCCGGGCCCGACGGCGTGATCTTTGCCGAGCCCACATGTTGGACCGGGTCAATTGGGGTAATTTTGCCGCACTATGACATCTCGGGTTTGGCCGAGAAGGCGGGGGTGAAGGAAGATTCCCTCAAGACCGGGCCGTACAAAGACACGCTGAGCCTGTTCCGCCCCGTTTCCGAGACGGACAAGAAGCTCTGGATGGAGATTCTGGACGAAACGCTCGACCGCTTTTTGGAAGTCATCGTCGGCAGCCGCAAGGGGCTCGACATCAAGAAGATTCGCGAAATGGCCACGGGACAGGTCTTCACCGCCAAGCAGGCCAAAGAGCGAAAACTGGTCGACCAGATCGGCTTCCTCGACGACGCGGTCAAGTCGCTCAAAGACCGGCTGAAGCTCGATAAGGTCCGCGTTGTCTCCTACGAATCGCCGCCCAATTTGATCGAGCGGCTGGTGTCGTCGAGCGAGTCGGCCAAGCCTGAGTCGCGCCTGGGCGCCGTGCTCGATGCAGCCGTGCCGCGGGCCTACTACCTCTTCACGGCCCTGCCGGGTATCGCGCCTCACTGAGCCGACGCGTCGCCCCCTTGCGGCTGGCCTCGAAGACGTTTTGAAATCGTTGGAGCCGACCGTCCCGGGTCCGCGCCCCGGGCAATTTGCTTTGTGCCGCGATGCGCGGCAGGATGTGCGTCGAAACCAAGATCGATCCGGAAACGGGCCCCGACTGGAGAGCACGCATGCCACTCTTGAATGTCAAAATCATCGAAGGCGTTTTCAGCCAATCTCAGAAGCAAGAGATGATCCGCAAGCTCACCGATACGATGGTCTCGATCGAAGGCGAGCAGATGCGCTCGGTGACCTGGGTCGTCATCGAAGAGGTCAAGAGCGGCGACTGGGGAATCGGCGGCAATCCCCTCACGACCAACGACGTGAAGGCACTTGCCGCGGGCAAGTCGAAAGGGTGACGGCTCTGGGCCGATCGAATCGCGCGACGGCTGGAAACGGCTCACCAGCCAGATCCTTGCTTCTAAGAGGGTTGATGTGAGAGTCGCGATCAACGGGACCGGAGTGGCTGGTCCGACTCTGGCATGGTGGTTGCGGCATTACGGGCACGAACCGGTTCTCTTTGAGAAAGCCCCGAGTCTCCGCACGGGCGGCTATCTCATCGACTTCTGGGGCGTCGGCTACGACGTGGCCGAACGAATGGGACTTGTGCCGGCGCTGTTTCAACAGGGCTACGCGATCCAGGAGCTGCGGCTGCTGGGTGAGTCCGGCAGAACCGTCGCCAGCTTGGACGTGAACACCTTTCGATCCCTGATGAAGGATCGTTACCTCAGTCTCGCTCGAGGGGACCTCGCGTCGACCGTCTTTCGCTCTTGCCCGGAGGTCGAAACCCGGTTCGGTCAATCAATCGTGGGGATCGATCCGCGCGAACGAACCGTGCGAGCTCGGCTCTCCGACAATTCGGAAGAAGAATTCGATCTGGTCGTCGGTGCGGATGGTTTGCATTCTCAGATCCGCTCGTCGGCGTTCGGGCCCGAGGCGCAGTTCGAACACCCGTTAGGGTGCCGCGTTGCGGCCTTGGACCTGCCGGGCTACCGTCCACGCGACGAGTTGGTTTACCTCAGCTACACCGTGCCGAAGCGGCAAGTGTTTCGCATCGCGCTGCGGCACGATGTCACGTCGTTTCTCTTCGTGTTCCGCGACGAGCTTCTGGGCGCCGAGCCCAGGTCCTTGAACGACCGCCGGGAGGCGCTGCGAACGGTCTTCCGCGACGTCGGCTGGGAGGTTCCGCGGATTCTGGCGCGGCTCGACGAAGTGGACGACATCTACTTTGACCGCGTGAGTCAAATTCGAATCGATCGGTGGTCCAAAGGACGTGTGGTCTTGATCGGCGACGCGGCCGCGTGCGTGTCTTTGCTGGCGGGCGAGGGGACGGGGTTGGCGATGCTCGAGGCGTACGTTCTGGCGGGCGAACTTCACCGCGCCGCCGGCGACGTCGCCCGAGCCCTTGAAAAGTACGAAGCGACTCTCCGGCCATTCCTCCAGTCGAAACAAAAGGCCGCTTTGCGAATGATCGGCTTTTTTGCCCCGAACACGTCATGGGGGATGTTCTGGCGGAACGTCGCCACCAACCTGTCGGGAAAGCCGTTGCTCGCCAAGCTTTTTCTTGGCGCTGCGTTACGAGATGATTTTCGGCTTCCGGAATACGGTGGACCGGCGGTCGTGTGACCGTGATCCAAAGGGTTAGCCCTCCAGGCAGCCGCCGGCCGGGCGTGCAAAATCTGGCCGGCAATCTCGTGCCAGCGCGCGATCGTGATTCCCTGCTGTTGATCGATCGCCAGCGGGTGGCCGCCGGACGCCGCACCAATGCGCATTGCTCACTCGGTCTTGGGCAGCGCGTAGAGCTTGAGATAGCCGCAGCGCGTGCAGCGGTGGGCGGTCACGTTCAGGTCATCCTCCTTCCGCAGCCCGATGCTGCCGCTGGACATTCCGAAGAACTTCACCGGTTCCGGCTCCCCGCGCTGCCAGACCAGTTGCAGGACCTGGGCATAAGAGCGGTCGGGGATGAATCCCTCTTCCATCGCCGCGCCACACTCCGGACACGCATTGGCAACCATTGGTCTGTCCTCCTGGGAAGCTCTCCTTGAGTGATGGACCGCCGAACCCGCCGACCCGGTGGCTCGTGCCGAACGTCTGTGTCCCGTGCCGTGCCCCTGCGGGCTCCCCGAATCAAAAGACGTGTCCCGTCCCGCTCGGGTCCCGTCCCATCTGCGGTCCCTTTGGGCGAAAGTGTCCGGACCGGACTTTTGTCCGCCGTAAGTCGCTGCCCTCTAAAGACTACGGCCGGACTCGTTTCGAATTGTTAAGAACAGACCGGACCTGAGACCGGGGTTCGAGTTCGGACCTAGCTTGTCCCGTCCCGCCCCTGTGTCCCGTCCCAGTCCAACGCTCGGGCCGAGGGGATGGGTCAGCTACTTTGTGGGTCAGCTTCCTATTGAAAGCAAGTGTCCCGACCCACCGACCCACCGGATAGATTGTGACCACCCTGCAACTGCGGACAACCCGCGAGGCGACCGTCCGAGTCCCGCTGCCCTGCCGTCGACTGCTGGGGATCTTTTCTCCCCTTTAGTGAAAACGGATCCCCATCACCGGCGGGGATCCTTTTTCGTTCCCGCCGGGGATCCTTCCCCGGCGGACAAATGCTGACCGGAATCCTGCTGGGAGGCGGACGATCGCCGCATGCTGAAACTACGAGTGCACTCGCCGAGAGCGGGTCGGCGCGGCCAACGCGGAAAAGGATCCTTATCTCCATTCAGCCACAAATACTCGATTTGTCCAAGACCAGTTTTTCGGACGCGGGCGGTTCACGGCCCATTCGGACGCGACTTTGGCGGCGCATCGGAGGCGTGAAATGCGACGACCTTCCAGCCTTGCGGGCCACGGACGTAAACTTTGGTGAATTGCCAGTTGTCATCGATCGCGCGGGCGCCGAGGACCCGCGTTCTGTGGAGTTGACCGGTCACCACGGCGGTATGGCCATAAGTCCGTATCTCAACCCCGGACGTGTCGTAGCTTTTGAATTTCATCCGTCCCGAGCGCCACACCTGCATCGTCTGGGCCTTGTTCCAACGCGGCATGTTCGGAACCGTAGCGACAAAATCGTCTGCCCAGAGCCGATCGAGCACCGCCGCGTCCCCGCGAACATGGGCTGCGTTCCACTCCTTTTCCAACCGAGACAACTCGGCGGCAACACCCGAATCGATCGCCGGAGCGCTCGGGTCTTGGGTCAATGCGATGGCGACAAACAAAGCTGGCGCAACGTGCACACTCATCCCCTTATGGTTTGGCGCCGTTATTCAGCGCGTCCGCCCGGTTGTTGACGGCCGAATAGCGCAGGCCGCAAATCACGCTGACCTGCGCGCAGCCGATTCCCGACCAGCCGAAGATCTCTCCGATCGCGCGAGCGTTCGCAACAACGTCAATCACGGAAGCCGCGAGGAACAGAAACGCGCCCAAGAGGAAGAAGCAAAGGGCCGCCTTCCGGTAGAACCACGCCGAGGGATTCGTGGGGGCCGCTTCGAAGGCGGCGACAGCCTCGATTCCGCGGAAACCGAAAACAATTGCAAACAAGTACTCCATCGCGCGGTCTCCGCGACGCACTCATTCCTGCGGCACCGAAGGCTCTTCTTCCTCGAGCTGCGACGCCAGCCGTTGGCGCAGTTCGACGCGGGCCCGGTGGATGCGGCTGCGGACGGTGCCGATGGGGCAGCCGACGATTTCGGCAATTTCCTGGTACTTCAGGCCGTCGATTTCCTTGAGGACCAGCGGGATGCGGAATTCGGCGGGCAGGGCGGCGAGTGCGGCCTGGACGGCCTTTTGGCGTTCGGCTCGTTCCATCGAGTGCGAGGGGGCTGATTCCGGGTGCGTGTCGGCCGGCGTCTGGCCGCTCGTTTCTCGCATCGACTCGATCGACGTCGGCTTCTGGCGGGTCCGCCGTCGCTGGGTGGCGGCCGCATTAAGCGCGATGCGGAACAGCCACGAGTAAAAGGCTGAGTTGCCGCGGAACGTCTTCAGCTTTTGAAACGCCTGCACAAAGGCGTCTTGGGCGGCGTCACGGGCGTCATCGGACGAGCCGAGCACACGGAAGAGGGAGTTGCAGAGGCGATCCTGGTAACGGACCACCAGTTCGCCGAAAGCCTCCGTGCGGCCTGCCAGACATTGTCGAATGAGCTGTTTGTCGTCGCTGGACACGTTTTGGCACGAGCCCGAGTGGCGGCGAACGGAGAACCGGGCGCTGCCGCCCGTGTCCTGAACCGGGCGCTGCCGCCCGGGTTCCAAAACGGGATCGGCAAACCGCATCCCGGCCGCGACAGGTCGCAGCGACCCCATCGTCTGTCGTCCCAAGGCTCCTGTCAAGCCGTGACGGGCTCGCGCGCCGGGGCGCGCGGGAGGCCTGCGGCAGCATCGGCTGCCGCGACAGCCAGGCGACGAACCCCAGGGCGAGGACGAACATCACGATGCTGAGCCACTGCGAAATGGTGAGCGGGGTGCCGAACTGTCCCACTTCGTCGTCCCGCAGAAACTCGATCGTGAACCGCGTGATGGCATACGTGATTGCGCCTAGGGCGATCACCGATCCGTTCCGCGGGCGATAGTAGAAGTAGATGCTGGTCAGGCAGAACAAGATCAGCGCGTTGAGCGAGCTGTAGAGCTGCGTCGGATGCAGCCGCAACGAAAAGTCCTGGTCGGCCCCCAGATAGCCATGGAGCACCAGCGACATGTCGGGCACGCTGCCCATCGGGAATCGCACGCCCCAGGGGAGGCTGCACCGATCACCGTAGCAGCAGCCGTTCAGGAAGCAGCCGACGCGGCCGAATGCCAGGCCCAGCAGCAACGACGGGATGACGACGTCGCCCACTTCGAGGAAGTTGATCTTGCGCTCGCGCCAGCCACACTGCCGCGAGCACTCCGGAAACCAACCCGCCGTACCAGACCAGCCCGCCGTCGGGCAGATTCACGGCCGAAAAAACGAGCGCCGGCAGGCTCTTAAGCACATACTCGCCGTTCTCGTAATTGAAGAACACGTGTTTGCTGTATTGGACGCAGTAGAAGACGCGGCAGCCAATCACGCCGGCTATGAACAGCCAGATCGCGATGTCCCACATCATTTCGGGCGTATAGCCGACGCTCATGCCGCGGCGGGCGCACGACCAGGCTCCCGCGGTGAAGCCCAGAAACAACATCGCCCCGAAGCCGTAGATCGGCACGCTCGAGCCGACGGAACGGTCGCGAAACGGCCGATTGTCGAGGGCCGCCTGCAATTGCTGACGCATCCGCGGCAGATCGGCCAGGGGGGCTGCCTCGTCAGCGCGGGTGGGTGCAGTCGCCAACCGCAGCGCCTTTTGATCGGTCTCGGCGGCCGCTTTGAAGTCGCCCGTCTCGGCCTGGGCCGCAGCGAGCGTGGCCAGATATTCGGGATTGCGCGACGAGGTGAGGGCGCAGGCTTCTTTCGCGTTGTCGAGCGCGGCCGCTCCGTCGCGAACGGAGGCTTGCGGACACGTGGCTTGGATCCAGGCCAGCCGATTGAGCGCGACTGTGCTTTGCGGATGCGTACGCAGGGCCGTCTTCAGATCGTCGACGGCCTGCGCGAAATCCCGCATGGAGTAATAGGCCTGGGCCCGCACGATGAGCGCGTCGAGCGAGGCCGGATCGACCTCGAGCGCGTGGTTTGCCTGCGCCACCTCCGCGCGCGGCTGCCGCTCGACGTACCACGGAACGATCGCGATGGCCGCCGCGATCGCCAGCCAGGTGCCGATCGGGGCGATGAGGCTCTTGAGCTGCGTTCGCTGCGCCGGATTACGGACGAGCCAGACGATCCCGAACAGGCACCACGCGGCCAGGACGATGCCGAACCCGAAGCCGGGCACCTCGAACGGTCCGATGGTCCACGGGCCATCGAGGGGAATTCGCAGGAGCGTCTGCCGCATGCGGGGACTCGGATTAGGGGGAAGGGGCGATCGTGATCAGTCAGTTCTCAACAAGTTCCCAACAGATTATCGACAGGTTATCGACAGGTTGTCGATCAAGCGCGTACGGCCAACGCGGGCAGCCACGAGCGCCACCATGTTTTGCATCGGTGCCGTCAACTCGGCGAGCGTTTCCGGGTCGGCGATCACGGCGTAGTCGGGTCGGGCGCCGGCCGCATCGAGGTGCTTTCGCATGTCGCCGGCGACCGCCCGCACGTCCTCGTCTCCGCGCGTCAGCCGCTGTTGGGCCTGCTGCAGCGATTGATAGAGGCACAGGGCCGCTTGGCGTTCGTCCGCGGAGAGATACCGGTTGCGGCTGCTGAGGGCCAGGCCATCCGGCTCCCGGACCGTGGCACAGGTCCGAATTTCGACGGGCAGGTCGAGCTCTCGACACATTTTACGCACGAGCAACTGCTGCTGAAAGTCCTTGCGACCGAAGTACGCGCTATCCGGAGCGACGATATTGAGCAACTTGAGCACGACCGTCGCCACACCGCGAAAGTGTCCGGGACGGACCGCTCCCTCCAAAATGTGCGACAGTCCCTCCACTTCGACATGCGTGGAAAAGCCTGCCGGGTAGATCAGTTCGACCGCCGGCAAAAAGACCAGATCGATGCCCGCGCCACGGCAGCGCGACAGGTCGTCTTCGATGGGGCGCGGGTAGCGGCCAAAATCTTCGTGCGGGCCGAACTGCGTTGGATTGACGAAGATCGTCGCCGCGGTGAAGCCGCACTCTTCGCGGCTGGCGCGGATCAGGCTTTCGTGCCCGGCATGCAGCGCGCCCATCGTGGGGACGCAGCCAACGGTCTGGCCGCGGCGGCGCGCCTCGCGCACCGCCTGCCGAACATCCGCCATCTGCTGGGCGATGATCATGGAACGTCCGACGGCCGGACGACCCGGGCTTCCGGGAAGGTTCCCGCCCGGGAAGATTTATTCCAGGACGACTCGTCGCCGAAGGGCAAACTCGTGCCCCGCGGGCGCTCGCCGGGCCGTGCCTCGTGTCTTAGAAGCGATACCGGTCTTAGAAGTGATACCGACGGTTGCGGACGTCGAAGTCGCTGTCGGAGAGTCCCACGTTCGGCCGGATGTCGGTATATGTGTACTCTTCGATCAGGTACGGCTCGCCGCCGTTGTTGGGAAATCCCCACTGCTCGAGGCGGACCGGGAAATTGGTCTGCTTGTCGATAAACAAACGCGTGCGGTAGAAGTGAAACTGCCGCCGCGGAGTCGGGTGTGTGGACTCGCAGACCTGGCAATCGACCCCCTGCAGCTTGGCGTTGGGATAGAACTGGACGTCGATTTCGCCGAACTTCTTTTCTTCGTTCCACTGGTCGATCACGCCTTCGACCATCTTCAGCATGCCGATGCGGGTGATGGGGTGGCGTCCCTCGGCCATCGCCTGCGAGCTTGTCGGATCGAGCGAGATCGTGCCGACGAGGGCGCGGATATTCCCGGGAGGCTCGTGGGCCATCAGCTTGTTCTGATAGCGCGGGCCGGCGAACATCACTTCGCGGCCGTTGTTGGCGTCGACGAACCGCAGATACACGCTGAACGGCTGCTGTCGCAGCCTCATCTGCATCTGCCCGGTGTAGAGCGTGCGGCCAACCATTTCGCGCTTGGTGAAGAGCGCCTCGTAATCGCGGACGGCGGCAATCGAGTCGCGGCTCGACTCGGCAAGTTTCAACACCGGGACCAGCGGATGTTCCTTCGGCTGGGCCGCATGGGCCTGGCCGGCAACGGCGAGCAAGGCGCAGGCCGCAAGTCCGATGGTTCCCACAACAAACCGACGCGGCGATCGATTTAGGTTTCGCATGCACTCCTCACAGGAGGGCGGCTCTCGCAGAAGTCCCGGCTCTTGCCGAGGTCCGACGGGACCGCCCCAGGCAAAGCGTTGGTTTTGAAAATTGGTCTTTTGCCAAACGTCGCTGAATTTCTTACAAGCCGCTCGGACGCAGATTACACGCCGCGAGGCGACCCGCGAGCGCACGGGTGCCGAAGAATCGCCCTCCCCGTCTGCAATTCGAGCGCCGACGCAGAAAAAACTCCAAGCGTGCCGCACGCCGACGAACGGCCCGACTTTTGCGACCGTGGCTCAGCCGTACGGCAGTTTGAGCTCCCGTTTCATAGCAGAGAACTGCCGTTGTGAGAAGAGTGAACGTGGGCTAGCATCCGCTCCCCCCCGAAGACCCAGCGGGGGATGCGGACGCCCATTTCCGCACGTCGGTGTGCCGGTCGTGGATTGACCGGCGAGGCGCCATGCGCGGAGCCGACGTTCGACGCGGTCGTGCATGGAGGTACCCCGCGATGCGCTCGCCCTTGGGCGGATCGATCGCTACGTGTCTGATCTTCGTCCCGCTGGTCGTTGTGCCGCTGCTGGCCGTCCTGGGGATGCCCCAACTCGCGACGAGCAAAGCTGCCGCCACGGGCGACGATTTGAAATTCGCCGCCGACGAAGCGAATCCCGGCGGAGGCAACACCGATCTCTTGGCGCCGGTGCGCGTCTCGGATCCGAAGACCGATGCCGCGACCGATGCCACCGGCGCGACGCACTCGGCCCGCGCGGGCGTGAAGGACCCCGATCCCTTCGCGGAATTCAGTCGTGGTTCCGGCGCTGCCAGCCGCCCGGGGACGACAGCCGGCGCCGCCAAGCGAACGCAGCGCTGGACCAGCGAAGGCAACGGGCTCCCTCAAAAAGCCCTGCTGTCGAACGACCCGCCGAGCGATGACCGCGGCGCGGCCAGCGCCGCCGAACGAACGGCGGCCAGTGGATCGATCGACGATCATGCAGCCGACCAGCCGGGACGCGAAAGGCTGGCCAAGATGCCCGCCGCCCGCCGGCAGCTGCCCGAGGCGCAAGCCATCGTCGCTCTCGACACGGAGCCGTCCGTCGGCAGCCTGGCCTCGCGCACGGCCGACGCGTCGACCGCCGAGCTCCGCAGCCCGGCGCCGCAGCGCCAGTCGGACGGCCCTCACCTGGAAGCACGCCGTCGATCGTTTAAACGCACTGGGCATTCGCGATTTCCAGCTGCAGCCCGGCGAGCGCGAAGGCGACTTCAACTTCAGTTGCCGCTTTGCGTCGCGGAACAACCCGCGCGTGATCCATCGCTTCGAGGCGGAAGCCTCCGACCCGCTCGAAGCCGTCAATCAGGTGTTGCGACAGCTCGACGACTGGCGTGCCCGTCACCTCGACCGGAACCAGGGCGCTCACACGGCGTCCGCCGAGACTGGTCCGGCGCCTCGTACCCCGGAATCGACCGAGGTCGAGATCACGAACCGGGCGTTCTGATCGTTTCGCTCGTGCGCTTATGCGAATGAATCGAACGATCGGCCAACCTCACGGAAGCCTGCTTTGTCACGCGCGCGAGTCGCTGACCGGACCGCGCGAGGTCGACGAGCGCGTGCGGCAGTTCTTCCGCCGCGGGGCCGCCGACGCGGAGCGCCTGCGCAATCGCTCGTGCGACGTCGACGAAGCCGGCGTCCGCGGTGAAAAGGCGGCTCGCGTCGAAGCGCTCCTCTTCGTCAGCAATACGGCTCTCTCTGCGCGGCGGCTGGCGCAGCTGGCCATGCTGGCCGACTCCGGGCAGGCCACGCGGATCGTCGAGCAATTGAACGCCGCCTACGATCGCGATCGCTCCGCCTTTCGCATCGAGCGGGCCGCGAACGGTTACTTGCTGCTGACGCGGCCGCCCTTCGCGCACTGGCTGAGCCGCGTGCACCATCGGCAGGGCGACATGAAGCTCTCGCCGCCGGCTCTCGAAACGTTGACCGTCGTCGCCTATCGGCAGCCGGTCACCCGTGCCGACGTCGAAGCGGTCCGCGGCGTGCAATGCGCCGAGATGCTGAAGCAACTGCTGGAGCGAGGACTGGTGCGAATCGCCGGCGAGGACAACTCGCTCGGACGGCCCTATCTTTACGAAACGACGCGACAGTTTTTGGAAGTGTTCGGGCTGGGAGGCCTTGACGAACTACCACTGGCCGATCGACTCCGCGTGTTACGGCCGCCGGAAGCTGCCGCAGCAGCCGAGGCTGCCTAGTGCTACGAGCACTCCGGTGACGCGACGAATCTCTCAAGTTTCCCGACGATTTACGCCGCGGAACCGCTACACCTGGATGGAAACGCTCTAATCGGCGGCGGCTGCGAGCGAAACGCTCCGCCATCGAGATTCACTTCAACTCTCCCGCCACATCCGGCCGATAAGCCGACAAAGATTGAGATAACCCGGGGTGCGCGCGGCGAGCAGGGCCGCGGCGAGCGATCGGACGCCTGGTCGCAGCAATCAACCGGACGGATCGACCGCCACTAGACGAATCGAGCAGGGGATCGGCGTGGGCGATTCCTCGTTGCCGGAAACTCGGCCCGACGTGGCTCTCTCGGCGGCTCTCTCGCTGGCCGAACTGCAAGCTAGATTCGCAACTCCCGTTACGCTCTCGCCCGACGACGTCGCGCGCGTCGCCGCCCGCATCCCCATCCTGCGGCGACGCTACAACGAACACTTGCAGCGGGCCAAGATCCAGTTCGTCGACCCGCGGCTCACTTTGACGAGCTGCCGGTCGTTGCTGCTGCTGGGGCGGGCGACGGTCGGGGTCTCGCACCTGGTGTACCAGGCGCTGCGCTCGCTCGACGAAGCGATCCGCACGACGACGCGGCCCACTGTCGCGTCCGAAGTCGTGGAAGCAGCCCTCGACTGGAGCGACCGCCAAATCGAGTTGATCGCCTGGCAGCTGCGGGCGCTCGATGCGGCCGACACGCAAAGTGCCGCGCTGCGGGCACTCTTCGCGCAAATGGAAGCGCACGCGCGGCTGGCGACGGCCGGCTGGACAAGGCTTACTGGCGACGTGATTTCCGCCGCAACTGGCTGGCTCGATTCCGCGTTGGCTCTGCCGCGGCCCGGACTCACAGTGCAGGCGTACCTGGCTGAGATCGGCCACGCCCGCGAGGCAGAGGCCGCCGGCCGCGGCATGGAAACCGCGCGGATCATCGCTCGCCTCGTCACGCGCCGCGGCGCCCGCGGTTTCGATCCCGAATTGTTGACGCTGGCCGCGCTCAGCCACGACTGCGGACTGATGCTCCTCCCCTCATCGGCGACCGTCGTAGCAACGACCGCGCCGAAGACCACAAAGACGACTGCAAAATCGGCCGCCACGCAGCAGCTTCGCGATCTGCACGCGTCGACCGGGGCCGCGCTCATGGCTGGCCTGTCCGAATTCTCGACCGAGTTGCCGGCACTCGTCGCGCAGCATCATCGACGCTTGAATGATCCGCAGCTCTCGCCCGCCTTCGCTCCCCGCACGCAGAGTCCGGCGTCGCGCTTGTTGGCGGTCGTGGTGCGCTGGCTGGAACTGCTGGAGCGAGCCGGAACAGAGCCGACTGAACCGTCCACGACCTTGGACCAAAATCCGTTTGCCGAGCCGGCCCGACGTTTGTTGCGCGAAGCCGAGCGCGGCGATTGGGATCGTCGCCTGGTCGAAGAGCTGCTGGCGGGCGTCGGAGTTGCGATCGCCGATCAACTGCCTGGCGAAACAAGCGGCGTCGCCGCGCTCAGGCCGACTGGTAACGGCGGGCAACTGCGTGTCGACCCGGCCGACGACGAATGGCCGCGAGCGAACCTTGATTCGGCCAGTTTCGATTCCGCCCGATTCGATCTCGCACGACGCGCTCGAGAGACACACCATGTCCGCTCCGCAAGGTAGCCCGCCGCCCCCGGCAGGCACCGGCTACTGGAGCGGGACGCGGCGACCGCTCAATTGCCTGATCTTCGTGATTCCGCTCTTGGCGGCATACGAGGCGGGCGTGGTCTGGCTCGGAGGCCAGGACGCGGATGCCTTTCGCAGCGGGGCCGACGCGTGGCTGCGCACCGCGCTTGAATATTTTGGGCTCAATCGGCCCTGGCTGGTGCCCGCGATGGTCGTGGTCGGCCTGCTCGTATGGCACATCGCCCAGCAGGATCCTTGGCGGCTGTCGCTAGGCACGCTGGGCGGCATGCTCTGCGAGAGCCTGCTATTTGCCTGCGTGCTCGTCGTGCTGGCCCAGCTGCAAAGCTACGGCATGCGCGCCTGGCAGGCGAATGCAGCCGGGAATGCTGGAGCGGCAACCGCTGCGGCAACCAATGCGATCGCGTCCGCCGTCCCCGCCACGCCGGCAGCAATTCCGGTCGAGCGTGCGGCGGCGCTTGCCGTGATCTTTCTCGGGGCGGGAATTTACGAAGAGGTCCTGTTTCGGCTGTGTTTGCTGCCGATGTGTCACGGACTTTTCCGCACGAGCGGCGTGCGTCCGGGGCTGGCCGCGTTTATGGCGGCGCTGGCCACGAGCCTCGCGTTCTCGCTGGCTCATTACGTGGGACCGGCCGGGGAACAGTTCCGACTCTTCACGTTCGCCTTCCGCACGTTCGCCGCGCTCTTCTTCGCGCTCTTGTTCATGCTCCGCGGCTTCGGCATCGCCGTCGGCACGCACGCGGCGTACGACCTGATCGTCGGCTTGATGCTGACCGGCGCGGCTTAAGAGCCGCGCACGTATGGCCTCAGAAAGACCTGCGGCCCGTCACAACCGCGGAAGTTGCCTTCCTGCGATCATGCGGGCCAGTTTAGGTCAAACAGTTTTCACGTCAGCAGGTCGTCGAAAGCTCCACGAGCATCGACACACCGACGGCTAATAGCCCGTCGGCGTGTAACCGGTCGAGTAGTTGCCCGGTTGCGGGGCGCCGTAGTAACTGGGCGCCGCGTACGAATAACCGCTCGAGTTGCCGGCGTACGAGCCGGGGTAATACGCCCCTACGCCGTTGTTGCCGTAATAAGGCGTCGCATCGGCATAGTACGGATCGGAGTAACCCGTGTCGTCGTAGCCATAAGAGCCGTAGTACGGAGAGCCGTAGGAGCCGTAGCCGTAACCGTAGGACGGATAGCCCCAGTAGTTGGGGTAACCAAAGGCGTAGGCGCCCCACCAGGGCCAACCGTAACCGCCCCAGCCGTAGCCGCCCCAACCGTAACCGCCACCCCAGTAGCCTCGGCCATAACCCCAACCACGTCCGCCCCAGCCACGGCCGTAACCGTAGCCGCCCCGTCCCCAGCCGCCGCGGCCGTAGCCACCCCAGCCACGTCCGTAGCCGCCGCGAAAGCCCGCGCCGCTTCGGGCGAAACCGCCGCGAGCGAAGCCGCCACGGGACACGCCGGCACTACGGAATCCGCCGCCACCGCGAAAAGCAGCGCCGCCGCGGAAACCGCCACCACCACCCCGTCCACCACCCCCGCCGCCCCGTCCACCACCGCCGCCACCTCCGCGAGCCAGCGCAACTCCCGCGCCGCCGTCGCTGAGGATCATGCCGGCCGTCATGACGATGGCCGCCAGACCTAGCAAACCTTTGCGAACGTTCATTGTTCCGCCCCCTAAAAAAACTCCCGTGGACGGACTGCCCCGCCCGTCCTCACACCCTAAATCATAAGCCCGCGATTGTTTCAGAATCAAGCAGTTGCCACACCAGATTGGCCGAGTTGTCGCGCGCCCCGCGTTCCAGTTTGCCCGACACTCCGTTCCAGCTGAGCTGAGCGAAAAAGATCGACTTGAGCTGAGCGAAAAAAATCGACCCGTGCACTGCCGGCGAGAAACTCACCAGTCGGCGCGGGTCGATTTGCTGCGTCATCCAATCGAGCTGTGAGATCTGGTCGTCCTGATGTCAGGAGCCGGATCAGTACACAGTCCCATAGCCGTAGGTCGGGTAGCTGTAGTCGTACGTGGGCGCGTAGCCGGTCGTGTACGGGTAGCTGTAGCCGTACGAGGGATAGCTGTAGCCGTAGTAGTAGGGAGAGTTATAGCCGTACCCGTAGCCCGGGTAGCCGTAATATCCGCCGTAGTACGGGTAAGCGAGGCCTGTCCCGATGCCGAGACCCAGCCCGTACCCCCAGCCGCCGTACCCGTAACCGCGACCGCCGTAGTAACCTCGGCCACCCCAGCCACCCCCGCGATAGCCGCCATAGCCGCCGCGATATCCGGCTCCGCCGCGATAACCGCCGCCGCCGCGGCCACCACGCGCCGAGGCGACATTCGTGCCCATGTCGCTGAACATCACAGAACCGGCCGTCAGCAGGGCCGCCGCCACCATCAGAAGTCGTTTCGAGAACATTGCGTTCCCCCTTCGTCTTAGAGGGGTCAGCGGCCCAGTCGAAATCAACCGCTCCGGCCCCTGCTCTTAACGAGCCCCAAATTTTAGATCAGCCAATGACGCGGCCAACGCTTTCAGGAGGGTAAACCGCGTTAGCAATTTCCTTCTTCCAGACTCGCTCAGCACGGCGGCCGAGCCGAGTCGCATGAACGAGAGAAAGTTTTGCAAAGAGTGCGCCAGACCGGCCCCTACAGCGGCTAATTGTTGTCCGCGCACGGATTCCGGCAAAGAACGTGTTTTACGCTCAAACCGAGCGGGGGGCCTCAGCCCCCGGAGAATTCATCCGAATTCACCCCGGAGAGTTCACAGCTCGAACAGCGACTGCGTCTTCAGCACGCTGCAGCTTTCCGGGAACGTGTGGAACGCATGGATCAGCAGGCTGCGCGGTCCAGAATCGGTCCGCAGCAGGCTCAGCGGCTCGGGCGACAGCCGGTTCTCGGTCGGAAAGCGGTAATGGACCGCTGCTCGCTTGCAATCGGCTGACAGCTCTTCGTGGAAGTTCAGAAACACGATTGGTTCGAGCCGCTCCATCTGATAGCTCAAGCTGTACCGCAGACCACCATCGAACTGCACCGTTTCGTCGCGGCAGCCCCGGAGCGATTTTTCCAGCAGCCGCTTTTTTTGCGGCAACAGTTGATCACGGCTCGCGGTCAGCTCAGTGACCGTGTGTCCTTTGTAGCGGAAGGTGATCGAGTGCCCCGTGTCGCTGATCCGTAGCGTCGCCGCGTACTGATCGGCCGCAATTTCGGTCTCGGCAAAGGTGCGGAACAGCTCCGGATGCACCGAACGTCCATAGACGTGCAGCATCAACTGAGAACTGTTGGGTCTGACGAAACCGACGCTCATGGATTATCCGCATGGTCACGAGTTCGTGATGCCGCAGCATCGTGCGAGCAGCCGCCATTATAGCGGTGCCCTTCGAGGCGGCGGAAGAAGCTGAGTCGCCGCGCGCCGTACGAAACCGGAAGTCATGACGTGAGGCGAATGCGCGCTGTCGCATTTCTCGCACGGCTCGACCACCCGGCGATCGTTCGCGGTCAGCCACTGACGGGCAACGCGGCAGGTGGACGGCGCCGGAGTGTCCGCGACACGTGGTTTGCACGTGGCGGCTCACCGACGGCGGTCTCGCATTCTCTACGCACGCGCTTCAACCTCGCCGGGAGGGATTAACATCCCGACAGCGGTGGTGATTGCGGCCAGTCGCTATAATTGGATACCGCACAATCGGTAACCGGCTCGCGCGATTCGCTTTGCGTTCGTGCGGGAGCCCTCGAGAAGCGGTGGGAAAACGGCCTCGGTGGGCTGCGGTGTGTACAAGGTCGCGCTTGCCACGTAGGGCAGTTTTTCGATAAGTTCCGGGACGCGCCGCCAGGCGGACACGAGGTCGGGCGGGGCGCTCTTCTTGAACGCACAGCACGAGTTGGCGTTGCACACGGACTGACCGCAACGGCGCTTCGGACACGAGCACGATGGCAACAACAAACGTTTTGCGGATGGTGGGCCGTAACCTGGTCCCCAACGATGTCTCGGGGATTGCCGCGGAGGAACTCGAAGAGTGGTTCGAGTCCCTCGACGACGTGCTGATCCGCTACGGGCCGCAACGGCTCCAAGAGCTGCTCGTCAACCTGCAAGAGCGGGCCTACCTCCGCGGCGTGACGCTGCCGTTCACCGCCAACACCCCCTACGTCAACACGATCCCCGCCGACCAGCAGCCCCGCTTCCCGGGGAACATCGAAATCGAGCGGCGGATCAAATCGATCATTCGCTGGAACGCAATGGCCATGGTCTCCCGGGCCAACACCAAGTACCCGGGCGTCGGCGGCCACATCTCCACGTTCGCCTCGTCGGCCACGCTTTACGAAGTGGGGATGAACCACTTCTTCCACGCGCCGTCGGCCGAGCACACCGGCGACTTCATCTACTTCCAGGGACACGCTTCGCCTGGCATGTACGCGCGGGCCTTTGTCGAAGGCCGCCTGACCGAACAAGACCTTGAGGCATTTCCGCCGCGAGACGCTACGGCCTGGCAAGGGGCTCTCGTCCTACCCGCATCCGTGGCTGATGCCCAACTTCTGGCAGTTCCCCACCGTCTCGATGGGGCTCGGGCCGATCACGGCGATTTATCAGGCCCGCTTCTTGCGCTACCTGCGAGATCGGGGCATCGTCGACACCAGCCAGTCGAAGGTCTGGTGCTTTATGGGCGACGGCGAATGCGACGAGCCTGAATCGCTCGGCGCACTGACCCTCGCTTCGCGCGAATCGCTCGACAATTTGATCTTCGTCGTCAACTGCAACCTGCAGCGGCTTGACGGGCCGGTGCGAGGCAACGGCAAGATCATCCAGGAGCTGGAAGCCGCCTTCCGCGGCGCCGGCTGGAACTGCCTCAAGGTGATTTGGGGCACGGACTGGGATCCGCTGCTCGCGGCCGACACCGACGGCCGGCTCGTCAAACGCATGGGCGAAGTCGTCGACGGCCAGTATCAGAAATACAGCGTCGAATCGGGCGCGTACATTCGCGAGCACTTCTTCGGCGTCTCGCCCGAGCTCTTGGCAATGGCCGAGCAGATCAGCGACGAGCAAATGCAGAAGATGCGCCGCGGCGGTCACGACCCGAAGAAGGTTTACGCGGCCTATCACGCGGCCGTGCACCACGAGGGTTCGCCGACGGTGATCCTCGCCAAGACCATCAAAGGTTATGGCCTGGGCGAGGCCGGCGAAGGCCGCAACACGACGCACCAGGAAAAGAAGCTCGACAGCGATGAGATGCGGGCCTTCCGCAGCCGCTTTGCCATTCCGATCGGCGACGACGAGCTGAAGGACGCGCCCTTCTATCGCTTCCCCGAGGACAGCGAAGAGTTCCAGTACCTCATCGCGCGGCGCAAGGCGCTGGGCGGTTCGCTCCCCGTGCGGCACGGCGCGTCGAGCGGTTGGATACGCCGCCCCTCTCGGCCTTCGAGAAGACGCTCAAAGGCAGCGGCGGACGCGAAGCCTCGACGACGATGGCCTTCGGCGCGCTCTTGAGCCAGCTGCTCAAGGACAAGAATATCGGCAAGCGCGTCGTCCCGATCATTCCCGACGAGGCGCGGACCTTCGGCGTCGAAGGGCTCTTCGCGCAGTGCGGCATCTATTCGAGCAAGGGTCAGCTCTACGACCCGGTCGATGCCGGCACCATCATGTACTACAAGGAGGCCAAGAACGGCCAAATCCTCGAGGAGGGAATCAACGAAGCGGGGGCCATGTCGTCGTTCATCGCGGCGGGCACCGCGTACTCCACCCTCGGGACGTACATGATCCCGTTCTTCATCTATTACTCGATGTTCGGCTTTCAGCGGGTGGGCGACCTGTTCTGGCTTGCCGCCGACGCGCGGACCCGCGGCTTCCTGCTGGGCGGAACGTCGGGCCGCACCACGCTCAACGGCGAGGGTCTGCAGCACCAGGACGGGCACAGCCTGTTGATTGCCACCTCGGTGCCGACCATCCGCGCCTACGATCCGGCGTACGCCTACGAGTTGACCGTCATCATCCAGGACGGCCTGCGGCGGATGTGCCACGAGAACGAAGACGGCTTCTACTACATCAGCGTCTACAACGAAAACTACGCGATGCCCGAAATGCCCGAGGGCTGCCAGGAGGGCATTCTCAAGGGCATCTATAAGTTGTCCGGCGGAGAGGCGAGCAAGACGACCAGCGTGCGCCCGCAACTCTTCGGCAGCGGTCCGCTCTTGAACGAAGCATGCCGTGCCCAAAAGATGCTGGCCGAGCAGTTCGGCGTCAGCAGCGACGTTTGGAGCGTCACCAGCTATAGCGAGCTGTTCCGCGACGCCCGCGCTTGCGAGCGTTGGAACCGGCTGCATTCCAAAGAAGAGCCGCGCAAAAGTTACCTGGAGCAGGTGCTCAATGGCGTGAGCGGCCCGTTCATCGCGGTGAGCGACAACGTGCGGCTCGTGGCCGACCAGATTCGCCCGTGGGTGCCCGGTGATTATGTTACGCTGGGAACGGACGGTTTCGGCCGCAGCGATACGCGGTCCGCGCTGCGGCGGCACTTCGAGATCGATGCCGAGCACACGGTCTACGCGACGCTCTCCGCGTTGTCCGAGGCCGGTCAGTTTGATAAGAAGAAGCTCGCCAAAGCGGTCACGGACCTCGGCCTCGATCCGGACAAAGTCGACCCGGCGATCGCGTAGAGTCGATTCCCTGTCCCCTTCGCGTGGGTCAGGGTTCGGCGAGCATCCCGGCTCAGGTGAGTGCCGAATTCGAGGGGCGGCTCGCGAGCGTTTGCGCTTAGTGGTGCAAGCAACGGTCCATCTCGGTACGCGGTTTTTGGGCAACATGACGACTGAATTCAAGCTACCGCTGATCTCCGAAGGCGTTGAATCCGCCGACATCGCCGCCGTTCATGTCCACGAAGGGGACATGATCCAGGCCGGCCAGATCGTGCTGGAGGTCGAGACCGAAAAAGCCGTCGCGGAGATTCCTTCGCCGCAAGCCGGCCGCGTCGAGAAGATCCTCGTCAAGCAGGGCCAGACCGTGAAAATCGGCCAGCCCTTGCTGACGATCAACGAATCGGCGGCGGCAGGCGACGGCGGATCCGCACCGGCCCAGCCCGCGGCCAAAACCGCCGCGCCCGCCCCGGCTAAAACTGCGCCGGCCAAGGCCGAGCCTGCCAAGGCCCCCGCCCCGCCAGCGAACCCTGCACCCGCGGCCGCAGCCCCGAAGCAACCGGCAAATGCGCCGGCCAGATCCGCACCCCAGCCTCCCGCGCAATCTCCCACGACTGTTGCCGCCGCCAGCGAACCGGCGACTCCGTACGCCGCGCCGGAACGCAGCGACGTTTCGGGAAACGGGCACGATTCCGGCGCCCCCGTGCCGGCCGGCCCCGCGACGCGGCGGTTGGCCCGCGAGCTGGGCGTCGACTTGCATCGCGTTTCAGGAACGGGTCCCGGAGGCCGCGTCACCAGCGACGATGTGCAGTCCTTTGTCCGCTCGCTCACCACGGGCCGCGCCGTGCAGGCCGGCCGGCCGGGGGGCGGCGTGACGCTGCCCCCCTTCGATCGCTATGGGGCGATCGAGCGCGTGGCGATCAACAAGCTCGGCCGCGTCAGCGCCGCCAACCTGACGATCGCCTGGCAGACCGTCCCGCACGTCACCCAGCACGAGCTCGCCGACGTCACTGACCTCGAAGAAGCCCGCCAAAGCTACGTCAAAAACATCGGCCACAACGCCCCCAAGGTCACCATGACCGCGATCATGGTGAAGGCGGTCGTCGGCGCTCTCAAGGCGTTCCCCCACTTCAATTCGACGATCGACATGGCGGCCGGCGAATTGATCGTGAAGCACTACTTCCACATCGGCGTGGCGGTCGACACCGATTTTGGCCTGTTGGTCCCCGTCATTCCCGATGCCGACCGCAAGACCGTGTTGGTGATCGCACAAGAGCTCGGCGTGCTGGCGTCCAAGGCCCGCGAACGCAAGCTCGACTTGGCCGACATGCAGGGGGGCACGTTTACGATCACGAACCTGGGCGGCATCGGCGGCACGGCCTTCACGCCCATCGTCAACTATCCCGAGGCGGCCATCCTCGGCATGTCGCGGACGCAAAAGACGCTCAAGCTCATGGATGGCAAGGTGGTCGAGCGGCTGATGCTGCCCTTGTCGCTCTCCTACGACCATCGGATCATTAACGGCGCCGACGCGGCCCGCTTCATCGTCAAGCTGGCCGGCATCCTGTCCGATCCGTTCAAGCTCTTGATCGAGCTGTGAGCGGCCGCCGGCCGGTCAGTCGGTGGTCTGAATGAGCCGCGTCGAGTTTGGGCCCCAAAACTCCTCCGGCGATCGGGGATCCGATCCGTGACCGCGGACCAAAGCCTTGTACGACTTCTAAAGAGACTCAACATGCCGGGCGATGGTGATCAAGCAGCATCCGGCGCTCGCGCCGAGCTGGTGGTGATTGGCGGCGGGCCGGGAGGCTATCCGGCGGCGTTCGACGCGGCCGACCGCGGAATGGACGTGACGCTCGTCAACGACGAAGCCATCCCCGGCGGCGTGTGCCTGCATCGCGGCTGCATTCCGTCGAAGGCCCTCTTGCACGTGGCGGCGCTATTGGGCGAAGCGCACGAAGCCACGCAGTGGGGCATCACCTTTGCCCAGCCGAAGGTCGAGATCGACAAGCTGCGTTCGTTCAAAGAATCGGTCGTCAAAAAACTGACGGGCGGCGTCAGCGAATTGTGCAAGGCCCGCGGCGTCAAACTGATCTACGCCCGCGCCCGCTTTCTCGACTCCACCACGCTCGAACTGAAAAAGCCCGACGGCTCGACGCAAAAGCTGGCCTTCGGCAAAGCCATCGTCGCCACCGGTTCCTCGCCCATCATCCCGCCGATCTTCGCCATCAAAGACCCGCGGGTGATGGACTCGACCGGCGCGCTCGACCTGCCCGACGTGCCGGGAAAATTGCTCGTCGTCGGCGGCGGGTACATCGGCCTCGAGATGGGTTCGGTCTACGCGGCACTCGGCTCGAAGGTCACCGTCGTGGAGATGACGGCGGGCCTGTTGCCCGGGGCCGACCGCGACCTGGTGCGGCCGCTCAAGACGCGGCTCGACAAGCTCTTCGCGGCGATCCTGCTTAACACGAAGGTCACCAAGCTGACCGCGACCAAAGAAGGCATCGTCGCCGAGCTGGAGGGTGAGGGAGTCGAGCCCAAGCAGACCTTCGACCGCGTGCTGGTCTCGGTGGGTCGCCGGCCGAATAGCCGCGACCTGGGCCTGGAAAACACGCGCGCGGAAATCGATCAAAAAGGCTTCATCAAGGTCGACCCGCAGCGGCGGACGGCTGATCCCAACATCCTGGCGATCGGCGACGTGGCGGGCGAGCCGATGCTCGCGCACAAGGCCACGCGCGAGGCGCACGTGGCGATCGAGGCGCTCGCGGGCGAGCCGGCCGCGTTCGACAATCTGGCCATCCCGGCCGTCGTCTTCACCGACCCGGAAATCGCGTGGTGCGGCCTGACGGAGACGGAGGCAAAGAACACCAACCGCGAGGTCAAGATCGCGCGGTTCCCGTGGGCGCTTCGGGCCGGGCCGTCACCATTTCGCGGACCGAGGGGCTGACCAAGATCCTCTTCGATCCCGAGACCGAGCGCGTGCTGGGTGTGGGCATTGTCGGACCGGGCGCCGGCGAGTTGATCGCCGAGGCGACGTTGGCCGTCGAGACCGCGTGCGTCGCCCGCGACGTGGCCGAAACGATTCACGCCCACCCCACCTTGAGCGAAACGATCATGGAGGCGGCCGAAACCGCCTTCGGCCAGGCGACGCACATCTACCGGGCCAAACGCGCCGAGTCGCGATCGTGACGACCGAGTGCGACGTCGCAATCATCGGCGGCGGCATCGTCGGCCTGGCGACCGGCTATCAGCTCGGCCGGCTCGATCCGAGCAAAAAAGTCGTCGTGCTCGAAAAAGAGGCCGGCCTCGCCGCGCACCAGACGGGCCGCAACTCGGGCGTGATCCACTCGGGCATCTATTACAAGCCCGGCTCACTCAAGGCGGTCAACTGCCGCGAGGGTCGCAAGGCCCTGATCGAGTTCTGCCAACAAGAGGGCGTCGCCCACGAAATTTGCGGCAAGGTGATCGTCGCCGTCGACGAAAAGGAAATGCCGGCGCTCGAGCGGATTTACGAGCGCGGCCAGGCCAACGGCGTCACGTGCGAAACGATCGGCCGCGAGCGGCTGCACGAGCTGGAACCGTACTCGGCCGGCATCCGTGCGATTCACGTCCCCGGCGCCGGCATCGTCGATTACCGGGGCGTGTGCGCGAAGCTCGCCGCCCACATTGAGCGGGCAGGCGGAAAAATTCTGACGAACGCCCGCGTCACAGCCATTCGCGGCGCCGGCGATCGTACGCGGCTCGTCAGCACGGCGGGCGAGGTCGTGGCGAAACTCGTCGTCAACTGCACGGGGCTGTTTGCCGACCGCGTGACGGCCCTCGGCGGGATGACGCCGCCGGCCAAGATCGTCCCCTTTCGCGGCGAATACTACGAGCTGGTGCCGGAAGCGGAAAAATTCTGCCGCAACTTGATCTATCCGGTCCCCGATCCCGACTTTCCGTTTCTCGGAGTGCACTTCACGCGAATGGCGCTCGGCGGCGTCGAGTGCGGGCCAAACGCCGTGCTGGCCTTCGCGCGGGAAGGCTATCACCTCAGCGACATCAACCTGCACGACCTGGCCGAATCGCTCACCTATCCAGGATTTCTGCGGCTCGCCTCGCGCAACTGGCGAATGGGGATGGGCGAACTCTGGCGTTCGATCAGCAAGGGCGCCTTCGTGAAGGCCCTCACACGGCTGATCCCCGAGATCCGCTCCGAGCATCTGCACGCCGCGCCGGCGGGAGTCCGTGCCCAGGCGTTGGCCCCCGACGGCAGCCTCGTCGACGATTTTTCGATCGTCGAGAACGACCGAATTGTCAACGTGCTCAACGCGCCCAGTCCAGCCGCCACGGCCTCGCTCAACATCGGCCGTCTGATCGTCGACCGGTTGGCCAAGCACTTTTGAAGACGGGCGCGCAAAAGAACGGCGCGGGGTCGCGCCGTCTTTTGTCATTTCTGATTCGCGACGCTCGATAATCAAGCGTCGCAGGCTCGTTACAGCCGCTCGAAGGTATAGACGCCGGCGGCCGGCGCGAATGCGCGGCGTTCGCCTTCGACCTTCGCCAGGAAGGCTGGGTACTCGTGCCCCTGCTCGGGCGGTTGCGGTTCGCCGGGGCCGGGGACCGCTCGCTCGCGGCGGTGCAGCCGATACACGATGTGGATCACTTCGCCATCGTGAATCCGCACAGACGTGCGGGCGACGCGGAGCACCTTGGCCTCGACGTCGATATCAAACGCCCCGCCCACTCGCTCGCGCTCGCGCGGCGACTCGCCGACCGGAGCTTCATGGACGTGCAGCACGGCAATCTTGACCTCTTCCGGTGATTGCCGCTGCAACCGACGGTACTCGGCCCGGGGCAATTCGGCCCGCAACTCGTGCCACACTCCGAACACCACACACGCCGCCGACGCGACCCCAAGGGCGACAGCTCCGGCGCGTCGAGAAATTCCGTTCATCGCCATACTCCTTTCTGGAAGCCAACTCTTGGCTACAACGTGGTTCACCTGCGCTCGTCTGCCGAGCGCTCTCGGCACGCCAAGGCCCGGGTTGCGGTCACTCGCTCCCCGCGGCGCGACCGGCCGGGATTCGCTTTCCCGACTGCAGCAAGTCGCGGCTCGGCTGCCGGAGGAATGCTAGCAAATCGCGCATGGCTTGTGGACTGATTTTGGTCTCGAAGCGCGGCCCGATTATAATTCGATTGCCCAGCTAGAATTCGATGCAGCGTCTTTCGCTCAGGCCTGCGACAACAGAGGAGGCAGCCATGGCGGTGAAAGCGATTCCCGAAGGTCACCACAGCGTGACGCCTTACCTGGTCGGTGTCGGTGCGGGGAAACTCGTCACGTTTCTCGAGCAAGCGTTCGGCGGGACGTGCGTCGAACGGCTCAACGGTCCCGACGGCGCGATTGCCCACGCCGAAGTCAAAATCGGCGACACGATCGTCATGCTGGGCGAAGCGAGCGAGCGGGCCAAGGCCTACGCCGCCACGCTCCATTACTACGTCACCAACGTCGACGAAACCCATCGCCGCGCCGTCGCGGCCGGCGCCAAGGTGCTGTCCGAGCCGACCGACATGTTCTACGGCGATCGCACCGGGGCGGTTGCCGACCCGTGCGGCAACTCCTGGTACATCGCCACGCACGTCGAAGACGTCTCCCCCGAGGAGATGGAACGACGCATGCAAGCGTTCCGCAAGTAGTCGCAGCGTCGGGCAAGCTGCCATGCCAGGTTGCCCCGTATCACGCGTTTCAGATTGCTTCGGAATCGGGGACACCAGATCGGCGGGCAAGCACGCCCTACAGAGCCGGCGGGCCATCGCCGCACACGATCCCGCCCGTGCGGGAACCGGTTGCGGTCAATACTTGCCCGCTGGGGGTTCAGGATCCCCGGCGGGAACTTGCAGTTCACGCACGATCGCAACCACGGGCTTACGCGGCTCGACTGTCTTCGACCCTGAGGCTCGACTCGACTGAGCTCGCCGAAGTCAGACCCGAAGGGAGCTCGCCGAAGTCCGCGTGGCTATCGGAGTGCCGCCCCTGCCGGGGCTTCTCACAATGCTCTGTGATCGCCTCCTTAATTTCTCCCGTGCGACAAACGGACACGAGTGCCGCGGCGTAGAAAAACGATCTTGTTCAAAACACCGTTTTGTGGCTGAATGAAAATAGCGACGTGTTTCGCGCGTGATTGCGATGCGCGCCCTTCGAGCGGCTCCGGGAGCGATGCGCGCGTCGACCACGGAGCGAGTTGGCCACGAGCACGCTTCAGTGATGTCGAGCGTGCGCGCGAGCCAACCTCGTTGGCAGGCGGTAGTGGGACGGGACACGTTGTTTTATCGAGCATTTCCCGGCGAATCTCGACATCTCCCACTCGGCTGTCGTCGGTCCTGACGCGCAGCGCGATTCCTGTTGGGTTGGAAAAATCCGGTCCGAACACATTCTCAACGGGACGGGACCGGCAACAAACCCCGGCGGCTGGTTCCGTAGGGCCAGCTGCCAGCTTGCCCGCTCCTGTCGCCGATGCCGAAGCCCTATGAAACATGGGATAAGGGGACAAGCTGGCAGCTTGTCCTACGGAGCTGGCTTCCGGCGATCGCAGCATGCGATCGCGCGGGAAGCTGGGTTGCGGTCAAAACTTGCCCGCTGGGGGTCATGGATCCGCGGCGGGAAGGAAAAGGATCCCCGCCGGTGGTGGGGATCCTTTTTCACATAGGGGAAGAAAGGATCCCCGGCAGCCTTGGGGCGTTATGTCCGGCCCGTCCACTGGGCGGGATGGGGCACGGGACTGGGACGGGACGGAGGTGGCGTATCGCCTGCTGGCGAAGCCGGCGGACTCATCCGAGGTGACGGGCACGGTGGGACAAGTGGACCCGCCGGGACAACCAAGAAGTGGACCCGCCGGGACGGGTCCCTCACATTTGATATAAGGGGGGCGCCCGAAAGTGGTCCCACCGCGCAGCGGGACGTAGGACACCGCGAGGTAGCCTGACCCCAATCGTGTCCGTGTGACTGGCGTGCGCTTGATAGCGACCGTGAAGACGCACGGCTGAGACGAAACGCCTCAGCCGTGGCACCCGATTGGATTCCCGAACAGTCTCAGGTCGTCTCCGTGTTTGAATCACGGTTTTCGCGGTTTGCCACGCGAGTCAGAGGTCGATCGTGGTGAATTCGGCGAGCGCCAGGTCGTGTGCACGGCCGGCTGCGGCCGCCTTGGCCGGATCGGAGAAAACGACACGCCCGCACCCGTCCAAATCGGTCTGAATGACCAGATACGGACCGTCACCGTAGCAGTGATACACGGAATAGGTATGGGATCCGCCGAACTCAATCGATTCTGTCGGGAAACTGGGAGTGGCGTGGCACGTCATGTGAAGGGTTCCGATTCGAATCCGAAGCCGCCGTAAAATACAGGGCCGCGTGAGCGATTCGCTCATGCCGCCATTCTAGCGTCTTGCTCAAAGGTACTCATTCGGGAAGTGGGGAGAGAGGCTAATCTGCGTGACGGAGCCCCATCACGGGGCGCGAAGTCCTGAATCGGAGCCGTCGCCCCCTAACCGCGCGCTCGGGACAGGGTGCGCTCAAGGTTCCGAGCGGGCGGTCGTAATGACGGGGATGGCGTGCCCTGAGCGGGGCGTCCGGCCGGCGTCGTACACTGCCGCGACGTCGGACAGGACCCAGTCAACCACCCGCCAGTCCATCCAGCGGTTATCGGGATCGGGGCCTTTGCGGCCGATGTAGCCCAGGTGTCCGCCGTGCGCGGTCCGGTGCAGTAGCACGGTTTCCGGGAGAGAAAGCCCCTCGAATGCGGCGACGGGGATCATTGGATCGTCTTCGGCCACTAGGACCAGTGTCGGCCGGCGGATCTTGGAGAGGTGCGGCCGGGAGCTGCTGGTGCTGTAGTAGTTTTCCGCCGTGCCGAAGCCGCAGACGGGCCCGGTGTAGACATCATCGAACTCGATTAGCGTCTTCAAGCGGCGTTTGCTCGCTAGGGGCGGCAGCTCGGGCCGCAGCCGGCGGTTGATGCCGATTTGCCGGCAGAGCGAGGTGACGAAGTAGCGCTCATAACGGCTCCGAACCGGTCCCAAGAACGAGTCGGCGCACAGCCCCAGGTCGACGGCCGGACAGACGGCGACGGCTTTCTCGACATTGATCGGCACGCGCTGGGGCGATTCTCCCAGCAATTTGAGCACGATGTTGCCCGACAGCGAGAAGCCGACGACGGTGACCGGCGATCCGGGGCAAAGCGTTTGCAAGAGCTCGAGCGCAGCCCGCGCGTCGTCCGAGCGGCCGCCGTGATAGAGTTGCGTCGCCAGGCCGGCCCCGGCGCCGCAGCCGCGCAGGTCCATGCGAAAGGTCCGCACGCCCCGGCGAACGAGCTTGCGGGCGAGCCGCTGCATGTAGTTGCTTTGGTGATTGCCCGCCAGCCCGTGCAGCGCCAAAACGGTCCGGTCGCTGGGCCGCCAGTCGTCGGGAAGGTCTTCGTGCAGGACGACGGTGTCGCCGTCGGGCAGCGGCACGTAGTGTTTGACGGCCTGTTCGACAAAACGGCCCGCCGGCAAGTAAGCGCCGGCCAGAGTCTGGGCGTGTCCGTTGCGGAACAGCGGATGCGGCTTGAATTCCGGAATGTTGAAGCGGATTGTCATCGGCGGATCCGAGAACGCGAGGTCGGCCAACCCGGATCACGACTTTCGGTTCAGAGAATATCGTCGTCGGACGGCGGGACGGTGCGGCGCTTGACCAGCGTCACCTCGTTCCCTTTTTCGTTGAAATGAACTTCGTCCATGAACGTGCGCATGAGCAGCAACCCTCGGCCGCAAGGGCGCTCGAGGTTGGCCGGATCGGTCGCGTCGGGCAGGCTGCTGGGGTCGAAGCCGGGCCCCTCGTCGCGGACGACGAAGCGGCACTCGTCATCGGTCAGCAGCGATTCGACATAAATCCGGCGATCGGAATACGGCTTTTCGCGGGCCCGCTGCCGGGAAAGTTCGTAGTAGGCGTTGTGATCGCTCTCGCGGAGCTCGGAGCTGATTTCCAGGTTGCCGTGGTAATACGAGTTGAGCAGCGCCTCTTCGAGGGCGACGCCGACGCGGAGGCAATCGGTGTCGTCGCAAAACCGCATGCGGGTCATGGCCTGCTGCACATAGTTGACCACGGAGGGGACGAGCGACGAATCGGTCTCGAGGACGAAGATGGTCTCGTGCCGGTGGACCCGGTGCATGAGCCGCGATTCGGAGCGGTCGAGATCGGACGCGCTGAGCACGCGCTCGACGGTTTCCCGCAGCTCCTGGCTCAAACGCCGCTTGGGAACGTAGCTCGCTGCCCCAGCCCGAAGGGCCTGCACGGCAATTTCTTCGCTCCCCTGCGCGGTCATCAGCACGACGGGGATGAGCGGGTATTCCTCCTTGACGGCCGTCACCAGCTGCAGGCCGTTCATTTCCGGCATCTGCATATCGGTGAGGACGAGGTCCGGAATGTGGCTCTCGATTTCGGCCATCGCCTCTTTGCCGTTGACGGCGTAGATCACCGTCCACTCGGGATTCTTATCCAGAATTCCGCCGACGAGACGCCGATCCATGGCCGAATCGTCGACTACGAGCAGGGTTGCCATTGGGCTGCTTTCGCTGGGTTGCCGCAATCAAGTCGTGTCCGAGCGGCCGTCGTTTCGCGACCGGCGATCCGGGCCGGTCGGAGGGAGCTCCGTGAGGTTCGAAGAGTACCAATCGGCCGCGGCAGAACACCCGAAATTCGAGTTCCGAAAACCTCCGAGCGCCCTACAGGTTTAGCGTGTCTGGGGCGCGCTGGCAAAGGATTTCGCTTCGGAAAGGATTTGATCGAGTTGCGATTCGAGCCGCGCCACGTGGGCCGGCGCTCGCGCCAGGTCGCCGCTGCGGCCGATTTCCTCCAGCTCGCCCGCCAATTGAGCGGCCAACTCGATCCCCAGGGTCCGCAGTGCCCCTTTGAGCGTGTGAGCGCCGCGCCTCAAGCGATTGGCGTCGCCGGCCGCCAAGGCCTGGCGGATCTCGTCCGACAGAGTCGGCCCTTCGATGAGGAAGGCGGCCACCACTTCACCCAGGAGTTCGCGATCTCCATCCACGACAGCGATGGCCGAATCCCAGTCGATGGCCGCGGTCCCGATTGCCGGCGATTCGGGCAGCGGAGGCGCCGCCGGCGCGGGCGCGGCATTCTCGGCGGGCGCAACGGCATTCGCTGGGGCGATGGGCGCGGTCGGCTGCCTACCGGCGAACAGGGTCTCGATCTTGTCGTAAATTTCCCGCGCCCGAACCGGCTTCACCAGATAATCGTCCATGCCGACCGAGAGGCACCGCTCGCGCATGCCCTTCACGGCCTGCGCCGTCATGGCGATGATCGGCACCCGTCGGCCCGTCTCTTGTTCCCGCGCGGATCCGTTTGGTCGCCTCCAGCCCGTCCATCTCGGGCATCTGGATATCCATAAAGATCAGGTCGAAATCGCGGGCTGCGGCGAGCGACACCGCCTCGTGTCCGTTGTTGGCCACCGTCAACTCGTGCCCCCGCTTGCCCAGGACTCCAAGTGCCAGCTTCTGGTTGAAGGGGCTGTCTTCTGCCAGCAGGATGTTGAGTCCGCTCACGCGATAGACGGGCCGGGATTCGTTGCCATCGTCGGCCCGCACGACGGTTCCGTTCTCGTCCTCGCGGACCAGCAGTGCGAGCAGCGTGTCAAACAGCTCCGAGTGGTCGATGGGTTTGTTGACGTAGGCCGCCGCGCCGATTTCGTCGCAGCGGGCCACGTCCGATGCCCGGTCGACCGAGTGCAACAGCATGATCGTCGGGCCGACGCGGCCGGCTCCTTCGCGGCGCAGCCAGTCCGCGAACGCGAAGCCGTCCGATCCGGGCATGTGCGCGTCGATGAGGGCCACGGCGAAGGGCTGCTCGCGCGACGAATGGCGTTCGACCAGTTCTTGCGCGGCGCGGGCGTTGCCGACAATCCGCGGCTGCATCCCCCACGATTTGAGGCAGTTCTCCAGCGCGACGCGGCTGGCGGGGTTATCGTCAACGACCAGCACGCGGAGGTCCTGCAAATCGCGCCGTTCGCCCCCGGGCGTGGCCGCCAGCGCCGTCTCCTCGGATGCGGCCACTCCGAACCGGCCGGTCGCATGAAACGTGGTGCCGCCGGCCAGATTGTTTTCGAACCAGATGCGGCCACCGATCAGCTCGACCAGTCGAGCGCAGATCGCCAGACCCAATCCTGTGCCACCATATTTGCGGGCGCGCGAACCGTCGGCCTGCTCGAATGCCAGGAAGACGCTTTCGCGTTTTTCCTGCGGGATGCCGATCCCCGTGTCGGAGACGGCCAGGTGCAAGAGCACGGTGGCCTGCTCGCGGGCGTCGACCGAGAGGCGGACGACGACGTCACCTTGCTCGGTGAACTTGATCGCGTTGCCGACGAGGTTGACGAGGATCTGCCGGAGCCGCGTCGGATCGCCGACCACGCGATTGGGAACGGTCGGCTCGACGTTGAGGACCAACTCGATCCCCCGCTTGTGGGCGGCGACGGCCAGCGATTTCAGGATGCCCGCCACGGTATCCCGCAGGCCGAACTCGACGTGCTCGATGTCGAGCTTGCCGGCCTCGATTTTGGAGAAGTCCAGGACGTTGTTGATCAGCGACAGCAGCGATTCGGCCGATTCCTGCACGACCGTCAGATAATCGCGCTGCTCGGTACTCACCGACGTGTCGAGCAGAAGCTCGGTCATGCCCAGGATGGCATTCATCGGCGTGCGAATCTCGTGGCTGATATTGGCCACGAACGCGCTCTTGGCACGGTTCGCCTGGTCGGCGGCTTCCTTGGCCCGCATCAGCTGGGCCTCTGCTTCTTTCTGCGTCGAGATGTCGAGAGCGAAGCACAGGCAGCGGTCGCGGCTGCCCTTGAGCACGGCCAGGCCGTTGAGCACGTGAACGCGGGATCCGTCCTTGCGGATCAGCTCCTTTTCCCACGGCGGCGAGGCTCCCGTCGTGATCAGCTGTTTGATTCCCTGCCGGTCGAGCCAGGCATACTCCGGCGCGGTGAGCTTGTCCCAGCGGAGCAGGCCCGCATTAAAGTCGTCCCGCGAATAGCCGACCAGGTCGAGAAACGCATCGTTCGTCTCGGTGATCGATCCGTCCTGGTGCACCATCAGGATGCCCATGACGTTCGAGCGGGTCAGGCTGCGGAAGCGGGCGTCGCTGGCTCGCAGCGCTTCTTCGGCCCGTTTGCGCCGAGACGTCCCAGAACATTCCTTGAATGCCGACGACGTTGCCGTGCGCGTCGTAGACGGGCGACTTGAGCACCTGCACATAAATGGTTTCGCCGTGGGGCTGGCGGTGCTCTTCCACGTCCTCGAAAACCCGCCGCGACGAAATGACCCGCGCGTCGTCCCGGCGATATTTCTCCGCGAGGTGCCGCGGAAACAGGTCGTAGTCGGTCTTGCCCTCGAGCTGCTCCCAGGGGAGGCCGATTTCGTTGAGATAGTTTTGATTCGCGTAGACCAGCCGCCCCTCGAGGTCCTTGCGGAACATGTGCAGCGGCAGGCTCTCGACCAGCGACCGGTAGCGGGCCTCCGAGTGCCGCAGATCGTCGTCGGCCCGCTTTCGTCCGACCGCATAGCGCACCGCGTGCTCGAGGACGCTCGGCTTGAGGTCGTTGCGAATCAGGTAATCCTGGGCCCCTTGCTGGAGCGATTCGATCGCGGCGTCCTCGTGCGCGATGTCCGACAGGGCCACCACGGCGGCGCCGGGAGCCTGCGTGCGAACTTCGGCCAGCGTGGCCACGCCGCCGTTTCGCGGCGAGACGTCGATCAGCACGGCATCGATCTGTCCGGTCGACAGATAGGGGGACGCCTGCTCGGCAGTCTCCGCCCATTCCACGTCGAAACGGACGCGCTCGGCCTGAGCGAGCAGGTCGCGGAAGACCCGGCCAAGGTCGGCATCGCGTTCGATCAGCAGGATCTTGATCGAAGGCTGACTCATGGATTCGGGCCAAAGAGAACGGCTGACCAGCCGCTTCCGAGTGTAATGCTGCCTCGCTGTCGTTTCAACGAGTTGGCTGTTTCACATCAAGCCGCCTCCTACACCGCCCACTCTTTATCGCGCCTCGCAGGGTGCGCACTCCACGAGATCCCCGTGCGATTGCGCGGCACGTCCGGGCAAATCTTCGGCATACCAGCGGGCCAGCGCGTCGTGCCATTCCGACGGACTCTTGACGGCTACGAACGCCCGCGAGACCTCAGCGTATTGCGGATGCAGCTGGGCATACTTGATCCCGAACTTCCGCATGAGTGCACAGGAGCGCTGGTCGCCATACGTCTCTCGCGAGAGTGCAAAATGTTCGCCCAACACTTCGCGCTGCTCGAACAGGCTCGGCCAGCGAACCGGTCGACCGGCCACGGCGTCTCGCACCTGCTGGAAGATCCACGGATTGCCGATCGCGCCGCGGGCGATGCTGACTCCGTCGAGGCCCGTGTGAGCGATCATCTCGACGCAAGCGGCCGCCGAGAACAGGTCGCCGCTGCCCAGAACGACACGTTCGCCCGCTTGCCGCTTGATATCGGCCAGAATGTCCCAATTGCTCGGTCCAATGTATCGCTGGACCACGGTCCGGCCGTGCACCGTGATCGCGGCGACCCCGAGCGCGTAGGCCCCCAAAAAGATTTCGTCGAAGTTGTCGCGGCTTTGGGGACTGTCATCGATGCCGCGGCGCATCTTGACGGTGACTGGAATGTGCGGCGGCAAGGCCTCCCGCACGCGGGCAATGATCTCGAGGGCCGTGCGCGGCTGGCTGAGCAGGAACCCGCCCCGGCAGCGGCCGAGCACTTTTTTGACCGGGCAGCCGAAATTGATGTCCACGACGTCGAACCCGGCTTCGACCAGTTTGAGCGCGGCCGGCGCGAACTGCGCGGGGTCCGCCCCCATCAACTGCCCGCCGACGGGGTGCTCTTCGTCGCTGACTTTCAGCTGGCGGCGGTTGGCCCGATTCAACTTTTGATCGAGCACGAAACGGTCGAGCAGCACTTCGCACAGCGTATAGGGAGCACCGAGACGCCGTGCGATCACCCGCATCGGCCAGTCACTGTAGCCCGACAGGGCCGCCTGCACGGCCGGAAAGCCGACCTCGATCGGCCCGATCGTCAGCCGACTCCAGGCGCCGCTCACGTCGTGGCGTCCGCGAGGCGGCGGTGGGCGCTCAGGATCAGAGACTCGGTCTCTTCCCAGCCGATGCAGCCGTCGGTGATCGAAACGCCCTCCTTGAGGTCGGCACGGTTGCCCGTCAGCTTTTGCGAACCGGGGTTGAGATTGCTCTCGAGCATCAGCCCGACAATTGTCCGATTGCCCGCCGCGCGCTGGTCGATCACATCGTTCCAAGCGACGTGCTGCCGGCGATAATCCTTATCCGAATTGGCGTGGCTGCAGTCGACGACGAGGTTCGGCGAGGCGCCCGCTTCCTTCAGCCGGACGGCCGCCGCCTTGAGATGCTCGGCCGAGTAATTGGGGCCGGACCGGCCGCCGCGGAGGATCAGGTGACCCCACGGATTGCCCGTCGTGTTGATGATGCACGTGTTACCATCCGCATCAATTCCCAAAAAACTGTGACAGCCCCGGCCCGCGATGAGCGCATCGATGGCCACCTGCAGGTTGCCGTCTGTCCCATTCTTGTAACCAACGGGCATCGACAGGCCGCTCGACATCTGTCGGTGGGTGGGCGATTCCGTGGTCCGCGCCCCGATCGAAGCCAACGTAATCAGG
The DNA here is from genome assembly GCA_963800135.1 of uncultured Planctomycetaceae bacterium. Classification (GTDB taxonomy): domain Bacteria; phylum Planctomycetota; class Planctomycetia; order Planctomycetales; family Planctomycetaceae; genus DASPSM01. The sequence continues at coordinate 522,182 of CAWCZR010000004.1, read as the reverse complement.
TCGGCGATGTATTGCGGCGTGATCGGCTCAAGCATCTCGGTGGCCGCCGGCACGCCCAGGTCGGCGATTTCCAGCAGGATGGTTCGCGCCAGCCGCAGACCAGTGCCGATATCGAACGTATCGTTCAGGTGCGGATCGTTGATCAAGCCTTTCCAGCCCAGCGTCGTGCGGGGCTTCTCGAAGTAGACCCGCATCACCGGCACGATCCGGTCGTCAACCTGTTCGGCCAATCGTTTGAGACGGCGGCCATATTCTACTGCCGAGTGGTGATCGTGGATGGAACAGGGCCCCACGACCACGAACATTCGAGGATCGTCGCCCTTGAGAATCCGCTTGATGGTCTCCCGCGATTCGACCACCGTTCGGTTGGCGGCGAGCGACATCTCGGTTTCTTGCCGCAGGGCCCGCGGTGCAATCAGCGCGACGGTGCTGCGGACGTTGAGGTCGTGCGTGGCCTGCAGTTTTTGTTCGACAAGCATCAGTGTCTACCGTTGCCTTGAGAATCGCTGAATTATAGGGGCCCTCGCGGGCACGTGCTACGCGAGTCGGCAGCGTGAGCACCGGCAGCTTCCATCATTTCCGTTTCAGCAGTCGTGCCACCAGTCTATCGACCGACGGTTTCGCGTCACGACCGATGGTTGTCATCAGATGATCGGCGAGCGCCTCGATCGCCTCCGGACCAGCCCCGCCCGATCTCAGTTTGAGTTCGGCTTCTCGAATCATTTCGTGGTAGCCGGGAAACAGCAGCTCCTGCATGTTTCTCAACCGGCGAAACGTGCGGCTGAAGTAGTTCGGCTTTGCGCGATAGCGACGGACGTGGGCCGCGTTTACGGTGCGCCAAAGCGTTCCAGTTCTGTGCCACTGGAGATAGCCGTCGCGAGTCATTTTCAGAGGAGCGGTCAGCTTCTTGAGATGGTCCCAGGGGCCTTTCGATTTCGGCAGGAACCACGAGGGCAAAACAAAGTTGCTGACTTTGGCAGTCCCTGCCCGCGTCGTGATCGGATACTCGTTGTCCTCGACCGGGTCGCAGACCTCGTAGGCAACGCTCGCCTGACGCTGCGACTTCGGCGGCCACAGAGTCAACCTGTAGAGTTCGCAGCTGGGATCGGCCATCAGTTCCAGCAATTCGTGTGAAATCGTCGGCCCCGGTAGCGCTCGATTCTTTCGGACGATTATCATCGGGATGATGCCGAAGGGCCGCTTCTTGCTGTCCACGTCGTGCCAGGCGAGCGTGCCTGGGGACACGTCAGCCACCGAATTGATGATGCGAATCGGCGTCATGCCGTTGTCCTTATCCGTCAGCACCAGCTTGGCGCTGATGTGGTACACCGGAGCAAAATCCTCGTCCACCTGCTTCTGCAGTGCCGCGACAATTGGCTTCAGCTCCGCGTCGGTGATCAGGTCCGACTTGTTGAGAATTTGGATGTGGAACATGCGTGGCCCTTATTTGTTCCAGTCAGAAAAGCAACTTGGGATCGTTCAACTTCGAGGTGTGCGCGAAACGGATTCGCGTTTCCTGCCGTCAGCTTCCAGCTCGAGCAGCCGCCGCTTCAGCTCGACGCCCGTGCGGCACGAGAATCCGCCGACCGCGCCGCCGGCCGCCACGACGCGGTGGCAGGGGATGAGTAGGGCGATTCGATTCGATGCCATCGCGCTGCCGACGGCGCGGGCCGCGCGCGGTTTGCCGGCTTTCGCGGCCAGTTCCCCGTAGGACATCGTTTTGCCGTAGGGGATGCGGCGTGCCGCTTCGAGCACTTGCTGGCGGTAGGCGGTTGTGGGCCCAAGGTCGATCTTGAAGGGACGCAGATCGACGAAGCGGCCCTGTGCGTATCGTTCGAGGGCGCGACGCAGCTCAGGGTACCAGTCGCCCACTTCGACGCTGGTGCCGCGGTCCGCGACGCTCGATTCGAGCGCCGCTCGAACCTCCTCTGCCGACGCGTGTCCCATCGTAAGGGCCACGACGGTGGTTCCCCTTCCGGCCGCGCCGATCCATCCGATGGACGTGGGAAAGATCGAGGCTTCGAGTGGTTGCTGAGACGGGTTCTTGGTTTGTGCCCGCGAAGCGCGCTGTCCGCGGAAGTTCGGTCTTTGACCCACTCGTTCACCCCCTATAGAATGGTAGCGGCTCGTCGTAGAACGCGCCTGCGGTTGGAGTTTGGACTCTTCGAGGATGCGCCCCGTAGTCCGGATGCCGTCAATTACGGGTCCCGCACGCAGAATCGTCGAGGTCGGATCATGAACGTGTACAGTTCGCTTGCCGACGACTATTACATCAATCTCAACCTCAACACGGAAATGACTCTTCCGCAGGGGCGTGAGACGATTCTGGGTTTCTTCGAGCGGATCCAGAAGCAATACCCCAGCATGCGGAACTTCTACACCCGCGAAAACGGCGATTTCGTGCTCGAAGAGGACAAGGACCAGCCCCATCAACGTTGGATCTCGCTCGAGCCCCGCCGGATCTGCAGCGGCGTGATCGACCCCTTGGATGTCGACTCGGCCGTCGAACAGCACGCGCTGATGCTGCGGCTTGCCCCGTACATGCTCTCGGTCAGCCCTCTCGAGTGCGAGGCGCTCGACTACATGATGGGTTTCGATTTCAGCTACCGCGGCAACCACGACGAGCTCGTGGCCGAGGCGCTGGGCGCCGGACCGGCCCTCGACGGCATGATCAACGTGCCGGGGATCAAAGTGCTCAACTACGAGCCTTCGATCACGATCAGCCTCGACGAGTCGTGCCGACGCCAGGCGCGGCTCATGGTCGAGACGCGGACCAACGCTTACCAGGTCCGCCGCGGTGAATTTTCGGAAGACCAGATCAGCGTTTACTTCACCGTGCGGCAATACGGCGGCCTCGAGGGCGTCGAGTCCTTCGAGCAGAGCCTGTTCAAGCTCCGCGACCAGTGCGACGAGCTGATGCACGGCTACGTGATCGACCACGTGCTCCGCCCGCTGCAGCAGGCCATTTCGACCAAATAACCACTGCCAATCGGCGAATCCCAGTGCGTACGCGATGCGGACTCGCTGAGCGCCTTGCGCTCCTTAGTGAGTCTGTGAACGCGCAGTCCTGTCGAGTGACGCCGGTGGATTGCGACCCCTGCAGAGGGACCGGGCCATGACGCTCTTTCGGAAGCGGCGTTGGTTGTGGGTCATCATTCCGCTTTTGTGCCTGGTTATTGTTGGCGTCGCGGCCGCGCGCTGGGGTCTCCTCGGCCGGATCGGCTTCGCAGAGGGCGGCGAGCTGGCCCGTCTCCGGAACGAGTGGTCGCAGGCGGCGGAGACTCGTTACGAGGCTCGAAAAGCCGCTAAGACTGCGGGCGAACGGCGATCGGCCGACGACGAGTTCGCGGCGCGTGAGCGAAAACTTGTCGAGCGTTGCCGCGATTACGCCCGAAGCCATGAGGGAACTCCGGGCGAACTGACGGCGCTCAAGCTGGTGGCTTGCCACGTTCCCCAATCACCCGCCGGCAAGGAGGCATTCCAGACGCTCGCGTCCGCGTGTGAGACGGCAGGCCTCGATCAGCTGACACGCGGATTGAAATTCCCGCTCGGCCCTTCCGAGGAGCCCATCCAGTCGTTAGTCGGGATACTCCTCAAGCGTGTCCGCCAGTCTCCCGACGATCCACAGGCCCCCGTACTGCTGGCCTCGGTGATTTGCCCACTGGCGATCACGGGGCGACTGACTTCGACATCGCCCGCGGACTTCCGTGCCGCGGCAGATTTGCTAGTCGAGCGTTACGCCGATCGAACGGGCATCCAAAATTTCTGCGAGACGATTGGTCTCAAGGTGGCCCGTGCCCCTTGGGCCGCGCAATTCGAGAGGCATCTGCGGACAATTCTCGCCAAGAATCACGATCGCCAGGTCCTCGTCTCCGGGTCGTTCGCATTGGCGACGCTGGTGCAGGCCACGGGCGAAAGCCGTCAGCTCGAAGCTCAGCAACTCTTTCGGGACTTCGTCGATCGGTATGACGGCACCGTCCGTTACACCGAGGACGGCAAGTGGTACCCGTACGCGGGAGTTGAGCAGCAACTCAATCAGGCGGCGAGGAAGCAGCTCACGGAACTGAGCGAGCGCGGCTTGGGGAAACCCGCGCCGGAGATCGCGGGCATTGATCTGGACGGAGCGCCGCTCAAGCTCTCGGAGTTCCGCGGCAAAGTCGTGCTATTGAGCTTTTGGGCCACATCCTGCGGTCCGTGTCTGAAGTTCGTTCCAACCGAGCGCGCATTGCTGGCCCACTTTGAGGCGAAGTCGTTCACCATCATCGGGATCAACTGCGACGACGACCCACAGCTCGGTCAGAAAACGGCCCGGGAGCACGGCATCACGTGGCGATGCTTTCGCGATCAACTCGGGAAAGGGCGAACGATCAGCGGCGACTGGCAGAACGTGGCGCTGCCCATGCTGTACCTGATCGATCCGCAGGGCCGGATCAAGCGCCGCTGGGTGGGAGCGCCTCTGCGGGAAGAACTGCACGACGCCGTTGCTCAGTTGGGCGGCGTCGCCATCCAGCAGCCTCGTTGAGCCGAACAGCACCGCACACCTGGCCCGGACAGGTTTTTCCCGGGCGTCCGCTCCGGCTACCATGGCCACTATGCTGACGTTCTGTGGCCGTCGCTACGAAAACGGTGAGCCGGTGCGAATCACCGTCGACGGTGAGCGGATCGCGGCGGTCGAACCGGCGTGGCCGGCGAGTGACGTTCGCGATTGGCCTTTTGTTGCGCCGGCACTCTTCGACCTGCAGATTAATGGCCGCGGCGGCATCTGGTTTGGCAAGGCGGGGATCACTCCGCCCGAAATCCTCGGCGTGTTCGCGGAGCAGTTTCGCTTTGGTGTCACCCGGATTTGTCCGACCGTGATCACAAACTCGTTCGGCGTGCTGCACGCTGCCCTGAGTGCGTTGCGGTCGGCTTGCGAGCAAGAGCGCTGGGCCGCTCAGATGGCGCCTGGCTTTCATCTGGAAGGGCCCTATATCTCGGGCGAGGACGGTCCCCGCGGCGCGCATCCCCGCGAACACGTCCGGTCCCCCGATTGGAAAGAATTCGAGAAACTGCAGCAGGCGGCAGGCGGACGCATTCGCCTGGTGACCCTGGCACCGGAGCTGCCCGGGGCGACCGACTTCATCCGCCGAGCGGTCGCGTCCGGCGTTACCGTGGCGCTCGGGCACACGGCGGCCTCGGGCGAGGAGATCGCCGCAGCAGTCGAGGCCGGCGCGCGGCTGAGCACTCACCTGGGCAACGGGGCGCATCTCACGCTCCGGCGCCATCCGAACTACATTTGGGAACAACTCGGCGACCCGCGCTTGTCGGCGAGCGTGATCGCCGACGGTCACCACATCCCTGCCTCGGTCTTACGGTCGATCATTCGCACCAAGGGCGTTCGTGGCGTGATTTTGACCTGCGACGCGTCGGGCCTCGCCGGCTGTGCGCCGGGGTCTACTCCGAGGGGGAGATGCGGATGGAGGTGCTCGACGACGGGCGGATCGTGGTCGCCGGACAGCGTCAATTGCTGGCCGGCTCGGGGGCGGACACAGGACGATGCGTGAGTGAAGCCATGCAACAGGCGGGAGTCAGCCTGGCGGACGGCTGCGATATGGCGGGCCGTAACCCGTCACGGCTGCTCGGCTTTGACGAAATTCGCTTGAGGCCCGGCTCCCGAGCGGACCTGATCCTTTTCCGGCTTACAGAACTGAATTCGCTCGAAATTCAAGCCACGATTGCGGCGGGGAGCTTGCGGTTTGGCACGACTGCGTCGCCTTAAGGTCTTTCGGCTTGGTCGGTTCCCCCCGTTTCTCCTTGAACGCTGTGCAAAGCGTGGTACGATCAAATGACCGGTCGAACGGCTCATCCGCCGTTAAGACTGCGTCATTTTTTATTCTTTTGTGATTGTTTTTCATTCGTTTCTTGAAACCGCCGTGCCGCCGCTGAAATTCAAGTGGGCCCATCCGCGCCTTCGCACGACGGTGGAACAACAAAGAACTCCATGACCCTCGAGGAGCTAAAGAACCTTCTCGTCCGTCTGCATCTTGTCCAGCCCGATCAGCTTGAACTGGTTCATTCGCGTTCCAACACGGACGACGCCAATGTGCTGCTTCAGGCGCTCGAGAGCCGCCATCTGCTCACGTCGTATCAAGTCGGAAAACTTGAACGGGGTGAAACGGACTCGCTGGTTCTGGGCGACTACAAGCTGCTGTACCGTAACGCCTCCGGGAGCTTCGCCCGCGTCTACCGCGGGGCGTCGTTGTCCGACGGCCGCATGGTCGGACTGAAGGTGCTGCGACAGCGGTGGGCGGCCGATCCGCGGATCGTGCGCCTCTTCCGCCGGGAAGCCGATCTCGGCAAAAAGCTAAAGCACGAGAAAATCGTCCCGATTTACGACGTCGCCAACCAGGGCGACAGCCACTACTTCACGATGGAATTCGTGGAGGGGGGCAACCTGCGGGACTTTCTCAATATCCGCAAGCGGCTCTCGGTGATCGAGGCGACTCGCTGCCTGATCGACCTGGCCGAGGGGCTCGAGTACGCTGCGCGGATGGGAGTCACGCACCGCGATCTCAAGCTCACCAACGTGCTGATGAGCACGCAGGGGATCGCCAAGCTGGTCGACTTCGGCCTGGCCGGCGACGAAGTGATGAACTCGGAGGCGGGCGGCGACAGTCTGCAACGCGCCCTCGAGTACGCCACGCTCGAACGGGGCACCAATGCTCCGGCCAATGATCCCCGTAGCGACCTCTACTTCCTGGGTGGGGATCTATTACGAACTGTTAACCGGCGTGCCTCCTTATCCGCGGACGCACAGCCGCGAGGAGCGACGGCAGTTTTCCCGCTACGCCAGTTTGCGTCCGATCCGCTCCGTCGATCCGAATATTCCAAAGAGCGTGGCGGACGTCGTCGAGCAGTTGATGAAGACCAACCCTGACCAGCGGTACCAGTCGGCGGGCATGGTTCGCTCCGACGCTTGCGAGGTGATGATCGAGCTCGAACGGCCGACAAAGCCCGCAGACGCAACGGCGGCGACGGAGGAAGGCACCAACGGCCGCAAGAGTCTGCCCACCATCCTGTTCATCGAACATCGCCTGAAACAGCAGGACATCATTCGGGATTACCTGACCAAACACGGATTCCGCGTGCTGTTGTTCAACAATGTACACCGGGCCATTTCCCGCCTGCACTCGAACCCGCCCGATTGCGTCGTGCTGATTGGCGACTCGATCGGCGACGAATTGGTGGCCGCTTACGACCAGGTGCGAGAGCTGAACCGCGACCGTTTCATCAATATCGCGGTGCTTGCCGAGCGGCAGGCCGAATTCGTCGAAAAGCTCGAGCAGACGGCGCTCTCCCGCGTGATGCAGCAGCCGATCACGCTCCGCGAGCTGCGGCGGGAGATTCACCTGCTGTTCCAGCGGAAAATGAAGACGCACGGTCGTCCGACGCTGAGCTCGTGACGCTCTCCGGCCGTCGGGTTGATCTATCGCCGCCGCTGTAAAAGGCGTAGACTGAACCGCGCGGGCGACGGATTTCGATCGATGCGGGCGGCGGATTCCGATCGATCATCCAAAGTGGTCGCACTCAAGCGGAGGAGACGGCATGCACACCCGAATTAGCGACAGTCGCGGAGTCTGGTTGGTTGCGGGCCTCATCCTCGGTCTGGGAGTCACCTGGTTCTGGCCGCACGAGCCCCTGCGTGCCGACCAGTCCGACCGCGCGGACAAGTTCGGAATCTGTTCGGTCCCGTGCACGCTGGCCATCGCCGGCCTGCCGAGCACCGAGGCGGTCTTCATCCTCGACTTCGTCACCGGCCGGCTGCAGGGCTTTTATCTGAACCCGCAGCAGGGCGGCTTCACCCAGATGTTCTATCGCGACGTGGCGGACGACCTGCGGCTCAACGAAAGAGGGGCTGCCCAGCCGGCCTTTGCATTTGTCGGCGGGCAAGGACAATTCTCCGGCCAGGGGCAGAGTTGGGGCGGCAGCTTGATCTATGTCGCCGAGATGCACACCGGCACGCTCGTCGCCTACGCGTATCCGTTCTCGCAGAACAACGCGGGAACGCCGCAACAGATGGTGCCCGTCGGCAAGGCCCAGTTCCGCAATCCGCAGGCGAACTAGGGCACGTGACCTGAGTACAAGACGGGGTCGGCTCGACCTGCTTGCGAGCCGACCCGCTCTTTTGCGCTAGGCTCTTGGAGGACGCCGGCAAACGACGGCCCGCGCCCGCCCCTCGATTCGCGCAAAGATCAATACGGCCGACGCGCTTCCGGTCAGCGATAGACGCCGCCGCAGCCCCTCGATGTCAACCGGGATCCGCCGGCACATGATTTCGAGCGTTCCCACGTCCGCGCCGCGGAAATAGTCGCGGATCTCGCGCTCGTTGTTGGGTAACTGGGCCAGCACCTCGAATGCACGCGACAGATGCGACTGCGGGATGGCGTCGCCGGTGAGATATTCCTCGGCATCGTCCAGCCGACTCAATTCGTGTCGAATGGCGTAGAGATCAATCAGGCCAGACCGCACGAGCGCGGGATCTGGATTGATCAGATAAAGGCCGAGCGAGGCGAGCGGAGCCGCCGCGCTGAGCGGATCGCCCGAAAGGCTTTCGCCGCTCGGCAGAGCGGTCGCCCGCCAGACGCCTGGCTGTGCCAGCTCGCCAAACCAGACGGTCGCTTCCTTACACTCGCCATCGAGGCTCACCAGTTCGACCTCCGCCTGGGGGAATTTGCCGCCGAAATTGGACGCCGGACTGCACTTGATTGCGCCTCCGCGGAATTCGGAGGCGAGGCGAATGAGCGTCTCGAGGTTCGGCGTGCCTTCTTCTAACTTGAGCGTTCGCCGACCGCTGGCTTGAACGCCGCCACCGGGAGCGCGCTCGGGACGGCGATCCGGATCGATGTGCAACAGACCGTCGCGATCGCGGAGCGTTTCCGCGTCGGTGCAGAGAACAGTCAATCGCTCGGCCGCGCCGTAGGCCTCGGCGTTCCACCGGCGCAGAGGCAGGCGGCCGGATTCCGGTCGACGGCGATCACCTCTCCGCGCGCCGCCAACTGAATGGCATCTCCGCCGATCCCGCAACAAAAATCCCAAACCCGTCCGCGTCCCTGAAACCGCTGGGCTTTGTGGCAGGCAACGCTTTCGGCTGTGCTTTGTTCGAGTCCGACGCGATCGAACCACAGGCGGTCGGCCCGCGAAAACTTCCCGACAGCCCGCCGCCGCAGCTCGACCAGTGTGATCGCTCCCCGAACAAGGTCCGCGGGGAAATCGGCGCGCAAGCGTTCCTGGAGGGCCAACTCGCGTCCGGTCCAGGCGGCAATTCGTCCGAAGATTTCGGGCGTGGCACGCAATCGCCGCAGGAGTTCGGGTTCGAGATTCATCGGGTCGAGCGAGACGGATCTGGTGGGTCAGTGCGGGGCGCGTTCCGGCCCGCCGAAGGAAGGATTATAGAGCGTGCGGAGGCGCGAAAGTTGCGGGAAAAATGGCCGGGGCGGTGTGCGACGGCGACGGCCAGCGCCCGCTCGACGAGCGAATTGCAAAGCCGCTGGCACGGCAATAGAGTGGACTTTCAAGGTCACAAAAGCGACAGGGCGAATGCACGTTCAGGATGGCTTTCTCAGTCCGGAGGTTTGCGCGGCGACCGGTGTGATCGCTGCCGCGGCTGTCGGCTACTCGGTCTATAAACTTCGCGACGGCGTCTCCGATCGCGTGGTGCCGCTGACCGGCATGACCGCCGCGATGATCTTCGCCGGCCAGATGGTCAATTTTCCCATCGGCTTGCCCGTGTCGGGGCACCTCATCGGCGGCGTGCTGGCCGGCATGATCTTAGGCCCCTGGGCCGGCTGTCTGGCCGTCACGATGGTGCTGGTCGTCCAGCGGTTCCTGTTTTCCGACGGGGGACTGTTCACGCTCGGCGCGAACATCCTCCACATGGCCGTGATCGGGTCAATTGGCGGCTACGCAATTGTTTCGATCGTGCGGCGATTCTTCAAAAAGCCGAAGGTCGGCGCGATCGTCGGCTCGGTCGTCGCCTCCTGGCTCACCGTCGTCGCGGCGTCGGCACTCTTTTGTCTCGAATTCCGACTCTCGCACTCGGCCGGCACCTTCGAGTTCCGCAATATCTTCGCCTTGATGGTGGCGATCCACTCGTTGATCGGCGTCGGTGAAGCTTTGATCACGGCGGCCATCGTGTCCTTTGTGCTGGCGCAACGGCCGGACCTGATTCTCGGTCAGACAAGCGCGTCCGCGGACACTGCCATGGCGGGCGTCGGCCGCGTGACGGCCGCCGGCATCGTGGTCGCGCTGTGTATCGGCGCATTTTTGTCGCCGTTCAAATCGACGCTGGACGACGGCCTGGAGCACGTTTCCGAAGTTCAGGGATTCGCCGAGCTGAGACACTCCGCTTGGGCCTTCTTTGCCGACTACGACAAAATCCCGCTCTTCAGCAGGCAATGGCAGGGCCTGTCGGTTTCGGTCGCGGGAGTCGTGGGAACTCTGTCCGTTTTGCTGCTGGCCCTCGCGTTTGGACGCGCGGTGAGTCCGCGTTCCAAGGTTGCCGAGGCGGGTCGTGAATGATTCCGGTCGTGAATGATTCCTTGGCTCGCGGGCCGGCGGCCCGATCGCCGGGTTACCGACTTTCGCCAACTCTCGCGCTCGGGCTTTCGGTGGCGGCGATCACGCTCGGCATGCTGCTCCCGCCCACCCATTTGCCGTCGCACGCCGCGCTCGTCTGTGTGCTGCTGGCCGCGCTGAGTCTGGCCCGCGTTCCCTTTGGGATGGTAGCCCGGCGGCTGGCCATCTTCCTGGCGTTCGCGCTCCTGTTTGCCGTCTCCGTTCCGCTGTCGCAAGGTTTTCGCGGCGGCTGGGAGATCGCGCAAGGGATTTTGTTCCGCGGGGTGGAGTCGTTCCTCTCCGGACTTTGGCTGGTGAGCGTGGTTCCCTTCGATCGCCTGCTGGCGACGCTGCGACGGCTGGGCGTCCCGGCGATCCTCGTGGCCATTCTGGCCTTCATGTATCGGTTCCTGTTCGTGCTGTGGAAAGAACTCGACACGATGCGGGCCGCACGCCGCGCCCGCACGTTTGACCAGGCCGGGCTGGTCTTTCGCTGGCGGAACTCGGCCCAGATGATCGGCATGCTGTTGATCCGCTCGCTGGGACGATCGGAACGTGTTTATGGCGCGATGTGCGCGCGCGGTTGGGACGGCACGGTGCGGACCCTCGACGAATGAGTGCCCCAGCGTCCGACAACGTGCTGCCCGAAACCGTGCTGGAAGTGAGCGGGCTGAGCTTCAGCTATCCGACCGGCCGGAAAGCGCTCAATAACGTCCGCTTTACGCTGGCGCACGGCGAGATCCTGGGGATCGTCGGGCCCAGCGGCGCCGGCAAATCGACGCTGCTCTTGCACCTGAATGGTCTCTTGCCGCAGCGACCGGAGCCGACGCGGGCGGCGTCCAACGGAGCCGCCGTGCACGTGGCCGGCTTGTCGGTCGGAGGGGCGAACCTGGCGGAGGTGCGGCGACGCGTCGGTTTTCTGTTTCAAGATCCGGACGATCAACTCTTTTGCCCCACGGTGCGCGAGGACGTCGCCTTCGGACCGCTCAACCTGGGATTGCCGCGGGCGGAAGTCGAACGCCGCGTGATCGACAGTCTGGCGGCCGTCGGGCTGGACGGTTTCGAGGCCCGCAGCACGCTGCAACTGAGCCTGGGCGAACGCAAGCGCGTGTGCCTGGCCGGAGTGATCGCCTGCCAGCCCCTGGTCCTGGCGTTGGACGAGCCGTTCAGCAATCTCGATCCGCGGGCACGCCGCACGCTGGTCGACGTCTTGCGGCGATTTGAAGGAAGCCAGATCATCGCCACGCACGACCTGGACGTGGTCGTTGAGCTGTGCCACCGGGTGATCGTGCTCGACGAGGGCACCATCCGTGCCGACGGCTCACCTGCCACCGTGCTGGGCGATCAGGCGTTAATGGACCGTCACGGACTCGAAGTTCCCCTGCGCTTACAACTTTTGAGGAACGGCCAACCATGACCCGAACGCTCTCATCGTCTTGCGCGACTTTGGCGTCGCGTTCCCTTCCACTCGTGCTGGCGTGTGCCGGCCTCTGCGTCGCCGCCGGTTTTGCCCGGACGATGGCCGCCGAACCGACGCCGCTGGTCCGCGCTCATGCGCACAACGACTACGAACACAAGCGGCCCCTCTTCGACGCGTTGGACCAGGGGCTGTGCAGCGTCGAGGCGGACATTTTTCTCGTCGACGGCCAGTTGCTGGTCGGACACGTCCGTCGGCTCTTGAAGCCCGAGCGCACGCTCGAGTCGCTCTACCTGATTCCGCTGAAAGAGCGGATCGCCAAGAACGGCGGTCGGGTCTACCGCGGCGGCCCCGAATTTACCCTGTTGATCGATATCAAGACCAACGGCCCCACGACCTACGCCGCGCTCAGGAAAGTTCTAGAAAAGTACGCCGACTTCATCAATTCGCCGATGGCCGGTGCCGGTCCGCGGAAAGCCGTCAACGTGGTGGCCACGGGAAATCGGCCGGCGGCCATTATCGCCGCTGACGCGACACGCCTGGTCGGCATCGACGGCACGCTGAGCGATCTTGACTCGGATCAGCCGGCCAACGTGATCCCGCTCATCAGCGACAACTGGCGCTCGTTCTTCAAGTGGCGGGGTAAGGGACCGATTCCCCCCGAGGAGCACGAGAAGATCGTCGCGGCCGTCAAGAAGGCGCACGCTCATGGCCGCCGACTGCGGTTCTGGTCCACGCCCGATAACACGGCGATCTGGCAGGAGCTCTACGACGACGGCGTCGACCTGCTCAACGTCGACGACTTGCCCGGCGCGGCCCGCTTCCTCAACGATCCGGCTCGGCGGCCGGCCACTGGGAATTAGCCGAGAAAACTGATCTTGTTCAGATCGCGTTCCTCTGGCTGAATAGAGAGAGCGGCTTCTTTGCGCCCTTGATCCGCATCGCGGATCGAAGCGCAGCGTGTCCGCCGACCCCTCACGCCGCGCCCCATGCACCCATTAACGAAAGGTAACCGAAAGAGGGCATGGTGTGGTCACCTACTTTCACACAGGACTTTCACACAGGTAGTTGACCACGAGATAGTTGACCACTGGGCGAAATTGGCCGATCGCCAAGCGGCCGCACGTCCTTTAGTGCAGCACGTAGATCTCGGGGTCGTCGACAATCCACTCGGTCGACCACGTGCGACCGTCGTCCTGGTTGACGACGTTGAAGAAGAGCGTGTTGAAGTTCTCCACGCGGGTGCCGTAGGCGATCTTCGAGACCAAGTGGTCGGCCTGCGTCAGCGGGGTGACGCCCTGCTTCGCGTAGTAGTGGATCACTCCGTCCGGCGTGAAGCTCATGCCGAGGGTGTACCAGCCGGTCTTCGTGATGTTCATGGCGGGTATCTCGTGGCCGTACTCGTCGCCGCGGACGAGCAGCGTGGCCGAGTCCTTCGTCTGGCCGTCCCCTTTGTTGAACTGAATGAAGAAGCCGGGCCAGAAGGCTTCGGTGGTCGCCACGGGACCGCGACGCCAGAAGAAGCGTCCGCCGCCTTCGTTCTTGTGGAACGTGCCGACCACGTCGACGCGGAAACCGAACGAGCTTCCCGTCCGCTGTTCCCACTGCTCAAACGGAGGCAGGTAGACGCGACAGACGACGCTCGGCGTGCGGGCCGGCGAAATGTAGCCGCCCGTGGTCATGCCGGCGTTGAAGATCAGGTCGTCTTGCTGGAACTTGTAGGTGTGATAGCCCGGAACTCCCGAATTGAGCGTTCGCATCGAGAGCGAGCCCTTGCTGCCGGGCAGTCCGCCGGCAGGCGTCGGGACGCGCTTGACGACGTCCGGCTGTCCGCGGAGGGCGCTTTCGTACCAGCGGCTGTTGCTCGAGACGCCGCCGGGCTGACGCTCCTGGTTGTCGAGGTTGCTGCTCGACTTGGGGAGGTTCGGCTCATAACTCCAGGACGCATCCTCGAAGTCGTCAAACGCAATGCGGGTTCCGGTTCCGGGCACGACTTGCGCGGCAAGCCGACCATCAGTGGCGGCGACCAGCATCATTCCCAGCGAACAGGTCAACACGCCGCCGAAGACACGCGCGCGCGAGAAATTCATCTTGCACCTATCCCCGTCTTGTGGGCCTGACCGGCCCATCCTGCCGACCGAGCGAGCCGTCCTTGCAAGGCTGGTTGCTCCGAAGATCGGATCTAAGCCGGTTAGTCACGCAAAAGATCTTTTGCCGGCGTTACACTCGCCGCAGCAGACTGGGCAACGCGATTTGAAACGTTGCCCAGAATGTCGCGAGCTGCACCCGCGCCGCAAAGTTTACGCAGACACCCCCAGTCACTCTCTTTTCGCAGGCTATCGTGACGGCGATACGCTCACATTTCAAGTCGCCGCGATTCGGGCTGCGTGGCGTTTTGCAAAGTCTCGTTACTCGCCGGCTGACGCGAGCGCTCGCTCAGATGCGGAGTCGCGAAGTTTCGGAAAGCGAGCGCGCGAATTTCGCTTTCGCCAATAGCTCCGCACGAACCAGGGACGCGTGTCGACCGGTGGGTTTTCGTGCTCGGCCGCTTCGATCCAGCGGTCGGTCATCCGGGCCGCCTGGCGAAACGCTTCGTGCGACTCGGGCGGGTCGTCGAACCAGCCGCACTCGACGGGAAGACGTTGGAGAGCCAGTCGAGGCAGGAACTCGGCCGCGTTGCCGATTACGCGCCGATGCACCCGTTCTCCCCGCCACCAGAGTGACGCCTCGTCAAAGCGGTCGGTGGGATCGCCGACATCCAGGGACTGGTCGACGCCGACAGGCTTGAAAATGCTGACACAAGGGGCGGCCGTTCCCGTCGCCCAATGCCGCACGCCGTTACGCGACAATTCCGAAATCCAACTGCCGGTGGTTTGTGAGGACGCGATCACACCACCGGCATGCACACAGGGAGCCGTCAGTCCTCCGCGAACGAACGAATAGGCAGGCGCTGCACGTCCCTCGCCGTGGTCGCGGAGAATGGCCGCGAGATCAGCCGGTTTGCGGACATTCTGTCCCAGACACTCCGTGCGGGAGCCGCGCATCGTCCCCGCCCCCGCCCACGTTTTGAGGCGATCGCCATGCCGCTCGGCGAATCCTGGGATCGACAGCACGTTCGAGATGCTTCTCGCCCCGCGCACATCTTGCGTCGCCCAAGCCCGTCCGGCCGTCTCCAGCACGATGGCACGCGTCGGATCGGCGATGAGAAAGCTGTTGTGATAGGTGAAATTTCGGTGCTCATGGCCGCAGCCACCGCCTTGCCCGTGGGTCTCCAGCAGGCCGACGATGGAGTCCGCTGCCGATTGGGCGTCGCTGGCCCGCTCGAGCGCGAGCCGCAGCAGGTCCATTCCGGTGAGCCCGGTTTTGGCATAAAGCGCACGAGTGAAGACGGCCTCGTTGCCGATCACCACGCCGTGCTCGTTGGTCCCCATTTCCGCGCCCCACATCCAGAAGGGACGGCTGAGGAGCACAGCGTTGGTGGCGCGCACTTGCGGGATCTCGATCCACGTGCAGCGGAGCGACGAGCCCGCCGGGTAAGTTTGCCGCGGCTGCCAGTCGAGAATTTGGGCTTCGTTCGGGTCGCGGTCGGAGTTCTTGGCGAACAAAACCCGGTCCTGGTCCACAACCACCAGCGTGTCGCACATGCCTGCAGTGTCCTCTGTTTCGAGGCCGGCCGAACCGGACCGATCCCCGGCCTCCCAGCATACGAAAATGTGCCATTTTGAGCCGGGACTTGCGCAAATTTCGGGAAAATCGGCGAAGATTTGAATTGGCCCTGCGAATGGCTCAAAATCAGGGGGTACGGGCAAGGTCTGCCGACGGGCGGACTCTGTCCGCAGACGCGATTCGGCTCAGGCCGCACGGGGAGTCCGTTCCATGTTGCGATCGACGGTCATCGGAATCGTGGTGGTCCTGTTGATCGCCAAGGCCGCGACCAGCCTGCGGGTCGTTTGGCCAAACTCGGTCGAGCGCACCGAAACGGTGGCATTTGCACCGCACGCCAAGAACTTCGAGATCCGGGCCGACAACGGTTCGGTCGAGTTCGTCGGACAGGACGACAAATCAGCCAACGTCGAAGTGACCTCGGTCCTCCAAGCGTCGGCTCACGACGAGGAAGCGGCCAGGGCCGCGCTCGACGCTATGGACGTCACCATCGAGGGCAAAGACGCGGATACCTGCAAGATTGGCTGGCGCTGGAAGTCGGCCCGTCAGGTCGACTGGTCCGGCTCGGTCCGTTTCAAAATCCTCGCGCCTAAGAAGGTCAACGTCGATTGCGACGTCGAAAATGGCACGCTGAACGTCAACGACGTCAGCGGTGCCACGAAGCTGGTGAACAAAAACGGCAAGATCGAATCGGATACCGCGGGCGAGTCACTGGAGGCCCGCACGAGCAATGGCACAATCGAAGCCAAATACTCGGGGCCTCACGTACAGCTGCACACGCAAAACGGCACCGTCTCGGCTGACTTGAGCCATACCCGCGCCGTCGACGGTGAGATCAGCACGCAAAACGGCACAGTGACGGTGACAGTTGGGAATGACACGTCGTGCAAGCTGGCGGCGTCGACCGTCAATGGCCGCGTCTATTTCCCGGGCCAAAAGCACGCCTGGATCAAACGCATGATGAAGAGCCGGTCCGTGCACGAGACCCTAGGCGAGGGCGGCGGGACACTGAAGCTCAGCGTGCAAAACGGCGCCATCAAAGTGCGTCACGCCAAAGCCGATGGGGATTCGGACGACGACGACTCGGACGAATCCGATTGATTCGTTCGGACCGCCTGCCGGTTACGAGGCTTCGCGAAATCGCAGTGACGGCTTCTCGATTGTGACGACCGTATTGGGCGGCACGCTCCGCGTGACGGAAACGCCGGCCCCAATCACCGAGTGCGCTCCGACGATCGTGTGCCCGCCCAGGATCGTCGCGTTGGCGTAGATTACGACTTTCCGTTCGATCGTCGGATGCCGCTTGGTTCCCCGCACGAGGTTGCCGCTGTCGTCCTGGTCGAAGCTGAGCGCTCCGAGCGTCACTCCCTGATAGAGCCGCACGTGATCGGCAATCTCGCACGTTTGGCCGATGACCACGCCCGTCCCATGATCGATGAAGAATCCGGGACCGATGCAAGCGCCGGGGTGAATATCAATTCCCGTGCGGCCGTGGGCCCATTCCGTGATCATCCGGGGGATGAGCGGCACTCCCAGCGTGTAGAGCTCGTGGGCCAGGCGATAATGCAACACCGCCTCGAGCCCTGGGTAACAGCATACGATTTCGTTCGCGTTCTGGGCCGCCGGGTCGCCGTCGTAGGCCGCCTGCACGTCCGTGGCCAGCAATCGCCGAATGCGCGGCAGGGCGAGCAGGAAGTCGTGGACGATGGCCTCAGTCCGCGTCACGACGTCGGGTTCTTGCCCGTCAGCCGGAACCGCATCACCGTCGGCCGAGTCCTGTCGGGCTTCGTCTGCGTAAGTCAGCGTGCACGCGACTTGCTCGAAGAGGCGGTCCTGAACGCTCTCGAGTCGCGTGGCGACAAAATCGACGGCGTCCGCTTCGCGGAGCGTCCGCCGCTGATGGAAGCCCGGAAACAGGAGCTGTTTCAGCTCGCGCGTCAGTTCGACCACCGCCTCGATGCTCGGCAGCGGTCTGCGGTCGAGATGCCCGACGTTTTCGAGATCGCAGTAGCTATCGAGCATCCGATCGGTCGATACCGACAGACGGTCTATCCGCACATTATCCCGCACGCTGCAGTCCCCTCAGACGCTTCGCCCGGAATCGCTGGCACTCTGATCGACTGGCGACGCGGCGCGGATTGAGGGATTCCAACAACACCGGAAATAAGGCCCGAGACTGGTCCGATGCTGATGTTCGGTGAGGCTGATGCGGCGAACAGGTTAGGTCGTCGCCGTGTTACGGTCGGGTATTCTGGGAAACCTTCTCCGGTTTCGTCGACGTTCCGGCCGGACGCAGCGTCCGTATGTATTCGTGCTGCTTCACGCTTTGCTCGGGGACGCCCTGGAAGAGATAGACGTCCAACTCGTCGTACTGATTCATGTCGAGGTGCTTGCCGGCAATCTGCTCGACTGCGGTGACGACTTCTTCGCCCCGGCTCGTTTCGGCCACCGGATCGAAATCGACCCGCATCACGATCCGCAGAATTTTGGGAGTCCCTTTGTGCATCTTGCGTTGGCCGCCGTCAACCCGCGGCGACGAATGCGGGAACGCCGCCGCAATCGCGTCCTGCAGGGGACGAAACGGACCGACGTGCAACGTCCAATACACCCACATGGCGGCCGTGGTCAGCGTGCCGAAGGCGAGCATTCCCAGCACCATCGCCCGGCCCGAGACGCGCCGCTCGGGTCGCGTGGGAGAGAGAGAGGCCCCGAGCGATTTCGGACCGTCAGCGGGTCGAGACTCGTCGCTCATCGGTTCTCCCCGTCTCCGGTAACGGCCGCCATGGTGGCCGCAAGACTGGCGAGCGGCTCCGGACTGCCGGCTCGCGGGACCAGGCGACTTCTCCCTTGCGATCGACTAGGAAGACTCCCTCCAGCCGCTGCCGGTGCTCTTCATCGTAGCGGCCCCACGCCCGATAAACGCTGAGATCGACGTCCGTCAGCAGCGGGAACGGATACGGGCCGAACTGGGCCATGTCTTTTCGATTCTCTTGCGGCAGGGCCTTGCTGATTGCCAGCACGTAGACGTCGGCCTTCCGCAGGCGAGGCCACTCCGTTCGCAACAGGTCGAGGGCCTGCGACCGGTGGGCCCCGTTCGACCCGTCGTAAAATACTACGAACACGCGCTGCCGGCCCAGGTAGGCCGACAGCCGCACGAGGTGCGACGGCGAATTTTCATCGTACAGCTCGAACGCCGGCGCCGGCCCGGTGACGGCGGCCTCCGTGACCGTCGACTGCGGAGCGTAGGTGCGGGTCGCTCGAAAGACGCAGAGTCCCACAATCACCACCCCGGCTGCTGCCAGCAGCCAGAGCCGTCGATCTTGGATCGAGGGAAACTCCCTCGACCGAACGCCTGTTCCGTCTGGACCCACGACGGTCGTTCACACTCCCCGCGCGGCTTCGAGTCGCGGCGCGGCCGCCAGTCCTGAATCTTTCTCGGCGACCGCCTTATTAAGAGCCTTGAGGTAGGCCCGCGTGCTGGCCTCGATGATGTCGGTGCTCACGCCTTTGCCGTGGAATTTCCGGCCGCCCGAAATCACTTCCACGGAGACCTCGCCCAGCGCGTCCTTGCCGCTGGAGACGCTGCGGACCTGGTAATCTTCGAGCTTAGTCGTAATGCCCAGAATCCGCTCGATCGCGCGGAAGACCGCGTCGATGGGGCCGTCGCCCGTGGCCGCGTCACGGAAGGTCTCGCCCCCATCGCATTGCAGCTCAAGCGTGGCGGTCGGGATGGCACCGCTGCCGGCCGAAGTATGAAAGCTCACGAGCGACCACTTCTCATGCGTCGCGGCGAGCCGATTCTCGATCAAGGCGACGAGATCCGAATCGTAAATGTCCTTCTTCTTGTCGGCCAGGGCGATGAAGTCCTCGAAGACCGCTTGGAACGTGGCGTCGTCCAATTCGTGCCCCAGAGACTGGATGCGATCGCGAAAGGCGTGGCGGCCGCTATGCTTGCCCAGCACGAGATTCGTGCCGACGAAGCCGACCGACTCGGGCCGCATGATCTCGTACGTCGTCCGCTCCTGCAGCATGCCATGCTGATGAATGCCCGCCTCGTGGGCGAACGCGTTCTGGCCCACAATCGCTTTGTTTCGCTGGATCTTCATCCCCGTGATGTTCGAGACGAGATGGCTGGTCGGGTACAAGCGGGTGGTCTGGATGCCGGTGTCGCAGCCAAAATAGTCGGCCCGCGTTTTGAGCGCCATCACAATTTCCTCGAGGGCCGCGTTGCCGGCCCGCTCACCCAGCCCGTTGATCGTGCACTCGACTTGCCGGGCGCCCCCCTCGATTGCAGCCAGGCTATTGGCGACACCCAGTCCCAAATCGTCGTGACAGTGGGCGCTCAACACAGCCTTGCCGATGTTGGGCACGTGCTTTTTCAGATACTCGAAGACGTGCCGATAGTGGGCCGGCACGGCATAGCCGACCGTGTCCGGAATGTTGACTGTCGTCGCCCCGGCCTCGATGGCCTTCTCGACGACTTCGCAGAGGAAATCGAGCTCGGTCCGCGAGGCGTCTTCGGGCGAGAACTCGACGTTCGGGCAATAGTCGACAGCACGCTTCACCATCTCTACCGTCTGCCGCACGATCTCTTCCTTGGCCATCTTGAGCTTGAACTCGCGATGGATGGCGCTCGTCGCCAGAAAAACGTGAATCCGCGGCCGCTCCGCGTCCTTGAGCGCCTCCCAGGCCCGATCGACGTCTTCCTCGAGGCAGCGCGCCAGTCCACAGATCACGGTGCGATCGCCGAATTGGCGGGCGATTTCCCGCACGGCCTCAAAGTCGCCCGGCGATGCGATGGGGAAGCCGGCTTCGATCACGTCGACCCCCAGCTCCACCAGGGCCCGCGCGACTTCCAGCTTTTCAGCCGTGTTCATGCTGCAGCCGGGCGATTGCTCGCCGTCGCGCAGGGTGGTGTCGAAGATCGTGATCTTTTCTCGCTTCTCGGCCGACATGGCTCAAACTCCCATCAGATCGAGTCACCGCAACAACAAGAGTACGAACAAAACGGGCAACAAAAAAACCCCGAGACCACAGGTCTCAGGGTTTGTATCAGTCAGGGAACGGCCGCGAACTGAACCTAAGACCTCTCCGCACAGGGCGGAAGGATAAGCAGCAGGCTCAGCAGTAGACCGCGACCGAACACGTTTTCAACCTTTTGTCCAAGGACATTGCGAGTCTAGCCCGCGGCGGCCGGCAGGTCAAGTGGCGCGTTTCGCAGCCAGATGCGGCCGAAGCCCCTTTGCCAGTGCGGTGGTTGCTCAAGTGAGCGACGTGACAAACGCCCAGGTTACTACACGGCTAGCGCGTCTGAGGGCCTGCCGTGGCCGGCGCTTGCGATGCCTCGATCGGCACCTCGCGGATCACGATCCGACCGGCCCCCGTCGCTTGCGGAGCGGTCGACATCGCGCGGAGGAAAGTGACCATCCGGCGGCTGGCGAAGTAAGCCGCTTGTCGCGTGCGGAACCGCAGCAGGCACAGTCGTTCTTCGAGCCGGGTCCTCGCGAGAGCGACGCCAGCAGTGAGCCGAGTGACGTCGTTCCCCGGATCGATGCCCAGGATTCCGACGATGGCTAATCGCTCCACGGAGACCTGCGCGACGATTTCGTTGGCCGTCACGTGGAGAAACGGCTGCGTCTTCTCCGCGGAAAGCAGCGCCTGCAGTGTGAGAACCGCCTGGGTCCGACTGATTTCACTCCTATCGTGTCTGACGGACATCGCGGGCTTCGCCGTCCGGCTGACGGTCGGAATCGCGACGACCCGGCCGAGCCGAGTGACGAAGGCGACGTTGGTCGCGCGGGCGCGCTCGGCGCGGACGATCGCCGCTTGCTCGGCTTGATAGCGTCCGTCCGAGGACCAAAGGGCCCCGAAGGCGGCCATCGCCGCGATCAGCACGAAGACCCGCAGATTCATCAAACGCCCGTCCTTGCCTGTCGCTAATCGCCGGTGTCAGTCTTGCGGAGGATCGCCTTGTGTCCGGCACGGGGCGGAGCGCGCAATCGCTCGCTTCCCGCCGGGATGTCAAAGAATATCGACGCGCGCTGAGTGTCCGTTGCAATCAACTGTCACCGCCCCCACGGACTTCCGTCGATCGAGCGTTCAAGAAACGACTCTGCCGATCGGTCGTGTCGTGCGTATGGTTACGCGGTTGCGGGTTTGCCAGGGAATCTTCGAGTGCCCAGACGGCAGACGCCGGCTCGTTCCCGCCGGGCGCTCAGCCCACAGGCGATCCGTTACAATCGATCGGAATGGACCAAGGACAACCACAGCCGTCGATCGCGATCCAGCCGCTTGAGCGGCCGATCCGGGCGACCGTCCGTCCGCCGGGCTCCAAAAGCATCACGAACCGCGCGCTAGTCGTGGCCGCCTTGGCCGACGGAACGTCGCGGCTGACCGGCGCGCTCGACAGCGACGATACCCGGGTGATGATCGAGAGCCTGCGGCGGCTCGGCCTGCGGGTGTCACACGCTCTGGCCTCCCAAACGATCGAAATTGACGGTTGTGCCGGCCGGCCGCCGGCCGAGTCCGCCGAACTGTGGCTGGAGAACAGCGGGACCAGCATTCGGTTCCTGACGGCGGCGGCCTGTCTGGGTCATGGCACCCGCCGGCTCGACGGCAATGCGCGGATGCGCCAGCGGCCGATCGGCCCGCTTTGCGACGCTTTGAACGAGTTGGGTGCGTCAGTCCGTTGTGAGGGGGTCCGCGGTTCCCCACCGGTTTCGGTTCGGGCGAACGGCCTGCCCGGCGGAAAGGCGACCGTCGCGGCCGATCTTTCGAGCCAGTTCTTGAGCGCGCTTCTTCTGTCAGTCCCGTGTGCGTCGACCGCTGTGGAACTGGCCCTGCACGGACCGCTCGTTTCGGAACCGTACGTCACGATGACGGTCCGGCTGATGGCAGACTTCGGTGTGAAGGTCCAGACGCGGCCGGGGGGCTACCGCATCGAGCCGCAGCGCTATCGAGGGCGAACGTTCGCGATAGAGCCCGATGCGTCGGCCGCCAGCTACTTCTTTGCCGCTGCCGCCATTACGGGCGGAGACGTAACGGTTGAGGGATTGTCACGAGACTCGCTGCAAGGGGACGTGCAGTTTGTGAAGGTGCTCGAACAGATGGGCTGCACGGTGCAGTGGGACGCGGATTCGATCCGCCTTCGGGCAGGCTCGCTGCGGGGCGTCGACGTCGACATGAATGCCATCAGCGACACGGCCCAGACGCTGGCAGCAGTGGCTGTCTTTGCTCAGGGCCCAACGCGGATCCGCAATATCGCGCATGTCCGCCACAAAGAGACCGACCGAATTCATGCCGTGGTCACTGAACTCAATCGCCTGGGGATCGACGCCCAAGAGCACGACGACGGCCTCACGATTCGTCCCACGGCGGGCGGCTCGCCGCGGATTCGTCCGGGCATTGTCGAGACGTACGATGACCACCGAATGGCGATGAGCTTTGCGCTCATCGGCCTGCGAGTCGGGGGAATTCGCATTGCCAACCCGGCCTGCGTCGCCAAAACGTATCCGGCGTTCTTCGACGACCTGGCGGCTGTTTGCCACGGCACCGGGGAGGCCGTGTGAAGCACGCTCCTCGCAAGCGGCGGTTTCGGCGGGAACGGCTGATCGCCCACGGGCGGAGCGCCGCGACGTCGCCTTTGCCGTGCTGAGCGAGTACAAGAACGGCGGCCGCTTTGTGTCGACGCTGCTTGAGCCGTTTTTCCAGAATGGGGCTCTCGCGTCTGCCGACGAGCGGCGGCTGGCGGTGGAGCTGACGAACGGCGTCGTCCGCCGCGAAGCCACGCTCGACGCGATCCTCCGTCCGCTCATCCAGCGCCCGCGCCACCGGATCGAAGGAGAATTGTGGACGCTGTTGCAGCTCGGCACCTACCAACTGGTGTTTCTCGACTCGGTTCCGGCTTATGCGGCGGTCAACGAGACTGTGGCCTTGGCCAAAGCGATCGGCCGCGAACGCTGGTCGGGATTTTTGAACGGCGTGCTGCGCAGCGTCGAGCGCATGCTCATCGACGAGTTGCGAACGACGCCCGCAACGACGGCGGTGCCCGTCTCGGAGGGACGTTTTCGGTGCATATCCAATGCTGTGTTTCCCGAACCATCGGTTGAGGCAGCCGGCTACTTTGGCGAGGCGTTCAGCTTCCCACGCTGGATTGTTGGCCGCTGGCTCGAGCGGTTTGACTTCGAGGAGTTGTGCCGGATCGGGTTTTGGTTCAATCAACCGGCCGCGCTGACGTTGCGTGTGAACTCCTTGAAGACGAATCGTGACACAATACTGCAGCTACTGGCCGAGGGCGGAATCGCCGCGACGGAGGGATCACTGCCGGCCGCGATTCGTCTGGAAGGAACCGCTCGCGTCGACACTTTGCCCGGTTTCTCCGAAGGTCTGTTCTCGGTGCAGGACGAGTCGGCCATGCAGGCGGTCGAGAGGTTGGCTCCCAAGCCGGGTGAAACGGTTCTCGACCTGTGTGCCGCTCCGGGAACGAAGACGACGCATATTGCCGAGCGGATGGAGAATCGGGGCACGATTGTCGCCACGGACATCCGAGCGGATCGCCTGGCGCGCGTAACCGAGAATTGCACTCGACTGGGAATCTCTATCGTCCAGCCGCTACTCGTTCGCGAGCATCAACACGCGTCGCCGAACGCGACGACGGCTCTCGGTCCGGCCGCCGGTCCCTTCGACGCAATTCTGGCGGACGTCCCCTGCTCCAATACGGGCGTGTTGGGCAAACGTCCGGAGGCCCGCTGGCGGATCAAGCCCGCCGAGATCGACGAGTTGGCGGCGCAGCAGCTGGAGCTGCTGCAGTCCGCTTGCCGTCGACTGCGTCCCGGCGGGCGGATCCTTTACTCGACTTGCAGCATCGAACCCCAGGAAAACGAACAAGTCGTCCGTGCCGTGCTGGACCGCGAGTCGACGCTGTCGCTCGTGGAGGAATGGCATCAGGTCCCCGGCCGTCCGAGCGACGGCGGATACCAGGCTCTGTTGGTCCGCAGCTCCGAGACAGCGTGAGACTGCGGAGTTCGGGCGAATTGAGTTGAGCGTCCCCATCTCGGCCCGTTAGACTGGCGATTGAGACCTCCAACCTGCCGAAGAACCGCCCACTCTCACGCCTTGCCGCCTTCGAGGACTTCGCACGATGAAACGCCTTTCCGTCGCCCTATTCCTGGTGATTCTCTCGGCCTCGGCGGTCCAAAGCGCGGACAAGAAACCCAAGCCGGCGCCCGCGAAACCCGAACCGACGAAACCCGCGCCAGCGCCGGAGAAAAAGGCCCCGGCTCCGCTCTTTGCCGACAAGGCCCTCGAGGCGGCAGTGCGGGAAGATCTGAAAAAGGGTGAGAAAGAGGACCTGAAAGAGGAGGATTTGTCGAACCTCTATTTCCTTCACGGGGCCAATCGGAAGATCAAGAGTCTGGCCGGCCTCGAGAAGTGTGTGAACGTTGAGTCGCTGGAGTTAGCCGGCAACGAGATCGTCGATCTCAAGCCGCTGTTGCCACTGGTGAACGTGCAGACGCTCGACCTGGCGCGGAACCAGATCAGCGACGTTGCGCCGCTCGCCCCCCTGGTGAAACTGCAATACCTCAAGCTCGACTCGAACAAGATCGAGAGCCTGCAGCCGCTCAAGGATCTCAAGAAGCTCACGACGCTCGATCTCTCCAAGAACAAGGTGCGGTCGCTGGAAGCCGTGGCGGGACTCGAAAAACTGGTTTCGCTGTACCTCGAGGGGGACCAGGTGAGCGATCTGTCGCCCCTCAAGGGGCTGAAGTGGATCGAGGAACTCGACCTTCGTGGCAACCAGGTGAGCGACCTGTCCCCCCTCTCAGGAATGACTGAGCTCCGCCACACCATGCTCGAAGGCAACAAAGTCACCGACCTCGCCGTCCTCGTGGCGATGGCCAAGAAGGACGCCGAGGGAGATCGGCGGTTTGCCCCTTATTGGTTTCTCTACTTGAAGGGAAACCCGCTGACCGAGACGGCCGCCAAGCAACAAGTGGCCGAGCTCAAGTCGTATAACGTGCGGGTCGACCTGGAAAAGTGACGATTGGCGGCGGCTGCGTTGTGGCGTCAGACGATCGCCGGCGCGCTCGACTGCACGTCGGCCAGGAACAGCCGATATTGCGACAGCAGATCGTCGGCGCGGTTCTTCTCGAGTAGACCCAACGTCGTCAGCGTTCGCGCCAGTAGATTGGGCGGCTCGGCCTGAATGGCCAGCAGCACGGCCAGCTGGTCCTCGCTGATCAGGCCGCAGGCGACCGCGCACGTGCCGAACCGTTCCCCCGTTGAACGTTGCTTGTTTCGCACCTCTTCGATCTGTTGCGTCGTGAGCAGGCCCAAGAGCTGAGCCAGCGATCCGATCCGCAGCCGCTCCGACGACGTTTCGAGCAGCGCTCGCGAGATCGTCGGAATGTCGAAGATGCCGTTTTGGACCAGCCACCGGCTGAACCGCTTCTGCGCGATCAGTTGGGCCAGGTGGCGATCCTTGCCGTCGATCAGTGAGCGGACGTGGTATTGATTGCGGCCGCCGTTCTTGGATTCGTACATCGCCTCGTCGGCCGCCGCCACCAGCCGCAGCGCGAGATCGCCCGGTTCACGTTCGGGCAGCGCGACGGCCGCTCCGATGCTGATAGTGACGGTGACCCGCTTGCCCTCGAAGAAAAACTCGTGCCCCTCGACGGCCTCGCGGAGCCGGCCTGCCAGCTTTTCCAGTCCTTTTTCACTCGGCTGATGGACCAGCACGACAAATTCTTCGCCCCCGTAGCGGGCGACGACGTCCGAGCGGCGGAGAGCTTCGGTATGGATGCGGGAGACGGCGCACAGCACCTGATCGCCGAACTGGTGGCCGTAGGTGTCGTTGATCCGCTTGAAGTGGTCGATGTCGCTGAACAGGACGGCCAGCAGCCCGGCTGACCGGCTGGCCCCGCCGATCGCCGCATTCAGCGCCTCGGCAAAGAACGCCCGATTGTAAAGATTCGTAAGGGCGTCGCGGGTCGCCCGCTCCTGCAGTTCCTGGTTCTTGGTGGCGAGTTGCTGCTTTTCGTGCTCGACGGCTTCCCGCTGCATTTCCACGCGGGTGCTGGCCATGTGCTCGCGGACGGCGACCTGGGCCAATTGCTCGCTGGCGTCGGCCATCAGATCGACGGAAGTGCCCAGCCCTTCGAAGCTCACGGAAAACAGGTGACCCGCGCGGTCGATCCGTTCGCGCGTCTTGGCCAGGTATTCCTCGACGGCCTTGCGATCCATTTGAAAGAAAGTCGACGCATACTGTTCCATCCGCGACAGAGCGTTTCCTTTGTCCGGCGTGCAGAAGTAATCGCCGACGGTCGCCGCCGTGGCAATCACTCGATCGCCTGTAGTGTCGTCAACGCCCAGCTCGGCCAGCACGCGTTCGGCCGACAGGTGGTGCCGCAAGACCGCGTCGATCAGCTTTGTCGGCAGTCTCCACTGCTGCATCAACGCCGCGCCGATGGAGACGTGATCGATTCCCAAACGGCCGCGTTCGAGTTCCGGCAGCGAGCCTCCTTGCGATTCCCAATCGACGAGGACCGGCAAGTAGTCCTGCGACGCTGTCTTGAGGATGGCGAGCCGTCCCAGGTCCAAGAGCAGCCCGGTGAGAAAACAGTCGCTGGAGAGGGTTTTCGCGTAATGCTCGGCCAGCACCTCGGCGGCCACCGCCTGCACGATCGACTGCTTCCAGTACGCAGTGTAGTGCTGCGCCAGCGGGCCGGACGCCATGGCGGCATCGACGAGCGAAAAGCTCAGGGCCAGCGTCGTCACCACCGTGGTGCCCAGCAGAGGCACCGCCCGCTCGATCGAGGTCACCGGCGACTTGAATCCGAAGAACGAGGAGTTGGCCGCCTTGAGGATCTTGGTGGCAATGGCCGGGTCGGCCTTCACCACGTCGATCACGTCGTTGAATTCCGTTTCGGGATCGCGGGCCAGGTCCAGCAGCTTCATCGCGACGGAGGGCAGCGTCGGCAGTTGCGATGAAGCCAGAATCTTTTTCGGATCGATCATCGGGGCGCTCGGTCGAGGGATGGGCCTCGAAGTCGCGGTCACCGGCTGGGAACAATGTCCCAATCGGGCTGCGACATGCACGTGTGAATATATCCCACGAACCGGTGATGGTTGGTTGGGTTTCAGCCCGCTCTCTGCGGAGCCAGGCCGCGCCCGCACAACGCGCCATTCGCGCCGTCTGTAGGGGATAAAAACAGTACGACGGTATTTGGATACTAACGAAAAGGCGGGACGTGCCGATGGGACGTATTGGCAGGAACACTGAGTGCCGGCGAGGGTCACCGCGATCACGCCATGGCAATCGCCGGCGGCCAGTTTCAGCGCGGACCGCTACGAGTCCGGGTCCGCGACTTTTTTCATCGAGACGGCGAGTTCCATTTCGAGTTGCAACAGCCGCTGCCAGTCGGGCCAGCTCACGCGCATCACGGGGTTGTTGCCTGGCTCCTCGATGGCGCCGTGAAGGATGCGGCGGATCTGCTCGTGGCAGTAACCCAGCACGTCGGAAACCTGCGCTCGTTGCAGCGGACGCAAACCGCGGGGCGGCTCCGGCGGACCATTGGGGAACAGGTCGATCGACAGATCGTCGGGTTCGCGCTCGCCTGGGCCATGCTGACCGGCCCCGCCATAGGAGGTGCCGTCGTCGTAGGGATCGGGCCCGAATTGAGTTCCGTTGGCGTGGGGCGCCGCTTCGGCCGTGCTCTCCGAGGGCCCGCGTCCTTCGGCCAAGAGCTGCGCGAGGCGGCTGCGGATCTCTTCGGGGCTGCCGTACACCAGCAGGCAACGGCCGATCGCGATCTGATCGCCGATCTGCAGCACGCGCATCTGGATCGGGTGGCCATTAATCCGCGTACCGTTGGTGCTCTCGAGATCCGTCAGGATCAGCTTGCCGCCATCCTCCTGAATCTTCGCGTGAAAACGGCTGACGCGTTCGTCATTCAGGCGGACGCTGTTTTCGTCCTCGCGGCCGATCGTGACGGGTGTGTTCAGCTTGCGAAAAATCAGGCCGCGTTCGAGCCCTTCGAGCAACTGTAAAGTGACCTGCGCCATGCCAGGAATTATCCACGCGGCCCAATAGCTCGGCGCAAGCGCGCACGAGCCTCGACGACTGCCCGCTTTTCTTTTTAACGCCGTTGATTCATCTGCGTCAACACTCTGTTGTAGCCGGGCCGCCGTATGGATGCGAGTACAGCGAACAGGCGATTACAGCCGCAAAAGCGATAGTTCCGCGCCGCGGCCGATCCGCACCGGTTACGGCGCGCGATCGAAAGCACTTCCAGAGAGAACGTTCGTCGATGGTGCGCATCCAGTGAAAGTTGCCGCCCGCTTCACCGCAATCGGGACCGCCTGTCGATTCCTGAACCCGATCGGAGCGGACCGGCGCAGAATCGCATGAAGTGGCAGCCGCCCGCTCTCTGGGCTTAGAATCACGCCAGCCATGGCAACAGAAGCCCCTTCGCGCGACGAGCTGGCCGCAAAATACCTCGATCAGCTTCCCTACACTCCCTATCCGGTGCAGGAAGAAGCGCTGCTCAACTGGTTTACGAGCGACGAAGGGATGATGGTTTGCGCCGACCGGTACCGGCAAAACCGTGATTGCGGAAGCGGCCCTCTTCGAGGCTCTGCATACTGGTAGAACTGCTTATTACACCACGCCGCTGATCGCGCTGACCGAGCAAAAATTTCGCGAGATGCAGGCGGCCGCCGTTCGCTGGGGATTTTCGGCCGACGACGTGGGGCTGGTCACCGGCAACCGCACCGTCAACCCCCAGGCTCGCATCCTGGTCGTCGTGGCCGAGATCCTGCTGAATCGCTTGCTGCATCCGACGGCGTTCGACTTCAGCATCGTGTCGACGGTGGTGATGGACGAGTTCCACAGCTTTGCCGATCCGGAGCGCGGCGTCGTCTGGGAACTGTCGCTGGCCATGCTGCCGCCGCACGTCCGCGTGCTGCTTTTGTCGGCCACCGTCGGCAACGCGGTCGAGTTTATCGTGTGGCTCAATCGCAGCCTGGATCGCAAGGTGCAGCTCGTGCAAAGCACCGAGCGCAAGGTGCCGTTGACCTACGTGTGGGTTCCGGACGAGCTGCTCAACGAACAACTCGAGATGATGGCCGCGGGCGAGGAAGCCGAACGGCGGATTCCCGCGCTCGTCTTCTGTTTCAATCGCGACGAGTGCTGGTCGGTGGCTGAACAGCTCAAGGGAAAAAGCCTGCTGAGCGACGGGCAGCAGAAGAAGCTCGTCGACGAGTTGGCCAAGCATGACTGGTCGAAGGGGGCCGGCCCGAAGCTCAAACAAATCCTGCAGCGCGGCGTCGGCATCCATCACGCAGGCATTTTGCCGAAATATCGTCGTATCGTCGAAGAGCTGTTCCAGCGCAAGCTGCTCTCGGTTTGCGTTTGCACCGAGACGCTGGCGGCCGGTATCAATCTGCCGGCCCGCTCGGTGGTGCTCACCACGTTGGTCAAGGGGCCGCCCGGCAAGAAAGATCTGATCGACCCGAGTAGCGCGCACCAGATGTTCGGCCGCGCCGGTCGCCCGCAGTTCGACACGCAAGGCTTCGTTTACGCGCTGGCGCATGAGGACGACGTCAAGATTCTCCGCTTCAAGGAGCGGATTGCTCAGATTCCCGAGAATACCAAGGATCCGCTGCTGATCCGCGCCCGCAAGAAGCTCGAAAAGCAGATGCCCACGCGGAGCAAGACCGAAAAATATTGGGAGGCGGTCCACTTCGAGAAGATGCGGACCGCTCCGCCCGGCAAGCTCTACAGCAAGGGGCAACTTCCCTGGCGGCTCTTGGCGTACCTGTTGGAGATTTCGCCCGATGTCGAACGGCTGAGGTCCGTCGTTCGCAAGCGATTGATGGATGCACCGCGGATCGAGGCCGGACAAAAACAACTCTTGCGGATGTTGATGTCGCTGTGGGGCGGCGGCTTTGTCCGCCTCGAACCCGAACCGCCGCCTCCTGAGGAGCCCACGGTCGCGGGCGGCAGCTCGGCCTCGGCGGGCACGGCGGCAAAGGCTGCACCCGCGCCGCCGGTGATGGGATCGTTCGGATCGCTCCTGTCGGCGGCCCGCGAAGGCGATCGTCTGCCGACCGGTGACAAGCGGAGCGAGCTGACCGGTCCGCGAATCATCGGATTGGCCGGTCCCGCTGAGGTTGTGCGGGAAGTCTATCAACCAAAGTTCGCTCATCCGACACCCGAGTTGGCAAACTTGCTTGTCTTTCGCAGCATCAACCCGGTCTATGGGGCCTTCTTGCTCAAGTACCTGGGCATCGCCGACCGGGACGAACGGGTGCAGGCGCTGGAAAGCATGCTCGAAGTGCCGACGTCCATTCTGCGGGATGTCCGCGTGCCGCAGCTGCGCGACCTGCCCCCCGGCCCGCTCGCCCGCGAACGGCTCGATGCGCTCCTGATCGAGCGGGGCCTCGTGACGGCCGAGCAGCTGCGCGACAAGTCCGAAGACGAAGGTCTCAACTGGGAGGAGCGCTGGACCCCGTCGCTGGCCGAAAAACTGCGGCTCCTGTTCGACTCGGAGTTCCCGGGCGTGCACGACCTGGTGACGCGGCCGGTCTGGATCGCCGGCGAAGCGATCCGCTACGGCGGCGACTTCAACAAACTGATCACGTCAAAAGGCATCGTGCGGCAGGAAGGCATTATCTTCCGCCACCTGTTGCGGTTCATTCTCCTCTGCGGCGAGTTTTCGCAGGCGACTCCGGCCGGCATCGATCCCGAGGTCTGGCGAAAGGACCTCCGCGAACTGGCCGAGGCCATCACGAACTGCTGCCGCTCGATCGACCCGGAAAGCACCGACAACGCGATCGAAGCCGCCCAACACGCCCCCGACCTGGTCCGCGGCGAAGAACCGACCGCGGCCCACACGCTCCCGTCCGCGGACGATAAGGACGCGCAGGAATTTGGGATTGGGATCGCGGAGTAACCTCTTGGTTGAGACAACCCAACACTCACTTTGAGTGTGCTGGGGCTGCCTGTTTCGGGTCCACGAATTGGTCGGCCAGGCCGGCAAAGGCTCCGTTCTTTTTCATCAACCGAATCGAGGCGAGCAACCGTTTGATTCGCTCGTGCTCGCGCGGACACTGACGGATCACGACCAAACCGCCAAACTCGGAAATTGAAGCGTCTTCCCCCCAGGAGACCTCCGGGCCTGTCTCGACGATCGTTCGAATGAACGGGAGCCCCCAGGCGCCCTCGATCCCGCGAACGGACGCGTGGGCAGTTATCGCCGGTTGCGGCCGCGCCGCGGGAGAGGTGTTTGCGGCTTCCATTTGAGGCGCGGCGATAGCGGGCACGGCCTTGTCCGGCGAGGTTTGCAATACCCCACCGCCGAACCCTCTTTGATCTGCCGGAGACCCAGAATCGGGACCGGCCGCGGTGAGGAGGTCGCGGCAGTCGTAAACGACGATCGAGAGATCCTCGTTGAGTTTGTCGAGTGTGCTGATCAACAGTGCCCCATTGCGGACTTCATACTCGACCGGGCAGTTGGGCTGTTCGAAAAGCCAATGCAGCAGCTCGTGTAGCGTGATTCCAGGAATATTAACGCGTACTTTTGTCGCCAAATTCGCGTTCGCGTCGCCCAGCGCCCTCCGGTCGATCACGATCGGAATATGGTACAGGGTCGCAATGAACTCGAGCGCGTCTCGCAAGGACTGCGGTTGGATTTGGAAATCGACCGAAGCTTTCAATGCTTCGATGATGCGCGCTTCGTTTTTGGGTCGCTCGGCGACGTCGGACCTCAACGGGTGATCCACGGGATCGCGCTCGACGACGACCGACGCAGCCGTAGTGTGATCGTCAACGGCGCTTGCCTTTTTCCGCGGCGATGTTTTTGTCGCGTCGGAATGGGAATCGGCAAACGCTGCAAACGCGCCATGAGTCCGCATCCAACGGAGATCTGCCAGAAGGCGACGGATTTTCTCGTGAACAAACGGGTTTTGGCGCGCGACGATCAAGCCTTCCAAGTAAACGATCGTTTCACCCGAACAGCAATCCTCCCAGTCGTCGGGATGCGTCGTCGTCGCTTTAAGCGTCGCGATTAATTGCGCTGCCCGCGTCCGGACCGGTATCGACATCCTCTGATTCGGACCCTGCCTTGGCGGGTGGACTGGGATCAGGTCGCGACAGTCGTACACGACAATCGCTTGGTCCTCGCTGAGCTTGTCGAACGTACTAACCAAGAGCGCGCCGTTCTTGAATTCATATTCAATCGGTGCAGGCATCTGAGAAAAGAGCCAATGGAGCGTGTCGTGCAGCGTGAGCGAAGACGTGTTGAGGGCGACCTCGTCGGTGACATCGATGTTCGCATCGTCAAACGACCTCTGGTCGATGACGATCGAAATCTGATAGTGACTCGCGATCAAGTCGAGCGCGTCCTTGAAGGGCTGCGGCTTGATCTTGAAGTCAATCTGCGTCCTCAGCGCAGCGGCGATGCGCGCTTCGTTTTTCGAGTGATAGATAAGGTCGGAACTGAGCGGACGATCGATCGGCGCGGGGTTCAGAACAATCGGCGGCTGAGGCGTCTGGCCGGCATCGCTCGCCCCTCCCCGCTTGTCGCGGGCGTGACCGCTGCCTGAGGTGACGACGGGTGGGGTTTTCGCCCTCGGCTTTTCCTGCGCGACGACCTGGTCCGGTCCGCGAACAGCTTGGGTCGCGGGCCAAATGGCGAATGCGATCAAGAACACAGCAGTCAGGGCGCCGACCGAACCGCGCGAAAGACGCATCAGGAATCTCCTACGTTTGCGCCGGGCAGTCGTCGTGAATTGGGTGGCGAGGCCGAGTGACTCAATTCGTCGAGCCGTTCGACAATAGGCGTGCTGGCAGGGCGCGCCGGCAGGCTCCCATACATCTATACGCGGTTAATCTGCGACCGGTAACAAACGGCAAAGAGATTCACGAATTCAGCCTTGGGCTGGATCAAGCACCGGATTTCCGATGGTGTCCGTAGTGTCCCGTCCCATCCCGAACTGGCTATCGGCTTGCCGGGGATCTTTCTCCCCCCTATGTGAAAAAGGATCCCCACCACCAGCAGAGCCGCCTTTTTCGGCGGGATCGCATTCTGCCGTCGTTCGTGTCCCCGGTCCCGCGTTCGTGTCCCGTCCCACGTCCGCCGGGTGCGGCCGGCTTCGTCGCCCGTGGCGTGTCATTCCGCGTGGGAAAGTGTCCGGACCGGACTTTCCCCACGTCACTTTTCGGAGATGGCTGCTCCGGAGACGGCTGTCCAATCCCGTCCCATTCCACCGTGGGAGCGCCGGGGACAATGTGCCTATTGAGAAAAATAGATCCCCACCGCGCCGGGGAAGAAATTTCTGTCCGCGCCGGAGATCTCTTCCCCGGGGCAAACTCTGTCCGGCGGGCCAGTCGCGTCACAACCCAGCCTGCGTAATGTCAGAATGAGGCCGAACGCCGGCCGCGCGCACCGGACCACTTGCGCGAGGGACCGCTCTCTCCATTCAGCCACAAAAACTCGATTCGGCCAAGATCAGTTTTCGGATTTTGTGCCGGTTCTCGATGGACCGAGGTTCGTCCCGTCGGTGCGCAGCTCAAGCTTATTGCGCCGGAGTCCACGCCGCTCCGGCGCCGCTCGGCTGCTGCGGCCGCGGCTGGAACGTTTCGCGCTCGAGGCCGGCGAAAGCGCCGTCCTTTTTCATCAGGCGAATCGAGGCGAGCAAGGCCTTGATTCGATCGTGCACTCGCGGATTCTGCCGCACGATCAGCAGGCCCCCCAGTTCGGAAATCGAGGCGTCGTCTTCCCAAAATTCCGCTCCGGTGGCCGAGATCACCATGCGGATGAAAGGCGGATTGTTTGCCAGCCGTTCCAACGCCTTCTCCTCGTGGTCCCTTTTTGCCTTCACAGCTGCCTGGCCGGCTGGGACTGGCCCTACGGCCGGGGCCGGGCCGGCGAGGTCGGCTTGGCCGCGATCGGTCGTGACGTTGCCCCCCAGTGCCGGCAGCTTAATCAAGTCGCGGCAATCGTAAACGATCGTTTCCATGTGATCCTTGATCTTGTCCTCGGTCGTGATCATGAGCACGCCGTGATTCACGTCGTAATTGAGCGGCGAGGACAACTGACCGAGAAGCAGTTGAAAAGCGTCGTGCAGCGTGATGCCCGGGGCACTCAGCTTGACCTCGGTCGTCGTGTCGACGTTCGCGTCCTCGAGCGCCTTCTGGTCGATCAGAATCGGAATCTGGTAGCGAGCCGCAATAAAGTCGAGCGCGTCCTTGAGCGATTGCGGTTCGATGTTGAAGTCGACCGGCTGGTGCAGTGCGTCGAGGATGCGTGCTTCGACGAGCGGAAGACCTGCGAGGTCGGAACTCGAAGGGTGCTCGACCGGGGCGAAGTTGACGCCAACGGGCAGCCTTGGGGGCGGGGCCTGGTTGCTCTTGTGTGCCTTGCTGCCAGGGGTCGATTTGACAGCGGTGCCCGAGCCACCTTTCGCGGGCTCGACAGCCTTCGGCTTTTCCTGAGCCACGATCCGTTCGGGACCGCGCAGGGCCCGGTTGTCCGGCCAGAAGGCATAACCGATCAACAACGCCGCAGTCAGGACGCCGACCGATCCGAGCGACAGACGCATGAGGATTCTCCTTCGTTTCAGACGGGCGATCGTGGTGAAGTGAGCGGCCAGAACGGCCGCGTCGCCGAATTCGTCGAGAGCTTGAGCAACGGCCCGCTCGCGGGGCACGCCGGCCCGCGCCAGTTCCTCCAACCGCTCTTCCAAGTGGTCGCGCAGCTCGTCCGCAATCTGCGCTCGCTGGCCTGATGTGAGACGCAGGCACTTGGCGAGAAGTATCAAATAAAGATCGAATTCTTGTTCGGACACAGCCCATTCCCGCGCGGAGTTGAATCAGGGTAGACGCTTCGGGTCGATGGGCAGTCCTCGCGACAAACGCGAATAGGAGTCGACGTCGCGGATGATCCAGTCGTCGGTCGTCAGTCCCCGAGTCACGTCGTGCATATTGTTCTCGTATTGC
Organism: uncultured Planctomycetaceae bacterium; assembly: GCA_963800135.1. GTDB lineage: Bacteria > Planctomycetota > Planctomycetia > Planctomycetales > Planctomycetaceae > DASPSM01. The sequence goes on along the minus strand of CAWCZR010000004.1, from coordinate 486,510 downwards.
CGCGAGAAGTTGACTTCCCGGCGTTCGGGTATGTTGTGCTCGCCCAAAACCCAGACGAAATACTTACCCTCGTGGACTGCCAACGCTTTTTCTGGGATGAGCAGGGCCGGATGCGGTTTACCTTCTTGATAACGAACTGTGACAAAGAGGCCGGCGACAAGTGCCGCATCCTGATTCGGCACGCGGACTCGCATCACCGTCCCGCCCGAGGTGGAATCGAAGGCGGCGTCTTCGCTGAATTCCAAAAATCCTTGCCGTTTGCCGGTGATTGGCACGTAAACCTCCACAGGGACTTCCGTGCTTTTGAGTTCTCCCTGCTGAATTCGGTGCCGCAGGGCAAACCAGGTTTCCGGACCCATCGTGATCGAAACGTAAACCGGATCGAGGGAGGCAATCGTCGACAAGGTCGTTTCCTCGGCCTTGACGAGACTGCCGACGTCAAACGTGGAGCCGCTAATGTAACCGCCGATTGGTGCGGTAATTCGGGTCCACCCGAGCCGAAGTTGGGCCGCCTCCAAGTTTGCACGAGCCATTTGCAAATCGGCCCGGGCGATTTGCTGTTCACTCTCGTTGACGAGCGGGACCGGAGTATTCCCTGATGTCTGTTGTTGCTTGAGATACGCGAATTTCGCCGTGGCCAATTTCAGCTTCGCCTCGGCACGATCGACTTCGGCTTTCGCCCTGTCGACATCGACTTGATAAGTGGCCGGGTCAATTTCGAAGAGCAAGTCACCCGGTTTTACGACTTGTCCGGGTCGGAAACAGACTTTTCGCAAGTAACCTGTCGCTCGCGCAGAGCCGCACGTACTGTGAGGGTCGGACGGTGCCGGAAAAAGCCTGGTAGTCGGTCACTTCTTTCTTGATCGGCCGACAGACTTCGACCACCGGCGGCACAGCAGGTGCGAGTCGGGGGATGCTCTTTGGAGGGGAACCAAGGGAAGCCACTCGCGACGTCGAAGACTTTGCTTCGGATGGCTTTTCAGGGACTGCAGGAGCAGGATTGTCCTGCGCGACAACCCGCTCCGGTCCGCGGACGGCCCGGTTTTCCGGCCAAAATGCATACGCGATCAACAGCGCTGCAGTCAGCGCGCCCACGGAACCGAGCGAGAGTCGCATGAGAAATCTCCTCCGTTTGAGGCGCGCGATTGCGGCGAAGTTTGCGGCCAGCACAGCCGCGTCGCCGAACTCGTCGAGGGCCTGCACGACTGCCTTGTCACGAGCAACGCCCGCCTGCTCCAGTTCTGCCAGGCGTTGCTCGAGGTGATCGCGCAGCTCGTCTGCAATCTGGTCGCGCTGCCCAGGCGTCAGCTGCAGGCAGCGCGAGAGAAGTTTGAGATAAAGTTCGAATTCCTGTTCGGACATGCGGAGCGCTCCGCGTTGACTTCAGGTCGTTGCCGGTCGCAGGCCCGGTGCGGCCTCGAGCAAATCGCGGATGCAGTCGGCATAAGCCCGCCATTGGCTTGCCTGCCGCTCCAGGCAGGCGCTGCCGGCCTTGGTGATCTCGTACCACTTGCGGCGACGGCCGGTCGTATCGTCCCAGCGGCTGCGGATGAACTTCTCCGCTTCGAGGCGATGCAAGAGCGGATACAACGTGCCGGCCGGCAGCGGGACGCGGCCTTTGGTCGCCTCGCGGAGCTGCTGCTGGATCGAGTAGCCGTACTGCGGCCCTTGTTTGAGCACGGAGAGGACCATCATGTCCAAGCTGCCGCGCATCAGTTCGGCACTAAAACGGTCCGTCACGTTTCTCCTTCCATGTCGCCAAGGCTTACGGGCCGCCCGTCGCCAGCAGCAGCCTGCCTATATATAGCCATGCGATAGGTAGCGAGGCAAGGGAAATCTTTTTCGAGTTGAAGAGATCCCGCGGCGGATTGAGGCACAAAGAAGAGGTGTCTCGGCAACCTGAGGCTTGCCGCTCGGGAATGCTTTCCGATCAAATGCAACTTGTCAGATCGTTTATGATGCAATATGCTGATTGCGTCATGAGTGATCAAAAAAGAAGCTTTAAGCCTCCCTGGCACGTCACTCGCAGCATGTTTTTGTCCGAGGACGAAGTGAGTCGCTTGTTGCGACACGTGCGGGGAGTTCGGGAAACGGACGGCAGCCGGCGGGCTGCTTTGGCCGCTCGCGATCGTCTGCTGATCGAGGCGTTGCTCTTTTCCGGCCTCCGGAATCGAGAACTGTGTCAGCTGGCGATCGGCGACACCGTCGTCGGCACGGGGCACTCGGCATTTCTCGTCCGCGGCACTCCCCGGCAAGATCGAACCGTGCACGTCCCGCAGTCCTTGAGCCTGCTCGTGCAGGATTTCGTGCACACGCACCGGCCGCAGCTTGTGCTGAATTCGGGCGGCCGCAAGGCGGCGTCCGAGGCGCTCTTAGTCAACGACCGAGGCCGTCCGTTCGAGCGCACGTCCCTTTATCGCCGCATCGTCGCCGTGCTGACCGCGGCCGGCCTGGGCCTCCGTGCCACCGCGCAGCGCTTACGGCACACCTACGGCTACCTTGCCTACAAGCGCAGCGGGGGGAACTTGCTGTTCGTCCAGCGGCAAATGGGCCACGCCCATCCGATGGTGACCAGCGTTTACGCGCAGTTCGTCGAGGAGAACTACCCGGCGATCGCCGACCGCCTGGCCGAATCTTTGCCGGCTTCGAACCTGCCCGCGCCCCTGCCCCAGCGTCCCAACGAGAGAAAGGAGAATCGCCGTGTGCGATCACGCAGAAATTCTTAGCCGCGTCCAAGAGGCCGTCGCCGAGACGCTGGGGATCGACCCGGCCGATGCGCAGCCCAATCGGCGATTTTTCGCCGACTTGGGTGCAGAATCGATCGACTGGCTCGACCTGACGTTTCGCCTCGAAAGGCAATTCGCGGTGCGGATCCCTGGCATCAGCAGCTTTGCCGGCGTCGAGACCGACGCGGACGGCCGCTTTACGGTCGCCGGATTGACAGCCCTGCGGTCGTGCGTGCCGGCTTGTCTGCTTGACCGTATTCAGGATCGCGTGCCGCTGCCTACCGGAGCCCAGCTGGCCGACGAGATCACGGTGGCTGACCTTGCCGGCATGGTGCAGCTGGCAGAGGAGTTGAAGAAGGCCGTGCCGTCGGCGTGACGGTTGCGAGTGTGCCGCGGAATGCCGAGGGGTGGCTTCGCGACAAAACGCAGCCCTTCGAAACGGAGTGTGCCCGGGAGAGCCACAACTCTCCCGGGCACCCACCTCACGTTCTATCGCCGAGGACAAGGGTCTTTGTGCCGACGTCCGCCGTCAACGATGTCGATGTTTCCAGCAGTCCGCAACGACCTCGGCAGGGGAGGCGGGCCAGGTTCAGCCGACCCGATCCTCCCGATTCAGTCAACTAGCAGCCGCAGCCACAGCCGTGGGGAGTGCCGAACCAGCCGTGGAAGCAGCCGAGGCCGGTGCCGCAGCCACCGCAGCCGCCGCAGCCACCACATCCACCGAAGAGGTGGAAGTGTCCGCCGCAGCCGCCACAGCTCGAACCACAGCTCGAGCCGCAGCCGCAGCTACGGACGTGCGTGTGGCAGTGATTGTGGCAGTGGTGGTAGTGCTGGTGGCAGCCGCAGCCGCAACCAACGTTCGCCGTGCAGCCACAGCCACAGCTCGGGGCCGGAGCGCAGCAGCTGGGAGCAGCGGCCGGGGCACAGCAGCTAGGAGCAGCGGCCGGAGCGCAGCAGCTGGGAGCAGCAGCCGGAGCGCAGCAGCTGGGAGCAGCCGCGACAGGAGCCGGAGCGCAGCTCGGCGCCGGAGCCGCACAGGTCGGGGCCGGAGCACAGCACGACGGAGCCGGAGCGCAGCACGACGGCGCAACGCCGCAGCCACAGCCGCTGTTGCAGCCGCAGCCGTGGTGGCCGAACGCGTTCGCCGAGTTCATCGACGTACAACAGAACAACAACGCCGCAGAAACCGAAAACCATTTCATTGTAAACTTCTCCTCGTACACCAAGTCTTGTAGGACGAACGTGAGGAACTCCGTGTCATGCCGGGCCGGCGAATCCGCATCGCCTGGGCAGGTGGAGTTCTCGTCTCACAGGATGGCAAACACTACTGCCATTTCGACGAACCGAAGCTTTGCGGGTCACGCAAACTGCGCAGAACAAATGCGGCCCGGGAAACTCCGGAGACGGTAACAGTCGTATGGGTTTTCGGGTTGCTGTTTGTCCCAAAATGCGGGCGGTATCGTAGCGGCATATGGAAGCGGCCCTGAGACTTGTGGCAGCCGTGTCGATCGCATCGTGCGCGACGGGTGTGCTCGCTGCGCGTGGCAGGCTGCGCCACACGACGCTCCGCGGAGCCTGGTTGTGGGGAGCGGTCGCTCTGTCCCTTTGGGGGGTCAGCTTTTTCGCGACGGAAGTGCTCGGCTGGCTGCGCGAGGGAGCGGCCGACCAGGTCTGGCTGGCTTCGGCCGTGTTACTCGTCTGCCCCTTCGTCGCCGTCCTCGGAGTACGGCGTCCGGGCTCGCGCGTGTGGGACGTATTTATTGTGGCTCCGTTGGCGATCGTGCTCGATCTGCCGGCCGTGACCGCCTGGAACCGCGACCTGCAGCCCGCCTCGCTGCACCTCGAAGTGCCGATGCTCGCCGGCTACGCGCTTGTGCTCGTGATGGGGGCGGGCAACTACCTGGCGACTCGCTTTGCGATTCCGGCGCTCTTGGCGGCCGTAGCCATGTTGCTCGTGCCCGTTTCGATGTCCTCGCTGCACGGCGCGCCGGACCCGAGCCTTGCCCGCCCGCTGGCGACTCTTCTTTTGAGTGCGGCCTTCTGGGGAGCCGTCCTGGGACTGCGGAAGTCGTCGCGGACTGAGCGTCCGGTCGGGCCGACTGCCTTCGAGGAGCTTTGGAACGATTTTCGCGATCTTTACGGCATTGTTTGGGCGCGACGCGTGCTCGACCGCGTCAACGCGACGGCCGTTCAGGAAGACTGGCCTGTCCGCCTGCAGCTGAACGGATTTGTCCCCGTCGATCGGTCACAGCCTCTGTCGCTCACGCCCGAACAGTCGGGGCAAATCGAACACACCCTTCGCTGGCTGTTACGACGGTTCGCCGACCCGGTATGGATCGACGAGCGTATTACCGGCCGGGTTATCGATCGCAGCGCCGCCGACCGTAAGCCCGACAGCACCGCCGACCGGGGGGTGTAAACCCCCCGAGCGATCTCCGAGCGACCAACAGCAGCGCCGTGTTACAATCGCCGTCGCCCATCGTCCGCCTCTTTCTGCTCGAGAACAAATTTCATGAACGGCGAGCGATCCGATTTGTCCGCACCGCTTTCGGAGCTGTCGCCGCCGCTGGCGGCACCCGAACAGCAGGAAGCCCTGCTCCGGCTGCTCGACGTGACGTGCGAGCTGGCCGGCCATCACACGCTCGATCAGATCCTGCAAACGGTGACCACCGGCGCCTGTCAGGCGCTCGGTTGCGAGCGGGCCAGCCTGTACCTTTACGATGCCGAGGCCGACGAGGTCTTCACCCGCGCAGTCACCGAGTTGGAGTTGCAGGAAATTCGCTCGTCAGCCGATCGTGGCATTACCGGCTGGGTGGTCCGCAACCGCGAGCTGGCCAACATCCCCGACCCGGCTGCCGACTCCCGCTGGAACGCGAGCTTCGATCGGCAAACGGGTTTCCACACGCGGAGCATCCTGGCCGCGCCGATCATTGCGTCGACCGACGATCGTCTGATCGGCGTGCTGCAACTCTTGAACAAGCACGGCGGGACGTTCGGCCCGTTCGACGAGCAGGTGATTCGCGCCTTCGCAGCCCACGCAGCCACGGCACTGGAGCGGGCGGCCCTTGTCGCCGACGCCCGGATCTCCCACGAGCTGCAACTGGCCGTCAGCATGGGCCGCCGCATTCAGCAGAGCTTCCTGCCGCGACATCTCCCGCAAATTCCCGGTTACGAAGTCGGTGCCTGGTGGCGGCCGGCCGAGCTGGTGAGCGGCGACTATTACGACATCGTCCCGCTGAAAGACGGCCGACTTGGCCTGTTGGTGGCGGACGTCAGCGGCCACGGGATGGGCCCGAGCTTGCTGATGGCCTCGGTGCGGGCGATGGTGCATGTCCTCTCGCGGCGGCGCACCGACCCCGGCGAGATTGTGCCCTTGCTGGCCGAAGCGATCTCACCCGATCTCGAAGGCGGATCGTTTCTCACGCTGTTGATGGCGGCCCTCGATCCGCGGACGCACGAGCTGACCTATGTCAACGCAGGCCATGGGCCGGCGCTCGTCTTTCATCGCGAAACGAAAACGTTTCAGACCTTGCAGAGTACAAGCCTGCCGCTCGGCTTTTTTACCGACTTTGCCCCGTTGTTGTGCTTGAAACTGACGATGGGGCCCGGCGACTTGTTGATTCTGGCGACCGACGGCGTGATCGAGCTCATCAACGACGCGAGGGAAATGTTCGGCCGTCCGCGCCTTGAGCAACTGATCCGCCAGAATTGCACGCTGGCCGCCCCGGACCTGGTGATGGCGATTCAGGACGCCATCGCCGAGTTCTTGGGCGAAAGCCAGCCGCTTGATGACGTCACACTGATGGTGGTCGAGCGGAAGCTGGCGCAGTCAGCGCATCTGCTTGAGAGGTGAGTGGCCGGGCGCTCCGCTTGGCGGAAGCCCCGGAACGCTTTTGCAGACGGTTGCCATGACTACTCGATGCGCCGGCCCCGATTCACGTGCCTGACAAGGCTCTTCTGGCGGAGCCGCCGGGGGCTTCCGCAAAGCGGAGCGGCCCCGCCACCCGACCGCGACATTGGACCTTGGACCCGGCCCTATTCGAGCTTTTCGCGCAAAATGCGTTCGGCGTCGCCGCGGCGGCGTGCCAACAGCTCTTCGCGTAGCTCGGGCCGCGCGAGGGATAGAATGCTGACGGCCAGCAGGGCCGCGTTGACAGCGCCTGCCTTGCCGATCGCCAGCGTGCCGACGGGGACGCCCTGCGGCATTTGCACGGTCGAGAGCAGAGAGTCCAGGCCGTCGAGGGCCCAGCCCTTCATCGGCACGCCGAGGACGGGACGCACCGTATGGGCCGCCACCACTCCCGCCAGGTGAGCCGCGCCGCCGGCTGCCGCGATGAAGACCTCGGTTCCGCCGCTTTCGCATTTGTGGACATATTCCACGGTTTCGGCCGGCGTGCGGTGGGCAGAGAGGACGCGGCATTCGTGCCGCACGCCGCACTCGTCGAGCGTTTGGTGGGCGGACTTCATCGTTTCCCAGTCGGACTTGCTGCCCATCAGAATGGCAACGAGAGGGGCGTCGGCAGACATGCGTTCGATCTCCGTGTTGGCGTGTGAAACCCGTTCTACGAATTCCCGATCGCCGCAGCAAGCGCCGAGGCGCTCGTTGCGGGCGTCCGCCGATCGGCCTAGAATTCGAGCGTCAGAAAGAGAGTCTGCGGTGTTCGCCAAATCGCCTTCGTTCGCCTCGCTCGACCGTCCGACGGTCGTCGTCTTCGAGAAACAGCCGCGGTGGGCCCCCGAGCTCGAGCGGCAGTTCCTTGCCGAGGAGGTGCGAGTCGTCGCCTGCCGCTCGGTGAAAGATGCGGCCGAGCGCGCAGCGGGCGTTGCCCGCGGCGTGCTGCTGTTGGACGCGGCGGTGGCCCCGGCCGACTGTCTGCAGTATCTGCGGCACGCACTCAGCGATCCGCGGACGCTGCCGGTTCTCATCGTCGGCACCCCGGCCATTGCCCCCTTGGAATGGTCGTTTCGCGAGTTGGGGGCGCGGGCCTTTTTTGTCAAAAAGATTCCGGGGCACGAGATGGCGTCCCTTTGCCGCCGGCAGTGGGGCGGCCGCATCCCGGCGACGTCCGAGAAAAAACTTTCGAGCAAACCACCTTCAGACAAAACACCTGCCTCGAGCACACACCATCAGGGGTCGGACGAGCGATGACCAACGCACAACGGGAACAGGGCATTTCGCAGGCCCTGCGAGATGTTCCGGAACCTGAGATCGGCCGGACGCTCGGACAGCTCGAAATGCTAAAGCAGGTTCGCGTCGGCGACGACGGCACCGTGCACATCGAAATCGAGCTGCCGACGCCTGCCTATCCGGGCCGCGAGCGAATCACCGAAGCCGTGCGGCAGAAACTGCAGCAAGCCCAGCTGCTCAACGGCAGTCGCCTCGATGTTGCGTTTTCAGCGACGGTGCGGGGGAAGAACGCGGGGGGCACCCTCGGCTTGCGGATTGCCAACATCATCGCCGTCGGCAGCGGCAAAGGGGGTGTCGGCAAGAGCACGATCGCGGCTTGCCTCGCCTACGGGCTTCACCACTTCGGCGCGAGAACGGGCCTGATGGACGCCGACGTCTACGGCCCGAGTATCCCGCATTTGCTGGGCGTCGCCAACGCGAAGCCCGCCGCCCTCGAACAGCGGACGGCAACGGGCGAGCCTTACACGCGGATCGAGCCCGTGGTCGCCGGCGGGATCAAAACGATCTCGATGGGTTTTTTCATCAATCCCGATCAGGCCGTCGTCTGGCGCGGCCCGCTATTGCATCGGGCCATCACGCAGTTCCTCAAAGACACCGATTGGGGCGACCTGGATTACCTGGTGATCGACCTGCCGCCGGGAACGGGCGACGTGGCGCTCACGCTCTCGCAATCGGTGGGGCTGGCCGGAGCGGTCGTCGTCTGCACGCCGCAACAGGTGGCCCTCTTGGACGCAGTCAAAGCCATCAGCATGTATCGGCAGGTGAAGATTCCGATCCTCGGAATGGTCGAGAATATGAGCGGCGAGATCTTTGGCCGCGGCGGGGCGAAGCGCAAGGCGGCGGAACTCGGCGTGCCGTTTCTCGGGGAAGTGCCGATCGAAGCCGACATTCGCATCAAGGGGGACGAAGGCAAAACCGCCGCTCTCTTCGACGAAGGCAGTCCGTCCCGCCCGCATCTGTTGGCCATGTGTCAGCAAACGTCGCTCGAGATCGCCAGGCAATTGCTCGAAACGCCCAGCATGCCGACGCTCGAGATCCTGTGACTCCGCCGTAAGGTCGCCTTGGAACGCTTCACGCGGCGGCTAGAATAGAGATAGGTCACCCGCCCCAGTTTGAAGCTGATCCGGCTCGAACCAGTTTGCGACGGCGGTGTCTTAAGACTATGGCAGGAAATTCGTTAGTCGGTTCCGGGAATTTGCCGTTGAGCTCGTCTCGTCCTACGACCATTCCCGAACTGATCGAAAACTTCGACGCGTTGGGCGACTGGGAAGCTCAGTGCGACTATTTAATCGATCTGGGCGACGACGTCCCGGAATTTCCCGCCTCTGAGCGAACCGAGGCCAACAGGGTTCACGGCTGCCAGAGCAACGTCTGGCTTATCACTCACACCAGGCCGGGCGATCCTCCTAAGATTGAAATTCAGGCCGAGAGCGACTCGATGATCGTCCAGGGCCTGATCGCCGTCCTTTTGATCGCCTACTCGGGAAAGTCGGCCCAAGAAATCCTGGACACCGACATTCAGCAGATCTTCTCCCAACTCGGATTGAATCGGCAGCTCAGCTCGGCCCGCCGCAACGGCCTGGCTGGCATGGTGCGGCGGATTCGGTCGATCGCCGAGCAGTCGCTCGCGGAAGCCTCCTGATGGTTGCATCCTCCGAGACCGCGTCGCCGGTGAGCCACTCGAACTCGTTCGACGTTGCCAAGGCCCGTGCGCAGTTTCCGATCTTCGATCGGCCGCTGCCCAACGGTCAGCCGCTCGTCTACCTCGATAGTGCGGCGAGCGCTCAAAAACCGCACTCGGTGATCGACAAAGAGCGGGAGTGCTACGAACGGTACTACGCCAACGCCTACCGCGGCGATTATCAGTTCGGCGTGCATATCGACGAGGAACTCGAAGCCACGCGGGCCAAGGTCCGCGACTTGATCGGAGCGACGCAAAGCGAAGAAATCATCTTCACCTCCGGCACCACGCTGTCGATCAACCTGGTCGCCAACGCGTGGGGCCGCAAGTTTCTGCGGGCCGGCGACGAAATTTTGCTCACGCAGATGGAGCACCACGCCAACCTGGTGCCGTGGCAGCAGGTGGCGCACGCGACGGGGGCGTCGGTCCGCTACATTCCGCTGACGAGCGACTGGCAGCTCGATCTCGACCGACTCGACGAAGTGCTGACCGACCGCACGCGGATCGTGGCGATCAGCGGCATGTCGAACGTGCTGGGCACGGTGCCGCCCATTCGCGAGATCGCGGCCGCGGCTCATCGGCGCGGGGCCCTGGTGCTCGTCGACGGCGCGCAGAGTGTGCCGCACCTGGCGACCAACGTCCGCGACCTCGACATCGATTTTCTGACCTTCTCCGCCCACAAGCTGTACGGTCCCAGCGGCGTGGGCGTGCTGTGGGGCCGCCGTCGGCTGCTCGAATCGATGGATCCGTTCCTGTGCGGCGGGCACATGATCTCCGAGGTCTTTTGGGACCACTCGACTTGGGCGGCCATCCCAGCGAAGTTCGAGGCGGGCACGTTGCCGATCGCGCAAGCGATCGCGCTGGGGACTGCCGTCGACTTCGTGACGGGTCTAGGTCTGCCCGCGATTCACGCCGCACGATGCCGACCTGACGACTTACGCCCACCAGCGTTTGGCGAGCGTTGCCGGCCTGCGGATCTTCGGGCCCGAGCCGCGCACAAGGGGCCGATTGTCAGTTTCGCCATCGAAGGGATCCATCCGCAGGACCTGGCGAACTTGATCGACCGCAAGGGAGTTGCCGTGCGGCACGGGCACCACTGCACGATGCCGCTGCACTCGCTGTTGGGTGTCTCCGCGACGACCCGCGCCAGCTTTGGCGTCTACACGACGCGCGGCGATATTGACGTGCTGATCGACGCGATCGAATTCGCCCGGCAAAAACTTCGCCGAGCCTGAGGAACCGCGCAAATGCCCAACACCACCGGTCCGAGCGCTCCGAGCACCGACGTTAAGCTGAGCCGTCGCTGGCAATGGGCGACGCGCGGCCGGGCGATCAGCTATTTGATGGAACAGGCGGTCGAGAACCCGAACGCCATTTCGCTCGCCGCCGGGCTCGTCGATCCGTCGACGCTGCCCGTCGAAGAAACGCGCCGCGTGCTGGCCGATCTCTTGGGCGATTCTGAGCGCGGCTGCCGAGCCTTGCAGTACGGCACCACGTCGGGCTCGGAACGTCTGCGGCGGCAAGTGGCCCAACTGATCCAGCGGCTCGAAGAGCGGAGCACGAGCGGGCACAACGGCTCGAGTCATGCGGCCCCCGTCGAGATCGATCCGTCGCGGCTGATCCTTACCACCGGCTCGCAGCAGCTCTTGTCGCTTGTTGGGGAGGTGCTGCTTGATCCGGACGATATCTGTCTCGTGGCCGCCCCCACCTACTTTGTCTTTCTGGGCGTGATTCACGGGTTGGGCGCGCGGGCCGTGCCGATTCCCGCCGACGAAAACGGCATGCAGCTCGACCAGCTCGAACAGGAACTGGAGCGGATCGAGGCGGCAGGCGAGCTCGGCAAGGCCAAGCTGATTTACGCCGTCAGCTATTACGAGAACCCCAGCGGCATCAGCCTGTCGGTCGATCGGCGTCGCGATTTGGTGAGCCTGGCGGAACGCTGGTCGCGCGATCACAAGATCTTCGTGCTCGAGGATGCCGCCTACCGCGAGCTGCATTACGACGGGCCCGATCGGCCGAGCGTTTGGAGCTTCGACCCGTCGCACGAGACGGTGATCCTCGCGCAAACGTTCTCCAAGAGTTTTTCGCCCGGTTTGCGCTGCGGTTACGGCCTCTTGCCCAAGCCGCTGGTGCGGCCGATCGCCGATCGCAAGGGGAACGAAGACTTTGGCTCGTCCAATTTCGTGCAACATCTGATCGCGACGGTGCTCGAACGCGGCCTTTACGAGCCGCACGTCGAGCAGGTGCGGGCGTCCTACCGGGTGAAGCGGGACCGCATGCTGGCCGCGGCGGAGAAGTATTTTTCCGATCTGCCCGGCGTGTCGTGGGTGCGGCCCGAAGGCGGGCTATACGTTTGGATGACGCTGCCCGAGCAAATCCAAACGGGGCTCGACAGCCAGTTCTTCGACCGAGCCGTCAAAGTCGACGGCGTGATGTACGTCCCCGGCGAACTGTGCTACGGAGGCACGCCGACCCAACGCCGCCGCAACCAGATGCGCCTCAGCTTCGGCGTCGAATCACCCGACCAGATCGAAGAAGGCATGCGGCGGTTGTCGAACGCGGTGCGGGCAACGCTTTAGTCCCGAAGCACCGGGTGCCGCGGCTATCCCTGTTGCTCGCGGTCGTTGCTGAGCCGCGCGACCTATCGCAGCAGAGGATCGATGCCGATGCTGCAATGCGGACACCGGACGTAGCCTGTGCCGAGGCAGGTCGGGCAGCGATGCCGGAGCGACGGTTTCGGCGCGTTGGGATCGTGGGGCACGTGCTCATCGTGCAACGGGGCAAACAGGCAACCCGGCGCCCGGCAGAGCACACGCGCGCGACCATTGCACACGGTGCAACAGTGATCATCGTAGAGGCCTTCCGCCAGTCGCAGGCTCTGCTTGAGATCCAGTGCGTCCGGCTTCGACATCATCATCACGACTTTGCGATAGCCGGCGACGACGGAAACGAGCGAGGGGCCGACCTTCCCGCGAACCTCCGACCAACTGAGCGCCGGGCCGCCGAGCGGCGCGTGGGCAAAGGCGGGTAAAGAACTGCGGACGAAGGCTCTCGCCAAGGACGCTGGAACGCCGCCGGCGTATTTTGCGTGGGAGGCGTCGTGGCCGCGGGCATCCGCCTCGAACCCGACAGACGTCGATTGAATCGCGATAATGTTCCCGTGATCGTCGCAGAGCGCGCCGCCGTTGGCGTGATGCCCGGCAACGGCGTCGGACCAGAGCAGGCGGGAGAAGTCGACTCCGTGCGGGACGGCGACGCGGGCCACGTCTCCAGGCACCGCCGTCACCAGGCCTTGAGTCACTTTCCAGCCCGCTCCCGAGGCGCTGGCTTCCGAAAGATCCAAGAGGAGCGTTTCGGTCCCTCGCGGCGACAGGTTCTCGGCCAGTGCCAGCGGCGGCACGTTCAGCACGTCGCATTTCAACAGGCACAAGTCGTCGACTTCGTCGACGGCAACGCAGACGGCGGAGAGGCGGCGTTCCTGGCGCAAATCTTTCGGGTCGACGACCTCGATCCTGTCGGCGCGTCCGAGCAAAAAGTTGTCGACCACATGGCGGCAGGTCAGGACGTAGTGCGACGCGACCACGAGCCCCGTTCCCTGCACGATGGCGGTCGGCTCGGCCTCTGGCACTTCCAGGCGCGCCAGTTCTTCGCGCTCCGCCTGCGGCAGGACGAACGGCAGAAAACGCCAACCGTGCTTTGGCCGGTCGGCCGACGCGAGCCCGGCTTTGCTCGCCGCGACGCGAGAATAAAGCTCGGTGGCTTCGGCAACAACGGGCGGGCCCGGGTGAATGCGGCCAATCTGCGTTTCGCTGAGGAAGCGCGCGACGTTCTGCACCACCTCTTCGGGCACGGGAGTGTGCTCGGCGGCTTCCCGGAGATGCCCCACCGCCTCGGCGTACTTTTCCTCGCGAATTTCGGCGATCGCCAGATTATTCAAGGCCGGCAGGTAGCCCGGACTGCGCTCCAGGACGATTTCAAAATGTTTCTTGGCCGTCAGCGGACTGCGGAATTTCGCGGGCGAGATTGAAGTCAAAATGCCGGCGGAGAAGTCGGCGGCAATCGAGTTCGGGTCGACGCGGCTCGCCGACTCCAGCGTTCTTCGCGCCTCGTCGAAGTTCATGGCCTTGCTCAGCTCGTAGGCTTGCTGAACGAGTTGAGCGGACTCCTGGCGGGCCTTGGCGGCGACGGCCGCCGCGACCCATTGATCGCCCAGCCGCACGAGGCCCTCGCCGGCTCGAACCTCCCAGACCTGAAGGTTGGCGTTAAACAGATCCGCCGCGGCCGGTGCGATCGCACGGGTCGCGCGGAAGTGTTGATAAAGGGCGAGCGCCTCCTTCGCCGTCGAAGAACGGAGCGCGGTCAATTCCAGCGCGGCCAGATCGGCCTGTGTTGCCGGCGCATTCGGGACAACGACGGGCGCGATCTTGACGATCGGAGCTTTGGGCTTTGTGGCAACGTCCGCCGGCTTCGACAGCGATTGGACGCGTTGCTGCGGAGTGGATTTGCTCGCAACGTCTGCGTGCGGCGGACTCGTGGGAGAGGGGGAGCGAGCGACCGTGGCCTGGGTGCCGCTCGCGGTTGACGGCGAAGGGCGCTCCGGTGAAGTTCGCTTGGGCGCGGGCTCCTCGGGCGACGGATGCGCGGCAACCAGAGATTGGCGTGCGCTGACCCGGGGCGTGGCGGCACCGGTGACGGTCGGACTTGCGATCGCCGAAGGCGTCTCGACCGCGGACTGCCTGGCAGCGACGGCGCCCGACCTGGTCGCATCGGCAGGAGGCGCCGTCAGGGCGGCCGGGGGCACTTCTTCGTGACGATCGCCAGGGGGCACGTCGGCATGGACGGCAGCCGGCGGCGCCTCACGGTGACCGACGCGAAACGTCGCCCAAAGTCCGATCGCCAGGACGGCACCCAGCCCGGCGGCGGCCATCGCGATTCGCTGTTTTTTCTTGTTCGGGGCCGGCTGGATTGGCCCCTTCTTGCCGGTTAATGCCTGACCGGCGGGCGTCCAGGGTCCATTGACCCCCTGGCGGACGGGCGTTTCCGGAGCGATGCGGCCGCTCTCAAGGACATGCCGCACCTCGACTTCCGTCAACGGTCCGAGGGTTTTGTGCCCCTTACGGACGTACCAGTCGTCGCTCATCGTCGGACCTTTTGAGACGCGACTAGTCTAGCTCACGTCCTCAGCCCAGGACGACCGCCTGCCGCCTTGTCTCCAGGTTGCGGCCGTTCTTTTTGGGCGGAGCCCCGTTGAAGCGGACGTGCTCCTCGCCGACGACGCCTTGCAGTTCGCTTCGCAGGCTGCTCGTGCAGCTCACGGAGAGGGCCTGCTTGAGGCGGAAGCGGCGGCGGATTGAAGCGTCGGATTCATCGTTGGATTCGACGAAGATCACGACCTCGACGGGGCCCGGGTTGGCCTGCAGGATTTGCCGCACGCGCTGCATGTCGTGCTCGCTGTGCAGGCCGCGCTGGAACTTGACGGCCACCTGCGTGGTGAACTCGCGGCTGGCTTCATCCAGCGTGAGCAGCCGGCTGGCGATGACGTTGGGCTCGCGACCGCGGCGGTCGACGCGGCCGCGAACGTAGCCGACCTGTTCGGCCTTCACGCTCTCGCCGTGGCGGGCGTAGTCCTCGGGCCACATGATGCAGCGGATCATCCCGTCGGGCGTCTCGAAGTCGAAATTGACGTAGCGGGAGTGGCCGTTGCGGCTGGGCTTTTTCGTCACCGCCTTCTTGATGCTCGACACCATGCCGCCCAAGAGGATCTCGGTCTTTTCGTCGATGGCGGCGAGGTCTTTGAGCGTGTGCGTGGCGTAGCGGGTGATCTGGTCGGCATTTTCGGCCAGCGGATGCGACGTGAGATAGAAGCCAAACGCCTCCTTCTCGGCGGCCAACTTCTGCGCCTGCGTCCAATCCGGCACGTCGGGTAGTGTCACGGCGGGCTGAGCGGCCTTTTTCTCTTCGGTCTCTTCGCCGCCGCCAAAGAAAGTCTTTTGCCCAATGCGACGGTCGTGGCTCAGTTTGGATGCGGACTGCACCGCTCGCTCGACCAGCAGCACATGCTGCGGCGCGAGTGGGACCCAGGCTGTCGAGCGCGCCCGCCTTGATCAAGAGTTCCAGCGAGCCTTTGCCCAGCACCTTGGAATCGACGCGCTCGGCCAGGTCGAAGATGCTGGCAAACGGGCCTTTCTCTTTGCGCT
This sequence comes from uncultured Planctomycetaceae bacterium, assembly GCA_963800135.1. Lineage (GTDB taxonomy): Bacteria > Planctomycetota > Planctomycetia > Planctomycetales > Planctomycetaceae > DASPSM01. The sequence continues at coordinate 470,718 of CAWCZR010000004.1, read as the reverse complement.
CGGCCACGATAGCCGAAACGACGGCGTCGCCCAGTCCTTTGATCGCGGACAGGCCGAACGACAGCTCGTTGCCCAGCACGCTGAATTCGACGTCGGAGCTGTTGATGTCGGGCGGCTGGATTTTGATCTTCATCCGCCGCGCGTCGTCCACGTGCTCCGCGATGCGGTCCGACTTGTCCATCAGGCAGGACAACAGGGCCGCCATGAACTCTGCCGGGTAGTGAGCCTTGAAGTAGGCCGTCTGGTAGGCGATGGCCGCGTAGGCGGTCGAGTGGGACTTGTTGAAGCCGTAGCCGGCGAACTTTTCGATCATGCCGAAAAGCTCTTCGCTCTTCGCCCGCCCGAGCCCCGCCTTCTGGGCCCCTTCCAGAAACTCCTCGCGGTATTTGGCGATGGCCTTGAGTTTTTTCTTGCTGATCGCCTTGATGCAGCCGTACGCGGAGGAGAGCTCGATGCCGCCCACGCGGTTCAGGATCCGCATCACCTGTTCCTGGTAGACCATCACGCCGTAGGTCTCAGCCAGGATCGCGTCGACGATCGGGTGCACCTTGGGGACCGGCTCGATGCCGTTCTTCACGTTGACGTAGGTCATCACCATGCCCCCCTCCAGCGGGCCGGGGCGGTAGAGGGCCGAGGTGGCGATGATGTCGTTGAAGCGGTCGGGCTTCATCTTGGTCAACAGGTCCCGCATGCCGCCGCTTTCCAACTGGAAGATGCCCTTCGTCTCGCCGCGTTGCAGCAGGGCAAAGGTCGCCTTGTCGTCGAGCGGAAGCTTTTCGGGATCGATCTCCAGGCCGCGGTGCTTGCGGACGTTTTTCACCGTCTTGTCGAGGATGGTGAGGTTGGTGAGCCCCAAAAAGTCCATCTTGAGGAGGCCGGCCTGCTCGACTCGCGGTCCGTCCCACTGGGTGATGACGTCTTCTTTTCCCGTGATCCGCTGCAGCGGAATGTATTCGACGAGCGGGCGGTCGCCCACGACGACGCCGGCCGCGTGCGTGCCGGCGCTGCGGGCCAGCCCCTCGAGACGAATCGCAATGTCGACCATCTCGCGGACCTGGGGATCGCCCTCGTAAGCCAGCTTGAGATCGGGGCTCTTCGTCAGGGCGTCGGCAAGCTCGATATTCAGCTCTTCCGGCACCATCTTCGCGATGTCGTTGACGCGAGTCAGCGGGATCGAAAGCACGCGGCTCACGTCGCGGATGGCCGCCTTGGCCTTGAGCGTGCCGAACGTGCCGATCTGGGCGACGCTGTCTTTGCCGTACTTTTCCTTGGTGTAGTCGATGACCGCCTGCCGACCGTCGCGGCAGAAATCGATATCGATATCGGGCGGCTCGGTGCGGTTGGGGTCGAGGAACCGCTCGAACAGCAAGTCGAACTTGATCGGGCAGACGTTGCTGAGCCCCAACAAGTACGCCACGATTGCCCCGCACGCCGATCCGCGGGCCTGGCAGGGAATCTGCTGCTCATTGGCAAACCGCACAAAGTCCCAGACGATGAGGAAGTAGCTCGCGTAGCCCATCTTTTCGATCACGCCCAGCTCATAATCGAGCCGCTCGCGATGGGCGGACGTGACTTCCTCATAGCGAGTTGACCACCGCTCCTCACACAATTCGCGGAGATATTGAGCGTCGGTCTTGCCGGCGGGCGGCGAGAAAACAGGAAAGTGCCGCTTCGAGAGGTCGAGATCGATGTCGACGCGGTTGGCGATTTCCTGCGTGACGGCGACTGCGTCGGGATGGTCGGGAAACGCCTGGTACATTTGTTCGGGCGTGCGGACGAAGAACTGGTCTCCCTCCATCCGCATCCGCTTGGTGTCGCTCCGCAATGCGAGCGTGTTCACGCACAACAGCACGTCGTGCGCGTCGGCGTCGGCCTGCTCGAGGTAGTGGGCGTCGTTCGTGGCGACCAGGGGCACGCCCATCCGTCGCGCCAGCTCGACCGTTCCCTCCGCGCACTGCCGCTGGATTTCAAGCCCGCCGTTTTGAATTTCGAGATAAAACCGATCGCCGAAGACGCGGCGATACCAGGCCGCCAGCTGCTCGGCCTCGTCCATTCGCTCCCCCAAGAGCAAAAACGACAGTTCGCCCGCCGCGCAGCCGGAAAGGCAAATTAGTCCTTGGCTATGCGCCTCGAGCAGTTCCTTGTCGATTCGCGGCTTGTAATAAAAGCCTTCGAGGAACGCTGACGTCGACAGCTTGACCAGGTTCTGAAACCCGATCCGATTCATTGCCAGGAGCGTGAGATGAAAACTGGCCTCTTTCATCCGCGTCGCCCCGCGATCGCGGCGATCCTTGGGGGCGACGTAGGCTTCGTAGCCGATGATAGGGTTGACCTCGTTGGCCCGGCACTCGTTGTAGAACTCGAGCGCGCCGTAGAGATTGCCGTGATCGGTGATTGCCACCGAGTTCATGCCGGCGGCTTTGACCTTGCCGACGAGCGCATCGATGCGGTTGGCCCCGTCGAGCAGGCTGTAGTGCGTATGGCAGTGGAGGTGAACGAAGGGGCGGGATTCGGTCATGGAAATCCTTTCCAATTCGCAGGCGCGGGTGTTAAGCCGGCGGTCGGGCCGGCTTGCCCGGCTTCATCTCAGTCAATTCGGGAATCACGTCCGAAATCCTGCGGACGCGCCCTTCCCGGTCGACGCAGGCCAGCACGCTCGTGGCGTCGGCGATCACCGTGCCGTTGCGTGTTAGCTGATATTCGTGTTCGAGCTTGGCGGGCGTCACACGGACGACGCGGGTCCGTAGCGAGAGCAGATCGTCGAAGCGGGCCGGCGTCCGGTATTTGACGTTCAACTCCACCACGACGAAGAAGTGCCCCCCCTCCTCCATCTTGCGGTAGTCGCCCCCTTGTGCACGAAAGAGCTCCGTCCGCCCCATCTCGAAATAGCACAGGAAGTTCGCATGGTGCAGTAAACCCATCGCGTCGGTTTCGCAGTAGCGGACGCGAATGGGGATTTCGTGTTCGTGCGGACCCATGGAAGGTTGGATGATTTCTCGAAACATCACGACGAAACAGGAATGACGAAGCACGAAGCACGAATGATTATTGCGTTCCTTCGGGCTTCAATCATTCGGTCATTCTTTCGTCATTCGTGCTTCGTCATTTGCGCTAGACGTTCGTCATTGCCGCCGGCGGGGCGGCTGCCGTGCCCACCGGGACGGGCAGCGGAGCGTCGTAGGTTCGGCCGGCAGGCGGGCCTTGGTCGCTGTGGGCGTTGTGCAAGGCAATCTGGTACAGCCGTTCGCCGGCCGGCGTCGGGTAATTGCCGTCAATGCAGGCCTGGCACAAGCGGCCGGCCGGCTGGTCCAGGCAGCGGGCAATCGACGCCATCGGCAAGTAACGCAGGCTGTCGGCACCGATGGCCGCGGCCATCTCACTTTCGATCTCGGGCGTGATCGCGTTCCCTTTCATGAACCTGGGAGCGAAGAGTTCCGAGACCGTCGACATGTCGATGCCGTAAAAGCACGGGGCGATGATCGGCGGGCAGGCGATCCGCACATGCACTTCGCTGGCGCGGCCCCGCTCTCGCACCTGGGAGATCAGCGCCCGCATGGTCGTCGAACGGACGATTGTGTCCTCGACCAGCAGCACCTTCTTGCCTTCGAGCACTTCGGGCAGTGCCGTGTACTTCATCCGCACCTTGTCGGCCCGATTCTGGCCTTCGATGAAGGTCCGGCCCACGTAACGGTTGCGGATCAAGCCTTCCTGCGAGGGGACGTTGAGGCGATAGGCCATCGCGTCGGCCGCGGCCTTGGCCGTGTCGGGGACGGGGACGACGATCGTGTCGGCATCGATCGGCATCGTCTCGAGCTGCGCCAGTTCTTCGCCAAGCCGCTTGCGCGTCAGATACACGCTGCGATCGTCGAATGTGCTGGCGACGTTGGCGAAGTAAATCCACTCGAAGAAACAGTGAGCCGTCCGCGGCGACTCGGCGAATTTCTGAATTGAGAATTCGCCGTTTTCGATAATCACGGCGTGGCCGGGAGGAACGTTCTTGATTTGCGAGTCGGAGAAGCCCAGGTGGATCAGGGCCACGCTTTCGCTGGCCGCCGCGAAGAGAGCACCGTCCCGAGCGTAGCACAGGGGTCGCATCCCCAGCGGGTCGCGGGCGACGAACATGTCGCCGCAAGCGTTGAGGTAGGTGATGTTATAGGCCCCGTCGAGCTTGCGAGTGAGGCGCGTCAACAGCTGGTGGAGCGACGGCTTTTTCGTGTCCGAAAGCTCCTGCGCGATCAGGTGCAGCAGGATTTCGGTGTCGGTCTCCAGCGAGAGGTGCAACTTCGGGTTGGCGACGATCTCGCTGCGGAGCTGCGGATAGTTCGCCAGCTGGCCATTGAAGGCGAAGCTAAACCACTTGAGTTTTTCGATGTGTCGCCGCTCGAACGGCTGGGCGTAGTTGCGCCCCTCTTTGCCGCAGGTAGCGTAGCGCACGTGGCCGATGGCGGCCGGCCCGGCGCACTGATGCATGATCGACTCGAACTTGGCGCGGTGGTTCAGCCGAAAGACTTCGCTGACGGCTCCCACGTTCTTCCATTTGACGAGCAGCTTGTCGCGATGCGGATGGAAAGCGGCCAGTCCCGCGGCCAGCTGTCCTCGGTTCTGCATGTCGACGAGCATGCCCGGAATCAACCGCGAGGCGGCGCTTCCGGGATGCCCCGCCATGAGCCGGCTGGACCCCTGGTTCGGGAGGTGATAGACCGCGGCCAGACCGCACTCGTGATGGAGATCGGACATCAATTGTCCTTCTAGAAACGGTTCAAATGACCGCTCTTTGGGGGCCTGCGTGCCACCCAAGTGCCTCGGGCCGGATCGCCGGGAAACGGCCGCGTCACCCTGTCGCCCGGCTTCCACAAGAGCCGGCGGCGTACCGCAATCATAACGTCGCCCGACCCCGGATCCAAACGCGGCGGCATGCCGTTTTTTGGCCGAGTTTTGCGCAAAAATGCTCAATCGGCGTAAGTGCCGTCCTGCGTGAGCACAACACCGTCGGGAAACATCTCCTGCACGCAATTGCCGAAGAGCAACGTCTCGACGTGGCCGTCGAGAAACAGGTAGTTGGCCAGTTGCGTGTGCCGGGTGGTGGCGATCCAGGGCTCGAAAATCAATGTTCCCAGCCAGACGTCATAATCGTCCTGCCGCGGGTCGTTCTGGCTCGGCGGCACGAACTGAGTGGCGTCGCGTTCGACCCAGCAAATGAAATTCGAGAGCCCGACCGCGTATTGCAGGCCGGCCAGTTTCCACAATCCGTATCGCCGCGTCTTATGGCTGAGCTGCGAGTTCATCAGGTAACTCGTCCGCTGAGCGATGCCGTCGACTAATCCCGTCGACGGATTGATATACGGGGTCGGGTACGAGGTGTCGTCCGGACAGCGATAAATCGACGCGCTGTTGACCACGATCCCTTGCTGCGCGACCGAGTTCTGCGACTCGGCCACGCTGCCGATGAAGGGCATCAACTTGTCTTCCCAATAAATCTCCGCGAAGGAATCGGCCTCCGAAAACTGCGAGGCGACGTCAGCATCGAACGGGTGATGCAGGAAGAAGCGGCCGTGATTGACCTCGTAATAACTCTGCACGGCCAACCCGATCTGATGCAGGTTCGAACGACATTGCGTGCAGCGGGCCGCTTCACGAGCCCCCTGGATCGCCGGCAACAAGAGCGCGATCAACAGGCCCATGATGGCGATCACGATCAGCAATTCGAGGATGGTGAACCCACGGCGAGCGATCATGGGAGACTCCTCAACGTTCGAAGGATGGGGTTCGACACACGCAGTCGGCAGAGTCATGCGGGTTCCGAAACGAAAAAAAGCCACCACGGCTCACTACGGTGTGACTGTCGGTAATCTCCGACAGTCGACCCGCCATCGCGAACCGAGGTGGCTTTCGATCGTCATCGTACCCGGCGCCGTGCCGGAATCAAGAGCCAATCTCAGGTGTCTGATTCTCCGCCAAACGAACGCAAGTCGATCTTCGTACCGAAAGGAACCACGTCGAACAAAAAGCGATCAAAAGTGATGGTTGTCCGACAGCCACTGACAAGCCGTTGTTCCGCTCGTCACCAACGCGGACGACGAATTCGGGGGTTCACCCTGCTCGAGTTGCTCGTCGTTTTGGCGGTGTCGATCGTCATCATCGCTCTGGCAATCGACATTCGCTGGGTGAACGGACCATTCCGGTATTATCAACAGCGGTCGAGTCTCAAGAGTTTTGCTCTCGCGATGCACTCGTACCGGCTCGTCGTGCCGCTAGTTCGGCCGATTCGCCAATTCAAGGAACTGTTCGACCCGCCGTTCAACGACGTCGAGGCTGCGGTTCCAAAACGCCGGCTCGCTGAGATCGTAGCCCAGCGTACTTTGGACGGCTTGTTCGGTCGGCATCGAGCCCGTCGCCAGGAGCAGCCGCTCGTATCGCTCGGCGAACTGTCCGCTGAATTCGCCCGCCAGCGCGTAGACGCCGGTCGAGAGCAAGAAGCCGAACGTGTACGGGAAGTTGTAGAAGGGGAGCGAGCTGATATAGAAGTGCAGCTTCGAGATCCAGAAGTTCGGGTTCCAGCCGTCGTCGGCCAGGCCGTCGCAAAAGGCCTGTTGCTGGGCGGCCCGCATCAATTCGCCCAGTCGCGCGGCGGGCACTTCGCCGTTCGCCCGCTCGACATGAAAGCGGTCCTCGAAGACAAAACGGGCGTGGATGTTCATCAGGTACGCGACCGCGTCGGCGAGCATGCCGTCCAGGAGCACCAGCTGCTCGTCGCGCGACGCGGCCGCTTTCAGCCGTTCTTCGTTGAGGACGGCTTCGGCGAACGTGGAGGCCGTCTCCGCCAGGTTCATCGGATAGTCCTGCAGGAAGAAGGGCCGATCCTTGAGGACGTGCGAGTGGTAGGCGTGCCCCAGCTCGTGCGCCAACGTCGACATGCTGTCGGGCGAATTGGTGTACGTCATGAAGATCCGCGACTCGCGGGCCGTGGGGAACCAGGTGCAAAAGCCGCCCTGTCGCTTCCCCGGGCGGTTTTCCGTCTCGATCCACTTTCCGTCGAGGGTCGCCTCCGCGAACTTTCCGAGTTTGGGTGAGAAGCCCTGAAACGTGTCGAGCACATGGCCGCAGGCGTGGTCGTACGAGAGGCTCCGCTCGCCGAGACATGCCGCCTGAGGCAGCGGGGCGTGGACGTCGTACCAGGCCAGCCGATCGAGGCCGAGCAGCTCGGCCTTTTTGGCGAGATATTTGAGCAACACGCGCTTGCGGGTGGTGACCGTCGACCACATGGCGTCGAGCGTGGCCCGTGTCATGCGGTTATAACGCAGGGGCGCGTCGAGATGGCTGGCCAGTCCAAGTCGCTTGTAGACCGTGAGCCGCGTGCCGGCAATGTGATTGAGCGCGTCGGCACAGGTGTCGCCGATGGCGGTCCACGACTTGTCGGCCGCAAAGAAATTGTTGTCGCGCACGGCACGCTCGGGCGAATCGAGCGAGACCTGGCCGGGCGATTTTTCCACAACCTCGCCCCGTTCCATGACCCGCACGCGGAGCGCCCCCGAGAGCCGATCGTAGAGCCGACCCCAGGCGTGAATGCCGTCCACCGCGAGGTCAGCCGCCAGGCTCTCTAACTCCTTCGGCAAGCGCAGCCCGGCTCGCCGCTGCCGGTCCTGCAAGAAGAAGGCGTTTTCGGCCAGCTTGGGGTGCGCGGCGCACACGGCGCCTAAATCGTCGGGCGACAAGTCGCGTAGCGCCAGCTCGACATTCGTCGCGATCCGCTCTTTATCGGGTTCGAACGAGGCCAGCGTGGCCTCGAGCTGTTGAAACTGCTTGTTGCCGGCCTCGGCCGCTGCGTGGCAGCCGATGAACGAGCTGAGGTCCGAGGCGGTAGCAGCGACGGCCGCAAAGCGTCCCAAGAATTCGCCCCAGGCTCCCGTCGCCGCCGTCGAACCTTTGAGCGCAGGCAGTCGATCGGACTCGTCCGCCACAAGTGACAGCTCGCTGCGAAAACTCGCGAGCTTGCTGCTAAAGCCGTCCGTCTGCGGATGCGGCAGCAGGCTGTCGAGGTCCCAAGTCTGAGAATAGTTGCGCTCGTGGGACATGGTGCGATTCCTGGTGGTTCTCGGCCCGATTGTGGCTGTCCGGGGCGTCGACTCACGCTCCGTCAGCCGATCGACGGAAAGACGGCCCCGGTATGATAGTGAATTCGGCTTCATTCGCGAATTCATGGATGAGTCAACGATTGAGCGCAGGTCTTCGTAAGAACTTTGGCTGCCGAAGAAGACTTCCCGCTTACCAGCCTGTCGACGTCGATCGCGGGACATGCGACGTGGCGACACCGGGGCGATGCGCGGCGCGACGCCGTACGACTTGACCGCCACCCTTCCCCCACTATGCTTGGGAGAGGAAAGCTGCAGGACGAACACAATGAGCCGAGACGTCTTGGATGATATCCCGCGCGACGGAGATCAACCCGTTCTGCCGCCGATCGAGCCGCCGTCGGCCGGCTTCATCATGCAGCTGTTTGTGGTGCCGGCGCTGATCGTGCTGGCCGTCGTCGTGGTGTGGGCCTTTTTCGGCAAGATCGCCGCCAGCGAGGAGGATTGGCGCGAGCTGGTCGAGGATATCCGTAACACGAACGAACACCGCCGCTGGCGGGGGGCGGACGGCCTCGCGCGACTTTTGCAAAGCGATCAACAGCTGGGCGAAAGCGGCCAGCATCTCTCGTCCAATCCCGAGATCGCCAACACGCTTGTCGGTCTGTTCGACGAACAGCTCAAGCGGCACTCGCAGCGCGAAGACGATCTGAAACAGGAAGCCTTCGTGGCTCGCACGCTGGGGCTACTCGACTCGCCCAAAGTCGTGCTGCCCGCGCTTGAGCGGGGGATGCAGCCAGAGCAGGACCGCGAGGTTCGTAAGAACAGCATCGCCTCGATTGCCGTGATTGCCGGGCGGGGCTCCGAAGCCCACCATCCAATCGACAACGCCGAAGTTGTCAAGGACCTGGTGACGGCGACGAGCGACTCCGACAACCTGATCCGCGACGTAAGCACGTTCGCGCTCGGACTGATCCCGACTGACCAGTCCCGCGAACGGCTCACGGTGCTACTGGCCCACGCGGACCTCAACACGCGGGTGAACGCTGCCGTGGGGCTAGCCCGACAAAAGTCGACGGCCGGCTTCCGCGTCTTCAAGGATGTCCTCCAACCGGCTGCCGGCCAGGCAAACGGCGGGACTGCGCCGCTGGAAAACCTGCTGGCGGTCAAGAACGCCCTGCATGCCGTGAAGATCCTGGCCGGCGATTGGACGGCTCAGCAGCAAAGCGAACTGGTCGCGCTCATCGATCCGATTAGCAAGAATCACGCAGAGCCCCGCATCCGCACCGACGCGATCGATGCGCTGGTGAGCCTGCGCTCGGCTGGCGGCGGACACCAGGCGACATAATCGGCGGCGCCCTCCCGAACGCTTAGACGCGGCCGGCTTCCCCCGAAACCCCTGCGATTTCAGTGGCGGATGAGTGAGATCTATCTCAGCACGGACGTCGAAAGCGATGGCCCGATCCCCGGCCCGAACTCGATGTTGAGCTTTGCGTCGGCCGCGTATACTGCGACTAAGCAGTTGCTGTCGGCCTTCACGGCCAATCTCGAGCTCTTACCGGAAGCGAAGCCCGACCCCTCGACGAAGGCGTTTTGGGACGCGCACCCAGATGCGTGGAGTCGGTGTCGCATTGATCCGCAGCCTCCCGCGCACGCGATGACGGCCTATGTGAAATGGATCGAAGGGTTGCCCGGCAGGCCGGTGTTCGTCGCTTATCCTGCCGGGTAATGACTTCCTCTTCGTTTACTGGTACCTGATGCGATTCGTCGGACGAAGCCCCTTCAGCCACTCGGCGATCGACATCAAGACCTATGCGATGGCGATGTAAAAAAAGCCCTACCGCGATTGTGTGAAACGGGCGATGCCCCGTCGCTGGTTCGAAAAATTGCCGCACACGCACGTGGCCCTGGACGATGCCATCGAGCAGGGGGCGCTCTTCTGCAATATGCTGGCGGAAAACACCGCCCTGACGGCCGGCCACACGGATGCCGGGGCCGCCAAAAAAGAAAACTGCTGAGCAAAAATCGCTCAGCAGTTTGAGTATTCAGGATCGCGACTGTGGCTCACGCCGCGGCCGAATCGTCCCGCGGGAAGAGCTTGGCCACGCCCCGGACAATCTCGGGCGTCACGACGTACTTGCGGCCCTGTTCTTCATCCGGCAGCGCGTACATCACGTCGAACAACAGTTCGTCGACCACGCTTCGCAGGCCGCGGGCGCCCGTGTTCTTGGTCTTGGCGATCCGAGCGATCTCGGTCAGCGCCTCGGGCATGAACTCCAGCTCGGCACTCTCCATCTCGAAGAACTTCTTGTACTGCTTGACGAGCGAGTTCTTCGGATCTGTGAGGATGTGCACCAAGTCATCGAGCTCCAGCGGCTGCAGCGGGCTGATGACCGGCAGACGGCCCACCAACTCGGGGATCATGCCGAATTCCAGGATGTCGTCCACCGCCACCTGGTTCAGCAGGCTGTGCTGGCGTTTCTCTGCCGAGTTGACTCCCGCCTCCTGGCCGAAACCGATCATTTTGCGGCCCATCCGCTTGCCTATGATTTCTTCCAGGCCCACGAACGTGCCGCCGCAGATGAACAGGATGTTCGTGGTGTCGACCTGAATGTACTGCTGCTCGGGGTGCTTGCGGCCGCCCTGGGGAGGCACGTTTGCGACGGTCCCTTCGAGCATCTTCAAGAGGGCCTGCTGCACGCCCTCGCCCGATACGTCCCGCGTGATGGAGACGTTCTGGCTCGTCTTTCCGATTTTGTCGATTTCGTCGATGAAGACGATGCCGCGCTGAGCCGCTTCGATATCGAAGTCGGCCGCGTGCAACAGCTTGAGGAGCAGGTTCTCCACGTCTTCGCCGACATACCCGGCCTCGGTGAGGGTGGTGGCGTCGCCGATGGCGAACGGCACTTGCAGATACTTGGCCAGGGTCTTGGCGAGCAGAGTTTTGCCGCAGCCGGTGGGGCCGATCAGCAAGATGTTCGACTTTTCGATTTCGACGTCGTTCTCGACGTCCTCGTGCAGCATCAACCGCTTGTAGTGGTTGTGCACGGCGACGGCCAGAATCTTCTTGGAGATCGACTGGCCAATCACGTATTGATCGAGATGGTTCACGATCTGGCGGGGAGTCGGAACGTTGGTGAAGAGTTTCTTGGGCGTGCCGCGTCGGCGCCGCTCCTGATCGAGGATCGACTGGCAGAGGTCGATGCACTCGCCGCAAATGTAGACGTCTTCGGGACCCTCAACGAGCGGTCCGACGTCGCGGTAACTCTTGCGGCAGAAGGAACAGTTGGCGTTCTTCTTGCCGGGTACGTTGCGCTTCCCAGTAGTGAAATCTTTACCGGAGGGCATTCGTCTTCCTTCAGCGTTGCCGATCGAGCCAGGAAATGAAGCGGACTACGAAAGCACCCAAACCCCCTCCGATCGACAGGTCCCGTAGTGGAGCTTGCGATCGGATCCCGATTTAGCGAGCGTACCGGCGCGGCCGCTCACCCGACCATCCGCCTCCGTGCAAAAACTTCCCGTTTCTATCGGCATCCGCGACGCATTAAACCTTGCCCTGGTCATCGCGCGCGGATTGATCGAGGGGTTCGATCAACTTGCTTTTGATGGATCGGAATTCTTCCTCGGACAGCCCACCCTCGCGATGCATTTCTCCCACCTGCATCAGCAATCGATGGTTGTCTTCGGCAGGATCCTCACTATCGCGAAACCGTGCTCGAATACGGAATAAGAGCCAAGCGGCGACCGCGACGACGCCAAATAACGCCAGCCACCAGTACCAGCTGGCGCCAAAAATCCGAGAAAGCTCTTCGCGGTGGTCTCGCCCCAACGGCCCCCTCCCGGCCGCCAGCTAGCCCGTTCTGCGCCAGCCGTCGCGTTATTATCCGACAGCGGCGTGACTTAGGCAAGGCGCTTCTTCGGCGCGCGGCCGTCAATCCCGCGCGGCTTCGCGGATTTCCACCTCTCCTTAGCAGCGGAGGCTCGGGACGGGCCGTGGCAGCACTTTCGTGCACTCGCCGACCGCGTTGAATGCAAAACGCGAGCCGAGTGCGCGGATTGTCGACGGTTCCTGGTCCGGACCGCGCCGACCGGCAAGGGTCGCCGAAGGATACTCGCTGATGAACGGTGTTTTTCCTTCCGCACACGTGGCAGCTGGACACGAAGCCCTCACAGGCGGTGTCCTCGAACCGGTCTCCCGCAAACTAAAGCCTCTGCGCGATCCGTTTTGGGAAAGGTGTTTGCAATCCTTGCAATTTTCGTCCCTTGCGCCCGGGGTCGAGCCTACCTGGGGAGTTTGTCCCCATTTCAGTCGCAGCGGGGGCGAGCCGATAGACGAATTTCGCGAGTCGAAAAAAAGTGCCCTGTGCTCTAAAATTAGGGTTCACACCTTCTGCGGGTAGCGTGATGGACTTCGAAAAGCGGTTGGAGCGGGCACTGAGTCGGGGTGCCAATACGCGCTCCAGCCAAGAGCAAATGCAATCCGATCGCAAGCTGTCCGACGAACAGCTGCACACCGAGCATTCGCGCTGCCGGTTGGAACTCTCCGAGCAAATCGAATCGTGCCTGCGGAAGCTGGCCGACTTTATCCCGGGCTTTCGCTTCGAGACGATCGTCAGCGACGCCGGCTGGGGAGCCCGCGTCAGCCGTGACGATATTTCCCTCGTCCGCGGCCGCTCGGCGGGCACCGAGTACAGCCGGCTGGAAGTTGTCGTCCGCCCGTTCAGCTCGGCCCATATCATTGAGCTGGTCGGCAAAGGAACGATCCGGAACAAAGAACTTTTCCAGCGGACCCACTACCAGTTTCTCAACCAGGTCGACCTGCAATCGCTGCTGAACCTGGTCGACCTGTGGGTGCTCGAGTACGCCGAAATGTACGCGGCCCGCTCGTAGACCCAGCTGCGCAAGTCCGGGCGAGCGGCGGGTGTCAGCCCGCCGATTTTTTCCCTCTCTCTTTTTCTCTGTCTTTCTTCCGCGTTGTCGCGCTAGCGCGCGAAGTTCAGCGCGACCGCCGTCGCTTCCTGAATCGCTTCGATCGCCACGTCGCACAGCCGCTCGACCAGCTCACCGGGCATCGCCGGGGCGGGCATCAATACGACAACGTCGCCCAGCGGTCGAAGGATCACGCCTCTCTTTCTCGCGGCCAGCGTGACCTGGTGTCCGAGCCGCAGAGCAGCAGGGAACGGCTCGGCCGTGGCCCGGTCGCGGACCAGCTCGATGCCGACCATCGTCCCCTTCTGACGAATTTCACCGACGAACGGCGAATTTTGAATCGCTGTTAGTCGTTCGGCAATCCGCTGGGCATTGGCGCGGACGTTGTCGAGCACGCGGTTGTCGTCCAAGAGCTGCAGCGAGGCGAGGGCCGCCGCGCAAGCCAGCGCGTTGCCCGTGTAAGTATGGCCGTGGAAAAAGGTCTTGCCTTCGTGCGGCGGCGCGAGGAACGCGTTATAGATTTCGTCGGTAGCCAGTGTCGCCGCTAGCGGCAGATAACCGCCGGTCAACCCCTTGGCCATGCACATGAGGTCGGGAGAGACGTTTTCCTGCTCGCAGGCGAAGAGCGTTCCAGTCCGCCCAAAGCCGACAGCCACTTCGTCCGCGATCAGCGGAATACCATGCTCGCGAGTGAGCGCCCGCACGCGCGCGAGATACCCAGGCGGATGCACGAGCATCCCCGCCGCACCCTGCACGAGCGGCTCGATGATGAAGCCAGCGGCCCGATTGCGATTCTCGACAATCAGCCGCTCCAACTCGGCAAAGCAGTGCTCGAGATAGGTGGCCGGCGCATAGCCGGCCGGCGTGCGGAAAGCAACCGGCGATGGAATCGTCACCGTTTGAAACAACAGATCACGATAGGCGGCATGGAACTGCGCAATGTTGCCGACGCTCACCGTGCCGATCGTGTCGCCGTGGTAGGCGCCTCCGAGGCAGAGGAAGCGATCCCGCCGTGAAGCTTCGTGCGCTCCGGCCTTCTGCGCGTGATATTGGTAGGCGATCTTGAGGGCGACCTCGACCGATGTTGCGCCGCTGTCGGAGTAAAAGACCTTCGTGAGCCCACGCGGCGCCCGGGCGACGAGCGCGCGGGCCAGCTCGATCGACGGGACGCTGGAGAGTCCCAGGAGCGTCGTGTGGGAAACGCGGTCGAGCTGCTCCCGAACGGCGCGGTCGATTTCGGGCACCCGGTGTCCGTGGACGTTGCACCAGAGCGACGAGATGCCATCGAGATAACGGTGTCCTTCGACGTCGATCAGGAAGAAGCCGTCGGCCGACTCGATGATCGGCGCTCCCTCGTCGCGGTAGGCGAGCATGGGAGTAAATGGGTGCCAGACGAACTGGTTATCGCAATCCCGCAGCACGGACGCTTCGCGCGTCATCCCGGCGGCGTCCGTCTCGCCAGCGCGGCCGGTCTCAGCCGGGGAGCAAGTCTCGGATCGCGTCCCGCTCACTTCGCAGCTCCGACAGGGTGACGTTGATCTTTTCGCGGGCGAAGTCGTTGTGTTCGATGCCCTGCGAAATCTTCCAGGTCTTGCCGTCGGTGGTGAGCGGGTAGCCGAAGATCAAGCCGGCATCGACGCCGTACGCTCCGTCGCTTGTGACGGCCGCGCTGAAGGTATCGCCGGCGGCCGTGGGCGTGATGATGCTCTTCACCGTGTCGAGGACAGCGTTGGCGGCGGACGCGGCACTCGAGGCGCCACGGGCCTTGATCACGGCCGCGCCACGCTTCTGCACGCCTTCGACGAACGGCCCTTTTAGCCAGGCCTCGTCTTTGATTGCGTCGGTGGCCGGTCGGCCGTTGATCGTGGCGTGATAAAAGTCGGGGAACTGCGTCGCGGAGTGATTGCCCCAAATCCCCACGTTCTTGACGGCCGCGACTTCGACACCTGCCTTACGCGCGAGCCGCGTGGCTGCGCGGTTCTGATCGAGCCGCGTCATCGCGAACCAGCGCTCCTTGGCAATTTTGGGAGCGTTGTGCATGGCGATCAGGCAGTTGGTGTTGCACGGATTGCCGATCACCACCACCCGCACGTCCTGGGCGGCGGCCGCCTGAATGGCCTTGCCCGTGTTCGTGAAAATCGGGCCGTTGACGCGGATCAGGTCCTTCCGCTCCATGCCGTCTTTGCGGGGCACGCTGCCGACGCAGAGCACGAAATTGCAGCCGCGGAAACCGTCTTCAAGATGATCGCTGTCCGCCTTGACGACGCCCTCCAATGTCGGGAACGTGCAGTCATCCAGCTCCATCATCACGCCGTCGAGCGCCCCCATCACCGGCGGCACTTCAACCAGGTGCAAAATCACCGGCTGCTTTGATCCGAAGACCTCGCCCGAGGCGATCCGAAAAATGAGCGCATACCCAATCTGCCCGGCCGCGCCGGTGACAGCCACACGAATGGGGGAAGTCATGGGAGTTGATCCGTTCGTCGCAAGAAAGTGAGCGGCCGCCCCTCGCGGCGACCTCTTTGCAACTTTTAGCGAGTCGGGAGAGGGGGGGCAACCGAACGGCGACGACGGTTAAGAGAGTCCAAAACGCAAATGGAGCCGTTTTGAACGTTAGTTGTCGTTCGGCGGGTCCGACGTGCCGAGGTCGTCGTCGAATGCCGGCGGCGGTTCGGGTTTCGGTGCCTGTGGCGGACGCGGGGCTGGAGGTGGTGACGGCGGCGAGGCCTGGCGGAACGTGGTTGCGACTTTCGAGACCCACTCGGCCGAGGGGACCGCGTACGGTCGCAGCTTTTCGGTCGTGCCGAGTTCGCGGAGGTACAACAAGGCCCGGTGGCCGCCCAGGCGGGAGGCTGCCGGCGAGTCGATCAGGCTGCTCGAGTCAGCGGAGTTCATTTGGAAGCCGATTCGCACCTCGAACTCGCGCAAGGTCGATTGCGTGATCCAGCGAGTCAGGTTGCTGTAGGTGTCGCACCAGACGACCGAGTGCACGTTCAGGCCCGGGCCGTCTTTGAAGATGTCGGCCAGTTGCGCACCGGCTTGCGGGCCGCGGGAATCGTCGGTGCGGCCGAAGCCGAATTCGTCCTGCTCGTTGCGGAGGTCGCGGAAGCGGCTGTAGTTCGAGAGGAACACGAAGATCGGCGGCTGGTCTTTGCCCGTTTCCTCTTTGCGGCGGGCGACTTCGGCGGCGATCGTCGCGACGGTGGCGGCCGCTTCCTTCTGGCCGGCACGGACGATGCGATGCGGCAGCTGCTCGACGATCTGCTTCCAGCGCGTGCCGTCTTCGGCATCGTTGGCGTCGCCGTCGAGCACGAAGAATTGGGCGGGCGAAGGATCGTCGGGCCCGGCGGGCTTGATCTGGGCGGCCAGCGTGATCAGGGCGACCATCATCATGCCCTGCGAAGCCGGCGCGTCCTGCCCGATTATCATCATGTTGTCGCCGGGACGCTGCGTGATGCCGATTCGCGTCGGCGGCTTGATCGAGACGGCTTCACCCAACCACAGCGATAGAGATTCGCGGCGGCGGGCCTCTCCGTTGAAGAGCGCGGAGAACCGCTCGATTGCCTCGCCGATCGACTGGTTGTCCCGCGGGTCGGAAGCGAGGTTACCTTCGAACACGATGGCCGGATCGATGCGGAACTGCTTTTCCTCCGTCCGCTCTTGGATGATTCCCAAGAAGTGGTCGCGGCGATCGTCGGGGAGCCAGGCGATCTGGAACGGGTGATTGCCCTCGGTGAGGCCGTTGGAGTCGTTATAGATGGCCTCGCCGGGCCGCGTGAGAAGGCGGGCGGCGCCGTTCTCTTCGCTCAAGATCAGGTGCGCGTCGCTCTCGCTGCACTGCAGCGCAATCCGCACGCCGATCTGTCCCAGCGTGCTGCGGGCGAGCGAGTAGGCACCTCCGAGCGTTTGCGAACCCAGTAATACGTGCATGCCGAACGCACGGCCCTGGCGGACGAGTCGGTCGAGCAAGAGGTTGGCCGCCTGCGAAAGCTGGTCGTCCTCGACGAAGAACTCCTGGAACTCGTCGATGATCAGCAGGATACGCGGCAGTTTCTTGTCGGGCTCGGCATTGCGAAAACCTTTGATGTCCTGCACGCCGACTTTACGGAACAGTTCGCCGCGCTCCTTGAGGATGCCGTCGAGCCGCTCGAGCACGCTGATGCCGAACTCGCGATCACTCTCGATGCCGATGATCCGGGCGTGAGGCATCGCGTGGCTGGCGTACGTTTTGAATTCGACGCCTTTCTTGAAGTCGACGAGATAGAACTGCATCTCGTCCGGCGCGTAATGCAGACCGATGTTCACGATCAGCGTGTGTAACAGCGACGATTTACCCGAGCCCGTCTTGCCGGCGATCATCACGTGCTGCGACGTGCCGCGGCCCAGGTTGAGATGCTGCAGCTTGGTGGCGCCGGCGCGGCCGAGCGGGATGTCGACCCCGGCGCGGCTGTCCTGATGCCACAATTGGCCGTTCTTCGGGACGATCCGCTCGAAGGCCACTTCGACCCGCCGCGCGTCCTTCGAGAGCATGCCTGTCTTTCTCACGATTTCGGCAAAGTCGTTCGGCCGTGGAGGTGTCTCCATCCGCACCGGGAAGTGGGTCAGCACCGGGTCGCGGAGCACGAATCGGCCGCTGGACCAGTCGAACGTGGTTGCCGTCGCCTCGAGGTCAGACTTCTCGAAGCCGTGCGGCATCGCCTGGCGGCTATCCATGCTGAGCAACGTGTAAACGCCGCACTTAGGCCCGCTGCGGGCGATGCTCAACAGCCGCTGGGCGGCGGCATCGCTGAAGCCGGAGGGAAAATTGGCGACGACCAGGAAGCGGTACGGCTCGGCGACTTCACCGGCTTGCTCGTTATATTCCTCGATCGTCTCGTATTCGTTGCGGAGATACGCCTGGAAGACGTTCTCCATGTGCTCGGAGAGCTCCGTCAGCTTTTCTTCGATGTCGTGCTTTTCGGTCCAAATCCGCTTGGTAATGATGAGTTCGTCGTAGTCGGCCAGGTGGCTGAAGACCGAAAGCGCCTGCCCGCGGTCGGCCCCGTCGATCATCGTGAAGCGAATCTTGCCCCCGGGCAGCGACGTCAGCAGCCGCAACATCACCGACTTGATTCCCTCGACCGCGACGTCGCGTCCTTCCCCCTGACATTCCCAAAGCATGGACGCGTGCCCGGGGAACGGCAGCACGAACGGGACCGCGATCCGCGGCGGATTCCGGCTTGAGCGCGGGATCCTCCGATAGGCCGTCCGGAATCTTGGCAAAGTCGACCTCGTAACTGCCGACGCGGATCGGCACGTGGACTTCCGTCGGCAGTTTCCAATCGGCCTGGAGGAACCGGTTCCAGTGCGGAGACTTGCGGTCGCATTCTTCGCGCAGCTCGCCGGCCATTTGGAAGAACTTGCTGGTCGCGCCCCGCCACTTTTCGGCCAGCGCCCCCGCGCTTCCGCCTCGCGCGCCCTCCGCTGCGACGTCTGCTCGGACGTTTTGCGTCGGGCCGACTCCTGAGTCATTCGGCGTCCGCCGGTCACCTCGCCTTTTTTCTTGCCGAATTCGTCGTCGAGCGCGCCGAGTGCTGCTTCGCGGCGGCGCTCCACGTCGGCGAGCAGCGCCGGAAACTTCTGTTCGGCTTCAGCCAGGCGCGTGGCTTTTCTGGACTCGGCATCTTCCAGACGTTGCGCCGATTTGCTTTCGAGATTTGTCAGCGCACGCTCGCGTTGGGCGGCGACCTCGGCCTGACGTCGCTCGTATTGCTTCTTGCGCTCCTGCAACTCGGCCTTGGCGAACTCGCCCCAGCGGCGGTGGGCCGCTTTCAGGTCGGCGGAGGCCTGCTCCAGCTGCTCGAAGACAGGGCCGCTCTTCGAGCGGGACATACCGAAGAGGATCGAAAGCACGATCAGCACGACCACGACGGACACCCCGGCGGCCGCAATCTGCCACGTGGTCTGGTTGTTGAGCGCGTCGATCTTGAACATGGTGCGATCGACGAAGAGCAGCACCGGCGCAAAGATCGCCAGCCAGACGAAGAGAAAGAGCAGCATCGGCCACCAGCCGCCGAAGAGGCGCGGCAGTTTTTGGCGGCGGAGGGTCGTTTGGGCCGTCTGGATGGACGTGGACGCCGCTTGAAACTGGTCCTCGGCCTCCTGGAGATCCTCGGGCTTGCCGACGGCTTCGATTTCTCCCTCGCCCTGCCACTGGCGACGGTCCTGCATCAGCTCGGTGGTCGCCTTGACCGCCTCGTCCATGTCGCGGCGTTGCTGCGCCAGCCGGTCCTTGGTGCCTGTTAGCCGTTTCTTGAACGTTTCGTACTGGTAGCGCGGGCTATCGTGAGCGTTGTCGTCGAGGACCGAAGTCACCATCCAGCTGGCGTCGGCCTTTTCCTTGTCGGCGGCTTCTTGCTCGTTGCCGCATTCCAGCTCGATCTCGCGCAGCTCGGCCTGCTGCTGCGTGCGGATGGCGTTTTCTTCCTGCTCGAACTGCTGCACGAGGGCGGCGCGCGACTGCTCCCACTTTTGCTGCGCTTCCTCCAGCTGCTGGTCGAACTGTGAGCCGATCTTTTTGAGGTGCTTTTGCAGCTCGTATTCGGGATCGTCGAAGCTACTGGTGAACTCGGCCGTGACTTCTTGTTCGGCCGCGGCACGCTCTTTCGCTGACGCCAGCAGTGCTTCCAACTCGTTTTTCATGGGAGCGGCAGCGGCCGGTTCCGCCATCGAATTGTCACTTTCGGGTCGAGTGCGGGAGGAGGAGAGGAATTATCGAGCGCCTTCGGGAGGGCCACAGCCGCGGCGGGCCTGTCCCATCGTTTCGCTTAAAGGGACGGTGGCCTCGATGACCTCGTTGAGCTGTTGAATGATGGGCGCGATATGCGCTTCTTCGAGGTTTCGGCTGGTTTCGTCGTCCCAGTTCTGCTTGGCCTCGCGCCAGGAGCGCTCGAGGTAGTCGATTGCCCCGTGCAGCTTGGCCAACGCACCGGAGAATTGTCCGACCGTCATGAGTGGGCCCTCGCGACGGGTTCGGGAGTTGCAGTCTCCGGCGACTCGACTTCAGACGACGCGCCGCTGGCGTTTTCCGTCGCGGTCTCCGCGGTGGGAGATTCGGCTTCTGCGGCCGCGTCGGTTTTGGCTTTCGGAGGGGCGGCGTCCAGTTCGCGCGGTGTGTCGAGGTTAATTTCCACGTTGGCGTTGAGATCGGACGCGGCACCCCGCTGGAGCTGCGCGTAGTCCTCCAGGGCGGCGATCATGCGGTCGAGCATCATCTTGATTCGCGGCAGCCCCTTGCCGACCATCTGTTCGACGCGGCCGACGCGTGCCGTGTATTCATCGGCCGCATGATGTGCCTTGATGCTCCATTGCCGGCACGCCTGGACCTTCTGCTGGGCCAGCTCGAGGTTCTGCTTGGCCTTCGCGAGGGCTTTCTTTTCGTCGATGCACTCGGAGCGGTGGCCGGCGACGGTGATCATCGATTTGCGGGTCAGCTGCGTGCGCGCCTCGGCCACGCGATCGAAGCCCGTCCTCACCTGGTTCTGCCAGTACTGCGGACAATCGTGATCGATCCACTGCAGCGTGCGGTTGATCTCGACGCGGAGAGTGGTGAGCGCGGCCGCGAGGTCCTCCTCAAACTGCGACACCTTTGGCCGAAACCGCTGTATGGAATCGAGCGAACGGACGTTAGCGCGGGGCATAACGGTTCCTCAAGGCCCACCTCGAGCGGAGGGTACCACCCCCCCCGAGATTTCTTTGCTCTGCTTTTTTATCTTCGACAGATCCGCTTTTCCGCCGGATCAGTGAATTAAGGCGCCCAGGCTCGGTTGTGGCTTAGCGCTGCTGCATGTATTCCTCGATCCGCTCGGCCTTGCGGAGCAGATACGGAATATGCTGATTGTTGGCCTCGATGAAGCGGGAAATCATCTTCATCTGCTGTTCGAATTCGGTGCGGAACTTGATTTGTTCCTGGTCGCGCCACGAGTTCGTCAGGTCGTTGAGCTGGTTGAACATCGCGCTCGACCGCTCGCCCAGCTCGTTGTTGAATTTCTTCAACATCTGGGCAAACCGGCGGAGTTCGGCGGGATCGACAATGGCTTGTGGCATGTTCGTTCCTTATCAACAGAAGACGGCCCGGCTCCCTCGGCGCGAATGAGATGCGTTGGATGTGTCTAGCGAGACACGGTCTCCGGTCGGGCAGGCGGAACCTGCTTCGTTCGTGTGAGTCCGCTCAACTCAACTTTACCGCTCACCAAGGGTTGCTTCAAGACGCCTCTCACGATCCGATTGGGGCCAAATCGCCTCGCGAACAGCGCCTCCCCGGGCAAAATTTGCCAAAAAGTGAAGCCCCAAAAGGGGCTGTTGCGCCCTCCGATGGCACGTTACGATGGTCGGGGGCAGCCTTTCGGCGATTGCCTCGCTCGAGCCGTCTCTGCGGGCCTGCAGTTCGCGCTTACCGCCGTCTACGAAAGACCTGCGCAGATGCCTCGAACGGCCGCCACGGCCTATAGTGCCGACCTCGCGTACATCCACGATGCCGGCTTTGGACACGTGGCCGCCAACGCGGCGGTCGAACTGCTCAAACGCTTGCGAAAGAGCCGGAAACGCGACTCGCCCGGGCTCGTGATCGATGCCGGCTGTGGCAGCGGGATTCTCTCTCAGGCAGTTTCAGCGGCCGGATACGACGTGCTCGGTTTCGATTTTTCCGAGTCGATGCTGACTCTAGCCCGTAAACGTGCGCCACGGTCCACGTTTCGCCGCGAATCGTTTGTGACGGCCGAGCTGCCGCCCTGCACCGCGATTACGGCAATCGGCGAAGTCTTCAACTATCTGTTCGATCGGCGAAACCGGGGCAAGCTGCTCCCTCGCGTGCTGCGGAAAATGTATCAGGCGCTCGAGCCCGGCGGCCTGTTGCTGTTCGATGTGGCCACTCCCGGCGCGTTCCCGGCTCGACGCCGACACGCGGCTTCTCCGAGGGGCCCGGTTGGACGGTGCTGTATACGGCGGAGGAGGATCGCCGCCGGCTGACGCTCACCCGCACGATCACCAGCTTTTGGAAGGTGAATGACTTCTACCGCCGCAACCGCGAAGTTCATCGCTTGCGTCTTTACCCGCGGAGCAGCGTGTTGCAGGAGTTGCGGAGCGCCGGCTTTCAGGTCCGGCCCCTCAACGGCTACAGCCGCTTCCGCTTTCCTCCCGGATGGGTCGCCTTCGCGGCGACAAAACCGCGCCACTGAACGGCACGATTCGCGTCCAAAAAAAAGGCAAGAATCGAAGCCTGGAAAACGGCCTCCTCGCTCCCTTTCCGGTGCGTTGAGGATGGCCTCCCGACTCCCTATAATTCGTCCTGGCACGGACGTCGAGATTTGGGCCTCTTTGAGCCTTTGGAAACGGGATTCCACGCGGCCGCCGGCCGTCCGATCGCAGAATGGCTGAAGCGGAACAAGGTCGGCAAAATCGCTTATCCGGGCCTGGCCCGGTACGAGCCAACGTAACTTCTGGGAGTGACAGTCTTGGCCGACGACGGCGACGGCGATATCGATGAGGGGGTGACGCCCGAGGAAATCCCCACGGGCGCGGGCGATGTCTCTTCCGAGCGAATCAAGCCGCTCGACATCGAGGACGAGCTGCGCTCGAGCTATCTCAGCTATGCGATGAGCGTGATTATCAGCCGCGCTCTGCCCGATGCCCGTGACGGGCTCAAGCCGTCGCAGCGCCGCATCCTGGTCGCGATGAACGACCTGAATCTGGGCCCCGCCAGCCAGCGGGTCAAGTGCGCGAAAATCTCGGGCGACACCAGCGGCAACTACCACCCGCACGGCGAATCGGTGATCTACCCAACGCTCGTCCGCCTGGCCCAGTCGTGGATCATGCGGAACGTGCTGATCGACAAGCAGGGCAACTTCGGGTCGCTGGCCGGCCTGCCTCCCGCGGCCATGCGGTACACAGAAGCCCGTCTGTCCGCCGTCGCGTCCGAAATGCTCGACGATATCGACAGCGACACGGTCGATTATGTCGATTCGTACGACCAGCGCAATCGCGAGCCGGTGGTGCTGCCGTCGCGGTTTCCCAACCTGCTGGTCAACGGATCGAGCGGGATCGCGGTCGGCATGGCGACCAGCATTCCGCCGCACAATTTGAACGAAGTCGCCGACGCGGTGATCAAGGTCATCGACGACCCCGAGTGCACGATCGACGACCTGCTCGAAGTCATGCCTGGCCCCGACTTCCCCACCGGCGGCATCATTTGCGGCCGCGAAGGGATCCGGCAGGGCTATCTGACCGGCCGTTCAACGATCACGCTCCGCGCGGCCACGCACTTCGAGACCGAGAAGAATTCCGACGTGATCGTGGTCACCGAGATTCCGTATCTCGAAACGCGTGACCGGCTCAAGGAAAAGCTCGAAGACCTGGTGCGGGACGACCGCATCAAGGGCATCTCCCGGATCGTCGACTTCACCGACCGCAAGACGCCCGAATGGCAGGTGCGGTTGCACATCGTGCTTAAGCGCGACGCCGATCGCGAGGTGATCCTCAACCAGCTCTTCCAGTACTCGACGCTGCAAGTCACCTTCAGCGTGATCCTGCTGGCGCTGGTGGCGAACCGACCGCAGACGATGTCGGTGAAGGCCTTGCTGGAGGAATTCCTGCGGCACCGCGTGACGGTGATCCGCCGCCGGACCGAGTTCCTGCTGGCCGAAGCCCGCAAGCGGAAGCACACGGTCGAAGGCCTGCTGATCGCCCAGAGCGAGATCGACAAGGTCATCGCCACCATTCGCGCGGCCGCGAGCCGCGCCGCCGCAAAAGACGCGCTGCAAGCGATCGACGTGCCGGCGGAACTGGTCGCCCGCGCCCTGGGCGAGATCGGTTTTAAAGACTTTCAGAGCGAAAAAGGGGTCGCGGAGGTCTATCACCTCTCGGCGAATCAGTCGGAAGCCATCGTTTCGATGCAGCTGGGCTCGTTGGCCAACCTCGAGCGCGAAACGCTGCGGGGCGAGCACGCCAAGCTGCTCGAAAGCATCATCGAGTATTTGCGGCTCCTCTCCGACGAAGCCCATATCCGGGCCCTCGTGCGGCAAGAGATGCTCGAAATCAAGGAGAAATACGGCAACAAGCGCCGCACGCAAATCTCCGAAGAGGAAACGACGGAGCTCAATCGGGACGACCTGGTGGCCGAGGAGCCGATGGTCGTCACGCTGTCGCAGCGGGGGTACGTCAAGCGGACGCCGCTGAGCACTTACCAGGCCCAGCATCGGGGCGGCAAGGGAATCACAGGCGTCAAGAGCGATGAAGAGGACGACGTCAAGCACCTGTTCGTCGCCAGCACGCACGCTTATTTGCTCTTCTTCACCGATCGCGGCCGCGTGCACTGGCAGAAGGTGTACGACTTGCCTTTGCAAAGCCGCACCAGTCGCGGCCGCGCCATCGTCAACCTGCTGTCGCTGAAGGACGGCGAGGAACGGGTGACCAGCTGCCTGGCGGTCCGCGAATTCACCGACGACCGCTTCCTGATTATGGCCACGCGCAACGGCACGGTGAAAAAGACGGCCCTTTCCGCCTTCAGCCGCCCGATGAAGGGGGGCATCATCGCCATCAAGCTCGACGAAGGGGACGAACTGATCGACGTATTGAGCGTCTCGGGCGACGACGACGTCGTGCTCGCCACGCGCAACGGCATGTCGATCCGCTTCTCGCACCACGACGCCCGCCCAATGGGCCGGGCGACGCACGGCGTTCGCGGCATCAGCCTGAGCGAGCAGAGACGCGGTCGCCGGCATGGTCGTCGCCGACCCCGTGATGACGCTGCTCACCGTTTGCGAATTGGGCTACGGCAAACGAACGCCGTTCGGCCAGGCCGTGGCTGACGACACGGCTGAAGGGGACGCAGCTAACGGTGACGAGGCCGCACTCGACGCCGAGGGCGCGGCGGAGCCCGAAGACAAAATGGCCGAATCGCCTGCGGGCGAGGAAGGCGAGGAAGCGGCCGCCGGCTACTCGGGCAACCAGCGCTATCGCCGGCAGCGGCGCGGCGGCAAAGGCCTCCGCGACATTCGCACGACCGACCGCAACGGGAAAGTCGTCGACATCGTGTCCGTGACCGATGATGATGAAGTTATCATGATCACGGCCCGCGGCAAAATTCAGCGGGTCCGCGCCGCCGACATCAGCCAGATCGGCCGCAACACGCAGGGCGTGCGGATCATCCGCCTCGACGAAGGGGATACGCTCGTTTCGCTGGCCCGCATTCCGGCCAAGATCTCCGAATAAATCGCCCCATCCCGGATAGACGCCGGCCTCCCCCACCCGATAGATTCGATGCTTCAAGCGTCTCCGATGCGGGTGGCACTGGCGGCTCGTCCGCCAGTGTTCGGTTTGATCGTTGGAACAGGCAACACTGGCGGACAAGCCGCCAGTGCCACCCAGAACATTGTGAACTGAACGGTGGATTCTCTGGCGCCTGGCCTGCGCAAGTAGCCGCCTGAACAACTCTCTAGGGTCAGCGACACATGCGGCTCATCGTCACCGGCGGTTGCGGGTTCATCGGCTCGAACTTCATCCGCGACCAGCTGGCCCGGTATCCCGACCACCAGTCGGTGGTCAACATCGACAAACTGACGTACGCCGGGAATCTCGAGAACCTGGCCGACGTCGAGCGCGACCCGCGGTACAAGTTCCAGCGGGGCGACATCTGCGACGCGAACTTCGTCAACTCGGTGATTGGCTCGGGGCCCGTCGACGCGGTCGTGAACTTTGCCGCCGAGAGCCACGTCGATCGCAGCATTCTCGATTCGGGCCCGTTCATTCAGACGAACGTCATCGGCACGCAGGTTTTGCTCGACGCGTGCCGCAAGGCGAGCGTCAAACGCTACGTCCAGGTTTCCACCGACGAAGTTTACGGCAGCCTGGGACCGACGGGCCTCTTCACCGAAGAGACGCCCATCGCGCCCAACAGCCCGTACTCGGCGTCCAAGGCGTCGGCCGACCTGTTGGTCCGCGCGTACTGGCACACGTTCCACTTCCCGGCCGTCACCACCCGCTGCTCGAACAATTACGGTCCCTACCAGTTCCCCGAGAAGATCATTCCTCTCTTCATCGCCAACCTGTGCGAGAACAAGCCGGTTCCCGTCTACGGCAAGGGCGAGAACGTCCGCGATTGGATCCACGTGCTCGATCACTGCCGAGGGATCGACGCGGCCTTGCGGAAGGGGCGCGACGGCGAGATCTATAACTTTGGCGGCCACCAGGAAATCAAGAACATCGATCTCACGCTCACGCTGCTGGAGCTTTTAGGCAAGCCCCAGTCGCTGATCGAATACGTGAAGGACCGTCCCGGGCACGACTTGCGTTACGCCATCGATTGCAGCAAGGCGGAGCGCGAGCTCGGCTGGAAGCCTCAGGTCGATTTTCGCAACGGAATTCGCGAGACCATCGACTGGTATCTCAGTCATGCGGAATGGGTTCGCCGTGTGCGCTCCGGCGACTATCTCAAGTATTATGAAGAGCAGTACGGCAATCGGCGTTAAGTGTCGCCGAATGGCCAGGCTGCCTTCACGGGCCAAAACTTGGAGCGTCGACCTTGAAGATCGCGATGATCGGGACCGGCTACGTGGGGCTGGTCACCGGAACCTGTTTCGCCGAGACCGGCAACGACGTGATCTGCGTCGACATCGATGCCAAGAAAATCGAAACGCTCCGCCAGGGGCAGATCCCCATCTACGAGCCGGGCCTGACCGAGCTGGTCCTGCGCAATGCCCGCTCGGGTCGCCTCAAGTTCACCACGGATTACCACGAAGCCGTTCCCGCGGCGCGGTGCGTGTTCATCGCGGTCGGCACGCCGCAGGGAGACGACGGTTCGGCCGACCTGACCGGCCTGTGGAAGGTCGTCGAAACGCTTGCTCCGCTCTTGGAAAAGTCGGCGATCGTGGTCATCAAGAGCACGGTGCCCGTCGGCACCAATCGGGCCGTGGCGGAACGATTGAAGCAACTTTGCGGCCGCGACGTCGACGTGGCGTCGAACCCCGAGTTTTTGAAAGAGGGGGCCGCGATCGACGACTTCACCAAGCCCGACCGCGTGGTCGTCGGCATCGACCGCCCGCAAGCGGCCGAGGTCCTGCAGGAGCTGTACAAGCCGTTTCTGCGCACCGAGCATCCGTTCCTGGTGATGGGATTGGAAAGCGCCGAGATGACGAAGTACGTCGCCAATTGCATGCTGGCGACGAAGATCAGCTTCATCAACGAGATGGCCAACCTCTGCGACCGCGTCGGGGCCGACATCAACGAGGTCCGCCGCGGCATCGGCCACGATCAGCGGATCGGTTTTTCGTTCTTGTTCCCGGGCGTCGGCTACGGCGGGTCGTGTTTCCCGAAGGACGTGCGGGCCCTGATTTCCATCGCGCAGGCGAAATCGGTGGCGCCGAGCATTCTGCAGGCCGTCGACCACGTGAACACGGCGCAGAAAGATGTTCTCTTCCAAAAGATCAATCGCCACTTCGAGGGGCAGCTTGCCGGCAGGCGGATCGCCATCTGGGGTCTCTCCTTCAAGCCGCGGACCGACGACATTCGCGAAGCTCCGTCACTCGTGCTGATCGATCGACTGCTCGCGGCCAAAACCATTGTCCTGGCCCACGATCCGGTCGCCCAGGAAAACGTGCAGGCGATTTACGGCGACAAAATCACCTATTGCGCGCATCACTACGATACGCTCGACGGAGCCGACGCGCTGGCCATCGTCACGGAGTGGAACGAATTCCGGAACCCGGACTTCGCCTACCTCAAGCACAAGATGAAGCAGCCGGTGATTTTCGACGGCCGCAATCTGTATGAGCCCAAACGCATGAGAGAGCTGGGTTTTGTCTATTCCGGCATCGGCTTGCACTCTTCAGCGCCCGGCAAGAGCCGCGCGCAGCAAGCGGTGTCTTTTGCTGCGGGCCGGCCGCGTGACGTGTTTTCTCGCAGGCAAACCGCGTCGCTTTACGTTTACGACGTCTTCGCTGGGTTGGTGATCACAGTCTGTTCGTAGACGCGGCTGGCGGCTGCGGTCTCCGCCGCCTTCGGTGTGGCCGGCGTGCCGGCGCGTTCGTGCTTGCTCCACCACTCTTCGGCCTCTTCTACCGACCAGAGCCCAGCCGTCGGGCAGCGGGCGAGGAGTTGGGCCAGGTCGCGAGCTGTGTGCGGCCGCTTGGCGCGAGACTTCTCCAGGCACGACAGGATCGCGTGCTCGAGCTCGCTGGAGACCGGCTTGCCGAGCCGCTGCGATGGCAGATCGGGAACCGCACTCACGTGCTGCTGGTACAGATCGACGATGCTTGTCGCGTCGAAGACCGGCGTGCCCGTGAGCAGGAAATAGCCGACTGCGCCGACTGCGTACAGATCGCTGCGCGTCGACCGAGTTGGGGGTCTGAATCGCCTCGGGCGGCATATAGAGGGGCGTGCCCGTGAGTGAGTTAGCCGCCGTCATGCTCGACTGTTTTTGCTCGTCGATCGCCTTGACCAGACCGAAATCGAGCACCTTGACCACGTCCGCGTCGCAGCCGCGGCGGTTGAGCATGATGTTGGCCGGTTTGATGTCGCGATGCACGAGGCCGAGCGTATGAGCTTCGTAGAGCGATCCGCAAATTTGCGTGAGGATGCGGATCACGCGCGGCTCAGGCTGCGGGCCGTACTTTTCGACGAGGGCCTGCACGTCGATGCCGTCGAGGAACTCCATCGCATAGTAGAAGACGCCTTCCGGAGTCCGCCCGTAATCGTAGATCGCCACCGTGTTGGGATTGTTGAGCTGGCAAGTGAGCTGCACTTCGCGCTCGAACCGCTGGATCGAGGCGTCGTTCACCTTGTCGACGTCGAGCATCTTGATGGCCGTCGGCCGACGCAGCATCGCATGGTGCCCCTTGTAGACGATGCCCATTGCCCCCGCGCCCAGCTTCGCGTCGAGCGTATATTGACCCAGTTGTGTTTGGCCTCGATTTCGGCCTTTTGGGCCTGGCGACGCAGTCGGGCGACGATCACGGTGAATACGAAGATCGCCAGGGCGCTCACGCCCAAGAGGATGTACAAGGCCCAAAAGGTTCGCTGCAGGATGATCAGGGGCTGAAACGCCTCGGCCGCGTCGATCTCGGTCGCGACGCCGATGTCGTACTTGGGCAGCCACGTCCACGCCCCGACCACCGTCGAACCCCGATAGTCCCGGTAGCCGTCGACGTCGACGCCCGATTTACCCGCCACCGCGTCCGCCGCCATCCGCGTCAGCGGCAGCTCCGACCGCCGCACGCTCGGCCGGAATCCGGCCGTCATGTCGCCCTGCGGATCGCGGACCCGCAGCGTGACGATCGAATGCGCGTCGGGCTGATCGGGCAACAAGCCCAGCAGGATCATGCCCTCGTCGAAACGGCTATTGGAGACGAGCAGGCCCGACTTGTCGAAGGCATAAGTCTCGCCCGTGTCGCCGATGCGGCCCAGTTGCATGATCTGGGTGAATTCGTTTTCCGGCCGCAACCTCAGGCCGAGCGCGGCCACCACCTGGAAATTCGCATCGCGCACCGAAGCGCAGACGAACATGGTCGGCACGCCGGTGCGGATGCGACCCGATTCGTCCTTCATTACGGCGACGCTGGCGAACGGGGGCGAGACCACGGTCTCCCCCTCGAGGGCCCGGCTGAGGAAGCTCTCGTATTCGGCGATGTCGCTGCGGCCGACGAGATCCTCGTACGAAGAAGCGATCATCCGCCGCGTCTTGTCGGCCACCAGATAGCCGACGTATCCCTGCGACGAGAGTGAAGGTGCCAGCCGCTTCCGCAGCTGCTGTTGCGCACCGGCGACGGCTTTCGCGTCGACAGCCGCTTGCCCGGGCTCCGCTTGGGCCAGCAGTTGATAAACGCTTTCGCGGACTTGGGGGTCGTTGGCGAGCGTGGTCGCATTCGACGTTTGCACCCGCGCCCAACTCTCCAACATTGCCGACTCGACATTCAATAACGTCTGCAGCTGCGACCGCAGATTGCTTTTCATCGTCGACTCGATGGCGCGGCGGACGCCGAAGGCGAGCGCGGCCAGGAGGAGAGTGGCCACGATGGGCCAGATCCAGATCTGCCGTTTGAGAAATACCCCGGTTCGGCTGACCGTGCGGCTGATGCTCTTGGATGCCCAGGTGATGTTGGGCGAGCGCGGATTGCCCCTCTGCTTCCAGGAGAAAAATGGGTTCGAGGTAAGAAACGACCTCAGCCAACTCATTCTCGACGCCTCCACCAACTGCCGCGGATTGCTCGTGTTGCCGTACGCCCCAAGCCGTCGCCATCCGGTGCGCACGCTTTGTGGAGGCCCGATTCCAATACTGTTCGTCCAAAGGTTTATTATGACGACCGGCCGTGACCGTGAGCAAAATCAATCGGCTCAAAGAGTCGCGCGGGGGGTGAGTCGTCGTGTTTCACCTCGTTTGCGATCGTCCGGCGGTTAAATGAGCCGTGGTGGCGGCTCGTTCGACCCCCTCCTATAATTCGCTGCCCGTCCGGCAGGCCCATCGATATCACGGGGCCCGGCGATATCAGGAGTTTCCCGTATGAATAGCGAACTCAAGCAGGCTTTTCAGGAGATCAGTCGACGTATCGTCCATCTCCGGGACTCTCTTTGACTACGATCAGAAGCTCAAACGCGCTGACGAAATCAACCAAACGATGGCGGCGTCCGGTTTCTGGGACGACGCCGACAAGGCCCAAAAGCTCGTCGGCGAGCTGCGGACTCTCACCAACTCGACCAAGCCCGTCAAAGAACTCTTCTCGCAGTTCGACGACCTCGGCGTGTTGATGGAGTTTGCCGAGGAAGATTCCTCCGGCGACAGCGAGACCGAATTCAAGTCGGCCCTGACGGCCATCGGTCCCAAGCTCGACGCCGTCGAGCTGCAAGCCACGATGTCTGACCCCGCCGACGTGATGGGCGCGTTTGTCGCCATTCAAGCGGGCGAAGGGGGCACCGATTCGGCCGACTGGGCCCAGATGCTCCTCCGCATGTACGACCGCTGGGCCGAGGATCACGGCTTCGAGCGCGAACTCCTGGAAACGTCGCCGGCCGAAGAGGCGGGCATCCGCAACGCGACATTGGCCATCCGCGGCGATTACGTGTTCGGGCATCTCAAGGGAGAAACGGGCAACCATCGACTGATCCGCATCAGCCCGTTCGACTCGGCCGGGCGCCGGCACACGTCCTTCGCGGCCGTCGACGTGACGCCCGCCATCGACGACGAGACGGTGATCGAAGTCGACTTCGCCAACGACGTCCGCGAGGACACGTATCGCGCGGGCGGCGCGGGCGGCCAGCATGTCAACAAGACCAGCTCGGCCATCCGCCTCACCCACCTGCCGACGAACGTCGTGGTGCAGTGTCAGAACGAACGCAGCCAGCACAAGAACCGCGCGCTAGCCCGCAAGATGCTCGTGGCCAAGCTCTATCAGCTCGACCGCGAAAAGAAGGCCAAAGAGGCGGCCGACCGCCGCGGGCTGAAATCCAAAATCGGCTTCGGCGGCGAAACGATCCGCAACTACGTGCTGCACCCGGACCAGTTCGTCAAAGACACCCGCACCGGCCAGAAGTCCGGCAATCCCACCAACGTCCTCAACGGCGAACTCGATCCGTTCATCGAAGAGTATTTGCGTTGGTCGCTGTCGAAGGATTAGCCAGCAGCGGCTCGAACGGAGACCCCGACGTCTGCACGCTCGTGTTGGCGCTGGTTCCCGAACCATCTGGCAGGCGAGTGCGGGAACTTAGCGCGTTCGTTGCGAGGAGGTCGTGGGTTCCTCATCCGTGTCGGGAATCGGTTCCACCGCTCGGGGATTCCGCCTGGCGGGCACGTGGAGCACGTCGCGACTGTACTCGTGACAGGCAATGCACGTGGTGAGGGAGGCCGTGTAGGTATAGGCGGCGGCCTCGAGGTTCTTTTCATTCGCCGCGCGAATCAGCTTCTCGGCGTGACGGCCGAGTTCGGCCCGATATTGCAGGAAGACCGGGTCGTTGTGCGAGTACCACTTCGTGGCGTTGGTGACCTGTCGCCACTCTTCGGCTCCTTTGCGGATCAAGTCGAAGTCCTTGGTCACCAGGCCTTCCGTAATTCTTTGGGAGCTGGCGAGCTTGGCGTGCATCAAGGTCGCGAGGTCCAGGGTCTCGCCAGCCGCCGGCCCATGTTTCTCCGAACCCCACGCGATCAACGAGGCAGCGCCGACGCCAGCGGTGATAAGTCCCAAAATCGCGATTTTGATTTTCATCGAAAGCCTCGCGCACGAAGAATTACGACCCGAGCGATACCATAGGCATCGGCGCGAATGGGACGGCAGATTCAGTAAATGCGACAAACACGGCGCAAATGGCAGAGATCCACACCTTGCTCCGGGTGGCCAAGCGCCGATCGCTCATCCGGTGGTTTCTTACGAGCGGAAGAATCTTTTGGACTTCATTTCCGAGCGAGGCAGGGTGCCCGGTGCTGCCGGCACGATTTCGGCCTGAAAATGCAGGCGATCGCGGATCGCGTGGCTGACGTTTTCCAGAAGCGGTCCGGATGTCTCGACCGCGTGCGGCTCGATGGTGATTTTGATGTGCTGCATCGCGCGGCGCGTCTCGACGTCGATCCGGTACTCCGCAATCTCGGAGAATTCGCGGAGGATTCCTTCAATGCTCGCGGGGAAGACGTTGTTACCCCGAATGGTCACCATGTCGTCCAGCCGCCCGAGGATGCCGCCCGCCAGCCGGAGCAAATGGCGACCGCAGGGGCAGGGATTCGTGTCGGCGACGACGAGGTCGCCGGTGCGGTAGCGGAAGAGAGGCGCGCCAGTGCGGCCCAAGTTCGTGACCACCAATTCGCCCTGGCCGCCTGCAGACACGGGCTGTTGCGTTGCCGGGTCCAGGATCTCGCCAATGCACTCGGTTTCGAGTAAATGTAGGCCGCCTGGATTCTCCGGGCATTCGACCGCGAGCGGTCCGACCTCGGTCATGCCCCAGTGATCGAAGACACGCGCGCCCCAGCTCTTCTCGACGGCGGCGCGAATGGCCCGCACACTGCCTCCCGGCTCGCCGGCGACGATGATCGAGCGGACCGAGGTGTCGGCCAAATCGATGCCCTCCTCCGCGGCCACTTCCGCCAACCGCAGCGCGTAGGTGGGCGTACAGCAAACGACCGTGGCCCGATTGTCGCGGATCATTTGCAGACGCGCCTGGCTGCTGAGTCCGCCCGCCGGCAGGCAGAGCGCCCCCAGGCGGCTGGCCGCGTCGAAGGCCGCCCAAAACCCGAGAAACGGTCCGAACGAGAATGGAAAGGCGACGACGTCTTCGGCCGTTGTTTCCGTGATTTCAAAGATCTGCCGCCAACACGACGTCACCCAATCCCAGCTCGTCGGCGTATCGAGCCAGCGGAGCGGAGCGCTGCTCGTCCCCGACGTTTGATGCAGCCGGCTGTAGCGGTGGACGGATTCGGTGAGATTGGTGCCGTAGGGCGGCGTTGCCTGTTGGTCCTCGAGCAACTCTTTCTTCTGTGTCGTGGGCAACCGCGTCAGATCGGCCGGCGATTGCAGATCCTCTGGCCGGCAGCCGGCGTCGGTGAATTTCCGGCTCCAGAATCGATTGCCGGGGATCACGGCTGCCACCAGCTGGCGCAGCCGTTCAGCCTGATGACGTTGTAATTGGTCGCGATCAGGTTGGGGCGGTCGGCCGGTCGAACGTTGCGTCATGGTTGATGACTGCAGGGATCGCGCCGCCATTCCCCGATCGTTGACGGTCGCAGTGACTCGGGCCCGACTCTTTAGGACTTCGCGGGGTGCCAAAAATCCGTTCACCCGGCACCTTCGTTGAAGATACCGCAAACGTGCAAATCCGCACCAGTCGCAGCGTTTTCCAAACGGCGCAACTCTCACGCACCGCAGCCATTTCACTCTGAGCGGCGGCGTCGGCAGGGCGAACGCATCGTCAAGCGCTATCACGATTTGGAGTTGTCGCTATCGGCATGCAATTTGGCGCGACTTCGCCAACCCGAATTCTCAAGTCGCTCCACGGGCGGCGTCGATCAAACCACAACAGGGCCGACCGGGGGCCAAGGTCCGTCTGCGAAGACTGGGGAACTTTTTGCATGTCCGCCCACTCCGGCAAAGAACTGTTCCGTCTCGGTTTTTTGACGGCCATCGAAGTCCCTGACCGCGGCTACGTCGGCGGCCTCTTGGTCACGAACCAGTTTGGCCGCCCGCTCGAGTTCCAGTGCACGGCGCCACTCAAGCCGAACCGCACTCAGGAAATCCTCTACGGCCCGACGCTCGTTCCCTATGTGCTCGGCGACCTGATCGGCCGCACGCTGATCGAGAAGGTCGGCGTCAAGCCGCACATCGTGCTCACCGAACGACACGAACTGATGGGCTTGCGCGATCTCGTCGAGATTCCGGTCGCCAGCGTGCACGACCTGCCCACGAACGGATCGCCGATCGCCGTAGCCGAAGCGTCGACCACGAGCGAAGCGGCCGACACGGATACGAGCGACGGGCGCGACGAGTTGCGGACGATGGAGCCGGTGGTCGTCGACCAACCATTGCCTGCCGACGCGGCCGAGTCCGGCGGCGCTGCTGGGTCTGAACCGTCGACTTCGATTCTCGAAGCTTCGATTTCTGAGCCGCCACTCGCGCTCGACAGCCGGACCGTGACTTCGGACGGCATGTCGGCGGGCAGCGTGCTGGAACCGAGTCGCTCGGACGAAACCGCCGAACGGACGCCCCGTTCGAAGCGAACGAAAACACCGGCCGAGGATTGCGCGCCGATCCAGCTCGGTCGGCAGATGCTACGCTTCCACACAGCCCACGCGGGTGACCGTTCGATCGCCAGCCGTGGAGCCGAGGTCGTGCCCAACAACGCCGATCTACGCGAGCCCTTCGAGCGAGTCCGCGAAGCGCTCGGTGAAACGGCTCGGCTGGGAGGCTCGCGGTGACCGGCGATCCGGCGAGCGACGCTATCATCCGGGTCGAGCATCCGGGGGGCGATCATCCTGGGGTCGAACATCCGGAGATTGAGCGTCCGGAGGTTGTCGACTCCTCCGTCGAATGCAGCGAACTGCCGCTGGAGATGGCGACCGACGTCTTTGCCGCCGGCATGAACGGCGCGCTGCGTCGCAGCCCGGCGGTTGAAGCGTCTCCCGCGAACCTGATCGATCGTGTCGGCCTCAATCCGACCTGGCGCCCCCAACGGCCGCACCTCGCGACGTTCCGCCTGCTGTTCCCCGAAGGCGCGGGCTTCCTCCCGCCTAAGGCGCCGCGTCCGCCCGACGAGAAGCTGCGACCGATCGAGGCCCCGGCCGCCGACACTCCCGATGCAGAGCCGCGTCGTCCCGGTCGCACGCGGTTGCGGCCGCCGCAAGATGCGCTGTCGCTGCAGGATCGCCTCTTTTACCTCTTGCAGCCGCCGCTCGAGAGTTGGCTGGCCGGGCAAGAAGTGGTGATGCCCTTCGAGCCGTTCGCCTTTCAGTACGAGGGGATTGCCTGGCTTTTCTCGCAGAACGCGGCCTTGCTCGCCGACGAAATGGGGCTGGGCAAGACCATGCAGGCGATTACGGCCATCCGCCTCTTGATGCGGAGCGGCCAGGCCCGGCGCGTGCTGTTGATCTGTCCCAAGCCGCTGATTCCCAACTGGCAGCGGGAATTCAAGCTGTGGGCGGAAGAGCTGCCGGTGATTCTGCTCGAAGGGGACGCCAGCCGGCGCAAAATGCTCTGGACGATGCCCGGCATCAATGTGCTGATCGCCAACTACGAGCTGATGTCCCGCGACCTCGAGGAACTGGTCGACGCCGACTTCCCGCGGCTCGACTTGCTGGTGCTGGACGAGGCGCAGCGAATCAAGAATCGGGAATCCCGGACGGCGCAGGTCGCGCGTTCGATTCCACGTCGGCGGAGCTGGGCACTCACGGGCACACCGATTGAGAATCGACCCGAGGAGCTGTCGTCGCTCTACGAGTTTTTGGAGGTCGTGCCGCCGCGGGCCGACCCGGATCTCAAGCAACTGCAGAAACTCTCGAAGACCTACATCCTCCGACGCACCAAGGATCGGGTGATGACGGATCTGCCGCCCCGCCTCGATCGCGACGAGCACCTCGAGCTGACACCCGCTCAGCAGCTTGCCTATAAGACCGCAGAGCAAGAAGGCGTCATCCACCTCAACGAGCTGGGCGACTCGATCTCCGTGCAGCACGTTTTCGAGTTGGTGTTGCGGCTGAAGCAGATCACCAATTTCGACCCGCTCACCGGCGAGAGCGCAAAGCTCGACCGACTGCTCGCCGAAATGGAAGAAATTGCCGAGAGCAACGGCAAAGCCATCCTGTTCAGCCAGTGGACGAAGGCGCTCGACTGGCTCGACGAACGGCTCAAACCGTTCGGCCCGCTCATGTACCACGGCGGCGTGCCGACCGCGAAACGCGAACCGGTCCTCAAGCGTTTCAAAGAGGATCCCGACTGCCACCTGCTCTTGATGAGCTACGGCACGGGCGCCGTCGGGCTCAACCTGCAGTTTGCCGGCTACGTCTTTCTGTTCGACCGTTGGTGGAACCCGGCCGTCGAGGACCAGGCAATCAACCGAGCCCATCGCATCGGCCAAAAGAACCCGGTGATCGTCACGCGGTTCATCTCGAAAGACACAATCGAAGAACGGATCGACACCGTGCTGCGGCAGAAGCGCGAGCTGTTCGCCTCGGTGCTGGGCGACGGAGCGACGACCAACGCCTCGCTCAGCATGTCGGCGGCGGAGATTTTCGGCCTGTTCGATCTGAAATCGCGCGACGCCCGCGGGGTGAAGTCGGTCTCGCCGCCGGAACCGACGGGCGGCGAAACAACAGCCGCGGCCTGACCCGAGGCGAGTCGAGGGTCCCGCCGCCGGGACTTTCCTCGTTCCCCAGCTCTGCGTTCCTCGAAAAGTGTCCGGACCGGATTCCGACCAACTGCAGCCGGCCCGTCATCGGCTGCCGGGGATCCTTTTCCCCCTCTAGTGAGAACGGATCCCCATCACCGCCGGGGATCCCTTGGTCGTCCCCGCCGGGAACAAAGATCCCCACCAGACAATTCTTGACCAGTCCGTTCGTTGCGGACAGGCGGCGTTCGGCGCGACGTCCCAAATTCACCGGGATACGCTCGATGAAACAACGTGTCCCGTCCCGTCGTTGCACCAACGTCCCGCGGTCCAAAGTCCAAAGTCAGGATTGGGAGCCTCTGATATTCGACCTTGGAAATCGGACTTTGGACTTCCCTGTGTCCCGTCCCGATCCCGTCCCAACATCCGGGCGGGTGGGTCAACTATTTTCGTGGGTCAACTACCTAGTGAAACAAAGTGTCCCGACCCACCGGCTAATCTCTTTCCGCTCGGTTCCCGTCTCCCGTCCCGCCGTTTCGACGTTGGACTTTGGACTTTAGACCTTGGACTTTTCGTGTCCCGTCCCGAACCTGCGATCGGGGTTGGGTCACGAATTTCGTGGGTCATCCTCATGAGAAAACATTCGTGACCCAACCCCCCGTGTTTCTCCCTATGCCCTCCCGCTCCACGCCATTCCGCTCAACCTCTGCGCGCAAAGAGTCCGCTCTCTCCATTCAGCCACAAAAACGAGATCCGTCCAAGATCAGCTTTCTCGGAATCCAGGATTGACGACGCGGACGGGTGGCCGGGGCGCTCCGCAAGGCGGAAGCCCCGGACCATCGCCGAACCTGCGGGCGTTGCAAAAGACGCATCCCTCGCCGGGGGCTTCCGAAAGGCGGAGCGCCCCCGCCACCCGGCCGCTATCTGACAGGTATGGGTGCCATGCCCACGGCCCAGCTTGGGCATGTTTTCCGCTTCCGTTCGCACATGCCCACCGAAACCGGTGGGGATGGCACCCGACATTTTAGCGGTAGACGCAACACTCCGAGTTAGCGCCGCACTCACTCCTCGGATTCCAACTCGCAACGGAGCCAGGCTCGTGCGTACGCCCAGTGGCGATTGGCGGTGGCCCGCGAGATCTTCAGGATCTCGGCCGCCTCGTCGATCGAGCAGCCGGCAAAGTACCGTAGCTCGACAACCCGAGCCGCCTCCGGCTCCTCAGCGGCGAATCGAGTCAGGGCCTCGTCGAGGGCCAGAATCTCATCAGAAGTCGGCGCGACGGCCGGATCGGCGTCGCTGATTGAAACCCGCTGCATCCCGCCGCCATGCTTGACCCGCGACTTCCGCCGCGCATTCTCCACCAGAATCCGCCGCATGGCCTCGGCGGCCGCCCCGAAAAAATGGGCTCGCCCGTCCCAGTGTTGTGCCTCTGTCTCCCCTGAACCCACGAGCCGCAGATACGCCTCATGCACGAGCCCCGTTGCGTCCAGAGTCTGCCCAGGCAGCTCGGCGCGCATGTTCCGCGCGGCCAACCCCCGCAGCTCTTCGTAGACGAGCGGCAGCAGTTCCGCAGCCGCAGCCCGATCCCCGCCGGCCATTGCCTGCAAGACACGCGTGACGTCGTTGGCAGTCACTGGAAGTCCGGTCTCATTGCTGTTTCCACAAGCTGATCCAGCCGGACACAGGCTTCTTGGCCGTATTGACTCCGTCGACGCTGGCGACGATCCGCCTGCCGAGGATGTAGCCGGCAAACTCCAGCGAGCGATAGGCGCCGCGGATCATTTCGGTGGTTCGAATCACCACATGGTTACCCTCGCGCTGTCCTTCCACTTTCATGATGTCGGTGGCAGAGTTGCTTGTTTGCTCGAGCCGACCGCGGAACACATTGCCCGCAACCTGGCCGACGTGCATGTACAATTGCACTGAATTCCCGTCGGGGCCCTGCCGCTTCCCGCGCCAATCGCTCCCCTCTCCGAAATCGATTCGGCCGCCAAGCAATTGCAACACCTTCTGTTCGAGATTGTTTAGCGTCTCGGAGACGTCCGGATCGTCGTCTTTGCGGATCGCCTTGTCGGCGACTTTTTTGCGGAAGTCGTCGATGCTGGCGATGATGCTCTGATTGGCCTCGGCGTAAACGATCACGTGTTCGAGCTCGTCGCAGCTCGGCATCTCCTTCGTGGCCACAAATTTCTTGCGATCGCTCTGAATCTTCTGCAGCAACAGCCGTTTGGCGTCGGGATCCAGCTCTGAATGCTTGATTTCCCGCTGCACCGCATCGATGTCTTTGAGCAACTTCTTGCGGGCCGTTTCCATCTGCCGTTCTTTGGTCTGCACAAAACGATTGACGCGGTCGGAAAGCTTATCCGTATTCGGCCCAGCCGCTAGCAGCGGTCCCGACGAACACAACGCCCACCAAACCTGGCACAGCGCCAGAAGCACAAGGTTTTTCGACACGAGCAATGTGCGACGCATGAATCTCTCCTTTGGTGCGTGGGGAATGGCCAAAGAACAGAGATGGGTCGGTCGTTATCGCGAGCCGCGCCAGGTCACCGGGCAGTTCGTTTCGAGATCGAAATCGGGCCAATTCTGTTGAATCCAGGCCGCGGCGTCGTGCAGGTTGTGGAAGCGACGCGGCGGAGTCTGATCGTGTGCCGGCTGTGGCCCCTCAGGTTCCTCCGGTTTCAAGAGCACGGGCTTGCCGTCGTAGAGAACGAGTTCCTCGAAACGCTGGAGCAGCCATTGTCGCGGCTCTAACACACAACCGGGATGGGAGAGAAGTGAGGCCAACGCTCGCGGGGACGATATTGATCGGGCAAGAAGGATCGGTGTGGTCATTTCACCGGCCATGAAGTCAAATGGACGGCCAAACAAGCTGCAGTAGTCGAGAATGGAGATCGTTGCGTTCGTCGAAAGCCTGTCCTGCGATGCCGGTCCCAAATGAGGCCAGGGCGTCCAATCCTTCGCATGCGGCAAGGGCATCACCCTGGGGCCCCTTCTTCAGGACGGCCATCAATGCGTCATACCCACGCTTTGTCTCTGATGCCTCTACGCGCCGCGCCAGCGCGCCTAATACGCTCGACGAACCATAGGGTAGGCTGGAGTCATTCGACCTCTCCAGGGCTACAATCTCGGCTTCCCAAACACGCTTGGCCTGTGCCGGCTCTAGACGAGGCGCCAGCGCGACCAATAGTTCCGGCGCCACTAACCTATTGTGATCCGTGATCCGATTTCTCCAGGATCGTACCTACGGCGACTCCGGCACGTTTGACTTGTTCCGGTTCCACACGCGGCGCTAGCGCAACCAATACAGCCGCCCAATAGAACTGGTCGTCGCCCTTGGATTGCTCCAGGAGCGCAACCTGAGCTTCCCAAGTAGAATTGACGTGCGTCTGGTTCAGGCGCGGCGCCAGCGCGGCCAATACTGTCCACGGGCTATAAAACGCGCTAAGAACGCCCTTCGATTTCCCCCAAATCCCAATCAGAGTGTCCCAGAGATTCTTGGCTTGCGCTGGT
This sequence comes from uncultured Planctomycetaceae bacterium, assembly GCA_963800135.1. GTDB lineage: Bacteria > Planctomycetota > Planctomycetia > Planctomycetales > Planctomycetaceae > DASPSM01. The sequence continues at coordinate 430,390 of CAWCZR010000004.1, read as the reverse complement.
TCTAGCCGCGGCCCCAGGGCGACCAGTAGTTGCGACGCCCTAAATAAAACCTCCACCGAAGCGGAGCGCTAAGCGGCTAAGGAGTACAGGTCTGTGAAGCTGGCCGTTTGCAGGAAAAATGTTTTTTGAGCCGCGGCCCAATCGGTGACTTCTCGCAGGAGTTCGTCGATCGACTGACAGCGGTGATTGCGGGTGATCGTCTCGTGGAGGTGCCACCAGACGCGCTCGATGGGATTCGTCTCGGGCGCGTACTTCGGAAGAAAGTGGAGGACAATTCGACCGGGGTGTTGAAGCAGGTAATCGCGGATGGCGCGGCAATCGTGGAATTTGGCGTTGTCGCAGACCACATGGATCACCCGATAGGACCGCAGTTGCCGACGCAGGTCGTCGAGGTGGGCCACGAAGAGCGCCGCGTTGCGTTGCTTTCCTGGAGCCGACAACAACAGCCGTCCTGTCCGCCAGTGAAGCGATCCAGCCAAATGCCGTTTTTCGTTGTTGCCTGGCGTGACGACCTCGGCTTGCTGGCCGCGACGCATCCACATCGACCCGATCTTGGGGTTCAAATGGACATCCACTTCGTTCTTGGAACACAACGGTCTCGTTGGCCGGCAGTTGTCCGATGAATCGCTGGATTTGCTGCAGCTTCCGGGCATGCTCCGGATCGCGCGGCCCGACGACCGGCCGGGGACGACGCCAGACAAACTCCCGCCGGTGCATCCCCCGGCGGACCGTTTCGGGGCTCACGCGGATGCGTTCCTGTTCCCACAACAGCAAGGCCAACAGACCGCACGACCAGCGGCTCCGGAAGAAGCCGAAGTCCTGCGGCGTCGACTTCAACAGCCACCGCACGACGAAAATCAGCCACGAAGGAACTGTGTCTGGTTGTTCTTCGGTTCGCAAAGCCATTCCCAGCCGACCTGTCGCAAACTCCCGTTTCACCGAGCGGATCAAAGTCGGGCTGGCAAAGGTGGCCGCGCGGATCTCGCGGTAGGAACGTCCTTCGGCCAGCAACAACAGGACCAGTGCTCGCCGAGCCGTCCGCGCTGTCCGCAAGGTCTTCAAACACGTTTTGCGTTCCCGCGTCGAAAGACGAAGATGGCCATCCATGGCTTGGTCTCCGGGGATTGTGGTCGTCTATCACCCACAACCTTAGAGCCAAGCCTGTTTTCTACTCCAGATCATTCTCCCTCCGCGCTACGCACGGTGCGAGGTCTTATTTAGCGACCACGGTGTTGTCCTTCGTGTTCTCTAGGATCACAACCGCGGCGTCTACGGCACGTTTGACTTGCGCCGGTTCCAGACGCGGCGTCAGCGCCACCAATAGTCGTGACGCACCATACGCGCTATAGAAAGGGTCTTGGTCCTTCGATTTCTTAACGATCGCAAGCAAGACGTCGCCTACATGCGTGACTTGTGCCTGTTGCAGCCGCGGCGCCAGCGCGACCAATAGTCGTGACACCGCGTATTTAACCTCCAACGTCGCGTATCGAACCTCCACTATGTTGCTCGGCTTCATCGGCGGAATCGCGAGCAGTGCATCCCAGGTAGGTTTGACCTGCGCCGGCTCGAGCCGCGGAGCCAGTGCGAACAGTACGTCGGCCGCCGCGGCGATCCGTCCAAGGCGCTCAATTGGTTTTTCCAGGATCGCAATGGCGGCATCATATGCGTGCTTGACCTCCGTTGGTTGCAGCCGCAGCCCCAGCTTGGCCAAGACGCTCGACGCTGGATCAGGAACAATGTTGGCTTTCGATTCCCCCAAAATCGCGACCACCGCATCCCAGGCCGATTTGACCTGCGCCGGCTCCAGACGCGGCGCTAACGCGGCCAAGACTCCGGCTGTCGGCTTTCCCCGTATCAGCCTGTTCGCGCTGCGCGGCCTCAGCAGCCAGTGCCACGTCCTTTGCGTCTCGCTCCTTCGTTGCGCGGACCAGGCCCCAGGTTGTCCCGCCGATTCCCAGCACCAGCGCGGCCATGATCGCCGCCAGCACCATCACCGGCCTGCGATGCTTCCTCGCGAACTTCCTCAGGCGGTACGCGGCCGACGGCGGCGATGCCTCCACGGGTTCGTCGTTGAGATACCTGAGCACATCGGCCGCAAACGCGTTGGCCGTTTCGTAGCGCCGCGTGCGGTCTTTTTCCAGGGCCTTCATGGCGATCCAGTCGAGGTCGCCGTGGAACATCTTGGAGAGTTTGGCCGGCTCGGTTTTGCGTTGGGCGGCGATCGAGGGAAGCGAGTCGCTCGATTGGCTCAAGCGGAGGCTGGGCTTGGGCGGTTCTTCTTCGCGGATGATCTTGAGCAGCTCGTCGTACGCGGCCTTGGCGAGGCGCTGTTTGTCGAAGGGCGTCGTGCCGGTGAGGAGTTCGTACAACAGCACGCCGAGCGAATAGATGTCGCTGCGGGTGTCGATGTCGAGGCCGCTCATCTGGGCCTGCTCGGGGCTCATGTAGAGCGGCGTGCCGATCATTTGGGCGTAGCGGGTGTAGATCGTGCGGTCGGTGAGCGGTTGGTGCAGGGCTTTGGCGACGCCGAAGTCGATCACCTTCACCACCGGCCGGTCGTCGTGCAGCGTGACCAGCACGTTCGACGGCTTGATGTCGCGGTGGATGATCCCCTTCAGATGGGCGTGCTGAATGGCGTTGCAGACCGGCGACGAAGAGTTCCAGCCGCTCGCGGGGCGTGAGCTGAGCTCTGGTCGCAGTAGTCGGTGATCGGGATGCCGCGGACGAGTTCCATCACGAAGTAGGGGCGGCCGCTCTCGGTCGTGCCGGCGTCGAGCACGCGGGCGATGTTCGGGTGGTCCATCAGCGCCAGGGCCTGCCGCTCGGCCTCGAAGCGGGCGATCACGTCGCGGGTGTCCATCCCCGGCTTGATGATCTTGAGGGCCACTTTGCGGCGGATCGGCTGTTGCTGCTCGGCGACGAAGACTAGGCCGAATCCTCCTTCGCCGATCTGCTCCATCAGCTTGTAAGGACCGATGGTCGAGCCGACCTGCTCGCGAATGGGCTCGCCAAGCCGCGTGGTGGCCATGGCCGCAGCCATTTTGTCGAGGGGGCCGCCCGATTCGCTGTAGGCGCGAAGCAGATCTTCGACCCGTTTTTGCAGGGCGGTCGTCACCCTGGCAGGACCGCGCGACGAACGCCGCCCGTTCGGCCGCGATCCTGAATGTCGAGCGCGGCAAGGAAGATGCCTTTGGCGTCTTTCGGCGTGTCCGACATCATTGGCCCCGCTGGCGAAACGCCATCAATTCGGCTTTTCGAGCTGCACCGCAGCACGAACTGAGGAGGACAAAAAGGCTTCCTATCATGACATGCGACGAACGGGGCCGAAACGTCTCACGAAATTTTGAAGATTTCGGCTGGGGACGAATCCGCCACGCCATTCGGCGATCGGGAGTAAAAATTCACGTTTTGCTGAGATGGGCGCGCCGGCCGGGTTTTGGGATAACACGGCGCTGAGATAGCACTGCGATGAGATAACCAGCGCGGGGGCACGGAGGCGTTTGCGGAGCAACGGACGTGTGGGGCCGGATTAATAAGTCTCTGCGCAGTTCGACGAACGACGAGCGCTCCCAGCTGGTCCGTCTGCTGATCATTTTCTTGGGGACCTGGGCGTTCTTGGCCTTGGCCTACGAGATGTGCGCCGGCGCGACGCAGAGCTTGGATGAGCGCGTGATGCGGGCCGTCCGACGGTCCGACGATCCGGGCCTGCTGGTCGGGCCGGCGTGGGTGCAGGACACGGCACGCGACATCACGGCGCTCGGAGGCTACTCGGTCCTGATTCTGCTCGTTGCGATGACGGCCGGCTTTCTGCAACTCCACGGCAAGCGGGGGGAAACGCGGTTTCTCGTGGGCGCGGCGGTCAGCGGCTACTTCGTCGGGATGCTGCTCAAAGCGCACTTCGTCCGCCCCCGGCCCACCGTCGTTCCGCAGCTCGAAATCGCCTATCAGACGAGCTTCCCCAGCGGCCATTCGATGATGTCGGCGATCATCTATCTCACTCTGGGCACGCTGTTGACGCAGTTCGCCGGCAACCTGCCGCGGATTCGCATTTACTTCCTGCTGTGCGCGTTGTTCCTCACCGGCATCGTCGGCGTCAGCCGCGTCTACCTGGGCGTGCATTATCCGAGCGACGTGCTGGCCGGGTGGACGGCCGGATTAGTGTGGGCCAACCTCTGCGCCCTGGTGGCCTCCCGGCTGCAGCGACGCGGCATGATTGAAGAAGGGCTGTAGGCAATGATCGGCGAGGGGCGTTGATTCGTTCTCGACTCCGAGATCATTGACGTCGAGCGGAGCACTCTAATGGTCGGCTCGGCTGGCTCGCCCTTCCCATTTTTTTGTTGCGAATTGACCGCCAGTCGGCTACGGTGGTCGCAACCATCTCATTACATGACGGTCCTGCAATTGCACGTAAACAACTTTTCGATCAATATCTCCGCCCCGCGAATTCGAGCGTCCGCGTCCTCCGTCAGCAGGTCTCGGTCGTCACCACTCGAGGGCTGCTCGTGCTCAATCCGCAGGTGACGGGAAACTGCTTGTTTGGATCAGTCACAAAAACCGGCGTCAGGGATGAACCTTCTTTTGCCCGAACCTATCACTTCGGTGCATCGATTGACCCGCACGGGGACCCGCTCTCGCTCGCTCTATTGGTTCATGACCGCTTGCGCCGATTCGCCTCCCACGCAGCGGACGCAAAGTCTAAGGAAGCTGTGACGACGATGTTGAATTCAAAGGTTCACGAAAATGTTGCGTCGGTGATGGATGTGCTGACTGGGCTACAGCTGATTGAGAAACTCGGAGAGAACAAGTTCCTTTGGGCTCCCCGTAACGGAAAAGCAAACGGACAATTGAGCGAAAATGCTGGGGCAGACGTTCGGAGTGCGCTTTATAAAGCGGACTCCATTAACTCGCCTCACGCCGAGCGACAGCCGATCTTTAGATACACCGGTTTTCGAATTGACTTCGATCTCGCATTTTCTTAGATTGGATAGAGTGCAAATATGACGCATAATAGAGAAGCAGGCGACAATAGGGTAGAGGGCGCGTCAGCGTCGAATGCGGAAATTAACGCAGACGCGCAAATGGAAAAAGTGGTCGAGTCGGTTCGCCGCTTTCTCGCCGCTGTGCACTAATGCTCAAGGGATCGTTGGAAATCTCGCGAACGTCGGGCTTCGCCCAAAATCCGCCCGCCCCAATTCGCAGTGTCAAAGGTGCGGAATAAGGTTTCTCACGCGGCAAAGGTTCACTCACAGCTCGGTTCTGTGGCGGATGATTTCGCCTTCGATCAGGTAAACCACGTCTTCGGCGATGTTGGTCGCGTGGTCGGCGACGCGTTCGACATGCCGCGAGGCTGAGAAGAGGTGTAGCAGCGGCTCGATGTAGGCGGGGGTTTCTTTCATTCGCCGCAGGATTTCCTCGATGATCTCGCGATTGAGGCGGTCGACCGTTTCGTCGCGGCTGCAGACGCGGCGGGCCAGGCCGCTGTCCATTTCGACGTAGGCATCGATGCTGTTGCGGAGCATTTCGCCGGCGATTCCGGCCATTTCCTTGAGGTTCGCTGGTGCGTAGACCTCGGGCCACGTCACTAGCCCGCAGGCCCGCTCGGCGATGTGGACGGCCAGATCGGCCACGCGCTCCAGCTCATTGGCGATCTTGAGCACGCTGCTGATGCGGCGGAGGTCGGTCGCCACGGGCTGGTGCATCGCGAGGATCTTGAGGCACTCTTCCTCGATCCGCACGTCCCACTCGTCGATCTCGTCATCCTTGACCGACATCGCGCGGGCCCGGTCGTAGTTGGGCTCGGCCAACTCGTCGACCGCTTGATGGACCATTTCCTCGACCATGGCGCACATCGACAGAATGTCGTGGTGCAGGTCGTCCAGTTCGCGCGCGAGGTGTTTTGTCATGGACTTTCCGAAATTCCTAGCCGAATCGGCCGGTGACGTAGTCTTCGGTTTGCTTCTGTCCCGGACGGGTGAACATTTTGGGCGTGGCGTCGATTTCGATCAGGTGGCCATGGTTGAAGAAAGCCGTGCGATCGCTGACGCGGGCCGCCTGTTGCATGTTGTGCGTGACGATCACGATTGTGTAATTCTGTTTCAGCTCGAAGATCAGGTCTTCGACGCGGGCCGTCGACGCCGGGTCGAGCGCCGAGGCCGGCTCGTCCATCAGCAGCACGTCGGGGTCGGTGGCCAGTGCCCGCGCGATGCAGAGTCGCTGCTGTTGACCGCCCGAGAGTTCCAGCGCCGAATCGGCGAGCCGATCTTTGACTTCGTCCCACAACCCGGCCCGGCGGAGACAGGCTTCGACGAGTTCGGAGAGCGATTTGGAGCTGCGCCGGCCGGCCACGCGCGGCCCGTAGGCCACGTTTTCGAAGACCGACTTGGGAAAGGGAGTCGATTTCTGGAAGACCATCCCCACCCGCTTGCGGAGGGCGACGACGTCGATGGTCGGATCGTAAATGTCGGTTCCTTCGAGCATCACCTGGCCGGTCAGCCGCGTCCCCTCGATGATGTCGTTCATGCGGTTGAGGGTTCGCAGAAACGTGCTCTTACCGCAGCCGGAGGGGCCGATGAGCGCGGTCACCGAACGCTCGGGGATCGACAGAGTGACGTCGAAGAGGGCCTGTGCGTCGCCGTAGTAGAAGGAGAGATTTCGCGCTTCGAGCTTCGTCTTCAGCCCGATCTTGGGATCGGGGGGCAGTCCGGCTTGGGCCGCCGCCCGGTCGTTGATGATTGTCGAAAGCCCGTTGAGCATGAGTTGGTCGCCTTGTGCTACCAGCGAGTTTTTCGCTGCATCCGCGCGCGGATCACGCTGGCCGCGATATTGAAGACCTGGAGCAGGCCGAGCAAGACCAGAATGGCGGCCGCCGCCACGTGACGGTATTCCTGCTCCGGCCGCGAAATCCAGTTGAAGATCAAAACCGGCAACGCCGTGAACGAATCGAAGGGCGCCTCGACCAGTCCGCCCGGGTGTTTCAGCACGTCGACCGGAGACTCGATGCCCCCCGGCGTGTTAGCCAGATAAACGGCGGCTCCCACCACCAAGAGCGGCGCGGTTTCGCCGATCGCGCGGGAGACCGAAAGGATCACGCCCGTGATAATTCCGGGCGTCGCGGCGGGCAACAGCTGGTGACGGATGGTTTGCCAGTGCGTCGCGCCGAGCGCGTAGGAGGCCTGCCGCAGCGAGGACGGGACGGCTCGCAACGCCTCGCGAGTGACTACAATCACCATCGGCAAGATCAACAGGCCCAGCGTCAGTCCGCCGGACAAAACCGTGCGGCCGAACGGCAGTGGGATATCGATGTGCGCACTGGCCAAGCCGATCTCGAGCACCTTGGGTCGGCCCTGGAAGGCCCCGAACATCTTCACGAAGACGGCCATTCCCAAAATGCCGTAGACGATCGAAGGCACGCCCGCCAGGTTCGACAGGTTGATTTCGATCAGCGTGCGGAGCCAGCCTTTCTTTTCGTACTCTTCCAGAAAGATGCCCGCACCGACGCCGACCGGCACCGCAAACAGCGTTGCCAGCGTGACGAGCCAAGCGCTCCCCAACAGGCCGGCGAGAACGCCCGCCTCCGCCGGGTGACGCGAGTCGTAGTGCGTGAGAAACGACCACGACAGCCAGCCCGCTCCCTGCCACAGCACGCCGCCCAACAAGACGATCAACACGCCCAGCCCAAACCAGGCGGAGACCGCGCACGCTCCGGCAAACCCCCGGTTGACGAGGTCCGCCCGCGCCGACGCATCGGTCCGCGGGCGGCTCACTCCCAATTCCGGCGCGGCGGCGCTCATTGATACGTCTCTCGGTAGCGGCGCATCACCAGGTGCGACAGCAGGTTCATCGCCAGCGTCACCGTAAACAGCGTCATCGCCACGGCAAACAGGGCCTTGAAGTCGAGGCTCTGATGCGGCTTGTCGCTGAAGCTGACGTTCACGATGTAGGCGGTCATCGTTTCGACGCTGCGGAGCGGATTGAGCGTAAGGGCCGGCGTTTGTCCGGCGGCGATCGCCACGGCCATCGTTTCGCCGACGGCCCGCGAAATTGCCAACAGGAACGAGGCCAGGATGCCCGAGAGCGCGGCCGGCACGACCACCCGTGTCGAGACGTGATACTTGGTGGAACCGAGGGCGTAGGCCGCCTCGCGGAGAGCTTGCGGCACCGACCGCAGTGCGTCTTCGCTCAGCGAGGCGACAATTGGAATGATCATGATCCCCACGACGATCCCGGCGCTGGCCGCGTTAAAGATCTGCACGTCCCAGCCAAAGAGCCCGGTCAGCACGGGCCGCAAGAGGTCGGGCGTGATAAAAACCAGGGCGAAGTAGCCAAAGACGACGGTCGGAATTCCTGCCAGGATCTCGAGAATCGGCTTCACTTTGTTCCGCGTGCGGGGCGATGCGTATTCGCTCAGGTAGATCGAGCCGGCCAGACCAATCGGAAGTCCGATCAGCGCGGCGATCCCCGCGACCAGAAACGTGCCGCACAACAGGGGCAAGATGCCGAAATGCCGGTCGGAAAACTGCGGCGTCCAGCGAGTCTCCGTGAAGAACTGCCACGGCGACACGAGTTGAAAGAAGGCCTCGTGCGGCGGAACGGCAATCAGCGTTTCGGTCACCAGGACGTAAATGATGCCGACTGTCGTGAGGATCGAGGCCATCGCGCACGCCAACAGGATCAGGCGAATGGCCTGTTCGCGGGCGCGAACCAGCGAAGAGCGCCGAATCAGTCCGTGCGGATTTGCCGGCGCGAGTTTGGCGGCCAGTCGCTCGGCCATCGGTGATTCGGCCCCGCGTTCCGTTAGAGGGCTTGGCAAAAGTTGGGCAATCCTAGAACGCGCCGGCCGCGGCTCGCGTCAGCTGGGCGCGGGCTTTGGCATACTCGGCCGGTGGAAGCGGCAGGGAGTGCACCTCCGCGGCCAATCCGGGACCGCGGTCGAGATAGAAGTTTAAATACTCCACGACCTCCCGGCGACGCAGAGCCCGCCGATTGACGTAGAGAAACAAGGGACGCGACAGCGGCGCATATTCGCCGCTGGCGATCGTGGCTTCGTTTGGCACGATCGCGGCGGCTGGGTTTGAGCCAGCCGCAATCGGGACGGCCCGCACGGCCTCGCGGTTGAGCACCGAGTAGGCGTAGCCGAAATAGCCCAAGGCGCCGGTGTCTCCCTGCACGCCTTGCACCAGGAAATTGTCGTCGGAGCTTTGCTGGAAATCGGTCCGACAGTCTCCCCGTTTGCCGCAAATCACTTCGGTGAAGTACTCGAACGTGCCCGAGTCGGTGTCCGGGCCATAGAGCAGGATTTTGGTCGCCGGCCATGCGGGATCGATCTCGTTCCAAAAACTGACTCTGCTGCCCGACCCCCAAATTCGCTTGAGCTGGCCGACGGTGAGTGCGTGGCACCAGGTGTTGTGCGGGTTAACGACCACCGTCAGGCCGTCGAGTGCGACTTTCAGCTCGAGATAAGCGACGCCGTTCTGTTGGCAGGCAGTGATTTCTTCGGGCTCGATCGGCCGCGAGGCGTCGCAGATGTCGAGCTCGTCGACGTCGAATCGCTTGAAACCCCCGCCGGTACCGGCGCGGCCCAACGTCACCCCCACCTGCCGATGCAGCTTGAGGAACTCCTCGGTCACAGCTTGCGTGATCACATAAACGGTGCTCGATCCGTCGATGGTGATCGGGCCGTGCAGAGTTTGGCCAGTCTCTGACCGCTTTTCCGCGTCGGCCCGCGATCGACTGTCGGCAGCCTCGGTCCGATCCGCCTGCGAGACTGCTGCGGACGACGGATCCGCATCTCGGATCTGACATCCGCTGACGAACCCCGCGAAGGCGGCGAGGACAGCGAGGTGCAGCCGGAAATTGACGACGGGCGAAGGCGACATGCGAGCTTCGATCATCGTTCGCCGCGGTTAAGAAAGAATGAAGAGACCCGTCGCGGACGGTCCGCTCGCACACGAAAATTTAACTTTTCTCATCCGGTTTTGAGGGTTTTTACTTTGACTTACAAGTGTTCATGCGGTGTGATCGCAGGCTTGAGGGCGGAAGGTCCGGTTGAAGAGGAGGAGTCCTAAGCTGTTGGGGGGTGGAAGTTTTTGTGCTGGTTTTTTGCCAGCCTGAGTGGGTGTGGTCTTCTTACCAAGTAGGGGGGACGCAGTATGCTGCGACACAAAAGGTCGGGGTTTACACTGATCGAGCTTCTTGTCGTCATCGCCATCATCGCCGTCTTAATTGCGCTTTTATTGCCAGCCGTGCAGTCGGCCCGGGAGGCGGCGCGTCGCACCCAGTGCCGAAACAACCTCAAGCAAATCGCGCTGGCGGAACACAATTATCACGACGTCAGTCAGAGATTCACCCCCGCTCTCGACTTTCGCTGGGGTGACTACACGCCGAACGGACCCTGCTTCTGCACGGGCGTCATCTGCATCGGCTGCCTCAACGAGCACTTCGCCGGAGAGCGTTTGCTGCCGTTCCTGGAGGCCACCACCGTTTACAGCAGGATCTGCTTTAACAGCCCCATGTTTCCTCCCTGTTGCGAGCATCCGGGCAAGATCTATTGCTGCTTCAGCTGCCTCTGGAACTGTTCGGCGAACGGCCGAAACACGAAGGTCGGCCCTTATCCGGGCAAGAACATCACCAATCCTTGCCTCGATCCGTGCAGCTCCACGCGTCCCGGCGCGGCGGTGATCCCGGCGTTTGTTTGCCCGTCGGCCCCGCGCGTGAACAACCCCTTCGTCGAGACGATCTCGCTTTCCTGCAAATGCTACTACGGCGGCTGCGCGATCAGCGGCCAAAAGTGCGCCTTCCCGCCGGTGTTGGCTGGTGCCAGCGACTACGAGCCCAACGGCGGCTACGCGTCGACGACCGTGAACTGCCTTAACTGCAAATGCCTCACGAACAAACAGTACCTGCCGCTCGGCGGCGCGTACCTGTTCCAGAACTGCAGCCAGCCGGAAATCAACCGGCTGGGTCCCATCAGCGTGTGGGAGGCAGGTGTGCCGATCGACAACATCGTGGACGGCACTTCGACCACGGTGCTTTTCGCCGAGGTGGCCGGCCGGCCAGACTTCTGGGTCCGCGGAGTGAAAATGACTCGCGCTCAGATCGCCGCCCCTGTTCCCGCCGGCCTTGGGGACGCCGCGACCGGTCCGGGCAACGTTCCCCCGAACAACTGGGGCGGTTGCTGGGCCTGCACGGATAACGTCTTCATTACCAACCAGGGGACGAACCTCCAAGGGCTGCCGTATACGTACGTCTACAACTCCGGCACGCCCGTCTGCTTCCTCAACTGCATCAATGTCGGTGGGCTTAACTGGTACGCCTTCCACCCCGGCGCAGTCGGCATTGCGCTGTGCGATGGTTCGGCCCGCATGATCAGCGAAAACACCGGCTTGACCGTGCTCTGCCGCATCATGAGCTATCGCGGCCACAAGCCGGTGACCGACAGCAGCTTCTAATCCTCGTCGAGGGCCCACTCGGGCGATTCGTTGATTCGTTTCACTGGTTTCGCTTCCAGGCTGGGATGGGTCTTCCATCCCGGCCTGGGGCCGTTTTGACTTGCGCCTCTTTCTTGCGGAGACTCGACCATGTTTTCTCTCCCGCGGTTTGCGGGTCTCTCATTCCAAGTTGTGCTGGCCTCTTTCGTCGTCGCGAGCACATTGGCCGGGTGCAGCCGGCAAAAGAGTGACACGGAGGCCGTCGACCAGTTTTTCCGAGACAACCCCAAGGCCAAACGCCAGACCATCGGCAAGTTCGCCGGCCACGTGACCATCGACGGGATGCCGCCCGACAAGGCGGCCGGCCAGTTGTTCGCTTTGCTCAACGATGCGGAGCATCCCGTGCGGCTGCCGCCCCGATTCGTCGCCTGCAACGAAGACGGCACTTTTGCATTCACGACTTACCTGGCAGGTGACGGCGTCCCGGTCGGCAAGTACGTGATCGAGTTCGCGCAATTGAAACTCCCCCGTGGGGGACGCGGCCGCGCCGTGAGTGGCGTTGCGCGAATGTACGGACAGCCCGACGGCCTCAAGAATCTTTACAACGATCCGGAAAAAAATCTGAGCGACCCCAACCTGATCGTGACCGTCGAATCCCCTGGCCGCACCGATTACGAATTCAACCTGCAGGTGGCCGGCAAAGACGCAGTCGCGGCCCCGGGGAAACTCGCAGCAGTAAGCATCCCCACGCTTTAATCCGGCTGGGGTGACGAACGGGTGGCCGTTCTCAAGCAAGGCCGCGGCAGGCGCCGTCAGCCGGCGCGAGGCGACCTTAGAAGATGTGCCCTTCCTGGGGACCGTCTTTGGTCAGCGTCAGGATTTCGGGGCCGTCGTCGGTCATCAGGATCGTGTGCTCGAACTGGGCCGACAGGCTGCCGTCCTTCGTCCGCACAGTCCACTTGTCTTTGTGATCGAGCACCGTCTCCCAGGTGCCGACGTTGAGCATCGGCTCGATGGTGAAACAGACCCCCGGCGGGATCAGTTCGCCCACGTTGTTCGGGTGCGGGAAGTGCGGGATGCCCGGATCCTGGTGGAATTGTCGGCCGATCCCGTGCCCTTGGTACTCCTTGACGACGGCAAAGCCCTCGGCCTCCGCGTGCTCGGAGATCGCCGCACCAATGTCGATCACCCGGCCATTGGGCTTGATCGCGCGGATGCCGCGATAGAGACAGTCGAAGGTCACCTGCACGAGACGGCGGGCGGTGTCGGACACGTTGCCGATGAGAAGTGTCTCCGACTGATCGCCGTACCAGCCGGCGACGATCGTCGTCAGGTCGACGTTGATGATGTCGCCGTCGCGGAGCACCGTTTTGTCGGGAATCCCGTGGCAGACGACTTCGTTGATGCTGGTGCAGATGCTCTTGGGATATCCCTGGTAGCCCAGGCAGGCAGGGATGTGGCCGTGATCGAGCGTGTATTCGTGCGCGAGCCGATCGAGCTGCGCGGTCGTCACGCCGGCGACGACTTTCGGGCGGATGAAGTCCAACAGCTGGGCGTTGAAGCGGCCCGCGGCGCGGAGCCCTTCGCGCTCGGATTCGTCATAAATCGGAATGGCCGGGGCGGAACGCTTTCGAGGCACGACGACTGGTTCTTTATCCGGATCGTTTATGATGGTCTCAAACCGCTGGTTCGCAGCCTTGCCAATTGTCGTGATCGCGGCGGTCAAGTTCAACTCGTCTGTCCCGCTTTGAAGCCGAACCTTCGTGACTCGTCGCGCGCCACGCAAGCAAAAACAATCCGCCTTGATGGGCAACCACCAGCGGTGCTGGATCTGGGGCCGCCTGCCCGTGATGGAAACATTGGAAGCGGGCCGTTGGCGTCCGCTGCAAATCCGGCTCGACGAACGGCTACCGGCCGCGGAGCGTGACGAGATCTTGCGGCACGCGGAGCGGCTAGACGTGACTGCGACTTTCGAGCCTGCGGCGGCGCTCGAGCAGTTGTGTCGTTCCGACGAGCATCAAGGCTATCTCGCCAAGATGCCCCCCTATCCGTATGAAGATGCGGACGATCTTCTCCAGTCTCGCCCGCCCGTCCCATTTTATATCGTCTTGGACGCCATCCAGGATCCATTCAATTTTGGCGCCGTCTTGCGGAGCGCGGACGCGTTTGGCGTGGATGGCGTGTTTATCGGCGCGACGCAGCAGGCGGAAGTTTCGAGCCTGGTCGTGAGGGCCTCCTCGGGAGCCGTCAATCATGTGCGGCTCGCCCGTGTCGACGAATTGCCAATGTGGATCGCGCGGCTCAAGGCCAAGGGCGTACGCGTCGTCGGCACGGCACCGGCGGCGCGGCGTGACGTCTCTCAGGTCGATCTCCGCGGCCCGACGGCACTCGTGCTGGGAAACGAGGCCGTCGGCATCCGCCCGCTGATTCTGGAGCTGTGCGACGAGCGCGTCGCCATCCGCCAGCACGGCCGAGTGGGCTCGCTGAATGCGGCTGTGGCAGCCGGGATTTTGTTCTACGAGGTTGCGCGGCAGCGCACGCGGCGTGTCTAGGCGTCGCCGCAGGTTCTGAGACTCTCCGCAGCTGCCTTTGTTCCGCCGCGGCTGGTCGGGGTGGAAATGAGTTGCCGCGTCGCGCATGCTCAGATTGTGGCAGTCCACCTGCGAAATCCTCATAGCATTCTTGCGACGTTCGCGCGGCGGCCCGAAGCGGTGATCGACGTGCGGTTGCCGGCCGGGCCGGCGTCGGACGCCTGGCGGGACGTCGAGCGTTTGGCGCGGGAATATCACGTCCCCGTCGTCCGCGGCGCCACGCACGGCGAGCGGGTCGGTCGCCGCGGCCAGCGCGAGGCGGAGGGAGGCCGCGGGGGAATTGCCGAAGCGACCGTCAAGGAACACCCCGAGGTGCCGCTGGAAGTCTTATTCGGCGTCGACTTGACCGAGAGCGGGCGGGCTGAGCAGCGCCCGGACAACGGTGCCCAGGACAACGGCGCTCGAAGACAGCGTCGCCCAAGACACCGGCGGGCGACGCTCGGGCCATCGGCTTTGGCTGGCCCTCGATCAACTTCAAGATCCGCACAACGTCGGAGCCATTTTTCGGACGGCCGCCTTCTTCGGGATCGCCGGCATCCTGCTGACGCGCGATCGGTCCGCTCCGCTCAACGGCACGGTTTACGACGTCGCCTCCGGAGCGCTCGAAGTTGTTCCTTTTTCGCACCCGGCGAACCTGAGCCGCGGCCTCGAGATCGCCAAGGCTGCCGGCCTGTGGGTGCTGGGCGCCTCGGAGCATGCTGAGCAGGATGTGAGCGCCGTCGATCGCGATCGCTCGTGGCTCTTGGTGTTGGGCAATGAAGAGCGCGGCTTGCGGCGTTTGACCCTCGACACCTGCGACGAAACATGCCGCCTGACCGCGCGCGGCGAGATCGGCTCTCTCAACGTGTCCGTCGCCGCCGGCGTGCTGATGGCTCTGCTGTCGCCCGGAACCGGCCGTGACCAAAGTCCACTGGCGGGCAAGCCGCGACTCGACTGAGCTCGCCGAAATCCAGTGCCACCGGGCTGAGCCGCCCGCCTGCCGCTACAAACGTGCCCCACTATAAACGCGACAATCGGCGCATCCGGATCAACCGGACTCGTCCTCGGCAGGCCACGTGCCTCCGAGCGGCAGACGGGCGGCTTTGGCGCCGTGCGGGTCAAAAACTACCAGGAACGGGCGCACCCTACGACCGTTGCCGTCGTAAAGGTGGCCTCTCTTCAGCCTCTGTCTCGCCGCCCCTTGGTTGACGGCCACAAGCCATGGCATAGCCTTCCCTTCGGATTGTCCCGCGGATTGGCCCAAGCATGGCTGTTAAGGGAAAACTGACACCGGCCGAATTCCTCGCCGCGCTCAAGGGGCGGAAGCCTCCCTCAAAACAAGCGACAGCGAAGACTTCGGACGAAGTCGACGATCTCGATCTTTCCGACCTCCAGGACTCGCCGAAGGGCGAGGAGTCGGACCAGGAGGAGCCGCGCCCGACTCCGCCGAAGACGCCGTCCACGACGCGCTGTCTTCCGGCGACCATCCGTCGGGCAGTCGCTACATCGGACACTACGTCAAACGCAGTTCGCGGCTCTCCGAGCTGTTCGATCGCGTCAATAACCTGCTGAGTAACTCCAACCAGCAGGACGCCGGGCAGCCCTTTCGTCCGAAGGCTCCCGAAACGCTCGAAGAGACCGGCCTGACGTTCGAGGAAATCGAGCGGCTGATTCTTAAGTACCTGTTGGCGAAGGGGTCATCGCCGCGGCCGCGCCATCGCCAACCAGGTGCGGCTCCCCTTCCAGATCACCGACCCGATTCTGAAACAGCTCAAACAGGAGCAGCTGCTGGCCTTCAAAGGGTCCGCGGAGATGGGCGACTACGACTTCGCCATCACCGAGTTCGGCCGCGAACGAGCCCGCCGCTACTCCGAAGAATGCACCTATTTCGGCTCGGCCCCCGTCACCCTGCCCGATTACTTGCAGGCGATGGCGGCCCAGAGCATCGCGAAGCAGCAGGCGACGGAAGAAGACCTGCGGCGCGCGTTCAACGATCTCGTTGTTTCTCAGCGGATGCTCGACCGTTTGGGCCCGGCCATCAACTCGGGCCGCGGCATGTTCTTGTTCGGCAGCCCGGGCAACGGCAAGACGAGCATCGCCGAGCGGGTCACGCGGTCGTTCGGCACGACGATTTGGATTCCGCGAACACTGGGAATCGACGGCGACATCATTCGCCTCTACGACCCGGGCGTGCACGATGCCGTCGAGACGGAAACGCAGGAAGGCATCCTGAATCTGTCCGGCATCGATCGCCGCTGGGTGCAAATCGTGCGTCCCACCGTCGCGGCCGGCGGTGAATTGACGATGTCCGAGCTCGAAGTCACGCAGAACGCCCAGACCAAAATCTGCGAGGCGCCGCTGCAGCTCAAGAGCAACTGCGGCGTGTTGATCATCGACGACTTCGGCCGGCAGACCATGCCCGTCGAAACGCTGCTCAACCGCTGGATCGTGCCGCTGGAAAAGCGGTTCGACTTCCTCAATATTCCCAGCGGCAAAAAGATTCAGGTACCGTTCGACCAGTTGATTATCTTCTCGACCAACCTCGAGCCGAAGGACCTGGTGGACGGCGCGTTCCTGCGGCGAATTCCGTACAAGATCGAGGTCCCGGATCCGACCGAAGATCAGTTCCGCGACTTGTGCAAACTCATGGCGCCGAACCTCGGTTTCGAATACGACGCGGCGGCCGTCGATTACCTGATCGAAAAGCACTACAAGCAGGCGGGCCGCCCGTTTCGCGCCTGCCAGCCCCGCGACCTGATGCTCCAGGTGAAAAACTTCTGCAGCTTCAAGCAGAGCGCGAAGAAGCTGTCGGAAGAGGCGTTTGACGTCGCCATCGAGAACTATTTCTCGGTGATGTAGCGGCTGCAAGTTGCGAACGCTCGTCGCGGACGGGAACAGGCGCCGTTTAGAATGGGCCAGCTGCAATCCGACGGAGCCCGATCCTCGAACGCCGGCCTGGGAGACGCCTTTCACGTGGAGCCGCATCCGCTTCGCTTCCTCCGCAATCTCGGTCGCAGCGGCGAGATTGCCGCGGTCTTCGTCAAGCACGGCTTCGGCGACGTCGTGGACCGCATCCGCATGCAGCGCTACGTGCGCTGGGGCCGCCGGGTCATTCTGCGGCAGCCGACCCTGTCTGACGTTCACGAATCGCGGGCGCGTCGCTTTCGCCGGGCGCTGGAGGACTTGGGGCCCACGTTCGTGAAGTTCGGCCAGGTGCTCAGCACGCGTGCCGACCTGATCCCGCTCGACGTGATCGAAGAGCTCCGGCTGTTGCAGGAGCACGTGCGACCCTTCCCGTACGAGGAAGCGATCGCGACGGTGGAGCGGGAGCTGGGACGGCCCGCCACGGAGCTGTTTGCCGTCTTCGACCGGAAGCCCATCGCGTCGGCATCGCTCTCGCAGGTCCACAAGGCGATTGGCCACGATGGCCGCGTGCTGGCGGTCAAAATCCGCCGGCCCAATGTGCCCCGCGAGGTCGAGCGCGATCTGTCGTTGATGACCGAGCTGGCGCTCCTGATCCAGAACCATATTCCCGAGGCGGACGTCTTCGATCCGGTGGGGCTCGTCAATCATTTTGCCCGCACGATCCGTCGCGAGGTCAACTTCGCCCGCGAGGGGCGAACCGTCGAGGAGTTTTCCCGTTTCTTTCGCAACGATGCCACGCTCGTCATCCCCAAGGTGCACTGGGATCTGACGGCCGAGGCCGTGTTGACGATGGATTTCGTGGAGGGCTGCCGCATCGACGACCGAGTGACGCTGGACAGTTTGGGCATTCAGTCGCCGTTTCTGGCGGCCAACGGCGCGCGGATCTTCATGAAGATGGCGTTCGAGATCGGCGTGTTTCACGGCGATCCGCATCCGGGGAACATGCGCGTCCTGCCCGACGGCACGATCTGTCTGCTCGATTTCGGCATGGTCGGCATCCTCGACGACGACAAACGCGAGCTCTTGGTCGATCTCTTCGTGGCCGTGCAGCGGCATGACGTCAGTCGCGCCGTCGAGCTGGTGCTCGCGCTGGGTCAGCCCTTCCGCCCGATCGATAAACCGTTGTTGCGGGCCGACGTTCGCGACTTCATCGAAAATTACTACGGCGTGCCGCTCGAGCAGTTGCACGTCGGCCGGATGCTGACGGACTTTGCGGCCGTGATGCTCCATCACGGGATTCGCTGCCCGGCCGACCTGATGTTGTTGATCCGCTGCCTGGTGACGCTCGAGGGGGTGGGACGGAGCCTGGACCCCGCCTTTAACCTGGCCGCCCACTTGGCGCCGTTCGTCGAGAGGATCGTGTCCGAACGCTACAGCCCGCGGCACATGGTCGACGATTTCCTCGACGAGTCGCGAAAGCTGGCCCGGCTCGCCCGCGACGTGCCGCACTATGTGGGGCGTTCGCTGGAGAAGCTCAGCAAGGACGAGTTGCGCGTGCAGTTCGAGCACACCGGCCTCGACCGGCTGATGACGGAACTGGACCGCTCGAGCAACCGGGTGGTGATTGGACTCGTCGTCTCGGCGTTGATCCTGGCCTCATCTCTTGTGCTCCGCACCGGGTCGGAATCGATTTGGTTTTCTGTGCCGCTATTCGTTTTGTCGAGTTTGCTGGGAATCTGGCTGATCTACGGAGTTTTCCGCAGCGGCCGATTGTGACGGCACCCGCTGAACCTCGCGAATTGCCGCTTCTGACGGATTTGCTGGCGCGGAGGACCAACCGCGCCGTTGCGGGGCCATCGAGTGGCCATCAGCAGTTCCACCGACACTCGCTCTGTCGATGCCGTCACGCAACTGCTGCTTTTCTGGCACGCGCGCCGCCGCCGCCGCGTGGCGATTTCGCTGCGCCCCATTTGGCCGCGCGTTGACGCGGTGCAACGTCCTCGCGCGATCACGCGGTGTTCGGCAAATCGCGCCAATTGCCATTTTGCGAAGCGCCAACCGCGACCTATGCTTGCGATAACATAAGTACAAAAAATCCCATCCCGCTCTCAACCACTTGCGGAGGCAGCTCGCCGGAGGTAAGCCATGAAAAGCTTGATTCGGTTCTTTACAGACGACAGCGCTGCAACCGCGGTTGAGTACGCGGTGATGTTGTCGTTGATCCTGATGGCGGTCTTCGCGACCGTTGCAGCTCTCGGCGGGAATCTGAGCGCCAAGTACACGAGCATCGAGACTCAGATCACGGCCCACGGCGGCTGATCGTTAGCGGGTTCGCTCGTTAACGTTCGCCGTGGCGAGGGTTGCAACACGCGAGCGCCGCAAGCGCGATCGAAACGGTCGATGACTGTTGGCTGTTATATTGCCTTGGGTGGCAACGTCGGCGACGTCGAACAGAATTTCCGCGCGGCCCTGGCCGGCCTGGCGGCCACGTCTGGGGTCGACGCGGTTTCTCTTAGCCCTGTCTTTCGCACCCAGCCGGTCGGGCAATGGGCGGGGCGCGAATTCTTGAACGCGGCCGCCCGGGTCGACACGAGCCTCGAGCCGTTGGCTCTGCTCGAGCTGCTGCAGGAGCTGGAACGCCGGGCCGGACCCCGGACCGGTCCGCGGTGGGGACCGCGAGCTCTCGACCTGGATTTGATCTTTTACGGCGATCGGACCATCGACGATCCGCGCCTGCAAGTTCCGCATCCCGCGAGTTGGTATCGACGATTCGTGCTCGACCCGCTGGCTGAAATCGCCGGCGACGTGTCCCATCCGACCAAAGCACGCACGGTGGCTGAGCTGCGCGAGCGTTTGCTCCGCCGCCCGCTACGACTGTCGTTAGCGGGGGCATCCCGCTCCGCTCGTGAAAGGCTCCGTCGCATTCTGGGAGGACCGGGCATTGAAATCGGCCATTGGGCCGACCAACCGCGGCGAGCGGGAGCGTCGGCCGACCCGGAATTGCTCGCGTGGCTGGGGCCGTCGGACGACGAACCGGAACTTCAGTTCAGCTCCTTGCCCGCGTTGCCGCGACTCGACGCTTCGGGCACGACCGATCCGGTCGGGTTCTTGCGCGACGTGTTGCACTCGGCGCTGGGCTAAGCCGCGAAGCGACGATCGAGATGGTCACGGTGTGCTAGACGGTCGCAGGCGGAGCGGGTTCAAAAAACCGGACATGGGGGACACGCGCTGGGCGTCTGGGCGCTCGAACGCGGGATCGGACTCGCGGGCCGCGCGAATCGTGGCGACCTGGTGGGGGATCACCTGCAGGTCGTCGAACAGCACCTCGCCCATGCCGTGCAGCGTAAGAGTCAGCGTGTAGGGCCCATCCGCGCGGACCTCGCGGAGCGTTTGGAAGCGCTGCCAACCGCTTTTCTCAGTGAAACGCAAGGCGCCAAGCATCCGGTCGATGTTGTCGTGCACGGTGATTCCGTCGAGGCTGTGAGCTGGCGGCGCGATCACTTTCACCCAGCCGCTCACGTGCAGGATCTGTCCACGGCGGACCATCATCGCCGGGCTTGTGACTGCGACCGGCGGCTTGGTGATGATCTCCGGCGCGTCGATTCCCGTGACCGGAATGGCAATGAGGCGTAGCGACGATTTTCCCTTGTGCGCGGAGGGATAGGTTTCAGCCCTGACACTAACCCCTTCGGTCGGGTGCTGCGATTGCGTCCAGCCGGCCAGGATGGCCCGCTTGTTCTCGAAGTCTCCCGAGGGGAGCCGGTTCTCCTGGGGGTTGTCTGCCGTCCGTCCCAGCCGCTGGATCAGACGGTGGTGATCGGGCAGAGTCTGGAAGCAGACCGTGTAGGGGCTGGTGATCGGGCCGTATTCGCTCTGGGTGACCGATTCATTCCAGTACGCGTATTGCAGCACGCGTAAGGCCTGCATGCAGTCGCCGGCCGCGTCCCGAGCTTTCTCGAAGTCTTTTTGCTGGATGGCCCATTCAGCCTTCTGCAGGGATTGCTCGGCGCCGGAGATCAGCCGCAGATTGTCAGGTTGAGCGGCGCCCAGCTGCGTCAGCTCCGCATCGACCTTGCGCATGCGCTCGAGCTTGGCTTTGGCCAGGTCGATCGAAATCCGCGCACTCGCCGGCGCGATCTGCCGAATATGTTCCTCGACCTGGTCCTTCCACCCGCTGTCCGACGACACAAGAATAATCGCGGTCTGATCGAACTTCGGCAGCGTTACCAGGTAGTGCCCGACCGTCTTGTGTTTCGCGAGCGACCGCAGTCCGGTCGTGGTGAGTTCCCAGAAACGGGCCGTCTCGGACGGTTCGGGGATCAGAACCTTGGCGTCTTTCGCGGCTAGCTTGCCCGGCACGTACTGCGCGTCATGAGCGGGCCACGAGGCGACGACCAGCTTATAGCCGGGAGCTTGAAAGACGGTCGCGACCATTTCGGTCGGCATCAGCTTCTTGTTCTTGGCTTGCGTGTCGGCCTCGGCCAGGTTCTGGCGGACCGACCGTTCCAGGTCGCTGGCATCGCGGGGGAAATCGACGAGCTTTCGGGTCGGCTTCGGAAGTTTTTCGTCGACTCTGAAGGTGACGGCCTCGGCTAGGTTGGCCGTCGCCAAGAACGGTTCGATCAGCCCCAACTCGAGATTGAGCTGGGCGATCTCCAACCGTCGCTCGACAGCTCCGATGGCGTTGCTTTCCAGCGAAGTGCGGCTCCAATAGCCGAACCCGCGGTACCCCGCCATGATGGCCGAATACAATTGCAGCCGGATCTGTTCCGGCTCGAGCACGGCTGGAGCCATTCGAAACTCCGTCCGCCAGTCGTTCATGTTGGGAACGGCTTCGGTCTGAATCCAGGTGAAGAGATACGTGCCGGGGTTCGCAAGACGCGAGCGCTCCATCAGCCAGTTGCGATAGTCCTTGAACGTGAACGACGTCCCGAAGACGTGGCGGCTGGTGCCGAGCATCGAAGCGTAGCGCGAATAGCCGCGCTCGTCCTCCACCACGTCGATCAGCGTGGGGCGCCGCAGCCGATAATCGTGCGCCCGCAACTGTTCGAGCCGCGCCATCACATCTTCGCGATCCTGCGACGACATCCAGGTGCCGAGATACCACAACAGGATCTCGGGGGACTCGTACGCGCGCGGCGTGGCCCGGACGCCCTCGGCCGAGAGTTGTTCGACCGGGGCCGGGTCGGTGGGGGGCTCGGCAGCCGCAAAGATCCCGCGCTGGCGGAGCGCCGCGAGCCGCGCGTGGTCCTTGGCGCTACGGACATAGACCGTGTTGACATGCAGTTGTTTGAAGGTCTCCAGATCCTCGCCATGGTCGATGACCATCACCGCCAATCTCGGCCGGCCGTTGACCTCGAACTGCCCCTGGCGGATCGCGGCAATCGGCTGCAAGGGACGCGGCTGCTCGCGCACGGGCCGCGCCGCGACTTCGATCAATGGCTCGACGCGCGGATCGCTGAGTGCGATTTTCAGCGGCTCGGGTCCCAGCGGACAGGTGAGCGTCACGCGGTCGACGTAGCTACCCGAAACGTCGAGAGTCTCGGTCCGAAAGCGCCAGCGCAACAGGCGGATTTCCCGCTTCAACAACTTATCGAGAGGGCCGACCACCAGCTGCTGCCAGCGGCCAGTGTCGGAATAGTCCAACCGCTGGTCTTCTTCCTGGATCCAGCTCTCGAGGGTCTTTCCGGTCTCGGGATCTTTTTGATTCGGAAACACGACGTGCATCAAGAAACGGGCCCCGGGCCGGTTCGCGCGGATCCAGACCGAGGCCTTGAGTTCGGGGAGCGTTAAACAAGGTTTGGCCAGCGAATTGTCGAAGAAGACGGCCCCTCCGTTGCGACTCCCCTCGACCAGGACCTCTTCGCCGGGCCCACCGTTATAGCCCCAGTGCACATCACGACGGTGCTCGACCTGACCGGGTGCCAGAGAGACTTTCCAGAGAAGCGCATCGGGCGCGGGAGCGGTCCGGGTTGGTTCGTCGCCACGCGCAGTGATTTCCCAGCGGGGTGCGGCCACAACCGCCCCGCAGAAACAGATGACCCAGACGAGCCGAGCAACCCGCATCGTGCTGCCGCATCCAAGGCCGAAACGAACCACGTCCCTGCGTTCGCCTGTCGCGCATTTTCGTACCGCGCGCGGCCTTCGAGGGGCCGGCGCGGAGCACTCACGCAAAACGTCAAGGCGGCCCGCGCAAACGTTGACGAAACGAAACTTCGAGGCCTCCGCGGGCCGCCAAACGTAAGTGGCGGATACTACTGGCTTTTGCACAATCGGCCAAGATGAGGCGTGGCGTGCGGAGGACACGACCCATCATCGCTCGCAGTCGTCAAAGTTTCCGTAAGTTACGCAGCCCAAAAGGCTTAAAGTGGCGACTACTTGTTTTCGTCCTCGGTCCGGCACAGAATCTGTATCTAACTCGATCGCACCAAGGACCCCTCTGACGCGACACAGCATGCAGTCACGCTTGCCGGAAAACCCTCCCGACGAACTCCCCCGCGAACTCATCGATTTGGCGCGGACCATCGCGTCACTGCCGAACGGTTACCAGAATGAGCTGGAAACCGCTTACGTCCGCGTTGTCGACGCTGTCCGTCGCCGGCGTCGCATTTTGTCGCTAGTCCAAGAGGCCCTTTCTCAGCTGCGGCTCGACATCAAATACCTGATGTTCGACCTGGAAATGACCCGCAAAGAGCGGGACGAGCTTCGCGAGCGACTGGGCGAACTCTGAGTCGGGTTGAGAGCCAAACGCCTCCATGCCGCTCATTCTCTATAAGCTGGGCGGCAGCCTGCTCACACTCCCGGACCTCGATTCGCGGCTGATGGTTCTCTTCAGGCAGCCGCTGCCTGCTCCACTCGCGGTCTCCGCAAGCCGGCCCGTCGCGCGGGCACTCCTCGTGGGTGGCGGCCGCACGGCCGACGTCGTTCGCGAATGGGACCGTCGTCATCGGCTGGGAGACCAGCGGTCGCACGACCTGGCCGTCGCCGCGATGAGCCTCAACGCGCGGCTCGTCAAATCGTTGTTGCCCGCTGCAGAGTGGGCGACGAAAAGGAATTCGATCGGCCGGCCGCGTGCTGGCGGCCGCGTCGCCGTGCTCGACCCGCAGGCCGTGCTCGACGAGGCCGAACGACAAGCCGCTGTTCGGCTGCCCCGCTCTTGGGACGTCACGAGCGATTCCCTCGCCGCCTTTCTGGCGATCGAGTGGGGTGCTCGGGCGCTCGTGCTCGTCAAATCGACGCCGCGCCCCGGCAGAAAAAATGTCCTTGAGGCAGCGCGCCGGGGCCTGGTCGACAAGCACTTTCCAGAGTTGGCGCCGCGGATTCCGGTCATTGCCTGGGTCAACCTGCGCGCCCGGCAGCTCTCCGTTGAACGCTGGTTGTGACCGCAAATCCAAGAGTGCCGCAACGCCTCGTTTGTGGCAGTGTTCGTTCGCCGATGCTCGTTGCACGCGTGTGAAGGCCGCTCTACACTACCGGCATGGCGAAGCGTTCTCCGTGGTACAAGGATGGCTTGTCGTTCACATGCACGCAGTGCGGGAATTGCTGCACGGGTGAGCCGGGTGTCGTGTGGGTCACCGAAGAGGAACTCGCCAAGATGGCCGAGGTCCGCGGTGAGTCGATCGACGAGGTGCGGAAGAATCACACGCGGCTGGTCGACAAGCGCGTCTCTCTGACCGAGCGTCCCAACGGCGACTGCACGTTCTTCGACCCGCAAACGCGGCACTGCACAGTCTACGGCGCTCGCCCCGCGCAATGCCGCACGTGGCCGTTTTGGAACTCGAACCTCGAGAGCCGCGAGGACTGGAAGAGGACGCAACAAGGCTGTCCGGGAGCCGGACAGGGGCAGTTCTTCCCGCTCGAGGAAATCGAGCGACTGGCGCGCGTCATCGATATCTGAGAGCCGCGAGCTAGGGCTTGCCGCCCATTCTTGACCACATCCACGCGACCAATGCGGCGTGCAGCGCGAAGTGTAGCCAGTAGAAGAGCGGGTCCTCGTACCGGTCGATCCATTGGGGAATCAGGCAGGGGGAACCTTCCGGGCAGTACGTTGCCACCACTCGTTCCGCGTACAGCTCATTAGGCGACGAAGAGCGTCAGCCCGACTGCGAGCAGCAACTCGAAGGTTTCGACGGAACCAACCTCGACATGACATTTTGTTCAGGTAAAATAGTGGCCATTCACGAGCGAGATAAACGGGAGCTCTCCCAGACTGGATCAACGGCCGAGGCCCAAGTCCGCCAATCGGCGCTGTACCGGCTGTCTGGGTTTGATCCCGTGGTTCGGAGGCCCGGCGAAAAAAGCCCACGCGGAACGACTTGACACTAAGTTCAACTTACCATTACAGTTGAGACACCTCATCGTGACACAAGTTACCAATGCCGGTCCGGTCGCATCTCTCGGGGGAGAATCGAAACGTGACCAAAAAAGAAATCGTAAAATCGATTTCCGAAGAAATTGGTCTGACGCAACTCAAGACCAAAGAAATCGTTCAGAAGACGTTCGACGCCATTATCGAGACCCTCGTTGCCGACCATCGGATCGAGCTACGCAACTTCGGCGTGTTCGAGGTCAAGAAGCGAGCGGCCCGCAAAGCGCGCAATCCGCGAACCGGCGAACGCGTGGATGTCGCGGAGAAATGGGTGGTTACGTTCAAACCCGGCAAGGAAATGGAAGAACGAGTTCGCCAGCTCGAAGAGGCCGCCGCTCAAGAAGCCGCCCGCGCAGCCGCAAATTCCTCCCCAACGCCAGAACCCGCACATCAGGCTTAACTTTTCTGCTCAGGCAACCGATCTAATAGAAATATGTCGAGTCAACGACCGGACGAAACTCTAGTCGGTTACCCCAGAACAACGAGTTGAAGTCCTAAAGCGTTGAAGCGACGACGGATCGAATCTCGGGAACCCGCACTCCCGTCCGACGACCCACCAGATTTCCCCGGTTCTCGGGGATAAGCCTCGACTGATCCTTTCGCCAAGTTTCTGTGGAGCCGAAAGCCCGGCCGTAAGCCGGGCGCGGACGAATTTCGCGCGCCGAGACGACTCGGCCGATGGAATTAATCCGTCGCGGAGGTGGAAGATGCGGAAGTTCGTGATCACCGCTTCAATCCTGGCTGCAGCGGCGGCGACTCAGGTCGGCTGCTTCGTGCCCATCTACTCGTCCCAGCCGGACGTGCGGGCACGGGAGCTGATCTACCAGTCGGAAAACCTCCGGCACATCCCTGACGTCTGGGAACGGATTTGGGGATTGGACATGCCGGACGTTGAAACTCCGTACCGCACCCACGGTGGCGTGATTTAGTTCAGCTTCGGCTGATCGAACTGGCCCCTCATAGGGGATGGCTTTGGCGCTGCGCCCGTCGTCCCCGCGTCGACTCTGATCTTCCGTTTCGATCGTCCACCACGAAACGTCTCTCTCGCTCTAGCGGTTTGCCCTGCCCAGATCGGCTGATATGCTGGCCCGCGGAGGATCCTCTTCGCGTGAGTCGCCTCGCCGTCAGGCTCAATCGCCTCGAGCTGGCCAATCCCATTTTGGTGGCGTCCGGCACCTTCGGGTACGCACGCGAGATGCAGGCCTTCGTCCCCTTTGCCAAGCTGGGGGGCATCATTCCGAAGACGGTCACGCCGTTGCCGCGGTTGGGGAATCCGCCGCCGCGGACGGTCGAGACGGCTGCCGGCCTGCTCAACTCGATCGGCCTCGATAACGACGGGCTCGACGCGTTCGTCGAAAAGCATCTCCCCTACTTGCTCGAGTTGGGAACCGCGGTCCTCGTCAATATCGCCGGAGCGACCATCGACGAGTTCGTGGCCATGGCCGCGCGGCTCGATGCGTTTCCGCGAATCGCCGGCCTGGAACTCAACATTTCCTGCCCGAACGTGAGCGGCGGAGTTGATTTCGGCACCGACGCCAAGATGGCTGCGGACCTGGTGAAACGCGTGCGGGAAGCCTGCCGGTTCCCGATCGTTGCCAAGCTGACGCCGAACGTGACGCGGATCGTGTCCATCGCACAGGCCGTCGCTAACGCGGGTGCGGACGCCGTCTCGCTCGTGAATACGTTTCAGGGGCTGGCCGTCGACTGGCGGCGGCGGCGGCCCATCCTGGGAGCCGGCATGGGCGGACTGAGCGGGCCGGCGATCAAACCGCTGGCAATGCGTTGCGTTTGGCAAGTCGCCCAGGGCGTGCCGGGGCTGCCGATCATTGGCGTCGGCGGGATTTCTTCGCTCGATGACGTGATGGAGTATCTCGTTTGCGGTGCCACGGCCATCCAAGTGGGGACTGCCAATTTCTATGACCCTGGCGCGGCGCCACGATTGGTCGACGAACTCTCGAAGTTGGTCGAGGCGGAAGGCTGGCCCGATCTCAGTGCCGTGATCGGCACCCTGCGTCCGCCTGCCAACGTTCCGCCGGCGCATTAAAAGACGTTCAAAAGCCGCGCGAGAGTCCTGGTAAGTCGGGGAAACCTTGCTTGCCGCGCGGGGTCGCAATTCGCGGCCCCCGGGCGATCTGGAGCGCCAAAAGGGGGAAGTTTCAACCGTTTTACCCTCCGTGCCGATAATGCCAAATGCACGGGTCCGCTCACTCGGTGGACCCGCGGACTGGTTTGAACGGGGGATGACGTGTCGGCGTTTCGCAAAAGCGTGAGTTCTTTGCGTGCGACCCGCTGTTCGGTTGCGCTCGCTGCTGCCTGTGTCGCGCTTTGGCTGCCGGGCTGCGCGTGGAGCGAGAAGATCAAGGTCGCGGGCGACGGGTCGCCCGAGTATCAGAATCTGCAGATCACTTACGACCTGGCATCAACACCGGAATTGCAGCGCCTCGACCAGCCCGCGCCGATCGTGCAAACCTCGAATGTCGACTCGACGACTGACTCGGCAGCCGCTGCTCCGACAACGCGCCCCTGGACGAAACGGCGCGTGCACCTCGAGCTGCAATATCCGTATCCGGGCGTGCATCCTGCGTTCGCGCGGGCCACACTTCGCATCGTGTCGGACGTGAAGATCAGCAAACCGGTCCAGCCGCCGGCCGTCGTGGAGTGGAAGGACGCCTTCTCGGGAACGCCGGTCACCTACTCGCAACACAGCCCGTCCGGCATGTCGGCGCCTCAGCCGATGACGAAGCCGGAACCGATCGCGCCGCCCGCCAACCTGCCGCCCGAGGAGCAAGAGGAACTGGCCGCCACCGAAGAGGTGCTCTACATCGACCTGCCGAAAACGGAGATCGACGCCCTGCTCCGCGAACTGGCCAAAGAGGACTTCTTCAAAGCCCCCAGCAATCCCGACGGCCAATCGCACGTGTTGGTCGTGGTGAACAAGGGACGCTGCGAAAAGGGCTGGTCACGCGACGAACAGCTCGATCGGCTCGTGGAGCTGCTGCGGCGACACGGCGCGCCACTGCCGGCGACGGCGCTCGAAGCGAAAAAGTCGTGACGCCGCAAGAGTCGTGATGCTGCTCGGCGAGTGCGACTGTCAGAGCGTGCGGCCGAGCGCCGTGGCCACCTTGCGGCACTCTTCCATCACCTTGCCAAAGGCCGCCGGCGTGATCGACTGATCGCCATCGCTCAGGGCCGCATGCGGGTCCGGGTGGACCTCCAATAGTAGCCCATCGCAGCCGACCGCCACGGCGGCCAGCGACATGGGCAAAATCAGCGAGGCGATGCCGGTTCCGTGGCTCGGATCGACGACGACCGGCAGGTGCGTTCGCTCGTGCAGATAGGGAACGGTGGCCAGCGGCAGCGTGAAGCGGGTGTGAGTCTCGAAGGTGCGGATGCCCCGCTCGCAGAGGACAACCTGGTTGTTGCCCTGGTCGAGCACGTATTCGGCCGCGAGCAAGAATTCGTCGATGGTGGCGGCCGGGCCGCGCTTCAGAAGCACGGGCTTCTTGGTCTCGCCGACCGCTTGCAGCAGGTGATAGTTCTGCATGTTGCGGGCGCCGATCTGCAGCACGTCGGCATACTGGCAGACCAGGTCGACGTGCTGGGGGGTCATCACCTCGGTGACGACCGCCAGGCCCGTCGCCTCGCGAGCGGCGGCCAGCATCTTCAGCCCCTCTTCCTTGAGTCCCTGGAACGAATAAGGGCTCGTGCGGGGCTTGAAGGCTCCGCCACGCAGGCCCTTAGCGCCGTACTTCTTGACGGCGACCGCGGACTGCATGATCTGTTCTTCGCTCTCAACCGAGCAGGGGCCGGCGATGATGCCGATCGAGCCGCAGCCAATCGCCAAATCGAGGGCCCGGACTTGCGTGGGCTCGGGCTTGGCCTCCCGGCTAGCCACCTTGTAAGGGGCAAGGATCGGAACCACCTTCTCGACCTCCTCGTACGAGGAAAGCACTTCGACGGCTCCATCCCGTTTCGCACCGATTGCCGCAATCACGGTTCGCTCCGTTCCGACCAGGACGTGCGCTTTCAGACCCATCGACTCGACGCGCTTCACCATCCGCTGGACCATGTCCTTCGTCGCCGTACTCTTCATCACCACGATCATGGGTGGGCTTTCCGATGCAAATTGAAGGCAGAAGGATGGCGTTCGCGAACTGCTGAGACGTCGATCTCTGTTTGGCGATGCCTCAGGAACAAGAAAGCCCTGAAACCGACTGGGATTTCAGGGCCTTGGAGTGTTTTCTTTTATGGCTGGAATTAGTTGCCAACGTACTCCGAGAGCCCCGCCTCCCAGGCGCTAAACCAATAAAAGTGGAAGCGGGACATTTTCGTTCCAGTGGCTGGCTGATTACTTACCCGATGATAAACACCGCGCTTTGGGCGGTCAATCTTCCGTGTTCGTTCAGGTCCCCGCATTTTGACGGACAGGGTCCGATTGGAGCGCGTTGCGCGGCTGTAGCGATTTCCCGGCCAACAAGTGGTCGACAATCGACCGGTTCACCGCGAAGCAGGTGCCGGAGCGCGCGCACGGAGCCCTCATTCACCTGCACGGTTGTCGTTGCGCTAGCCGCTTAACGACCGAGGAACGACACGACTTGGCCGACATCCACGGGCAAGCTGATGTCGGTCGCGCCGGGGAGTGACGTCACAATCGCCTTGAGGCTGGCCGGCTCGAACGAAATCCAGTCGCAGCGGGATGCGGTGCCCGATTCGACCGCGGCCTGGTAAACCGACTGCAGGTTCGGCCGGTTGCGAACGGTGATCACATCGCCGGCATTCACGACGATCGATGGCGTGGCGACGGTGCGGCCGTTCACCTGAAAATGGCTGTGAACGATGCCCTGCCGAGCCTGGGGACGCGTGTGCACGAAGCCGGCACGGCGGATCACATTGTCGAGCCGCCGTTCGCACAAGAGCATCAGCGTTTGGCCGGTGTTGCCCTTCGTCTTGCGGGCCAGCTCGAAGTAACGGCGGAGCTGGGCTTCGCGGATGCCGTAATAGTGCTTGATCTTTTGCTTTTCGGCGAAAGCGGCCCCGTAGGTCGAAAACTTCTTGCGCCGGCCGTACATGCCGGGTGGAGTTTCGCGACGCTCATAGGCGCGGACGGCCCCTGTGCTTTCGTAGACCATTGCAGCCAGGCGGCGGTTCACCCGCCCCTTCGGCCCCGTATGCCGACCCATGCCGACCTTCCTTCCCCGAATTCACCCGTCTCGAAAAGTTGCGAAACGCCAAATTTAGAGAGCCCCGGTCGCAGTTGCAAGGGCAGGACCGGGGTCAAAACGGCCGGCGGGAACTACAATCCTGGCCATGCACCTCATCGACACCCACGTCCACCTGGACGAAGAGGCGTTCCGCCCCGACCGTGACGACGTCGTCGCCAGGGCTACCGCGGCCGGCGTCGTCTCCATGATTACCATCGGGATCAGCGCCGCCACCAGCCGTGCGGCCGTCGATCTGGCCCAGTCGCGCCCATCCGTCTACGCCGCGGTCGCCATTCAGCCCAACTACGTCTCGCAAACCGCCCCTGGCGACTGGGAACTGATTCAGGAACTGGCGACACAGCCCAAGGTCGTGGCCGTGGGCGAAACAGGCCTCGATCGCTATTGGGACTACGCCCCATTCGACCTGCAAGTCGAGTTCTTCGACAAGCATCTGGAGCTGGCGAAACGGCTCGATCTGCCGTTTATTGTCCATTGCCGAGAAGCCGAGAGCGACGTGGTGGCCCAATTGCGGCGGGCGGCCGGAGGGGGCCAATTGCGGGGCGTGATGCATTCGTTTGCGGGGGACGCCGAAACCGCCCGTGCGTGCGTCGAGCTGGGGATGTACATCTCGTTCGCCGGCATGGTGACCTTTAAAAAGAACGATGCCCTGCGAGGCGTCGCCGCCGAAGTGCCACTCGACCGGCTGCTGGTGGAGACCGACGCTCCCTATCTGGCGCCTACTCCCTTTCGCGGCAAGCGGAACGAGCCCGCGTACGTCCGGAACACGGCCGAGACCCTGGCCTCCGTCCGTAGTCTGAGTCTCGACGAGATCGCTCGGGTGACGACCGAGAACGCCCGACGGCTGTTCGGTCTGCCAGAGCCACGAACGCAGTAAAGCGGTGTCTTTTGTCTTCCGGCATTCGATCTGCCGTCGCCGATCCCAAAGTCACTTGGACTCGCCGCCAGTACGGACGTTGCCTAGAATTCGTCGCTTGATACCCCTGGTTTCCGAGTCAACTGTCGAGGGACTGTGCAATGCGGGTTTTAGCGCGACGGCCGATGCGAGTTGCGATCGCTGGAATCGTCCTATTGTCGCTCGTCGGTTTCGTGATGGTTCGCGCGACCCTCGCGCAGGACACACCTGCTTCGGAAGATGCCAAGGGTGACACTGCGAAGGCGCAGGCGAAAGCCGTGGCCATGTCGCCCACGACCTACGTCGTGCCGCCCAAAGCCACGGTGCCCGAGCTGCTGAAATTTATCTCCAGGATCGACGGTATGCGGCCGGAGCTCGATTCGGAGACTGACGTCGTCAAGTTTCTGACGATGTCCCGCACGGCGATTCTGAAAGCCTCCGAGAAAGTTCTGGCTTCACGGCCGAACGACGAGCAAGAAGTCAACGCGCTCAAAGCCAAGCTGCACGCCTACCAGGTCCTGATCATGGTGGGCACGCCCGACGCGGCCGCCAAGGGGCTCAAGTTTGCCGAAGAGCTCAAGCAGGACAAGCGGTCCGAGTTGGCGGAAATCGCCGAGGGGGCTTGGTTCGATTTCAAGATGTCAACGGTGCCGGCGCTCGATGCCAAGGAGCGCCGGGCGCTAGTGGACGCCGTCACGGCCGCGCTCCGCAAAAAGCCGCAGTCTTATGCCGAGCTCGCCGAAAACTTCGGCCGGATGCTCGAGGGACTGGGTGACGGCGAGAATGCCGCGGCTGCCTACGGCAGCTTCGGTGAAGTGCTCAGCCAGAACCTCGACAAGAAGATGCGCGATTACGGCGAGATTCTGAAGAACGGAGCCGTGCGGCGCGCTCGCCTGCTAACCGGCGAACCGGTCAAGGTCGCGGGCAAGACGATCAACGGCAAGCCCTTCGATATCGCCCAGTACAAGGGAAAAGTCATCATCGTCGATTTCTGGGCGACGTGGTGCGGCCCGTGTCTGGCGGAACTTCCCAACCTCAAAAAGATCTACGAGAAGTATCACGACCGCGGACTGGAAATCGTCGGCGTCGACCTCGACAACGACGGCGACGCGCTCGCCAAGTTCTTGAAGGACAACGACCTTCCCTGGACGATCCTCCACAATTCCGAGCCGAAGAAAACCGAGGACGAGAAACCCGGCTTCACCGATCCGAATGCGGAGCAATACGGGATCACCGGCATTCCTACGATCATCTTGATCGACCGGAAAGGCAAAGTGATCTCGCTCGACGCGCGGGGTGAGCAACTGGCCACGCTCGTCGACGGTTTAGTCGGCGGTGACGGCACGCTGCGCAGGTAGCCCGGGTTAGTCCGACCGGGTGGCACTGGCGGCTCGTCCGCCAGTGGTCTCCGCTCCAAAAGGCACACTGGCGGACAAGCCGCCAGTGCCACCCCAATCGCTCACGTTCTCTCAGCCGGTCGAGCGAAGGGCCAGGCAGATCAGCCCGGCCAGAACGGCCGTCGTCGGGATCGTGAGCACCCAGGCCCAGACCACGGTCGCCACCACACCCCAGCGGACGGCAGTGAGCCGCTTGATCGAGCCGACGCCGATGATCGCGCCCGTAATCGTGTGCGTGGTGCTCACCGGGATGCCGCCGAAGATCACCGCGATTAGCGTCAAGGCGGCCCCGGTTTCGGCACAGAAGCCGTCCATCGGCCGCAGGTGAATGATCTTCTGCCCCATCGTCTTGACGATTCGCCAGCCGCCGAGCATCGTCCCCAAGCCCATCGCCAGGTAGCAGGACAGCACGACTTCGGTCGGCACATCGGTCGGAGTCTTGAACGCTTTGCCCCCCTGACTCGCGGCGATCAGCAGCACGAAGATGATGCCCATCGTCTTCTGCGCATCGTTGCCGCCGTGCCCCAGGCTATAAAACGCGGCCGACACCAGCTGGCCGCGGCGAAAGGTTTTTTCCACGCGGCCCGGACTGGCCCGATGAAACAGCCACATCACGATGAAGGCGATCAGCCCACCCAAAAGTCCGCCGATGACCGGCGAGAGCACGACGAAGGCGGCCACTTTGCCGATCCCGTCCCACTCGAGCGCGTGCCAGCCCCCTTTGGCGAACCCCGCTCCGATCAGACTGAACGTGAGCGCGTGCGACGAGCTGGTCGGCAGCCCCAGGTACCAGGTGAACAGATTCCACAAAATGGCCGACAGCAGAGTGGCCGCAATGACGCTGTTGTCGACAAGGCTGGGATCGATCAGTCCGGTCCCCACCGTCCGGGCGATGCGCAGATGGAAGATGCCGAAGGCCATAAAGTTGAAAAAGGCGGCCCAAACGACCGCCGCCCCCGGGCTGAGCACACGGGTCGAGACGACGGTCGCAATGGAGTTGGCCGCGTCATGAATGCCGTTGGTGAAGTCGAATACCAGGGCCAGCCCGGCCAGCAGCAAGACGACCCACGGGAGCGACAAATAGGGAACCGTCCCAAACTGCATTGTCGCCCAAAAATGCGGCACCGCTCGAGGCTCCTTGGAGGCTGGGGACCGGCCCTTTGACGATCGGAATCGGGCGCGGTTCCTAAATTCTTCGCTGGGTGATGGTAGCCGGGGCGGCGCGCCTTTGTCACGCTGGAGCAATTGGGGAAATCGCCCCCGCGACACAGCCCGACTCGTTTCGACGAGCCGTCGATTTGTGACGCCCTCGGCTGGAAAGTACGATTCGCCGTTCGATAATCGGCCCGCTGCGGTGCGCCTTCGGAGAGCTTTGGGTGCCTGGTACGCACGGACCGCTGTGGATCGCCGCGATCTATTCGGCCGCGGTGGTGCTGGCCTCGCTGGCCGGCGGCTGGTTGCCGCTGATCATGCGGCTCACGCACACGCGGATGCAAGTGTCGATGAGCCTGTGCGGTGGGCTGATGTTGGGGATTGGCCTGCTGCACATGCTGCCGCACGCGTTTGCGGCCCTCGGCTCGCTCGATCAGGCCGTGCTTTGGATGCTGGCCGGCCTGTTATCGATGTTCTTCCTGATCCGGGCCTTCCATTTTCATCAGCACGAGGCGGCCGTGCCGCCCCACGTTCACTCGGCCACTTGTGAGCCTCATTCGCACCATCCGCCAGGACAACTGAGCTGGGTGGGCGTGCTGCTCGGCCTGGGGATTCACACGTTGCTCGACGGCGTGGCCCTCGCCGCGGCCGTCGCGGCCGATGCACAAGAGGATCATGCCGGACTGTGGGGCTTCGGCGTCTTTTTGGCGATCCTGTTGCACAAGCCGCTCGACACGGTGCCGATCTCGATCTTGATGCGGGCCCAGAACGCGCCCCGCCGGTTGCAGCATGCGGTAAACGTGGGGTTTGCCGCGCTTTGCCCGTTGGGGGTCGCGCTGTTCTTTCTTGGCTTCAGTCGATTTTCGGAATTTCAGATGTCGTTGGTCGGCTGTGCGCTGGCGTTCTCCGCGGGCGTGTTCGTCTGCATCTCGCTGGCCGACTTGTTGCCGGAGGTGGAATTTCACACGCACGACCGCGTCAAGCTCTCGCTCGCCCTGTTGCTCGGCGTGGGCGCGGCGTATGCCATCGGTTACCTCGAACCGGACGACGCGCACCAGGCACACCCGGCCCACGCACAGGTTCATGAGCGATCAAAAGAAAATTGAATGGCCCCATGCCGATCCGCCTGCTCACCGAATCGTACGAGGCGCAGATCGCGCGTTGGCCCAAGTCCGGACGCGTGATCCTGGCACAGTTCGATGCCGAGACTGTCGTCGTCTATCAGGCGTACTCCCCGGCGATCGGTCATTTCGCGGCAGCCCACGGCTACTTCGGCGGCGACTTCAAACTTAGCCGCATGACTTGGATCAAACCCAATTTCCTGTGGATGACGTATCGCTCCGGCTGGGGCACCAAGCCGGGCCAGGAAGTCACGTTGGCGATTCGCCTGCATCGATCGGCGTTCGACGGCCTCTTGGCAGCGGCCGTTCCCTCGACATTCGATTCGCTTCTCTATTCGACCGAGCAGGAATGGCGGCGAGCGGTCGCCGAGTCGGACGTGCGACTTCAATGGGATCCCGACCACGACCCTACCGGCAAGCCGCTGGAGCGTCGCGCGATTCAGTTGGGACTACGCGGACGCGCGATTGCCCAATTCGCCCACGATTGGATCGTGAGCATCGAAGACATTTCGCAGTTCGTTGCGGACCAGCGTCGCATCGTTTCCGATCCACAAAGCGGAGCGTTGCTGTCACCGCGCGAGACGCCGTATCCGTTGGACGATCAAGCCGTGGCGGACCGGCTCGGCCTGACCTGATCGGCGGCCCTCACTAGCTAGATCTTCGTCAAGCGGACGGACGGGCTCCCTTGGCCCAACTCGCTAGGCACGATGACCGGCGTTACGCTCGATGCCGACGCGTCAGGGGCGTCACCCCTGCTTGTCAAGTCGGGGGGGTCGGCTGGTACTCGAAACTCGGGCCGACGTTCAATCCCTGCGGATTTCCCCCGGACATCATTTCCGTTCCCTGTTGCCGTAGCGACGTCATAAGTCCGACAGCCGAGGTGATTTGACTGGGATTGCCATTGAAACCGTCGTGCAACGCTTTGAGTAAATTCGTGTAGGTATAGTTAAAAGATTGACAAGCCCGGCGAGCGGGCGAACCCTGCGGATAGGTGCTGGTCGAGGGATTTGTGGGGACGGGATAAACTCCGCTCGCGTCGAAAGGAACCTTGGTTCCTCCGTAAATATACTGCTGGTCGGCCGGAGTACTGTCGGTTGCCGCCGGATTCTTGATGAGTCGCTTGCCATGGTGGATTTCTGCGAATCGGTAGTAGTGAGCGTACTCTTGACTGTCGACGGCCTCGAGGGGCGACTCTTTCGTCCCCTCGCCCTGTTGCACAATGACGTCAATCGCTTGGGCGGCGCTGTCGACATCGGTTACCACGATTGCCCCGTCGATGTAACTAGAGCCAGTTTCAAAACCGCTTGAGGATCGTGACGGCGCAAGCCAATTCAAGGAATCCGAGAAAAAGAAGACTGTGACGCTCGTAGCGCACAACAAGGCGACGATAGTTGAACAGCCAACTGATCGAGCGTTCGACCCTCCAACGTCGTTTGTAGCGTCGAAGTGGCCGTCCGTCCTGAGTTGCCGGGCGTTTGCGGCTGCATCGGTGTGGACAAATCAGTTCAATGCAACGCTTTGCCAGCCGCTTTCGCAAGGGATCACTGTCGGCCGCTTTGTCATAAATCAATCGCTGGGGGCGCTTGCGCACGGTCCGCTTGTTCAAGAGCGGCTCAATGAGATTGACTTCCGCCGGACTGGCGCTGGCGATGTCCACGCCGAGCGGCGTGCCGCGGCCGTCGATGAGGAGCATGATCTTCGTCCCCTTGCCGCGCTTTGTTCTTGCCGACGCAAAGCCCCCTTTTTTGGCCGGGGAAAACGTGCCGTCGGCCATCGCCTCGTCCAAGCGGAGCGACTTCATTCCGTCGAGCCGGCGGAGCAGTCGGCGCCAAGCGATCTGGAAGATTCCGCTTTGAGTCCACTCGCGTAGCCGCCGCCAGCAGGTCGCTGGGGACGGAAAGTATGTTGGTAAGTCTTTCCACCGTGCACCACTGGTTAACACCCAAAGGATTCCTTCCAGGCACGGGCGCGGTGGGACGGGGGGACGCCCGCCGACTTTTTTCATCCTCCTTACAGGAAACAGATCCGCGATCAGAAGCCATTGCTCATCGGTGAGTTGCGGTTTGGGTTCCGTCCTGGACGCCCTCCAATTGCGGCCCTGATTGGGCCAATAGGAAAGCGTCAACAACATGCGAGTGCCTCCTTTCACCCGCTTCGGAACGCAAGTTTCTTGCCGGATCGTTCCACTGACAAATGGCTTTTGAAACTGGCTCTAGAGTCGATTTGGTTCCGCGGTAATTTGCTAAACGCGCCATTGCCAAGCTGCCGAATCTGCTCTTCGATTTCCGCGTCAAACTGGCCAATCGTGTGGGGGGGTTGCACATTCGCCCTCACTGGAAAATTGAGCGGCTTTTCCGGCTCCTCAATCGTCATGAACGCGTCGAGTTGCTTGTGGCCGAAAGGTGCCAGATGGACCCTCAATTGACTCTCAATCCCCCCTGGCAAGGGGCCGGGATACACCGGGATGAAGGTCGGCTTGTCGATCTCTGGGCTTCCCTTGAGAGCATTGAGAATGTTGCACGCCAAAGTCATGTGCAGCATCTCCTCGAGCCAGACCGAACTAATGATGCCCGCAATTTCGCCGTTCTTCGCTGAATCCAGCGAGAAGGTTGCGTAAAGGTACAGGGGTATGGTCGCGTGCTCGATTTTGATCGCCCGTTGGAGAGAGTCCCAAACGGCTTGTGGTCCGCCGGTCCGAAGCTTCGCGAATAGCTGTGCTTGGAGTTCGATCATCCAATTCTCCTCATCCGAGTTGTGCGACAAGAGTCCTTAAGCAGGTATCGTGGGGTTGCGGAATATAACAAGCCGGGAAGCCATCGTTTCCAAACAAGACCGGTTTTTCGATCGGGCTCGCGAAACTGGCCCGCTCTTTAGGGCAGCCCTCGCTTGCGACCTCTGAGCGGGCCACAATGTGGCGCAGACTGATCGGTGATCGTGCGTTGGATTGGCGGACTGGGACGCGACTCGGCGCAGTGCGCTCAATCCACTTCGCCCGGAGTGTCGGGCTGTTTTTGCCGTTGACGACGAGGTGAGTTACGCGCCGGCTGCACGTCGCATACCAGCCCCACTCATTCGAAACCGGTCGACGCACGGCGGATCAGAACGGCCGCGCATTATCGTTTCTTGAACGGTACTCTGGGCCGGTTTGCGCCTTTTTCTTCGGCGGCCCGGTCCGTGAGCTCTCGCGGGCTCAGCGGAGGTGCTGGTTCTCCGCTGACCAACTCGCTAATAGCTTCCTGGACTTCTTCGGCGCGCTTCTCCCGCGCGAACTCGTCCTGTCGTGTCTCCGGATCATCTTTGCTTGTTGGCATGGCTCACCCCTCCTTCTTCACCTCCAATTCTAAGAAATGTGCGGATCCCGACAAGTCCGAGCGAGATGGCTCCCAGTTTCCGTCAACATGCAGGCGAACGTCGCTTTGGAGGCGCCTGCTTATACTTGGTCGTCCGCGTTCGGGTCAGTTTGGGCCGACGGAGTCGCCGCTCCCTGCTTTTTGTTGCGGAACTTGAGTGGAGCTTTCTTCGAATCGTTCGCTTGCCCGCCTTCTCGAAGCGTCGAGAGCACGTCCAGGAAAGCCTGCGCTCGGATTTCACTTCCGTGGTCGACATGGGTAGCCAAGCCATGAGCGGCCATCAAGGTGCGCCCGCGACTGGCGATTGCCGCCTGCGATTTTGCATTCGTCAGGCGCTCGATCGTGGCCCGCAGGCTTCCCTGCATCGTAAGTTTGCCAAGCGAGACGATCGTCGATTCTTTGAAATACTGCCACTGAAACCACTCGTCCGAGACAGGATCGCGCCAACTCAAATAGCCTCCGGGCAAAACCTTCCGCGGCTCTTCGATCTTCCCTGAGAATGAATAGCGGACGC
This sequence comes from uncultured Planctomycetaceae bacterium, assembly GCA_963800135.1. GTDB lineage: Bacteria > Planctomycetota > Planctomycetia > Planctomycetales > Planctomycetaceae > DASPSM01. Next base: position 391,513 of record CAWCZR010000004.1, on the reverse strand, counting down.
CGGGTGAAGTTGTCGCATCAAAAAAATGGGGGGTGTAAAAATCAGAAAGCATAATTCCGTTAACGGCGTAGCCGTACTCCGGAGCTTCTGACGGATCGCTCACTTCCACTAGAAACTCAACGCGTCCCTGTCCTTCGGCGGGCGACTCCCCTGCAACCAAACGATTGCCGAACGGATCGGCCAGCATTTCAAGTACCACATGGCTGGCCGTCATTTCCCAGCCATCGCCACTTCGAACCAGCGCGAACGGTTGCCCCTGCTTATCCAAGTGGACGCCTCCGGCAGACGGTGGCAACTTATCGTCGTGGTCAATAACCGTGACGATCCAGTAACCGATCGGTACGTCCTTGAGGTGCTCGAAAGCGTCGACCGTGGCCTCGACGCCCCAAATTGGCCCGAAATCTCTCGTCACCTGATTCTGGATCGCGGCACTTGCTCTCGCGACTGCCGCGTACGACACGCTTTTGGACAACGATACCAAGGCAACGTGCTCTGTCAGAGGCATGGCTTTTATCTCCCGCGATAGTGCAATTGATGTAGATCGAGGACCGGCGAGCGAAGGATCAGCGCTTCCTCGTCTTCAACAGGAACTCGCTGCAATCGCGAGCCACATCGCGAGACAGGCCGCTTCACATCGTGCCCGGGAGAGATGGATCCGAGTAGCGGATCGCGGGCACGGAAGGCTGCAACAGTGTGCCAAGAAAGGAAGCCAGAAGTCAATCTGAATTGGTCGAAAACTCGGAGGCTCAAACGCCTTCGACGATCGACAGCACCGGATGCCCGATCCTTCAATGCCCGACGCTAAGTAGGTAGGTAAAAACACCAGTCCTGCGGCCGATGAGTGGACCAGACCGTCTTCAAAAACGCAGCTCAACCAATCCCGATACTCGGCTCGTCGGTTCGTGAAACAGAGTGGCGCTTACTTCAGCTCTCGCAGCTTGATGTTCTTGAACCAGCAGGGTGAGCCGTGGTCTTGCAGGCCGATGTAACCGTGCCGCGGGTGGTCTTTGTAGGCGACGTCGAACTTGTGCGGCGTGCCGTTGGGCCGCACGTTGGGCGCGGTGAACTGTGAGAGGTCAATCGAGTTGACCTGCTTGCCGTTGAGATCGACGGTGATGTTCGGGCCGTCGCACTTCACCTCGATGTGGTTCCACTGGCCGGTCGGCTTGGTCGCGTCGACGAGCGCGGGCGACAGGTCGTAGATTGCCCCGGTGGCGTGGTAGCCCTCTTTGATCCCGTCGTCGATGGCGACCTCGATCCCGTTGTAGCCGACGTCCTTGTTCTTTCGCGGCGTGAGCGGATAAGTTCGCACGAAGATGCCGCTATTGCACAGGGAGGAGACTTTGAAGTCACACTTCAGCTCGAAGTTCGAGAATTCCTTGTCGTAAACCAGCATATAGGCGCCGCAGCGGTGCGGATTGATCGCCTCGTGATCGACCCCGCGGTTGCTGGGTTTGCCGTCGCTCCGCATCCAGCCGTCCAAACTTTTGCCATCGAAGAGCAGCGTCCACCCGGCACCCTTTTCCTCGGGAGTTAGCTCGTTGTCCTGGGCACAAGCGACCTGAGTCGAGACACAAAGCGCGATACCGAGACTGGCGGCTAGCAGGCGCGACATGATCGGGACTCCTGAATCCGGCTGAGCGAGGCGGCCTTCCCACCACTGCTATCTACACATCCGGGCCGCTTTGGTACAACCCTCGCGCGGACGAACGATGCCTAAAGCTCGGGGAGTCTCCCCCATGATCCAGCGAGCCAGTTTGCTGCCGGTCGCATTGTTTCCCATCGCATTCCTGCCGATGGTCTTCGCCGGATGCCAAGATGCCGCGGCTCCGCTGCCGATCCTGGCTGCCGAGATCGGGGCGGCCAACACCAGCTCGGCAGGTGACGACTGGCCCCGCTGGCGGGGACCACACGGCGACGGCACCTGGAACGGCCCCAAGCTCTCCGAAAAGTGGCCGGCCGAACTCCCGCTGCGCTGGCACAAGCCGATCGGCGGCGGCTATGCCGGCGTGATCGTGGCCGGTAACCACGTGCTGGTGCCCGACCGCCAGACCCTCCCCTTCGAGAACGAACGCATTGTCTGCTATGACGCGCGGACCGGCGACGTCCGCTGGACGCATTCCGATAAGCTGACTTACGGCCACCTCGATTACGGGAACGGGCCCCGCGCGGCAGTGACCGTGTTCGACGGGCTGGTTTATACGCTCGGCGCCACCGGCGTGATGAATTGCCTCGACCTAACGAGCGGCGCCGTTCGCTGGTCGGCCAACCTGGTGAGCGACTTTGAGGGGCGGATGCCGACCTGGGGCTATGCCGCGTCGCCCGTCATCTTTCGGGACACCGTGATCGTTCATCCCGGCTCGGCCAAGGGGGCGAGCGTCGTGGCCCTCAATCGCCGCACGGGAAAAGAAGTCTGGGCTAGCCTGTCGGATGAGGTCACGTACGCCACGCCGATCCTGATCGAGCACGCCGGCCGCGTGCAGCTGGTCTGCTGGACGCCGTCGCACATTCGCGGGCTGGACGCGGCGACCGGAGATCCGCTGTGGGAGATTCCCTACGAAGTTACCTACGGCGTCTCGATCGCCACGCCGGTCTATCACACGGGCATTCTTTTTGTCAGCGGCTATTGGGCGGGGGCCAAGGCGCTACGTTTCGATGACACCGGACGCAAAGCGACGTTGGCGTGGGAAGATGAGCGAACGCTGCGGGGACTCATGTCGCAGCCGCTCTGCCGCGACGGTTACGGCTATCTGCTCGACAAGAATTTCGGGCTGACCTGCTTCGAGCTGGCGACAGGCAGCAAGCTGTGGACGGACGACCATCGCGTGACGCCGCGCGATTCCAATCCGCAGGCGACGCTGGTCTGGATCGGCGATAGTGATCGTGCGCTGTTGTTGAACGCGGCCGGCGAGCTGATCCTGGCGCGGCTCAATCCCAAAGGCTACACCGAGATCGCCCGCAGCAAGGTGATCGGCGACACGTGGGCCCACCCGGCCTACGCCGGCCGCTTCGTCTTCGCCCGCGACGATCACGAGCTAGTCTGCCGCGAGTTGCCGGTCGCGGGGCCGGCGCCGACGAGCAGTAAACAATAGCGGGTCCGGGCTCACCGAACCGCGCTCCGTCAAGCCCCCCGCCGTCGTGCCTTCCGCTACGCGGCCCCTGCGCGCCCGACTATTAGTGCGGATGGCAACAAAACCGGCCTACCAAGCGTGACCGAGCACTCGGCCCACGTCCTTCCCCATTGGCCGTTGTCTGGTTATCTTGCACGTCGACGATTTTGCCGTATTAGTGATCAATCGCCGCTCTACCTACTTCATATCTGGTCGACTATGCCAAGCCAGCAGTTAAGCTTCCACGTCGGCAGAATGTACCAGGTCTCCAGGCAAGGAATCGCGTGGCTCGCAATCGCCTTCCCGCTGATACTATGCATCGGCGGCTCTATTTCCGCGCACTTGAATCTGGAAGGCTCGATGAGCGCCTATTACCATGCCAGCCCGGAGTCTCAACAATGGGTAGCAGAGCATCCGGTTTGTCTGACCGATGAAGCACACCATCCGGAGTGTCTGATCGATCCCGGCCAAGGCGTGATGCGGAACTGGTTTGTCGGATTGCTCTTTGCCTTGGGGAGCATTCTCGTTTTGTATAGGGGCTTCACATGGATGGAGGATTACGCTTTAAATCTTGCCGGCGTGATGGCTCTGGGAGTCGCCTTGTTTCCAATGGCATGGGGCCCGGACTTCAAGGGCCGAGAGGTGACGGTGCTTGCGTGGGATTTCTCGATTCACGGCGCTTGCGCCGTGACATTGTTTCTGTGCATCGGGTATGTCTGCATCTTTCGGGCCTGCGACACGCTCGACCTCATAAAAGATGAAACTGTCCGCAAACGCTACCGCGCCGCCTACAAATGGCTTGGACGGGCGATGATTGTGTTTCCGTTCGTGATCTTTGTTCTGTTCAGCTACTTTCATGTCCGGAACCGCGCCACATTCTTCATCGAGGCTGCGGGCATCTGGGTCTTTGCCGCGTATTGGTTAGAGCCAGTTTCAAAAGCCATTTGTCAGTGGAACGATCCGGCAAGAAACTTGCGTTCCGAAGCGGGTGAAAGGAGGCACTCGCATGTTGTTGACGCTTTCCTATTGGCCCAATCAGGGCCGCAATTGGAGGGCGTCCAGGACGGAACCCAAACCGCAACTCACCGATGAGCAATGGCTTCTGATCGCGGATTTGTTTCCTGTAAGGAGGATGAAAAAAGTCGGCGGGCGTCCCCCCGTCCCACCGCGCCCGTGCCTGGAAGGAATCCTTTGGGTGTTAACCAGTGGTGCACGGTGGAAAGACTTACCAACATACTTTCCGTCCCCAGCGACCTGCTGGCGGCGGCTACGCGAGTGGACTCAAAGCGGAATCTTCCAGATCGCTTGGCGCCGACTGCTCCGCCGGCTCGACGGAATGAAGTCGCTCCGCTTGGACGAGGCGATGGCCGACGGCACGTTTTCCCCGGCCAAAAAAGGGGGCTTTGCGTCGGCAAGACAAAGCGCGGCAAGGGGACGAAGATCATGCTCCTCATCGACGGCCGCGGCACGCCGCTCGGCGTGGACATCGCCAGCGCCAGTCCGGCGGAAGTCAATCTCATTGAGCCGCTCTTGAACAAGCGGACCGTGCGCAAGCGCCCCCAGCGATTGATTTATGACAAAGCGGCCGACAGTGATCCCTTGCGAAAGCGGCTGGCAAAGCGTTGCATTGAACTGATTTGTCCACACCGATGCAGCCGCAAACGCCCGGCAACTCAGGACGGACGGCCACTTCGACGCTACAAACGACGTTGGAGGGTCGAACGCTCGATCAGTTGGCTGTTCAACTATCGTCGCCTTGTTGTGCGCTACGAGCGTCACAGTCTTCTTTTTCTCGGATTCCTTGAATTGGCTTGCGCCGTCACGATCCTCAAGCGGTTTTGAAACTGGCTCTAGTCAAAAACTCCGAGATCTCGAGAACGGACGCGGATGGGAAGGCCTTGCGCAAAGAACTGGACTGGGTGGATAAGGGCAGACCCCGTCCTTTCCGTCCGGCGACAATCCAAGAATTGAAGCCGGCCGACAGCACACCAGCCGGAGCGGCATCGCCGTAGGTCGGCTGGTTCGCCCTCCGACACCGTCGTTCTCGCTCGCCCACGCGGAGAACGCTCCACTCCGTTCATAGGCCACGCGTTTCGACTCTCGGCCCACGCCGCTTCACGGGGTGCGAGCAGCGCCGCTCGCCCGCTTTGCAACCTGCGCCGGGCTGGCTATAGTGAAAAAGCCACCCAGGCCGTTCCTTCCCGCCCCGTTTTCCACCGGAGTTTCACACCGATGTCTAAGCTGTCACTTGCCGTCCGGTTCGCCGCGGCCACTTCCCTGTTGCTCCTCTCGTCCGACTTTCTTTTTGCGCGGTGGCCTGAAGTCGAACGAGCTCGCCAAGCTGCCCGAGGAGATGCACTGCAACTTTCCGCCAAAGTCGGCGGCCGACAAGGACGGCTGGATTACGCTCTTCAACGGCAAGGATCTGTCGGGCTGGAAGCTGAGCGAAAACAGCAAGATTCACGTCGAGGACGGCAAGATTATTTGCGAAGGCAAAGCGTCGCATGCCTTCACCGATTGGCAGTTCAAGAACTTCATCTTCGAGGCCGACGTGCAGACGCACCCGCACGCCAACTCGGGCATCTACTTCCACACGCACTACCAGGCGAAGGGCTTCCCCGACACCGGCTACGAGTCACAAGTCAACGTGTCGCACGGCGACCCGGTGAAGACGGGCAGCCTCTATCATGTCGTCAAGCTCTACAAGACGCCTGCCAAGGACAACGAATGGTATAAGCAGACGATCATCGTCGAGGGCAAGCACATCATCGTGAAGGTGAATGACGAAGTCGTCGTCGACTACACCGAGAAGCCCGAAGACGCCGCCAAGCGCAAGGAAAAACTAAGCTGCGGCAGCTTTGCCCTGCAAGCCCACGATCCGCGCAGCGTCACCTGGTACAAGAACATCCGCGTGAAGCCGCTGGCCGACTAGAACGAAGCCACATCCGAAGCACGAATGACCTTTGGCATTCGTGCTTCGTGCTTTATACGGCGACCGTTTGCTCGCGAGCCGCGGCTGATTCCCTGCGGCGAAACATGCGCGTATTGAATACCAGATAAAGCACGCGCAGCACCAGCAGCGACATCACCATCGCTCCGATGACGCCGCCGATGACGACCGTCGCCAGCGGCCGCTGGACTTCCGCCCCCACCCCGTCGCTGAGCGCCATCGGCAAGAAGCCGAGGCTGGCGACCAGCGTCGTCATCAGCACCGGGCGCAGACGCGTGATGGCGGCCTGTGTCACCGCCTCGTCGAGCGACAGGCCGGCCTTCCGCAATTGCCGGACGCACGACACCAGAATCATGTCGTCGAGCACGGCCACGCCGGACATGGCGATGAAGCCGACGGCGGCCGAGATCGAGAACGGCATGTCGCGCAGCCACAGGGCGAAGATCCCGCCCACCCAAGCGAACGGAATGCCGGTGAACACGCGCAGCGCGTCGACCAGGTTGCCATAGGTCAAATAGAGCAGCCCGAAGATCGAGACCAGTACCACCGGCACGACAATCACCAGCCGGAACTGCGCTCGCTCCAGGTTCTCGAATTGTCCGCCGAACTCGAGGCGATAGCGTGCCGGCGGGAAGCGAGACCTTTTCCGCCAGCTTGCGCCGTGCTTCGGCGACGAAGCTGCCCAGATCGCGGCCGCGGACATTGGCGGTCACGGTCAGCCGCCGCTGTCCCCATTCGCGCGTGATCGTCGACGGGCCCGCTGACCGTTTCGACCTTCGCCAGCCGCGAGAGGGGAATACGTTCGCCGCTGGGGGTGGAAATCAGCAGCGACGCCGATCGCCTCCGGGCTTTCACGGTAAGCGTTCGGCGAGCCGCGCGACCAGCGGAAAGCGGAGCTGCCCCTCCACCACCTCACCCAGCGGCTTGCTGCCGACCGATTCGACCACGTCGAGCACCGCCTTGGCCGAGCATGCCGTACCGCGCGACCTGGTCCTGATCGATCCGGATCTGCAGCATCGGCTGGCCGGTGAGCTGTTCGGCCGCGACGTCGGCCGCCCCCGGGATGCCCCGCAGCACGGCCTCGATCTCGGCCGCTTTCTTCACGAGCACGTCGAAGTCGTCGCCGAAGAGCTTCACGCCCAGGTCGGCGCGGACGCCGGAAACCATCTCGTTCATCCGCATCTCGATCGGCTGCGAGTAGGCGAGCCGCTGGCCGGGCAGGTCGCGGAGCGTTTTATCGAGCAGCTCCGTGAACTCGGCCTGGGTGCGGGCCTTCTTCCACAGCGGTCCGCGGCTTGAGGGTGATGAAGATATCGGTCAGCTCGACCCCCATCGGGTCGGTGGCGATCTCGGCCGTGCCGACGCGGCTCCAGACGTGTTCCACTTCGTCGGGGAACTCGGCCAGGATCGCCCGCTCCATCTGCGTGTTGTAGCGGATCGACTCATCCAGATCGGTGCCGGCCAGCCGCACGACGCCGATGGCGATCGCCCCTTCCGAGAGCCGCGGCACGAACTCGGAGCCCAGATTCGGCGCGATCATGCCGAAGGCCACGAGCAGCACGCAAGCGGCCAGGCCGATTACCGCCGGCTTGTGCGTCATCGCGAACCGCAGCACCGGGTAGTGGATCGCGTGGGCCACCCGCATCAGCCACGGCTCGCGCTCGGCCGGCCGCTTGGGAAGCAGGAAGCTGGCCAGCACCGGCATCAGCGTCAGCGACAGAACCATCGAGCCGGCCAGGGCGAAGATCACGGTCAGCGCCATCGGCCGAAACAGCTTGCCCTCGATCCCCTCCAGCGTCAGGATCGGCAGGTAGACGATCATGATGATCAGTTCGCCGAACATCGTCGGCCGGCGAACTTCGACCGCCGCGTCGCGAATGATGTCGAGCCGGCTTTTGCCCGCGGCGTCGGGCGCGGCCAGGCGCCGCACGCAGTTTTCGACCATCACCACCGAGCTGTCGACGACCATGCCGAAGTCGATCGCCCCCAGGCTCAGCAGGCTGGCGGCGATGCCGAACCGCAGCATGCCGCTGAAGGCGAACAGCATCGACAGCGGGATGGCCACGGCCACGATCAGCGCGGCCCGCAGGTTGCCCAGGAAGGCGAACAGCACGGCGACGACCAGCAGTCCCCCTTCGAACAAGTTCTTGCGAACCGTCTCGATGACGTAATCGACCAGCTCGGTGCGATCGTAAACGGGGACGACCTTGACGTTGGCGGGCAGGTGCGTCTCGATCGATTTCAGGCGGTCCTTCAGCGCCCAGGTGACGGTGTGGCTGTTCTCGCCCATGAGCATGAAGCCCAGCCCGAGCACCACCTCGCCGCGGCCGTCGGCGGTTACCGCGCCGCGGCGAATTTCGTGACCGACGGCCACGTCGGCCACGTCGCCCACGCGGATCGGCACGCCGCCCTTGGCATTGACCACGATCTGCCGCAGCGAGTCGACGCCCGTGGTGCGGCCCAAGCCTTGGACGAGCAGCATGCCCCCTTCCCGGTTGATGCCGCCGCCGCCGACGTTGGCATTGTTCTTCTGCACCGCGTCGATGACTTCGTCGAAGGTCAGGTCGTGCTTGATCAGCCGCTCGGGATCGATGCGGATCTGGTACTGCTTCTCATAGCCGCCCCAGCTGTTGATTTCAGCCATGCCCGGAACCGTTCGCAGCGCGGGCCGAATCACCCAGTCGTGCACGGTGCGCAGCTCGCTGGGGCTGCCGCCGGCGCCGGTCACGACGTAGTGAAAGACTTCGCCCAGCCCGGTGGCGACGGGCCCCATCTTCGGCCGAGCAACCGCGGCCGGCAGGTCGACCGATCCCAGCCGCTCGTTGATCAGCTGGCGGGCGAAATAGATGTCGGTGCCGTCGCGGAAAGTGACGACGACCTGCGAGAAGCCGAACTTCGACACGGAGCGAAGCTGTTCCACCCCGGGAAGGCCGCCAAGCCCCTGCTCGATCGGGACGGTGATTTGCCGCTCGACCTCTTCGGGACCGAGGGCCGGCGCGATCGTGTTGATCTGCACCTGCACGGGCGTCGTGTCGGGGAAGGCGTCGACGTCGAGCCGAGTCAGCGAGACGACCCCCGCCGCTGCGGCTGCCGCCACCGTCAGGATCACCAGCACGCGGTGGCGCAGGGAGAAATCGATGACGCGGCTCAAGAACATGTCGAGTCCAGTCGGGTCAGGCGACTCCTCGCGTTCAATCCCCAATCGTAGTTGAGCGCCGAAAATGTGCCTAGCCCCGGTTGCAGTAGGTGCGGTGCGTGCCGCACCGGTTGGAGCGAGTGCGGCTCGTCCTGCACCGGTTGCTGTTGGTGCGGGTCGTCGCCCGGATCGACTGCTCATCGCAGGAAGAAACTGCGGGCATCGATTACCATGAGCACGACCCCCGAGAGGATAAATCCATGCCGAGCCAATCGCAGGTCCTCACTGACGCGACGGATGAAATCTGGTTTGACGCTTACGAGTTGCGCGGATCAGCCGAGGTCAAACTCCCCGGCGCCCGCGAATGGGTGATTCGCAAGCGGACGCTGCGGGGCGGCCCGTCGGACCACGTGGATGTTGTCGAGCTGGATAACGGGCTGCTCTCCGTGTCGATCGTGCCGACGCGCGGCATGGGTTTATGGCGCGGCCGCTTTGCGAACCTGGAGATCGGCTGGAACTCGCCGGTGAAGCGGCCGGTGAATCCGGCGTTTATCGATCTGCACGACCGTAACGGATTGGGGTGGCTGGCCGGATTTAACGAGCTCATGTGCCGTTGCGGACTGTCGTCAAACGGGCCGCCGGGCGTCGACGTGGTGGAGGCGGCCGGCAAACGCAACGAAACGCCCCTCACCTTGCACGGCAAGATCGCCAATACGCCGGCGCACCGCGTCGAGCTCGCAGCCGATTCGGCAGGAAAGGGAATGCTGAGCGTTCGCGGCGAAATCGACGAAGCGTCGATGTTCGGCACCGGACTTCGCCTCGTGACGACTTATGAGACCGCCCCCGGATCGAATCGCCTGACCATCCGCGACGAGGTTCGCAACCTGTCGGGACGGCCGCTCGAGATGCAGTTGCTGTATCACACGAATTTCGGACCCCCATTCCTCGATGCCGGGGCCAAATTGGTGCTACCAGTCCGCCAGGCGGCCCCTCGCGATCCCCGCGCGGCCGAAGACACCAAGACCTGGCAAACCTATCGCGGTCCGACGGCCGGCTACACCGAGCAGTGTTACTACGCCGAGCTGATCGGCGACGATCACGACCAGACGGCCGTCCTGCTGCGAAACGCGGCGGGCGACCGCGGCATCAGCGTCGAGTATGGCATTCGCACGCTTCCTTGTTTCACCGTCTGGAAGTGCACGCAGCGCGAGGCCGACGGCTACGTGACCGGCCTGGAGCCAGCCACCAATTATCCCAACCTCAAGACCTTCGAGCGCAAACACGGCCGCGTGATCACGCTTGCTCCCGGACAGACCTACGCCACGCAGCTCGCGTTGTCGGTCCACGCGACGGCGGCCGACGTCGCCGCGGTCGAGAAGCGGATCGTCGACCTCCAGAACCGCGCCCACCCCATCGTGCACGATCAGCCATTCGCTACGTTTTCGCCGACGACCTGATCGCTGTGACGGATCAGGTGAGGACGGGGCGCGGAATCGCTTGACATCGGAGACAACTTGTCTACACTAGATAGACACGGTGTCTGCTTGCAGTGTAAATTCGCTCTCAAAGCAGGTGACGCGAACTAAGGGCTGCTCTTACGATGGCGAAATCTGCTCCCCATGTGACGGATGCCGAGTTCGCGGTCCTCGCCGCTCTGTGGGACGATGCGGATCGCAGTGCCCGCGAGCTGACGGAGCGACTTTATCCCACGTGCACGCCGGCCGAAGTGGCGACGGTGCAGAAACTCGTGCAGAGACTTGAAAAGAAGGGCCTTGTCCGCCGCGATCGCTCAGAGCGCGTACACCGCTTTTCAGCGGTCCTTCCCCGGACGCAGTTCGCGGGTCAGCAACTTTCGCAGTTGGCGGAAAAGCTTTCCGGCGGATCGTTGACGCCCCTGCTCGTGCATCTCGTCGAGAACAATCGGCTCAGCCGGCGCGAGCTGGATGAGCTGCGTGCGTTGCTTGCCTCTCGCAAAAAGCCAAATTGACCGAACGCGAGGTCGACATGGGAGCGCTCATTCAGTTCGGGCTCGCAAACGCGGCCGCAGCGGCAGTGCTGGCGATTGGTGTCGCGCTCATCACGCGAGTCTGGCGGAATCCGCACCTTGCCCACGCGCTGTGGCTGATCGTTCTCCTCAGGCTCGTCGCCCCGCCGATGTTCCAAATCCCATTGCACAGTCCCAATTGGCTCGCAGGACAATCGCCCGCAGTTCAACCCGATACCGCGAGAGACGGCGAGAATTCCGCCCCGCTCCCTGTTGTGATCGAACGCGAAGCCGCCGATTTGACACGGCCTCCGGATCTGACTCTGACGGCGAGAGACGCCGCACCCGATACGTCGGTGCGGTTGAGCGTGCGACGACTCGAGCCGGTCACGTCGACGCTCGCACCTTCAAACGCTGTGTCTTCCTTCCCGTCGGCGGATTCTACCGCGACATCTCTGCATCTGATGGATGTGTTGGCCGCCATCTGGATCGCTGGCACGTTTCTGTACGTTGCTGTCACGGCGGTCCGTGTGCGGCGGTTTTCACGGGCGGTACGACGGTCCCAGTCTCCAGCCCCGAACTGGCTCAAAGATGAGATTGTCGACATTGCGAAGAGAATCGGCTTACGACGGGCACCTCGACTGATGGTCTGGTCCGGATGGCGGCCGACGCTCTTGGTGCCGCGAACGATTGTCGAGTCGATCGACCCGCCGCAGCGTCGATTGCTCCTGCTGCACGAACTTTTGCATCTCCGTCGCGGCGATCATCTCGTCCGTTGGTTCGCAGTCGCCGTGATGGCACTCTATTGGTGGAACCCAGCCGCCTGGTGGGTCGTTCGCCGACTGCAGAACGCGGAAGAAGAATGCTGCGACGCGGACGTCCTTTTCTTCGACCCGCACCAATTCGAGACCTACGGCGAAGCGTTGTTGGCGGTGTCTGAATTCGTCTCCTGCGGTTCTCTGCCCGCGGCGGCCGTCTCGGTGGGCGTCGAGCGCAAAAATCATCTGAAGTGGAGAATGACCATGATTCTCAAGGGATCGGGCTGGCCAAGACTGACGAAAACGCGCCTGGCCGCGGTAATCGGCTGCGGCGCCGTCGCTCTCGGAGTCTCGTTGACGAACGCGGCAGCTCAAGCGGTGCGTGTGCCGGAGGCCGAAGTAGCGACGAAAGCTGCGCCGGAGGCGGCCGAGCCCAAGTCGGCCAAACCCGCAGCTGCGCAGCCCGCGCCGGCGACGGCCGGATCGACCAAACGGGCTGCCGCTCCCCAGCCGAGTAAGCCAGCCTCTTCGAAAACGGCGCCGCCTTCCACGTCTCGACGTCCGGCTTTCTCGCATTACTCAGCGCTTGAGCTGCTGCCGAATGACGACGAGACGCAAAAAAACTTGAAAGAGCGCTACAACGCGGCCATTCGCTCGCTGCAGCTTCATGACTACGAGTACGACGTCGTCCGCAGAACGCCTTTGGGAAATATGCTCACAGCCGCGAAAGTCTGCTCGAAGCGAAGCTGGCGTTGCCGCAGACGCCGGAGGAGCAAGTTCGGACGCGAGAGGACTACCTCGAATTCGTCACGGCTTGCTGGAGGGAAGCAAGGGCCAGGCTCGACATCGGAGGAGCGGTCGGTTTCAGTCCCCTCGACGAAGCGCAGGCCCGCGAGGCCATGTTCGATGCAAAACTCAAGTTGGCGGAGCCTCGTCTGAAAGAGAAAGGCAAAGCCCCAGAAACGACCCAGGCAGTTTGGCCTTTTGCGGAATTTCAGGCGCCGGCCGTCACAATCGGCGGTATGACTGCAGCAACTGCATCCACCACGCGGCCGGCAATGTTGACGGCTAAACCGCTGGAACCGGCGCCCGCCGATGACGAACTCCACAAGCTGCTCAAGGACCGCTACAACGCGGCCCTCAAATCGCTGCAGGGTCACTATGAAAGAACCACCTTAGATACCAACGTGCCGATCACAACCGTGATTGTCGCGGCTCACACGCTTCTCGAGGCCGAGCTCGCCTTGGCGACGGCAAAGGAGACGGTGGGGATCTATGAGCGTTATTTGGAGTTCATGAAGTATTTTGACGATGTCGCAGAGAAAAGGCGGAAAAGCGGAAGCGTCGGCTTTGACGAATTCAATGCCGTGCACGCGGCGCGGCTGGATGCGGAAATCAAATATCGTCAACAGCAGCTCGCGTCCACGGAGGGCTTCTCGGGGAAGGAATCCGCGCGGACAAGTGCGACAGCGGTGCCGCCCGAAGAACTCACATCGACGGAAAAACCAATTGGTTTCCTTAAATTGCAACCGTGGCGCGCCCGCGCCGGTGATAGTGAAATGCGCAAACTCTTGATTGAGAGATTCAACGTCGCCTTGAGCTCTCTGCAACGAACTTACGGGCGTTTCCGGTCGAGGGAGGCGACGCCGGAGAGCGTTCTGGATGCGGCGCGCGGCCTCCTCGATGCGGGGGTGGCTTTGAGCCCTTCACCAGCCGTCGAATGCCGCGTGCGAGCACATTATTTGGAATTCATCGAGTTGCTCGACTCTCGATCGCAGAGACTGGCGGCCGGCGGCCAAATTCCGCAGGCAGACGCCGACGCCGTCCACGAGGCGCGGCTGGATGCGCAGATCAAGTTGATGCAAGTTCGGGCTGCCGCTCCATCCACTTCGCAGAAGTTGGAAACGGTGGAATCGCCGATTCATCACCTGGCGCTCCAATCGTTGGAAACGCGCGTGCGAATTGCCGAAGCCGAGGTGGTCGGTGCCCACGCCGCGGTCGGGCAAAGTGAGGCGGAATACAAGCGGGCCTTGGTCAACCTCAAGTACCGCCAATTGCAGTTCGACCGCCTTCAACAGCTACGGAAGCAAAACGCCGTCAGCGACGGCGACATGGAGGACGCGACGCACGCGCGCGACGAGGCGACGGCAAGCGTTGACGCGGCCCGATCCTCCATTGAGGCGGCCAAAGCTCAAGTCAGCATCAAGGATGCCCAGCTGCAACAGGCGCGGTTCGAGCTCGACAATGTGAAAGCGGTCGGGGCCAAGTAGAATGCTCGGCACCAGCCGCTGTGCCCGCGACCCGTAGCGTCTGATTTCTCGGGCCCTCGAGCGGCCGTTCAATCCCGACCGCCCTCGCATGCCCACGCTCAAAGGCGCGCTGCATACCCACACCACTTGTTCCGACGGCCAGCTGGAGCCGGAGGAGCTCGTGAGTGTTTATCGAGAGCTGGGCTTTCAATTCGTGGCGATTACCGACCATGACCATCTGGTGCGCCGCGACTATTGGGACCGCCTGCCGACGGGCGACGCCGGTTTCCTGGTCTTTAAGGGGATCGAGCTGACGGTCTTCGAGCGGGGCTACGTGCACGTGGGCGAGATTCGCGGCGACAGCGAAAGTCTGCGGATCTTCAATCACCCATCGATTTACAACATGTCGGTCGAAAAAGTGATCGACGTGCTGGCCGCGATCGCCAAACGCCTCCCCATCGATTGCGTCGAGGTGACGCACCACGGCCGCTACACGCCGCAATTCGACATCCCCGAGTTGCCATACCCCAAGATCGTCTCCGACGACGCCCACACCCGCGAGATGTGCGGCCGCGCCTGGGTCACGGTCGACTGCGCTTTGGAGAAGGACGCAATCTTGCGCGAAATCCGCGCAGGCCGGGCCACGAACTGGCTGCAGGGCAAGAGGCTGGGTACTGAGGCCGCGTCCGTCGACGAAGCCGTCGATTGACTCGATCGGCCGCCGTATGTTCCACTGGACCACCACGTCGGCCGGTCAGAGTTCCGAGTCGAGCGGAGTCCCATGCCCCCACGCGTCGCGATCTGCGCCGTCGCGCAATCGAAATATGTCCGCGATCGCTGGCAAGATCGCGTGCAGGGCATGTGTTGGGAAGTGGTGCAGCAAGTTGTCCGGGCGACGGGCGTCGACCTGGCGGGGGACGACGTCGGTGCGGTCGTCTCCAATTCGGACGATTTCTTCGATTGCCGGACGATCTCCGATAGTGCCATCACGGATGTCGTCGGGGCGCATTTCAAGTGCGAGGAGAAAGTCGCGCAGGATCGGGCGCAGGCCGTCTATTACGGTTACGCGAACGTGGCCTCTGGCTCGAGCGACGTTGTGCTTGTCGTTGGCCACTCGAAGGAGAGCCAGGTGGGCGACCGCAATCTGATCACGCACGCGGCGTTCGACCCGTTCTATACGCGGCCCATCGGGCTCGATTATCTGGCGGCTGCCGCCTTGCAGGCCGATGCCTTCCTGCGGCGGTTCGGCATCACCGATGAAGACTTGGCGCGGCTCGTGTGCCAGCAGCGGGCCAAGGCGGCGCGGAACCCGCTGGCCAACGAACGCACGCCGCTCTCGCCCGCAGACGTCGCGGCCAGCCCGATGCTCGCCGATCCGCTGCGCGAGGCGTATGTCTATCCGCACTCGGACGGCGCCGTGGCGATGATCCTGGCGAGCGAAGACCGCGCGTCGCACCTGACCGACAAGCCGGTTTGGATCACGGGACTGGGTTCGTCGATCGACAGCTTTTTTCTGGGCGACCGCGATTTGTCCGAGTCGGCCAGCCTGCGACAGGCCGCGGGCCGCGCCTATCGGATGGCGAATATCGGCCAGCCGCAAACCGCGTTCGACGTTTGCGAGTTGTCGGATCCTTATGCCCACCAGTTTCCGCTGTGGGCCTGGCAACTGGGAATTACCGAGGATCCCAAGCAGTGGTTGGCCGGCGATCTCGCGCGGTTTAATCCCTCCGGCGGCAGTCTGGCAGGCACGCCGCAGGTTGTCAGCGGCTTGGCTCGCACGGCGGAAGCCGTTTTGCAATTGCGGAACGAAGCCGACGATCGACAGATTGCGGGCGCGAAGCGGGCGTTGGCTCACGGCACGACGGGGCCGGCCGGGCAGCAGCATTGTGTCGTGGTGTTGGAAACCTAGGAGACGTCGATGCCCCGCAAGACTCGTCCGGTGGCGATTGTCGGCGTCGGCCAGACGCGGCACTCGAGCCATCGCGAGGACGTCAACCAGCCGGAGCTGATCCACGAAGCGGTCCGCCGGGCGATCGACGATGCCGGAGTGTCGCTGGACGATATCGATGCCGTCGTCACCGGCAACATGGAAATGTTCGAGGGGACGCATCAGCCCGACATGTGGCAGGTACTGGGCAACGGCGCGTGGGGCAAGCCGTGCCTGCGCGTCTCCACCGGCGGCACGACCGGCGCGACGGTGTTCAGCGCGGCGGATAATCTCGTCGCGTCCGGCCTGCACGACGTGGTGCTGGCCATCGGCTTCGAGAAGCAGCAAGAGGGGCACACGACGGGCGGCATCACGGCGATGGCCGATCCGCTGTGGGCGCGGCACCTGCAAACGGGCGCGCTCACCGGAATGGCCGCGCTCGAAGTGATCGACGAGTTCGGGCTGGAGCGGGCGCGGCGGGCGGCGATGCGCTACCGCGTAATCATGGATCAGCACGCGGCGAAGAACGCAAACGCGCATCGCCGCTTCAACCTGTCGTTCGACATGATCGACGACCTGATGCAAAAATCGCCGCCCCTCGTGGGCGAACTGCGGCTGATCCACATGTGCTCGCAGTCGGACGGAGCGGGAGCAATGATTTTCGCCTCGGCCGAGCGGGCTGCCGCGATTAACCGGCGGCCGCCCGTGTGGGTGCAGGACCACGTGACCGTCCATCGCGAGGAAACGCTGTCGCTCTCCGGCGTGCCCACGTACGACGCGCACGGGAAGCTCGAAACGACGACGCAGCGCCGCGCCGCCGAGATCCTCTTCGCCCGCAACGGCATTGTCCGCCCGGCCGAGGAGATCGACGTCTTTGAGATGTACGATCCCAGTGCCTGGTGGGGCTTGAGCTGGATTCGCGATTTTCTGCTGCTGGAAGGGGACGAACATCTCCAGATGGTCGAGCGCGGCGACATTGCGATCGAAGGCCGCTTCCCGATCAATCCCTCCGGCGGCGTCACCGCGACCAACCCGATCGGTGCCACCGCCCTCCTCCGTCCGCTCGAGGCTGCGCTGCAAATTCGCGGCGACGCCGGCGCCCACCAGGTGCCGCGCCCGGTGCGCAAAGCGCTGGCGTCGGGCTTTGGCGGAACGCTGTGGACTGTGCTGATGCTGCTGTCCAAGGAAAGACCGGACGCCTGATCAAACCGTCCGCGACCTGAACGGGAAACCGTGATGCCTCCCAAGCCGCTTTCCGAAGAACTCATTCACCGCGAGCACATGGCCCGCTTCCCGCAGCGCTGGTCCACCGGGCCGGTGATGGGCAAGTTCCTCAAGGCACTTCGCGACGAGAAGCAGATCCTGGCAAACGTCTGCCCGCGCTGCGGTCGCTCGCAGGTGCCGCCGCGCGAGGTCTGCGCCGTCTGCCGAGTGGCCGCGACGCAGTTTGAAGAAGTCGGGCCAGCAGGGACGCTCCGCAACTTCGACGTCGTCTATTACGCCAGCCCGGACCCCGTCACCGGCCAGGGCCGCGAAGTGCCTTATGCTACGGCCTACGTTGAGCTGGACGGCGCCAAGGGCGGAGCGACGTTCTGGCACGAGCTGCACGAGACGGACATGACCAAGCTAAGGCGCGGCCTCCGCGTGCGGGCTGTCTTCGAGGAGGACGGCAAACGGACGGGAGCGATCACCGACATCAAGTACTTCGAGATCATCGAGGGAGAGGCGTGATGGCCGCCGAGTCCGACGCCTTTGTGGTCGAGGGGACGTTCGCCCTGCCCTACAACTATTTCGCGGGCCGCGTTGGCAGCACGTGGCTGGTCGCGTTGCGCGACGAGCAGAAAATCTACGGCGTGCGTCATCCCAAGACGGGAAAGGTCTTCGTGCCGCCGCGACAGGTCGACGAAAAAGACTTCACGGACCTCACCGGCGATTGGGTCGAAGTCGGTCCGGAGGGGCGGGTCACCGGCTTCACCGTCATCCGCTATCGCGAGCCCTACCAGCCGCTGCCGGTACCCTTTGGTCTCGCCCTGATTCAGCTCGACGGAGCCGATACGTCGCTCGTGCACGTCGTGCGCAGCGAAGACTTGGGGCAGCTGGCAGTCGGTCGGCGAGTCCGGGCCGTCTTTGCCCGCGAACGCAAAGCCACGATCCTCGACATCGCTCACTTCGCGCCCGTCTGACCGTCGGCGCTTGCGCTGTTCGCCATCGCGTTGGCAACGCTCAAACGCAGATTTCCACTTCGCGAAATTTGTACGGTGTCCGCTCGAATTGGGCGGCAAGGTACTTGAGCGTCTTCCACCGCGTGGCGTGCGTCGGACTCTCGTATTTCGGTTCTTCCTTGGGAAGATTGAGCAGCAAGCTCTTCTGGATGAGCATCGCCCGAATCTTGCGAGTGCGAACTTCGCCGGCCGACTCGCTCGTCAGGCACATCACATAACGAGCCGTGGTGACGGGCAGCCCCATGTCGCGGCGGATCTGACCCTCGGCAAACTTTTCCCCCACCTTGTTGAGGACGGAATTCAAGTAGTACCAGTAGTCATGCTCGGGCAGCTCCAAGAGGGGATCGTCAGCCGTGGTATGGCGAGCGGCGGCGACCAAAGTCGACACGGCGACAGAATTCAGGAACACCTCCAAGCAACTCTCTTCGGCGATCGTGCGGATCATCAGCGTGCCGTCGCGAAGTTCGTTGAGCGAGATGTTCAAGCGGTCGAAAAACTCGCGCCTCCCCCATTGGGCCCGCTCCCGCCGACGGCCCAGAAACCAGCTGACCGCCGCGATGAGGGCGGCGTACAAGAACTTCGTCCAGTGGTCGTGCAGCGTATCCCAGACGACGTTCAGAAACTCGCGGAAGTTGTGTTGCATCAGCCCAGCCTACGCGATTCGCGGCGGTAAATGGCGGTGAGCAACTCGAACAGAAATTCCTCGCGGTCGGCCGCGCTCGGAGACGGGGCGGCCAGCCGCTTGGCCAGTGGCTCGACCATGCGGTCCATCAGGATTGTGCGCTGCCGGTCAGTGAGCGTGGGCCAGCGGTCCAGGATCTGTTCGAGCGCCTCGACGTCGGTCGGCCGCGTGCGGTTCAGCATGGCTGAGTCGAAACGGAAGTGGCTCTCCGCAGCCTCGCGGGCGGTGAGCCGGGCCCTCAGATCGCCGATGCCGTCCTCGGTTTCAGCCACGACGAGCGTGCCGGACACCATGTCGCCGAAGCGCTGGCTCCGGCCGGAAAGCAGCGGCACGATCCAGAGCACGGGGATCTGGTCGACGAGGCGAAACACGTTGCGGACGAGCACGCTGCCCGCGTCGAGGGCGAAGCCGTCGGCTTTCACCACTCGCAGCCCACAGGTCCGCTTGCCGAAGGTCTGGCCGCGGACGAACAGCTCACTCGCCGTGAAGTAGATCAAGCTGCCCAGCTGCATCGCCAGCATCCCGAACGCGAGACAAAACGCGGTGAACTCCTGCTGCGAAACCGGGCCGCGGACCCCCAGTTTGCGAGACAGGCTGTCGAGCGACACGTCCGCAGCAGCGCCGAAGACGAGCGCGACGAACGAAATCCCGATCGCGACCAGGATCACGAAGCAGAAGTCGAGGAGCCACGCGCAATACCGCGTGCCGAGTCCCGCCGTTCGGTAGGCGATCTGGACGTTTTCCGGCGTCTCGAACAAGACCTGGCTGGCCATCGTCTTCTCGGGGCGACAAACTAAGATGCTCGCGGCCGGTTGTTCAGCAAGCACCGAACCGCTGGTCTCCACGTGTGCGGTTCCGGTCTCGGCCGGTGTCCTGGTCTTCCCCGCAGCGAGAGTAACCATAATGGCCGACTTTGTGACACGCAATCGGCCCGATTGGGACGAATTGGAGCAGCTCTTGGCCCGCGGTCGCCGCTCCATCGGACGACTTGCGCCGGAAGAGCTGAATCGTTTGGACGTGCTCTATCGTCGCGTGGCCGTGCACCTGGCGCAGGTCCGCACGCGGACGCGGGACGAACGCCTGGCCGCGTATCTCAATCAACTCGCGGCAGCCGCGCACACCCTGATCTACTTGCCGCCGCGACAGGGACTCCTGAAGCAGATGGCCCTGTTCGCCGTGCTGGGTTTTGCCGAATGCGTGGCCCGCAACTGGCGGATGCACGCGATCTCGGCCGGACTGCTCGTGGCAGGGGCCGTGCTCGCCTACCACGCGGCGAGCAACGACGTGCTGGCGGCGTACGCCCTGGCGCTTCCCGGCGACGCGCGTTTGCCCGGCACGCCTCCCGAGCGGCTGCTGCAATATCTCCGTCAGGGGCGGGACCTGGAATCGGGCCGCAAGTCGTTCTTCGCGTCGTTCTTGTTTTCGCACAACCTCAAGGTTGGCCTCCTGTCGATGGGCTTGGGAGTGCTCGCCGGTGTGCCCACCGTCATCCTCACGCTCTACAACGGCATGATGGTGGGGACTTTTCTGTCGCTCTACTTTAAGGCCGGGCTGGGGGTCGAATTCTGCGCCTGGATCCTGCCGCACGGCATCACGGAGCTGTCGGCGCTCGTGCTGTGCGGCGGCGCGGGACTGGTATTGGCTCGCGCCGTGATCAGCCCCGGACTGCAAACGCGGGCCGAAGCGCTGGTCGATGCGGGAGCCGAAGCGGCACGCACGGCTGTCGGCATCGCCGGGATGCTCGCGATGGCCGCGTTCATCGAAAGTTTCGTGCGGCAGAGCCACCTGACAACGAACCAACGCTTCGTGTACGCCGGTCTGACAGGACTCTTTTGGACGGTCTATTTCGCTCAAGGGTTCTTGTGGCGAACGGGACGCGACGATCGGTCGCGAGCCGAGGCGACGCTGAAAGCGAGTTGAACGAAACGAATAATCGAAGAAGAAGAGGCCGAAGAAGAGAAAGGGGCACCGCTGACTGCGTGCGCGGCTCTTAAGCGGCGGCTTGCTCGAAGTTCTTTTGCATCAGCCGGCACAGGCCCGACCAGACGCGTTCGACGTCGAGTTCATCCATGCAGGCCAGATGCCTCTTGCCTCGATGGGGGCAACGCTTGCGATAGCTGGCCGCGCAGCTGACGCCAGTGGCCACCAATTCGTGTTGGCTGCCGGGTGGGCCGGAGATCGTGGGGCTGGTGCAGGTGAAGATGCCGACGACCGGCGTGCCCAGTCCGGCCGCCAGCTGCATCGGGCCCGAATCGTTGGTGACGAGCACGCGCGATTGTTCGAGCACGGCCGCCAACTGTTTGAGGTTCGTCTTCCCGGACAGGTCGATCACGCGCGCCTTGGGCGCCAGTTGTCGCAACGTCTGCGTGAACTGGGCCGCGATTCCTTGCTCGTCGGGACCGCCGAGAACGACGGGCGACAATCCAAATCGCCGCATCGCCTTGAACGCGACGGCGGCGAATCGTTCGGCGGGCCAGCGTTTGGTTTTCCAACTCGCGCCCGGGTGCACCGCCAGTGCCGTTGGCGCAGGGGCGCGAGCTGACTGCTAGCCCAGTCCCGGTCGGCGCGGGAAATTCCCAGTCGCAGTTCGGACGCAAAGTTCGTCAGTCCCAGCGCGTCCACGACGTGTCGGCTGCGCAGATGAGCGGGCACCGAGAGATCGGTTTCGGGAATCAAGAAGTGGCAGCCCCACAGCGAGCCTTCCCGCGCCGATTCCAAGCCGACGCGGAGCGAGGCCCGCGTAGCCCACAGCATCAGGCCGCTTCGCATGAGCCCCTGCAGATCGAACACGAGGTCGAACCTGCTGCGGCGCAAACGTGTCAGGAGCTTCCGCCAGTCGCCGAGCGAGCCGTGCCGCTCGAACGGAATGACTTCGTCCAGATCGGGATGCCCCTCCAAGATCGGCGCCAGCGAACGGCTGATTACCCAGGAAATCCTCGCTCGCGGAAAGCGGCGGCGGAGCGCTGGCAGCACCGGCAGCGCTTGGACCACGTCCCCCAGCGCGCTCGGCTTGATCACGCAGATCCGCCGCGCGTTGACTTCCAGGAGCACAGCGGCGGTGTTGGGATCGGTCATCGGCCGGGCTGGTCCTTGCGAGTCTTTTTCTGGAGAGTTTGGGGCACGCGGTCCGCGGTTTTCGCGATCGGTTCCGAGGAGGGGAGGCGGATGATATCGCGGCTGATAAAAATGCGACAAGGGCAGGTTTGTACGGGGATTTTTCCCGGCCGTTTGTGGCCGGAACCGGCCGACAGCGAGGTCAACGGCCCTTCGCTTTGGCGTTTTGCACGCCCTATAATGAGCCTTATGTCCACGGAACTGATCGAAGAAAGCATCCCCGACGTCGGCCCCCGTTCCGTCGGCCTGGTCCGCACGCAGTCGGCTACCCTGTTTGCGCCGCCGCACGAGCTGACGCTGGCCAATTCGCGGCGGCTCGGGCCGATCACGGTCGCTTACGAAACGTACGGCACGCTTTCGCCCCAGCGCGACAACGCGATCTTCATCTGCCACGCCCTCACCGGCGATGCGCACGCCGCCGGCTGTCGTTCCAAGGAAGATCTGGCCGCGCGCAAAGCCGGCTGGTGGGACGGCTTCATCGGCCCCGGCAAAGGGCTCGATACCGACAAATATTTCGTGATCTGCGCCAATGCTTTGGGCGGCTGCCAGGGGACGACCGGACCCAGCAGCGTTTGTCCGGAGACGGGTGAGCCGTGGGGCCCCGATTTTCCCGTCATACAGATTCCCGACATCGTCGACGTGCACGCCGAGCTGGTCCGCTCGCTGGGCATCGATCGACTGCTGGCGGTGGTCGGGGGCAGTCTCGGCGGGATGCAGGTGCTGGAGTGGGCGGCCCGCTATCCGGACCGCATTGCCTCGGCCGTCGTGCTCGCCTCCTGCCCGCGGATGTCGGCCCAGGGAATCGCCTTTAACGCAGTCGGCCGCAGTGCGATCTTCAACGATCCGAATTTCAATGACGGCCGCTACTACCGCGACAGCGGTCCCCGCGCGGGTTGGCGCTGGCGCGGATGGTGGCCCATATCACTTACCTCTCGGAAGAGTCGATCGAGCGGAAGTTCGGCCGCAAGCTACAAGACGTCGAGGCGCTGGCCTACGACCTGATCAAAGAGACCGAGTTCCAGGTCGAGAGCTACTTGAACTACCAGGGCCGCCGCTTCGTCGATCGGTTCGATGCAAATAGCTATCTGTATCTGACCAAGGCCATGGATTATTACGACCTGGCCCAGAGCTACGGATCGATCGAGAACGCGTTCGCCGCCTCGCGGGCCCGGTTCCTTGTCGTCTCGTACGACAGCGACTGGCTTTATCCGACGCGTCAAAGCAAAGAGGTCGTCGGCGCACTGATCTCGGCCGGCAAGCACGTTTCGTTCATCGAGTTGCATAGCGCCAAGGGGCACGACACGTTTTTGATCGAGATCGAACAACTCGAGGCGCTGGCCCGCCCGTTCCTCGAACGCACGCTCGAAGAGCTTCGCCGGCCCGCGGCTTCTTAGGCATCCAGCCGCTTCCAGAGCCACATTGCACTGCCACCACCTATGACTAACGACACCACCCAAACGCCCGACCTCGACAGCCGCTCCGCAAAAGGGACGCGACTGAAGAAGCCACGCCCGGCACGAGCCGGTTATTGCATGCCCGATCCAGCGGCGGCGCTCACCGACAAGGAGATCATGAAGCACGTCCCCGTCGGCAGCCGCGTGCTCGACCTGGGCTGCGGTGACGGGCGCTTGCTGGAAATCTTGCGGGACGTGCACCAGTGCCGCGTGCAGGGGATCGAGCTCGATCTGCAGGAATTCGTGGGCTGCGTCGACCGGGGCGTGCCGGTGATTCACGGCGACTTGGACCACGGCCTGCCGGAGTTCCCCGACGACTCGTTCGACTATGCCGTCCTCAGCCAGACGCTGCAGCAGCTCAAGTATCCCAAGCGGGCGCTCGAGGAAATTCTCCGCGTCGCCCGGCGAGCGTTGGTGGTGGTGCCCAACTTCGGCTACTGGAGAGGCCGGCTCCAACACCTGCTGGGTGGCCGGGCCCCGGTAACGCAGGCGCTGCCCTACGAGTGGTACAACACGCCGAATTTGCACTTCATGTCGATGTACGACTTCCGCGACCTGGTCGAGCGCTTGGGGATTCGCATCCTCAAGGAACTGCCCATTATCCGGGGACACGCGGTCGATCGGGCCTGGGCTGCCAACCTGCGGGCCGAAAGCGCGCTTTACGTGCTCGAGCGTCCGGAATCCCGGGGAGCGAACCGCCCGTCGAATCGCACGTAGTGTTGTCCGCGCTGTCTTGATCTTGACCAATCGGTCGAGCAATTCGCACACACTTCGCGCGCCACGTTTCTCGAAAGCGGGCAGGCTGGCGAAGGTTAAACTTCCGCCCGTCACGATCCTCCTGCTCCTGCCGGCGTTTCGACCCAATGACCCGGGAAACGACGTCGGATTTTCCGATAGTGACGGTTGTAGCGTGTGGTCCAGGCTCGAGGGGGGACCTGCGCGTGCCGCCGGCACTTCCGGCGTTCGATCGTTTGCACGACATGCGAAGCAAAGTCTGGACGAGTTTGTTGGCCGCGGCCTGGATCGCCGCCGGTTCCTCCGGCTGCTTCTGGGACCAATACAACCACTCCGTGCGACGGATGTGGGTCGACTACAACTCGTTCCTCCAGCCGTCCATCTCGTTCGAGCAGGTCGACCACCTGCCGTACTGGGCTCCGCAGGTCGGCTACTATCGCTGGATGTACGACAAGGATCCGGGACATCAGCTCGCCGCTCTGGGGCCGGTCACGCCGCCGGCCAACTGCGTGCCTCAGATTGTTCCGCCGGGTGATAATCCGTTCGACTACCAGGTGGACTTCCCCAACGCGATTCCCCACCAAACCGATCCGTTGTGGGGCGAGAATCAACCCGAGCCGATCAACGTGCTGCAGGTGCCAGCGGATGGCGCCAACGGGACCTCGCCCGCCGGGAAGAATCCGCAGCAACTGCTGACGGTGCCAATGGCCCCCGTGATGCCGCGGACCGACGGCGACAAATCGAGCGACCCTTCGCGACCGACGGGCACGTGGAACCGTTCGTTCCGGCAGTCCGTCGAACCTCCCGGTCCGCCGCTGCCCGGGTCATTCGTACCGGGGTCGCCATTCCCGGGTTCAACGCTGCCAGGTTTCGACGCGATGCCGTCGCCGCCGAAACCAGTCGACGAAGACGCGGCGCCGATGCTCGGCCCGGCATCGCAGTCTGATCCCAGCTTGCGGCTGACCACCGGCTCGCCGCCGACTTCCGGCGCTTCGCCGGCCACCGCCAATTCGGCCAACTCACTCTGGCCGCGCTGACGGCCCGTCGGCGGCGTGGAATGTAGTCGTTTCAATGGCCGACGCCTTCAGTGGCAATGCACTCGCTTCGCTGCACCAGCTGGCATGCGCCTGTACAGTTGTCGCCTGCCGCGGGTGATGGTATTCTCCCGGTCGCCGTTGTGTTCGCCTTTGGGACAGGTGAAAATTGACGGTATCAGGCTGGCACGCTTGCGTGCTCTCAGGTTGCGCTCCTTTTTGCGGCCGCGCTGCTTGCATGGGGATGCGCGGACCATTCGGTTCCGAATGCCGCATTCGCGTTCGTGGGACTTTGTCCTGCGTGTTCGCTTGAAGATGTATCAGGTCCGCTTCGCGGCCCTTCGCGCGTTCCCGCCGGAACGGGACGTTTGAAGGCTGGCGTCGCGGAGCTCTTCTGGCGGAACGGGCTATGGAAGAAATTCTCAACGGCTATAAGGTCGGCCGCGAAACGTGGCTTTGCCTGTCGTTCTTCCTGATCGTCGCGATCTACTTCCGATTCAATCGCCTCGCTTCTCTGCGGAACGGCGACCTGCTGGCGCTCTTGCTGATCTCCCCCGGCATCTTGCTTGCCAAATCGGGTTCTCCCTCTGGTTACGTGTGGGTGTTTGCCGTCTGCGGTGTCTGGATGCTGCGGCTGATCTTCGACGGCTACTTTACGCGGCGGCCGCGGCTGGAACAGAATCTCAACACGCCAGGGCTCACGTTCCTTTGCGCCGTGGCCTTCATCTTCCTCTCGATTCACGCCTGGACGTCGGACGACGTGCCCGCATCGAGCGTGCAGACGGCCGAGGCGGGCGTTCGACTGATCAATCGCCAAGAGGCGCCGCCCAAGCCCGATCGCACGCACGAGTCAACCCCCGACGACGCGAAAGCCGGTCCGGCTGCGGCCGTCTTCACCGCCCCCATTGTGAAGGTGATTCCGCCATTGGCGGCGACGATGAGTGCGGAGCCCAAGCCGGCGGCGTCGGCAACAACGACCGCCATCTATGCGGCCCGCGTCGCGTCGATCATCGCGCATCTCTTGGTGATTGTGGCGTTGGCCTGCATCGGACGCTGGCACTTCGGCGATTTGCAGATCGGCATGGCGATGGCTGCCTTGTACATGCTGCTTCCCTGCACGTCCTACGACGTCGGTCGACTCAACTACGTGCTGCCGTCGGCGTTCATTCTGTGGGCGATCGCCTCGTACCGGCGTCCGATCGTGGCCGGCGCGTTGATGGCGTTTGCGTGCGGAACGCTGTTCTTTCCCGTGTTTCTCCTGCCACTCTGGCTGTTGTTTTACGACCGCCGCGGCGCGGCCCGCTTCGCCGGCGGACTGGCGGCGGTGAGCGTGGTGCTGGTCGGCAGCCTGATTCTGACGTCGGCCGACACGACGTCGTTTATCAACCAGATGATCGGCGCCGCCATCGACTGGCCGGCCCTTTCGTTCCGCGACAATTCCAGCGGCGGCTTCTGGCAGCCGGACATCGCTGCTTACCGCATCCCCGTGTTCGTGGCGTTCTGCGCGGGGACGATCGTGATCTCGGTCTGGCCGCGAAACAAAACGCTCGAACACCTGATCGCCAATTCGGCGGCCATCATCATCGGCACGCAATTCTGGTACCCGCAGCAAGGCGGCGTTTACTCGCTCTGGTACGTGCCGCTGCTGCTCGTGGTGATCTTCCGTCCGACGCTTGCGCAGCTGATGCCGCCGGACTTCGCGCGACGCGCCGCGGTGGAGCAGCCGGCGAGCACACCGTCCGCGCAGGAGCTGGTCGCCAGCGGAGGACCAGCCGCCGGAGTGAGCGCCCGGTTGCGCTAGCCTGCCGGTCGCGATCGGTGGCTTACGCGTCGCCCTTAATCCGTCTGCGCGGGATCAATCTGCCGCTCTGCCACATGTAGTCGCGATATTCGTCGCCGAAGAACTCGCACATCATCAGTTCTTCGTTGGGGACCCGAACAAAATACATGACGGCGAACGTCACGAACCCGGACCATCCCGCGAGCCAGTTTTGTAAGAGCAGCCCTTGTGCGAGACCGAACAGCAGAATCGCGGCATACATGGGATGGCGGATCGAACGATAGACGCCGTGCCGCACCAATTGGTGGTCCTTCCGCAGCTGCAATGTGGCCGACCAGTTTTGGCCGAGGTCGGCGTGCGACCGCCAAAACAGCCAAAGCGCGGCGACCAGCACCACCGTGCCGGCCCACGGAAAATAGGGCGGCAGAGGGTAGTCGGCAAACGCCAGCCAGTTTGTGAACAGATAGATGACCGGGAGCAGAATGCATCCGACGAAGACAAGCACCAGGAGGGCGAGCTCTTTCCCGTCGAAGCGGCTGATCGGCCTCTCAACGCCCTTTGCTCGCTCTTGGAAGATTCCGCGAATGACAAGATAGGCGATGAAGCCCACGAGAAAGACGATGTCCCACGGTCGCGTTGGCACAAAGCTTGGCATACTTTCGCAGACCGTGAAGGCACTAGGTGAAAAAAGCTAAGCGTCCGGAAACTGGGAAGGGCTCAGTCCGAGGTCGACGATACTGCACCCGGCAATCGCGTTCAGCCCCAGCTCGCGGGCCTTAGCCAACAGGGCCGGATTCGCGCTCCCCGGATTGAACCAGATTTCGGCTTCCGGCGCCTTCGCTGCGATCTCCGGCAGGACGGCGAGTCCAATCTCCGGCCGCAGGTAGACGCTGACGCGGTCGAGCCGCTCAGCGGGAATGTCTGCCAGTGAGCGTGACACGGGCAGTCCCTCGATCGTGCCTCCCGACGGGTTCACCGGATAGACCTCGTAACCCGCCCGCGCGTGAGCGCGGACCGACTTGTTGCCGAACTTCGCCCGGTCCGCACTCGCACCCAGAATGGCAACGGTTGGTTTTGACATCGTTGTCCCCTGGGGTTGAGCACTCTCGCCCCCTAGCGGGAGGCGAGCGGTTGGCGGGACACCTCGGCGGCGAAGCGGTCGTACTCCGCTTGGATTGCGTCGCGCTCGGGTGGGGCGCCGGCCGTCACGATCAGGCGGTAGTGCATGTTGAGGGGCGTCTCGGGCGTCAGCGTTGTTTTGAAGTACGCTCCGAAGCGGCCGTACGGACGCTCGGAATACCGCGACGGCTTCGGCAGCGACGGGTCCTCAAAATAGGTCACCGTGTAGGGCTTGCCGTTGATCGAGTACGACATCGCCTCCCAACCCAGGTTGATGAACTTGTCCGGGTCCTTTTTGTCGTCGACCTCGAACGCTTGCGGCTGCTGCGGGAAGCCCTTGGGCCGAATGAACGTGGCCGACTTGCTCTCCGCCACCGATTGGGCCGCGCGGAACTGAAAGCCCGCGTGTTGGCGGTCGCCTTCGAGCACGATCTTGCCGCGACGGCTTTCCAGGCGAGTGGACCAGTCGATCTGCCAGGCGGGCAGACCGCCGGGTTTGCCGACGTTCGTCACTCGAACGGTGCGGACTTCATCGATGACGGGCCGGTCCTTGCCGTCGTTCCAGGCGATCTCGGCAGTCATGAAGCCCGAGTGCGCATCGCCTCCCTTTTCGACGAAACGCACGTGCCGCTGGTGCGCCCCCTTGAGGCAGTGCCACGAATCGATTTCGCCCCCCTCGAACCGCGTCCGCCGCCAGCCGACGAACAGCCCGCGATGATGGGGATAGAGGCCGGCTCCCGCGCCGTTGGTGATCAGGTCTTCCGTCCCCGGGCCGAACACGTGGTGAAACACCTTGAACGTTTCGGTCGTCCGCTGCGGCGTCGAACGGTCGAAGGCGTACATGTAGCGCAGCACGGGCTTGCCGTCGTACAGGAGGTCGGCCGTACCCTCACCCGCGCGATCGACCCATTCGAAGCCACCGGCGGAGTCAGCGGCAGCTGCGCGCGCCGCAGTGCCCGGCAGCAGGACGAACGCTGAAACGGCCGCGACGCACGCCATCGCACCCACACACTCGAAGCGAAACAACCTCACGGTTCGGCCTCCAAAAGACTCTTGAGCTCCTGAATCTGGCTGACATCGGCGACGTGCGCCACCTGGTGCTGATCCTTGGCCAACAGCCAGTCGCATTCCGCCAACGAATCGGCCTTGCGACCCGTCTGGTAACAAAGCACGGCCCGCCGCCAGTGTTCGAGCACCGAATTGGAATCGAGGACCAGCATCACGTCGATGTAGTGGAGCATGGCCTCGGCATCGCTGGCGTCCTCGGCGCTAGCCGCCAGGTTCTTCACCAGGCGACAGAGAATCTCGCGCTTCGATTGCGGCTTCCAGGTCTCGGGCGTCACCGGCACATCGGAAAGGCTGTGGGCCTGGGCCTCGGCTTCGGCGTGCGAGAGCCGGCGACCCGCTTCGTAGACGTCGATCAACTTCGAATTGTCTTTCACCGATTCCAGCCGCACGAGGTACCGGCCCGGCAGGCCGATCCCCACCACGCTGACTCCAAGCCGGCGGGCCAGCTCGATATACAAAATCGACAGGGTCACCGGCAGCCCCTCGCGATCGTCGATCACCTCGTTCATGTAACTGTTGGAGCGGCTCTCGAATTCGGTGCGACAGCCGTGAAAGCCCATCTTCTTGAAGAGGAACTCGTCCAGGGCCACAAGCTTCGCCTGGTCGTCGGCCTTGGGCTTGAGCCCCTCGCGAATGGTGCGGGCAAAGCCATTGATTTCGTGGAGATAGGCGTCGACGTCGAGATCGTCATTGTCCATGCGGGCGACAAGCAGCGCAGCCCGCAACAAGTCGACGTCTTTCTCTGCCTTGTGATCGAACAGGGCCGCAATGTCCCGCTGCGTCCGCCGCGAGCGGAGAGAATCGGCCGCGCGGCGGAGCTGTTTGGCCTCTCGCTCGCGGCGCTCGGCACTGTTGAGCAGGGCCCGCACGCCGGCGTCGGCGTTGGACAAGAGGTCGGTCAAGGTTTTCGCGTCGGGAGCCTTGTCCTCCTTCAGCTCCCGCGCCAGTCGTTCGACGCGATCGGTGACCTCCGGTGGAGGCAGCACGGAGGGAACGATGGAACCGACGTCGAACCCCTTGAACTCGGCGTGCGTGTCGCGAAAGTTCGCCAGCCCCGGCTTCCCCTCGCGGAACTCCGGATCGTTCAGTTCGCAGACAAGCACGTCGTTTACGAACGCGCGAATCGTTTCTTTTTCGACGCGGACTTTGAGCCGGTTCCATTCGCCGGGCCGATAGGCGGGCGTGCGCACTTCCTTGAGGATGTGCCACGAATAGACGTCCGGCCCGTCGAACCGCGTAAGCCGCATGCGGCCGTTGGAGGGATAAAAGGCGTAGTGGCGATCGATGTCGTGCATGGCGAATGCCAGGCCGGCCGCGCCGTCTTCGCGTTTCAACTGGACCCACACGGCCGTTTCATAAGGGACACTCGGGGCCGGCCGCTTGGAGACGAGCAGCGTGCGGCCGCCGAAACCGGTGCCCGGCCCTTCGACGACGAGGTGCCCGGCGTGCTGCCGCCAGCGGCCGCCCATGAGCGGCGACCACTCGTGGCCGTCGAGTGCGCCGATCGTCAGCCAGCGATCCATCCGCACCGGGTTGGGTTTCTTGAGCAGCGGCTTGAGGGCGTTGATCGCCAGTGCGAATCCCAGGTTTTCGGTGACAACCGATTTCATCGTGATCACACCTTCGACCCGCCCCTGGCGATCCAAAAGCGGCCCGCCGCTGTTGCCTTGCTCGATCGGCATGGCGAGCTGCACCATCGGTTTGCCGTCGATCACGCGGATCGCCGAGACAACGCCGCTCACGACGCTGTGCTCGAGACCGCGGGGATTGCCGACCGCGACGACGTCCTGCCCCTGCTTGAGCGCGTCGGAGTTGCCCAGCTCGAGCGGCTTCAGGTTGTCGGCTTTGACCCGGATGACGGCCAGGTCCATGGTGCGGTCGGTCGAGTGCACTTCCGTGACGTCGAGCCGCCGCCCGTCCGCCAGCGTGACGACGATCGGCCGCGCCTCGCCGATCACGTGCAGGTTGGTTGCGATCAGGCCGCTCTTATCGATGACGAATCCGGTTCCCAGGCTGCTCCGCTCGCCGTCGCGACCGGAGACCGAAATCGTGACCGTCGACTCGTTGGCCTTGGCAGCCAGCTCGGCCACCGACATGTCAGCCGCCGCGTGCAAATGCGGTTCGAAGGGACCGCGGGTGAGCGTCAAAAAAAACAGCAGGGCCCCGAACCGAGCGCAACGCATTCCGATCTCCGGACGGTGCAGCAAAACGCGGACATTGCCCCCGCGACGCGGTGCGCAGAGGCTCCCTGCATCTTAGCCACAGGTCTGGCGTGGCTTCTACCTTTGGCACGCGCATGCGACGCGATCGGGGAGCCCTCGCTCACGCTTCGGGTTGGTGTCGTGAATGTACGCTCAGGCAGAATGGCTCGCGGACGAAGCGCAATCGGCGTGAGTTTTACGACCGGCCCAGCATCACGTAGCGGACGCAGACTGGCTCTTTCATCCGCAGCTTTTGCCCCGTCGGCCGCAGTCGGCCCGTGGCCGCGTCGATGCGGAAGACGACCACCGAGTCTGAGTCCTGGTTCGCGGCTAGCAGAAAACTGCCCGTCGGGTCGATGGCGAAGTTTCGCGGCGTTCTCCCCTGCGTCGACTCGTGACCGTCCGGCGTGAGTTTGCCGCTTGCCGCGTCGACGGTGAAGATCGCGATGCTGTCGTGCCCGCGATTGGCCCCGTAGACGTATTTCCCCGACGGATGCACGGCGACTTCCGAGGCCGTGTTAACGCCGTGGAAATCTTTGGGCAGGGTCGAGACGACTTGAATGCGGGAGAGGGTGCCGTTGTCGGCGTCGTACCAGAAGGCGGTGATGGTGCTGTCGAGTTCGTCGATCGCGTAGGCGAAGCGGCCGGTCGGATCGAAAGCGAAATGCCGCGGGCCCGCGCCCGCTGCCACCTTCACCGTCGGCGGTTGGTTCGGCGAAAGCTTGCCGGCCTGAGGGTCGAAGCGGTAGACGAAAATCTTGTCGACGCCCAAGTCGCAGACGAAGGCGAAGTGGTTGGCCGCGTCGAGATTGACCGAATGCGCGTGAGCCGCCTCTTGCCGTTCCCGATTCACGCCGTGACCCCGGTGCTGCATCACCGACGAGGCCGGCCGCAAGCCGCCGTGTTCGTCGATCGGCAGGACGGCAACCGCGCCACCCTCGTAATCGGCGACGAGGACATTTTTGTCCGCCTTGTCGACGACGAGATGACACGGGCCGGCCCCGCCCGAGGACTGTTCGTTGATCTGCCGCAGGGCGCCGGTTTCCGGCACGACGGCAAACGCGACGACTCCCCCCGTCCGCCGTCCGCCGAGCGAAGAGACCTCGGCTACCGCATAAAGATGTCGATGATCGGGAGCCAGGGCCACGAAGGAGGCGTTGACGGCCCGACCGGCCAGGTGCGGCTCGCTCACAGTCCCCGTCGCCGGGTCCAACTCCGCGACGAAGACGCCGGCGGCTGGTCCATTACCGTAGGTGCCGAAATAAACTCGCTCCCGCCCTTCGGCGGCCGCGGCCGGCGTGACGAGTGCCAACGAAAACCAGGACGTCGCGACACAAGCCAGCAACATGCGGCCGGCGCAGCACGAGAAGAGCAATTTCATGGCGGCAACCTCGGCAATCATCCTACGAGCAGCTCGAACGTTTTGTGGAAGTAATCGAGGACGCCGGCTTCCGACACGCGGACCGGAACTTCCATGTTGAGGCGGTGCACGGGCGTCGTCATTCGGCGGTCGGCCACAGTCATGCCGCGAGTCAGCTCGCCGGAGATTTCCACGTCGACGGCCAAGCGGCGGCTCTCGAACAACTCGGGCCGCGAAACCGCGCACAGGGCGACCACCTCGCGAATCGGAAAGCCTTCGCGTCCCAGATGCTCGTGATAGGCGCGGAAGCCGTAGGTCAGCATGTTTCTCAGAAATTTCCCCCGGCGGCTTTCGTCGTCGCACAGTTTGTGAATCTGGTCGACGGTCAGGACGGCTCCCCGGGCGATTTCCAGCGGGATCATCGATTTGGTGGCCGGCATCCGCAGCACGTTGCGGGCGGCTTCCGGGTCGCAGTAGATGTTGAGTTCGGCCGAAGGCGTGACGTCGCCCCCGCCGTCGACCGCTCCGCCGAGACAAATCAAGCGTTTGAGGCTCGGGAGAAAGTCGGAGTTGCGGTCGCAGGCCCGTTCGACGTTGGTCAGCGGCCCCAAAGTGAGCAGTGTGATCTCGTTGGGCGCGGCCTTGACCAGCTCGCTCAGCACGCGGGCCGGGTCGCGGATGTTGTGCAGGTCGGCGACTTGCACGTCCAGATCGCCCAGGCCGCCGGGGCCGTTGATTTTGAGCACGATGTCGCCGGCCGGATCGAGAGGCGGCGCCCCGACCGGTGTGTCGGACATCAGGCCGCCCAGCCGGGGCCATTTGGCCGGATCGAGCGTTTCCACGACTGCTTGGACGTTGCGGGTGGCCGTTCGCGCGGTGACGCATCCGGCCGTCGCCGTCAGGCCGATCAGGTCGATTTCCGGATCAAACAGCGCCAAGGCGATCGCCAGGGCGTCGCCAATTCCGGGGTCGGCATCGATGATGAGCTTTTGCGGCAAGGGGGATCCTTTCGCCTCCGCCGGAGCAAACGCCGGTCTGGCCCGGTTTTGTGGCGAAGATTTGTGCCGGCAAAAAGCGGACCGGGCAGCGGCCCATTCTACGGAAAGGCTACCATCGCCGCGACAGTCTGCCCGAAAGGGACCCGGGCCGCGTTGCGGTCGACTTACGCCCGCCTCGCGAGCGCGGCTAGGATGGAAACAGGCGGGCACTCGATTTGCCACCCGCACCCAGCTATCCAGACACTGAGGCAGACAGCGCACCTTCATGGCCGACGCAATCCACAATGCGATCGCAATCCTGATGAAGGAGCGGAGCCTCACCGAAAACGAGATGCACGCCGCCGTGCTGCAGGTGATGGACGGCAACGCCTCGTCGGTCGGATTGGGAATGCTGCTGACAGCCCTGAAGCTCAAGGGCGAATCGGTTGACGAGATCGTCGGCGCGGCGCGGGCGATGCGCGAGCGGGTGACGCCGATTCGCGCCAGCCGCTCCGGGTTGCTCGATACGTGCGGCACGGGCGGGGATGAGCTGCAGACCTTCAACATCAGCACGGCCACGGCCCTTGTTACGGCGGCCTGCGGCGTGCCGGTCGCCAAGCACTCCAATCGCAGTTTCAGCAGCCGCAGCGGCTCGGCCGACGTGCTCGAGGCTCTGTGCGTGCGCGTCGACCTGTCGCCCGAGCGGGTCGCCGGCTGCATCGACGAAATTGGCGTCGGCTTCTGCTTCGCGCCGCTGGTGCATGGAGCGATGCAGCACGCGACGCCCGTGCGTCGGCAGCTGGGCTTTCGCACGATCTTCAATCTGCTCGGCCCGCTCACGAATCCCGCGTCGGCCGAGTTTCAGATCCTGGGAGCCGGCAAGATCGCGGTCGCCGAAAAGCTGGCGGCCGCCGCGGCCCGCCTGGGGACGAAGCGCACGCTGGTCGTCTGCGGCAATGACGAGTTGGACGAAGTGAGCCTGTGGGGCACGACCAAGGTCTTCCGCGTCGAAGGGAATGCGATCGAGACCTTTGATTGGACCGCCGCGCAGCTGGGGCTGCCCGAATGTCGCGTCGCTGATCTCCGCGCCAGTCCCCGGCCGAAAGCGCGGAGACGATCCGGCGGCTGCTGGCGGGCGAACCGGGGCCCGCGCGGAACATTGTGCTGGCGAACACGGCGGCTGCGTTGATCGCGGCCGGCCGCAGCGAGAATCCCCGCGAAGCCGCGCAGAAAGGGGCGGCTGCCCTCGATTCGGGAGCGGCGGCGGAGGTGCTGCGGAGGCTCGTTGAATTCGCGAAGAAATGACCTTGCGCGGCGTGAAAATCGGCGTCGAAAACTTCGTGCAAAGCGGAAAAGGGCGCGCACTTGGCTCCCTTGCGTTGGCCATCGCGCACCCTATAATTCGGTGAGGTTTCAGTGATTTTTTGGCAACAATCGCTCGGGTCTGCGGGCGAAAATGTGCCGATGAACTAAGATGGGACCGGTCGGGCCGGCAGCTCGCGGCCTGGCAGTTTTTAGGTCGGGACGATCCATGATCCAGTGGTTCCGAAATGTGTGGGTGGCCGTGGTCACCGTGTTTCAGGGGCTGTTTGTCACCCTTGGAATCATGGGTAAGACGTACCGCCGCCGCACGTTCACGGAGGTCTACGAGTATCCGGAAGTGCCCGTGCCGGTGAAGCCGCGCTACCGGGGATTCCACCGGTTCGACCTGACAGCTTGTATCGGCTGCGAAAAGTGTGCGGTCGCCTGCCCGGTGGACTGCATCTATATCGAGAAACAGAAGGCCCCGGTCGGAAAAGGTTTCCGCATCGACGGCTTTACGATCGACTATACGAAGTGCATGTTTTGCGCGTTGTGCGTCGAACCGTGCCCGGTCGACTGCATCTTCATGGGGTCGAATTTCGACCTCAGTTGCTACAGCCGCGACGGGTGCATCGTCGACTACGCCAAGCTGCCTTTGCAGACCGCCTGGGGGCAGACCACGCTGAACCCGACGGCTGTTTCCGAGTCTAAAGTTTTGTATCAGCCGGTTTGGGTGCAAGGGGAACCGAGTCCCTTCGAATTCGCGCCGGCTGTCGGCGAACACTGAAATCGGACGCTGAAATCGGAAATTTGAAATCGGACACTAAGCTCGGCTTGGCATCCGCGAGGTCCCGTCCATGAACGCTGCAGCGGGCAAGAAGTATTTCACCGTTACCGAAGCCAACGCCATGTTGCCGTTAGTCCGGGCGATCGTCGATGACATTGTGCAGCTGAAGAACGAGATCGAGGAGCGGTCCGAGCGGCTGCGGAACGTGCGTCGCCTGCCGGGCCAGCGTCGCGGCGAAGACAACCCCTACGACGAAGAGGTCCAGCAGATCGAAGTGGAGATCGAGAAGGAGAACGATCGCCTCGAGGAATTCTGCGACGAGCTGCGGCGCCTGGGCGTCGAGCTGAAGGACCCGCGCGTCGGCCTGATCGACTTCCTCACGCAGATCGAAGGCCGCGAGGCCTATCTCTGTTGGAAGCTGGGCGAAGGCGACATTGCCTACTGGCACGAGATCGAAGCCGGCTTCGCGGGGCGACAATCGCTGCTCGAAGGATCGGCCCACGGCGGCAAGCCGAACGGCGGCACGGAAAAGAAGTAGGCGCGAAGAAGTACCTCGAAGGAAGTGAGCGGCAGCTCGCTGCCCGGAAACCACCGAAACCACGCAGGATCCATGACAGACCTCGTCGGGCACTTCATTATCTTTGGCATCGTCGCGGTCGCCCTGCTGGCCATCCCGCTGATCATCGGCTGGTTCGTCCGCCCCAATCTGCCCACGCCCGAAAAAATCGCCGTCTACGAATGCGGCGAGCCGACCATCGGCTCGAGCTACATTCAGTTCGACTTGCGGTTCTACGTCGTCGCGCTGTTGTTCATCATCTTCGACGTGGAAGTGGCGTTCTTCTTCCCGTGGGCCTTGATCTACGGCGGTGCCACGCAGCTGGCCGACCCGCGGCTCTCGCCCGAGGCCCGCATGGTCATCACGGAGAAGCTGCTCAACGCCCCCGCGTCGCAGGCCGTGACGCCGATCACCTCCGCGACGGGCTTTCGCCTGGCGGCGCTGAGCTTCTTCGACATTCTGCTCTTTTTCGCGGTGTTGCTCGTCGGCTTCGCCTACGTGTGGAAGCGGGGCGACCTCGATTGGGTGCGTGCCGTCTCACGAAGGTCGACGTTCCCCGCCCAAGCCGGAACTCCTGCGCGTCCCTGCGCCCGAACCAGTCCGCGTGCCGCAAACCGTGAGCTGAGGCGGCGCCCTCGCGGCGGAATTTCCCACTCGGCTCGGGCGGCGCACCAACGAACGCTGGATCCATGAACGCTCAAGAAATTCACCAGTTGCTGCTCGAACGGTTCGGGGCCTCGAAAATCACCGGCGTCAACCTGACCGCCACGGACCCCTGGGTCGAGGTCGCTCCCGCCGCCATCCACGAGGTGAGCCTCTTCTGCCGCGACGACGATCGTCTGCGGCTCAACCACCTCAATAACCTGTGCGGCGTCGATTACTGCGAGCCCGATCCGAAGAAGGCGGCAAAATACGGGCACGAGCCGCACGTCGAGGTCGTGTATCACGTGTCGAGCTTGCCGCGGAAACACAAAATCACGCTCAAGGTGATGCTGCCCCGCTGGAAAGACGGCAAGCCGGGCGAAATCCCCGACGTCGCCTCGGTGGCCGACGTCTGGGGCATCGCCGACTGGCACGAGCGGGAAACCTACGACCTGATGGGCATCCGCTTCTTGGGACATCCCAACCTGCGGCGGATCCTCTGCCCCGAAGACTGGGTGGGCTATCCGCTCCGCAAAGACTACGAGATGCCGCTGGAATACCACGAAATCCGGGGACGCTAGCGATTTTTCCTCGTTCGGGTGCCACTGCTGAGCTTGGCTCAGCAGTGCTTCCAAGAATGAAACCAGCATCCCGCCGTCGAAATACACACTGCTGAACAAGTTCAGCGGTGGCACACGATCAGAGTGAGTGTGACATGAGCATGCAATTGGAAGATCCCCGCATCGTCGAGTTCGACGTGCGGACGGACGAGATGCTGGTCAACATGGGGCCGCAGCATCCCAGCACTCACGGCGTGCTCAGGCTCTTGTTGCGGACCGACGGCGAAGTCGTCCACGAGGTGACGCCGCACATCGGCTACCTGCATCGCTGTGCCGAAAAGATCGGCGAGAACCTCGCGCCGCCGCAGTGGATCCCCTACACCGACCGGATGGATTACCTCGCCGGGATGAACATGAATCTCGGCTGGGCGCTGGCGGTCGAGAAGCTCGTGAAGATGGAGGTGCCCGAGAAGGCGATGGTCCTCCGCGTGCTCATCGCCGAGATGGGCCGCATCGCCAGTCACCTGGTCGGGATGGGGGCGTACGGGCTCGATCTCGGCAGTTTCAGTCCGTTTTTGTACGCCTTTCGCGAGCGGGAAATCGTTCTCGACTTGTTCGAGGAAGTCTGCGGCGCCCGGCTCACCTACAGCTACCTGACGATGGGCGGCGCCACGCACGATTTTCCCGAATCGATCACCATTCCGCCCGGCCTGGCCGCGCTCACGGGCAAGTCGCCCAAGTTGCAGCTCTCGTGGCTCGAGGCGTGCGGCCTGTTTCTCGAGTGGCTCGAACCGCGGATCAGCGAGTACCACAAGCTCCTGACCCGCAATCAGATCTTCATCAAGCGGACGGCCGGCCTGGGCATTCTCTCGCCCGAAATGGCGATCAGCTACGGCTGCACGGGCCCCGTGCTGCGGGCCAGCGGCGTCGATTTTGACCTCCGCCGCGACGGCGACCCGATCTACACCCGCATGTACCAAGGCTACGACTACAACGTCATCGTCGGTCCGTTCCCGGAAGCCCCGCCGGAGGTCGTGCTCGGCGACAACTGGTGCCGCTTCTACGTGCGGATGCTGGAGGTGGTCCAGTCGATTCGCCTCGTGCGACAGGCAATGGCCAAGTATCCGACGGCTCAGGGCACCTACCGCGTTCCCTTCAAGATGAGCACCAAGCTGCCCAAGGACGAAGTCTATCTCGAGACCGAATGTCCCCGCGGGCAAATGGGCTTTTACATCGTCGGCAACGGCGACGCCAATCCGCTGCGGGCCCGGGCCAAGAGCTCGTGCTTCTGCAACCTGTCGATCACCGCCCCCATCTGCAAAGACTTCCTGCTCGGCGACATCCCAGCCATCGTCGGCTCCCTCGACATCGTGATGGGCGAGATCGACCGGTAACGCGGTTCCCGAGCGTTCGTCCCACCTTCCCTGACGCTCAACGCCGATCGTCGCTTCGCGCGCGATCAATCCGGCCGCTCGCTGCCCCTGCAGTCGCCAGGCGCGGGCCGTCATAAACTCCGCCACCCTCAAAGTCGCTGGCCAATCGCGGCTCCGGAGCACAGTGACCTCCCTCTTCCGTGGTGACTTGGACGGCGCTTGGAAAGATTTCCGACTCAGGCCGGGCTTGCCGTCGATAACGGTTAGACGCGGCGCGCGGATTGCGCCGGGAATGCGTCTGGCTGGAGGCAGGGAACGCCGTGGGTCTGTTCGTCTCTGGACACCCATCGAACGGACTGCGATCGATCGTGCGACGATCGATGGGGCGACGATCGAGCGAGTGCGGGCCGCGGCGGTCGGCTCGCTCGCGTCGCGTAGTCGGCGCGCTCTTGGCCGCGTGGCTGGCCGCCTCCGGCTGCAGCCCCGCTCCGCACACCAACCTGCTCGACTGGGTGCACAACGGCTTCAAGGTCGGGCCGAATTATTGTCCGCCGTCAGCGCCTGTCTCGTCGGGTTGGATCGATGCGGGTGACGGCCGCGTGCACGTCGATCCGGCGCAGGACTGCGCGTGGTGGACCGTCTTCAACGACTCGACGCTCGATAGCCTGGTCGAGACGGCGTACCGGCAGAATCTCGATCTCCGCGCGGCCGGCGCCCGGATCCTGCAGAGCCGGGCGCAGCGGAATATCGCCGTCGGCAATCTCTTTCCGCAGACGCAGACGGCGCAAGCCAACTACGTGCACGCGCAGATCAGCCAGAACCTGGGGTTGCCTATCCCCAGCCCGGTTAATGTGTGGGCCGACGGGTTCAATCTCTCCTGGGAGATCGACTTCTGGGGCCAGTATCGCCGCTCGGTCGAGGCCGCCGAGGCCGACTTGAACGCGACGACCGAAAGTTATGGCGACACGCTGGTGATGCTGCTTTCCGAAGTGGCCACCAACTACGTCCAGCTGCGAACGTACGCGCAGCGGCTCACTTTCGCGCGACAGAACGTGGAGATTCAAAAACGCACGCTGTCGCTGGCCGAGGCCCGCTGGCGGACGGGCCGCTCGACCGAGCTCGACGTGCGGCAGGCCCGCACCAGCCTGTCGCAGACCGAGGCGCTCATTCCTCCCCTCGTGGCCGGACGGCGTCAGGCCAACAACCAGTTGTGCACGCTGTTGGGCATGCCGGTGAGCGATTTGGCCGCGGGCATGGTCTCCGCGCCGATCCCGAGTGCCGCCTCGGACGTGGCCGTCGGCGCGCACGCCGATCTCGTGCGGCGGCGTCCCGACGTTCGCCGTGCCGAGCAGCAAGTGGCCGCCCAGTCCGCGCGGATCGGTGTGGCCGAGGCCGATCTCTATCCGCAGCTGGCCATCAACGGCTTTGTCGGTTTCATCGGCAACGACTTCCGCGAGCTGTTCGAGTCGAAGAGTTACACGGGCCTCTTCTTTCCGTCGCTCACATGGAAGATCCTCAACTACGGGCGGATCACGAACAACATCAAGCAGCAGGACGCCAAGCTCGACGAGGCCGTGGACCAATACCAGGAAAGCGTGCTCACCGCGGGACGCGAGGTTGAGGATGCGCTCGTCGGCTTCCTGCAGGCCCAGCAGCAGGCGGCCCAGCTCGAGAACGCCGTCCGCGACGCGCAGCGCTCGGTCGAACTCGTCA
Source organism: uncultured Planctomycetaceae bacterium (assembly GCA_963800135.1). Classification (GTDB taxonomy): domain Bacteria; phylum Planctomycetota; class Planctomycetia; order Planctomycetales; family Planctomycetaceae; genus DASPSM01. The sequence continues at coordinate 350,720 of CAWCZR010000004.1, read as the reverse complement.
CGCTGCAGTTCGAGGCAGGCGTCACCGACTTCAACCGCGTCTTCCAAACGCAAACGACGCTCGTCAGTCTGCAGGACCAGCTGGCGACCACGCGGGGCAACATCGCGCTCAACCTGATCCAGCTCTACAAAGCCCTCGGCGGCGGCTGGCTCTGCTTCTGCGACAGCCAGCGAATGCCCGGCCCGCCGGGAGTTCAAGCATCGTTCGGCCCGCCGGGGCTCGAGACGCCGGCGCCAGTTCCGGCGGCAAGTGCACCGCCTGCGAGTTCGCCGCCTCCGAGTTTGCCTGCGCCGAGTCAGCCGACGCAGAATGCACCGGCACCAAGCCTGCCCGCCCCCAGTTTGCCCGAGCCACCCAAGTCGGCGCCGGCCCCATCCAATCAATGAACGGTGAGTGAGCATTGGGTGGCACTGGCGGCTTGTCCGCCAGTGTGCATTTGTCGGCGCGACAAAGACACTGGCGGACAAGCCGCCAGTGCCACCCACGATAAAAAGTCGGCTCGACGTGAAGGCTACGCGGCCGTGGTCGTGAGGGAATCGTGACAACTCACACCTTTCCCAAGCCGACGGCTCGCCGTCGGTCTTCTCTTCTCGCCGGTATTTCTGTCTGGCCTGACACCCCTTCGATTCTCAGCAATCGAGTCTTGCAGAAAATCTCGGAACCGACGGCAAGCCGTCGGCTTGGGAAAGGGGCGGCCTCAGCTGATTCCCCAGTCGATCTCGCCGGTCTGGCATTCGGGCCCATGGGCGAGCATTTTGCTCGATTGATCAGTGCGCTACGTGAGGCGATTGCGGAACAGCCACGCAGCCGTGGGCAAGGTGAGTGCGGCGATCAGGGCCAACGGCCAGAGATCGCCCACCAACAGCGGCAGCGTCGCGCCTTCGAGGTACACGCGCTGGGCCATGTCGATGGCGTAGCGCAGCGGATTGGCCAGCGTCGCGTACTGCAAGACCTGGGGCATGCTGCTGATGGGCGTCGACAGCCCGGAGAGCAGCGTGAAGGGGAGCGTCACCACGAATGAGTAGAGCATGGCCTGCTGCATCGTGCGGGCGATCGATGAGACCAAGAGCCCCATCCCGACGGCCGCCATCAAAAACACGATCAGCCCGGAATACAGGGTGATGAACGAACCCGAAAACGGGATGCGAAACCAGAGCTGGGCCACCAACAGCACGTTCGTCGCCTGCACCATGCCGATCAGAATCGACGGCAGGGCCTTGCCGACCATGATCTCCGCCGGGCGGAACGGCGTGACCAGCAATTGATCGAACGTCCCCTGCTCCCGCTCGCGGGCGACCGACATGGCGGTGAGCACCAGCGTCTGCAGCATGGTGAGCGTGCCGACGAGGGCGGGAATCATGTTCCAGCGGGTCTCGAGATTCGGGTTGTACCAGGCGCGGGTGGAGACGGTGATTGGCGGATTGCCCAGACCGTGGGCGCTGCGCCAGTCGGCATTGAATCCGTCGAGGATTACGTTGACGTAGCCGGTCGCGGTGGCGGCCGTGTTGGAGTTGCGGCCGTCGGCGATGACTTGCACGTCGGCCCCCAGCCCCGTTTCGAGTCGCCGCTCGAAATCCTGCTCGATCTGAATCGCCAGCAGCGCCTGCCGCTCGTCGATGGCCGCCTTGAGGTCCTCCTGGCGGGAGAGGTTGGCGACGCGATGAAAGATGCCCGACCCGTCCAGGGCCGACAGAAAGTCCCGCGATGTGTGGCTGCGATCCTGGTCGAGCACGACGTACGGGACGTCGAACAGGTCGTAGCTGGCCGCGTAGCCGAAGATGAAGCACTGGATCATCGGCGGCGCGATCAGCGTGAACCGGCCGCGTGGGTCTTTGAGGACGGCGATCAGCTCCTTCCGCGTCAAAGCCAGAATTCGCAAGAGCGAAGCAAACATGATCGACAATCTCTCGGAAAACCGATCAGGCGAGACGCTTTCGCGTCACTCCCCGGGTCAAAATGGCCAAAACGGCCGTCATGGCGACGAGCATGGCCGCGTTGGGCAGAATCACCGGCCACACGTCGCCCGCCAAAAAAACTGTTTGCAACAGCGCCACGAAGTACCGGGCCGGCAGCACGTACGTGACCAATCGCAGGGCCGCCGGCATGCTGCGGATGTCGAACAGAAAGCCCGACAGCATCATGGCTGGCAGGAACGTGACGAGCAGGGCCAACTGGCTCGCCACGAACTGGCTTTTCACCAACGCCGAGATCAATAGGCCGATACCGAGCGACACCAGCAGATAGAGCATCGACGCCCCGGTGAGCACCCACAGCGAACCGCGGATCGGCACATGGAACAGGAACTTCGCCGCCAGTACGCATAGCACAAAGCCGATCAGTCCCAGCAGGAAATACGGGATCGTCTTGCCAAGCAAGATTTCGTCGGAGCGGACGGGGGTGACGAACAGGGCCTCGAGTGTGCCGTGCTCCCATTCGCGGGCCATGACTAGCGCCGTCAGCATCGCGCCGATCAACGTCATCACCAGCACGATCAGTCCCGGCACGAGGAACCAGCGGCTCTCGTTGGCCGAGTTGAACCAGAGCTGGCTTTGAATGTTGATCGGCCCGGCGACCACCGGTTCACCGGCCGCCGCCCGACGGGCCAGGTATTCGCCGATGGCCGCCTCCGCGTAGCCCTGCATGATGCGGGCCCGATTGGCGTCGGTGCCGTGGACGAGGATCTGGACTTCGGCATTCCCCAGCGCGAGCCGCCGCGAGAAATCTGATTGTACGTGGAGGATGCCGTCGACCTTGCGGTTGAGCATCAGGTCGCGGGCCTCAGCCATCGAATTGACGTAGCGGGCGACGAAGTATCGCGACAGCTGAAAGCCGGCGGCCATCTCCGTGGCGTCGGCCGAGCGATCGTCGACGACCAGAGCCACCCGTATGTCCTTCACGTCGAGCGACAGGCCATAGCCGAACAACAGGATCAGAATCACCGGCAGGACGACGCCGATGGCGATGCTGCTCGGATCGCGGACGACCTGGCGCCCCTCTTGCGCACGAGCGAAGCGATCCGGCGCAGCTTGCCGCCACGGTGCGGCGCCGAGCCCCTCGGTTGTTTTGGCGATGGGCGACGGTCTGTAGGCGCGGCGTTGGCGCTCATGCGGCCCCTCCCTGACGTTCCGCCGTGCTGCCCTTGTTGTTGCCGTTCTGGTTGCCCGAGCGCACCTCTTCGACGATGGCGATGAAGGCGTCTTCCATGTTCGCCGGGCGACCCGGTCCGGGACGTGCGTGACGGCGGACGTCGGCGGGAGTTCCCTGCGCGAGCACCTGACCCGCATCGAGAATGGCAATCCGGTCGCAGTACTCGGCCTCTTCCATGAAGTGCGTGGTGATGATGACGGTCACGCCCTGGCGGGCGAGCGCCGTGATGCGTTGCCAGAATTCGCGGCGGGCCAGCGGATCGACGCCGCTGGTCGGCTCGTCGAGGAACAGCGTATCGGGCTCGTGCAGGAGCGCCGCTGCCATCGAAAGCCGTTGCCTGAAGCCGCCGGGCAGTTGGCCGCTGGCCAGTCGCGCAAGGGACTTGAGCTCGAACTGTTCGAGGGCCCAATCGATTCGCTCGCGTTTGCGCCGACCCCGCAGACCGTACGCGCTGCCGTAAAAGTCGAGGTTCTGGATGACGGACAACTGGCCGTAGAGCGAGAATTTTTGGGCCACGTAGCCGATCCGTTCGCGGGCCGACGCGCGGGCGTGTCGGAGGTCGACTCCCGCGACGCGGAGCATGCCGCCGCTGGCCGGCAGCAAGCCGCAGAGCATGCGGAACGTGGTGGTCTTGCCCGCCCCGTTCGGCCCGAGCAAGCCGAAGATCTCTCCCCGATGGACCTCGAAGCTCACATGGTCGACGGCCGTAAACGCGCCGAAACGCCGCACCAGATCGTGGACTTCGACGACCGCTTCGTGGCTGTCCCGCGGAATGGCGTGGGCCAGAGTCATCGCCCCCGCGGCGAAACTGTGCGCCGGCACGGCCTGCCGCAAGAGGATCATGAAAGCGTCCTCGAAGCGCGGCTCGACGGCGCGGACGTGCGCACGGCGGAGCGTTTCGTTCTCGCCCGACGGTGTGCTCGCTTCGGCCACTACCAACCGCACTTCCCCCCCTTCGGGGAGCGCGTCGACCACGCGGGCATCCCCCAGGAGTGCCGCCTGTAGCTCGCGAGCCGGCTCGCCTGTGGGTGGCTCGGCGAGGAACGTGCGGCCGGCCGCGATGCGACTGATTTCGGCTGGCGCTCCCTGGGCCAGCACCTTTCCCTGATGCATGACGACGACTTTTTGGCAACGTTCCGCTTCGTCCAGGTAGGTCGTGCTGGTGAGCACCGTCTGCCCGTTCTCTTGAACGAGGTGCAGGATGATCTCCCACAACTCGCGTCGCGACAGCGGATCGACGCCGACGGTCGGCTCGTCCAAGAGCAGCAGGGCCGGTTCGCGGATCAGCGTGCAGGCCAGTCCCAACTTCTGCTTCATGCCGCCCGACAACTGGCCGGCCAAACGCTTGGTGAAGCGGCCGAGGTTGGTCATCTCCATCAGTTGGGCATAACGCGTCCGCCGCTCGTCGCGGGTGACGCCGTGCAGGTCGGCGTAGAGGTCGAGGTTTTCCTGAACGGTCAGATCCTCGTAGAGCCCGAAGCGCTGCGGCATGTAGCCGATACGGTCCTGCACGTCCTGCGGGTGTGTGCTGACGTCGAAGCCCAGGACTTGGAGTTGGCCCGATTCCGCGAACATCAGGCCGGCGGCCAGCCGCATGAAGGTCGTCTTACCGGCGCCGTCGGGCCCGACGAGCGCCGCCAGCATGCCGGGCGCGAGCTCAAAATCGAAACCCTCGAGGGCCTGCACAGGCTCTCCCGTCTCGCGGCGAAACGATTTGGAGATGCCGCGGGCCACGAGCACCGGTGGATTGTGCACGGGTGAGCTTTGTGGCGCATCGCTCACGGAGCGTCCTTCGCCGTCTCGGACTTCAGCCCGGACGTCGTCTCGGACCTTGGCTCGGGCCTGGCAGCGGTCGGCGAGGACGCGGCCGGACTTTCGCGAGACTTTTCGCTGGGAGCCGCCGGCGGCGCGCCCTCGGTCGGAGCGTCGTTGCCCGCTAGCTGCAAATGCACAGTCGCCGGCATTCCCAGGGGCAGCTCGTTCTTGGGGTCTTTCACGAAGGCCCGCACTTCGTAGACCAGGCTCGTCCGCAGCTCCTCGGTTTGCACCGACTTCGGCGTGAACTCAGCGATGGGCGAGATGAAGCCGATCCAACCCTCGAACATGCGGTTGGGGAAACTATCGACCTCGATGGTGGCCGGCATGCCTTCGTGGACCTTGCCCAGATTGATCTCCGACACGTAGGCCCGCACCCACTTCGGATCGATGACGGCCAGGGAGAAGACGGGCTTGGTGGGAGAGGCCATGTCGCCGGGCTCCATCAGCCGCGTGCGCACGATCGAATCGGCCGGGGCGAGGAGCTGCGCGTCGACGAGCTGTTGCCGCAGGTAGGCCAACTGCGCCTCGTCGGCTTTGAGCCGCGCCTCGTTCTCCGCGACTTCTTCTTTGCGCGGGCCGAGGACCGACAGCTCGAGCGCTTTTTTCAGTGCGTCGAGCCGGGCGGCGGCGGTTTCGGCGGCCGCCTTCGCGTTATCGACGTCCTGCTGGCTGATCGCCTCCCCCTTCGACTGCTTCGAGAGATTCGTCATCCGGTTATATTGGATGTGGGCGTTGGCCGCGTCGGCCTTGGTCGCCTCCATGTTGGCCTTGGCCTGCGCGATTTCTTCCGGGCGGCTGCCGTGATGGAGTCGATCGACGACGGCCCGCTGGGCGTTGACGGTGGCCTCCGCCTGGGCGACTTGCGGCTGAATCCGCCGCGTATCGACGCGGGCGAGCAGCTGCCCCTTCTTCACGCGGTCCCCCTCTTGCACGAGGACGTCGGTGATCCGCTCGTTGTTGTTGAACGCCAACTGCACCTGGCGGAGGTCGAGATTTCCGAAGAGCTTGAGCTCGGTGGCGGAGCTTTCGCGCTGATTGAGCCACCAGGTCGCGCCAGCCGCGGCGCCGATGACCAGGATCAACAGGACGAACAGCCCCACCCGTCTCATCGCTTACCCCTCGGTCCCGAAAGGCTACTTTCCGAATGACTTTTGTGCCGCCGGCCTGATTTCGCTTAGCGCCGCGCGGCCACGGCCGGCTGGAGTCGGTACCGGTTACAGGCAAATGCCGGCGCACGTTCCAGAACGTGCGGCTCGACGCGCCCGGTCCCAGCTACCGGACGCGGAAGACCCACTGTTGGCACGTCCTCTGATTGGAATGTCGCGGACGGCGGAGCGAAAGTCCAGCGGGGTCGACGTCACGGGCTGACGTGCAACGCCTACCGTCCGATTGCGCAAGAGCGCATCGAAGGGGCGCGCGAAGAAGCCCGCCGAGAGTGCCACGAATCCGGTTGGGGCCGATCAGGCGCGGCCGTGGATGTATTCGGTCAGCACGTGGATCGTGACTTCCTGGCTGTGAGCCTCATAGGCGTTCAGGTCGCCGATCGAGATCACGCCGTGCAGACCTTCGTCGTCGACCACCGGCAGGTGACGGACGCGGCGGTTCTTCATCACGGACCGCGCCTCATCGATCGTCGTATGAAGCTGGCAGCAGAGGATTTCGGTCGTCATCACGTCCTCGACGGGAGTTTTTCCGGCGTCACGCTGCTCCGCCAGCACCCGCTGCAGCAGGTCGCGTTCGGTGATGATGCCGACGACGCGGTCGCCGTCCAGCACCATCAGCGAGCCCACTTTCTGTTGGTTCATCGCCAGGGCGGCATCCAGTGCGCTCTTGCGCGGCCCAATCGTCGCCACTCCGGGATTCTTGTGCGAAAGGATTTCGCGAACGGTACACATCGACGACTCCTTTTCAGCAAACGACCCGCAGCTACAATCAGGCTCGTCCCGCCGTCATGCATCCACGGCCGGACTCGGTCAACAGCGGGATTCAGTAAACAGCGTCGGCAAGTCAAAAGGAAACTGCGCGACGCCCGCGTGATATGCAACGAATTTCGATCATCGGCACCACCGGCTCCGGAAAAACCACGCTCGCGGCTGAGCTCGCGCGAGTCTTGGGAACCGTCCACATCGAGCTGGATGCGTTCAACTGGCGTCCCGGCTGGCAGGCCGTTCCGACTGATGTCTTTCGGCGGGACGTCGAGACTGCTCTCGCCGCCCCCCAATGGGTGACTGACGGCAACTATCATTCCGTTCGCGATCTCGTGTGGGAACGGGCAGACTGCATAGTCTGGCTGGACTATCGTTTGCCGCTGATTCTGAGTCGACTGATCCGGCGAACGGCCCGGCGAATTGTTCACCGGGAGCACTGCTGCAACGGCAATCGCGAAAACCTGCGGCTGCTCCTCTCCCGCGATTCGATTATTCTCTGGGCGCTCACGACGCACGGCCCCCGACGTCGCAAGTATCCGGAGCTACTGCGGCAGTGTGCCGATCAGGGAAAGACCGTGGTGATCCACCGTGCGCCGCCAGAGACGCGTGCGTGGGTCGACGCCCTGCGGCGAGCGCGCGAGCCGGTTGTTCCGTCAGCCTGATCCGTCCGCCCGGTGCTGCGGCAATCGGCTGAACATGGAAAGACCGTGCGGCACAGGGCTCGCGTCCGCCTTTCCCGGCTCCCTACGGGCGGACACCGGACCGGCAGCGCGAACTTGGTAAGCCCCCCGCGCACCGGCGCAGGGTCTTGAGACAAAGCCCCTCAGTCCCCCAGCGTCGATTTGCGCCGCAGGATGTGATGGTAGTGCTGGGCGAAGCGGTGGGCTTCGTCGCGGACGTACTGCAACAGCCGCAGGGCGTAGGAATGACGCGAGAGGCGTCGCGGCTCGGCCTCCCCGGGCACGAAGATTTCCTCCTCCTGCTTGGCCAGCGAGACGACGAGCGGCGGCTTAACGCCGATCGCCTCGAGCGCGGCCATCGCGGAGCTTAGCTGTCCCTTGCCGCCGTCGACGAGCAGGATGTCGGGCAGCGATTCGCCCTCTTTGGACAGGCGGAGGAAGCGGCGGCTGACCACTTCCCGGATCGAGGCAAAGTCGTCGACCCCCTGGACGCTGCGGATCTTGTAACGTTTGTAGCCGTGCTTGAACGGCAGCCCGTCGATGAACTGCACCAGGCTGGCCACGGTCTCGCCCCCCTGCAGATGGGCGATATCGACCCCTTCGATGCGGCGGGGAAGTTGTGGCAGGTCGAAGATTTTTTTCAGCCCTGCCATCCCCTTTTTGGGATCGATGTAAAAGACTTCCGGCTGCACGTCCTGGTCGAGCTTGCCCCGCAGGCTCAGGTTGTCGAGGGCCTGGATTTCGTCGCGGATGCGGGCCGCCTTCTCGAATTTCAGCTCCTTGGAGGCCAGCTCCATCTCGGCCTTCATTTCCTTCAGCAGCCGCTTCTTCTTGCCGTCGAGGAACAAGAGCAGGCGGCGGATGTTCCGCCGATACTCTTCGCGGCTGATGCGGAAGTTGCAGGGGGCCGTGCACTGGTTGATGTTGTAGAGCAGGCACGGACGAAACCAGCGCCAGCGTTCGTCTTCGTCGGCAATGTCGAGCGAGCAGGTGCGAAAGCGGAAGATCTTCTGCAAGACGGCGATGGCCGCCCGCAGCTTCTTGGCATTCGTGAACGGGCCGTAGAGCTTTGTGCCGCGGGGCCGCGGCTTACGCGTGAATTCCACCCGCGGATACTCTTCCCGCACGCGAATCTCGAGGTACGGAAAAGTCTTGTCGTCCTTCAATTCCTGGTTGAAGCGGGGCTGCACGTCCTTGATCAGGCGGGCCTCGAGCAGGAGGGCGTCGACTTCGCTTTCGGTCTCGATGAAGTCGACGGCCCGAATTTCGGGGACCAGGTTGGCGGTGCGGATGTCCTCGGCCGCCGCCGAGTTGAAATAGCTGGAGACGCGGCTGCGCAGGTTGACCGCCTTGCCGACGTAAATCACGCGGCCCAGCGCATCCTTCATCAGGTAGACGCCCGAGCTGGTCGGCAGCGACCGAATCCGCTCGCGCAGCTCCGTCCCACCGGCTTCGGTCGGCACTCGGTCGATCGGTAACGGATCGATCGGCAATTGATCGTCGGCTGCTTCGGCTGGTTCTTCGGGCACGCCCACATCCCTTCGCGGCATTCCTGGCCGCTTCCCAAATTTTAGGCGGATACGGCAAGGGTGCCAGAGCGGCCGGGGTGGGCGAGACTTCTGGATCGCGAGTCAGTGGGGTCCGACGTCAATGTCACGGGGTGGCCGCGGTCGCGGCGTCGGCCGCAGAAAGGCGCCCGCAATCAGCAGCACGGCGGCCGCCGGCAGCAAAAATCTCAGGGGAAAGCGGATGGCTAGCGCCACGATCATGACGGCGGCCACCGAGCGGGGGTTGAGGTTCGCCCACGCCGACGGCCGTGCGCGGGTCGGCAGGGCCAGCCAGAGGGCGGCCATCACGGCGCCGACACGCCCGCAGGCGCCCCGCCACATCACGGTCGACTGGCTGGTCGACACGCCCGGCAGAATCCAAAGCAAGAACGCAGCCGTCAGCAGGCCCACGGCGACCAGCCCAACGAGCAAGCGCCGGATGGCCGCGTCTGAGTTGTCCATAGTCTCGATTATTGCGAGGGCCGGCCGCCTCGGCCAATCGACGGGCATTTGCCCCCGGAGACTCCGTCATTCGCGCAATGTCCGGGTGGCTGGGGTCGGCGTCCTCGCCGCCCCCAGTACTGGGGGCTCGCCTGGCGGCTCGACCCCAGCCACCCGAACCTGACGTTTCGGCAGACGCCGGGCTCAGCAGCGCGGCTTGCCCAAATTCAGCGGAGCGCCAAGCGCTCTTCTCTTAAATTCGGGCGCGAACTACACTTCCCGCGCCTGGGATAGCGGGAAAACGGAGGTTCCCCGGTATGGCTTTTGCGCCTCTGCGCTTTCTTCACGCGGCCGATGCGCGCCTCGACCAGGCTATTGGGGAAATCCCCAAGCTGCCGCCACGACTGGCCTCGATCGTCCAAGACGCGACGCGGGCCGCCTTCGACCGACTCATCGCCCTGGCGATCGAGCACGGAGTCGATTTTGTGCTGCTGGCGGGGAACACGTTCGTCGAGGCCGACAAAAGTCTCGCCGCCCGCCTCGCGTTGCTCGATGCGTTCGAGCAGCTCAACCGCAGCGACATCCGGGCGCTCGTGCTGCCGGGACCGCTGGACCCGCTCGACGCCTGGCGACAAATCCCCGACTTGCCCGACAATGTCACGCTGCTGGAGGGCGGGCCCAGGGGCGTGGTCGCTGTCAAACGCGACGATAAAGTTGTCGCCCGCGTCGGGACCGAGCTAGTGATGCCGGCCCGCAAAAAGGCCCGCACGCTCCGCGACGAGCTGCGGTCGGCCAGCCAACGGGCCGTCCCCTTCAAGATCGGCGTCCTCGCGTCGGGTGGCGAGATCGACGACGCCACTCTGCAAGACTGGTATCCAGAAGGGCAGCCCGACGTCGCCGCGTTCGGCACGAATCACGACGCTGGCTCCGCGAATTCCGACACAGCCCGCGCGCCAGGCGAGACTCGCCGGGTGGTGGCCGTCGACTACGTCGCGCTCGGTGGCGGCTCGGCACGGCGCACGCTGGCCCGACGACGCGGCATCGCCCACGACCCCGGACCGCTGCAAGGCCGCGGTCCCGATCAGTCCGGGCCGCGCGGCTGCACGCTTGTCACCGTCGAAGCGGACGGCACGCTCCGCTGCGACTTTCTACCCGCGGCTTCGGTCCGCTGGGAGCAGTTTGTCGTCGAAGTGCCGTCCCCCTTCGATCGAGCCGCCCTGTTGGCGCGCTGCCGACCGCACCTCGATAGTCTGCGGCCCGAGGCCTGCGAAAACGCCTGGATCTTTCAATGGATCCTCCGCGGCAGCCATCCGGCGATCGACGCGCTGGAAGACGAGTCGGTCCTGCGGCAGCTGCGGCAGGAACTGGCCGACGCGACGGCCGTGCCGAGCGCCGCCGATGCCGCGCATCACATCACCGTCGAGGCGATTGTCGAATCGAGCGATCGGTCCGACACCGCCGATCCGTTGCAAACGGACTTCGTCGAGGCGCTGGTTTCGTGCCACCGGGGGTCGCCCGACTTGTTCCGTGCGTGCGTCGACGGGTTGCGCGTTACCGACTCCCAGTGGGCCGATCGACTTGCAGGCCTGCTGGACGACGTGAACCTGCCCGCGATCACGACGCAGGCCGAACAGATCGGCCAGCAGCTGTTTCGCGTCGCGGCGTCAGGAGCCGCCCGATGAAGATCACGAAGATCGAGGTCAATCGCTTTGGTGTCTGGCGGCAGTTGAACCTGCCGGTCTCCGGCCGCGGGCTGACTGTCTTCTACGGACCGAACGAAGCCGGCAAGACGACCCTCTGGCGCTTCATTCGCAGCGTCCTCTACGGGTTCGAGCCGTTCGAAGTCGATCTGGAAACGGGCACGCCGCAACCGGTGCGATGGGAAGGCGCCCTGCAGGTCGCGTCCGCTGCGGCCCCCTATTCGATCCATCGCATTTCCGATCGCGGCACGCGCGGGCTTGTTTCAGTCGTCGGGACCGATCGGCAGGAACCGGCCGAAGCCCTGTTGGCTGAGCTGCTTTTCCGTACGAACGAATCGCTCTTCGAGAACGTCTTTGCCGTCGGGCTGAACGAGCTGCAGGAACTGGCGACGCTCGAAGACGACGAGGTCGCTCACCACATCTACGGCTTGACCCTCGGGCCGACCGGTCAAAAACTCCTCGATGCCACACGGGCGCTCGGGGCTCAATCAGCCGCGGTCTTCGACGGAGCCACCCGCTCGGGCCGCTTGGCCGACGTGCTGGAGCACGATCAGTCGCTGCGCGAGGAGCAGGACGCGCATCTCGGACTGCGCGAGGAGCACGCGGACGCCTGCGCCCGCCGGGCCCGCATCGAGGCGCGGATCGAAACTCTCAAGCGACGGCGGTCGCAACTCGAGCGGCAACATTCCGGCCACCGACTGCTCGAGCGGATCTGGCCCTATTGGCACCAGGTCCGCGAGATCGAGCACGAGCAGGCCGAAATTCCCGTCCTCACGAATTTTCCGGCACGCGCCTTCGAGCGGCTCGAACGGCTGGATACGGAGCTCGAATCCTTCACGCAGGGCCGCGATCAGCTGTCACAGGAAGTAGCCGCGATGCGCGATCGCCACCGCGGATTGGCGGAGGCACGCCGGCTCAAGCAGCATGCGGCGGGCCTGGCCGGCTTTGTCGAGCATGCCGGCTGGTATCGCGACGCGTCCCAACAAGCGGCGGCTGCCCGCACCAAGGCGGGCGAGTGCCGGGAGCGGCTCGACAGCGTCGTCCAGGATTTGGGCGAAGGGTGGTCGGCCGCTCGCTTGGAACGCATCGACACGAGTCCGGCCGCGCATCGCCGGCTGCTCGCGGCGGCGGACCGTTTTCGCTCCGCGTTGCGTCGACGTCATCGGCTGGCCCGCCGCCAAAAACTTCTAAATCGGTCCGTCCGCAAACAGGCTGCGCTGCTGGATGAGCGACTGAAGCCGCTGGGAAATTCCTCGATCGAACAGGCGATCGGCGAACAGACGACGCGGTTGCAGCAGTTGAGCGAGCTGAAGCGGCTGCGAGAGCGGGCAGCCGATCTCGACGCACGGCAACGCGCGCTGGCCGAACATGCGGCCGCGGACGGAGCCGAGATGCCGCCCTGGATCACGAAGTTTCTGATGCTGCTGGCCGGAAGCGGCCTGCTGGTCACGCTGGTCGGCGCCTATCAGGCGACGGCCGCCGTCGACGTCGTGGCTGGACTGGGGCTGACATTTATCGGCTGTACCGGGCTGGGTCTCGCCTGGGGCTTCAAACGCCATCACGACGCGCAAACGATTGGCGACGCCGAACGCGTCAAAGAGCGGGACAAGATCGCCGCGCAGATACGCGAGACGACCACGGCCATCGCCCGGATGGACGCCGCCGCTCCGCCGGTTGCCCCAGCTGCAGCGACGCCGGCCGCGGAAGGCTCGGCGGAAAATACTCCCGCACCCCAGACGCCAGCGAGCGGTGCTGTCGGCGATGCGAACACAGTGATGCTTTCACCCGAAGCGGAGCACGAACGGCACGTCAAACACGCCACCGATCGACTGGCCGACTTGCATTCCTGCGATCGTGCTCGGCGCGCGATTCAGATGCGTCGCAAACGCATGACCGAATTGCGTTCGCGCTTCCAAGCGGTCCAACGGTCGCTCAGTGCCGAACGACAGAGCTGGTGCCTGTCGGTGAAGGAAAACGGTCTGCCGGAAACGGTGAAGATCGCCGAGGCCCTGGAGACCTGGCATCGCATCGCCGACGCCCGCGAGCACTTGCGAGACACGAAGGCGGCGGCGGACGAAGCCGACCAACTCCAACGCCAGCTCGATTCGTTCGAAGAGCGGATGCGAGACGCCGCCCGCAAGGCCGGCAAGAATCCGGACGTGCAAGCCCCGTCGCTCGAGACGCTATCGGCCTGGAGCCGGGAACTGGAGTCGCTGGGCAGCGTGACCGAGGAGGCGCGGCGGTCGCACCGGGAGCTGTGGCAGCATCGTCGCAAACGACGGCAAGCGGGGCGACGCGTGCAATTGTTGCGGCTCCGCCGCGTGGCCCTCTTCGCCAAAGGAGGCGCGGGCAGCCGTGCCGAGTTCCTCGTGCGGGTCGGCTGGGTGCAGCGTCGGGCTGAGTGCCAAGAGCTGCTCGCTGCAGCCCAGGATGAGCTGCGGGCGGCCGGCGAGAGCGAGCCGGACCTGGCGATCGTCGAAGACGATCTGGTGCAGTTCAATGCCGAGGAAAACCGCGAGAAAATCGAATCTCTGGCGGCGGAGCTGGAACAAATCGAGCGCGACGTGCATGCGGCGTTTGAAGAGCTGGGCAGCGTCAAACAGTCGCTGAAATCGCTTGAAGCGAACGTCGAGGCTAGCCGGCTGCGTTTCGAGGCGTCGCAGACTCGGCACGAATTGAAGCGGACGGCCGAGCAGTGGCTGGGGCTGGCGCTGGCTCGGCAGGCGCTCGACCGCGTTCGCTCGAACTTCGAGCGCACTTGCCAGCCGGCCACTTTGGCCTCGGCGTCGCGCTATCTCGAGCGGCTGACGCGGGGCCGTTATCGGAATATCTGGACGCCGCTGGGGCAGCGCGAGCTGCGGATCGACGACGAGCGCGGGCATACGCTCACGGTCGACAAGCTTAGCGGCGGCACGCGGGAACAACTCTTCCTGGCGGTGCGAATGGCTGCCGTGCGGCAACTGGCCCAGCAGGGTGTCGAGCTGCCGATGGTCTTTGACGACGTGCTGGTCAACTTCGATCAGCTGCGGACGGAAGCGGCCGTCGAAACGCTGCTTGAGTTCGCGGAGCAGAATCAGCAGGTGTTGTTCTTCACGTGCCACCTGCACCTGGCCCACATGTTCGAGGCGCGGGGCGTGGCGCCGGTCTGGCTTCCCGCACAGAATCTGCCGCACCAGGAACGGCGCGCGGGATAGAATTCCTGATTACCCATCGTTGGATCGACAGAGCCGATCGGGCGTCGCCCATCCGCGCCGTATCGGAGACGAGATCAAGCAGCCTAGGAGCGGAACCCCATGTGCGGCATCGTCGGATACGTCGGCTACCGGTCGGCCCAGGACATCATCCTCGAGGGGCTGCATCGCCTGGAATATCGCGGCTACGATAGCGCGGGCGTCGCCATCGCGCGGGACGGCCGCATCAGCGTTCGCAAAAAGGCGGGACGCGTGCAGGCCGTCGCAGGGCAGCTCGAAGCCGACCCGATCCCCGGCACGATCGGGATCGGGCACACCCGCTGGGCGACCCACGGCGCCACCACGGACGTCAATTCGCACCCGCACGTGGGCGGCAACGGCGAAGTCGTGCTGGTTCATAACGGCGTCATCGAAAACCACAGCGTTCTGCGGAGCCAGCTGCAGGAACTGGGGTACGTCTTCCGCACCGGGACCGACACAGAGGTGATCGCCCATCTGATCGCCCACCATCTCGACGAACTGCTCCGTCTCGAAGGAGGGCCCGTCAACGAACACACATGCCAGACCGCTCTTGAGCATTCGCTGCTCCGCCTCAACGGGACGTACGGCCTGGCCATCCTCTTTCGCGATTTGCCCAACACGATTTTCGGCGCCCGGCTCGGCAGCCCGCTCGTCGTCGGCGTCGGTCACGAAGAGTTCTTTTTGGCGAGCGACTCCAGTCCGCTGATCGGCTACACCGAAGAGGTCGTGTACCTGGCCGACCATGAAATCGTCATCCTCCGGCCGGAGGGCATGCAACTGATCCACCGCGATTCGGGGCCCTTCTCGCCGGCCGTCCACACGATCGAAAAAACGCTCGGCGACGCCGATCGCGGCGGCTACGAGCACTACATGCTCAAGGAAATCTTCGAGCAGCCGCAGACAGTCGAAAACGTCCTCCGCGGCCGGCTCGACGAAGACGAGGCGACGGCCAAGTTCGGCGGCCTGAATGTCGACCCGCAACAACTGCGTCGCATCGACCGCATCGTGCTCACCGCGTGCGGCACAAGTTGGCACGCGGGACTCGTGGGTGAATATTTGCTCGAAGAATTCACCCGCATTCCAACCGAAGTCGAATATGCCAGCGAGCTCCGCTATCGCAATCCGCCGATGACCGACGCCACCATGGTCTTCGCCATTACCCAAAGCGGCGAGACGGCCGACACGCTGGCCGCCATGCGAGAGTGCAAGCGCAAGGGACACCCCACGCTGGCGATCTGCAATGTCGTCGGCTCCACGATTGCCCGCGAAGCCGACGGCGGCATCTACCTGCACGCGGGCCCCGAGATCGGCGTCGCCTCGACGAAGGCGTTCACCGCGCAGATCACGTCGCTTATGCTTCTATCGCTCTACCTGGGCCGCATGCGTCACCTGTCGTTCCCCGCCGGCAAGCGGATGATCGACCGGCTGAAGGCGATGCCCGAGATCGTCGAGCGAACGCTGCGATGCCACGACGCGGTCCGCGAAGTCGCCGAGAAATATCACCGCGCGAACAACTTCCTCTACCTCGGCCGGCTGCACAACTTCCCGGTGGCGCTCGAGGGAGCCCTCAAGCTCAAAGAAATCAGCTATATCCATGCCGAGGGTTACCCGGCGGCCGAAATGAAGCACGGCCCGATCGCACTGGTGGACGAGGAAACGCCCAGCGTCTTCGTGATTCCGCGCGGCCAGATTTACCCGAAGATCATTAGCAACCTGGAAGAGATCAAGGCCCGCAAAGGCCCGGTCATCGCCATCGCCTGCGAAGGAGACGACTGCATCGCCGAACGGGCCGACGACGTGATCTATGTGCCGGACGTGGACGAGTTTTTGCAGCCGCTGGTCACCGTCGTCCCGCTGCAGCTGTTGGCCTACCACATCGCACTCCTCCGCGGCTGCAACGTCGACCGACCCCGCAATCTGGCCAAGAGCGTAACGGTGGAGTGAGGCTTGGTGCGACCCCCAGTCGCCCCCTCGGCACCCAAGGTCCGCTCGCGGTTGATGGTATCGCGCGGTTGGCTCCGAAGTCCGACGCGCGCACCGGTCCATGGTGTAGAATAGGTGGGGGAGGATTCTATGAAATTTGACGAATGGCTATCCAATCTTCCAATCCACCAGACCCCGAAAGGGGCCCGGCTCGATCTACGGTTGTACGTTTACCCGGACGGGCACGGAGATTTCTGCGCTCAAGATGAGACCGGCCGCGTTTGCGCGAATCCGCAGCCCGTTAACAATCCGGCGGAGGCGCGAGATGTCCTGGAGAGAATCTGGGACCGGGCGATGACGCCCAAGGCGGGCTCGGAGGCTTCCGCCACGCAGCCCCCGACTCTCGCGGAGCAGTTCGCCGACGTGATCGGAACAGTGCCCGACCTTCCAACCGACATGGCGCAGCAGCATGACCATTACGTTCACGGCGTTGCCAAGTCATGAGCGCCGTGTTCGTCGACTCGTTTTACTTCTTCGCGATTATAAATCCGGCCGACGCGGCGCATGGGGACGCAGTCGAGTTCTCGAAGCGACTTGCGGCTCCTTTGGTGACGACGACATGGATCGTGGCCGAGCTCGCCGATGGGCTGGCACGCACGTCAAATCGGAGCACGGTTAAGCGCCTCATATCGAGTTTCCGAGCCGTCCCGACCAATGAAATTGCGACGACAACGGATGATTTATTCGAGCGCGGGCTGGAGTTGTATCATTCCCGCACGGACAAGCAGTGGTCGCTGACCGATTGCATTTCGTTTGTCGTCATGGCCGAACGGGGCATTCGCGACGCGCTCACAGGAGATCACCATTACGAACAAGCCGGATTCACGGCCCTGCTGAAAATGTGACGTATCGAGTGACGTCCGCGCGATAAACGAGATTTCAGACGGGCGGCGACGTCCACGGTGGGCTTCTCGTCGCGGAGCGTCTACAATTCGTCGAAAACACGGCGCGCTCCAGGTCTCCGTTCATGCCCATGCAAATTCTGTTGGCCAACCCGCGCGGCTTCTGTGCCGGCGTCAACATGGCCATCGATTGCCTCGACGAGGCGATCCGGATGTTCGGGCCGAACATCTACGTCTACCACGAGATTGTGCACAACAAGTACGTGGTGGATCGCTTTGCCCGACAAGGAGTTACGTTCGTCGAGGAGATTTCACAAGTCCCCGAGGGGTCACTGCTGCTCTATAGCGCGCACGGCGTCTCCCCCCAGGTCCGTGCCGAGGCCCGTGCCCGCCGCCTGCAGACGATCGACGCCACCTGTCCGCTGGTGACCAAGGTCCATCTCGAAGCTCTCAAATTCGCCCGCGAAGGCTATCACATCGTGCTGATCGGCCATGAGGGACACGACGAGGTCATCGGCACGATGGGCGAGGCTCCGCGCAGCATCACGCTCGTGGAGAGCCCGGCCGAAGTCGACGCGTTACCGTTTTCGCCGGACGCCAAGATCGCCTATCTCACGCAGACCACACTGAGCATCGACGAGGCCAACGCGGTGATCGAGCGATTGCGGCTGCGGTACCCGCAAATTGCGTCGCCCCCCAAAGAAGACATCTGCTACGCCACCACGAACCGTCAGCAAGCCGTTTCCGAGTTGATTCCGCAAGCCGACGTGCTGATCGTGTTGGGAAGTCAGAACAGCTCCAACAGCCGCCGGCTGATGGAGATTGGCCAGTCGTGCGGCAAGCCGGCCTACCTGATCGACGGTCCGCACGAGCTGCGGTCGGAATGGTTCGACAACTGCGAAGTTGTGGCGATCACCGCGGGAGCGAGTGCTCCGGAACAAGTTGTGCAGGAGTGCATCGACTATCTGGCCGATCGCTTCAGGGCCGAGGTCCGCGAAGTGACCTTCCGGTCTGAAAATGTCAACTTCCCGCTGCCGCGCGAGCTGCGGGCTTTGAAGAAGGCACACGTCTGAGCGTTCCGGGACACGCGCCGCTCCAGGACACACGCGCCGCTTGTAGGACCACGCGAATGAATCTCGACGACGAGAATCTGGTCAAACTGACAACCGTCCCCGGCGAATACGAAGCCACGGCCATCGTGAGCGCGCTCGAAGCGGAGGGCATCAAGGCCCAAGCTGTCGGAGGGTTCACTGCCGGCTTCCGCGCGGAAACGTCTCGCGGCGTCTCCGTGGTCGTCCTCGAAGATGATCTGCCACGAGCGAAGCAAATCTTCGCCGACTTGAAGGCGCACGGTGCGGGGATCGACTGGTCGCAAGTTGACGTCGATGATCCCAACGGCGGCGAGGCTCCCGCGAACGAGCCCTAAACGCTCTGCGAAGCGCAGTCTCGTGCCGCCCGAGAAACACGAACCCACCAGCAGATTCACTCCGCGTGCGGCGGCCCGAGCTTCCATTCTTCGTCGAAGAAGTCGGCCGCGGCCATCTTGCCGGGCCAGTCGTCGCCCGGCGGCGTGCGGATGTCGACGATGGCCCAGTCCGGCAGCATGGGAATCTGCAGTGCGTTGCTCATGTCGGCATGTTCCCGGAACGTGAAGCCGCTGTTGATCACGACGTAACGATTCGGGTTGAGCGGGTTGGGGTAAATCAAAATCGGCACATGATGGGCCGCGTCGTAGCGGCGGGCGCCGGCCGTGACTTGGCCCCCTTCCTCGCGGATCGGCAGCTTGTCGGCGATCCGCGCGATCACTGAGTTGCTGGACGCATCGCCCCACAGGATCAGGTTCTTGGAGGCGATGTCGGCGTCGGTCAGGTCGCGGTCGTCGGCGACCCGTGGCGAACCGCGAAACTGCCGCCGCCAGCGGACGACGGCCCGATCGAGTTCGTGCTGCACCCACGTCTCGACTTCCGGATGGGCCGATTTTCCGGTCGGACGCACGAACAAGAACGGCTCGAGAAACGCATCGTCGATCGGCCCCTGCAAACCGTGCCGCTTCCGCAGGCCGGCCGAGGGCAGCGGTCCCGTTTTCCACTGCTTCCCCTCTCGATGGACCGCGACGGTCCAGCTGCGGTCGCTCTGGGTGAGCGACGGGACCTGCAGCACTTGCGGCTCGCGGGCGTTGCTGTCGACCAGCGACGGCAGAAATTGCAGCGAAACTTCTTTCTGCACCGACGGTCGAATCGGTGCGTAGCCAGGCGGAATGCTGACCGTGAAGGCCCGTACGTTCTCCGTCGCGAACACGATGTTCCCGCTTTCGTCGGCGTGCCCCTCGACCCGCGCCCGCTCCCAATGATGGTCGAGTGCGTCGACGGTGATCCACGCGCAGCGATTGTAGCGCAGCGTGTACGTCGTGAAGCGAACCCCTTCCGGCAGCGTCTCGCGGCCATGTTCGGCGAGCTGCGCGATCCGCCGGTCGACTTCCAGCCGGGCCTGCGGATGGTATTGATGTTTGGTCTTTGGGCCGATCACGTGGACCAGCTCGAGCCCGTACGGCTTCATCGCCTCGGCCATGATGTCGGCGGCTTGCTTCTGCGAATCGATCTCGCCGGAATAGGCGACCGTCGGGCAGTGCCAAAGGTTTTCGGCCCAATCGGTGGCGTCGTACCAATGAAACAGCTTGGTTTCCCACCACGTCGGCGTCAGAGGCTCATGATGAAACACGTTGGCAAAGACGGGCGTTTCGGCGAAGCCGGCGCCGGGATTGGCGGCCGCCCAGAGGCTGGGATAGTGGACGGCCAGGTGCCAGGTCGAGGCGCCCCCCATCGAGAAGCCGCGAACCACGATCCGGTCGTCATCGATGCGATAGCGGTCCTTGACCGAAGCCAGCGCCTCGAAGACGTCGACCTCGCCGGCGAACTTGTTGGCGTTGCAGTACCGCCCGTACGGATGCAGCACGATCGTGTCGGGTGGAGAAAAGGTGCCGACATTCTTCTGCCGGTCGCGGAGGAAATTGACCTCGCTCAAGTTCTCGCCCCGCCCGTGAAACCAGAAGTCGAGGCGGAACTTGTCATTTCCGGCCGACGTGTAGGACGCGGGAACGACCAGTCCGTAGGGCTGGATGGAGTCGTCGAGCTTGGATCGATAGCCGCGGACAACCAGGCCGTGGGCCTCGGTCCAAGGGGCCTTGTTATCTTTGAGCGCGGCGGCGCGGGCCCGCCCTTCGCGGAGCAGATCGGCGGCCCAATCGAACTCCCGCCGGTTGAAAAACTCTCCGTCGGCCAGCGCGTTATGCACGGCCTGCCAGAAGATCTGCACGTCGGGGAGCAGCGAGCGGACGCGCGCTGACGGGTGTTTGCTCAGCTCGCTGATGTCTTCGCCAAGCGCGGCGAGGTCCTTTTCGAGTGCCTCTTTCTTTTCGGGCGGCACGGCGATTCCGGCAGGTGGAATTCGCTTCGGGCCCTTGGGTGCCGGCGCCGGCGTGGGAGGGGCGGCCGCCACTGGAACTGCGGAGACGGCGATCAGGAACGAACACGCCACGACGGCGACAAGGCCATGAAGCCGGGTATTGCGGGCCGAAAGCGCGGTGCGGAATCTCAGACGCGGGCTGATGCGTGTCATCGGTGGTGTTCTCAATTTCGGGGACTGGAAATCAACAGGGCGACGTCGCCCCAAGGCTCGTCACCGGTCGCCGGGATGGTGCCCGCGTCGAACTCGACGCTGAGCAAGTTGGTGGGTTCCAGGCGGGACGTGGCAAAGACCGAATCTGCGGCGACGTCGGACGATTGCCGGGCGAGGCGGGTGCCGTTGAGGCAAACGTCTGCCCCATCGGGCAACTCGTGGACGACGACCGACACCCGGTCATCCGGCCCGAGATTGGTCGGGCAGTGAAACCGCCGACTCAGCCGGACGCGCCCTGCACCGCCGTCGACCAGTTCGCCTCGTGGGGCCGGCAGCCGCACCGTGCGGGCCGCAGTCTCGGTGCCCGTCTCAGTTTCGGTGAGTCCCCCAGCGTCAGTGCCTGCGTCGGGAACCAAAAGCCAGGGGCCGCGAAGCCGAATCCGATGCACCGTCATGTTCGACACGAGCAGTTCCCCGGCGTGCCGGTTGCGGTGCGGCCCGTTCCCGGCTTGTCGATGTAATACGAGCGATAATACGGACGGGCGGGCGGGCATCCAAGTGTCGCCCTGACGGGACCGTCGCGAGGCTGAATTTGGCCGCAAAATCCGCCGCCGCAGGGCCGCCGCGCCCGGATTCTTCACATTCCGGGGCGCCGAAGTCGCGCTAGCGTCTTAAGATGAGAGCGACTATACTCCCAGCCCCAACCCGGACCCGGGACAGTCCGGCGGCCGGCCAGGACACGCTCGCGCAAGCCACCTGGGTGGAAGGGCGTGCCATTCCGAGCCGCGTGATTTTTTCAGCAGTGGGTCGCCGACTGAACACGAATCTCGATTCGGTTCCTTGACGGGGCGTCCGCCGAGCTGCCCGCGCGAGAGCGCGTCGTCGGACTTCTTACGGGGTTGTCGAGTGATGCATCAATCCACGGTCCGCGTCGAAGGCACGCTCGCTGCCGGCCCGACCGCTCAAGAGATTACGCAATTGCGCAACCAGTCCGCGCCGACACCTGCGAATCCGACGCCCCCCGAGGGCGAGCCGGCCAAGGCCGGCACCTTCGTCGTACGGCGCAAGACCAATTCGCTGATGGGCGTGCAGATCGTCGGCACCGGTTCCTACGTGCCCGACAACGTCATCACGAATGCCGACCTCCTGCGCGAAAACGGCTTCGACCCCGAGTGGATCGAGCAGCGTTCTGGCATTGTCGAACGCCGCCGTGCTTCGGCCAATCAGGCGACCAGCGACTTGTGCGTCGAGGCGGCAAAACGGGCGCTCGCCGCAGCCGGCCTGGGGCCGAAAGACGTCGAGCTGCTGATCATCGGCACGTTCACGCCCGACCACTTTTGTCCCTCGACCGCCTGCCTGGTGCAGGATCGGTTGGGACTCGCTTGCCCGGCCTTCGACCTGTCGGCCGCCTGCTCGGGATTCATGTACTCGCTCTCGACCGCGGCCCAGTACGTTGCCACAGGCAATGCGACGACCGCGTTGGCCCTGGGAGCTGACACCAACACCCGCTTCATGAATCCGACCGACCAGCGTACGTATCCCCTGTTCGGCGACGGCGCGGGTGCGGCCGTCATCACCCGCGGCACTCCCAAGCAGGGACTCTTGTGCTATCAGCTCGGCGCCGACGGCGGCGGCGGACCGCTGTTGGTGATTCCCGCCGGAGGCACGCGCGAGCCGTCCAGCCCCGAGAGCGTGCAGGCCGGCCGGCAATACGTCCACATGGACGGCCGCAGCGTCTTCAAGTGGGCCGTCCGCGCGCTGACCGACACGATCCAACTGGTGCTGGAACAATCCGAACCTCGGCGTCAACGACGTCTCGGTGTATATCCTGCACCAGGCCAATCAGCGAATCATCGACGCGGCCGTCGATGCCCTCAAGATTCCCCGCGAGCGGGTCTTCAACAACATCCAGCGCTACGGCAACACGTCGGGCGCCTCGGTCCCGATCGCCCTCGACGAAGCCTTCCGCGCCGGCCGCATCCACCCCGGCGACACGCTCCTCCTAAGCGGCTTCGGCGCCGGCCTGACCTGGGGCACGGCCGTCTTCCGCTGGTAGGCGGCGGAAGTCGCGAGCCGGTCCTGTCAGGCTTGAGCCCGCCGGGTGACTTGTTGCGGCCCCCCAAAAACTTCGCGACTTGTTTCTACGCTCCTAGAAACACGGGCTTCCGCGATCGACGTTGCTACCGGTAGGCTGAACGGTATCCCTCTTGGGGCGGGAGCGGAGGCCGATCGCAGTGCGCCCCAGGGTAAGTCAAAAGACGTGACGGGACGGGACTCTTTGGGCTGATTCCAAAGTCCCAAGGTCCAAAGCCAGGGAGTGCGCCCGGTGGATCGGGCTTCGGACGGGACGCGGGACCGGGACGGGACACGTTGTTTCATCGAGCGAATCCCGCCGTATTCACAATCGCCTTTGGCTAGCTTCTGACCACCATGGACAGGCGACTTGGCGTGGGATTCGGTCGGGACACCGGGACGGGACAAGTTGTTTTACCGAGCGAAACCCGGAGAAATTGGGCACTGGTCAGCTCTTAACCGCAACGGACAGGCGATTGGGACGGGACTCGGGACTGGGACGGGACTCGTTGTTTCACCGGAAGAAAAGCCCGAGGAATTTGATGCAGCCTGCGGATGCCGGGACCGGGACGGGAACTCGTTTGAGTCCAAGGTCCAAAGTCCAAGGTCCAAAGCCAGGGACGGCCTAAAGGCGGATCGGGCTCCGGGACAGGCCTCGGGACTGGGACGGGACACGTTGTTTCACTGGGAAGAGCCCAGAGAAATCGACCCTCACCCCGGCCCTCTCTCCCATCCGCCGAAGCGGACGGGCGAGGGGGGAAGATGGGACGGGACACGAACGCCGGGACGGGACGTATCGATCGTCGGCCGAACCAGGCTGTGTTACGGCTACTTAGTCCGTGTCAGCGCGAAGTAGATGACGTAGAGCCACGACAGGATTCCGGCAAGGATCGCCCACAAGATCGAGCGATTGCGGTCCCAGGAGCAGACAACGGCGATCACCGAGCCAAGGCCGATCCCGGTCTGGGTGACAATCACGGACTGGTCGGCATAGGCAAGTAGCATTCAGCTGCTCCGCGTGGCGGTTTGGCGAGTGGAACCTATTTTTTCTGCAAGTCGGCCACCAGGATCTTGATTTCGGCCTCCGACATATGCTGCGCGGTCGTCCGCAGCATCTTTTCAAAATGCTCGATTTCTTTGGGCTCGCTCGGGTAGCCGATGTTGCCCTCCGGAGCGTCGCTGGTGATGAGGGGCTTGCCGTCGGCATCGAGGATGACGACCCAGGGAATCCCGCCTTGGGCTTTCGGGCGAAGCTTTTTCATCACGTCGTTGGCGTGCGTGAATCGCTCGTCGACCGTAATCCAGACGTAGTCCTTTTCGACGAGCGAGCGGTGTTGATCGAGATATCGAGCCAAGACGTGACACCAGCCGCACCAATTGGCGCTCTGTTCGACGAACACGCGTTTGTTCTCGCTGCGAGCCTGAGCGAGCGCATCGGCCAAACGCTTCTGTGCGTCCGGCACGGGCGCTGCGTTTTTCTTCAGAAACGCGGCGAGCGGTGCGGCGTCCCTTTTCGCGTCCGGCCAGAGTTCAGCGGCGGTTGTGGCTGCGATCAATTGTCCGTCGGGGTCGACCACGGCGAGAAGGGCGTCGTCTCCCGCGGGAGCCGTTAAGTGCCATTTCTCGAAAACCGTCTTGAGCTCGGCAGCAGCTTTGGGGGCTGAAGTGTCGATCGCCAGGCGCGTGAAATTCCCCAGCTTTTCGGCAGCCTCTTGGTCACCGTTTCGCATCGCCGAGCCGTGGAGGAGGATCGAAAAGAACCGTTGGCAGGCGTCGCTCTTCCGCGCGGCGGCGAAAATCAGGACGCGATTTTCAAACAGTCGGGCGTCGACGAGTCCGGTCTCGAGACGCGTTTCGACCGGCTTTTTGACATCCATCGTCCGCGCGATCAGTTTTTCCAGAGCCGGCGACCGGTAGATCAGCACCTCGGGCTTCTTCTGGCCTTCCTCCGTTGGCGGGTGAGCGGGCGCGGTCGTTGGCTCCGCTGGTTTGTCACCATCCGCGCGAGAGGCCGCGGTCCATCCGCCGAAGCAGGCCAGCAAACACGCGACCAGAACGGCCACAGGTTTCTTGTAGGGCATGAGGATATCCTTCGACGGGCGATTCTTGAGTACGAATCGGCACGACAGACTTGCCGTGCGACACGAAGCACGCCGTCCGAGACTATATCGACTCGCGAATCGACTTGCGAATGGCGTTCACAGACCCTCACCACGTATAGGCATGTGCGAGACGGGTGCCCCGCTTTGTGCCGCCGGGCGAGTCACCTATATTGAATTGCCAGCAGATGCAAACTTCTCGGAGGACCATCGATGAAACTCGGCATGGTGACCTATCAATGGGGGGCGAATTGGGATCTCCCCACGCTCATCAAGAATTGCGCTGACAACGGCTACGCCGGCGCCGAGCTGCGGACGACGCACAAGCACGGCGTCGAGGTCACGCTCACCAAGGACCAACGAACCGCGGTGCAGAAGCGATTTGTCGACGCGGGCGTCGAGGTCGTCGGCATCGGGTCGACGTGTGAGTTTCACAGCAACGATCCGACCGTCGTGAAGAAGAACATCGAGCTGACCAAGCAGTCCGTCGTGCTCTCGCATGACATCGGCGGGAGCGGCGTGAAAGTTCGGCCCAATGGGCTGGTCAAAGGCAAGGATCGGCATGGCACGGCCGAGCAGATCGGCAAGGCGCTCCGCGAGTGTGGCCAGTTTGCCGAGGGCTACGGGATGGAGATCCGCCTCGAGGTGCACGGCCGCGAGAGCTCCGATTTGTCGCTGATCGCCGACATCATGCAGGTCGCCGATCAGTCGAACGTGGGCGTCTGCTGGAACTCCAACGCGAGCGACGTCGTGAACGGGTCGGTGAAAACCGGCTTCGATCGCGTCAAGAAAAAGCTCGGCCGCACCTGCCACATCAACGAGCTGTACTCGGGCTACCCCTACCGCGAACTGTTCACGCTGCTGCAAGGGGCCGGCTTCGAGGGCTACTGCCTGGCCGAGTGCCAGGCGACGACGGATCCGAAGCAAGTCATGCGCTATTACCGCAAGTTGTGGCAGGAACTGTCACGCCTGCCGGACGCCGGCCGAGCACACACGGCGTGAGCCTTCTCGCTTGACGCGATGGCAGTACCGCCGAGCGGGGGGTGTCAACCCCCCGAGGCAAACGACTCAAGGCGCCGACCACTGACGACTCCGAGCGATCAACTCAGAGGCCCACCAGCCTCGCCCGACGGCGGCGTCGGATGGCTCGGCGGACTCGGATTATTCGGCGGCACGGGCGGCGGTACCGACGGGTCGCTGCGCGGTTTTTCCGGTTCGCTCACGCCGGGCACGCGGCGCGGTCCCGCGGCGAAGTCTCCCTCGGGCGGACGTTCGATGACGGGCTGTTCGGAGGCGGCCACTCCCACGAAGGGTCGCAGCTCGTCTTTATCCTCGGTGGGCGGCGGGAACACCTCGCGGAAGTCGGTCGCATCGTCAACGTGTCGCAGCAACAGGTAAATCACCGTGCTGGCTGTCCAGAAAAAGCTGGTTGCAAAAGCAGCGACGAGCAGGCCGACCAATTGCAGCCAGGCCCCCGCGAGATACGTGCCGGCACCGACGTTCGCCGCCGTCGCCTTGCTGATGAACGCCGGTCCGCCGACCGAGTCGGGCGCGCCGAAGAGCATCTCCGCGGCGCGGGTCGGCCCCATTCCCGACGCGACGCCGGCTGCCGAAAGATAAACCACCAGCGACGCGACGATGGAAATAAAGGTCGTGACGAACGCCCCGTACGTGAGCGCCACGATAGCGAACCACAGGTAGTGCCACGGCCGCGTGAAGACGTAGCTATACGAACGGCTGAACGCGTCGAAACCGTCGCTGGCCTCGACACCGATCGTGGCGTACATCAGCGGCCAGCCGGCGACGGCTGCAAGCAGAATCAGCGCCATCAGAAAGCCAAAGGCCAACTCGAGGCCCCACAACAGTCCGAGCGCCGGCTGCCCGATGTAGGGAATGCGACCGATCCAGCCGCCGATTGTGCACAAGATCCAAAAGATACCGGTCCCGACGACGGGCAGCAGGGCGGCCGTCATGTACGACAGAAAATTCTCCAGCGAGAAGCGGAGTGCGCCGGAAAAAGCCATCGGAGCGTCGGTGGCCTGCTCGACGGCGGCGATCCTCGTCATCGCTCCGCCCAAGATCGACCAGACACACAGCGCCCACAAGAGCCGCGTCCACGCGAGGGCCTTTTGGCTCCAGCTCGCGTCGGGCAGCAAAATGACGCGGGCCGGTTCCAGCACCGTTCGCGCCGGCTGAAGCATGCCTTCCCAACTCGAAGCCACGCCGACGAGCGCGCCCCACGGGTTGTGCACGACCTTGGTCGGCAGATCGAGCGGGTTTTCGGCGGCGGGTCGGTGCCACGTGTAGGCGACGCGCGATTCCGGAGAACTTTTGGCCGCGGCAGCAAACGGCAGTCTGGTAAAGATCCAATCGCCCACCGACAGAGCGACGAGCGCGACGCAGCTCAACGTCAGCATCCGCAGGTCGATGGCCGTGCGGAAGACGCGGAACAAGCGGACCCACGGAAAGATCCGCTTCCAATCGACTTTGCCGAGTTCGACGACGGTATCCGGCATCAGAGGCGTGCGTTGGATCCAGGATGTGAGTCGGGAGGTGCGCCAAACCTCGATTATATTGCCGAAACCGACTCCGTGCCGCGACCAACGCGGCCAAAATTTAAGGGTCCCGCGACCGATTTGCGGCCGACTTTGGCACTTTTTGGCCAGGAATTTGGCGGGTGGCGCGGGACTTGCACGTCGAGCCGGCGGGCGTCGCGTCAACCGATTCGGCACGTGAGGCCGCCGAGAACTTGGGCCGCCGAGAGTCGGTGTGCAGTCGAAACTATCAGTCGGCCGAAGCTGGTTAGGCAGCCGTGCCATTCGTCAGAAAGCGGCCGTTGCAGAGGTCGGCGACCGAGTCGACGATCGTGTCGGGGCGGTAGGCGTAGTTGTCGATGTCCTCTTTCCGCGTGCTGCCGGAAAGAACGAGGACCGTGCGATAGCCCATCTGCACGCCGCCGAGGATGTCAGTCTCCATGGTGTCGCCAATCATGATCGTTTCATCGGCGGACAGGCCCAGTTCCTTGCGGGCCGCCCGCATCATCACCGGGCTGGGCTTGCCGACGCTGAACGCCTTGCGCCCGGTGGCCGTTTCCAAGAGCGCGACGATGGCGCCGCAGCCCGGGCGCATGCCTTGCTGCGTGGGACAATTCGGATCGAGATTGGTGGCGACGAGCTTGGCGCCTTTCTGGATCATGCGGACGGCCGTCTCGAACATCTCGAAGTTGAGCGCCCGCCCTTCTCCAACAACCACGTAGTCGGGGTCATGATCAACAATCGCGTAACCGTTGGTGTGAAGGGCTTGCAACAGGCCGCCTTCGCCGATGACGAAGGCCGTCCCATTTGGTTTCTGTTGTGCGAGAAAGCGCGCCGTCGCCATCGCGCAGGTGAAGACGTGCCGCTCCTCGGCCTGGATGCCCATGCGGCGGAGCTTGGTCGCCACGTCGCGGCGCGTGCGCTGGCTGTTGTTTGTGAGAAACAAAAACGGCACGTCCGTGCGCCTGAGGTGATTGACGAAGGCTTGGGCGCCAGAGATCAATTCGGATCCCCGATAGATGACTCCATCCATGTCGATCAAAAAGCCGCGAGCCATAATCTGCCTTTTTTTTCAGCGTACGGACTGAGACTCTGTGCACCGGAAGCAGCTCGGACCGACAGCGCACGCGATCCCTCATATTGAGCCTCGGATTCCCCGGCATGATTTCCAGCCTGTTTTTCGCTGGATTTACCGCCTGATTGTCGCCGGGAAATTTCAAGATTCGATGAATCGCTCCGGAGTTTTTGACACGGAGCGCGAGTGTTGGCCTTCAGAAGTGCAACCGGCGTGCCGTTGACCGGGCCGCGGCCGCTTTGACCAGGAGAAAGTGCCCGCGAAACTGCGGAGAAACGGGCTGTTTGAGGAATCTCGGGCGAGAGCGTTTTTATAGAAACCGCGAGCGAGCGATGAAGATTGGGTGGGCTCAAGCGCTATTTATTTGGCAGCTCGAGCACACCGTTCCAACTGGCCGGCGGCACGCGATTGTGTTGGGCGATGACCACGCCCAAGAAGTCCTGCGCGCGGTCGCTGGCGGGCATGCGGTGCAGATCCTGGTAGGCGTCTTCCCAACGGCCGTCGATGAAGTGCCCGACCGCCTGATCGAAGAACGCGACCTGTTCGTCGGTGAGCACGCCCTCGGCCGACGCCGGCGGCAACAGCTCGCTGACGACGACGGGCGTTTCGATCCCGTAGGGCAGAACTTTCGCCAGTCGCCGCGTCCGCCCCTCCCGCCGATCCAGACGCGCATTGATGATCGCGGCTGTCGCTTCGTCGATCACGATCGGCACTCGCAGCTGCTTCGTCATACTTTCCAGTCGGCTGGCCAGATTGACCACCGGCCCGAACACCGTAACCTTCACCTGCTCAGCCGTGCCAATTTTTCCCGCCACGGCGCGGCCGTGCGCGACGCCGATGCCGACCTGAAAATTCTTGAGCGGATGGTCCTGCCGGCCGAACGTCTCTTGAAAGGCGGCGCGGATGCCGAGCGCCGCGCGGCACGCTTCGAGCGGCGATTCGGGCGAGGAAATCGGCCAGCCCCAAAAGCCCATCGCGGCGTCGCCCTGGAAGTCGCCCGTGACTCCGCCGTGCTTGAGGATCTGGCTCGTCATCACACCCAGCGCGCGGCTCACGCGTTCGAGGAGTCCGCGCAGATTGTTGGCCGCCGCCTCGGCCGTCTGACTGAAGCCGCGCAGGTCGCAGAACAGCACGGTGACGTCACATTCGCGCGGCTCGAGCAGGGCCGTGTCGAGGTCGTCGCCCAAGGCCGACAAGATGGGCGGGGCGAAGAACTGCCGCAACCCCGACTTTTGCCGCTCAAAGCGATTGAGCCGCAGCACGGAGCTGACGATCTCCGCCACGAGCTCGGTGAACTTGACGTCGGCTTGCAGGAAGACGCCGTCGGCCCGCGCGATCTGCCCGGACGCCAGTGGCCGGTCTTGACCGCCGGCTACATAAATTCCCCAGGACGAGTTGCCGTCGGCGACGGGCGTGCAATAAGCCCAGTCGAACTCCGCCGAGATCGTGTAGTTGCTGTCGGCCAGTTTCGCCGACTCCCAGACGTGCAGCACGCTGCGCCGTCGACGCAAGAGCGCATCGCCGATGAGCCGCGCGCTGGGCTGCACGAAGCCGGCAACTTCGCGACGGCGATCCCAGTTGAGCACATGGACCGTCCCGGAGTCGTCGATTTCGACGATCGCCACCGCTTCAGCGCTGCCGACGCCCGCCAGGATCAGGCTGGACAGTCGGTGGTACAGCTCGCTCTTGGTGCGCGCACTCCAGATGACCTCGTGCAGCCGCGTGAGCACATCGAACCGGCGATCGGCATCGCTGAACCGCACGTTCCGGAGCACGTGCGGATCGAATGTGACTTCTTCCAGCGGCCCGGTTTCGCTCAGCCGCGAAGGGGCGGGTCGCTCCAGCGTGAAGGTGGTCGTGCCGATGACGAATCGCTCCCCCTCTTCGAGCGAAAAACGCCCGGACTGCCGACCATTGACGAAGATGGGATTGCGCGCCTCGGGCAGCATCTCGACGCTCAAGCGGCCGTCGGCCAGCGTCAGACGGACATGACGGCGGGAAATGTGCGCGTCCCAGGGAACGGCCAAATCCGCGCCGCCGTCGCGGCCGAGCAGATACGTGCGGGCCGACTCCAGGTCGTGCCGCCACTGCTGGCCGCGATCCAATCCTTGTGCGACGAGGACGAACACTGGCGGTTCTCTTCGGCCCGTGCGAGGGGAGACAATGATTCCGCTTCTCGCGCGCTACAGCCCGCGCGGCGTCGGCGTACCGAGGCCGCCGCCCGTCCCGCGATTCGGCCGCAGCGGCCAGAAGCGGGGCGTGCGATCAACCAGCGCGCGGCCCACAAAGTACCAAAACAGGCCGATCAGCGCACAACTGACGAGCAAAGCCCAGAGCCCCGTCCGCGTCAGCCGCGATTTCATCTCCTGCACGGGCTCGAGGGCCGCGCTGCGCCGCTCTTGGACGACGGCCACCCAATCGGTCCAGGGGACGGCGGCAAACGCCGCCAGCCATTCGCCGGAGAGATCCTTCGAGGCAATGTCGAGGCGGCTCAAGGGGTCGATGTAATGCTCGTCCACCTCCGAGTCGAGCTTGCCCAGGGGCGCGTCGGCGTGCGTCAGACGTTGGAGTTTTGCCCGCACCTCGTCCGAGACGCGGAACGATGCGAGCACCTCCGGCTTGAGCGTTTGCTGCCGCAACTCCTGGTGATGCTTGTCGAACCACGTGTGGTCGAGCACATTGCCCCGCGACCGCTCGATCAGCGCGATTTCCCGCGTGTCGTCGGGCGCGCCGGACGGGGAGTCCGGCTCCGCGAAGATGGCTTTGCTGTACACGTCCAGCAACGAGCGAATCTCGATCGTTCGCCCCAGCACGCCGATCACGTTGTCCGATTCGTCAAAAATCGGCACCGAGACGGCTACTAGATGCCGCTCGTTCAGCGCTTCAGTGAACCATTGCGAGGTGTGGGGCACCCGGATCGGCTTGAGATTGGACGGCTGCTTGCCCCGCTCGTAGTCCACGCCCATTCCATGAAAGTAATCGCGAAACGAATAATTCTGACCGACCGTGTATGGGTATTGCCAGCGCTGCTCCAAAAGCGGCGAGCGCCACTTCTGCACTCCCTGGCGATCGATGACAAACCAGCTGAAATCTTTTTGCAGCCCGAGCTTGTCGAAGCGATCGTCGGACTCCTTGCGGGCCGTGTTCAGTTCCGCGAACGTCTTCTCGTTCTGCGCCTTGTCCTTGATCGCCGGCTGGTTGATCGCGTCGCGCAGCGCCTTGAGCGATTTATCCTGCGTGATGCGATCGGAGATCTCAATCAGTTCCTGTTCACGCTCGCTCAGGTCGCGTCCGATGCTCTGCGCGGCAATCCGCGCGGACAAGATGTCGCTCTCGTTCGCACGGAGGGTCATGAGCTTGTTGGCGTTTTTTTCGGCCGTGCCCAACAAGTTGAAGACCAGCCAGGCCATGCCCAACAGGAGCAGGCTGGGCCCCACGATGCCCAGGCTGATCAACGGACGCCGCGCCCGCGAGCGATCCCGCATCACCAGCATGTCGAGCACAGCCTGGGCGTTGGGGAAACGCCGGGGCGAGTCGATTTGGAGACAGCGTTCGACGATTTCTGAAAGCCGCCGATCGACGCCGGGCACGTTGCGCAAGCCGGTCGGCTTTTGACTCGTGCGGATGCGGTCGCGGTAGACCGTCAGCTTGTCCTCGAGTGTGGGGGCGGCGCGGATCTCTTCCTCGATCTCGGGCGTCCAGTACGGCGGCTTGCCACAGAGCATGTGATAGAGCAGGGCGCCCAGCGCGTAGACGTCCCAGCGTGCGTCGGGAATGGCCTCGAGATCGGCTTGCTCCGGCGCCATGTAGAATAGGCTGCCGAGCGCCGGGTTCTGCTCGTTCGACAAGCGGGACTGGCCGAAGTCGCAAAGCCGCGGCTCGAATTCGTTGTCCAACAACACGTTGGCCGGCTTTAGATCGCAATGCAAAATTCCGCTGCCGTGCGCATGCACGAGGGCGCTCAACACCCCCTCGGCGATCCGCACGGATTCATTCACCGGCAACGGTCCGGCCGCCAGGTGCGAGGCAAGCGATCCACTCGCCAGGTACTCCATCACGTAGTAGGGGGGCTCGCTGTTCCAGCCGACGTCGATCAGCCGCACGATGTGGCGGGACGTATAGAGCACGGCCAGCTTTTCAACTTCGCGGTTGAGCAGCGACCAATCGAGCCCGCGCTGGTGCGTATAGAACTTGATCGCAACTTGCTTGCCCGTGTTGTCTTCAGACGCGAGCCAGACCGTGCCGAAGGCCCCGCCCCCCAACGACCGCAGCAGTGTGTAGCCCGGCACCTGTCCGGGCGGAGTCTCCTGCCAACGGCTGAGGTCGGCGGCCTGGGCGGTCTCTCGCTCATCCTGGACGAGCGTATCGTGGGTCTCGGTGGGGAGGGACGAGGACACGCGGTATCGGAGGGCTAGAGTGGTGTGCTGAAATCGCGTCCGGCGCACGTCTGTCGATCCTTCTATTTTCGCGTCCCGGCGCGAAAAAGCCCAGCCTCGGTCCCGGGAGCCCCAGTTATCTACGGGCTCCGCCTGCGGGATGTTTGGCGACGGCGGGCGGACGTGACGATCGGCCGCATTGGCGGGCGGCGAAATCCCTTCCCTTATCATAGGTTGCCGCGAGAGCGTTCTGGCGAGGGGTGTCCGGTTCCCCCAGTTGCCCCAATCCTTACATTTGCCGTCGGCCGCGCGAATTCGAGACCTGTCGCTCAGGTTTGCGGCGGGCCATAATGGACACTCATTCCCCGTGAGATCTCCGTTCGTCCATGAGTGATTCTCCACTCTCGTCCTCGCTGCCGCTCGCCGGTGGACCCTTTCCGTCGCCGCAGACCCGAATCGGCATGACCAAACAACGGTTACGCTGGCTCGTGCCGACGGCTTGCGTAGGGCTGATCTTTGTCGTGCTCCTGGGTTCGGTTTGGGGGATCGCGCTCGATACGGTCCACGACGTACCGACGGCCGAGCGATTCTTCGATCCGCGGCGCTCCCCCACCTTCGATGAAACGTGCGTCGTGGCGGCGATCGATTACGCCTTGTCGTCGAACGAAGCCAACGACGTCGTCTTTCTCGGCGACAGCGCTTGCCGGACGGGCGTCGATCCAATCGCGTTCGAGCATCTGAGCGGATTCCGTGCGTACAACCTGGGCATCGTCGGGGATCTCGGGCCCGGCGTGATGCTGAACATCGGCAAGGCGTACCTCTCGAAACATCCGGCGCCGCGGCTGATGGTCGTCTGCCTGTCGCCCGTCGGTCTCGAGCACGACGTCCCCTGGTACTGGATCAAGCTGCGGAACCACTTCGTGAACTGCTTCGGCTTCGACGCGCAGAACGCCGGCTCGCTGCAAGCCCACCTGGGCTACACGTTCCGCCAGGGAACAGTGCTGGCCTGGGACCGAGCCGAGTCGCGATTCAGCGAAAAATCGCAGGACGTTCGCGATCTGCCCTTGATCGGGATGGAGAGAGTCACCTATCGCCAGTACGAAACGTTGACGCGGCAGAAGCGGGGCCATTTCGAGCTTTCGGGACACGGACCTCCCAAGAACTTGGATCGTCCCGGCGGATTGGTGCTGATTCACAAAGCCTGGGATGCCGGTCTGCGGCGGCTGGCCGAGGCGTGTGACAACGCGAGAATTCCCTTGATGGTGCGGTTCTGCCCGGTCTCGGCTCAGGCGACCAAGAAGCTGAGCTTCGAGCGGGTCGAGCATTGGCTCCGCGATTTGCAAATGGCGTCTCCCCATTTGCTCGTCGCTGCCGACCAAACCATTCTGCGATACGCTCCCGAGCTGTGCTGGGACTACTCGCACGCCAATCCGCAGGGGACGCAGAAGTTCACCGAACAACTCGCGCGTGAGGTCCGTGCGGCGCTCCCGGCGGCCGGCAAACCCCAGGGAACGTGACCTTCGCCCGACACGATTGGTCCGGCACTAAGCTCGAATTCGGTTGAGACGCGGCGATGGCGGTTTGTTCGCTCACCTTCCTGGCACTATGCCTCGCCGTCGTGGTCGTCTTTCATCTCGTGCCGAACCGGCTGACGCGACAAGTGATTCTGTCCGTCGCCACCGGACTGTTTTTGGAAACTCAAGTGCCCAACGAGCGCAGCGCGATCTTCTTCGCTTGCGCGCTCCTGGGGACGTACGCCTCGCTCCGGCTCGTGCGGGCGACACATCATGGCGCGGTAGTCGCTGCCGCGATCGGACTGGTGCTGCTCGTCTTCTTGTACCTCAAACGGTACGGCTTCTTTTCGAGCTGGGTCCCGGTGCCGATGGATTGGGATCTCGAAGTGCATCCGATCGAGCTGGTCGGCCTCTCGTACATACTCTTCAAGCTGATTCACATGTTGGTCGACGAGTGGCAGGGACAACTGGCTCCCTTCAGTCTCTGGTCCTATTTGAATTACCAGTTGGCGTTCTTCACGCTCACGGCGGGGCCGATCCAGCGCTACAACGATTTCGCGTCGAGTTGGAACAAAATGGACGAGCAGCCCCGCGACCCGCGCGAAGGCGTGCTGCTGTGGACGCGCTTGCTGCTGGGGCTGCTCAAAATCAGCATTTTGGCGACGTGGGCTCACTCGATTTTCGTGACGGCCTCCAACGTCGCGGAGCCGCACAGCCTCGCCCACGCGGTGACCTGCTTCTACGCCTACCCAGCCTACCTGTACTTCAACTTCGCGGGCTACACGGACGTGATGATCGGCATCGGCGGGTTGCTGGGCTTCAAGCTGCCGGAGAACTTCAATCGCCCGTTTCTCGCTCGCAACGTGCTCGACTTCTGGGACCGCTGGCACATCAGCGTGACCCACTGGATCCGCGACTACATCTTTATGACGAGCTACAAGTCGGCGGCCACGCACTTCCCCGGCGCGGCCCGCTACTGGAGCTATTTGCTGCTGTTCGTGGCACTATTTCTGGCCGGCGTCTGGCACGGCACGACCGGCGGATTTGTGATCTTTGGTGCGCTCAATGGGTTGGGGGCCGCGGCGACGCGGGCTTACGGCGATCTGCTGCGAGCGAGGCTCGGCGGTCCCGGGTTCAAGGTCTATTTGCAGAATCGCACGATCCGCTGGATCGCCACGCTCGTCACGCTGCACTACGTCTGCTTCTGCATGCTCTTCTTCGCCCTTACGCCGCACGAGGTGCAAGTGCTGCTCACCTCGGCGTGGCACGAACTGGTCGCGCTGCCGACAACGCTGGGCGCGTCGACCTGGCGGACGCTCGACGCGATCCCATTCGTTGTGGCGGCGCTCGCGCTCGTCGCATTGTGGAAAGCCGAGACGATCGGCGTCGCGCTCGCGCGACTGGCGGCCGGCATCAGCGCGCGACCGGCGCTCCTTTACTCGCTTTTGTGCACGCAGACAGCGATCGTCGTGCTTGTGCTGTACTTCGACTGGGCCTTTCAGCAGGAACCACCGCCCGTGCTCTACATGTCGTTTTGACTACCGCGACCGGGCACAGACCTTTGGCGCTCACTTCTTCCGCAGCTTCAGCGTCTCGAGATACTTGCTGATGATTTCGGCGCGAATTTTGTAGCCGGCGGCGTTCGGATGCAGGCGATCCTTGATGTGCAAATCGGGCCGCGGCTGCCCGTCCGGACCAAGGAGCGCGTCCCAGATGTTGATATACGCGAGCCGATCGCCCGACTCGATGTAACGCTTGATCAAGCCGTTCGTCTCTTTCTGTTTTTCGGCCTGTGCCCACCGCGCGGGCGTCGGATTGATCGAGATAAAGGCGATCGGCGTCTCCGGCATCGCCGTGTGCACTTTCTCGACGAACGCGCGAAAGTCGTCATAAACCTGTCGCGGCGTCTTCCCCGCAGCGAGGTCGTTGTTGCCGGCATGCAGGAGGATCACGCTCGGCCGGTAGGGAATGACAATGCGATCCGCATAGTAAGTGCTGTCGGCAATCTGCGACCCGCCGAAGCCGCGATTGATCACGTTGTATTGCGGGAAATCCTTCGCCAGCGACTTCCAGAAGCGAATGCTCGAGGAGCCGATGAACAGCACGGCTCCCTGTGGCGGCGGCGTTTCTTTGTCGGCTGCTTCGAACGCGAGGATGGCCTTTTCCCAACGCTTGCTCGAAGGAGCCTCGGCCGCTGGCACTTGCCGGACGATCAGCAGCGAAACAGCCGCCAAGAGCACCGCACACACAGAACGCCGCATCATGTGAATTCCCGTCCCGTCAATTCTAATGAGGAAGTTTGCGACCCAGATACACGTGCCGCGACAGCCGCCGCTCGGCACACAGCCGATGAACGGTGCTTAGAAACCGTTGCAGGCCGGAGAACGTCTCTTCGCCCTCCAGAGGAATCAGAGCGGTCGATCGCTTTTCGCGCGCGTCGTGCCAGCGGCCGGAGGCTGCCGCCTCTTGTTCCGTGGCGTCGTCCGTCGACTCGAGCGTGAAGCCGGCGGCACGCAGCAGTTGCTCGTTTACGCCGGGCGGACAGAATTCGAAGTGCCCCGTCGAGCTGCGGACGGCCAGCTCGTCCTTCGAGACGAGTCCCGTGACGACCACCGGATCGGTCACCAGCATGCGACCGTCCGGGCGCAGGACTCGGTGCCACTCTTCGAAGACGTGGCCCCGGTCCCGTAAGTGACAGAGGACGTCCAGGCAGACGATCGCGTCGAATTGGCCCGCGTCGAGCGGGAGCCGCTCGCACACGTCGGCCTGTAAAAATGCCGCTTGCCCCTGCCGGCCCATCGCCCGCGCCTGGTTTTCGGCCTCGCGGATGCCGGGCTCACTGATGTCGATGCCCGTCACATGGCAGCCCGTTTCCCGCGCGAGAAACAGAGCCGGGCCGCCCGAGCCGCAGCCGACGTCCAACACACGCTCGCCTGCTCGCAGCTCCAGCCGAGCGATAAACCGGCGATATTCGTCCCTCGTGACCCAGCTGGTCTGGCCAAAATCCTCGCCATACGTCTCCTGGCGAACCTCGGCGACGGCCCGCGCCGCGAAGTTTCCGTAAGCTGTGCCGTAGAGATCGACGGACGAAGTCATCGCCTGCTCCCCCACTCACCTCGATCGTAGCCGTCGCCCGGTCGACTGTCATCGGATCGGTACGCCGCGCGGACGAAGCAGGCGCGACGGTCGAATCTAAGGTGCCAAAATCCAGGCGCACCCGGCCGGGCCGCGCGCATGCGCCCGGACCGGATGACCTGAACCCCTCGCCTCAGGAAGAGGCATCGGCAGACAGTCCGTTGGCGGCCGCGCCATTAGGTTTGACCGCCAGCGTTTCGCCGCTGCCGTTTCGCCAACGTGGCCACATTTTGCGGGGCAACCAACTCGCCTTTTGTGCACTGATCAAGAGGGCGACGAGGAGCGCGCCGAAGCTCCAGGCGAAGGCAATCATTGCGTCGCGGCCGATGAGGCTGGCGGCCTTGTGAAAGCCACTGACGGCACCCGCGTAGGCCGCCACGCCCACCATCCCGCCGAATCCGTACAAATACCAAAGATTCCGCCAGGCTCGGGCGACAACCAAGCAGACAATGGCCAGAACGATGAGGTAGAGCGCGCGGACCCAAACGGGCATCGCCGCGCCCGGCTCACTCGCCATCGCGACCAGGGTCGAGACCGGAAACATCGCCGCACCGACCACCCGCAATGTGAGCGCGAGAGGATCGTGAAAGACGAACCCGATCGCCGCCCAGGCCGCCCAGAGCAGGTCGGCACAGATCAACGTTCGCAGCTCGGCCAGTGGCGTGCGCGGCAGGACGTACCAGAGGCCGGCGGTCACGAGCAGACTGGCCGCCGGGCAAAACCGCGACGAACGAACTCGGATCCCGTGCGCCAACAACAATGTGCCGATCGCCAGCAGAGGCCACGGTTGGGGCGCCGTCAGCGTCTCCAGGTCGATCGTCTGGCGGCCGACGACGGTCAAGAGGAGAGCGGCGGCCAGGCCGCACCGCCCAGCCGTCGGAGCGCCGCGGAACCAGGCCCAGGCGTAAAGTGCGACGAGCCCCCAGATCGTCAGCCAGAGCGGCGAGCCGATTTTGTGCACCACAACTTGCTGAAACGCGCGGGAAATGGGCTCATCAATCCAGGGCAACGCGAGCGCCAAGAGGAGCGCCGCGCCGTTGACGACTTGTTGCGCCAAGCGCCGGTTGCTCGTCACCAGCGCGATTTCCAAGAGCAAGATCAGGATCGCGAAGCCGAGCGGCACCAGGAAATACGTTCCCCAAACCGTGTCGAACACGATCTCGCGGCCCGATGGCAGCTTGCGCCAAATGTCGCCATCGAGCCCGAACGTCATCGTCAGCGCGTAGGAGCGCAAGCTCACAGCCGCCGCGATCACGCCGAAAGCCGCCCCGGGGAACCAGGGCCAGGGCCACGGCGTGCCGTTGGCGGCCACAGAGCCGGCGCCGCCCCGGACGGCCGGCATCAGACTCAAGAATAGGGCGGCCGCAGCGACGGGGAACAAAAGCAGCAGCCAATCGAGCCAAAGCTCAAACTGCGGATGCAACCCGGGCGAATAAAGGCAGGGGGCGCCGAAGAAGAGTGCCAGCATCAGGTGGTAGGGGACGCGATAGCGCCACCCCAAGCGCACGCCGGCCCCCCAGAGGACGCCCTCCGAAACCGTCGCCGCGAAGAGAAACCCGCAAGCCAAGAGCGAGGTCGCGGTCGACGACGTCTCGACCTTCACGAACAAGTCGTCGGCACTGATCGACACCGCCAAGAACAGCACCAACAGCATCAACAGGATCGAGCGGGCGTCCTCCCACACCTTGCCCCACCGCACAATCCAGACGCCGATCACCGCCAGCACCAGCGTGTAACCGGCCAATGCCCCGGTCATCAGCCAGCAATTGCCCGCCTCGATTCCCAGCCGTTCGTACGCGGTCCGGATTGCGTAGAGCATCAGGACCGCGCTGATCGCGTAAAACGGATTGTGGGTGTACAGATACTTGACGATTGAAGAGCGTACCGCAGGCGCAGCCATTCTCCACCTCCTCGTCGAAAAGCAGGAAAGAACCGGGTAAAAGAAATGAGAAAAAAAGAATCGCAATCGCGAAAACGCGATGCGCGATCGACGAGCCAATGGGGGATACGGTGGATTGAGGAGGGACTGGGTTCACGCGAGCGCGCTCCGATGGGTTATGCCTTCCTCCACATGAAATGACGCAGGGCCGGCGGTCCTTTCGTCTGCAATTCCGGAAGGCCCAATGGGTTTTTGGACGGACACGGGGGGTTTCGATGAGACGGATTCTGCTACTCAGTCGCCATGAGCCTGGACGGATATATCGCAGGTCCGGGCGGCGAGTCGGACTGGATTGTGCCCGACCCGGAGGTTGATTTCGCCGCGCTCTTCGCCCGCTTTGACACGTGGCTGACGGGCCGCCGCACGTTTGAGCTGACCCAAGCCCCGGGAGCCCCCAAAATGCCGGGCGTCGTCGTGGTCGTGGTTTCGCGAACACTACGGGCCGCCGATCATCCCGACGTCACGGTGATCGGCGGCGACCTGGAGCGCGAGCTGGTGCAATTGCGATCCCTGCCGGGCAAAGACATTTGGCTGTTTGGCGGCGGAACGCTTTTTGGCAGCTTGCTGGCGCTGGGTCGGGTCGACACGGTCGAGGTCTCCGTTGTCCCCGTGCTGCTCGGCGGTGGCCTGCCGCTGCCGAGCCGGTCGGACCGGACGAAACTGCGACTCACGAACAGCAAGGTCTACAAGAAGACGGGGACGGTGCGACTGGAATATGCCGTCACGCGATCACCCGCATGACGGATCGCCGGGGCGGCCCCGAGAGAAAAAAGTGCCCGAAACAGATGTCATCATCGTCGGCGGCGGGATCGTCGGGCTCGCGCACGCGTGGGCTGCCGTGCGACGGGGCAAATCGGTCCGCGTCTTCGAGCGGTCGCGGCGGGCCGAGGGGGCGAGCATTCGCAACTTCGGCATGATCTGGCCCGTCGGTCAGCCGCCGGGAGTGTGCCATGCGACAGCCCTGCGGAGCCGCGAGTTGTGGCTCGAGGTCAAACGCGAAGCCGGGCTGTGGGTCAACGAGTGCGGCTCGATTCACCTCGCCCATCGCCCGGATGAATGGGCCGTGCTGGCCGAGTTTGCTGAACGGGCGCCGGCGCTCGGCTACAACGCGCGGCTGATGACGGCCGACGAAGTGACGGCAGCCTCGCCCGCCGCCAATCCGGTCGGCCTGTTGGGCGGGCTATGGAGTCCGACCGAATTGTGCGTCGATCCGCGGGAAGCGATCGCGACGATTGCCGACTGGCTGCGAGAGCGGCACGGCGTCGAATTCCATTTTGGCACGCTCGTCCGCGCGGCCGACGGTCGCGGGATCGAAACGGCCGACGGCCGACGCTTCGCCGCCCGTCGCACGCTCGTCTGCAGCGGGGCCGATTTTGAGACGCTGTTTCCCGACGTCCTTGCCCAGTCGGGCCTGCGGCGGTGCAAGCTGCAGATGCTGCGGACGGTGGCACAGGCCGGCGGCTGGCGGATCGGGCCGCACCTAGCCAGCGGGCTGACGCTGCGTCACTATCACAACTTCGACGTTTGCGAATCGCTGGCGGCCGTCAAGCAGCGAGTCGCCGCCGAATCGCCCGAACTCGACCGCTACGGAATTCACGTGATGGTGTCGCAGAATCGCTTGGGCGAAGCCGTCCTCGGCGATTCACACGAATACAACGAGGCCATCTCGCCGTTCGACAAGACCGCAATCGACGAGTTGATGCTCCGCGAGCTGCGGGCCGTCTTCCGGCTGCAAACCTGGACGATCGGCGAGCATTGGTCCGGAATCTACGCGAAGCACGCGTCCGAACCGCAATTCATTGCCGAGCCGCTGCCCGGCGTGACCATCGTCACGGCCACCGGCGGCGCCGGGATGACAATGTCGTTCGGCTTGGCGGAAGAGAACTGGCAGCGCTGGGAGTGAGGCTGAGGGACCCCGATTGACCAATTTACGGACGTTCGCCGCCGCCGATCCGCGCCCCGAGCGCTTCGAGAAAGGCCGGCAACCCGGCCACCGAGCCGATGACTGCATGAGCGCCGGCGCGCCTAGTTTTTCGGCCGCCGCTGCCGCGCGGCGCGTCCGCTCTGACGGATCGAGGGCTCGGCACTCGGCCAGCGGCAGGCCGATTTCGTTGCCGGTGTCCGTGACGCCGACGGTCCACACGCCCGCGTTGCGGCCCTCTTCG
Organism: uncultured Planctomycetaceae bacterium; assembly: GCA_963800135.1. Taxonomy (GTDB): domain Bacteria; phylum Planctomycetota; class Planctomycetia; order Planctomycetales; family Planctomycetaceae; genus DASPSM01. The sequence goes on along the minus strand of CAWCZR010000004.1, from coordinate 308,897 downwards.
ATGTCGGGCACCGTGTCGCCGATTTTGACGACGGCTGCCGGCGGGTAAACGCCGGTTAGCTCCATCAGGCGGAAAATCATCCAGGGAGCCGGCCGACCGCCGCGGACGTCGTCGGGAAAGAGCGAGTGGTCGGCTCGCCAACCTTGGGCGGCAACGGCGTCGGTAATCGGCTGGCCGATCGAACGGGGATAGCCGGTCGTCGTGCCCGTCGCGATTTTTTGCTCGCGTACCGCGGTGAGGCAGGGCAACGCGCCCGGGATTAGCTCGACCCGAGCCTGGGCCTCGGTCGCTTGCAGTGGCAGAAACCGCTCGTAGAGCGCGTCGACATCCACCGCCGTCGGCTCGTGACCGAAGAGCGTCCGCCAGCGCGCGGCGATGTGCGGCAGCCGCAACACCTGGTCGATGTGATCGCGCTTATGCAGCCCCATCGGCCCGCGGGCGTCGGCATCCGAGAGCTCGATGCCCAACTCGCGAAAGGCCACGACCAACGCTGCGACCGGCGACATCGACCCGTGATCGATGATCGTCCCCGCCACATCGAAGACGACCAGTCGGATCGGCGAGGCGGGCATCGGGTGACTCACAGCAATTTGGCAGAGAGTGGTTTGACAGATTGAATCGGCGTGGTCGAGTGATCGCTCAAGTCGACTGCGGCGATCCCGCGCGCCGCGTCAGCACGGTGCGGGCACAGTCGAGATAGTGCTCCAAGGACGGCGTCGGTAACTGGGGGACTTTTGCTTGCTCGTCCCAGCGGCGAAGCTTGATCACCGCGACGAAGCTCGGATGCTCCTCGAACTTGCGTGTCTGCGCGGTCGTGAACGGGCCGCCTTGCAGCGAGAGGCTGAGCCGCGACGCGTCGGAGAGTTGGGCGAAATACTGTTCGTCGACGGCGCAGAGGTATCGCTTGGCCGCCACGTGCAGCCGCACCGGCTCGACGACGTCCGCGGCGAAATGCCGCGACAGCCACTCGGCTCCGAGCGCCTCGTGCTTGTCGTCGATACCCTCTTCGGCGCAGTCCTCGTCAAGATCGTGTAACAGGTGGCCGACGTCGTGCAGGAACGCGGCCGTGACCAGCGCGGCATCCGCGCCGTTTTCCTCGGCGAGGAGCGCGGCCTGTAGTGCGTGCTCGGTCTGCGTGATCGGCTCGCCGGCGTACATTTCCCGGCCGTGCCGCGCAAAGAGCCCGGCAATTTCCTGGAGGAGAGTTTCGGTCGGTGTGTCGGCGGTCATGGTTGCGACTCTTGGTCTGTCGCGGGGAAGTCGTCGGTGGTGGCCGGCGGACGTCCGCGCTCGCTGAGGATCAAGTATGTCACGGCGAAGATAAGGGTCAAGCCGCAGGCGACCGCGAGGGTGTTGAAGACGCCGTACCATTCAAATCTCTTGGCGATCCGCGCCACGCCATAACCCGACGCGATGCCGCCCAAGTAGCCGGCGCCGTCGAGCAGCCCGGCGGCTGTCGAGCTGCCGCGTTTGCCGCCCAGATCGAGGGCCATTACGCCCGTCAGATAAGTGTAGGGCCCGATCAAGAAGAAGGCGTTGACCGCGATCAGGCCCATCGCGAGCCACGGCTTGCCGCCGACGTCGATCACGCCCATCGCGTAGAGCGAACCGGTGGCCAACACGAGCGACGGCACAACGACGCGCCCGTGTCGTCCCTGCAGTCGATCCGACAGCAAGCCGGCGACGATTGAGGAAACGCCCCCCGCGAGCGGAAATACGAGGCTGGCGATCCCCGCCTGTCCCGCACCCAGGCCGGCGACGTTTTTCAAAAAGGTCGGGCTCCAGGTGAGAAACGCCTCGCGGATCAGGGTCAGCCCGAAGTTAATCCCGCAAATCGTCCAGAACAGGGGGCTTTCGAGCAGCGGCAGGAGCAGGGCGGCCAGCGGAACGGGGCCCGCCGTCTGTCCCGCTTTGCCAAACACGTTGTTCGGATTGGCGGCCGGCTCTTCCAAACCTAAATCGCGCGGGCTGTCCCTCAGCACGGCGGCCGTCAAGACAGCGATGACGGCGAGCGTGCCCGCCGCGATCAAAAAGACGGCCCGCCAATCGTTGAGGTGCGCGAGCGCCGTGTGCGGCGAGTGCTCGCCGATCCAGACGACGCCCCCCAGGTAGAGGCGAATGAGAGCGTCGCCGAAGAGGAAGCTCAACGACAGGATGCCCATCACTGTCGCCTGGCCGTTGAGCGGATACCAGCGCGACGCCGTTTTCACGAGGGCCGGCCAGCCCATCGACTGAAAGAATCGGCTCACCCCCCAGATCAGGACCAACAGCGTGAAAATGCTGCTCAAGCCGAAGGCGACCGTACAGCCGATCGTCGCCACCATGCCGACGAGAAACATGCGACGGCCGCCGAGGTAATCGACGACGACGCCGTTGATGACTTTCCCCAGCGCGTAAGCGGCCACGCCGACACTGCTGATGATGCCGATCTGTTCCAGTTCGAGGCCGTGCGACGCATCGACCATCAGCGGGGTGGCGATCGACAGGCACGTGCGTCCGAGGTAATAGCCCGCGTAGCCGACGAACAGGCTGGCGGCCGTGATCTCCTGCCAGCGACGCAGCCGCAAGTCGGACATCGGCGGTGAATTCTTCTAGCGGGGCGGACGACAGGAACGACGCAAGCGACGGAGCGACTATAACACGGGCGTGCTGTGCACCGCTTCGAGGTCGATTCCTAATAGACGTTCGCCTTGTGAAGAATTCGTGAACCGGCCTGGCCTACGGCGAGCCTCGGCCTGTGGCGTGACCCTAGGGAACTGTTTGCATCGCCTCGCGGCCGTTTCGCGTCAGCAACGCGCGGACCTGCTCCGCCGTGAGTGCCGGGCCGAGGACGTGCGCGGACCCGTCGGCAAACGCGCACACCACCTCTTTACGCGTCCCGTAGACGGCCTGTTTGGCATCAACGCCATCGACGTTGAGGTCCGCGGGCTTTGTCCAGTCGACCGCGCGGGCCTCGTCGGCATCGACAATCATGATCGTGGTCGAGGTCCCGTCGATGATCTCGCGGATCGACACGCCTTCGGGCGGTCCGAAGATCGTTTGTTTGCCGACCGGGACGAGCAGCGTCGTCTTTCCCTCGGCGCGCAACCGGGGGCTATGCGGGGCAAAGACGCTCGGCATTTTGCGGATGAGCGCCTTGTTGTGTTCGCTGTCCCAAGGCTCGTCGAGATGAAACTGCTTGTAGAGCTGGTTCTCTTCGAGGAAGGGAAGCAGGGCCACCCGCCAACTCAACAGGGGGCGACCTTGTGCGTCGCGAATCGCTGCCGACGGGAAGTGCTTGTAGACGTCGTGGAAGTTGTGCATGGCCAGGGCCAATTGCTTGAGATGATTCCTCACGACGGTCCGCTCGGCCCTCTGCGCCGCGCCAAAGGCTGCCTGCCCGAGGAATGTGCCGGCGGCCGAGGCCATGAGCTGATTCATGTCGACGCGAATCGTGAGCTGATCTCCCTCGAGCTTCGGCGCCAAGAGGTGCGAAAACTGGTCGATCAGGCCGGCGATCATCGCGGAATCCTGGCTGTTTTGGGCTGCGACATGTTTCCGGGCATACAGCCAGGCGCCGGCCATCCAGAGATCGAGGGCCTTGGCGGAGAGGTTGTCTTTCGAGCCGATGACGAGCTTGAGGGCCAGGTTGTCGTGCGTCGTGACGCCCGCGGCCACCCATTGCAGCCCCTCGCCCAGTGCCAGGCGCGCGATCTCGCCCGGGTTGCGGAGGAACTCGGCGGGAACCGTCCCCTGTGGCATCTGCGCGAAAATCGCCCGCTCAGCCTCGGGATCGCGCAGGAACTCCCGCAGCACCCGGCGCTGGTCGTCCGTGGGCAACAAGAATGCCCGGACCTCGGCCCCTGCGACTGCGTCGAGGGCCGCTTTCGGAACCGCCCGCGTCCGCCCGTGAAAATCGCCCAACCGCTTGAGCGCCGCATTGGCTCCAAAAATCAACCCGCCCTCGCGCTCGAGCATGCCTTGCATGGTGATTGGATAGTCCATTTCGGGATGCCCTGCCAATTTTTTGTCGGCAACAAACAGGCCCTCGAGCGCCTGCCGGTTTGCGCCTTCCGCCAGCGGAACGACCGCGAATGGCCCGTTCATCAGGTCATCGGCGAGAGTCAGCACGAACCAGATTTCGCGACCTCCGGCCTTGTGAAACTGGTCCAGCCAGAGCGCAAGGCTCTGCTTGTGGACCTGGAGATCGCCGCGTTGTCGCTCGGACAGGATCGGAATCGCCGAGACTTGGCGGAGACCGCTGTCCAGATCGAGTCGCGTCGTCTCGACGCCGAGCAAGGCGACCGTTTGATCGTCGAGCGTCGAGGCGACGACCGGAGGGATCGCGGAGTCTTTCGTTTGAGCCCGGGTCGGGACCGGACAACTCAGCCAAGCGCCGGCAACCAGCAAGGTCGCCAGGCCGATAATCGGGGTCGGCCGCCGGCCGTGGGCGACAGGTCGATTGGATTGCATCTCGATGCTCCGGTTTTTGTCGGTTGCAAGTGTTCGGTTTCGTTGGACCGTGCGGGTTTTAAGATCGCTCGTTACTGCCGGTCGTGCGCGATGGTGATCTCGAAGACGTAGTCGGACGGCTGCAGCGGCTCGGGCGCTCGGCTGCCGCGGCGAACCTCGAGAATGGCCGTGTTGCCTTGGACCGTGTAGGGGAAGGGTTTTTCGGTCCGTGGATTATTAGGGACAGGAACCACCGTGACCTCGGCCAGCGATTGGGGCAGCTTGCCGCCATTCTGGGCCGCCTGCATGCGAATGGCCTCGATCACGCGGTTGGCGGCAATCGACGTGTCTCGCCGGTTCATCGCCTCTGCGACCTGGCCAATCGCGGGGAGCAGCAGCGAAACGATGGGTAAGATCTCGCGGCCTGTGTGGGGCGGCCCCATATAGCCCGACTGGATCAGAGCGCTCTCCGCAGCGTGGTAGCGCCGTGCGCCCTCCGGATAGGGGATCAGCGTCCATTTGCGAATTTCGTCAGACACGTACCGGCACATGCGCACCTCGTCGATGGCGATGACCTGGCCCACGGGCATCTGTTCGACCTGGGCCGCGTCGTAGCCGGCCGCGATCAAGTCCCGCTTGGCCCGCGTGTAGCCTTGCAAAGCGTACCCCGTGGCGACGAGCCGGTCTTTCCAGCCCACGGGTTGGCCTTGAAAGCCATCTCCCGCCAGGACGTTGATTGTCCCACAGGCGTCTGTGATCAAGTCGGCCCATTGCACAGGCGAATGTTCGGCATGCTCCGGATCCTTCAGGAACGGAAAGACTCGCGTTGGAAAGCCGGTCTCGAATTCAACGGCCCAACGCGATTCCGTGAGCGGACGGGGAAGCGCTGTTACGCGCCCAATACAAATTGGGCGAATGCGGCGCCTCCATAAAGGCGTGCAGCTGCTCGTCGAGCACGCTGCCGATGGCGATGCCGACCAGGCTTGTAATCAGGATCTGCGTCTTGCCGAGATCGTGAGCGAGCTGATAACCCATCCTCAGCGTGTCGACGGCGTCGTCGTAGCGGCCCTCGGCGATTTCGAGACGGACCTTGACCGCCAACCAGCGTGCCAGGCCGCGAGAGCGCTGCACTTCGTCCAAGAGAAATTCAAAGCTCTTGACTCCCGAGACACCCTCGATACGCCAGTCCCAATTGCACTCCTCGCGACTAGTCGCTTCACGCAATTCGTCGAAGGCGCGAAATCCGGCCAGCGCTTTGCGAACGGCGTCTCGCGGAAACGTTGCCAGCGGGGCGGACATCCACTCCTGAATTTTGTTATCCATCCCCCCCTGATTGGCGGCTTGAGAAGTCGCGTAGGCGAGGATGGCCCGATAATAAAACGGAACCGCGTTTCCCGGCTTGCGCTCGCTGGCCGGCACGAGCAGTGTGTACTTGAACGCAGGTCGCGGCTCAGCCGCCGGATCGACATTCAGTTTCACCACGGTGGCCTTCCCGTGCCCGGAATCGGTTGGGGGCGCAGCCTCGAGGGTGGGGCACGACGCGCACGCGGCACTTGCCGCGACCAAGAGCGTCGCCAGCGCAGCGCGCGAGCCTGTTCTCAATCGTCGAAACATGGATTGTCCTTTCGGGGAATCATCCGGCCGAGTGTGTCGAGGTTTTGACCGCGGCGCGGTCCTGCAAGAATGCGCGAAGCAGCTCGCGCTGCGTGCGCGGCTCATCCCGGATCGAATCCGGTGATTGCGCCCGAATCGGAGCCGGATCGGGCAACGCGTCGACCCCGTACGCGAGCACGTACGAGCGCAAACGGGGATAATTGGTCCCTGACGCCAGCTCACGCGCGGCTTCGTCTCGCGACGGCGGCGCCATCGCCAACTCTTGGTCCTGCGTGGCTGTGAAACTGTCGGACTGAGGCTCGCCGGCCGACGAGGGCTCGGCAGTCGCAACGCTGACCCCTGGCGTCACTTCTATGGCCTTTGCGGTTCGCGTGTCGACCGGCGCCGCGGCCGGCTGAGGTCGCGTCACCAACAAAACGGATAGCACGACCGCGGCGAGGCTGCTAAGGAGCGAGGCTGCCGGCCACATCCATTGCCGGAACGGGCCCCCGGGCCGAACGGTTTCGACCGAAGCGCGTCCCGCCAGGAACAGGAAGGAATCGCGATCGATGCTGCTGGCCGACGGCTTGAGCAGCGCCAAGGCCCGCTCCAGCTCGCTGCGATCTTCGATCTCTTCGCCGCTTATCTCTTGGTGGCTGCTGTTTTCGTCAACCATGTGACACCCAAACTCTTTCGCAGAACGGCGAGGGCCGCCTCGTAACGGCGGTGGGCCTCGCTCGACGAGATCTCCGCAAACTCCGCGATCTCCTCGAATGTCAAACCGCCCCAAATTCGCGCAATGACGACTTCGCGTTTTTCGTCCGGCAGCGCCTCCAGCGCTCGCGCGGCTACCTTGGCGTCGAGCGGAGTCTCGGCGTCGGCCTCGAGCCGCAACTGCGCCACTCCGCTCGCCGCCTGCTCGTTGCGTTGCCGGCGGACATCGCGTCGGGCTGCTGAGATTGCCCCGTTCCGCACGACTCGATAGAGCCAGGCCGCCGGTCGGTCAGGGATCCGTCCTTGCCTCACGAGCTTCAAAAACGCTTCCTGCACGACGTCTGCCGGTGCCGGGATCCATTGGGCCGCAAACAGTTCGAGGGCCGCCGCGTGGCGGTCGAACAGTCGCGCGATCAGTTCCGGCGAGATTCGGCTCATCCCATGGAGCGCTTCAAAGTGGTCATTCAAGGGATATGACGCCGCCGAGAGAGTTTCATCCCGGCAAATGCGTCAAAAAGTGGGCGTACGCAGCATGAGGAGGGGACACACGGCCCGATTCGTCCTGCAAACCGGCCGCCGAAATAGAAACTCGCCGACACAACGACGATCGCCACGACGGCGGCCACACCGATGGCCGCAGACCGCTTCGCGAAAGTGGACGCGCGTCCTGCGAATGATCAAAAACAGTGGCCCGCACGCCGTTTCGATCGCAAACCCAGGCCATTTCTGAATTTTAATGGGCAAGAGCGGTGACGGCGCAAGGCGGAACGGTAGGCCGAATTAACCGCAAGTCTGAAGATTGGCCAAGCCGTCCCGAGGCACTACACGGCCTATTCGCCGCGTCTTCTTATTGACCCCTTTGGCGTTCCCGTCGTATAAACCGCCTCCCTCTCGCCAGTCCTCTCTCCACATCTCTGTTCAATCACGCCTTCCGTCCTCACCGCCGGTTCGCCTTCCCTGATTCGGCGGCGCACTCCCCACGCAGGTCCAAACTATGCTCGCACCAACTCCGCGAGAGTTCGACCGTTTCGTTCCGCGCGCCCTGGCCAAACGACGGAACGTCGGCCGGGCCGCGTTGGCGATCGCTCTGATTCTTGGACTGCTCGTCTGGATGTGCGGGGTCGTCCGCGCCGGCGACGACGATGACGACGATCCAGACGATGCTCCCGTCAAACGGCCGCCGATTCGCAAGACGTCCGCGGATGATGACGACGGCGATTCGACCACCGGGAAGCCCTCGAGCGTGTCGTCGCCTCTCAACACCGGGGCGCCCAATGACGGCCTCGGGGTCGACTTCATAGGCGGATTTGCCTACGGCCAGGGCGTCGTCCAGGACCGGCCCCTCGCACCGATCGAGGCATTTCCTTCCTTCCTGCTCAACGACTCGCTCTATTTCGGCGACTTGCGGTTTTACCCGACGATCGACGGCACCTTCGGCGGCAGCGCCGGCGCCGGCTACCGATACTTCAGCCGCGGGCTCGACCGCATCTTCGGCGTCAGCCTGTGGTACGACGGCGATGGCACGCGCGACGAGTACTTCCAGCAAGTCGGTCTGAGCCTGGAAACTTATGGCCTGATCGACTTTCGCACCAACTTGTATTTCCCCGTCGGCCAGACGACCCAGCAAAGCGGGACATCGATCATCAGCGGGTCGCAGCGATTCGTCGGCCAGAACCTGGCCTTCGACACGCTGACCACGTACCTGGCAGCCATGCGAGGCCTCGATTTTGAAGCGGGCGTCGGCCTGCCCGGCCGCTTTTCCCAGGACCACGGCATTCGGGCCTATCTCGGCGGCTATTACTACGACGACGATGACGGCGACCACATCCTGGGCATCTCGGGCCGCGTGCAGGCCAACATCTGGTCGGGGCTCGACGCGTCGGTGCAGGTTACCAACGACAACTACTTCAACACGCGGGCCTTCGTGAACGTTTCGTGGACCTTCGGCCCGCTGCACCGCTCCGAGCTTTCGCAGTCGACGACGGAAGGCCGGCTCGGCGAACACATCACTCGTAACTACACCGTGCTGGCTACCTCGCATAGCGACGTCGTCGACCCCATCGCCATCAATCCGACCACGCATACGCCCTACGTCATCGCCCACGTCGACAGCAACGCGGCTCCCGGCGGCGACGGTAGCGTGAATGCCCCCTATCAGACGATTGCCGCGGCCCAGGCCAGCGGCGCCGCGGTCGTCTTTGTCCACGCGGGCAGCGTCTTTAACGGCAGCAACACCGTCGCCATGAACTCCGGCGAGTTTCTCTTCGGCGACGGCACGGGCGAACGAAATCTCCTGCCCATCTCGACCTACGGACAGATCCTCTTGCCACACGGCCCCACGACCGGCGCTCTGCCCGTGCTCAATGGGTCCAACGGCACGGCCATCACGTTGGCGAGCAACTCGGTCCTGTCGGGCTTCACGATCACCAATCCGACCGGCGCAGGCGTCGTCGCCAACGGCGTCGGGGGCATCACCATCAAGGACGTGACCGTCAACGGAGCCGGTTCGGACGGCATTCAAATCGTCAACGCTAGCGGCAACTCGCTGCTCACCAACGTCAACGTGATCGGGTCGGTCGGGAACGGCCTGTTGATCAACGGCGGCGACTCGAACGTGCAGTTCAGCGGCAGCCTGATGGGCAACCAGCTCCACGATCTGGCCATCGAGAACATCGGCACGAGCAGCGTGATGAACATGGCCAACGCGCAATTCCCCAGCTCCGGCAGCCAGGGCATCTTGCTGTTGAACAACGCCGGCACTGTCAACTTCAGCGGCCTTTCGGTCGGCAACACCACCTCCAACGCCATCGACATCGAAGGCGAAACGGGCACCGTCAACTTCACTGGCCTGACCACCGTTTCGGGCGGCGGGGCGGCCTCGATCCTGATAAATGGTCTCGCCTCCACGGGCGTCGTCAACTTCGGCACCATCGACATCAACAACCGGCATGACGAAGGCCTTGTGGTCAACAACTCGGCCGGCAATGTCTACGTCAACGGCCAGACGACGATCACCAACGAAGGCGGCACCGGCGCCTCGGCGATCGACGTCAAGAACTCGACTGGCTTCGTCGACTTCATCGGCAAGGTCAACGTCGTCAGCTCCACGGTCAATCCGGGCGTGACGCTGACCAACGACACCGGCACCACCAGCTTCACCGCGCTCGATGTCTCGAGCATCAACGGCACCGCGCTCTACGCCAACAACGGCGGTACCCTCGTGATCAACGGCGCCCAGGTGGCGGCGGCCGGCGGTACGATCACCGCCACCAACGGCGCGGCACTGGACATCGAAAACACCACCATGAACATCGCGCTCTTCAGCGTGTCCAGCAGCAACGCCGCCTTCGGTATCAAGCTGCTCAACGCGCCCGGCCAGATCGCCGTCTACGGCGACAGCAATGAGACGGCGGGCGCGGGCGGCACAATCGTGGGAGACACGATCGGCGTCCAGCTGCAGAACGCGGGCACCGTCGGCCTGCTCTCGATGAACCTGACCAACAACGGCACCGGCATCCAGTCGCAGGACACGACCTACCTCGCGCTGACCAACACCAACGTCACCAACTCGTCGTCGTTCGGCCTCAACGCCCTCGACACGAAGACCATCGTCGTCCTGAGCTCGAGCTTCTCCGGCAACGGCGGTCCGAACGTCGCCGCCCAGGTCGATACGACAGGCTCCTACGCGTTTAGCTTCCTGTCCAATAAGTTCGTCTCGACGACGTCCGACAACGTCCAGGTGACGACTCTCTCCGGCGGGCAAGGCGCCACCGTCAACCTGGTCGTGCAGGGCAACAGCTTCGAGAACGAGTCGGTCGGCACGGCCGGCGTGAACGTCAACTGGAACGGCACCCTCTCGGCCACCGTCACCCAGAACTCGTTCCTGACCACCGGCGGCACCAACACCGGCGTGAAGATCGCCAACGGGGCGACAACCGATCTCTCCACCATCGCCTATACGAACAACCTATTCACCAGCGAAGGCGGCAGCGATACGGCACTCAATCTGGTGCTGGCGGGAACCGGGCAAGTCAACGTGGCCACCAACGGCGTGCAGTTTGGCGCCGAGAGCGGCACCGCGTTCCACTTCTCGCTCGGATCCGCCTCCACGGTCAACATCACCGGCAACACCATCGTCGACACGTCCGACGGAGCCACCGGCATTCTTTTCGACTCGATCGCCGCGTCGAGCAACCTGGCCCTCTCGGGCAACACCATCCAGCTGTCGCAAAACGGTGCTGAGCTGACGAGCGGCATGATCATCTCGAACGTGACTGGCACCTCCAATGGCAGCCAAACGTTCTTCCTGAACCTTTCGAGCGCGTCGAACAACACAATCAGTGGTGCTAACACGATCTTCTTCGCCCCGACGGGCACGACCGCCGGCGAACTGCTGATCAACGGCAGCCCAATGCCGTAAGCGGTCGGTTGGCGAATGAGGGAACTGAGCGCGGGTGGACGGAGTCGCGGCGGACCGTTGACGATCGCCCGGCCGCGACGAACGGCTGAGCGCAGGGATCCTGTCCGGCGGTTTGTCGTGTGATCCTGCACCAACCTCGCTGACGCTTCGGGTTAGTAGACGCAACTCACCAACCCGAAGCGTGAGTGTGCGAGGGCTCTTCGAATCGCAGCGAATTCTCGGACGGCTTCAGCGGCTGAGCGGGCCATGACGAGCCGCGTTCGCAACGACGCTTTCTCGGGTGGCGAGCCGCACGTTTGACCGTGGACCGACGTCTGCGCCGTCGGCTTGGGAAAGGTGGGCATCGACTGGCTGGCCACGGCGACCGCTTCCAGCGGTGCCGTCTTACGGCTTGCCGTCACTGAGAATGCGAGCGCAGCGAGCGCGCAGCTGAGGCTGCCCACGCGGGGCGGAACGAAACAGCGGGTGCCGGCCCTGGCTTCAGGCGGCGTCGAATTCCGAGATGCGGTTCGACGGCGAGAAAGGGAGCAGCCATTCTTCTTGGACGCCGGTGAGGCGGTACTGCATCACGTAGGCGTCTTCGTACGTGTCGTCGTAATGGCTGCGCAGCACGCAGACCGCGCGGAAATTCTGGCTGCGGAAGAAGAACTGCGCGTCCAGGTTGGTCTCGCGAACCTCGATCATGATTTCGCTGCGGCGTTGCTGCGACAGCTTGTCGACCAGCCGGCGAATCATTTGCGAGCCGACGCCTTGACGCCGCATTTCGGGCGTGGTGGCGAAATTCAAAACGCGGAGCTTCGACTTGTGCAACTCGTAAATCATGAAGCCGATGATCCGGTGTTCGTACTCTGCCACCATGCCGATGCAGTTTCGCTGGCGGAGGCAGCAGAGAAAGTCTTCTTCGGTCCAGGGATGATCGAAGGAGGCGCGCTCGATGGTTAGCACATCGTGCATGTCGCGCCGAATGAGCCAGCGGATCTGGATCTTGAGTTCTTGGGCGGAAACTTTTTTCTGGCTCACGGAAGGCCTCCTTGCCATCTCGTTCCTGCGCTTCTCATCGTGAAAGCGGGCGATTCCCTGCCAATCAGGAAGACGCGCGGAGGATAACAAAGGCCGCACCCGTCGGGAAGGGAACTCTCTTTCTTTATCGACCGCTCAACGCCAGTCGCCGCAAACCGCCTTCGTTCTGCGGCAAAACGTTGTGGGAGCCACCGGTCGTCGAACGATTTGCGCCGGTCGCGGGGAGATCATCGAGAAGAACGGCCGCGGCAAGAGTCGAGCCCCGAACCGCGATGGGTGGCAGCCGCGTTTGCGGCGCCAGCGGCCGTCGCGGCGCGAGATCGGCTCCTCGATCAGCGCAATTGACGCATTCACTCAACCGCGAAAACGCCGGGGAACGCAGCGATTCGGACGTCTTTTGCGAAATTCCAAGCTTTGCACTTGCCATCGACTTAAACGTATGTATAGTACTAATCGCGCGTTTAGACCGCTTCTGTTAAGCAAGCGACCCGAGGCCCCGATTTTCACAGAATCTACCCCGTTTATTAGGCGATGACCGTCACCCTGAACCGCCAGGAAATTGACAAAGGGAGTGACATCCACGGCACGGCGGCTCGGCATCGTTCATCGCAATTCGCGCAGCCCAAAAATCAGACGCGAGCGAATCGCAAAGGAGACTGTGGCATGCTCGTCCTGACCCGCAAGATTGGCGAAGAAATCATCATCAACGACGAGATCTGCGTTTGTGTCGTCCGACTCCGCGGCAACCGCGTGCAGATCGGCATCAAGGCCCCGTCCGGCGTCCCCATCCGCCGTCGCGAGCTGCTCGAGCCGAAGAGCGCCCGCGTCGAGCGCACCCCCGTCGCCTGCCAATAGGACATTGGTCTAGGAGTCCAAGGTCCAAAGTCCAAGGTCGCAAGTATCAGCGGCGGCTGATTGTCCGAACGACTTTGGACCTTGGACTTTAGACGTTGGACTTTGGGCCCGAATTCGGTCGCGGATCTCACGCGTTGTTCGCGCTTTTGCGCTCTGCTAAGATCAAAATTGTCCGTAGACGCGAATCAATTCGTCGCATCGGTCTAAGACATGTCGTCGCCGAACACGAATTTGAACTTCCGTCGGGAGATCCGTCCGCAAGGAAGGTTCCGAAGTGTCCGCGATTTCACCCAGCCTACAACCGAATTGGCGCGATTCGCCGCAGTTGGACGTGCGGCTGCTGGGGACGGTCGACTTTGAGTCGGCCCAGTTTCTGCTCGAACGCAGCGTTTACGAAATCAGCGGACGCAGCGATCGCTTCGGCAGCCTGTTTTTGTGCGAGCACCCGCCCGTGATCACGGTGGGCCGCGCGGGCAGCCGGGCCCACGTCCTGTTGGAACAAAAGGAACTGTCCGCGCGGGGCTTGCAGGTCCGTTGGCTCAATCGCGGCGGCGGTTGCTTGGTTCATGCTCCGGGACAGTTGGCCGTCTATCCGGTCGTGCCGCTCCAGCGCCTCGGCCTTGGACTTGGCGACTATCGGACCGCGCTCGTCGGCAGCGTCCTCGATCTGTGTGGAGAGCTAGGGATCACGGCTTCGCCGCTGGAGGGGAATCCCAGCGTCGTGGCGGGCCGCGGCGGTGCCTTCGCCTTCGTCGGGGCGGCCGTCAAACGCTGGGTCGCCTACCAAGGTCTGTTCGTCAACGTGCATCCGTTGCTGCACATGCAACGTCTCGTTTGCCTCGGTGGCGACCGGCGACCGACGTCGCTGCAGGCTTTGCGGGGCCGGGCGATTTCCATGTCGACGGTTCGCGAGAGCGTGATCCGCAACCTGACCCGTCGTCTGGGTTATGCCCAATTCCAGATTTTCACCGGACACCCGCTGCTGGTTCGCACGCGGAGGGTGACCAATGTCTACGCTTGAAATCCTGCACGACGTGCCGCTGGCTCCCAGGCGCCGTCTGCCGCCCTGGCTGAAGCGGCCGCTCCCCGCGCCCGGCATGTACTTCACGAGCAACGTCATCGAGGATCTGCGGCTCGAGACGGTCTGCGAAAGCGCCAAGTGCCCCAATCGCACCGAGTGCTGGTCGCAGCGAACGGCCACGTTCATGATCCTGGGGAACGTCTGCACCCGCCCCTGCGGCTTTTGCTCTGTCCCAAAGGGCAAGACCGAAGTCGTGCAGATCGACGAGCCGAGCCGCGTGGCCGAGGCCGCCGTCCGGCTCGGCCTCAAGCACGTGGTAATCACATCCGTCACGCGGGACGACCTCGCCGACGGCGGGGCAGACCACTTTTATCGCTGCGTGCTGGCCGTGCGGGAGCGCTGCGGCGCCGCGGTCGAAGTGCTGACTCCGGATTTTCTGGGTAACGTCGCCGCAATTGACCGGGTGATCGAGGCCCGGCCCGATGTGTTCAATCACAATACGGAGACGGTGCCGCGTCTTTATCACCGCGTCCGCCGCAACGCCGCCTACCAGCGGACGCTCGACCTGCTGGCCCGGGTGAAGGAGCGAGCGCCGCAGATTCCCACCAAGAGCGGTCTAATGCTCGGCCTGGGTGAGACGACCGAAGAGATTCTGGCCGTGTGCGCCGACCTCAAATCGATTGGCTGCGAGATGATCACGATCGGCCAATACCTGCAGCCGACCCCGCAGCATTTGCCCGTCGAACGTTACGTTCCGCCCGAGGAGTTTGACGCGATCGGCGACCAGGTGCGGAAGCTCGGTTTCAAGCTGGTCGCCAGCGGCCCCTTCGTCCGCTCGAGCTACCACGCTGGCGAAATGGCGACGGCGCTCGCTTGATTGTGGCAGCAGTTCGCCAGATCGCGGCCAACGCTCGATCACTGCCTGGCCCCATGCGAAATCTCGCTGCGGTACGCCCCGACTCCCCACCGGAGATGACCCGATGACAGCCGGCCGAAATTCCCGCGCGCCCCTCCGCCTGAGTTTTTCGTTTCTCTTTTTCGTCCTCTTTCTCTTTGCGCCAGCGTGCGTGGCCCGCGCCGCCGATTTCTCGGTCGACGAACTGGATGCCTTTATCAAGCAAGGTCTGAAGGAGTACGGCGTACCGGGCTGCGCAGTTGCGCTGATCAAGGACGACAAAGTCGTGCTCGTGCGCGGGTACGGCGTGCGGCGTTCCGGCCGGGATGAACTCGTGGACGAAAACACGCTGTTCATGATCGCGTCCAACACCAAGCCGTTCACGGCCGCAGTTCTAGCCACGCTCGTGGACGAAGGGAAACTGGGTTGGGACGACCACGTGATCGATCGCTTGCCCGAGTTCGTGCTGCCCGATCCTTACCCGACGCGCGAGGCCACGATTCGCGATCTCCTCGCACACCGCACGGGACTGCCGCCCTTCGCGGGAGACAATCTCGAGCGGCTTGGCTTCGATCGGCCGGAAATCCTGCGACGAATTCGCTACCTCAAATCGACACATAGTTTCCGCGAGAAGGCTGGCTACTCGAATCCGGGGTACCTGGCGGCGGGCATGGTCGCGGCGCGGGTAGGGAACGCGAGTTGGGAAGATTCTGGTGAAAACGCGGCTCTTCCAGCCGCTGGGGACGACTCACTCGGGCGTTTCGGTCAAAGACCGGGACCAATTGAACAACGTAGCCGAGGCCCATTTCGCCAAGCCGGATGGCGAGTTGGATGTCGTCCCCTGGAACAATCATGATCCCATGGGTCCCGCAGGCAGCATCACGTCGACCGCGGCCGACATGGCCCAATGGGTCCGCATGCAGCTTGGCGACGGACGTCTCGACGGCAAGCAGGTGATTTCGGCGAAGTCGATTCGCGAAATGCACACGCCGGCGATGGTCGAGACGCCGACCTTTGCCGAGCTGGCGCCGATCGATCAGCACTCCGGCTTCAGCTACGGCCTGGGCTGGGGGAATTTTTTATTACCAGGGCAGCCAGATCGTGGAAAAGGGGGGCGCCCAGGCGGGCATGCGATCGGTCGTCACGTTGGTCCCCGCGAAGAAGGCCGGGATCGTGGTGCTGGCGAACATGAACTTGACCGTCCTTCCCGAAGCGATCCGCGCCAAGTTCCTGGAAATCGTCGTGGCACCCGCCGGCCGAGACCTGCAGGGCGAGATTCGGCAGGCGCAAGCCGCCATCAAGAAGTCTTTCTCCACGTCACGGCCGGTGAAAGCGAAGGGTGGGCCGGCCAGCCTGCCCCTCGCCCGCTATGCCGGCGTTTACGCGAATGATCTGTGCGGGCCGATGACGATTCGACTGGTGAAAGACGCCCTCCGTTGGGAAGCGGGCCCCGAACACTTCGGCAGCCCGCTCGAGCACGTGGGCTACGACACGTTCTCCCTCCGCTACCCGCCCGGCCACCTCGCCCTGCCGGATGATGTGACGTTCGTGATCGACGCTGACGGCCGACCCCACACGTTAATCACCGAAAGCTACGGGACGCTTCAGCGCGCACCCTGAATCGCCACGAGCGGGCTCTCACGAGGCGACTTGCAGCACGATTTTGCCGCGCGCGTGGCCTGCGATAATTTCCGTCCACGCGTCGCGCACCTTCGACAGTGGATAGGTCTTGGTGACGCCGGTTTTCAGCTTGCCGGCGTCAAGCAGCTCGGCCAGTTGCTGCAAATTGGTGGTGTTGGCTTTCATTTGCATCATGGCGGCCTGCACTTTGTGCTTCGCGGCTTCCTCGGGGGAGGGCGGCTGCGCGGTGGCGATGAGACGGCCGCCCGGCTTGAGGACGCCGAACGAGCGACGCTGCGTGTCGCCGCCAATCAAGTCGAGCACCAGGTCGATGTTCTTGGCGACCGACTCGAAGGGCG
This sequence comes from uncultured Planctomycetaceae bacterium, assembly GCA_963800135.1. GTDB lineage: Bacteria > Planctomycetota > Planctomycetia > Planctomycetales > Planctomycetaceae > DASPSM01. Next base: position 291,969 of record CAWCZR010000004.1, on the reverse strand, counting down.
TGGCCTTGTAGTCGATCACCTGGTCGGCTCCGAGCGACCGCAGATAGTCGGCACTCGACGCTGAGCCGGTTGCCAGAACTTTCGCCCCTTTCAAATGGGCCAGCTGCACGGCAAACGAGCCGACGCCGCCGGCCGCTCCATGAATCAACACCGCTTCGCCGCGCGCCAGGTGACCGTTATCGAACAATCCCTGCCAGGCGGTCTGCGCCGCGAGCGGCACCGAGGCCGCCTCAACGTCACTGAGCTTCTGTGGCTTGGTCGCCACCATGCCGACCGGAGCGGCGTAAAGTTCCGCGTAGGCTCCGCCACCCGAGGCGTCTCCGTAAACCGCGTCGCCTTTCTTCAGACCGGTGACGCCGGGGCCGACGTCGGCGACAACACCCGAAAAGTCGCCCCCCGGAATCCAGGGGAAGTTGATCGGCATGATCTGTCGCATGCTGCCGGAAGCCAGCTTGAAATCGATCGGGTTGACCGATGCGGCGTGAATTCGCACCAGCACCTTGCCGCTGTCGGCTTTCGGATCGGGCGCGTCTTCCTCGCGCAACTGTTCGGGACCGCCATACGCGTGAACGCGAATCGCCTTCATGATTGCTTCCTCCCTTTGCGCTGCCCGCAAGAATGAAACTTGGACGCACGGCTCAACGGATGGTCAGCAAACTTCTCGTCCGACGGTGACATTCTACGCCGCGCGGCCCCTTGCCGAATATGGCCCGGGTGTCGACGCGGGGCACAGACGCTTCGCGGTGCTTGTTCGCCGGTCCTGCGCGTCTTAGAATCGCGCGGAGTTCCTCCGCTTTGCACGCCTGATAAAGCACGCCCTCGTATGTCGAATGTTGCGAACAGCGGCCGCCTGTCGCGCCGCGAATTGATTGAAGTCGGCTGCTCGACGGCCCTGGGTCTCGGGCTCCCGACGCTAATCGGCGGGCCGGCTCGGGCCGCCGGTATCACGCCGCCGCGGGCGAAGTCGGTGCTGTTTCTCTTCCTGTTCGGCGGTCCCAGTCATCTCGATACGTTCGACCCCAAGCCCGAGGCGCCGGACGAGTGCCGCGGCGAGTTCCGGCCGATCGACACCTCGGTGCCCGGCGTGCAGATCTGCGAGCATCTGCCGCAATTGGCCCAGCGAATGCACCACTGGGCGCTCGTCCGTTCGATGTCGTGCAGTTCGAGTTTTGGCGATCATCGGTTCGCCGTGCAGGGAATGCTGGGGGGCGTCGACGAGCTGCCGCCCGGGGCGGGGCTGGCCGCGTCGCGGCACGATTGGCCCTCGTGGTGCGCGAGCGTCGAGTATTTCCGTCGATCGGGTCACGGCATGCCGGCGAGCGTGGTGCTGCCGGGCGAGATTCTCGATCCGGGCACTGGGTTGTATCCCGCGCAGAATGCTGGACTGTTGGGGGCGAAGTTCGATCCGTTCCAGGTTCGCAGCAATCCGGCCGATCGGAATTATCGCGTCGACGAGAGCCTGCGCATGCCCGCGGGACTCTCGATCGACCGTTTCGCCTCGAAGCGCGACTTGTTGGCCGCGCTCGACCGGCAGCGTTTTCAGCTCGACGCTTCGTTTAAAACGCTGAGCTACGATCACGACCGCCAGGAAGCCTTCCGCCTGCTGACCAACGGCCGGCTGGCGCGGGCGCTCGCCGTCGAAGACGAGCCGACCGCCGTGCGCGAGCGTTACGGCCGCAATGTGTACGGCCAATCGATGCTCATGTCCCGGCGGCTAATCGCGGCAGGCATTCCCATCGTGCAGGCCAACATCACGAACCACGCCTTTTGGGACACGCACTACAACAATTTCCCCAGCCTGCGGACGGACCTGCTCCCGCAGTTTGACCGGGCGGCCTCCGCCTTGATGGACGATCTCGACACCAGCGGCCTGCTCCGGGAAACGTTGGTGGTGATGATGGGCGAATTCGGCCGGACGCCCAAGCTGGTGAGGCCCGATGGGCTGATCCCCCATTTCAAGAGTGCCGGACGCGACCACTGGATGGACTGTTTCTTCGGCCTCTTTGCCGGCGCCGGCGTCCGCGGCGGGCAAGTCATCGGCCGCTCCGACGCGATCGGCGCCCATCCGATGACGCAGGCCTATCACCATTCCGACGTCGCGGCGACCGTCTACACGGCGCTCGGCATCGATCCCGCGTCGCAATTCGTCGACATCCAGGGGCGATCGCATCGCCTCAACAACGGCAACGTCATCGAACCGCTCTATACCGGTCGCGAAGCTTGAGTGCGCTCTCGAAGCTTGCGCTCGCCCATGCTCTCGGCGGGCGTTGCTTGGCCAAACGGTCGTCCCCCATGCGAACTCCCCTCACTCTTCCCGATCTGGGCGTGGGCGACGAGGAGCTGCGCGTCAGTTGCTGGCTCGTCGACTTGGGTGATGCCGTCGACGAAGGGGATCGCGTGATTGAAATCTTGATGGACGGCATCACGTTTGACGTGCTGGCCGAACGCTCCGGAACGTTGACCCGAATCGAGCGGCCGCTCGATGCCGTCGTCCGCACGGGGGACGTCCTCGGCTGGCTCGAGACCGCGGAGGAGGCGACGTGAGCTGGGACGCCGTTCGCGGGCAAGCGCGGGCCATTGAATACGTCCGGCGAAGCGCGGCCGCCGGTCGCCTGGCCCACGCACTGCTTTTTGCGGGACCGCCGGGTGTCGGCAAGAATCTGACTGCGCGGCTGTTGGCGACGGCTCTCTTATGCGAGCGATCGGCCGAAGGCCAGCTCGAGGCGTGCGGCGAGTGTCGCGGGTGCCGGCTGATGGCCGCGGGCAATCATCCCGACTTTCTCTCGGTCGCCTGTCCGGAAGGCAAAAGCGAGCTGCCGATCGAACTGTTGGTGGGCAGTCTCGACAACCGGGGTCGCGAGGGGCTGTGCCACGACTTGTCGCTGCGGCCGATGCTCGGCCGGCGCCGCGTCGCCGTCATCGACGATGCCGATCGCATGAGCACGGAGAGCGCGAACGCGATTCTCAAAACGCTCGAGGAGCCGCCGCCTTACGCGCTCATCATCCTGATTGCAGCCGACCTGGGACGGATCTTGCCCACGATTCGCTCGCGGTGCCAGACCATCCGCTTCAACCCGCTGCCCGTCGAGGATGTGGGCGAGCTGGTCCTCACGCTGGGCTGGACGGAAAGTCCGGACGAGGCGCGGGCGGCCGCGGAGATTTCCGGCGGAAGCCTCACCGTTGCCCAGCAGGTTTTGGATCCGCAGCTGCAGGCCGTCCGCAAGGCGCTCTTCGTCGAGCTCGACAAGAGCCGACTCGAACCGTTCACGATCGGCAAGACGCTGCTCGAAGCGCTCGACGGCCTGGGGGGTGACACCCAGCGGCAACGCACCAACGCTCGGTGGATCGTGCGGTTCGCCGTCGAGTTTCTGCAGACCAAGATCCGCGCCGCCTGCGCGGATTACCCCGCCGAGGTCGAGACGACGGAATCACTCGCGCGGGCCGTCGAACGATGTATTGACGCCGAGGAACAGATCGACGCGAACGCCTCGATTCCGCTCTGCCTCGAGACGCTGGCCGGCGACTTGGCACGGCTCTTAGCCTCGCCCGCGGCGGAGACTCGCCGCACCTAGCGCAGCCGGCGGATGAAGCTCGAGGACAATCCGATCACGATGCCGACCGCCAAGCCGGCCCCGTGCACCACGTTCGCAATGTTGCCCAACCGACCCGTCATGCACAGGAAAAACCAGCCGATCATGATCACGACGGATTGCGACGAGATCATAAACCCGCTCGTGGGGTCGTACCGGCTCTTCATCCAGATGTAGCCGAAGAGGCCGTACAAGAACGCCCGACATGCCGCCGAACTGGCGGATGCCCTCGTTCAACAGATGCAGGTCCCAGAGGTATTCCGAGAAGTTCGAGGGAATCGCGATGGCCAGAACGAGTAATGCGTAACGCAGCGAACCGATGGCCCGTTCGACCGGAATGCCCAACTGCCACAACATGATCATATTGAACAGAATGTGCATCATGCCGAAGTGCAGAAAGATCGGCGTCACGAGTCGCCAAGGCTCGCGCAGCCAAAGCAGGGCCGGCAGAATCCCCTGCGGCGTGGCGACGTAGAGATCGATCGTCAACCGGGAGTCGAAGGCTTGATCACCGCCGAGGTTGGACAGAACGGCCACGACAACGCTCGCCGCCAGCAGTAACGCCGTGACGGGGCTGCCCGAAACTCCGGCGCGGCGCCAGCGGCGGCTGACGTCGACTAGATTTTTCTTCGCCGCGGCTGCGCGGCGTTGTTCTTCGGACCGCAGCTGCTCGGCCGGGCGGGCCGCTTCGCGGTAGACGGTCGCGTTGGGTTCGGCGGTGAACGCGTGGAACTCGCGACGCGCGTCGTCGAGGTGATCTTCGTTGCGGACCCAAATGGCCCAGCCGCCCGGCGCGGGGTCGACCGACACGGAGATCCCCTTCGTGAGCAGGAAATCCCCGAATCGCTGTGCCGACGTTTGGTCCGCCACCGTTCCCAACTGCCGCATCGCCCCGTCGCTCCTCTTACCAGTGCAGCTCGACCACGTCTTTGTCGGCGAGCGCATGATCGCGGCCGACGCTCTGGCCATCGCGGGCGCTCGTCCCCCACACCTTGGCGAACTTGAGCTGCTCTGCCATCTCCCGATGTACGCGAAGCGCCAGGTCATCGACTGTGCCGCCCAGCGGAATCGTGAAAGGACTGTCGAGCTCGGCAGGCCGTCCCGGCCGCTTGGTGTAAATGCGAATCACCCGCAATGCGTCGTAAACCGCCCGGCGCAGCGCGTCCCGCGTTTCCGCGCGGTCGAACTCGACTTTGTCGACCGGGAAGTCGTGAGGCATGGCTTCTTGAAAATAGGCCAGTCGATCGTCGCAGCCCAGATTGCCGGCCCGCGTGACGACGAGGCGCGTTTGAATCCGCACGGTGGAAAAATCCTCGTCCGCAAACCCCGACTGGGCCGCCAGCTCGGTCTTGCGACTGGCAAACTGTTTCAACACGTCGATCGTCTGGTCCGGCGCGTCATCCGACGAACCGTCGAAGGCGAGCAGGGCCAGATCGGCCGAACGCACGATGCTAGTGAGATACGGTTCGAAATGCGAATCGGTGACGGGGGGCGTATCGATCAGCTGCACGGCCACGTCTTCCCAGGCCATCATGCCGGGCAGCGGCTCGCGCGTGGTGAACGGGTAGGGAGCGACTTCGGGCGTGGCGTGGGTCAGCTCGGCCAGAATGCGGCTCTTGCCCGCGTTCGGCCCGCCCAAGAGGACAACCTGCCCCGCCCCCTGCCGCGGGTATTGATAACTCTTGCCGACTTTTTTCGGGGTCTTGGCCTCGTGCTCGGCGGCGCCGCGGGCCTCCTTGAGACGCGTCTTCAGGTCGGCCTGGAGTTTTTCAGTCCCCTTGTGCTTCGGAATGAGCTTGAGCATCTGCTCGAGACAATGCACCTGCTCCTCGGGCGTCTGGGCGCGGCGATACTCCTCCTCGGCTTTCTGATACTGCGGCGTCAGGTTGGCAGGCATGCGCGCTTCGTCAAACTGCTCGATGGTCGTTAGGACGGTCCCCGGACAACTTCGAGGCCCAGTTCCTTTCTGCAGTGTATCGTTCCCGGCGCGAAGTGGACGGCGAACTGGGCGCGCAGCCGCGTAGCGCGCCGCCCGACACTTACCGGGAAACTGCCCGCGGGAACCGCCTGCTACCGTCCGGCCGCCTGAGCTACGGGGGCGTTGAACTTGCTCGTCTCCAGGAAGGCGAACAGGTCGGCGACTTCGGCTAGCGTTAACTGATCGAGCAGACCGGCCGGCATCACCGAGACCTTCGAGGGGTTTTGCTCCTCGATGCGGTTCTTGGGGATTTCGAGCTTGGTTGCGTCCGACATCAGGAGCACCAGCTTGTCGCTCTTCGCGGCGCCGGTGATGGGCATGCCGATGTAGACTTGGCCTTCGTGCGTGACGACCTGCACCATGCGGTACTGGTCCGAAATCACCTGCGACGGATAGACGATCGACTCGACGATCTCTTTCCGCTGGAAGCGCCGCCGCACGGAGCTGAGATCGGGCCCGAGGGATTCGCCCTCGTTCTGGAAGCGGTGACAACGGACGCAACGGGCCTTGGTGAAGACGGCCCGCCCCCGCGTCGCCGCTCCGTGCGAGTCGTGGTCGACCAGGCTGAGGATCTGATCGAAGGAGTACTTCGGCTTGGCGGCTTCGTTCTTGGGCAGCTCCGGAGTCGGCGCGGAGGGAAACTTGTCGCGATACCACTTCTGGTAGAAGGCGACCGACTTATCGAGGTCGCGGCCGGCCTTCGAGTCGGCCTTGGTCCAATCGTGGAGCACGCTGATCGCCCCGCGGCCGCCGTTAGCTCCGAGCTTGAGCGCCGTCTGAATCAGCGTGCGATACGCGTCGGCATTCTCCGGGCGCTTGTCGATGTCGCCGAGCGCCTCCAGGCAGAGCTGCATCGTCGTCGAATCGGCGAACTGCAGAGTCCGCACCAAGAGGGGCAGATCGTCGGGCATCGGCTTGCCGGCCACCGCGCGGGCGATCATCTCGCGACGATCGGGATAGTCGTCGTACAAGCGGCGGAGCATGGCCCGGCCGCCGGGCGACTGGCTTTTGCCGAGCGATTGGATGGCGGCCGCCACCAGCTCTTCGCCGCCACGGCCGTTCTTCGTCGACGTGTCCGCAAGCAGATCGCCCAGGATCTTCTGATAGTCGGCGATATCCTCGGGCTTGCAGATCCGCACGAGCAATGCAGCCGCGGCCGGAAATTGCGAGCCATGCTCGACGAAGTACTTGCGGTCGGCCGGCGTGAAACGCTCCGTGGTCGCCCCGACGATATTGGAGACGTAACCCGTCAGGCTGTTGCCGCCCTCCCAGTCGCGCGTCCCTTCGTACCAGGCGAGCAGCCGCCGCTTGAGGTCGAACGTCCAACCCGAATTGAGATACCGCAACGTGAGCGCGTAGTGCAGCTGCACGCCATGATTCGGCGATGTTTCCACCAGCCGCATGATCGGTTGAGCGGCCGGCGCCAGGTTAAGCACCGCCAGGATCCGCGCCGTCTCGGCGTCGAATTCGGTCGATCCGGTCGGGAAGCCGGCCAACAGCGTGTGGCCGATCTGGTCGGAGCCCGGATTGCGGGCCCCTTGCAAGAGGGCCAATTGCGTGAGCCTGATCGCGGCCATTTTGATGTCCGGCGTGATCTTGCCCATGGGCTGCGTGAGAATCTTGGCCGCTTCGGTCAGCATCATCGGACCGGACCCGCGTCGATCGCGCCGGTAGCTCGCCAAGAGTGCTTCAGTGACGACATGCAGATTCGACGAGGCCAGCGCCGTTCGCTGCCAGCGGTCAACGGGCACGCGCTCGAGCGCAATTCGCGCGGAAAACCGCAGCCAGCGATCGTCGCTGGCTAACAGCTTCAGCAAGCTCGGCACAGGCGGCTCGGTGCCGCTGTGGATGAAGGCTTCGCATGCGCGGCGGGCCACAGTCGGATCCGTGTCCTCGACCAGTCGCACCAGCGCGGCACGCACCTCAAGCCCCTGATGGAAGCCGAGCAGATGCGTGGCGAACGCGCGGACGCTCGCATCGCCGGAGTTCGAGGCTTCCAGCAAGAGACGCAAATCGGGCTTCGGGCCCAGTTGATTGAGCAGTGTGAGGGCCCGCAGCGCGGCCGCCGGATTTTTCCCGCGCACGGCTTTGGCAAGGCTCGATTCCCACTGCGGACCGGCGGCGGCTTTCACGCGGGTCGCAATCTCGCGGGCCCACGCCGCCTCAATCTGCGGAAGCTTGAGCAGTTCGGCAACGCTGTTGGCCTCGGCCGGCTTCTGCGTTCCGCCGGGATAGCGCAGGCGATAGACACCACCCTCGGTCCCGCGACCACCCGTTGTGAAGACGATTGAGCCGTCGCGATCCACCTCGATGTCGGTAATATTGAGCGGGTTGCCGGTGAGCAGCGTCTCCCAATTGCCTGTGTATGTTGCTCCCGCCTTTTGCAGATGGGCAACGAGAATCCGCCCCATCGACCAGTCGCCCATGATCAGGCTGCCAACGTATTTCTTCGGAAACTGGTTGTGCTCGTAGAAGACGATGCCCGTCGGCGAACCGCGGCCGACGTCGACCGTGCCCGGCAGAGAGTCGAAGAAATAGGCGGGCCACTTGGCGTCGCCGCTGCGCCAGCCGAACTCGGCCCCGGCAATGCAGTGGTTCACGCGGATGGGCCGATACCAGTACGCGCCGACGTCCCATTCCATGTCGGCGTCGAACGTGAACATGTCGCCGGCCGAGTTGAACGCGAAGTCGTACTCGTTGCGAAATCCGCTGGTCTCCATCGACCAGTGCTTGCCGTCCGGCGTGAACCGCCAGATCGTGCCGCCGGGGGCTTTGATCCCCGCCGCGTGGCCGCCCGCGTCCTCGAACTTCGGCACGAGCAGGTAGTCTTCGTCGTAATCGCGGCAGGGCGACGTGGCTTCCGGCTGCTCGCGGATGTGGGCGTGGTTGCCCATGTTGTGATAGAGCCAGCCGTCGGGCCCAAAGATCACGTCGTGCGGCCCATGGTCGCCCATGCTCCCTTGGCTGCCGACGATTAAGCGGACGTCGTCGGCCTTGTCGTCGTGATTTCTATCGGGCAGGCAATAGACGCCGACCCCCTTCGGCCCCTGGCCGACCGCGTACAGATCGTCGCCGACGGTGCACAGCCCCTGGCAGTTTTTGATGTCGGTGGTGTATTCGACGACGCGGTCGTAGATGCCGTCGTGGTTGTCGTCGATCAGGCAGAGGATCGGTCCGCGCTCGCGCGAGACGATCATCCTTCCGCGATTGCCCCAGGTCATTGCCACCACCGATCCGACCATCTGCGGCTCGGCGATCCGGGTCAGCTCAAAACCCTTGGGCACGTCGTAGCGATCGAGATACGTCTCCTTGAGGACGATTCCCTTCCAAGGCGATTTTTCGTGCGGCCCGATCACTTTGACCGGCTTCCAATCGTGCGTATCGAATTTCGGCTGCAGCCATGCGGTCCCCTGCGGCGCGGTGGTTGTCGCCACCCAGTCGGCCCCCGTATCGAAGGGCAACTTGTGGCCCCCTTGGCTGCGCACCTCGCCGTCGACAAACAGTCCGGCCTTGCTCCCGCGGTTCTCCGCCTCGACGCAGATCACATTCGGGCCGCGGTCGACGATGTCGTTCAGATTGAAGCGATAGAGCCGATTGCCGTCCCCTGCGCCGATCTTCGTCCCGTTGACCCAGAGCACGAAATGGCCGCCGCACATCACACGGGCAGCCCCGGTCGATGGGTCGTCGGCACGAACTTCACGGCGAAACCAAATCTTGCCGGTCGGAGCGTTTTGCGCCGGATTGCCCGTGTCGTACCAAATCCACTGGGCATCGAAGTGGTCGTCCGCAAAGAGCGACCCACCGGCGAGAACCGCCAGGATAGTGCCGCAGACACGCAAAGCGCTCATCGATAACTCCGGGTAGCGGTGGCTGATTTCGTGTTTGATTTCGTAATTGTTTTCGGCGGGACCAGGGACTCAGACGACGGGCAAAAATGCCCTCGATCGCGGCGCGAAGTCGGCGGACGTCCCTGTCCCTGGGTCCTTGCTAGGCGGGGGAGAATCAGGAAGGAAGTCGGGCGTGCAGTCGGCTCGGTGGCCGAGCCTCGATCCATCTTAATTTGTCACGCGAGTGCCTGCAAAGAAGCAGACGACGGCCAAAAACAGGCGTTGCCGCGGGACTGGACGGGTACTCCAGCAGCGACTATTGTCGAAAACACACCTGGAAAGGCCCCCGATGGAACCCGCCAAGGGATTGATCGACAAAGTCCGCCGACGCGAAGTGACGCTCGGCCTGTTGGTGACCCAGCATCTTTGGCTCGATTTGATCGAGATCGCCAAGCGCGCAGCGATCGATTACCTGATCTTGGACATCGAGCACGGCGTGGCCGACATCGAAACGGTCGCCGAGATGTGCGCTGTCGGACGGATGATCAATTTTCCCGTGCTCATCCGGCCGCAGAACAACGAATACGCCACGCTGCGGTTGTCGATGGACCTGGGTTGCTGCGGATTCTTGCTGGCGAGCGTCGAGTCGGCCGCCGCGCTCGACGTCGTCCGCGACGCGATCCGCGTTCCGCCGCGGGGCCGTCGTCGACCGGGCGGACCGAGCAACCGCTGGCTCACCGAGCACACTCAGGCCGCCTGGAAGGCGGGGGTCGAAGACTCGTTCATCGTGCTGCCGCAGATCGAGACCAAGGTCGGGCTGTCTAACGTCGACGAAATCGCCGGCCACGAGGTGACGACCTGCATCGCCGTCGGCCCGTACGACCTGTCAGCCGAGCTGGGCGTTTGCAGCGAACAGAACCATCCGAAAGTCCGCGAAGCCCTGGCCCAGATCAAAAAAGCGGGCGCCGCGAAGGGCAAGGAAATGTGGATGATCGGCGACGCCACGCAACTCGTCCGCGACGGCTACCATTTTATCTGCATGGGCGAACCGAGCTGGCTGCTGGAAGGGGCGCTCAGGCAGAAGGCGTCCGAAGCGCGGACAACGAACGTCAACGTCTAGGCGCGCGGGTGGCGACGCCGGCGGCCGGGAGTGAAACGATGAACATTCTCGAAGAAGCCAAGGGCATCGCCGAGTGGATCGTCGGTTTGCGGCGAGCCATTCATCGGCACCCCGAGTTGATGTACGAAGAGGTCCAGACCAGCAAATTGGTCCGGGACACGCTCGACCAGTTGCACATTCCCTACAAATATCCGGTCGCCAAGAACGGGCGTGGTGGCGACGATCGGCAAGGGCAACGGGCCATGCTTGGCGCTACGGGCCGACATGGACGCGCTGCCGATCCACGAAGAGACCGACGTCCCGTTTCGCAGCGAAATCGATCACAAGATGCACGCCTGCGGCCACGACTGCCACACAGCGATGCTGCTGGGCGCCGCGCGGTTGCTCAAGAATCACGAGTCGGAACTCTGCGGCACGGTGAAGCTGCTTTTCCAACCGGCCGAGGAGGGGGGAGCCGGCGCCGACCTGATGTGCCGCGAAGGGGCGCTCGATGAGCCGAAGGTGGAACGGATTTTCGGAATGCACGTCTACCCGTCGATGACGACGGGGACGCTCGCCGGCAACCCGGGCATCATTCTGGCCGCGACCGGCGCGTTCGAGGCGACCATTCACGGGCGTGGCGGGCACGGCGCCATGCCGCACACGACCATCGATCCTGTCACCTGCGTGGCCAAGATCATCGTCGAGCTGCAGACGATCGTCTCGCGCGAAATGAACCCGTTCTCGCCGACGGTCGTCACTGTCGGCTCGGTGCACGGGGGCGAGGCGTCGAACGTCATCCCCGAGATCGTGAAGATCAGCGGCACCTATCGCAGCCTCTCGAACAAGGGCCTCGACATCGTCAAGCAGCGAATCGAAGACATCATCCACGGCGTGGCGGCGGTCAACCGCTGTACCGCCAACATCACGTACGCGCACGTCGACTATCCGCCCACCGTCAACGACGAAGAATCGTGGAGCCTCTCGCGGCGGGCGGCGGAGACGCTCGTGGGCCCCGAAAACGTCCGACCGATGGACCCGCTGTTGGGCGGCGAAGATTTCGCCTTCTTCCAGCAGCGGATTCCGGGCTGCTTTTCATTCCTCGGCGTGAGCGCGGCCGACTGGGAAACGCGACACAGCGTGCACCATCCGAAATTCAAAGTCGATGAATCGGCCCTGCCGCTGGGCGCTGCCTGGCATACGCAAATCATTTTGGATTCGCTCGCCAAGTAGGCGAGGGCGAACTGTCGCGAACAGCCGCCGATTACGGCTGCTTGTAAAGCGTGCCGCCTTTCATCACCAGGCGGACTTTGCGCAGTGCGGAGATGTCGCGGGTCGGATCGCCCTCGACGGCAATCAAGTCGGCGAGCAATCCCGGTTTGACGGTGCCCAAACGATCGTCGAGATGGAGGACGCGGGCGTCGATCGAGGTGGCCGACTTCAGCGCTCGCGCGGGCGTCATGCCGTAGTCGACCATCAGCTCCAGCTCTCGGGCGTTGTCGCCGTGCGTAAAGACGCCGACGTCGCTGCCGCTGGCGATGGTCACGCCCGCGTCGAGGGCCGCCTTGAAACTGGCTCGCTTGGCCTTGATGCGCGGGGGCTCGGGCTGCGAACCCTTGTGCCAGCCGCGGTACTGCGCGATCGCGTCGCCGGCAGCCAGCGTCGGGCACAGGGCCACATGGTTCTCGGCCATCATCTTGAAGAGTTCGGGCGTGCCTTCGTCGCCGTGCTCGATGGTTTCGACGCCGGCCAGCGTCGCCCGCCGCGCCCCCTCGGCGGTTGTCGCGTGGGCCGAAACAGGGCACCCGGCCGAGCGGGCCGTGGCGACGATGAGCTTCAACTCGTCGACCGAGAACGTCGGCTGCGCCTGCTTGCCCGGCCCCCAACGATAGTCGGCATACACCTTCACCCAATCGGCCCCGGCCCCGATCTGGCTCCGCACGACGCGCACGAGATTGGACGCGTCGGCTTCTTCGGCTCCCTGGGGCACGGGCAGGTGGCTATCGGTGCGCCGCGGACCGTAACTGCCCGTCGCCACGATGGCCCGCGTCACCACGAGCATTCGTGGGCCGGGGATGATGCCTTTCTCGATCGATTGCTTAAGTCCCACGTCCGCATCGGCTGCCCCCTCGGTCCCCAGATCGCGCACGGTGGTAAAGCCGGCCAAGAGTGTGGCCCGCGCGTGCTGAGTCGCCCGGCAAACGCGCTCGGCGAGCGATTCCTTCAGCACCTGGTCATCCCACGACGTTTCGTTGTAGGGATGCAGAAACATGTGCGAATGGGCCTCGATCAGTCCCGGCAACAGCGTCATGCCGGGCAGCTCGATCGTCCGCGCCCCTGCCGGGACTTTGACGCCCTGCGCCGGCCCGGCCGCTTCGATCCGCTCGCCTTGCACGACGACGATCCAGCCTTCGTGCGTGGTCTCGCTCTCGCCGTCAAAGACGCGCGCCGGTTTCAACACCACCGGTGTTTTCGGATTGGCTACGGAAGCATCGCCGGCTGCCGGTTGAGCTGCCGACAACGGCCAGGCGGCCAGCAAGCCCAGGGCGGCCAGGAAGATTGAGCGCATGATCGTTCGCCTGCAGTGATGACGGAAAGATGCGACGCAGCGTCGCCTCACTGGCTGAGATTATCGCCGTCGCCGCCGGGTCGCTAGGAATTCGTCGTCAAAGCGAGGCGAGCCGTCGACGGTGTCGAGCGGACCAGCGTCTGGTGGACCGCGAACAGGGCGACGACCAGGAACGGCCAGCTGAACCATGCCCAAAAGCTGGCCCAGCGCGGCAAGCGGTCGCCCGCCGTGACGTCGAACGAGGTCCGCGCGGTCCCGGCCGGTCCCTCGATTTCAATTGCGACAGTCCACTCGCCGGCCGTCGGTAGTTCGAACGTGGCCGAGTGAAACAGCTTGTTGGTGGTCGCCCCACTGTGCGCGACGTAAAACCGGGCCTCGTCCGGTTCGTCGCGCGGCGCGAGTGACAGGCGGACGTTGGAGTCGGGCAGGGCGTCGCCCGTCGTCGCATCCTGGACCAGCACGTTGATCTCGACGGGGCCGGACCGGAACGGATTGGGCGAGGTGAGGGCCGTGATGCGATAGGGGCGCTGCATCTCTGACAGCCGCACCGTGCCGCCGTCGGCGCAGGCGCGCGTGTCTGCGCCGGCGAGGATCAGACCAATGGAGAGCGTGAGCGCCGCCCATCGACACGAAACGTTCCAGCCGCACTTTTCCCGAGGTTGGCTCATCCTCAGCCGCCTCCCGGCAAGGTGCCACGCATTTGCATCGGCTGGAACACGATCCACACCGCGGCGGCAAACAACAGGAGGATCAACACGCCCCACGGGGCGAATCCCGCAATCGCCCGCGATGGCCGCGATGATTCCCGCTGGGCGATGCGATAGCCCGTGTAAAGCGACAGCAGGAAGCCGGCGTCGGCGAACAAGAGCTCCAGCCGCACGAGCCAGTCGCCCACCGGCCGACAGCAGGCGCATTGATACCGCGGCTCGCCGCCGAACGTATAGCCCAGATCTTGCAGTGCCCGCTGCGTGGCGGGCAGGGCGGTTTCCCAACTCGTCAAAAAGTGAAAGCTGTAGTGCGAGAGCCAAACGCCAAAACCGATCGGCACGAGCGCGTAGGCAAACCGAGTGGCTACGTCGAGCGTGCTCCCCGCGAACTGTCCGCAGCGGCGGCTGAGCGCGGCGGCCAGTCCGACCGTCGTCGCCGGCAGGACGATCAGGCCCACGAGCGTGAACAGCGTGGTCGTCACCCAAGCCGGCGGGTTGCCCAGCCAGGTCCGCAGTTGATCCAGCTCGTCGACGACCGGCCCGACCATTCCGGCCGCGTTGGTCAGCGCTCCGAACGTCAGCACGACGACGAGCGCTGCCAGATCGGTCCGCGTGCCGAAGCGACCGATGCCCGAGCGGAAGGGATCGCGCCACAGTTCCGCTCCCGACAGGCCGGCAATCAGGCCGACGTTGTCGTGCGGGCAGGAGTGCACGCAGTCGAGACAAAACGTGCAGTCCATGTTGCTCGACTTGTGGGGCTGAAAGAGCCGCGTCGGGCAGCCGGGAACGAGGGCGCTACCGCGGATGCACTCGTGCGTGTGGCAGAACGCGCAGCGATCGGGCGCGCGGACTTTGACCTGCAGCGGCGAAACCAGCGACTGCACGAAGTTGAACTGACCGATCGGACAGACGTACTTGCAAAACGTGCCGGCTCGGAAGAACCCGTCGACGGCAAACGCTGCCACGAAATAGCTGACGACGATCCAGGCCGTCCATCGCGGACTGTCCCACAGCGCGAGCGTCTCGTAGCCCCAGAGAAACAGGGCCACGAACACCAGCGACAGCCATTTCGTCCGCAGCCAGTGCGGCCAGACGCGGCCGAAGCCCAGCCAGCGGCTGGCCAGTCGCCGCGGCAGCGTGAAGGGACAGGCCATGCAGGAGAAGTTGCCCGCGACGAGCAGGGCGAGAATCAGCAAGCCGCGCCAATGAATCCAGGGCAGGACTCCGGCCAGGTTCAAGGGAGCCAGCTGCCGTCCGCGGAGACCGTCGACAATCACCGCGACCGCCAGGACGGCAAGCGGCAACTGCAAGGCGACACGCGCATGTCGCCATTTGAGAAACTGACCGATCACCGGAACGTGCAGCAGATCGAAGCCGCCAGCCGGCGGAGGCTGGAGCACGGGGAGTTGACGACGCGAACCTTCGGCCACGGTTCGAGCCGGTCGCACCGTGGTGCGCGCCGCGGAGGAGAACAGCAGCCGCACGCCGATCGCGAAGAGCGGCACCAGGAAGACGACGGAACCCGGCACCCACATGATGACGCCGGCCGCGGCCTGATCCGCAAGCGGTGACACTCCAGCCAGCGGCGGGATCTCCGTGTAATAAGGATAGAGGGGGCGACTCGCGAAGGTGAGGAGTGCCGAGAGCAGCGTGTTCTGCACGTCGGCCAGAATCAGGTACGGCACCAACAGCCAGAGCGACCAGCTCGGCCGGCTCGGATAGGGCCGCACCACCGGGTACCAGAACAACAGCCCCGCGGCCAAAAAGGTCACATGCTCGAGGTAGTGGCGGGCATCGGAGCGAAGCGCCCAGTCGTAGGGGCCCGGGGCGTGCCAAATCCAGATCGCCGCGATGAAAAGCGGGAGTGCCACGAAGGGATGCGTCAACCCCCCAAAAAATCGCCGCACCACGCGGGCCCGCAGCACAGGCCCGATCCAATGTGTACGAATCGTCGCCGGCACGCCGCGGAGCAGCGGGAAGAAGGGCGCCCCCAGCCAGATTAGTGCGGGCGCCACCATCAAGAGCAGCAGGTGCTGCACCATGTGGAGCGACAAGAGGAGCGAGGCGAACGGCTCGATCGGCGACCCCAGCGCGAGAAAGATCGCCATGAGGCCGCCGACAAACGCCAAGAGGCGCGCGCTAGTCAAGCGCGTAGGCGCTCGACGACGCAACTCGACCCAGCCGCGCAGATAAACGGCCGCGCTGATGACTAGCGTTACGATCAGCGCCGGATTGGACGGCCACGATCGCAAGAACGCATCGAACGCGGGATTCATGGCAACGTGCGATTCAAGGATGCGGATCGGCGTGTGGCTGCGCGGCCGGTATGGCCGGCGGCTGACCCGCCGGTCGCAGGCTCGCCAGAAACGCAGCGAGCGCCGTCATCTGCGGAGCATCGATCTGCTTGCCGTAAGCCGGCATTTCGCCGCCCCCCGGCGCGCCCTTGCGCCCGGCGTTCCGTTACTGACCTGATCGATGAGCTGGTCGCTTGTGAGGCGGACTCCCACCGTCGTCAGGTCAGGGCCGCGGCGTCCGCCGATGCCGTCAATCGCGTGGCAGTTGCGGCAATTCTTGTTCTGAAAGACGACCGCTCCCTGCAATTCCAGGGGCGAGCTGTGCTCGACGAGGTGGACGGGAATCGGGTCGCCGCTCCACGCGGTCATCTCGGGCGACCAGGGGGCCGTTTGCCCTTCATACGTCAATATGCCAAGCACCGTATAAATGACAATCACCGAGAGCACGGCCACCGGCCGCCGGCTCGGCGCCCGCTCGCCCCGGTTGCTGACGAAGGGAACCAGGAACAATGCGACGATCAACACCACCGGAAAGACAAGCATGACGAACGTCTCGATTGACGGCGGGCTGAGCGCGAGCAGAGCGAATAACCAGAGGAACGGCCATTCGGGACGTGGATTGGCGCCGGGCAACGTGGGGTCGGGCGGCCCGGTCGGCCCTTTGGGACCCAGCAGGGCCGCGATCACCACGACCACGATCACTGCGACAGCTGAGGCGACCAGGTCCTTGAGCAAAGCATCGCCCAGGAACGGCACGCCCGACTTAGTCACCGATTCGTGATATTCCGCGTCGTACGTCCGCGGATCGACCAGCACACCGGGCCGCGGGACATCGCTGATGCCGCAGCTGAGCACCAGCCACAGGTGAACCCCGAGCGCGGCCAGCAGCGTGCCGGGAATTACGAAAACGTGCAGCGCAAAGAAGCGGCTGAGCGAATCGGCACCGATCACTGGGCCGCCGAGCAACACCTCGACTATCCACGGCCCGATCACAGGAACGCGACCGGCCATCGACGCGCCGACTCCCAGTCCCCAATACGCATCGGGGTCCCAGCGCAGGATCTGCCCGGTGAAGAACATGCCCAGCGTGCACAACAGCAGGCAGACGCCGACGACCCAGGTCATTTCGCGCGGGTATTTGTACGCCCCCTGCAGAAAGACCTGCGTCATGTGGGCCAGCACCATCACGACCATTCCGGAGCCGGCGTAATAATGCAGCGACCGCAGAAACCAGCCCAGCGGTTCGACCTCGTTGAGATAGAGCAGGCTCGCGTAGGCTTTGTCGGCCGAGGGGACGTAAACGAGCGCCAGGCCAATGCCCGTGACGATCTGTACGGCCAACAGCGTCATCGACGCGCTGCCGAAGATGTACCACCAGCCCATCGGACCGTCGACCGCGCGGGGGATCGGATGGCGGAGCACGGGCAACAGCGTGCTGCTGATTCCCAGCCGCCGATCGAACCAATCACCAACCTGGCGCAGCCAGCGCATCGCGATCTCTTTCAGGTGATTTCTTTAGGCGATCTTGGAGGAGGCCGCTCGGGCCGAGCAGTTCCCCACGTCGGTCGACTTCGTCAGCGTGTTTTGCAGTGTGGGGTAGTGCGGAGCTTGAATCTCCAGGCGATCGTTTTCCACTCGCCACACGCAGGAATAAAGGCCGCGCGGCGGAGGGCCCGAAGCGCGGCTGCCGTCGGAGTAATAGGCTCCGCCGTGACATGGGCACATGAACAGGGCCGACTCGGGAAACCAGGTGACCGGGCAGCCCAAATGCGCACAGTTCACGTCGAGCACGAGAAACTGGTCTTTGCCGGCCGAGTCCTTGCCTTCGTAACGGACGAAGACGGTGGCCCGCGCGACCATGCCGTCCCAGGGCTGACGCAACGGATTATCGAACGTGACGCGACGTGTTTCGTTGAGCGGAAATTCGCCCACCGCCCCGAGGCCGACCCAATCGGCCGGCGTCTGACGGGGCCGCAATACGTAGGCAATCAGCGGTGCGCCGGCGAGCACTCCCGCCGCCACGGAGACCGCCCCCGTGAGTACACGAAAGAACCAACGCCGTGGCGGATCGGGTGCCCGCTCGGGCGCGGGTGGCGAGCCTGCTTGGGCTTCGGTCGCTGCCATCACGGAGTCCTGTCGCTGCGAGTTGTTTCCACGGATTGCGAACCGAAGCGGGCCGAGGCGATCGCCGGCGGCTGCTTCTCCAGCGATCGCAGGTAGGCGACGAGGTCGTTGATTTCGTCGGAGGTCAGGGCGCGGAAGTCGTCGTCCCGGCCATCGGTCTGGGCGTAGTCGGGCATCTTGAGATCGGATCGGCCCGTAATGATCAGGCGGCGGAGCACCTGGTCGCTCAAGAGGGCCAAAAAGGCCGGATCGCCGATTGCGCCGGCCGAGTCCCCTTTTCCTCCCGCGCCGTGGCAGCCGGAGCAGGCTCGCTCGTAGGCTTGCGCACCCCGTTGCACGGCGGCCGTCGAGTGGGCGATTTTTTCCTTCGGCAGCGCGTAGGCGGGAACTGCGTGATCATCCTTTGGGCTCGGCTTCCAGTGCGTCTTAAGCTCCGTCGTCAGCACCTGCATTTGCCTGGCCGTCAGCGTGCCCCCTTTGTCTTGTGAGAAGGCGGGCATCAACGTGTGCGGACGGCCGTCACGAATCACATCCCGCACGACCGCATCGGGAACGATCTGGAGAAACAGCGGATCATTGAGCGGCGGAGCCGGGCCGAGCCGTCCATCCGGTCCGTGACAGCCGGCGCAATTCGTCGCGTAGAGCGCGTCGAAACTCACCACTTCGTCGGCCGAAACGGTGCGGATCTGGGCACTGCGTTGTCCGGGGAAGTCGCAACCGACGAGGACGAGCGCCAAGCAAGCCAGCCCCGCGACCGGCGCACCCCGGCGGGCACGGCCCGGATTGGGTCGCGTTGACGTCCGCGTCATTGGCACGGGGTGGCTTTTCATGTCGGCCCCGGGGCTGCTCCTGCCGGCGGCACGAGGATCTGTTCCGAACGGACGATCACAATGGCCGCCACAATGCCGAACACAAATTGCGACACCACAAACCAGGGCCAGTTCACCCGTACCTGCAACAGCGGGTTGACCACGCCCATCAGGCTGTAGCTGGCCGCCGTCCAGAGAATGGGCATCAGCACGCCGCCCCAGACGAACGGGCCGGGAATCGGCCGCAGTCGCGGCAGGAGAATTCCATACAAGAGCCCCAGGCCGAGCGACATCACGACGTGAATCGCGATTGCCGTCGTCAGCCAGTCGCCGTTGAACTGCATCAATTGCTCGGTCGACAAGTGGTCCATGCCGCGGCGGACCATCCCCGCCAGTAAGTTCGCGGGATACCAGAGGCCGTACCCGCTTGCCAGGCTCCAGAGCACGGCGGGGATCGGCATCAACAGCCCGCCCACCAGCCCGGCGCACACGCCGACGGCCGGTGCCGGCAACCGATGCTGCAGCTGAATAAAGACGAACGCCGCCACGACGCCGAACACAAATTGCGACGCAATGAACCAGGGCCAGTTGACTCCGTTGTTGAGCGCCGGATTCACGACCGCCATGAAGCTGAAGGTCACGGCCGTCCAGAACACGGGCATCAGTGCTCCGCCCCAGGCGAGCGGTTTGCGAATCTCCGGCAATGTCGGCAGGAGCACGCCGTACAAGAGTCCTAGCGTGGCGGACATCGTCACGTGCACGAGGATGCCAACCACGAACAGCGACAGGTGGAATTGTCCCAGTTCCTCGCGCCCGAGCCGACCGACGCCCGGCATGGCAATTCCGGCCAGTAGATTGAGCGGATACCAGAGGCCGTGCCCGCTCAAGAGAGCATAGACGAGGGCGGGAATCGGCATGACGACCCCGCCCCGCAGGCCCCCTTTTACGCCGGCGGAAATCGGATGGACTTTTTCGGGCAGCCGGATGCGATAGCCGGGCATCCCCAGTTCCAGCCGCTCGATGGCTCCCATTTGGGCGGCGATCGTTGGGCCTGCAGCAGTGATGGCCTCGTGCATGTGACCGCGACCGGGCAACAGCGACGCCACCCACGCGACGATCCCATAGATGAGAATCACCGCGCCGACCAGACCGAGCACGGGCCCCAGCGCCAAACCGCCAAGCAACAACGTCGTCCCCAAGCCGACCACCAGCGGTGCGATGGTGGGCCGCGGCATCTCGACGGAAGTCTCCCGCGAGATGGCTTCGCTTCCGGTTGTTTGCGGTTCGCCGGTCACGGACTGAGCCCTAGCGGCCAAACAAATAAACGATGCTGAACACGAACACCCACACCACGTCCACAAAATGCCAATACCACGAGACCAGCTCGACGCCGATCTGGTTGGCGTGCGTCACCCGTCGCCCGAGCGCCAGCCCGAGCACGATCAGCATCGTGATCACGCCGACGGTAACGTGCAGCCCGTGAAAACCGACGAGCGTATAGTACGTGGTGCCGAACAGATTGCGGCCGATCGTCAGCCCGTGGACTTCGATCAAGTCGTGCCATTCGTAGATCGTGCCTGCCAGAAAGGCGACGCCCAGCGCGATGGTGAGCGCCCACCAGCAACAAAAGAGCCGCTGACGCTGCCGCTCGAGCGCCATTCCCGCCAGATGGATCGCCACGCTGCTCGAGAGCAGGCAGATCGTCGTGCCGATGACGAGCGGCAGCGAGAGGGCCTCGCGCGGCGTGGGGCCGACGCGGTCGCGATGCAGGTAGCTGATGTAGACCACGATCAGCGTCGTGAAGAAGGCGACTTCCGAGAGCAGAAAGGCGAGCATGCCCCACTGCGACGCCGTCAACGGCTTCGCGCCCGGGGCGGCGTGCGCGGAATGTCCGCCCGGGATGGCGGTCGCACTGTTGAGAGCCGGTTGGGACGCGCTCATTCGTATTTCCAATCCGGATCGTCGGGATGTTTGAGATCCCAGAGGGGACGGCGGCTGCGGACCGTGGGGATCGACGCGAAGTTGTACGACGGCGGAGGCGACGATGTGCCCCACTCGAGCGTCCAAGCGTCCCAGGGGTCGTCACCGGCGGGCCGCCCCTTGAAATACGACCAAACGACGTTCCACACGAAGATCGCAAAGCTCGGCGCCTGGATCAGCGCGCCGATCGTCGTCAGTTGATTCAAAAACTCCCAGCCCCGGCTCGGCTCGTAGGTGTAGATCCGCCGTGGCATGCCCAGGAAGCCGGAAATGTGCATCGGCCCGAACGTGGCGAAGAAGCCGATATACAACAGCCAGAACTGCCAACGGGCCAGCCGCTCGGAGAGCATCCGGCCAGTGACTTTGGGATACCAGTAGTGGATGCCGGCGAACGTGCCGAACAGCGTGCCGCCGATCAGCACCCAGTGAAAGTGACCGACGACGAAATAGCTGTCGGAGAGCTGAAAGTCGAACGGGGCCGCGGCCAGCATAATGCCCGTCAGCCCGCCGATGAGGAACATCGACAGAAATCCGCAGGCAAATAGCATGGGCGACGCCATCCGAATGCGGCCGCCGTACATCGTCGCCAGCCAGTTGAAAAACTTGATGCCCGTGGGAATCGACACGAGCAAGCTGGCGACGGCGAACCAAACGTCCTGCATGCGGCTCATGCCGACGCAGAACATATGATGGGCCCACACGCCCAGGCTGATGAACGCGATCGCCATGGTCGCCGCGGCCATGAACTCGTAGCCGAACAGCACCTTCCGCGAAAAGACGGGGATCACCTCGGTGATCATGCCGAACACGGGCAGGATCAGGATGTAGACCTCCGGGTGGCCGAAGAACCAGAACAGGTGCTGCCAGAGTAGGGCCGAGCCGCCGTTCTGCACGTCGAAGAAGTGGGCCCCGAAGTCTCGATCCAACATCACCATCACGAGGGCCGCCGTCAGCGGCGGAATGGCGATCAGGATCTGCACTGAGGTCCAGAGCATCGTCCACGCGAAGAACGGGATCTTGGTCATCGTCATGCCGGGTGCCCGCATGCCGACGATCGTTGCGACAAAGTTCACCGCGGCGGTGATCGTGCCGATGCCGCTGACGATCAGTCCCAGACACCAGAACTCGGTCCCCAGTCCTCGGGCGAAGGCCGGCTCCGTGAGCGGAGCGTAGGCGAACCAGCCGATCGCCGGCGCCCCGCCGACCGCGAAGCTGAAATAAGCGAGCAAGCCGCCGAACAGTGTCACCCAGAATCCGAGCGCATTGAGCCGCGGAAAGGCCATGTCCCGCGCGCCGATCATCAGCGGCACCAGGTAATTGCCAATGCCGATCAGGATAGGCATGCCCATGAAGAAGACCATGGTTGTGCCGTGCATCGTGAAGAGCTGGTTGAACGTGTCGGGCGCAAAAAATTGTTGTGCGCGTAGAAGAGCTGCCAGCGGATCAGCAGGGCCTCGCACCCGCCCACCACCAGGTAGAAGATGGCCATGCCGATGTACATCAGTCCGATCTTCTTGTGGTCGACGGTCGTCACCCAATCGTGGAGGATGGCCGGCCAGGAGCGCACGGGCTCCGCCTTTGCGGCGGCAATCTCGGAGTCGATTTTGGGTTCTACGGCGAGGCTCATGAGTGCAGTGTCGTCAGTGCAATTTCAGAGTGTGATCAGTGCAGCGTCGTCAGATAACGAACGATGTCTTTCCGCCGTGCTTCGCTAAAGCTGAAGGCGGGCATCAGGCAGCCGTACTTCATCTGCTGGGGGTCGGCCACCCAACGTTCGAGATTCTTCGTATCATTGGGAAACAAGCCGGACGCCAGCGTTTCGCGACTCATCAAGTGCGTCAGGTCCGGGGCGTACGTACCCGCCGCCGACGTCCCGCGAACGCGGTGGCAATTGACGCAGGCTTCGCTCAAGAAGGCCTTTTTCCCCGCCAGCGCGTCCGGATCGTCGTGGGCCGGTGCGAGCTGGCTTTTCAGCCACTGCTCGAACTCTTCCGGCGTGTCGACGACCACCCGCAACAACATGCCGGCGTGCTGCGTGCCGCAATACTCGGCGCACTGCCCCAGGAACAGGCCATGCTCGCGGGTCTCGAACCACATCTGATTCGTCTGGCCGGGGATTAAGTCGGTTTTCCCCGCCAGTCGCGGCACCCAGAAGCTGTGACACACGTCGGCCGACTGCAGGTTGAGGAACACGGGCCGATGCGCGGAGTCGGTCGTCGCTGGAATATGCAGCTCGTTGGCGGTGATGAAGCCGACCGGACGGCCGTTGTAGGTGTCGTAGCGATACTCCCACCACCACTGCCGGCCGACGACGGTGACAAACAGCGCGTGATCTCCCGGCTTGGGCTCGGACGCGGTGACGTTGACTTCCCAGAGCGTCCGCGTCATTACCAGCACTAGGATGCAGACGACCAGCGTCGGCGCGACTGTCCAGGCGATCTCGATTGGCTGTCCGCCGTAGACCTGGGGTGGCTCGCTCTCGGTCCCGGCCGACGTCTTGCGGAATCGCACCAGGTTGTAGATCAGGATCCCCTCAACGAGGAGGAAGATGAGCCCGGTGATCGCAAACAGCAACACCGACAGCGTGCGGATCGACTGCGACGGAGGCGCGGCCGGGTCGAAAATCGACAGGTTTTCCGCCTGCGATCCGGCCAGGGCCAACAGCACAGTTGTCGCCATCATGAGGAGTTACCCAGCCCGTCCGAGAACCTGGTAGGCACCAAGCTACTCGATTCGAATCAAAATGGACATGGCCCGACCACCCGGACCGAGCAGTGGCATTGCCTTCACCCGAATGCGCTCAAGGCACGGCCCCAAGGCGCGGCGAAAAATTCGAAAACTCGCACCGTTCACGACTTGCGTCGACGTGCCGAGTCGCGGCCGTGGCCGCCGCCGTCGACGCTCCGACTGTCCCAGCCGGCGAAGCAAAATTGGCGGGTGGAGCCGCGGCACCGTCAATCAGCGGCACGCGTGACGCAAACATCAAGCCAAACGCTTCTCGACAGCTTCGGCCTTTCAGGGGACCGTGCAGGGACTGATCGGGCGTAGGCATGCGGCCCAGCGATTTGCCGAAAACTCGACAATTGCCGAAATGTCGTCACGGTCCACGTGCTCACGCCCGCGCTCGCGGCGGCCCACTCTTCAGCGCCGACGTGCCGACGGCAGGTCGTCGCTCACAACTCGTAAGTCGTGATCTCGAGTTCGTGTCCGTCCGGGTCGTGGAAATAGATCGATTCCGCGATGCGGTGGTGTTCGGTGTGGAAGGGGATGCCGCGGTCGCGGAGTGTTTTTTGGGCGGCGGCAAAATTCGCTCGATTGGCGCGAAACGCGAAGTGCCGCATCGCCAGCACGTCCGCCCCGGGCGACGGCTGAGGCTGTGCCCCTTCGACCGGGAACAAAGCGATCGCCGTCGTGCCGACGCCGACGAACGCGGGGCAGTTCCCCCACACTTCTTCGTACCGCCGGTCCAGGCCGAGCACGTCGCAGTACCAGGCCACCGAACTCTCGACATCCTTTACAGCCAATGCGATGTGATCGATCCCTTCGAGCGAAAACATACGGTGCCTGCGAATTGGATCTGGCTGTGTGTGTGGCTGCCGAACGTCGACCGCGCGAATCTCGCATCATTTGCCGAGCTGGCGTCGACGCGATTCTACCATCGCCGCTTCGATTCCCAAAATTCGTCAAGATTCAACAAATGCAGTACAGTACCGGAGGTCGAACTTCTTCCGCAGCACGAGAGGAGGTGATCGTTGTCGCGATGATTGTCGCGACAACCTACAGCAGTCGGTCGGACGTATGCCTTTCCACGCCTCAAGAACGGGAGATCGAGCATGTTTCGTCGCCAAGCGTTCGAGAACTCGCGCCCGACGACTTCCCGGTATTGGAAATCGCAAACAGCGAGCAACGCGAAGGTCGTCCGCAGCGTCTTTTCGTTCCACTCAAACGCACGTTGCTGCGGGGAGAAATCGCTGGCCCCCTGGCGGCGATGCGGCTCACTCAGACCTACGGCTACTCCGCCGCTGCCTGCGACAAAGTGCTCGAGGCGATTTATCGCTTTCCGCTGCCGGGGGATGCGGCCGTCCGCTCGGTAACCGTGCGATTCGGCGACGTCACGATTCAAATGGAATTGAAAGAACGGCGCGAAGCGACCACGGAGTACGAACAGGCCAGGCAAGCCGGGCACCAGGCCGTTCTGGCCACGCGCGAATCGCCCGACGTCTTCACGCTCCAAATCGCCGGATTGCGGCCAGACGAAGACATTGTCGTCGACACGTATTACGTGCAGTTGGCGCGGAACGAGGGAGCCGGATGGTCGCTGCGCACTCCGCTCACGACTGCGCCGCGATATGTGCGGAGCGACGAGGTCTCTAATCCGCACGCTCAGGGTCAGCCGCTGTTGCTGATGCGAGATCCCGGCCATCGTTTCGCGATGGACGTGACGATTCGCCAATGTGGAAGCGTCGAGAGCGCGACTCACAAGCTCGAAGTCACGCGCGACGGCGAGACCTGTCGAGTTCGACTCCGGGATGGTGAAGTGCTTCCCGACCGCGACTGCGTCGTGTCGTGGCGAGCCACTCAGGCGCAGGATCGGGCGGGGCTGGCGGTGCTGCTCGAAGATGCTCCGGGAACCGAGCACGTCTATTTTCTGGCGCTCGTCGCGCCGCCGGCCACGTTCGACCGGGGATCTGCGGTTCCGCGCGAGGCAATCCTGCTGGTGGACCATTCGAGTTCGATGTCCGGCCCGAAGTGGCAGGCGGCCGACTGGGCCGTCGAGCGGTTTCTTTCCGATTTGAACCCGCGCGATTCACTGGCACTGGGCCTGTTTCATAACGCCACTCGCTGGTTCGATTCCCAGCCGCGTAGCGCGAGCGAAGAAGCGGTGCGCAATGCGGTCAGCTTCCTGAAGCAACACACCGACAGCGGGGGAACCGAATTCGGAGTTGCGCTCGAGCAGGCGCTCGACCTGTCTCGATCGGAAAATGCTGCCGCGCGTCACGTTTTGATCATCACGGACGCTGAGGTGACGGATGGCGGCCGAATCTTGCAACTGGCAGACCAGGAATCCAAGAAGCCGCAGCCGCGACGGATCAGCGTGCTGTGCATCGACGCGGCTCCTAACTCGCTTTTGGCGACGGAGCTGGCCGAGCGCGGCGGTGGCGTTGCCCGCTTCTTGACCAGCCGGCCCGATGAAGGCGATGTCACAACGGCGCTGGACGAGGTTCTGGCCGACTGGTCGGAGCCGGTGCTCAGCGGCCTCAGGCTTGAAGTCAATCGTGCCGATGCCGAGGTCGTCGGCAGGCGCGTGTCGCCGTCGGCCGAAACAGGCTGGAGCACGATCGATCTGGGAGACCTGCCTGCGGGCCGGCCGATTTGGTGCGTGGGACGCGTCCCGCGGGGCAGCAGCGGGGAACTCACCTTTCGCACGACCGTAGGCAAAGGCCATCAGCTTGCGAGCTGCCAGCAGAAGCCGGATTCCACGACCGAGTCGCGGCCCATGATCCGAGCACTGTTTGGCGCGCGCCGCATCCTCGGGCTGGAATACCTGCTCAACGGTGGCTGGAACGATATCAGGACGCGGCTCGGTTCTCTGGGCTACGACCCCGACAAGGTTTTCGAAAAGGCGACAAACAAGCCGAAGGTCTATGCCGAGAATGCCCACATCGATCTGCACGCCGCGCTTCGCACTCTGCTCGTCGAGGAGTCACTCCTCTTCGGCTTGGCGAGCGCGGAAACGGCCTTCGTCGCCGTGCGGAGCCAGCCCGGGAAACCGGTCGAAAACGCCGTCGTCGTTGGCAATGCGTTGCCGGCCGGGTGGGCGGAGCCGGAAGCATTGGGGATGATCTCTCGGCACTTAGTAAGGTCGAGGAGCGCTCGCATGGCAGGGACGGCGCTGTATGCGACCGCCCACTTTGACCCGGGGGACGACTGTGCGATGTATGAGTTCGCTGGGGGCGCGGACCTCGTTTGTACGTCCACGGCCTGTGTTGGCGCAGTGGCCGAAGCCGTGCCCTCGCATTGCCCTCCGTCCGTCGTGCTGTTCGAGGGTGCCCCGCACTTTGATGACAGTCGCGCGGTGCTCTTCGACTCGACGAGTCAGAACGCCGACTGGCCGATCTCGGAGCGGTCGCACTGGAATGGCCTGAACGTCGAGTGCCTCGGCAGCACGGTCGATCCAAAGACCCTCGACCGCGGGTTGTGCTTGCTCCTCTATGTCGAGGATCAGGCCGTGCCGCGAGCGCGCGTCGGCCTTGCCGATATCCTGCGTGCGGGCGGCAAGCGTCCCTTGAATATCTCCTGGGAGCCCGGGCAGCGGATCTGCCTGGTCCTTCATGATCCGGCCGGATCCTGGAGGAAGGACGCACCCACTCTCCGCGTGACCCTCGGCGTCGCGCCTTGCTGATGATCGTTAATTCTCACCGCGATGAATCGCTCGAGCGAAGGGCCACCAGATGATCGGTCGTTGCAGCGTTCCATTCACAATGAGAGTGTTTGGGGCGAGATTGTCTGTGGCCCTCGCTTCGGCGATCGTCGCGATCCTGTCCGGCCAAGCCGCTTTCTCCGACCCGCCCAAAGGCCCTCCGAAAGATTGGCTCGCCGAGTGGGCCCGCATGAAGCCGATGGTGCCGCGGGGGTATGTCTGCTATCGCGCCGCTCAGCCGCCGCGGATCGATGGCCGTCTCGACGACCCTGCCTGGCAAGCCGTCCCCTGGACCGAGGACTTTCGCGACATCGAAGGCGACCGCCGGCCGAAACCGCGGTTCCGCACGCGGGCCAAGATGTTGTGGGACGATAAGTATTTCTACATCGGCGCCGAGCTGGAAGAGCCGCACGTTTGGGGGGCGCTCACGCAGCACGACGCGGTCATCTTCAATGACAACGACTTCGAGGTCTTCATCGATCCCAACGGCGATAATCTCGAATACGCCGAATTCGAAATGAACGCCCTCAACACAAGCTGGGATCTGTTCCTGCCCAAGCCGTACAAAGATGACGGCCGGGCCGACAACAGCTGGGACATCGCCGGACTCAAAACGGCCGTCCACGTCAACGGCACGCTCAACAACCCAACCGATCGCGACACGGGCTGGTCGGTCGAAATCGCCATCCCCTGGGACGCCCTCCGCGAATTCGCCCACCGCCCGGCCCCGCCGCACGACGGCGACCAATGGCGCGTCGACTTCTCCCGCGTCGAATGGCAGCACCAAATCGCCGGCGGCAAGTACCAACGGGTGCCCAACACCCACGAAGATAATTGGATCTGGTCACCCCCGGGCATCGTCGACATGCACCGCCCGGAACGCTGGGGCTACGTCCAATTCTCGACCGCCGCTCCGGGCACCGCGCACTTCGAGCCCGATCCAACGCTGCCCGACCGCGACGCCCTGATGGAGATCTACTACCACCAACGCGAGTTTCAGGAAAAGCACGGGCAATGGGCGACGAAGCTCGGCGAGCTTGCCCTCACTCCCGAGACTCTCGCTCTCCAGCCGCGGCTCACGACGACCGGCGACCTGTTCCGCGCGAGCGTGGCCGCTCCGATCTTCGGCGACGCGAAAACCGCTCCGATCTTCGGGAATTCCAAAACCAACACCCTGACGATCCGCTACAACTCACAGCTCGGCCGCGTCAGTCCCACCGATGACCTGCTCGACACGCTGGAAGATATTCTGCAGAAGCAAGCGGCCGCCTGGAACCGCGGCGACATCGACGGCTTCATGCAGCACTACTGGAAATCCGAGGATCTCACGTTCAGCTCTGGCGGCAAGACGACCCGCGGCTGGCAGACGACCAAAGACAACTACAAGCGCCGCTACTCCACCCGCGACCAAATGGGCCACCTCACCTTCGACCAGCTCGAAGTTTTTCGGCTAGGCGACACCGCCGCCCTGTTATTAGGCCACTGGCACCTCGACCGCACCAACCCCGTCGGCGGCAACTTCTCGCTCGTGTTTCGCAAGTTCGACGGGGCTTGGGTGATTGTGCATGACCACACGTCGCGATCGCCGTAGCGCGGGCCGCCGAGCAAATCAGCATCGTCTGCGCCGCAGTTCGCACTGTCCCAAGAGAACAGGGCCGACTCATCTTGAGTCGGCCCTGTGACACGAGGCGCGCCCTAGGGAGTTTAGATGTATTGCGGGTCAACGAAGTAGTCGACCCGCACGTTGAGCGCCGATCCCCAGTTCACGTTCAGCAAGACCGTGACGGAGCCATTAGCCGGCGCGACATTTGCGATCGACATTGGGGCCGAACCGATGAAGCGGTTCAGCCTTGCGTCGGTCGAGTACTCGCACGGCGACGCAACCACGCGGGAGTCGGCCGTGATGTTCGCGTCGTTGATCTGCAACTTCACCTGGCCATTTCCGTGCCACAAGGCAAATCCCGTGTAGCTGACTCCACTCATGCGAGCCACGACTCCGTTTCGCTGTCCCGGCACGATCACCACTTGGGCCGGTAAATTGCTGCCCACGGCTGAAACGGTCCGGTTGCTCGGCGTGGGCGTGGGCGTGGGCGGGGGCGTGGGCGCGTCCTGCTCGAAGATGGACGCCAGCGCGGTCCCGATCGGCACTCCCAAGCCCGTGCACGGATCGGGCCCGACCGCGGCACTGAAATCGCCATTTGAGCCTTGGGTGATGTCGAAAAATGCCCTTGGATTTTCCCACATCGTCTCCCCGACGAAGCCGAGGCCTTTGCCGAACGAGGCGAACAAGCCGGAGTAGAAGGGCGCCACCGCGCTCGTTCCGCCGACCGACTGTTCCACGCCGTTGATGACGACCAGATAACCGGTTTGCGGATCAGCGTCGGCGGCGACGTCGGGAACCATGCGTCCGCCATTGGAGCCTGGAGGAGCGCCGTTGCTGCTTTGCCAGGTCGGCATGGGAAAGATGTTCGAGTACCCGCCCCCCGTTCCCTCGCCGTCCGGATTGCCGGATCCCCAAACGACCTCGGATTGTGGTGGGGATCCCTTAAATTTTGTGGTCCCGCCGCAGGCGATGATGTGAGGACATGCCGAAGGCAGGTCGACGTTGGCTCCGGGATCGCCATCGCCGGACGCGTTATCGCCGGCGGCTGCGAACACCAGCAGCCCTTTTTCAGCGGCTTGCGCCACGGCGTCTTCCAATGATTTGGCGGCACCCGGCGCAGCTTGCTGCCAACGCGATTCGTCAGAGCCCCAACTGATCGACAGCACGTCGCAACCTTCCTCGACGGCAGCGTCGACGACTGCCTCGAATGATTCGGTAGCGTTGGGCGCCCAAAACACCTTGATCGTGGGCATCGAACCGGTCGCGTAAAAGTACACCGCTGCCGCTACTTGGATGTCGAGTAAAACTTCTGCATCCGCGGCGCCACCCGGCGGATCTTGCTTGCCGCCGTTGACCGGGACATCAGTGACCGCGATCGTTCCGAGGCCGTTCTTGCTGGAGAAGGCATCGAGGTCCGCCTGGCTCCAACTTCCGCCAAGCTCGAGAATTCCGATGACACCTCCGCCGGGGCACGTTCCCTTGGGAATTTGGTAGGCGGCACACAGCTCGGCCACATGCCAGTATGAGGTCGCCAGGGACCGGATCGGTTTGGGGTACTCGATGTACGACTTCGCGGCCGGAGCAGCGTCCCGTCGAACGCCACGCCGTTGGTGTTTCACATAGGACTTGCTGAGAGTTACCATCGTTCCACCTTTGCAATCGAGTGTTGTGACACGGAGCAGAGCATCCCAATTTCACGGCTGGTCGTGGTCACGGCCGCACGATGGATTGCCAAGAGTGGATTGGCGATTTCGCCACGGCGGATCGATCACTACGCGACCCAGCTTTCATTGTCATGACTCCAGTCTTTCTACTCCTGAAAATCTTGAATTCAATCGCCTAAACAGGTGAGCGCGGACGCGAGCGCGTCTCTCCGAGCGCGATGAGCGGCGCAACTAGCGATCGGTGGAAATGCTGATGGCGCGGGTCAGCATCGAAGAGCGATGGCTCAGCTCAAGACGATGTGCGCGATGCCTGTGGACGATCGCAGAGGCTCCCGCTCATCGGGTCAGCCGGCGCAGCCCGAACGTCACGAGAACAAGTCGAGGTGCGAGAGAATCGAGCTTGGGCGACTCGGCACTAGCGTTCTTCACACGCCCCAACGGGCTCCGCCGCGTCGTACATCTCGGCCGCCGCGGCGAGGGATTCGGTCGTGGTGATGTGGTGCTCGGCCGTCGGGCGGAGTGGGCGGATGCGGCCGGCGAGCCAGACGCAGCTCATTGTTGCAGCCGCGGAGACCATGCCCAGAATCGGCACGTGCAACAATCGGCCGTCGGCGGCTTCGGCGACGATTAGTCCGCCCACGTAGGTGCCGAAGCCGATCGAGAGGTGTTGCACCGACGAGTTGGCGCTCAAAAATCCGCCACGGCGATGCGGCTCGACGCTGCCGGTGATCATGGCCATCGCGGCCACCATCCGGCCGGTGTTGCAGACCATCAGGGCCGCCATGATGGCGACCGCCACGGCGACCGGCACCGGCACCAGGTTCGCGGCGGCCAGCGTGAACACCGCCGACAGGGGGCAGATGATGCGGAACACACGCAGCTTGCCGTATCGATCCGCCAGCCGGCCGATCAGCGGCGCGGAAAACAGCGTCACCGCGCCGCCGGCGATGTACACGAGCCCCAACTGATCCTCGGTCATGCCGATGTTGCTGACCAGAAACGGGCTCAAATAGGGAAAGATCGTGAACGCGGCCACCATGAGCATCACGATCAGCGCGAACGCGTTCAGGTGATTGGAATGTGTAAACGTCTCGAACACGACGCGCAGCGGGTGAGTCTTCCCCGCCTTCGCCAGGTGATCGCGAATCGGCGGCAACGTCCATACGGCCAGCGCCCACACGGGGCAGCCCAAGATGCCCAGCAAAATGAACGGCACGTGCCAGCCGAAGTGCGTCCCCAGGTAGAGTCCGAAGGGAACGCCGGCGACCGACGCCAGGGCGAACCCCGACATCAAGGCTCCCGTCGCGCGACCACGCCGCTCTTCGGGAAAGACGTCGCCGATGATCGCCAGGGCCAGTCCGCCCAGAATGCCGCCGAAGGCACCGGTCAGCACCCGCGCTAACAGCAAGGTCCCGTAAGTCGGGGCCAGGCCGCAGAGGAACGTGCCGATGAGGAAGCCAGCGTCCATTCCCAGGAAGGCCGCCTTGCGCCCCAGACGATCGACGAGCGACGAGGCGATGAGACCCGCCAGCCCCGCCGCCAACGTATAAGAGGCGACGACCAGCCCGAACTGCTGCGGCCCGATCGCCAGCTTCCGCATCAGCTGCGGGCCGAGCGGCATGATGATCATGAAGTCGACGATCGAGATGAACTGGACCGAGGCCAGCATCAACACCACGATCCGCTCGCGGGTCACTCTCGACGCCGCGGCCGTGCGCGATTCCTGGCCCTCAGTGGCTGACGAAATTCCGCCAGTCGCGCGGATCGAAGTCAGCTGTGCCGTGTCTGCGGCGCCGTAGTGTTGAGTGTCTGCGGGTTGCGTGCCGGCGGGTCGCGCGTCCGCGGTTTGCGTGCCGGGGGTTTGCGTGCCTGCGGGTCGTGTATCTGTGGCCGCTTTGGCCCGCGCGAGGCGGCGTCGACATTTCCGCGGCCGTGCGGCCCTTGGCATGAGAGGATTCGGCCCCGAGTCCGTTCGAGGCTGCGGCAATTTCGCCAGCCTCCCCAAAATGAGTCACCCCAGCCTCCAATGAACAACGATCCCCGTCCGCCGAAACGGACACGCGAAAGGCGCAAAACGTTCGCCCGGCCGACGCCGAAAATGTCGAAACCATCAACCGAACAGGGGGAAAGCGCCAGCCCGAGATCGGTGCGTGAGAGCGAACGTCCAGCGAATCGTAGCTGATTTCCGGGAACGGGACGACCGGTAAATTTGCTCAGCGGATTTCGGGGCTGAAGAACGGCCTGTCAGGCAATTTCGGCCGATTGGCGACCTGCCATGCAGTGTGCAAACGTGTCGATGCCGAGTCCTAAGCCCTGTAAGGGCGAGATTCGATAGCCCAGGGCGAAGGTCTTCCGCAGCCCTGGGTTAAGCGCGCCGGAAAAATCGGCGAACGCCCGGTAAGGGCGAGAATGTTGCGCGACCCGGTCCTGCTGGCATCGTTGTCTCGCCCCGATTGGGCTTTGGGCGCAATTTCTCGCAACTCGGGATCCCGGGCGGTTGATAATGAGCTCTTCATCCGGGGCGACAAACATCCCTACTGCATCGCGCGCTAGTCGTCGCCCTCGGCCTAGTATCTCAGGATCCAGTTGAAGTTCAGTCGGTTTGCCATGAGGTCCCGGTCGCTCGTCAGCGGGAACTCAAAGGCGATGCCGATTTCCTGCGCTATCGAAGGGGACCACTTCAGCCCGACCGCGTTGGTTACGACGTTCTCCCCCGCAACTGCTTTGGCCCCCAGATTGAGCAGGTCGAGGCCGTCGATCGGAACGGCATTGTCCCCCGAACTGAGCCAGTGATACCAGTTGACTTCGTACAGGCCGTAGAGGCCCCACGCCGTCAGTTTGCGGTCGATGTGATTCGACCAGTACCAGCTATTGGTCTGCTGGTTCGGATCGCACACCAGGCGGAAGCCAGTCGCGCTGATGAGGTGCCAGTATTCGCCGATCTTCAGGCCGCCCGTGGCGAAGAGATCGAACTCGCCGTCGCCGTTCCCTTGCAGGGCCGCCGGCGTGCCGGTGGGAATTTGAAAGGTCGCGCCGACGCTCAAGATCTGTTGCGCGGCCGCGTCTTTGTAGACGTTGTACTTCAAGCCGGCCGACAGATTCGCCCATCCGTCCCCCTCGACGCTGTTCTCGGAGACGATGTACCCGTCCTTGGTGGCGATAATCGACAGCCGGTCGGTGAGCGCAACTCGCAATTGCAGGGCGTACAACTGGACGTTATTGCCCCCCACCGAGCTGGGCAGTTGATGGTTCAGGAAAATGAACTTCGCCTCGGTCAACGTCCGCGGATCCTCGAAGAAGATGGGATTCGAGATCGGGGCTGATGAAGTCGCCAAAGCTCTCGTCGCTCGGGGCGATCAAACCGAACAACTTTGGTTTCGCCGCTGGGTCCGTCGGGTAGACCGAACTGTCGGTCGCGGCCGCGAATGACTGCGACATCATCGGGACAATTGGATTGTCCAGGGAAGCTTGCGGCGTCGCCGGCGCATCGGACGTGACGTCCACGGGAGCAATCGTGGCTTCCTCGTTCGAAGCGTCGCCGGCGAACGCCGCGCTGCCTGAAGCAAGAATTCCCAGAGCGAACAAACACCCGGTCATCCAGGCCGCGAGACATGCAGCCTTCGAACCGGGGAGATGGGATTGGTTTTCAGCTCTGCGACGCATTGCGGCTCCTTCCGAAATTCTTTGCGATTGTTTGGCTTCGTCCTTCACTCGGCGGCGCCGAGTTGTGGTATTGCGGGAGACTTCACTCGAAACCTTTGGGCAGACCCCGATCGAGAAAGGCGGCGCGCAACCGCTTGTGGAAGCCTCAAACGCGCTTCGGGAGTTGCGACTGGGGCATCCGTCCCACCCGGTGCACACGATCGGTTCGCACACTGCAACGGATCATCGGGCGAAAACCGGCCCGCAGAAACGGCACCGCCGTTAAAGACTGCTATCCGCGTGCGGAGATCTACGGGGTCAAGCGGTCCGCTCGAGTCGGCTAGAAGCCTGGACCCGGAGCGAGCGCTGAGCTTGAAATCCGCGCCCGAATCACCGAATCAATGACGCGGCGCAACGCTCGCTGGCATATCGACTTCCCAGGAGCTCGCGGCAAAGAGGAGCGCGCGACCTGCCGATCCAGGCGAAGCTGGTGCGCCTCAAATTCGCGGCTCGGAAACCGTTGGCTGTGCTAGCCACGGTGCACGTCGGCGGCGGAGACAGCCAATGGGCCGATTTTTTATCATGGCGCAATTTACGCACTGCCGGTAAGGCGTGAGTGAGGGCTAGGCAGGCGATTCGGCCGATTTGTGGATGGACACGCCGTCCGGAAATCGCGACGCAGTCCCTTAAGAAGGCGACTTCAGCCCGGTAACTCGACCATGCCCGCGGCGAGTTCGTAGGTGCCGCCCACAACCATCAATTCTCCTGAATTGACGAGCTTGCACAGAATCGGCTCGAGGCCCCTTCACGGCGAAACGATTGCCGGGTGGCCGGGGCGCTCCGCAGGAAGCCCCGGGGCGAAAGACGCGTCGCTCATTCCAACGGGCGCTTCCGCAAGGCGGAGCACCCCCGCCACGTATCCACCCTCGCGCGCCACTCACGCCGGGGCGTTGAACGTGCTCCGCAGGAGCGCCAGGCTCTTCGGCAGCGCGGTCATCGGGCTTTCGTGGCCTTCGAATTCGAGCGAGATGTAGCCGCGGTAATTCACCTTGCGGAAGATGGCGGCGATTCGTTTGTAGTCGAGGTCGAGCGTGTAATAAATGCCGCCGCCGTAATACGTCTTGGCCTGCATGAAGGTCGTCCGCGGGGCCAGTTTTGACAACTTCTCGTACGGGTCCTCGAGAAAATTCCCCGTGTCGGCTAGCACGCCCAGCCACGGAGAATGCACCGCATCGACGATCTTGAGCACGCCTTCCGGCAGCCGCCCGAGCCCCCAGTGATTCTCGAGCGCCAACACGACGCCGCACTTCTCCGCCGTCGGCAGACATTTCTCCAGCGACTCGATCACCCAGGGGAACCCGTCGGCATCGGTGTACCCCGGCAACGGCGGCTCGATGCCGCGATGTTTCATCAAGTCGTCAAAACTCTTGCTCGTCCCCCACCGCCCGGTGTTGACCCGCATCGTCGGAATGCCCAACTCGTACGCCAACTCGATCGAGGCAATCGTCTTCGCAATATTTTGCCGCCGCACGTTCACGTCGGGCGACAAAAACCCCTGATGCGTCGACAACCCACACAACGGCATCCCCAGGAGCAGCGCCTGCCGTTTGATCGCCGCGAGCGCCGCACGATTGGGTGACACCGGCGGCTTGCCCACCGGTGTGTAGTGATCCATCTGCATCTCGAGGATCTCGACAAAGTCGAACCCCATGTCGGCACTTCGCGAAATGCACTCCGGAATCGACAGCTTCCAATCGTCTTGGAATCGCCAGAAGGAGTACGTGGAGACGCCGATGGGGTTGGGACGAGGGGGCGTGTGGGGGTGCGTGCGGTTTTCGCCGGACCTTCGCAACCCCTCTTCCTCTAAAGTGGCCGCGCTTACACTCCCAGAGGCCGCCTGAATCGCGGCGAGCCCGGCAACCGCGAGCGCTCGCTTCCCAAATTCTCGTCGATGCATTCGATGGTCTCCGGTGAACCTCGTTCCATCGCACTACGCGCTGGTCGCCGTTGATCGAGCATTGATGTATTTGCATAAGTGTTGGATCGGCGCCACTTGGATCAGCCTTGGACCATTTCCGCTCGATCTGTATCCGCAGATGAGCCCGATCATTCTGGTCCTGTGATCTTGATCCGACCAGGACCATACCGGTCCGCCAACGCCAAATTCAGCGCTCGGTCCGTCGAGCAGATACCCTTGGTACTCATCATGGAACACAAATGCCGACACACGTCCCTCGAAATAACACAACTGTGGTCGACGCGCAAACTCGGCAGCGGCCTCGGGGAAACCCGCCCAGGCAACTTTCGTCCCCTCAAGTTCCCAGTTCCATCCGGTCTCTGTTGGCATAATCGAGTCCAATGGCTTTCCTTGGAAGAACGTTTCTCCGTCAGTGCAAACGCCGGGTGCCCTGATCATCCCCAGGTCGAGGATTTCGTGGTGTGCACCTTTGTAGTACTCGATTCCAGGGTCGCCGGGTTCGCATTTCGTGACGTCAACATCAAAGTCGAGTAGTCGGACATCCGGCTTCTTACGATCAGTAAGCGAATAGATCGATACACGAACGTGGCTTCGGGGCGATTCATCCAGCAGGTGGCCCGCCGTCGCAATGATTGGCTTTGAAATATCCGTTTGATCTTTCCCCCAGGCACCGATGACAGTGCCTGTTCCAGCTACCTGTCGGGGAGGGTCCCCAAAGGTCCGCTCAATGTACACCACAGTCTTTGCCGCGAAGTCCGAGAACATTTTTGAGAGGTCGCGGGCGGCAGCATGTGCCTCCGAAACCTGCGGCGTTCGAATGCTCACGGGCAGCACTGTCACAGTTCCGCTAAATAAGACCTCGCACCGTGCGTAGCGCGGAGGGAGAATGATCTGGAGTAGAAAACAGGCTTGGCTCTAAGGTTGTGGGTGATAGACGACCACAATCCCCGGAGACCAAGCCATGGATGGCCATCTTCGTCTTTCGACGCGGGAACGCAAAACGTGTTTGAAGACCTTGCGGACAGCGCGGACGGCTCGGCGAGCACTGGTCCTGTTGTTGCTGGCCGAAGGACGTTCCTACCGCGAGATCCGCGCGGCCACCTTTGCCAGCCCGACTTTGATCCGCTCGGTGAAACGGGAGTTTGCGACAGGTCGGCTGGGAATGGCTTTGCGAACCGAAGAACAACCAGACACAGTTCCTTCGTGGCTGATTTTCGTCGTGCGGTGGCTGTTGAAGTCGACGCCGCAGGACTTCGGCTTCTTCCGGAGCCGCTGGTCGTGCGGTCTGTTGGCCTTGCTGTTGTGGGAACAGGAACGCATCCGCGTGAGCCCCGAAACGGTCCGCCGGGGGATGCACCGGCGGGAGTTTGTCTGGCGTCGTCCCC
This sequence comes from uncultured Planctomycetaceae bacterium, assembly GCA_963800135.1. Lineage (GTDB taxonomy): Bacteria > Planctomycetota > Planctomycetia > Planctomycetales > Planctomycetaceae > DASPSM01. Next base: position 254,299 of record CAWCZR010000004.1, on the reverse strand, counting down.
GGCCGGTCGTCGGGCCGCGCGATCCGGAGCATGCCCGGAAGCTGCAGCAAATCCAGCGATTCATCGGACAACTGCCGGCCAACGAGACCGTTGTGTTCCAAGAACGAAGTGGATGTCCATTTGAACCCCAAGATCGGGTCGATGTGGATGCGTCGCGGCCAGCAAGCCGAGGTCGTCACGCCAGGCAACAACGAAAAACGGCATTTGGCTGGATCGCTTCACTGGCGGACAGGACGGCTGTTGTTGTCGGCTCCAGGAAAGCAACGCAACGCGGCGCTCTTCGTGGCCCACCTCGACGACCTGCGTCGGCAACTGCGGTCCTATCGGGTGATCCATGTGGTCTGCGACAACGCCAAATTCCACGATTGCCGCGCCATCCGCGATTACCTGCTTCAACACCCCGGTCGAATTGTCCTCCACTTTCTTCCGAAGTACGCGCCCGAGACGAATCCCATCGAGCGCGTCTGGTGGCACCTCCACGAGACGATCACCCGCAATCACCGCTGTCAGTCGATCGACGAACTCCTGCGAGAAGTCACCGATTGGGCCGCGGCTCAAAAAACATTTTTCCTGCAAACGGCCAGCTTCACAGACCTGTACTCCTTAGCCGCTTAGCGCTCCGCTTCGGTGGAGGTTTTATTTAGGCGCAGTGAGATCGGATCGCGCGGAGCGGACGCCCGCCGCCTTGTCGTCACCAGTGTTTTCGTCGCGGCATTTCGGAACCAGCTGGATCTTTTCCGGGACGACGCAGAAGTTTAGGTCGCTGAAACTGTGGCTGCCTTTCAACGGCGGGCGAAACTGAAAAACTCCTCCCGGAGCCACAGTGTGGTTATTCAACTCCGGGTAACGCGAGAACAGTTGCGTAATCAGTTCATCAGCGAAATCAAAAAGCGCACCGAGTTCGAGTATGACATACTCGACGGCATGTATTTCAGGGGTGAAAACTAAATAAGACCTCGCACCGTGCGTAGCGCGGAGGGAGAATGATCTGGAGTAGAAAACAGGCTTGGCTCTAAGGTTGTGGGTGATAGACGACCACAATCCCCGGAGACCAAGCCATGGATGGCCATCTTCGTCTTTCGACGCGGGAACGCAAAACGTGTTTGAAGACCTTGCGGACAGCGCGGACGGCTCGGCGAGCACTGGTCCTGTTGTTGCTGGCCGAAGGACGTTCCTACCGCGAGATCCGCGCGGCCACCTTTGCCAGCCCGACTTTGATCCGCTCGGTGAAACGGGAGTTTGCGACAGGTCGGCTGGGAATGGCTTTGCGAACCGAAGAACAACCAGACACAGTTCCTTCGTGGCTGATTTTCGTCGTGCGGTGGCTGTTGAAGTCGACGCCGCAGGACTTCGGCTTCTTCCGGAGCCGCTGGTCGTGCGGTCTGTTGGCCTTGCTGTTGTGGGAACAGGAACGCATCCGCGTGAGCCCCGAAACGGTCCGCCGGGGGATGCACCGGCGGGAGTTTGTCTGGCGTCGTCCCCGGCCGGTCGTCGGGCCGCGCGATCCGGAGCATGCCCGGAAGCTGCAGCAAATCCAGCGATTCATCGGACAACTGCCGGCCAACGAGACCGTTGTGTTCCAGAACGAAGTGGATGTCCATTTGAACCCCAAGATCGGGTCGATGTGGATGCGTCGCGGCCAGCAAGCCGAGGTCGTCACGCCAGGCAACAACGAAAAACGGCATTTGGCTGGATCGCTTCACTGGCGGACAGGACGGCTGTTGTTGTCGGCTCCAGGAAAGCAACGCAACGCGGCGCTCTTCGTGGCCCACCTCGACGACCTGCGTCGGCAACTGCGGTCCTATCGGGTGATCCATGTGGTCTGCGACAACGCCAAGTTCCACGATTGCCGCGCCATCCGCGATTACCTGCTTCAACACCCCGGTCGAATTGTCCTCCACTTTCTTCCGAAGTACGCGCCGAGACGAATCCCATCGAGCGCGTCTGGTGGCACCTCCACGAGACGATCACCCGCAATCACCGCTGTCAGTCGATCGACGAACTCCTGCGAGAAGTCACCGATTGGGCCGCGGCTCAAAAAACATTTTTCCTGCAAACGGCCAGCTTCACAGACCTGTACTCCTTAGCCGCTTAGCGCTCCGCTTCGGTGGAGGTTTTATTTAGTTTCTGAGGGGCTTTAATCTCTGGATTAGCCGGCAGTAGGAGGCGAATACGTACCGACGTGTCAATGCGATTTACAAGCGCGGTCGAGACGATCAAAGAGAAATGTTCCGCAAAATCGCGGTAGTCACGCAACTTCTCGCCGTGGTTTCTCCAGTACTCCATCAAAGCGGTGTCGAGCCATCGATCGAATTTGGCGCTCCCGTCGGCGATTTGCTTCGTGAGCTTATTCAGGCTGCTTCGGAGGCTGATCTTTTCAGTCTGAAATGCACGGAAATAAGGAATAAAGGCATTTTGGGCTTTTACGCAGGTTGATAAGAAGCTCTCGAGAGGAACGCACAATGACGCTAATTCGTTTCCAGTGATGAATGGTGTTGCGCTGCCGTTGGCTGGCGCAAGGTGCATCCCGATGGAATGTCCATTCTCGATAAACAGAGCGGCCGCATGAAATGCGCAGTTCAGGAAGTACGGGAGTCGCTCAAACTCAAGTTCATGACCACGGTGAGACCCCTTGAGAACCGCTTTTCGAAAGGTACTCATGGATCTCGCGAAACTTGTAAATGTATTCCTCAGAAATGCTTCCCTGCATCAGTTCGTCCTGGCTAGGTGGTTATCAAGAACGGGACGGCTGAGAATCTCGGTCGCGTTTGGCGCCCCCCTATTATAGCGCTTCCCACTGCAATGTGGCCGCCCCTGCTGGGGCTCGTCCGAGCATCGTCGCGGGTTCGATCGCTGCATGATCAGAATGCCTCCACAGCCTGAAGCCGTCACCGCCCGATGCGCCGGGTGCCACTGGCGGGAGCTTTGGCCCGCCAGTGTCTTCTTTGCCGGAAGCCGCCCCGCGGTTGACCGCGGAGAACAGAGGCGGGGAAGCCGGCCGCCCGATCCTCTTCTGAACGTAACCCCGTGAGGGCCCCGTGAGGGTGACACTCCTCTTGCCACCGGTGTCAACCGGTGGGAAACGCAGCCTCACTCCACGCCTGAATTGAGCCCCTGGAACGGGGCGACACACTTCTGCAAAGAGTGTCGCCCCCTTCCGGGGGCTTTCTCGCATCGTGGGTGGCCTGGTACCACGGGTTCGCACCCGTGGCTAGCGGAGTGCCGCCCCGTTCCGGGGCTTTTCCGAGAACGGTCGCGCGATCGATCACTCTAGAATCAGAGGTCCCTCACCGCCTCAAGCAGCCGCCGCGCCATCTGCCCGGCGCGTGAACAAGAACAGGCGCGGAAGAAGTTCCGAGTTGTTTCCGTCGGCGTGGAGAACGTAGGGTTTTCGGCGTTCGGATTTGGCTGTAGGTTGGACGTAGGGCTCGTACTCGCGTCGGAGAACGGCAGTCCGCGCCAGCGAATCCGCGGCAAGCGCCGGGTTGCGGTTGGGACGACTGCCCGTGATGGATTACAGCAAAACACTCGCACCCACTACCGGATCAAGTGCCATGAAACGCAGACACGTTATTTCACTCGCCGTGTTGTTTGCCGTCGTGTCCGTTCTTCCGGCCATTTTGGCGCAGGAGGGGGGCTGGAATCCTCGCGGTCGTTATCTGTTCAAGGACGAGCTGTCGGCGACCACTGAAAGGTTCAAACAGCAGCATGGCTACTGGGTCGCTAGGACAGCCGCACCAACGCCGGATCGGGTGTATGTCACACTCGAGAGGCCGATCATCGAAAGCAACGGCGCGGTCGGCATGTCGCGCAGCGACCGGATTTATTATTCCGGCCGGATTCCGTGGCTCCTTGAAGGTGACCTCACGCCGTACATCCTTCTTTTCGGGCGGGCGATTGAGCGTGGGCAAATTGCCTTTGTGTCGGACCCGAAAATCACGTTCTACGAGCGAGAATCGAAAGTTCCGGCCGGCGACAGGATTCAGCTTGATGTGGCACGACCCAAGAGAGGCGGTTCACCGGGCCGGCCGCAAGTGATCCCCGATTGATCTCGGACGCGGCTTCAATCGCTCCAGAACCCGACGGCCCCCCAATCTCGAGCCGCCGCCCGATCTGCCCCCGGCCCGTGACCGAAAACCGCCGCGCGGAAAAGTTTCCGAGTTGTTTCTAGGGGCGTGGAAACTCGGGGTTCTCCGATTCCGATCCGCCTGTAGGCTGGAGGTAGGGCTCGTGCTCGCCACAGATCGCGGTGCGCGCCGCCGCGCCCTCTGCATTGGAACGCCCCTCACCCCGGCCCTCTCCCCATCCGAGTGGGGCGAGGGGGAAACGAAGGGGAGTATGACGGGATTCGACCCCAGCGGGACGGGACACGGTGTTTTACCGAGTGCAGACCGGCAAATATCCGGTCCGGACACTTTCTGGGCCCCAACGGGACCGGTGGGACGGGACTCGAACCGACGAGTGCCGCACATCCTCCGCGGGCCCGCTTCACTCCCCGGGCGAGCTACCGCCGAGGGGCGCCGGGAGCAAGAAAGGCGCGGGACGGGACACGATGTTTCACCGAGCGCAGACCGACAAATATCCGGTCCGGACACTTTCTGGGACGGACAGGACCGGGTCGGACGGAACTTGAACGCGCGAGTGCTGCGCCCCTCCGCTGGCCCCCCTTACCGCCCATCCAGCTCCCGCGGAGGGGCGCCGGGAGCAAGAAGGATGTAGGACGGGACACGTTGTTTCACCGAGAAAAGCCCGGAGAAATTGGCGATCACCCCAGCTCGACGGCGTTTGGCCTCGACCCATCCGCAGCGGACGCGAGAGCGACCAGGATGGGACGGGACACCTTGGGAGGGACACGACCAAGGCGCGGGACGAATTCCAGGAACCAGGACCCCCATTTCGGTCGCTGATCGAGTCGAGCTTTAAGGATCGGGATTCGAGTGCGCGGTATGATGTTTGCGGCGGTGCGCTGAAGGCTCGACTATTTGGGCCGGCAAACTTACCGAAATCAGGATTACTCATCGCATCAAGAACAATTCACTCTCGGCCGACGACACTTCGGCGAGTTCCGATTCAACAGGTGCGATTCTCGGGGCTAGCATTCTCTCGGACCCTGGCAGCCGCGGACCAACAATTGGGCAGGGCCTGGAAGGAATCGAACATGAATCGACCATTTTTCAAATTCGCCTTGGCGACCCTGACATTCTGTTGGCTGGCGGGGATTGCAAATTCGGCAGCAAGGGCACAAAGCGAAGGCCAGTTTGGCACGTTGGTGCCCAATCCCCGCGGCGCAACGCCTCCCTGGGCGGGGCAGGCAGGAGGCGTCGCAACTTTCGGAACTCCTCCTCCCTTGCAGAACGGAAGGTTTAACCCCGCGTCAATCGGGAGGTTTGGAACGCCTGTCATCCGATTGGAAGATACGCAGGTCCAGGTCCAAAATGGAGTCCTGAGGGCACTGCTGGGAGAACCGCAACCTGGCGGCGTCTACGAGGCCTATGGAACTCCGAGTGCCTACGGACCCGACAACCGCAATCCGGACAACGGCAATCCGTACAGCGGCAATCCCGACAACAGCAATCCCGACAACAGCAATCCCGGCAGCGGCAATCCCGGCAGCGGCAATCTCTACACCGGCAATCTCGACTACGGCAATCGTCCTGCAACCGGCTATTACGGCGCGGGATTGGAGTCTAGCTCTGACAACTCCGGCGGCGGTTATCTGAGCAACGACGGCGGCTTCCGTGGTTATAGCCCTTACTACGGCAATAACGGCGGCTATGGACTGAACTCCGGGGCCGTCGATTTGGGCTCCTCCGGCAACCACTCTGTGCCGGCTTCCGACGGAGGCGGCTACTACAGTAGCGGCATCTCCGGGAACGGCTACTCTCCGTAGTCCGATAGCGCTGCGATCCGCGCGTGCGGGGGAGATGTCGCGCGCGCGGAGATCCGAGCGAGCCTTGGCCGCAGCCCTGCGTCTGGGACGGGACACATCGGGAGCGGCGCGCGAGGATCACTCGAGTGTCGCCCTGCTTCGCGACGTGACTCCCGACGCTTACTCCGTCTTCGTCCGATTCTCCAGGAGGCGCTCGAACTCTTCAGGATCGACCTTCCAAAGGGTGTTTGGGTTTTCGCGGGTGAGCTTCAGATGGGAGACTTCGACCTCGCCCCAAGGTTCCCCGGCGTACGACAGCTTGATAAGCACGCCGCCCTTGAGGGTCGCGCGGAGCGGGTTGTTGGGATTCGGATTGATCTGTTTTCCGTAAATGGTCAGCCGCTTGAGCGCGACCCACACGTTATCGGGGGTGTCGGCCTTCTGGCCCCTTCTGGTGGTCTGCTTCGTCCAAAGCGTGGGCTGGCCGGCGATCGAGATGCGGAAGTCGAACGGTTTATGGCGGGTCTTGAACGTGCGTTCGATCTCGTCGGGAGCGACCTTCCAGCTTTCGCCATCGTTGGCTCGAACGAGCTTCAATTCGGAGACGTCGGCCCGCCCCGCGGACGCGACCTCGAGCACAATCTTGCCCGTCAGGGTCGCCCGCGAAGGATCCTGGGGATCGTGCTCGACATTAAACTCGCCGATTGGCTGCAGTCTTGCGTTTTTGAGATATCCCCAGATCAGATCGGGGTCAGCAGCTCCGTTGTCGCCCATCCCGCCCCTTAGGACCGCGCGATCGTTGACCGTGATGGTGATCGGCACATAGCGAGCGGCCAGGCAACGGCCGCCCGAAACCAGGACGAGGCCGAGTGCCAGGATCATTGCCGACCATCGAATCGAATTGTGACGTGCGGGCATGGTTTCCCTTCCCCAAAAAGAGACGTAGCGACTGCGCGGCACTCGTTTGAAGAGAACAATTGGCAGGCTGCGCGGTTGGCCGGTGCGCTGAGTGAACGCGTGGTCCCGACGCCGACGCGGGAGGGGGGAACATATCGCGCGTCAGTCCGTGCTCCAAGATCGGTTGAGCGGTTTGCCAGGGGATGTGGGTCGCTGTGTTCGGCTCCGGGAGTGTCGCCTCGCTGGGTCTCTCGAAGCATGTCCGCGCCTCAAATTGCCGCCCTGTCAGACAAAAAACTCCCCTTTGTCGATCAATCTGCTTGATATGGACAGCGGCGAATGTTCCGCCGATGTTCGGTGCGAACCGTCGCGCGAGTGGTCGATAAAGGGCTCCTTAAGGGCCGGGCGAGGGTTAAGGATGAGTCGCCGCTCGATGATTCGACGGGCTACGTTCGTCGCGTTTCTCGTGGCGTGGCCGATCGCCGTCGAGTGGGCGAAGCGGCGATTTCCGCTTGTGGGGGGAGTTCACGGCATTCCGGCCGTGGCCAGCCTGGTGGTCTATGTGGCCTGCGCGGCCGCGCTGCGATCGCGAGTGATCGCCGGCTTGCTGGGCGGCGTTCTCATCTGGGAGATGACTAACGCCTTTCCGACAATTACAGACGTGGAGGGCTTGCAGGAGTGGTGGGGGCGGCTCTTCCTGTGGAGTGTGATCGGCATCGTCGCGGGCTACGTGTGGGACACCTTCCGCAAAGTCGAGCCGCCAGATTCGAATGAACGTCACTTCGCCTGAACGCGATAGCCACGTTTCAAGAGTGCGTCTCGCACGCGGTCGGCGTGCTCTCCTTGAATCTCGAGCACGCCATCTTTGAAGGTGCCGCCCGCGCCGCAGACCGACTTGAGATGGCTCAACAACTCCGAGACCTCAGCCTCACGCCCCGTCAGCCCGCGGAGGGTCGTCACGACCTTTCCCTTCTTGCGCTTCTCGATCGCAATCTTTACGGGCGCAATCTTCACGCCCGCAATCTTCGCGCGCCGCTGCTCGGGCGGCGTGCGCTCCGGCTCCGCAGGCGGGCACGCGCAATCCTCGGCCAACTTGCCGCAGCGTTCGCAGGTCGGCGGCCGGTCGAACGGCGTCCCGGCGAATAGCCTTGTCATCTTCGCTTCACGACACGCTGAATAGATCATCGCGACTCGAAATCGAATCGTCGCCGATTATCCCCATTCGGCGAACCCGGTCTACACACCGCCTTACCAAACGGAGTTCGAGAGCGCGGACGTATTGTTGCCTGGGTCCGTCGCCGTCGCCGTAATGAAGCTCGCGCCGACCGGGGGGACTAAGCGGTTGGAGGTGATCGTGGCAATGCCGGCGGCGTTTGTCGTCACCGTCATTTTCCCGAGATAGACGCGCCCGACGGCTCGAGCGAGCTGCTGGCGAAGAATTCGATCGTAAACGAGGCTTTTGGCCTGCTGGTAAGTGTGCCGAGGACTTGGACGCTCGGACCAGCAGTTTGAAGAGAAGTCAGCACTGGGGCCGCCTGATTCAGATTCGCGCCGGAGCCCAGATCGATGCCGAGACCGCCGTTGTCGAAGATCGAGTTCTCGTGAATACCGTTGTTCGTGCCCGATTCAACGAACACGCCGTCGAGGTCGTTGAAGGCGATGCGGTTCCCGGCCGCGGCTGTGGTCGCTCCGATGACGTTGTGGGAGCTGTTGTTGAGCAGGATGCCGTTACCCGCGTTGCCCAAGGGAACAGTTCCTGTGCGATCCGTCCCGATCCAGATGCCAATGACTGTGTTGTTGTTGGAACCTTGTATGGTAATGCCGGAGGTTCCATTGGCGCTGATAACGGTTGTCAGGCTGGAGTCTGTCGACCCGATCGTGTTCTTGCTGGTGCCCGGGCCGAGATAGATTCCTGCCTCGTCATTTCCGAAGGCCACGAGGCCCGGCACATTGGTGCCGATGAACCTGTTGTTGACCGTGATGTTGTGTGCGTTGCCGTGATGGCGATCGCCGTTGGCTCCGTTCGACGAAATCGTATTTTGCGGGATGACATTGAAGGTCGGCTGGGGGCCGCCGATCACGTGTTATGGGCGGTGCCGTCGACTTCGACACCGTTGTCGACGTTGCCCATCGCGGCCTGGCCATTGGTATCAAGCCCGATGATGTTTCCGGTGACGCGGATCCCTTGGGCCGCGCCGCCGATTTCGATGCCATTCTGGCCGTTCTCGGTGATCACGTTGGTGCGGATGAGGATGTTGCCGCCGGTCGAGGTCAGCAACATGCCGTCCGCGCCGTTGCCGAAGTCTGGGTCGGTGCTGAAGGCCGCCAGCCCGCAGAACGTGTTGTAAGACGTGAAGTAGCTGGCGTGATCCTGCACGACGATTCCGTTCTGCCCGTTGGCCGCGTCGACGTTCCCGAGCGGAATGGGCCCGCCCATGGTCGTATGGGAGGAGGTCCCTTCGATGACCACGCCATTCAGCGCGTTGCCGACGGCGGTGTCATTGTTGGCCCCCATGCCGAAGAAGTTGGCCTGGATCGTGGTGTTGTTGGAGTTGATGACGCTGAGTCCATTCCCGCCGTTGCCGCTGATGACGTTGTAGAACACGAACGGATCGGTCTGAATCGTGCAGCCGAGCAGCGAGTTGTTGTTGGCCTCTTGGATTGAGACGCCATCGCCGATGTTGCCCAGAGCCACGTTGCCGGAGGCGTCCGTCCCGATGAAGTTGCCGCTGAGCTGGTTCTCCGAAGCGCGGTTGTTGATCAGCACGCCATCGTAGCCGTTGCCCGAGATGAGGTTGCCCTCGGGCGGTACGTCGAAGACGCCTTGGGTCGGGTCATTGCCGCCGGTCTCCTCGCCACCGACCAGGTTTTGCTTGCTGTTCCCCGTAATCAGGACGCCGTTGAAGCCATTGCCAAGGGCCGCCGTCCCGGTCGCGTTAGTCCCAATGTAGTTGTTCATGATGATGTTGCTCGACGACCCGCTCACCAGGATGCCCTGTTGAAGGTTTGCCGAAACGATGTTGCGGTCCTGGGCCGCGGTGCCGCCGATGGTGTTGCCCGACGAGTTGACCAACTCAATTCCACTGCCGTGGTTGGCGGCAGCCGTCGCGCCGTCCGTCTCGACTCCGACAAAGTTGCCGACGATCAACATTTGATGGACGGAGTTGAGGGTCACGCCGTTGCCCGATGCGTCGACGAGTGCCAGCGATTGCAGCTCCGAGCCGCTCGCTTTCGCGGTGAAGTTCAGGCCGGCCAAGTTGTTGAAGTTGACTTCGACCAGGGGCGCACCCGAAAAGCCCGGAGCCGAGGTGCCGTCGATATTCACTGTGTCGGTCACATTGGGAAGCGCGCTGGCGAGTACGATTGTGCCGGCCACGTTGAAGTTGATGGTGTCGGCCCCATGTTGGGCGTTCGCATTCAAAATTGCCTGGCGCAGGGAGCCGCTGCCAGAATCGTTGAGATTCGAGACGGTAAACGCACTCAACAGGAGCCGGTCTTCCAGCGTTTCGATCGCGGCCGATGGCAGCATCGATTTTCTAATGCTCTTCCGAACGTGCGAGCGGCCTGGCGCATGGGGAACATAAGGTGACTTTCCGGGAAGCGTCCGTTGTTAGCTGCGTAATGAAGCGAACGAAGGTGCCGTTCAGCAAAGCGGCGCCGCCGCGATGTCGCGAAGCGCGAACTCGCATCGAGAACCCAGGTCAGTTGTCGGCGGAATTAGGCTAAGAGCCAGTTTCAAAAGCCATTTGTCAGTGGAACGATCCGGCAAGAAACTTGCGTTCCGAAGCGGGTGAAAGGAGGCACTCGCATGTTGTTGACGCTTTCCTATTGGCCCAATCAGGGCCGCAATTGGAGGGCGTCCAGGACGGAACCCAAACCGCAACTCACCGATGAGCAATGGCTTCTGATCGCGGATTTGTTTCCTGTAAGGAGGATGAAAAAAGTCGGCGGGCGTCCCCCCGTCCCACCGCGCCCGTGCCTGGAAGGAATCCTTTGGGTGTTAACCAGTGGTGCACGGTGGAAAGACTTACCAACATACTTTCCGTCCCCAGCGACCTGCTGGCGGCGGCTACGCGAGTGGACTCAAAGCGGAATCTTCCAGATCGCTTGGCGCCGACTGCTCCGCCGGCTCGACGGAATGAAGTCGCTCCGCTTGGACGAGGCGATGGCCGACGGCACGTTTTCCCCGGCCAAAAAAGGGGGCTTTGCGTCGGCAAGACAAAGCGCGGCAAGGGGACGAAGATCATGCTCCTCATCGACGGCCGCGGCACGCCGCTCGGCGTGGACATCGCCAGCGCCAGTCCGGCGGAAGTCAATCTCATTGAGCCGCTCTTGAACAAGCGGACCGTGCGCAAGCGCCCCCAGCGATTGATTTATGACAAAGCGGCCGACAGTGATCCCTTGCGAAAGCGGCTGGCAAAGCGTTGCATTGAACTGATTTGTCCACACCGATGCAGCCGCAAACGCCCGGCAACTCAGGACGGACGGCCACTTCGACGCTACAAACGACGTTGGAGGGTCGAACGCTCGATCAGTTGGCTGTTCAACTATCGTCGCCTTGTTGTGCGCTACGAGCGTCACAGTCTTCTTTTTCTCGGATTCCTTGAATTGGCTTGCGCCGTCACGATCCTCAAGCGGTTTTGAAACTGGCTCTAGAAACCTCGCAAGTGCTGCGGCCGCCCCAACTGCAGATGGTATTTGTCGCGGGAGATGAGGCTCATGCCGACTGAAAGGATGAGAGGACGACGTCAGCCCGTCATTAAGCAGCAGCGCTGATTCGAGACGTGTGCGCCAAAGTGTCGCTCGCCAGTCCTGCCTCGGACAACTGGTCAGTCGGCCAGTAAGAATTTCACCAGCTGGGGTGATTCGTAGAGTTCCGGGCCGTCGTGACCGCGCTTCGCAGCTGGCAGGTGTAGTAACACGATGTCCGCGGCCCCTCCAAAGTCGCGGTAGCGCCGGGCCAATTCGAGGGAGTTGGCAGTCGTCGGCACCAATTTGTCTTCGTCCCCGTGGAGGTGAAGGATCTTCACGGCGGCCTTGGCGAGCGGAGCGAGGTTGTCGATGGGATTGAATTCGCTGGCGCGGCGATTGAGTTCTTCGAGCGTGAGACCGTAGTCGAGGCCTTTGGTCGGGCCGGCGATCACGTTTCCGAGGCCGGGGTAGGTGCGGAAGTCGGTGGCCGGGCACATGCCGGCGATGCGGTCGACGCAGGTCGGATGACGAAAGGCCCAGCCGTAGGCGATCAGACCGCCGTGGCTGTGGCACAGCACGCGCGCTCGCTGGTTGAGACCGTAGCGCGAGATCATGAGTTCGTAGAATTCCTGACAAAGATCGGCTGCTGACGGGCTGCCGCACGAGGCGCCGACGTCGACACCGGCCACGTGGAAGCCGGCAGCGAGGGCTTTCTCGACATAGTGCCGATGGGCCACGTTGCCGAACCCGTCGTTGATGCCGAGCCAGAAGGGAAACTCAAAGACCCAACGCTTCGGAGCATCGAGGGGGCCCAACGGCTTGATGAGATACGCGATGCGGCCGCGTACGCGCAGGGGAAGCAGCTGGCCGTGGCGATACGTGCCTGCGATCTGCGTCGGAACCTTTTGGACGACGCGCGGGGCGGCGGATTTTGCGACGGACGAACCGGTTTGCGGTTGATCCGCAGTTGACCCGGTGGCAATAAGCAACGCACCGCACAGGAAGCAGCCGAGAGAGACGCCGCCACGCTCGCGGTTCTGCCCACTGATTTTCGCGTCGTCGATTTCCGCCGATTTGCTGCCAGCACGACTCAAGCATATCGGCGATGAGCCTGCTGGAGGAGGAGTCTTCCGGCCACCCGATGAGGCGAGGTCTTTTAGGCCCAGTCTGCAAAGCCTCGCTTGCCCATTCGATCACTCAGGACAGAATTGAGTGAGGCGCTGCTGCAGGAATCGAACGATGGGACGTGATTGAATGCTGGGACGGCATTCCTCGATTGGGGCCGGACGGGATGGAATTGGGACCGGATCGATTAGAGTCGGCACGGCACCCAGCGGCGGGACAGGACTTCCTTTACAAGACCTCTAGCGCGGTTTGAATCGCCTGCAGGATTTGGTCGTCGGTTGGGTAGGGCGTCGGCAGGACGGCGCGGAGCGGGATGGGGATTTCGTCCATGCGATACGCGGTGCCGGCGTGGTGGATGCCGTAGATGGCCGTCGTGAACTGCACGGTCGGGCGGAAGTCGGGCTCGGCCTGGGGTGGGTCGAGCACGATTGTGGGAATGTGGCGTAGGGCGTCCTTGGCGGTGGGGCTCATCCAGCGGGTGCCCCGGCTGCCGACGAAGAGGCACACGTCGGGTTCGCCCTGTTCGAGCATGTCGTTGGCCGAGAATTCGCCGGGGCCGTAGCGCGGGTAGCCGCGCGACAGGTTCACGCTGAATGGGTAGCCGGTCTGCCAGGCCAGCACGCTGTCGGCGCCGGCCACGTCGCCGGAGCCACGCAGCCGCCGCGCGTAGAAGCGGGTGACGTCGTTGAGGTCGGTGACGAGTTGGAGCAAGGCCTGGATGACGAGATTGGCCCCCGGCTGCCGGGCCAGGCCGAAGCCGAAAAAGACGACGCCGTTGTGACAGCCACGCATCCGCCGGCACAGATCCTCGATCGCGGCACGAGGCACGCCGCCAAAAGTGTCCCCCTCGAGGGGTTGGCCGCGAAGGAGAGCGCGGAGGGCCCAGATCAGTTCGAAGTCTTGATGACGATCGACACGGAGCACGATGTCGGCGGCCGGGCTGGTGGCGGTGTCCTCCGCGTTGACGACGACCAGCGTGCGGTCTTGCCGGCCGCCGGGCACGAACCGGCCGGTACAGTCGGCCGAATACCGTTCCAGATGACGCGGATGAGTGGTGAGCGGATCGCAACCCCAGAAGATCACGAGGTCGCAGCGATTTTTGACTTCGCCCAGCGAGCAGGTCGACTCGCCGACTTGCTGCACAGCGAGGATGGAAGGACCGTGGCCGCCGGAGGCGGTTGTGTCGATCGTCGCGCCGAGTGTCTCGGCCAGCTTTACTGCGGCCCGCTGCCCGGCGGTGCTGCTCCGCGAGAGGCCGAAGACCAAAGGATACCGGGCGGATGCCAGCAGCTTAGCCGCGCGGGCGACGGCCGCCTCGAGCGAGACTGCGCTTCCTTCGACGCGGGCGACGGGCGGCTGCTGCGAGTTCTGATTCAGCAGCCAGGGCTCGGCCATCGCGCAGGCCCGCTCGGCGCGGACAATGCGATCGCCATCCACCGTCAGTCGCAGATCATCGCAGAGGCAACTGCAGAGCGTGCAGGCGAAGTCTTCGATGATCTGCATGGCCTCACGAAATCAGCGGCCAACACCCTCGCCCCTCTCCCACGCGGGGAGAGGGGAAGGGCGGAGAGTTCGCTGCAATCAAACCGCAGTTTAGCCGAGTTTGACCGTGACGGTCTTCAGCTCGGTGTAGTGGTCGATGGCCGCTTCGCCGTTCTCGCGACCCTGGCCCGACTGTTTGAAGCCGCCGAACGGCGTCGTGGTGTCGACGACGTGGTAGCAGTTCACCCAGACCGTGCCGGCTTTCACTTCGCGAGCGTAGATATGGGCCTTGTCGATGTCCTTCGTCCAGACCGCGGCGGCCAGGCCGTAGTTGGTGTCGTTGGCGCGCTTCAAGAGCTCATCCATGCCTTTGAACGGCAGGACGCTGACGACCGGCCCGAAGATTTCCTCGCGGGCGATCGCCATGTCGTCGCGAACATTGTCGAAGATCGTCGGCTCGACGTAGTAGCCGCGGCTGCCGAATCGCTTGCCGCCGGACACGAGCTTCGCGCCTTGCTTCTGGCCAAGATCGACGTAACCCAGGATTTTGTCGAGCTGTTCTTGCGAAACCTGCGGGCCTTGCTCGGTCGCGTTATCGAGCGGGTCGCCCATCTTCCGCTGCTTGGTCGCCGCAGCCAGACGCTCGACGAATTCTCCGCGAATCTTGTCCTCAACAAAGAGACGGCTGCCGGCCGTGCAGCACTGGCCGCCGTGGAAGTAGATGGCGTGAAACGCGCCGGCCACAGCCTGATCGAGATCGGCGTCGGCGAAGACCACGTTCGGGCTCTTGCCGCCCAGCTCGAAGGTGATTCGCTTGAGCGTGTCGGCCGCGGCCTTGGAGATGATCTTGGCCGTGTCGACGTGGCCGGTGAAGGCGATCTTATCGATGCCCGGGTGGACGACCATCGCCTGGCCGGTCGTTTCGCCCATGCCATTGAGCACGTTGATCACGCCTTTGGGGAAGCCGGCTTCGAGGGCCAGTTCGGCCATCTTCATGCCGGTAAGCGGCGTCTGCTCGGCGAGCTTCATCACGATGCAGTTGCCGCAAGCCAGAGCCGGACCCCACTTCCACGCCAGCATGAGGAGCGGGAAGTTCCAGGGAATGATCTGCCCGACGACGCCAACCGGCTGCCGGAGCGTGTACGAGAGGAAGTTGCCGCGGACGGGAACCGTGCGGCCTTCGATCTTGTCGGCCCAGCCAGCGTAATACCGCAGCGTGTTGAGGACGCCCTGCACGTCGCCGCGGGCATCGTTCACCGTCTTGCCGCTGTTGAAGGATTCGAGGATGGCCAGCTCTTCGGCGTTTTCTTCGACGAGGTCGGCGAGACGGAACATCATCTTGCCGCGATCGGCCGCGTCCATGGTCTTCCAGGGGCTCGATTCCAGCGCCCGTCGGGCCGCCTTCACCGCGCGATCGACGTCCTGGGCACTGGCTTCCGCGACCTGGCAAATCGTTTCGCCCGTGGCGGGATTGATCGTGGCAAACGTCTTTTGATCGCTGCTATCGACGAATTGGCCGTCGATGAAGAGCGGCTGGTCTTTCACGACCGGCGCTTTGACGGCGCGGGGTTTTTCCATGCTCGGCGCGGACATGGCAGTCTCCTGGCTTGAGGCCTCAATTGCAGGCAGGACAGAAACCGATGCAAGCACGGTCTGACCAATTAAACCAAGCCGCCGTCGCGACAGCCACCCACCGCCGATCAGTCGGTTTGGAGGGCGACCCGGATCTGGTCGACGACTGTATCCCAGTCCCCCCAAACTGGTTGGCGGAAGAGACGCATCGTCGGATACCAGGGGCAATCGGACCGGTCCAGATGCCAGCGCCAATCGGGCGTGTGGCACAACATCGTCCAAGCGGGACGCCCCAACGCCCCGGCCAGATGGGCGATTGCGGTGTCGACGGTGATCAGCAGATCGAGCTGACCCAGGACGGCTGCCGTGTCCGCAAAGTCTGCCAGCCCTCCGCCTACGTCCACCACGGAGCCTGCCGGAAAGGCCGCCGTCAGCTGCACGCCGGCCGCCGCACCGTATTGCAGGCTGAAGAAGCGGATTCCGGGAAGTTCGATCAGGGGACTCAGTTTCTCCAACGGACAGGAGCGCACGACGTCGCGAGTCTGGCGGGGATTTCCCTGCCAAACCAGCCCGACCCGACGCGCGGCGTCTCGTTCGCGGATCAGCCGGGCAAGCTGCGGCGACAACTCGGGCGAATGCAAGTAAGGTATCGATTGGCCGATGTCGGCGATCGTCGCGCCGAGCAGTCCGGGCAGAGAAGCCAACGGCACATGCCAATCGAAGCGCGGAAGCGCGTCTTCATTGGTGCAGATGAAGTCGGCCTTGAGCTCGTCCTCTTCCGCGCATTTTTCCAACGTCCGGCGGAGAGCAGGCTGACATTGCACGATCACGCATGCTTGCGAACTGTCGCGGCAAAGCGACAGAAAGCGTGCGAATTGAATGGTGTCGCCCAGCCCCTGGTCGGCGTAAACCAGCAGACGTCGGCCGGGGATTGGTCGGCCATCCCATTCCGTCGTCGCGGGTCCCGGAGCACTCGTCCCCGCGACGCGAGAGTGCTGGCGATAGCCGGCCCATCCTTCGGCGTAGCGGCCGGCCAAGAGCAACGTCGTGCCCAGGTTGAATTCCGCCAGTGCGAACTTCGGGTCCAGCTCGAGAGCCCGGCGAAAGGCCGTGCACGCGTCGTCCAATCGATGCAGCGATCGCAAGACGATGCCCAGGTTGTTGAAGCCCTCCGCATAGTCGGGTTTGAGCGCGACGGCGCGCTTGGCCTCGGGGAGCGCTTCTTCGAAGCGTCCCTGACGTTCGAGGACAAACGCCAGGCTGCTAGCGGCTTCGGCGAAGTCGGGCCGCTCGGCAAGCGCTGCGCGATAGACGTCGGCCGCTTCGTCGAGTCGCTCCTGTCGCACCAGTGCGGCGGCCAGAGCGATCATCGCGTCGAGGCAGGCTGGCTGCTGCCGGAGCATGTCTTGCAGCATCGAGATCGCGTCTTTGTCCTGCCGCTGGAGCACGCGAGCCAGCTGCAGGTGATAGGCCGACTCCGCGGGCTTGATCCGCAGGGCGCGGCGCATGGAGATTTCCGCTTCGGCGAAGCGGCCGGCCGACTCCAACAAGCGGGCCAGGTTGGCGTGCGCCAGATCGAAATCGGGATTCAGGTCAATCGCCGAGCGATAGGCCCGGATGGCCGCGTCGACCTCGCCGACACTCTGATAGGCCACCGCCAGGTTGTTCTGGACGTCGGGGATGTCGGGCCGCAGCCGGGCCGCGCGGGTGAAGACGTCAATCGCCTCGGGCAAGCGGCCGAGCTGCAGCAGGGCCGTCCCGCAAAGATAGAGAGCGTCCCACTGATCGGGGTCGGCCGCCAACACCTGCTGATAGCGAGCGACTGCCGCACTCAGATCGACGGTGCGGTCGGGAGCGATGGTGGGCAAGGATCCGGGTCCCTCCGGAAGGTCGCACGAAAGTGCCGCCAAGCACAGACGAGCATTCTAAGTCGGCTCGGGACGGCTTCACAACGGCGACAGCACGATGTTCGCTGTGCCGAGTTCTACGGTATGATGAAACGCGGCTCGGGTCCGATCGAACGTGTCCGCGGCGATCCTGAAACGCGACTTCTCTGGGCGAAACGACAGGGAATCGAGCGCGAGGACCGCTGCTTAGCATTCAAAGCGTGCCAGGATGAGCGAAACCCAAAACTATCCGTACGAGACGCATCTCGATCTTCGCTATGCGCAGGGCGAAGTGGTCGACGTGAAAGCGCTCGTCGAAGCCTGCCAGCATCCCTGGTACAACCAAACGCTCTGCCAAGTGAATGCTTCGGTCGTCCGCCTTGGCGTCGTCAAGGGCGAGTATCATTGGCACAAGCACGATGACGACGACGAATTCTTCTACGTGGTCGAAGGCAAATTGCTGATCGACCTCGAAGACCGGACAGTGGAGCTGACCCCAGGACAGGGATATGTCGTCTCGAAGGGCGTCGTGCACCGCACGCGTGCACCGCAAAAGACCGTGATGCTCATGGTCGAAAACGCCGGCATTATCCCCACCGGGAACTGACGGCAGCGAGTGTCCAACTACATGCGGAAGTGGAACGTGCGGCGGAAGTATCGCCAGATCCAGCCGACCGCTGACCGCCGCTCGACGGTGAGACGAGCGCGGCCCCGCATGCCGCTGCGAAGCAGGTCGTCGTCGTCGTCGAGCCGCACGGTACCTTGGTAAGCGCTGTTGGTCAGCCGCTCGTGCCCTTTCTGATCGGCGGTGGTGGCCAGCTCACCGCCTGCTTTGCTCGAAAGCACCTCGGGCGCGATTTCCGACTCGCGGTCGGAAATGTGATCGATCTTGCCGGTGTAGGTGCGGTCGGCAATGTGTTCGAGCTGAATTTGCACCGTCTGCCCCAAGCGGAGGTCTTTGCGGTCCGCCTGGTCGATATACAAAACCGCGTTGAATTCTTTGTGGGGGGCGATCGAGAGGACGTGCGTCCGTTCGGTCAGTTGGCAGCCGAGGTTCTCCGGATCGAGCGGATTGCCGTACCAGCGGCTGAGCTGCCGGCTCTGTTCGGGCAAGGTCGGCTCCGGCACGCGCGGGGCCGACACGACGTAACCGTCACACGGTGCCCGCAACTCCAGCTGCGCCAGTTGGCGATCGTAATCGGCCAGCTGCGTTTCGATGACGGCAAGGACCGTCCTGGCGATCCGCTCTTGCGGCGAGTCGGCCAGCGCTCGCTCCAAATTGACTTCTTGCTGCTGAGCGTCGCGCTGCATCGCCAGGTTGCGGCGCTTCTGCTCGGTCTCTTGATTAACCAGCTTGACCAACAGATCGCCCTTGGCGACGTGGTCGCCCGGATGCACGTGGACTTCGGCCACCCGACCCGGGGTGATCGCGTACACGTGAGCCACATCGAGCGGCTCGACCATGAAGACCATTTCTTCATGCAGCGGCAACGGCACAAGGAGGGCCGCGGCCAACAGCACGACGACCGCAGAAATCGTGATTGTCAGCTTGCGCATGTCCAGGGGATCACTCCGAGGGGCGCTCACGATGCGATAGATCGAATAAAACACATTGCCGACGACCGCCGCCAGCGAACACACGGCCAAAAAGATCCCGATGCTCTGCAGTCCGTACGGCTTGAGCCAGCGATACAAGAAGAGCGTGATCCCGAATACGATCACCCAGCGATAGATGGCCGCCGCGATGGCAAAAATCACGAACCAGACGCGGCCCGTTTCCGGCATAAAGGGGTCGGGACGTGTCTCGATCCCCAGGCAATACCAGGAAAACTTCTCGCTGAGCATTTTGTCCGCCTTGGGGCGGAGGTTGGGCACCTCGAGATAGTCGGCCAGCATGAAATAGCCGTCGTAGCGCATCAGCGGGTTGGCGTTGAAAATCACCGTCGATACGGTCGATACAAAAAAGACGTTCAGGCAGATGTAGTGCAAGAGGCCGGGATTGGTGTTCCACCAGACGAAAATGGCGACCGCCGAGAGCACAGTCTCGACGTACATGCCGGCCAGGCCGATATAGATGCGATGCCACTTGTTCCGCATCATCCAGGCGTCGGAGACGTCGCAATACAAGGTGGGGCTGAAGACCAGCAGCATGATGCCCATCTGGTGGCATTCGCCGCCAAAGTGCCTGCACGTCAGCCCGTGACCGAACTCGTGCAGGATCTTCGTCACCGCCACGGTGATCCACAGGTAGATCATGTTCTTCATCGTGAAGAACTGCTGGAACTCGGGCAGGCGGCGGCGGAACTCGCTGAACTCCGTGCCGACCAGGATCAGCGACGATGCCACCAGCGTTACGCACAGCGCGACGGCCCAAGGCGAGTAAATCCAATACAGCCGCGGATGCAGCCATTTCAACATCCGCTCCGGATCCCAACCCGGCAGGCGGATGTAAAGCAGGTTGCGGCAGAAGCCCCAGAACTTCTCCATCCGCTGGGCGCGGCGGTGCTTGATCAGGGCGGCTCCCTGACCGAACCGCATGCTTTGCAACAGGCCCTTGTCGTGCAGATCGGTGATCAGCTGCTGCACGTCGTTGAGCGTGACGGTCAGCGTGGGAAACTGGCGGAGCAGATCGTTGCGGATTTCGTCGAGATTGCGCGACCCGTCGAGCAGGCAGAGCACCCCGAACTGCTCGGCGTGCAGCCGGTGATACTTGAGTCCGACGGGATCCTTGATGACGTAGGACCCGATTCCCTGGTACTCGATGCGGCGCACGCCCAGGTCGGGCCGGCGACGCAGCGGGATCGGCCGCCGATTCGACGGCAGCATCGTTCCCCCGAGAGTGATGCTCATGGCGCTGGCAGTTCCCGCTGTCCGACTTTCGAGCCGACCGGCGCCGGACGGTCAGTGGCGGCACCCGGATTCCCGGCCTCGACTGGCCCGACCAGGATGGTCATGGTTGCGTTGAAACCGGGTCGCAGCACGTTGCCCGGATTGGGCACTTCCGCCCAGACGCGCGTTTGGCCGACAGTCGATACGGCGTCGACGAAACCGATCTTTCCGTGAAAGACCTGCTTCTCCACCGGGAGGTCGGCATTCTTGATGTTGAGGACAACGGTGACTGGAGAGCCCCGCTGGACCTGCCAGATGTCGTGTTCGTCAACCAGTCCTTCGACGTGAACCATGTCGGTGTTGACCATTTCCAGGATCGTGTCGCCCTGCTTCACGGCCTCGCCCCGATGTTTCAATACCTGGCTGACAGCGCCGTCGAAGGGAGCCAGAATGTGGTAGGTATCGAGTTCAACCTTGGCCTGCGTGGCCTTCATGTCGTTAACGGCCATGTCGTGCTTGGCCTTGTCGATCTGCAACGCGCTGCGCTGTTCGGCCAGTTTGAGCCGCCGCAGCTCGATATCCGAGATCGTTCCCGGGGCTTTCTTGTTAGCCTCGACGCTTTGGAGATATTCAACCGCGTCGACCGCGTTGAGTTTTTCGGCGTATCGAACTTCGATCTTGTCGTCGGCGACGAGTTTGGCGACTTCCCAGTTGGCTCTGGGCACGTCGTCCATCAGCCGGATGATTTCCTCGCCTTCCTTGACGATATCGCCCTCCTGGGGATCGATGCGGGCAATGACGCCCGGGCGGTCGGTGGCGACGCGGGCCGTTTGCTTGGCCTTGATGTTGCAGTCTTTGATGACAATCTGACTGGACTGGGAGGGAGTTTGCAGGTCGGCGGCCGCCAGCGGTCGATCCGATTCCGCAATAAAGGCCAGCGGCAGCAAGAACGCCACGGGCACCAAAAACGAGGCAGCCACTAGGCCGCTGGCCGCGATTGGTCGAAGCAGGTTCATGGGACTACCCGAAAAAGGAACCAACCTTACCTGGAAGTTCCGGACGTCAAGCACAAGTTCCCAGCCAGCGTTTGCCGCTTCCCAGCCGATCCCTTCACAGGGAAATTCTCACAGAACGTCCCGCACTCGACAATACGCGGGCTGGACCGTTGGGCAACGTGCCGGTGACCGACCGGAAAATTCGTTTCAGCTTTCCGCGCCCGCGGGACGTCCGCGAGAGCCGTATTAGTTTTGCGACGCGGCACTAATTAAATACGCTACTCGGGCCTTAGTCGCTGCACCTCCTGTGGCAAAGCGGACGATTTCCCCTAAGATTAGAAGACGGTTTTTCCGCCCGCCCGCGATTTCCAAATCATTCTGGTCGCATGACAAACGTCGCCAGTGTTCAGCAAGCGCGCGATCGCGTGCTGCAAATGGCCCGGCAGATCGAGGAGCTTGCCCAGACGGCAGCCCCGCCGGAGACGTTTTTTCCCGAGTTCTTGCGACTGTTGGTCAACTCGCTAGGAGCGCGGGCCGGGGCGATCTGGCTGCTCGAGGGAGGATCGCGGCTGCGGCTGGCCCATGAGCTCAAGTTCATCGAAATCGGCATTCGCGAGAATTCGCCGGCCTCCGCCCTCAATGACCGCCTGATCAACGAGGCCCTGACCACCGGTCAGGCGGCCAGTTTTGCCCCCGATGACCCCGCAAGCGCCAACAAGGTGCCGGCTCCCTACCTGGTGCTCTTGGCGGCGCTGCAGGTCGGCGAAGAGTCGATGGGCGTGGTCGAGGTCTTTCAGCGGGCCGACGCGCCGCGCGACGCCCGCCCCGGCTTTCTGCAGTTTGTCGAACAGATGGTGGGGCATGCCTCCGGTTACCTGCAACGGCAGCAGGTGGAGCGCCAGCCCCAAGATCCCGCTTCGTTTCTGGCCGACTTCGAGCAGTTCTTGCTGCAACTGCAACGCGGCGAGAATGTGGAAGAAGTGGCGACGACTGCCGCCAACGACGGTCGGCAGCTCCTCGGCTGCGATCGTCTCAGCGTCGCTGTGCATAAAGGGGTGAAGACCTCGATCGTGGCGATCAGCGGGCAGGACAGCGTCAATGCACGCTCGAACCTGGCACGTGCGATGGCTCTGCTAGCCGAACGAGTGATCGAGCTGCGCGAACCGCTCACGTTCAGTGGCAAGATCGACGAACTGCCGCCGCAGGTCGAGCAGCCTCTGGCCGATTTCGTGCACGAGAGCGGCTCCCGGATGGTGAAGTTGCTGCCGCTTGTCGAGCCGGAGCCGCTCGTCAGCCGGCGCGAAGAGGATCAAAAACGCAAATCGCCACCACGGCCGCGCGAGACGATCGGCTGCCTGGTGATCGAACAGACGGCCGAAAGCCGTCCGCGGCTCACGGTCGAATCCCGCTCCGGTCTGCTGGCCGAGCACGTCAGCGCGGTCATGACACGGGCCCGGCAAAGCGATCGCATTTTGTTTTTGCGATTGTGGCAGGCCTTGGGCCACGGCGTGGAATGGTTCCACGGTCGCCGTCTGGCCAAGACGCTGGCGGGGCTGACCCTCGTGATTGCCGTAGTCGCTGCCCTGTGGCTCGTTCCGTACGACTATCGGGTCACCGGCAAGGGGAAGCTGATGCCCGTCCTGCGGCATCAGATCTTCGCGCCGAAACCGGCGATGTGATTCAACTCTACGTGCACGGCGGCGACGTGGTCAAGAAGGACCAGCGACTTCTGCAGCTGCGCAACCAACAGTTGACGGCCGAGCTGAACGAAAACGTCTCGAAGCTCGATCAAGCCGCGCAGCAGATGCGTTCTTCGCGCGCGGTGCAGGTTGCAGCCCAGAAGGATGCCGACCGTCCAGCGGAGCTGCGCGCCAACGCCGAACGTCTCAAGGCCCAAGTCGAAGTCATAGCATTGACCGACATCGTCAAGATCCAACAGGACCGGATTGACCACCTATTGCTGACCGCTCCCATCGACGGACGGGTCGCGTCGTTCCAAGTCGAAGAGACGCTGCAGAATCGCCCGGTCCAGCAAGGCGAGATGTTGCTGGAAGTGATGGACGAGAAGGGGCCGTGGCGGCTCGAGCTGGAGGTGGACGGCAACCGCATGGGCCACGTGCTGCGGGCCTGGAACGCCAGCCCGACGCACCAGCTCGAGGTCGAGTTCATCCCGGAAACGGCGCTCGAATCGACCTTTAACGCCACCCTCGATTCGATCGCCACCCGCTCGGCCGTCTCGGGCGACCAGTCGAACGTCTTCGAGATGCACGCTTCGACCGACGCCTCAAAGATCCCGAGGCAAGACTTTTGGATCGGCACCGAAGTGCGGGCCAAGATCAACTGCGGTAAACGAAGCCTGGGTTACGTCCTCTTTGGCGACGTGGTCGAATTCATCCGCCAGAAGCTTTGGCTCTGACAGACGCACGTGCGAGCCTCACCGCGATCACTCAAGCAGTGGGCCGGCGAGCCGAATCGATGCGGGATCAACCCATCCAGCGGATGGTGCAAAGCTTGTAGTCGCTGCCCAGCTGCTTTCGCAGCAGGCCTTCGAGTTCGCTTTGCTCGAGATTTGTCTTGAGCAAAACGTCGTCGCGGACTCCGCGAATGAGATGATGTAACACGGCGTCGAGCGGACGGGCGTTTGAATGGATGCCCTGATCTTCGAGCTCGAGTAGCTTCTTGCCAATGTTCTCGACCGAAGGTCCCAACGCCCGATCACTGATCGTGACTACGAAGGATCGATCCGTCATGTTCGGTCCTTTCAGAGATGTGAGCCAATTATAGGCACGCCGGCGAGAGGATGTCGCGTGGCCATTGACTGACTGCGGGTGCGCCGACAGGCAGTTACGACGCCACCGCAAATTCATCGTCCTGGTTATCATCCAGGGTCTACTCGATTCAATTCGCCTTTGACAAAGGATTTTTGTCTGATCTGCAACGTCTTTCCGGGCAGTGCTTTGCGGCGTCTAATCTCGGCCTAAGTTCACTTCGTCCAATTGACCTCCGACCACGACAGTGCGAATAATTCGCCTGACGGATCGGGCGGGATGCCAGAGCTGAGGTCGGCCCTTTGCTCCGGAATGCGGCGACTGCGCGGGCAGTGGAGAACCGCCGTTTCCGAGGCAAATCATGCGGAAACGGCGCAAATCCGTTCGGACAAAAATTTCCCTTTTTTTTCGTCTGACCGGTGGGATTGTTGGGCAGCAAAGTGGGATTGTGTTAGCATAGGCGGTTTATCACGGCGAATAATGGATTCGCCTTGGCTGGTTCTCGTTGGAGAGAAAGGATGCTATCACAGAGAACCCACTCTTCCCTCATTGCTTGCCGGCCATCCAGCAGCGTTTCTTCTGCAATCGGCCCCAGGGCGAGTACGTCGTAGGAGAGTGATCCTCCGCGACGATGCCGGGCTTGGTTTGCCTGCTGGCGGGATTCCCATGCTCCAGGCGGGCGTCGTGGACCGACAGGGCGATTAGCGCGAACGAGAGCGGTTTCGAAAGAGTCGTTTCTCCTATCGGCTGATTCGTCCGTCGGACGAGTGCAAGGAAGTACGAAAAGTTTGATTGGGCTTTCTCGTGCAAGGATGTGCGATCCGAAACGGTTCCATGTGGAAGGGAGCTTTCCGTGTATCAGGTTGATGCTGCACTAAAGAGCGTCGTTGACGGCGCCATGAAGCGCGGCTTTGTCTCGTATCATCAGGTCAATGAATATCTGCCCGACGAGGGGGGCGATCCGGGTCTGGCCGACCGATTGATTCTCACGATGGAGGAGTTGGGACTTGATCTGGCCGACGACCCGCAGCGCACAAGATTGCCGGACGCCGACGATCCGGCAAGCTCGCACTGGTCGGACGACAGCGACGGGGCGTCGCTGGCTCGATCGATCATCGGGGCGGAGGCGGCCGCCCTGTCTTCCCGCGATCCCATCCGCATGTACTTGAGCCAGATGGGGAACATTCCCCTCTTGTCCCGCGAACGCGAGATCTTCCTGGCCAAGCAGATCGAAATCACCCGCAAGCGATTTCGCCGCACCGTGCTCGAGTCCGACTTCGCCCTGAAGATCGCGGTCGAGACATTCGAGAAGGTGCGGGCCAACGAACTGCCCTTTGAACGGACGCTCCGCACGTCCGAGACCGAGGCGGTCGGCAAGGAGCAGATCCAAGGGCGGATGACCGAGAATCTGAAAACGCTCAGGGTCCTACTCGAAAAGAACGCAGTCGACTCTCGAATTGCCCGCAATGCCGAAGCTCCCAAAGAAAAGCGCAAAGCGGCCGAAGATCGCATGAAGATCCGCCGCCGCAAGATGGCAACGCTGTGCGAAGAGTTGAGCCTCCGCACGCAGCGTTTGCAGCCCATCATGAAGCGGATGCACCAGGTCGCGGAGCGCATCACCGAACTGCAGCGGCAGCTGCAACGCAGCCTCGCGGAGCCACTCGAAGAATAACGAGGCCGAGCTGCTCAAGCGCGAGCTGGCGGAAATCGTCGAGATGGTCCTCGAGACGCCGGAGCAGTTCCGTGCCCGCAGCCGCGAGATCAAGCGCCGCTTCGACGCCTGGACAGACGCGAAGCAAAAGCTCTCCGGCGGCAACCTGCGGCTGGTCGTCTCGATCGCCAAGAAGTACCGCAATCGCGGTCTCAGCTTCTTGGACCTGATTCAGGAAGGCAATGCCGGCCTGATGCGGGGCGTCGAGAAGTACGAGTATCGGCGGGGCTACAAGTTTTCGACCTACGCCACGTGGTGGATTCGCCAGGCGATCACCCGGGCCGTGGCCGATCACGCCCGCACGATTCGCATCCCGGTCCACATGTTCCAAAGCATCTCGACACTCAAGGCCAAGAGCGAGCAGATTCGCCAGGACACGGGCCGCGAGCCGTCGATGGAGGAGCTGGCGGCCGCGGTCGGCTTCGGCGTCGACGAGACCGAGCGGATCATGAAGACCTGGAAGCATCCGATCAGCCTCGACACGCCCGTGGGCGAGAGCGAGGACAGCAGTTTCGGCGACTTCCTCGAGGACGACAACGAGGACAGCCCGGCCGATTCGGCCACCCAGCAGATGCTCAAGGACAAGATCGAGCACGTGCTCAAGAGCCTGACCTATCGCGAGCGCGAGATCATCCGCCTGCGGTACGGCTTGGGTGACGGTTACAGCTACACGCTCGAGGAGACCGGACGCATCTTCAAGGTCACCCGGGAGCGGATCCGGCAGATCGAGTCGAAGGCCCTGAAGAAGCTGCAGCACACGACCCGCAGCACGCATCTCAAGGGCTTTGTGCAGGACTTCCTGCCCAGCGACGCGGAAATGACCGACGCCAACCAGGAACTGGTCGGCGCCGTCTCCGAGTAAGCGCCGCGTCGGCGCGTATTTCATGAGCGGACGCCGTGCCTCCGGGCGCGGCGTCCGCTTTGTTTTTGCTCCCACGCCCGATCGATTCCTCTGGACCGGTCCGGCCGTCTTTGCTACATGACCGCAGCGACCGGCGCTCGGAATGCGCCGATTCTCGAAGGCCCTGACCAGGGATGGTCCCCGCTTGAACTCGTTCCCCCGACTCGTGCAGTACGTCTGGCCTCATCGCCGCAAGTTCTACTTGTCGGCAGTGTTTGCGGTGCTCGTGGCCGGCTTGTGGGGCTTAAGCCTCTCAGCCGCCTATCCGATCATCACGGTCCTGTTCGAGAACAAGCCGCTCGACAAATACGTCGACGACTTGATCAAGAAGACCAAAGAATCGATCGCCGCACAGGAGCAAAAGGTCGATCAGCGCGAGGGCCAGCTCCGCAAGCTCGACGCGGACAAGCCGCGCGACTCGGAGCGTGAGCAGTACAAAATCCTCCGCCGGCAATCGAACGAACAGTCGGTACTGAGCACGGCCCAGTACAAGCTGATGATGCTGGTTTGGCTACGGAACAATGTCGTTCCCAAGCTGCCCAAAGACCGTTTCGACCTGCTGGCGGTCGTGCTGGCTGTCCAACTGCTGGCGACGCTGGCGAAGGGCATTTGCGAGTTCGTGCAGGAGAACCTGATCTGTCAGCTGGTCGAGCTGTCGCTGATGGGCGTTCGCAAGGACTGTTTGCGGCGCGTGCTGCGGATGGACTACCAGACGGTTTCGCTCAAGGGCACGCCCAAGCTCATGTCGCACTTCACCAACGACATGAACGTGATGGCGTCCGGCCTGCGGCTGATGGGGGGCAAAATCATCCAGGAGCCGCTCAAGGCCATCGTCTGCATCGGCGCGGCGATGGTTGTATGCTGGCAGCTGACGCTCTTGTCCCTGTTGACCGCGCCCATCCTCGCCATCGTCTTTGCCCGCATCGGCTCGAGCCTCAAGCGGGCCAGCCACCGCATGATGGACAGCATGACCCGCCTTTACAAAACGCTCGAAGAGACCTTCGATGGCTACAAGGTCGTGGTTGCCTTCAACGCGGCGGCCCGGCATCGCCGGCGGTTTCATCGTGACAGCAAGGACTATTACGAGCGCTCGGTGAAGATCGCGCGGATCGACGCGCTCACCGGACCGATCACCGAAACGATGGCCTGGGTGGCCGCCTACCTGGCCCTGCTGCCCGGTTGCTACCTCGTACTCCGCGGTACCACAGAAATTTGGGGCATCCGGCTGACGAGCAGCCAGATGGGGATCAACGACCTCGGCGCACTCTACGTGCTGTTGGCCGGCATTATTGATCCGGCTCGCAAGCTCTCGACGACGTATGCCAAGCTCAAACGTGCGGGGGCGGCCGCCGATCGCATCTTCGACCTGATGGATGAAAAGACGAAGATCGAAGACCCAGTCTCGCCGGTCGCGCTGCCGCGACACGCCGTCGCCATCGAGTTCGACAATATTCATTTCGCCTACGCCCGCAGCGGCCCGAGTGGTGCTCCCCGCCCGGCCGCCCTCGAGGGCGTCTCCCTCAAGGTCGAGGCCGGCGAAACGATCGCTGTTGTTGGCGAGAACGGCTCCGGTAAATCGACGCTCGTCAACCTTTTGCCGCGGCTCTACGATCCGGACTTCGGCTCGATTCGCATCGACGGCGTCGACATTCGCGGCGTCTCGCTGGCCGATCTCCGCGACCAGATTGCGGTCGTCACGCAGGAGACGGTCCTCTTCGACGATACGATCTACGAAAACGTCCGCTACGGGCGACCGAGCGCGACGCGGCGGGAGATCGAAGACGCGGCCGCCCAGTCGCACGTCACCCGGTTCTTCGATCAGATGCCCGACGGAATCGAGACGCGCGTGGGTGAGAAAGGGGGCCGGCTCTCGGGCGGGCAGCGGCAGCGCGTCGCCCTGGCCCGTGCCGTCCTGCGGAACCCGGCAATTCTGATCCTCGACGAGGCGACCTCCGCCACCGATGCCCAAAGCGAGCGGCTCATTCACGAGGCCCTTTTGACCTTCGTCGAGGGCCGCACGACGTTTTTGATCACGCACGCCGTCACGCCGAGCGTGTTGGAGCTGATCGACAAGGTGGCCGTCATGGATCACGGTCGCCTGGTGGCCTATGGCACGCACCAGCAAGTGTTGGCGACGTGCCCGATCTACGAGCGGCTGTTCCACGCCCGCTCGCGCCGGACGATTCCCGCGAGCGAAGCCATCCCGCCCGAGATCGCCGCAGCGCCGTCGCCGCCGGAGATTCTGCCACTGCCCCTGTCGCGTGGCATGCGCTCGGCCGGGCTGACCCCGCCATCGACGAAAGACCGCGGGACGCCTGACGACCGCCGGCTGCGCGACGCGTCCTGACGTTTGGCGCCCCGGTTTATCTCCCATCGCTGCGTTCTCTGCGACCAGCGTGTTGCCTGAGCCGTCACCGCTGGGGCACCTTCGTTCCTCAGGTCCTTGGCAGACACGCTCTTCTGAATTGGCACACTGGTTGCTTTAACGGGTTGCCGTGGACTTCCACGCGATTTCACACTGAACTTAATTCTGGAGAAACAACAATGGAAATGCTCATTCATACGGTTCCGGTCGTCAGTGCCATCGGTTACTCGATTGTTTACCTGTTGGCGGGCGGCGGTGTCTTCGGCGCCTTCGTGATTTTTGTGGTCGCCAAGATGCTCGGCCAATAAAGGGGCGGGCGACGAAGGCGGCGAACTCAAGACAGACACTGGGGTCGCTGGTCCTCCCAGAGCGAGGCGGCTGGACATCTCTAAGTGGTGAGCGCTGGAGCGGACTAATCGTCGACTCCAGCGTTTTTTTGCGCCTCGCCCTTCAATAGGTGCAGCAAGTCCACGCCATAGTCGGCGAGCTTCTTATCGCCGATGCCTCGAATGTGGCGCAGTTCGTCCAATGTGCCCGGACGATGGCGAGCCAGATCGCGCAGCGTCGCGTCGCTGAATAGGATGAAGGGCGCCTGCCCACGCTCGGCCGCTTTGTCGCGACGATATTGCCGTAGCGTCTCGAAGACGTCGCGATCGATTCCCTCCCATGAATCCTGCGCGGCCCGCGATGTTTTCCGCGCCGCTTGGCCGGCCGCAGCAGCTGCGGTGTCCGTTCGCCGCGTAGGAGGTGCCGACCGTCGGGCGTGATCCGCAGGACGTTGTACTCGCCGATTTTCCCCAAGAAACCCTGACTGACCAGCTGTTCGATCCAGTTGCGAATGCTCTTGCGGTCCTCGCCCTGCAGGATGCCCCAGGTGCTGAGCTTGTCGTGCCCGTTGGCCAAAATCCGCTGCTCGCGGGCACCGGCGAGAACCTGGGCCGTGTAATCGCCGCCGAAACTCTCGCCCAACCGGTGGACGCAGGAGAGGATTTTCTGACCGAGCACGAGCGGATCTTCGGCCAGGTCGAGCTCGGCCAGGCAAACGTCACACGCACCGCAGTTTTCCGACTCGAGGTCTTGCCCGAAATAGCCGGCCAAGACGCGGTGTCGGCAAACCACGCCGTTGCAGTAGCCGTCGATGGCGCCCAGGAGCGCGACTGCCGCGTTGAATGCGGGCTCGGGGAGCTCTTTCTGCATGCGGCGCCAAGTGCGAAAGTCGCCCGCGGAAAAAAACAGACAGCACTCGGCCTCCAGACCGTCGCGTCCGGCCCGTCCCGACTCCTGCAGATAGTTCTCGACGGACTTTGGCGCTGCCGCATGCACCACGTAACGGACGTCCGACTTGTCGATACCCATCCCGAAGGCGACGGTGGCGACGATGATCTTGGCACGGTCGTTGATGAACGCATCCTGGTTGGCCTGACGAAGCTCGTCGGGCAGACCTGCATGGTAGGGCAGGGCCTGATACCCGGCCGCTTGCAGGTCGGCGGATAATTCCTCCACGTCGGTGCGGCGAATGCAATAAATCAGCCCAGCGTCTCGCGGATGACGATCGATCACCTCGCGGATCTGCCCCCGCAGGTCGTGCCGCGTTTGCACGCGATAGACGAGGTTCGGCCGGTCGAACGATCCGACGAGGACCTCCGGCTGCTGGAGCCCCAATTCGCGAACGACGTCGTCCCGCACGCGGTGGGTCGCAGTGGCCGTGTAGGCGTGCACGGCGGCTTTGGGAAACGTCTCTTTCAGGCGGCGGAGCATGCGGTATTCGGGGCGGAAATCATGCCCCCACTCGCTGATGCAGTGGGCCTCGTCGATGGCAAAGAACGACACCGAGACGCTTTTGAGAAAATCGAGCATTCGGTCGGTCATCAACCGCTCGGGCGACAGGTAAAGCAGCTTGACGCGGCCGGCGCGCACGTCGTCGGCCACGCGGCGTTTTTCTCCCGGCATAAGCGTGCTGTTGACGCAGGCGGCCGGCACGCCGCAATCGCCCAGCGCGTCGACCTGGTCCTTCATCAGCGAGATCAGCGGCGAAACGACCACGGCCAGGCCCGACTGACAGAGGGCGGGGGCCTGAAAGCAGAGCGATTTGCCGCCGCCGGTGGGCAGCACCACCACCGAATCGCGTCCGGCGACGACGGCCTGCATCGCCTCCGCTTGGAGCGGGCGGAAGCTGTCGTACCCCCAATATTTCTGCAGAATGGCCCGAAGCTCGTCCATGAGTGGGGATCTTCCCTCTTTTCGGCCCGTTGCTCAATGCAGGGCCGCTCATGGCACGGCAAGCCTTTTGCAATTCGTTGCTCCTTGGTGATCGATCCGCGCCCTTCGCCCGAAGGAAAAACCGATGATTCGGCCCGTTCGAAAGCACCTCAGCCAAAACAGCTCCCGATGCGACAGGAATTGGCCGCGGATCTTTCGATCGCGGCCAGTTTGCTCGGGCAAAACGACTGAAGGGAATCAGGCGCCAATCCAAATGGGGCAAGATTAGCACCCGCCCCGTCAGTCGCTGCCCGATGAGTTTCGATTCGTCTGGAGCCGACTTACGCCAGCTCCAGTTCGTCCGCGGTTCTCTGCGCCTCAGGGCACGGGCGTGCGTTGGCCCGTCACCAGGCTGATCAGGAACAGCACGATGAACACGACGAACAGGACTTTCGCCACGGCGGCGGCAGTACCGGCGACCACGGCGAATCCCATGACTCCCGCGATCAACGCGATGATGAGAAAGGTAATTGCCCAACCCAACATGATTGTTCTCCTTCAGAAAATCGGCCGGGAGCGGTTTTTGAAATGGGGCCAATTCCCTGCCCCCACGGCCACCGCTCACGTGCCGGAAGCCGCGTCGACTCCCTCCGATTGTGCGCCTTTGATCGTTTTTTCGGGCTTCTCTCCGTCGCACAGTGCATTCATCGCACGAACTTGAAGAAGCCATCGAGTCAGAATGCAGTGTGGGAATCGCAAACTGTGTGCCGCACGCGCCGTTCATCTGTGCCCGTTAAATGTCCGAATGCGCGCGAGTAAGGACGCGGATATGTTTTGTCCATCGCTCCGATCACGGCAGCAAAGGGCTCCGCGGAGCAGCGAACGGAAATTCATGCGGAACTCTCGCAATTAGAAGCGGACAATCCGACCGTTGATTCGCGCCTTGCCGGGGCTCGCGGCTGGGGGGCACGCAACTTGCATCCTCAACAAAACAGCCTTGCGAAAGACCGAATTGGTCGCGGCGAGGAAAAAATGGCGAAGGAAGCGCCAGAAAAAGAGGGCAAATGTCTCAAGAGAACGCGCTAGTAATCGATTCCGCAGCCGCTGCGCCACATTCGGGGCCAAGTCACCTACTCGGCCATCATCCGTTTGGCACCGGTTTTGGTTCGACCGTCGGGGCGGCGCTGGCGAGCGTGGCGTTGGGAGCCGCCGGGGCGGGCAGCGTGGCGATTTATACGTCTGCAGCCACCGGCGTCGTGATTGGAGGTTGGGCCGGTCATGCGATCAGCCGGCGACGCTCGAAACGGGTCGACGCCGATGTCTCTGCGACGTCGAAGTCGCACGATTCGTCTGCTTCGAGTGACGCGGATGTTGCGACGCCGCAACGTCGCTTGAAGAACGCTGCGACGCCGCAACGTCGCTTGAGGGGCCCATCTCCACGAGTCCGTCTGCGGACAATAGAGGGTGAGGACCATGAAGCTCGAACCCGCCACGCGGCACATGCTGCACTCCCTCGGCGTTCGGCGAACTTTGGCGACGACGCGTGCGCCGTCGATTCGCCACCGTTCGCGTACGCGGATTGGCGGATTTCCGCTGATCGAGATCGCAATTTGGTCCTAGGCGGGCTGAGCCTCACGGACATGCCAAGGCCCTGATTGCCCTTGGCGATCACGCAACGGGGGTGCTGGCGATCGGCGGCTTGGCACAGGGTCTGGTCGCGGTCGGCGGTTTGTCGGAAGGATTGATCGCGATCGGCGGCTGCACGCTGGGGTTGTTTGCTGCTTTCGGCGGCGTTGCGGTCGGTGCGTTTGCCGTCGGCGGCGTGGCGCTGGGAGGCGTGGCTCGTGGCGGCGTCGCCGTCGGCCCTTCCGCTCGGGGACGCGAAGCCGTTTCGCCCTACGAATGATCCTGGCAGCTCGTATCGACTCTGAATCCAAGAATGGACTCGAGCTCCGCGCGTTCCGCCGACCGCTTGCGCGCCGGTGACAACGCGCTGGAATTGTTCACCGCCGCCGGTCGGAGCATTCAGACTTCCATTCGCTCGACGACGAGCGAGTTCTCCTGCTCGGCCGTGTCGACTCCCAGGCGTTGATAGACGCCGCAGTGGCCGCTGAGGCCGCGCCAAATCAAACCCGAGCCGATGGCGGTGGCAGCCACTCCGCGGAGGGAGCGAAAACCGCCCATCGTCATCAGGATCGTTCCGCCGGCGATCACCGACGCCAATCGCTCCATCTGACCCACGTTGACCTGCCCGCACGTCTCGCCGGCACGTCCGGATGAACTCTGCATGACGAACTCCTTGATCGACGACCTGATGCGATGCGGAGACACTGTACCGCGTGCACGCCGCATGCCAGGGCTGTCCCAGACCGACAGCGAGAAAGTCTGCGAGTAGCTTACCGCGTCTGGGCATGCGGCGTGAACTCTAGGGTCCCGGGCGTGCTCTTCGGCGACACTCATTGATCGTCGAGCGACCATCCTCACGTTCCGCTCGTCGACCATCGCCCGCAAGCGCGAGTTGGAAAAATCCCAAGCGGGTCCTCCAGGAGCGGGCCGACGGCGAAAAGGTGAAGTCGGCAGCCCACCACCGGCGGCGAGCGCGATCGAGGTGAGCCGCGGAGTGTGCAGGTTGCGGCTCCCCGCGGCGGTTCCGTCCACCCGGTCATCTAAGTTCCTGGTGTTTTCACCGCTGTCCGAGTCCGGACCGTGCGGGTCCAATTCCAAGAGAAAGTGTCCGGACCCGACCAGCCATCCCCTCGGATCTCCGCTTCACGAAAGTGTCCGGACCTGACATGTCCGGGTCCGCCAACACCTGTCGTTTCGGTCGATTCTCCAATCTGGCCAAAGACTTGCGATCGGTACCCGACGTCCTGTCCCGGGTCAGCACATCGTGTCCGGTCTGTTTCGAAGGAGACCGGACCCGTCCCCAAACAAGTGTCCGGACCAAGTAGTCCGGACCAAGCGGTCCCGGCAGTTGCGACCAAGTCCCAGGAAATGGGACCGGCCGGTCGATGCGACTTCCGGACGAGTGTCCGGACCGAGTCAGTCCCCCAACGGCCCCTCCGGATCGGTCAGTCCGAACCCGGATCTCAGTCACATCAGCACGTCGTGCCGACAAGGGGCATGTTCCCACCCGTTGTGCACCGCCGGCGCGCAGTCGCACCGCCGCGGCACAAAGGCTCCAAACTTCATTCTGCCACAAACGGCCAAATCACCAAGATCAGATTTCTACGTGGGCCGCGGCTCCGGCTGGCGCCGCGGCGCGTCAAGTTTTGCGGCCGGCGGTGAGTTTGGGGAACGCGTTGTCGTGCCCGTCTCTGGCTGAAACGCTCATGGCGACGGTTCGTCCGAATCGGCCTGAAATCGTTCGCGCGCCGGTTGTCCCACGACGAAGCGAATCCTTCACAACCCCCGCGATTCCCGGCCGATGCTTTAATGCCGACGTGCTACAAAATTGCCTTCGCGGCTCGCGCGCGGCAGCGCAGCACATCTCGACTTACCATGACGGCGGCCGAGGATTTTATTCATGATGCGAGTTTGGCGCGGCAGCTCTTCCTCGAAGCGTTCGGGCTTTCTGGCGGGGCTGACGCTGTTGGCGGCAGTTGGCTTTCTTTACCTGAACTTTGAACCCGCGCCGGCCGGCGCCGATCGCAAGCACCGAAAAATTGACCTCGCGCGGCTGGCGTCCACCGTCCAACCGCTCCCCAAGCCGGCGGCAACGACTGTCGTCCCAATGCCGACCACGTCGGGCAAACCGGGCGAAAAGGTCGCCGCGCCGGCACCGGGCGAGTTCGACCGGATGGCCCTCTTGATGAACATGATCCTGCTTGAGCAGGGTCGCAAGCGGCTGGCCGACATCTCCGACTACACCTGCACCTTTTACAAGCAGGAACGGCTCGGCAGCGAGCTGGGCGAGGGGCAGATCATGGAGCTGAAGATGCGGCACAAGCCCTTCAGCGTCTACATGAAATGGCTCAGCGGCGAAAAAGGGCGCGAGCTGCTCTACGTCGACGGCGAGCAAGACAACAAGATGACCGTGCATCCGGGGGGCTGGAAGTCCCGGATCGTCCCCGCCATCAAGCTCGAACCGGACAGCTCCCTGGCGATGAGCGAATCGCGACACCCCGTCACGATGGTCGGCTTGCTCAAGCTGTCCGACGAAATCATCGCTCGCCGCAAGAGCGAGATCGAACGCAAGTGCCCGATCCGCTGCCAGTTCATCGAAAACGAAACGGCCAACGACCGCCCTTGCTATTGCTTCGTGTCGGTCTACCTCGATCGCAAGGCGTCCGAGGAATACCGCAAGTCGATCCAATACATCGACCGCGAATGGCTCTTGCCGATCTGCGTCAAGAACTTCACCTGGCCGGAAGCGAAACAGACGTTTGCCAACGACACGGCCCTCGACGAGGCGACGTTGGTCGAGCACTACGCCTACACGGAGCTGCAATTCAACCAGCAGCTGGCGAACGCCGACTTCGACCGCGCGAACAAGACCTACAACTTCCGCCGGTAGTCGAGATCAAACCCGCAAATGCTCGAGCGCCTGTTCGATCGGCGTCACGTAGCCGAGGTAGAACGGGCCGAACTGAGCGTAGCGGGCCGAGGCGCGATCGAACCGCATCGTGTAGACGATCTCCTTGATCGCCTCCGGGTTTCGGCCCCAGAGCGTCACGCCCCATTCCCAGTCGTCGAACCCGGTCGACGCCGTGATCAGCTGACTCACGCGGCCGGCGAATTTGATCCCCGACGTCGCGTGTTCGGCCATGAGCGCGCTGCGCTCGCTGAACGGCAGCTGGTACCAGTTGGCGACCGGGTCGCGAATTTTGTTCATCGGGTAAAAGCAAAACACCGGCAGCGGCGGAAAATCGGGGTAGAGCCGCTGCTTGTTCATCGCCGGCAGCCGTTGGGCGTAGGCGTTCATTTTGGCCTGGTAGGCCGCGTCGGTCTCGGCCGTGCCATCCTGCCGCAGCCTTTCGCCGTACTGCTCGGCCGTGGGGACGTACTCCGAGACTTCGGTAATCGAGACAAACGAGTACACGGGCACGAGCGCAGTGCCGAGCCCGCTCGCGCGGATGGCCTGCGGCACCGAGTCGACGAGCAGCGGATCGGGATCGAGCAGCATCAGGCCGAGATCGGCCTTGTGACCGGAGACGAGCGAGCACTGCAACCGCTGCGGGGCCCCCTGGCGTTCCGGATTGAGCAGGCGGGTCAGCTCAGTGCGGCCGCGCTCGCGCGTGGCGTCGTCGAGCTGGTTCAAGGCCTGCTGGTCGACGCGATAATAAAGGTGCAGGCAGTGCCAGCCTTCGGCCATGCGAATGGTCGGTTCCGGCAGCGGGGCGGGGGCGTGGCCATGGGAATGAGGCGGACGCGGCGAGGAAGTCACGATCGATTATTTCCTGTTGGTCGCGGGGAGTCGGAGTGCGGTGCAACGTGCTGACAGCTGGGTGAACGCGCGGTCGCTTGCTGCCTTGTGGTTACCAGCCCGGTTTGCGGACGTCAACGCCGGCGTCTGCAATCGCCATCACGCTGCAATCACCATCACGCTGCGATCGTTATCACGATGCCAGCCTGCTTAAGACCGCGGTGGCGTCGGCGACAAATTCGTCGAC
The DNA here is from genome assembly GCA_963800135.1 of uncultured Planctomycetaceae bacterium. Lineage (GTDB taxonomy): Bacteria > Planctomycetota > Planctomycetia > Planctomycetales > Planctomycetaceae > DASPSM01. Next base: position 217,396 of record CAWCZR010000004.1, on the reverse strand, counting down.
GATCTCCCGGCACGTTTGGATGGCAGCGATCCCGCCGCAACCTTGGCCGGCCGGGAAACAGTTGTGTGCCGGGTCGCGCTCGGCCATCTCGGGGAAGAGAAAGCCCAGCAGCCCGCGTTGGGCCATGAGCTGGGCTTGCTGCGGAAACGGCTTGATCTCCTGCGGGCGGCGTTCCCAATCTTCGGTTGTCGCGTTGCGAAGGGCCCGCAGCGTCTTGCCCGTCCAGCAGCGCGAGACGACCGTGTCGCTTTCGCCGGCCCGCACGATGGCCTGCTTATAGACATCGGCCGCCCGGGCTTCCTGCGAGGCGACGAATCGCGTACCGACCCACACGCCCGCACACCCAAACGCCAGCGCCGCCGCCAGGCCGCGGCCGTCGTAAATACCGCCCGCGGCGACGACGGGAATCGAGACGGCATCGACCGCCTGCGGGAGCAGGGCAAACGAGCCGACCGAGCCCGTATGTCCTCCGGCTTCCGAGCCTTGGGCGACGATCAAGTCGCAGCCGGCCTCGGCCGCCATCCGCGCGTGCTTCACCGTCGCGGTGACCGTGATGACTTTCAGGCCCGCTTCGTGGCAGAGGCCGATCACGCGGCTGGGAACGCCGAGCCCCGCGGCAAAGCTGGTCGCTCCGCCGTCGATGATCCGCCGCACTTCTTCAATTGGGTTGTCGTTGAGCGCGTGCAACAGATCGACGCCGAACGGCTTATTCGTCAGCTTTCGGACGCGGGCCATTTCTTCGGTGATCTGGCCGGGAGTCAGGTCGCCTGCGCCCAGGACGCCGTAACCCCCCGCCTCGCTCACGGCGGCGACCACTTCGGCCAGCGAAACGCCGGCCATTCCCGCCAGCATGATCGGATAGCGGACATTCAACAGTTCGGTCAGCCGCGTCTGCAACATGGCCAGCTCATCTCCTTCGCGCGCCGGTGACGAGTGCAACAACGTGCCTCATCATACACGCCGCGCGCAGCGAAGGCGTCGAACTTGCCCAGCGAGAGAGCGCAACCCAACGGCGTCCGCTGATCCGATCTGTCGCGGGCCGCTCAGCGTTCGCGCCAGAGCACTTCATCGGCGATGGCCAGACGCGCCTGCACTTCGGCGACGTCGCGGCGAAAGCGGTGTGAGTCGCTTGGATAGCCGTGCGTCGGCTTGAGCTCCGGGAGATGCGTCCGCCAGAAGCGATTGAACAGCTCCATCGTCAGCTCGCGGACGTACTTGGAGACCATCGACGCCACGGCGACGGGGAAGTGTCGCTCGGCCTTGGCTTCGAAGCGAATTTCCGTGGGACCGACGCGGTAGATGCTGGACTCTCGGGACTCGCCGCGGCAGACCACCATCCGGCCGTCGAGACAATCGACCAGGAGATCGCCATAGTAATTGCGGCCGCCGTGCTTGTCGGCAATCACCACGGTCGGCCCCGCATCGTCCGGGTTCCAGCAGCGCCGCAGTAATTGCAGATGCAGCCGCGACAGGCTCGTGGCCTTATTTTCGGTGCGGCGGTTCTCGCGGTTCCAGCGCCTGGGGGAAACGACATCGCTCCGGATGGCTCGCAGCCGCACGCCGGTAGCCTCGCAGATCGTCCGCCACTTTTCCGCCGCGCTTGCTGCCGAGTGTCCCTGTTCGCTCACGGGCAGGGGCAGATCGACGTCATCGGAGTACCAAAGATCGCGGGCGCGACCGCCGCACTGGCCGCCGTGATCCTCGTTCACGTCTTCCGCAGCTGACTCGGGGCCCATCAGTCCGTCGAGCAACTCGTTGAGCGCCCGCGGAACTTCGGACGCAATACCAAACGTCGCCAGCACGCTTCGCTCGAGGGAGCCCAATCCGATGGCCGGGCTATAGACTTCTTTCGAGTCGGCGATGTGCAGCCGATCGCTCACAGCGACCGGCAGCGCTGCCTCTTCCGCGGCGGGGCTTTCTTCGCAATCGGCAACGGCGACGGCTGCGTCGTCCGTCGGTGCAGCGGCTTTCTTGCGGCGCACAGTGCGGGCGACGCCGCGGTTGGCTCGTTTGCGCACGGCCGGCGCCGCGTCGCCGTCTTCCGTCGCGGCGGCAACCGCCTTGCGTTCGGCGATGTCGGCGAATACCTGCCAGAAGTCGGTCCGATGGGGCCAACGGCCGGGCACTTCCCAAACCGTGGCGGTTAGCACCAACGGCCCGAAGTTCGGACCGTATCCGGCCTCATCCATTCCGATGACGATTCCCATGTCGGGCGCGCTCCTCGCTTGCCGCGGGCAGACCGTCGTGTCTGCCGCTCGCGCCCTGTTCTTAGCACAGACGGGAGGCCGAATTCAAACGCGCCGCGGCTCAACGGACGAATCGCTGCGCTTATTGGAAGCGCAAGAGGCCGAACGATTCGGGCCGCGGCTTCGTCGATGCGGGCGGAACCCACGCCTCTTGCTTGACGGCCGGCGCCGTCCGCACGATGGCCAGGCCCCAAGCTTCGCCCGGGCGCGGCGGCTGCGGCACCATCTCCGAGAAGGGAATCATCCCCTCGATCCGCCAGCGCTCCTCGTCCCCCTCGGCGCGGACGGCGATGTTCGGATCCCAGCTCGCGTCGTTCCAGCACGATTCGGCGATGCAGCCGCGCTGGTCGATGTCGATTTCATACCAGGTCGCGCCGTCCCGATCGACGTCGAGAAAGAGGGCGATGCGGTCGTAAGCCGACAAATCCATGTCGTGCGTGCGGCCCAGCGTCATCGGCCCGTCCTTTGGCATTCCGGGCACACGGGGAATCGACGCAGCGAAGTACAGGAACTGCGCGTCGTGGGCGAACATCACGAAAGCGTGCGGCGCGTTGCCGGCCAGCGGCACCGCACTCGTCGAGAGCGGAACCTCGGCTGCCTCCTGCCAGCCGACGTCCGACAGCAACCCGTCGATCGTCAACCGCTCGGTCGGCACCAGGCAGGCGACCGTCTTTTGCGGCAGGCGCTCGCCGATTTGCGCGGCCGCCAGCGACGCGGCGGTGAGTGCGTCGGTCTTGGAGACTGCGCCCTCGGGCGCGTCGGCATCGGTGACGCCTGCCTGGACCACGCGGGACGTTTCGACAGCTTCGCCCGGCAGCGTCGTCATTCCCGTCTCGCGCATCAGGGCGGCCAATGGAAACTGAATGGCCGGCGTGCGATAGAGGGAGGGCGACTTGCGGCGGATGAGCGCGGCCATCTTCAGGGCCGAGTCGCGTTGACTGCCCCAGCGCAGGCCGCCGACGTCAGACTTTCCATAGTGCAATTGGCGCGACGTCGTGACCAGTTGCAGCGGATCGGAGCCGTCGAGCGCGCCGGGATCGCGGTCCTTGGGTTCGACGGCGGCCAGGGAGAGGGCCTTATCGATTTTTTCCTCGAGCACCGCGGAGTTTAACTGGACGTGCGACGACTGGACTGACTCTTTCCGCAGACGTTGATACGTCAGCTCGGCCGACGTCCAGTATTGAAACAGCCATTGCATCCCGTCGAACGCGGCCGGCTCGTCAGGGTATCGGTCGACCAGGTCCATCAGTGTGACTTCGGCCAGTTCCCACTGTGCGTTCCGCCGGTAGGCGTCGGCCAAGAGCACGAGCTGCAGCGCGGCAGACGCATTGTCGGTGCCGCCGGTTTGCTGGTGCAACATGCCGATCAGGTCGGCTCCCGCCGCGCCGCCCCCCACGCGTTGCCGAACCATCGCGCGAAAGTTGCGGTCCCTCCGCGCGAGGCGTTCGGCTTGCTCGTTGACCTCGCTGGTCACGTTGCGGAGGCGGCGCCGCGCGTCGGTCCCCGGCCCGAGCCCGATGCCCGTGAAAAAATCACGAAGCGCGGTCATCCGCGGGTCGGTGCCGTTCGCGTCCGGAGCGACGTCCACCAGTCGATAGGCCTCGGTTTCCGTGACGGCCGACTCGACCGGAATCAACCGGCTGGCGCCCGCCGTGGCCAGCGTGACGACCGACGAGCCGTGGCGTGGCAGAATCTCCTGAGCGTCGAGCCGGCAATCCCCCGCGCTGCCCGCGGGCAAACGCATGAAGACTCGCGCGGTCGTCCAGGGGGCCAGCCCGGCGACGCGCGTCTGCTCGGGAAATGCCGCGGGATCGCCCGCTTGTCGCACGGCCCCCATCAGCGCGTTGGCCAGCACGGTTCCGGCTGCGTCGTCGGCCGCCGGCTGATCGAAAATGACGACAGTTGGCCGCCACATGCGAATCTGGCAGACCAGATGGCCGTAGAACATCGGCTGAAACTTGCCTTCCGTGCGCCGCATCCAGTCCGCGACGAGCTTTTGCGGATCGCGGTCGAGCCCCGGAACGTCGAGCGGAAAACGCCAGCCCGTCACACCCTGCGAGCCGCCGGCAACGGTCACCGCTTCGTGCAGTTTGAGATCAAGGGTCGCATCGCGAGCTCCTTCGCCCTCGGCCTGCCCGCGGATGGGAAGGAGGACGACGCCGCGATAGCCCAACTCGCCCGATTCCTTGGCCAGCGCATTGAACGAGATGCGATCGGGCCGCGACTGTACCGCCAAAAACGCCGCCCGGCGTTTGCCCGCGCGTGCCGACTCCCACGTTTGGCCGCCGTCCGCGGTGTGCAGAATGCAGCCGAAGGTGCCGACGGCGCACCCCGAGTCGTCGGTGCCAAAGGCAAGACGTTCGAGCGGAGCCGTCTGGCCCGTCGGCTGAGCGCGCCAGCTGCGGCCGCCATCCGGCGAATGCCAGATCACGCTTCCCGGCGAGCCGGCGATCCACAGCCGCTCGCCGCGGACGGCCAAGGCGTGGAAATTGAAGATGCCGCGCGCTTCGTCGGGCAGTGGCGTCGTCGGCGTTTCCCAGACGACGCCGCGATTGTGCGTGCGGAGGACAAGCGCCTCGTCGCCGACCATCCAGCCGCTATCGTCGCGACCGAGCTTCACATCGTAGAGGCCGCGGAGCCCGAAGCGGCCGGCGCGAACGTCGAGCACGCGTCCGCCGTCGATGCGGGCCGCTTCCCCCTCGAGGCCGGCAACGACGCCGAGGCTTGGCGCCAGAAAATCGGCCGCCCGCCAGCCGTCGTGCCGCGGACCCTCGACCGGTTGCCACGTGCGGCCACCGTCGGCCGTGGTGATCACTCCGGCGGGAAACTCGGAGGTGGGCTCGCCGACTACGACCCCTGCGTTGGGCGAGAAGAACCGCACGTAGTGCAGTTGTGGGAGAGACCGCCCGCTCCGCGCGAGATTCGTCCACGTCTTGCCGCCGTCACGCGTCGTCAGAATCGCGCCGACGCCGACGCGAGTGAACGGCGTCGTCGAACCGCCGGCCACCCAGCCGATGCGGTCGGTCACAGAACAGACGCTGCGGAGCACGCAATCGGTCGGAACGGGCAAGAGCTTCCAGGTCTGGCCGCCGTCTTCAGTCCGCCACACGGTGCCGCGATCGCCCACGCTCCAGCCGTCGCGGCTGCCCAGAAAACAGATGTCGTGCAGGTTGGCGTCGTCTCGGAGCGTTTCGTCAACGACGGGAGTCCGCACCGGGGCGGGAGCGGGCGAATTCGCGGCGGCCAACGATCCGCTTGTCTGCGGCGGTGACGATTGCGCCGCGGCCGGGCGAGGAACGTTGACGCAGCAGGCGGCCAGCAGCGCCCCGGCCATCCAGGCGCTCGCGCGAGGAAAGTCCATCCTTGGATCTCCTGCCGAGTCGACGTGCGCTTGCTCGCGGTCGCTGGATTCGGCGCGACGGCGGCCGATCCACCTTTTGTGTAGGCGAAGCGTTAACTCGGGTGGGGGAAGAACGTGCCGACGACGTGCCCCGAGACCACGGTGAAGTGGAGCTTGCCATCTTCAATGCTGGCGTCGGGGAGCAGGAATTCGTCGATTTCTTTGAGCAATTCGGGGATCTTTTTCTCGGGGAAGACTTTATCGTCGAGGACGATCACCGTCCCGACGACGCGTTCGCCCGGAAGATAATGCAGCTCGACGGCGCCGCTGTCCTGGCCCGGCTCGGCCTGGATCAGAAAACGCTCGGAGTAGGGAGTTCGAAGCGAACGCACAAAATGCAGGGCCATAACTCGCACTCACCCTAAGAAGTAAAGGAGAGGGATGCCGGCTCCGACCGCCAAAACCATCAGGAGGACCACACCCATGCAGCCGGACGCCTGCCCGCGCGATTTCCCCTCGCTGCTGCGATAGTGCAGGCCCGTTCCGGGAACGGTGAGGGCCTCGTAGCGTCGGCCCTTGGCGTTGACGCCGACGCGAAAATCCTTGCCACCGACTGAATAGCCGACGCCGCCCTTACTCAGGTTGACGCGGAACGGCCCAAAGTTGACGCTTTTGCGATAGCTCCATCCCATGGCCCGTCGGTCCTTCGGCCGGACGCCGCTTGGCGCTCAAGGTTTCTCGCGCTGTGCCCAACCAACAATTGGACTCGCAACGCCTTTCGTCATGCCGGTTTGCTGCGAGAGGATAGTGGAAGCGGGCAGGGGAATCCAGACGGGTTTTGTTACAATGTGCGGCCTCGGTGCCGTGCACGGCGCGCCGGACGCTTCCGAGCCGGGGGCGTCAGCCGCCGGAGAGCCCTCAGCGACAGACACCCAACCTCGACGTCGATGAAGACAATTCGCGTAGGAAACGGCGCCGGGTTTTGGGGCGACAACCTCGATGCGCCCCGCCGCCTCTGCGAAGGGGCGTCGCTCGACTATCTGACGCTCGAGTATCTGGCCGAGCTGACGATGTCGATCCTCGCGCACCAGAAGTCGCGCAATCCCGCGGCCGGCTGGGTGATCGACTTCGAAATCGTGCTCCGTGATCTGCTCCCCGCCCTCCGCGCTCAACCGGGCCTCAAGATCGTGACCAACGCCGGCGGGATGAACGCGGCCGGCTGCGCGACGGCCATCTCGCGCGTGCTGGCGGAAGCCGGCCTCGCGGACGTGCCGACCGGCATCGTCACAGGTGACGACCTCTTGCCGCGGCTCGACGAGCTGACGCGCGCGGGCGAAACGCTGGCCCACTTCGAGACGGGCGAAGCCATCGACGCGGTCCGCGGCCGGATCGTCAGCGCCAATGCGTATCTCGGAGCGGCCGGCATCGTCGAGGCGCTCGCCGCCGGGGCGCGGATCGTGATCACAGGACGCGTTGCCGATGCTTCGCTCACCGTCGGGCCGGCGGTGCACGAGTTGGGCTGGACTTTTCACGACTGGGAGCGGCTTGCCGCGGCGACCGTGGCCGGGCACCTGATCGAATGCGGCGGACAGTGCACCGGCGGCATGTACTCCGGCTGGACGCCCGACATTCGCCTGGCCGACATTGGCTATCCGATTGCCGAGATCGGCGAGCACGCCGACGTGACGGTCACGAAGCCCGCGGGCACAGGCGGTCTGGTGACGGTCGAAACGGTTGCCGAACAGTTGCTCTACGAGATCGGCGACCCGGCCCACTACCTCACGCCCGACATCGACACCGACTTTACGCAGGTCCGCCTCGTTCAAACAGGCCGCGATCGCGTGAGCGTGGCGGGGGCGCGGGGCAATTCGGCTCCCGAGAAGTTCAAGGTCTCGATCGCCTATCAGGACGGCTACCTCGTCTCGTCGACGTTAACGATCTGCGGCCCTCACGCGGTCGAGACGGCGCGCTCGGCCGGAGCGACGATTCTGGAAAAGCTGCGTTTAGCCGGCGTCCTGCCCGCGCGGACGAATGTCGAGGTGCTCGGCGCCGGCGACACGGCTCCGGGGTTGCCGGGCGAGCGGGCCGCACCCTGGGAGGTCGTGCTGCGGGTGAGTGCGGCCGATCCGTCGCGGTCCGTGCTCGAGCGATTCACTTGCGAGTTCGCACCGCTCGTCACGACCGGGCAGCCCGGGGTGACGGGCTACGTCGGCGGACGGGCCAAGCCCCGACCCGTGCTCGCCTATTGGCCGACCACGATTTCCCGCGAACACGTCCCCGCGCGGTCGACGGTCAAAACGGCCCGGGAGTGGATCGCATGAACGGCTCGATCCGACTGGGCGAAATTGCCCACGCCCGCTCCGGCGACAAGGGGAACCACGCGAACGTTGGCGTGATCGCCTTCACTCCCGATGGCTTTCGCTACCTGGCCAAGGTGCTGACCGAGGCCCGCGTCGCCGAGTATTTTTTGCCGCTGCGGCCGACCGAGGTGCGGCGCTATGAGTTGCCCGGCGTGAGCGCGTACAACTTTTTGTTGTTCAACGTGCTCGGCGGCGGAGCCAGCCGCTCGCTGCGAACGGACAGCCAGGGCAAAACGCTCGCGCTGGCGCTCTTGGAAATGCCGATTCCCGCGCCGCCGCCTGTGGACCTCGAGCGGATGCGACGTGCCGCGTCCGCTACCCATCCCAAAACCGCTTAAGCCCCGAGGTGAACTCACGATGACCGAGCGGCTCGTCAAACTGACGATCACGGATGATGGCGTAGCCCAGGTGACGCTCGATCGGCCGGCCCGGCGCAACGCACTCACGCGCGAACTGCTGTCTCAACTTTCAGCCACCGTGGCCGAGGCGGCGGCCAACCCGGCAACGCGGCTGCTCGTGCTCGAAGGCAGCGGGCCGGCGTTTTGTGCGGGCATGGATCTCGACGAGATGCAGCAGCGGGCCGCGGCTCCCGACGCTCGGGCGCAGTGGGACCAGGATGCGGCCGCGTTCCGCGACGCGCTCGTTGCCATTCTCAAAGTCGACATGCCCACCTTGGCCGTCGTGCACGGACCGGCAATCGCCGGCGGATTCGGCATCGTGCTGGCCTGCGATCTCGTGCTGGCGACGCCCGCCGCCAAATTTGCGCTGCCTGAAGTGAAGCGGGGAATCAGCCCGGCCGTCGTGTCGCCGCTGTTGCTTTATCGCATCGGCCACGGCCCGGCGATGCCGCTGTTGCTGGAAGGGGGCACGATCAACGGCGATGAGGCGTACCGACTGGGGTTGTGCCACTACCTGGCTCCGGCCGAGCAGCTCGCCGAGCGGCGTCGCAAATTGGTGGCCGCGCTCCTGGGCGGCGCCGCAGGCGCTGGCCGTTACCAAGCGGCTCGTCCGCAGCTTCGCCCTCGATTCACTCATCCAACAACTCGAAGCGGGTCGCAAGGTTTCGGCCGAGGCCCGCGGTTCGAGCGAAGCCCGCGAAGGCCTGACCGCCTTCCGCGAGAAGCGCGAGCCCAAATGGGTCCCGCCGCGCGAACGCGCCTGAGCTGATCGTTCAAGGCGGTCGGCGGGCACTGGGCACTCGGTGACTACCAGATGCAATTACTAGCGAGACTTGAGTGAACTAACGAGACTCGAGCGCCACGCGAGATGAACCAACTCGCGCGACGTGATCCTTCTCCACAGGAGATCGCGAAATGTCCGGAAAAGCTCGTCAGTCGGTCCGTCGGCCCGCGACCAAGCTGCCGCACCTTCGCAAGAAGATGGCCCAAGTGACGCCGCGGGACCGCATGCGCGGCGGCAAAACTTTCGGGAAGTAATCCGCTGCCAGGTGCTTCCGCTGTACGCCGGTCGATTCCCTTAGTTCCGCAGCGCCAGCAGGCCGCGGAGCTGCATCCAGTCGTGCAGCCGGGCCGGCCACGTTCCCAGGGCGAAGGCGATCTTGGGATCGCGCGTGCCTAGTCCCAATCCGTGCCGGCCTTTTTCATAAACGTGCATCTCGGCCGGAACCCCCGCTTTTCGCAGCGCCAGGAAGAACTCGATGCTGTTCTCGACCGGCACGGCGCTATCTTCAGCCGTGTGGAACAGAAACGTCGGCGGCGTTTGGGCCGTGACTTGAGTTTCGTTCGACAGGCTCTCCGCCAGGCCTTTTTCCGGGTTCGGACCGAGCAAGTTTTTTTTCGACCCGCCGTGCCCGAACTTGTCCGACATGGTGATCACCGGGTAGGCGAGGATCGCAAAATCGGGCCGGCAGCTCTGGCGGTCGATCGGGTCGGAGGCGTCCGGCTTGCCCGCGTCGAAATGCGTGGCGGCGGTTGAGGCCAGGTGTCCGCCGGCCGAAAAGCCCATCACGCCGACGCGATGCGGATCGACGTGCCATTCGCCGGCTTTCTCCCGCACGATCCGCAGGGCCCGCTGCACGTCCTGCAGGGCGCGGGGTGGTGATAGTCGGGAGCAAGCCGGTATTTGAGCACGAAGCCGGCGACGCCGAAGGTGTTGAAGTATTCGGCCACGTCGTGACCTTCGTAGCCCATCGCCAGGTGTTGATAGCCGCCGCCGGGGCAGATCACGACCGCACAGCCGTTGGCGATGGCGGGAGCCGGCAGATGGACGGTCAGCGTCGGCTTGTCCTTGTCGGCCGTGCCATGCGCTCCGGGAGCCCCCTCGGGCCAGAGCAGGATGACCGGTTTACCGGCCGCCGAGTGGTCGGCCGCAGCGACGCAATTCACGAGAGTCAGGAATACGGCTACCGCAGTGATCGCGGCCACACTGAGACGGGACTGTTGTCGAATCATGATTGCTCTCTCCCGGAAGTCAGTAGACGTTTTCGCGGAGCACGCTCAGCGGGTAGAACGTGTCGCGCCAGCGTACGCCCTGCCGCGTCAGCGTCAAGTAAGCCGACCGCCACATCGTATAAAGGAGCGCGAGAATCGCGACAGGCAATCCGAGCGAAACAACGGCGGACGACCCGAGCATCCGCGCCGTGACGGCGGTCGCCGCGTGTAGAAACAGCACGCTGGCGAGCCAGCCGCTCCCCCGCAAATCGGGCCAGATCAGAATCGCGGCGTACGGAAACAAGTTGAAGATCACGACGACGAGCGAATACGCCACCAGCTTGACGAGCGAGTACTCGAAGATGGCGAAGCCGTTCTTTTCCAGGCCGCGAATCACGCCGAAGAACGAGTCTTGCCACTGCACGCTGAGTCCGCCGCCCGCGTCGAGCGCGTCCTGCTTGAGGCCGCTGTGCTTGATTAGCTTACCGAGCTTCACGTCGTCCAGCACATCGAGGCGGATGGCCGCGTGGCCGCCGCAGTGCTCGTAGGCCGAGCGGCGCACCAAATTGAACGCACCCATTCCCAGGTACGACATGCGAAAGGGCGTCCGCACGAGCCAAGGCTGCGCTCCGATGCACAAGAGCACGAAGAAGTACGCGTGCAGCACCTGCTCGAAGAAGCCGCTGCACTCGAGATGCGGCGCGAGCGTCAGGTGGTCGAGCGCGCCCCCTTCGCAGGCCGTCACCGCCTTGCGCAGGATGTCCGGGGCGAAGAAGACGTCGGCATCGGTGAAGAGTAAGTAGTCGCCCTGCGCGCGGGCCGCCGCCACGTGCATTGCGTGGCTCTTCCCCAGCCAGCCCTCGGGCAATGAGTCGAGGTGCATGACGACGAGCCGCGGATTCTCGGCCGCCAGGTGATCGAGGATCGCGCCCGTCGCGTCCTGCGAGCGGTCGTCGACGGCGATCAGCTCGTAGTTGGGGTAATCAAGGGCCAGTTTGGAGCGCATGGCCGCCTCGATTTTGGCCGCTTCGTCGCGGGCCGGCACGATAATCGAGACTTTGGGCCAATCGATCGGCGGCTTGAGCGCGGCGACGACGGAATCGAGGGGCCGCCACAGCAGGCTGACGAGCGACGGCGTCACGCCCGCGACCCAAAAGGCGAAGATTAGCCAGCCGACGACCAGGATCAGGAGCGACATGGCGAGCATCATCGAGAGTCGATCGAGCGATTGTCAATCAGCGGCGCGGTTTGTTCCGCGCAGGCGACTGCGCGTCCACACAAAGTGGGGCTTTCATTCGTGCCGCAGCGCCCGGACCGGATCGATCATGGCGGCTCGCCGCGCCGGATAGACGGCCGCCAGCGTCGTCGTGATGACGGCGAAGCCCAGCACCGTGAGCGAAAGCCACGTGGGAAAGACGAAGAGGGCTTCCTTCAGCTCGATTTTGATGTCGCGGTTCACCATGTCGCGGACCCAGGCGTCGCCGGGGTAGGCGCTGCCCATCGCCATCAACAGGCCGAGCGCTCCGCCGACCAGGCCGATCAGCGCACCCTCCACGACGAACACCATCTGCAACTGGCCGTTGCTGGCGCCGACTGCCTTCATGATGCCGATCTCACGCATCCGCTCGAGCACGCTCATCAGCATGGTGTTGGCGATGCCCATCGCCGCCACCACCAGCGCCACGGCCGCAATGCAGGTCATGCAGGCAAAGATCAGCAGATACATCAGCCGCTCGTGCTTGATCCCTTCCATGAAGGCAAAGGCGGGCAGTCCCATCTGGTGAATCTCGGCGAGCACCGGCTCGACGCTTGTATCGCGATCGACGAGCACGTTGGCCATCTCGACGCCCCGCATATGCGAGCTCCCGGTCGTGAATAAGTCGGTGGCCGTCCCATAGGGAAGCACAAGGTCCCCCTCGGCCCGCATCGGATCCCAGGCGCGTTCCTCCTCGGCGCTTTGTCCACGCGTCACGCCGACGATGGTGAACTCGCGGACCAGCGCTGGCGGCACCTTGCGGGCCGACCCGACGAAGGCCTTTTGCAGAATCTGCAGCTGGGCGGGCGTCAGATGCAGGTGCTCGAGCACTGCAGGCAGTTCCTGTCGCAGCTTGTCCATGGCAGCGTTTTCGTCGCGGCTGGGATCGTCGCCGTCCGACTTGAAGAGCGCCATCGCCAGGCCGGCCCCCTCTCGTTGCGGCCGGAATTCGAGCTTGATCGTCTTGCCGACGACGCTGTTGAGGTCCGCGTCGTCCACAATGCCCAGGCGATAGAGCAGAAATTCCGAGACGACAACCGCCTGCTCGTTCGGCGAGTCGAAATACCGTCCGGCGATCAGGTGCTCGTGACCCGACCGATCGTCGATCCGCGCCGCGCCGATGCCCGTCGCCACGGACTTCTTTCCCAAAATCGCGTAACAGTTTTGCCAGGTCTGCGGCACCACGGCCTCGACGTGCGGCAGATGGGCCAGCTGGTCGAGACGTTCGCGGGTGAGCGGAACCGGCGGGGCCGACATGTTGCGTTGACGGCCGGCGATCGCTTCGCGGATCCGTCCGCGGCGGGCGTCGGTCATCTGGCCTTTGACGTCGACCTTCTTGGCGTCGGACTTGGGGTCGCCCCATTGCGGTTGGATGCGGATTTCGCGGAGGACGTCGCTCTTATGCGTCTCCCGCTCGAAGGTGTCCTGCACCCCTTGGCCGATCGACAGGCTGGCCGCCAGCACGAAGCTGCCGAAGACCACGCCCAGGGTCGTCAGCAGCGTTCGCAGTTTTTGCTGCCACATGGCCGCGAGCGGTATTGCCAACAAGTCGCCGAAACGCACGGCTGCCCCTCGATCGAACGATTCAGGGAACCACTTGCCCGTCTTTGAGTCGCACGACGCGATCGGTGCAGGCGCGGGCCAGATCTTCGTCGTGTGTGACCAGCACCAGGGTCGCGGCACTTTTGGCCAGGTGGTTCGTGATCAGCGACATGACCTCGCGGGCCGTCGCACTGTCCAGGTTGCCGGTCGGCTCGTCGGCGAGTAGGACCTCGGGCCGGTTGACGAGCGCCCGGGCGATGGCCACACGCTGATTCTCGCCGCCGCTCAGTTGCGAGGGCCGATGTTCGAGACGTTCGCCCAGCCCCACCGCCTCCAGGGCCCGCCGCGCCTCCGCTCGCCGTTGCGTCCGCGAAAGGCCGGCGAAGATCATCGGCAGCTCGACGTTCTGCGCTGCGGTTCGCGAGGGCACCAGGTTAAACGACTGAAAAATCATGCCGACCGCCGCCGAGCGAAAGCGGGCCAATCCGCGGCTCGAAAGGCGATTGAGTTCGCGGCCGGCGACTTCCAGCCCGCCTTCCGTCGGCCGATCGACGCCGCCGAGCAAATTGAGCAGCGTCGATTTGCCCGAGCCCGATTTTCCCATCAGGGCGACCCGCTCGCCGCGCTCGATCTCGAGCGACACGCCCTTGAGCGCATAAACGGCCGCGTGGGCCTTACCGTAGGCCTTCGTCAAATCGACGGCGCGCACCGCCAGCGTGGAGGAACGTGCGGAAGGAGGAGGTCCGAACAGAGGTCAGCCCTTGGAGTCAAATCGGACAACGGCCCGGCGGAATTTGGCGCCGCGGGTGGCGGCCGCGCCACCAACAACCTCGCGCCGCGCGATGCCACTCAGGACGGAGATCAGTGCTAAATTTGTCTTCCCCAAGATTCGCCGACGTGCCGCGATTTGGCAAGTCGCTCGCCGGCGCCGACTCGGGCGTCAGTCGATCGGCACGGGTCGGCCGATCGCGATTGGCGCGGTGTGCAGCTGGCCGACGGGAGATTTCCAGCGATAGCCGACCGGCCGGCCTTGCCCATCGACATCGAACCAGAGAGTGCCTTGCCCGATGCCGGAGCGGCCGGTGTTCGTGCGAACATCTTCCGCGTGGCCGTGTAGCGTCGAATCGAAAATCCGCACGCGAAAACGTCCGGCCGATTCGGCGATCGGCCTCTCCGCGATCAACATCACGTGGCCCGTGTTGTCGCCCGGGACGCGGTCGGCCTTCACCCAGGCGAGGACGTCACCGGGTTGCGCGTCGGCCAGTCGTTCGATTGGTTGCCAGCCGCGGACGGGCACTCCGGGCCGAGGCACGAACGCGGCATAAAAATCGTCGGCGAGCGGCCGCTTGCGGGTCGTAGGGATCGCGGCGAGCAGTTTGGGCGCCTTGTGCCTCAGGATCGAGACGATGAACCCCGAGCAATCGACTTCGCAGACGCCTTGGGTTTTGTCGATGTGCGTTTTGTGGCTGTAGCGCGTGTTGGGATAGGTTGTGATCATGTGCCGGGCTTCCGCCGTCAATACGTCCGGCAGCGACGCAATCGGGGCACTCGGAGCGGCGGTCTCGTCCGTTCGCTGTGCCCACGCGGTATTCGCCGACGCGATCGTGAGTAAGAAGGCGGGCGTGAGCATGAAGGCGGCCATCCAACTGAGTGCGATTATTTTCATCGGCATCAGCATCGTCGGCAGCAATCGAAGCATGCAATGTCAGTCCAACAGTGAGTTCAACTCGCTCATCGGCACCGACTCATCGGTGAAGCGAAACGTGCCTTCGTCGCGCATCTCGCGGGCTGCTCGCAGGACGGCGCTCAGGGCCGCACGAGTCAGGGCACTGCCAACGCTGATGCGTTTGACGCCGATCGTCGAGAGCTGGGCCACGCTCAGGTTAATTCCGGCAAGTCCCATCAGCACGTTGACGGGGCGATTGACCGAGCGGACGACGGTGACGATTTCCTCGGCTGTCTTCAGGCCCGGCACGTAGAGCACGTCGGCCCCCGCATCCTGATACGACTGCAGGCGGCGAATGGTGTCGGCCAAATCGGGGCGTTGATGCATGTAATTCTCGCAGCGGGCCGTCAGCACGAACGGAAAGGGCAACTTCTTCGCTGTCTCGGCGGCTGCCCGCACGCGCTCGGCCGCGAGGAAGGCATCGTGGATCGGGCTTTCCGGATTGCCGGTCGAATCTTCGACCGATCCGCCGGCCAGCCCTGTTTCAGCCGCCAGGCGGATGGTTTCCGCCACGACCGTAGGATCGTCGCCAAAGCAGTTCTCCAAGTCGGCGCTCACCGGCAGGGACGTGGCGGCGACGATCGACCGGCAGTGCTCAAGCACGCGGTCGCGTCCCAGCTCGTAATCCCGAAACCCCTGCGAGACAGCAAAGCCCAAGCTGGTCGTCGCCAGAGCCTCGAAACCGAGCCCCTCGAGCAGCCGGGTGGTGCCGACGTCCCAGGGGTTGGGAATCACAAAGGCGCCGGCCCGTTCGTGCAGCTTGAGGAAGGCCTGGGCTTTCTCGAATTGCGTCGACATGGGCGGGCAACCTCGAAGAGGAAGTGCAGGATCAAACTAGCGGCGGAAGGCCATGTCGGGCTCTTCGCGCGTGAGGAACTCGAGCACGGCGGGACGACCCTCGCGCGTGGCGGCGATGCCGCGACGAATCGCCGGACCGACGTCGGCCGGGCGATCGATCCGCTCGGCGGACGCACCCAGGCTGCGGGCGACTTCGGCATAATTTCCGGACGTGAACTTCGTGCGATACTTGGCCGTCGCGACGGGGATATATTTTTCGTAATTGCCCATCGCCGAGTTGTTGAGCACCAGCGTGAGGATGGGGATCTGCTCGCGGACGGCCGTCTCGATGTCCATCCCCACCATGCCGATAGCCGTATCCCCCATGAAGTTCACAACCAGCTTGTCGGGGCAGGCGAGCTTGGCGCCCATGCTGCAGCCGAGCGAAAAGCCAAGTTGAGTCGAGTGGCCCCACCCGATATAGCCGCGGGGCACGGTCGATTCGTACAAGGGCAGCAACTGGTCGCGCGGATTTCCCGAATCGTGGGTGACGATCGTCTGCCGGCGGTCGACGATGTTTATGAACTCTCCGATCACGCGGTAAGGGTTGATAGGTGTTTCGTCGGAGGCCAGCTTGGGAGCCCAGCGGGCCTTCCAACACTCATGCTCGCTGCGTAGCTGGGCCTCAACCGCCGAGCGCTCGCCGCGGCCGCTGGTGCCGTGCTGCGATTTGAGTGCTTCGAGCAGGGCATTCAGCACGAGGGCCGCGTCGCCCAGCAGGGGCACGTCGGCGACGTAATCCTTATTGAGATCGCGCGGGTCGAGGGTGGCATGCACGATCCGTTTGCCGGGCGGAATCTCGGGCGCAAAGACGGTTCGCGTGAGGCTCGCTCCCACGGCGAAGACTGCATCGCACCGCTCGAGCGCATCGCGGACCATGTCGGTCGCGCTCATGCCGCCCGAGCCGAGCGAGAGCGGATGACTTTCGTCGAAACCGCTTTTGCCCAGGAGTGTCGTCATCACGGGAGCCGCCAGATACTCGGCGACGGCGGTGAGTTCGGCGGTCGCGCGGGCGTAGAGCACGCCTTGCCCCGCCCAGATCATCGGCCGTTGCGCCTGGAGCAAGAGCCGGGCCGCGTCGCGAATGGCCAGCGGATCGGGGCCGACGCGGGTCGGCATGACCGGACGATAATCCCACGGTTCGGGAACCGTTTCGCGGGCGACGTCGACGGGCACCTCGAGCAACACGGGCCCCGGTCGTCCCGAGCGCAACAGGGTGAACGCCCGCCGCAACCGATTGGAGATCGTGCCGGCCGACGGGATCAGGTCGGCCCACTTGGTTGTGGCGGCATAGTTCGGCACGGCGTCGAAGGTCGGCGGCTTGCGGACGAGTTCACGTCCCGGGTGCCCGGGAAGAAACAAGAGCGGGCTCGAATCGGTGAACGCTTGCGAAATCCCGGAAAAGGCATTTTCCGCGCCCGCATTCTGCTGCACCGTGACGACGCCAATCCGCTTGCCCAGCGTGGCCCGCGAGAACCCGTCGGCCATGTTCTCGGCGACGCGTTCCTGCCGCGCGACGATCGGACGAATGCCAGCTTCGGCGATTGCGTCGAGGATCGGCGTGAAGGGGAAGCAAAAAACCTGCTCGACCCCTTCGCGCTTGAGGATCTCCGCGATCGCCTGGCTGCCCTGCATCAAATCCGCCCCGAGGCCCTTTATCTGCCGTTATATGTTGTGCGCCAAGCCGCCCCAGGATTGGTGGGTCCCTCGATTGTCAGCGCGGATGGTACTCGCGGATTGTAATCGCGGCCGGGTGCTCCGGCGAGAATGTGACCGCCGACGTGCGTATTGGCGCTAACGAACGGCTGCGATTTGCCCGGCGGGTCAACCATCGCCGGTCCCGGTGCCAGCAATTACGATGTGCGGGGAATAAGTCGGCCGCAGAACGCGTCCAATTCTGGCGGCGATCGGACGAATAACGCCACGACGGCGTATGATGGAGAAAATGGCGGACCCGATTTCAGTCACCGAGCCGGCTGCCGCGGTCGAGACGGCCACGTCGGCTCTGGCGTCGGTCGAACGCGCCATTCGCGACGCGGATCCGAGCGCGTTTCCCGTCGCATCGCGGATCGTCCGCCGGGTGATCCTGAACGACGTCGATCTCCCCACGCTGATCGGCCGTTTACCCCATCGCAAGAGCTTCGTCACATCCGGCGAGCGCGCGAATCGGTCGTGCTGAATGATGAGTTGGGGCTCGAGTCCAACTCGGCCCTACCGGAGACCGTGATCCTGTTGGCGCGGCCGGACGAGCACGAGCTCGAGTCGATGAGCGCCAACGCGCTCCGCGAATATTACCGGCGGCTGCATTTTCATGGGCGGGTCCACGTCACCCTCGATGGGCGGCGGGCAGCGGGCGCGTTGACCGAGCTGATTGTGGCTGAGCGGCTGGAAGAGATCGGCACGTCGGTCTTCGACGAAATTCGATCCGTGCTCGAGCAAGAGGCGTTTTTGCTGCCGCCGGTCTCGACAGTTTCGGTCTATATCGAATTCGCGGCCGTGTTCCTGGAGTTGCGGTATTCGGCGCCCGACGTCGTGGCCGCCTACTTTCCTTCGATCGACGACTTCGATCGAATCGAACGACTGCTGACCCGGGACGTCGATCTCGACAGCGTGCTGGCGTTTACCGGCGCGCTCGTCCGCACGCGTCCCCTTGAAACCGGTGAGCCGCACCGCAGCCCGCGCAAGTTGCGGAACCGCTTGATTTCCACCGCACCCTCGGACGAGCGGAGCTTCGGACGACATTTGCGCGTCGCCGCTCAGGCTGCCCGGCGAGGCAACGACGTCCGCGCGGGCATCGTGCACACCCGGGCCTCGTGGACCGAGAATGCCGAGCGCGCGGCCCGCGCCGGGCGCTCGCGGCCGCGGACGTGCAGCGACTGACCGAACGGCTGCACAAAGCCCTGGGCTTCTCGGAGCACTCCGCGGCCGTCTGGCGGGAGATGTTGGCCGTCCTATTGGCGCGGTCCGCGCAAGGGTTCTGGAACCCCGCGGGTCGGATGCTTTACGACCTGCAAAGGGTCTGTCTCGACTTCGAACGCGACAGTTATGTCGTCGACTTGCTCTCCTGGCTGCTGTCATTCGGCAAGCGGCCTCTGAAGCGGCCGCTGCGCGCGCAGCGCGAAGCCTTGATGTCGAAGCACTTGAAGACCGCCGAGGCCCGGATCGCCAAGGTTTTGATTTCGGAGGGCGAGCGCGAGCAGCTCGGCAGGCTGTTGCACGAGGCCAACCATTGTGCCGAAAGGCGCCTGCGCGATCGGCTGCGGCCCGTGCTGCAGGAGACTCTGATCGAAGTCGGCTTCTTGCCGCAAAACGTGCCCGAACGGGTCTCGTTCCGCAAGATCGTCGAGGAGCTGCTCGATCACGTCGTCGAGACCGGCTATTTCTCGATGGGCGAAATCCGCGATGCGATCGCCCGCAACAACCTCAAACTGGACGACGTGGCCGACCCGCTGGAGCTGGTGGCGGGCGACCGCTTGTTGCGGGCCGACCGCCGACTGGCCGGTCGTCTCGAAGGCGTCTACCAACGTGGGGCGATCTACCTGCGGCTCTTGCAGGGGCTCAGCTCGTGCGCAGTTCGGCACGAACACCGGGCGGTTTCTCACGTTGGCTGCCGTGATTCCCTTCGGCGGCGCGTTCGTGGTCCTCTCATTCTTCGATCACATGCAGGAGGAGATCCACCGGCTCCGGACCTGGTGGTCGGGAGGTAACTCGTCCCATGCGGAGCCGCTCGGTTTGACGCACCCCCTCTTCACGATCCCGCTGGGTCTCGTGATCTTCGGACTGATTCACAGCCCTCAGTTTCGGGGCATGGTCTGGCGGCTGCTGCGGGCCATGGGACGCGGGTTGCGGGCGGTGGTCGTCGACATTCCGGCCTGGCTGGTGGAGGTAACTTTCGTCAAGCGACTGCTGGCGAGTGTGCCCGTCGTCTTTTTCCGCCGGCGGCTGTTGATGTCGACCATCTTGACGGGCGTTTTTTGCGGTTTGATCCCCGCCGTCCACTGGTATCGCTATCCCACGCCCGCCATGACCGCGCTGGTTTTCCTGGCGTTCGCCGCGCTGCTCAATTCGCGGATTGGACGGGATATCGAGGAACTGTCGGCCGAACGGCTGCAGTTGATCTGGCACCGAGTGCGGGTGCGGGTTTTCGTCGCGCTGTTCGACCTGGTGATGGATTTTTTCAAGAGCGTGCTCGAGTGGCTGGAACGGATTCTTTATGAAATCCAGGAGTGGTTTTACTTCAAGAGCAACGAGACACGCGCCATGCTCTGGACGAAGGCCGTGCTCGGCGTGCCCTGGTCCGTCGCTCGATTCTTCATTGCGTTCTTCGTGACCGTGCTGATCGAGCCGCAGATCAACCCGATCAAGCACTTTCCCGTCGTGACGGTGTCGCACAAGGTCCTGTTGCCGATGCAGCCGCTCCTGGCCGAGCAGCTCGTGCCGATCTTCGGCGCCGTGCTGGCCAACACCGTCGCCGGCATGACCGTGCTCATGATGCCGGGTGTTGTCGGCTTTCTGGTTTGGGAACTCCGCGGCAACTGGAGGTTGTACGCCGTCAACCGGCGCCGCGACCTGCGGCCGGTGGTGGTCGGCAGCCACGGTGAGACGATGGTGCGGTTGATGAAACTCGGTATCCATTCGGGCACGCTGCCCCGGCTTTATCGCAAGGTTCGCCGCGCCGCCCGTCGCAGCGAGCCGTCACGTCGCGTCCGCCAGTTGATGGGCTCCTACGCCAAGCTGCATCACCTCGAGTTGAGCGTTCACCATTTCTTCGAGCGGGAGTTTTTGGGGTTCCTCGCGGAGTCGTCCGCGTTTGCGGGGATCGCACTGGAAGTCGGCGAGACCGACGTCGGCACCAACAGTCTGCGGGCGGAAATCCGCGCGCCGCAGCTCGGCGACGAGTCGCTCTGGATCGCGTTCGAGGAGCAGTCGGGCTACGTGATGGCCCACGTGAGCAAGGCGGGCTGGCTCGAGCGGCTGAACCCGGCCCAATTGGCGACCTTGCGCGGACTGTTGATCGGCATCTATCGCGTGGGGGGCACCGACCTCGTCGGCGAACAGATCTTGGCGTGTCTCGGCTCGCAGGCGCGGCCGTTCGACGTCACCGAAGAGGGCCTCGTTCTGCTGCCGCGGGCGGGTCGCTTGGGATCCACGCTTTACGATTTGGAAGAGACGCCCCGCATCATCCCGCGAATGCCCGACGGGACGCAGATCGATGCCGACGCGGCCCATGCCGCCTCGGTCGACGCCGAAGCGCTCGTGTTCAGCCGCACGCTGACACGCTGGTCCGATTGGGTGTCTGCCTGGACCGTCGAAGAGTCGGGCATGCCTTTCCCGCAGATTTTGCCGGACAAAGCTCACCCCGAGTCGTTCGCGCGGCCCGCATGATGCGGCTCCCGTCGGGGCTTTGGGCAAGCAGCACAGGCGGGCTGAACTGACCATCGCCGTCTGCACATTTGCCGCAGCCATTTGTGCACCGACGCTCCCGATCTTGCCGATAGTACCGAAGGAATCGGTTCTGCCGACTACGCGCACTCTCCGGCAAGACCGAGCAGAAGAGTTTCGGCGGGCCAATCGCAGGCGGCAAACCAGTCCGTCGCGATATCGAGAAAGGCGGTTGGGGGTGGAAGATCGCATTTACCGAAGTCTTCGAACCGCACAAGAGCGAGAGCTTCAGAGCCATGCTTCGCCTGCTGAGCCGGCTGCGGCTGAGGCGAGCGCTGCGGCGCCTGCGGCCCCCGAGCACGCTGCCCCGCCAACGCACTCTGCGCCGCCAATGCACGCCGCCCCACCGGCTCATGTCGTTGTGCCCGCGCACGTGTCGGCCGCACCGCACGCTCATATCCAGCCGGCGGATGCGGCCGGACCGCGCTGGTTTCCCCGCGGACTGGGAGGCGAGCGGCCGCGGATCTCGGTCGTGGGCACTCTTTCGCTGAGCGTGTTGATCAGCGCCGGGCTGTTTGCCGCGCAGAGGATCTTCAATCCGCCACAAAAACACCATGACGACACCGTCGCCGCCGACTCGAGCGCTGCGCTGCGTTTAACCACCCGCACGCCCGACGACGCGGACGACGAGAGCGCCGCTCCTGCGGCCGTGTCGAGCCACTTCGGCCATGTCCATGCTCCGGCCGCGCACGGGCACTCTCACTCCGCTCGCGCCGCCGCATCGGACGACCAGTCCTCGGACGACAACCTCGTGAGCGACGCGACCGACAGCGCTTCGGCCGCCAAATCGCATCACCACTCCAGTCGCGCGGTGCAACACGCGACGGACGAAACCGACGCTCTGCCTGCCGACCTCGATGGAACGGCGCAGACCGCGAACCACTCGTCGCATGCACCGCTCGACCCGATGAGCAGCTCGCCCGGGAACGACTCGCCGGTTGCGAACCAGGCTTCGCAGCCGCAAGCGCCGCTGCAGTCGTCACTGCCGATCAATCAATCCGCCCCTCAGTCCTCCTACCCGGTTGGGCAACCGGCGCAGGCCGGCGGTCAGTCGGTGGATCAGAGCAATCCGCAGTGGCCAGCCACGCAGGCGGGAGCTGTACTGGCTTCCACCGGCACCGTTCAAGTTTCCGCGGAAGCTGCCAACACGCCGACGCTCACGATCGTGCCCGGTCGCCCGGAGAATTTCGCGATGTCGGGCGGGCCGCGTGCCCCTGTGATGCAGCCGATCGCACAGGCGCCGCCCGTTGCTCCCCAGCCGGTCGCGCCACAACAGGTCGTCCCGCAGCAGGTGGCTCCGCAGTTTGTGCCCGCGCCGGCTCCGCCGATCACCGTCCAACCGATTGCCACGCAGCCGACCGCTTCGCCGATTCAGCCGACGGCCCAGCAGGTGCCTGCTGACGCACGGTCTTCGCACTACTCGGAGTCGCCCGCGGCCGCGCCGGTCAGCAAGTGGCCAATCCACTGACGAGCCTGGATCGCACGAAGGTGATGTCGTTCCAGTTCCGGAACGCTCCCTGGTCGCTGGTGCTCGCGAAATTCGCCAGCGCCACGGGCCTCGAGCTGCGGATGCAGGCGATGCCGGACGGAACCTTCAATCGCTGGGATTCGGCTCGTTACACGCCGACGCAGACTCTGGCCATCATGAACAGCGAACTGGCCAAGCTGGGCTGCCAGGCAAAAATCATCGGCACGTCGCTGTATATCGTGCAAGCCGGTTCCGCGGACGGTCCGGCGGTCGTTCCGGCCAGCGCCTCAATGCCGGCCAGCGCGCCGATGCCGCAGTACGCGAGTGCGCCGGGCACGGCGACCCGCTAGTTGGCGCGGCTCGACGGAGCCGGCCGATAGCGGTCGACCAGTGCGAGATTGACCTCGAGCACGTTAATCAATTCGACACCCGCGAGCCCCCCCATGGGGGCTCGTGCTTTTTCGTGCAGCAGAGTTTCGATCTCGCCACGAACTTGTGGCGGATCGCGCCGAGTTTCGCCGGCCCACTTCGCCGCGACGCGATCGAGCTGATAGAGGGCGTTTTTGAGCGTGATGTGCGGGTCGAGGCCGGAGCCCGACGCCATCACCAGGTCCGCCGGAACCGACTCCAGTTCCCCCCGCGGGTGGTCCTGCAGCCACATGTCGAAAAACGTCGCCTGAATTTCCGGTCCCGTCGTTGCCGGGCCGACGACTTTTTCAGTCGCGCCGTTAGGCTGCTTCTGCTCGCTGGCGACCGGAAACGCGCCGCCGTGCGTCTGGGCGAAATCGACGAGATAAAGGACGGCCAGATCTTCCGGTTTCGGATCTGGCGTGTCGGGGTTCTCGCGAATCCACTGCGATACCTCGGCGGTATGTGCGGCTTTCCAGGTGACGATGGCGTCGGAATTGGCGCTGTCCGATGTCGCCCAGTTGCGGGCGATGGCCGGGTGTGCCTGAGCCCATTGAGCGACGATTCCCGGCTTCTGCCCGAAGCGGTTCTGCTGGAACCATTTTTCGATGTCGGGGCCAACCAGTTGATGGGCCTTGTCTCCGCTCTTATAGCGGGCGATCGGTCCGAGTTGCCGGGCGACCCGGTCGCGCAGAAGCGGATTGTTCGCCCCCCAGTTCGAGGCCCCCGAGGCGGCCGCGTTGTAGGAGACAGCCGACGGGCGGGGCTGAAAGAACTCGTCCGCGGAGAAGGGTTGAGCGATCAAGCGCGAGCCGATTGGCTTCCCGTCGCGGTCGAACACCAGGCTGCCCGCCGCTTGGGCCGGGAACATCACATGACCGATGCCGAGCAGCAAACCCGGGTAAATCACGCAGCACAAGAGCAGCGACAGTCCGAGCAGCCAGAGACTCGCACGCAAGGAGGAAGCCATAACTTGGGTCTTCGATTGCAAGAGGAGGCTTTGATGTCGCGAGAAGCGATCGCCGCTGAATCACGCCACCAGGTTCAAACTCGTCAACGCCATGTCGATCAACTTGATGCCGACGAACGGCACAATTACGCCGCCGAGTCCCCAGATCAACAAATTCCGTCGCAAAAGTGCGTCGGCCCCCACCGGTTTGTAGGCCACTCCCTTGAGCGCGATGGGAATCAACAGCGGGATGATGATCGCATTAAAAATCACGGCCGACAGGATGGCCGACGTCGCCGAGTGCAGGTTCATCACGTCGAACGCCTTCAACCAAGGCAGCGTCGCCGCGAATAGCGCCGGGACGATGGCGAAATACTTGGCGAGGTCGTTGGCGATCGAAAAGGTCGTCAGGGCGCCGCGGGTCATCAAGAGCTGCTTGCCGATCTCGACGATCTCGATCAGCTTGGTCGGATCGCTGTCGAGGTCGACCATGTTGCCGGCTTCTTTGGCGGCCTGAGTGCCGGAATTCATCGCGACGCCGACGTCCGCCTGAGCGAGTGCCGGCGCGTCGTTGGTGCCGTCGCCCATCATCGCCACGAGCTTCCCACCGGCCTGCTCGTTGCGAATGTAATCGAGCTTGGCTTCGGGCGTGGCCTGGGCAATGAAGGCGTCGACGCCCGCCTGGTCGGCGATCGCCTTGGCGGTGAGCGGATTGTCGCCGGTGACCATCACCGTCCGCAGCCCCATCCGCCGCAAACGCTCGAAGCGATCGCGCATACCCGGCTTCAACACGTCTTCGAGTACGATCACGCCGGCGAGTCGGTTGTCTTCGCAGACCAACAGCGGAGTCGCCCCGCGGGCGGCGACCGAGTCGACTTGCGACTGCACCTGCGGCGAGACGCCCCCCTTAAGCTCCTGGATGTAGCGAACCATCGTGTCGGGAGCGCCCTTGCGGATGCGGCGGCCGTCCGGCAGATCGACTCCGCTCATCCGGGTCTGCGCCGTGAATTCGATGAACCGCGAACCCGAAAGCACGAGCGCTTCGATGGAGGCGGCCCGTAGCTTGCTCGTCCCGTCGGCGGCCAGCGTGCGGTACAGCTCGACGACGCTCTTACCCTCGGGCGTCTGGTCGGCAATCGACGCCGTCGCCGCCAACTGCCCGACTTCGGCGGCCGTGAACTCGTCGAACGGCAGAAACTGGGTCGCCCGGCGATTGCCCATCGTGATCGTGCCGGTTTTATCGAGCAGTAGCGTGTCGATATCGCCGGCCACTTCGACCGCCTTGCCGCTCTTGGCGAGCACATTGGCCCGCAGGGCCCGGTCCATACCCGCGATGCCGATTGCGGCCAACAGGGCGCCGATCGTCGTCGGAATCAGGCAAACCAACAGGCCCACGAGCGTCGGTATGTCGGTCCCCAGGCTCTGAATCGGCTGCGGCGCGCCGAGGTAGGCCTGCATGTAGAGTTCTGCGTTACGGGCCATCGGCCAGAGCGCGGCCGTGACGATCAAAAAGATCAGCGTGAAGGCGGAGAGCACCAGCGAGAGGGCAATCTCATTGGGCGTCCGCTGGCGGATGGCTCCTTCGACGAGGGCGATCATCCGGTCGAGGAATGATTTGCCGGCGCCCGCCGTGATCCGGACCACGATCCGATCCGACAGCACGCGCGTGCCGCCGGTGACGCCCGAGCGATCGCCACCTGCTTCGCGAATCACGGGGGCCGATTCGCCCGTGATGGCCGACTCGTCGACCGAGGCGACGCCTTCAATAATTTCGCCGTCACCGGGGATGATCTGTCCCGCCGTGACAGCGACCAGATCGCCCGCTTTGAGCAGGGTCGAGTTGGTTTCCTCGAGCGTCCCATCGGGTAGCTGTCGAAAGGCGGGTGTCTCGCGCCGCGTTTTTCGCAGCGCGTCGGCCTGTGCCTTGCCGCGGGCTTCCGCGAGCGCCGTGGCGAAATTGGCAAACAGCACCGTCAAGAGCAGCCAGACGTCGAGCGCCAAGAGATAGGTCACCCGCACTGGCGAGGAATAGCCGACTAAGCGGGCGACGGTGAAGATGACGCTGAGCACCGAACCCACTTCGACGACGAACATCACCGGGTTCTTCCACTGGATGTCCGGCCGCAGCATCACGAACGATTGCTTGAGCGCGGCCCGCATCAGGTGCGGCGCGAACAAGCCATAGCGGCGCGTGGCCCGGCGGCTCAGCTTCAGCTCTTCCGGCGACGGATCGTCGACGGCGCCCGGCGGCGGTGAATCGATCAACGTGCTCGACATGGCGAAAGTACCTGGGTCACGGGGACCAGTCATCCGTTTAAGCGTCAGAAAATCGTGCCGTCAGAAATCGTCGGTCAGCAATCGTTCGTCAGAGATCGTCAGCGAAGAACGTCACCCGCCAAACGGGATCGGGCCCAGATGCTCGGCCACGGGGCCCAGCACGGCGGCGGGCAGGAATAAGAGGGCGCCGACGAGCAGAATCGTTCCGAGCAACACAAATCCAAACGTCGCCGTATCGGTGCGGAGCGTGCCGGCCGTGTAGGGCGTCCGTTTTTTCGCCGCCAGGCCGGCAGCCAGCGCGATGGGGGCGACGATCGGGATGAGGCGACCGAAAAGCATTACGAGGCCGGTCGCAATGTCCCAGTACGGGCTGTAGGGAGCGGGCGGCGAGTTATTGTCTTTCGGAGTGTTGAATCCCCACGTGTCCGCCAAACCCTCAAAGCCAGATCCGTTGTTCGCGGACGCCGAGCTAAACTCGTAGAGAACTTCGGAAAACCCATGCGCTCCTGGATTGTTTGTTGCCTTAATGCCCCAGTCGCACGCGGCGAATAGGCCGGTTGGACCGAGAATCAGAATCGGGTGCACGAGCAGAGCCAACATCGCGAGCTTCATTTCGCGGGCTTCAACTTTTTTCCCCAAGTACTCCGGCGTACGCCCCACCATCAACCCGGCCAGGAACACGCCGACGATCAGATAGATCATCAGGTTGATGAGGCCGACCCCCTTGCCGCCGAAAACGCAGTTGAGCCACATCCCGGCAAATGGCGTGAGGCCGGCCATAGGGTTCAGGCTGTCGTGCATGCAGTTGACCGAGCCGCACGTCACCGCAGTCGTGACGGCCGAAAACGTGGCTCCGGCCGACGTGCCGAACCGGAGTTCTTTTCCCTCCAGATTTCCCAGATCCTGATCGACTGGAAGGCCCGCGAGCGCGGGCACGTCAATGGTCGCGGGCGTGGAGCGGCCCTTTGCGTTTTGAACCTCGACGGTGAAGGGTTTGCCCGCCGCATCGGCGATCGCGGCCCGCGCCGTCAGAGCCGGATTTGGCTGCATCGAGTCCCAGGCGATGGCCCAGCCAACCATCGCCAGGAACAGCACCATCATCGTGCCGTACAGCACTGCGGCATGGCGCAAATTGTTGAGCATCCTCCCGAACATCACCACGAGCGAGAACGGGAAGATCAGAATGTTCACGCACGTGAAAAAGTTGGTCCAATCGTCGGGATTCTCGAAGGGGTGCGCCGAGTTGGCACCGAAGAAGCCGCCGCCGTTGGTTCCCAGGTGCTTGATGGGAATCACGGCGGCGACGGGGCCGCGGGCGATGCTTTGCGGCTTCGCCGCGCCGTTGGCCTCGCGCCCCATCGCGCCGGCTTCGACCGTCCGCACGTCGATTGTGGGCTCGAGCGTCATGGGCACGCCGCGCGCCATTAACACCACACCCATTACCAGGCTCGAGGGAAAGAAGACGTAGGCGACGGCCCGCCACAAATCGACGTAGTAGTTGCCCATGTCGGCGTCGCCCCGCAGCCCGCGAATGACCGCGCACAGGGCGCAGAAGCCGACGCCCGCCGAGAGAAACATGTTGGTGACCACGAACAGCAGCTGCGACGTGTACGAGAAGTGCTGCTCGCCCGCGTAGTGCTGCAGGTTGGTATTGGTGAAGAAGGAAATAGCCGTGTTGAAGATGGTCGTCGGCGCCAGCATGCCCTTGCCGGCCGGGGCAAAGGGCAAGAGCGGCTGCAGGGCGAGGACCACGAAGCCAAAGATGAACAAGAGCGCGTTAAAGGCGAGCAGCGACGCGACGTACTGCGTCCACCGTTGCGGCCCGGTGTTCAGCCGCCCCTCAATCCACTGCAGCCATCGCGGCGCGCGATACCGGCCGTCCATGATCCAAGCGAGATAAAACCCGCACGGGATCGATAAGAGCACGGTCGTGGCGATGATCACAAACGGCAAGAACCACATGGAACAGCCTCAATAGCGTGGCCCGCGAGTCGTCGGAAGTTGACCGACTGCAGGATCAAAACGGGGGGAATCGGGCATGAGTGCGGGCGGCTTAAAACCACCGCATGAAAACCACCCGTCCTAAAACCATTCCGGCCGGAGCAAGGCGGCCAGCAGGTAGACGAACAATAGCAGCGTCACGAGGCCCGTCAGCACGATCATGGGGATCTTTCAGAGTCCGTTGTCAGCGATGTCCGTTGTCAGCGATGCGCCGGTGCGACCTGAATCGCCACTCGATTCGCACGCCGCTTAGTGCCAGCGCGCCGATCTTCGCCGTGCGCGCCCCAGTCGACACGGCTCGTTGCCGCGCAACACGTTTCGAGAGAAGCGTTCAGCATTAAACGCGTTCACAGCCGGCCGCGAACGCGAAGACCAGCCCGATCGCCCCCAAGCCGACCAAGAACAGGGCGGGGAGCCAAATCATCAGATTCATGTCACTTCACTCCGCAACCGTCGCGTTTTTCGGGAGAAGCGAGTCGTCTCGTGCAGCGCGCGGACCGGTCGCCGGGCGCGACAGTACGCAAGCTCTATGCCGACGTTAGGCCGATGCTTTAACTCCTGATCGCGCGGGCACATCGCGTGTTGCCGCTCAGCTCGGCGGCCGCAGGTGGAGTGCAATTTGCACGCTCGTCTGTGCAAATTGCACGTCGCGTTTGGAGTCTGGCCGCGTCAGGTCGGGCCGGGCAACACTCGAATTGCATTCGTCGCGATCGGCGAGCAACAATGCGAACTGTGACCCTCTCCTTGCGCCATCGCATTCTGATCACGCTCATTCCGTTGCTGCTGTTGCTGGCGGCGATCGGCAGCGGGGGGATTGTGCTGTTGTTCCGCCTGGGCAACAGCGTCGACGCCATTTTGCGGGAGAACTATCGCAGCGTCATCGCGATGGAGGGGCTCAACGAGGCGGTCGAGCGGATCGATTCGTCGTTTCAATTCGCGCTGAGCGGACGCCGCGACAAGGCCTGGCAGCAGTATACGCACAGTTGGGACTCGTACTTCGAAAATCTGGAAATCGAAAAGAGCAACATCACCGTCGCGGGCGAAGCGGAGCAGGTCGCACAGCTGGAACAGTCGACCAACGATTATCGAAAACAGGGGAACGAGTTTTACGCAACCCTCTCTGACACCACGCCCTCGTCCAACGCAGTGCGGCAGACGCAAGCCTATTACCAGCCGGGCGGCCTGCTTGAAGGATTCGGCCGGATCAAAGAGGTCTCGGGACAAATCCTGCACCTCAATCAGTCGAACATGGAGCAGGCCAGTGCCGACGCGCGGCATCTGGCGAAGCTTTCCGCCATCGGCTTCGCCGCGGCGCTTGCCATCGCGCTCATCCTGGCTGGCTTTGCCGTATTGCACACGATGCGGACGATCCTGCGGCCTGTGCAAGCGGTGACGCAGGCGGCACTGGCGATCAGCGGCGGCAACCTCAACCAGCTAGTCCCCTATCAAGCAGACGACGAGTTGGGGCAGCTGGCCCGCGCCTTCAACACGATGACCCGCCATTTGCGGGAGTTTCGCCAGTCGCAGTCGGCCCAGTTGCTGCGGGCGCAGCGCGCGAGTCAGGCCACCGTCGACTCATTTCCCGACCCGGTGATCGTCATCGATTCGGAAGGCTTTGTCGAAATCGCCAATCCGGCCGCCCGCCGCTTGCTCGGCGTGTTGACCAAGCACCACGGACAACCGACTTCGAGCACCTGGCAACCGCCGGAACCACTGCGGCAACCGCTGGCCGACGCGCTCAAGGAGCAGCGGGACTACTCGCCCGAGGGATTCGACCACGTGATTCTGCTCGGCTCCGACGGGCGCGAGCGGGCGCTGTTACCGCGCGTGCTGGCCATTCGGGATCCGCACGGCAGCACGCTGGGAGCCGCCGTGCTGTTGCAGGACGTCACTCGGCTCCGCTTGCTCGACCAGGTGAAAAACAACCTGGTGGCCACGGCCAGCCACGAACTCAAAACGCCGCTGACGAGCATCCGCCTGGCCGTGCACTTGTTGCTGGAGGAAACGGTCGGTCCGCTCACGTCCAAGCAAACCGAATTGCTGCTCGACGCGCGCGAAAACAGCGAGCGTCTCTTGGCGATGGTCAATAATCTGCTCGATCTGGCGCGGCTCGAGCAAGGGTCGCGCCAGCTCGACTTTCAGCCGATTCGGCCCGAGTCGCTGCTGCGGACCGCGGCCGATTCGATCCGGGCACGGGCGGCCGACCATTCCATCGATGTGGTGCTCAACCTGCGGGAGGGATTGCCGGAAGTGCAGGTCGACGTGTCGCGATTCGGCAGCGCGCTCCTTAACCTGCTCAATAATTCGCTGACTTACACGGACCGGGGCGGCCGAATCACTCTGGGCGCCCAGTCTGTCGGCGATGAGGTGGAGCTGACGGTGGCCGACACGGGCATCGGCATTCCGGCCGACGCGTTGCCGCACGTCTTCGAAAAATTCTTCCGCGTTCCCGGGCAAAGCAAGGGGACGGGCACCGGCTTGGGACTGGCCATCGTGCAGGAAATCGTCGTGGCGCACGGCGGCACGATCACCTGCGACAGCCATCCCGGCAAAGGGACCGAGTTTCGCATTCGTCTGCCGGCCTTGCGGGAATCGACCGTCGGGCGCTTTCCACCCGTGCTCAAGGCCGTTTCGTGACGTCGTGAGCCTCTTAACGACGGAGTTTTTGGCGTGAGCCTCGATCAGCAGGAACCCGCCTCCGAGCGATTTCTGACGATGATCCGCCAGCAAAAGCGGGGGCGGCTGAAGATCTATCTGGGCTTTGCGGCGGGAGTCGGCAAGACCTACGAAATGCTGCAGGAGGCACATCGCCTCAAGCGGCAGGGGGTCGACGTCGTCATCGGCGTCGTGGAAACGCATAAGCGAGCCGAAACGATCGCCCAGATTGGCGATCTCGAGCAGGTTCCCCGCCGCACGATCGAATATCGGGGCGTCACGATCGACGAGATGGATCTCGACGCCGTGCTGGCCCGGCACCCAAGCGTCGTGCTCGTCGATGAATTAGCCCATACGAACGCGCCCGGCTCACGCAACGCCAAGCGTTACCAGGACATCGACGAGCTGATCCGCGCCGGCATCAACGTCATCAGCACGCTCAACATCCAGCACTTGGAGAGCCTGTACGACGTCGTCGAGAAGGCCACCGGTGTGAAGGTCAAAGAGCGAATCCCCGACTATGTGCTGGGGATGGCCGACGAGCTGGTGAACGTCGACGTATCGTCCGAGGACCTGCGGGAACGGCTCGAATCGGGCAAGATTTATCCCGCCGAGCGGATCGGCACGGCTTTGGAAAGCTTCTTCACGAACGCCAATCTGACCCGTCTGCGCGAATTGGCCTTCGAGGAGATTGCGTATCGGCTCGATCGCCGTCAGACCGAAGCCAGGGAAGACCAGGAACACAGCACGTCGGGCCGCGTGATGGTCTGCCTCAGTTCCCGCAGTCCGAATGCGGAGCGTTTGCTTCGCCGAGCGGCCCGCCTGGCCGATCGGTTCAACGCTCCCTGGTACGCCGTCTACATCCAAACCCCGACGGAAGACGTGCACCGAATCGACGCGGCCACGCAGCGACAAATCTCCAACACCCTCACGCTCACCACGCAAATGGGGGGAACGCCTTTTCAGGCGAAGGGCTCGGACGTGGTCGGCACGATCGCGACCTACGTCAACGAGTACGGCATTACGCACATCGTGCTGGGCCGCACCCAGCGCCCGTGGTACCGCCGCTGGCTCGGCCCTTCTATTCTCGAGCGACTTCTCGTGGCGATTCCCGATGTCGACGTGTTGATCGTGTAGGCGCATCGCGGCCGCACGGTCGCGGCGTGCGGATCGGGATCCGTCCCGCCGGCGACAAAATGCAACCCCGCGATAAAATAAGAATCAGAAGGGGCGCAACGAGCGAGTGCGAGACATGCCGCATCCACTGTTTGAAATCCCCGAGCTGGCCAACCTGGAAACGGGGCTCGGGCTGGTGCGGATTCCGATGGAGCTGGACGTCCCATTCACGCCGCGCGTCCGGGCGATCGTCGATACGCCGCAGTTTCAGCGATTGAAGCACATCACGCAGCTCGGGCTGGCGTCGCGCGTTTATCCGGGAGCCACGCACACGCGGTTCGAGCATGCGCTCGGCGTCTTTTACAACGCCGTCCGCTATCTCCGTCAATTGGGCAAGGACCCGCGATTTCGCGAGGTCATTGATCGGCACCGGGCCGAGGTTCTGCTGTGCGCGGCTTTGCTGCACGACGTCGGGCATTGGCCCTTTTGTCATCCGATCGAGGACATGGGACTCGACGATCTGCCGCCGCACGAGGAATTTGCCGCCCATTTTCTCGCGGAGACGAGCGAGCTGAGCGTCGTGCTGCGGGAGCAGTGGCAAGTCGAGTCGAAAGAAGTGCTCGACATTGTGACCGCGCGGGACGAATCGCCGTCGGGCCGCTTGTTGCATTCGATCCTTTCGGGCCCGATCGACATCGACAAAATGGATTACCTCGATCGGGACAGCCTGCATGCCGGTGTCCCGTACGGCCGCAACTTCGACCGCAATCGGCTGATCCAGTCGCTGCTCTTGAACGAGGCGCAAAACGGGCTGGCCATTTCAACGAAGGGAAAGACTGCGGCCGAGCTGATGGTGTTTGCCCGTTATGTGATGTTTAGCGAGGTCTACTGGCACCACGCCGTTCGCTCGGCCACGAGCATGTTCGCCCGGGCGTTCTTTGAGGTGCGGGGAAAGCTCGACCTCAAATCGTTCTTTCAGCTCAGCGAATCGGAATCGATCACGCGCCTGGTCCAGGCGGCCACGGGGACGCGCTGCGCCTGCTCCTCGAGGCGCTCTTCGGCGCAGGCGCGAGTTGTACAAGCGGGTGGCCGAATTCAGCCTCTATCAGCTTCCGGAGACCTATCGGTTGCTCGCGCGGCGGCCGTACGGGTACCTCGTCGAGTGTGCCGAAACGCTGGCCGAACAGCTGGCGGAAGAACTGGGCGAGCGGGTGCAGCCGACGGACGTGCTGATCGATGCCCCGCCGCCCGATCGCGAGATCGAATTCAACGTGGAAATCTTCTTCCCCAAAGAGGGCGTTTACCGGCCGCTGCACACGGTCTCGCCGGTGGTCGAGGCGCTCGCCCGCACCCAGTTCGACGATTACGTCAAACGCGTGCGGGTCTTCGCCCACCCGCGCTTGGCGAAGCGAATCAACGATTCGGGTGCCTTCTCGCGATGCCTGGCGACCGCCATTTCCGAGACCAGTGACTCGAGATAGCGGACGATCCCCAAGGACAGGTGCTGTTTGCCGGCGGAAGACGCGGATCGCCGGCGATCGCCCCGAACGAGCGGCGCGTGCGCATCTTGCCCGATTTGGCCGTCTTTGCTAAAAGACCCGCCGCCAACGCACGCCCTGCGCTTCTCGCAGCCCTTTGCGGAGCGAAGCCCGATGAACGACACGATGTCGAATCTGACCCTGTCCACTGCCTCGCCCCGTCGTCTGACGGTCGGTCGCCTGCTGCTGATCGCGGCCGCCGCCTTGCCGTTTGCGGCATCCCTCGGTTTCTGCTCGATGGAGCGCAAGCCGAATCTGCTCCGCGATTCGGTCGAGCGTCCTGCGGTCGTGTTCGATCAGTACCTCGTCAACCTGGGCGAGATTCACAACACGGCCCGAGCCGAAGCCAAGTTCCGCTTCAAAAATTGCGGCAGCTTCCCCGTGCGGATCACGAACGTGACGCCCAGCTGCAATTGCCTCTCGCCGAAGATCGAAAAACGGGCCTATGCGCCGGGCGAAATCAGCGAGTTCACGCTCGGCGTCTTGACCACGCATCAGACGCCGGGCCAGCACGAATACCTGGTCACGATCGACTACGAAGATCCGCAACCGCGCTCGGTGACGGTCACGTTCAAACTGACCATCCGCCGCGAAGTCACACTGAGCCCGGGGCAATTGATCATCTATCAGAACGGCCATACCGAGACGGAGCAAAAGGTCCTGCTCACGGACATGCGGCCCAAGCCCTTCCACGTGACGTCCGCCTACTGCCGTTCCAAGCTCGTCAAAGTCGAGCTGGGAAAGACGGTCGACGACCCGGAGGGGGGCCGCGAGACGACGGTCATCGTCCGCGTGGCTGCGCAAGTGCCGGCTTTGGGCGAAGACTGCTCTGTTTACATCACGACCGACGATCCGCACTATCCGAAGATTCCCGTGCCGCTGCGGATTCGCGACGTAACTGCGAAAGTCACGCCGCCCACCGAGAGCGAGACGCACGCCGCGCTGCCCGGGGCCGCTCATTGATGTCGGCCGCCGGTGTGTCGGATGAGCGGCCGACGGACGAGGCACGGGCGACCCACGATCGCGAGCGTATCGCGCTGGCAATCCAGCAACCTTGGGCCGAACTGATCCTCCGCGGGATCAAAACCCTCGAGATTCGCTCGCAGCCGACTCGGCAGCGGGGCACGATCCTGTTGTACGCCAGCAAACGTGTGTCGGCCCTCCCGGCGGCGCGCGGCGGCACGCCGTCTCGATCTGGATGTCGAGTCGTTACCGCGTGGGAAAGTCGTGGGGTCGGTCGATTTGATCGATTGCCGGCTCGCGCGTTCCAACGATCAGCAGGCGGCCTGCGTCGGAGCGGAACTCTTGAAGGGACAGTTCGCCTACGAGGTTGCCCGACCGCAGCGATTCGCCACGCCGCGAACTCCGCGATTTCTGCCGTATGGCGTCTGGTTCTATCCGTTCAAACGCCGGCCGAAACGGGATCGCTAACCGTTCGCGACGACGACGCGCGGGCGTCGACCCGCCCTTCGCTACTTGATGAGAATCAGCTTGCCGTTGCGGGTGACCTGCAGGCGATAGATTTTCTCATCGTGGCGGATCTGGATTTCGCGAGCGCCCTGAAACAGGTCGGCCGAATTGACCGTGCGCTGGGGCACGCTTTCGCTCGCGGCCGGGTGAAACTCAGCGGGCTTGAACGGATTGTGATCGGAAGCGGGGGCAGGGTCTGAGTTCATGTTGGCGCACGACCTCCCAGCGGACGGCGGGCGAAAACCGAGTTGCATGCGAGCAATCTATTGCAATTGAGACTCAGTGTCAACACATCGACCCTGCCTTCCCGATATTTGGACGCAGCCATCTCCATGCATTACCGGGAACGGTGGAAGCCGCTACAAGCGGCAAGACGGGCGATGCAATACAAGTTTCTGCAGAAGATCCGTCAGATCTCAGGCACAATAGTTCTCGTTCGGACTCTCGGGCCGCCTCTGCATATGCTTGAAGTGAGAAATGAGCCGGAACTCTCCCTTCGGAGGAAACCCATGCGGCTCGTGATTTCGGCGATCACCCTGATGGCGGTTTCCGGGCTCGTGCCGGCGGCCGACGGGCCGTCGCCGGACGGGCTGCCCCGGTACAAGTTCACCGTTGGCGAGGAGTTCGTCTTTCGCGAGGATGAGCACTTGATGCCGCAGCCGGGCGGCAAATTCGACAAGCCGCGTCTGTTTCGCGACGGGGACTGGCGGGTCTGGGTCGCGAACGCGAATCCGGACGGGAGTTGGCGGCTTGTGATCCGGGACGATCTGCGGCTCTTGCGAACCGACTCCGATACGCCCGTCGAACGCTTCACGAACCGCGTGTTCGCCTACTGTGATGCCTTTCCGGACGGCCGCGTGCTCCCCAACGACACCCTGGGGACTTGGGTGTCGTTTCCACACTTGATCGACGCGTGCGCGCTCTTCATCCCGTTGCCCGCGGATCGCGCGGCGCTGACCAAAGGATGGTCGAGGGCCATGCCGGGCTGTGCCTTGCCGGAGCGCGGGGAGCGGATTTTCAAGTGCGCAATCGGCGCAGCCTCGCGCTCGGGCGGCACCATCGTAATCAACTGCACCGAGCACGATCCGTTGCACGTAACCTACGATCAGAAGGAGTCGCGACGGCGCGCGTTCGACGTCGCAGCGGGGCGCCTAGTGGAATACACGCGCGAATCCGACGAGCGCGGCGCCCTCAAAGGCCAGCCGCGCTTGCATCGCCACTCGGTCTTCAAGCTGAAGTCGGTCGGGCACCAACCACTCGTGTGGATCAACGCGCTGAAGAAGGAATCGGAGCAATTATTCCTCCTGAAACGCGAATACGATCCGCTCGCAGATGAATGCCTGCGGACGCGGACGGTCAAGGAATGCCGGGAGCTGACCGATCGAACGCGCGAGCGCGTCCTCACCGCGCAGAAGTCGGCCACCGTGGAACCGGTGCGCGAGCAGTACGTCGCCTTTCTCAAAATGGTCGATCGCGACGCAACCTATGCTCTCGACCACGCCCGGCTCAAAGAGACACTCTACGCCCGCGGGCCGGCGACCTGGGAATTGACGGCCTTCGACGGCAGCAAGCATCGCCTCAGCGATTACCGCGGAAAAGTCCTCGTCCTCGATTTCTGGTTTGCCAACTGTGGCTGGTGCATCAAGTCGTACCCGCAGGTCAACGAGATCGCCAGAAAGTACAAGGACCGAGGGGTCGTCGTCTTCGGGATGAACACCGACGCCCCGGAACAAGCGGACCTCGCGCGGAACGTGATCCGCGAGATGGCCCTCACCTACACCAATTTGAAGGCCAGGCCCGCTCTCCCCTTCTATCAAGACGAGGCTGCCAAGCGTTTCATCGGCGGGGCGACGCTGTTCATCCTCGATCAGACGGGAAAAATCGCCGAGATCCACGAAGGCTATCGCGTGGACCTCGTCCATCGCGTCAGCCAAACGATCGACCGCCTGCTCGCCAGCCAGGCCGCGCCTCCGAAGTGACGCGCGCGGTCACCGCGCCGATCGGAGTCCCAGAATCGCGCCCGCTGCTCGACGGGCGGCCAACCGCTCACGAATTACGAATTCAGATTGAATCGAAGCGTTCGCAAAATGGGCCGCCGACGTCACGATGCGGGGCGGTGCCAGCGGAACAAGAGTCCGATTTCGTCCATGCGGAACGCGCGAGCCAGCGCGAAATAAGTCGCCAGCGAGGCGACCAGAGGCGCGCCCACTCGCCACAACCGTGCGGCCCAACTGTGGCCCGTCGGACAACAGCCAAGCACGACCAGACAGACAATTGTCATCGCTGCCGTCGCGGTGAAGGTGTGCAAACAGCTGCGGCGCAGCGCCCGCCAGTCGAGACGACCGACGCGCAGCTCAAACAGCCACAGCACCAGCCCACATTGCACGATCGATGAGACGGCCGTCGCGAGCGCCAACCCACCCCCGCCCATCGGCCAGATTAGCGTCACGTCGAGCGTCAGGTTGATCGCCATTCCCACCAAGCTCATCAGCAGCGGCGAACGGCGGTCACCGACGGCGTAGAATCCGCGATGGACTATGAGCAACGCGCAATAGGCCCACACCGCGCAGCCGAACATGCGGACCATGTCGGTTGTCTGACGGACCGCCTCGTCGTCGAAGGTGCCGTGCTGAAACAACAGAACCGTCAGCGGCCGCGCGAGCACGACGAGTCCGGCGCTCGCCGGCACGCTGATGAACAGCACCAGCTTCAGCCCCCGCCCCAAATCCTCGCGAAGCTTGTCCATCCGATATTCGGCCGCGTGCTGCGACAGGATGGGAAACAAGACCGTCCCCAACGCGACGCCAAACACGCCCAACGGGAATTGATAAACCCGCGCGCCGAAGTAGAGGGCAGAGGCCGTCCCCGGATCGAGCGGATACGCGAGCCCGCCCGGCAGCCAGGGAATCGTTCCCGCAGATTCCGGCCGCGTGAAGCCCCACGCCGCCAGCCCGTCCAAGAGCGAATTGAGCTGCGTGACCGAAAGGCCGATCGTGACGGCGAACATGGCCCGCCCGATCTCGGCCAGTCGCCCATCGACGAGACGCCAATCGGAAACGTAGCGATATCCCAAGCGGCGCAAGGTCGAGAGGGCGCGGCCAGTTGAAAGAAGCCCGATGCGACGATTGCCACGGAGACCGCGTAAATCTTCGCCGTCGGTGACTCGATGAAGGGCACCCACAGCCACAGGCTGGCAATCCAGACGACGTTGAGCAGCACCGGTTCCAACGACGGCCACCAGAAATGATTGAGGCCGTACATCACCGCGTTGAGCTGCGCGACGACGCACACCAGGATCAAGTACGGCAAGAGGACGGCCGTCAGCCCCAACAGGATGCGGAGGTCCGACCCCGGCGTGCTGCCCAGCCACATCAACAGCACGATCAGCTCGCCGGCGATCACGAGGAGCGTCAGGCCGACGGCCAGCACGGCCAACACGCCGCTGGCCAACCGCCAGCCCGCGTCGGCCCCCTTGTGCATCCGCTCCTGCAGAAAGGCCGGCAGAAAGGCCGCCGTGAGCGCGCCTTCGCCGAACATGCCGCGGGCCAGTCCGGGGACGCGGAAGGCGACAGAGAACGCGTCCATCAGCGCACCGTTGCCGAAGACGGCGGCCATCGCCACATCGCGGACGAGACCCAGCACGCGGCTGGCGACGGTCAGCAGGCTGACGGTCCGCAGGCCGGCCGTCACTCCGCGGCGGCTCTCGCCGGCGGGCGCAACGCGTTCTGCGGAGTTATCGCACGACGGGCTCGAACCGGGCGCGGTTGACATCGAGTTGCGCCAGGATATCAACCACGCGATCCGTCGGCAGGCCCCAATCGATGGCCCAATTGATGATGTCGAGGTTTTCGTGCCCCGCGTACACCCGATCGAGCACGCGATCCACTAGGCAGTCGCCGCTGGCGATCAGCGCGTCGATCTTGCCGAAGGGCTCGTCATCGAACTCGGCCCAGCGTTTGCGGCCGCGCAGGTGTTCGATGCGGCGATAACGGCAGTACGCGCGCCAGTATTTGCGATACCAGTCGCGGATGGCCTGGTCACCCAGGTCGCGTCCGTGTTTCTGGCTTTCGATCCACTTATGACGTTGAGCTTCGCGCCGCGCTTCTTCGTGAATGCTGGCCGAACGCCCCGATAACACCGCCTGAGTTAACACTGCCTGAGAGCACATCATCCACCTCCGGCCGTCGCCGTCGTCTGCGGTGACCGGCAATTCATTTGTCAGCGCTTGAGCCCAGGCTCCCTACTTCCAGACGGGTGTCCTGAGCAACGGTGTGGAGTGTCGTTCGGGACTATAGCCGGTCATTTTCGCTGGGACAAGGCAGATGTCCCGGCCAGCGTCACCAACAGAGTCTCGAGCACTTGCCTCTCGGGGATCAGGAACGCGCCCTTGAGCGCGCTATCGGCTTCGAGCAGGCGAGACGAGATTCGCTGTGCCTCCGCGCGACCGAGCCGGCGCAAGTACGTGGCCGATTCTCCGAGTTCCCGGGGGAACACGCCCGCTTCTCCCAGAGCGCGGTCGAGCGAAGTCCCCTGGCCCGATAAGGCGACCGCCTGCGCCAGCCGACGAAACACGAACGTGAGGCCGCCGAGAATCTTGTGCGCCGACTCTCCTGCGTCGAGCAGTTGATTGAGCAGGTCGAGGGCCTCGCCCGTTTCGCCTCGACGCACGGCCGCCGCGATCGACCAGGTCGTTTCTGTGGCCCAACCGCCGACCAGCGTTTCGACGTCGGCGATGTCGATCGTCGTCCGCTGGCCCACGTAGGCGGACAGCTTTGCCAGTTCCTGTTCGAGCAGACCCAGGTCGCCGCCGGCCAGCTCGTAAATCAAATTGGCCGTCTCGCGCGTGAGCGATTTGCCGTGCGCGGTCTTGGCCGTCTCGGCGATCCAGCGGACGAGATCGTTGCCCGAGAGGGGCCCACATTCCACGTCCAGTCCGACCTTGGGCACCGCCTTGGCGAGGCGGGTCGTTTTGGGCCAGGCCTTCACGTCGAGCACCAGCACCGAGTTTTTGGCCGGTTTCTGCAGGTATTTCTCCAGACCTTCGCGATTCTGCGAGACGAAACGGTCGGCATCGTCGAGGACGACCAGCCGGCTGCTCCCCCACATCGAAATGGTCCGCAGCTCGTCGCACACGGTCTTGAGGTCGGCCTGGTCGCCGGCAAAACGCGTCAGCCCCAAATGCTCAGGGTCTTCGCCCAACACCAAGCGGCACAGCCGCTCAAAGACGGCCCGCTTCAGGTACTGTTCCTCCCCAAATAGGACGGCAATGACGCCGATTTTTTGCTCGGAGGACTTCAGGAATGCGGTCGCATGCATTGGGGATTGACCTGTCAGGAAGCGACGCCTACAGTCGCCGCCCGATTACAGCACTGGATGCCGACGATGGCAATCGACGTCGAGAGCAAGGCCTACATTTGCCCCGGCGAGACGCACGCGATTTCGCGATCCGTGCACCTCGCCCGGCTGGCCGCGGCGTTTCCGCCGTGCCGTGAGTGTCCACTCCGCGAGGACGGGACGCGTTTCGCTGTCCGCGATCTGCCCATTGTCGAACCGGACCCGCCCGCGCTCCGCCGTCGCGAGCTGCCGGCGACCGAGGGACTGCGCGGCGTCTTTCTCAACGACATCACCCGTCACTTCGCCGAGAGGGTTGCCGCGCGATTTGCCGAGATGCTATGGGAGCGAGCGCCGGTGAGCGGTCCGAACGACGGCATCGACCGTGGGGCACGGGTGGCGCGGCCGACGGTCGTCGTCGGCTATGACGACCGCCCCTCGTCGCCGACGATCTTCGCAGCGGCCGTCGCCGGTTTGCGGCGGATGGGTTGCCACGTGCTCGACGTGGGCCTGGTGCCGAAACCTTGTTTCTGGTTCGCCGTCGCTCATGTGCATGCTTCGGGCGGACTGTTCGTGACCGGTTCGGGCGCGGAGCCCGCGTGGACGGGCCTCGATTTTCTCTGGGAAGGCGCGCGCCCGGTGTCGGCGGCGGAGATTGCCGAGCTGCGGAGCGCCGCCCAGCCCGATCGCGGCCCGTCGCTCGTCCGAAAACGTCCGACACGCAGTGCGGGTACCGAGCGCACGTTTCTCGCGGTCGCACCTTATGAGGAGTCGCTCGCGCCGCGGTTTGCGGACCTCCGCGTCAAAAGGATTGCCTGCGCGTCGTCCTCGGCGCGGGTCGGAGAGGTCGTGCAGCGACTGCTGAAAAAGAATTCCGAATGCGAGGTGTTGTATACGTCGCTGCCCGTGAAGATTCGCAATCCGGCTCGGCGACGCGATGAGGGGATTTTGCAGCTTTCGCAGATAGTGCGCGAGCGGCAGGCCCAACTCGGCATCCTATTCGATGATGACGGGCAGCGGTGCGGCTTCGTCGACGAGCGGGGACGACACGTTTCGTCCGCGGCCATCGCTCGTTTGGTCGTCCCTCCGATGCTCGCCGAACGGCCGGGCTCGACCGTCGTCTTGGAGCCGGCGTCACTGATTGAGCTGCGTCCGCTGATCGAGGCGATAGGCGGACATTGCCAGCCGGGCGACAGCGACGCTGTCGCGATTGCCGCGGCCGTCCGCGAACACCGGGCGGTCTACGGCGGAGGCGACACAGGCCGTCACTGGTTTTTCGACGGCTACGCGAACTGCGACGCCCTCTTGATCGTCGCCCGCGTGCTCGCCGCGCTCAGCCGTGCGGATCAACCGTTCTCGCAACTGGCCGCGACTTAAACTTGCAGGGCAGGCTCTGCCAGCTAATTGCCAATAGGCGGACTACTACGAAGGTCGTGAAGGCCGATACGTGGG
The DNA here is from genome assembly GCA_963800135.1 of uncultured Planctomycetaceae bacterium. Lineage (GTDB taxonomy): Bacteria > Planctomycetota > Planctomycetia > Planctomycetales > Planctomycetaceae > DASPSM01. Next base: position 175,593 of record CAWCZR010000004.1, on the reverse strand, counting down.
ACACCCGCTCACTCGGGCTCGGCCAGGTGTTCGCGCAGGCTCGTCATCGCGCGCTTCATCAGCCAGATGAGCGCGTCTTTGGTGAGGCCCATCGCGGCCGCGATTTCGACCATCGACTCGCCATCGAGATAGCGGCGTCGCAGGGCTTCCTGCTCGTCCGGCGGCAAGAGGGCGATCGCGCGAGTCAAACGGGCCGACTCTTCGCTCCGCACAACTTGCTGACTGGCCGTCGCCTGGCGGGCTGCGTGCACGTCGCCGTCGCTGACTCGTTTCTCGCGATCGATGGCTCGCTTGCCCGCGTGCAACTGGTTGCGGGCCGCGTTGCGAATGTTGCGTTCGTGAATCTGACGCAGCCAGGCGGCGAACTGGGCCGGGTCCTGGCCCTCGAATTCGGTGATCTGCTTGTGGACCGAGAGGCACGTCTGCTGCACGATGTCCGACGCATCGAGCCGAGCCGCCGCCCGGTCGTCGAGCATGCGGTCGGCCAGCCCCCACAAGTAGCCGCGGTAGTTTTGCAACAGTTCGCCGAGCGCCGCCGGATCGCCGGCCCGGGCTCGATCGATCAACTCACGATTGACGGCCTCAGGCTCCACGTTGGCTCCACGGTGTTCGCATCGATGTCTCCGCTCCGCAGTCTCCGTCGCGTTCCCGACGTCAGCCCGATTGTTGAGCAAACGCGGCCCCGATTTCCAGTCCCCTTTTAATGACGTGTGTCACGTCACTGACGAGCCCGCGCGCGGACGCCTCAATCTTCGGCATCATGGTGACAAATCCGTCATACTCAATAGACAAATCGGCCCGGCTCCGCGGTCTTGCTTCTTATTGGGCCAATTCCGCAAGCTCAGCTCCTTCAAGGGGATCAGGAAAGCACATGTCGCAGGTGACGCCGACGGCGAAGAAGATCATCGCCAACATCGAGAAAGTGGTGATTGGCAAACGGCAGGAGATCGTCCTCGCGCTCGTTGCCTATTTGTCGGAAGGGCACATTCTGCTGGAGGACGTGCCCGGCGTCGCCAAAACGATTCTGGCCCGCGCTCTGGCGGCGAGCGTCGGCTGCACTTTTAAGCGGGTGCAGTGCACGCCCGACCTGTTGCCCAACGACATCACCGGCGCCTCGATCTTCAATCCCAGGACGACCGAGTTCGAGTTTCGTCCCGGCCCCCTCTTCGCCCAGATCGTGCTCGCCGACGAGATCAACCGGGCCACGCCCCGCGCGCAGGCGGCACTGCTCGAAGCAATGGCCGAGCGGCGCGTCACCAGCGACGGCACCACCTATCGGCTCGAGCCGCCCTTTCTCGTGATCGCCACACAGAACCCGATCGACCACGAAGGGACCTTCCCGCTGCCGGAGGCCCAGCTCGATCGCTTTCTCATCCGGCTCAGCCTCGGATATCCCAGTGCCGAAGAAGAAGGAAAGCTGCTCGACATGCTGCGGCAGGAGCATCCGATCGAGACCTTGGGAGCCGTCGTGTCGGCCGCCGACGTCCTGGCGGCGCAGCAGGCTGTCCGCGACGTCTTTGTCGATCCGAAAATTCGCGATTACATCGTCGAGATCGTCCGCGCCACCCGCGAGCACGACGACATCGCCCTGGGCGGCAGCCCGCGGGCGTCAATCGCGCTCTGCCGAGCCGCACAGGCGCTGGCGGCAATTCGCGGCCACGACTTTGTATTGCCCGACGACGTCAAGCGCCTGGCGCCTGCGATCCTCGGGCATCGGCTGATCGTCCGCCCGGAGAGCCGGCTGCGCAAGGTCCGCTCGGTCGACGTCGTCCAGGAAGTCTTGGCCGAGACGTCGGTGCCAACCCTTTCGTCCGGCCAGAGCGCTTCGTGATGGTGCGCGTACCGCGAAACATCAGGGTGGCTGGGGTCGGCGTCCTCGCCGCCCCCAGTGCTGCCACTGACTGGGGGCTCGCCTGGCGGCTCGACCCCAGCCACCCGAGGCGAACGCTCTGGCGTCGACGCAGCTGCAGGACATGCATCGCATGAGATGGTTTGCCGGCGCCCTCGCGCTCTTGCTCATCGGACTCGCGTTCCAGATGGGATTGCTGGTCTACGCGATGTACGTGTTGCTGGGCGTGATGCTGGTGAGCCGCTACCTGGCCCGCGAATGGGTCGAAAAGATCACGGCCGAGCGCGAATGCAGCCGGCCTACGGCTCAAATCGGCGACAAGGCGGCCGTGATCGTCAACATTCGCAACACGGGCAAATTACCGGTCCCCTGGTTGATCGCGGAAGACAGCGTGCCGCGGGAAGCGCTAACGCAGCGGCCGCCGCGGATCGCGATCGAGGGCAAGCGAACCAACATCCTGCAACTGTCGGCCCAGGGCGAAAAGTCGCTGCTCTACCAGGTCACGTTTCTGATGCGGGGCTTTTATCAGCTCGGCCCGCTGCTCTTGGAGAGCGGCGACCTGTTCGGGCTGCACCGGCGGTTTCGCCTGGAAACGAAGCCGCAGTTTGTGCTGGTCTTTCCGAAGATCGTGCCGCTGCGGGGCTACGACCTGGCCTCGCGTCGGCCGATCGGCGAGGTCCGGCTGACGCACCGGCTCTACGAAGACCCGACGCGAATCGCCGGCATCCGCGGCTACCAGCCCGGCGATCCGCTCAATCGCGTCCACTGGCGGGCAACGGCGCGGACGGGGATGCTGCACTGCAAGATCTACGAACCGTCGTGCATCGCGGGCCTTACGTTGCTGCTCGATTTTCACAAGTCGGTCTACACGCCTCGCCGCGAACCTGATCGCTCGGAGCTGGCCGTAACCTTGGCCGCTTCGCTGGCCAACGCCGTCTATCAACTGGGTCAACAGGTCGGTCTCGTCACGAACGGGCGCGACGCGGCCGACCGCGTCCTGCAAGAAGGTTATCGGCACGAGTTCCGCACGCGCTCGCTCGCGCTCGACACGGCCAAGATGAAAGAACAAAGCAACAGACTGCGGCCCGTGATCGTCGAAACGCGCCGCGGTCCCGAGCAGCTGTTGCAGATTCTGGAAGCCCTGGCGCGACTGGAGCTGACCGAGGGCCTGTCGTTCGGCCAGCTGGCGATCGAAGCGGCGAGCCGCTTGCCGCGCGATGCCACGGTCGTCGCCATCCTACCGACGGCTGAGCCCGAGACAGCCATCGCGCTGGGCAGTCTCAAGCGGCGAGGTTACGCGGTGACGGCGATCCTGGTGACGTACGACGATGACGAGGACGCCCCGGCCAGTCTCGGACGGCTGATGGCGGAGGGCATCGACGTGCGGCGCGTCGACAGCGAGGCGGCGATCGAAACCGTCTGCTCGGCCGAACTTGTGCGCTGACGAATTGATCCGCGGAAGTTCGTGCAATGGCGAAAAGAACTCGCAAAAAAACGCTGGCCGACTACGTCGTGATCGCCATTAGTCCAGTGCTGATCATGACGCTCGTGGGCAGTCTGGCGTTTTTTCTGCTCGAGCTGACCTATCACGGCCAGTTCGAAGTGCGGATGAAGTGGATTCTTTTCTGGTTCGTGCTGGCCGCGGTGCTCGTCGCACGAATTGCAATCGAACAGGGGAGAGAGTACGCGAGGCTGTTCGGCCTGGCGTTGACTGCGGCTGTCGGCCTGGCCACGGCGCGGTTGGTCGACCAGTTTCTATTGGGCTGGACGCTGCTCGGCGTCACCTGGTGGTGCACGTGGAAACTCACCTGGGACTGTACGCTGATCGACGACCGCGCAGACGCCTCGGGCGAAGGACTGCTCCAAGCCGCCGGTCTCGACGCGCCGGCCGACGCGGGCAGCTCGAACGATTCTGAGGCGGAGCCTCGCAGCGTGCACGCGCCGGGCAAATGGGTCGTCTATTTTTCGCTCGCCGCGTTGCCCTTGTTCGGGGCCGGGCAGTTAGTGATTCCCTCGAAAGACACGGCGGCCCGCGCGTACGGCTTCAGCCTGGTCGCCGTCTACGTTGCGTCGGCGCTCGGTCTCTTGCTGACGACCAGCTTTCTCGGGCTGCGACGCTACCTCCGCCAACGCAAGCTGCAAATGCCGGCCGCCATGACCCGCATGTGGCTGGCGATGGGAACCGGGCTGGCGCTGGCCATCTTCTGCCTTGCGCTGTTGCTGCCGCAGCCGCAGGGGGAGTATTCGGTGACCGCGCTCGTCGACAAGGTCGACACGAAGCTCCGCGCGGCGTCCCGTTTTGCCGTCGTGCCCGGCGATCGAGCGAAAGGAGAAGGGCGAAGGATCGGCGATCAGGATCCCAAGGCCGACAAAGCGGGCGAGTCGCAGCCCCGCAATCAGCCGCCCGATCAACAGGGGAAAGCCCAGCCCGGCAACGGCGGCCGGCCGGGAAAAAATGGGAGCGGGAAGACTTCCCGCGATCGACAGCCGGACAAAAGCGGCCAGGGCGACTCCAAAGAGAAAGGGCAAGGACAAAGCGGCAAGCAGTCCGACGACCAGGCGAAGGGCGCTCGGCGCGAACAAGCCCAAAACAGCGATCAGCGAGCCACGCCGCCGCCCGGCACTCCGTCCGGCTCGGCGAACGGCAGCCTCCGGCAGTTCTTGGCCGCGTCGGTCAAGTGGCTGATCTACGCGGCGCTCGCCATTGCGGCCGTCGTGCTGCTCGTCCGTCATTGGTCGCGCTTCATCGAGATGTTGGCGAGATTCTGGGCCGACTTGCTCGCCGCCTTCGGCCGGAAGCGCGGCGACGAACGCGACCGGTCGGCCGAGCCCGAGGCACCGCTGACCGCCGTCGTCCATTTCGCGGCCTTCGAGAATCCGTTTTTCAGCGGCGCGGCAGGACGCATGCCCCCCGCACAGCTGGTGCGATACACGTTCGAGGCGCTCGAAGCGTGGGCCCGCGAGCGCGTCGTCGCCCGTCCACCCGAACAAACGCCGCTGGAATTCGCCCAGGAGTTGGGACGCCGCGATCCCGCGCTGGCGAAAGACGTGACGTCCACCGCCGAGCTGTACGTGCGGGTCGCCTATGCGCGGAAGAACCCATCGCGAGAGTCGGTGGCCGTGCTCGAGCGATTGTGGCGACGGATGGGAATGGGCACTGCGGAATGAGCCGCTGGCGAGTGCGTCGCCGGGTGATGAGCCGTCAAGTGGCGGAGCTGCCTCAATAAATCCACGGCAGAAGCCGCCACGTCCGCGCTCGGTACGCCTCGTACTCGGCTCCGAAGTGCGCGCCGAGCAGCCGCTCCTCCGCGTGCATCCGGGCGACGAGAGCCGGAATCATCACGACCGTCAGCAGAACGCCGACGGCCGAGCGAAACGCCAAGCACCACCCGACGGAGGCAAAGATCAGTCCCAAATAGCTCGGATTGCGCACGAAACGATACGGCCCCGTCGTGACCAGGGTGTGCCCGTGTTGAATGGCGACCAGGCCGCTGAAGCGGTTGCCCAGAATAAAGACGGGCCAAATTCGCAGGAGCGTCCCTCCGCCGAAGAGTGCGACGCCGATCCAGCGGAGCGTGTCGCCATCGAGCGTCCAGAATTCTTCGCGATCGGTATACGCCGGCAGATAGCCCAGCAGCAGCCCGACTGCAAAGAACACGATGAGCACCCAACGATTGGACCGATCTTCGGTCTCGCCGCGACTCAGGTTCCCGCCGGCGAAGAAGGCGACGGTCGACACGGCGGCCAGCACGATTGCCAGCGCGACCAAAGGCGGATGCGAGAAGTACGCGTCGAACCCGCCCGCCCCCGCGACGGCCAGTCCCAGGTACGCGAGCATGCTCACGAGAACCGACAGTGCTCTGGCCAGCCTCTCCCGCATCGTGCCGCTCCTTCTCTCGGGCTTGCCGTTCCCGCGCGTCTGCTCAGTGGCGTCGTCGCCGTCAAATCGTGAAGATGACGTCCAAGGATAGGGAATCAAAGCCGGAGCGACGAGAATTCAGCTGCTAAGACGGAGAAAAAGATGCGAGCCTGCGTTTCCCTGATCATTCTCTTTTCGTTGGCTCTCGCGAGCCAGCACGCGGCGGCCGCCGATCCAAAACCGTTGCCGCCGACCCACGCGAACGTGCCCTACGGTCCGCACGAACGCAACGTCCTCGATTTTTGGAAGGCGGGCGGCGACGGTCCGCGGCCCTTGTTGGTCTTTATTCACGGCGGCGGTTGGGTGGGCGGAGACAAGAAGCAGAATCCAAACACCATTCGCTCCTGGCTCGCCAAAGGCATTTCGTGCGCCGCGATCAACTACCGCCTGACGGGCAAGGACCCGCTGCCGGCTCCCGTCCACGACGCCGCACGGGCCGTGCAGTTTCTTCGCTCGAAAGCCGCCGAGTGGAACATCAATACGAATCGCATCGCGCTGACGGGCGGGAGCGCGGGGGCGTGCACATCGATGTGGCTGTTGTTTCACGACGATTTGGCTGATCCGAAGTCGAGCGATCCCGTGTTGAGGCAGTCGACCCGCGTTTGTGCCGCCGCCGTGACCGCCGGCCAGACCTCCATCGACCCCAAAGTGATCGTCGACTGGGTCGGCCCCAACGTGCTCAAGCACGGGATGATCTGGATGGCCGTCGGCGAGAAATCGATGGCCGACGCCCTCGCGCACTATGACCAGCACAAGGCAACCTACGCCGAGTTCTCACCCTATAACCACGTCGACGCGAAGGACCCGCCCCTCTTCATGACCTACGGCGACGACATGACTCTCCCCTCAAAAAATGCCGGCCACGGCATCCACCACCCGATGTTCGGCGTGAAGCTGAAGGAAAAGTCCGACCGCGTGGGACACGAATGCTACCTGCTGATTCCCGGCGTCTCGACCCCGGACAAGTACCCCGACGCCAAGGCGTTCCTGACCGCGAAGCTCCTGGCACTCTGAGCGGCGCGCTAAACAGTCGTGCCCGCCAGACTGTCCTGACTCTGCCGTTCGACCCGGAGCGTCAGCCCATCCCGCGGGCGGATGGCAATCAGCGCGTCGGGCACGACGGGCGGATGAGCGGCGGGCAGCGTGAAGCGGCAGCGGGGCACGATCGTTGCCAGGGCGAGCACCATCTCCATCGTGGCGAAGGTGTTGCCAATGCAGACGTGCGGCCCGGCGCCGAAGGGGATGTAAGCGTGCTGCGGGATCGTTTCGACGGGCTCGGGAGCGAAGCGATCGGGGTCGAAACGTTCGGGCTCGGGGAAGAAGCGGGGGTCGCGATGCAGAACCCACGGATAAATATTGACCCACGCCCCTTTCGGCAGCTCGTAGCCGCCGATCGTAACCTGCTGCGTCGCCACGCGGGGGATGAGGGCCCAGGTCGGCGGGTAGAGCCGCATCGACTCTTTGACCACGCGCGTCGTGTAAGCGAGCGCGGGCAAATCCGCGTACGTCGCCGCCCGGCCCTGCAGCACGGTCCGCACTTCCTCGAGCACGCGCGTCGCCACGTCGGGATGCGTGGCCAGCAGATACCAGGTGCAGGTGAATGATGATGCGGTCGTGTCGTGGCCGGCGTTGAAGAGCGTGATCGATTCGTCGCGGGCCTGCTCGTCCGTCATGCCCGTGCCGTCCCCTTCTTCGTCGACGGCCGCCAACAGCATCGACAACAAGTCGCCCCGATCCTCGCCGCTCGCCCGCCGTTCGCGAATGATGCGGCGAATCACCCGGTCGACGACGGCGATCGCGGTGCGCTTGCGGCGATTCTCGGCCGTCGGCACCCAGATCGGCCATTGGATGAGGCGGCCCGCTTGCACCGTGACGATCTCCGAGATCGTTTCGGTGGCCGCTCCCAAGGCGTCCTCGGACCCGGAGATGTCGGCCCCGAACAGCGTCCGCGAGACAATCGCCAAGGTCAGGCGCCGCATTTCGAACGGGACGTTGATTTCGGCCCCGGGTGACCACGAGTCGACGGCTTGCCGCGCGCAGTCGACGATCGTCCGGGCGTACCCGTCAAAACGTTTCGGGCTGAAGGCTGGCTGCACGAGTCGCCGCTGGCGGAGCCAGAAGTCGCCTTCGCTCAAGACCAGGCCGTTGCCGTCGACGTCGCGAAGCGCTTTGATGATCCGCGGCAGCTTGCCAAAGCTTTTGGCGCGAGTGACGAGCACCTCCTTCACCAGGTCGGGATGATTTGCGAAGTACAAACGCTGCGGGCCGAGCCGCGCATGGACGAAATCGCCGTAGGTCCGGGCCAGCTCGAGCGGGTACTCAAGCCGCTCGGTTTGCAACCGCCGCGCCAGTGTCAGGCCGAATAAGTCATGTCGCGGGCCGGGAGGAAAACGCTTCGCGGCAGTCACGTGTGAACTCGATGTGAATTGGCGAAAAGGACCGACAATGGATGGGGCTTCGCGATCTTGTCAGACCTACCCCACAGGCATCGTTGCTATTCGCGGCCGCGATGGATTTCGGCTTTGGCGCGCAGGCCGTGATTCTCGAAAGTGAGGCCGAAGTCGATCCAATGGACATCCGCGAGCGGCGCCGGAATATCCGGGCCGAATTTGGGTTGGCCGGGATGACCGTAGACGGTCGACTCCATCGTCTGATAGTCCGCGTTCCAGACATATTTTCCACCACCCGGACAAACGAGGGCGGTGTGCCACACCTGCTCCTCGACGGCGACGGGGTCGCGATCCGGGTAGCGCCTCTTCCACTCGTTGAGGATGGGAAGATTCGACCAGGCGCGGGCCTGCATCAGCGACTGATACTGGCGCGGGCCGAACGCCTGTTCCAGGAGTTCGATCGCCCGTCGATCGATCTGCAGGGCCACGCTTTTGCCGAGCCAGGGTCGCACGTCGCCCGGCCGCGAGTTCGGAGCCGGCGGTTCTTTCTTTTTGGTGTCGTGTCTGGCATTGCCGTCCGCCGCCGACTCCCGATCCAGGGCGCGCTTGAGCAGGTCTTCGCTTAAGGTCAACGTCAAGAGACGCGGAGTGGCCGCGTAATAAATGGCGAACGACTCGGGAACCGGGAGCGACTGGCGACCGCTCGACGTCGGCGCGACCTTCACGTAAGGATGGCCGTGATACTCCTGCGACGTCCAGGTGACCAGCCCCGGGGCGGTCTGCTCGATGAAGGCCCGCAGTCCAGTCAAGAAGAGCGTGAGCTTGAGGCTGTCATGCACTTCGGCTGCGATCGCGACGGGCAGGCGGTGGACATTGGCCGTGAAAAACTTTTCGACCGGATCTTCGGGCGGTTGATCCGTCGTGGCAGCGGGCCGGGCCTTGGCCGCCTGCGACAATTCGACCCAGAACGGATCGGGATCGGCATAGATCGAAACCGAGTTCCCCAGCCAGCTCATCAGGCTGACCTTGACCGGGCCTTCTACCCAATTGTTGGCCCACTTCAGCCACTTGGATTTCGTGTTGATCGCCACGGCCAAAGCGGCGAGGGTCCCCGGGTGCGGGTCGCCGGCCGCCGGTTTCAATTCGACGCCCGACACGATCTCCAAGAAATCGCTGTAACGGCTCGAGGTGATCAACGGCATCACGGTGACATCGACGAAGAGCCGTTCCTTGCGGATCGAGAATTGAACCGCGATCGGATCGAAGAACTGGCTCCAGTTGCGCTGGTAGCCTTCGCGCCAACGTTGGTAGGTGTCGGCTTCTGCCGGCGTCACCTTCGTGAAATCGAGTTCCGCGATCGGCGTCTGGAACTCGAGCGTGCCGTAGGTCGACGAAGCAATGCCCTCGGGCGTCGCCCGCAACGTCCCCAGGTCGGCGACGGGCCATAAGCTATGGATGTTGTGAGGTTCGACGGTTCCGTGCACGAGATCGTCCAGGTATTCGGCCTGGTATTCCGAGAGGACGGCTGCGGCCCGTGTGCGGCGCGAGTTACTGATCCGCCACTTGGCGCCACACCAGCGGCGAACTGTCTTATCGCTGATGACGAGCAAGCCGCTTTCCGCGCCCCCGCGTCGGTATCGGTCTCGAAAGAAGCGATATTCCGCGAGCGCGGCGAGCGACTCCGAGCGCCCGGCCGCTGTGTCGACGATCCGCTTGAGTTGGAAGAGCGAATTCGTGACGACGATCGTTTCGTGGCGGTCTCGATCCTGAAGACTGGCGAGATAGGAACAGACTTTTCGATGGGGCGAGACGGAACCCGTGTATTTCGTCTCGCCAATGCTCCCTTCGACCTTTTGACAATGCGAGTCGGCCTCGCGGGCGGCGGTCTGCTGCCGCTCGATCTGGTTCCGCAGCGCGGCCGTCTTGCCCGGTTTGGGCTCGAAGAGAAGGGCCGCGTCGGAGCCGCATGGCAGATAGGGGTCCGAGCCGGTGAACGCGAGACTGGCGATCATCTGATCGCCGAAGAGTCGCGCCACCGAATTGAGCGGCAGGCAGAGCTGCCGTTCGTAGCGGGCCCGCGTGCCGGCATCTTCTGCCCGTTCTTCGAGGATCTGCTTAATCGGCGTGCCGTCGCGATCCGCCTCGTCGATCGTCGACAGCAGAGCGTCCAAGCTCGGAAAGAAAATCGCGTGCTGGTCGGAAGGCAGGGCGTTCGCCAGGGGATCGATTTCGGGATGAATCTTCGCCACGAGCGGCCGCCAGTCCATCTCCGCGACGCTGATTCCCGGAAGCGAAGCGAGTTCGACCGTTGCCTCGCCGGGCTTCGTCGAGGGCATCAACCGATTCAGCTGCAGGCTCTCAGACAGCGCGCGCCCACCGGAGAAGACATCAAGCGTTTCGGCAAATTCGCTCTGGCGGATCTCATCGGGCGCCGACGGATTGACGGAGGGGGCCTCCGAAAGGCTCTTGCCCGAGAGGGCCGCCCGGGCTCTAAGAGCTTGGAAGCGGAACCAGGCGGCGCCCGGAAGGCGACGGTCGGCGAGCCATTGATCGTGTTGCGCTTTCGCCTCGTAAAAAGCCGTGCGCTTTTTCGGATCACCCGCATTCTTGGGCACGGCGAAGCGGACCTTGTGCAGCTGGGTGCGCCGGGCGTCCGGAACGTAAAGCGTGCCGGCGACGTCCGAGCCAGCCGCGACTCGAATGCAAACGCTCGGCGCGGAACCGTGCGTGCGACTGAACTCGAATCCTCCATAGGAGGGGTCCATCCCGGTCACGTAGATTTCGCCGGGCCCGTCGAGCACCGCATACGCACCCAGGTAGTCGCGGACCGCGCTGTTGCCGCCCCAATAGGCGTACTGGGAATCATCCGTCTCGAGCTTGGGAAGCGTCCCCTGCGTGGTTTTCAATTCGCGGAGGGGAACCTCGAAATAAGCGTCCTCCGCTCGAGCCGCCCCCGACCAGACGAGCAGCCCGATGATCCCCGCAAACCGCGCAACACGGCCCTCCCCAGGACACGGTCGACATACGTCGTCCTCCCCACGTCATTCGGTCATGGTGCTCGGTCATCGTGACGCAATCGGCAGGCAGAACTTGAAACTGACGGCGCTCCGGGCCGTGGAAATCGCCCGCATCGCTCATGACGAACAAAGCACGAAGCCACTCAGCTCGAACGAAATGGCTGGCTTCGGACTTGGATCATTGCGGCATGAATCCGACATGCGGGCTTCGTCATTCCCGCCTTAGTACTCGAACTGCTCGCCCTGCTCTTGTTCGACGCCGGCGAATGATGACTTGGCGATTTGCCGGATCTTGCGCGACGACACTTCTTCACGAAGCCGGTCGAGGGCGGCGGCGATCGGCATCGTCCCCAGGTCGCCGTCGATGCGGTCGCGGAGGGCGACGGCCTCTTGTTCGGCCTCTTTCGGGCCGACGACGAGCATGTAGGGGATCAGGTCGATCTGGGCGTCGCGGATTTTGGCCTGGACCTTGGAGTTGCGGGTGTCGATCGTCACGCGGAAGCCGGCTTCGCGGAAGCGCTGCTCGACTTGCTTCGCGTAATCGAGCGACTTGTCGGAGAGCGGAAGCACGCGAACCTGCTCCGGCGCGAGCCAGAGCGGAAACGCGCCGGCAAAATGCTCGATCAGCACGCCGACGAATCGCTCCATCGAGCCGAACGGGGCGCGGTGGATCATCACCGGGCGATGGGCGTGATTGTCGGCCCCGATGTATTCGAGCTGGAATCGCTCGGGCAGGTTGTAGTCGAGCTGCACGGTGCCGAGCTGCCATTCGCGGCCCAGGCAGTCGCGGACCATGAAGTCGGCCTTCGGTCCATAGAACGCGGCCTCGCCCAGCGCTTCGACGTATTTGAGGCCCGAGCTGCTCGAGCACGTTCCGCAGCGCCGCCTCGGCCTTCTGCCAGTTCTCTTCGCTGCCGACGTACTTGTCGCTCTTGGGATCGCGGAGCGAGAGCTGCACGCGGTAATCCTCAAGGCCGACCGATTCGAGCACGAACTTCACCAGGTCGAGCGTGATGCGGAATTCGTCCTCGACTTGCTCCGGGTGCAGAAGAGGTGGGCGTCGTCCTGAGTGAAGCCGCGGACGCGGAGCATGCCGTTCAGCTCGCCCGACTGCTCGTGGCGATAGACGGTGCCGAACTCGGCCAGCCGCACCGGCAAGTCGCGGTAGCTTCGCGGCTCGGCCTTGTAGATCTGGATGTGGTGCGGGCAGTTCATCGGCTTGAGCAGGTACCGCTCGTGCGCGTGCTCCCAGCGGCGAAGCACAGCGATCTTCTCCTCGTTCGGCGCCGCCCCGTGATAGCCGTCGAGATTGGCCCCCATCACTTCGGCTGCCGCGATTAGCTTCTTCTCGTGCTCGGCCGCGAGCGTGCCCGCGGTGAGCTGGCGAATCCAGAAGTCGACCAGCTGCCCGGCGTCGTGGCCGAACAGCGGCGTGAACTGCGCGTCGCGATAGTATGGAAAGTGGCCGCTCGTCTCGTACATCTCGACGCGGCCGATGTGCGGCGAATAGACCGGCTGGTAGCCGCGGGCCAACAACTCTTTCTTGATGAACTCTTCCAAGAGGCGCGCGGACAGTGGCCCCCTTGGGCATCCACAAGATGAGCCCCTGGCCGACGTCGTTGCTGATCGAAAAGAGGCCGAGTTTCTTGCCCAGCACGCGGTGGTCGCGGCGTTTGGCCTCTTCGACCTGGGTGAGGTACGCCTCCAACTCGTCTTTCTTGAAGAAGGCCGTGCCGTAGAGCCGCTGGAGCTGGCGGTTGGCCGCGTCCCCCTTCCAATACGAGCCGGCGACCGTCAACAGCTTGAACGCCTTGATCCGGCCGGCGTCGGGAATGTGCGGGCCGCGGCACAAGTCGACGAATTCGCCCTGCCGATAGAAGCTGACGGTCGGATGCTCGGCCAGCCCGGTGTCGATGTGCTCGACCTTCAGCTCCTGGCGCAGCCCTTCGCAGAATTCGCGGGCCTCTTTGCGATCGAGAATGAACCGCTCGAACGGCTCGGCATCCTTGACGATCTTCCGCATCTCTTCTTCGATCCGCGGAAAATCCTCCTCGCTGATTTTGTGCGGGCAGTCGATGTCGTAATAAAAGCCGTTGGCGAGCGTGGGCCCGAAGGCCAGGTTGACCTTGGGAAAGAGCCGCATCACGGCCCGCGCCATGACGTGGGCACACGAGTGTCGAAGCACGCCGAGCGCCTCGGCATCGCGATCGGTGAGCAGCGTCAAGTCGACCGGCTGCGAGACGTCGGCCACTTCTTTGAGCGGCCGGGCGCTGTCGACGATGGTGCCGTTTGTCTTGGCCGCCAGCACGGCCTGAGCGAGCCGCGAGCCGATACTGTTGGCGACGTCGAGGCTGGTACTGTCGTCCGCAAATTCCTTGACCGAACCGTCGGGCAGGCGAACCGAAATCATGAGTCAAAAATCCTCGAAAGTCCGTTGCCCGTTTCCGCCTCAACGAATGGCGGCACGCGGGCTTGGGACGGGCCTGCTGGTATATAGCCCAGCAGCGGAGCGAGCGTCAATGACCGCTGAAAGTAGACAAACGCCGGCCACGCGAGAGTCCTTGATTGATGACACGGGGCATGCTGCGAGGTTCTCTTCGCGAGCCAGGTCCGTTCAAGGCGTGATCGGGGACATAGATGGCAGAATCGAGCGATTATCGGCCTCTTTCCCGAGGGCGCGTTTTATCAACGATCGCAGCGTGGGCGATTGCGATGCTGATTCTAGCGTTCATCGCCATCATGCTCTCGAACAATGGAATCGTGAGTCGTCCCGCCACGCGCGAGGTCCAGTGCCTCAACAACGTGCGCAATCTTGGGCTGGCGCTTCTCAACTACGCATTGACCAACCCGGCAAATCTGTTTCCACCTGCCTGTATCGCTGATCAAACGGGCGCCGTCCGCCACAGCTGGCGAGTCGCGATCACGGGCTTTTTGGACCAACCGGCGTTTGTCCGTAAGTACCGGTGGGATGAATCTTGGAATAGCCCGGGGAACGCCCGCCTGACCCAAGAGATGCGGGTCTCGGGCTTTCATTGCCCCGGCGATCCTGACGAATTGTCGAAAACGAGCTACGTCGTTGTCGTCGGCCCACACACGCTGTTTCCCGGAACGCGGCCGCGAAGTCTCAATGACATCAAACGACCCGGCGGTGCGGCGAAAACAATCTTGGTGATTGAGTTGCCGCGCTCCGGAGTGCAGTGGACAGGCCGCGAGATCTCAAGCTCGAAGACGCCATTCGCGGCATCGGCATTTCGGGCGAGCCATTCGCGAGTGTTCATCCGGCGAGCGATGCGTCGAATGCATTGATCAATGTCTGCTTCGCCGACGGCCATGTTGAGCGCGTTCCGCTGAGAGGCTTCGGCGAGTTCGTTAGTGAGCATGCGTGGATTGACGACCAACCCAATCCAAGTCCGGCGGCAAATTCGCCGTAGACTACGCGGTTGAGTCGTGGCCCCGTGATTGCCACACGCGACTTGCACCGAGCTGCTGACGAGAAGGGAAATCCCGCACTTCTGCACTTCGGCTACAATGCGCCAGCGAGCGTCGGCAGGCTTTGTCAACTCTCATCGCGGAGCAAATGAAATGAACCATCGAGACTGGTTCGGCATTCTGGTACGCGGCTTTGGGCTTTACCTGCTCATTCAAGCGTTGCCCCAGTGCGTCGCGTTGATCATCGAGTATCAGTTCGGCGGGCCGGGTTTCAATGGGGGAGGAATGCAAAGGACGTGGTTCGGAGGTGGCATGGGCGGATTGATCTATGTTGGGATTTATCTCGTGCTGGGGGTGATCATTCTGCGCTTCGCCAATGTGATCGTGCGCTTCGCCTACCCGGGTGAGCAAAACCAGTGGGTTCCCCCGACCGATGAACAGCATCCGATGCCGCCGCGTCCGTAGCACGGCACGGCATCACAATTCATCCAAACTCCGCGGCCAGTCGTTCTTGAGCAGTCGCGAGAGCGAGCGATCGGCCAGAATTCGTCCGCCGGTTTGGCATCGGGGGCAGTAATTCGTTTCGTTGTCGGCGTAGCGGATTCGTTGGACCGGCGCGCCGCAGACCGGGCACGGCTTGCCGAAGCGGCCGTGGACGGCCATCTCGGGGCGAAAGGCCGTGACTTTTTCGGGAAATTTTTCGCCCGCTTGCTCGCGGAGGCGCTCGATCCATTCGGTGAGCACGTCGCGGACGGCGTCGAACAGGCGACGGGTTTCGTCAGGCGACAATTTCTGCGTTTGGGCCAGGGGCGAGAGCCTCGCGGCGTGCAAGATTTCGTCGGAGTAGGCGTTGCCGATGCCGCTGAAGGAATGCGGATCGGCCAGAGCCCGCTTGAGCGTGTGGTTTTCCCGCTTGAGCTGGGTCTCGAATTGCTCGAACGAGGCCGAGAGGACTTCCAGGCCCCCGGGATCGAGCTCTGCCAGCGCGGCCGCGCCCTGGAGAATCCACAGGCCGGTCCGGCGTTTGGCTCCCGCCTCGGTGAGCGTGAGGGTGCCGGTCTCGAAGTCGAACGCCGCCAGGTTCTGCTTGCCGGCCAGTTTTGCTCCCGCATCCTTCCAATGCAGGCGGCCGGCGATCATCAGGTGCAGCACGAGCCACAAATCATCGTCGAGCCCGATGGCGATCCGCTTGCCAATCCGTTTGAGCCCGCGAACTCGTTTGCCTGCGACCGCGCTCAGCGGCGGCTCGAACGTCCGCAGGAGAAACGGGCTGTTGACGCGGACCCGGAGCAACACTTGCCCGAGGATGCGGCGCTCGAGCGCCTCGAGATAAACGGTGATATCGGGCAGCTCGGGCATCGCGGCGAAGCGCAGGTGAAGGACGAAAGGGTGATTGGCGGCTGACGTACTAGTCCGTCAATCGCATTCTGACAGGTGTGGGTGCCATGCCTACGGCTCGGCGTGGGCATGTTCTCCGCTGCAAATCGCGCATGCCCACCGAAACCGGTGGGCATGGCACCCGACAATTAGCGGTAGGCGCACCAGTACGCCGAACAGGGGCGTCCCAGCCATCATCGGTCGCTCCATCACGCGCGTCCAGCCGCTGGCGAAGCGCGCGGGCGACGCGCGTCAGTTCTGTTCCGGACCGCCGGCGCTCGGCCGAAACATCTGTTCGAGGTCGGCCAGGTCGACGGGCTTGATGGCATAGCGATGAAAACCGGCCTCGCGGGCTTTGGTCCGATCTTCTTCCTCGCCTCGCCCCGAGAGGGCGATGAACAGCGAGTGGTCGAACCCCGGCTTGCTGCGCAATTCCCGCACGACGTCGTAGCCCGACATTTCGGGCATGCCCAGGTCCATCAGCACGATGTCGGGCTGGAATTTTTCGTAGGCGACCAGGGCGTCGCGGCCGGAGGTGGCCGTTTGCACGTCGTAGCCGCGCAAGCGAAGCAGCATGCTCTGGGCGATGCAGGCGTCGACGCTGTCGTCCACTAGCAACACCCGCTGGGAACGCGGCGACGCACCGCCGCACGCGTCTTTGGCCGGCTCGCGCTGCGTGCATCCCGACTTGTCGACTGCCGAGTTCACTCCGTGATGCGGACGCAGATCGAATGTTCTGTCGGACATGGAAGGCTCCATCTCGCTTCCGGGACCGCGCAAGACACGCTTGCGATAGTAATGGGAAATCAATTCCAATAACCGCCTTTGTTCGAGCGGCTTGGGAGTGTAGTCGTTACACCCCACGTCGAGACAGCGTTGCCGGTCCCCCTGCATGGCGTGGGCGGTGACGGCGATGATCGGCTGGCGGAAGCCGCGGGCTCGGAGCTCGCGGGCCGTGGTGTAACCGTCCTTCACCGGCATTTGCATGTCGAGCAGCACGACGTCGAACGGCTGGCCGCGGCGTTCGGAGGCGCTCGATGATCCGCAGCGCGTCGTCCCCGTCGACGGCGACTTCGACCTCGGCGCGGGCCTTCTCGATGAATTGCTTGGCGAGGAAACGAATCTCGCTGCGGTCGTCAACGACGAGCACGCGGCAATCGGTCAGGTTGGGTACGCCCGGCGCCACCGGGGCCACCTCCTCGAAGAACTGCGGCTCGACGAGCGGAATCCCCTCGAGCGGACCGGTCCGCACAGTCACGCGGAACGTGCTCCCTTCCGCGAGCCGGCTCTGGACGGAGATTTGACCACCGAGCATTTCGGCCAGCCGGCGGGTGATGGCCAGGCCGAGCCCCGTCCCCTCGTAATGCCGCGTCACCGACGCGTCGGCCTGCGTGAACGGTCGGAAGAGCCGCGACTGCAGCTCTTCGCTGATGCCAATGCCCGTGTCGGTGACTTCGAAGGCGATTTGCGATTGGGCCGTGTCGAAGCCGATCGTTAGCCGCACGGTGCCGCGGTCGGTGAACTTGATGGCGTTGCCGATCAGGTTGATGAGGATTTGCCTCAGCCGGCGGGGATCGCTCTCGATCGTTTCGGGAATGCGCTCGGCAAATTCGGCTTCGAGCTTCAGGCCCTTCTCGACGGCTCGCAGCCGCATCATCGCCAGGATTTCGTTGACCAGCGAATCGACGCGGATCCGCTCGAAGTTCATCTCCAGCCGACCGGCCTCGATCTTCGAGAGATCGAGAATGTCGTTGATGATTTCCAGCAGGAAGCGGCCGTTGCGGCGGATCGTCTCGACGCAATGCAGATCGTCCTCGTCCATCAGGTGGGCGGCCAGCACGTCCGCGTAGCCCAGGATGGCCGTCATCGGTGTGCGGATCTCGTGGCTCATGTTGGCCACGAACTCGCTCTTGGAGCGGTTGGCCGAGTCGGCCTCCTCGCGCGCCTTGTCGAGCTCGCGCTCGAACTGCGTTCGCTCCGTGATGTCGATGCAGGAGGCGATGTAGCCCAAAAAATCGCCCGGACCGTCGGAGAGAGGCACCCCCCGCTCGAGCAGGTGCCGGTAAGCTCCGTCGGCCCGCCGCATGCGAAATTCGATCTCGAAGGGTTGGCGCGCGTCGAATGCCGCCTGGTATTCGCGGGTGACGCGGGGCAAGTCGTCGGGATGCACGTCGGCCATCCAGCCCTCGCCCAGGACGTCGTCGAGCGCGCGGCCGGTGAATTCGAGCCAGCCGCGGTTGACCCAGTTGCACAGTTTTTCGGGGCCCGAACGCCAGATGAGCACCGGCGCTCCGTCCGCCATGATGCGGAAGCGGTTCTCGCTTTCCCGCAAGGTCGCCTCGGCCCGCTTGCGGTCGGTGATGTCCTGGATCAGGGCGTAGAAGCCGGCCACTTCGCCGTCGTCGGCCCGCTGCGGAATGTAGTGCACCTGCACAAACCGCGGCCCCTGCGGATAGTTCAGCTCCCGCTCGTAGAAGACCGTTTCGCCGGCCAGCGCCCGCTGCATGTCGGGCCGAATTGCATCGAAGATGCGGCGGTCGACGACGTCGCTGAGCCGCTTGCCCAAGCTCGAAGCGATCGAGCGGCCGTGCCACTCTTCGTAGGCCGCATTCAGGAACTGGTACCGCTCGTCGCGATCGATATAGGCGATGAGCACGGGGAGCGAATCGGTGACGAGCCGCAGTTGGTCCTTTTGCTTCTGCAGCTCGGCCTGCGCCTGCTTGAGCCGCGAAACGTCGTGGAAGGTGACGACCACCCCTTCGATGCGATTGTCCCGCGTGCGATAGGGAAGCATTTCGCGGAGGAACCAGCGGCCGTCGAGCGTGGGCACCTCCCGTTCGATCGTTCCCAGTGTCTTGAGGACGTGCTGCGCGTCGGGCACCAGATCGCCGCTCATAAAGTTGTTCGTGAGATCGGCAATCGGCCGGCCGACGTCGCTGCGAATCACGCGGAACAGGTCGGCGGCCTGCGGCGTGAAGTTGCGGATGCGGAAATTCGTGTCGAGGAAGATCACGGCCAGCTTGGCGCTCGACAGCAGGTTGTCGAAGTCGGTGTTGGCCGCCTCCAGCTCGCGAACCTTTTCCTCGAGCTGCGAGTTGACGACGGTCAGCTCTTCGTTGAGCGATTGCAGCTCTTTTTTCGAGGCCTCGAGCTCTTCGTTGCCCGACTGCAGCTCTTCGTTGACGGAGATGGCTTCTTCGTTGGCCGCCTTGAGCGCTTCGTTGGCCTGCTCCAGCTCTTCGATCGTAGTGTTGAGCTGTTCCTTGGTCTCGTGCAGTTCGTGCTCGAGCTGGCGGGCCATTTCTTCGCGGTTCTCTTCGGCTTGCGGGGCGGCCGGCTCGCTTTCCGGCTCGGGAACGCCGACGAGCTCGACCAGGAACATCGCCTCATCGGTCTCGGGATGCTTGACAGGCAGCACGGTCCCGCCGACCAGCACCGCCGGTCCGACGTCCTGCTTCACGCGGGCCCGCTCGAACGACGTGGCCGAGTTTTCCTTGGCCGCTCGCTGCAGGGCATTGCGCAATTTCAAGTGCAGGCCGCTGCGGGCCATATCGAGAATGCTCTGCCGTTGTTCCCCCTCAGGAACCTCGAAGAATTGCTTCACCAGCCCGGCGATATAAACGGGCTGCCAGCGCGCGTTCACCAGCAGCGTGGCGCCCGGGGCGTGCCGCAGCTTCATGTCAGCCAACAGCTCGCGAAAACCGGCCGGCTGCCGCTTGCGCGCGCCGACTTCGGTCGCGTAAATCGAAGGGCGGCGGGTCCGCCGGGCGTCGACTGCGGGGAGCGAGCCGCCGCCGGCCCGGCGATAAATTCGCCACTTGGTCGAGATCGGCTCGAAGGGGGCAGTCCCGCGGCTGGGAGTTTCCGAGTTCCCCAGAAAGAGGAAGCCGCCCGGCCGTAGCGCGAAATGAATCTTGGCCAGAATGTTCTTCTGCGCCGTCGGCGTCAGGTAGATGAGCAGGTTGCGGCAGCTGACCAGGTCGACCCGCGAGAACGGCGGGTCCCCTTTAATATCCTGCGAGGCGAAGACCACCATCTCTCGCAGCGACTTGACGACGCGATAGCCGTCCCCGTCCCGCACGAAGAACCGCCGCAGCCGCTCCTGGCTGACGTCCGCCGAAATCACCGGCGGATAGAGACCGGCGCGGGCCACCTTCAAGGCGTTGTTGCTGATATCGGTGGCGAAAATCTGCACTCGTTCGCGCCGGCCCTGCACGGCCTCGCTCAAAAGCATGGCCAGGCTATAGGCCTCTTCGCCCGTCGCGCAGCCCGGGATCCAGACGCGGACCGGCTCGCCCGTCTGCTGCTTCTCCTCGACCAGCTTCTCCAGCACTTCGGTCCGCAGCTCTTTCCAAGCCTCAGGATTGCGGAAGAACGATGTCACGCAGATCAACAGGTCGCGGCCCAGCTCCTCCAGCTCTTCCGGCTTGTCGCGGAGCAGATGAATGTATTCGTCGATCGTCGACAGTGCGCGGAGCGTGACGCGGCGACGAATGCGGCGCAACAGGGTCGAGTGCTTGTATTCGCGAAAGTCGTATTCGGTATTGGCCTCGAGCATGAGGACGATTTCCGCGATCTGGGCCGCCTCGTCGGCCACCTCTTGCGGACGGTCGTCAAACAGCTCGTTGTGCTCGACATAATTAATGAGCACCTGATGGAGTTGTTCGGCCGGCAGAATGTAGTCGGCCACGTCGCTCTGCAGGGCGCTGCGTGGCATGTCCTGAAAGCCGGCCTCTTCCGGCTCCTGGACCATCACCATGCCGCCCCGCTCCTTGATCTCGCGGATGCCCTTGGTGCCGTCCTGGCCCGTGCCGGACAGGATGATGGCGACGGCGTTTTCCCGCTGATCCATCGACAGCGACCGGAAGAAGCCGTCGATCGGCATGCGATCACCGCGGGGCTCGATCGGCTCGTGCACCGCCAGCGTGCCTTCGTGAATCTCGAGGAACTTGCCCGGCGGCAGGATGTAAAGGGTATCGGCCGCCACCTTCATTCCAGGGGCGATCTCGACGACGGTCAGCGGCGTGTCCTTCCGCAAACGCTCGGCCAGCGGGCTCGTGACGTCGACCGGCAAATGTTGGACGACCACGTAGCAGATGCCGGCTCCCGGCGGGGCTCCGCCGAAGAATTTGCTGAGCGCTTGAATGCCGCCCGCCGACGCACCGATGCCGACCACGGCACAAGGCTGGTGGTTGCCCGGCGACTGCTGATCTGGCTGAACGCCCGGAAGCGGCTTCGTCACGGCAGTATTTAACGGTCTGCTATTGATGATCTGTCGGGCCAAAACGAACCGCCGTGGCCAAATGGAACAGCCGTGGAAGGTCGACTCGGCCAGCAAGGAGGGGTCAAGTTACTCGTGCGCGTTGCGCCGCGTCAAACTGCCCCAACGCGGCTGTTTTCCGCGCAAAACTACCATAGCAAGAAGGATCGCACTTCCCGTGCCAATGGGTTTGCAGGCCGATTTCGCGTGCGAGAGCTGTATGAATTCCGCGAGGAGGCAGAGGGGCGATCGCGCCTCGCTGGCGTGCTGCGAACCCGATTGTTCGCGCACCGTCCAAGGGGGCGTTCTCAGTCGGTCACTGCTTGGACTTTATTCTCGCGGCGGACCACAATGGATTTCTGCGGCTCGCCCGCAGACAGAGATGCCTGCGGTCCGCCCGCAGATTTTTCGCGCCCTTCCGCCGACTCGAGCACCACTCGGCCGGACCCGGGCGCACGATTGACCATCCGCACGTGCGTCCCCCCTTGGTCGGAGTGAGAAGAAAATGCAGCGCAGCGTTCCCCCTCGCTTAACTTTCCCACGTGTTTTACTGGCCGTGGCGGCCGCTTGGGCCGTGTGCCTGGCCGCGCCGCATGTCGCGCAGTCAGCCGAGCCCGGCGTCGAATTACTCTTCGACGGCCAATCGCTCAAGGGCTGGACGGGCAACCCCGAGTTCTGGAAGGTTGAGGATGGCACGATCGTCGGCGAAACGACGGTCGAACACCCGACGAAGGGCAACACGTTCCTGCTCAAGGAAGGTTTCAATACCAAGGACTTCGACTTGACGTTGGAGTACAAGATTGGCTCCGGCGTGAAGCCGCCGCCGGCCTTCCAGCCCAACTCGGGAATCCAATACCGCAGCTTCGAGGCGCCGGGCAAGAAGTGGGTCGTTTACGGCTATCAGGCCGACATCGACGCCGGCAATACCTACTCGGGCTCGATCTACGGCGAAGGCTTCCGCGGCATGCTCGCCGCCCGCGGGCAAAAGACGATCATCGGCGACGATCACAAGGCGAAGGTCGTCGGCACGCTCGGTGAGGGCAGCGACATCCAGTCGCACATCAAGAAGGACGACTGGAACACCTACCAGATCACGGCCCGCGGCTTCCACTTCGAGCAGCGGATCAATGGGGTCCTGACGGCTGTCTGCGACGACGAAGACAAGACGATGCGCCGATCCGAGGGCATCCTGGCCCTGCAGCTGCACGCCGGCGTGCCGATGAAGGTGCAGTTCCGCAACATCAAGTACCGCGAGCTCAAGCCGGAAGGCTCGACCTCGAACGAGCCAACCGGCAAGCAGAAGAAGATCGTCTTCATCGCCGGCCACAAGAGCCACGGCTATGCCCAACACGAACATCGGGCCGGCTCGCTGCTCCTGGCCAAGGCGCTCAACGAGAACGTCCCCCAGGTGCACGCGGTGGTGGTCGAGAACGGCTGGCCCAAAGACGCGAGCATCTTGAATGATGCCGACTGCATTGTGGTCTACGCCGACGGCGGCGAGGGTCACCCGCTCGTCAAGCACCTGGCCGAAGTCGACAAGCTGATGAAGCGCGGCGTCGGCCTGGTTTGCATTCACTACGCGGTCGAGGTGCCCAACGGTGGCGCGGGAGAAGCGATGGAAGAATGGACCGGCGGTTATTTCTCACCGAACTGGTCCGTGAACCCGCACTGGACGGCGAATTATAAATCCCTCCCGCAGCATCCGATCACTCGCGGCGTCCATCCGTTCAAAATCAACGACGAGTGGTACTACCACATGCGGTTTCTGCCGCAGGGGGATGTGACGCCCATCCTCACCGACCTTCCCCCGAAGAGCAGCGTCGGCAAGGACGGCACGCACAGCGGCAATCCGGCCGTCCGCGCGGCGATCGCCAAGGGCGAGCCGCAGACGATGGCCTGGGCTCGCGAACGACCGGACGGCGGACGGGGCTTCGGCCTGAGCGGCGGCCACGTGCACTGGAACTGGGGCAACGACAACTTCCGCAAGCTTGTGCTGAACGCCATCGTCTGGGCCGCGCATGTCGACGTTCCGGCGGATGGCGTGCCGTCCCGCCCACTGACGCTGAAAGAGCTCGATGCCAACCAGGACAAGCCGCAGCCGGCCGATTTCAACCCGGCCCGCATCCAGGCGCTGTTGGACCAGTGGCGTGCGGAGAGCGGCTCGTGAAGGGGACGGAAGAATCGGCCTGGCGAGCCTGCGGCGTCAGCCCCAGGGTGCTTTCTGCTAATCGCAAAACGGACGGCCTGCGCGAAATGGCCCCCTCACCCCCGACCCCTCTCCCGCGAGGGGAGAGGGGAGAAGATTTGCGCGGGGCAGCTGTTTGCCTAGGCGATGCCGAAACTGAACCTCTTCCCCCCTCTCCCCCTGCGGGAGAGGGGCTGGGGGTGAGGGGTGCCTTTCTCTGCGGTGCCCTGCTTGCTCTCCTCACGATCGGCCGATCACCGGCCCGCGCCCAGGACGAACACCCACCATCGCAAGCACTTGCCGGGCTCGACGTCGGGCCCGGGCTCGAGGCGACGCTCTTCGCCTCTGAGCCGATGATGCTCAGCCCCACCAATATCGACGTCGATGCCCGCGGCCGCGTGTGGGTCTGCGAGGTCGTCAACTATCGCCACCGCAACGGCGAGCGCCCCGAGGGCGATCGCATCCTGATCCTGGAAGACACCGACGGCGACGGAAAAGCCGACAAGTCGACCGTCTTTTACCAGGGGCGCGATATCGACTCAGCGATGGGCATCTGCGTGCTCGGCAATCGGGTCATTGTCTCGGTCTCGCCCAACATCTTCGTCTTCACGGACACCGACGGCGATGGCAAGGCCGACAAGAAAGAAGTCTTCTTCAGCAAGACGGGCATTCCGCAGCACGACCACACCGCGCATAAATTTGTCTTCGGCCCCGATGGCCGGCTGTACTGGAACTTCGGCAACGAAGGGCACTCGGTCCACGATCGCGACGGCAACGTTGTGAAGGATATTTTCGGTCGCCCGGTCGTCGACAAAGGGCGGCCTTTTCACGGCGGGATGGCCTTTCGTTGCGAGCTCGACGGCAGCCGCTTCGAGGTCCTCGCCGACAACTTCCGCAACAACTACGAGCTGGCCGTCGATTCTTTCGGCGGCTTATGGCAGTCGGACAACGATGACGACGGCAACCGGGCCGTCCGCATCAACTATCTCCTCGAATACGGCAACTACGGTTATCGCGACCAGAAGACCGGAGCCGGTTGGCAAACGCCGCGAACCAATCTCGAGGCCACCATTCCCGAACAGCACTGGCACCAGAACGACCCGGGCGTGGTCCCCAACTTGCTGGTCACCGGGGCCGGCTCGCCGACGGGCATCGTCGCGTACGAGGGGACGCTGCTGCCGACTCGGTACCAAGGTCAGGTCATTCATGCCGACGCGGGGCCGAGCGTCGTGCGTTCCTACGAGATTGTTCCGGACGGGGCGGGTTACCGCTCGACGGCGACCGTCAACTTATTGTCGGGAGCCCGCGATCACTGGTTCCGGCCGTCAGACGTTTGCGTCGCGCCGGACGGATCGCTGATTGTCGCCGACTGGTACGATCCGGGTGTCGGCGGCCACCGGATGGGCGACGTTAAGCGCGGCCGCATCTATCGCCTGGCGCCGCCGAAAACGCCGTATCGCGTGCCGCCGCAGGATTTCAATTCGGTTTCGGGAGCGATTGAAGCGCTCGGCAGTCCGAATCTGGCGACTCGCTACCTGGCCTGGACGGCCCTGCGCTCAAGCGGCGCACAGGCGGAAGGGGAGCTTGCTCGAGCGTTCGAGAAGTCCGGCAAAGCCACCCAGCGGGCGCGGGCCTTATGGCTGCTCGCGATGCTTGACGGGCATGGTAATCAGTACATCGCGCGGGCTGCGGACGACGCCGATCCGCAGTTGCGAACGACGGCCCTGCGAGCGGCGCGACGCATCCGCCACGGCGTGACCGAAATCGTTCGCAAGCTCGCCCACGATTCGTCAATCGAGGTCCGCCGCGAGTGTGCCATCGCCTTGCGAAATGTCGATGGCCCGGCTCGAGCCGAGCTGTGGGCCGAGTTGGCCCTGGCCCACGACGGCAAGGACCGCTGGAATCTGGAGTCGCTCGGCATCGGGGCCGACGGCGATTGGGATGCCTGCCTCGCGGCCTGGCTCAAGCGCGCCGGCGCGAAGCCGGCAGCCACAAAGGCCGGCCGCGACATCATCTGGCGCTCGCGGGGATTGCAGACGCCGGCCCTGTTGGAAGCAGTCCTTGTCGCGCCGGAAACGCCCGGCAGTGAATTGCCGCGGCTGCTGCGGGCCTTCGATTTTCAGCTCGGTCCGGAGAAGCAGCCGGTCCTGGCGCGGCTAGCCTTTCACGAGTCGCGGCCCGAGCCTTCGCAACGCGACCTGATTCGCGGCGAAGCGCTCGCGCGGCTCGATCGGGAGACCGTGCTCAGCGATCCCCAACAAGCGAGCGCCCTTAAGGCCTTCGTCACGGCGCAGCGCGGCACGGCACGGCTCGTCGATCTCATCGAGCGGTTCCAGCTCCCAGGCTACGCCGACGACTTGCTGGCGACGGCCCAAGCCCACGCTGAGAGCGCGCTCGGAGTGCGGGCGGTCCGACTGATGCTCGACCTGGGAGAGAACGCGACGATCCGGGCTGCGCTCGACAGCCACGACCTGAAGACCGTGGAAGCGACGATCGCCGCGCTCGGCAGCTCTGAAGATCCGCGGGCCGGCAAATTGCTGTGGCCCCTCGTCGATGACACGAAGCGGCCCCTCGATCTCCGCCGCCAAGCATTGCGAGCCGCGGGCCGCACGACGCGCGGCACCAACGAAATCCTGGCTCGCGCCGAGCACGGCCGGCTCGACGCATCGCTGCGTGAAGCCGCCTCGGCCGCGGCTTACGCGTCATCCTCCGAGGCCGTTCGCGCACGGGCCGCCAAGCTATTTCCCCTCCCGCCGTCGGCCGACGCGCGGCCGTTACCCCCCGTGCGGCAACTCGTGCGGCGTCGCGGCGACGTGCGGAAAGGCGAGATCGTGTTCGCGACCGTCGGCACTTGTGCGAAGTGTCACGTCGTGAACGGACAGGGCAAGGACGTCGGCCCGAATCTCTCCGAGATCGGCGCTAAGCTCAGCCGGCCGGCGATCTACGAATCGATCCTGTTCCCGAGCGCGGCGATTAGCCATAATTTTGCGGCTTACACGGTCGCGCTCGCCAACGGCAACGTCGTCACGGGCCTCTTGGTCAGCCGCACGGCCGACTCCATCGCCGTCAAAGGCAACGACGCGATCACCCGCGCCTATAAGATGTCGGAAGTCGACGAGGTCAAGGAACAAAGCGTCTCGCTGATGCCCGCCGATCTCCAAAAAGCGATGACGGCCGACGACCTGGTCAACGTGGTCGAATACCTGACGACGCTGAAGCCGCAAACGCAGAAGGCGATTTCCGCCCGCTTAAACGGGCAACCGAAGAAACACGAATGACGACGGAATGCCGCGCCCCGTTCCGCCGCGTTAATTTGGACACCCTGAATGCGAACGATTTTAGTCACCGGCGGTGCCGGCTTTGTCGGCAGCCATCTCTGCGACCGGCTGATCGAGCGGGGCGATAACGTCCTCTGCCTCGACAACTTCTTCACGGGCAGCCGCAACAACGTCGAGCAGCTGATTTCTCGGCCGCACTTCGAGCTGATCCGCCACGACATCGTTCGCCCGGTGTTCCTGGAGGTCGACCAGGTCTATAACCTCGCCTGTCCCGCTTCGCCCGAGGCGTATCAGTCCAATCCGATCAAGACGATCAAGACGTCGACGGTCGGCATGGTGAACGTGCTGGGGCTGGCCAAACGGTGCTCGGCCCGCATCCTGCACGCCTCCACTTCGGAAGTTTACGGCGATCCCCAGGTCCACCCGCAGACGGAGGACTATTGGGGCCACGTCAATCCGATCGGCCCGCGGAGCTGTTACGACGAGGGGAAGCGCGTCGCCGAGTCGCTGTGCGTCAACTATCACCTGGCGCATCGAGTCCAGGTGCGGATCGTCCGCATCTTTAACACGTACGGCCCGCGGATGGCCCGCGACGACGGCCGCGTGATCTCCAACTTCATCGTGCAGGCATTGCGCGGCGAGCCGCTGACGATTTACGGTGACGGCCGCCAGACCCGCTCCTTCTGCTATGTCGAGGACCTGGTGGAGGGACTGATCCGCATGATGGATCAAAAGGAAACGACGGGCCCGGTGAACCTGGGCAACCCGGTCGAAACCTCGATGCTCGAGCTGGCCCAGACGGTACTACGGCTGACCGGATCGAAGTCGGAGCTGAAATTCATGCCGCTGCCGCAGGACGATCCGAAGCAGCGCTGCCCCGACATCAGCCGGGCCAAGAAGGTCCTGGGCTGGGCGCCGCGCGTCTCCCTCGAGAGCGGGCTGACGAAAACGATCGCATATTACCGGGCCCTGCTCGAGAA
Organism: uncultured Planctomycetaceae bacterium; assembly: GCA_963800135.1. Classification (GTDB taxonomy): domain Bacteria; phylum Planctomycetota; class Planctomycetia; order Planctomycetales; family Planctomycetaceae; genus DASPSM01. The sequence continues at coordinate 147,909 of CAWCZR010000004.1, read as the reverse complement.
AGATCCCCAGCCATGAACGTGCCGGCCGAGGGCTCCGCGCCTCTTCGCAAGGGCATCATCCTGGCGGGCGGAGCGGGCACGCGCCTGCACCCGGCCACGCGCGTCGTCAGCAAGCAGCTCTTGCCCGTTTACGACAAGCCGATGATCTTTTATCCGCTGTCCACGCTGATGCTGGCGGGGATGCGGCAAATTCTGATCATCAGCACGCCCATCGACTTGCCCATGTTCGAGCGGCTGTTGGGCGACGGGTCGCAGTGGGGACTGGAGCTGTCGTACGCCGAGCAGCCGAACCCCGGGGGGCTGGCGCAAGCTTTTCTCATTGGTGAGAAGTTTCTCGCGGGCGACCTGTCCTGTCTGGTGCTCGGCGACAACATCTTTTACGGCGAGAACTTGAGCAACAACCTCCGCCGCGCGGCCGAGCGCACTTCGGGCGCGACGGTTTTTGCCTACCATGTGGCCGACCCCGAACGCTACGGCGTGGTGGTGCTCGACGCTGGCGGCCGCCCCGTCGACATCGAGGAGAAACCCAAGCAGCCCCGCTCGAACTACGCGGTGACCGGTCTGTACTTCTACGACCGGGACGTCTGCGAGATCGCCAAATCGCTCAAGCCGTCGCCGCGTGGCGAGTTGGAGATCACCGATCTCAACCGCCGCTATCTCGAAGCGGGCCGCCTCACCGTGGAGATCTTTGGCCGCGGCACGGCCTGGCTCGACACGGGGACGCATGAGTCGCTCTTGGAAGCGGGCACCTTCGTGCACGTGCTCGAGGCGCGACAGGGGCTCAAGGTTTCCTGTCTGGAAGAGATTGCGTATCGCATGGGTTACATCGGCAAGGACGAGGTCCGCCGTCTCGCCGAGCCCATGCGCAACAACAGCTACGGGCGCTATCTCCTGAGGCTGATCGAGGCCAACGATCCGCACTTTTGAAAACTGTTCCGCATATCTGAAAACTCTTCCCAGCCTTCTGTCCCCCCGCGCATCCTCTCCACCATTGGCGCGGCTGGCCCTCCCGGCAGACCAGTCGGCATCAAGGTCGCATCCATTTTTCGCACGCGGCACGGCCGAAAAAACCGGCCCTCGGTTTGACGTAACTGCCTTGCGAATTACTGGTTTGTGCGACTAAAGCGGTCGTTCGAATGCCGCCGATAGATTGGTCCAGTCCTTCAAAGACCGAGAGTGAAGGACGTACCTCATGTACCGCCTGGAAGTGCGGCTCGGGTGGGGAACCTGAGCCCAAACAGGGGGCCAATGAAGGCTCTCCCTGCGTGGTTAAAAACGTTTTGTCGTCTCAGCGGCGCGACTGCGGTCGGTAACTCGGAATTAGCGACGCGCGTCGCCGGGCGGCCTCGATCTCCGAACCAGATCCGAGGCCACGAGTGCCCACGAACAAAATTTTTGCCGGCACGTCGCCGACCGATGGAGACGGCCCACGAATCCGAATCCCAAGGGAAGGAGACTCTGCGTCATGAAATGGATGAGACTCTTAAGCGCCGTGGTCGCCACCTTCGGCCTGGCCACTGCCGCACAGGCCGACATGTTCGACCTGTTCCACAGCTGGAACCATGACGGCTGTGCGAAGGGCTGTGGGTGCACGAGCGCCTGTCAGCCCTGCTGCTGCAAGCCGGTAATCGTCAAGCCCTGTTGCCCGACGGTGCACTGTTACCAACGGCAATGTGCTTGTCAGAAACCGGCGTGCTGCAGCCGTTGCTGCGAGGCTCCCAAGTGCTGTGCTCCGGCTCCGGCCGCTTGCTGTGCCCCGGCTCCTTGTGCCGCGGCTCCGCATTGCTGTCCGGCTCCGGCTGCCTGCTGCGCTCCGGCTCCGTGCGCTGCGGCTTCCCGCTGCTGCCCGGGTCCGGCCGCCGCTCCGGCTTGCTGCGCTCCGGCCCCGCACTGCTGCCCGGCTCCAGCCGCCTGCTGTGCTCCGGCTGCCTGCGCTCTCGCTGCTGCCCCGCTCCGGCGACCTGCGGTTGCCCGGCTCCGTGTGCCGCTCCTCGGTGCTGTGAAGCGCCGAAGTGCTGCCCGGCTCCGGCCACCTGCGGCTGCCCGGCTCCGTGTGCCGCTCCTCGGTGCTGCGAAGCGCCGAAGTGCTGCCCGGCTCCGGCGACCTGCGGTTGCCCCGCTCCGTCGTCTCACTGCTGCCCGGCTCCGGCCACGTGCTGTGCTCCGGCGACTTGTGCGCCGAAGTACTGTGCTCCGGCCCCGGCCAGCTGCTGCGTGCCGGCCGCTCCGGCCTGCAACACGTGCAATAGCTGCAATTCGTGCAACGCGTGCACCAGCTACCCGCACGGCCTGTTCGACATCTTCCATCACAGCAAGGGCGTTTGCTACCAGACGTCGTGCACCACGACCAAGGTTTGCTGCGCCAACCCCTGCGAAGTTGCTGACCTGATCTACAAGTCGCAGACGGCCTGCTACGGCAAGCAGCGCGCCCACGCCATCCACAAGCTGGGCTCGTATGACTGCCAGTGCAATCCGGAAATCTTGTGCGCGATGGTCTACGGTTTGAATGACGCCGACGAGCACGTTCGTCGTGAGTCGGCTGAGACGATTGGTCACTCGCTGAAGAAGAACCCCTGCTGCTGCAGCCGCGAAGTCGTGGCGGCCCTGACCTGTGCGTTGGCGGACTGCGATCGTAGCGTCCGCAAGCACGCGGAGAAGGCCCTGAAGCAGTGCGGTTACGACGTGGTCGACGGCAACTGCTGCAAACCGGGCTGCACGGGCCCGGTCGGTGGTTGTGCTTCGACGTCGCAGCCGATGGCTCCGATGCCGACTCCGGCGCCGAACATGGCGCCGGCCCCGGCTCCTGCCCCGGCGACGGCGCCGGCCCCGGCTCCTCCGGAAGACTCGAAGGCCTACTTCCCTTCGCGCCTTCGCGATCAGCAGGGCTAGTTCAATAGCCTGCTCGACTCGTTCGGAATGATTGACCGCCTCAAGCTGAATGACCTGAACGAGAAGAGTTGTTGATAGCCAAGCGGCCCTCGGAAGCAATTCCGGGGGCCGCTTTTTTTGTGCGCCTGGATGCGATCGCGTCGTCGTGAGCAGACAGGCCCACGCCGAGCCGTGACAGCGTCCGGGAATTCGCTGCGATCCAAGAGCCCTCGCTGTCAGCGAGGGCCAGCGCCACAACGACGCCGCCAATTCGCGGACAGTCTCGCGCCAAACCGTCGGGCATGAACCGTTCTCGTATTGAGGCCCAACGGGCTGAGATCCGATAGCCCACGTCGGAGCGAAGCGCAGGCGTGGGATCCCGAGTCGCCTTAAATTCGGAATCGCTGCGGCAGCCCACTCAGTAACGGCGGGGATCGTCGATCTCGAATTCCAAGAAAACTGATCTTGGATGGATTTCGGTTTTGTGGCTGAATGGAGAGAGCGGACATTTTGCGCGCCGAGGTGCAGTGCAGCGGAATGGTCTAGGTGAAAACACGGGGGGTTGGGTCACGAATTTATTCTCAGATAGGTGACCCACGAAATTCGTGAGCCACTGCCGATCGCAGGTCGGGACAGGACACGGGGAAGGTTAGGTCTCCGGCGAGTCCAACGTCCAAAGTCCAAGGTCGGACCGATCTGCGAGGAATTGTGTCGGCGGTGGGACGGGACACGTTGTTTCACCGAGAAAACGCCGAAGAAATTGGCCCTCACCCCGACCCTCTCCCATTCGCCGAAGCGGATAGGAGAGGGGGAAAGATTGGAGGTAGATTGGGGTCTCGGGTTCCTGGGCCTGCGCTGCGCTCCGCCCCAGGCTGTAGCTGTCGCGCCCCTTTGGGGCTGGAGTAGAGCGGGACGGGACACGAACGCATTGGGACGGGACAGGAATGGCCGCGGCGCGCGCAGTGCCACCCGAGGCGACTGGTCAAGAGCTGTCTGGTGGGGATCTTGTTCCCGCCGGGGACGACAAAAGGATCCCCGGCGGTGGTGGGGATCCTTTTTCACTAAGGGGAGAAAAAGATCCCCAGCAGCCGATGACGAGCCGACTGCGGACGGTCGGAGTCCGGTCCGGACACGTTTTGAGCGGGGCTCACGGGACGGGACACGTTGTTTCACCGAGAAAAGCCCGGAGAAATTGGCCGTCTCTCATCCGATGCGGACCGGCGAGGGCGAGGAGTGGGACCGGACACGTTTCGTAGGGTGTCGACAAGGCGCCTTGCGGCCGTAGGCACACCATTTCTTCCCGCCGTCTCGGACAGGTGGCCCGCTTTGCGGATGGTGGGCCGGCCCCCCGCCTGCGGCGGGACTAGGTTCCCACCCTACAAGAGCGGGATGGACGGGACGGGACTCGATCGACGGGGCAAACGCCGGGCGATCAGAAGTGGAAGTCGAGGCCGATGTTTAGGCCTTGGGCCCAATAGCCGGTGGTTTGAAAGTGGTTGCCGGGTTCGTTCGGTCCGCCGGTGCCGTACGTCGGATCGGAGGGGACCAAGGTCGGGCTGACGACCCGGGAGACCTGGTCGCCGGGGCGGACTACGCTGCTCCAGTAGATGAATGAGTAACCCAGCCGGGCCGAAATGTACGGGGTGATCGCCAGGCTGAAATTGAGGTCCTCTTCGGGCACGAGTGAGAAGCGGGCCTGGTGAAAGGTGCCGATGTTGGCCGTCGTCGCCAGGATGCCGCCCGGAGCTGTGTTGGCAACACCGGACCCGTTGACCACGGTCGTCGCGCCGCTGATCTCGGTCGTTTGCTCCGTGGCACCCAGGCCGAGCTTGGTGACCGACTCGATCTGGAACGGACCGGAGGACCACGTCGCGCGGCCGCCCAACTGGCCGCCGTAAAAGTTGTTGATCGTTTTGAAGCGGTCGTAGTCGTACATGGTGCTAGACGTGTCGACGGGCTGACCGAGGAAGGTCAGTGCGCCGGAGGTCAGCGGGTAAAGTGCGTCGTCGACTTCGAGCGACTCGGTCAGGTTCATGTAGCGAAAGCCCACCATGCCTTCGACTCGCCAATGGTCGGTCTGGAGAATTTTGCGGAGTGCGTTGATGTCCCAGCTGAGAAACTGGCTCGTGCTCGTGATGGAAGTGCCGCCGGCCAGCGAGCCGGGGTACGCGTCGGAATACGCGGTTTCGGTGCCGTTGTTGGCGTTGATTACCGGGCGCGTGATGAGGGGGTTGCCGTTCTGATCCGAATAGCCGTCGAAGCCCGCCGCCTGCCTGCCAAGGATGACGAAGACACTCTCGATCCCCCAGGTCTCATGCGCGTCGAAGTAGCCGCCGACGTCGAGACGCCAGCCGCTCGTCGCTCCGAATCCGACGCTGCCGTCGCCATAGAGGGTGGCGGTGTTGGGCTGTCCGAGGGCGCCGGGCGACGTGTCGCCGGTGCTGCCCGTCGTCACGAGCGGCGGCAACGACGCGCCCTTCGTCCACCACACGAGGTAGTCGGAGCGGATCCAAAACCGAGGCGGTTCCGGATTGAAGGCGGGGAAGAAAACCATGGGCCCCGGCACGTAGGCCGGATAGGGGCCATATCCAGGCGGCGGTCCGTAAACCGGCGCTGGACCATAGCCTGGTGGCGGTCCATACCCCGGCGACGGTCCGTATCCGGGAGGCGGTCCCGTGAGCGGCGCGGGATAACCGGGTGGCCCGGAGCCTGGACCGGGCGGCGGAGGGCTCGACGCATCGGTATAGGGATTGGGCGTTTCACCCGGCGGCTGGGCGCTGGGCGGAGCGGAGTAGCCCTCGTGGGTCAGCGGGGGCGGCGGCGAGGAGAATCCTTCCGGCTGGCCAAAGACTTGTCCTGCGCTCAACAGCGCGACGGCGAAAATGATCGCACCGGCGAACCGTAGTCTCAAGACCATCTCGACCCTCACAGAAAGGCTCCTCGCGGGGGTCGAGCTTGTACGATAAATCGCGAAATCGGGCCAGACCGAACGGCGGCCGACGACCCGGCGAGCGAGCGCGGTAACCAAGACTCCGCCTAGTCTTAATGCGTCTTAAGAAAAGCAAACTCGCGATGTCACTTCTGCGACGTGCGGCGGTTTACGGAGGTTGGCGAAACCTCCCGCAAGAAGTCTTTCGCAAACTTTTCATCCTGCGCCAAATGCCGGTTGGCCAGCGCCAGGGTTTTGCGAATTCGCAGGACGGTTTGCTGCATCGGCCAAGTGAGCCGGTCGAGGATCTCGGCCGGGCCGAACTGCTCGAGCTCGCGGATGGTCTGCACCTTGAGAAAGTCGAAGACCTCCCGCGCCTGGTAGTCCTTCTGAAAGACCAGATCGAGACGAGCGTCGACGGGCACGCGGACGCGGCCAAACCCGCTCGACTTGCGCCGGGGCGGCGTCTTCTTGGTGCCCGCCGGCTTTTTTGCGGTCTTGCGGGCCGCTTTCTGAGCGGGCGTTTTCTTCGCCGGCGGCTTTTTCACGGCGGGCGTTTTCGTCGCCGCGGTTTTCTTGGCGGTCCCAGCTCGCCGCGTCTTCGGACTGGCCATGGCGGGCGACCCTGGATCAAGGCCCCTGCAAAAGGGGCCGCGTACGGCAAATCAGGTCACGCCCAGTTCGAGCGCGGTGCGGACGATTTCTTCCTTGGTCATCAGACCGCACAGGTTCTGCAGGAACGAATGGGACATCGCCCAGCGGCCGAGCACCTCGAACATCACCTCAAAGCGATCGTCGTCGAGGCCGAACTGCCGTTTCGACTCGGCCGCCTCGGTGGGAGGCATGTCCTCGAACTGGCTGATCATCAGGAAATCGCCGTCGCTGGCCAGGTTGAGGTGCAGGGCCCGCAACTCGCCGGCGAGCAGGCCGTCGATCTTCGGAGAAACCGACTGAGGACCGCCGTGCAGGTAGCGGGCGATCACATGCGGCTCTTGCTCGACGATGCGGGCCGACGTTTCACAGGCCGCGTAGATCACGCTCTCGTCGACGAGGTTCGCCACGAACTTTTCGGTCGACGCGTGCTTACACCAGGTCTCGGCGATCAGGTCGAGCTGGACGTGCGGCGGCACGGCGCAGGAACGGAACTTCCGTCAAAAACCCGAAACATTCCGCAGTGTAATTACCCACTTGCTGCGCCAGGCAAATCCGTTCCAGCGTTTCCTGGAACGCAATGCGGAAGGCAAAGTAGCTCAGGCCCGTCTGCGGCAGTGTGTCTGTTTGAATGGCGAGCATGAACTCCATGCTCACTCGCCGAGGGACCAAACACAACAGTAATTCTCCCGAATTTTTTTGCGCACGACGAAGGTCGAAGACGACTCCTGCTGTGATCCTCAGACTGCGCAGCGTGCTCCTTCTTCACAGGCTTTCCGCGGGTTGCCCAAACGCAACCACCCGTTAAACTCGTACAAGCCACCTGCCTTGCCAGATTCGGCCATTGCCGATCGGTCAACAACAACGTTTGCACATGCGACGACGCTAAGAAGTCGACCGTTTGCACTTTCGAGCTAGAGATTTGCCATGCGGTTAGCCACCGTGAACACGCCCCAGGGACCCCGAGCGGTCGGTGTCCATCACGACGCCGGAAGCGACCGGTTCGTCGATCTCCGCGCGGCCGATCCCGAACTGCCCGCCACCCTCGCCGGCATCCTGGCGCTCGCCGGCGGACTCGACCGGGCCCGCACGGCGCTCACCAAGGGAGCAGCGTCCAAGCAGTTCGTCACGGGCGAGATCCTCGCGCCGCTCCCCAGCCCGGGCAAAGTTTTTTGCATCGGCCTCAACTACCGCGACCATGCCCTGGAAACCAAGGCACAGATCCCGGGCGAGCCGATCGTCTTCAGCAAGTTCTCCAGCGCGATCGTCGGGCCGGGGGTGACCATCCTTCTGCCGCGGGCGTCGAACAAGGTCGATTACGAGGCCGAGCTGGTGGTTGTCATCGGCCGTCGCGGCAAGCTGATCTCCGCAGCCGACGCTCCCGGATATATCGCCGGCTACATGGTGGGGAACGACGTTTCGGCCCGCGACTGGCAGACCGAAAAGCCGGGCAAGCAGTGGCTCCTGGGCAAAACGCCCGACACCTTCGGCCCGACTGGCCCCTGGCTGGTGACGGCCGACGAAGTCCCCGACCCCTGCAACCTGGGAATCCGCCTGCGGCTGAACGGTCAGACGATGCAGGATTCGACTACGAAAGAGCTGATTTTCAGCCCCGCGAAGCTGATCGAGCACATCACTAAAGTCGTCACGATCGAGCCTGGCGACATCATTTTCACGGGCACGCCGCCCGGCGTCGGCGTGGCCCGTAACCCGCAGATCTTCCTGAAGGACGGCGACCAGGTCGAGGTCGAAATCGACGGTCTGGGGACGCTCAAAACCCCCGTCCGGGCCGAATGACGTTGCCGGAATGGCGCTGAGCGCTAAAACACTGCGGAATTCCGTCGGCAAAGGACTGCCCGATGACCAATCCGCAACCGGCCCCGCCGGCCCCTCCCTGGAAGCACTGGTGGATCTGGTGCCTGGGCTGCATCGCGCTCTGCGCCCTGCTCTTTATCGACTATGCGCAAAAGCAGGAGGTCGTCCAGCCCGCCGAGGGACAGGCTTTCGCCGAACCGGAAAATGCCCCGGCCATCGCGCCCGGGCGCCGGACAGTTCGTCGCACGCTCCGGCACTTGTTGGGAAATCGGCCGACGCACGTTCGGGCGGGCGCCGGTCGCCTCTACGGCTGTCACCAGCGGCGACTCGCAGATCGACGCCATGTTGGGAGACGAGATGCGTCGCTGGCAAGACGACTTTGGCTTCGATAACGATGCCTTGCACGCGGGCATCCGTCGCGCGATCCACGCCTTTCGCCCGTTCCTGTTCTTCAACGGCGGCCGCGAGTCCATCACCGAAGTCTGTCGCGAAGCCCACGAAGAAGCGGGGCGGACTCAGCGGCGGTTGGGCCGCGTCACCCGACCGCTCGGCCGCGCGGGTGGCGAAGAGGCGACCCGCACTGGCAGCTTCGCCTTCAGCGCGCTCGAAGAGGCGGCGTCCGATTGGCTGCAGGACAAGACCATTGCCAACGTCGATCCCCAGCTGCCCGAGGGTGGCTGGTTTGCGTCTGAGCCCGGCTCTGCTCCTCGCTCGGCTGACGGCTCCGACATGCTCCCCAAGCTGCGCGCGTCGCGTGGCAATCTGGTCAACGCGGCAGGCAAGATCGTCTGGGCCGCGCGCCCGATTTGCCGCTCACCGTCAACAGCCAACTCGCCGCCGCGTTCCTGGAATGGGTCGATGAGTTTCAACTCTCCGAAGAGGACGTGCATGGTCTCGCCCGCTCGGTCCTGGGACGATTGCTTGTCCTGCAGACCGGACCGAGCGGCCTGCCACCGGCGAAGCAGGCTCGCATCGTCGCTTGCGAAGCGGGCATCAAATGGCTGCACGAAGCCCGCGACGACGCGCGGCCCCTCTATCGCCGCACCGGATGGGTGAATGTCCCGCACATTGTGCGGCTTTCCGCGGAAATCGCGGCGCGCGGGGCGGCGGCCGAAGCCGGCGGGCAGTTCGCGGGCGAGAAGCCGCTCATCGCGTCCAACCGGACTTCGACCTTCGGCAACGGGCTGATTGCACTCGCCTCGGCGGTCGCTGTGCAGGATCGGCCCGCGCTGCTCAGCGCACCCTTTGACGAGACGGCCGCCAAGACAGCGCAGCGCTGGTGGGCGGATGGGCTCAAGCTGCCCGTCGATCCCACGAATTCGATCGGCATGAAGCTGGTGGTCATTCCCGCCGGCCAGTTTTACATGGGCTCCACACTGCAGCAGATCGACCAGATCCGCCGGGCCGACCCCGCCTTTCGCAAAGATTGGGAGCGTGAAGAGCAGCCGCAGCATCACGTGCAGATCAGCCGGCCGTTTCTGCTTGGCGCGTGCGAGGTGACACGGGGCCAGTTTCGCGAGTTCGTCCGCAATGCGCGGTACGTGACCGACGCCCAGCGCGATGGCAAAGGCGGCATGGGGTTCGACGCCGCGACGAGCGAATTCAGGCAGGACCCGCACTTCAACTGGGAGAACACGGGCTTTCCGCAAACCGACGACCAGCCCGTGGTCAACGTGTCCTGGAACGACGCAGTCGCCTTCTGCCAGTGGTTGAGCCGCAAGGAGAAGATTGCCTATCGGTTGCCGAGCGAAGCGGAGTGGGAATACGCGTGCCGCGGTGGTAGCACGTCGCTGTATTACTACGGCGACGATCCGGAGGGACTGGTGACCGTCGCGAACGTGGCCGACGCGACCGCCCGGGACAAATTCACCGCCTGGACGGGAGTCAGCGGCCGCGACGGCCACGTCTTCACCGCTCCGGTCGGCTCGTTCCAGCCCAATCCGTTCGGACTGTTCGACATGCACGGCAACGTCTGGGAATGGTGTCGCGACTGGTTCGGTGAGAACTATTACGCCAAGTCGCCCGAGAAGGATCCGGCCGGCCCGCCTCACGGCACCGTCCGCGTGTTTCGCGGCGGCAGCTGGTACGACGCCGCCAGCCTGTGCCGCTCGGCCTTCCGTTATTGGGACGTGCCCAGCTATCGCGATTATTTTTTGGGCTTCCGCGTCGCGGCGGACTTGCCCGCGCAGTGAGCCGTCGTCGACTGCGACGGGAAAGGATCGCTCTTATCCGCGGTCGAAGAGCCGCCGAAAAATTTGCGATCGTCGGGAAAGGGCGCCCCGATCGGACAGTCGAAGTTCGAAGACAAGCTGGATCCGCCGTCCGCGGCCAACGATTTGCGGCGAGACCGTCAAACAGCTTTATTGTTTTTCGATCGGGTTGTACCGGTAGATCACATGGTGTCCTTCGATTTGCTGGAGCAATCCGATTTGCGCGACCGATTCGTCACTGCGGAGGTCAACCGTAAACACAGGGTTTCCATCTTGGTCATCGCCGATGTCGATTCCGCAAACTGCAGGATTCATCAATAGGCGCGCCGCGTGACGCTTCTTAAGCGCTTTGAGTTCGTCCGAAGCCGTCATGGAAGCCGCTCTTTCTAGAAGTCTCAAGTTCGCCGCACAGCAATTCTAAATAAGACCTCGCACCGTGCGTAGCGCGGAGGGAGAATGATCTGGAGTAGAAAACAGGCTTGGCTCTAAGGTTGTGGGTGATAGACGACCACAATCCCCGGAGACCAAGCCATGGATGGCCATCTTCGTCTTTCGACGCGGGAACGCAAGACGTGTTTGAAGACCTTGCGGACAGCGCGGACGGCTCGGCGAGCACTGGTCCTGTTGTTGCTGGCCGAAGGACGTTCCTACCGCGAGATCCGCGCGGCCACCTTTGCCAGCCCGACTTTGATCCGCTCGGTGAAACGGGAGTTTGCGACAGGTCGGCTGGGAATGGCTTTGCGAACCGAAGAACAACCAGACACAGTTCCTTCGTGGCTGATTTTCGTCGTGCGGTGGCTGTTGAAGTCGACGCCGCAGGACTTCGGCTTCTTCCGGAGCCGCTGGTCGTGCGGTCTGTTGGCCTTGCTGTTGTGGGAACAGGAACGCATCCGCGTGAGCCCCGAAACGGTCCGCCGGGGGATGCACCGGCGGGAGTTTGTCTGGCGTCGTCCCCGGCCGGTCGTCGGGCCGCGCGATCCGGAGCATGCCCGGAAGCTGCAGCAAATCCAGCGATTCATCGGACAACTGCCGGCCAACGAGACCGTTGTGTTCCAAGACGAAGTGGATGTCCATTTGAACCCCAAGATCGGGTCGATGTGGATGCGTCGCGGCCAGCAAGCCGAGGTCGTCACGCCAGGCAACAACGAAAAACGGCATTTGGCTGGATCGCTTCACTGGCGGACAGGACGGCTGTTGTTGTCGGCTCCAGGAAAGCAACGCAACGCGGCGCTCTTCGTGGCCCACCTCGACGACCTGCGTCGGCAACTGCGGTCCTATCGGGTGATCCATGTGGTCTGCGACAACGCCAAATTCCACGATTGCCGCGCCATCCGCGATTACCTGCTTCAACACCCCGGTCGAATTGTCCTCCACTTTCTTCCGAAGTACGCGCCCGAGACGAATCCCATCGAGCGCGTCTGGTGGCACCTCCACGAGACGATCACCCGCAATCACCGCTGTCAGTCGATCGACGAACTCCTGCGAGAAGTCACCGATTGGGCCGCGGCTCAAAAAACATTTTTCCTGCAAACGGCCAGCTTCACAGACCTGTACTCCTTAGCCGCTTAGCGCTCCGCTTCGGTGGAGGTTTTATTTAGGCGGCGGTGATGTTGGCTTCCAGACGGAATCTCTCCAATGCGACACGATTCAGGCCAAAGTGATTTTGAGTGCACTAAGCACGTCGCTGATGTGATTGGCGAAGGTGACGGAATTATTCGTGGCCCCCGCGAAGAGCAGCCCCACGATCTTATTTGAGGATCGCTCAAGAATGGCGGAGCCCGAATCGCCCGCGGCGCTGAACGGTTGCGCGTTCAGCCCGCGAATCGCGATCTGATCGGGAAAAATCACATCGCCAACGTTGTACGTTAGCCGAACGTCGTAGAGGACACTGCTCACACGGCCCGCGCGATAAGAGGTTGTCCGTCCGAACTTCTGGACGATCATATCGACCGCGGCAACGGCGGTTCCTTGAGGCGGTCCAATAAAGAGAATTGCATCCGTGACCTTGCTCTTGTCAAGTACTTGGGCAATTGCGCCATCGACGGCGTTGTTCGGGTTACTGGCGTCCAGATCGACCCAACGAGTGAGTTGCGCGATTTGGTCGGTCGCAACGTTGCCGCCGTCCAGTAGGCCGGGCTGGTAGATTGGCGACCCTGGAGGCAACCCCACGATCTTTTGGCCATTCGCATCAATCCCGCTTTAATTGGCTAGCACGTGGTTGTTGCTGAGGACGTAGAGCGTGCCGCTCGAGTCCTTGACCAAGGCTCCAAACGTTCCGGCCATGACAAACTGATCGTTGGGATCTCGGAATCCGATCGACGAGCCGGGTTGAGCCGGTCGGATTTTTGTCTTGGGATTGGGCATTGCCGTTGCGAGCGCCACCGCCTTTTTTTTCGCCAGAGGCAGGATGGCGCCGACCTCTTCAACGTCGGTGGGAATGCCACTAATCGCCGAGGGGAGCATCTCGCGTTTGGACAACGAGGTTTCGGGTTGCTTCGATTTCACAAGAAACGTCACCGAATGAATGCCGGTCGGAATTCCATCGACGTGTTTTTCGTCAATTCCGACTCCGACGATATTACTCTCGACGGACGACTTAGCTGTTGGCGCCATCGCCCGAAAGGCCATCACGCGCATATTCATTCTTGCGGGACGCGGGAGATACTTTGTGGACATCTCCGCTTTCGCCTGTTTGAAATCGGATTGTTGGCTGGCTGAAAGCTTAGAGCCAGTTTCAAAACCGCTTGAGGATCGTGACGGCGCAAGCCAATTCAAGGAATCCGAGAAAAAGAAGACTGTGACGCTCGTAGCGCACAACAAGGCGACGATAGTTGAACAGCCAACTGATCGAGCGTTCGACCCTCCAACGTCGTTTGTAGCGTCGAAGTGGCCGTCCGTCCTGAGTTGCCGGGCGTTTGCGGCTGCATCGGTGTGGACAAATCAGTTCAATGCAACGCTTTGCCAGCCGCTTTCGCAAGGGATCACTGTCGGCCGCTTTGTCATAAATCAATCGCTGGGGGCGCTTGCGCACGGTCCGCTTGTTCAAGAGCGGCTCAATGAGATTGACTTCCGCCGGACTGGCGCTGGCGATGTCCACGCCGAGCGGCGTGCCGCGGCCGTCGATGAGGAGCATGATCTTCGTCCCCTTGCCGCGCTTTGTTTTGCCGACGCAAAGCCCCCTTTTTTGGCCGGGGAAAACGTGCCATCGGCCATCGCCTCGTCCAAGCGGAGCGACTTCATTCCGTCGAGCCGGCGGAGCAGTCGGCGCCAAGCGATCTGGAAGATTCCGCTTTGAGTCCACTCGCGTAGCCGCCGCCAGCAGGTCGCTGGGGACGGAAAGTATGTTGGTAAGTCTTTCCACCGTGCACCACTGGTTAACACCCAAAGGATTCCTTCCAGGCACGGGCGCGGTGGGACGGGGGGACGCCCGCCGACTTTTTTCATCCTCCTTACAGGAAACAGATCCGCGATCAGAAGCCATTGCTCATCGGTGAGTTGCGGTTTGGGTTCCGTCCTGGACGCCCTCCAATTGCGGCCCTGATTGGGCCAATAGGAAAGCGTCAACAACATGCGAGTGCCTCCTTTCACCCGCTTCGGAACGCAAGTTTCTTGCCGGATCGTTCCACTGACAAATGGCTTTTGAAACTGGCTCTAGTGAAATGCGTTCGACTCGACGCCGCGCTGCTCGCTTGCTTACGGGCCATCTCATTCCTCCCGGTTTCAATTTATGGACGACTTGGAAACTGGCACTGCCGCATATGAGTCAAGCAAACCTGGGAATCGATCCTTAGCGAGAGCGCATATGCGATGCGACAAACTTGGCGCCGGCACAGCTCCCTGGACACTGGATCGTGAGATGGCAAGGCGAGAAAGTACTCGACGCACCGCACAATACGCCTCGTGCCCATACGAAGCAACAAGATGCCGCCGATCTGGGACACAATTGAGGTAAGTTGTAGTGGTCGCATTGGTGCTATTCCGTAACTGACTACGCCAACTCGCTAGGTATTTTCACCAAGACGGAGCCGTCTCGACGCGGCGGCGTTGAGCTTCGCGTCTTTCGCGGCGGCAGCTGGTACGCCGCCGCCGCCCTGTGCCGCTCGGCCTTCCGTTATTGGGACGTGCCCAGCTATCGCGATTACTTTCTAGGCTTCCGCGTGGCGGCCGACTTGCCGCAATAGAATGCGAATTGGCGGCCCGGGACTCCCGAAAGCTGAGTGCGGCGAGAGCTCGCGGCGGCGAGACGTCACTGCGGAATCAGGCGCTCGCGGCCGCTCTCATCCCAACCTTTGGGTGTGGGCAGCGGGCTCCGCGAGTAGGCGGCGTGGGCCGCCGTTTCGCTTTGGTGGAAGAGGGCGGCCAGAGCCAGCGCGTCGCCGTGCTGCGGGTTGAGGGTCAGTGTTCGCGTCAGGAATTGCTGAGCCTGGTCGCGATGTCCGGCCTCCCAAGCGGCATAAGCAACCTGATAGCAATCGTCGGCTGAGAGCTTGGGACGCACCTCCGCCGCGGCCGAGAGATGTTCGGACGCTTCCGGCCAGCGGCGGTCCTTTGCATAGATTTGTCCCAGCACCCAGTGTGCCCGCGCCTGCTCCGCCGGCGCGACTCGGTCCGAGTCGGCAATGCTTTGTAAGAGCGGCGCGGCCTGGCTCGGCTGGCCCGTGCGGACCAGCAAGTCCGAAATGCGGAGCATGGCTTCGGTCGAACTCGGATCCCCGGCCAGCATGCGATAGTAGATCTCGAGCGCTTCCTCGTCCCGATTTCTGACTTCGGCCAGGCGTCCCCTGAGCAGCTGCGCCTCGGTGTGACCGGGAACGAGTCGCAGAGCCGAATCGACGAGCTCCTGACACTCGTTGTACCGGCGTTCCTCAAACAGGATCCGCGCCAGGTCGAGATACGCGTCCGGGTCGTCGACACCGCGGTGCATCATGTAGCGCAGATGCTTGACCGCCTCCTCCGTTTCGCCGGCCAGCAACAGCCCGCGACCGATGTCCCGCTGAATTTCGGGATCGTCGGGAGCGACCGCCGCCGCGCGCGAGAGCAACTCGCGGGCCTGTTTTCGCTCGCCCCGTTCGCACGCCTGGCGGGCCTCGTCCGTCAGTCGTGCCGATTCCTCCGCCGAGCGGCGGTTGAGCAGCGGCACGAGCCCACAGCCCGCTGCCAGCGGAACGAACACAATGAGAACCAGCGCGTAACGAGCCATCGCCCGCAACTCGCGAGGAGGTAATTGGCGCGCGCGCCGCGTCCGCACGACGAGTGCCGCGCTCAACGGAAGGAGGAAATCAGACGAAGAAAGGAGTTCGGAGCGAGAAATCGGTCGATGAAGGGAGACGGGGATCGTACCAAGCGTCGCCCGTCGCCGGAAGACCGGCCGGCCAAGGCTTAAAGTCCGCGGCAGAGCCTGAACCACGGTCAGGTGAGACGGAGCCCGTTCGCGAGGCGGCCGGCTCGTATAATTGACAGCTGATGCGTTTCTCCAGTAGCATATACGTGGATTGGCCTAATTTGCGCGCGTCGTAACTTCAGCACGCGGTTCGTGTTTTGTCCTCCAGCGCGCGTCGCAGTCCTCCGCGACGCCGGCCGCCTGCCCCCGCCTTTTGATCGCAAGGAGATGCGTCATGCTGGTGATCCCCGGTCAGTACGGCAAGGACACCTGCGACGGCTTCAGTCGCCGCGAGCTGCTGCGAGTTGGCGGGTCGGCCCTTCTCGGCCTGAGCCTCCCCAGCATGTTGAAGACCACCGCAGCCCAAGCGGCGGCGACCAGCGTGGAAGGCGGGGCCGGAGCCGGCTTCGGCAAAGCCAAATCGGTGATTCTGCTTTATCTGCAAGGCGGACCGAGCCACCTGGACTTGTGGGATCCGAAGACCGACGTCCCCGACAACGTCAAAAGCGTCTTCAAGCCCATTCCGACGAAGCTGCCGGGCATCCAATTCACCGAGGTGATGCCCAAGCTGGCGAAAGTGAACGACAAGTTCACAATGATCCGCTCGATGAGCTACACGCCGATCGGACTGTTCAACCACACCGCGGCCATCTACCAGATGCTCACTGGCTACACGGCCGACAACGTCAGCCCTTCGGGCCAGCTCGAGCCGCCCAGCCCGAAAGACTTTCCGAACTTCGGTTGCAACATCATCAAGCAGCGTCCGCCCGAAGTGCCGATGCTCCCCTACGTGATGATGCCCCGCCCGTTGCAGGAGAGCAACGTGATCGGCAAGGCGGGAACGGCCGGCTTCCTGGGCCGCGCCTACGACCCGTACTACCTCTACCCGCCCGGCGACGATCTCGATATGGCCAAGATGGACCACATCAGCATCGACGACCTGGTGCTGCGTAAAGACGTGCCGCTCGCCCGGCTCGAGCGCCGCGCCCATCTCCGCGACATGGTGAACGCCAGCCTGGGCGATCTCGATCGGGCCGTAAAGAGCTACGCGCTCGACCAGTACTACGACAAGGCGCTCAGCCTCGTCCTCTCCGGCCGCGCCCGCGACGCCTTCAATCTCAAGGCGGAAAAAGTGGAAACCCGCGACCGATACGGCCGCAACACGTTTGGCCAATGCTGCCTGCTGGCTCGCCGCCTGGTCGAAGCCGGCACGCGCGTGGTTGAGGTCAACTGGCCCAAGGTCGCCAACTCCGATCGGCATTCGTGGGACGTCCACGTCGGCCTGTCGGAACGGATGAAGAACGAGAACTCGCCGATGCTCGACGCCGGGCTTTCGGCCCTGATCGCCGACCTGGACGAGCGCGGCATGTTAAAGGACACGCTCGTCGTGGCGGTGGGCGAGTTCGGCCGCAGCCCGAAGCGTGGCGTCAGCACGTCGGGCAACTCCAACACCGACGACGGCCGCGACCACTGGCCCTACTGCTACACGGCCGTTGTGGCGGGCGCCGGGGTCAAGCGTGGCTTCGTCTACGGCAAGTCGGACAAGACGGCCTCGTCTCCGATCGAGAATCCCGTCCATCCGATGGAGCTGCTAGCGACGGTCTATCACAGCGTCGGTCTCGTGCCGCGGCAGACGATCTACAACCACCTCAACCAGCCGCGCGAAATGGTGAAGGCCGATCCCGTGATGGGAATTTTGGCCTAAGCCCTTCGGGTGGCACTGGCGGCTGGTCCGCCAGTGGGCTTCTGTTTCAGAAGAATAAAGACACTGGCGGACGAGCCGCCAGTGCCACCCACTGCGCAAAAGCAATCGGTTCATCTAGGAGTTCGCCAGGGCGCGGAATGCAGCGAGCGCAGCTTCCATATGCTCCGGCGTCGTAAATGACCCGACGCTCATTCGTAGCGTGCCGCCTCCCGCGAAAGTCCCCAAGCTGCGATCAGCGCCCGGTGCGCAGTGCAGGCCGGCCCGCGTCTCGATCCCGAACGAGCTATCCAGCACGGTGGCCAGCTCCTGCGGCTCGAAGCCGTCGAGAGTCACACTCACCACACCGACGCGTTCCTCTGGCGATCGCGGTCCATAAATCCTCAGCCCCTTAATTGGCGCGAGTCGGGCGACCAGCTGCTCGGTCAGTTCGCGCTCGTGCCGGCCGATCTCTTGAACGCCTCGCTCTTCGATCCAGGCGAGCGCCGCCTCCAAACCGAACAAGCCGGGAACGTTGTGGTTGCCGGATTCGTACTTATCGGGAAGTCCCTCAGGCTGGCGATCGTCTTCGCTGTGCGAGCCCGTGCCGCCTTGGCGGACGCTGTCGAGGTGTTCTTCGACTCCGGGTCCGACGTACAGAATTCCCGTCCCCAACGGACCGAGCAACCCCTTGTGACCCGGCGCGGCTAACAGATCGACCGGGGAGCGAGAGACGTCGATCGGTACGTGTCCCGCACTTTGCGCCGCGTCGACCAAAAAGAATGCCCCGTGGGTACGGGCCATCTCGCCCATGTCGTCGATCGGCTGGATCGCGCCGGTCACGTTGGACGCGTGCACAAGTGCAACCAGTCGAGTTTCCTTTCGCAGGGCGCTCTTCACGTCATCGACGCGGATCCGTCCATCCTTGTCGGCAGGAACGCTGGTCGCTTCCACCCCGCGGTCGCGCAGGTTCCGCAGTGGACGGAGCACGGAGTTATGCTCGATGGTTGACGTGACGACGTGATCGCCGGGACGCAACAGCCCGTGCAGAGCGAGATTCAGGCTGTCCGTGCCGTTGAATGTGAAGACTATGCGTTCCGAACTGGGTGCGCCCAGCAATCGGGCGACCCGCTGACGGCACCGGGCGATGACCTCGTGCACGCGCAATGCCGCCCGCGTTGCGCTGCGCCCTTCGGCCGCCCCCTCATCGCGCAGAGCACGCGCGACCGCTTCGGCTACGCCCGGCGGTTTCGGGAAGCTCGTCGCGGCGTTGTCGATGTAGATGCGCGGCACGAATTGGTCAATGGATTGAATGACGAGCTCAGCCGCCGATTGAGTACATCGGCCGCGACGGCTGGATGAAGCGGGCCGTGTTGATCTCGTGCCCTTCCTTCTTGCCGCCGATCGAGGTGCGGACCGCGGCTTCGATCTCGGCGTCGGTGCCGCCGCCGCGAATGATCCCGCGGATGTCCGTCTCTTCGAGGCTGAACAGGCAGTTGCGGATTTGGCCGTCGGCCGTCAGGCGGAAACGGTTGCAGTCCAGGCAGAAGGGCTGGCTCACCGAGGCGATGAAGCCGATGCGGCCCATCCCGTCGGCGAACACATATTCGGTCGCTGGGGCGCCCGGGTCCGGCCGACCACACGGCACGAGCGGCATGATCTCGCTCGACAGCGTGTCGACGATTTCCTGGGCGAACAGCACTTTGTTGCGCTGCCACGCGCTGTCGGCGTCGAGCGGCATGTATTCGATGAAGCGCATCTCGACGCCGGTCTCGCGGGCGAAGTGGCCGAAGGGAACGATTTCCGACTCCGTCAGTCCGCGGACCGAAACGGCGTTGACCTTCACCGGATCAAAGCCAATCTGCTGGGCGACGCGAATCCCTTCGATGACTTTTTCGTAGCCGTCGCGTCGCGTGATCTGTTTGAACTTGGCCGGGTTGAGCGCGTCGAGGCTGACGTTGAGCCGCCGCAAACCGGCGTCCCACAGAGCGGGAGCGTGCTCGGCGAGCAGGATGCCGTTGGTCGTCAGGCCGACGTCGCGGATTCCCGGAATGGGAGCGATCTGGGCGACTAACTTGTGAATCTCGCGGCGAACGAGCGGCTCGCCCCCGGTGAGGCGGACCTTGTTGACGCCCAAGCCGGCCACGACGCGCACGAAGCGTTCGATCTCCTCGAACGTCAACAGCTCGCTGCGGTCCATGAACTGCGCGTCGTCAGCCGGCATGCAATAGAAGCAGCGGAGGTTGCAGCGGTCGGTGACGCTGATCCGCACGTTCGTGTGCACGCGTCCGAAGCCATCGACAAGTGGAGTGGGCCGCGGGGCGTCGATCACGGCGACGTCCCCCGATTCGATCCCGTGGACTCGACTCCGGGATGCACCCACTCGCTCGTGCCGTCGCGCCAGTTCTCCTTTTTCCAGATCGGCACGGTTTCTTTGAGCGTATCGATGAGATAGCGGGCCGCCTCGAACGCCTCCCCGCGATGCGCCGCGCTCACGGCCACGGCAACGCTCACTTCGCCCAGCTCCAGCCGACCGATCCGGTGCACGATGGCGACGCGGTCGAGCGGCCAGCGCCGGCGGGCTTCCGCCTCGATCTCGTCCAGCTTTTTCTGGGCCATCGGCCCAAAGGCTTCATAATCGAGCGAGTCGGTGCGGCGTCCTTCGGTCATTTCGCGAACCGTCCCCAAAAACAGCACGACCGCGCCGCTATCCGTCGAACGCACCGACTCCGTCAGCGCGGCAAAGTCGATCGGATCTTCGGTGAGTCGTTGCATCGAGGCTATCCGCCGCTGACAGGAGGAAAACAGGCCACGTCCGACTGGGACGAGAGAACCGCATTGTCGTCGGCGTAATCGGTGCCGATAGCGACCAACAGACACGGCGCCAGGGGCGCAGGTTCGGAGACTGTTCTGCCAAAGCGGTCCGCAAATCAGCCACGCGGGCGCCGACCGGCAGTTCGACGGTGATTCGATCGGCCCCGGCCGCATCGCGGGCCCGCGCGAAGAGCCGCACATCCAGCTTCATGAGGCCACCAGCTTGCGCTTCGTCGGCCGCAGTTTGCTTTCGATTTCCGGCATCAGTCCGTAAGAATACGCCAGCAGCTTGAGGGGGTGAACGGTCGGCGTTTCGGTCCCCTGCTCCATCTGGAACTTGCAGCCGCTGCATTCGGTGACGCCGGCGTCAAATTCGGGATTGCGCATCGCCGTGATCAGCTCCCAGCCGATCCGTATCGACGTCCGGAAGTTGCGCTCGGTCAGGCCGTAAGCACCCGCCATTCCCGAGCAGCCCTTCTCGATTCTATGCAACCGCAGTTGCGGGATCAAAGAGAGCAAGTCGGCCAGCGGCGTGCCACACTCGAGAGATTTGAGATGGCAGGGCGTATGATAGGCGACGTCGAGGTCGAGCGGACGAAAATCGGTCCGCAGCTTGCCGCTTTTGTGCAACCCCTGAAGGTACGCGCCGGCGTCGACGACCTTTGAGGCCAGCACGTCGACGTCCGGGTGGTTGAGGATCATCGGGTACTCGTGCTTGAGGCACAGCGCGGCCGTCGGCTCCGTGCAGAGGATCGGATAGCCTTCGCGGGCCAGTTCGGCCAACTCGCGGACGTTCTGGTCGGCGACGACGCGGGCGGCTTCCAGATCCCCGGCGCAGATCATGGCCATTCCGGACGACGTTTGGGCCGGCGGAACGTAGACCGAAATACCGTTGTGCTCGAGCACCGCCAACAGCGCCTGCCCCAACTGCGGATCGTGATAGTTTGCGTAATCGCTGACGAAATAGACGACCGTCGGACGGCCGCGACGATTTTTCTGCGGCTTGCCGGGACCACGACGGACCGTGCTCAAGAAAGAACGCCGGGCAAAGAGAGGCAACTTCCGCCGCCGCGAAATGCCGACGAGATGTTCGATGCACCACCGCGCGGCCGGGTTGCCGATCGCCCAATTCATCGCCAGCGACGCCGTGCTGCCCAGCCAGCCGTACGAGTGCGCGCGTGAGAGAATCCAGTCCGCTCGCGTGATGCCGTGCGCGGCCACCTGCGCGGCCTTGGCCTCGATCATCATCTGCGGAATGTTGACGTTGGTCGGGCACTCGAGCTGGCACTGCTTGCAGTTGAAGCAGAGGTCGCTCACGGACTTCATCGATTCGGACGTCCACTCCCGCGAATCGAGCCGGCCAGTGAGCCAGTCTCGCAGCACGTTCGCCTTGGAGCGCGGGCTGGCTTCCTCGCGGCTTTCGATGCGGAAGAACGGGCACATCCGCGAGCCGGGGGACTGCGTCTTGCAGAGGCCGCAGCCGTTGCAGGTGAGCGCCTCGTCCAACAGCGCTCGCTCGCCCCAGCGGAGCTGCAACTGGACGGGCTCGGCCTCGCGAGCAGCCGTCGGGCGGATGTGTTCGCGCGGCCAGCGGACGTCGGTGCCGATGATCTTACCCGGATTGAGCACGTGCTTGGGATCGAAGATCTCTTTGATGTCCTCGAACACGCGATAAAGCTGCCCGTATTCAGTCCGCAGAAAGGCCGTGCGCGACATTCCGTCGCCGTGCTCCCCGCTCACCGTGCCGCCGACCGCGAAGACGGCGGTGTACAGGTCGCGGGCCAATTCCTCGAGCTTGGGACCGTCGATGGGCGAGGGAGGAGACAAAAACGGGCGTAAGTGCAACTGGCCGGCCGCGGCGTGCGAGTAGAGCGAGGCGGTCACCTCGTGGTTTTGGAATACCTTTTGCGCGGCCCGCAAAAAGTCCAACAGCATCGACGGGGGAACCGCGATGTCTTCGACGAGCGGCGTCGGGCGCGTCTGCCCCTTCAGCCGCGTGAGCAACGGCACCACTTTTCCGGGCAGCGCCCAGAGGAATTCGACCTCCTCGAACGAGTGGGCCTGGTAAGCAACCACCGCGTTGACGTTGAGCGAGCGGACGGCGCGGATGACCATCTGGATGCGGTCGCGGCATTGCGCGTCGCTGGAGCCGATGTGCTCGACGATCAGCGCGACTTCGGCCGTCGGCGCGATCAACTGCTCGAATCGCGGATCGGCGTCCCGCGCCAGCGAAAGCAGGCGGCGGTCCATCAGGTCGCAGGCGCTCGGCTCGTGCTCGGCGATCTCCTGCACGGCTTTGATCGCCGACTCGAGATCGCCGAACAACAACAGCGCGACGGCCCGGTGCGGCGGCAGCGTCGACGTGTGCAGCGTGGCCGCCGTAAATAGGCCCAACGTCCCCTCGGAGCCGACCAAGAGCCGTGGCACGCTCAGCTTCGTGCCGGCCAGCACTCCCCGCAGGTAGTAGCCGGCTGCATTGCGGATCAGCGGCGGCTGCCGACGCGCGATCAAGTCGCGGTTTTCGACGAGCAGGGCCGCCAGCCGTTCGACGATCGACCGCCGCGTCGATTCGGGATCCCCGTTGGCTGCGGGCTGGGCGTCGAGCGCCGTTTCGGCGACGAAGGCCGCTTCAAGCTGCGTCCGCGTGAGCGATTCCTCGCGAAACTCGACGACCGTGCCACCGGCCAGCACCGTCTCGATGCTCGCCACGTGGTCGCGCGTCGAGCCGACGCGGATCGAATGCGAACCGGCGGCGTCGACGGCAAGCATGCCTCCCACCGTGGTCACGGCGGTATTTGACGGATCAGGGGGAAAATAGCGGCCGTGCGGTCGCAGAATCTGATTGAGCCGATCGCGGACGACTCCCGGCTGCACGCGGACCGTTTCCTCGCCGATCGACTCGACGTTGGTCATGTGACAGGCGAAGTCGATGACCAGCCCTTCGCCGATCGCCCCGCCCGCGACACCCGTGCCGGCACCGCGGGGGACGAGCGGAGTGCCCGTCTCGGCCGCGTACTTCGCCAGCACGACGACGTCGTCGCGATCGAGGGGTCGCGCGATGCCCAGCGGGGCCACCTGAAAAATGCTGGCGTCGCTGGCATAGGCCGACAGCATCAACGGCTCGCAACACACGTCCCCCCGGAAGATTCCGGAGAGGTCTTCGCTGAGTTGGCGCTGCCGTTCGTTCACGTGTTGTTGCCGTGGCGGGTGGGCGAAAGCGAGCCGCAAAGGGGAACCAAGAGACTCGGCACGAGCTTCGCGTTCTCCGGGGAAGCGGGATTACGAGGAAGGTTGCGAGAGCGTCTGCCGCCGCAGCCGCTCCTGGCGATAACGCTCGGCGACCTCCAAATCGAAAGATTCGTGCGCCGCGGCCGTCGCGCTGCCGCCGTGCCGCGCGGCGCAGCGATAACAGACCGATACGTCCCGCATGAACAGGAACAGTATCGCATCGATGAGCGCGAACGCCATTAAGATGGCGATCGCCAGCACGGGTTGCCAAAAGGCGTAGGCGATAGTGCTGCACAGAATGGCCGTGCCCACCATCAGCAAGCCGACGCGGGCGGACAAATCTTTCTGCCGCCAGAGATCGTTGCAGCCGCAGATCAGGCAGCGCGCGGGCTTGCCTTGGGAAAAGTCGCCGGAGGAGGCGGTCCGTTGCCAGCCGCAACTTGCGCAGCGAACACCGTTACCCGGAGCCACGTGGACGCGACTGGTGCGCTCGCATTTCGGGCAGCAAAAGGTCAAAGCGACCGGCTCCGCGGGCTGCGTCGCTTGCTCCTGGGGGGTGCTAGCCGTCGTCACGTCAAAAAGTCCTCAGCCCGAAGGCTGTCTGCAAAACGGTTTCGAGTCGTCCGCACACATCATCCGTGGACGCCGCCCGCCCCACTCGGGATAATCCCGGCAGCAGTGGAACGAGTGTGCGTGCGTCCCTATTTCTAACTTAGCGGATGCATGGGCCGCTCGCCATGACTCAACTGCGCAACGTGCGAATTTGCCTGAACTTCGGGCAGTTCAACGTAGGACGACTCACATGTCTTTTGAAGCGTCACGGGCGGGTCACGCTGGTCAAAATGAGACCGGCAACGCGCCTGATCGCGAGCGTCCGAAACGCCCTGCCTGTCCCCTCTGCGGGGGACCGCTGGTGGAGATCAAGCAGAAGCTGCAGTGTGCCAATTGCCGGGCGATCTGCGAGACCTGTTGCGAGGGTGGCCGCGGCTAGATGAACACTCTCCTGAGTCTCTCGCCGCCGCAGATCCGAGAAATCGCCGAGCGGATCCTCCTCGCCGATTCGCTCGAGACCAAGCTGGCCAAAATCCCGGTTGAGCCGGCCGACGATCGGCCCGGCCAGGCTCTGCGCGTCGCCGGTCCTGGGCGGCCGGCGGCTTTGAAGTTCGCGCCGCGGCGGACAGCCCCGGCGATGCCCCGCGGCGAGTCGCTTCGCGATCCGAAAAAGCGGGCAATCGCGCACCACATTCTGGCCAACCATGAGCTGCAGGCTCTGGAGGTGATGGCCTTTGTGCTGCTCGCATTTCCCGCTGCTCCCGCCGAGTTTCGCCACGGCTTGCTCGACATCATGCGGGACGAACAGCGACACACGCGGTTGCACGTCGAGCGGGCCGCCGAGCTGGGCATTCGCTTCGGCGATTTGCCGGTCAACGATTACATCTGGAAAAAGGCCCAAGCGTTCGAGTCGGTGCTCGACTACGTGGCCGGACTGCCGCTCACCTTCGAGGGCCGCAATCTCGACCACACGCTCGAATTCGAGAGTTTTTTCGAGCAGGCCGGCGATCCGCAAAGCGCGGCCATCCTCCGCGCCATCCACCGCGACGAAATCGGTCACGTCCGCTTCGGTCTCGACTGGCTGCGCCGGTTGAAGCCGGCCGATCAATCGGATTGGGACGCGTACTGCGCGCACCTGCACTGGCCGTTGCGTGCCGAGAAATCCATCGGCGACGAGCTGAATCGCGGTCCCCGCTTGAAAGCCGGGATGAGCGAAGAATTCCTCGACCAACTGGCGGCCGCTCAGCGTGAAACGCGGCCTCGCTGAGTGCAGGCTGGCCGAGGTGCGTCGATCGGCGTGCGGCGCAACGCGTCTTGCCTCACTTTTGGCGATCTGGTTAAATTCCCGCCCCCGACGGGCAAGCATCAAAACGGGAGGCAAGCATGAAATCGTTCCGGGGCAAACGAGCGCTGGTCACGGGGGCCGCGTCGGGAATCGGCCGCGAAATCGCGCTGCGACTGGCGCTCGAGGGGGCCGATCTCTGGCTCCTCGACGTCGATCTCGACGGCCTTAAAGAGGTCGTCCGTGATGCCCGGGTTTGCGGCGTCCAAGCCGTCGCCCGACGCTGCGATCTGAGCGTGGCCGCGGACATCTCGGCAGCCCTCGCGGAGATGCTTGCCGAGTGGGGCGCCATCGACATCCTGATTAACAACGCGGGAGTCGCCTATTACGGGCCGACTGAGAAGATGACCGCCGAACAATGGGACTGGCTGCTGGCGATCAACCTGCTCGCGCCGATCCAGATCATCCGCGAAATGTTGCCCGTGCTGTTACAGCAGCCCGAGGCCCACGTGCTGAATGTCTGCAGCGTCGCCGGCCTGGTTGCCGGGCCGCGCTCGGCCGCCTATCACGTCAGCAAGTTCGGGCTGGTGGGCTTCACGGAATCAATTCGCGCGGAGTATGGACGCCGCGGTGTCGGCGTGACGGCGCTCTGCCCCGGGCCGGTGCGGACGAATTTGTATAAGTCGGCCGTCAGTGGCAGCAAACGCAAGCCGGTGCCTGTGCCGCCGAACTGGCTGAGCGCGACGCCCGCGCATATCGCCGACGTGGCCATCCGCGCGATCCGCCGAAATCGCCGGGTCGTGGTGATTACTCCCATCGCCCACGTGTTGTTCAACGCCAAGCGATTCACGCCGTGGTTCCTCGACTGGATGAACCACTTCACGCTGCGTCGACGAAGGCGTGCCGCCGCAACAACGCCGAGCGCGGCCCCCGTTCTGCGGCCATTCGCCCCGGCTACCGCGGAGCCCGAAGCCGAACCCGCACTCCGCCGCGCGGCCTGACGGCGAGCGGCGGGTGTCAGCCCGCCGGTTCCTTGAGTCGCACAGCAAACCTTGGGGCGCGCATCAAGTCATTGAGTCGCGTTCCAAACGACTCAGGCGGCGCAACCTCGGCGGCGCATCACAGATAATCGAAAAAATCAAGCACCGGCGGGCTGACACCCACCGCTCGCCAAGAGGACGTTACGCGGATCGGCGCATCACCAGGCGAAAGCGCAGCGCCGCGTTCTCGAAGAAGATCTCCGGCGGCAGGCGATCTTCGAACCGCTGGAAGAAGCGGTCGCGCTCCTCGGTTTCGGCCATCCAGGCGGCACGGTCCACGCCTAAGAGCTGTTCGGCTGCGCTGCCGGTGATGCCTAGCTCCTTCAAGCCAAGATCGTCCGCGTGAGGGACGAGGCCGATGGCCGTCTTTTCCGCGTCGACCTCTCCGTGCACGCGGCGGACCATCCACTTAAGGACCCGCATGTTCTGGCGAAAGCCGGGCCAGAGCCAGCGGCCGTTTGTGTCTTTGCGGAACCAGTTGACGTGGAAAACCGACGGCATACGATTGCCGCCGCGCTCACCCATCGCGATCCAGTGCCGCCAGTAGTCGGCCATGTGATAGCCGCAAAAGGGAAGCATGGCCATCGGATCGTGCCGCAGTTCGCCGACCTTGCCCTCGGCGGCCGCCGTTTTCTCGCTGGTCATCGACGCGCCGACGAACGTGCCATGCCGCCAGTGAAACGCCTGATACACGAGAGGAATCGTCGTCGTGCGTCGACCACCGAAGAGGATCGCGTGGATCGGCACGCCCTCCGGCTTTTCCCAATCCGGCGAGATCGAAGGGCACTGCGAGGCGGGCGCCGTGAAGCGGCTGTTCGGATGCGCGGCCGGCGTGGGCGATTGCGGCGTCCACAAGTTGCCCCGCCAGTCGAAGGCCTGTGTCGGCGGAGGACCGTCCATCCCCTCCCACCACACGGTGTGGTCGCTCAACAGGGCAACGTTGGTGAAGATCGTGTTGGTCCGACAGGAAAGCATCGCATTCGGATTCGTCGCCAGGCTGGTTCCCGGTGCCACGCCGAAAAAGCCGTGCTCCGGATTGACGCCGTGCAGCCGGCCGTCGGCGCCGAATTTGAGCCAGGCGATATCGTCACCGATCGTCTCGACTTTCCAGCCGGCTTCCAGGTCTTCGGGGGGCGGTACGAGCATCGCCAGGTTCGTTTTGCCGCAAGCCGACGGGAACGCGGCCGCCACATAGGTTTTGCGTCCGCTCGGATCGGTGATGCCGATGATCAGCATGTGCTCGGCCATCCAACCTTCGTCGCGGGCGAGCACGCTGGCGAGCCGCAGGGCAAAGCACTTCTTGCCCAAGAGCGCGTTACCGCCATAGTTGGAATTGACGCTGATCACCAGGTTTTCGGCGGGGAAATGACTGATGTAGCGCTTGGCCGGGTTGAGATGGACGACGCTGTGAATGCCCTTTACGAAGTCGTCGCGGTCGCCCAGTTCATCCAGCGCGATCTGCCCCATCCGCGTCATGATCCGCATGTTCGCCACGACGTAGGGACTGTCGGTGATCTCGATCCCGACCCGCGCCATGGGGCTCTTGGGCGGCCCCATCAGATATGGCAGCACGTACATCGTGCGTCCCGTCATGCAGCCGTCGAGAATCCGCGTTAGGACCGCGTGCATGGCGGCCGGGTCCGACCAGTTGTTGGTCGGACCTGCGTCGGATTTTTCCGGGCTACAGATGAACGTGCGGTCTTCGACGCGGGCGACGTCGTTGACGTGGCTGCGAGCGTAGAAGCAGTTCGGGTGCTTCACGGGATCGAGCGGGAGCAGCGTGCCGTCATCGACCATTTCGGCACAGAGCCGATCGATTTCGGCCTGCGAACCGTCGCACCAGTGGACGTGTTGCGGCCGAGTGAGGGCCGCCACCTCATGCACCCAGGCGCGAAGAGAGGAATTGGACATCCGAATGCCCGAAGACGCGGCCGGCGGTGACATGGATCGGCCACCCGACATGTGAGCGACAAGACCGCCGAGAGGCGACGTGAAAAACTCTAGGCAACGCGGCCGTCGATGGCAAGCCGCACGAGAAGAGCGCGAATGTATCAAGTGGAGTCCAAAATGAACACTCCCAGGGTTTTGCAGCGAACCTCGGAGAATTTCGGGCGAAAATGCTCGCGCGCCGAGCGCTTACGCGGACCGCTCCGGCGCGATTCCCGCCGTCGCAGTGTGCCGCGCGAGAAATTCCTGGACACGCGCGAGAATCGGCTCAAGCGCGTCCTCGAACACGTAGTGCCCGGCGTCCGGCAGCCGCAGAGTTTCCGCATTGGGAAACCGCTGCTGGAATTCGTTCAGAAATTCGGTCGTGAAGCACCAGTCGCGTTCGCCCCAGACGAAAAGCATTGGTCGATCGCGCAGCTTGGGAAGTCCTGCTTCGATCGCGACGAGCGTGTCGTAACTCGGATGCGCGGGTGCGAGCGGAATGTCCTGCACAAAGCGAAGCACGGCGACGCGATCGTGCCAGTTGGCGTAGGGCGCCAGGTATCCGCGGCGGACGCACGGCGTCAGTCGATCGGGTCGAGCCACGGCCATCCGCAGCGCGGCCCGCGAAAACAGGTTGAGACCGCGCACTCCGATCGCGCCCAGCCCCGGAATGCGGCAGACGGCGATGCGGAGCGGGATGCGCTGGGAACGAAATGCAGCCGTGTTGAACAGCACGAACCGCGAGAATCGCTCCGGCAGTCGCGTGGCTGCTCCCAACCCAATGGCCCCGCCCCAATCGTGGGCGAAGAGCGTGATGTCGCGGAGGTCAAGTTCGGTGACGAACCGCTCGAGGTTGGCCACGTGTTGCGCGAGGCGGTACGAGTAGTTTTGCGGTTTGTCGGAAAAACCGCAGCCGATATGGTCGACGGCCAGCACCCGGTAGCGCGGCGCGAGCGCCTTGATCAAGTTGCGGAAGGCGAAGCTCCACGTTGGATTGCCGTGAACGAAGAGCAACGTCGGGCCGGAGCCTTCGTCGACGTAGTGATAGCGCAGCCCGTCGAACTTTAGTTCGTGCGACGCGAACGGGTACTCCTGCTCGAAGCCGGTGCGAGCGGGGAACATTGCGACTACACCGCGTGCTCGGCAGCCGCGACAATCTTGAGCGCGCCCAGCAGCCGCTCGATCATTTGCGGCTCATGCGCGGCTGAAACCGTAAGTCGCAGCCGTGGCGACTCGTTCGGCACCGACGGAGGACGCATCACGCCGACGAAAAATCCCTGCTGCTCGAGAGCTTCAGCGACGCGGACAGCGAGCGGGGCGTCGTTGAGAAGGACGGGAACGATCGGACCGCTGCCGCTGGCAGTCGTCTCCAGGCCCAACTGGCGAATGCCGTCGCGCAATTGCTGGCTCAACACCAGCAGGCGTCCGCGGAGGCGCGGGCTGAGTTTCGATGATGTCCAAGGCGGCGCAGGCCGCGGCGCACCCGGCCGGGGGAGCTGCGGTCGAAAAAATCTGCGGGCGAGCGCGGTTCCAGAGCCAGTCGATCAGCGTGCGGCTGCCACTGACAAATCCCCCCACGGCACCGATCGCCTTGCTCAACGTGCCGACGCGGACGGCGACCGATTTTTCGACGTCGAGCAGTTCGGACGTTCCCCGTCCGTGACGGCCGAAGACGCCCGTCGCATGCGCCTCGTCGACCAGGACCTGCGCGTCGTGCCGGCGTGCCAGGGCACACAATTCGGGCAGAGGCGCGGGCACGCCGTCCATGCTGAAGATGCCGTCAGTGACGATCAGCCGCCGGCGAAAGTTGCGACCGGCTGACAGGCGACCTTCCAGGCTCACGAGTGCGTGATGATTGTAAACGTGCACGGTCGCGCCGCTGAGCCGGCAACCGTCGATCAGGCTCGCGTGATTGAGGCTGTCGGAATAGATGGCATCGTCGTTCCCCACGAGCGAGGTAATCGTGCCGACGTTGGCTGCGTAACCGGTGGGGAACAGGATCGCGGCTTCCTGCCCTTCAAAGTGGGCCAGGCGACGTTCCAATCGCTCGTGCCAGATCGAGCGTCCCACGACGAGAGCGCTCGCGCCCGAACCGGTGCCGCATTCCGCGATCGCACGCTGAGCGGCCGCCACCACGTGGGGATGGTGCGACAGGCCGAGATAATCGTTGGAGGCAAAGTCGACCAGCTTGCGGCCATCGATTTCGCACCACCCGCCGGCGAGCCGACGAGCCGTCCGTCGTCGCCGCAGCAAGCCCTGCTCGGCAAGCGTTTCCAGCTCTTCGGCTATCCAAGGAAAGGGGTCGGGCATGCGACACCGATGAGCAAGAAAAGAGGAACGGATCAGGTCAAGGTGATGCGGTGATTGCTCAAACGCTCGGCCCCGGTTTCGGTAATCAGATAGTTGTGCTCGAACCGCATCCCGCCGATGCCGACCTCATACGAACCGGGCTCGAGCGTCACCACGTCCCCCGCCAACAGCACATCTTGGCTTTCTGGGACGAAGATGGGGGGCTCCGGATGGGCCAAGCCGATGCCGTGTCCCGCGTGGTGCGGCAGCGGCGGCTTGCCAGCGTCGACGAACGGCTGCGAAACGGCGGCGTAAACGTCGGCCGCGCGCGTGCCGGCGCGGAGCACCGCTTCGCCGCTCCGCAGAGCCGCCGCACAAATCTGGAACATCTCTTGTTGGCGAATGGTCGGCACGCCGACCGCGATCGTATTCGTGAAGTCGCTGCGGTACCCGTTGAGCACGACCGAGAAATCCAAAATGAACAAGTCGCCCAACTGCAGCCGATAGGCCGTCGGCAGACCCCCCAGGTGGGGTTGCTTGTTCGTGGTCGCCCGGAAGTCGCCGTAGATCTGGCCGGGGCGGGCGGCGGCGGAAATGGCCGCGTTCTGGACCTCGCGAAAGACTTCCATTTCAGAGATGCCCGCGCGGATGACTTCCCAGGCCCGTGCATGCCCGGCATCGCCGGCCCGCATGCACTGCCGCAGTAGCGTGAGCTCGTCCGCGTCTTTGCGGCGACGCAACTGGCGGAGGATCGTTCCCAGGCTCGTCGGATGTTCGCTCTGCGGTCGATTTTGCACGTCGGCGGAAGGAAGAATCTCCCACGTAGCGAGTGGCAGCCACTCGGACTCGACCAGTCCGCGGCGGCCCTCGAGTTGTCCGGCGACCCGGTGCAGCGCCTGGAGGAGCGCGTGGTCGCGGTTCACCGGCGAGTGCTGATGGTCGTACCAGGTCTCGACCACTTGCCGATCGACGTGCGGGTCCGCGGATTTCGAGCCCAGCGCGAAGTTGTCGCAGAGCAACGTGGCGCCGTTATCCCGCTCCAACAAGAGCAGGCCGCGTTCGCCCGCGGAGAAGCTGAGCGGATGGATCCAAAAGTTGGCCAGATAACTGACGTGTCGCGGATCGGCGATCAGCAGCCACTGGATCTGCGGGTCGACCGCATCCCAGAGGCGCTGCCGTCGCGACAGGCAACCGTCTTTGGTCAACATCCAAGCGATCCCTGTCTCGGTCGTGCGTGAGGGTGAACGAAGCCGCTTTGGGCGTTCGGCCAGGTTGCACCCGGCCAATTTGAATCAGGCCAGTTTAGTGCAAACCTTTGGACGCCAGCCAGCGTTCGGCGTCGAGCGCCGCCATACAGCCCGATCCCGCCGCGGTGATCGCCTGGCGATAATAATCGTCGGCCACGTCGCCGGCGGCGAAGACCCCTTCGACGCTGGTGAACGTCCGCGCGGCCGTCGTCCACTTGATGTACCGCTTGTCGGTCAGTTCGAGCTGGCCTTGCAGAAAGTCGGTATTCGGCGTGTGACCAATCGCGGCAAAGTAGCCGGCCGCCGTCAGCTCCTCGTGCTTCGCCTTATCGGTGGTGCTGCGAATCCGGACTCCCGTCACACCCTGTTGCTCGTTCCCCAGGACCTCGTCGATCTGCGAGTTCCATTTGACCTGGATTTTGGGGTTGGCCAACGTGCGGTCGGCCATGATCTTGCTCGCGCGGAACGCGTCGCGACGATGAACGAGAAACACCGTCGAAGCGAACTTCGATAAGTACGTCGACTCTTCCATCGCGCTGTCGCCGCCACCCACGACCACGAGCGGCTTGTTGCGAAACCGCGGCAACGCGCCATCGCAGACGGCACACGCGGAGACGCCCTGATTCTTGAATCGCTCCTCGGAGGGCAGCCCCAAGTAATTGGCCCGCGCCCCGGTGGCAACGATCACCGACTGACTCTGAATCCGCTGTCCCTCCAGGCACACCAACTCGAACGGCTGCTTGCGGAAATTCACCTCGACGACGTCGTCGGTCAGGATCTTGGTGCCGAAATTGACCGCTTGCTGCCGCATCAGCTCCATCAACTCGGGGCCGCTGACGCCATGTCCGCTGTTGGGCGGCATATATTTGCGTCGGTCGGCGTCGATGGCCGAGTCGAGAAAGGCGTCCAACTTCCCGGCAGCGTAACCCGGGTAGTTCTCGACCTCCGTCGTCAGCGCCAACTGGCCGAGAGGAAGCGTCCCTTTGAGCCGATTCTCCTCGGTGATCGCCCCTTCAATGACGAGGGGATTCAGATTGGCACGAGCGGCGTAGATGGCGGCTGCCCAAGCCGCCGGGCCCGAGCCGATAATGACGACGCTCAACAGCCCCGCGTCGGAACTCTTGTCAGACTTCGTCACGCTTGCGACCTATCGGTTGCGGTCACTTTTGGACCGTCATTCGGCGCCACTGGCCTGCGGCCGCGCAAACGCTGCCGCCGCGGCAGAAGATTGTAAGCGCAGCGACGATAGCGGAGCAGTCACCGGGTCGCAACCAACGGGATGCAGCCGCTGGCGCCCTCAGACGACACTCCGTCCGACCTGGCTGAGTGTCAGGCGTGGCGCAACAAAAAAGGCCTTCCGACCAACACGGTTGGTCGGAAGGCCTTCCGAATAATCCAGGTTGCAAGTGCGGGCCAACGCTTGCTTCCCGGCGATCTACAATTAAATGCACTCTTCGTGCCGAATCTCGATTCCTCAGATTCGATTTCCTCAACACATTGCCTATTATGACTTTATCGCGATAAAAACATCTTTGACGCCCGATCGCCTCTCCACGCCAAAGTGTATTGTTTTCCAACAATCGTACACAAAATGGGCGCGCATTTTTGCTACACCCCGTCGGAGCCGCATTCGGAACGATGGCAGACAGCGAGCCCTTGTCAGGTGGAAGAGCGGAATGGGATACTCGCTTACCATGTCCGTGAAACCGAAGAAAACCCCCGCCGATCCCCCGACTTCGCCAGCGGTGATGACCGTTCCGCGGTTTGCCGCAGCCAAAGCGAGCGGCACAAAGCTCTCTGTCTTAACAGCTTACGACTTTTCCTGGGCCGCCATCTTTGACGCGGCCGGGGTCGACGCCCTGCTCGTCGGGGATTCGGTCGCCATGGTCGTCCAGGGGCACGCGACGACGCTGCCGGTGACCCTCGACGAAATCATCTACCACGCCAAGCTGGTGGTCAGGGGCACCCGTCGCGCCCTGGTGATCGTCGATATGCCCTTTATGTCTTATCAGGTGAGCCCCAAACAGGCCGTGCGGAATGCCGGGCGAATCCTGAAGGAGTCGGGGGCGTCGGCCGTGAAGCTCGAAGGCGGGCAGGCGCAGGCGGACACGATCCGCGCGCTCACGGTCGCGGGCATTCCCGTCATGGCCCATGAAGGGATGAAGCCCCAATCGGTCCGCTCGCTGGGCGGGATGGGGAAGATTCAGCGCGACGAAGAGACGCTGATTGTCGATTCGCGGGCGGCCGAGCAGGCCGGCGCCTTTTCGATCGTGCTCGAGCTGATTCCCCAGTCGGTCGCCGCCAGGATCACGAGCGAGCTGTCGATTCCCACGATCGGCATCGGCGCCGGACCCGCGTGCGACGGCCAGGTGCTGGTGGGATACGACATGCTGGGCGTGACCGACTTTCACCCGCGGTTCCTCAAGCGCTTCGCCAATTTGCGCGAGGAAGCCATTCTCGCGGCGACGCAGTATACGTCCGAAGTGCGGAACGGTTCGTATCCCGGCCCCGAACATTCGCACGACTGAAGATTCGCACAAGTGAGCGAGCAAAGGGGCTCCGTCTTGAGCGGGCGCGCTCGTTGACGCTAGAATCGGGATCGATGCTGCGAATCCTGGGCAACCGCAAACGCCTGTGCGATGGAATCAGCCGACGCGATCTCTTGCACGTCGGCGGTGCCGGTTTGCTCGGGTTGACCCTGCCTCGGCTGCTGGCGGCCCAAAGTCACGCTGCGGAAGTGCAGCCCACCGGCGCGGCGACCTCGCGGCGAGTTTCGGCCGCGCCAAGCACTGCATTCTGCTCTTTCTCTACGGATCGCCAAGCCAGCTCGAAACGTTCGACATGAAGCCGAACGCCCCGATCGAAGTCCGGGGGACGATGAAGCCGATTCCGTCGTCGCTGCGCGGACTCGACGTCGTCGAGCATCTGCCCCGCACGGCCCGTGTGATGGACCGGGTGACCGTCGTCAGATCGGTCACGCATCCGTATCCAATTCACGGCGTCGCCTTCGCCACCACGGGCACGCCCGCGATCGACGTCGCGATGGAGTTGAGCCCCACCGATCCCCGACACCAGCCGTACATCGGATCCATCGTCGAATACTTGCAGCGCGGCTCGGGCGGGCACAGTGCCAACGCCGTCGACAACGTCTTTCTGCCGTTCCCGTTCAGCAGTCAGCGGACGGACGAATCGCACCGGGCCGGGCCTTACGCGGCCTACCTGGGAGGCGAATACTGCCCCAAGTGGACCGAGTTCGTCGGCGAAGGAACCAGGTCCATCGTCAAGGCGCGAGCCGGTGGCTTTTCGTTTCATGGCAAAGAGCCGTATCTGGGCTGCACGCGCGACAGCACGTTCCGCATGTCGAATACCGGCGTGCTGCCGGGCATGTCGCTCGATCGCATGGACCGTCGGCGGTCGCTCCTCGCACAGTTTGACGCGATGCGGAGCGACCTCGAGCGGTCGACGGCCGTCCGTCCGCTCACGCGGTTTCAACAGACGGCGTTTTCCATGCTGACGTCTCCGAAGGTCGCGCAGGCGCTCGACGTTCGCCGTGAGCCGGCGGCGACGCGCGACCTGTACGGCATGACCCTCTTCGGCCAGTCGTGCCTGGCAGCGCGTCGACTGGTTGAAGCAGGCACGCGGTTCGTATCAGTCTTTTGGGACGAATATGGCCTGGCGGGCGACGCCTGGGATACGCATTTCAATCACTTTCCGAGGATGATCGACCAGCTGCTGCCGAACTTCGATCTCGCGTACTCGGGATTGATTCTCGACCTGGAACGCCGCGGGATGTTGGACGATACGCTCGTGATCTGTCTCAGCGAACACGGACGCACGCCCAAGTTGGCCAACGTCGAGGGAGGCGGTCGCGATCACTGGTCGCGTGCTTATTCGGCCCTGTTCGCCGGCGGCGGCATCGGCCGCGGCCGCGTTGTTGGTTCGACCGACGAAGTTGCTGGCGACGTGAAGGACCGGCCCGTTTCGCCCAAAGATCTGCTAGCCACCGCCTATCACTTGCTCGGCATCGATCAGCGCACCCGCTTGCCGGACCGCGCGGGCCGTCCGATCGGTCTGTTGCCGGACGACGCGTCGCCCGTGGCGGAGATGCTTGCGTAACGCGCTCGCGCCGGCCGTCGCTCGGCCGCCGCTGTGAAGCTGCCTCGCGCGGTCGTGCGTTTCCTGGTGCTTCCCAAGTGCAAAAGTTTCGGCACGTCGTTCGCCGCCCGCACGAAATCTGTTACCATGCGGGGACCGCGCCGGTGGGTCGACGCGGCCCCCTTTCGTCCGCGGCCCCCCAAGCGACCGCTATGAGCTCTTCGGACCGACAGCGATCCTCCGGATTGATGCTCCCCCTCCCGGCCATGCTGGCCATCTTGCTCGGCGGGGGCGCGCTGTTCGTGTTCTGGAAGTTCGACTTCGTCTTTTACGATCTCGGCGAGACTGAGCGGCTGCTAATGTACGGCGGCGCTATTGCCGCGCTCGTCTGGGGCGTGGCGCGGGCGTTCACCGATATCCCCCTGGCCCTGCCGCGGCGGTTCCAGCTCGGCTGGAACCGGGTGTCGCTGCCGCGGACCGGGCAGTTTTACCTGGTGATCATGATCCTGATTTTTTCCGGATCGCTGCTGGGTCGGTCGAACATGTTGATGCTGGTCTTTTCGATGATGGCCGGCCCGTTCGTGATTAACGGCTGGATCACGTATTCGATGCTTAAACGGACGGCCGTGGAACGCGTGGCCCCCGCCCGGGTGATGGCCGGCGAACCGATGACGGTCGAACTGATCCTGGCCAACAAAAAGCGGCTGATGAGCTGCTGGCTGATGTCGGTGCGGGACACGATCGAGAACAACGAAGAACAGCTCGAACCCAGCCTGCTCTTCGCCCGCGTTCCAGCCGGCGAGCGGCAATCGGGGCACTACCAGGCGCGGCTCAATCGGCGCGGGCGTTACCGGCTCGGTCCGGCCCGCCTCACGGCCCGCTTTCCTCTGGGAATTGTCGAACGCGGCCACATGTACGCGCTGCCGGGGGAAATCCTGGTTTATCCGCGGCTGGGGCGGCTTTCGTCGCGCTGGATGCGCGAGCATTTCCTCGCCTCCGACCTGGTCGAGCGCCGCGAGCTGCGCCAGGGCGCTTTCGACGACGAGTTTCATCGTATCCGCGAATATCGCTGGGGCGACAACCCGCGGGCCATTCATTGGCGGAGTTCGGCGCGGCACAACGCCCTGATGATTCGCGAGTATCACCAGAGCCGCGACTTGAACCTGGTAGTCATGGTCGACCTGTGGCTCCCGGCCCGGCCCGAACCGCAGGACCGAGAGCGGATGGAGCTGGCCCTTTGCGTGGCGGCGACGATGTGCGTCTCGCACATGAAGGAAAGCCGCGACTCGACGCTGCTTGTGGCGCTGGCGGGCAAGCAGCTGGCGCACTGGAATGGCGAATCGCGGATGTCCAACGTCGACCCGCTGATGGACCTCTTCGCCACGGCGGAAGGCATTCCCCAACCCGCCGTTGCCGCGATGTTGCAGCAGGCCGCCTCGAAGCGTCTGCGGGCGCGCGGATCGTGCTCGTGACCCCGCGTGCGCTCAACTCGGCCGCGCGGCAGGATCTCGAACGCATCGTGTCGCAAGAGGCGGTCCACGATGCTGCCGGTCCGCTCGAGATCGTGGAGGCCGATTACGATCGCTTGGCCTCGATTTTTGAATTTGCCTAACCAAAAACTTCTGAACGGTTCCTCCACGGAATGCGTCTAACGAACAGCGGGCAAGCGCCGTGTCCGCTCGAAGCCGATGCTCGTCATTGCCAGAGACGGATTTGCCAAAGACTGGCGGCCGCCAAACATTTCCGGCCGCCAAACATTTTTGGCCGACTGACAGCCCAGGAGCGCGCGTGTCCCGGATTCCGACCGCCTTTTTCATCAGCATCTATGGATTGGTGGCGCTGGCAGGCCTGATGCTGGCTTTCGCCGAGGGGAGCCCCTTCCCCCAGATTCTCACGCCGGCGCTGGCGATCATCGCCTACGTGCTTACCGATCGGGCGCGGACCGTCCATCTGCCAGTGTTGTGGGCCAACACGCTGGGCGTCGCTGTCTTCGTGCTGGCCGGTTGGCAGATGCGGCACCAAACGCTCGAGCAACGGGTGCTCATCGCCTCTCACTTGCTCGTTTATCTCACCTGGATCGTGCTCTTCCAGAAAAAGAATCTGACCCAGTACTGGTGGATGTGCGCGCTGGCCGTCTTGCAGGTGGCCGTCGGCTCGATTCTGACGATCGAAACCTCATACGGCGGCATGCTGGTCGGATTCATGTTCGTTTCGATCTGGACCCTCTCGCTGATGTCACTGTACGAAGCCTACCTGCAATACGAGGCCGGCGGACCGGGCGATTTCGCCGTGCGGCCGGTCACGGTCGCCCGCTCAACCGGCGGCTGGCGGATGGGACGCAAAGCAGCCGCCGAGCGGGCGCGGTCTCTGTGGATGCGTCCGAGCGCCGCGCGCGGCGCGTTCCAGCTCAATCCCGATGAGCGCTGGCTGGGGCTCCGCTACGCGCGGTCGATCCTGGCGCTGGGGATGGCGGCCCTGGTGGTTGCCGCCGCGTTCTTCCTGTTCATTCCCCGGCTCTGGGCCGGGCGGAACGAATGGGGCAAGAACGAGCGCAAGTCCGACGCGATCGGCGCCGCGGGCTTCAGCAACGAAGTGCGGCTGGGCGACATGGTGCCGCTCTTGGAGAATTCCAAGCGAGTGCTGCAAGTCCGCCTGTTCGATTACAACGGCGGTCCAATCGACGTCGAGGAGTATTGTGCGCAAGCCGGCTACGCCGAGCCCCTGTTCCGCGGCGCCACGCTGGAAAAATACGAGGAGTCGACCTGGAGGGGCAACGGACACCTGAGTTCGGCGGAGACGAAGTCGCGCCGGCGGCCGGCGAGCGGCGTCCGCCAACAGATCCTGATGGATCCAATCGGCACCTCCCTGCTATTCGCCATCCATCCGGTCCAAGCCGTGCGACTGGCGAACCCGCAGGACCTGGTGCAGACGATTCGGTTCACGCAGGAGTTGTTCCGCCCGGATACAGTCGCCTCGGACAAATCGCTCCTGTATGACGTTTACTCCCCGCCTGCGGACCAAGCGGCTCAGGACCTGGGCAAGATGCACTTCCCCATTCGACTGCGCGCCCACGATCCGCTGCTGGCGGTGCCCAATTTGCCGCGTTTGAAGGCGCTCGCCCTGAAAGTGACCGGGAACGAGCAGGTCACTGAGTCGTTGAACGACGCACAGGCGGCCGAGCTTTCTCGTCGCCTGATCGCGCGTCTGTCCAGTTTCTTGCGCGATAGCGGCCAATACGCTTACTCGCTCGATACGTCGCCCCGGGATCCGAAGGTCGATCCGTTGGAGGATTTTCTCGTCAATCGCAAGACCGGCCATTGCGAATACTTCGCCTCCGCCCTGGCATTGATGCTGCGGTCGGTCGGGGTGCCGACGCGGCTTGTCTCCGGCTTTAAGGGGGGCACCATCAACGCGATCTCGGGCGCCTACGAGGTCGAGCAGCGCCACGCCCACGTTTGGGTGGAGGCCCTCGTCGAGCCCGATCGCTGGATGACGATTGACCCGACGCCCGCGGCCCGCGACGTCAGTGTGGCCAGCTTTGCCGCTCCGGTGAAAACTGTGCACGAGTTGGCCTCGGTCGTCGACGCCACCTGGTCGCAGCTCATGAACATGAACATCAACGAGCAGCAGACCTCGCTCTATGTTCCGATTCGCGATGCCGTACAGAACTGGTGGAACCCGAAGAGCGGCGAGCGTCCCTTACTGGCGTTGCTGTATTACGGACTGATCGATTTTGCCACCGATCCCACGCAGTGGTTCACTCTGAAAGGAATCGCCGTCGCCGTCATCCTGGGAGCCATCATCACCGCGCTCACGCTTCTGTTTCGCATGCGGAAGCGGATCTGGCGGTGGTTCCTCAGTCTGTGGAAACCGCGGAAGACGGCCCGCGAGATTCGCGTGGCCTTTTACGAGCGGTTCGAGGCTCTCTGCCGGCAACTGGGACTCGTCCGCCCCAGCCACGAAACGCAGCGCGAGTTTGCCGGGTCGGTCCGCAACCGCATTCGCGAAGTGGTCGTGAGCGCGGATGGTCTGCCCGAGCTCCCGCCGCGACTGGTCGAGTTCTTCTATCGCGTCCGGTTCGGCGAGGAGGATCTCTCGCCGTCCGTGGTCGAGGAGCTGGATCGCGATCTGACTTCCCTCGAAGGAGCGCTGCGCGATCCGCGCCGCCGTGCCCCCGGGAACGCCTCGAATGCGATGCGCTGAGCAACTGGCGGAATCGATCGGCCACGCCCGCGACTACACCAATCATCTGCTCGCCGCGACGCCGGCCAGATCGGCCTCTTGCGGCGTTTAGTGGGCCACCATCCGCTTTGTTAGGTTCGGCCGCTCGTACCGTCGGCCGGCGCTCGGCCATTGGTCGATTTTCCACGGATCTGCGAAGCGGCCGTTCTCCGTTCCTGGCGCCGTTGAATATTTTCCAGTGAGGCTTCGGGAATGGCGGCAATCAATCGTCGAGTGTACTCATCGCGGGGATGCGCGTAGACGTCGTCCGACGGGCCAAACTCGACGATGCGGCCTTCGTTCATCACGGCCATCATGTCCGACATAAATTTCACCACGCTCAGGTCGTGGCTGATGAAGATGTACGTGAGATGATGCTCCCGCTGCAGGTCCTTGAGCAGGTTGTGCACCTGAGCTTGCACCGACACGTCGAGGGCCGAGACCGATTCGTCGCAAATGATGAATTCCGGCTGCGCAGCCAGGGCCCGCGCGATGCCCAGGCGCTGCCGTTGTCCGCCGGAAAACTCGTGTGGGTACCGCCGCAGGTGAAAGGCTTCGAGCCCCACGTTCTCCAGCAGGGCGACGACTTTGTCGAGACGCTCGCGGCGCGACTTCACCAGGCGGTGGGCCCGTAGCGGTTCGGTGAGCATGGCCTCCACCGTCATCCGCGGGTTGAGCGAGCTGTACGGATCTTGAAAGATGATCTGAATCCGCCGCCGCAGCTGGCGGAGCGGCCCGCCTTTCAACTCCGAGAGAGCGACTCCACCGAAGCGGACGGTGCCGGCCGTCGGCTCGATCAGCCGCAGAATGGCCCGACCCGTCGTGGTTTTGCCGCAGCCCGATTCGCCGACCAGTCCCAACGTCTGCCCGCGGTACACGTCGAAACTGATCCCGTCGACCGCCTTCACGTGCCCGGTGGTGCTGCGAAAGAGTCCGGTGCGAATCGGGAAATACACCTTGAGATCGACGACTTCCAGGAGCGGACGCATTCCCGGCGGAACGTAACGCGGTGCCGGAGCGCCGACGGGTTCCGCGGGCCGGCGGCCCGCTTGCTCCAGCACGGCGCGCGGATGCAGCAGCAATCCGGTCTCGGTCTGCGGCTGCGATTCGGGGCTCTCACTGGGCGCCCGCTCGACAATGCGAATCGCGCCGTCGGCCGCCGTCTGCACCTCCATGTAATCGCTGACCGTCTGCAGGCGGCGTCGATTGGAGCCGAGTTTCGGCCGACAGGCGAGCAGCCCCTTCGTATAGGGGTGCCGCGGGTTTTGAAACAATTCGGTGACCGGCGCGTTCTCCACGATCTTGCCGCGATACATGACGGCCACACGGTCGGCAATTTCGCCGATCACGCCCAGGTCGTGCGAAATGAACAGCATCGACATGCCCCGCTCGTCCCGTAGGCGGCGAAGCAGGTCGAGAATCTGGGCCTGGATGGTGACGTCGAGGGCGGTCGTCGGCTCGTCGGCAATCAAGAGGCGCGGATTGCACGAGAGGGCCATCGCGATCATCACGCGCTGCTTCTGGCCGCCGGACATCTCGTGCGGATAGCTGCCGAGCCGGCGGAGCGGATCGGGAATGCCGACTTCCTCGAACAGCTTCAGTGCGCGGTCCCGCGCCGTCTGATTGGAGACCCTTTGATGGATGCGGATCGCCTCTGTCACCTGCCGCCCAACCCGAAAAACCGGGTTGAGCGAAGTGCCCGGCTCCTGAAAGATCATGCCGATCTGCGCGCCGCGGACCGAGCGCATTTGGCGATCAGGAAGCTTGATCAGGTCCTGGCCCAAAAAGGCGATTCGCCCCGCGTCGACCCGCGAATTGGCCTCCGGCAATAACCGCATGATCGAGAGCGACGTGACCGACTTCCCGGAGCCCGACTCGCCGACGAGCCCGAGCGTCTGCCCCTCTTCAATCACGAGGTCGATGCCGTCGACGGCCCGCACCAGATGCGGCGCGGTCCCGAAGGTCGTCTTCAGGCCGCCGATTTCCAGGAGGTGCGTCGCAGTCGCCATCGCGATTTAGCCCTCGCTCTTTCGCAAGTGCGGATCGATGGCCCGCTGCAGCCCCTCGCCGATCAGGTTGTAGGCCAACACGACCAGAAAGATGGCGGTGCCGGGAAAGAAGATTAGCCACCAGAGGTCGCGGTCTTCGCGCCCCTGGTTGAGCAGCGTTCCCCAACTGGGGTTGGGGGGCGGCGTGCCGAATCCCAAGAAGCTCAGGCTGGCCTCGATCAAAATGGCCGACGCGACTCCGAAGGCAATCGGCACGAGCACAGGGGTGAGCGCGTTGGGCAGGATGTGGCGAAAGACGATCCGCGGCCAGCCGAGTCCCAGCGCCCGCGCGGCGGCGACGAAGTCCATTTGCTTCAGTCGCAGGAACTCGGCCCGGATGAGCCGGGCGATGTTCGTCCAACCCGTGCAGCCGATCACGACCATCATGTGCCAGATGCTCGGATGCTCGACGACCGCCAAAAGTGCCAGGATCAGCACGAGCGTGGGAATGCAGAGCACGACCTCGGTGATGCGGCTGATGAGCATGTCGACGGTGCCGCCGGCAAACCCGCCGATCGCCCCCAGAGTGATGCCCAGGGCCGTGGCAATGCCCATCGAGACGAACCCGACCAAAAGCGCGATCGTGGTCCCGTGCACCATTTGGGCAAAGACGTCGACACCGTCTTCGTTGGTGCCGAACCAGTTGTAGCGGCTGGGCCGCCCCTCTTCGTGCGTCGGATTGGCCGGTTGCCCCGGCCATTCGTCGGCCCGCACGCGGCGGTAGGGATCCTGGTAGACCAGCGGCCATATCTGCCAGCTATGGGGATCCTTGGCGTGAAATCGCTTGGGCGTGTACTCCTTGCGGAAGCCGTCGCGCTGAAAGATCGGGTTCTCCCAGCTGCTCTCGAAGTAGCCCAGGCAGGGGAAATAGATGTGATCTTTGTAGCGACAGACGATGGGCTTGGTTCCGGCGATCGCCGGAGCGAACAGAGCCACCAATCCTAAGAAGATAATGTAGATAAGCGCCGACGAGGCGAGCCATTGACGCCGGAAGCGAGTCCACGTCTCGCGCCAAAATCCGGGCGACTTGCGAACGCGTACGCTCACGACAGCCTCACTCGCGGGTCGACGAGCGCATACAAGACGTCGGCGAGCAATTGCCCGGCCAGCGTCAACATCGAGAACATCAGCACCAGCCCCATGATCACCGGGTAATCGCGTTCGGTGATCGAGTTGAAGAACAGCTGCCCCATCCCCGGCCAGGCAAAAATCCGCTCAATGATGATCGCTCCGCTCAACAGGGCCGGCAGCGTGAGGCCCAGCATCGTCACCAGGGGGATCAGCGTATTGCGAAAGGCATGGTGCACCAGCACCCGCACTGGGCCGACACCCTTGGCCTTGGCCGTCCGCACGTAATCCTGCCGGATCACCTCCTGCAGATTCGTGTGGACAAAGCGGGTGTAATAGGCAAGCACGCCGTACGTTTCGCAGACGATCGGCAGCACAGAGTGCCAGAGGATGTCGCGGACGCGTTCGAACGTCGTCAGGTTGTTGTAAATCTCGGTCGAACGCATGCCGTAGATCGGCAGCCACTTCAGCTGGACGGCGAACCAGTACTGCAGGAAGACGGCCGCCACCACGACCGGAAACGCATAGAGCAGATAGAGCCCGCCGCTGAGGGCCCGCTCTTCGACTCGACCATTGCGGGCCGCGGAGAACAGGCCCAGTACGATCGAGACGAGATAACTCATCGAGATCGACGTGATCGACAGGACGAGCGTGGCCGGCAAGCGGTCGACAATCACTTTCAGCACGGGCTGTTTGAACGTGAACGATGAACCCAGGTCGAGCCGGAAGACGTTGCCGAGCCAGTAGACGTAGGCCGTCGTCCAGGGCTTATCGAGGCCGTAGGCCTTGTTCAACCGCTCGAGATCCTCCGGCGAGAGCCGCTTGCTGGGGTCGACCTCTGCCATGTTCACGGTCAGGGGCGTGCCCGGCATCTTGCGGATCAGTCCATAAAGAATGAACGTGATCAACAGCAGCGTGACGGCGCCGATCAGCAGGCGGCGAACAAGGAATGCGAGCATGAGGAGAAGGAGTCCGCTCCTTTCCCAGGTTCAGGGCGCGGGCTTCCAGATGTTCTCGACGCCGGGGGAGTAGTTGTACGGACCGCGGGGACTGAAGACGTAGCCGCGGAGTTTCTTGTTGAAGCCGTAGAGCGAATTTCGGCAATACAGCCAGGTGTAAGGCTGTTCTTCCCACATGATGCGATGAATCTTGCCGTAGATTTCGGCCCGCTTCTGGCGATTGAACTCGGTCTTTCCCTGGCGATACAGCTCGTCGATTTCGGGATTCGAGTACAAGCCGTAGTTACGGCCGTGCTCGGCTGCCCGCGTGGAATAAATGTTTTCGGTCGTGTCGGGATCGCTGCCGGTGCCCCAGCCGGCAAAGGTGGCCTGAAACTTGTGCTCTAGGTCACGCTGCTGCAGCACCGTGTATTCCATCGGCCGCACCGTGCACGAGATACCCAGCTTGTCGAGGCTTTCCTTCAAAAGCGTGCAGATGCGGATGGCGTCCGGGTTGGCGCTGGTGACGGTGAGGTCGAACTCGAATTTCATCGTTTTGCCGTCGATCTCCTTGTCGCGAATGCCGTCGCCGTCGTGGTCTTCCCAGCCGGCGTCCTTGAGCAGCGCCTCGGCCTTGTCGAGATCCTGCTTGAACGGCTGGGGCGACGGC
This sequence comes from uncultured Planctomycetaceae bacterium, assembly GCA_963800135.1. GTDB lineage: Bacteria > Planctomycetota > Planctomycetia > Planctomycetales > Planctomycetaceae > DASPSM01. The sequence goes on along the minus strand of CAWCZR010000004.1, from coordinate 102,954 downwards.
TTTGCCGACATCCACCCATCGGGGTGAAAGACGCCCACGCAGGGCGCGGCCAGTCCGCCCAGCACGGTATTGAGCATCTCGTCGTAATCCATCGCGTACGACATGGCCGTGCGGACCCGCTTATCCGAAAAGAGGGGGTTTTGGCAATTCCAGATGATATGGAACTCGGTCCACTCGACCCCTTGCGCCTTGGTGTTGAGCTTGTAGAAGTCGTCGCCGACCGTCTGCGTCCGCCAGAGGGAGAGCGGAATCAACTGCATTTCGTCGATGTCGCCGTTCTTGAGGGCCAAGAGGGCCGTGTTGGCGTCGGGAATGATCCGGAAGCGAACGGTTTTGAAATAAGGCTTGGGCCGCACCTGCTTCCCGTTGTGCATGTAGTAGTTTTCGCGCCGTTCGAGCACGATCTCTTCGTTCCGCCGGCGTTCCTTGATCGCGTATTCCCCGCCGACGACCGGTTCATTCTCGTACTTCACAAAGCGCGCGTTGTTTTGCAGGGTCGGATCGTCGTCGTAATTCTCGTAGATGTGCTTGGGCACGATGGGAAAATTCAGGTTCCACACGTTGGTGGCTGCCGACTGTTTGTGGAAATAAACCAGCGTGTGATCATCGTACGCCTCGATCCAGCGGAGCTGGTCGACGCCCGAGCGAACCGCGGGGACCGGCACTTTCGGATCGAGAATCAGCTTGAACGAGAAAACGACGTCGTGCGCGGTGATCGGCTTGCCGTCGGACCAGACGAGGTCGTCCCGCAACACGACCTTGTCATACATCCGGTCCTTACTCGTCTCCCATGATTTGACCGTGGATTTCAAAGCGAACGGTAGGAAGGTCCAGTCGAAGCCGAACAGGTTCAGTCCCGTCAGGCCGGCGACCTCGAATTCGTAGGTCGAGCTCATCATCACGGGATTGGTGGAGCGAACATCGGCAGCGATCGAACGAATCAGCGAGGCGTTCCAGTCGACGTCCGATTCCTTGGCCGGCATGCGGCCCAGGGCGTTCGTGATCTTGCGATTGGCCTCCGCGTCGGTGTTGCGGAGCGCCAACGCTTCATCGACCGTCGCCAGCTGCTTTTCCTTCGCCTGTCGTGCCCGCATCAGCTCCAACGCGTCGAGCACCGGCTGAGGCTCCCACTGGGCCTTCGCGTCGATCTCGGCCAGCGGCGGCGCCTGGAACGGCTGGACGCCCGCACTGTAGGTGTCGGGCTCGCTCTTCGAGTCACCCTTGGCCGTTTCGTTCTTCGCGGCCGGTGTTTTTCCGGCGGGCTTGGTAATCGAGGCGACTTGTGTCTCGCCCTTGGCCGCCTGATCGGCGCTGGCAGGGGCTGGTGGCGACTTTTCCGACTCGGCCGGCGCGAAGCAACCGCAGACGCTCAAACCGACGATTGCCGCGATCCCAAAACCACCGACTCGTCGCATCACCATCGGGGCCGTTCCTCGAATTGATGACGAGGCGACTGTCCCGACGTCCGCCTGAGCTGCCGCCGGACCGGGCCGGTTCAGCCGAATCTGGCAGACGTCCGTCGCCTCGCGCTGCTCAGAGCGCCGGCGGACATAGCAACGAACAACGCTGCGCGGCCGGACACGGAGCAGGTCAATTCTTAACAACCCTGATGGCGGCGGCAACTGTCGCTGGCTCGGGCGCGGCCCCTTCCCCCAACGGACCGCGCCCGCCCGCCGCTCACGCGGCCGGCGTTTGAGCCGGCAGCGGAACCGGGTTTTTCAGCCGGAGCTTGGAATAGCGCTGCCCACGAGCGTCGTAGAGATAAATCACGTTCAGGTCGGCCACCCAAACTGCGGCCAGCCGAACGCTACGGGGCCCGCGGAGGCAGAACTCGAGTCCGCAGATGCGTTCGCCGGAAATCAGGCGGAACTCGGAGGTGCGGTATTGGTCGTCGAGCAGGTTTTCTTTCTGGCAGAGAGTCCGGTGGATGAAGCGTCGAAGTTCGTCCAACGTTCGGACGTCGTCAACGGTCGCGTGCATTGGATTGGTGTTCGTCTTGGAAGCGTCACGAATGCCGTCCCTGGAATCTCGTCGTCAGCCGTGTTGTAGGGCGGAGAAGGATATCGACCAAAACCGCGTAAAGGTTCGCGACGGCGCCAGACTGCCATCCGACCGCTACGGTTTGGCGGACGCCTACAACCCGACCAACACGAATCTTTGCCGCCCCACTGGAGGCGAGACCGAGCGAGTAAGTCCGCCGCGATGCTCAAAATCGACACGCTCGCGCGCGCCGGCGCATCGGTAGCCAATCAGGGGACTTTGGACCTTGGACTTTGGACCTCGGACTGAAGCGAGGGCGTCCAGCCGTGCTACTGCACCTTGGCTTCGGGTACTGCGACTTCGGGTGCGGCGGCCGTATCGGTCGGGTCGCTGCTGCCGGTCACGGGGAGCGGAGTGGGATTGCGCTCCTTGTCGACGTATTCGTCGAGGGCGAAGATTTCGACCCGAGCACTGGGAACCGGCTTCTTCTCGCCGGTGTAAAGCGTGTCGGGTTCGAGCGCGCCGTCCTGCGTCAGTCGCAGGCGGTCGGTTGAAATGCCGTGATCGGTCAGATACTTCATCGTGGCCAGCGCCCGATCGCGCGCCAGTTGCCACGCCTCGCCGAATGCTCCCCCCTTGGGCAGCGCCTGGCGGGGAGCGTAGACGCGGACTTCAATTTTGTTCGGCTTGCCCAGGAGCAGCGGCAACAGCAAGTCGAGCCGCTCCTTGGCCGCCGCGTCCATCACGGCCGAATCTTGATTGAAGACGATCACCGAGCCGACGCTGTAGGTCCGGTTGAAATGCCGGAAGATCACAATCTGAGGCGGCTTCTTGGCAGCGACGCCCACCATGCTGCGGCGGCCGACCACCTTGTTCTGGGCCATGGCGATGCCGCGGGCCGGGCCCAGGCCGCTTTCAAACATACCGATGGTCGTCGAGTCTTCGGGCCCCTGCAGCGAGGTCGACCGCGAGCCCTTGTCCATGCCCAACGGGTCTTCGAAGTACTTGGCGACGGCCTGCTTGACGGGTTTGTCCTGCCCGACGATCCACATGACAAGGAAGAAGGCCATCATCGCGGTGACGAAGTCCGCGTAAGCGACCTTCCACGCGCCGCCGCCTTTACCCGCCATCGACGCCGTCCTTCTCGAGCAAATACAGACGGGCGAACGGGCCGCCCGCGTCGACTGTCACCTGGCTTCGCTTACGTCGCGTCGACTTCCTTGAACAGCGCTTCCATTTCGGTGCGGCTGGGGCGGAATTCGGTGCCGATGCCTCGGCGGGCCTGTTCGATTACCACCTTGGGGCTCTGACTCTGCGCGGCCCCCATCACGATCGAGGCAATGGCCCGGAAGAAGCCCAGTTCCACGATGCCCATGAATTCCATCCGCGAAGCCAACGGCCCAAAGAAGCCGTACGACAGCAAAATCCCCAGAAACGTTCCGACGAGAGCCGCACCGACCTTGTGACCGACTTCCTGCACCGGCCCGTCGATGGCACCCATCGTGATCACGATACCCAACACAGCCGCGACGATGCCGAATCCCGGCAGCCCGTCGGCCGTCTTCGTCATCACGTTGATCGGCGCGTGGTGTTCCTCCTCGATGATCTTGAGCTCGGCTTCGAGCAGCCCCGAGACTTGTTCCGGTGTCGCCCCGTCGACCAGCGGAGACAGCCCGTTGCAGATGAACTCCATCGCGTGGTGGTTCTTGGCGATCCGCGGGTAGCGATTGATGACCTCGCTGTGATGCGGATCGCTGACGTGCCGCTCGAGCATCAAGAGCCCGTCGCGGCGGGCGATGCGCAAGAGGTCGTACATCAGCTTAAATAGTTCGCGATAGGTTGCCTTGTCGTACTGGCTCCCTTTGAGCGTGCCGATCAAGGCGATCCCGAGATTTTTTAGCACGCTGATCGGCGACATCATGATCATCGCGCCCATCGCAGCCCCGCCGATCGTCAGCAACTCGGACGGGTGCATCAAGGCGCCGATCTGCCCGCCGGACATCATGAATCCGGCGAGGACCGCGCCCATGACGACGGCGACACCGATGAGGACAATCATGGAGGTTGGTGCCAGATTCTCTGAAAGTTCGGAGCAAATCGTCGTTTGGCAACGGCGCGGGCCCTGACCGGGACGGACCCCGGGGCGGACGGCGACCGTCAACAGCGCGAACCCGCGCTGGCCCTCATCATCTTCGGCGTATCGGTTTTGAGCGCTGGAGCGAATTCGCCGGACCGATAGGGAACGCCGATTCGTCCAGTCCCTCCGTCCGCACGTCCGCTACGGGCGATTGGCCGTCGGACGCTCTCGCTAGCCCCATCGCCCCAGGCGGCAACTTCGATAGAGTCGCGGAAGCGCTGCCGAAACTGCCCAATCGTCACACGACCGCGGGCAGAGCGCGGACAGCACGGGCGTAAGCGATGGCCCGGCGCACCACCTCGGCCACCGGCTCTTTGACGACGAAGCGTTCGGTGGAAGTCAGCGTGACGTACGTATCCGGGCGGCCTTCGACATAGCGAATCAGCTCCGCGTTTACCACGAATTCTTCACCGTTCAGCCGCGTCAACTTGATCATGGCGGCGTCCCTTCACGCGTCAGGTCGTCTGCTGGGCCAGGGTCAGCAAGTCGTTGATCAGCTGGTCGACCACGCTGATCACGCGGGCGTCGCCCTGGTAGTTGGTGGAAACGGTGATCAGCTGCACCAGGCTGGTGCCGATGTCGGTGTTGGAGGCTTCGACGGCTCCCGACTCGAGCGCCCCGGCCCCCGAGCTGTTGGGAGTCGCGATGTTCGCCGGACCGGCGCTCACGCCGTCGGTGAACGTGCCGTTGCCGTTCTCAACCAGGCCCTGCTGGTTGGCAAAGGTGGCCAACGTCACCTGGCCCAGGGTCCGCGTGTCGCCGTTGGAGAACACGCCGTTGATCACGCCGTCCGTGGCGATTGTGAAGCTGCTGAGCGTGCCCGGGGCCGAGCCGTTCTGCGACGCCATCGACAGCGTGCTGCCAGCCGTGGTCGTCGAGATGCCCGAGATGCCGCTCATGTCGACGCTGACCACCATCGGGCTGATGGCGGCCGTCTGGCTGCGATTGATCGAGAAGTTTCCCGTGCCGCCGTCGATGACTTGTCCGGTACTGTTGAACGTGATCGTCCCCGTCCCCAGGCCCGTCGTGCCGCCGTCGTTGTCTTCGCTGTTGAAGTAGTAGCGATAGGTCGTGGCGTCGGGGGCCGTCGATTGCAGGACGGCCGTCATCGTCACCGTCAGCGGCGTGCCCAGCGAGTCGTAGACGACGAAGTTTGTGGTCGCGCTTTCGCCGTTGGCCTGCTGGTCCTGGGTGAAATTGATCGGCAGCGCGGCGCCGTTTTCGGTCAGGTCGCCGACCGCCATGGTGATGTTGTTGTCGGTGCCCATGTCGCCCGTGATCTGGATCTGGCCGTTGACGACGTTGACGCCGGGCTGGCCGGCCGCCGGCAGCTCGTTCGGGTCGTTCGGCACACCGCTCCCGGACTGGATGCCCAGCGCCCCGTTCATCAAGGAGGTCAGATCGCCGAGCGTCGAAGTGGCCGTCACCGTCAGGCTCTGCTCCGGCAGCGTGACGCCGCCGACCTGGGGCGTGAAGTTGAGCACGTCGCCCGCATGCAGGCCCAGGCTGGTCCCCGGCGGATCCTCGAGGTTGGTCAAGAGCGTGCTCGCCGTGGCGTCGGCCCCGGCATTGCCCGCGTCGCCCAGCGTATCGCTCAGAATGTGCGCGCCTTGCGTGGCGACCTGCCCGGTCGGCAAGAGCGCGCCGTTCATCGTGACCTTGGACGTCTGCTGGGCGACGTTCAGCTGACCAAGCGGGATCGTCAGGTTTTGCAGTTGCGACGTGACCAGGTTGAAGTTGTTGTCGACACCGTATCCCTGGACGGCGAATCCTTGCGCGTTCACCAGCTCGTTGCTCGAGCTGAGCGTGAAGTTCCCGTCACGCGTGTAGACCTGGCCTTGGGGGCTGTTGAGGACGAAAAACCCGTTTCCCTGAATCGCCAGGTCCGACGGGCTGCTGGTGTTGGTGATGCTGCCTTCGCTGAAGTTGGTCTGGATGGCGGCGATTTGTGCGCCCAGACCGATCTGTTGCGGGTTGGTGCCGCCGTTGGTGCTCGTCGGTGCCGACCCGATCGACAGCGTCTGCGAGAGCTGCGTCGAGAACAGAACATCCGCCGCTTTGAAGCCGTTGGTGTCGGCGTTGGCGATGTTGTTGCCGACGACCGCGATGGCCGTCTCGTTGAGCGACAGTCCGTTGACGGACGTGTTCAGCGCCGATGTCAGACCCATCGGTTTCCCCCCTCGCGAATAGCGCGAATACCTTGATCGGACGCGACCGGACCGGGGGCGAAATTGTGCGCGGCTCCAATCCGCACGCGCAGCGACCGCCACGGTCCCTCTTCCATTGGTTATCGGCCGGACGACCGATAAATCCGAACCTCGATGCGCGGCAAAACTTGCTTTACCGTCAAAGACGGCCGCGCCGGGCTGGATTCACGTCGAGTGGACGAGGCGGGGAAGTTGCTCGAATTCGGACAGTCTGTCACGTTTGCGAGCAGTCGCCGGGGAGGTGGGTCAACTTCATCCCCTTTATATTAAATTTGTGAGGGACCCCCTTATATTAAATTTGTGAGGGACCCACCGTTTTCACTGAGCTAAACCGCTGCCAGGCTGCGTGTTACGGTGGGTCAACTTTCCATTTTCGGACCTGAATCCGGACCCACCGTTTTTGCGTCATTTGCGAGCGATTTTGCACTCGAGCGACGCGGACAAAACCGGCCGACACGTGCCCAGTTGAGCGACCATCCTGAATTCACAGGTTGGGTGCCATGCCCACGGCTCGGCGTGGGCATGCATTGCCGGACATGCCCACACAAAGCTGTGGGCATGGCACCCATCATTCCAGCTCGGTCCAATCACTGGGCTCAACGTACGATCTCGGCGCACGGTCTTCGCGCCGCAAAGCCGTAGCGCACTGCGTCCGGTACCTCTATTTTACCAGATCGCCTATTCACACAAGATCAACTTGTCGCAGCACTCGAACGGCCGCCGCTGAGCCCCACGCCAAGATAATCTGCACGACGGGCGCGCGTCGCTAATTCAACGTGGGTTGTACATTGTGCTCCGGGGGCTCGAGGCGATGCACACGTTTCCCAAGCCGACGGCTTGCCGTCGGTTCTGGAACGACAGCGGAGCTGTCGGCTTGGGAAACGTGAACGCTTCAAACGATTCCACGATCAATGGCGCCGTCTGGCTCGTCCTTACGGACTGAAGACCCAGATGCAAACGCGCACAGCGCCGGGCTCAACCTAGTCACCCGCGGCGTTTTGCGGACGACGCTCCACTTAGGCTGATACCGGGGCGACTCCCGTGACGTTGGCCAGCGGAACCAGCGAGCTGCCAACGGCGACGTAGGCGGTGCCGTTTTGCAAGAGGGCCTGAGTGGCGACGCCGTTGACCGCTTTGTTGTTGCTGTCGGTCCCGGTGACGTTGGCGCCGATGAAGGACGAGGCAATCGACAACTGCTGGTTGTTGGTGTTCGCCGTTAACGCGGAGTCCAGGTCCTGCGTCGACTGCAGCTGGCTCATCGTCGCGAGCTGCGTCATCAGGTCCTCGTTGCTCATCGGGTTCGTGGGATCCTGGTTCTCCAGCTCGGCGATCAAAGGCCCGACGATCTTTCGGCACTGCTGCCCGATCAATGGCTCAAGACACATCCCGAGTCTCAACGCCATTGGTCCCGATGAAAAATGCTCGCATCGGCAGGTGGGTCAGGTAAAATCCAGGCGCCGTGACGGATTCGTCCTCCATGCCGTGATCGTCATTCTGCTCGTGCTGTCGTGTCCAGGACGGTCCGAATATGTCTCGGACAACGAGTCCTTGCGCCACTAACCAATTTGGAGGATTTCTCCTTCGCCCCATAGTCGTGCGAGGCATGGCTCTGAAATGCAACGTCGTTCGCGGACTTCCACCCTGTTTCTTGCCTTCTTCGCCGCCACGATTCTCGGGTGCGGCAGCGCGAGCGGCTCTCCCGAGTTCAGGATCCGATCGGTTCGCATGGCGGGAGACGAATTACGAGTCATCCTGGAGACTGCCAGCAGACACCGGCCTGTCATGTCGCACAGCTCCAAAGCTTCAAACGCCAAGGGTTGGCTGATCACGGTCGATTTGTCGAAAGACGGCCCCATCGAAAGTCGTGCGCGCGTCATCGGACCGCTGTGGGATGTGCCCAACGAGCGCTCGTCACTCAGCTTTGACGCGGGGCCGATCTTCACAAAGGAAGACGCGGCTGCCAGGCAGGCCACGCCGTTTATCGATCTGGCGTGGGACGGCGCCGTTGTCAGGATTCGAGCCGAGGGGAACGGTGCCCGAGCAATGGTTCGCGAACACCTCGTCCTTAACGCCAAACCTTATTGGAAAAAGGACGGTCCGTTTCTGCCGCTGCCTCCTCCGGGGCCGCCGATGAACGAAGAGACGGTGATCACCCTCTCTGGTCGTTACCACCTGCAGCTCTCGGGCGGAAAGACAACGCTGCACGAACGTTTGACGGGCAAGCGTATTGACGATCCATGGCTGGAAGCCGCATTCACGGCCTGCCGTTCGATCGAACACTTCGAAAACGTCAGGACCTGGCTCACAGGTGATTTGAAGTACCTCGTATCCACCCCCGAGGCGATTCTTAACAGTCGGGGCGGGCTTTACGAGACGTTTACACTCGGCGGAAAAACTTACAACCGCGGCGAATACGCCCTCGTGTGGCAGCGCCCACGGCCCGAGCCGATCTTGGTCAAGAAGCCTCGGAAGGAAACCATGGGAACCCCCGCCGCCATGGCTGCGGGCCTCTCGTTGGATGGGCGGCTGTACTTTCAGTCCCGCACCGGCGGCGTCTTCTCGAATGAAGCACCGTCAGCGACACTGGTGCCATTTTCCGACGGCCCGCGCTACGAGATTGCACCCCCGCTCGATCGCTCGGAATGGGGTCTTGTCTTGCCGGATCGCATCCAATTGCTCGAAAAACCCACTCGCGTCGCGTTCTTCGGCACGAACGATTTCATGAGCCCCAAGGCTCGCCATCGCGTCCCCGACGAGGCCGTTACTGTCTTCGTCTGGGATTCCGCGAAAGGCAAGATGTCGGTTCATGACGCCCCCACAGGGCAGCTCTTCCGCAGCGATCGGGGAGAATACGTGCCGAAGCAAGCCACAAAGATCGAGTGAAGAACACCATCCCGTTCTGATTCATTCCGCTCCGGCCGACCTTCGTCTTGATTCCGCCAGGACGGATTCGTCACACCTTCACAGGCGCGCAGCGTCCCGACCACGTGCGGTTCGTGGAGCGCTTACGTTGTGTGGATCGGGCTGCCACTTAGCCTGATACCGGGGCGACTCCCGTGATGTTGGCCAGCGGAACCAGCGAGCTGCCAACGGCGACGTAGGCGGTGCCGTTTTGCAAGAGGGCCTGAGTGGCGACGCCGTTGACCGCTTTGTTGTTGCTGTCGGTCCCGGTGACGTTGGCGCCGATGAAGGACGAGGCAATCGACAACTGCTGGTTGTTGGTGTTCGCCGTTAACGCGGAGTCCAGGTCCTGCGTCGACTGCAGCTGGCTCATCGTCGCGAGCTGCGTCATCAGGTCCTCGTTGCTCATCGGGTTCGTGGGATCCTGGTTCTCCAGCTCGGCGATCAACATCTGCATGAAGTCCGCCGTGGTCAGGTTGTTGAACCCGCCAGCGTTGGTGCTATTCGAGTTGGCGGCCGTCTGCGAAGTCTGCGTTTGAGCGGCGGCGGTCGGATTGGTTATGGCACTCATCTTGGCCTCCTTGCCCCGACGACGGGGGAATTAGATATCGATATCGATCTCATCGATGGCGGCGTTCGCCCGCCCTCCGGAATTTTGCTGCTGGTTTCCGCCCCCGCTCTGATTCGACTGATTCTGCGAATTCGCGTTGCCCGAGTCTTGCTGCTCCCGGCCCGAGCCGCCGTCGCGCTGGTTAGCGTCGTTGGCGTTTTGCTGCTGCGGCGCGACCTCAATCTCGATACGCCCGACGGTCGCTCCCGTCTGGCCGATCGCATCGTGCAACATCGAAATGTTGTCCAGCAGCGTCTTTTGCGCGGCGGGAGTCTGCACTTCGATTCGGGCCGAGATCGAGCCGGCGTCGGCCTGCACCTGGATTTGCACTTTGCCGAGCGCCGGCGGTTCGACCCGTACCCGCAGCTCGCCGCCGCTGGAGAAGCCGTTATTGAGCGCACTCGCCACTCGATCGGCCATTCCCTGCGCCGATTGCGCGGTCGGCGCATTCGTCGCGCCGGCCCCATGCGCGGCGCTCGTCGATGTGCCAGTCACACCCGCAGACGTCGTGACGGTTGCGACCGCCGTCGCGGCTGGGGCGTCGTTCGCCGTCGGCGCCACGGTTGCGCTGGCGGCGTTCTTGTCAGTTAATAATTTCGCGGCGGACGAATCGGCGTCCGGTTGCGACGCGCTCGAAGTTGTCGGTGACGTGGTCGGCGTCGCGGCAGTGCTGTTGGCGGCAACCTCGCCGTCGAGTTCGGCCGCCGTCCCGGTCGCCAACTGGTCAGCCGCTTCGCTTAATGCGTCCAAGTCGCTGGCGGCGGCCGCGCTGGCACCCGTCAGGCCGCCAGCCGCGATATCGACACCCAGCGGACCGACGGCGTTGGCGGTGGAAACTTGCGGAGCCGCCGAAGGCGTGACGGTCGCGGGTAGCGTCGTCAGCGTTGTCGCGGTCGCCGCCCCGGCCAGCGCGCTCGACGCGTCGAGCGCCGCCGTAAGGTTCGAGGCGTCGGCCGTCTGAGTCGAGGAAGAACTCGGAGCCGCGGTCGCGCTCACCGACTTCGCGGTGGATTTGTTCCCGCCCGCGTCTCTCATCTGTCGCGGCGTGCGTGTCAAAACTTGCGCGAGTGCGGGGGGAGCCACGACCGGTTGACTCGGGTCGGTGCCCGACGACGAGCCGCTCGACTTGAGATTCGTTGTTGAATTGCCCGCGTCCGAGGTGGACTGCAGCAATTGGGCCAAGCCGGACGGCGTGGTCGGGCTCGCGGTCGCGCTTTGACTGGAGTTCGCCGCTGTGCTTGGCGCCGCTGTGCCGTCGGTCGATTGTCCCGAGGCGTTCGCCTGGTTCGTGGCCTGGCTTGGTGAATTCGTCGGCGCCGACGTTCCCTCGGCCGACGATGACGAGTTCGTCGCGGAGGTCGACGAGGAATTCGTCGATTGATTCTGGGCCGCTTGGTTCTGAGCCGACTGGTTTTGGGCCGACTGGCTCGACGACGAGGAACTGTTCTGGCTCGACTGTGTTTTCTTGCCGCCGCTCGCGCCGTTCTGATTTGCAGAATTCGCCGTTGCCGTCGACGAATTGCCGCTCGAATTGGCGGCAAAGGGGTTCGTAGGACTGCTGGCGGTCCCGGCATTCGAGGTCACGCCGTTCGAGTTGGCCGCGTTCGAGTTGGCCGCGGTCGGGTTCCCGGCGGTCGGGTTCCCGGCGGTCAAGTTCCCCGTGCTCGAATTCCCGAATCCGGGCGGCGCAACGTTGACGGGCGCGAATCCCGGCGACGTGGCCGGCTGTCCCGTGACGTTCGTGCCGGAGGCGGGCGGTGCGAACGCGTTCGAGTTCCCGCTGGCGGTCAGCGATTGGAGGAACGAGCTGGAGTCGACCTGCGAAGTGGCCCATTCGGGCGCAGAGGAACTCGCGTCCGAGCTGTTCGGGCTCGGCGGCAGGAAGGCAGCGATCGTATTGCCGATTTGTGTCATTTCGTGGTCTAGCTCTTCGCCTGGTCCTTAGCGCGTGGTGGTGGCCGGTGCGTTGCTGGACGCCGTCGGTCCACCGGCCGCCGTCGGTCGTTCGCCCTCGGCTTGTTGCAGGTTCGAGAGGGCCGAACGAATGATCGAGTTGCGCGGCTCGCCGTTGTTGATGCTCTTGAAGATCTCCTGGGCGCGCTGACGTCGCTCGACGACGCCGCGGGTGTTGGCGCTGACGGTCTCGCCTTCCGGCGTCGAGACGAATTCCTTGAGCAGGAGGGCGATCTTGTTCTCGGGCATTTCCCGCAGAAGCAGGACGTCGTCGTTCACCGTGAGTTGCATCAGCCGCTCGACCGCCTCGTTGGGCGGCAGCGCCAGGAGCACGCCGCGGGCCTGGTCGCGGGCCGCGGCGGCAGTCTCGTCGGAGAGCTGCTGCAATTGGGCCTTGAAGGCGGCCCGCTCTTGCTGAAAGGCCGCGCTCTGAGCGCTCAGGCTGGTCCGTTCGGTGTCGAGCATGGCTTTGAGCAAGCCAACGTCCGACTCGAGCGACGTCAGCGACAGCACCCGCATGCTGCGTTCGCGGAGCACATCCTGCGACGACGGCATGACCGGCTGCGACTCGGCGTCGAGCGCGACGGCTTCTTTTTCCTGCGGCTCGAAGACCTCGCGGACTTCTCGCAGGTGGCGCGCGGTTAGAAATCCGCGCGACCAGAGGATGGCCGCGCCGGAGACCTCGGAGACGATGACCGCGACGCAGCAGACGCTGAGCACGATCCAGAGCGTGCGCATCATCGGGCCGCCTCCACGAGCTTACGAGTCATCCAGGCGTCTTCCCGCTCGAACTGGCTCACGCGTTCGGCCCGATAGTCGTACTCGATCCGCTGCCGCTCTTGCAGACGCTCGAGTACTTTGACTTCCTGATCGGCCTTCACCAGCGCGTCGCGGCAGAGCTGCAGCTGCTGACCGACGATCCGGCGTCGTTCGTCGAGGGCCCGCACCAGCCCCAGTAATTGTCCGCTGTGATAACGCCGAGCAACCGCGCGCTCGACGGCGACCGGGCCGCTGCGGCTGAGGTCGCGAATTTCGTCGAACTGCCGCTGACGCGAGGCCAGCACGGTCTGCTTTTCGGCGAGCAGCGCGGCTTCGTCGGCGAGCACCTGCGCCAACAGCTGCCGGCACGCGTCCCGGCGATGTCGCCGAAACTCGAGCAGCGGCCGCAGCGTGAAGACGAAACCGCTCACGATTTACCTCCGGGCACGGCGGCGGGCTGAGCGTTGGGGGCTGCCGCTCCGGGCGCAGCCGGTCGGCCGAGCATGCGGCGCTGCGGAGTTTTCGGAGCGCTTTGCGCGGCGGCCTCGTGCACCAATCCCGCGCGGAGACGCGCCAGCTTCGTCAGCTCATTGACGGCGACGTCCAGCGTGACGCGATCGGTCGACGTCTGTCGCAAGAACGCGTCGATCGGATCACGCAGCTTGATCGCCTGGTCGACCAGTTGGTTCGACCCCATCTGATAGGCTCCGATGGTGATCAAATCTTCGGATTGCTGATAGGCGGCTAGGAGTTGTTTGATGCTGTCGGCGGCGGCCCGGTGTTCGCGGCTGACGATGTCGTTCATCGATCGGCTGATGCTGGCCAGCGGATCGATGGCCGGCCAGTGGGCCTGATGCGCGAGCTTGCGAGAGAGCATGATGTGACCGTCCAACGTGCCGCGCACCGTATCTGAGATCGGCTCGTTGGCGTCGTCGGCTTCAACCAAGACGCTGTAAAAACCGGTAATGCTTCCACTTACGGTTCGTCCGCTGCGTTCGAGCAATTTCGGCAAGAGAGCGAAGACGCTGGGTGGATAGCCGCGGGTGGCCGGGGGCTCGCCGCTGGCCAGGCCGATCTCTCGCTGGGCGAGGGCGACGCGGGTCACGCTGTCCATCATCAGGAGCACGTCGCGGTGGGTGTCGCGGAAATATTCGGCGATTGCGGTGCCTAGGAAAGCCGCTTTGAGGCGGATCAGGGCCGGTTCGTCGCTGGTAGCGACCACGACGACCGACCGGCGGAGCCCTTCCGAACCCAAGTCACGTTCCAGGAATTCGCGGACTTCGCGGCCTCGCTCGCCGACCAGGACGATGACGTTGACGTCGGCAGAGCTGGTCTTTGCCATTTGCCCAAGCAGCGTGCTTTTGCCAACTCCGCTGCCCGAGAAGATGCCCAGGCGCTGCCCCTTGCCGCACGTCAGCAGCGAATCGATCACGCGGATGCCGGTCGCCAACGGCGCGTCGATCCGCGGGCGGTCGAGCGGTGGTGTCAGAGTGCCGAACAGGGGAATGCGATGCGGGCGAGCGGCGGGAGGCAGTCGATCGAGAAATCGGCCGCGACCATCGAGCACGCGGCCAAGCAGGCGTTCGCCCACGCGGGCACCCGGCACCGATTGCCTCAGCAACACGCGATTGCCGCGCCGTACTCCCTCAAGATCGCCGTACGCCAAGAGCAACGTTTCGTCGCCCTGAAAGCCGACGACCGAGGCGTCGATCGGTTGGCCCTGCTCGCGAAGAATCCGGCACACTGCGCCCAGCGGCGCGGGAAATCCGGCGACCGAGACCGTCAGGCCGACGATCCGCGTGATCGTGCCGGACAGTCCGAACGGCAGCAGATGTTTGACCTGGTCGACGACCGAGAGCATGAGCGGGTCCTGGTGGTGTCAGTCTCTGACGGTTTTCTCAATTCGCGAAACGCATGGCGGCGCGAATCGACTTGGGAATCAAGAGTCGCTTCCACCTCTCCCAAGCCGATGGCTCGCCGTCGGTCTTCGGAATTAGTCAAAAAGGCACCGCTTACTTCGTGCGCGGCTCTTAGTCTTGGTTTTCCACCAGTTGGGCGACAATGCGGTCGAGGACGGTTTCGATGCGAGCGTCGATCTGGCCGTGTTGTGTTTCGATCAGGCAGCCGCCGCGGGTGAGCGAGTTGTCGGGGATGATCTCGGCATCGCCGCAGGCGGCAAAGGCGCGGACGACGTCGCGAGCTTGCGGGCCTAAGAGCGCCGCGTCGTCGCCGTGCAGGCGGACGCGAACGCGCGGAGCGCCGACCGCCATCTGGAGCGCTTCGCGGATCATCTCACGAGCCCCATCCGGGTTGAGTCGCAGTTCGTGAACCACCAGCCGCGAGGCAATGGCGGCCGCCAGCCGAACGGCCATCGTTTCCCAGTCGCCGATCCAGCGGTCCCGCTCCAGCGCCAGCGATTCGGCCACGGAATTGAGCGCCGGCAGCGCGGTAGCGAGCGCCTCGGCGGCGGTCTTTTCCGCGATTTCGCGGGCCCGCTGCTCGATCGCCGTATTGGCCTGTTTGAGCCCTTCCGTGCGGCCCTCTTGCAGCCCGATGTCGTGCGCGGACTGGCGGAGCGTCACAACTTCCGTCTGGGCGCTCGCCAGCATCTGCTCGACTTGTTTTTTGACCGAGTCGACGTACTCGTCGCCGCGTTGCCGCAAGTCGTCGAAATTGAAGACGACTTTCGAGCCCAGGCCGCGGACGTCGTTGGCCTTGAGCAATCGAGTTTGCGAAGCGGTGTCGGTCGGCATGGCAGTTTTGGTCTGAATCGGAGTGGTGATTTCGTCCTACGTAGGGCGTTTTTCTGCCGGAGGGACGATTCGTCAGGCGATGAACTCTTCCTGCTCGCCGCTGGCCACCGTGATCTGGCCCGAATCTTCGAGGCGGCGGACGACCTCGACGATCTGCGCCTGCATTGCCTCGACGTCGCTGACGCGTTGCGGGCCGGCGTATTGCATTTCTTCCTTGAGCAGCTCGGCCGCCCGCTCGGACAGGTTGCCCAGGATTTTTTGCTTGAGCTCGTCGGAAGCGCCCTTGAGGGCGATGGCCCACTGGTTGTTGTCGACTTCCTTGAGCACGGACTGGATGGCCTTGTCGTCGAGCTTGAGCAGGTCGTCAAACACGAACATCAGCCGCTTGATCTCGCCGACCAGGTCGGCGTCTTCCTGTTCGAGGTTTTCCAGCACTCCCTTGTTGGTCATGCGGTCGGTGACGTTCAGGATCTGCGCGACCAGCCGCACGCCGCCCGCTTTTTCGAGCTGCTGGTTGAACATCGACTTCATCCGCCGTTCGAGGCTGGCTTCGACGTCTTTGACGACTTCGGGGTTGGTCTGCTCCATGTTGGCGACGCGGCGGATGACTTCGATCTGCTTGTTCGACGGCAGCCCCGACAGCACTTCGGCCGCGATGTTGGTCGGCAGGTGAGACATGATGAGGGCGATGGTCTGCGGATGCTCTTCGACGATGAAGGTGAGAATGTTCTCGGCGCCGGTCTTGTGCAAAAAACCGAACGGGACCGAGTTCATCGAATTGCGGACGTTTTCCAGGATTTCGCCGGCCCCCTCGGTGCCGAGGGATTGCTTCAAGAGGTCGTTGGCGAACTCGATGCCGCCCTGCTCGATCGGCACGCGTTCCCGCACCAGCCCGCGGAATTCGCGGAGCACCGACTCGACCTGGTCCTTGGTGATGTCGTCGATCTTGGCGATCTCGAGCATGACCGATTCGACCATGCCCTTGGGGAGCTGGCTGAGAACCTCGGCCGCGATCGGCTTCTCCAGGCTGAGCAATAAAATGGCGGCCTTGCGTACGGCGTCCATTAGCGAGCCCCTTGCAGCCATTTACCGATGATGGCGACCGCCATCTCCGGATTGTCGCGGACCATGGTCTGGACGAGGTCGCGGTCGTTGAGCGTCGGCATCGGCTCCTCCTCGATGACGACGGGCTCTTTTTCTTTCTTGGCGGCCGCCGACTGTCCGGGGGTCGCGGCGGCGCCCGTGCCGGAGCCGGACGGAGCGGGAACGTTGATCGAGGCTTCGGTCGGCGGCTCGAACGTGGCGGCCCGCGAAGCCGTCGTCGATCGCAGCATCCACAGCGCCCACACGGCGAAGAGGCCGAGAGCGACCGCCCCGCCCCACTGGCTCACGAGCGACGTCACCGTGTTGAGCGACGACGGCGTGATCGTGGGCGGCGCCTCGTGCACCGGCACGAACGAGCTGACCGTGATCGACTTCGGATCGGGATTGGGGATTGCGCCCGCGACGATGTTCTTCACCGCCTGCTCCGTCTCCTCCTTGACCTTCTCGATCGTCGTCGCGCCCGATTTCTGGCCGGGTGCGTTCTTCTGAGCGTCGAGCGCCTTGGCGTAATAGTCTTCGGGAATCAGCACGGAAACGGTGACCACCTTGGGCATGGCGGCCAGACTCTTGATGTACGTCGCCTCGCCGCCCGGGCTGCGCGTCATCGAGTTGTTCTCTTCGGTTACCTGGCGGTTCGTCGCGTTGGAGGGGGCGTTCGCGAGCGAGCGCGGCTGGTTCGAGCGGAGCCCGGGCTCGGCCTGCACCGGCTGTTGGCGAAAGTTTTCGGTGCGCTTTTGCTCGCTGGTTTGCTGCTCGATGCTCCGCTTCAGGTCGTATTTGACGGTCTGCGTGGTCGACTCCTGAATCGGGTCGAGCTCGACGTTCACCGTCACGACGATCTCGGGCGAGATGTGCGTGAGCGCGTTTTTGATCTTCGATTCGTAGAGCTGCGACGCTTCCCGCAAGAGCGCGAATTGCTTGCCGTTGAGCGGATCGTTCTCCGATTCGGGCGTATACGCCTCGCCCTTCCGCTGGTCGTAGACGGTGACGTCGGTCGACTTGAGGTCGGGAATGGCGAAGGTGACCGCGTCGCGGAGGGCCTGGATTTGACGCGTCGTCATGTCGTGACCGGCCCGCGGCTTGACCACGACAGTCGCCTTCATGCGGGCATCGCGCGAGAACCGCGATTTGCCGCTGCTGGCCGGCGACCACAGCACGTCGGCGTCTTCGAAGTCGGGACTGCCCAGGATCATCTGCACCAGATGCTTGGTCAGGAGCGCTTCGCGCGTTTGCTTCATACTTTCCGCTGAAGACATGAACGGGTTCGTGCTCTCGAGCTTCTTCTCGAGTTCTTCGGCCCAGTGCGTCGGCAGGCTGCCCGACTGCAGCAGGGTCGCGTTGTATTTTTCGACTTCGCTTGCGGGCGCCAGGATCTGCCGCCCTTCGCTGTGAAACTTGGAGAAGCCCGCTTCCTTGAGCGCCTGCTCGGCATTCCGCAGCTCGTCGTTGGAAAAGACCTTCCCGTACGACAGCGGCACCATCGTCGACGAGTTCCCGTTCCAGGCGAAGAACGCGAAGCCCGCGGGAATCAACAGGGCAATGACGGCAAACGTGATCCGCTGACTGGGGGCCAGCGAATTGAACACGGCCAGGAATTGTTCAAGCGTCCGACGCATCTCGGGTCTCAGATCGGGAAGTTAAACATGGGTCCAAGGTCCAAAGTCCAAGGTCAGAATCCAAAAAAATGCACGTGGCCCGCTTCCTTCGACTTTGGACATTGGACCTTGGACTTTGGACTGATCCTTACATTTGCATCTGTTTGATTTCGCTGTACGCGTCGAAGATCTTGTTGTGCATCTGGATCATCATCCGCAGGGCCAGGTCGGCTTTTTTCATTTCAGTGAAGACTTCGACCTGCGTGATGTCGCCGCCCGAGAGGCTCTTTTCCACGGCCGCGTGAGCCGATTGATCGAGGGCGTTGACCTGGCCGAGCTGCTCCAGGAGCATGTCGGAGAACATCGGGTTCTGGCTGGGCGTTGCGGAAGTTCCCGCGAGCGACCCCAGTAGCGAATTGGTCGCCATCGGAGTGTTGAAGGCACTGATCGGTCCGGTCATCGCATCGCTCCCAGTCGTTCAGGTGTCTGCTAGGCCAAGATCTTCAGGCTGAGGTTGTCGATCTGCTTGTCCATATCAATCGCGACGAGGTTCGCCTGGTAGGCCCGGCTGGCGTCCATCGCGTTGACGAATTCGGTCATGAAGTCGATGTTCGGATAGGAGACGTAGCCCTCCTTGTCCGCGTCCGGATGGCCGGGCTGATAGACGCGGCGGGGCGGTGTGCTGGTGTCGACGTTCACCTGGTAAGTGACGCCGGCCGTTCCCGCGGGTGCGCCTTCGATCTCGCTCGACGCGAAGGTGACGAACCGCCGCTGGAACGGCGAGCTTTTGCCGTCGGCGTTGCGCGTGGTGTTGACGTTGGCCAGGTTGTCGGCGATGGTGTTCATCCGCTGTCGCTCGGCGATCAGCGCGGTGGTGTTGACGTCGATGGGATTGAACATCGCGTACGGTCCTCAAAGAGGTCTCAGGCCTGTTCGCGGATGGCCGCTTGCAGCATGCCCATCTGCGTGGTCAGCAGAGTGACGGCGAAACTCTGCATCGACAGGTTCTTAGTCATCTCCATCATTTCGTGCTCGATGCTGCGGTTGCTGTTGTCTTGATAGGTCAAGCTGGGCGATCCCATCTCGCGTCCGTGAATCAGCTCCGCCGGCAATCCGGCCGGCCCGGTCGAGAGATCGTTGCGGGACGCCCCGCCCTGAATGGCCTCGCGCAGCGACCGTTCAAACTCCTGCACGGGCAGGTCGCGGCGGTGATAGTTGGGCGTATCGATATTGGCGACATTGCTCGCCAGCACCGTGCTGCGACGCTCACCGAACGCGGCGACCTTTTCCAACAACGGAATCGTGGTCCCGTCAACGATCGAAGACATTGCTCCTCCTTTGATCCTCGGGGTGGCATGCCCACGGCTTTGCGTGGGCATGTTCTCAGTCGTAGCACATGCCCACGAAAAGCCGTGAAAGTGTCCGGGAATTCGGGCAAGCATCTGGCCTCTGTGTGCCACTGCTGAGCGGCCTCCGTTCAGCAGTGTCCTTCGGAAGCACTGCTGAGCCGAAGCGTCTCAGCAGTGGCACACGATGCGAATCCCGGACGGTCTCAAGCAAAGCCGTGGGCATGGCACCCATCCCTCTCGATTTCTCGCGGTCGAAGATTTCATGGCGATGTTCTGAAAAGCAGTCCAACGAAAATCAGCCCGATCAGGCGGCCCGCGTGAGCCGGCGATTCGAACCGGGGCCGCCGCGGGGCGGATAGCCGTATTCCCGCAGTTTCCCGGAAAGGGTCCGGATGCCGATCTTGAGCAGCCGGGCCGTGTGTTCGCGGTTCCCCTGGCAGCGGGCGAAGGTCGTTTCGATCAGCTTGCGTTCCATCTCCCGCAGCGAGAGTGCCGACGATTCCGCCTGCTCGCTGACTGGCCGCGCGATCCAGGGCTGCAGCATTTCGGCCGTCAGCAGACCTTCGTCGTGCAGCGAGCAAGCCCGCTCGATCACGTTTTCCAGCTCGCGGAGGTTGCCCGGCCAATCGTGCGTCCGCAAGACGTTGAGCCCTTCGACGCTCAGCCGCTTCACCGGCTTCCCTTCCACCACGGCGAGGTGATTGAGAATATTCTCGGCCAGAATGCCGATGTCGGCCGAACGCTCCCGCAGCGAGGGGATGTGCAACGTGCAGCCACTGAGCTGTTCATAGAGCGTCGCCGAGAATTTTCCTTCCTGCGCCAGCACGGCCAGGTCAGCGTGGCTGGCGGCCATGACCCGCACGTCGACGGGTCGTTGCTTGCCGGTGGCCTGGCAGGTGTACGATTGCCGCGAGAGGATGCCGGCCAGCTTCTTCTGGATGGCGACCGGCAGCAGCTCGACGTTCTTGAGCAACAGACTGCCGCCCGCGCACGTGGCCAGGCGCCGGGCGCGCCGACTTGCGACGGATCGAAGTTTTCGACCGACGCTTCGCCCAAGAGTTCGCACTCGAGACTCTCGGCGGAGTGGACGCGACAATCGAGCACGATGAAGGGGCGCGTGGCGCGGCGGCTGGCCAGGTGCACCAGCCGGGCCACCTGCTGTGTTCCCGAGCCGGCTTCTCCCTGAATGAGCACGTGCCCGTCCGCGTCGGCGGCGGAGCGGACGCTCTCGCGCAGGGCCACGGTCGTTTCCGACTGTCCGGCGATCTCGTTCAGCACCCGCGACTGCAGTTGACGCTTGAGCGAACGGTTCTCGGCCTGCAGGCGGGCCTTTTGCGCCGCGGCTAACAGCAATTTGCCGAAGAGGGCCGGCGGCGTGTCGAGCGGCACCGCGTCGACCGGCCAGGGGCCCGCGGTGGCGGACGCCTCGGCTGTCGCCGACAACCGCACGACCTGCGTTGCTCCGCTGCGATTTTGAATGCCGGTACACAGCTCGGCTACGGCCGCGTCGTCCCACGTCACGTCGACGAGGCAGATTTCAAACGGCCGTTCGGCCAGCCGCTTCATCGCCGTGGGCTGGTCGGCGGCCACGTCGAGCTCGAACGCCGTGTCGTCGGCGTTCGCGATCATTTCGGTCAGGAGGGCCGGCGAGCCGCTGCAAACCAACAGCCGAGCGGTCGGCGCGGAGGGCCGGGGGGTGGCAGGAGCAATTACAGACATGGCAATCGATCCGTCGAATGGTGAGTGAGGAACAAGAGGTGACGAGACGGCAGAAGGGCGAGAGCAAAGGCAGCGTACAGTGAGACGTGGAGCGCAAATTCCAGGCGAGCGGCGGGTGTGAGCCCACCGGTTCTAGTTGTTCTTCTGAATTGACCGAGCTTTTGAGTGCGTCGGACGAAATCGTCCGCAGCGGAGAATTGCGTGAGAGCAACGGACTGAGAGTAGAAGCGTGAGAGCAGAAAAGTCGCGAGAGGCGTCTAGCGGTTCGTATTCAAGAAGCGATGATTGAGGACAGGCGTGGTATCAGCGTAACCCTGATTGACGTGGACTCCCTGAGAAACGGCTTCGAGCTGGCGGCGCGTGGCGTCGCGGCGCTCGGTGAGTTGCGTGGTTCCTTCTTTTTCCGATTCCAACAGCTCGGCCAGAATCGACTCGGTGTCGGCGATCAGCGACTCGCAGTCGTTCCGGCCGGCCGGCATGCCCGAATCGCGCAAGGCGACCCACTGCCGGCTCAGTTCCGGATAGCGCCGTTTCACTTCATCGAGCCGACCCAAAATCCGCTGCTTCTGGGCCAACGTGGCCATCAGCTGCGTGAAGTCGTTCGTTTCGATGAACTGGATTTGTCGCCGCGAAAGCTCCAGCAGGTCGCGGCAGTGCTTGCGGCGATGCTGGAGGACGTCGCGGATTTCTTCGAGGGTGGAGAGAGGCATTTAGAATCTCGTGGAAACCGGCCTCGGGGAAGACAGGTTCAGATCGGACACGGATGCGAGGGTACTGCCGGGCTGCAGGCGAGCCTGGCTGAGACGAATCGAAGACGGCGTGACGGCAGTGCTCGTGGCGGGAGACGGGGACGGCTGGTGCCGCGGAGAGTCCCGCTGGGCGCCGGCCCATTCGAGCCAGCTCCGCCATTCGTCGCGATTCATCAGAGTCTTGTCCTGCGTGAAGATTTTTTCCGACAGGTTTTTGTGGATGAGCATCGCCTGGATGGCAACGCCGCGAGCGTCGAGCGGTTTGCCCAGCCGGTCGTAGCAATTCGCCATTTGGATATAGGCCAGCACGACGTTGGGATCTTCCGCATAGCGGTTGGCCGCGCTCGTGTAGGCCTCGATGGCCCGCTCGAACTTGTCCATCGCGTACAGGTTGTGAGCCCGCTCGAAGTAGGCGTCGCGAAGCATCCGCTGGCCGAGCCGGTCGAGCAGTCCGGCCGATTCCTTGGCCTGCAGGCTCTCGATCAAGAGCTCGAGCTGATTTTGCGCTCCGTTGAGCTGCCTTTGAATTTCCGTCTGCAGTTCTTTGCGCGCGTTGTCGGTCTCGGCCTTATTGAGTTTGACGCGAGGCAGCACGGCCCGTTCGCGGAGGGCGTTGGCCAGCAGATACCGGGCTTCGGGGCATTCGAGGCGATTCGGGTAACGGGCGACGAACTCTTCGAGACGATTGATCGCGTCGTCGAGCCGTTCGTAGGCGCCGGGAGTGCGCGGCCGCAGTTCTTGCGTCGGCCCGTTCGCCGCTGCGCCTTCCGGGGCGGGCTCGGGTTTCATGGTCATGGCGATCTCGAACTGGATGCGGCCCAGGGCAAAGAGCGACACCTGCCACTCGTTGGCCGACGGATCGAGATGCGGTTCGTGCAGCACGCGCTGCCAGGCGGCGACCGCCTTGTCGGGCTTGTTGCGCTCCACTTCACAGACGCCCACCAAATACATGGCGGCGAACGCGGCGATGTCAGTGGGGAATTCGGCGAGCACGCGCTCGAAGTGATCGAGCGCCTCGTCGAAGCGGCCCAGGTCCATTAGGACTTCGCCGCGGCGGACGTAAGCCATCGGCAGCCGCTGCTTGGGCTGGGTGTTGATATAGCGAGTGACCTGCACGAGGGCGTTCTGAAAATCGTGCCCTTTGCGATAGTGCTCGGAGCTGATCCAGAGCACGTCGGCATATTTCGGCGATTCGTGGAGCGCCTCGGCGAGATCGGCGTAGGCCTTGCCGCTGGTCTTCCAGCGTTCCAGCAGCTCGGGCATCCGCGCTTCGCGGACGACGAAGGGGCTCTTGGCGATTTCGGCATCGAGCTGCCCGGCCCACAATTCGTTGGCCGTGGCGACGCGTTCGAGCGCTTCGAAGGCGTCTTTGGGCGGGAACAGCGGTCGCATATGCCGCGCCAGCTCGATCGCAAATTCGTACGCCCGCGTCCGCATGAAGTCATCGAACGCGGCCAGTACGAACCGTCGCAGATCGTCCAGCTGCAGCCAGCGGTTGGTGAAACCTTTGGGCGGCACGCGTTCCAGCGATTTCACGTAAGCGTCGAGGGCTTCTTCCCAGCGCTGCGCTTGCGCAACAACTCCGCGCGGCGGACGTTGCCCGCCAGGCCTTCCTGCCGGTCCGGGTAACGGCGAACGAGGTCTCCGTAGCGGCGCAGCGCGTTTTCGTAATCGTGGTCCGCCTCGAAGGACAGCCCGAGCAGATAGAGAGCCTGCCGTGGATACAAATTGTCGAGACCCGATTCGTTGGACAGCGCTTCCAGATCGACGCGCGCCTCTTTGAAGTGCCGTTCGGCCATGTTGACCTGAGCGCGGATCAGTATGGCCCCGTGACGGGCCGACGCCTCGTTCGAGACCTGGCTCATCGCCGCGCGGGCCTGCTCGCCGTCGTGCAGGGCCACAAAGGCCTGCGCCCGACGGAGCAGCGTGATGTCGCGTTCGCCCGGTTCGAGGTTCGTTTTGGCAAGGACGGCCTCGTTCAGCTTGACGGCCGCCATCAGCGCGGCCGGCGTGTGAACGTCGAGATAACCGTCCTGCAGGGCCGCGGCTGCCTGGAAAAACTCCGGCGGCGGAGTCGGGGTTTTCTCCGTTTGGAAGTCTTGCACGGCCTTTTGCAGCGGCTCTTGCGCCCGGCCACGTCGCCGATTGCGGAGAGAGCCATGCCGAGCGTGAACAGGCCGTCGAGACGATGGGCGGCGTCGAGCCCGTCGGCGGCCCGTTCCAGATGGGCGGCGGCCGAGCGCATCGATTCGACTCGCTCGCGATCGGTCTGCTGCTGGGCCTTGCGGAAGTCGATGACTCCCAGGATGTACGGAATCGCGCCCATGAAATCGGGATCGCGATAGTGGAGCGCGTCCAGCTCGGAAGTGATGCGGCGGGCTTCGACGCTGGCTTCGGCGTTATCGCGGTCTTTGAGGCATTCGAGGGCCCGCGCCAAGAGGACGGGCGGTTCGGGCCGCGTGTCGTGCAGGAAATACCAGGAGGCTCCGGCCCCCAACACCAAGATCGCCCCGCAGGCACCAATGACCGGCCACTTGAAGGCCGTAAAGAGGGCCCGCGCCTTGATCACAAGGCTCGGCGAATGAGGCGCCGCGGCGGCCTTGTCGCCCGCCGGTTTGCGCTCGTCAGGTTTTGCTGCAGGGTCGGCCATAGAGAAGTGAAGTGGAGCGCAGCGCGGTTCGCCACGACGTCACGAAGCGAGCGAACAACGGACCGAGGCACGAAGCGTTCGCGCGGCGGTGACTGTTCGGATCGCGCCGGTCTCGGGCGATTCGTCTGCGAAAACTTGAGGAAATCGAGTTGGAGAAGGACGAGAGAGAGGAGAGAGGGGCGTGTGATACCGCGACCCCGCCGATTCGTCAACAGGAAACCGGCCGAAACTGCGCGTTGGCGTGTCAACCACTCGAAAACTGTAACCTTTTGGCCGGCCGCGGTGCGTTGGCCGCACTGGTCGGGAATTCTACAATCCGAACGGGGCACGGGCCGGTCTGCGTTTCATTCGTCTGGGTTTGGGGAGTGCGTGCGGTGAAATTGGCGCATCGGCCGGTGGTGCTCATCATTCGCGACGGTTGGGGGCTCAACCCGGCCGGCCGCGCGGGGATCGAAAAAGAGGCCGATGCCACGCTGATGGCCCGCACGCCAGTGAACGACGGCCTCCGCGCCGCGTGCCTGCACACCACGCTCGACCCCGGCGGCGAAGCAGTCGGACTGCCGGCCGGCCAAATGGGAAATTCCGAGGTCGGCCATTTGAACCTGGGGGCGGGCCGCATCGTCTACCAGAGCCTCACCCGCATCTCCAAGTCGATCCGCGAGGGTCAGTTCTTCGAAGCGCCCGTGCTCAAAACGCTCGTCGGTAATTTGAAGTCGCGGGGCGGACGCCTGCATTTGATGGGGCTCTGCTCCGACGGGGGCGTGCACAGCCACATCGATCACTTGTACGCCTGCCTCGAGCTGGCCAAACGCAACGGCGTCACGGAGGTTTACGTCCACTGCTTTATGGACGGCCGCGACACGTCGCCAACGGCCGGCGTGAACTATTTGCGGCACCTCGAGCAGCGGATGAAGCAGATCGGAGTGGGGACGATCGCCACCGTCATGGGCCGCTACTATGCGATGGACCGCGACAACCGCTGGGACCGCGTGGCCGGTGCGTACAACGCGATGGTCGTCGGAGAAGGTGTCGTACGACCCGACGCCGTGCAGGCGATCGAAGAATCCTACGCCAACGGCAAGACCGACGAATTCATCCCTCCGACCGTGATTCGCAAGGCAGGCAGCGACCCGAAGCAAGCGCTCGTTCGCGACGGTGACGGGATCTTGTTCTATAACTTTCGCGCCGACCGGGCCCGCGAGTTGACGCAGGCCTTCCTGCAGGACGACTTCACCGGCTTCGCCCGCTCGCGGCGACCCAAGGTCGAATTTGTGTGCATGACGGAATATAAGGACACGTTCCACCTACCCATGGTCTTTCCGCCCGAGTCGATGCACAACCTCCTGGGTCAAGTGCTCGCCGCGCACGGCCTCAAGCAACTGCGGATTGCCGAGACCGAAAAATACGCGCACGTCACCTTCTTCTTTAACGGCGGCGTCGAAGAGCCAAACGCGGGCGAGGACCGCGCTGCATCCCGTCGCCCAAGGTGGCAACCTACGATCTCAAGCCCGAGATGAGCGCGGCCGAGTTGACCGCCGAGCTGATCCGCCGCCTCGAGACGCGGCAATACGACGTCGTGATCTGCAACTACGCCAATCCGGACATGGTCGGGCACACGGGGAGCATTCCGGCAGCCATCAAGGCGGTGGAAACGACGGATGCGTGCGTCGGCCAGGTGGTCGACGTGCTCCGCGCGGTCGGCGGCGTGGCCCTGATCACGGCCGATCACGGCAACGCCGAAAAAATGCGCGAGGCCAACGGCCAGCCGTACACTTCGCACACCACGTTCCCGGTCGAAATCTTTTACGTCGGCGCCGACCAGGACGAGTGGAAGCTGCATCCGGGCATTTTGGCCGACGTCGCCCCGACCATGCTGCAGCTGTTGGGCATCCCGCAGCCGGCCGAAATGACGGGCCACTCGTTGCTCGAGCCGGCCACGGCGCGGTAATTGCCCACCCGAAGCGGGAGCGAGGGGCCTAATCGCGTTCGGAGACACGCGTGAAACTGTTGAGACGTCTGGAGTCGTTCCCCGTTCGGTTGGCTGACCTGATCGTCGGTCACCCGTTGTTCGTGCTGGCCATTCTGCTCGCGCTCACCGCGGTCGCCGGCTATTCGGCCCGCAACCTGCGGTTCGACTTCAATCCCGAAGCGGTCTTCAGCAGCAAGAACCCCGAGATTGAATACGCGGCCCAGTTCCGCCGCGAGTTCAACTACGACGACACGGTGATCATCCTCGGCCTCGAAGCGCAGGGGAAAGACAACGTGGTGAGCGCGGCCGCGCTCACGTGGCAGGCCGAGATGGTCCGCGACCTCTTGCATCTGCCCAACGTGAAGCGGGTCGAGAGCCTGATTTCGATGCAGACGCCGCGGGTCAGCCTGGGGCTTGATCCCAAGCTGTCATACGAGCCGATCATCGACGAAACGCCCGTCAGCGAGGAAACGGCCGGAGTGCTCCGCGAACGGCTGGCCGACACGGAACTGCCGTTCGGCTCCCTGGTCAGCCGCGACTACAAGATGGCCGCGCTCCTGGTCGTCTTCGATTCGACCGAGTCCAACTTCGACGCCATGCGGACGATGGTGCGGCAAGTCGACGACACGCTGGCGAAGCACACGCCGCCGACGGGCTACAAGGTGCTGGTGAGCGGCCTGCCCGTGCTCCGCGTCGGCATCGTGAACAACTTGCAAAAGGACCAGGAACGGCTGATGCCGCTGGCGGGCGTTCTCTATTTGATCACGCTCGCGCTGGCTTTCCGCAGCATCTCCGGCAGCCTGCTGCCGTTGTTTGCCGTCGGTCAGGGGCTGATTTGGACATTCGGCGTGATCGCCTTCTGGGCGCAGCCGCTCAACATCGTGAGCAACATCCTGCCGTGCATGTTGTTGATCAACGGCGTTTCCAACTCGATTCACGTGCTCACTCGCTATTCGGAGGAAGCCCGCCCCGGCATCTCCCGCCGCGACGCCGGCCGCGCCACGATTCGCCAGATGCTGGTCGCTTGCCTGGGCGCTTTCACGACGGCGGCTGTCGGCTTTTACGTGCTGATCACCGCCAGCTCGCCCGTGCTGCAGGAGTTCGGGACGCAGGCCGCGATGGGCCTGTTGTTCCTGTATTTCGCCGTGATCCTCACGCTCGGCTCTCTGCTGCCCTACTTCCGGCCGCCCGCGTTTCAGGAAGTCCGCGTTTGGCAATGGCTATCGGTGGGGCTGGCTCACATCGGCCGGGCGATCGTCAAATGGCGCTGGGCGACGATCGGCGTTTTTCTGCTCTTGGGCGGCGTGTCGCTCTGGTTCGCCCGCAACGTCAAGGTCAATTCGACGACGCTCGAGACTTACGACAAGAATCACCCGACCATCCAGACCTTGCACGCGCTCGAGGAGCATCTCTCGGGATTGTTGCCGCTGGAAATCAGCCTGCACGCGAGCGAGCCGGGCCTGTTTTATCGTCCCGACGTCTTCCGCAAGATGGCCGAGCTGCAGCAATTCGCCCGCCAGCAGAAGGCGGTGCTCTTCGCCCGGTCTTACATCGACTACTTCAACGAGATCAACAGCCGCTTCGTGACGGACGAAAAGCTCTCGGACGAATTGCCGCGGATCGACGAAGAGGGCGTTCGCCGCATCGAGCGGGGCCGCAACTTCCTTGGCAAAGTCGCCGGCGAGATGCGCTACCACGAATTCATGTCGCCCGACGATACGCACGCCCGGTTACTGCTCAAGATCCGCGACGTCGGCACGCGGGACACGCTGGCCCTCGTCGCCACGCTCGAAGCAAAAATGGCGGAGCTGTTTCCGGAGGGCTCGGGTATCACCTACCGGCCGACGGGCGACGCCTACGTGAGCGCGCTGGGCCTCACGCAGATGATTCACGAGTTGCTGGTCTCGATCCTGACCGCGGCCCTCGTGATCTTCGGCCTGATCGCCGTCCTGTTTCGCTCGCTACGGATCGGCCTGATCACGATTCCCCCCAACGTCATTCCGCTGGGCGTCACCTTCGGTTACATGGGGCTGCGACATTTCGATTTGAATGCCGGCAACGTGATCGTGTTTACGATCAGCCTGGGGATCGCGGTCGACAACACGATCCACTACATCCTCCGCTTCCGCGAGGAGTTCGCCCGCGACCCCGACATGGACCGCGCCACTTGGAAGACGCTGATTGGCAAAGGGCAGCCGATGTGCCTGTCGACGTTTCTCACCGTGGTCGGCCTGGCGGTGCTTTTGTTTTCGGACTTCCTGCCTACGCGACGGTTTGCCGAGCTGTCGATCGTGACGCTGACCGGGGCGCTGGTTGGCGCTCTTCTTACTACCCGCCTGTGTGGCCGTCCTGTGGAAGCGGCCGCGAGAGCCGCGACTGGAGCCGATTCTCGTGCCCGGCAGCGGACCGCTCGTCACCAATCGCCTGCCAACTTGACAGCCCGACAATTCGCCCAACGACTGTCTTATATCGCAAGATTAATCCCAATAACGAGTTGCGACACAAAGGCAGTTCCCGGCACGTTGATTGCTTTTGGAAAGGGCCGCGGACATACTTTCGACTGACTTGGCAGTCGCGCACTAAGGACCAGGCCGAAGCAAGCGATGGCGTGAGCAGGCAGGAGGCGTGGGGCGGACCGATGACGGTCTCTGATCGTATCGCACGGTCAGATTTAACGCTGCCCACACTCAAGCTGCCAGATCAACGCTGTGCCGGAACAAATGCTGTCATCAACGCTGAGGAGAAGCTGTGGCGAAGCTCTTAAGTTTTGACGAAGAGGCCCGCAAGAGCCTGTTGGAGGGGGTCTCCAAGCTGACGAAAGCCGTCAGCAGCACCTTGGGGCCTCGCGGACGCAACGCCGTCCTCGATAAAGGTTGGGGCGCCCCGAAGGTGACCAAGGACGGCGTGACCGTCGCCGAAGACATCGAGCTCGAAGACCCGTTCGAGAACATGGGCGTGCAGCTCGTCAAAGAAGCCGCTTCGAAGACCAGCGACATTGCCGGTGACGGCACGACGACCGCCACCGTGCTCGCCGAAGCCATGTATCGCGAAGGTCTCCGCTTCATTGCCGCCGGCGCCGACCCGATGTCGCTGGGCCGCGGCGTGCAGAAGGCGGTCAACAGCGTCGTCGAAGACTTGAAAAAACTCGCCAAGCCGGTCGAAGCCAAGAACAAGAAGGCCATCGAGACCGTCGCCACCATCGCCGGCAACAACGATCCGGAGATCGGGCAGATTCTGGCTGACGCCCTGATGAAGGTCGGCAAGGACGGCGTGATCACCGTCGAAGAGGGACGGTCCGTCACCACGCAGGTCGAGCTGGTCGAAGGCATGCAGTTCGACCGCGGCTACCTGTCGCCGCACTTCGTCACCGACGAAGATCACCAGGAATGCGTCATGGAAAACTGCCGCATTCTGATCTACGAAGAGAAAATCAGCTCGGCCAAGGCCCTGGTTCCGCTGTTGGAAAAGGTGTCGCAAGGCCAACATTCAGCTGTTGATCATCGCGGAAGACATCGAAGGCGAGGCGCTGGCGACGCTCGTCGTCAACAAGCTCCGCGGCATCCTCAAGGTGGCGGCCGTCAAGGCGCCGGGTTACGGCGATCGGCGGAAGGCCATGCTGGAAGACATTGCCGTGCTGACCGGCGGCAAGGCGATCTTCAAGGACCTGGGCATCAAGCTCGAAAACGTCGAGATGCAGGACCTGGGCGTCGCTAAGAAAGTGATCATCGACGCGGAGAACACCACGGTCGTGCAAGGTGCCGGCACGAAGTCGGCCATCGAGGGCCGCACCGAGCAGATTCGTCGCGAGATCGACCAGACCGATAGCGACTACGACCGCGAGAAGCTGCAGGAACGCCTGGCGAAGCTCGCCGGCGGCGTCGCCCAAATTAAAGTCGGCGCAGCCACCGAGACCGCGATGAAAGAGCGAAAAGACCTGATCGACGACGCCCTGGCGGCAACGCGGGCGGCGATCGAAGAAGGCATCGTTCCCGGCGGCGGCGTCGCTCTGCTCCGTTGCGGCGAAGGAATCAAGAAGCTGCAGCTCACCGGCGACGAGGCTCACGGGGCGGCGATCGTCGCGAATGTGCTCGACGATGCCGCTGCGGCTCATCGCCCAGAACGCCGGTCTCGACGGTGCCGTCGTGGCCAATAACGTTCGCAAGTCGAAGGACAAGAACTACGGCTACGACGCACTGGCGGATCGTTACGGCGACATGTTCGAGTTCGGCATCGCCGATCCGACCAAGGTCGTCCGCACCGCGCTGCAGAACGCGGCCAGCGTCGCCTCTCTCCTGATGACGACCGATTCGATCATCGTCGAGGAGCCCAAGAAAGACAAAGAAGGCGGCGGCGGCGACCACCACCACGACATGGGTGGCATGGGCGGAATGGGCGGAGGCATGGGTGGCATGGGTGGCATGGGTGGCATGGGCGGCGACTTTTAGGGCGTCCTCCACCGCGTGAGAACCGTAGGGCAAGCTGCCAGCTTGCCCTGGAAATGGCCTGGCTGCGAGAATTGGGCAAGCTGGCAGCTTGCCCTACGAACGGCCCAGGCCTGAGAAACCGTTACTAGGACAAGTTGGCCGACGGCCACTTTCAGACAACAAGAATCTCAATCTAATTTAGACGAAGCGGAGTCAGAGGAAGATATGGCCCTCAAACCTTTGGATGATCGGGTTGTTGTCGAACCTACGAGTGCGGAAGAGCGGACGGCTGGCGGCATCGTGCTGCCCGACGCGGCTCAAGAGAGATCGCAGCGCGGCAAAGTGATCGCCGTCGGCCCCGGCCGGATCCTCGATGGAGGCAAGCGGGCGTCCGTCGCGGTCGAAGTCGGCGACGAAGTGCTCTTCGGCAAGTACGGCGGGACCGATATCGAGGTCGAAGGGAAGGATCTCGAAGATCCTCCGCGAGAGCGACATCCTGGCCAAGGTCGTGAAGTAAATCGATCACGCCGGCGTCGCGATCAGTTGCGAAACCAGTCCGGCGATTAGCGGATATCAGGCAGAACGCGAATCAAGGAGTCTCCAGAAGTGGCGAAGCAACTGTTGTTCGACGATCGGGCCCGTATCAAGCTGCAGCGCGGCGTCAAGATCCTGGCCGACGCGGTGGCCGTCACCATGGGGCCCACCGGCCGGAATGTGATCATCGATAAGAGCTTTGGCAATCCCCTCGTCACGAAAGACGGCGTGACCGTCAGCAAAGAGGTCGAGCTGGAAGACCCCTACGAGCACATGGGGGCCAAGCTCGTCAACGAAGTCGCCTCGAAGACCAGCGACATCGCCGGCGACGGCACGACGACCGCTACGGTCCTCGCCCGGGCGATCTACGACGAAGGGCTGCGAAGCATTACGCTCGGCTCCAATCCCGATGGTCGTCCGCCGCGGCATCGACAAGGCCGTCGAGGCGGCCATCGAGCACATCACCAAGGCGTCGAAGCCGGTCGGGTCGAAGACGGAGATTGCCCAGGTGGGCTCCATCTCGGCCAACAACGACCAAACCATCGGCAACCTGATCGCCGAAGCGATGGAGCGGGTCGGCCGCGACGGCGTGATCACCGTCGAGGAAGGCAAAGGCAACGAGACGACGCTCGAGTTCGCCGAAGGCATGCAGTTCGACAAGGGCTACATTTCGCCCTACTTCGTCAATAACCCGACGAACATGACCTGCCTGTTGGAAAACAGCCTGATCCTGATCTACGAGAAGAAGATCTCGAACCTGCGGGACTTTGTCCCCGTGCTCGAGAAGGTGGCCCACTCCGGCCGGCCCCTGTTGGTTATTGCCGAAGACGTCGAGGGCGAAGCTCTCACGGCGCTGGTCGTCAACCGGCTGCGGGGCGTGCTCAACATCTGCGCGGTCAAGGCGCCGGGCTTCGGCGATCGCCGCAAGGCCATGCTGGGCGATATCGCCGTGCTGACCGGCGGCACGCTCTTGTCGGAAGACCTGGGGATCAAGCTCGAGAACGTCGAAGTCAAGCACTTGGGCCAGGCGAAGAAGATCGAAGTGACCAAGGACGTCTGCACGCTGATCGAGGGCGCGGGCGATAAGAAGGCCATCCAGGCCCGCATCCAGCAGATCCGCACGCAGATCGAGCAGACCGACAGCGAGTACGATCGCGAGAAGTTCCAGGAACGGCTCGCCAAGCTGACCGGCGGCGTCGCCGTGATTTCGGTCGGTGCGGCCACCGAAGCCGAGATGAAGCAGACCAAGGCCCGCATGGAAGACGCGCTGCACGCCACGCGAGCGGCCGTCGAAGAGGGCATCCTGCCCGGCGGCGGCGTGGCCCTGTTGCGGGCCATCGAGGCTGTGCGCGAGGTGAAGGCGAAGGGTGACGAAAAGATCGGCATCGAGATCATCGCACGGGCGCTCGAAGCCCCCATTCGCCAGATCGCTTCCAACGGCGGCGCGGATGGTTCGGTCGTCGCCGACGAGGTCCGCCAGAAGTCGGGCAACATCGGCTACGACGCCAACACGGGCGAGTATGTCGACATGTTCAAGAAGGGGATTGTCGACCCGACCAAGGTCGTCAAGAACGCCTTGCTCAATGCGGCTTCGATCGCCGGATTGATGCTGACCACGCAGGTCCTCGTCACCCGCACCGACGAAACGGGCGGCGGCGACAAGCCGAAGGTCGAGGGAAGCATTCGTTAGTTCGCCCGCGGGGGTGGACGCGGTGGCGTAGAATTCGATTGAAACCACGGGCCACCCGTTGACGGTGGCCCGTGTCACGTCCCACCGCTCGACGGTGGCGTGTCGCGCCGCTAACCGATCTTGCGGAATCCACCGTGATTCCACTCAAATATGGTTTCGATGGCTTCGAAAAGGGACTACTACGAAGTGTTGGGCGTCGCCAAGGACGCCAGTCCCGACCAAATTAAGAAGGCCTACAAAAAGGCCGCGATCGCCAATCATCCGGACCGCAATCCCGGGGACGATGGGGCCGTCGTCCGCTTCAAGGAGGCCGCCGAAGCCTTCGACGTGCTCGGCGACGACAATAAGCGGGCCCGCTACGATCGCTTCGGCCATGCCGGCGTGTCGGGCAACGGCGGACCGCAGTTCTCCGACATTTCGGACATCTTCGAGACGTTCGGCGATCTGTTCGGCGACGGGCTCTTTGGCGAGGGACGTCGCGGCACTCGCGTCCAGCGAGGTGGACACCTCCGCAGCTCGATCACCATCGATCTGTTGGAAGCCGCCCAGGGCTGCACGCGCACGCTCGAGCTGCGGCGTCACGTCAGCTGCGGCACGTGCCAGGGCACGGGGGCCAGGCCGGGCAGCAAGCCGCTCACCTGCGACTATTGTGGCGGCCGCGGGCGCGTCGTGCATTCGCAAGGATTCTTCCGCGTGCAGACCACGTGTCCGGGCTGTCACGGCTCGGGCCGCGTGATTCGCGAGCGCTGTGCCGACTGTTCGGGTTCGGGGCTGCAGCAGCGGTCCGTGCGGCTGGAGGTGAAAGTCCCGAGCGGCGTCGACAACGGCATGCAGCTCTGCCTCCGCGGCGAGGGCGAGGGCGGTCCAGGCGGCGGACCCTCGGGCGACTTGTACGTCGACATTCAGGTCAAGCCGCACCCATTCTTCGAGCGGCACGAGCGGAACCTGTCGTGCAAGGTGCCCGTCTCGTTCACGCAGGCGACGCTCGGCACCGAGATCGAGATTCCGCTACTGGACGGCCGCCGACGGCTGACGATTCCGCAAGGCACGCAGCCGGGCGAACTGCTCAAGCTCAACGGACTGGGCATGCCCGATCCGCACGGCGGACGCCGCGGAGACTTGTACGTGGAAGTCCAGGTCGAGGTTCCCAAGCATCTGAGCGAAGGACAGGAACGAGTCCTGCGGGAGCTGGCCGAGCTGGAAAGAGTCGAAGTCACTCCTCACCGCAAGTCGTTTTTCGACAAGTTCAAGGACTACTTCGCCCCGACGGACGAGGATCCCGCCGACGGGCGGCCAAACTGAGCGCGGATTAAGCCATGGCGGATAAACCTAACTCACCCAAAACACCAGGCGAAGCCGGTCGGCCGGACGACAAGGCACCGCACGCGGCACAGTCCCAGGCGGCGGGGGCCGCGGGCGCCGAACCGGCCGCGGACGGCGATGCCGCGTCGATCTCGCTCATGGATCAGCTGGAGGCGGCCCGCGCCGAGCGCGACGCCAACTACGATTTGTACCTCCGCAGTCAGGCTGAGCTGCAGAACTTTCGCCAGCGCGCGCAAAAAGAAGCCGAAGAAATGCGGCAGTACCAGGCGCTTCCCATCGCCCGCGACCTGTTGCCCGCGTTCGACAATCTGCACCGTGCGCTCGCCGCGGCCGAAAGCTCCGGCAGCGTCAAGGATCTGGTCAACGGCGTCAAGCTCGTCGCCAAGCAGATCGAGGCGGCCCTGGGACGCCACGACATCGTGCCGATCGATTCGACTGGCAAACCCTTTGACCCCAATCTGCACCAGGCGATTCAGCAGGTGCCGAGCGACGAACACCCGCCGATGACGGTCGTGCAGGAAGTCGAACGCGGCTTCACGCTCAAGGACCGGGTTGTCCGGCCATCCACGGTCATCGTCTCAACCGCGCCTGCCGGCGCCGGGGATGCGGCCGACGCGTCCTCCGAAGCGGAGCAACCGCATGCCGACCTATGACTACGAATGCAAAGCCTGCCACCATCGCTGGGAGTTGTTCCAGTCGATCAAGGCGGAGGCCGAGAAGAAATGCCCGAAGTGCGGCAAGCGCCAGGCCCAGCGCATGATCGGCCCCGGCGCTGGCATCATTTTCAAAGGCTCGGGCTTTTATCAGACCGACTACCGCAGCTCGGCCTACAAGAAATCGGCCGAAGCCGATAAAAAAGCCTCCGAGGGGACGTCCGCGAAGTCAAACGGCGAAAAGTCGGACAGCGGCTCGTCGAAGTCCGAATCGAAATCCGAATCGAAGACGAACGAAAAAACGCCGCCCGCCAAGGGCAGGTCCGGCGGGTCCAAGGAGTCGTCGTGATCGCGCCGCCCCGCTGCCCGATTTGCTCGCAGCCTGTTTCGGCGGAAGGAGCCGCGAAGTCGGCGACGTTTCCCTTCTGCAGCGAGCGCTGCCGACAGGTCGATCTGCTCCGCTGGTCGAAGGGTGAATACTGCATTGTCGAGCCGCTCGATCCGCAACATGTCGAGGAAGAACCGCTGAACCCGGACGAATCCATTTAGCGGCCGGGTCGGGAGCATCGCGACGAACACTTTTTCTCTGCGTTCGTCCGTATCTCAATCGCTCCGCTGGGGCTTGGCGGCAGCCGCTCTTTGGATCTTGCTCGTTCCCGCGCGGCAAAAGGCTCGGGCCGACGCACCGCCGCCGAAATCGTTTCGCTGGGGGGCTGATCGCGAAGGTGGCGGTCCCTACATCTATCCCGATCCCAAGGATCCCTCGAAGTTTCTCGGCTTCGAGGTCGACCTGGCCGACGCGCTCGGTCGACGGATGGGTCGCGAGGCGCGGCTCGTGCTCTGCGGCTGGGACCAGATTCCGTCGGACCTCGACCGGGGCGATATCGATCTGGGGCTCAACGGCTACGAATACACGGCCCAGCGCGCCCGCCATTACGCGGCGAGCCTCCCCTACTACATCTACGAGTTGGGGCTCTGCGTGCGCGAAGGCTCGCCAATTCAGTCGTGGGCCGCGCTCAAACAGACGAAGGCCGACGGACGCAAACCGCGGGTCGGCGTGCTGGGCGGCTCGTCGGCTGATCGCTATATCACTTCCGAATTTGGCAGCACGTGCGAAGTCGTGCGCTTCGAAGGCACGGTCGAGACCTTCTTGCTCATCGATTCAGGACAGCTCGACGCGACCGTGCAGGATCTGCCGCCGCTGGAGTTTTATCTCAATCGCCTCAAGCGCTACCCGCGGCTGCGGATCGTGGGCGGTCCGGCGCAGCCCGGCTATTACGTCGCCTACGCCCGACTGAGCGACCAGCCGCTCGTCGACGAAGTGAACGCGGCACTCCGCACACTCTATGCCGACGGCACGCTGCGTCGCATTTACGAAAAATATGGCCTGTGGAATGCCCAACAGGAACGCCTGCCTGAGGCCTGGAAAACTTGGCCGCCACAGGACGCCGGGCCCGAAGCCGGAGCCCTCACGCAAATCTGGGCCGAGCTGCCGCTGTTCTTTCGCGCGGCCGGCGTCACTGTTGTTCTCGCCTTCTTGTCGATGCCGCTGGCGGTGGCGATTGGTCTCGCCGCCGCGCTCGTGCGGGCCTGGCCGTCGGCCGTGCTCGGCGGAACGGGTGCCCGGCCTTCCGTCGCCGGACGGCTCGTGCGGGGCTTGACGACGCTCTACGTCGAAATCGTCCGCGGCACGCCGCTCGCGTTTCAACTGTTCGTCGTTTACTTCGTGCTCCCCGATTTCGGCGTGACGATCAGCGCCTTCTGGTCCGGGGTGTTGGCGCTTGCCGTCAATTACTCGGCTTATGAAGCCGAGATCATGCGGCTGGGCATCCAGTCGATCCCCGTCGGGCAGATGGAGGCGGCCCTGTCGCTGGGAATGTCGCGCGGCCTGGCCGTCCGCCGCATCATTCTGCCGCAAGCCATCCGCACGGTAATTCCGGCGACGGCCAACGACTTCATCGCGCTCTATAAAGATACGGCCGTCTGCTCGGTGATTGCCGTCGAAGAACTGTCGAAGCAATATTCGGTCGCGGCCAAGAGCACGGGCCTCTATTTGCAGATGGCCCTGGTGGCAAGCGCCCTCTACCTGGCGATGAGCTGGCCGCTGTCGCTGTTGGCGGGCTGGTTGGAGCGGCGGCTCAACGGCAATACGATTCGATGATTCCTGTTTGCGGAAACGGCCGGCCGTGCTGAGCATCACACAGCTTGTGAAACGTCGCGGGGGACGCGAAGTCCTCAAAGGGGTGAACCTGCGCGTCGAGCGGGGGACGGTCGGCGTGTTGATCGGGCCCTCCGGCTGCGGCAAGAGCACGCTCGTCCGCTGCGCCAACGGCCTCGAAATTTTCGAGGAGGGCGAGGTGGCCGTCGGCGACGCCCGCTTGACGGCCGGCAACGGGACCGGTCGCGAGCAACAGCTGCGGACGCTACGCCGCTCGGTCGGCACCGTGTTCCAGCAGTTCAATCTGTTCGCGCACAAAACGATGCTCGAAAACGTGATCGAGGCCCCGATCCACGTGCTCGGCAAGCCGCGCGAGGACGCCGTCCGACAGGCCGAGGCGCTTCTGGCCAGCGTCGGCCTGACCGACCGGCTCGACGCGTACCCGCATCAACTTTCTGGCGGCCAGCAGCAGCGGGTTGCCATCGCGAGGGCCCTGGCCATGCAGCCCGACGTGATTCTCTTCGACGAGCCGACCAGCTCGCTCGACCCCAAGATGACGGCCGAGGTGCTGACCGTGATGGCCGATCTGGCCAAGTCCGGGCAGACGATGCTCGTCGTCACTCACGCAATGGCGTTCGCCCGCCGCGTGGCGACGAACGTGCATGTGATGATCGATGGCGTGATCGTGGAATCAGGCCCGCCGGCGCAGGTCTTCGACACGCCGACGCATCCCGCCACCCGCGAATTGCTTACTAGCTCGACCTTCGGGTAGCAGCCGAGCGTATTCTCACACCAGTAGTTTCACGGAACCCAACATCGGCGGCACACGGTTCATGACACGCAAAGGAGGGATCCTCGTTCGGATGTCTGACGGGGCGACTTGTCCTATCAGCCTTTCCGTTCGCGACGTTTGCCTGCTCGACGGAAGCTATTTCAGCGCCGGCGGTTGGGTTTATCGGAAGTTGTTCGCATTGGACTTCATCAGGGGCCTCAGGCAGCCGCCCGCTGTGGGTGTCCCGCTCGTCGCACATCGTCGCCCAGTCTTGCTCCTGGAGTTGCGGGGCCTCCTCATCAAGCTCGAGACTCAGAGGGATTTGATTTCATTCAACTATTCGTACAGTTTCGGCGACGATCCAAGCTATCGACACGGTGGCGGCGAAGGCGGCTTTCGCGTCGAAGGGGGCTACGGATCGATCAACACTCGGCCTTCAGGGTACTGCAATCTGACGATCAGTGACGTCGGGCCAAACGGCAAAGGTCGTGTGGTCACGATCATCGACATGCGTGTCCGTCGCCAACTCGACACATTAGACCGAGGCATGTTGCGGGTCTATCGGCGTAAGGCCGAGGTCGGATGGTTCGCAGAGCTCGACAAGTTGATCGCGTTCCTCGAACTGCAGTCGGCTGACGCAGTCGAGATTCTCCACACGGCCGACGCCTGAACCTCGCCGGGAAGCCGCTTGCCAGCAAATCGCTTGATCAGTGTCGAGCCGCTTATAGTCCGGCGCCCCCGCGAAAGTCTTTGACGCACCGACCCCACCCCGGCCACGCGTGAGCTGCTCAGCAGTTCGACATTGCGTGACGGCGATTCTGGTCGCGGCTCGCTTCACATTTCCGAGTCGCGCTCACCGATTTTGCGCCGACGGCCAAGCGGCTTAAGCGCTTATCCCATAGTATCTTGCGCCACCCTCCAAAACCCGCCCCAATTTTTTGCGGAAAGTCACACTCTTTTCCGCCGCTTCGGGGCTTCTTCAGCTGTCCGGTTAGCAACAACGCGAATCAAAAACGCAGCCAATCAAAACCAAGCCGAAGAATGGGGGATTTGCCATGAAATGCACTCATCTGTTGGGAACGGCCGTGGTGGTGGCAGTGACGCTCTTCGTGGGAACGCCCAGCTTCGCGAAGGGGGGCGGGGGACATGGGGGGCACGGTGGCGGACATGGCGGGCACGCCGCTCACGGGGGACACGGCGGGCATGCGTCACATGGCGGACACGCTCACACCTCGAATCACAGTTTCGCTCACCACAGCGGCACGGCTGGGCGTTCCGGTCACTCGTTCGGCAACCACGGCTTCGCCCACAGTTACGCCGGCTATCGCCACGGTGGTTACGCTCACGGCTGGGGATATGGCGGGCACGGTTGGGGCTGGAATCGCGGAGGATGGTATGGTCGCCGCGGTTGGGGTCCGGGTTACTGGGGTGGCTGGGGTGGCGGATATGTAGGCGGGACGGTTGGGCCTTCGTACTACTACTCCAATCCGTATTCCTATTACACCAGCACGGTCGGATACCCGAGCACGGCGAGTGTTCCCGCTACGCTCAACGCTCCGCTCTTCCCGCCGGTTACCTCGACTGTGGTTCCCAGCAACGTGACCGAGGTCATCGATCCCGTCACGGCGCTGGTGCCGCCGGCTCCGGCCGACCCGAGTGCGGTCGCCTCGCAGGGGCCGGTCGACGATGCGACGTCCGCGGCTCCGGCCGCCGAACCGACGGCGCCGATCGCCGGCTAGGGCAACACGAAGGCAGACAAGAACGCCAAGACCGCTCGGCGTTCTTGTCTGCATTTCGGCGACCTCGGCAACTGGAATTCCGCCGCGCGAAGCCCGATGATCAACGCGTGCGGTCGAACCGTGCCTAAGAGTCGCGACGGCTCGACGCTTGCGACGGCCCGAGGATCGAGAAACGCCCCACTGCGGCTCGAGTTGCCAACGCCCTCTCACGATTGCCACTCGGAGGCCGACCGATGAACGAACCCGCCCCCGGAAAGCTGCCCGTCCCGGCGAACGATCCGCGGCTGCGGGCGGCGCTCGAAGACTACTTCGACCGGGTCGATCGCGGCGAACCGGTCGAGCCGGAAAACTTCGTCGCACAGCATCCCGAAATCGCCGACGAGCTGCGGCAATTCATCGCGACTGAGGATGAACTCCGCCGCTTCGCCGCCGAATCGTTCCGCGATATCTCGCAAATCTCCACGGGTGTCTTCAGTCAGCCAGGCCGAGAGACGCTGCCGCCCCGCTCGGCAAGCGCCGCGCGAGAGGGGCACTCGTCCCAGAGCGAGTTGTCGGGGCAATTCGGCCGTTATCAGATCCTTCGCGCGTTGGGGAAGGGGGCGATGGGCACCGTCTACCTCGCTCAGGACACTCAGCTCCAGCGGCAAGTCGCGATCAAAACGCCGAAATTCTCGGCCGACTCCGAGCAGGAGTCACTGGTCCGCTTCTACCGCGAGGCCCGCGCGGCCGCCGCGTTTCGCCACCCGCGGATTTGTCCGGTCTACGACGTCGGCGACATCGACGGCCAGCACTACATCACGATGGCCTACATCGAAGGGCGGCCGCTCTCGGACTTCGTCAATCCGGCCAAGCCGCAGAGCGTGCGACAAATCCTGGTTGCGGTCGGGAAGCTCGCCGAGGCGCTGCAGGAGGCGCACGACCACGGCATCGTGCACCGCGATCTGAAACCGTCGAACATCATGGTCGATCGCCGCGGCGAGCCGGTGATCATGGATTTCGGCCTGGCCCATCAAACTCGCTCGGAGGACGATTTTCGTCTCACGCAGACGGGCGTGATCCTCGGTTCCCCGGCTTACATGGCCCCCGAACAGGTTGAAGGCAATCAGGCCCTGATCGGCCCCGCCACGGATCAATACGGTCTCGGCGTGATTCTGTACGAATTGCTGACAGGGCAGGTCCCGTTCGTCGGCTCGCTGGCCTCGGTGATGGGACAGATCATCGCGAAGCAGCCCACGCCACCCAGCCGTTATTGCCTCGGTCTCGATCCGCGGATCGAGGCGGTCTGCCTGAGAATGCTGGCGAAGCAGCCTGGGGATCGCTTCGCTTCACTCACCGACGTCGTCCAGACGCTCGCGGCGATCGTCCGCAGTCTGGAGTCGAAACAAGATGCGACGACCAGGCTCGTCGCGCGGCCGCCCGTTCGCAACTTGTGGAAATGGTGGACGCTGGGCGGCGCGGCGCTGATCGGCACGCTCGCCGCGGCCACCGTCATCTATTTGCGCGTGGGCAAGACGTTCGTGGAGATTCAGATCGACGATCCCGGCGTGCAGGTAGCGCTCCACGGTTCGACGGTCACGCTGACCGGGCCGACGAAAGAAGAGATCCGCGTCGAGCCGGGCGAGAACGAGCTGACGATTACGCACGGCGATCTCAAGTTCAAAACCAAGACGTTTCAGCTCGAAAAGGGGAATAAAGAGGTGCTCCGGGTGTCGCTCGCTGGTCCCGGCGTCTCTGCCAAGCTTGGCGACCTGGACTTGCCGGTGATCGCCCTCCCCACCGACCCGAAGGGGGCGACGGTCGCGTCGGCTCCCGCGGCAAAAAAACCGGAGACCGTCGCACGGGTCGATTCGGGTCCGACCTCGTCTCAGCCCACCGGCAACCCGGCGCTCGCCACGGCCCCGACTCCGGGCTTGTTGCTGCTCCTCTTCGACGAGCCGACCGCGCGGCGAGCCCAGCGGGAATGGGCCGCGTACGCTCACGTGCCGGTCGAAACCACGAACTCGGTCGGTCTGAAGTTCGCGCTGGTTCCTCCCGGCGAATACGTAATGGGTGCTGAACCGGGTCACCAGGTCCGCATCACGCGGCCGTGTTACTTCGGGCTTTACGAAGTGACGCGCGGTCAGTTTGCGCAGTACATCAGCGCGACGGGCTACCATACGGTGGCCGAGGAGATGCCCGGCGGGATCGGTCTGGAGGACACGGAGGTCGCGGCGAAATGGGAGCCGAACAAGCAGTTCACCTGGCGCAATCCCGGCTTCCCGCAGCACGACAATCATCCCGTGGTCCAGATCACCTGGCGCGAGGCTGGTGCCTATTGCGAGTGGCTCAGCCGAAAAGAGGGAAAGAAATATCGCCTGCCGACCGAGGCGGAGTGGGAATACGCCTGCCGCGCCGGGACGGCGACCCGCTTTTACAACGGCCACGACCCGGAAGAGGTCACGCAGATCTCCAACAGTGCCGACGCCACGGCGCACGCGGTCTTTCCCCACTGGAAGAGTGTCAAGTCGTCGGACGGGTACGTCTACACGGCGCCGGTGGGGCATTATCGCCCGAACAATTTCGGTCTGTACGACATGATCGGAAACGTCACGGAGTGGTGCTCCGACTGGCAGGCGGCCGACTATTACAAACACTCTCCGGTCGACGACCCGCAAGGTCCGGCGCTGGGCACGATGCACGTAGCGCGCGGTGCGGGCTTCACGCACGTCGGAGGTGCGCGCTACCGCTACTACGGCGTCGAAACCTACCGCCGTCCCGATTGGGGCTTTCGCGTGGTGTGCGACATCGACCTCCCAGCGAGTGGGCCGGAAGCCTCCCCTGCAAACCGGGCCTCCAAGCGGCCGTAAGCCTTCAGCGCGAGGATGCGGCCGAGCCGCCCCCGGTGATCGCGTCGTCCAGCATCGACAGGATCATCGTCCAGCCCTCTTTGTGCCCGCGGCCCATTTCGTCGTCCGGGACGCCCGAGTGGCGGAGCGTTACGTCGGTTTGATTTCCCCGGGGAGCCAGTTCGAGCGCGACCACGGTTTCGATCCCCCGAGTCGCCTCCGACACCCAGGTGAACTCGATCAACCGCGGCCGATCGAGCGTGAGGAAACGTCCATAGTGGGGCCAAACGCGGCCTTGGTGCTCCACGGCCATGTAGAACAGACCGTCGACGACCGCGTTGAGAATCACTCGCTCGCCGTGCCACGGACCGCCGGGACTTTTCGGATCGATCCAGACGTCGAACACACGCTCGGGCGGTGCGGCGATTGTGCGCGTCACGGTCGTTACGATGTCGCTCATTGCTGTTGCTCCTGGTCTCGGGGTGCGGCAAAGAAGGCTTCGAGCCGGTCGAGCCGCGCAGTCCAAAATTGACGGTAGGGGAGAATCCACTGGGCCACGTCGCGGAGCGGCTCGGCAGACAATTCGAGTGTATTCTCGCGTCCGTGGCGGGTGCGGCGGACGAGCCCGGCCCGTTCCAAGACCCGCACGTGCTTGCAAAAGCCGGTGAGCGACATCGAAAACGGCCGAGCGACGTCGGAGATGCGGGCTGGTCCCCGGGCGAGCCGCTCGATGATGCGACGACGAGTCGGATCGGAGATGGCCGCTGCCACGCGATCGAGACGGGCCTCGCTATACTGAACCATGTGGTTCACTATATCGGCCGAGCGTCGACTTTGTCAATGATCGCTCGCATGATGGACGCACCCGCTTGGTGCATCTGCTCCCCTTCGGCCGTCCACTCGAGGCGCGACGAATGTCAGGCCCCTTCCAGTCGACTCGCGAAGTCATCCTGCGGACCGAAAAGTGGAACGACGCCGTCGCGTTTTACCGCACGGTGCTCGCCTTGCCGGTGGCGTACGAGACGCCGAACATGGTCGGCTTCGAGACCGGCGCGTTTCGCCTGTACGTGGAGCAGGGGGCCGCTCACGCGCCCGTGTTT
The DNA here is from genome assembly GCA_963800135.1 of uncultured Planctomycetaceae bacterium. Lineage (GTDB taxonomy): Bacteria > Planctomycetota > Planctomycetia > Planctomycetales > Planctomycetaceae > DASPSM01. The sequence continues at coordinate 59,301 of CAWCZR010000004.1, read as the reverse complement.
GAGCTGCTCGTGCCCGACGTCGCGACGGCGAAGCGAGAGCTGTTGGCGGCCGGCTGCACTGTCGTCGAAGAGGATCCGGCCCTGCCGCGCTGCTACATCCGCGATCCTTACGGATTCACGTTCAACCTGGGCCAGGCGCCCGCGGCCAGGAGCGCTGCGGCGCGGAACGACGCCCCGCGACTCAGACCCTCTCGGTCGCGCCCGATGCGGTTTGACGATGCGTCGCCAGAAATTCCTGGCCGCCGCGGGTGACAGAGACCAAGGCGCCGGTTCGCTCGTCGTACCGGCGCTCCAGGAAACCGCGCTCGTTGGCCTCTTCCCACACGGTCAGCCGCGGGCACGACGTTCGCCACGCGTCCATCACCTCGCGGTAGGCCTTGGGCCGCGGGCCGATCCATTCGAGCAAATCGAGAATCAGCGAATCGAGAGTGGCTGCCAAGACCGGCTCCATTGCCGCGTGAGACGTGGTCTCTCTCGATTGTACACACTCCGATTTCAGAGTGCGGCGGCGCTCAATTTGGGACCGCGCCGATTTTTTGGCTTGCATATCAGGCACGGTGCCTTACAATGGCGAGCGATGTCAGGCAGAATGCCTAATAGTGCGGCGCCTGATCGAATCACGGAACAAGAAGGAGCGGGGAATGGTGCGGAAGTCGGCCTCGGTCACGGAGACTGAGTTGGCCATTCTCGAGGTCCTCTGGGACAAGCAGCCTTGCACCGTGCGGGACATCGTCGAGGCACTTTATCCGGAGCGTTCGCGGGCCTTGCATGCGACGGTGAAGAGCTTGCTGGAGCGGCTCGAAGCCAAAGGCTTCATCTCGTGCGACAAAGCCGGTTTTGCCCACCGCTTCTCGGCCCGCGTCTCACGCGACAACTATGTGCGGCAGCAGCTGGAGAAATTGGCCGAGAGCCATTTCGGCGGCGCGCTCGCCCCGCTGCTGCTCACGCTGGTTCCCAAGATGAAATTGAATCGCAAGGATCGCGACGCCATCGTCAAGTTGATCGAAGGCATCGAATAAGAGTCGCTGGAGGAGTCGGCCATGCTGCTCGTAGCCGTCCTGTGGAATGCCCTGTTGGTGGCCGTGCTGGCGATGCTGGCCGCGCTCGCGGGGCGCACAAGCTTCCTGCGACGGCGCCCGGCTCTGATGCACTGGATCTGGTTTGGAGTGTTGATCAAGCTGCTCATTCCGCCCCTCATTCCAGTTCCCTGCCTGCCGACGTCAATCGCCGACGTGCGGCTCGAGCGCAGTCAGCGAGCAGCGGCGACGGTGGCGAACGAACCGGACGTCGCACATCGAGCGAGAGTGGCCGCTGCAGAACAGCCTGAGGCGTCTGCTCCTAGCGAAGCGTCGTGGCAGCCCGATTGGTCGTGGGTGCTGCTCGCGACGTCGCTGGCCGGGACGCTCGTTCTCCTCGTCGAGTTTGCGCGGACCTGCGCGGGCCGATCGCCTGTTGCGATTGGCCCGGCCAGCGCCTGAGCGGCTCGCGTCGTTGGCTGCCGAGCTGGCGCGCCGAATGGGCGTTCGCCCCGTGCCGCAAATCGCCCTGGTCGACGCCTCGATCACGCCGATGCTCTGGATGCGGGGCCGACAGCCGGCCATCGTGTTTCCCCGCGATCTGTCCGACCAACTGGACGACGAACAACTCAACTGCGTGCTGGCCCACGAGCTGGCTCATTTGCGTCGTCACGACTGGGCCTTCAACCTCGTCGCGCTGGCGGTCGTCGCGCTCTTCTGGTGGCACCCGGCCGCGTGGTGGGCACGACGCGAAATGCAGGGTCGGCAGGAAGAATGCTGCGACGCTTGGGCAATCGCCCGCGTGTCGCCACCGCGACGGCGTTACGCGGCGACTTTGCTCTGCGCCATCGATTTCTCACAAGGCAGCCGGGCGCTGCGCACGCTGGCCTCGCCCGGATTCGGAAACCCGTCCCACATTGCCCGGAGATTCGAGATGATCGCCAACTCGTCGGTGCGGCCGCACTGTTCGCGCGTGGCCGTCGCGCTGCTCGTACTTGTCGTCGCGTCGTTGGCCTGTTTTCCGGTTCGTGCGGGCAACGCGGCGGACGTTGGCCCAGGCGACCAGCCGGTCCTGCCCCTCGCGCTCGACAGCCCCGAGGCGGTGCACCGGATGCACGAATCGATTCGCAATCTCAAGCAGTTGTGTATTGCGCTCCATGACTGGGCCGAGGCGCATCAGGTGACGTCGGGCTCTTCCAGCTCGAGCCCGACTTCGTCGAGCTCTTCGAGCGGGGTCACTCCGTTTCGTTTTCCGCCTGCCGTCATCTATGGGAAAGACGGTCACGGCAAATATCCGCATAGCTGGCGGATCGAGTTGCTGCCCTATCTCGGGCGCGAAATCTGTATGACCGCTATCAATTCGACGAGCCGTGGGACAGCAAGGCGAACAAAGTCGTGCTCGCCAACATGCCGGAGGTTTTCCGCGATCCGGCCGACGCCCCCGGCTCGGTGAATTCCGCGTATTTCGTCCTGGTCGGACGCCTCGTCGATGAAAACGTCGACGGCCCGGGCCTGCAGACGATTTTCAGCAGCAAGGTCGGAGTCGCCTTCCGACAGGTGACCGACGGCACGAGCAACACTCTGGCCATCGTCGAATCGCGGCGGAACATCCCCTGGACCAAGCCCGAGGACCTCCCTTACGACCCGACCGGCAAGCTCCCCTCTTTGGGCGGGTTTTTTCAGGGGGGATTCTGCGCGACGTTCGGCGACAGCAGCACCGGGTTCATCGAAGAACCAATCAAGGATACGGCACTGCGGGCCATGATTTCTCCGGCGGACGGGAACAAGGGCGACTTTCACTTCCGCCCAGATCGAATCCCCTACGGCCGAGGCGCGAAATAGTCGCCGTTATGTTTGGCGACCATCGCGAAAGGTGGCGCCGCCCGAACAAAACGGTTTTGTAATCCGTCCGCCAGGGCGAAATTCCTCGGCAATTTCGCGTCCGCGGACTCGCTCGCGTGATCGTTCGAACACCAGTCTGCCGCAGATTGCCCAAAATTAAAAGATGGCTGCTTGCCGAGGGTCGGGCGCCTTTCGTAGGCTGGTCGAGTTCATCTCTGACTGAACTCCTTGCGGGCCCCAGGGAACAGTTTCATGGTCTTGCAGCTGCGCTGGTTTCCGAAGCATCGTGCGAAGCGTGCCGTCCGTAGATCTGCTTACACGCCGGCGATCGAACAACTCGAGGATCGCGCACTGCTCTCGGCCACGGTCACGCCGACCATTCCCGCGACCGCCTGGAACCAGCTCAACGGCAACGCCCAGCACACCGGAGTCTCGGGCGCAATCGCACAACCGCTCGATCAAACTCTCTGGTCGGTGCCGCTCGACTTGGAGCCGTGGGGCGCGGAGCACTATGGCGATCCGGTCTTCACGCCGAACAACACGGTCATCGTCCCGATCAAGGTGACCTGGAGCGCGCAGGACCAGAACGCGCAGAACTTCTTCGTCGAGGCGCTCAACGACGTCACCGGGCAGGTGCTGTGGACCAGCGAGTCGACCGGAGCGATCACCGGTGCCACCAACGCGGGTCCCATCGTGATCACAGGCACCACCACGGGCCTGGTGAACGGCGACAGCGTGACGATCGGAGGCGTCAACGGCAACACGAACGCCAACGGTACATTCACGATCGAGAACGTGACCTCCAACTCGTTCGAGCTCGAAGGCACGAGCGGCAACGGCGCTTACTCGGGTGGCGGCACGTGGGTCCTCAACCCGTCCAACAGCAGCAGCTACGTCGAGCCCACGTACGGCTGGCTTCCGTCGTATCAGCCGGTCTACGATGCGGTGACCAACCGAGTTTACTTCCCAGGCCCCGGCGGCACGATCGATTACGTCGCCAATCCTGACCAGGCGGGGACGCCGACGGTCGTGCAGGAAGCGTTCTACGGCCTCTCGAACTACACGGCCAACGAATCGGAATACAACAACTCGATCTACATCAACACGGGGCTCACGGTCGACAGCGCGGGCAACGTCTACTTCGGCTTCACCGAGACGGGGACCAATCCCTCCGGCATCACCGACGGCGGCGTGGTTAAAATCAGCCCGAGCGGAACCGCCACCTACTCGCTGGCCTACTCGGCCGTCGGACAGACCAATGACGGCAACTGGAATCCCGCGCTGGGAACCGCGCCGGCCGTCAGCAACGATGGCTCGACCGTCTACTTCGGCATCGACGACGCGGGCTATGCCCTGGGCAACAACGGCGCCGGCGAGTTCAACTCTTACCTGGTCGGGTTCAACACCACGACGATGGCGGGCGTGGACTCGGTGCAGTTGATCGATCCCTCCAGCGGCAATGGCGCCGGCCTGATCGACGAGAGCACCGCCAGTCCGATGGTGGCTCCGGACGGGACTGTCTTCCAGGGCGTCTTCGGCAATCCGTACAACGGCTCCCGCGGCTTTCTGCTCCACTTTTCGGCCGACTTGAGCACCGAGTACACGCCGGGCGCTTTCGGTTGGGACGACACGCCCTCGATCGTTCCCGCGTCGATGGTCCCCTCCTACACGGGCACCTCGAGCTACCTGATCCTCTCCAAATACAACAACTACTCCAACGCGGACTTCGGCGGTCCCAACTCGGGTTACTACGGCGACAACGGCGTGAACGAGATGGCGGTGCTCGACCCGTATTCGGCGGTGCCCGACCCCAACTACGAGTTCAACAACCCGAACCCCGGCTACCCCAACCCCAACTTCGACGTGATGGCCACGGTCGAGGCCATCACCAGCCCCTCGCCTGACGTGCCGGCCGTCCAAGCCGGCGATCCCGACGCGGTCCGCGAGTGGTGCACCAACGGCACGGTGGTCGATCCGGCGACCGACAGCGTCTACATGAACAACGAAGACGGCTACACCTACCAGTGGAACCTGGCCACCGACACCATGACCAACGCCGTCCAAGTGACGACGGGCATCGGCGTCCCCTACACGCCGACGGCCATCGCGCCCAACGGCGAAATCTTCTCCGACAACGGCGGGACGCTGTTTGCCGAAGGCGGCTACTCGAACTACACAATCACCACGACTTCGTCGGCCGATCCTGCCGTCGTCGGCAACACGATCACGCTGACGACCACACTCGCCTCGTCCGATGGCGGCCCAACGCCGACCGGCACGGTGACGTTCAGTTACTACGAGGGCGCCAATAACCCGCTCAACTACGACACCACGGCCGTCCCGATCGGCACGGTCGACGTTGCCGACGGTGTCGCGTCGATTCAGGTTTCCGGTTTGGTGGCGGACCACTATCACATCTATGCCTCGTACAGCGGCGGTGGGACCTATTCACCGGGCCAATCGATCCTCGTGCAGACGGTGCTCGAGACGGCGACAACGACCGTTTCGTCCTCGGCCAATCCGATCGGCCAGGGGACCGGCATCACCCTGACCGCCACCGTCTCGCCCGACGGCTCGTCGTTTGTGCCGATCGGCACGGTCTCGTTCTATGACGGCAGCACGCTGCTGGGGACCGCTAACCTCAATAATCTCGACAACGAGGCCAATCCGAATCCCGACCAAACCACGACTCTGAACGTCTCCAGCCTGCCGGGCGGCACCAACGCCATCACGGCCGTCTACAGCGGCGACTTGAACTTCACCGGCGAAACATCGTCGATCTTCAACGAATACGTGCCGGCGGTCGCCAACCCAGGCACGCAGAACAGCGCGGTCGGCGACACCGTTTCGCTCCAAGTCGAGGCCAGCGGCCTGGCGCCGGGGGACACGTGGACCTACTCGGCGACCGGATTGCCCGATGGCCTGTCGATCAGCCCGAGCACGGGCCTGATCACGGGCACGATCACTGGCGCGGCCGACACCTACTCGGCCACGATCACCGCCAACGACGGTCAAGGTGACGAGCCGTCCCAAAGCTTCAGCTGGAATGTTTCCGTTTTGTCGGAGACCAACCCCGGCACGCAGAACGGCGCAGTCGGCGACTCCGTCTCGCTGGCGATCGCGACCACCGGCCTGCCCACGGGCGACTCGTGGACCTATTCGGCGAGCGGCTTGCCCAGTGGCCTGTCGATCAACGCCAGCAGCGGGTTGATCACCGGCGCAATCACGGGCTCGGCAAACACGTATTCGCCCTCGGTGACAGCCAGCGACGGTGAGGGCGCCAGCACGACGCAGAGTTTCACTTGGAATGTCTCCGTTCTGTCGGAGACCAACCCGGGCACGCAGAATGGCGCGGTTGGCGACTCAGTCTCGTTGGCGATTGCGACGAGCGGTCTGCCCAGCGGCGATTCGTGGACGTATTCGGCCAGCGGCTTGCCCAGCGGCCTGTCGATCAACGCCAACACCGGCGCGATCACCGGCACCATCACCGGCTCGGCCAACACATACTCGTCGTCGGTGACAGCAGGTGACGGTGAAGGCGCCAGCGTCAGCCAGAGCTTTACTTGGAACCTGTCGGCGCTCTCGGTGACGAATCCCGGCTCTCAGAACAGCGCACTGGGTGCCAGCGTTTCGCTGCAGATTCATGCGAGCGGATTGCCGACGGGCGACACGTGGACCTATTCCGCGAGCGGCTTGCCCAGCGGCCTGTCGATCAACCCGAGCAGCGGCCTGATCACCGGCACGATCAGCGGCTCGCCCAATACGTATGCCAGCTCGGTCACGGCCAGCGACGGCCAGGGAGCCAGCACGACTCAAGCCTTCTCGTGGTCCGTCGGCGCGACGACCACCACGCTGGCCGCGAGCGTCGATCCGTCCACCTACGGACAGAAGGTGACGTTTACGGCCACCGTCGCCCCAGTGGTGACTGGCTCGACCAAGCCGACGGGCAGCGTCCAGTTCTTGGACGGCACCACGGTGTTAGCCACCGTCACCCTCAGCAGCGCGGATAAGGCCACTTACACGACGACCGCCTTTGCCCTGGCTGTCGGCGGCGATTCGATCACGGCGGTCTACTCCGGCAACACGAAGTTTGAGACGAGCACCTCCGCGATCCTCACGCAGACGGTCAATGAGGATCCGCCCGCGATCAGCGTCAAAACCTCGAACGCCACCACGGTGTTCGGTCAGTCGGTCACGTTCACGGCCACCGTGGCTTCGACCAGCCCCGGCGCCGGCACGCCGACCGGAACGGTAACGTTCTACGACGGCAACACGCTGCTGATGCAGGAAACGCTCAGCTCGGGCAAGGCCACCTATTCTACGTCCGGCCTGCCGCTCGGCTCGAACTCGATAACCGTCGTCTACAGCGGCGACGGCAATTATGTCGGCGGCGCCTCGACGGCCATTAGCCAAACGGTGAGCCAGGCCGCGACCAAAACGGTGGTCAAGTCGTCGGGCAGCCCCAGCGCCTTCGGGCAGAGCGTCACCTTCACGGCGACGGTCACGGTGAAGACCCCGGGCAGCGGCACGCCGACCGGCTCGGTCATCTTCTACGATGGCAGCACGGAGCTCGGCCCCGGCACCCTCAACGGCTCGGGCCAGGCCACCTATTCGACGTCGTCACTGGCAGTCGGCACCCACTCGATCACCGCCGTCTACCAGGGAGCCACGGACTTCGGCACGAGCACCTCGACCGCCATCAATCAGAAGGTGAACAAGGCGGCAACGACGTCGAGCGTCGGCGGGCCCAGCGATCCGCTGGTCAACACGCAAGTGACCTTCACCGCCACGGTCGTGCCAACCGCGCCCGGCAGCGTCGCGCCCACGGGAACGGTGACGTTCTACTCCGGTTCGACCGTGCTGGGAACGGTGCCCATCAACAGCCAGGGGCAAGCCACGCTGCCGGTCACCTTCAAGAAGGCCGGCAGCTATAAGATCACGGTGAAGTACAGCGGCGACGCGAACTTCGCCGCCAGCACGTCGACCGCACTGGACGAGACGGTATCTTAGCAGCAGTGTCTAAGCAAACAGTGTCGTAGAAAAAGACGCGTCGCACACCTGCGGAACGACCGGAGAACGTCCGGCGTTCCGCTTTTTTTTCGGCAGTTGACGGCGAGAGACGGCGAGTTCACGAGGCGGTCGTGTGAACAACCGGCTCACTCGGCGGTATCGCGCAGCAGCGGCCGTTTCGTGTACTGCGCAGGGGTCGAGCGCAGGATATCCGGCCAGCAGTATTCTTCCAGCTTCACGCCGTTCTGACGGCGGCCCACGACGCGGATGTAGCCGAAATTTCGGCCAGCGTCGCGCTCGAGCGACTGGATTTCTGCCGCGTTGTCAGGGGCAACCGCATATTGCCATTCGAGCCAGCGCTGCCAGCCGTCCGGCATATTGTCCGCGACGTCAATCTCCAAAATCCCCGTCCGTTCCCAGTGTCGCCTCCACCAGCCAGCCGAGTGAATGGACCAAAAATCCTGTCCCCACATCGGCCGCAGATGTTCGGGCACAGCCCCTTCGATTTCCTGCATTAGACCCACGCCCGCAATGCTGATCGGCGAGCCGGGCTTCAGGAACTGGGCCAGATAGTTGAGATAAAGATCGTCCGTCCCAAAGTAGGGGTAGCAGTCGATGCAGACGATGGCGTCGAAGAATTCCGGCGCGTACGGCAGCGAATGGGCATCACAGTGCAACGGAAAGACGCCGTCGTCCACGCCGGCATCGCGAATGCGCTGGATGTTCTCCGCCGCGCTAAACCACAGGTCGGTTGCCCAAACCTGCACCCCGAATTCACGCCGCAAGAAGATCGAGGAACACGCCCGGCCGCAGCCCAGGTCGAGCACGCGCATTCCAGCCCGCAAGTCGAGCGCGCCGGTCAGCCATTCGGTCAGCCACAGCGAATTGGCTCCGCCGCTGGCATGCGTCAGGACCCATTCCGGGTTGTATTGCGAAGCCCGGGGAAAATTCTCGTTAAACAATTGCCGATTGGGGGACATGCATTTCCTTTAGCTCGAGAGTGCTTTTATGCGATCCGTGAGCCGATGTCGGACTGCGATTTCCTATAATGACGACCACTTTGCGAAAGGGTTCGGGCAACATTTGTTCGAAGCATCCGCACCCGGCGCGATGGATTGCCGGCTGTCGCCGTTTTGGCACGACACGCAGGACGCGAGGAAGTGTATGTCCGACCAAAGGCCAAAGCGCGGCTGGCGCGCTCTCCGTGTCGCGATCATCACCATCGTTCTCGCGGCGTCACGCGTCGAGGCACGGTCGGACGGGCCAAATCTGGCCCCCAAAAAAGTGCCCGGGCGCAACCGGTCACCCCCGCCGCCGCAAGCCTCAGCGGGCATGTGACAAACGAAAGTGACAAGCCAATAGCCGACGTGCGCATCGAAGTCGAGGTGGCGAACCTTAACGGGATCACGAGGCAATTCCTGGCCAAATCGACAGCCAGCGGAGAATACCGGGTCGAGATTCCGCGGCCGGAGGCAGGGAACAGCTTCTATATCCTCGCAACTCACCCGGGTTACCAGCGATTGTTACGCGTTTCGTTGGGCGCTGGCAGCACCCTGCCCATCATGAAGCCCGGTGGGCAACTCAAAGTCAACTTATCCCTCCACACTGCTCTCTACGTCGCCGGTACCGTCGTCGACGAACAAAGAAAGGGAATTATATACTTGACTCCCTTGGCCATTTCGGGTAAAATTGGGCCATGAAAGACAACGTAACCATCAGCGTGTTCGAACTTTTCGAGATGTTCCCGGACCAAGAGTCGGCCCGCAAGTATCTTGAGGGGCGGCTTTGGCCCAAGGGTGTCCAGTGTCCCCACTGCAAGAGCGGTGAGCGGATCACGATCCGCAAGGGTGGCTATTACCGCTGCAACGCCTGCGCTGAGGACTTCACTGTTCGTACGGGGACGATCTTTGAACGGTCACACGTCCCCCTCCACAAGTGGCTCTACGCGATGTACCTGCTTGTGACCGCTCGTAAGGGCATCTCATCACTCCAGCTTTCCAAAGAAATCAGTATCACGCAAAAGTCGGCGTGGTTCGTCCTCCAACGACTGCGGGAAGCGTGCAGCAGTGATTTTCCGGCGCTGCGTGGCATCGTCGAAATCGACGAGTGCTACATCGGCGGCAAAGAGAAGAATAAGCACGCGCACAAAAAGCTGAATGCCGGCCGTGGCGCGGTTGGAAAATCAGCGGTCGTCGGGATGCGAGAACGCGGCGGTCGGACGAAAGCCGTGAAGGTGAACGGAACGGATGCGGCAACTGTGCAGCCCGAGATTGTCGCCAACGTGGCCCCCGGCTCTACAATTCACACCGATGAACACGCGGCGTATGCCGGTTTGGCGCAAGCCAATTTCGAGCATGAGACGATCAATCACAGTGCCGGTGAATACGCCCGAGGGGACGTGACGACGAACAGTGTTGAGAGCGTTTGGGCAGTCCTGAAGCGCGGTTTGCATGGCGTCTATCATCACGCCAGCGAAAAACATCTCAGTCGATACGTTGACGAGTTCGCGTTCCGACTGAACGATGGCAACGTGGGCCGTCACACGCTCGACCGACTCAACAGTTTCGTGGACGCGACCGTTGGAAATCGGATCACATATGAGGAATTGATTGCATGAAGAGCGCACCGGAGGTGCTCAACGCTGTAGTGGACGTTGTGCTGGCCCACAGGCCAGACAAAAAGCCTAAAAAGAAAAAGCAGAAGCGAAAGAAAAAGGCGAAGTGATGCCAAAGCAGGCCAAGCGATTCTGGCATTGGGTTTTTCCGCCTGCACCGCATGACCCATACCCCGATGTGCCCGCCGCAACAGAATCCGCAGACCCCAATTTACCGGCCGATTCCGAATGGGAGAGGGATTGTAAGTGGTATCGCGAACTCAAGGCGTCGAAGAATGACAGCGACTACGATCCAATCAAGGAGTTTGCCGACAAGAAGTATGTCGAAGTCTCCGCAATCCACGACCTAATTGACAAAAAGGCTGAATGGGTTTTCGGAATTGCATTCGCTTCGGCCGGGGCAATGGCAGCGGCAGTGCAGTCGTGGAAGTTGTCAGTTTTGTTTTGCTCGCCATCGTTCGCCTGTCTTTTTCTTGCAATGTTTTGGGCACTGAGAATCAGGATTCCCGTTGCACAGACGATCCCAATGACAATCAAGGGCGCGCTGAGACGCGGGAAGCGGACCCGTTCTTGGAAAGCCGTAATGATTGCCAGTGTGCATTGCGCTGCAACCGGCATACGCCACGTCATCGCGTGGAAAAGCAGTCAGTTGAAACGAGCCGCCTACGCACTCACATGGGCCGCTATTCTGTTTTTCTTGCTGATGCTAATCAGTCATCCTTTCCCGGTGTCTGAACCCAAAACTTCTCAATCCGCTCAATCGGACTCGGCCGAACAAAAGGCTGTGGAGCGGAAATGGGAGTGGCGATGGGACTGGCGGACGGAGGTGCAACCGGAACGGCAGTCGGCACAGGGGCAGAAGGCTCCGTAGGCTGTTGGGGAGCGTCCTGATTTGCGTTTGTCATTTTTGGAACATCGTCCTCAAGCAACAGGTCCGTCCCATATTCGGCTAGACACCAGACTTGGGCGGGCCTGTTGCGCCTTTACGGCACAGGAAGTTAGCTGGTCATACTGCGATTTTATGGAATTCGCGTAAGGTAGTCAAGTATATAATTCCCCAAAGAAAGCCGATCCCTGGAGCAAGGATTTCTCCCGAAGCCGTCACCGCGAGTGGCCGACAATTCGAGTTCGAGGAAACTGATACTAAGCCGGACGGTTCGTTCGAAATCTTTGCCTTTCCTGAGAGGCCGCAGAAGGTCGAGGGGGAAGCCAGCCGCGGGTGCGTCTCCTGCTCCCACCGCGACTACGTCACCTCCACGATCCTCGATGTCTACGCGCTTACGCCGCGGCAACGGACGTCGTTGCGTATCCTCCTTAAGAACGGGCATACGCTATCGGGAGTTGTGCTCGACGCAGCCAACAAACCCGTCCCCCGGGTGACGGTCAAAGCGGTCGAGCCGGGCGGACGCTGTTTAAAAGCAGGCATGGCTGACGAACGGGGAAAGTTTGTAATCCGCGGGATGGCCGACGGTCCTGCGACTCTCACCATCCTCGCCGGACACATCAAAGAAAAAACGCGCGTTCCGCTCGTGCTAGCCGGCGACCGCACGGATCTCAAGATCTCATTGCAGTCGATCCCGTTGCCCAAAGACCTGAAGACTTACCGAGTGCTGGGAATGGAGCTTGCCGATGTCACGCCCGAATTGCGATCGGCCTACGACCTTGCCACGGACCGCGGAGTGTTAATTTTGGCTTGCGCAAAGCGCACCGATCCGATGCAGCAACCGGGTGACATTTCGCCGGGCTGCCTCTTGCGGGAAGTCGAAATGGGGAGCGGCAATTCGGTTCGCAATGTTATCAAATCGATCATCGCTCTTACCGCCAACGTAAAACCTGACGATCGCCTGGTGGTGATCACGCACGAGGTAAGAAACACCATCGAATCCGACGTGTTTCAATCGACGACGTTCAAGGTAACCGACGCCGATCTTCAAGAGCTGCACGATGCGGCGGGTCAATGCGCGGCGGACGATCAGGCTGCGATCCTCGCTCTGCGGAAATTGGGCGCTCAATTGCGATTCAAGGCGGCCAAGCCTGCGGAACTGGATTCAGATGTAGCCGGGCCCGAACTCGAATTCGTCATTCTCGGAGATAAGTGGAAGGGCGCCGATCGCGATCTGCGGCTCGTCTGGTACCTGCCTCTTAGCAATTTTCTAGTTCGAGGTCGCGGACGAGTCTCGGACCAGGTGCTCGCCGAGCTGCATAAGCGACGGCCCGAAATTAACGTCGACCGCATCTCGGAAGCGTATCTTGGGGCGGGCTTTGAATCCGACCTGGGGAGCTTGAAAGTCGCCGCGGTGCGCCCCAATTCTCCCGCGGCCCGCGCGGGATTCGCCGAGAAAGATGTGCTGGTCGAATTCGCGGGCGAGCCGGTCTCCGATTTTCGGACGCTTCGGGCCTTGACGTTCACCCTCAAGCCCGGGCAGAAGGTCGCCGCCAAACTCCGGCGGCACGGAAAGCCCATCAGCGTCACTATCGAGATGGGCAGCTGGGACTAACCCTCGACGGAAGTTTATTCGACCTCGAAGTCGACGCTCTTCTTGAATTTGTCGCGCTCCGCCGGGGGAGACCTTCGAGCAAGACACGGACCGTCTCGCCGCCGACCATTTTTCGGTTGTCGAGAAACATCCAATCGCTGATTTCTGCGGGTGTCACCGTCACTCTCTGCCCGTTCTTGACGTTTTTCACCATCTCCGGCTCGTTGGCGACGGTACCCTGAAAGCTCGTGCCGTCGTAGGTCACCTGGTCGAGCCAGATGTGTTCGACTTTGCCGCCGTCCTCGAATTTCTTTTTGACGTTGAACCCACTCTGGCCGGGTTTCGGCGATTGCAGCGCGGCGATGAAGGTCCCGACGGAAGCGCGGGCCTTCTCAATGGCCGCATTCATCCGCGGGTCGTGTTCGCTCACATGGATCACCCGGTCGGGTGACTTGGTTCGGCTGTATCCGAAACGAAGCAGGATCACGACGCCAGCAACACAGACAAGCGCTAGTCTCACGCGGTTCATTTCGGCATCTCCGGAAATGCGGCAAGCGCGGAATGAGGCGACCTCAGCGGCAGGTTCATGCCGCCCACGACCTCGGAGGCCGAGCGGTCCTTCGCTATACTGTCCGAGGCTCTCTTAGCTTGCCGGCTTCCGCGTCAAAATTGAAGAGGCAATTTCCCGGATGCGATTAGGTTTGCTCGTCGCCCGCCTGGCGTCCGCGGCCTGGGTGGGGGCCGCGATCTTGTTCGTGATCATCGCCGTCCGCGAGGTGAAGCATCCGGGATTCGACTCTGCGACCAAGGACACGCTCGCGTTGTTGAGGTTCCCGGCTTATTACGCAGGCGGGTTCTTTTTAGTCTCGGCGGCGCTGGCGGGAAGTCTCGTTGCCTTGCTGGGGCGTGCGAAGGGGCAGCGGAGGGGGGTTGCGGCGGCGGGGTGGCTGTTGTTACTGGTCCTCGGGCTCTTGGTGGCCGATTATTTTGCCATCTATCTGCCGATCGTGGGAATGATTGTGCCCGTGGGGCGGGCGCGGGCGGAAGCATTTGCGGCCTATCATCGCGCGTCGATCGTGATCAACGTCTGTGACCTCGCCCTGTGCGCGGTCGCGGCGGTGCTCTTGTGCTGGCACAATCCGCAGGACAACAGCGTGTCCGATTCTGTGGCGCAAAACAGTTGACGGGAGAGAGCGAAGGATGGCGGCATTCAATTCGCGGAGCGGCGCGAGGATCCGGTCGATTCGCATCGTAATCGCCGGCTGTCTCGTAGCCTGTGGGCTGTGGAGGACAACGGCGAGCGCAGGCGACTGGCCGCAGATTCTAGGGCCCCATCGCGATGGCCGCGCCGAGCATGAATCGCTGTCGGACGCTTGGCCGGCCGGTGGACCGAAGCTCGTGTGGGAGCGGCCGGTCGGGCGGGGGTACGCGGGCGTGGCCGTGGTCGGCGAGCGGGGTGTGCTGTTTCACCGCGTCGAGAGCGAAGAAGTCGTTGAAGCCTTCGCGGCGAAGACCGGCAAGTCGTCGTGGAAGTACGCGATTCCCACCTCCTACGTCTCGGGCATCTCGCCGGACGACGGGCCCCGCTGCGTGCCCATCATTCACGGCGACCGGGTGATCGCGTTCGGCGTGCAGGGGAACCTCGCCTGCCTTCGTCTCGCCGATGGCAAGAAGCTCTGGGCTCGCGACACGCATGCCGAGTTTCGGGTGGGCGAAGGCTATTTCGGCGCGGGGAGTTCGCCGATCGTCGAGGGGGATAAAGTCATCGTGAACGTGGGTGGTAAGAAGACGGGAGCGGGGATCGTCGCGTTTGCGCTCGACACCGGCAAGCCCGTCTGGAACGTGACCAACGAAGACGCCAGCTATTCCTCGCCGATTGCCGTCACGGTGAATGGCGTGCGGAACGTGATCGTCGAGACGCGGCTCAAGACGGTCGTGCTCAATCCCGACAACGGGGCGATCCGCTCGGAGTTAGAGTTTGGCATGCGCGGGCCGACGGTCAACGGAGCCAACCCGACGGTGATCGGCGACCGGCTGTTCATGACGGCCAGCTACGGCATCGGCGCGGTTTTCGCAAAGATCGGCGCGGCGTCGCTGGAAAAACTGTGGGAGTCGAATGACCTGATCTCGAGCCAGTACGCGACCTGCATTGCCGACGGCGGTGTGCTCTACGGCAGTCATGGCCGCGACGACCAGGGCCAAGCCAGCCTCCGCTGCATCGACCCGGAGAAGCAGAAGGTGGTGTGGGAGAAGGACGATTTTGGCTATGCCACGCTGCTCTGCGCCGACGGCAAACTGATCGTGCAAAAGACCGACGGCACCTTCGTTCTGGTCAAAGCCACGCCGACCCAATACACCGAGCTGGCCTCGGCCCAAGTCTTCAACACCAAGACGTTTGCCCTGCCCTCGCTCGCCGCCGGCCGCCTCTACTCCCGCGACGATCACACGCTCAAATGCCTAGATGTCGGCCGGTAACGTCCGCGGTGGCGTGGCCCAACCGTGGAAGTCTGCGAAATTTGAATCGGCCTATCGTGTTGCGATGATGGGGTAGGAACCACTGACCGAGGAGGAGTGCGCAAAGTTTTCGGTTGAAATTGCGCGGTTCGGGGGGCAATAATGACCGCCGTTTAATCCGCTCGCGGACCGGGCTCTCCGCGCGCTGCGCTTGTGCCTCACGGCACACGCGAATTCCTGGTCACTAACGGCGGAAGTGCGGCTCGTGCTCTTTTTGAACCATCTCGACGTGTCGTCCGGCGAATTTCCCACTCCTCGGCCCCGCGGGCGTGCGCGGCGACGGCGGGATTGGCGTCCGTCCTGGGGGATCGAGCAACTCGAGGTCCGCACGCTGCTTTCGGCCTCTTCGCTGTCACACATCGCGGAGTCGGCCCGGTCGAATTCGTCGTCCATGTGCGGCGGGTCTGGGAATCAATCCGACTCGTCGTCGAGCCGCGGGCGTCAGGCCCCGGCCTTCACCAGTAGCAACAGCACAACGTTTACGGTCGGCACGAGTTCCAGCTTTTCGGTGACCGCATCCGGGACGCCGACGCCGACATTCGAGGGGAACGGGCTCTTGCCCAACGGCGTCACCTTTGACGATGCCACGGGCATCCTCAGCGGCACGCCCCTGCCGGGAACCGGCGGCACGTACGACCTGACCTTCACTGCGCTCAATGGGACGAAGTCCAGCGCGACCCAGAACTTCGTGCTGACGGTTGACGAAGCTCCGTCGTTCACGAGCAGCAACGCCACGACGTTTGCAGTCGGCGCGGCCGGCACCTTCACAGTCACCACGCTCGGATTCCCGACGCCGACGATGAGCGAGAGCGGCGCACTGCCGGCGGGCGTCTCGTTCAATCCGTCGACCGGTGTGCTGAGCGGGACGCCGCAGGCGGGGACGAGCGGCAGCTTTCCGATCGTCTTCACCGCCTCGAACGGCATCGGCACCGCCGCCACGCAGGACTTCACGCTCACGGTGAACGTGGCTCCGACGATTACCAGCGTGAACAGCACGACGTTCACCGTCGGGACCAACGGCAGCTTCACGGTAACGGCAACCGGCAGCCCGACGCCGACCCTCGAGGGCAACGGCCTCTTGCCGAACGGCGTGGTCTTTGACGACGCGACCGGCTTGTTGAGCGGCACGCCTTTGCCGGGCACCGGCGGCACGTACGTATTGACGTTCGCCGCCTTCAACGGCGTCAGCCCGAATGCCAGCCAGTCCTTCGTGCTGACTGTCGACGCGGCTCCGAGCATCGTCAGCTCCAACAGCACGACGTTCGTCGTCGGCACCGCCGGCGCGTTTACGGTCGCCTCCCACGGCTTCCCCGCGCCAAGCTTCACCGAAAGCGGGGCTTTGCCTACCGGCGTCTCGTTCAATATGTCGACCGGTGCGTTGAGCGGAACGCCGCAAACGGGCACCGGCGGCACTTATCCGCTGCAGATCACCGCGGCGAATGGCGTCAGCCCGGCAGCCACTCAGGCCTTCACGCTGGTCGTCAACGCGGCGCCGGCAATTACCAGCGCGAACACCGCGACATTTACAGTCGGCACGAGCGGAAGCTTTACCGTGATGGCAAGCGGCATGCCTGCGCCGACGTTCACGGAAACGGGCACACTGCCAATCGGCCTGTCCTTTGATGATGCCACCGGCGTGCTCAGCGGGACGCCGTCGACCGGCGGCGGCGGGATCTACAATTTGACGTTCACGGCCACGAACGGCGTGACCCCGGACGCGACACAAGCCTTTGTGCTGACGGTCAACGAGATTCCGTCGATCACGAGCAATAACAGCACCACCTTCACAGTGGGAGCCGCAGGAACGTTCACCGTCACAGCCAACGGGTTTCCGAACGCCACGTTCGCTCAAACCGGCACGCTGCCCAACGGCGTTTCGTTCAATCCGTCGACGGGCGTGCTCAGCGGAACCCCGCAGGCGGGCACTGGGGGCGTGTATGACCTGACCTTCACGCCCTCCAATTCCGTCGGCATGGGGACGACGCAGACCTTCACGCTCGTTGTCGACCAAGCCCCAGTCATCAGCAGCGCCAACGGCACGACCTTCACCGTCGGCACGGCGGGAACCTTCACGGTCATGGCGGTGGGCACTCCGGGGTCGACCTTCAGCGAAACGGGAACGCTGCCCAATGGCGTGACCTTCAACGATGTAACAGGCGGCGCTCAGCGGAACGCCGCAGCCCGGCACCGGCGGCACCTATCCGTTGACGATCACCGCCGCCAACGGCGTCAGCCCGAACGCCACTCAAAGTTTTGGCCTGATCGTCGATCAGTCGCCGGCGTTCACCAGCGCAAACGCTGCCACGTTTACGGCCGGACTTGCCGGCACGTTCGACGTGACCGCCTCCGGCTTCCCGGCACCGACATTCACGGAGAGCGGCACCCTGCCGGTGGGAGTAACGTTCAGCGACACGACAGGCGTGCTGAGCGGCACACCGATCGGCGGAACGATCGGCACCTTCCCGGTGATGTTCACCGCGTCGAACGGTGTGGGCGCGACGGCCGACCAGGACTTCAATCTGATTGTCGTCACCTCGCCGATGATCACCAGCGCGAATAGCGCCACGTTCGTCGTGGGGACAGCGGGCACGTTCACCGCGACAGTTTCTGGAAACCCCACCCCGACTTTGAGCGAGTCGGGGACGCTGCCCAACGGGCTCTCCTTCAACACGGGAACCGACTCGATCACCGGCACCCCCGCGACCGGCACCGGCGGCGCCTACACGCTGACGTTCACGGCGTCCAACGGTGCGAGCCCCAACGTTGCGCAAACATTCACGCTGATCGTCGACGAAATTCCGACGATCACCAGCACCAACACGACCACTTTCACGGTGGGGACCGTGGGCACGTTCTCGCTGACTTCGACCGGCTTCCCGGCGCCGACCTTCAATGAAGCCGGCACGCCCCCTCCCGGGCTGGGATTCAGCCCGACCGGCGTGCTGAGCGGCACGCCGTTACCCGGAGCCGGCGGGACGTATTCCGTCACTTTCACGCCGGTGAACAGTGTCGGCGTCGGCCTGGGGCAGATCTTCACGATCGTGGTCGAGCAGGCTCCCCAAATCACCAGCGCGGCAACCGCCACCTTCGCCGTGAACACTACGCAAACCTTCACGGAAATGGCGAGCGGTTTTCCGGCCCCCACCTTCACCGAGAGCGGAACGCTTCCCAGCGGACTTTCTTTCAACGACAGCACGGGCGCGCTCAGCGGGACGCCGCTTCCCGGCAGCGGCGGTATCTACTCGTTGACCATTACCCCGGTCAACGCGGTGGCCACCGGACCGAGCCAGACGTTCACACTCGTTGTCAACGAGGTGCCGTCAATCACCAGCGCGAATAGCACAACGTTCATCGTCGGACAAAACGGCACGTTCACGGTCACGGCCAATGGATTCCCGGCCGCCATATTCACGGGAACGGTGATTCCGCCCAACGGAGTTTCCTTCAACGCGACGACAGGAGTCTTCAGCGGCACTCCCGCGGTGAGCACGTCCGGCACGTATACGTTCGACCTGACGCCCGTGAACTCGGTCGGCAACGGCGTGACCCAAGTCTTCACGTTGCTCGTTTACCAGGCGCCGACGTTCACGACTGCCAACACCACGGTGTTTACCGTCGGAACGCCGGGATCGTTCAGCGTGTCGGTCTCGAGCTTTCCAATCGCCTCCTTCAGCGAAAGTGGAACGCTGCCGACGGGCGTTTCCTTTAGCCCCAACAGCGGCACGTTCAGCGGAACGCCGGAGACCGGCACCGGCGGTTCGTACCCCGTCACGCTCACAGCCAGCAACGGCGTCAGCCCCAACGCCACCGAGACCTTCACGCTCGTCGTCAACGAAGTCCCACAGATCACGAGCGTGAATAGCGCGACGTTCACCGTCGGCACGAATGGCACCTTCACCGTCACGGCCAGCGGATTCCCTGCGGCGAAGTTCGCGGAGGCGGGAACGTTGCCCAGCGGCCTGTCGTTCGACACCACGACCGGCGTGCTGAGCGGAACGCCCCTGTCAGGCAGCGGCGGGAGTTACTCGTTGCAATTCACGCCGATGAACGCGGCCGGCACGGGAGCCCCCCAATCGTTCACACTGGTCGTGCTCCAAGCGCCGTCGATCACGAGCGTCAATGCAACGACGTTCACGCAGGGAAGTTTTGGCTCGTTCAACGTGACCGCAAACGGCTTCCCGGCGCCCACGTTCGCGGAATCCGGTGCGCTGCCCACCGGCGTCACCTTCAACGACACGACGGGCTTGCTCAGCGGCACGGCGGACCCCGGGACGGCCGGCACTTACACGATCACGATCACCGCGATGAATGGCGTCGACACGGACGTGACGCAGACCTTCACGCTGACCGTCGCGGCGTGATTCCGAGTTTGGCCCGCACGAGGGGCCGGCACCTGCGCCCTGCCGTTGCGCGGCAACAGGCCGGCACTGGAGTCCGGAGTCTATTCGCGATCGGATCGACCGAACGAGGCCCCGCGGCGGACGGACGTCGAGCCGAACTGCTTCCGAATGGCGTCGACGGTCTGATCGAGTGACTTTTGGCGATCGCGCTCGGCGGCGTCGAACAGGCTGCGTTGGGCGGCCGCTTCGCCAGTCAGCCGCGTGGCTCCAACGCCGAGCAGCCGCAACGGCAGCATCTCGCGCGTGAGGCCTTGCTCGAGGATGGCTTTGGCCGTTTGCCACAACAGGTCGGTCGCGTTGGTCGCCTCCGGCAGGGCCCGGGCACGATGGCGCGTGCGAAAGTCGGAGGACCGAATCTTGAGCTCGATCGTGCGTGCCCGCAAACCGGCGTGGCGCAGACGAGCGGCCAATTGATCGGTCAAATCGAGAAGCCAATCTCGCAAGACCTGCCGATCGCTGATGTCCTTGGCGAAGGTCGTTTCCGTGCTGATCGATTTGGCCTCTCGATCCGGCACGACGCGGCGACCCTCGTTTCCGTTGGCCAGTTGCCGAAAGTGTTCGCCCAGCTCGCCAAAGGTCGCGACGAGATCGGGTTCGGAGAGCCGGGCCAGTTGTCCGACCGTTTGGATGCCCAGCGTGTTGATTCGTTTTTCCGCTTTTTTGCCGACGCCCCAAATACGGCCGACCGGCAGCGGATCCAGGAACTCGCTGACTCGATCCGGCGCGACGACGACCAGCCCGTTGGGCTTGCCGTGATCGCTAGCCAGCTTCGCCAGAAACTTGTTCGGCGCGACGCCGACCGAGGCTGTCAGCCCCGTCTCGCTCTTAACCCGCTCCTTGATTAGGGCCGCAATCTCCGCCGCGGATCCAAACAGCGTTTCGCAACCAGCCACGTCTAGGAAGGCCTCGTCCAGACTCAACGGCTCGACCAGCGGCGTAAACGAAAGCAGGATTTCGCGAATCTGCCGGCCAATCTGCGCGTAGTGCGTCATACGCACCGGCAAATAGACGGCCTGCGGGCAGAGCCGCCGGGCCTGAGAAATCGGCATCGCGCTATGCACGCCGAAGGGCCGCGCCTCGTACGACGCGGCACAAACCACGCCACGTCCACCGAGCCCGCCGACAATCACGGGCTTCCCGCGCAGCTCCGGCCGATCGCGCTGCTCGACGGACGCATAGAAGGCATCCATGTCGACGTGCAAAATCGTCAGCACCCCGTCAGACATGCGCAAACTCCAGACGCCTCCTCCGAGAAGAGTGGACGAATTCGTGCTCGCCAGCTCTGGACATTTTCTGAGTTTGCTGCCGATCGCGTCGCGAGGCAAGTAGCATCGGGGAGAAGGCGACGCCGATCGCGGGGCGGTCGCGTGATTTCTCGCATCGCGGGCCGATTGTGGCGTCCCAGGCCGAGCGCGTCGCCCGATTGCGAAAGTGAGAAGGCTGAGCGATAAAGGCCCCACACTCTCCACTCCGGGTCCCTGTCCACCCAACCACGTGTCGCTTCCAGGCACGCGTTGAGCGGGACCCGCTTCGTAAAGAACCTGCACGACGATGGCGACCGCCGACAGCAGCGAATTGGCGAGCGTAGAGGCAACCGATCGGCCGGCACGTCCTTGGTGGCCGATTGTCGGACTGCTGATGCTCGTCGTCGGTTCGGCCCAATTCAATCGCGTCGCGATTTCGGTCGCGGGGGCCGAACACATCATTGGCGAGTGGGGCATCAGCGAAACGCGGATGGGCTGGGTCTATTCCGCATTCCTGCTGTTCTATACGCTGGCGATGCTGCCGGCCGGTTGGCTCATCGATCGCGTGGGAGCGCGGGCCACGCTGATCGTTCTTTGTTTTGGCTCGGCAAGTTTCGTGGCCGGCACAAGCGCGGTCGGACTTTTTTCGCCGACTGCCACTGCACTCTTGTTCGGACTGCTCGTCGTGCGCTCGCTGATGGGGATCGTGAACGCGCCCCTGCACCCGGGGGCTGCCCGCATGGTCTACGCCGAGGTCCCGCTCCGCGCGAAATCATTTGCCAATGGCCTGGTGACGTTTTCCGCGTGCTTGGGGATTTCGGCGACCTATTATGGGTTTGGCTTACTGGCTGCACGATTCGGCTGGCCGACCGCATTTCTGATGACGGGCTGGTTCACGCTGCTCGTCGGGGTGGTCTGGGTTTGGGGAACGCGGTCGACGCAGAAAGAATCGAAGCGTACTTCGACAGCCGTGCCCCACACGCCTGCCGAGCAGGACATCTGGCAGGTCTTGCGAGATCGCGGAGTGATTTGCCTCACGCTGAGCTACGCCGCCCTCGGGTATTTCCAATACCTCTTCTTCTACTGGATTCAGTATTACATCGGCACCATCGAACATTTGGGCGCCGACACGGCGCGGCTCTATTCGACGGGCATTACGCTCACGATGGGCTTCGGGATGGTTTTCGGCGGCTGGCTGGCGGATCGCATTCCTCCGCACGCCAGCGGTCGCACCCGACGGGGACTCGTTTCGGCGTGGGGAATGGTTGCTAGCGGCGTCGTATTCGAGCTGGGTTTGCTTGGCTCCGATTCGCGGGTGATGGTGAGCGCGTTTGCATTTTCCGCGGCGCTCCTGGGAATGTGCGAAGCCGCGTTCTGGACGACGGCCGTCCAGCTTGGCCGATCCCGCGGCGGTCTTGCGGCAGGGATGATGAACCTGGGAGGCAATGCCGGCGGGTTTCTCTCGCCAATCGCGACGCCGTGGTTGGGCACGTATTTTGGTGGCTACCTTGGCGCCGCGACCGGTTGGCGTGTGAGTCTTGCGGTGGCGGGGGTGGTCTCGGTCGTCGGCGCGTCGATGTGGCTCGGCGTGCATCCGGCGTCACAGGAATTTTCCGTGGACGAAGCGAGGAATCCGTCGTGAAGATCACTCACGTGATTTGTCAGGTCTTGCGGGTCGGAAGCGTGGCGGCCAAAACCGCCAGCTGCCAGGATGCGGTCCTCGTGCGGGTTCGCGCCGACGACGGAACCGAAGGGATCGGGGAAGCCGACTCGTCTCCCGAAGTCGTCAAGGCGATCATCGACGCGCCCTTCAGCCACAACATCGCCTGCGGTCTCCGCGAACTCTTGATCCGCGAGAACCCGCTCGAAACCGAAAGGCTGTGGCAGAAGATGCTAGCGGGCACCGTCTATTTCGGACGGACGTCGGTGACGATCACCGCCATGGCGGCCGTCGACATGGCACTCTGGGATCTGAAGGGGAAACACTTCGGGGAGCCGATCCACCGGCTGCTGGGTGGCAAACGGCACGACGCCATTCCCGCCTACGCCTCGATCCTCTTCGGGCGCGACGCCAGCGAAACGACCGACATCGGCCGCCGCTGCGCGCAGCCGGCTATCGCGCCGTGAAATTCGGCTGGGAGCCGATGGGGAAATCCGAGGCCCTGGATCTCGAACTCGTGCG
This sequence comes from uncultured Planctomycetaceae bacterium, assembly GCA_963800135.1. Classification (GTDB taxonomy): domain Bacteria; phylum Planctomycetota; class Planctomycetia; order Planctomycetales; family Planctomycetaceae; genus DASPSM01. The sequence continues at coordinate 36,002 of CAWCZR010000004.1, read as the reverse complement.
GGGCGCCGCGCGGGGCTCGGCGATGAAGCAACGTTGCTGGTCGACGCCGGCCTGGTTTGGGATGCCCGCACGGCGTTGCGGCGGTCCCAACAATTTGCCGACTACAACATCGGCTGGCTCGAAGAGCCCCTGCGGCAAGACGACGTGGACGGCTACGTCTGGCTGCGCGATCGCTCTCCCGTCCCGATCGCCGCCGGCGAAGGCGAGTGCGGCCGCGAGTCTTTTCGGCCCCTCATCGATCGCCATGCGCTCGACGTCTACCAGGTGGACCTCTCGCGGTGCGGATTCACCGACGGAGCATACATCAAGAACCGAGTCGAAGAAATCGGTGCACGCCTCTGCAACCACTGCTACACGAGCCCACTGACGGTCGCCGCTAGCCTGCATTGGCTCGCCACGTGCCGCGACGCCTTCCTGTTCGAGGATTGCGTGGAGGATCTCCCGCTGCGTCACGAGCTGACGGTCGAAAAAGTCCAAGCCGTCAATGGCACCATCCGCGTCCTGGACGGCCCCGGGCTAGGAGTGACGCTGAATGAAGACTTCGTCAAGTCGACGCTCGTCGCTGAGTCGGGCCACTAAAGTTGTCGGCTCGCCGCTGACGGGAGCCTGCGGCAAAGAGGAAATTGCCGAGCTCGCAATCAATACGCCCGGAGGGATTCGAACCCCCGACCGACGGATTAGAAATCCGTTGCTCTATCCATCTGAGCTACGGGCGCATACGCTAAAAAATAAGCATAATTATGCAACCAAATCGTTTGGCTCGGCTCGTTTGACAACCTGAATGACAACCCATTAGGCTTTCGGTTAGAAGGCGACGACAGGAACGTTTCCGCCGCCGCGCAAATCACGCTATTGCCTAGAAATTGGCGACATGGCCAAGTTTACCACTTCAATCGTGGCCCGAAAACGCCCCTCAAAGCACCGGCGGTCGTCAAAAACCGCCAAAAAGCCCTACGAAGGCTTCCCACTCACTCCGCACCCTTCCGGCCGATGGTGCAAGAAAATCCGAGGCAGGCTCCACTACTTCGGTAAGCTCTGCGATCCGGACGCCGCCCTTGAGCGATTCAATCAGGAATGGCCGTACCTGAAAGATGGTCGGACGCCTCCTGCGGTTGACACCGGCGACGGTTGCACCGTTCGGCTGCTTTGCAACGCGTTTCTGACGAGTAAAAGGGCAAAGTTGGACAGCGGTGAGCTGTCGCCCAGGTCGTTCAAAGACTACTTCAACACCTGCGCGATTCTTGTCGACCAGTTTGGGCGCGACCGTCGTGTTGACGACCTGAGGCCAGACGATTTTGAGTCGCTCCGCAAAGCGATCGCAAGAACCCGCGGACTGGTCTCGCTTAAGAACGAGATCAACCGCTGTCGCATGGTGCTGAAATACGGCTTTGATCAGCGGCTAATCGACCGACCGGTGCACTTCGGCCAATCCTTTGACCGCCCGTCGGCCAAGTCGTTGCGTAAGGCTCGTCACGAACGCGGCGAGCAGATGTTCAGAATTACAGAGCTGACTCGCATTCTTTCGGCGCTCGAAGGCAAGCCCGTGCAGATAGAGGAAAACACCGAGCCAGTTAGACTGGCGGCTGATTCTGCACTCAAAGCAATGACGTTGTTGGGTCTGAATTGCGGATTCGGTAATACGGACGTTGCAAGCCTTCCACTCGATGCTGTCGACCTAAGCGGCGGTTGGATTACGTTTCCTCGACCGAAAACGGGGATTCCTCGTCGGATACACCTTTGGGCGGAAACAGTCGCAGCCTTACGCTCGGCGATCGAAGGGCGTCACGAGCCCCGAGACCCGGAATCCTATGACTTGGTCTTCGTCACGATACAAGGGCGTCCCTGGGTGCGCGCGCAATCCAAGCGAGCGCAGACCGAGGGGGGAACCACTGAATCAATCGTTTCACTCGACGCGCTCTCCCAGCGATTTGCCCGACTCCTCCGGGCAATCGGTATCAATGGGCATCGAAACTTCTACACGCTGCGGCACGTGTTCGAAACCGTTGCGGGTGAGACAAAAGACCAGGTTGCGGTTGATGCCATCATGGGACACGTGGACCCGTCGATGGGTGCCCTGTACCGCGAGCGGATCAGCGATGAGCGACTGCGGGCTGTGACGGAGCACGTGCGGGCTAGGCTTTTTCGAGACGCCACCGAGACCCTGTCGACACCGGCACAGATTTCCGAGACGGCTGCCCACAAATCCCCGTAATTGGCGTCAGTTCGAAGCGATTGGCCCAAAGGAAACGGCGGCACCGAGGTCCCTATAATCTCCTTAGGCGATCTCGCTTGCTTCCCGGACTTTGCCATGTCAAGCTTCGCCGAGCGCCGGTTTGCCTTGGGTGTGTAAGCCGCGTCAGCCGCGTGTTGATAGCGATTCTGCGCTGAAATCGCCCCCCCTCCTTTCAACCCCAGACAAGAATCCCAGGTGCCGCGTCATTTGCGAAAACCAACGCAGATTGACGTCGGCGGGCTCGACGGTCGGCGCGCGCCCCGGCAAAACTGTACGTTCCGGCTTTGTTCGTCCGAGACCAGGTTCGGCAAGCTGGCAAGTAGGTAAGAAACACGATGCGCAGAGCCAGGCGCTCGCCAATTCACGGAAAACGCTTGGGTTTCTGCCATGGCTTCGCGAGCGACTTGCTGCCCTCGCATGGGTGCACCGATGCCTCCGTCTGCTCGCCGGACTAGCCGCGAGCTGTCGCCAGCGCTTAAGCGTCGGCGTCCAGCAAAATGGGTGCCTCAGACGGGCCATCGGGCTGCCTGTGGCTCCCGCTCGCATCAAACATCTGAAGTGCACATTGCCCGCCGAAAAACGTCGCGAGTTGGTGAATGATCTGCGATTGGCTCCAGCCTGGATGCACCCGATCTTTCGGGAATTGGCCGAGGACGTTTGATGAAGCTCAGCTTCCTTGAGCTTTCCGTCGAGGAACCCTACGTCAACGAGGTCCACTTGATGATCGGCGCCCGAGGCGCAAGGAGCTGCACGACTTCTACGCCAACCACTTCCTGAACCAGATCCCGCCGGACATGGAGATGGTTCCTGTCTCGAGGACCATCGGGCAGGGTCGGGTCGCCGACGAACTGATCATGCGCTTCACGCACTCGATCCGCATGGACTGGATTCTGCCCGGAACCGTTAGACTTTTTCTGACCAGCGTGCTCGACTTGGAAGCCGGGCTGCGGTGCTGACTGGCCGAAGAAAACCAAGGTCGTGACTGCACTTGCGTCCGGAAAAGGCTAGATTAATTGGGGGCATCAGCGACGGCTTAGCCATCAGTAAATCAAATTTCCTATCAGTCTCAGTACATCGCTTCACCCACCCTACAATTACTCCGGTGCGGCGCAACCCACGACAACAAAAACAAATCCAAAAAGCCAATGATTTCTCAACAGAACATTTCAGCCAATACCCTCATGGGCGCGAATATCGTGCCCGGTGGTGGGGCAACATTCCGTGTCTGGGCGCCTAGGTCAACAAGGGCCTGCAACTGCGCATGCCCCGATTGAATGTCGGCGACATCAATGGGAGGCAGTCTCTTGGCGGCCAACAAGGAATTGATGGTGGCTAGGTGGGTATTCAGTTCGCCCCGGTCAGTGACAACATACGGAAAGTCAGGCGAGAAGTAGTCGGCGCCGTCATAGCCCATGGATGGGTCGGTCTCGACTTCGTCCACAGGCAGCGGCTGAATCACGTTCACGCCCAGGGAGGAGAGGTAGGGGATCTTGCCGATGACGTCGAGAAAGGTGGAGGCGACGCCCGGCTTGGTGATCGCGTACACGCCGATGTGGAGTTGATACACGATCATGTTGCTGAAGTCTGGCGTGATGAACTCGGCATCGTGCCAAGGGTAGGCGTCGCCAACGCGGATGACGCAGTTGCAGTTCGGGAAGGGGTTGTCGTTGGCCAGTTCTCGGGCGTAGGGGTCGCGCTTAGGGCCATTGGTGCCTCCCGCGGGTCCGTTTACCCAGAAGTGATATAGGTCGCCGTCACCGGCGCTACTGAAGAAAGCCGCTCCAATAGCCGCTAGCGTCTTTCGAGAGCAGAATGTCGTCACTTTGCCCTAATGCCACGTCTACGGCCTGGCTGTCGTTTTCGACGTCGTCTACAACCACAGCGGCGGATTCAATGGCGACGACAAGGCCATATACTACTACGACCGTTTACCGGACAAAGGCAATCCCAATGACAGTCTGTACTGCACCGATCAGGACCGCGGTACTGGAGGCCTTTCGCTCGCCCTTTGGAACAACGACGTCCGCCAGTTCCTGATCAACAACGCGCTTTACTACATCAAGGAGTTTCACGCCGATGGCTTCCGCTACGACGAGATCAGCAGTCTGCTCTCGACGAACAAAGACTCGGGATGGAGCTTCTGTCGCGATCTCACAGGAACGCTACGATTCGTGAAACCGAGGCTCATACAGAATGCCGAATTCTGGCCGGACGAGTTCGGCGACTATCCTAAGTCGCGTCAGGACATTGTCACTTCAGTGGGCATTGGCGGCGCGGGGTTTGATGTCCTGCAGCACGACGGCTTGCGCGGCGCGATCCGGGGTGCCGTGAATGCGGCATCGTTCGGGCAGAATTCCGAAGTCAATCTCGGCGCAATATCCGATAACCTTTATCCGGTTGGACTTCCTCACACCTGGCAAGCAGTTACCTGCATTGAAAATCACGATGTGGTGAAGGCCGGACGCGACCCGCGCATCCCCGTGCTGGCCGACGGTAGCGATCATCGTTCTTGGTGGGCCAGCAGTCGCTCGCGATTCGCCATGGGCATGCTTCTTACTGCTCCTGGAATTCCCCAGTTATTCATGGGCCAGGAGTTCCTGGAGGACAATCCGTGGGATGTACTTCCGAATTCGCCGAACATTCCAGAATGGAATCGTTTTGAGTCGAACGAGCCTTCGGCGACCCAGTTCCTCCAATTCACCAAGGACCTCATCCAACTGCGGTGGAGTCATCCGGCCTTGCGCGGAGAGAATGTTTGGCCATCTGTCAGCAGAAATGATGATCGAGTCATTGCTTTCCATCGCTGGGTCGATTCGGGCGATGACATGATGATCGTCGGCACGCTGGCGGAGAAGACGTGGTTCAATTACGCAATCGGCTTCCCGGCAGCCGGGTATTGGAAGGAAATATTAAACAGCGATGCCTACGGAAGTTCGCCCGTGTCAGGCAATGCGGGCGGCATTTTTGCCGGAGGATCGCCCATGGACGGCTTCGGGGCATCGGCGTCCATAGTCATCCCGGCGAATGGCTTTGTAATCTTCGCCCGCGGCTAGCAGCCGTGCTGTGAGCCAGGACGTTCTGGAGTTCTCGCCACGGCTCCCCAAACACTATTTGAGCGTTTGACTCGCACTGATTTCAAGCGATCAGCCGCTGAGTCCGCCTCCTAGAGCCCCACACCTCCGCAAATTGGTAATACCGCCGAGCCCCCGAACAGTTCAGCTGCCATATTTCCACCGACACAGGCCAGAAGCGACGAGACCCACAACCCGCATCACCGCAACAAAATCGGGGAGACTGAAAGTGCTGCAGTTGTCATTAAGGTTTGGTCGTTGGCGGGATTTGTCACTTTGGGCAAGCGAGTTTCAATTCGTCTTGTTGCATTCGAGGCGACGTGATTTGAACTCGAATCAGAAAACGTTCGTCAAACGGAGCGTCCCGGATTCCACGAGTTTCTGAGACTCTAAGGGCGCGCCGCTGACTGATGGCTGTCCGAAGCCGGACAGGGCGCAACGAGGTGATGCGCCATTCCCGCAATTGGGTCGTATTTTGCAACGTCGCGGAAAACGTATGAGATTGCGGGAGAGCGACGTGCGAAAAACGTGTAGCGTTTGGCCGAGGCGCTCGGCCACGTCGTGGCCCAACACCCCGACACCTCTCCGCGCTCCAGCGCTGGCGAAAGGCCAAAGCGAGCTTGGCCGAAATAATGAGGAAATCTGGTGTGGCGCCAAACAAGTAACTGAAGGACAGCCAGGAGAGCCTCTTCGGCGCTACGGCTGATCCGTGATTCGGGATTGACCGGGCAAAACGATGTTCTTTTTCTCCGCGTGCCCGTCCTGTTGCAGCCTCCCATCCGGAGATCTTCATTCTTGGAACGGTTTTGCATCGTGCAATAGTTCTTCGCCGTCACCGTCCAAGTCCTCCTGCAGTACTTTGGCCGCCAGGTGGAAATCGGTCGTGTCGCAGACGACTGCGCCATCGCGCATGACGACCGTCCGTTTGGCGTCGCGGGCGATCCGTTGGTTGTGAGTCACCAGAATGATCGTGATGCCCGACTTTTCGTTCAGCTCCCGGAACAGGGCGACCACCTCGCGACTGGTCTTCGAATCGAGATTGCCGGTCGGTTCGTCCGCCAGCAGGATGGCCGGCTCGTTCACCAGGGCGCGGGCAATGGCCACTCGCTGCTGCTGTCCCCCGGAGAGCTGATTCGGTTGATGCTCGAGTCGATTGGCCAGTCCGACCAATTCCAGTTTTTCAATCGCTCGGCGGCGACGTTCCGACGCGGAGACGCCCTTCGTATACGACAGCGGCAATTCAACGTTTTCCAACGCCGAGGTGCGCGCCAGGAGGTTGAAGTTCTGAAACACGAATCCGATGCGTCGGTTGCGAATGTGGGCGCGCTGCTCGCGCGACATCGTCGCAACTTCTTCGCCGGCCAGCTTGTAACTGCCGCTCGTCGGGCGGTCCAAACAGCCCAGCGTATTCATCAATGTGCTCTTGCCGGACCCGGAAGGGCCGATCAGAGCGACGTACTCGCCTTTTTCGATCGAGAGCGAGGCGCGGATCAACGCCTCGACTTTGACCTCTCCCAGATCGTACACTCGCGAAACGTCGCGGATTTCGATTAGAGCCACGTTCCGCTTTCCGGTAGTGGGAGCGGTTGTGTTGATGGGGTGCCGCGGGCGGCTTCAAATTCGCCGACGATCGTGGCGGCTTTTCCTTTTGGCCGGCGTTGGCGGGTCAGTCGAGTGATCGGTTAAAGGCGTTTACCGGCTCCTACAAGGACAATAAGCCGAAGTTGATGAGTGTCCTGTCGACCGTCTTCGCCTATCACGAGCGTACGAAGCATCACTTCCACCGTTATGCGCGTTCGCCGGGATATCTCGATTGGGCAAACCAGCCCCAACCGTTTCGGTATTACCACGGTTCTGCCGAGACGTGCTTGGCATCGGACCGCAAGCCGCGAGCGCTTGCATACGACCGAATCTACGAACCCGATGCAACGGCGCCCGCACGGGTTGATCTCGGCACCTTGGCCGATTTTTTCCGATACAGCCTGGCTTTGACGGCCTGGAAGCAGTCCGGCACCAACCGCTGGTCGTTGCGCGTGAATCCATCCAGCGGGAATCTGCATCCGACCGAGGCTTACGTGCTGCTTGAATCAACGGCGAGCGAGGCGGACTCGGCCACACTTTACCATTATGTGTCGGAGAAACACTGCTTGGAACGCCGCGCTTCGTTCTCCGAGGACATTTGGAACTCCCTGACGAGTGACTTGCCTTCCGGGTCGTTTCTGCTGGGCCTCAGCTCCGTCATCTGGCGAGAAGCATGGAAATACGGCGAACGTGCCTTCCGCTACTGCCAGCACGATATGGGGCATGCTGTGGCGGCGCTTCGATTGTCCGCAGTCCTCTGCGGTTGGCGGCTGAAGCTCGTCTCAACCTGGTCGATGGATGACGTGGCCACCCTGTTGGGTCTGAATCGGGAGGATGAGTTTCTGCACGAAGAGCCGGAGGAATCGGAGTTGCTTGCCGTGGTAATGCCCAACTCCTCTGGTGCGAACATCGCCGCCAAGTTTCCACCGCCGTCCGACAAGACAGTCGACTTGGTGCGCACGGCGCAGTGGTACGGGCAATCCAACCGACTTAGTCGCGAGCATGTGGCCTGGCCGGTCATCGACGAAGTTTCTGTCGCGACCCGGATGCCGCAGGGCACGCTTCTGGACGCAACGCGGCCCAAATCGGTTCGTCATTTCCAGCCGTCTCGTGCGTTACGCGATGTCGGTGCCGAACAGATTATTCATCAACGGCGCAGTTGTCTGGCACTGGACGGTCGGAGCATCGTCTCGGAGGACGTATTTCTCCACATTCTTGGTCGCACGCTGCCAGGACCGCACCCGCCCTGGGACGCGCTGTACTGGCCGACGACCATTCATTTGGCGTTGTTCGTTCACCGAGTGAACGGCTTTGCGCCAGGGCTTTACCTGTTGGTCCGTGATCCGGACAAAAAGGAGCAGCTCAAGCAAGCGATGCGCGAGACGTTCGCCTGGCAGACGCCGCCAGGCGTACCAACCGGCTTTCCTCTGTATTTGTTGATCGAGGCCGACTGTCGTGATGCCGCGCGTGCCTTGAGTTGTCATCAGGAAATCGCCGCCGATGGTTTCTTCAGTCTGGGGATGATTGCCGAATTCCGCGATCCGGTTCAGAAACACGGGGCTTGGTTTTACCGCAACCTGTTCTGGGAGGCAGGCATGATTGGCCAAGTCCTGTATCTGGAAGCCGAGGCTGCCGGCGTCCGCTCCACGGGGATCGGCTGCTACTTCGATGACCCGGTTCACGAGGTCTTAGGACTGACCGACAACCGGTTTCAAAGCCTCTACCATTTCACGGTCGGTGTCCCCGTCGAAGACCATCGTTTGCAGACCTGGTCACCGTATCTTGAGGCGGAACGAAAGACGTGATCACCTTTGTGACGTCCAGGTTATTGGGCGGCAGCCTCAGCGGAGCCGGCGAACCGGAAGAGTCATCACGCGGCAATACCGACGACGGGCTCAGCCACCAAGAGTCGCGCCCGATTTAACGCCGTTAAGTGCTTCTTTTGACACTTTCCCGCGAGAACTCATCACCGTTTAGTCGCAGTGTGTGCCGGTGCTTGAGGTCCTTGCACCAACCGATTTGAAGAGCACCGCGAATCACGCTCTCAATCTGGCTTAACGTGATGCAACGTCCGGGAGAAATGCTTTGATCGTCAGCAACGGAGGAGTTGGGATCGTCAAAGAATGCTTCAAGTTGCTGCTCGCGGTCACCCTCGCTGACCAAGAGCACCATGTTTCCACGAATTGGACGCAGGGTCCAAGAGAACTCCTGATTGTCCACCCTGATTTTGCCGCTGTCGTCCACCTGGGAATCCATCATCTGCGAGCCCGGACGCAGGACGAAGTTGAAAACGACCTCGACCGAGTGTTGATTACTCGTGTCTACCGTTATCGTTCGGTTCGCGATCTCACCGGCGAATCCAATAAGTTCGGTCAAGGGAAGTCCCATGAACCGTATGTCTTCAGCACCGAGTTCCCGCGCCGTCTGCCGGAATAATTCCGCTGTGCGCCGGGCGTGCCTTTGCATGCCCCGGGGGTTTTGCGCGCGGGCTTTTACCCCCGCCGCAGCCAATTTGATCAGCCCCTTGAGAAACCAGCCGGTCCGGCCGGTCCGGCCGCATGCTAGCCACAACCCTTCCCAACTCTCGTGGGCCTCCCAGTAGTAGCCGTGATTGAACAGATCGACGCCATACAAGTACGCTCGGCAAATCTGCCACCGATCCGGGTCGAGAAGCTCAGCAGGTGGGGGGTCGGCACCATAACTATGACCCTGAGGGTCGTTGACCGGGTGCGGGAAGCGCCCAGGAACAAACGAGTAAGGTGGCAGGGGCTGATCCGGGACGAATCTTGGGACTTCGCCTTGTGGTACGGACCGATGTAAGCGTGGCATTAACTGACCCCAACTCGCTGAAGAAAGTCCGTGACAGGCGTCGCCGGCAGTGTCTCAGCTCGGAAGTTTCCCTGGGCGGCAATCAGGGGGCTCGCAGCGGCTTTGTCGCTGACTTCAGCATCGGCTGTCGTCACATCTCTGAATTGAAAATTCCTAAAGTGAGATGTCGCCGTGAATCAACACCATAGTCGCGGAAACAGTTGGACAGGTCCTTGGCTGAGGTCGTGCCGTTGACCATCGTGATCTCCGTCCCGTGTCCAAACGGTCAAGACCCACAACCCATCGACTGGTAAATCAATACCCGCGATTTCGACATACAAATTGGAGGCAGCAAGCCGCTTGGACACGTCGGTTGAGACCCGCATCCCGAGTTCCAACCGGCGACGGAACCATTGGTCGAAGATGGTCAGCACCGGTTTTGTGGCGATTCCGGCCGCTCTGGACTCGACGGCATGGGGGTCCCGAATGGCCAATACATTCTGGGCGGTGTGCAGCCACTCGGTGATTTCAGGGAATCGGGCGTGGAGGCGATTTAGATCAAAATGCCTGAGGAATTGTTGAAACGAGACCGGCATCGTGCGCAGAATTTGAAAATCGGCTGCGGCACGCTGGGCATCCTCCAGGCCCACAGACCCCGGACGTGGAGCTGCCGCGAACTGAGAAATGGGAAAACCTTGGTCTGTGGCTGCTGCCTCTTGCAGGCGCTGCACAAGCTGACTGAGCTCAACCTGCGAACGACTTGGAGCGTGACCACCTGCCCCCTTTCCGAGCGGTACCCCGCAAAGGCTCTGAAGGCGAGATTCGGCGATCTTCAAACTAAAGGCCGCGTAGGACAATAGCGGAGTGCGATCGACCTCGGCCGGCTCCTTGTAGATTCCCAGCGGACGGTCCAGGTAGAGCGCCATGCCCAGCTCTCGAAGTTCCACGGACGCCGGCATCACAGCCGCTTCGCTTGTCGCCCCGTGATCTGGCCTCTTTGGCAATTCGGTTGCAGGTTGACGGTCCCCAGTCGAACAACCTGTGGCGGCCAGATCGTCGACGCTAATTTGCAGCACACCTCGGGTTCGATCGGAAAGCAACTGTTCGGCTGGCTGACCTTGAAAGAGCGTCCTCCGGCGTTTCAGCGGATCGGCAAGTTGCTGATCCGGCACCTTGTTAAAGGGCTCTGGCAGGACGCGCCGATTCTCGCCTGGCGAAGTGGGCACGTCGGGCACGCGACGCCCTTCACACTCTTTTCGTATCAGCCAGCCTTGACGTAAGGCTCGCCGACGGAGCCGTTTTCGGCGATCGACGGGTTGCGAATCGCCGGTTCGCGGCTGGAACAGATCAGAATGCGATTCAATCAGCTGAAGGTACGTCCGCAGAAGGGAGTCGACCATCAGCGCGTCCGGGAAATTCGCGCCCTGGTTGTGAAAGGTAATCAAGTCGAAAGCGGTCAGATGCCGCGCCAGATAGCGCAACATGAAGCTCAACAGGTCGACGATTTCCTCGACTCCCAACCGTTCAGGCTGGGCCAGCTCTCGCAGCAGATCGATCAAACGATCAACAAATTGGGTATATGGCGTCAGCGCCAGATGATTGAAGAGAGTCTTCAGCATTGCGGTCAAGTCAGCCTTCGTCCATCCCAAGCTTTGCCATTGTTCGAGAAATCGCTCAGCCAGCTCTCCCAACTCGTTGGCGTGGACAGTGCGGAGAATCATTTCCAGCAACTTGGCTCGCTCAAGCGGCGGAGTTTCGATCGTCAGGCCACGTTCAATCAATTCCTTGGCCGTCGTGATGGGTGCACCGCTGGCCACAGCGTTCGGGAAATAGCCGTAACGTCCCAGCGAGAACCCGGGCAGAGGGGATTCGACCGATGTGACGGGCAAGCGGCTGGTTCCAATTACTGCCAGCAATAGATCGTGGCCGAGCTCTCGCTCCAAGGCCCGTGCGGCGGGATGTTGGGGTCGTGTGGAAGTCGGCCACCGGCCGCCTGTGGCGGTCAGGTCGATCGTAGCGACCAGTTCCCGGACCCATTTCCGAATCTCGCGGGTCAGAACAACGTTCTCCTGCGTGACATAAGGTTCTTGCACATACGAAAATATCGATCGAGTCACGTGAATGACCGGCTCCGATGGGGCGACGAGCACGGCAAGCAATGGTTCGCCAGGCCCTCCGTTCGCAGGCTGTACGAAAACGTTCCAGGACTCGAACGTTTTCTGCATGCGGGTCTTCGATTCGTCGAGCAGATGTCCACGAAAAACTTCCCAGGGAAGCGACACATTCGGTTGATGGTCGATTTTTAGTCGGCCCTCAGCGGCAAGAAAAAATCGCCCCGGCATTAGCGACTGTTCGATCGAGGCCCTCACGGAATCGTCGTTGATGCTGGTGTCGGTGCCCAATTCTCTAGACCTGGAGATAGCGCGTCAAAATATCGGGCAGTGTCACCGAGAACTTGCTGCGGGGCATTACGTCGTCGCACCCGGCCTCGCGTGCCTCCTGCAGTCGCGCGGTCAGGACATGCGCACCGAAGGCGATGACTCTAGGACGGTTTGCCTCTGGCAGCGCGCTTATCAGATCGGCCACTTTCAGCCCTGGCGTCGCCAGGTCCACGATGAGACAGGGACACTTCAATGCGGCCACTTTCAAAACCGCTTGCACGACGTTTCCCTCGACGACCACGTGAAATCCCAACTCGTTTGCTGTGCTGGTGACCTTGCTGGAAAAGAAGAGATCCTGGCTGATCAACAGTGCGGCGTTGTCGCGCGTCGACGCGTTTGTCGTCAGAGGTGCCTGAGGGTCATTCACGACACATTGCAACCCGTTTGGGGAGCATGACGCCCAGACCGCTGCCGGGGCTCGGCGGACGAAGACGACCTGCGCGCTGAACATTGTACCCGATATGAAGGAGCTGTCCGCCAAGCCCGTCGTCCTTGCTCCTTTACGTCGTCAGACGGAACGGTCCCGCAATCGACGAGATTGATCGTCCGCATCGTCAAAGAGCTGCGACTCCCCAGCCCAGATCAAGCGGGGAAGCTGACGCCGACTCCGGCGACGCGGGCCGGCTTGGTTGACACGCTCTGGTCCGTCGAAGACCTTTACACTGCGGTCATGAAGCAGCAGGCGGAGAAGAAACAGCGAGAACGCGCTTGAGAAGCTGTTGCGAAAGCTGCGTAGCCTTGGCTGATCCGTAGGGAAGTTAAGAGCAAAGAGCCAGCAGTGTGCGGCTGCTGGGCTCTTCTACGAAAGGGAATTTGCAATATGGACGACAGGCAAATTGCTGAACGCGCGATCAAAGGGAGTATTATCGATCGGACGAGGACGCTTTTTGAGCACGATCCAGCCGCTCTAGATCGCGACAACCGAACCGGGCGAATGTTTGAGATGGCACCCGACGAGCTTCGCAATCTCCACGAACGCCTTCTGACGCTTCCCAACGAGACGAAAATCAGCGCCGTGGTAAACGCGATCGTTGATTCTGAGCACGCACGCGACGCGGCTCAAGAGAAAGGAATGGGATAGGCTGGACGGCGGCGAGCTGTCGATTCCGTCTCGATTGCGTTTTGAGCCAGTCGGCGAAATACACGCGACCCATTGCCCGTCTCCGCCGGGCCTGCCATCCGGCCCCATAAACTAGCAGAACTTCTCGCGACTCCGCGGTCCGCGATCGAACCGGTCGAGCCGACTGTGATCTTCTTCGTCGCTCCGGGGCTGGCGCCGATTTTGGACGCTTATCTCGCGTCGTCCGCCTTCTGGACGCCTATTGAGCCATCCAGGCAAAAGGGACGCGTTCTGGGCCCCGAAAATCGCACTGAGCCCCGGCTCCGTGACCCGTGGAACGTAGCCTCTCGAGGCGGGTGGAAGGCGCAGCAGGGCGTAGTCGCCGGGTCTCGCCGCCGCGACAAGTCGCCCACCAGCCGCTTGGACATCGTGTCCGCGAATCCGTCGACGCGGGCATCCTGACTTAGACCCTGCGTGTAACATTCGTGTTTCCAATTGCGTGTTGGAAGTCACAGATGCACCGCAAGGCACTTCGAGATCGCCCTCGGTGATCGGCCAAGTCGACCTCGGCGAGCCATTCGGCAACGCCGAGATGATCCAAGTCGGTTTCGCTTAGCGGTGCCTGCAGTACGACAAGCCGGGAGAGTTCACGGCTGCGGAACCCGACGCCCGCGAGCATCGACGCGGATTGTGGGCGGATCCGAATCCTGCGAGGTCTGGTCGCTGACCGTTCGTCAGACTCGTTGCCAACGCGGGTTGAGCGGGTTAGAGTCTGGCTCAAACGCATCCCGCGACAGGACGGCTGCGCCAATGACAAACTCGAAGACAATTGCCGCGCTGATCGGCCCCACCTTGATCGCGATGGCCGTGTGAGCGGCGAACTCCAACACTGCGGCCGCGCTGATCGAGCAAGGCTCTCGCGACCCAGCCCTTATCTACGTGACGGGCATCCTCATGTTCGTCGCTGGCCTTGCCATCGTACGTGCGCACAATCGCCGGGTTGCCGCGTGGCCAGTGCTGGTGACCGTTCTCGGCTGGCTCGCCCTCATTGGCGGGCTGTGCCGGATGTTGTTTCCTATTCAGCTCGGGGAGGCCGCAGCGAAAGTCGGTCACTATACGGGCGTGACGATTGGCGCGGCCGTTGTGTTGTTCGTTGCGGGCGCTTTTCTCTCGTTCCAGGGCTACCGCCGCGAATGAAACCAATGGGTGAGCGGAGGCGATACGTGCCTTAAACCCCACGAAGAGAATGCCACAGGGGTGGACGGTCGGGCCCTGGGCCGCATCAGCGCCCCGTTGCGAGGCTCGTCGCGCCACCAGGCAGGTCCCTCGGGCGAGCGGCTCAGAGATCCATCCAGGGGCTCTGGGGACTGTAGCCGGCTTCTGGCCAAGCGACAACGTCTCGACGCCGCTCGAGGCCCGTGGCACCAGCGATGCCGCGGGCGTCTCAGTTCGTGTGATTCAACGGACATCATGTCCAAACAGAACCCGCGAGGATGCCGCCCCCCGACATCGCTGTTTCCAATTGTAAGAATGAAGTCACGCGTGACCTGATCGGCTCTCGTGACGGCCGGCGGGCAGGAAACGAGGCACCCTCGACAAAGGAGTCGAGTCGCTACCCCGTCATGAAGGCTGTTCGTACTGGATAAAGCTTGAGTTTCCGGCAGCGAGAGCGGCTGTGTCCGACTCGAGTATGTTCACGGCCGTTTGCACATTTAATCCGCTGGTCGCACAAGAAGTCAAACTGTTCCGACCCCTCAGGCCCGTTGCCAGTTCGAGAAGGGGCGAAGGACGCTCGTTGGGACGTTTCCTCAGACGCAATGCGAGGTCGACGGACTTCGCCGGTTTGGCGTCATCATCTCGAACGCAGAGGGCCAGCACGGCGCCGATCACCAGAGTCGCGGCGACCGCCAGCATGCCGGGTGAAAAACTCCCCGTGCTGGCCCGGAGCTGCCCAATCAAATTGGGTCCGAAGAACCCTCCCAGGTTGCCGACTGAGTTGATCAAGGCGATCCCTCCCGCTGCGGCCGTGCCGCTCAGGAAGGCTGTCGGGAGCGACCAGAACGTCGGCAAGACGCTCATGATCCCCACCTGCGCCAGCGCGAAAGCGAAGAGGTAGAGCGCGGGGGCTTTCAACCAGGCCGCCAGGGCCCACCCGCGGCGCCGACCAAGGCCGGGATCGCGACGTGCCACCGGCGTTCGCCGGTCCAGTCCGAGTGCATGCCGTTGAGAACCATGCAGGGAACGGCACAGAGGTTCGGGATGACGACGAGCAAGCCGATTCGAAATTCGGCCAGATTCGGAAAACCGATTTGAACGAACTTCGGCAAATAGAAGCCCAAGCTGTTGCTGGCGCCGGCGACCGTGAAATAAAGCAGCGTCAAAATCCAGACGCGGCGGTCGATTGCGGCCTGCCACAAGGTCAGCCCGTGACGCTGCTGGCGGGACGTCTCTTCGCGGCTGATTTGCGCGGTCAGCCAATTGCGTTCCTCCTCATCCAGCCAATGCGCCTTTTCGGGCCGATCCGTGAGGTAAAATATGCTGATCACGCCCAGGACGATTGCGGGGATCCCCTCCAGAACGAACAGCCACTGCCAGCCTCGCAGGCCGCCAACTCGGTCCAAATACTGAAGGATTGCTCCCGAGAGTGGGGCACCGACAATGCTTGTGATGGGGGAGCCGATCATGAATAAAGAGACCGCTCTGGCCCTCTCGCGGGCCGGGAACCAATAGGTCAGATACAGGATGATTCCCGGAAAGAAGCCCGCCTCCGCGAAGCCAAGCAAGACGCGGAGCAGATAAAAACTCCAGGGGCCGCGCACGACCATCATTGCCGCCGAGATCAGCCCCCAGCTGATCAAGATGCGTCCGATCCAGCGCCGGGCGCCGACGCGGCTCAGAATCAAGTTGCTGGGGATCTCGAAAATGAGGTAGCCGATGTAGAGAATGCCGGCTCCCAGCGCGTAGGCCCGCTCCCCCATCTGGAGATCGTCGAGCATTTGCAGGCGGGCGAAACCGACGTTGATGCGGTCCAGGATGTTGACCATGTAAAGCAAAAACAGAAAGGGAAGCAGGCGCCAGGCGACTTTGCGCAGCACAACTCTCTTCAAGTCGTCCTGCATGCTTTTCCTTTCCCGTCAGAACTCTGCAGGCTGTTTGAAACGGCTCTCCCGCGGACCGAACTCACTCGCTCAGCGCATCAAAGGCGGCACGTTTCCGCGGCGTGAGGACCTCGGGAGCCAACGAGTAATCGAAGACCACGCCGCCCCCCGCTTTAAATGCTAATCGACGCAATGATGTCGCGGCCTGTCCCATTCGGGCGATGCATTCTTTCAGGCCGCGCGTGCGAGGGGCGTCTTCACCCCAGCTTTTCCTCGGTCTCTGTGGAATGCGCGGGCGACTCGAAGGCGTTGCGGGAGAGGGAAAATTGTTGATTCACCGATCAGAACGGTCTACTTTGGGGGTTGACTACGTGCACCAGCGTCGCGTGAGGAATCGACCTGGGAAATCTCGGAACAAGGGCGGACGGCTGCTCCACAACCGCGATGCCGAGGGCGCGGCTGCCGACTCCTGATCGGGTTCGTGGCCGGGGGGAATGACGGGTAAAGTGCCGCCGCATTATGAGAATCCTTGTCGTCGAGGACGATCCCGACCTGCTGGACGTCATCGCCTGCACCTTGCGGGACGAGGGCTACAGGGTGGATACGGCCGAGGACGGTGAGGAGGGGCTGTCCAAGGCCACAAACTGGGATTACGAGGCGGTCGTCCTGGACCTCATGCTGCCCAAGCTCGACGGTTGGACCTTGTTGGAGCGGCTGAGGCATGTCAAGTCAGTCCCTTTGCTGATCCTGACGGCCAAGGACCGCGTGAGCGACCGGGTTCGCGGCCTCGAGGGCGGAGCCGACGATTACCTGACCAAGCCGTTCGAACTCGCCGAACTGCGGGCTCGGCTGCGGGCTCTCATCCGCCGGACGGCCGGCCAGCCGCATCCGGTGATCGAAGTCAAAGGGGTCCTGATCGACATGGGTTCCCGGTCCGTCTCCCGCAACGGGGCCGAGATTGAATTAACCGCCCGGGAATACTCGCTGGTTGAGCTGCTTGCGCTGAACGCGGGGCGACTCGTCACGCGCAGCATGATCAACGAACACCTGTTCGGCAAAAATGACGACAGCCTGTCAAATCTCGTCGACGTTCACGTGTCGAACGTCCGCAGGAAACTGGGGCCCGAATTCATCACTACACGGCGGGGGCACGGTTACCTCGTTCGGGTCTGAGTGTAGGCCTATCCTCCGATGTTCCGCTCGATTCGCTGGACCTTGCAGATGTGGCGTGCCGCCATCCTGGCGAGCAGGCTCATGGTGATCGGCTGGTAGACTGGTATTCAGAGGTCGCGAAGCTCCAAAATCCACATCTCCAGCCTTCCGGGATCCGCTGAGGTGGCACTTATCGGTCCTTTTTTGGCGTGTCCGCGAAAAGGTATGAGATTACGGGAGAGTAGCCGGTGTGACGACCAAATACGCCTCATTTCGCCCGTGTTGATCCAATCGGCCGAGGGTCCGTGGAAATACGGATCCCGATTTTTGGCTTGTAACGCGCTTGCGACCACGCTGCAGAAAGTCGGAAAGAAAGCCAACTGGGCCAGCAAAAAAAGATTCCAGACTCGACTTCGCGGACTACGAGAAGGAAGAACCGTAGTCCCTGTGAGAAGCGGAAATGGCGAGTCGCACTGTCGGCGAAAGTGTTATGGACTGGGCCGTCATTCGTGAGGAGGCGTTAGCTGGCCTCACGGTGTCAGTGATACCGCCGAAGGTCCGGCTTCCCGCGTTACCGCACGCTGTCACGTTATTCGTGCAACGATCTCGAGACGAGACGGTCTTGTTGAAGGACCTGGCGAAGATTCTGGAGACGGATGCCGGGTTGACGATCCAGCTGCTCAAGTACGTGAATTCCTCGTTCTTGGCAGTCCAAAAAAAGGTGGTTAGCGCATTTCAAGCTCTCTCGATATTGGGATGCCAACACAGCCTCCGGTTCGTGATCGCGACCGGAATGGAGGCGGCAATCCGGGCTCACGACTCAAAGCTCATCAACCAAAACGCCTTCTGGAGCACGAACCTTCAAAAGGCGATCTTCTCGCGCGAGATCGCCTTGCTCCTGAAGACGGATCCCGAAGTCGCGTTCGTCGGTTCACTCCTGCAGGACTACGTGCTCCCGGTCCTGACGGACGACTTGTGCGATTACTATCGCCAGTTCGTGCAGGCCGAAGACACAAATGCACAAACGCTGAGTGAATTCGAGCGGGCCACTTTCGGGTGGGACCATGAATTGGTCGGCGCCTGCCTGGCGCATGCCTGGAACTTGCCGGACGAGCTTGTGTGCTGCATTCGTTATCATCACAGCGGATTGCAAATCTTGAGCGACCCGAGGCTGGGCCGATCGCCGGTCGCCGCGACCGCGCTGTCGGCTCTACTTCCCGACCGGTTCTGCGAGCACCATCACGGCTTAGAGCTCTTAATGCAACTGCAACGCACCTGGCCGGCCTTCTGTCTCCAACGGTTGGCCGAGTCGGTCGACCGACAGTACGTGCAGATGGGCCTGGGAATCCACAATGATCCCCTCCTGCCACGTTGTAAGAGCTTGGCAAACGAACATTCCGCCTGTTCCGTTGGGACATTCGATGCGGCA
Source organism: uncultured Planctomycetaceae bacterium (assembly GCA_963800135.1). Classification (GTDB taxonomy): domain Bacteria; phylum Planctomycetota; class Planctomycetia; order Planctomycetales; family Planctomycetaceae; genus DASPSM01. The sequence continues at coordinate 17,129 of CAWCZR010000004.1, read as the reverse complement.
GAAGGGTGACACGCGCGCCAGCTCGTTCTGATGGCGACCAACGTGCGATCACGCCCTAAAACCGTGCCCACACCTGCCAGTACCGGGATTCTTCGCATTTCAAGAGTTACTGCTCAGACGGTCGGACCCGCCAACTGGTGGACTCAGCGCAACTCGGCCAGCCGACATTGGACTGGCGACTGAAATAGGGGGGGCGGACCATGAGTGGAATGGGGACACACGAGATCGTCAATCTCATCAAGTCCTCCGATCAGTGGGCGGAGATACTCAAGATCGCCAAAGATTTTCGCGGTCTATCGAATTCCGAGACGATGGAGTTGGCCAAACAAAAGGGGCTGTATCGGTCGAGAAGCGTGGATGCGGGAATCGTGTTGGAACCCTTGATCGTCCAGGACCCCAGCGGAGTCAGCGTGCTCGTGTCGTTTGAGGTCTGTCGTCAGCAGGTCAAAGCTTCCGTCGAGACGCCGAGAGGGAAGCTGGAAGAAGTCACGGCCGTGATCGGCGACGAGATCAAGGAGCACTTTGAAAGAGCCGAGGGAAGGCCGCAGTTGTACCCGTGGAGTCGCTCGGAATTGAGAGGCTTCGTGACGGAGATCCGACAACTCTATCGCGTCCGGGTTGTGGACGGACAGGACCCGCGTGTAGAGAAAACCGAGAGGAAGGCCGGGCGAAGACTTTCGTTCGTCGCGCGCCGCTTCCGCCTTACGGGTCCAATGCAGCTCGTGTTGAGCGTTTACGCCTCGGACAGCGCTGTGCATGCGAAGCGAGTCTTTGACCCGAGCGTACCCGACGTGCCGGACGGAGAAACTCTGCAAAGTTGGATCAACGCCTGGTTGGATCAGTCTGAGGGAAAATCGTGAAACACGCTACCAGCGGATGCCTCGTGGCCTCAGCGGGGCTTTGTCGGCCCGAATGTAACCGAGCACTCGCACGATTTCTGGGATGGTCGCACGTCTCGTGCGTGTCGCCCGCCTGCGGCGGCTTTAAGGGAATCGTTCGTCAGAGGGACCGCCCCGGGTTGGTGAATTCTTGGACTGGAACGCTGCCCCCACGCTTGTCCGGAACGGACGAAGAGGGCGGCTACGATGCGCCGCGCGACCGCCGTCCAGTCCCGTAATCAAGAACAGCAGCTTGAACTCGCCAATCCAAAACGCCGACCTGATGCACAAAACGCTCCGACCTCTTCTTCAGCTGACCGCGGGCCTGCGGTCGCCGGCCCAGGTGCGCTGCAGGACGACGTCAAGCGGCGTCAGGATCCCGATGGGGCGCGCCGGGTCGTCGTCGGCGACGACGACGAGTTGCCGGACGCCCGCGTGCAAAAGGACGCGCAGCGCCTCCGGCAGGGGCCGCGACTCGGCAATGACATCGGCCGGCGTCAGCGAGATGTCGGACAAGTGCGCCTGGGGCCGCTGGAGTCCGGCCAGGGCCTCGGCCAGGACCTCGGCCGAGCAAAGGCGCTGAAGCCGGCCGCGGTCGTCCACGACGATGTGGATGCCGCCATTGGCCGCCCGGAACTGTTCGACCGCGTCGGCCAGGAGGGTCGTGGCCGGGAGCGTCGGCACCGGGGTCGTCATGGCGTCGCGCACGCGGGCCTGGGCCAGGGCCGAGTCGTCGAGCAACTGACCGCTCAGCTCGCGTGCCGCGTTGATGCGTGCGGCCCGATTCTGCAGGTCGGTCCGCAGGAAGGGCAGGTGCGTGGTGAGGTCATCGAACTCCTGTCGCTGGACCGCCAGCACGTCGAGCGGTTCCTCGGCGCGCACCGAGTCGTCCCGAGCGGCGCGGCCCAGCACCGTGCCCTCGCCGAAGTAGTCGCCGGGGCGCAGTGTAAGGACCGGCTGGGGCCGGCCCGTAAGGTAGACGGCGGCGGTGCCCTTCTCGATCACGTAGAACTTGTCGGCGAAGTCGCCCTGGCGGAAGACGTAGTCGCCGGGCTCGTAATGTGCCCGCGGCACGCGGCCGGTGGCGCGTGGGCTCAGCTGGACGATGTCGCGCGAGAAGAACAGCTCCGAGGCCCAGTCGAATGCGATCTGGGCCTTGCGGGCCAACGTCGGCATCTTGCCCAGGTAGATGGCGCGCCACATCACCCAGGCCAGGATGCCCGAAAGGCGCACCCCGAGCACGTCGCCGACGGCGTTGTGATGGCCGATGGCCGCGAAGGAGCCGAGCATGCGGAAGGAGAACGGCCGCGTCGGCTGGCCGGCCAACTCGCGCTTCAGGTTGGCCGCCAGCTGCCGGGCCTGGCGCAGGGCGAACTGGGCCAGGGTCGGCGACGGCTTGCCGTCCATGGCGTTGGCGACCACCGCGCAGTCGCCCAGCGCCCACACGTTGCGCTGGCCGCGAACGCGCATGTCCGGCTCGGTGGGCAGCCGGCCCCGCTCCAGCGGCAGCCCGCTTGAGGCGATGAGTGGGCTGACGGTGTTGCCGATGGTGCTGACGACGGTGCCAGCTTGCACGACACTGCCGTCGGCCAGCCGCACTCCGTCCTCGGTGACGGCGTGGGCGTGCGCCTGCAAGCGGACGACGATGCCGCGGGCCTACAAGCGGCGGCTGGCGTAGTTACCCAGCGACGTGGGCAGCTCGGGCAAGAGCTGCGCGCCGCCGTGGAGGATCTCGACGCGGAGGTCTTCGCGGCGGAGGGAGGGGTAGAAGCGAAGGCTATCGGTGAGCAGGTCGTAAATCTGACCGGCCACCTCGACGCCGCTGAAGCCGCCGCCGATGACCGCCAAACTGAGGAGCCGGCGGCGGCGGTCGAGGTCGGGCTCAGCCTCCGCGTTCTCCAACTGGGTGATCACCTGGTTGCGCAGCGAGATGGCGTCGCCCAGCGTCTTGAGGGGGACGGCGTGGGCCGCCGCCCCCGGGATCATGCCGGCATTGACCGCCATGCCGCAGGCCAGCACGAGGTGCTCGTATGGCTGTGCCTCCGTGCGGCCGCCTTGCAGCTGGTACTCGATCCGCCGGCCGGCGAAGTCCAGGCGCGTCACGACGGCGGTGCGACAAAGCGTGTGCTTCAGGAACTGCCGGACCGGCCGTACCACGTGCAGAGGGTTGATGGACGAGCCGACGACCTCGGCCAACATCGGCGTGAAGGTCAGGAAGTTTTCCTGGCTAAAGAGGACGATCTCCCAGTCCCGCGGTAGCCCGCGTTCGAGGTAGCGGGCGAGGTAGCCGCCGGCGAAGCCGCCGCCGACGATGACGATGGACCTGCTCATGGTCGCTCCCCTGATCTGCTGATCTGCGCGCTGGGCGTGCGCAGCCGGCAAGCGGGGCCGCTGGCGCAGGCCCCTGTCGAACCTTCAGACGCTGGCCTCGCGGCCGCCGCCCGCGAATGCGCCCAATTGCACCACCCCAATTGGACGATGGCAAGCGACTTCAATGTCCCATCAAGGTGAAAGGAAACCGCGCGGGCGCATCGGTCGCGTCGACCGATGCACCGAATCCGCATCGGCTAGAAAACCGAAGAAGGTTCGTTTTCGCCGTTTGCCTGCGACCCTGGACACAGTCGCGGAATTCCCAGAGATTTGCATTCCGAGATTCTCATGTCGGAAATCAAATTCCCGGAATCTCGTCGGGAAGGTAGGTTTCCCGGTGTGCAGATTTCAGCTCTTCAAGCCGGCCGCTCCTTCAGCTGAGATCAGGGAAACCACCTCGCTTGGGCCTCCCCAGCCAAACCGCCCGAGGAGGCCTCGGCGCCGATTCGTCGATCAGGCCGACGTCACACGGTCGCCACTGACCTCCGCCAGCTCGCCTACGAACTGGTGCCAGTTCGCGTAAAGTTCTCGGAGCAGCTGGCTGACCCGCGCCTCGGAAACCCAGAACATGGGGTTGCTTTCCATGCCCGATCGCCGTGATTTCGACTGTCCCTTTGCCGCTCTCGCCGACAATCGATCGATGGTCCTTTCCTTCCTCTGAGCAGGTGCTAAGCTCCGGCTGGGCGTCGGCTGCCTGAGCAGCTCAATTTACACAGACACCGAGAGCACAACCGGGATACTTCGCGATGATCACCGTCGGCATGAACTACCACGTCATCGAGGGCAAGCAGCAGGATTTTGAAGAGAAGTTCCGCGCTGTCATCAGCGCGCTGAGGGCGGCAGACGGGCACACTCTTTCGACGCTGTGGAAAGACGTCAGTGACAGTGCCTCCTACCTGATCACCAGTGAATGGTCCGACGAGCAGGCGTTTCAAGATTTCATCCGCAGCGATGCCTTCCGCGCCGTCACGAACTGGGGCAAAGAGCAAATCCTCTCCGGCCGTCCGCAGCACAAGATTTACAAGCACTGAAAGAGCGCTAATGGCATTTGGCCCAGTGTTCGGGGGCCATTTACTTCCTGCGTAGCACGTGGACCAGAACGATAGCCGCAATCACGGGGACCCAGTGCAACCATTCGCCGAGCGCGAGCGTGATGATAGCCGACACGACGAGAGCCGAGACTTCGATGCTCGGACTTTTCATTTAAGACTCCCGGTGACTGATGACTTCCATTCCTGAACGCCGGAGCGCCAAGTCCACCACGCGCGGAGCATGATGGACTCGGCGCCAGCCGCGACTCGAGCTTTTGACAGCTCAACAGCGGGCCAAGCCCACCGACGGCGTCTCGCCGTGAAACCGCTGCCAACTCTCTCGGAACCAGACCCGCATCTGGCTGATCCGAGCAGGGCTGAGGCGGAACCTTCGGGCAGCAACTCCCGTCGTTTCCCCCGCGGCGAGGACCGAGGCGATCGTGCGCTGGCGTCGAGGCAGAGAGCGTAGCCACGCGGCCCAGTCGATTCGTGCCACGGCGGTTTCCGCCGGTCCTGCCGTCCGGTCCTCGACCAGAACCTCGCGCCACTGTCCGGTTGATGATTGAACCGGTCGAGGCGCTCGATCGTGAATCCCTTCGCCACGTGGGCACGCGGTGAGGTGAGGTCCCGGATGTTGGCCCGCGAGCCAATTCGCCGGCCCGCGCGGACCTTCTTGATCGAGAACTGGGCGAGCGGCGTTCCAAAGACAAGAGCCATCTTGCCCCTCTCGCACAGCCGGACGAACAGGCTGTAAGCCTGTGCGACGACCTCCTGGACGAGTTCCTCACGGGCTTCCAACGGAGTTCGGCGAAATGCGAAGTTGGCCTGTTTGCGGATCTCTGGCAGCATGCTGAGGAACTTGTCATTCCTGCGGCGCGACACCGGCCTTCTTACAGTTGCGATCATTGGGCGACCCTTCGAAAAAGGGACCGCCCGTGTCTGGGCGGTCCTGTTCCGGGGAACAAAAACCGCCACGGCGACACGCCAAGGCTTCAGATCGAGAACACGGTCAGGTCAATCAGCAGCAAGCCGCTGATCGAGCCGTCAAAAACAAAACGACCCGCCGAGTGGCCGTGAATGGCCGATCAACGGGTCGAAACTCGCTCACGAGCGGGCCGTCAGAGCTACGACGGCCCGTCAGGTCACTTTAACGCGGACGAGAGCCGGATTTAGGAACGTGCCGAAGTGCCGCGGCGATGTGATCGAGCGGGTTATTCACCGCTCGCCGGCCGACATTCGGGAAGCTCTCGAGGCCGTTGATGGTCTCAAAGCAGGAAGAACTGAGGCCGAAGAAACGCCGCCCGTCCGGCTCGCACCTCTGTAGGACGTCGTGGCCATCCACCGGAATTAAAGTGCTCAGATTGCACAATGGTTCGACTGCAACTGCGCACGGGCATTCAGCCCGGCGAAGTTGTTTCGATGCGAACCCACGACCTTGACATGCGTGGTGAGAGCTGGCGCTACAATGTCCCCGCCCACATGGACCGGAAAAGGCGGTCAACTACGTATCTCCGGGTACTACGAGCGACACTGGTTTGTGCCTGTGCGGGCGGCTGTCAGCGGTGCCGAGCGATCGGACTGCCGTTAGAACCAGTCGCTGCGCTCAGCGGGCGATCGGCAACTGCGATTCGGCGATCACCGGATAGCCGCGAGAATCGAGGCTGGTGGCCCGAATTGTGAGCGGCATGTTGAATGGCCCGAGCAAGCCGTCGGCGAAGTGCAGGCGAAGGTCAGCCGACGCCGCTGAATTGATGCTGGTGGGCTCGGCCGCGACGCCCCGAATGTGACGCGGGCAGACCAACTCCACGCGGACCGGCCCCGTGAGTTGCCGGCCGCGGACTGGCGCACATGAACGACCGCGGATTTCCCCGGCGCCGCAAGAATAGACGCCGGATCGAGCGATAGGGTCATCCGCTCGGGTGAGACAATCGACACCATCTGCTCATTCTGCGAATCGGTTGAGTATGTGACTGGATGCCTCGTGCCGTCGGGATCGACCACGATACCCGTGGCCATCAGGTTGGTGCGGCTGGTGCGGAGGATTTCCATGAAGGGGGCCAGCGTCAATGGGTAATCAAAGCCATCGGCCTTTTCGAAGATGTGAAGAGTTGGCCCGTTGACACCTTGCGCATACCGCACGCGACGGTCAGCCGTCCGCACTTCGAGCGGCCCGGAATAGCCGTTGCGCGCGATCACATAATGCTTGATGTAGACCGAACCGCGAGGTGTGTAGGCTTGGTCGTAGAGTGCCGAAAACTTAAACGGCGTAGGCACGGCGACGGCAACGGCGACGTGCTCGATCGGTGGGTCGCCGGGATCCGTTGCGAACGACGCCCTTCGCACTACAGTCTTGCCGTCGACAACCGCCGTGCCCCGCACGATGACGGCCGCCGTCACCACCTTTGCTTGGCGATTCGCCTTGAGGCGGATCTCGGCCTTCCCACCGGCCACCGGTTGCAATCCCGAGGCTGTCACTCCAGCTGGCAGTCCGTCGATTTCGAGTGCCACCGGTCCTTTGAAGCCGCCTCGGCGCTCGATAGCGATGGGGAGCGTAGCGACTGCCCCGCGCTCGATGTTGAGTGCGTTGACCGCCAGTTGCAACTGAAAGTCCGCGGCGCGGCTAGCGGGCTCGATCTTGAGTCGGTAGGAGTATTCCGGGCCGCCACGCGACGGGAGACGGTCTTCGACGCGAATCGAGTAAGTTCCGTCCACAGAGACTTTCCAAGCCAGCCGCGAATCGGTCTGCCCTGCGCTGATGTCGTCGCAGGTCGCCAGCTGCTTTCCTTTAGAATCGAGGATCGTCAACACTGAGTCGAGCAGTGAGCCTAAGCGGGCGGCCCGGAGGTCGAGCAAATAGCTGTCCCCCTTGTGGGCCGTCACCTGCCAGATGTCGGCCTCTCCGGGGTGAAGAATGCGACCGTTCAGGATGGCGGGCAGATTCGCTCGATGAGCCCCACCCGGAAGCGCGGCGGCAGTCTCTTCGACGAACTCGGGCAGGTCGTCTGTTTCGAGTGCGACCTCCGTGCGCGTACCTTCGCCGATCCGTGGCCTGACGACCGCGCTCAAAGCTGCGTCGGCTGGGAGTTTGACGCGAACAATGTCTTTAGCGAGATTTGCCCCGGTTAGGTGCAGCTCCAGCTGGGAGTTGCGCCGCCCACCGAGCGGATAGACCGCGTCGAGCACCGGACCCTTCGTCACGGTCAAGCGGTAGACGTAATCCTGATTGCCGCGAAACGCGGCGTCGCAGATGCGAAGTTGGTACTCATTGTCGCTTGGAGCCGTGAAGCGGAGCCCTGCATCCGGTCCGGGCACGTTGACGTTTTCAGCTACAAGCCGACCGTCGGCCCGGCGAACTTCAAGCCGCGCGTCGAGCGGCGACCCGATTCGTGCGGCCGCTACCTCGCAACTCACCACGTCGCCGGCTCGCGCCGGAAACGTCCAAATATCGACGTCTTCGCGGGGAAAAATCCGGCCATTGATCGTCACGGGCAGTTTGATGGGAGTCGGAACAGGGTCCCCGTCGATCTCGTCCTCCACGATCTCCGGCAGCTCTCCGACGACAAATTTCTTGAGAGCAGTCGCCCCCTGAGAAGTCGAAACGCGCCAATACCGGATGCCCGGCACTGCCGACGAGTCGATGCGGACCGATCCCGAGAAATCCTTGGGATAGACTTCGGGTTGCTGCGAAAGCGGCGGATAGAGCAGCGGCCCTTCAAACCAGACTGTCTTTGTGGCTGCGATCCGCTTCGAAGCCAAAACACCCGGACCGAGCAGGTCGAAATTGCACGCGTCGTTGAGATACAAGCCGCCGACCCGCATCGCGACGGTCGTTCCCTGCTGCCCGCCGGCGGGAAAGATGTATGACGCCACCGGCGGCTCAGCCACGGCCGGCTGTCCCACGACAAAAGCCGTCGCGGCGAGGAAGAGAGCGAGACTTGAGGTGAGCGCACGCATCCGTTTGTCCGTTAGATCAGCCCTTTGATGACGCGACCGTTGTTGACGATCTTGATCGGACGACCTTCCGGCGTGTGGAATTCATCCTCGGAATTGATGCCCAGACAGTGATAGATCGTGGCGGCGAGATCCTCCGGACCGTTGGGATCGGCAACCGGCCGCTCGCCGTGCTCGTTGGTGCGTCCCACAACGCGTCCCCCCGCGATTCCACCGCCGGCCAACAGCAGCGTATTGGCCTGAGCCCAGTGATCGCGGCCGGCGTTGGAGTTGATCCGAGGCGTGCGGCCGAATTCGCCCATGACCACCACGAGCGTTGTTTCCAGCAGGCCACGGTCGGACAGGTCGCGCAATAGCGTCCCCAACCCGGCATTGAGCTGCGGCAGCAAAACAGACTTTAAGATGTGGAAGTTGTTGCTGTGAGTGTCCCAGTTATTGTGCGTCACCATCGCGCAGCGCGTGCCCGCTTCGATCAGCCGACGGGCCAACAGGCACGACTGGCCCAGTGTGTGTCGGCCGTATTCGTCCCGCACCGAATCGCGCTCCGCCGAGATGTCGAAGGCCGCGCGAGTCGCCGCGGAGGTCATTAGCTCGAAGGCTTTCTGCTGAAACGCAGTGACCGTTTTGGCTGCAGCGTTGGCCCGCAATGTCGCCCGGCGACGATAGCGATCGACATGATCGAGGAGCGCCCGGCGACGATTCAGCCGGCTCGCATCGACCGTCATCGGCGGCAGAAGGTCCGGAACCGTGAAGCCGGGCGTATTCGGATCGCCTTCGGCAACGAACGGCGCGGCCGACGCGCCCAGGTAAGCCGAACCGGCCGAATTGTGCATCTTCAACACCGAGACGTAGGGCGGCACGGCACCGCGCGGCCCGAGCTTGCGGGCCATGATCGATCCGTGCGAGGGACGCTCGTTATTGGGCTTCAGGTTCGGGTTGAAAGCAGCCGACGGGTTATAGCCGGTGAGCATGTAGTGATCGGCCAACCCGTGTCCCGAGTTGTTGTGCGTGAAAGATCGCAGGAGCGAGAATTTATCTCCCTGCCTGGCGAGAGCAGGCAGATGCTCGCAAATTTGCAAACCCGCCGCATTGGTGTCAATCGGCCGAAAATCTCCCCGAAATTCGGGCGGCGCCTCGGGCTTTAGATCGAATACGTCGATCGTGCTCATCCCGCCCTGCAGATAAATGATCAGCAGCGACACCTCGCGCCCGAGGCGGGTGCCGCGTGCCGCGTCAGTTTGAGTCGCCGCCGCACGCCGCTGCAGGAGTGTAGGCAGCGAAAGCGAAAATCCGAACGTGCTCGCGACGCCGATTTTCAGCAAATCGCGGCGCCGGATTCCATCGCAACTGGGGAAACTGCCAGTCATGTTTCCTGTACTCCTGAACGCAAGTGCGCGGGCGGTGCTTTGTCGCTAACAGGCTTCAATGGTTGAACAAAAACTCGACCGTATTCATCAGGCTCCACGCCAGGTCTTCGGCTGCCTTGCGTCGGCCTTCACCGGTGTGCGATTCGGCGTCCTTGAAATAATCGAGGGCCGCCGCACGTTCATCGGACGACGGATAGCGTGCGTAAAACGTCAGGTAGATTTCGTCAGCGAGCACCCTATCGCCCGCGAAACGGTCCGTGAGCCGACCAATTCGGCCAGCCGCGCTGGCGAGCTTGGCATGGATATTCGGTGAATTGAGCATGTGCAGCACCTGGGACACGCTCGGCTCGGAGCTGCGCTCGCACTGACAAGCGGTGACCCGCACCGGTCGGCCAAACAGTTTTAGAAAATAGTGGGGCGACTCGTTGTCCCACAGCTCGATGGCCCGCGAGCCCAGCGGAATTCCGCGGAACTTCTCGCGGGTGCCCGTGGTCTGGCAGATCGCGTCGAGCAAAACTTCGGCGTCAAGCCGGCGGAGCAACGCCCGCGAATAATTCTCGTCATCCCGCTCGTTGGTCGCGTTGGGCTCGGAGGAAAGCCGATAGGTTTGGGAGGCGGTGATCGTGCGGATCAGGTGCTTGACGTCGTAGCCGTGCTGCACAAAGTCAGCGGCCAACGCGTCGAGCAGCTCGGGATTGGATGGAGGATTGGTGAGCCGGAAGTCGTCAACCGGTTCGACAATCCCCCGTCCGAGGAAATGCTCCCACATCCGATTGGCGAAACACCGCGCGAACCAGGGATTGTCCGGGCGGGTGAGCCAGGCGGCCAGAAACTGGCGGCGGTCCCCAGGCGGCGACGCTTTGGGATTTGTGGTCCCCAGCAGATGGGCAAAGACTTCCTCGCCAGTGCGTGGGTTGCGCGTCGCAGCGGTCGAGAGCGAGGCGAGCAGGTCTCCCCGTGGAGTTGGTTTGAACGCCACCTGCGAAAAGCAGGCCTGCATTCCGTAATAATCGGTTTGCGTCCAGCGATCGTACGGGTGGTGGTGGCACTGGGCGCAGGCGATCCGCACACCAAGAAAGACCTGCGAGACCGAGCTGGCGATCTTGCCCGGATCGGAATCGACTTTGAACAGTGCACCCTCGGGCACTTGCGTCAGGAGTCCCTCGGCCGTGATGACTTCCCGCGCGAAGCGGTCGTACGGCTTGTTTTCCGCGATGCTGTCACGGATCCAGGCGTAATAGTCATACGCCTGCCTGTAACCGAGCACGCGCCGATCGACCCGCAACAGGTCCGACCACTTCAGCGCCCAATACTCCGCATATTCGGGGCGTCCTAGCAAATTCTCTACAACCCGCGTTCCGCGATCCGCGCGGCGGTCGGCCAGGAAAGTGCGCACCTCGTCCGGAGTGGGGAGCGTGCCGATTACATCGAGATAGACCCGGCGCACGAACTCGTCGTCGGTGCACGGCGCCGAAGGGAGGACGTTGAGCCGCGCGAGCTTCGCTGCTACCAACCGATCGATGAAGTTTTGCGGCGAGGGGGAGATCGGGCGGGTGGGACGCTTCGAGTCCGGCGCAGACAGCGGAATCAGCGCCCGGAACACGTCGACCTCATTCATGTAAGAAGCCATGACGGCCGCTTCGCCCGGGTGATCGCCGGCGGTGACCAGGCCAAAATTGTCGACCCCTGCTAGCTCCTCCCGGTTGGACTGGAACTTGGCGTGCGACGTCACATCGACGTCACGGCCGTCGGTGTACCGCGCCACAACGCGCAACTGCTGGGAGTCATGGAGCCGCAATCGCCGTTCTCGCGGCGTGACCTGGATCGATACGATGTGCGGCGCTGCCGGATCGCCCTCTGGCGCTCCGGCAGCGATCCATTCGCGGAGCAGGCGATACTCGGGTGAGGCGCGCAGAATCCGCACGCCGCCCCCATGCGGCACGCTGCCCGTGGCCTTCTTCAACATCAAGCTTTCGTCCGGTGCGGCCACAAAAATCCGCCGACCGCGCCCCTCTTCAAGCAGCGCCATGCGATCGGCCCGCGGGTCGAAGCCGAAGATCGAGAGTTTGAAGCCGTTCTGCCCATCGGCCTTGCCATGGCAGCCGGAGGAATTGCAGCCGAACCGGCTCAAGATCGGTAGGATGTCGTTCTCGAAGTGCAACAATCGCGGCCGGTGCGAACCGGAAACCTGGACGGGAATCGTGAGCGTTTTTCCTGCGGCTGTGACTTCGACCTGCGTCTGGCCATCCGCGAGGCCCTGCGCCACGCCATCGGGACCAATCTTGACGAGGCCCGGATTTCGCGAGAGGTACGCGGCTGCCCGCGTCAGATCGACAACTTCACCCCGGCTCGTCGCACCGGTCACCAATAGCGAGAAGCGGCACCCAGCCCCGTCGAGGCTGAGACGGTCCGGATCAACGTGGACTTTGACGATCGGAGGAAAGGTCGGGGCCGCATCGACGGCAAGGGCAGTGTCCCCGGCGAAGGCCGTCGAGGCCAACATCAGGAAGGGCAAGACCAGTCGCGGCATGCGCCGCCGTCCTTTGGTCGAGGCGAGACTTGCGGGCGGGTTCAAGGCAAGTGTTTTCCGGGCCGGAGGTCGGCTCGGAAAGCATCGACGCTAGCGGATATTATCAACACCTCATCTTAAGTCAGGGCGGAGGATTCGCAAGCTTAAAACGTTCGGGCAGAATCATCGCCAATACCCTTCCCATCCCCCAGTCAATCAGTCTGGATCGTTCAAAGCATGCCCAGGCGTCCGAAGCGACGTCGCAATCGGGAGACGATCTGGCCAATGGTGGGAGCGACGCTGTCGACTTCAGCCTGCCAGCGCAGCGGGTCGCGTTGACGCTCGGCCGCCAACGAGCGGCGTTCGATCTCCAGATCCTGCCGCTGCTGATCGAGAGTCGATCGTTCGGCGTGCAATTCCTGCTGCCGCTGGTTCGCGTCGCTTTGGACGCTCGACTCGGCTTTGATCAAGTCGTGAGTCGTCTCGGTGACCGCCTGATTTTGTCGGGCCATCTGAGCATTCTGCTCGGCCTGCCGGTTCAGGCTTTCTCGGGAAATCTCGACCGCGCGCTGGTCGGAATCACAGCCCAGGATGACAGTCATCGCAAACGCGCCGAGCAGGAGCGGCCGCTCGAGGCGGCGCGGGGTTCCTCGCATGCGGAGTCCTCCAGAAGGAAAGAAGTCGGACCAAAAGACGCTGTAGGGCGCGGCGGAGCCGCACCTCGCGGACGAGGGCCAGGATTGTGGCCAAGAGCAGGAGCGTGCAGGCGGCGAAGGCGGAGGTCAGTTGCATTCGGCAAGTCCTCGGAATCAGGAACTTCGTCGCGGATCATTCGCAAGACTCAAAACAAGAAACGCCCCGTGATCGGCCGGCACGCGGTCAATCACAGGGCGTTTTTGTGTCTTGCGACGGACACCAGAATCTAGCGAGGCTCCGTCAGATCAATGTACCTCGAAATCGAGCCAAATTTAGGAATCCACGTGAGCTCGCCTTCGTGCTTTCGCTCGAGCCGCAGGCGCGACGAAGTGTTTCAAGAATTCAAGACAGCGATGCGTTCAATCGCGCGAATGAGAGTCACGCGGGGCAGCTGCTGCATTCGGCGACCAATCGGCAGGTCGGTTTGCATCCTGGACACGATGTCCGCCCACAGTCCTTCTGTTGGTCGTCGACATCACGCGATCGCGGTGAAGGACGTCGAGCGGGCACCACGCGATCGGCGAAGGTGAGTTTGACGGAGCCTTCGCAGGCTGGCTGAGGCCTCTGGCCGCCTCTAGGAGGCGAGATTGTTGTCAAGGAGGGGGAAAAGGACGCGGCGTTGAAGGGACGCCAGCCGCATCGCGGAGATTTGAATTCGCGACACACAGAGGCGCGCGTCCAACTCATGAAGCGGTTGTCACTGACAACCGAAAGCATGGTCAAACGAGGTTTTTCGAGGCCTTCGCGATTGCAGAAGAAATCGCGATAAGTCATTGCGAGATGTGGATCTCCGCGAAAATCAGCATGGTTTGCGGAGATGATGGGGAAGAATTAGAAATCCGTTGCTCTATCCATCTGAGCTACGGGCGCAATAAACACAAAGTGAGCACAATTCTGCGATCCGGCCATCGAGGTTCGGCTCGATCGGCCAACCGCAACGACAACTCGTTAGGATTTCGCCAAGGAAAAGCGACAACTCGACACGCCCGTTGCCGCGCCAATCAATGTTTCTGCTTAAAGTTTGGCGACAGGGCCAAGTCTATCACTTCAATGCTTGCCGGAAAACGCCCTTCAACGCACCGGCAGTCGGAAGGTTTGGTCAGTGCAGTTTGGAGGAGGCGCCGATACCGAAGAGGTGTGACTCGGTTCGCGCAGGACATCTTGTTTGTCTCGCTCCGAGGATTCGCGTTGCAGCCGGTCTCGATTAAGATGAAACCTCCAACTTCCATCAGGTCGGCACCGCAGAGCTTTGGACGAGATGAAAACGGCCGTATCCCGTGTCGACACCGTCGCCGCACAGTTGGCTGGCTATGCCGAACGACGCGTGTTCCAGGGTTTCAGTCGAGGTCCCACGTCCGGCGAAAAGGCGACCTTCCAAATTGCCTGGCATCGTGGCCGGGTTTTCACGCTTGCATTCGATGCCCATGCGGGCACACTGCGGCTGCCCGAACTCTTGATCCGCGTTCCGGCACAGTCGTCGATGCACAAGGACTTGAAGGCCTTTATTCGGTCACTGCAGTCCGACGAGTTGCCCGACCACCGTCGCCTTGACTCGCGAAAAACGCAAGTCCGCACCTACAATCGCAGCGGAAACATCTTGCTCGTGTTGATGGTTATGGACGGCGACAGTGAATACGCGGTCCGCAAGCTGGTGCACTTAATCAATGAGATTTATCTGACGTTTCTGGCGGACGGCAAATACTTCGACTATCTGGTTGATACCTTCAACCTCGATCCCGATCGAATGTAGGTGAGGCGTCGGGGGCCCCCCAACTCCGTGGACGTCGTTCGAGCGGCCAGAGTGAGACCTGATCCATGTCCCGGCGACTCGGTGCAAAGGCTTTCTTGATCGCAACCTGTTTCGCAGCTGCGATCGCGGCGACCTCCACGACGTGGTCCGGCGACGAACCGGCAAAAACCTCCGGCGCACTTCTGACGAGGGAAGAAGCGCAAGCTGAAGTCGCCCGTTCCGTTTAGCAAGGCGTCGATTGCACGCGGCAAAATCCTCTACACGCGCGCCTGCACCGAGTGTCACGGTGCCGACGGCAAATCGCTCGTCGACGTCATCGCAAACGCGACCGACCTCACCAACCCCAAGGCCTGGAAAAGCGGGACGTCCGAAGGAGAAATCTTCCGCAGCATCCGCGACGGCGCCGGCGAGGCGATGCCCCCGTTTGCCGACAAGGTGTCCAAGGACGAAGACCTCTGGAACCTGGTCAATTACCTGCGCAATCTGTGGCCCGATTCGGCACGCCCCAAGTTAGAAAAAAAAACGACCCACTAACCGCTTCACTCGCGCAAGAAAGGCGGAACCCCTGTGAGCAACGACCTAACTGCAAAACCGGCCGAAAAATCCACAAAGCAAACGGTTGATCCCTCTCGCCGCTCGTTCTTGCTCTCGACGGTGGGCGCCGGCGCGGTGGTTGCAGGCATGGTTGCCGAATCCAAAGCAGGCGGCAGTGCGGCCAGCATCCCCTCGATCACCATCCCGAAAGACATTACGGAGTCGCTCAGCCAATCGCCGAAGCCTGGGTCGTTCGAAGGGCAGGGCATGAGCGGCGCCGAGGTGTTCGCCAAACTCTGTCAAGAAGAAGAACTGGCCGCACTCTTTTGCTGTCCGGGCAACTACACCGTCATCAACGCCATCGCCGCTGCGGGCGTCCCGGCCTACGGTGGTCGTTGCGAAGGCTCGATGTGCGCCGCCGCCGACGGATTCTCGCGCGCCACGGGCGAAGTCACCGCCTGTTCCGGCACCGAAGGTCCCGGTTTGACGAACATGATCATGAACATTGCCTCGGCAGCCGCGGCGCGCACTCCGCTGTTGGTCTTGGCCAGCAACATGCAAATCGCCGGCGACGACCGTGAAACTTTCATCCAGACCGGTTATCAGCAGCCGCTCACCACAGGCCTGAAGAAATATGGCAAACGGTTGATCGCTCCAGACCGTGTCTGGGAGTACGGCGGTTATGCGTTCCGCAATCTCAAGTCGGGCGTTCCCGGCCCCGTGCATCTCGATTTCCCCGGGGAAGTCGCGCGAGCGCGATTCACCGATCCTTCGAAGCTGAAGGACTACTACGGCAAAGACAAGTACCGGTCCGAGTCGCGTCCTTGCCCCTCGGCCAAGGAAGTCAAAAAGGCCCTCGACCTGATCAGTCGGTCGGAGCGTCCGTTGCTGATCGCAGGTCAAGGCGTGTTCCAGAACAAGGCCTGGGAGGCGCTGCTCAAAGCCGCCGAGAAGAACGACATTGCCGTCGTGACGTCGGGCCCGACGCGCGGCCATTTTCCCGATGATCATCGACTGTCGGCAGCGCTCTCGCCCGACGCCGTGATGAGCGCCGACCTGGTGATCTTCGTCGGCCAGTACTGCATGCCCAGCCCGGGCGAGTATCGCTTCAATCCCGACGTGAAGACGATTCGCGTCCATCCGGTACAAGAAGACCTGGGCCGCAACTGGCCGCTCGACCTGGGCATTGTCAGTTGCGAGAAGCCGTTTCTCGAAGCCCTCGCCGATCTCTTACCGGCACGCAAACGCGAACCGTGGGTCAACGAGCTGGCTCGGCGCGGAAAAGTTTCGAAAAGATGCTCAACCACCAGTACGAGCAGGGGGTGAAGTACAGCAAGGAGACGAATCATCTGCATCCGGCCGTGCTGTGCAAAGAAGTGCACGACTTCTTCTGGAAGGGGGACATCGATCCCAAGCAAACAGTCTTGGGCGGCGGCGGATGGACCATCGGCGTGAATATCGGTCGTTGGCAACGGGCCTATCGACCGGGTCAAGGCATCGTTTGCCCTTATCAATACGGCGCGATCGGACCGGACCTGGCGATGATGATCGGGGCGAGCGCCGCCGTGCAGCGCGGCGTCGGACCGCAAGCCCACTACAAAGGTGCGCCCACGGTCTGCGTGAGCAGCGACGCGGGCATTGCCTACAGCCTGTTTGAGCTCGATACGGCAGCAAAATACAAACTGCCCGTCATTGGCATCATCTACAACAACGACTGCTGGGGCATGTGGCCCAGTGCCGTGTCGTCCGCGCGCTCGATGCATCTGTATCTCTTCCAGCAAAACCTGAGGTACGACCAGATGGCCGAGGGGTTGGGCGCCCGGGGCGAATACGTCCGCACACCCGAGGAATTGCGCGAGGCTCTCAAGCGCAGCTACCAAGCGGCGACGAAAGAAAGCCTGTCGACGCTAATCAACTGCCAGGGCATGAAGGACTTCACCTCAGCGCGGAAGTATCCGCCCGGTGTGGCACTGAACCCTGAACCCGGCTGCGGGGCCGTAGCACACTAACGGGCTGCCTCGTCGCCGATCAAGCGAGACGCTC
>CAWCZR010000003.1:0-1048171 GCA_963800135.1 uncultured Planctomycetaceae bacterium | reverse complement strand
AAGTCCCCGTCGATGCTCGCGTGCGTTGACTTCAGCGGCGGTGAACTCGCCCGGCTTGTTATAGGTTTGCCTCAACACTCTCCACTGGAACCTGCCCGTTGAAACCCGGCCGATCCGCCCTTCATAATGGCTGTCCGATAAGATTCGACGAGATGGAAACTGCGAGGCCGACCCATGCGAACGCTGAAACTGCTGCAGTTGTTGTGGTCGTCTGTTCGTGGGCCGCGATTGCTCTCGCTCAACAAGTGAGCGACCAACCATTGCCGACTACACCGAGGCGATTCGGCTCCATCCGAATGACGCAATTGCCCGGTTCAACCGTGGCCTCGCATGGCTTGCCAAGAAGGAATTCGACAAGGCCATCGTCGACTTCAACAGGGCGATTCGGCTCAAGCCGAAATACGCTTTGGCACACTACAAACGGGGCAACGCTTGGAGGGAAAAGAAAGAATACGACAAAGCGATTGCCGACTACACCGAGGCGATTCGGCTCGATCCGAAGGATGCCTCTTCCGATATCAATTGAGGCATCGCATGGGAGGAGAAAAGAAGGAATGGGACAAAGCCATCGACGACTACACCGGTGTCGGCGTCGGTCGATCGAAAATCCGCAGCAGCATACAACAATCGTGGCGATGCATGGTCGAATAAGAAGGAATACGACAAAGCCATCTACGATTACAACGAGGCGATTCAGATCGTTCCGAACTTCGAAATGGCGTATGGCAACCGTGGCGAGGCATGGTCGCACAAGAAGGAATACGGCAAAGCCGTCTCCGATTACGATGAGGCGAGTCGGCTCGATCCCAAAAACGCATATCGCTGGAATGCCAGCGATGGTTTGCTGCAACTTGTCCCGATGCAAAATATCGGAACGGGAAAACCGCAGTTGATGATGCCGCGAAAGCTTGCGAGTTGACTGGCCGGAAAGACGGTGCGATGCTCGACACCCTTGCCGCCGCCTATGCCGAAGTGGGCGACTTCCCGAACGCCGTGAAATAGGCGGAAAAGGCCGTTGAGCTTGCCCTTAAAGCCCCTCGCGGATCTGACCGAGAGTGGCTTCTCGACGTAGACATCTTTGCCTGCCTGGCAGGCCAGGATCGTTTGGACCGCGTGCCATGATCGGGCGTGGCGATCACCACGGCGTCGATATCTTTGCGGTCGAGCACACGGCGAAAATCGTCATACGTTTCTACTTTGCCGCCAACTCGCTTCTGCGCGCGTTGCAAATAGGGCTCGTAGATGTCGCACAGCGCGACAACCTTGGCATCGGGATGATCGAGGAAAGCACGAGCAGCTGCTTGCCCCGATTGCCGACGCCAATAAACGCCAGCCGCTTTTGATTAGAGGGAGCCGCCTCAAAGGACGCTCCAGAAGCGGCAAAACTCACCGCGCCGGCCAACGAAGCGGCCCCCGTTTTGTGAAAATCCCGCCGGCTGAGAATCTCGTCCATCATCGCTAATCTCCCTCACGCGCGAGCCACTTATACCCGGGACATTGGCACCCGCACGTCTGGGCAATCAGTCGAAGTCGCACGCGGCGACATTGTGTAACGGTGCCGGTTTGCACGACACATTGCGCGACGTACATGTTTGCATAGGATTAAAATTCTGTAGCAATTACAATTCTTTAACTGCCCGCAGGTCAATCGACTCGTGGGATGAGGGGAAACCAAGCGCTTTGGTGGCTGATCATGGTGCGCAAATTAATCGAGTGGGCGCTGCGTAACCCCTCGGTCGTGCTGGCCCTCGCTGTCGTGCTCGCGATCTTCGGCTCGTACGCCTTTCTGAATGTTAATGTCGAGGCGTATCCCGATCCGGCCCCCGCGATCGTCGAGGTCTTCGCCCAGTTCCCCGGCGCCTCCGCGGAAGAGGTCGAGCGCCAAGTCACCATCCCGCTCGAAGTGACATTTTTCGGCATGCCCGGCCTCAAGGCGATTCGCAGCAAGTCGCTCTACGGGTTGAGCGATTTGAAGATGAGCTGGAACTATGGCAAGCGCTTTACGTACGAAGCCGCACGTCAGGAAGTCATCAATCGGTTGGCGACGCTTTCGCAACCGTTGCCGACCGGAGTTACGCCGGCCATTTCCCCGGAGTCGCCGACGGGCGAGATCTATCGCTTCGTCCTCTCCTGTCCGAAAGATTCGTCCGGACACGACGTCTACACGCTCAACGATCTGAAATCGCTGCAGGACTGGACTCTGGAGCGAGAGTTTCGCGCAGTTCCCCGCATTGCCGACGTCTGCGGTTGGGGCGGAACGGTCCGTCGTTATGAAATCCAGCCGGATCCCGAGCGGTTGCGGCGGTTTGGCATCACTCTCACCCAATTGCAGCAGGCCATTGCCAACGGCAACGCCAACGTCGGCGGCGATTACGTCAATCAAGGCCAGGTCGCGTTCACGATCCGCAGTATCGGTCTGTTGGGCGGCGGGACCGACCCGGTGACGAAGGTGCTGGGATTGCGCGACCCCGGCGTCGCCTCCACGATCCTGCGGGCCGAGGAAAAGCGGCGCATCCGTGACATCCGGGCGCTCGTGATTGGCTCCGTCAACAATCAGCCGGTGCGCGTCGAGGACGTCGTCGACGGCGGCCGCGCGCCGAAGGCGATTTGGGCCGGCGCGGCATCGTCGTCAGCCACCAGACGCGTCTCGGCCGCATTGGCTATTTTCGGTCCGATCACGAACGACCTTCGCGGAGCCTGCAATCACTCGCTCAAGTCGGGCACGACGAGCCGGACGTCGTCGAATGCATCGTGCTGATGCGAAAGAACGAAGAGACGCTGCCGGCCCTGCGCGACGTCAAAGCCAAGGTCGCAGAGCTGAATGGGGAGCAAGCGGGTCGGTTGCTGCCTGGCGTGAAAATCGAGACCTATTACGACCGTAGCGACCTGATCGCCGTCACCACCGAGACCGTGCGGGAGAACCTGATTCTCGGCATGTCGCTGGTGACGGTGATTCTGCTGATGTTCCTGAGCAATGTCCGCAGCGCGCTGATCGTGGCGATCAACATTCCGCTGGCGCTGCTGTTTGCCTTCTCGGCACTTTATCTCCGCGGCAAGTCGGCCAACCTGCTTTCGATCGGGGCGGTCGACTTCGGCATCATCGTCGACTCCTCGGTGATCATGGTCGAGAACATTTACCGCCACCTCAGCTCGGGCGAGTATGCCGAGCTCACGCTGAAAGAGCGGATCCTCATGGCGACGCACGAGGTGGAACGCGGGCTGTTTTTTACGACGGCGATCATGGTCTGCGCGTTCTTGCCGCTGTTCACCATGCAGGGGCCGGAAGGGCAGATCTTCGGGCCGATGGCCGACACCTATGCGTTTGCCCTGGGCGGCGCCCTGGTTCTGGCGCTGACGGTCGCTCCCGTGCTGTGCTTGTTCAGTTTCAAGGATCTCGGCCCGTCGCGCGACAACTTTCTCGTCCGCAACGCCAAGCAGAGTTATCTGCGCAACCTGCGCTTCTTCCTGAACCATCGACTCTTGACGGTCGGAACGATGGGCGTCCTGATCGTCGCCACCGCGCTGATGCTGCCCCACCTGGGCCGGGAGTTCATGCCCGCCCTGGAAGAAGGGAACATTTGGATCCGCGGCACCGCGCCCCTCAATACGTCGCTGGACCGGCACACCGAGATCTCGCGCAAGGCGCGGGCCATCATTGCCAGCTATCCGGCGGTCGAGTCGATCGTCAATCAGCTCGGTCGTCCCGACGACGCCACCGATACGGACGGCTATTACAACAGCGAATACTTCGTGCCGCTGCGTCCGGAACGCGATTGGCCGCGGACCGTGAAGAACACCGGCTGGCGGTATTGGCTGTTCGGCCCGATGCGCGCCCAGACAAAGGAAGAGCTGGTCGACGCGATGAATGACGAGCTCGAAGCGCGAGCTCCCCGGGATCAACTGGAATTTCTCGCAGAACATCCGGGACAACGTGATGGAAGCCCTCTCGGGCATCAAGGGGGACAACTCGGTCAAGATCATCGGTCCCGACCTCGATCGGCTCGAAGTCCTGGCGGCCAGAACCAAAGAACAGCTGCAAGAGGTCCGGGGCATCGAAAATATCGGCGTGTTCCACATTCGCGGCCAGGCGCATTTCGAGTTCCGCGTTGACCCGCTCAAGTGCCAGCGGTGGGGCGTGATGGTCTCCGACGTCAACAACGTGATTTCCAGCGCCCTCGGCGGCCAGGCCCTTTCGAGCATGGTCGAGGGGGAGAAGCGTTTCGACATTGCCGTGCGTGGCCTAAACGCCTGCGAAGCAGCGAAACATCGATCCTCGACATCCCCGTGGACATCGTGAACAACTCGGTCGTGCAACGGCAGGGACCCGGCGCCATCCCGTCGGCGACCGGCAGCGGGCAGGCGACACCCAGCTCGATCGGCACGATCTACGACACCACAAATCCGCTCAACACTGCTCCCAAGCTGCGGCTCAAGGACCTCGTGAGTCCCGTTGGCGACGATGGGGAAACAGAAGACGTCGGCCGGTACGAACGCCCGGGCACTCGATGATCTATCGCGAACAGGGGCACCGGCTGATCGCGATCAAGTTCAGCGTCCGCGGTCGAGATTTGGCCGGAGCGGTGGCGGAAGCGCAAAAACGCATCAACCCGATTATCGAAGCCCCCTATCGGGCGGAGTGGAGCGGCGAGTTCGAAGAAATGCAGGAAGCGGAGCAGCGTTTGTTGCTCATGGTTCCGCTTTCTCTGGCGTTGATCTTCATGTTGCTCTATGCGGCATTTCGCAACGTCCTGGATGCCGTGATGGTCTTCTCCAACGTGCTCGCGCTCTCGCTCGGCGGCGTATGGGCGCTTTTGCTGACGGGCACCAACTTCAATATCTCCGCGGCCGTCGGGTTCATCTCGATCTTCGGCGTGGCCATAATGGACGGACTGCTCTTGATCTCGTACTTCAACCGCCTCCGCGTGAACGGCGTGCCGCTCGAGGACGCCATCATTCAGGGAGCGGAAAAACGAGTGCGGCCGATGATGATGACCGCCCTCACCGCGATCTTCGGATTGTTACCGGCGGCCCTCTCCACCAAGATCGGATCGCAGACCCAGCGCCCTCTGGCGATCGTGGTTGTGGGAGGCATGATCTCGACCCTGGTGTTGAATCGCTACATGATGCCTGTGCTCTACAGCTTCTACGGCCATCGAGACCCACCAGCCTCCGGCGGATCGATGGCCCACTAGCCGGGTCAACGCCAGCAACACACCAGCCAGAAGCTAAGCGAAACTCGCGGGGCGGTCCGAACGCGCTTGTGCGACAGCGGGACGATGCGAATCCCCCGAGTGTCTGGCAGGCTGAAGGCTGAGGCTCGCGACTCACTCTGGGGACGATGGGGGCGGCTCCTCCGGCATCGCAGCCTGACCGTTTATCTCGACCCTCGCAAGGGCGGTGAGAGCATCGCCTTCGAGGAAGCCGAGGACCGCACGGACGCCGAAAAGGAAAATCTCCGCGGCAACCTTCTTCGCCGTCGGCGACTCGGGTTGCCGGCATTCCGCAGCAGAGCCGACACCTGCAGTGCAACCGCCGAAAGCAGGATCCCGCTACTGCGGACCTTTGCGGCCATTTCGAGGCAAAGGATCGGACCGAGGATCTCGAGCAGGATCGCCACAATCTGGAGCGGGTTGTGGCCGTGCGGGGCCAGAGCGTCATCCAATTGAATCTGCGGCATCGCAGCCAGCACCAGTCCGTTGATGAGGAGCCCCAAGCCCAGCGCGACCTTCGCCAATGGGGCCGTCGTGTAGCGCAGCAGCGCGGCGGGCAAAACGATCGTGTTCCACATAACGACGACGACACCCTCGCAGAAAGCCCCCACGAGGCACCCGACAACGAGCCCCAATGCCACGGTGACCAACCGATCGTTGCCATCGGTCGCAACGAAAGATTTCGGCAGCCAATCTATCGCACCGGCAACGGCACAGATCACTGCGCCCGCCACAGCGCCCGAGCCGACCCAGATCCAGAGCCGTAGCGGTGGCAGCCGCCGGGAACTCGACAGGATCCGTTCGCCTTGCAGAAACCGCTCCAATTCAAGGGCGAGCTCCTGAGCCGAAGCGAACCGATTGGCCGGCGACTTTTCCATGCACTTGAGGCAAATCGTCTCCAGCTCACGCGGCACGGCTGGATTCAGTTTTCGCGGCGGCACCGGCGGCGACTGGATCACCTCGCACAGCGTTTCCAAGGCTGTGACGCCGCGGAACGGCGCCTGGCCGGTCAGCAGTTCATAAAGAATCGCACCGAGCGAATAGACGTCGCTCTGCGGCCCCACCTGCTCCATTTGCCCGGACGCCTGTTCCGGCGGCATATAGCTGGGACTGCCTAGGATGTCGCCGGTTCGAGTGAGGCCGCTGTCGGTTCCGACGTGTTTGGCGAGTCCAAAATCAGTGATCCGCGGGCGGTCGAGAGAGTCGATCAGCACGTTTTGCGGCTTCAAGTCGCGATGCAGGATACCGCGATCGTGCGCAGAATTGAACCGCTTGCGCGGTGGTCTTGACGTACGAGGCGGCCCGCTCGGGGGCCAGCGGCTTGTCGCGAACAAGCTCGGCGAGCTTTTCCCGGCAAAGAAATCCATCGAGAAATATTGCTGCCCGTCGTGCTTCACCCACATCGTGGATGGCGACGATATTTGGATGCTGCAGAATCGCCGCGGACTCGGCCTCCGCCCGAAACCGGTGCCGTGCCTCGGGAGTCGCCCATTGCCCCGCCAGGATCATCTTGAGTGCGACCGGCCGGTTGAGGCTCAATTGCCGCGCCTTGTAGACGACCCCCATCCCGCCGCGTGCGATCTCTTCGAGAATTTCGTAGTCCCCGAAACAACGAGCGCCCGTGTTGGGTACAGTGGCGCTCGGGCCGGTCGCTCGCGGAGGCAAAGCGTAATCAGCCGCCGTGCTTGTAACCGAGCTGCACCGCGGACAAAGCGCCGACGGCGCAGCAGCCGGCAGTTGGGCACCACATTGCGAACACAGCCGTTCAAGCATGGGGGCTTGCTGTGCGGGACGCGGAGTTCGATGTCGTCTCGATCCAGCATAGCCGAATGCAACCATCGTCAGGGAGCGACGGGATCGTTCGTGATCAGCGCATGCGTCCCTCACCCTGCTCTGCACTGGGCCGGCAGCCTGTGGTCGCTTCCGCCTTCGTCGATGGCGACGAAAAGCGTCTTTAGCGAGTACGGCCCGCTGCTACGTCTCTCGGTAGAGTGAATGAGTTGACCGTCGCATTCTGGGAACTCAACCCTTTTTCGGGAACGCCGAAAATCGACCGTTGAACTAAGCCGCTACGCGGCAGAGCTGGAGGTGTAGGAGGTGGTTGCCTGGCCCGTTTTGGCCGGGCTTTTTTAATGCGCAGAGGGTGCAGCGGCGTCTTGCGAGGGGAAAGTGGAAGGTGGTGTTGATCTTCCTCGTTTCCCCTTTTGCAAGGAGCTGCCGACATGACTCCCCTGCGCAACAAGATGATCCGCGAACTCGAACTGCATCGCAAGGCCCCTGGTACCATCAAGCAGTACGTCTCCGCCGTGGCCGAGTTGGCCCGGCACTACCGGCGGTCGCCCGATTCGATCTCGATCGAAGAGGTGCGTGATTTTATCCACCATCTGATCACCCAGCGCAAGGTCGCCTTCAGCACCTGCAACACGAGGCTGGCGGGGATCCGCTTCTTTTTCCAACAGGTCCTTCGCCGAGACGATTTTCCCCTGCGCAGTCCCCGGCGAAGCGTTCGGGTCGGCTGCCCGAACCGCTCAGTCGCAGTGAGATTGCCGGGTTGTTCGAGGCCACGACGAACACCAAGCACCGCGTGCTGCTGATGACCACGTATGGCGGCGGGTTGCGTGTGGCGGAATTGGTGCATCTGAGACCGCAGAGACATTCACTCCGAGCGGATGCTGATGCGTGTGAATCAAGGCAAGGGGCACAAGGATCGCTACACGCTGCTCTCGCCTCGGCTGCTTGAGGAACTACGCGCCTATTGGCGCGAGTATCGGCCGCAGGAGTGGCTGTTTCCAAACGCGAACGGCAGCGGTCCCTTGCCAACGGATACCGCCCAGAAGCTGTTCTACCGGGCCAAGGAACGGGCGCGCATCCGGCATGGGCACGGCATCCATTCGTTGCGGCATTCTTTTGCGACGCATTTGATGGAAGCCGGCGTGGATCTGCCGACCATCCAGCGATTGATGGGGCACAACCGTCTGAGCACGACAGCCCAGTATTTGCACGTCACGAGCAAGCACCTGGGACAAATCCACAGCCCGCTTGAACTGCTCCGTCTGCCAGAGCCTGCGGACGCCGGGGTCTAGTCGCCATGCCAAACGCCGTGCAAGCCTGCACGGCACCGGCAGAGACACCTGGCTGCGAACTGGCCGACATTTTTCTGCGCTACGGCGAGGCATATGAGCAGACCCATCGCCTGACCGCCGCGCAGCGTAAAGTTGCCTGGGCGATCATCCGTTGCCGTACGGCCGCCTTGGGCGGCCATCGAGAATGGTGCGCGGCTTGCGGTTTCGAGCGCTACGCGTACCACAGTTGCCGCAACCGGCATTGCCCCAAGTGCCAGACGACGGCCACGGCCGCGTGGGTGGCGGCCCGCAGACAAGAGCTCCTGCCGGTGCCCTATTTTCACAACGTGTTCACGCTGCCGCATGAGCTGAACGGATTGATCCTGTACAGCCAGCGCAACCAACGCGCCCTGCTCAAGCTATTGTTTGACGCGGCGGCTCAAACGCTCTTGGAGTTTGGCCGCCAAGAGTTGAGCGGCAAAGTCGGTTTCACGCTCGTGCTGCACACGTGGGACCAGCAACTGCGGGCTCACTTCCATGTGCATGGCCTGATCGCCTCCGGCGCTCTGGCCGATAATGGCTCACGGTGGATCGCTGGCGGCCGTAAGTTCCTCTTTCCCGTGCGTGGGCTCAGCAAGATGTTTCGCGCGAAATATCTGGACGGCCTGGCGGCGTTGCTGGCGCGGGGCCAGTTGGACATCCCCCCGCAACTGGCCGAACTGGCCAATGCACCGTCGCGCGACCGGCGCTTGCGACAGTGGAAGAAGAAGGACTGGGTGGTCTATTCGCAAGCCCCGTTTGCCGGGCCGCGCAAGTTGCTGGATTATCTCGCACGTTATACGCATCGTGTGGCCATCAGCAATCACCGCCTGCTCGATTGCCAGGGCGGCCAAGTCCGCTACCACTACCGGGATCGCCGCGATGGCGACCGGCTGAAGACCGACGTCCTTTCTGCCGAGGAATTCCTCCGCCGGTTCCTGCAACACGTGCTTCCGGACCACTTCCCGCGCATTCGGCATTACGGCTTGTTGGCCAATTGCGTGAAGGGGCAGCAACTGGCCCAGTGCCGCCAGCTGCTCGGCACACGACCGCCCACGGGTGACGACCAACCCCACTCGGCCGCCGACTGGATGCGCGTCCTGCTGGACATCGACATCACGCGCTGTCCCTGTTGCGGGGCCACGTTGTATCGGCAGGAACTCCAGCCATCGGTTCCGTCGCTGGCCGAGCCCTGCCTTCCGCTCCGCGCAGGCAACTTCCGCCTTTGGGACACTTCTTAAACCGAGACCCAGCGATGATCCTGAATGTTCTTCTGATCGCCAGAATTGCCAGCCACCGGTTGCGACTGCGAAGGCACTGCGCAGGCCTGGCCATCCGCTGCTCTACGAAGGCTCCCTCGAGCTCCAGCTCTCCAAACCAGCGACCGTCACCTCACCCCGACCGTCTCCGTCACCCCCGGTCCATCCGCCGCCACGCACTCAACCCATCTCCCCGTCTGATTCAATCCCCAAGAGAACAACGCCTTCAACGTCCGTGGCGCTCCGCGGCTCAGTTCAACGGCGTCTTATCGGTCATCGCTCCGCGACGACGCGATAAGACGCTACTTGTTTGATGCAACGTCCGAGAAACGTTTGAGATTATGGGACAACCGCGCGAGCGACCACAGAATTCTTCGGCAGCAATAGCTGAAAGCCCTGTCGATTCGGACACCGTGGCGCGATGTGCAATAGACAAATGTGCTAGTCGACGTGGACTGTCGTGGTTGACACGTTCGCGGACCTATCATTCGACACTTTCGCCGAGGACACTTGTGAAACGGCAAAAAACCTCTCCAGCTCCGCTGTCAGCTCGGGATGTTGGCCGAGCAATTCCTCTTTGCTTGGAACCTGGCGGTCAGCCGCTGCCTCCCAGTAACAGTTGAGGGCGTCGTCCACCGTCAGGCCGTCAATCCCGTGCCAGAAATTGGCCTTCGTCGACCTCAGCGCCGGACTCCATATCATGGGGAACGGCTTGAGAGCGCCGCTCATGGTGCACTCCTTTGATCCATCGGCTCTGGTAGTTTGTTTAGAACACGGCGCAAAAACCGCATCGGGGCTCCTGAACGCGTTCGCCGCCTGACGCAGTACTGTTCTCGGACATTCTTACTAAATAAGACCTCGCACCGTGCGTAGCGCGGAGGGAGAATGATCTGGAGTAGAAAACAGGCTTGGCTCTAAGGTTGTGGGTGATAGACGACCACAATCCCCGGAGACCAAGCCATGGATGGCCATCTTCGTCTTTCGACGCGGGAACGCAAAACGTGTTTGAAGACCTTGCGGACAGCGCGGACGGCTCGGCGAGCACTGGTCCTGTTGTTGCTGGCCGAAGGACGTTCCTACCGCGAGATCCGCGCGGCCACCTTTGCCAGCCCGACTTTGATCCGCTCGGTGAAACGGGAGTTTGCGACAGGTCGGCTGGGAATGGCTTTGCGAACCGAAGAACAACCAGACACAGTTCCTTCGTGGCTGATTTTCGTCGTGCGGTGGCTGTTGAAGTCGACGCCGCAGGACTTCGGCTTCTTCCGGAGCCGCTGGTCGTGCGGTCTGTTGGCCTTGCTGTTGTGGGAACAGGAACGCATCCGCGTGAGCCCCGAAACGGTCCGCCGGGGGATGCACCGGCGGGAGTTTGTCTGGCGTCGTCCCCGGCCGGTCGTCGGGCCGCGCGATCCGGAGCATGCCCGGAAGCTGCAGCAAATCCAGCGATTCATCGGACAACTGCCGGCCAACGAGACCGTTGTGTTCCAAGACGAAGTGGATGTCCATTTGAACCCCAAGATCGGGTCGATGTGGATGCGTCGCGGCCAGCAAGCCGAGGTCGTCACGCCAGGCAACAACGAAAAACGGCATTTGGCTGGATCGCTTCACTGGCGGACAGGACGGCTGTTGTTGTCGGCTCCAGGAAAGCAACGCAACGCGGCGCTCTTCGTGGCCCACCTCGACGACCTGCGTCGGCAACTGCGGTCCTATCGGGTGATCCATGTGGTCTGCGACAACGCCAAGTTCCACGATTGCCGCGCCATCCGCGATTACCTGCTTCAACACCCCGGTCGAATTGTCCTCCACTTTCTTCCGAAGTACGCGCCCGAGACGAATCCCATCGAGCGCGTCTGGTGGCACCTCCACGAGACGATCACCCGCAATCACCGCTGTCAGTCGATCGACGAACTCCTGCGAGAAGTCACCGATTGGGCCGCGGCTCAAAAAACATTTTTCCTGCAAACGGCCAGCTTCACAGACCTGTACTCCTTAGCCGCTTAGCGCTCCGCTTCGGTGGAGGTTTTATTTAGCAAGGGATACTCCCAATAGATTTGCGCGACTCTCCGCCGGTAAGTTGCTGACGTTGGAGACCTCGGGCTGCCCGCGATCATCGACCGAATGACTCCGATGTTCGCGGGCTTTTTTGCGTCGTCGCAATGGCTGGCGGCAGCTTCCCGAATCGACGACCGCGGGCCCGACTTCCATCTCAGGAGGGCCATCCAATGACTCCGCTCCAGTCGGCATCTTGTCCACAATGCGGCAACGTCGTGGCGTCCTTCCTCTCCGTCGAGGCTCAGCCGCCGCCAGACACCGAAAGGTATCCGTTTGCAGGTCTCCCTGGGACACAGCGAGCGTGCACGATCCAGTGGGGGTGCTTGCAATGCGGTCATCGGTTCGAAACCCAAGCGGTTATTGAGGAACTGAGAGCGTCGCGGCAGTAGGTAAGGGGTCGGATGATGGACGAGCTTGAATTCGAGGCCGGAAAAGTTCAAGGTCGCGCGTGGATGACGCGTCTCTTGAAGACTCATGATCCGTTTGAGGCGCAGGTGATGTCAGAAGAGGAAAAATTCAGGCGCGGAACGACACACGGCGGCCGTCTTTCTAGATTCGACGATGGTTTCTTTGTCGCTGCCGAAGAGGCACTCAGGGAATAAAGCCCACGGTTCTAGGTGCTTTCGCCATAGGGAAAGTCCCAATAGATTCGCTCCGGCCGCCGCCGCTAGGTTGTTGATGAAAGACCCGCGTCTGGCCCGCGATCATCTGGCCCACAATGGTGATCGCGGGCTTTTTCTTGCGCGTCGCACCGAAACACGTGTGGGGTTCCGGTGCGTGCCGAGGCGGCACTTATCGGTTGATTAACCGGAATGACAAGAAACGGTTGAGATTCTGGACCGGCCCCGGTTTCGCCGTGAGAGTT
This sequence comes from uncultured Planctomycetaceae bacterium, assembly GCA_963800135.1. Lineage (GTDB taxonomy): Bacteria > Planctomycetota > Planctomycetia > Planctomycetales > Planctomycetaceae > DASPSM01. The sequence continues at coordinate 1,035,687 of CAWCZR010000003.1, read as the reverse complement.
GGCGACGCGAAAAATGGCAGTCGTCGAAGTCCAGTCATTGATTTTTCTTGCATCGGCCCTCGTTCCCGCTCATGCTGAGCGCCGTGGACAGTGCTCGATCTGTCGCGGTCAAACCGGAGCGCACCGGTATGGGCTACGTCGTGAAAGCAGTTAGTGCCTCGGGAGCCGAACTGTGGGTGACGCCTTCGCGGCCGGAGACGCGTTGTATCTTCGGCGTTCGCAAAGAGGCTTTGATTTTCCGCACGTCAATGCAGGCACAGACCGTGATCGAGGCGCTCGCCGAGAAATGTAAACGTTACGGTTTTCTGCTCGAAGTCAATTCCGCTAGCGATGAGCTGTTGTCCGCTGGTCAAACCACGCGGCCAAGACTACTCCGCGGCTCCGCAAGAAAGAGCAGTTCGTGAGATGGCAAGGAACGGAGGCGAAACGTGGCCACGACCGACACTCAGCGGAAGATCGCATACTTCGTCCGGCACGGTGAGGCCGTCTCCGCGGATTTGGACCCTTCCCGGCCATTGACCCAGGCGGCCTGGCTCGCCGTCGAGCGGCTTGCCGGGTGGGCCGCCGCCGCCGACATCCGACCGCATGAGCTCCTGCACAGCGGCAAGTTGCGGGCCGAACAGATGGCGGAAATTCTCGCCGACTATCTGATGCCGGCAAAGGGCGCGACCGTCCGGCGCGGACGCGGTCCTGACGATGACGTGCGCCCACTCGCCGACTCATTGGCTGCCACAGATCACAGGCTGATGATTGTCGGGCACCTTCCCTTTTTGGGGCGCCTTGTGAGTCAGCTGGTTGTCTGCGATGCGAATCGCGCTGTCGTCCAGGTCGAGGCGGCGGGACTGGTCGCCATGCAGTTTCAAGACGGCCTATGGACGATTACCTGCCTCGTCGATCCCGAGTTGATTCCGTAGCCTCGTTCGTGCGTCGGGAACTACAGAGGGCCGGTGACGCGACCACACCACCATTTATCGGTGGTTTCTTGGCGTGTCTTACGCCCAATGACTTTCTGGACTCTCGCTGGCCGTGTCTCTTAACGTTGTTATGTGACTGCTTGCTCACATAAAATGTTATCGATGCGTCAAGAACCCGCGAACCAGCCAGTTGTCGAAGCCTCCTTGCATTCGGCCCAGCATTGCGCGCGCCTGGCAGCCTCGCCATTTTGTCCCGGGGCGAGCGACCTTGTGCGCATCGGTTCCCGTCGCTGGTTCTTGCAGACCGGGCTCGGCGGGCTTGGCGGCCTCTCGCTATCCCAAATCTTGGCCGCGCAACAAGCCAGCCGGCAAACCACAACAGCGTCGAGCACCGGGAACTCCGGCGATCACAAGTCGGTGATTCTGTTTTGGCTCTCAGGCGGGCCGAGCCATATCGATATGTGGGATCCGAAACCCGAAGCGCCGGTGGAAATCCGCGGGCCGTACTCGCCGATTTCGACATGCGTTCCCGGTGTTCAGCTTTGTGAGCATCTTCCATTGCAGGCGTCGATCGCCGATCGTCTGTCGTTCGTACGGGCGGTCGACTGTCGGGCCAGTAACCACACGCCGATCACCATGCAGTCTGGCAATCCACTCGCGCGGCGCACCGATGACGGCAAGGACGGCGCGGGTTATCCGTCGATGGGTTCCGTCGCTGCCAAATTTCGCGGGGCGAATCGCCGCGAAATGCCGCCGTTCGTCGGGCTGGCCCATTCCTGGGTCAGCGACGTCTGGGAGGCGGGGAATATGGGTTCGGCGTACGCTCCAGTCAAAGGGTTGGGGCTGGCTGGACGCTTCGCACTCCCCGAAGGCGTTCGCGTCGATCGTTTGCAGGATCGCGAGAAGCTGCGGCAATCGTTGGACCGACTTCGCGGCGACTTGGATCGTGGGCACCTGCTCGAGAACGTCGATCGCTACAACCGCCGCGCGTTCGAGATGGTTTTGGGTGGTCAAGTCGAGCGAGCCTTTGACATCAAACGCGAACGCGACTCCGCCCGTGACAGGTACGGCAGAACGAGCATCGGCGAAAAGGCGATTCTGGCGCGGCGATTGGTAGAGGCGGGGGTGACCTTCGTCCTGGTCAGCGGCGCTTGGGGCTACTTTGATCACCACGGGGATCAAGTGGTATGGGGTGGTATCCGTAAGGGATTGACGCCGATTCTACCGACTGTCGACCGCGCCCTTTGGGCCCTGATCAATGACCTAAGCGACCGCGGCCTCTTGGACAGCACGCTCGTGTTAATGCTCGGCGAATTTGGCCGCTCGCCAGTGATCAATAAGGACGCTGGCCGTGACCATTGGACCAACGTGATGTCCATGGTGATCGCAGGCGGTGGCTTCAAGCACGGCCAGACCGTGGGCAGCACGGACTCCCGCGGCTCTGACATCAAGGACGGCTGCGTGCGCCCGCAAGACCTGGCCGCCACGGTGTTCCGACACCTCGACATCGACCTAGCCGCACACTGGACCAACCCAGCGGGCCGTCCAACACCCATCGTCGTCGAAGGCGGCCGCCCAATCCCCGCGCTGCTCTGAAATCGGCTTTCGAGGGGCTGAATGACATTTTTTGCAGTTGTGGGGCTGCTAATGTGAAAGGGCGATACCTGCTGTAACTCTCTTCAGAGAATCCTTCCCGCGGATGTGAATCATGCCAACATCAATGCTCGTCCGTCTCCGCCTCGTTTCCGCGTCGCTGGCCGTTGCCGTTTGCTTTACGACGACTCGCGCCGGCGAAACGGCCCTCGACCGCTACGTCGCCAAGCCCGATTCGACGTACTCCTGGAAGATCGTCAAGAAGACGACCGTTCCAAGTGCGACAGTCTTTGTCGTCGATCTCAAGTCGCAGACGTGGCGCACGGCAAAAGACGTCGATCGGACGGTTTGGCAGCACTGGTTGACGATCGTCAAACCGGACAAGCCGGCGGGGAACATCCCGTTTTTGTTCATTACCGGCGGGAGCAACGGCGGCCAGCCGCCCGCGAAGGTCGATCCGCTGATCGCTATGACGGCCAAGGCGACGGGGGGAATCGTCTGCGAGCTGAAGATGGTTCCCAACGAGCCGCTCGAGTTCAAACACGACGGCAAGATGCGGAAAGAGGATGACCTGATCGCCTACACCTGGAACGAATTCCTGCAAGGGGGCGACGACGAATGGCCGGCCCGCCTGCCGATGGTCAAAAGCGCCGTGCGAGCGATGGACTGCGTCCAGGAGCTGTTGGCCGGCGACGAAGGGGGCAAATTCAAAGTCGAAAAGTTCGTCGTAGCGGGCGGATCGAAGCGCGGCTGGACGACCTGGTGCACGGCGGCCGTCGACAAACGCGTAGCCGCGATCGTCCCCAGCTCGATCGATTGTCTGAACAACGGCCCGTCGATGGCTCATCACGTCGCGGTCTATGGCTTTTACACGCTGGCGGTCGGCGACTACGTTCGGCACAACATCGTGCGGCAGACGGCCAATCCGCGGATGAAGCTCTTGCACGCTATTGAAGATCCGTATTCGTATCGCGACCGGTTGACGTTGCCCAAGTACATCGTCAATGCGTCGGGCGACCAGTATTTTTGTCCCGACAACAGTCAGTTTTATTTCGACGCCTTGCCTAACGAGAAATACCTGCGCTATGTGCCGAACGTGGCCCACAATCTGAAAGGCTCCGACGCCCGCGAGAGCGTGGCCGCGTTCTATTACACGGTGCTTACGGGCCGCCAGCGGCCGACTTATTCGTGGACATTCGAAAAGGATGGTTCGATTCATGTGCGGACCAGCAACCACCCCAAGTCAGTGGTCCTGTGGCAGGCGACGAATCCCGACGCCCGCGACTTCCGCCAGATGACGATCGGCAACGCGTACAAGCCGACGTCGCTGACGGACCAGGGGGGCGGCACTTACGTGGCCAAGATCGAAAAGCCGGCGCACGGCTGGACAGCTTCGTTCGTCGAACTGGCCTTCGACGTCGGCGCCCCGAACGCGTTCAAAGTCTCGACAGCGGTGCGGATCACGCCCGACACTTTGCCGCACGCCGACATCGATCCCGCCAAAGCACCGTCGGAGAAGGCGCAGCCGCGCCCGCGGCTGCGAGCCAGCGCGAAGTGACCGGCTGAAGCCGGGAGCAACTAACACGAAATGGGCCTCTAGACTTGCCGGATACTTGATTGGGTCGCCGCGCACTACCTGTCCGTGCGACCAGACTTGAACTCGCTCCCCGAAAAACGTTCGAATTCTGCCGCCGATTTCCGGGCGTTTGATCCGCTCACGCCCCCGAGGCCGGATTCCGCCAAAACGTATGAGTATCTATGAAGGCCGGGCCTCCTAGGCATAAGAGGCGTTTGAGACGATGTTTGTCGGTGTGAATATGTCTCGGACGACTTCCCCAACTCAGGAGACCGGCATGAAGATCCTTGCGATCGATCTCGGAAAGAGCAAGAGCGTCGCATGTGCCTATTCCGTTGAGACCGCGGAATCGCGGTTTCACAAGGTGGGCACAAGTCCGGGGCAGCTGCATGAATTGATCCTCAAGGTGCGACCTGATCGAATTGTCATTGAAGTCTGCTCCGCAGCCGGATGGGTGGCGGACCTGGTGGGGACAATAGGAATTGAGTTGCAGGTCGCCAATACGGCCGCTCCCGCCTGGCGTTGGAGCAATACCAAGCGGAAGACCGATCGCGATGATGCGTTGCGTCTGGCCCAACTGTCGGCCCTTGAACAACTTCCCCGGGTCACGATTCCCAAACGGGACGTCCGCCAATGGCGAGCCTTGATCCGTTACCGTCATCACTTGGTCAGGCGTCGAACGCAACTTCGAAATCGCATACGGGCGTTGTTTGATCGGGAGGGGCTGACACTGCCCACGGGCAAGCAGTGCTGGACGAATGCCGGGATAGCGATGCTGCGTGAGTGGGCGCGATCCTTGGACGAGGTGCCAGACCAGGAACTGTGGCGAGGAGAATTGGCATGTGAACTCGAGATTCTTCAGATGGCTGAGCTACTCATTGCTCGCGTTGAGGCCAAGCTCGACAGGCTGGCCGAAGCAAATACCGCTTGTCAGTTATTGCGGTCGATTCCGGGCGTGGGTCCCCGGTTGGCGGAGATCGTCGTCGCGGTCCTTGATGACGCAAAACGATTTCAGAAAGGCAAGCAGGTCGGCTCATATGCGGGGCTGACGCCGCGGCAGTATCAGTCGGGCGATTGCGATCGCCAGGGAAGAATCAGCCACCAAGGAAATCCACTACTGCGTTCATTGCTGGTGGAAGTGAGCTGGGTTGGACTGCAACACAATCCCTGGATGCGAGCCGTCTACGAACAGGTTCGTCGTGGCAGCCCAACCAGGAAGAAGATCGCCATTGTGGCTGTGGCCCGCAGGCTACTCATCCGTTGCTGGGCGATGTTGCGTGACGGAGTTCCGTGGCGTCCTCCCAATACGGAACCCATTCCAAGTCGCACATGTGGAGTGGTCGGCGCACACTGACGCACCTCAACGAGACGGAGCTAGAGCCCAAAGTTGATGTTTGTGTTGAGAGGAATCGACGACAGCTCGACCGGATTCGAGGCCCTTAAGCCTGCGTATGAGAATGGGCGTCGTCGCATAAACAAATGAGCCCGTCCATTCACGGCGCCAGCGCCGGTCGGCAGCTCGGATAGAAGAATGAACCAATCAACCAACACGCTGCAGGGGATCTGGTCGGCTCCGCTCCGAGATCGACGGGAGTCTCTGCGCTGTGTCGCCCAGATTTGAAACTTGCACTTGACGGCCCGGCCTCATAGAAGAATCCCGGACGCGGCAAGCGGCGGCTCCCGTCAAACGGTCCAATTCCGCAGTCGTTGACGGTACGATGTTCGGCAGGGAGTGATTCCGCTCCTGCATTCCCGGCTCCATTTCATGCACATCCGCTGTCCTCATTGCCGCAACGCAATTGAAGTCGTTCAGGACGTTTCGTCCGACGAGTTGGTCTGCCCCTCATGCGACAGCCACTTCAAGCTGATAAACGACTTGACGGTGGCGTTCACCGACTCGACAGTGCACCATTCTTCGCCAGAACGGAGACGGTTTTCGCATTTCGAATTGATTGAATGCCTCGGCACGGGGGCATTTGGAAGTGTTTGGAAGGCAAGGGACACGAAGCTCGACCGTGACGTGGCGGTCAAGATTCCAAGGAGTGGTGGGCTGTCGTCGTCCGAGGCCGAGGCATTTCTGCGGGAGGCCAGGGCGGCAGCACAGTTGACGCACCCAAATATCGTCGGGGTCCACGAAGTTGGGCAGGAAAATGGAACGATCTACATCGTCAGTGACTTTGTTAAGGGAGTCACGCTGTCGAGTTGGCTCACTGACCACCGGCCCACGCAAAGGGACGCCGCAGACCTGTGCATCAAGATCGCCGATGCGCTCCACCACGCCCACGAATCGGGAGTCATCCATCGAGACCTCAAACCGAGCAATGTCATCGTCGATGGGAACGGCGATCCTCACGTCCTCGATTTCGGGCTGGCGAAACGTGACGCCGGTGAAATCACGATGACAGTTGAAGGCAACATTCTGGGCACTCCGGCGTACATGTCGCCCGAACAAGCAACCGGTAAGGCCCATCAGGCTGATCGCCGTTCTGACGTTTACTCTTTGGGGGTGATTCTGTTCGAGCTTCTGACAGGTGAACGCCCCTTCCGTGGCGACACGCACATGTTGATTCATCAGGTGGCGACCGATGAACCGCCCAGCCCTCGTAAGCTCAATAGCCGCATCGCTAAAGACCTCGAAACGATCTGCTTGCGCTGTATGGAGAAGAAACCCGAGCGGCGATATGCCACAGCGAAGGATGTCAGCGACGATTTACGACGATGGGTTCGCAGGGAACCAATCAAGGCGAGGCCGATCGGCCGGGTCGAACGAACGGTTCGCTGGTGTTTGCGGAATCCCACACTTGCCGGATTCGTGGCGTTCCTCGGTATTGCCGCCGTGGGTTTTGCCGCTGCCACTGCATCGATTCTCCACACGCAACGGCAACGGACACTCGCCCAGGTTGATTCGTTATTGAACGCTGAACCAGACGCCTTGCCAACCATCCTCGAAAGTCTGAAACCGTTCAACTTGATGGTTGCCCCCAAGCTCAAAGAACTCTCTCAACAGGAACTCACGGACGGCCAGCGTTGGCGTCTCAGTCTCGCTCTGCTGCCTGAAGATCCAAGTCAAGTTGACTTTCTTAGAGATCGACTGCTCATATCCCAACCCGCAGAATTCGAAGTCGTTCGGGATGCTTTGTGGGACCATCGAGCCACAATCGTGGATCAATTCTGGAGAATTGCTGAAGACAAGGAAGGGAATTCCGATGGCAGATTTCGGGCAGCATGTGCTTTGGCCAGGTTTAGCCCGACGACAAACGGTGGTCGATCGTTGTGACGTTTGTTTCCAACCATCTTGTCAAATTGGAAGCGTCGACTCTTGTTCCATTTCGTCGGGCGCTTGCTCCGGCCAAGAAGCAATTGATTGGTTCATTGGCCTCGATCTTTCGGGACACGACTCAAAGAGAACAGGCTCGCATCAACGCCGCGGAGACGCTGGCGGACTATGCCGCCGACCATCCTGAAGAATTGTTTGATCTGCTTGCGGACGCCGAGCAATTCCAGTTTTCGGTCCTGTTCGACAAGCTGGCCTCCCACAAAGAGAAGGCCGTCGCTCTGGCTCAGGAAGAGATCGCTAAACGACCAACAGAAAAGGCATCCGAGGATCAAAAGGAACTCCTGGCAAAGCGGCAGGCCAACGTTGCCGTGGCTCTTCTTCGGTTAGGAACGCCGGGAACAGTCTGGCCCGTGCTCAAGGCAAGTCCCGATCCGACAGTCCGCAGCTACCTCATTCATTGGTTCGGCCCACTGGGGGCGACTCACATCAGATCTTTGAGCGCCTTGACAACGAGCCTGACGCGACCGTTCGCCGAGCACTCGTACTGATGCTCGGTGAGTTCACAGAGTCTCAGCTTCCGATGGCAGAGCGACAGCCGCTCATCGAGAAACTGCTCGGGGTGTACGAGAACGAACCGGATGCGGGACTCCATGGCGCGGTCGAATGGCTCCTGCGCAAATGGGGGCAGGCGAAACGCCTGGAAGCCGCGGACGAGAAGCTCAAGTGCAACGAAAAGCAGTTGCAGGCCCGAATAACGAGCGAGAAGCGACACTGGTACGTAAACACGCAGAAACAGACGTTCGTGATTGTGGATGCTGGTGAATTCCGGATGGGCTCGCCCGAATCCGAGCCGAGTCGATACGAATCGGAAACCCAGCACCGTTGCCGCATTGGACGCCGGTTTTCGATCTCGGCACATGAAGTCACCAAGGCCCAATACCGAACATTCCAACAGTCGATCAAGAGCCCCTATCTGGCACAATTGCCGCTGCTTCGCCGCGTCAACCCGACAGAGGACTCTCCTCAGACATCGATGAACTGGTACGACGCGGCGCATTAAAGGGCGAGTTGCGGTCGATTTCCTATGGGCCCGACGGCAGTTGGGTCCTGCTCTTCGACAAGGCTGCCGTGGCAAACGACGGAGTGCCAAGCGACCTTGCCAAAGTCCTCGACGGCGCAGTGAGCCGAAGCAATCCGGTCCGATGCGTGGTTTTCGCCAGGGACGACTGGCTATGCCTGACTGCCGACGGCTTTTTCACGAGCAACGAAAGTCTCGCGGTCTCGCAAGTGATCGCAAAGAGCTACAGGAACGGCCGCGGTCCCAAGTGGGTCGCCGTCGATAGTTCGACTAAGCTGCCGAGCTCGACCAAATGATCGGCAAGTGTTTACCGACCCCTGAATTAAATGGCGTACCTTCGTTTCGCTGCATCCTCCGCGACCGTCAACACTGTTCGGCGCTCGAGAGAAGCGGATCGTTAAGTCCAACGGCTCTGTAGCTCAAGCCTGCTCAGCATGGATCGAAGCGCGTTTCGAGCAGCTGCCAAAAAATCCTTCGTTTATCGATCTCCCCGATGACCGGGACGAAAACGGACAGTCTCCAGACGTCTCATTCCCGGAAACTCATCAAGAAAATCAAAACGCCGGAAACTCGTCGATTCCGAGGTTTCTGGTACTTCTGTTTCGAGCACCAAACCGCCGAACGAAGTCGACGCGCAGTACCGACGGACACGAGACGTTACCCTGGGACCAATCTAGCCTCAGGTCGAGGGCGCAAGCGAAGCCGGGGCACGTTTCTCAACGCATAAATAAATGCCATTTTGGTGGTATAATAATGTGAGAGAAGAAATAGCCCTCCGGCACCGAGCCAAATGTCGTTCGGACGAAGCAATGTCTCGGTTTGCGCGGCTCAACGGCTAAATAACCGTCAAATCCGTGGTATAGTGACTTGAGCAAAGAAGTGAAGTGTTGAAGTAGAGAAGTTGTTGTTGAGTCACCCGCGGCCCGCACAATGAGCGGCCCGCGGGTGTTTTCGTTTCGAATGTTCCAAAGAGCGTGTGCGGAGCAATCCCTATGACCGTCGCCTTAGCCAGCTGCTCGCTGTTGTTGCTGGGAACCGTGGCCCCTGCTGGTCCGTGAGGTCCGGCTCCGGCGAGCCCTCCAGCAATTATTGATTCGCCTGTTGACCCTGTGGAGACGCCTGCATGCAAACGACGGCCCGCTGTCCGCCGATCCGGACGGCCCTGTGGATCACCGTCCTAATCGCGATCGGCTGTAGCTCCAGCGACGACCGCCTGATCGATCTGTCCCAAAAGAGCACCGAGCGCCAAGCCGAGCAAAACCGGCTCGTCGAGACCAACAACCGACAGGTCATCGAGGCCACGAATCGGCTGGTGGAAGCTGACGCCAAGAGCCGCGCCGAGAATCTCACGCTGCACCGCCAAATCGAGGTCGAGCGCGCCGACGTCAATCAGCAACGGGATGCCCTGGAGCAGGAGCGGCGACAAATCGCCGCCGAACGCAACCGTGACCCGATCATCGCCGAATCGATTCAGCTGGCTGCCGGTCTAATCGCGGCTGTTCTGCCGCTGCTCGTCTGCCTGTACTTGCTCCGGGGGCTCTTCGACAAGCCCGACCAGGACGCGCTCGCCGAACTCTTGGTCGAGGACCTGTTGTCGAGACAGCCTCTGCTGGGCAACTCGAATCTCCTCAATTTGCCAGAGACGGGTGGCAATCCTCGGTTGCCCGCCGGCCCTCCCGCAGAAGACCGTCCCACGGGCTGAAGGTGGGCCACTCCACTCGGCCAGCGCGATCACCCTTCGCGCTCGCTGTCCCGCCGCACAATTCCTCCTCCAGGCCCATTTTCTCGAAGGAGCACCATCCATGAACCAATCCGAACTCGAGCGTGCGGTGGCTCGTGCCACCGGCGAATCGCGCTGCTTCGTCAAGCGATTCGGCTTCAGCCTCGTCGATGACGAACCAAAGCCTGGCGACGAACTCACGCTGGCCATTGATTGCCCGGGCTGCGGCGCAGTCTGTGATGATGTCGATTTGGCCAAGGGGCTTGAGTGCCCTCGGTGCGATGCCGTCTATCCGGTCTCCGTCGACGAGCTCTATGTCGTCGACAATTCGCACCAGCCACTCGTCGCCTGCGCCTGATCACTTTGCGTTTCAATCCACATTCCAAGGTTCTCAGGACCAAACTCTATGAAGTTATTTTTCATCAACAATGACGGCGGCGGCTTTGCCGACACGATTGAAGTGACCGATGGCACGTCGATCGCCCAACTGTTCGAACAGCGCGTGCCACACGGCAAGCCGGCGGACTACTTGATCCGCGTCAATCGACAGCCCGTGGCGGCCGCTCAGGCCCTACGCGAAGGCGACCGCGTCAGTGTCACGCCAACGAAGATCGAGGGCGCCTGAACTCCCTTGAGTCCGTACGAAAACTCGAGGGGCGCCGGCTTGACCGCCGGCGTCCCTCGTTTCTTGGGGACGTGAGGAATCACCATGCAGACTCAGCACAGAATTTTGCTGCGAACCGCGGAGCGGATTTCATCCCATCTGCAGCGCATCAGGGCAGCCCCGGTCTCAATTGAGCTCCCCGAAGCAGATTGGAACTATGCCCAGCGCTTGCTGCGGCAACTTGACATCTGCCGACAACGCACTTGGACGCATGCTGCCTCGCTTTTAGAGGACCGCTTGGAGCGCGTCTCGGAGCGCTGTACCGAGCGATTCCAAGAAATCCGCCGCCAAGTCTCGCGACAGGGCTCACCCCTGTTCATTCAGCGGACCCGCGACATCTTTCGTGACCTGGTGGCCCTGGCGGATGAATTCGAGGGGGTATCAGTCGACGGGCCCAGCCACACTGTGGCCGTCACCACCGAAGCGATTGTCCTGGAGGACATCAACCTGGGACCCTTCGAGATCCGCCTACACTGGGACCGGATTGGTGACCGACCGACATACCGCGTCATTGCCGTGAACCCAAATCCGGCTGGAGAGTCGAGCGACACCACACATCCCCACGTCAAAGGCGAGCAACTTTGCGAGGGTGATGGCCGCCAAGCAATCGAGAGTGCCCTCCGGGCCGGTCGCCTACTCGACTTTTTTCAACTCGTGAGCCGGATCCTCGAGACCTTCAACTCCGGCAGCGCCTACGTGGCGCTCTCGGAGTGGAATGGCAGCCCGTGCAGTGATTGCGGCGACGTGGTCTCCGATGAGGAACGGTATACGTGCGATCGATGTGGCGACAGCTTGTGCCACAACTGCCTCTGCTCCTGCGTCCGCTGTGAGGCGTTCTGCTGCCACGATTGCACGAATTACTGCCGAGAGTGCGAAGAATCGACCTGTTCGGGCTGCCAAGAGACTTGCCGGCACTGCGCGCGATCGCTGTGCCGTACCTGCATTTCAGAGACCGGCCTCTGCGAAGAGTGCCAGGAGGAACACGATGCGACCGCACTTGATGACGACGAAGACCAATGCCCGCCATTGGAAGCCGAGACGCTTGCTCCGCCGGCCGCGGGAGCTGCGGACCCGCAGGCAGCGACGGCCTCGATTGAGGTTTAGTCCCACGGCGTGGGCCAAGTTGCTGTTCGCTCGCGATTGCGGCCCGACCGAGGTGGGTGGATTCGGCATTACGTCGGCCGATGATCTGCTGTACGTCGACGACATTCGCTTGGTGAAACAAGTCTGCACGTCAGTTTCTGTGGTGTTTGACGACGCGGCCGTCGCCGAGTTCTTTGACGAGCAGATCGATGCCGGACGTAGACCAGCGCAGTTTGGCCGGATTTGGATCCACACACACCCCGGCAATTCGGCACAGCCCAGCCATGTCGACGAGGAAACGTTCGCCAGGGTTTTCGGCCCGTGCGATTGGGCCGTCATGTTCATCCTCGCCCGCGAGGGTGAGGATTATTGTCGTCTCCGGTTTCGGGCTGGGCCCGGCGGTGCGTTCGAGATCACGGTCCAGATCGACTTTCAAGGCCATTTCGCTGGCTCGAATGGCGAGGCTTGGGCCCAGGAGTACGAGGCGACCGTCCGCCAACCGGAAGTCCGGCTCACAGGTCTACCGACGGCGCAATTCGGTGCGAACCTAGCAGCGCTGGCCGCGACGGATGACATGTTCGACAGCTTTTGGGAAACCTTCGACTGGGAAAGGGGGCTCGATGTCCATGAACACACGCTTTGAGCGACAACAGGATCTCGTTCCACAAGACCGCCTCGCCGCCCTGACGGCCACCGTTATCGGAGTGGGCGCGATTGGCCGGCAGGTGGCCTTGCAACTGGCCGCGATTGGAATCCGCCGCCTGCAACTCGTGGACTTCGACCGGGTCGAGCTGACCAACTTGACGAGTCAGGGCTACTGGCAGACGGATGTCGGGCAGTTCAAGGTCGACGCCACCCGCGCGGCCGTCGAGGCCATCGATCCGACGGTCGTCGTTGAAACCTGCGCTGAGCGATTCCGCTCCAAACAATCAGTGGGCGAAGCCGTCTTTTGCTGCGTGGACAGCATCTCGGCGCGGGCCGCGATTTGGCGGGTCGCCCAGGACCGTTGTCGGTTTTGGGTTGATGGACGAATGCTGGGGGAAGTGATCCGGGTGCTCACGGCCGCAGACCGCGCAAGCGGGGACCGCTACGCCTCTACGCTGTTTCCGCAGGCTGAGGCTCAGATCGGGCAATGCACTTCCCGCAGCACGATTTACGCGGCCGCAGTTGCGGCCGGGCTAATGGTCCACCAGTTCGGCCGCTGGCTAAGGCATTTGCCGGTGGACGGTGACGCCACTCTCAACCTCTTGGCCGGTGAGTTCGTTCAGGGCCCAACGACGGACGACCCACTCGCGTCTGATACTCGGCCAGCCTCTGGCTGACACTCTTTGATCCGGCGGCCGGCCACTTCAACGGCTGGCCGTCGGATTGATTCTTTTGCGGCGATTTGGAGCTTTCTGCCGACAGCGAACGGCGCCGCGAATCATTTCGCCCATGCGTTAGGTGGTCTCGATCGAGCGCAATTGCGCATTCATTGCGAGTCGAACTCGCCGGACGCTTTCTGTAAACCGGGTGATCCGAACCCACGCACGTCGATCGGCGGCCGGGCACAGAAAGGCGGCGATCGCTAAGTCGAGGTGGCCGAGATTGCCACCGAGTCGATCTGAGTATCGGCGACGCAGGACAAGCTCAAGGAGGACGTAAAGCTGCCACATCAGGCTAAAACGTCCGACGCCAAACTTCGTTGTTTCGCGACCGCGGATCCAAGATTCAAGGTGTCGCTGAGGACTTTCGACGCGGTGTTGATCAATCAGGGACTCAAGTCCCATGTCGCGCTTTACAAGAAAGTACCAGGGCACGAACAACACAACGCCGGATGATTCTTGGTCTGTGACAGAATAGAGGTTTGGTCCCGTCAACGCCGGCGACTGGGGCACCGGCAAGTCCCAGCTTTCAAGCCGTTCCAGCCCCCATTTCCACAGAAATCTAACGCCGATGGCCTCCGAATCGCCTTGTTCCGGCGCGGGGCGAGTACGACGTTGGCCAATGATCTCCAATGGGAGACGCGGCAGCTCGGGCGAGTTGTCGTGTTCCCGGTCCCAAATTTGCCGAAGTTGGGTGAGCTCGGCTCGAAAGGCGGCGTTCGTCACGAGCCACGCCAAATAGCCCTGTTGACGGGATTGGACCCGCACTGTCAGTTCTGCACGTTGTTCTTGCAATATTCTCAATCTGTAGCTCGGTTAGCCCCGCCGAAACCTGCTCGTCGCGCAACATACGATTGATTTCAAGTTGCGATATATCCGAGCGGCGCTGGAGATCCGGATCGCCGAGACCTAAGCGACCCGCCCACGGGACAAGACGAAAAGAAATGGGTCCCTGCCGAAAAAATCCCACATCCTCGATGTCCGCGAGAGCCCTTTCGAAATCAAGTTCCTGCGGGTTAAGAAAGCCGGGGACGTGTTCGGCTATCGCGGAAATCAGATCCGGCGGAAGGACGTAAAGCGCCTCGGCGGTAAGCGCCGATTGCTCTGGAAAACGCTGCCTCAACTGATGCCAGCGGGTCGGCGTTCTTGGCGCAGATCCGCGTCCGCTAGACGCTGATCTGCGCCCGCGTGAGGAGCCGCGCGTTTTTGAATCGGCGCGCTTCAACCAGGTCGAGCCCTTCGGAAAACAAATTCCGGTTTGTTTTCCTATTTCGTTTTGTCCCGAACAAAGATCATTCAACCGCTTTTTCAACGTGGTCAACCACCAGCGGAAGAATGGCAAGTGTCGGGTTTACAGTCAAAACAATTACCGGGCAAGGCTTTTCTTGCTGTCGACGAGTTTTCCATGGCGACCGGACTCTCTGAGTCCACGGTCCGCAGATACATCAAGAAGAACCGCTTGCCCTTTGCGCAGCCAGGGGGACCGCGCAGTCGAATCTTGATACCGGCTGACGCTCTCACGTCCCACGAGGCCCCCAAGAAGCCGGACGACGGTACGCGTGGGCCCGCCGCCGACGGTTTCCCACCAGAAACGAAAACCCCCACCAACAACATTTCCCGCGAGCGTCTGCCCGGCCCGAAGCCTCGTGGCGCGCGGGTCGGAGACACTCCTAGACAAAACAGGAATTGATCGTGCCCAAGACACGTGAAAAAGAACGAATTGTAAGTCAGTATTTCATCTGGCTTTTAGGCCAACGCAACGGCGTATTCTTCGCCGATGGCCGCTCCAACCGAGTCAATGCTGGACGTCACTCGTTAGGCACCCGCAACCAACATGAGGCATTTGAGAATTTGAAGCAGCTCGATCGGGTACGTGCGGTCGGACTCGGCCTCGCTGACCCGGCGATCCTGGCCGACGCCGATCCACAAGCCCTCGATCTGACAAAAGGCGAGTCCTTGTACATGGCCTTTGTGGCTAGGCCCTTGATCGCAGGCGGCGCGGGAAAAAAGACCCAAAAGAGATATCGCGCCGTCTTCCAGAAATTCCGTCCCTTCGCTGCAGAGAGCGGCGTGCTGAGCTGGAACGCGGTGTCCAAGAGCCTTCTGATCTCTTACTCGGCATGGCTGGACGGGGAAGGCTACGCGTACGCGACGGAGTACCTGGAGCTAACAACGCTCAAGCAAGCCATCAAGTGGTTAGTCCAAGAGGGCTCTCTGCCGACCTCAGCTCTAATTCGGATGCCGCTGGATAAACCGACTGGGACCGACACGTACTGCTACAGACCGGACGAAGTAGTGGCGATCGTTCAACACTGTCGCGAGCACCCTGAGCTGAACTGGCTCGGTGACATCGTGACAGCCTTGGCTTGCGCAGGCCTGCGGATTTCTGAGCTCAGCGGGCTGCGTTGGAGCGACTTCGACGACGATCTACGGATGCTTCGAATTGCCGACGAGCGTCATCGCCGCCACCGCTCCGGGAGTGAGGCTCGGAGAACGAAGACGGGCCGAAGCCGATCCTTTCCGATTCATCCGGACCTAGCGGCAGTACTGCAAAGGATGAGTCGATCAGACGACGGGGTCGTCTTTCACGGCCCGCTCGGTGGCCGACTGAAGGCAGATACCGTGAGGCGGATTCTGGTCCGCGACGTCCTGAACAAATTAAAGGAGCGGTTCCCTGCTGCCGCAGGCGTCATTGGCTTCGAGCATGGCCGACTGCATTCCTTCCGCCACTACTTCTGCAGTGTGACGGTCCAGGCGGGCACGGCCGAGCACACAGTGATGTCTTGGCTCGGGCATTCAAGCTCGAAAATGGTTCGACATTATTTCCACTTGCACGACGACGAAAGCCGAAGACAAATGCGGCGAATCAATTTTCTTGGTGAGGCCAGCGGCCACGTGGCCGGTGGCGAGGCTTCTTAACTCTATGAAAGGAGGACGCCGAGGCCGAAACTGACCGCTTCTGAGAAGCGTGACGGACGCCAACGTGACAGTAGGCGACTGCGGCGACTTATCGACACGGCTCAGTCAGCCGGTTTGATTGGCACAGTTTTGACGCAGTCGAGTGTGCCAATCAAAAATGACAACGCAAGCCGAGACGCGGCTTGCAGATGGGAAGAGCGGTGAATTGTGAGCGGAGAGGGTGGGATTCGAACCCACGGTGCACTTGCATGCACACTGGTTTTCGAGACCAGCACGATCGGCCACTCTGTCACCTCTCCGAGTGACGCCGGCGTCGCACGAATCATACTTCGTGGATGGATTTGCTTCCAGTGGTTTTGCCCCGGCCGAGCGGGGGTGCGCAGAGCAGGGCATCGACCTGCGGCGGATGATGCCGAGCTGCGGCGACTGAAAGCCGGCTGAGTGGCCCGCGCGTCGAAATGACTCGACCGGATAAACCGTTTGGCGCGGATTTGCGGAAAACGGAACCGACCAACTCAGCCTTTGTTACAGGGCATGCATCTTTCGCGTTGCATGGTCCGTTTTTCGCCCCATTTTTACAGAGCCTTGCGCGTACGAAATCTTCTCACAAAGGCGACGTCGGTTTCGCCGGCGGATTGGCACCGGCTAACTCGCCGGAAATTCGCATCCGGCGTCCCTGACCTGGGCGCGTCCTCAAGAACAACGAGTTTGTCCATGGCTCAATCCAGCGTTGGCTCCGGATCGTCGGTCGAGGGAACCATGTTGCCCGAGGTCGACGCGCCGAAAGTGTCGCTCTTGGATTCGATCTTTAGCGAGCCGCAGCCGCGACCGGTCGATCGGCGGCGCGCGCCGCGGGCGGCATCGCCGGTCGAAGTTCCGCGCGTCGAACCGGCGCGGGTCGCCCCGGCCCATGTGGAGAGCTTTGTGCCCGCGGCGCCCAAATCGCTGGAGGATGCCGGTCTCACGGAGACCGAGGTCGAGGATTTGATCCTCAAGTTTTTGTTCCGGCGGGGCGTGCAGTCGGGGCGGGACATCGCGGAACAGCTGCGTCTTCCTTTCGGCATCCTCCAGGCGATGTTTCAGGGACTGAAGACGTCGCAACGGATTGTGATTGTGCGAAACTCCTCGGTGTCGGACTACGAGTATTCGATCACCAACAAGGGAATCGAGGCGGCCAAGCAGTGCAACGAGCGATCGACCTACTTCGGCGCGGCTCCCGTGCCGTTTGCCGATTATGTCGCGGCCGTGGGCGCTCAATCGATGACCCGCACGCGGATCACGCTGCCGCACGTGCAAGCTGCTTTGAGCGACCTGTCGGTGCCGACACCGCTGTGCATCCGCATCGGCAAGGCGCTTGTCGAAGCCAAGGCCATGTTCATTTACGGAGCGCCCGGCAACGGCAAGACGAGCATCGCCGAGCGGCTGACGGCTGCTTACGGCGATACGATCTGGATTCCGCGAGCCATCGACTGCGACGGAGAAATCATCCGCGTGTACGATCCGTGCGTGCACAACGCGCTGCCGATGAGCCAGATCGGCGACGACGAAAAGCTGCGGCAGATCGACCACCGCTGGGTCTGCATCACGCGGCCGACGGTCGTGGTGGGCGGCGAGCTCACGATGGAGCACTTGGAAGTCCAGCCGAACCGCGCGCTCGGCATTCTCGAGGCGCCGCTGCAGATCAAGAGCAACTGCGGCACACTGGTCATCGACGACTTCGGTCGCCAGCGGATCTCGGTCGATCAACTTTTGAACCGGTGGATCGTGCCGCTCGAGCGGCGGTACGACTACCTGAGCCTGCCGAGCGGAAAGAAGCTGCAGGCTCCGTTCGATCAGCTGGTCGTTTTTTCCACGAACCTCGACCCCAAGGGCCTGGTCGACGAGGCCTTTCTCCGCCGCATCCCGTACAAGATCGACGTCCGCGGTCCGTCGGAGATCGAGTTTCGCCAGCTCTTCAACGAGAGCTGCGTGAAAATGGGGATTCAGCCCGACGAGACGGTGCTCGAACACCTGATCGAGACCTATTTCCGCTCGATGGACCGCCATTTCCGCTATTGCCACGTCCGCGACATTCTGGCCCAGGTGCGGCATCACTGCGACTTCTGCGGCGTGCCGCTCGAGTTGAAGGTCGAATACATCGACGAGGCTGCGGAGAATTATTTCGGCGCGGCGTAAGCGGGCGAACCTCGGTGTGGGACGCGTGTCTGGTTGTCGAATCCGGACGCGGCCGGCGATTGCCATTCGTCGCCCGACTGGCAATTGAAACGCCGGTCGGAAAGCGGGAGACTGGGCACAGGCCGGTCGAGTTCTGCCTGGCTATTCGCGCAGGGGTTCGCGACCTGTTTTTCCGACGCAGTCGTCCCCGAGTCGAGAGTTCGCATGCCTTCCGTCACGTATGCCGACGTCGTCGAGGCGTTGCCGCGAGTTCACGCCGTTCTCACGCCGACTGCGCTGCTCGAGTGGCCAGGGCTATCCGAGTTGCTCGGATGTCAGTTGTTCCTCAAGCACGAAAATCACCAGCCGACCGGCGCGTTCAAGGTTCGCGGAGGGATCAACGTGGTCGGCACGCTCTCGCCGGCAGAGCGGGAAGCGGGAGTCATCGGCTGTTCGACGGGCAATCATGGGCAGTCGCTGGCATTCGCGGCCCGGCGTTTCGGCGTCCGCTGCACGATCGTCGTTCCAGAAGGCAATAACCCGGGAAAGAATCGGGCCATCCGCCTTTTCGGGGCCGAGCTGATCGAGCACGGCCGCGACTTCGACGAAGCCCGGGACTATCTCGAAAAGGTCGTGGCGCCCCGCGGCGGCCGCTACGTGCATTCAGCCAACGAGCCGAAACTGATCGCGGGCGTCGGCTCGATGGGCGTCGAAATCTTCGACCGGCTTCCCGAGCCGCCGGACGTGATCTTCGTGGCGATCGGCTTGGGGAGCGGAGTGTGCGGCGCGGGGATTGTCGCGCGGCGCGGGGGCCAAACACGAAAGTGATCGGCGTACAGGCGGAGGGAGCGAGTGCGGTCAGCCAGTCCTGGAAAACGGGGCAGTGGCAAGAAACGGCAGAAGCGGCGACGTGGGCCGAGGGCGTGGCGACGCGACGTCCCGCCAACCTCACGCTCGAGCTGATGCGGAGCGTGCTCGACGACGTGGTGCTGGTCAGCGACGACGAGCAGCGCCGCGCCTGCCGGCTGATTCTCGAGCAAACGCACAACGTCGCGGAGGGAGCCGGCGCCGCGGCTCTGGCCGGCGCGATCAAAACGCGCGATCGTTGGGCCGGAAAAACGGTCGTGGCCATCGTATCGGGTGGAAATCTCGATTTGAGTCGGCTCCCCGAGATTCTGGCCGCCGGTTGAGTTTCGCCCGCTGAGCCTTGCAGTCCGAGCGCAAAACGGCGTCAATCAGGGCCGATTTTCGGTGGGCGAGATTTTCGCAAAAGCGCGCCGGTCATTCGATCGCGCGGCTGCAAACCAAACATCAGTGAACGGTCGTCAGCTATCTAAGCACAGTGAGGAACAACTATGGGTCGACTCGAAGGAAAAGTCGCCGTCATCACCGGGGGAAATCAGGGGCTCGGCAAGGGAATCGCCAAACTGTTCGCGGCCGAGGGGGCGAGGCTGGCGCTCTGTGCACGGAACGCTGCCAAGTTGACGGCCACCGCGGACGAGCTACGGGCAGCGGGGATCGAAGTCTTGGATCGTCCAGTCGACGTGGGGCAAGAGGCGGCCGTCGAGGATTTGTTCAAAGCCGTGATGGAGCGCTACGGCCGCGTCGACATCCTGGTGAACAACGCGGGCAACTTCGACGCCGGGCGAATTGACCAGTTGACGCTGGCGAATTGGAACAACGTGATCGGCGCGTGCCTGACGGGCGCCTTTTTGTGCAGCCGGGCCGCGTTTCGCATCATGGTGCCACAGGGTGGCGGCCGCATCTTGAATATCGGTTCGATCTCGGCACAGCGGCCCCGCGAGGGGAGCGTGCCTTACACGTCGGCGAAGTTCGGACTGTGGGGGCTGACGAATGCCACGGCTCTCGACGGACGGCCGCACAACATCCTGTGCAGTTGCCTCCATCCGGGTAACATCCGCGTCGAGTGGCGTTCCGACCCACGGGTCCCCGTAAACAACGAGCCGATGATGGAGACCGAGACCGTCGCGCAAGCGGCACTCTCGATGGTCACGCTCCCCGACGATGTCAACTTCCTCGAAGCGATCGTTCTGCCGCGCGATCAGACTTACCTCGGCCGCGGCTGAAGCGCTCAGCAGCCGTTCGTCCGTCGAGAAAATCCTGGGTGGGTGGGGTCGGCGTCCTCGCCGCCCCCAGAATTAACGCATCCCTCGCGGCACGTACTGCGAACAGTCGACCAGCTCGTTGACGTCTTCCGCAGGCCGACCGACGGCGAAACATTTCCAAAGCGGCGGACTCCAGTCCCCATAGGAAACGCGGACGACCCATCGTGACGCTTCCGTTGCCGCGAGAATTACGAATCCGATCCGTTCGCTTGGGTAGTGTTCCCGAAAGAATCTGCGCGCTAACTTGAGAGGTCGTGTTTCGAGTGCGATCATTGGCGCTCAGCGAGAAGGATGACCAGGAACCAGAGCGCGACCGCAGCGACGCCGACAATCACCGCGACGAGGATCAAGAGAGGCAAGCTTAGGGGAAGTTGCCAGCGCATTCGGTGTGCCAGGCCGCCAAATTAGAACCAATGCAGCTTGTCGACCAGCGTCAGCGGCGGTTGGCCGGCGACGAAGCGGCGTATATTTTCCAACAGCGTCTGCAGATGCCGCTCGGCGATGTGGGTCGACGCGGCCGCGATGTGGGGCGTGATGATCACGTTGGGTATCGACCAGAGGGGCGAATCGGTCGGCAGCGGCTCGGTCTCGAAGACGTCGAGCGCGGCCCCCGCGATCTGTCCGGCTTCAAGCGCCGCCGCAAGGTCGGCCAGATTGACGATTGCCCCGCGACCGATGTTGATCAGGTAGGCTGTCCTCTTCATCGCCTCGAATTTATCCCGGCGGAAGAGCTTGACGGTTTCCGGCGTATGCGGGGCGGCAATCACCACAAAGTCGCTCTGGCGCAGCAGATCGAACAGCCGGTCCGATTGCCAAACTTCGGGCAAAACCCCGGGAACGCTGCGACACCGCGGGTCGACGCCGACCAGCTTCATGCCGAAAGCGGCGGCCCGGCGGCAAATTTCCGCCCCGATGTTGCCGACGCCGACCACGCCCAGCGTGCAGTCGGAAAGGTGCAGGTGCCGGCGATCAATCTCGCTGACGAAGGCCGGGCCATAGAGGAAATCGGAGCGGCCGACTTCGCCTCCCACGGGTTCCCACTGATGGCGCTGCTGCCGGTCGCGATACAGATGCAGGTTCCGCGCGAAGGAGAGCACGAAGCCCATCACGTGGTCGGCGATGACGTCGGAGAACAGACCCCGCATGTTGCTCAGCACGCACGGGTGCGCGACCAGCTCATCGAACAGGTAATGCTCGAGGCTCGCCGTGGGCGACTGCACCCAGCGCAGCCGACTCGCGCGCGAGTAGCGCTGGCGTGATCTTGCCGAAGAACGCGTCGGCATCGACGATCTGCGCGAGCGCAGCGGCATCGTCGCGCGCGTTGACGACCGACATCGCGCCGGCGGCGCTCACGATCTGCGCGAGTCGCTCGTCGTCCACTGGTGGAAATACCAAGAACTTCATCGCGCGCTCGTGAGTGGATTGATGTGAATTGTCAAGTGGCGATGCACGGCTTCGTTCATTAAAAAAAAACCTGCAAGTTGGTGCTTGTTCTCGTTGCGAGCGCGCGGCAGAATGACGCCGTCACAGCGCAGTCTCAAAATTTTACAAGTCGTGTCGACAAGTGGCAGCGCGGGTCGATGGCTCGGCGCTCGTCTCTTTTTTTGTTTTGTGTGACCGTTCGTTTCGTGCGGCGAACGTCGCCGATTTGTTTTTGAGCTGTCGTGAGCGGTTTCAGGTTCCCCAAAGGCCATTCAGAAATCAAGAGGCGGCCCAATGCAAATGATTACCCGTCGAGTGAACGAGAGCTTGGTAATCGGCAGCGACATTCACGTGACGGTATTGGACATTTGCAAAAACTTTGTGCGGCTGGCCATCTCCTCCCCGAAGCACGATCCGCAATATTGGGAACAAACGCTCTACTGGAACGACGCTCAAGAAGACGACCAGGAAGAACTCGTCGCCGACGCGCAGGCCTCCGAGCCGCAGGCTGCTGAGCCGCTCCTCTTGCAATAATGCCTTCTTGCAATAAGGCCCAGCCGCTGGAAACAGACGGTTTTCGGCTGGTTTCAGCGGGATTGTGCCGGGTTACGAAACGGCCGCGTTGATCCCGCGGCGTGGTGGTCTTGGCGAGCCCTTTGCTTCTGCGCAAAATAAGGGGATCGACGATCCGCTGTCTGCCACCGAAGCGCCGCACGTGCCGACCTTAACGACCTATACGACCGACGAGCTTGCCGCGGAGGGGCTGCATCCCAACCGCTTGCCGCGCCACATCGCGGTCATCATGGACGGCAATGGCCGCTGGGCCACCTCCCGCGGCTTGCCGCGCATCGAGGGGCATCGCCGCGGTGTGAAAAGCGTGCGGCTGCTCGTGGAAGAATGCTGCCGCCTGGGCATCGACCAGCTGACTCTCTATTGCTTCAGCAGCGAGAACTGGAAGCGTCCGCGGCACGAGCTAAGCCTGCTGATGCACTTGCTCGAGCAATACGTGATCGAGGAGCGATCCGAGATCATGCGCCAGCACATCCGCTTCACCACCATCGGGCGACGCGACGGACTGGGCAAGGGCGTGCTGGCGGAGGTCGACCGCACCATCGAGTTCAGCCGCCCCAACACGGGGATGGGCCTGTGCCTGGCGCTCAACTACGGCGCGCGGTCCGAAATTGTCGACGCGATCCGCGAGATTGCCCGCAAGGTCGAATGCGGGCAGATGGATCCCGATGAAGTCACCGAAGAAGTCGTGAGCTCGCATCTGTATACGGCCGGCATCGTCGATCCGGATCTCGTGATTCGCACGGCGGGTGAGATGCGCGTCAGCAATTTTCTGCTGTGGCAGATCAGCTACGCGGAGTTGTGGGTGACCGAAACTTGCTGGCCCGACTTTCGTCGGAAAGAGCTGATCCAGGCGCTGCGTGATTTTGCCGTGCGCGACCGCCGCTTCGGCGGGCTGAAGGACTGACCGGGAATGCTGGCCTGGCGACTCCTGGTCTCGGCCGTGCTGATCCCGGCCTTTGTCGGCCTGTTCTACCTCGATGCCCGCCTCGGGCCCTCCGCGCGGCGCTCCTTTGTCTCGGGCTCTTGATCGCGGTCCGCTCGGCGTGGGAATTGGTCAACTTGTTTCGCACGCGCACGTTCGCGCCGAGTTTTCCCCAAACGGCGGCGCTGGCGGGAATTGTCGTGGCGTCGGCGTGGTTACCGCACATCGCCGGACTCGAGTCCGTCATCCGCGCCGGTTTCGATTCGGCGGTCGTCTTCGGGCTGGCTTTGGTGTGGCTGTTGGCGTCGAACGCGTTTCGCTACCGGGCTCCCGGCAGTCGGATGGAGACGTTGGGCGCCGAATTGCTCATTGTCGCCTACGCTGGACTGCTCCTATGTCTGACGGTGCGGCTGCGCTGGATCGGGCTGAGCGCGCCGGGTGCGGTCGAACAGTCGCGAGGCTATTACGTGCTGGGATCGCTGATCGTCGCAGCCAAATGTGGCGACACCGGGGCCTACACCTTTGGCCGTTTGTTTGGCCGACGCAAAATGTCGCCGCTGTTGAGCCCCGGCAAGACCTGGGCGGGTGCGGTGGGCGCGGTCGTCGTCGGCGGGTTGGGGGCCTGGGCCTGGCTGCAGTACGCACCGCGTTTGTTCGGCGGGAGCTGGACGGGCGGCGATTGGCTGGTCTGCATCCTTTATGGCGTGATTGTGGCGATTGCCGGGCTCGTCGGCGATCTGTGCGAGTCGTTGATCAAGCGCGATCTCGGCAAAAAGGACGCGGCCGCGCTGATGCCCGGGTTCGGCGGCCTGATCGATCTGACCGACAGCATCGTCTATGCCGGGCCGATTGCCTACGTGCTCTGGCTCACGTTGCCGCTGGCCAATTGGACGGCGTCAACGGCGGCCGCGGGGTGACTGTCGGGAGCACGGAGCTTTGGCTATAAGATTGAGCGAACCGTGCGACCCCCATTGATGGACGACTCGAGCGCATGCCTTCCGACACTTCCTCGCTGACCGTCGGCGTTCCCAAGGAGACGTCGGCCCAAGAGCGGCGGGTGGCCATCGTCCCCGCGGACGTGCGCAGCCTGAAGAAGGCCGGCTTTGAAGTGCTGGTCGAGAGCAACGCCGGGCTGCACGGCGGCTTTCTCGACGCGCAATACACTCAGCAGGGGGCACGGATCGCTGCCGATCGTGCCGAGTTCGCCGCGGCCGAGGTCATCGTTCACGTCCGCGCGGGCGCCGCCGATCCTCAGGAACCGTTTGCCGTCGGCGAGAGCCTGCGGGAAAATCAGATCCTGGTTGCGCTCTGTGATCCACTGTCCGATCCGCGGCCGATTGCGGCGCTGGCCGAGCGGCGCGTCACGACATTTGCCTTGGAGCTATTGCCCCGCATCACGCGGGCGCAGTCGATGGATGTTTTGTCGTCGATGGCGACGGTGGCCGGATACAAAGCCGTGCTGCTGGCAGCCGAAGCCTCGCCGCGGATGTTCCCCATGATGATGACGGCGGCCGGCACGCTGACGCCCGCGAGGGTCTTCGTCGTCGGCGCCGGAGTGGCCGGCTTGCAGGCCATCGCGACGGCCCGCCGACTAGGGGCCATCGTCTACGGGTACGACGTGCGTCCCGCGGCCCGCGAGCAAATTCAAAGCGTCGGCGGCAAGCCCGTCGATTTCGGTCTCGAATCGGCCGAGGGGCAGGGGGGCTACGCCCGGGCGATGGACCCGGACTTTTATAAGCGTCAGCAGGCGGCGATGGCGAAGGTCGTCGGCGAGAGCGACGTGGTCATTACGACTGCCGCCGTTCCCGGAAAGCGCGCCCCCGTGCTGATTACCAACGATATGCTGGTCGGAATGACTCCTGGCTCGGTGATCGTCGACCTGGCGGCGGAACGCGGCGGCAACTGCGAGGCGACGCGGGCAGGCGAGACGATCGAGGTCGGCGGAGTCGTCATCCTCGGACCGGTGAATCTGCCGGCGACGGTGGCCCATCACGCCAGCCAGATGTTTTCGCGGAACGTCACGGCCTTCCTCACGCTGCTGAAGAAAAACGGGCTGCCGGCGATCGACACCCAGGACGAGATCGTGCGGGACACGCTGATCACGCGGGACGGGCAAGTGGTGAACGCGCAAATCCGCGAACGGCTGGCTGCGCCCGTCTCTTGATTCGGGAACGTCCATGAGCGATCCCGTGCTGTGCGTGGACGTCGGTAACAGCCGCACAAAGTTCGGCCTGTTTTGGTCCGCCACCGTTTCGACGCCTGGCTCTCTTCCCGAGTGCTCTGCCCAGCTCGCGGTGCCGCACGGACAATCGGTCGCGTGGGAGGCAGTTCGCGCGCGGCTGTCGCTGCTGACCGACGCAGTCGTGCGTGGCTATTTTTCGGGAAGTCATCCGCATGGGATTGCCGGCTTGATCGAAGGCTGGCCCACGGAGTGGCCGGCGCCGACGATCGTCAACGAACTGTCGCGGATCCCCAGCTCAATTCGGCCGCGGGCGCCGAAGAACGCCGGCATGGACCGCATTCTCAAGGCGGTCGCGTGCAATGTGATTCGTCCGCCCGGGCGACCGGCGCTTGTCATCGATACGGGAACGGCCACGTGCGTCGACGCAATCTCGGCCGAGGGGGCATTCGAAGGCGGTGCGATTCTGCCGGGGTTTGAATTGTGCGCTCGGGCTCTCCATCAATACACCGAGCTGCTCCCCTACATCTCGGTCGATGAACTGGTCGAGGAATCGCACGAGCCGCTGGGGCAGGGGACGCGCGAAGCGCTACGGAGCGGCCTGCTGTGGGGGCAGGTGGGAGCGATCAAGGAGCTGACCGAGCGGCTCAGCCGTCGCTGGTCATCCGAGCCTTTCTTGCTCCTGACCGGTGGCGGCGCGTCGCTGCTCACCGATCACTTGCCCGGCGCGTTGTGGAAGCCCCAACTTTCACTGCAAGGCCTCGCCGTCGTCGCCGCGACGCAGTTGGAAACGCATCCGTGAACGGCCCGCCGTTGGCCGCCCTCTTGACCCCGAGCGGACGCGGCGCGATTGCCACGATTCGCGTCGCGCTCATCGGGGCTTCGCGTCCGATCGTCGACGTGTGGCCCTTTCGGGCGGCGAACGGACGGCCGCTGAGTGCGCAATCCGTCGGGCGCATCGTCTTTGGTCATTGGGGGAGCGAACCGTCTGAAGAAATCGTGCTCTGCGCCCTGGATGACGCGACGCTCGAGATTCATTGTCACGGCGGCGAGGCGGCTTCCCGACGGATCCTCCGGGATCTTGCCGCTGCCGGTTTCCGGGTGGTCGCGTGGCCCGAATTTTTGCAGCAGACGGAATCGTCGCTGCGGGCCGAAATCATGGCCTTGCTCTGTCGCGCGACGACGCTGCCAACGGCAGCCATTCTGTGGGAGCAGGGGAACGGCCTCTTCGAATCGGCCGTCGGAGCACTCGTCGCCGAGGCGCCGGGCAATCTTCCAGCTGCGGCGGCCCGCATCCGCGAGTGGCTGGCGTGGGCCGACTTCGGTCTGCATCTCACGCGGCCCTGGAGCGTGGTGCTGGCCGGACGGCCGAACGTGGGCAAATCGAGCCTGATCAACGCGATCCTGGGTTACACGCGGTGCATCGTTTTCGATCAGCCCGGAACGACGCGCGACGTCGTGAGTGCGCAAACGGCCGTCGATAGCTGGCCGATCGAAGTTTCCGACACCGCGGGCCTGCGGGCGAGTGCCGATCCGCTCGAGTCGGCGGGAATCGAGCGGGCGCGGCAGACGCTCGAGACGGCCGATCTGGTGGTGGTGCTGGTCGACATCAGCCAATCGGCATCGGCCGCCGACCGAGCGATTCTCGCCGAGCATCGACCGGCGATCGTTGTCGCTCACAAGTGCGACCTTCCGGTGTACGAGGGAGACGACCATTGGCAGCCAGACGAAACTGAAAGGTGGATTCGCGTTTCTGCGAAAACGGGCGCGGGCGTCGACGCGCTGGTCGCGGCAATTTCGCAGAGACTTGTGCCCCGTGTCCCGCCGCCCGACTCGTTAATCCCGCTCACCGAACGGCACATTGCGCTCTTGAAGATGGCGCTCGCGGCGGCGGACCGTGCTGACGCGACTGGGTTACTCCAGTCGCTGGCAGATTTGATGGCCGGCGAGGACGAGTCGGTTCACTCGGCAAATTGAGTCACTCGGCAAATCGAAACGGCGCGCCGGCCACTTCGTAACCCGGCCGCAGGCCGACGTTGAGCAAGAGGCCCAGCGCAACGGCGGTGGTGATCAGGCTCGAGCCGCCGTGGCTGATGAGTGGCAGCGTGATCCCGGTGACGGGCATCAGACCGACCGTCATCCCGGTGTTGATGATCGTCTGCGTGGCGATCAACGTAATCACGCCGACGGCCAGGAGCCGTCCGAACGGTTCGCGCGTGCCGGCGGCGATCCGCAGTCCCGCCGCGAACAAGGCCAGATACAGCAGCAACGTCGTGCACGCGCCGATCAATCCGAACCGTTCGCCGACCAGGCAATAGACAAAATCGGTCCGCGATGCGGGCAGGTGATAGGCTTGCGGATCGTCGATCGTCGGGCCGTTGAATTGGCTGCCGCGCACGCCGCCGAGCGAGATCACCTGCTTCGACTGGTGCAGGTGATACCCGTCGCCGGTGGGGGCCGGGCCGCCGTCGCGCTGCACGAACAATGTCACGATTCGCGACTTCTGCTCGGCGCTCATTCCCATCCACATCATCGGCAGGACGGGTACGGCCAACAGCACGACAAAGACCAGGTGCCGCACGCGGGCGCCGGCCGCAAACAGCATGGCAAAGAGCACCGGCAAAAAGACCAGCGACGTTCCCAGGTCGGGCTCGCGGAGGATCAACCCGACGGGCACCAGCGCGATCAAGAACGGAACGAGCAGCCCCTTCAACTCGCGGTAGCTGCGCTGATGGACCAGATACGCGGCCAGCGCCACGATGAACGCCAGCTTCGTCAGTTCCGACGGTTGAAAGGCGATTGGCCCGAGCGGGATCCAGCGTTGCGCCCCGTTACGCGGCTGTGTCAGGAACACGGCGACGAGCAGCAGCAGACAGGCGCCGAAGAGCGGATAGCAGACGTGCCTGAGCAGTCGATAGTGCGGCAGTGTGGCCGCGAAGAGCGCGCAGGCCGAGAGCAGAATCCACTCGAGCTGTCGCGACCAGAGCTGTCCACCGCCGGCCAGTTCGTCGCCGCGCGCAATCGCCGCCAGGCCCATGGCCGAGAGGGCGCAGGCCCAAATCAGGACGAACCAGGGCATCCGCCGAACATAAGATGACGCGAGCACGGCCGCCTCCGTTGGGGAGGCAAACTGTAGTCAATCCGGCAGGATGCGCTAACGGGAGATCTCGCTCGCCAATTACTTGCTGGAACGCACGGGCGACACGAGTTAGTCCCCGGGCGCGGCGATTGACCTTGGCATTTCGCCGGCTTAGGATCGATTCTGAGTTCCCATCCGGCAAGATTCTGTCGCGCTGACCCCCATCCGTTCGTCGCGGGCTTGCCAAGTCGACAACGCTGGAATATCCCGGTTGACCGCCTCGCAGCACGATCAGGAAACGATCCTCTCGTATTTGCAGCTCGACGCGCCGGCTCGCCGGCCGCGTTTCGCTGATTTCGTCGGGGCCCTCAAAGCCGTCAGTCAGCAGGAAGATCCCGAGACGGCGCGTGGCTGGGCGGCCCGCGCCGTGAGCCCCTTGCTGGATTACTCGTCGCTGATGAAGCTGCGGCGCTATGTGAACGGGCCGAACGCGGGGACGAACGCCGGTCGAGTCGTTCGGCTGGCGATTTTGGGCGGCCCGACGACGATTCAGCTGCGGCAACTGATCGAGCTCTTCCTCGCGAATGAGGGCATCGCGGCCGAGATGTATGAAGCCGAGTACGGACTGTTTCGTCAGGAGATCCTGACTCCCGGATCTGGACTGGATCAGTTCGGACCGGAGATCGTCTTCGTGGCGACTGGTGCTCGCGATCTCACCCGCGTGCCGCCGCTCGAAGCCGACGCGGCCGCGGTCGAGCAATTCGCCGAAACGGAGCTGTCCGATTGGCTGCAGCTTTGGGAGACGGCCCGCTCCCGCTGGAACGCGACGCTGATCCAGAACAACTTCGACATTCCGTTTGATCGCATTCTGGGGCACTACACGCTGCGGCATCCGGCGGCCCGCGAAAATTATCTGGCGCGGCTCAATCGCCAGCTTGCCGATGCGGCGCCCGCGTTCGTCGTGATGCACGATCTGAATGCGCTCGCGGCCGAAGCGGGGGCCGCGGGCTGGTTCGATCCGCGGTTTTATCACGAGTTCAAAATGCCCTGCGGGGCCGAGTGCTTGCCTGTGTATGCCCACAGCGTCGTCTCGCTGCTGCGGGCCATGCTGGGGCGCAGCAAGAAGGTGCTGGCCCTCGATCTGGACAACACGCTTTGGGGCGGCGTCGTGGGCGACCTGGGGCCCGGCGGCATCAAGTTCGGGCAAGGTTCGGGCGAGGGCGAGGCATTCCTCGCGTTTCAGCGCTACGCGAAAGACCTTTCGCTGCGGGGCATCGTTCTGGCCGTTTGCTCCAAGAACGATCCCGAGAAGGCGCGGGAGCCCTTCGAGAAACGGGCCGACATGGTGCTGCGCCGGGCGACATCTCGGCGTTCGTCGCCAATTGGAATAACAAGGCGGACAACCTCCGCACAATCGCCGACCAGCTGGAACTGGGACTCGATTCGATCGTCTTTGTCGACGACAATCCGGCCGAGCGTGCGCTCGTCCGCCGCTTTGTGCCGCAAGTCGCGGTACCCGATCTGCCGGAGGATCCGTCGGGCTACACCGCGGCGGTCGCTCGTCACCGTTATTTTGAGACGACGTCGTTCACGCGGGAGGATTCGTCCCGGGCTCGCTATTATTCCGAGAACTCGCGGCGGAAAGAGCTGGCGGCCGGCGCGCCCGACCTGGAATCGTTTCTCGCCTCGCTGCACATGAAGATGAAGGTTGAGCCGATCAACGACTTGAACATCGAACGCTCGACGCAGCTGGTCAACAAGTCGAACCAGTTCAACCTGACGACGCGGCGTTACACGCTGGCGGAAGTCCGCGGCTTGGTCGAGAATTCCGAATGGCAGACGCGGACGTTCAGCCTCCGCGACGAACTGGGCGACAACGGGCTGATCAGCGTGATTCTCCTGCGAAAACAAGCAGACGCCCTGGCCATCGACACCTGGATCATGAGCTGCCGCGTGCTGCAGCGAGGCGTGGAGCAGTTCGCCCGCAACGAGTTGGTGGATTTGTGCCGCGAGGCCGGATGCAATCGTCTGTTGGGGACGTATATCCCGTCAGCCAAGAACGGGCTCGTCGTCGACCATTACGCGAAGCTCGGATTTTCGCCGGCCGGCTCGGACGGAGCGTCGACCTTTTGGGAGCTCGACGTTGCGGCCGCGGCTGTGCTGCCGCACTTTATCGAGAGGGACGAATCCCGTGCGTGACGTTCGTGCCGAGCTGCAGGAAATCTTTCGCCAGGTCTTCGACGACCCGACCATCGTCCTGCGGGACGACATGACTGCGGCCGACGTCGAGGGCTGGGACTCAGTGACGCATATCGACCTCTTGATCGCTATCGAGCGGGCCCTGGGGATCAAGTTCGCGACCGCGGAAATGTCGCGATTGAAAGAACCGGATCAGAATATCGGCTCCTTTGTCCGGCTGATCGAAAGCAAACTTCAAGCCGGTTGAGAACGCGCAATGGCGGTCTGCTCCCTGGGTTTCCTCTTCTTTTGCGGCGCGGCGGTGATCGTCTTTCACCTGGCGCCCGGCAAACGCTCGCGGCAAATCGTGCTGGCCTGCGTGAGCCTGATGTTCCTCATCCCGCTCGTGCCCGACCTCCGCAGTTGGATCTGGTTTGCCGGCATGCTGGGGGCGACGTACGGGGCGTTGATGCTTGTGCGAGCGCGGGGCCGCGGCTCGATCGTGACGGCGTGCGTATCGCTGGTCCTCTTGCTCTATCTCTACGTCAAGCGCTACACGCTTTTGGCCGGCTTCATTCCCTTTCCGCTCGCCCTGGATATGCGGCTGCATCCGGTCGAACTGATCGGCCTGTCGTACATGATCTTTAAATTCATCCACATGCTGATCGACCAGTGGCAGGGACAGCTGGCTGCGTTCAATCTGTGGCGGTATTTGAACTATCAGCTTTCGTTTTTCACGATCACGGCCGGCCCGATCCAGCGCTATAACGACTTCCTGAAATACTGGGAGGAAATGGATCTGCAGCCGAGCGAGACCCGCGAAAGCCTGCTTTATTGGATTCGCATCCTGACCGGAATGATCAAGGTGGGGCTGTTGGGGGCTTACGTCGAAACGGCCCTCAAAGGTTATGGCGGATTATGGACGACGCCGAGGTTGGGGGCCGTGCTGATCGCCTTTTACGCGTATCCCGTCTACCTGTATTTCAATTTTTCGGGGTATACGGACATCGTGATCGGCGCCGGCGGGCTGCTCGGTTTTCGTCTGCCGGAGAATTTCAACCGGCCGTGGCTCTCCCGCAACGTGTTGGACTTTTGGGACCGCTGGCACATCACGCTGACGCACTGGATTCGCGACTACGTTTTCATGTCGAGCTATAAGGCGGCGGCCACCGCCTTTCCGCGCGGAGCCCGCTCTTGGAGTTACGCGCTCTTGTTCTTTGCGCTGTTCGTCGCCGGCGTCTGGCACGGCACGACCGACGCGTTTGTGATGTTCGGCGTGCTCAACGGCCTGGGAGCGGCGGCGACGCGAGCTTACGGCGACATCCTGCGGGCGACGATCGGCCATCAACGACTGCGCGCCTACCTCAAAAACAAGACGGTGCGGCTGGTCGCCATCGTCATCACGCTGCATTACGTCTGCGTCTGCCAGCTCTTTTTTGCCAACGACGTCGATCGTGCCCTGAGCATTCTCCGCGCGCTCGGCACGTGTCTCGCGAATCTGCCCGCGGCCGTCTCGAGGTATTCGTGGCAGGGACCGGCGCTCGTGCTTGTCGCGGCGGCCGTGCTGTTGACGGCGCTTTGGAAATCGGATGCCGCGGGCTCGTTTTTCGAGCGAGCGGGTCGGTGGCTGGGAGAGCGGAACGGATTGCTCTCCACGATTCTCTGTGCCCAATGCGCGTTCGTGGCCGGGATGTTCTTCGTTCAGTGGGCCTTTCAGCAGGAACCGCCCCCCGTTCTCTATATGCAGTTCTGACGGATCGCGGGCGGACGAGGCTCCCTCTGACGTGTGAGAGATCGAGTGCGGGAACATTCTGCCAGCCTCGAGATCGCCGAGATGGCGCCGGCCGATTGGGAGTTGGTGCGGGCGATTTATGTCGACGGCATTGCCTCCGGCCAGGCGACGTTCGAGGTCGATCCGCCGACTTGGGACGAATGGGATGCCGCCCATCATCCGTTCGCGCGCCTCGTGGCGCGACTGGACGCTCGGATCGTCGGCTGGGCTGCGCTCTGTCCCGTGTCGCGCCGTGCTTGCTATGCCGGCGTCGCGGAAGTCAGCATGTATGTTGCGGCCAATCATCGCGGTCAACGCATCGGTCGCCAACTGTTGCTGGCCGTGACTGCAGAGTCGGAACGGCGCGGCATTTGGACGCTGCAGGGGGCCACGTTCGCGGAAAATGACGCCAGCCTGCGGCTGCAGCGAGCCTGCGGTTTTCGCGAGATCGGGCGACGCGAGCGCATCGGCCAGCTCCGCGGCGTTTGGCGAGATACGATTTTGATGGAGCGACGCAGCCCGGTCGTCGGCATCGACGGCGATTCCTAATCGCGTCACGGCTGCTCATGCATTCTGTGCTCGGGCACGACCGAATCGCGCGAAGCGATTCTGAATGCTCGTGCGGCTCTTCCAAACAACCCACAGGACGAGCAGCAAGAGTCCGCCGGCCGCCGCCCGAAAGCCGGCCCACACACTGAGCGGTTCGTACGTGCAGACGATGCGATGTTTCCCCGCCGGCACGTGGAATCCGCGGAGAGCGGTGTCGACGCGGTAAATCGGACACTCCGCGCCGTCCAGTTCCGCCCGCCAGCCGCCATCCCACAGGTCGGAAACGAGCACCAGCCCGTCGGTTTGCATCGACGCGTCGATCTCGGCCCGCGACGGGTTCGGGTATTGGACGCTCGCTTGTCCCTGCATGTTGGGAGGCAGCCCCAAATCCTCGGACACGAAGGCGGTCTGGCCGGGATCAAAGTCGTACGAAGCCATCTGGGTGAGTGCCTCGTGGTCGTCCGGGACGATACGGACCGAACGCGGCACATAAGCCCGGGGAAGCGCCCCCACGTTTTCCGCAATCCAATAGTCGTCCTCGTGCAGCACGACCGGCAGCGAGACGGGCGGGGGGCTGCGATAGATCAGGTACCGCACGTTGAGCAGGTCGGACACGGGATGCAGCCGCAACCCCTGATCGGTGTACGCGGCGGCGGGAATCGCGACTTGCGTCCGCGCGTAAAAGAAAAACATCGTCCGTTTTCGATCCACCGCCAGCTCGAACAGGCGGATGAAATTTCCCGGGTCGACGCCGTCGTAGCCACGAATGTCCTCCAGGCCGAAGGTCTGATTGAGATTCGGCTCGAAGGAGGCGATGCCCCAAGTACGTCCCGGCGGCAGCGTGGTCAGTTTGTCGAGCACGGCAACGGGCGGAAAATTGAGCGAGATGTCGGCTTGCCGCCGCTCGGTCCAGGCGAACCAAAACAGCTCCAGAGGGAGCAACCCGATCAGGCCGATCCGCAGCCAGCCGATACGCGGTCGGCGGGAAAACGTGGTTGCCCAGCCGGCGATCCCCGCCAAGGCCATGACCGCCCCCAACAAAAAGACGGTCGCGAATCCTTGCCGCGTGTGCGCGGGCGACAGAGTGACGAATCGATAAAGGCACCAACAACCAAAGCCGGCGCAGAGCAGCGGGGGGAAGCGCCACCACCATCGAAACGTCGGCACGCTGGCGAGCAACGAATCGAGTCCGATGGCGGCGAGGATCAAGATCGCGTCGGACGCGGCAAAGACCCAGCGGTTGAACGACAAAGACGCCAGCGGGCGCATCCACCCGGCGCGCAGCAGGTGGACGATGCCCGGCACGTTAAGTGCCCAGCCCAAGGACACAAGAGTCAAAAGCGCGAGGAAGACCGTCAGCGATCGCAGCCGTCGATGACGCCAAGCCAGCGGCGCCAGCCACAGCGCGGCGAGCAGGCCCGCGTATCCCGCGGATGCTCCCTCGATCAAGCTTGATCGGCCTGTGATCCGCGTCGTCGTTGCATGCGTTTCGTCGCCATTGACTTCCGGCCAGAGGATGGCGGGGATTCCCTCGAGACCTTCGGGCGGCCGCTCCTCGTACCCGCTCGAGCGGACGTTTATCCGATAGCCGGTGCGGCCGTATTCCAAGAGCGGGAGCAGATAAGGTGTGCCGATCAGGAAGCCGATCAACCAGCCCGCCGCGACGACCGCCACGCGCCATGCGGCGAGTCGCCACTGTCGACGGACGGGAAGGTCTCCAAACAGGAAGTCGTCGGCCAGCAGCCAGACGAAATAGAGCCCGGTCGTCAGCAGCACGAGGCCGCCGACGCCCGGATGGCCGGTGAGCAACATCAGACCAGTGATCAGGGCCACCCACAGTCCGCCCAGTCCGGCAGGATTTTTCACGGCGGTGTGTACGGCCCAGAGCGACCAGGGCAACCAGAGGACTGGCCCCAAAGGGAGTGATCCGTGCCAGACCGTCACGTAGCCAGTCATCGGCGCGCACCAGCTCGCCAGGGCCGCGGGCCAGTAACCGAGCCGAAACGAGCGTGAGAGCAAGAGCCACATTCCCAGTCCGACCGTGATCGCCTGCACGATGGCCATCCAGGCCAGCGTAACCGGGTACGGCGCCGCGTAGTAAAGCAGCTCGAACGGCGAGTATTTGGGCCAAAACGCAAAGGGCGCTCCCGCAAAGTTCGCGGGCTGCCACAGGGGCAAGCGCCCCGCCCGCAGTTCCTTCGCGGAGAATTCGCGCGCCTCCGGATAGAGCAAAACCATGTCGAACAGCTCGCGGCCGTGCTGTAGAACGCCCGCGTACTCGGACGGATTGGGAAGGTACGTATGGGGAGTGGTCAGCAGGTCGACCGGCAGATCGACGGTGCGACCGACCAGGGCGGGGCCCAAGAGCACCAGTTGCGGCACGAGCCAACCGGCCCACAGGATCAGACACCCGGGCCAACGCCGCGTCCAGGCGGCCGATGCTGCGCCCTGAGTTTCCGGAATTTGGACAGGCTCGGCAACGACAGGCGGCGGGACGACGCGCGGCGCTTTGCGGGAACGTTTGGTCAAACTGCGGTCCTTGAGAACGATCGGCGCCGCGACGGCCGAATGGGAACAGTCAAGCGCGGGGGTTCCACAGCGAAGAGAGGTTGAAGGCGGTCGAAACCGGCGGAGCGCTCGTGCGATTATCGTTCACCCGGCGAGGCGAATCCAGATTCACGAGCGGCCACCGCAGCGTTCTGCGGGGGCTATCGGGAGGAGTTTTGCTTTTACGCCACCGGCGGGGCGTCTCTTAGACGAAAATTCTTGTCTCGGAACTCCATTTGGGGCAGGATTTCGACCGACGGCCGTGGCAGAGAGGGTCTCTTGCGAAAGGCGCATTTCATGCAGACGCACCGCATCGCGCGGGTTGCCGGCATCGGTCTCGTTCTGACGGTTTTGGTCCTTTCGCGACCGTGTGCCGTACAGGGGCAACCGGCGGGCGGCCACGGCTCGCAAGCGACGCGGCGAGTGGCCGGCCGCGTGCTGAACAGCGACGGCAAGGCGGTGGCGGGGGCCGAAGTTTGCCTGTTCGCGCGGGACGCCGGCAACCAGCCGGAAATGCGGCGGGGGACGGTCAAGACCGGCGCGGACGGGACCTACCGCTTCGAGAATCTGGCTGCGCGGGCGTACGTCGTCGCAGTGCTCGCGCCCGGCTTTTCGCGGGCTTATCGCCTCGTGAAGTTGCAAGACAGCGATCTGCCTGCGGCGGACATCTCGCTGAGCCGGCCGGGCGCGCTCGCGGTCCTGGTGCGCACACCCGACGGCAAGCCCGTGTCTGGCGCCCGCGTCGTGTCGGTCGAGCAGCAAGATGCGAACGGCTCGTTCTTCTTTGAATCGCGGCGATTCGAGGATGCCCGGTTCAACTTCGACGTTCCCGCCAGCGACCAAGCCGGGCGCGTGGAACTGCCGGTGTTGCCGCAAAAAGCCTCGCTCGCGTTCGTCGTCGAACATCCCGATTTCGTGCAAGCGCAACTGAGCGGCGTGATCGTGAAGCCGCAAACCAAGGTCGACGCGGTCCTGCGTCCGGGGGTGAAGCTCACGCTGCGGCTCGAGCCGTCGGACCAGATTTCTCCAACCGCCCCGCCGAGGCTGCGGCTCGATCGTGTGCCGTTCGGCCGGCCTTCCACGTATGTCGATTTCCCGCTGGCATTCGACAAGAACGGCGTCGCCCGCCTGACCGTCGAGCCGGGCAACTACAACTTGCTGACGCTGACGCACGACGAGCATTTGATCGTGCCTCGAGTGACGGCCGATGCGCACCACGAGAGCTTTGCGATCGGGCCGGGAACGAATGACACGTACACCTTCAAGATGCATCGCAAAGTCATCGCGCAGGGCCGCGTGCTCGAAGACCCCGGCAAACCGGTGGCCGACGAGGTTGTGGTAGGCGAAGTGCTGGGGACGAGCGCTCCCGACGCAGCCGGCAAGTCCGCCCTGCTGTGGGTCCACGCCGATTCCAAGAGGACCGACAAGAACGGCACGTTCTCCCTGCAACTGGCGACGGGGCTGGCGCGGGTGACCTGCTACAAGGACAATTTCACCTGCGATCCTCAATGGATCCAGCTTTCGATCAAGGCTCCGGGGCCGGCGAGTGTCCGCGACATCCGCCTGCATCCGACGCCGAGAGTGAGCGGGCGCGTGGTCGGGCCCGATGGGCGTCCGGCCTCTCACACAGTCGTGCGGTTCCGCGGTCCGCAGCTCCGTTGGGAGAATCCCACGCTGACCGACGCCCAGGGCCGCTTCGAGCTGCAGCCATCGGTGATGCCGACGGGCGAGCATGGCAAACGGATCTACGTCCATCCAGTCGTCGCCTTTCATGCTTACGAGCCGCTCGGGGCGCGGACGGAAGTCCATCTCGATCGGCCGGAGAGCCTGACGAACATCACGCTTAAGCTCGAACCCGAGCCCTACGAACGGCAGTTGGACGAAGTCGCCAAAGAGTGGCGCGATTGGGAAGCCAAGGGCTCCACTGGCGGCCATGCCCGCAGCTCGATCCACGCCGGGCTGGCTCCGGAGCTTGATTGCCGGTTATGGCTCAACGTGCCGCAGGGAACTGGAAAACTGGCCGATTTCCGCGGCCGATATGTGTTGCTCGATTTTTGGACGACGTGGTGCCACTTCTGTCACCAAGACTATCCGTCGGTGCGACTCGCCTACGAACTCTACAAGGATCACGGGTTGACCGTGATCGGCGTGCACGACAATTCCGTCGAGCCGGAGCGGATTCGCAAATATGTCGAGTCCTCCTCGATGGCCGTGCCGATCGCCATCGACCATGCCGACGGCCGCACGTTGAATGCTTACCTTCACGAGTGCGGCGTCAATTCCTTCCCGAGCTATTTGCTTGTCGGACCAGATGGGACGATCGTGAACGCTGACAAAATGCTTCCCGGCCCGCTGCTGCGCAGCTTTAAGGTCGAGATCATTCGAGCGCACATCATGGGCGATGCGGCTCGCGCCCGGCATCCGTAACGAACAGGCGCGGCGGGTCTCCATCAGCCCTCGGGCGGGGGAGGCGGTCCGTGTCGGTGGCCCGGCGGTCCGAAATGGTCGCCGCCCGGACCGGACCCATCGTCGGGACGGGGGCCGTGACCGGGCGGGCCGATCTTTCGTGCTTTTTCGTGGGCCGCACGGGCTCCGTCTTGGTCCTCCAGATCCTGGAGCGATTCGCCCAGCCGATCGTAGAGACTCCGCAACACGTCGCCCAACGGACCGGTGGCAACTTTGCCGGTGTAGGCGGGCGTGACATCGGCGATGGCCGTCTCGAAGACTTTGCGGGCTTCCTGCGGGTTGTGGCGCTCGAGCCAGAACTCGCCCAGCGACATGCGGATTTTTCCAAGCCAGAACAAGTAACCCAAATTACCGGGAAATCGTCGCACGAGGCTGGCCTGTCGACGAACGGCTTCCTGGTAGAGTCGGCCGATTTCGTCGACGGTGGTTGGCGACCCGGCGCGTTCGGGCGCGTTTTGCCGCAAGATGCCCGCCAGCTTGTGCAGAATGTGCACGTGCAGCGCGGCATAGTCGGTCGCGTAGGGATTGCGATCGACGAGCGTCGTGCTCTGGTCGAGCGCGGCCCGCAGATTCTTCTCGGCCCGCGGAAAGTCCTTGGGCGAGAGCGAGCGAATGTCCGACATCGCGTACGTGTCGGCCAGCGCAAAGTGGTAATCGGCCACATCCGGGTGCTCTTTGACGAGCGCAGTCAGCAACTGCTCCGCCTTGTCGACTTGGCTCGACGAGGCCGCGCGAGGATCGGCCTGCTCCCGGTAACACTGCGCGAGCAGGTAACGGTACGCCGGATTCCGCGGATCGCTCTTGATGAGCGGATCGAGAAGCCCGATGGCAAGTCCCAGTTCCTTCGCGTCGGCCTTGCGCGGCGGCGGTGCATCGTGATGTCGGTCGCGAGGTCGATCCGGGCCGTCGCCTCGTTCCTCGGGCGGCGGACCGGGATCGTCGTCGGGAGGAGCGTCGGGTCGTCCGGCGCACGGCGGAGGACGGTGCCCCGGACGGCGATGCGGCCCATCATCCGGCGGCGGTCCGCCATCCCAGTCACCCGGCGACCTGTCATCAGGGGGTCGGTGATTCGGAGGGCCATCGCCGTGAGGACCGTCGCCAAGCTCGCCGGGTGGCGGCCCGCGGTGTTCACCGGGCGGTCCATCGTCACCAGGATGGTGCGGCGGACCGTCACCGGGATGGTGATGCGGTCCGCCTTTAGGCGGCTCCGGCTCGCCTTGCGGGTCGGACCCGCGGCCCAGCAGGAAGTGCGTGCGTGCCGCCTCGAACCGCTCGGCCGCCGAGGACGGGCTGGCCAGTTGCGGCTGGAGAATCGCGAGGGCCAGCGTGAACTCGCTCCGGGACTTCTCCCGGAGTCGTTGGCGGTCATAGATCGCGCCGAGATCGTTGTGCAACCGCGCGATTTCGAGCTGGAGTTTGGGATCGGTCCCGCCGGCCGCGAGCGCCTGGTACTTGTCGATCGACTGTTGATAGGCCGTGCCGGCGCGGGGAAGGTCGCCCAGCCGCGTGTAGATGTCGCCGATCCGCCGATTGGCCCGCGCCGATTCGCCGCCGAGTCGCGCCTGCGTGGTCTGCCCCGCCGCGAGCTGGTCGTAGACTTTGAGCAGCTCTTCGAGCAGCGCGGCAGATTCCGGAGAGGCGGCGGCCGTCGGCGTGGGCTGGTCCTGGCCGGTGACGGTCAGGGCACGTCCCTGGTCGCGTTGATCGGGGACGAGGCGATCGAAAACATTGTCGAGGGCCGCCAGCGACGTCGTGAGCATCGACTCAGCCCGCTCGCGCTCGAGCTTCTCGTTGGCGAGCGCCTGGCCGCGCGCTTCGTTGGCCTGCGAGGCGTCGGCCAGCGCCACCCGCGTCTTCACATAGGCGACCGACGTCACCACCCCGACGAGGATCAACAGTGCAGCGGCCGCCGTCGAAAAATAGGCAGCCGCCGGGTTCCGCCGCCGCCAGCGCCGCCAACGTTCCCAGACGCTGGGCCGGCTGACTGAAATCGGTTGGTCCTGCAGGAAGCGGGCGAGATCGCTCGCCAGCTCGCCGGCCGTTTGATAGCGATGGGCCGGCTCTTCGGCCATCGCCTTCATCACGATCGTTTCCAGGTCGACCGGCAACGACGGACAGAGTTTTCGCGGCGCGGTGATGGCCGAGGTCGGGGTCACGCGGCCCAGCGCCTTCACCCGGTCGTGAACTTGCAGCGGCACGCGGAGCGTCGCCAGCTCGTAGAGCGTCACGCCCAGGCTGTAGATGTCGCTGCGTGCGTCGGCCGTTCCTCGCCATTGTTCCGGAGCCATGTAGAGCAGGGTGCCCAGCACGTCCCCCGTGCGGCTCACGACGTCCTGATCGGTGGCTTTGGCCAGGCCGAAGTCGGCCACCCAGGTGGTGCCCTGGGCGTCGAGCAACAAATTGCCTGGCTTTACGTCGCGATGCAAAGTTCCCTGGCTGTGCGCATATTCGAGGGCCTGCGCGACTTGCAGGCCGACAAAGGCCACGTCCTGCCAATACGTGCGACAGATTTGCCGCAACGGCTGCGTCCCGGCGATCTGCGAACCACTCCCCGAGCCGATGGCCGGCGGAGCGCTGCCCGCGACCTGCGCCTGCGAGTTCGGAGTTGGCGGCACGGCGTTGTCTGAGAGGCTGAAGTCCGCGCTAGTCGCGGCCTTGTTGGCGACGCGATTCCCCGAAGCCGCTTTGGCGACGGAATCCACTCGTTGCGTCGGCGCCGAGATTCTGCCGTCGGTGTCAGCCGCTCGCCAATAAGACGAGAGCCGCAACGACTCCGGATTCGTGCCGCTGGTTCGCCGGAGCCGACCGATGACCGAGTCGAGCCCCACTCCCTCGATATATTGCATCACGAAATAATCGAGGCCGTCCTGCTCGCCGACACCCAGAATCGGCACGATGTTCGTATGGTGCAGACGGCCGGCCGTCCGCGCCTCCCGAAGAAACCGCCGACGGTGCGAATCATCGAGTCGCGAGTGGCGGGCCAGCACTTTCACGGCCACGCGGCGGCCGAGCGATTCCTGCATGGCCTCGTAGACGATGCCCATCCCGCCGCGGCCGATCTCTCGCAGGATGCGAAAGTCGCCCAGGCGTTGCAGCCGCGTCGCGCCGGGCGGCCGACGCGAGTCTTCGCTTTCCTGGCCTGCCCGCACTTTCTCCAGCGCGGCGATCGTCGGAAACAAGCCGCGGATTTCGTCGGCCAGCTCGGGATGATCGGTCGCGTACTCTTCGACGGACGGCATTTCGCCCCGCCGCTGGCGTTCCATGAAGTCGGCAGCGAGTTCTTCGAGCGGATTGCTGTCGGGTTGGGGTGCGAGCATGCTCGGACCTAAGACGACTTCTTCCCTGGGACGCCGAAACTGGACTCGCCGAACGGCGTGAGGATTTCCTTGAGCCGCGAAATGGCTCGCACGTAGCGGTTGCTGGCTGCCGTGGGGCTGATGCCTAGCGCCTCGGCCGACTCGATGTTCGTCAGATCCTCGAAGTGCCGCATGGCGATGATTTCCTGATCGAGAGCGGCCATCGTGCGGATCGCCTGCTCTAGCCGCTGCATCATTTCGAGTCCGGCAACCGCCTCGCTGGGAGAAGTGAGCGTTCCGGCCAGTTGAGCGGCCAGGCACAGCGACGTGTTGGCCGAGTCGGGCCGGTCGCCCAGTTGCACGTCCCGCCCGGCGTTTCGCATCTCGGCCCCGATGTGGTGGCGGTGCTGGTCGAATAACGTTTGCAGGGCGATCAGCCGCAGCCAGACGAAGAACGAGCCGTGCGGCTCGGCCAGAAAGTTGTCGATCCGCGACCGGGCGGCCAGGAACGATTCCTGCAATACGTCGTCGGGGTCGATTCGTGCGGCCAGACGGCGGTCCATGCGGAAACGGATCATCCGCCAAATCCGCTCTCGATGCAGGCTGAACAGTTCGCCCAACGCCTCGGGGTCGCCCTCTCGCAGGCGGAGCACCAGCGCTTGCTCGTCAGCCGGCGCCGAGGGTCTGCCCGTCATCACTCACCTGTTCTCTAACGAGAAACGACCGCCATTCTCCACAGCCTGACGAAAAGCGACGTCTGGCGTCCTTTTTCGCCGGAATCGGCACACACTTCGTCGCGGGGCGTGGACGCGGTCGACCGGTTTCCGTTACTTCCCTTGAACCAATCGCCACGGACAACAGACTGCGACAATGATGAATCCCGTTAATCATAGCGGATCGAGGGTGGCGGCCGCAGGGTTGGCCGGCTGGGCCGCGCTGGCGTTGATCGCCTTGTTTGCAGTTGTTGACTCGGTTCGCGGCGACGATTGGCTGCGGTTTCGCGGCCCCAATGGCTCGGGAATCAGCGACG
Source organism: uncultured Planctomycetaceae bacterium (assembly GCA_963800135.1). Lineage (GTDB taxonomy): Bacteria > Planctomycetota > Planctomycetia > Planctomycetales > Planctomycetaceae > DASPSM01. Next base: position 993,207 of record CAWCZR010000003.1, on the reverse strand, counting down.
CGCACCTGCCGACGACCTGGAGCGAATCGGAAAACCTGCGCTGGAAGGCCAAGCTGCCGGGATTCGGGTCGTCCAGCCCGATCGTCGTCGGTTCGCGCGTCTTCGTCACTTGCTATTCCGGCTACGGCACGGGCGATCGCGGAGCAGGCCGCATCGACGGGTTGCGGCGGCACCTGGTCTGTGTCGATCGCCAGACGGGGCAAATCCAGTGGACCCGCACGATCGACGGCGGTTCGCCCGAGGACGACTTCAACGGCTACCTCACCGAGCACGGCTACGCGAGCAACACGCCGACGAGCGACGGCGAGCGCGTCTACGTCTTTTTCGGCAAGTCGGGGGTGTTCGCCTTCGATCTCGAGGGGAAGAAGCTGTGGAGCGCCCACGTCGGTAAAGAGTCGAGCGATCGCCGCTGGGGCTCGGCCGCCAGCCTGATCCTGTGCGACGACGCCTTGATCGTGAACGCCTCCGAAGAGAGCAATTCGCTCCGCGCGTTCGACAAGCGGACCGGCAAGCAACTCTGGAAGAGTGAGGCCAAGCTGCTCGAACTGGCGTACGACACGCCGGCCCTCGTCACCAAGGGGGGCAAGAGCGACCTGGTGCTTGCCGTGCCCGGCGAGGTGTGGGGCCTCGATCCGAATCGGGGCAGGCTCCGCTGGCGCGTCGAGACGCAGCTGATTGGCAACATTTGCCCGAGTCCCGTCGTCGACGGTGACCGGGTCTACGTCTTTGGCGGCGTGCGTTCGTCGGGAAGTTATGCCATCCGCGCGGGGGGTAAGGGAGACGTCACCGCGTCGAACGTCGTCTGGTCGAGCCGCAACAGCTCTTACGTCTCGACGCCCTTGCTCTACGAGAGTCATCTCTATTGGGTCGACGACCGGGGGCTCGCCTGGTGCGTGGACGCGAACTCCGGCGAGGTGAAGTATCGGCAGCGGGTGCCCGGATTGCAGACGGGCGGACGACCCGTTTACGCGTCGCCCGTTTTTGCCGGCGACAAAATCCTGGCGGTGACCCGCTGGGACGGAACGCTGGTGCTGCCGGCGAAACCCGAGTTCAAGATCGTGGCCCAGAACCGTTTTCCCGCCGATGACACCGACTTCAACGCCACGCCGGCAATCAGTAACAACGAATTGTTTTTGCGGTCGAACCTGGCCCTCTATTGCGTTGCCGCGGGAAAGTGAGCTTCGTGTCACGTCCCCGCGGACGCACGCGTTGGGAGAAACTTCATGCGTCGCACGTTTTGGCTGGTCGGTGTGCTCTGTGTTTTGGGCGCGGCGGCCGTCGTCGCGCAGCCGCCGGAGGGCCCGCCGCGAGGCGGTGACGATAACGAGCGTCAGGGCCCGCCCGATGAGGGGGGAGGAGGCCGCCGACGTGGCCCGCCCCGCAATCCGCTGATGGAAGTTCTCGATACGAATCATGACGGCGAACTCTCGGCCGAAGAGATCGCCAATGCGCCGGCTGCCCTCAAGAAGCTCGACAAGAACGGCGACGGCAAGCTGACCGAGGACGAATTGCATCCCCAGGGCGGACCGGGCGGCGGACGCCACGGCGGACAGTTCGGGCGTGGTCCCCAGGCCGAAGGCGGACCGGGCGGACCACCTGATGGTCCCGGGCCAGCAGAAGATCGCGGCGGCCCGGGTGGCGGCGGACCAGGCGGACCTGGCGATGCCGGTCCCGGCGGGCCGGACGGCGCGGGTGGGCCAGGAGGACCGGGTGGTGGCGGCCCGGGTAATGGCGGACAGGGTTCCGGACGCCGCGGTCGCGGTGGTCGGCAAGGCGGACAGCCGTCCGTTGAGGGAATGGTCGCGCATGCGATGACGTTCGATGCTGACGGCGATGGCAAGCTCAGTCGCGCCGAGTTGACCAAGTTCGCGAAGGACTTTATCCGGCACGCGCCGCGCAACGCTCGGGACGGGCGCAGCGGTCGTGGCGGGCCCGGTGGCCCAGGCGGCCCCGGCGGTCGTCCAGGTGGGCCGGGCGGCGATGGCGGCCCGGGTGGCGGACCGCAGGACGGCGACTCGAATCGTCCGCAACGGCCCGACCGTCCGGCACCGGAGTAACATCGACCGGCGAGTAAGTCCGGCGCTGTTGTGGGAACTGACTTCCGGAGTGAAAAGGTGATCGTGCGGGCGTTCTCTTTGTCGTTGATTGCCGCGGCGTGCATCGTGCTGCCATCTGCCCTGGCGGCACCGATGCACGACCGGGCAATCAACGCTCATCCGCGATTCGACGAGAAAGGCTCGGCACCCAAGAGCTTCACCGTCGAAGGCGACGCGGTCTACGGCGCCTTCCCCGACGCGCACTCCGAGCAGGCCGGACGCGGCGTGCGGTTCGTCTCGAGCGCGGACGGCGCGAAAGGGCATCTGCGCTCCGCCTCGGTGCGGGAGACGGTCAAGAATATCTCGGCCACCGGCGGCCGCTGGTACCGCTTTCGCATTCGTGGCCTGGCGCAGGACGGCTTTCACGTCCAGCGCGACGATCTGTATCTCAAGGTCGAATTCTTTCGCGACGGCGGCACCAACTCGCTCGACTCGATCAAGAAGTGGATTTATCCCCAGGTCGAGAAGGAGCGTGAAGACTTTCGCGATCCGCAAACGAACGCCCGGCTCGGCGTGGGAGCCTGGCAAAGCTACGAGCTGGTCTTTCGCACGCCGTTCCCCGAGGTCGACACGCTCGAGCTGACCGCCGGCTTCGGGCACGGCAGCGGCAAGTCGAAGCAGGCTGAGTTCTGGATCAACGAATTCGAGCTGGTCCGCATTCCCGATCCGGACGATTACGTCGCCCGCATCAAAATCAAGAACGACTTGAAGGCTAAGTGCGAGTCGCAGCTCCCCGAGCCGACGGCCGACTCGCTGATTCCGCTGGGCGGCCGCTGGTTCTACGATCCGCGCGGTGCCGACGGCGAGCACACGACCCACAGCCGGTCAGCCGCAGCGCCGACCCATTTCGACTTTTCCAATGCAGATCGGCTCTATTACCGCACCGATCGTTTCGAGGCGCCGTTTGCCGACAACATGCAGGCCTGGCTGCGGAAGGGCTGGCTCGACCTGGAAGGCAAGCTCGTCACCAAGGACCGCCCGGTGCCGGACAACGTTACGCTCGAGTTCACCAAGACCGAACTGATCGTGCGGTCGCACAACTTGCCGAACCATCCGACGGCCGTCTTTCCCGATCGCTGGCGGGCGCTCGACGGCAATCCCAACTACATCCAGGAGCAGCGGCAGGTCTGGCGAATTCCGCTGGAGCCGCAGGTCAATCCGAACCACGTCGCCATCGACCCGCACAACGAAAACCGGGCCCTCCCCGGCGGGCCGATCGGCGTCGCCACGAACGGCGTGATCTTCTTCAACCCGTTCGACGCCGACTCGGTGGAAGCGATCTGGCGGCTCGACCGGTGCTGCGGCCACCCCAGCCCCGGCTTCGAGTACCACTATCACAAGTACCCGGTCTGCGTGAAATCGCCCTGGACCGACGACGGCACGGCCCACTCGCCACTGATCGGCTTCGCATTTGACGGTTTTCCGATCTACGGCCCCTACGAGGCGGCCGGCGAGCTGGCCAAGGATTCAACCAAGAATCCGCTCAACGCCTTCAACGTCCACCACGACGACGCCCGCGGCTGGCACTACCACGTGACGCCCGGCAAATTCCCCCACCTCATCGGCGGCTACTGGGGCGTGGCGAACGTCCGCAACCGCCCACCGCGTCCCAGACGCGGGCCCCCAGGGGCAATGCCCCTGGATCCGGTGCGGCCAGACCGGGATTCGATGGCACGCTAGATCCCGCGGCGGGTGGCACTGGCGGCTCGCCCGCCAGTGGGTGTGAACCGGGTGGCACTGTCGGCTTGCCCGGCTTGCCCGCCAGTGGTCTTCGATCTTGATTCGCCTTCTCCCCTTTCCCCGTATTCAGTCCGCGCCGGCACTTACCGCCGGAGCGGCGGACGCCGGCAAGGCGGGAGAGGGGCCGGCCTGCGACGAGCTCCCTTCGGGTCTGACTTCGGATTTCGACGAGCTCAGTCGAGTCGCGAGCTCAGTCGAGCCGAGCCTCAGGGTCGAAGACAGTCGAGTCGGGGTGAGGGGGAGCGTTTGGCTCATTGCGCCGAGAACGCTGGTGGGCTCAAGGGCGACGGCCAATTTCTTCGGGCATTTCTCGATGAAACAACGTGTCCCGTCCCGATCCCGAGTCCCGTCCCGGCTGCCGGGGATCCTTTTTTCCCTTTATGTGAAGACGGATCCCCATCACCGGCGGGGATCCTTCTTTCGTTCCCGCCGGGGATCCTTTCACCGGCAACGAAGCGGGGGCAAGCTGGCAGCTCGCCCTACGGAGCCGCGGCCCACATTTCGAGGCAAAATCCCGATGAAACAACGTGTCCCGTCCCGTCATCGAACGTGTCCGGACCGGATTTTCGAGCTGGGCTCGGGCTGCCGAGACTGCTGGGGATCCTTGTCCCCCCCTTAGTGAAACGGATCCCCACCACCGGCAAAGGATTGACCGATCCGTTCTGCCGCGGGAGACCGTCATGTCCCGTCCCACCCTCGCTGTCCCGACCCAATCTCGCTGTCCCGACCCGTGCGCGTGCCGTCCCAATCAATCCCGTCCCAATCTTTCTGTCCCGTCCCGTGCTCCGGTGGGGGTGCACCGAATCCGGGACTCTCGATTATCTCCCCCGTTCACACGGGGGGCTCGGACAATTCAATCCCGTCCCAACGTGTGTCCCGTCCCCGCTCAATCCCGCGCCCGATTTCCGCGCACGGGGATAAAACTTTCGTCATCGGCAGGGCTCTTTCCCCTGGCGGAGACGACCGGACGGACCTTCGATCACTCGGCTCCCCCCGGCGCGCAGCGACATCGCTGAGCCGCCAGTCGCCTATCCCTATTCAGCCACAAAAGACCGATTCATCCAAGATCAGTTTTTGGTCAGCGCGGCGCAAATTGCACTGGCTCGATCAAAGCAACGTACTTTTGGAAGACCGTCCTGACACCCTGTCAGTGCCTGGGACAGGACATGAAACTCCTTCGCCGAAAGGCAGCCGGTGTCCCGAAAACACGCGAGGCGTTTCCACCGGACGGGTCACTTGCAGACGCGAAGCAGCAAGCGAGCATTGGAGCACTCGGCAAAATGCTCGCCTCGTTCCTGATGCAGCTCAAAGGCCAGACCACCGGTCGCCTTGGTCGGGACCCCAGGACGAAACATTTGCTCCCCGAACAGCATGACGCGAGTGACGTTTGTCTGAGAAAACGTTCCTTTGCTGAAACATCCCGGGCTTAGCTCGTCGCTGTCCATACTCGATTGCCCGGCCTCATGTACATGGACGGTTGCCACAGACGGTCAAGCTCGGACGCTGAAATGTGCCCTCGCCGAGTGCATCTTAAAATGACGGAATGAAACGCATTGGATCAGCGTCCCTACGCAAATTGTCGGGCGCAAAAGCGGCGGAAATTCCGGCCGGCATCGAGCTGCAACTTGCGCGGGCAGCCCTCGGCCATCTCGAGTGCATTTCGGTTTTTTATTGATTTGCAGAATCGAGTCCGGTACATAGAGTGCCATGCTTGGAGCCGCCGCGATACACAGGTAGAAGGCGGCCTACTACTTACCGCGGACGCAGCTCGCGTTGGATCGCCGGAATCCGACAAACCTTGTTTTGCGCCAGTGTCTTTTTGTAATGGATGGGATTGTTCTATGAGTCTGCCAAACGACTATCACGATTCACTCAAAGAGATTATTGACAACGGGATCCTTAATGAGTCGCCGGATAACATCAACTACCGGCTCCAACTGGCACTTCAAGGGGCCGCTTCCAAGGCGGCCAACGATCTGGGAGCTTTTGACTGGTTGCCTCAGCTGATCACGCGCGTCAAGACCGCCGTCCACAAGGAAATCTGCGACGACACAAAGCACGCCGTCAACGAAAAGTATCAAAAGCTGTTAAGTGCCGGTTTGACAAGCGATGGTGTTACGGCCGTGGCGACGGTTATCGCGCCGATCGTAACCGCGGTCGCGGGACCGACATTTTGCATCGGCACGGTCGTGATTTATGTCAGCGTTTTCCTGATCAAAATCGGCCTCAATGTGTGGTGCAGCTATCCGCCCACTCCGGCCTGACGCTGAGCTGATTTTCGAGATTGTCCGGGACGCAGGACATTCTCCGGTCCACCTGGCCCGCTTAGGCGGCTGTCGGGCAATCGCGAGAGTTGAAGCGCGAAGTTGTGCGACCCGCTCTTGTTCCGCGCGAGCCGGCCGCCAGCGTCGAATTGGCGAGGTGACGAACGGAAGCGACGAGAATGATTCCGATCTTGAGAATCCGCATCGAACATTTGCCGGCCGATGGCGAGTCGGTGATAATCGATCGCACGCACCCGGCCGCGAATGCCGCCGCATCCAAGGGCGCCGGGAGCACTGCAGACACAGCGGCGGCAACTGGTGCGCCAGACGACGGAAGCGATCTCGGCGCAGCGATCGACGTGCAAGTCACTGTCGATAATCGCCCCAGCGGAGCGAAAATCGGGCCGGTTCGTCGCAACGTTCGCCTCGATGCGGGCTTTTTCAAAGATCTGAGAACGTTACGCTCACGCCTGGTTCCGCGGTCGTCTCTCACGCTTGACGATCACGAAATCATGTGCCGCCGTGTTGGGGTAGCGCTCTTTACTGGCTTCCTTGATGGTCCAGTCCTTGACGAAACGCGAAAGTACTTGGCGGAGCGTGGCAAGCAGGGCGAGCAGCCCCGAGTATCGCTGGAGCTTTCGCGCTCGCTTTATTTCCTTCCGTGGGAGCTGCTTCGTGAAACGGACGGGCCGTTCCTCTCGAGGATCGGTTCGCTGATTCGTAATGACCGTGCGCCCAATTCGCTGTACGAGCCGCTCGCCCACATCAGATTCACGTGTGTTTTTCCTTCGCCATTCGGACATCCGCAAATTTTTGGGATTCCCTTCGCGACGAAACGCATCCATTCCGTGGACGTCGTCCCTCCAACCCTGCGTGACTTTGACCGACAAATCAGAGGGACGGCAAGAACGAATGGTTTTCTATTCCTGGGGCATGGCGAGCTTCAAAAGTCCGACGGAACCGGCGTCCTGCTATTTGTGCAGCCAGGCACCAACGGACTCCCGGTTCCCGATCCTCGGACGGGTGCGGCTATCGGCGAATCGATCGCTGTGACCAATGTGACGCGGATTGCGCTCATTCTGGCGTGCGAAAGTGCCTGGGCAGAAACCAGGCACAAGTTTGAAAGAAGCGTTGTGGGCGCAATTTTCGATAAGGCTTCGATCGCCTATTTGGTCGGTGCTCAAACGCCGATTGACCAAATCGCGGCGCGCGAATTTGCAACCCAGCTCGTGCAGGCCCTGGAAGATAATGAGCCATTCGATCTGGCAGTCGGCACGGCGCGGCGTGCGATCGATCAGCTCATCCCAAATGAATCTCAGCAGTGGAGCGCATACGATTGGTGGATCCCGGTGCTCTACTCGCGAACGGACAACTTTGACGTGATGAGTGGTCCGAACAAGCCGGCGTTGATTCCTGCCCCGCTGCCGACGCCCGGCGGACAACCGACGTCTCTCGCAACATCTGCTGCGGTGGCGATCGACCTCGTGGCAGACGCCGTGAGGAGCAGACCCGAACAACTCGCGCCCGAACCGACGAGCCGGCCCGGTGTGTTCCGACGGCTTTATGACGGGATCGTCCGGACGGATCGGGATTGGCTTCAACCTGTTTTGGAAAAGAGCAAAACAGTAGCTTCTGGAGGTCGTGATGGTTGAGGCCGGCCCGGGAAGAAATGAGTCGACGAACAACGCGAGCTTGTCAGCGAAATCACTTCCGCCAAGCGAGCCGGGTCGATCGGTCGACGGGCAGGTTGTCGCCTTTGTGAGCGCCAAGGGGGGAACTGGTAAGACCCTGCTATCCGCCTCCGCGGCATATCTTCTCACCCGCGCCAAGCGCCGCGTCGTGATCATCGATACAGACTTCTCCACTCGCGGAGTGTCGTTGTACGTCCTTGGCGACATTCTCGAGAGCAGCGACTTACAAATCATGCCCAATCAATGCCTTGCGGATGCGCTCATTGACGGGCTCAAGCCGGACGAAGTCATGCCCCGCAAGATTCACGGGAAATACGGTGAATTTATCATTGTGTTGAGCAACGCGGGCCTCTGGCGGGGCGGCGTCGAGGAGGACAGTTTTTTCATGCCCCATGCCAGCACCGGTCCGGATTTGGTGCCTCGCTACATTGAGCTGCTGCACGGTTTGTGCGCCAAACTGAGAAAGGAATTTGACCATATCATTATCGATACGCGCGGCGGCTACGATTTTTCAAGCGCTGTCCCGGCGATCGTCGCCGACGGATATGTGCTCGTGCTCGAAGCGGATCGGATCTCGTTGAACCAGGTCTCCAACTTCTTGGAGAACATTGGCAAGTTTTTCCAGAAATACGCTTCGAGACTCAGTCGCAAGCCGTCTTTGAAAGGATGCATTGTCAACAAAGCGACCTTTCCCGTCGATGACAAGGAATTTCCTCGCGCGCTCCTGCAGCTTTATTCCGCGAAGACGTTCGGAATCATCCCGCTTGATATGAACGCAATGGCGGCCTACCAATCCTACGATCTGCCGCTAGTAACAAGTCCGGGCTCGGAGTTTTCGCAATATACATTGGAGACAATGACGAAGCTCTTCAACCCGGAGCAAAACTGGCCTAAGGACGATGCCAAACGGTTTGAGGCCGAAGCCAGGACCATCCGGATCCCGTCGAAGTGGCGCGTGGTTCGAAGTAGCTCAACCGTTGCCACCCAGCTCTTGCGAGCCGTCCTGCTGGTCGCGATGCTGGTTTGCTATTTTATCGTTGCCTCGAACGCTGCGCTCCCGTTGTGGACGTGGATACTCGGGGGCGCGGCCCTTGGCCTTTGGTCGTTGATTCCAGAAATTGGAGCAGCGCTTGCCAAACGACCGGTTCTGCGGACGGTTCGGTTCCTGCGTGTCGCATTCATAGCGGGGACCGCGATTTTATTCTGCGTCTGGCTAGTCGCGATGTTGATTTTCGCCCCGGCGACATTCGCATCGCAAATTGCTTCAAAGAATGACTTGGACGCCGCTCAGGCAAACGCGGCCAGGCTTGAAGCGGAAAAGTTCGAACTCGAGCAGGCAGCGGCTAATCATTCATCCGGTCCGAAGGGCGAGAAGCCAAACGGATCGACGAAGCCTCCGTAAGTCGTCACACAAGAGGTTGCCACGGTGCTGCGCCGGGTGCCATGCCCACGGCTCGGAGTGGGCATGTCTTGGAATTGTGGCGCATGCTCACTCAAAGCCGTGAGCATGGCACCCAACGATGATGCGCGCACAAAGAAAACGGCTGAGCGAAAACGCTCAGCCGTGGTACAGACGTCAGATTGTCGCCGCCCGCTCGCCCTACCGGCTGGCCTGCTTCTCCGCGGCCTTCTTGGCGGCTTCCTTCGTCTTTTCCAGTCGCTGGCGTCGTCGGCGGCGGTTGCCGCCGCCGAAGGGGTTGGAAAATGGCGAGCGTTCTTTGCCTTCCGAAGTCGCTCCCAGGAACACGAAGCACATTTCGTTCGTCGTCTGGTCGCCGAAGGTCACGAGCTTGGGCGGGTTGTTCGGGTTGTTGGGATTGTTGGCGCTGTTGTCGTACGTCGCTTCGACGTCGAGCTCGGTGCCCTTCGGCAGCTTCAGCGGATCCTTCAGGAAGTAGGTCTCCTGCCAGTTGTAGTCCCACGAGCCGATCTCGAGCAGCGTTTCTTTCGGCTTGTCGGGCATCTTGATCGTCACTTTGATCTTCTTGCCGACCAAGTGCATGTGCGGCGTGATGTTGTGCAGCACGCAGTCTTCGGTGACCGTCGTCGAGCCGTAGACTTTGTAGTTCGCATCGTTCGCGGGGATCGCCAGGAAGCGGCCGGGGATCACGCCGCCCTTAAAGGCCTTCATTCCCACGGTCGACTTGGCGAAGTAGAGGCCGATTTGCAGATGGTCGCGTTCGACCCGGCCGTCGCGATGGTAATGCACTTGAACAACGACGTCCGAGTCTTTGGGCAGGCGGAAGCCGTAGCCGGGGGGCATCTGCCGCGCGAGCTGTCCCGGAGCCCAGCCTCCGAGTCCGCCCTGCGGGAAGAAGCCGACGCCCATGTCGGACGAATAGCCGGGGCCGCGGTCCCAGCCGTTTTCTGATTTCGTTTTGCTCTCGCCGGCCTGGGCCTTTTCTTCGAGCTTCCGGCCCGTCTTCGTGGTGTCGATAAAGTTGAGCGTGTGGTGGACGACGCGCGGGTTCGCCGGCTTGACCTCGTAGCCGACCACGAACTTGTCCTCGGGCAAATTGGTCGGCATCACGAAGACGCGGAAGATATCGGGACCGCCCGGTCCGACGACGAATCCGCTCGACGGCGTGAGCACCAGGTCCGGCTGGCCCAATTGCCAGCCCGTGGTGAATTGGCGGGGCGGCGGCGCGTCGGAGGTTTTGCCTTCGGGAGTGCCGTCCTCCGCCCATCTCGCGAGCGTGGCGAGATCCTTGTCGCTCATGTGACGCTCGTTATGGAACGGCAGGCCGCCCGTGATTTTCCACGGAGGCATCTGCCGCGTTTCGGTGTAGGTCTTGATGTCGTCGGCCCAGTTGACCGCTTCTTTAAAGGTCATCAGCGAAAACGGTCCGATCTCGCCGGGACGGTGGCACTCCTGGCAGTTGGCCTGCAGGATGGGAAGCACGTCCCGATAGTAGGTCACGGGCCCGTCTTTCTTGATCTGCTTTTCGGCTCCGATCAGGCAGCCAATGGCTTCCGCGACCGGATGGCTGACGGCCTTGCCTTCGATGACTTCGTCGAGGGCGTTTTCGAGGTCGTGCGATTTGATGTGCTGGTTACGCTTGAGCCGGGCGGCAAACGCGTCATCGATGCGGCCCCGATAGCGGAGCACCAGGTTGTGATCGAGCAGGAAGGCTTCGGGCGTTTTCTCGGCCTTGAAGGCGGAGACGGCGAGCCCCTGGGCGTCGGAATAAACGGGGAAGTCGAGGGAAAAGTCGGCCGCCCGCTTGGCAACGCTGGCCGGAGTTTCCGCCTCGCTTGCGCAGACGCCCACAAAGGAGACGCCGCGGTCCGCGTAGTGCTTTTTCATTTCGCTCAGCACGGGCGAATAGCTGGTGGAGACGGGGCACTCGAACGACAAGAAGACGACGACCGTGGCCTTCGCCCCTTTAAGATCGTCGAGCGTGATCTTCTTGCCTGCCGCGTCGACAAAGCCGACGTCGCCGATCTTTTGCCCGAGCTTGGCTGCCGTCAGGGCGTCGGCCGCGCGGGCCCCGCTTTGTGCGGCGAACACCAGCGAGACACCGGCAACTGCGACACTCGCGAACACGGCCCACGATCGCATACGGCTCTCCCCACTCGGCAGGAATGACTTTGGAACGGGCGGGGCAGACCCAAGCCCCGCGCTCGCAGATTCGACCTGTCGCAGATTCGACCGGATCGGTCTCGTATTAAACGGTACTCGCGAAAGAGAGACCGGGTTTCGAAGCTTCGACCGGTCGGCAGCGTGGTTCCGGCCCTGAATTCGACCCAGCGCGTGATCGCAAAAGATCACGGACCAGAACCTGTCGTCGCCCTCATAAATACCAAATTCCGACCCAGATTGCACAGGGCGTTCGGGGGAGTTGGTTCCGATGTACAGCAGCAAGCGGGCGTTTCGTCAGGGCCGGTCGGGCGCGGCCGAACTGCATGCCGCGGAATCTGCTCCCGGGCGCGAACCGACGCTGGGCGATTGCTGAAGTCGAAACGATTGCCGGAATTTGCGAACCGATTGCGATGAGTCGGCCCGCGTGCGACGCACGATCGGCCTGCGGGTGATGGGTTCGCTCCGAGGCGTTTCGGAAACGCCGCCGTTTCGCTGCCCGGACTTTGATCGGGACGCGGCCTTTCACGCCTTGGACATTTGGCACATGAAGTGCTTTCAATCGCGGTGGTACTTTCGCGGGCCTTGCCGAGACCCCACGCAGTCGGATTGCTCGCGTCCGTTGGGTTGTGAGTCGTGCGACTCTCGGTTGGGTCGTGATTCATTGGACTCAACGAACCCCAGTCACTGCTAAAAAGGATTTCCCTATGATCGTTTCCGCTCGCAAACTTCTCGACATCGCCCTCGCTGCTTGCATCGCTTACCCGACCGCTCAGAGCGCGTTCGGCCAGGTGGGTCGTCCCGCCGCGCCGCAGGCTGGCCGGGTCGCTCCAAACGGACAGGTCGGCCACGATCGCACGCTTGCCCCGGACGCTCGTGACGCCGGCCATGATCAGAATCGCTTCCTGCAGGGGAGCACGCTCATCGGCGCGAACGTCATGCTGCAGGGGAACGCGAGCTTCGGGACCGTGAAAGACTTCGTGCTCACCGACAGCGGTTGCCTGGAATACGCGGTGATCGCGGCGGATAACGGCCTGGTGGCCGTGCCGTGGGGCGCGGGCACTTTCGATTTCGGCCGTCACGCGTTCATGCTCGGCTTCGGACGTGATCGCGTCCGCGACCTGCCGCACATCCGCGACATCGCCGAGCTGCGCGATCCGAAGGTTCAGCAGCGCGTGCAGACGTTCTATCGCGGCGACCACAACAACATGCCGAAGAACGGCGAACAGCGTGGTGCCGAGAACCGCGACGGCGCGACCAAGACTCAGCCGCAGCAGCAGACCCAACCGCAGCCGCGCGGAAATACGGTTCGGGGCGCGGCGACGACTCGGCCCCAGGGGACCGAGCGCCCGGCGAACGCCGGTGGTGGCGAACGTCGCGAGAAGTAATCGCGAATCACGAAGAGCTGCGAAGAGTTCTGCAAAACGCGACCGTGCCTTGGCCCGGTCGCGTTTTCTTTTTGCCGCACGCGCGAGTCGATCGCGCTCGAACTTAGTTCGAGCCTCGCGACTCTTCCGCCTGAAACACGACGCCGCTCTCGACGAGCTTGCCGATCGACGCGGTGTCGAGCCCCAATAAGTCGGCGAGAGTCTCGCGGGTGTGCTCGCCGAGCATCGGCGCCGTGCGTGGTGACTGGGCGGCGCTGGCGGCTTTGGCGCCGCGGGAGAACTTGATCGGCGCACCGGTGACTCGATGGGGACCGACGGGCGAATTCTGCACCGTCGGGAACATGCCGCGGAAGTCGCTCTGGGGATCCTCGACCACTTCGCGCAGGTTGCGGACGAGCGAGCAGGGGATGCCCTGCTTGCCGAGGATGGCCAGCCATTCGGCCGCTGGGCGCGTGCGAAACAAATCGGAAAGCAGGCCTTCGATCGCGGGGCGGTTCTTCACCCGCAGGCGGTTCGTGGCGTAATCCGGATGGTGCTCGAGATCGGGACGTTGGAGGGCGGCGCAAAACGCTGTCCACAGTTTTTCGCTGCCGATGGCGATGGAAAAGTCGCGATCCTTCCCCGAAAAGACGCGATAGGGGACGATCGTGGGATAGGCCGACCCCATCGGCTTGGGAAGCGTGTTCGATCCCAGGTAGATCATGAAGCAACTGGTCATGCCCGAGATCATGCTGTCGAACATCGAGACGTCGATGTATTGGCCGCGGCCCGTTTTGTCCCGCGACCGTAGGGCCATCAAAATTCCCATGATGGCGAACATGCCCGCGCTCACGTCGGCCACCGAGTAGCCACAGCGGACCGGCCCGCCGTCCTCCGTCCCGGTGATGCTCATGAGGCCGCTCGAGCTTTGGACGATGAGATCCATGGCCGGCTCGTTTCGCGAGGGGCCGTCCTGTCCGTAGCCGGAGATCGAGCAATAGATGATTCGCGGGTTGTGGGCGGCGACGGCTTCGTAACCGAGGCCCAGCCGCTCCATCGTGCCGGGGCGAAAATTCTCGAGGAAGACGTCCATCGTCTCGACGAGCCGCAGACACAGCTCGATCCCCTCGGGTTTCTTGAGGTCGATCGAGATGCCGAACTTGCCGCGGTTGAGCCCCATGAAGAAGCTCGACTGGTCGCCGTAGTTGGGCGGTCCCCAGCCGCGGCCGATGTCGCCGCCGTCGCGCGATTCGAGCTTATAGATGTCGGCCCCGTACTCCGCGAGAATGAGCGTGCAGTAAGGGCCGGCGAGCGCATGCGAAAAGTCGAGCACCCGCAACCCGGCCAGCGGCTTGCTCGGATCGTTGCTGGACTCGCGTGCGGCAGGGACGGTCATAACGCAGGTTTCGCTCAGGAGCGCTCTGAGACAAAGGGTTACTCGGCGGCCACTTCTTCCTGGAGTTGGCACCAGCGGTCTTCCGCTTCGGCGATTTGTGCGGCGAGCGCCGTCACTTCGTTGTGCAGACGCAGGGCTTCGGCCGCATCGGTGGTTTTTAGCAGCCGGTCGTTGGTCGCCCGTTTTTGCGTGTCGAGCTGGGCGATCGTGCGTTCGAGATTGATGATTTCCTTGCGGGCGGCCCGCTCGTTCTTGGGGGCGGGGCGGGACGGCTTCTTCTCCGCTGTCGTTGCCGCGGGCCGGGTAGCCGCCGGGCGTGCGCGACTTCGCGCTCCCGCTCGCCTTGATCAATCTCTTTGTTAACGGCGTAGAGGTAGGCCTCGTAATCGCCGCGATAGTTGACGACGCGGCTATCGCGGACCTCGATGATGCAGGTTGCCACGCGCTTCATGAAGTGCCGGTCGTGGCTCGTGAAGATCACCGTCCCCTGATAGCCGAGCAAGGCCTCCGCCAGGGCCTCGACCGTGTCGACGTCGAGGTGGTTGCCCGGTTCGTCGAGCACGAGCACGTTGTGCTGCGCCAGGAGCAGGCCGGCCAGGCAGAGCCGGGCCCGCTCGCCGCCGGAGAGGACCGAAACGGGCTTTTCCACGTGATCGCCGCGGAAGAGCAGGGACGCCGCCTGATCGAGAATGGCTTGCGTCTTCGTGCCGATGGCCGCCTTTTGTTCGAGGTAGCTCATCACGGTTTCTTTGTCGGGCAGGCTGGTGTAGACGTGCTGCGCGTAGACGCCGACGTTGCAGCCGTAACCCCAGCGAACTTCGCCGGCGAGCGGCTCGAGCGAGTCGACCAGCGTGCGCAGCAGCGTCGTTTTTCCCTGGCCGTTGTCTCCGACGACCGCCGCCCGCCAGCCGTGATCGATTTCCAGATCGATGTGGCTGGCGACCTCGCGATTCGGATAGCCGATGGAAACCTCGCGGCAGCGGACGGCCGGCCCCTTGCGCGGCTCGACTTCCGGCGCGCGAATTTTCGCCGTCGGTTCGTCGGAGTCGATCTGAATCAGGTCGAGCTTTTCCAGCTGCCGGCTCTTGGAGCGGGCGCGGGTGGCCGTGCTCGCCCGGGCCTTGTTCTTGGCGATGAATTCTTCCAGGTGTCGCCGTTTGGCCAGCACGGTGGCGTTGGTGCGCTCGTCGCGTTCCCGGCGCTCCGTCTGGTTTTCGAGGAAGGCGTCGATCTTGCCGGAAAACATCGTCAGCTTGCCGCGGGCCAGCTCCAGCGTCTGCGTACAGGTGGCGCGGAGGAAGGCCCGATCGTGCGACACGATCAGGCAGGCCTCCTGATAGTTGCGCAAAAAGTGTTCGAGCAGAATCTGCGTGCGCAAGTCGAGGAAGTTGGTCGGTTCGTCCAGGAGCAGCAGGTTGGGCTCGTGCAGCAAGAGGGCGGTGAGCTTCACGCGCGTCTGCCATCCGCCCGACAGCTTGGCGACCGGGCCTTCGAGCAGCTCGCTCTTGAGCTCGAACTGGCCGGCGACTTCGCCGCACTTCCAATCGGGCTGCTCGCTGTCGCGCATCAAGAAGTCGAGCACCGTTTCGCCGGGATGAAACGGGTCGTGCTGCCGCAGGTAGCCCAAGCGCAGCTTGGGGTGGCAGATGACTTCGCCGCGCTCGAGTTCTTCCTCTCCCAGCAGGACGCGCAGCAGCGTGCTCTTGCCGGCGCCATTGCGGCCGACAAAACCGACTTTCACGTCATCGACGAGCGTGAACTCCGCGTCGTCGAGGAGGACCTGGTTCCCGTAACTTTTGGTCGCGTTTTTGAGCTGTAACAACACCGCCATTTCCCGACAAATCCTCTCGTTATAAAGGTCGTGCCTGCACGCCCTTGAGTTCAGCGCCCTGGAGTTCAGGGGACTGCGCGCACTCTGGGTCTTTTATGCGACCCGGAATGATGCGACAAGCCCAACGGTTCCGGAGGCACGCTCCGCACGCGGGCCGGGCGCGGCCGTTACGGCGGCGCCGCACCGCCTCGAATATTCACAATCACCACCAATTATTCGCGATCACCCCACCCGCTGGCAAACGCGGGACTTGTTCTCGGCACCCCCGGAACTGAGAATTCCGTGAACTCGCGGCCGGCCGCGACCTTCGAACCCTCCCTATCTCGCGACCCACGAACGGCATGTGGAATCCCTGGAAGTTCTTCGGACCGGAGCGCAAGGACGAGTTCCTGCGCCGGCGTTCCGACCTGCTGGCCAACGCCCCGATTCCTTGCTTGTGGCTGCTCGGCAAGACGGGAAGTGGAAAGACTTCGATCGTCCGTTACCTCACCGGGGCGGCCGACGCGGAAATCGGCCGGGGATTTCGGCCGCAGACGCGACACTCGCGGCTCTTCAGCTTCCCCGACGCTGACGTCCCCGTCGTGCAGTTTCTCGACACGCGCGGGCTGGGCGAGGCGGGCTACGACGCGAGCGAAGATCTCGCGCAATTCGATACGCGCACGCACCTCTTGATCGTGACCGTTCGCGCCACGGACCAAGCCACCGAGGAGGTCGTGCAACCGCTCAAGCAAATCCGCAAAGCCAATGCCGAGCGCCCCGTGCTGTTGGCCGTCACCTGTCTGCACGACGCCTACGCGGGGCAGCAACATCCCGACCCGGATCCGTTCGACTCGTCGCCGCGGCCGCTGCCTGCTTCCGTCGGTGAGGACCTGCGCCGCTGTCTCCAGGCGCAGTACGATCGCTTCGACGGGCTGTTCGATCGAGCCGTCCCCGTCGATCTGACGCCGGCCGACGAAGGCTTCGCCACGCCGGAGTTTGGCGGCCCGCGGCTGAAGACAGCGATCCTCGACCTGTTGCCGAGCGCCTATCGCCAAACGCTGCTGCAGATGGATCAACTGCGCGAGGCGCTGCTCGAGATTCAACACGAGCGGTCGCTGCCGATCATTTTGGCGCACAGCGTGTTGGCCGCCTCGGCTGCCGCGGTTCCCGTTCCTTGGATTGATTTGCCCGTGGTGATGGCCATTCAGTCGCACCTCGCCCATCGGTTGGCCCGCGTCAATCAGCAGCACCTCGACGCAGCCGCGCTCGCGCACGTCACCGTCGCGATGGGAGGGCGATTGGCGGTGCGGATGGGGCTCCGCGAGCTGTTGAAATTCATTCCCTGGGTGGGAATGGCGGCCAACGCGGCCGCGGCGTTCGCCTTCATGTACGCCTCGGGCTGGGTCTGGAACTGGTACTTTTTGGAGGTCCGCAAAGGTCACGTGCCTGACGCCAGCGAGTTGCGCGAAATGTATCAGTCGCAATTGCGCAAAGGCGTCGCTCTCTGGAAGACCACGATGTCGGAGACCCACGCGTGATTTCGCGGCGTTCGGCGGTCATCGGCCTGCTCGTCTTCCTGCCGGTGGTGATTTACGGCGTGCTCGGCGGCTTCGCCCTCTGGGAGACGGGCCTGTTGCGCAAGGCGTGGTGGGTCGCGCCCGTCTTTTGGATCTCGGCCTGGCTGGTCGGGCAGTTCTGGCGGGCGGGACATCCTCTGCGGCTGGGGCACGCGGTTCCGATCGCGCCGCATTGGACTCCGCGAGACGAGCAGGGCGCGCTGATCGTCCGGGAGTTTCAACAACAGGTCGATCAGCTCACGCCCGCGCAGCTCACCGATCCCGACTTTTATCGTCAGCAGGCACAAAAGCTGGCGACGGCGCTTGCGCGGAATTATTTCCCCGACGCCGCCGACCCGTTTTCGTCGTTGACCGTGCCCGAAGTGCTGGCCGCCGTGCGGTTGGCCCTCGACGACATGGAGCAGTGGCTGCTGACTTCGCTGCCGGGCAGCCGCCTCTTGTCGATCAGGCAGTGGCAGTCGTTGCAGCACGCTCCCAAGTGGATTCGCCGCATCCAGAACACGACCTGGGCCGCCTCGATCCTGATGAACCCGGCCAACATCGCCCGGTTATGGACCTCGCGGATGACGGCCGACCCGATCACGACCGAGTTGCAGACCGAAGTGCTGGCGGTCATCTATTTGCGCTTCATCCGGGAGATGGGCTTTTACCTGATCGAGATGAACAGCGGCCGGCTCCGCGGCGGGGCCGACGCGTACCGCCGGCATTTTCAGTCCGGGGCGGGACATCCCGCGGAGCAGGGGGAGAAAGAGTCGCTCGCTCCATCCGGCGCAGACGGTGAACGTGGCTCTGGTCGGACAAGTCAGCTCGGGCAAATCGAGTCTGATCAACGCGCTCACCGGCGTGCATCAGGCGGCCGTCGACCTGCTGCCGAAAACGCGCGAGGTTCATCGTTACCAAGCGAGCTTCGGCACTCCGCCGGTTCGCGTCACCTTGTTGGACACGCCCGGATATGGCGAAGCCGGCGCCTCTGCGGAGCAATTGGACGAGATCCGCGAGGCCTTGCGCGAATCGCACGCCGTGCTGGTGGTAATGGACGGACACTCGCCCGCCCGCGAGGCAGACCGCCGCACGCTGGGCGACGTGGCCGCGTGGTACCAGTCGCAGCCGCAGCTCAAGCGGCCGCCGATGCTGGGCGTCGTCACGCACGTCGACTTGCTGCGGCCGGTGCTGGAATGGACGCCCCCCTACGAATGGCGGGAACCGACGCGGCCCAAAGAGCAGGCGATGCACGACGCTGTCGCCTACGTTCGCGAGCTGTTCGGCAGCTCGCTGGCGACCGTGGTCCCGGTCTGCTCCGACGTAGCGAAGGACCGCGCGTGGGGCATTCTGGAAGAACTCATGCCGGCGTTGATTTCGATCCTGGGCGAGGCCCAGTCGGGCGCACTGTTGCGGGCCTATGAGCAGGATCTCGACCGCGACCGGATCAAGACGCTGCTGAAACAGCTGCAGCGGTTTGGAATGGAAGTCGTCCGGGGCTGGATCGAGGAACGCGTTTTGCCACCGTCATCCAAGCCGTGAACCCTCTCTACAAAAGGAGTCAACCATGAGGCTGATCGCGCTCGAGGAGCACATGCTGCCGGCCGAGGACGTCGGCGTCGTTTTTGGAGGCATTCTTAACCCGCCGCAGTTCATCGTCGACGCGCTCGCCGACGTCGGCGACGGACGGCTCAAAGCCATGGATGCCGCGGGGATCGACGTCCAAGTGCTCTCGGCAGTCACGCCGGGTTCGCAGCAAGTCGGTGCGGCCGAAGCCGTCTCGCTCGCGCGGAAGTTCAACGACTACGCGGCCGCGGCCATGAGGGCTCATCCGACGCGGTTCAATGCGCTGGCGAGTGTGCCGACGCCTGATCCGGCAGCGGCTGCCGCGGAATCCCGTCGAGCCGTCGAAGAACTCGGCTTCTGCGGGGTCATCATCAACGGGCACACTCTGGGGCGCTTCCTCGACGCGCCCGAATTCGAGCCGCTGCTGGCGGCGATCGAACGGCTCGGAGTGCCGATCTACCTGCACCCGACCTACCCGCCGAAAGGCGTCGCGGACATCTATTTCAGCGGTCTGGAGCCGATAACGGCCGTGGCGCTCGGCTCGGCCGGGTGGGGCTGGCATGCCGAAACGGGCCTGCATGTGCTGCGGATGGTCTTGGGCGGAGTGTTCGACCGGCACCCGCGGCTGCAAGTCGTCGTCGGCCACATGGGTGAGAACCTGCCGTTCTCGCTGATGCGAGCCGATTTCGCCATGAGCCGCCTGCGCGTCGGCCGACCATCGATCGCCGACACGATCCGCGAGCACGTGCATCTGACCACCTGCGGCTACACGACTGTTCCACCGCTGCAGTGCGCGCTGTCGGTGTTCGGCGTCGACCACATCCTCTTTTCGGTCGACTACCCGTTCGCCGACTCCAAGGAGGCCGTCGCGTTTCTGAACGAAGCACCGATCAGTCCGGCCGACCGCGAAAAGATCGGGCATACGAATGCCGAGCGGCTGTTCAAGCTCCCCAGCGGCAGTGCGACCTGAGGAAGATATTGAACCGCTCTAGGCGCCTTCACGACGCTGCGCCTTCATGAAGTTGAAAAGTTTCTGTGCCGCTCCTTGCCAATTGCCTCCACGCGCGGTCTTGATTAGGCCGTCGAGGTAGGCGGCGGCGTTGGGCGGCAATTCTCCGGCATCTCTGAGCGCGTGCAGGCGCTCCTCGCATTGCGCCAGTCGTGCCGGATTTCGGGAGGTAAAAGCCGTAAAGAGCGCGTCGACGGTCTGGATAGCCTCTTTGTCCGCCCCGATCTGCGGCGGCTTGCCCCAATAGGCGAACCAGGTCCCCAGCAGCAGCGCGCCAACGCCAGTCGCCGCAACAGCCGCTCTTCTCACGTTTTTTTCGTCGGCCATGTTCTCAACTCCCTTGCCGGCCGCTCCGATTTCGGCGGCGAACCGGAATTCGCGGGCGCGAGTGCTGCGTCTACCGCTAAATGTCGGGTGCCATGCCCATCGGTTTCGGTGGGCATGCGATTCGCAGCGGAAAACATGCCCACGCCGAGCCGTGGGCTCGGCACCCAGACCTGTCAGATAGCGATGGACGGAGCACGAGTCACTCCTCCAAGGTCGACAAGTCCGGCGTGTCGCCGCCGTTCATCGTCGACAGAAACCACCACGTGTCGGGGTCAATGAAGGCGCTGACGAACCGCACCGAGCCGTCCCCAAACAGGACATTGCCGCCAGTTTGACCGGCATGCTCCGAGTACATCTCGTCCGTATGCCCGAAGGGATTGTCGGGAGCGTGGATGATGATGTTTGGATGGTCGTGGACGTCGGGGCCGCTGTGGACGCCGACCAGGCAACCCCCGCTATTGGTGTCGCCGATCCCGATGGGCGGGACCTGCGGCGGAATAATGCTCCAGGGAACGACGCCGACCCAGGTCTTGTTGCATAGGATGGGGTCTGCTTCTCCGGCGAAGACGGTCTGCGACAAGCCATCGGTGACGTCGCGCGGCGCGTATGGGAATTCCGGTAAAACGGCCCGTTGATAATGTCAAATTCGACTTGGGAGCCAACTGTGACGGGTTCCGGAATCGTGAAATCGATGGAATACGCGCTGGTGCGATTCCAAGGCCCGTTTTGACCCGCGTTGAGCGCGTAGTGGCCGTGCGAAAATAAGATCGGGGGGTCGTACGGAGCCGGGCTCAGAGGGTCTTCGTTAGTGCCAGCCGTGTACTGTTGCAGCGCGAACGGGTCGAAGGCGCCAGGCTTCGACGACGAAGGGCAGAGGTACACCGAGACTTGGGTCTGGACGGCGGTCGCATTTTCCGTCGCCCAGCACGGGAGGTTGATTCTGAATTTCTGAAGGAGGTTGCCCTGTTCGAGGTAGGGCAGAATCAGGACGCCCCACCCCCATCCGTTCACGTTGTTATAGCCCAAATCGGGGACTTTGATGCCATAAGAGACTCCGGTCGCGCTCGCGACTCCTTGAACGTACGAGGGCGGAAAGCAGAGATTGGCGTCCGCGTAGTGATGGAGCGCTAGGCCGATTTGCTTGAGGTTGTTGACGCACTGGATTCGCCGCGCCGATTCGCGGGCCGCCTGCACCGCCGGCAACAGCAGGCCCGCCAGAATTCCGATGATCGCAATCACCACGAGCAGCTCGATCAGCGTAAAACCGCCGCGCGAACTGTGTCGAACGCCGAGTCTGTCCATGCCCACCTCTCATTTTTCATATTTCCAAATGTGACAAACATCATAAATCAAATCTTTAATTTTGATTAATCAAAATCTCGGCGCGCGAATTGTCAAGTCCAACCGGGAATCGGGGAACAGGTGCGCTCGAATTCGACCGCCTGGCGCAGCAGGTCAGCGCTTGACGGGCTCGACCAGCAACTGTTCGGCGGCCGAATAACCGAGGTCGACCGTGCGTCGCCCGAGATCGAGACGCACGATTCCAGCCTCGGGCGCGTTCGACACGACCGTGGCGACGCTTCCGACCGCAATGCCGGAAGCCGAGAGAAAGCGGAGGAACTCCGGCGCCTGGTTGATCACGCGCCCGATCTTGATCCGCGCTGCCGCCGCACATTCGGTGAGTGGAGTGGCCGTCTGACGTTCGGCCGGCAGCTTGCAATCGGCCGTGGGAATCGGATCGCCGTGCGGATCGTACTGTGGGCGTCCGAGGAACTCGTCAATCCGATTGATGAGTTGGTCGCTGACCGCGTGCTCCATATTTTCGGCTTCGCCGTGGACTTCGTCCCACGGCAGATCGAGCGTTTTCACCAGGAACAGCTCGATGAGGCGATGCCGGCGCAGGATCCGCATTGCTGCCTTTCGACCCGCGGCGGTGAGAACGACCCCCTCGTAGGGCGTGTACTTGGCGAGCTTCCCCTCGTCCAGCGTCTTGAGCATGCTGGTGACAGTTCCCGGCAGCACGCCGAGCGCGGCGGCGACTTCACCGGTCGAGACCGATGTGCTGCCGCTCTCGAGTGAGATCTGCAGGATCGCCTTGAGGTAATTCTCGACGGTCAGGCTGGTCACGGCTCGTCTCTACTGGGTCGAAGCGGATCCGCTCTTCGGGCGTCGTCAGGCAATCGCAACGTCGAATCGGTTCACCGACGCCGGCGGTAGTACGCACGTGAACGTCGAGCCGTGATACGAGGTGCCCGACGTTTTCGGCACCAGCTCGTCGGGCTTCTCGAATGTGTTGTATGCGTTAAGCGATTTATGCGTCAGCACTGTGTGGTCCACGTGATCGGCCGAGCCGCCGCGGATCGAGAACGAGACCTCGGCCGGTTCGCTCGCGTGGGTGTGGACGAGCGTGACGGTCAACTTGCGGTCTGCCCGCGATGCCGAGCCCGCCACGCGGAAAATCTGCTGCGGCCCCTTGGCTTTGAACGTCACGGTGGGAGCCTGCACGTCCAGCCGCACGCCGCGCGTGTCCTGGTGGGGACGGTACATCTCGAAGACGTAGAAGTTCGGCGTGGCGACGAATTTATCGCCGTCGGCGTGGAACAGCGTGTGAATGTTGTTCACCAGCTGGGCCACGTTGGCCATGTCGATCTTCTCGGCGTGGCGATTGAACGTGTCGAGCGTGAGCGCGGCGCAGAGAGCGTCGCGGAGGCACGACTTCTGCTCGAACAAGTGGTGCGGGTTGAGCTCCGTGCCTTTTGGATGCCAGCAGCCCCATTCGTCGATCAGCAGCTTGACCTTGTGGTTCCGATCGAATTCGCCCATCGCCGCCCACTGGTCGACGATCAAACGCTCCATGCGGTTGGCCTTCTCCAGCATTTCGTACCATTGGTCGAGCGTGAACTTGAGCGCGTGACCGGTCGTGCCGCAGTAGTAGTGTGCGGCCCAGCCGGAGAGCGGCGCGCGGGCGTAATCTTTCCACTTTTTGAAGAACCGCCGCGTCCAGTCGAGGTCGTTGCCGTTCGGCCCCGAAGCGATGAGGTAGAGCGGCACGCCGTAGCCGGGCAGCCATTCAGTGAAGCGGCGATATTGCGTGCAATAATCCTCCGGCGTGAACTTGCCGCCGCAGCCCCAGCTCTCGTTGCCGACACCCCAATAGTGGACGCGAAACGGATCGTGGTCGCCGTTGGCCACGCGCTCGTCGGCGAGCGACGTCGAGCCGGCCGGGGCGTTGCAGTATTCGACCCAACGTTGAAACTGCTCGGGCGTCCCCGTGCCCACGTTGCCGGCCAGATACGGCTCCGCGCCGCACAACCGACAGAACTTGATGAACTCGTGCGTGCCGAACTGGTTCGACTCGGTGACTTCCTCCCAACGGCCGAAGCGGCGAGGGCGCTTTTCCGGCGGACCAATCCCGTCGCGCCAATCGTAGGCGTCGGCGAAGCAGCCGCCCGGCCAGCGGATCACGATTTTTCCCAACCGCCGGACATGCTCGACCAGCGCGCGGCGAATGCCGTCGATGTTCGGCACCTTGGAGTTCGGCCCGACCCAGATGCCGTCGTAAACCACGCCGCCGATGTGCTCGGTGAACTGGCCGTAGAGCGCCGGCTTGATCCAGCCGGTCGGCTCGTCGAGCAACACGTTCACGGACATCGACGCGGACGTTTGGGTGCCGGCGACTGTGTGCGGCAGCAAAGTCCGGGCAGCGCCGGCGGAGGCCAGCTGCGCAGCGGACGAGCGCGGTCCGGCGATTGATTCGTTGCGACATGGAAGTGGTCCTCTCGGAAGCGCGTTCGGGTGAGCCACGGGGCAACAGATGTGGTCCCTCTACCGCAAAAACCGCAGGCTTGGGTGGCTGGGGTCGAGCCGCCAGCGAGCCCCAAGTCGGTTGGCGCACTGAGGGCGGCGAGGACGCCGACCCCAGCCACCCCGCCATTGAGCGATAGACTCACCGCGCGGCGCACGGGCACACCGAGCTTACGCTTTGGAGGCGGGCGGCACCATTCAACCTGCCAGGGGCAAGAGGGCCGGCGGCGATCCCCAATTAAGCGGGGTCGACTTGCATGTCCGCAAAGAAGGCGTCGACGGCTCGGCGGCACTTGCCCCAATCGTAGAGCTGGCCGGTGATCTTCATGGCAGCCGTCAGCTCGGTCGAACGCGTTTCGCGGCGACGCACGATGACGGACACTTCCCCTTCGAGGGACATTGGGTCCGAAGGCAGCACTGCCGTAAAGCTGCAGCCGTCCGGTCCTTGCTGGACGCCTCGCAGCGACTGTCCGTGGCGGGCCAGCGAGCAGAGCACGCGCAACATCACGCGACCGATCGGCGCGTCGACAACGACCGTACGATCTTTGCCAGTCTTAATCCCAAAACTGTCGAAGATCGGCTGGGCAAAGGCGGCAAACTTGTCCGAGGGGATCGGATTCTGCAGGACCTTGTCGGCGAACTTGGAGAATTGCTCGGCGCTGATTGCCGTGCGGGCCATCGAGGCGTGGCGTTCGATGATTTGCCGCACCTGGGGCACCTTCATCAATTCCTCGTAGCGCCACTCCTGGTCCCAGTTGACGACGGGCAGATTGACCGTCGGGGCGCTAGCGACCGGGACGTTGACGGCCGGCGTCACAGCCATCGCTGCCGAGATCGGCAGGTGCGGCGCCGGCGGGACCGAAGGCGTGGTTGCTGCCGGGGCGACCGGCGCCGCTACAGAAACCGCCGTTGCGGCAGACATTAAGGGGGTGCCGCAATTGGAACAGAATTTCCCGCTGGCCGGTTTGCCGCACTCGGAACAGTACATGGCGCCGCACGTCCTTGTGGTTTGCCGCAATTCCGCGGGGCGCGCGAACCTCACTCGCAACCTCCGCGTCCGCTGGGCGCGGAGTTTAGCAAATCGGCGAATGCAGGAAAGATCGGTCCCTGACTGTCCGTCGGACCTTAAATGAGGTGCGACTTGCCTTCGAGCCGCCGCCAGGCTGAGATCTGACCGACGTGAAAGGCAAAGTGCGTCGTGAGCAAGTGGGCAACCACGTCGCCAATGGTCTTCACCGGCGAATCCTTGAAGAAATCCGAGGTTTGCGGCTGGTCCATCTTTTCCGGGTCGACGTTGGCGGCCGTCTCGAAGATGCGGCGGCGGCCCTTTTCGAGCACCTCGAACAGCTCGGCCTTGGTGGGCAGGGGGGCCGTGTCGTCCTTGGGCATCGCGCCCGGGCGGAACCGTTTGTGCCATTCGGCGGGGGCGATCCGCTGATCGCCGAAGTTCTTGAGGCAATAATCGTTGACGATGGCCAGATGGGAGACGATCCACGCGGGCGAGTTGCCCCCTTCGCACAACGGATGCTGGAACCGCGTCTCGTCGACGTCGGCGAGCAGTTTTTGCAGGAGTCCGTTCATCAAGGCGTACAAGCGCAGTTCGCGGTCAAACATGTCGTGGACCTTCCTGAATGGGTCGAGGATCGAGCGCCGCCCAGGCTCATCTATAATTGAGGCATCTGCCGTTTAATAGAGTGATCTAATCGAGTGGTCGACGTTCGCGCGAGGGGAAACCCGGAATGCTTTCGAGTTCGGATGATTCGCGGGATGCTGGTGACGACGCACGAGTGCTGTTCGTGCCGCCGGCGGTGCGCATTCCGCTTGCCGAATTCTCGTTCACTTTTGCGCGGAGCGGGGGGCCCGGCGGGCAGAACGTCAACAAGGTCAACAGCAAGGCCGTCATGCGCTGGCGTGTGCTCGAGTCGCCCAGTAT
Source organism: uncultured Planctomycetaceae bacterium (assembly GCA_963800135.1). Taxonomy (GTDB): domain Bacteria; phylum Planctomycetota; class Planctomycetia; order Planctomycetales; family Planctomycetaceae; genus DASPSM01. The sequence continues at coordinate 967,068 of CAWCZR010000003.1, read as the reverse complement.
TGATGAGCGCGTTCGTGCGCGCTTCGTCGAGCAGAACCGGCACCGCATAACCGACGCGGGAGACTTGCTGCTCACCAGCCAACGCTTCCGCGATCAGCCGAAGAACATCCAGGATTGCTACGACAAACTGCGGGAGATGCTGGCTCGGGCCGCGGTCCAGCCCAAGCGTCGCAAGGCGACGCGGCCGACCGCCGGCTCCCGCCGCCGCCGCTTAACTGATAAGCGCCAGCGTTCGGCCGACAAGCAGTTACGCCGCCGTCCCGCCGACGACTGAGCGCGGACCCATCAGCTCTCAATTGTCTCGAATTGTCGCGCGACGGCGACATTTCCTCAGGGCACGCACAATCGGAACGATCGGTAGCGCCAGCGGGCTCATTCGACGGGCCGATCCTTCCTCCTCCGAATTCATCTTCTCCACGGCTCAGCGTCCACCTTACCGTGAAAGGAACCCCCTGCGAGCGTAAACCGACACGCGACACACAACGAGCGAGGTCCTTAAGAGATGCGGATCCTGGTCACCGGCTGCTATGGCTACATCGGCAGTCTGCTGGTGCCGCGGCTTTTGGCGCAGCGGCATCAAGTTTTCGGCCTCGATAGCGGCCTCTATCGCAACTCGGCGCTCGACGATGAGCAACTGATCGTGCCGTGCGTGGCCGACGACCTCCGCGACGTGACTCGCGCCGACCTGGCAGGACTCGACGCCGTCATCCACCTGGCCGCCTTGTCGAACGATCCGCTGGGCCGCGTGGGACGCGAGTTGATGCTCGATATCAACACCCGGGCCACGGCGCGGCTGGCCGAGCTGTCGAAGCAGGCAGGAGTGCCGCGTTTCCTGTTTGCGTCCTCGTGCAGCCTCTACGGCACCGCGGGATCAGCACTGCTGGATGAAGAGGCGCCCGTCACTCCGCTCACCTCGTATGCCGAGTCGAAGGTGCTTGCCGAGCGGAATCTGGCTCTGCTGGCCAACGACAGTTTCAGTCCCACCGTCCTCCGCAACGCGACGGCTTATGGCGTTTCGCCAGGAATGCGGTTGGATTTGGCGCTCAACGAATTGGTGGCGACTGTGGCGACGACCGGACGCGTCGTCCTGCGGGGAGACGGATTGGCGTGGCGGCCGTTTGTTCACGTCGAGGATATTTGTCGCGCATTCGAAGCCGTTCTGGCCGCCCCTCGACAATTGGTCCACAACCGCACCTTCAACGTCGGACGGACCGAAGACAATTACAGCCTTGGCGAGTTGGCCGACCTGATCCATCACCTGGTGCCCAGTCGCCTGGAGTATGAGCCGGGCAACGGCGCCGATCGGCGCTCGTATTGCGTCGACTGCAGCCGCCTCGCGCAGGAGGTGCCCGGCTTTCGGCCGCGCTGGACGGTCGCCGACGGAATCGAGCAAATGTACGACGCCTTCCGTACCGGCGGCATGACGCGCGCGGACCTCGACTCCGACCGATACGACCGGCCGCGGGCCCTGCGAGCCCACGTGGCCGCGGGACGATTGGCGGTCGATCTTCGCTGGAGATCAGATATCGCGACCGCTCGCCTGAACGCCGGGACGGAGCGTCATCCGCGGCCCGCCCTTCGCGCAACGAACACCAGTTCTTGGGCCGGACCTGCGTCGAGAGGCGTGAGTTGGTAGTCGCAATACGCGGCCTCAATCTCGAACCCGCTGCGGGCCAGCAGGTGCTCGAGTTCGTACCGGAACAGGTAGCGCATCTGGATTGACTGCACGAGCCGCTCGCGCCGGCCGTCGAGATGCGTGACGGAAAAGATCAGGTCGACGAACACGATTTGCTTCGCGTAGTCGCGGCCGGTGACCCGCTCGGTCCGCTCGACGACGCGTCCATCGGGCAGCGTGAAGGGCGCGCCGCTCGATAGCTCCTGCAACCGCGATTCGTCGACGAGCGCCGTGAGGGACGGATTGAACACGTCCAGAATCAGTCGGCCTCCGTCGGCCAGGGCGCGGTGAATCGACGCCAGACAAGCGAGCTGCTCGGCCACGGTGTTGAGATGCTGGAAGGGGCGGAACGGAATCGTGACCAGTTGAAACGGGACGTCGTAGCGGAAGTCCCGCATGTCGCCGCGCTCGAGCACCACGCGATTCCGCACGTCCTCATTCTCTGACGCCAGCTTGCCCCGGCAGCGATCCAGCATCGATTCTGAAGCGTCCAATCCCCAAATAGTGGCGCCGGCCCGCGCAGGGGAGGAGTACGCGGCCGGTCCCGCAACCGAGTTCCAGCACCGGCCCGCGCGCGGCGACCGCCTCCGACACGAAGAAGTCGACGTCGCTGCGGTTCACGTAAACGTCGAGATGATCGTAGAACGTGGCAAATGTGTCACTGGAGTAGTCGCTGCCCTGGGTCATGCGCTGGTTCCGCTCGCAGAAAATGCCGGCGGGGACCGAGCACCGTCGCCGTCAACCGCTCTGACACGGGCCGGCTCGTCGAGGCTCGGGGTCGGCTCGTCAGGGTCCGCTGGTGGATGGACCGGGCTGGAATGATGGGTGCCATGCCCACAGCTTTGGGTGAGACCGTCCGGGAATTGAGAGCGAAGATTTGCCTAGGGTGCCACGGCTGAGCAAGCTTGCTCAACCGTGCTTTTCACGGTTCAGCAACTGTCATCAGCCGCTCGCAAGAGCACGGCTGAGCCGAAGCGTCTCAGCCGTGGCACCCGAATTGCCGGACAGTCTGACGAAGTAGTCCGGCCGGCCGGAGCGATGCGTGCCCGCTCAGCCGTGCCACTCGAGCGTTCGCACGGGTCGCGGTTCGCCCGAGTGCACGAGCGTCCCCAAGAGGCCGGCTTCGGGATCGAAGTCGGCGAACGACCAGGTCGCAAGGTCGTCATAAGGCGACCAGCTCGATCGCTCGCCGTGACTCGACTCGTTGGCCCACTCGTCGTGCAGCAAGCGGGGCGGCTTGCCGGGTGCCACGCTGACCGCGAACGACGTCAGCGGCCGCGACAGGCCGCAGCCGGTCGCCTTGAGGAAGGCTTCTTTGCGGGTCCACACGCGATAGAAAGCGGTCGCCTGCTGGTCGAGCGGAATCCGGCGGAACTCGGCACGCTCGCCATCGGTCAGCGCGTATTGCACGAGGTCTGGATCGCATTCGGCGCGCAGCTGTTCGATGTCGATGCCGACCCGGCGGCCGTAAGTCACCGCGCACACGGCCGTGTCGGCCGATCCGGACGCGTTGAATTGCAAACCGCACGCGGCGTCGGCTCCAGCCAAGCGCGGCTTTCCCGTTTCGCCGTAGGCAAACACAATCTCAGCCCGATCGCAGCGCAAATACGTGGCCAGGATGCCCCGCAACGCGCCGCGGCCCAAACTGTACCGCCGCCGATCGCGCTCGAAGGCATATCGCGCGGCCCGGGCGCGTTCGTCGGCCGAAAGCCAATCGGCCGGATCGGGCGTCAGCCCCGCCTCGCCCAACGAAACGATCCAAACGTCGACCCGCTCGAGGGGCAGCTCGGTCAACGGCCCGGGGAATGGTTCGGCCGGCGTCTCGTGCACTGGGTTCTCGGGAATTCGCGGTGGGCGTCAACGGTCCCAATGACGCTGGCGCAGATGAACCTTCGGCACGTCCTGCATGAAGTTGTCGGGCGTGTCGGCGGCGGCCGCCTTGCGCAGGCAGGCGCGGGCCCGATCCGCGTCGCCGGCCGCTTCGTAATACAGGCCGAGGTAGAGGTTCGCGTACATCGAGGCTTGCGGTGTGGCCGCCCGCGCGGCTGCGCGGAGTACGGCCTCAGGCGAACCGCGGCCGGCGTACAACTCGTAGATTTCGGCCATCGGCGGCCGGGTATCGCGCGTCGTGTCGATTTTCAGCAGCGATTTCTTGGCCGCGGCGAGGCCGTCGGTGCGGGCCACGCAGAGGAAATGCCAAGCGGCGTTCTCGACGTCGTGCGGGTTGACCGTCTGATGCAACTCGAACTGCTTACGGCCGTCGTGGAATTTCCCCGCGTAATAGTCGGCAATACCCCGCTGCCAGAGCTGCGGCGCCGACTGTGGGTCGAGCTGCGCCGCGCGATCGAAGTCGGCCAGCGCCCCCGCGACGTCGTTATCGCGGAACTTCCGCATGCCCTTGGAGACCATGTCGGCGGCATCACCCGCGCGGACGGTGGACGTGAACGCCGCGAGCAGCAGCAGTTTTGGGAGGAGGAGCCGCGTTACTCGGGCCATCGCTTTTATCGACCGCGCAAAAGATGACAGGGATCAAGACGACCGGGATCAAGCACCATCGGGCTCATCCGCCGCGGCGGAACGCTCGCCGGGCGGATGACATTGGTGAGCCGGCGGGTGCTTCAATTCGACAGGCTGCACGTGGAGCTCGACTAGCGCAGGACGCGCGTCTCAGCCGCGGCCGCGCTGCTCTTCACGTTGTACGACCAGAGCGTGCCGAAGTCGTAGATGTAGAGCGTTCCGTTGGCGATCGCGGGATAAGACCAGGCCTTCCCCTTGCGCTTTTCCGGCGGGTTCGGCGGTGAGAAGCGTCCCCTCTCGTGGTAACCGTTCGACGAGCATTCGACGAGCGCCACCTCGCCGGTATTTTCGGCGTGCAAGTAGAGCCGGCCGTCGGCGTAGCAGATCGAGCCAACGCCGATCCCGCGGTTTTGCCATTTCTGCGTGCCCGTGATGAAGTCGACGCACTGCAGGCCGCCCGTGGACGTTCCGTACAGAAAGCCGCCGACTTCGACCGAGCCGCCGATGGCATTGGGAAGTTTCATGTTGAAGTAAACCGGCTCGGCTTCGATCTCGTGGTCCTTGGCTTTGAGCTCGACGACGCCGCAGCCGCCGCGGCCGGACGCGCTATAGATGTAGTTCTGATAGGCGACCGCGGTCGGAATGTTGGCCAGGCTCTTGGCGGTCTTGTCGTAGCGCCACAGCAGTTTGCCGGTCGACGCGTCGACTCCGGCCAGTCCCTTCTGCAGGAACTGCACGTACTGCTTGATGCCTCCGACCGTGACCACGATGGGCGACGCGTAGGCCGCCTGGTCGGCCTCCGGCAACGGGGCCTTCCAGATCGTCTTTCCCGAGTTCTTGTCGAGCGCCACGATCGTGGCCGTCTTGCCTCCGGGTGTGCAGACCAGCACGTCGCCGTCGATCAGCGGCGACTCGGAGTAGGCCCACATGCCGGGCACGCCGCCAAAGTCTTTGCGGAGACTCTTCTGCCAGTGAATCTGGCCGGTCTTTGCATCGAGGCAAACCAGGTCCCCATCGGATCCCAGGGCATAGAGCCGGTCACCGTCGGCAGTCGGCGTGGAGCGGGCGCCTGGGTAGGGCATCTGTTTCGTGTTGGGGCCGACTTTCCCCAGTCGCTGCGTCCAGATCACGCGGCCGTCATTGACGCTGAGCGCGAGTGCATTTTCGTCTTGGATCCCCTTGTTGGCGATCAGGTAGATGTGGTCGCCGACGATCGAGGGGGTCGAGTAGCCGTCGCCCAAATCTTTGACCTGCCAGTTGAGCCGCGGGCCCTCTTTGGGCCATTCGGCAAGGAGGCCCTTCTCCTGCGAAATACCGTTGCGTTCCGGGCCGCGCCATTGCGGCCAATCGGCCGCCTGCACTGCCGGCAACGAGAGCACCAGACCGCTTGCCGCCGCCAGAAACCGCGCGACTTTCATGCAGCACCTCAAAGTAGGCGACTGTCCGCAGAGTGAACCCCGCCGGAACGACATTTTCCGGCACCAGGCTCATTCGATCGCTGAGCGTATCACTTCGGGCGCACGGCTTCCATTGTTCGGCTGCTCCCATGGTCTGACAGCTTCAAGAGTTGCGCTCGCCCGAGTCCCGCCCTCCAACTCGTATGGCCCGGCGCCAGCATTCTCCCTGTAACAATCCGCGCGCTTCCTCGCTGAGAGAAGTGGACGACGCTAACGAAACAGAGCTCCGAGCGTGGCCCAGGGAATGGCCCGCGAGCTGTCGCCGCTCGTTAACAAGTGGGTTGGCCGGAGGGGCAGCCGGCCGAACGCGGCCGGGGGATCATTGATCTCCCGGCCGTTGTTTTTTTTTCTGCCTTTATTCCGCGTCGTCGGGCCCGCTCGGCGAATCGAAGCCAGACGGCATGCGGGGCGGATTGATGAAGCTGGCAAACTCGCTGTCGTGTCTCAGGAGCTCCTGCAGCCGGGCCAGCGACCGCGTCAGAAGCACGCGCGTGGCGCCGTCGGTCTTGTTGAGCCGGCTGGCGATCTCCTTCGACGGCAGCCCCTCGACGTAACGCAGCCGCAGCGCATCCTGCGAGTCCTGCGGCAGGTTCTTGAGGGCCTGCTGCAGGCGGAACTCCCGCTGGTCGCGCGAGAGGGCCCCGCTGGGAGTGGTCATGCTGACCACGAGCATGTCGATAAAGCCGCCCGCCTGCGTTTCCGTGCCGGAGGCCGGCGTCGGCTGCTCGTGATCGGCCGAGCGTTTCTGGGCGGCGACCAGCTTGCGATGCGCGTCGATGATCTTATGCTCGGCGAGCTGGCAGAGCCACGAGAAAGGATCGCGATCGCCCAGCTCGAACGTGGGCAACGAGCCGACGGCGCTCAGGCTCACCTCCTGCAGGATGTCGGTCCCTTCGAGCTTGCGCCCAGCCGCGCGCTCAGGTTGCGCTCGATGAACGCCAGCAACTGGGGCTTGCGCAGCTCGATGAACTCCACGAGGGCCTGCGGATCCTTGTCGCGGATCCGCGCGGCGAACTGGGCGGCAACTTCGTCCATCACAACCTCTGGGTTCGACGAATGTCTCAGAAGTTGCCCCAGCATAGTGGCCCGCCCGCGCGAGGTCGAGAAGACTCTTCGCGAGGAGCAAGGGACAGATGGGGCCGCGCGGCCCGCAACTGACCGTTTTCGCGAGACGGACGTTGCTATGATAGATTTCCTTCGACGGTTGACTGTGACGACGAATTACCGTGACCGGCAGCGTGAAACACGATCGAGGCTGGCGTGTCGAAAACCGATGGCAGCATGGCGCTCGATCAGGCGCGCCAGTCGATGGACGTGCTGGCCAGCTTTCTCGATGCGTTCGTCGCCGCCTGGGAAGCCTCGCCCACTCCGCCCGACCTCAGTCCCCATCTCCCCCAGGCGGGCGAGATTCGTCGGCTCACGCTGATCGAGCTGATCAAGGTCGACCTCGAGTATCGATGGCTCAGTCGCGGCTGCCCGAAACGGCTCCCGGAATACATCGCTGAATTTTCCGAGTTGCAGGCCGGCCACGTCCCCTGCGACTTGATCTACGAAGAGTTCCACATCCGCAAGCAGAGCGGCCAGAACGTTTCGGCCGAGGATTACCTGCAAGAATTCCCCGGGCAAACGGCCGAGCTGGCTTCGATCCTCGGGCTCAAGCCGTACGAAACCACGTCGTTCCACAAGAATAATCACCAACGGAAGCTGGCCGGCGTCCAACCGGGCGACACGATCGACGACTTCGATCTGCTCGTCGAGTTGGGGAGCGGGGCCTTCGCCAAGGTCTTTCTCGCCCGGCAGCGCTCGATGCAGCGGCTCGTCGCCCTCAAAGTGGCGACCGACACCAGCACCGAGCCACAAACGCTGGCCCAACTCGACCACGACCACATCGTTCGCGTCTTCGACCAGCGGGCGGTGGCCGACCGCAAGCTGCGCTTGCTCTACATGGAGTACATCGCCGGCGGCACGCTGCAGGCGGTGGTGCAGCGCGTGCGGCAGACGCCGCCCGACAAGCGCACGGGCAACCTGCTCTTGCAGACGATCGACGAGGCGCTCGCGCGGCGGGGCGAATCGCGGCCGAGCGAATCGTCGCTGCGGGCCTGGACGGGGGGCGCGACCTGGCCCGAAGCCGTGTGCCGCCTGGGGGCGAAAATCGCCCGCGCGCTCGATTACGCGCATCGGCTCGACGTGCTGCACCGCGACGTCAAGCCGGCCAACATCCTGGTCACGCCCGAGGGTTCGCCCAAGCTGGCCGACTTCAACGTGAGCTACAGCGGCGCCGTCACCGGCGCCACACCCGACGCGTATTTCGGCGGCAGCCTGGCTTACATGTCGCCCGAGCAGCTGGAAGCCTGCAAGCCGAGCGGCGCGCACCGGGCCCAGGAACTCGATCGCCGCAGCGATTTGTATGCGCTGGGAATCGTGTTGTGGGAGCTGTTGACGGGATTTCGGCCGTTCCGCGACGAAGGCATCAAGGGAGACTGGTCGGCCACCTTGGACCACATGGTGGAACGGCGCCGCGGGCCGCTCGACACGCGCCCGCTCGCCGAGTTGCCCGGATGTCCCGAAGGCTTGCCGCCGCTGTTGGAGACGACGCTCGCCTTTGATCGCAACCAGCGCTGGTCGAGCGGCCGCGACATGGCTCGTCGCCTGGAGCTGTGCACCAACCCCAAGGCGTGCGAGCTCTTGTTCCCGCCCCGCAAAAGCTTTCGCGTCCGGCTGCGAAAGTATGCCGTGCTGATCGTGTTTGTGGCGGCCGGCCTGCCGAACGTGCTGGGGGGCGTGTTCAACTATGTGCACAATTCGTCCGAAATCGTGTCGAGGCTCGGGCCGATGTTGCCGCTCTTCGAGCGCACCCAGACCGCGATCAACGGCGTCGCCTATCCCTTTGGGGCCGTGCTGTTCTGGTTTCTGGGCTTCTCGGTTTACCGGGGCTTGAAGCAGTGCCAGGCGGGGCAATTGGAGCCGGATCGTGGCCGTCGGCTGCGCCATCGCTGCTTAGAGCTGGGATGGCTCGTGGCGCTCGTCAGTCTTGTGGAATGGGCGATCGCCGCCTTCGCGTATCCGATCAGCCTGCGACTGGTCAACGCACAGCTGCCCGCCTCGGCGATGCTCCGGTTTTTCTTTTCGCTGCTCTTGTGCGGGCTGGTGGCGGCGTCCTATCCGTTTTTCGTCGTCACGCTGTTCTCGCTGCGCTCGCTGTACCCCGTCTTTCTGCTGGCCGATTTCAACCGGGCCGCGGCCGACGCGCCTCTCTTGCGGCAAATGCAACGCCGCAATGCGATCTACCTGGTGGTGGCCGCCCTGGGGCCGCTGTTGGCGATTGCCGCGCTGGTGGCTGATAGCCTGATCAACGACGACGTGCTGCCGCCCAGCGCGGAAAAGTCGATGGCCATCTTCAGCATCGTCGGCCTGTTGGGACTGCCGTGTCTGTTCTGGCTCTCGCATTTAATCCGGCAGGATCTGACGACGCTGAGCGGGATTGTGGTGGCGGAGGAATAGCGGACTGCCCCGCGCTGAATCGTGGGCGCCGAATCGTGGCTTTTGGGTGGCACTGGACTTCGGCGAGCTCAGTCGAGTCGCGGCTCGCCCGAGGGCGTCCGGAAATTCGGGTGCCACGGCTGAGACGCTTCGGCTCCAGCCGTGCTCTTTCCGGCTGCTGATGACGGTTCCTGACCCGTTAAGAGCACGGTTGAGCAAGCTCGAGGGGATCCGGGAATTCAGAGGCCGTCGAGGATCCAGCGAACTGAGCCGTTGTGTTTGTGTTTTCGGCGGTTGTAGCGAACGAGAAGCTGGTAGGCGAACAGGGCGCCGAGAACTTGGGTGCGGTTGTTGTCCAAGCCACGGTGCCAGGCTCGCTCGTGAAGTTGGAATGTGGATTTGAACCATTCGTGGAACGGCTCGGCGGTTCTGCCTCGCCGCGAATAGTGAAGCCGGGCTGTCTTCGTCTTGAAGTCGTCTTGAAGTACTGATATCGCGCCTCCCGGCGAGTGCGGACTTCTCTTCGAGCACGATGTGCGTCGTGAAATGGTCCCGGCTGGCGACGATGTCCTCCTCGGTAGATTTGAGGGCATAAAAACCGCCGGCCTGTCGGGTTGCCACGCGAATCTCGCTCGATGGCGTCAGCGTGGTCATTGCCGTCGTAGCCGCTATCCGCCAAGACGTACTTGGTGGGTCGAGGCAAGTGTGGAATCTTTTCGGGGAATGACCGGTGCTCACTCCAGTGAGCCTGATTCACCGACGCCAAGAGGGGCACAACAAGTCCCTTTTTCCCCGCAGAAAGTAGGACTTCGTAGGAGTAGCCCTGGACCCAACCATGGTGCTTGCAATAGCCCCACGTGCTGTCACGGTCCACACCCCGCAAAAGCTTTCCTTGGATGCGCAGCCGTTTTGGCCACTTCGGACCCGACGACCGAATCAGGCTTTTGTCGACAGCCACACAAACGTGCGTCGCCGACTTGATGCTTCAACAGACACCTGCCTTGAAGACGAACGGCAACCTGAAACAGGCGATGGGCCCTTCGATAACGCTCACAGTACGTGCTGCGTGACGAGCACGAGCATGACCCAATCGGCAATCTCCGGTGGTCGTCCCGGACCGCGACGCGGGTGCTCTCTCTCAGCACGCTGGCACACAGGAATCATCAACTTCACAAACGCATGCAGGCTCGCTGAGGCGCGGGTAGAATGTCCCATCCTTGGCTCCCGTGGGGCCAATGTTCTTTGTGACAAAAAAACATTAACCCACGGAGACCCTTTCTCTTAGAGCGACTAATTCCCGGATCCCCTCGAGCTTGCTCAACCGTGCTCTTAACAGTTCAGCAACCGCCGTGAGCAACCGGAAAGAGCACGGCTGAGCCGAAGCGTCTCAGCCGTGGCACCCGAATTACCGGACGGTCTCACAGCTTTGGGTGGGCATGTCCTGCAATGCATGCCCACGCCGGGCCGTGGGCATGGCACCCAGCCTGTCAATTAAGGTCGGTCGAAGCACTAATCTGGGTCGAGGCTTGATTGGACCGCGTTTGTTGCGGCATTAAACTGGCTTTTGGTCCGAGCATTTTGCGAAAAGTTTTCGCTCGGCTGAGTGCCAGAAAGTCTGATGATGAACACCACACCGGGCCCCGCTTCCGGCAAGGGCCCTCCGGCCGCAACGGCCAACCCGCCGTCGACCTTCACTCCGCGTTCTGACCTGTTGCACGACCTGGTCCTGCCGACCTTGCTCTTCGTGGCGCTCGGAGGGATGACGTGGGCCGTTCGCGGCTGCTCCGGCTTTGGAGCCTGGAAAGGCTGCGTTTTTGCCGGCGTGACCTGGGGAGCGGCGTGGTGGTATCTGGCCCATGACCCGCGGAGGGAACAGTCGCGGCGTTACGCGTCGGGCTGGATCGTGGCCGCGCTGACCTTTGGGATCGGCATTGCCGGCATCCAAGGCTGGATGCAGTGGCCGAGCCTGTTCGAGGGTAAGCTGATGACCGACGCCGGCGTCAACCGGTTCGTGCCGATCTCCCGTGCGTACGGCTTTCTCTGGATGTTCCTTGCCGGAGCCAAATGGGCGGGCATCGGCGCGTGCTTTCTGGCTTGGACCGGATCCTTGCGCGAGACGCGGGTTTGGCACTGGTTCGTGCGGATTGCCTTTGGGCTGACCGGCGCGTACCTCGCGCAATTCCTGATCGAGCACTACCCGCAATGCTTCTTGCCGCTCTATGACTCGATTCAAGCGCAGTATGAGGATCTGAAAGCCAATCCCAACCTCCGCCGCATGATCATTGACTGCACCGAAGCTGTGCATCACCTGGGTCTGATTCTCGGCTTTCTGGCGTTCGAGGTCGTGCGGCGGGACTGGAAGAACGTCGGCCTGATCCTGACGGCCTCGATCGTCAACGGCATCGGCTGGGCGCTGTTTCAGAATTGGAAGTGGGCTCCGAGCGTCTTTCCGGGCGTGCACTTCAACTTTTGGCGGTGTTGGGAATCGTCGGGCGGCTTGAGCATGGGCTTCGCCTTTGGGATGGCCTACTTCCTGGTCAATCGGCCGATGTCCGAGCGCGAGCGGGAGATCGTTGCCTCGCGACGCTCCGTCGCCGGGCCGAACTACGAGTGGCTGCTGATTTTTCTCGGTCTGACCTGGCTGTTGAGCACTGTGTTTCGGCTGGAGGTGCCCTGGTTGATTCGGTTTCCCCAGACGCTGGCGGATCACTTCGCGCACTGGAAATATCTGGAGTGGTCGTCGTTCTTCTTCGCCGTCGTCTGCGCCTTTGCCGCGGCGTATTACTTCGCCTACCGCAAGCGGCCGATCGAGTCCGGGAAGGGCGCCGCGAATCCTCCGGCTCAATCTGCCAGCATTGAGTGGGTCGGTTTGCTCCTGACCGCCGCGCTGGTCGTCGGCCTGTTCATTCCGGTCGAGCAGTACGCCGAGTGGGGCCGCACGCTCCAAATTGACCGGGCATTCAACCGCCTGGACAAGTCCCTGGTGACCCTCACCCAGTTCCTCGGCCCGAACCATGCTCGCGTTCGCATCCGCTCGTTCGAGCTGGGCCTCACCGTCATGCGGCTCTACCTGGCGGCCGTGATCCTCGTGGGCATGGGCTGGTATTGCTTTGCTCTGCGAAAATTCGCTGCCGAGAAACAATCCGGGACGCCTGCCGAGGGTGACCCGAATCTGGAGCGGCTGGGGCTGGCCCTCGGCTTGCTGGCTGGGCTGGGGCTGTCGCTGCAATACGGGATCAAGGGCTGGTTCAACACCTACGGCTACGACGAGCGGGTCTGGGATCTGCGGCTGCAGCACGCGCTGGCTCCCGTCTACTTGCTGATCGTGCTGGGCATCGCCGTTTGGGTGTTGGTCTGGCCGTTGCCGCGGAACTTTCGGGGCAATTTCTTTCCGCACGCGGCCGCCGCGATGTGGCTCGTGCTGCTCGTGCAGAATGCGATTGCGCAGGCGATCACGGGGCCGCTCTCGGACTGGAATGAGCGCGCCTTCAGCATTTATTACGGAGTGCTGTTCGCTTTTACCGCTGTAACGGTTGTTCACTTCCAGCTGGTCAAAAAGCGAGCCGCGTCGCGCTGCTAAGAAATTGGCTCTCCGGAATTTGCGCTGTTTATTGGCGCGGGCTTGGTATCCTGGTGTTCCGTCCATCCGCCAATTCACGGATGGTGGCCAGGCGCTTGACCCCATCTCTGACCTGGCCGCGCGGTCGTACTCAAACGCGAAACACCATGTGAACCGGTCTCGTGGCAAAGCCTGCCCGAGGATGGCCGCGCGCCGCGTCACGTGAGTGCGATCACCAGCATCCGAGTTGAGGGCCAAATGAGAATCCCCGCCGCGTTCCTCTCGTGCGCGCTGCTCGCCGCGCTGTCGTCATCCGCCGCCGCTCAATCACTTGTCGGAACAGGCAGCCTCGCCACCGAATCGCTCGTCCGCACAAGGCGGATCGATGCGCAGCAAGCGGCCATCTCCGAGAAGGGCGACGTAATTACCGTGCTCGCGCGACAACCCGCGGGCAACAAAGGCTTCACCATCTCCGCGCATCCCGAATATCGCGAAAAAGGGAACTGGCAGCCCGTGCAGATGCCCAAGCATCCCCTCGCCGCCTGGTACACGTCGAAGAAGTACGGCGGACTGCGGGACTACGTCGACGTCGGCCCGAGCACCGTCGACACGCGTCGAATTGTGTCGCTGTTCGTCCCCGTGGACGGCTTCGCGACGCTCGCCGGCAAAGAATGCGAGCTGCGCTACATCGTCCGCGTGTGGGATGCCGACGACCGCGAAATGGGAAGCGTGACGCTCGAGCCGTACCGCGTGCTGGTTGGCGTCGACAACGGCCACATCGCCATTTCGATCCTCGATCGCGGCGCGAAGCACGGCCCGGAAGCGCACGGCACGAGCGAACTGTTGCTGTTCGATACGGCGAACGGGAAGTGGCTCGCGCCGAATTCCTCAGTCCCCGGAAGTTCCGTCAAGCGGTGACGGGGGAGTCGGCTGATGTTTGCCGTTGCGTCTGTGCGGCCCAGACGGAGCGCAGGCGGGAACCCGCCCGGCCCCGGTGCCGTTCACGCCATTGATGCTTTGGCCATTGACGCTTTTGCCATTTGTGCTGGCGAGCTGCGCCACCAGGCGATTGTTGGGGTGCCGGCCGGCGCCGTTCGACGAGCGCTCGCGGGCCTTCGCCTGCATGCGATGGATCACGCTGTCGATGGTGATGATCGGCAGGCCGAAGTTCTTGGCGATGTCCAGGAGTTCGCGGCCGGTCGCCATGTGTTCGCCGTCGCGGCTGCAGATCTCGCAGAGCACTCCCGCGGCCGGAAGCCCGGCCAGTCGCATCAGGTCGATGGTGGCCTCGGTGTGACCCGGTCGTTCGAGCACACCGCCTTCGCGGGCAATCAGAGGAAAGATGTGTCCGGGCCGCAGAAAATCGTCCGGCCGCGTCGAATCTTCGATGATCTTCCGGATCGTGAACGCCCGTTCTTTGGGGCTGATCCCCGTTTTGCACAGCGAGTGGTCGACCGGCACCGCGAAGCAGGGCATCGACGCACTCTTTCGCGGAACCATCGGCTTGAGGCTGAGGCGGCGGGCGATCTGCGACACGACGGGCATGCAGAGCTGTCCGCGTCCGTGCGAAATCATGAAGTGCACGTTCTCCGACGTGATCCTTTCTGCCGCAACGAGAAAGTCGGCTTCGTTCTCACGGTCTTCGGAGTCGGCAACGATGATCATGCGGCCCTGCGTCAAGGCTTCCAGCGCGTCGTCCAGCTTGGAGAAGAGGGGCATGGGGGAATCGTCCTCGAAAATTCGGGGCTTGCGGATTTTCTAGATGTGGATCAACGAGGTTGTGGGATCAACGAGGTCGGCTTGCGGAACTCGTCCGAAATCGGGCGAGTGACCGAGGGACGCGGCACGATCGCGGGGAGTTTGGCGATCGTCTCGATCAATCCGCAAACAATTGGAGATGGCGAGAAAACGGGATCTGATGTCCCGACTGGAACCTGCCTGAAGATGCGATGCTCACACTTTAGTCCAATTTTCCAGAAAGTCAAAAACTTAACGAAGTCGATCGAAAGAGATTCTGAAAAAACTGACGGACGCGCCGGTTGACAGAGTTCAGTCGTGGAGTAGGCTTTCGTGCCTCATTAACCCCGGAGGCCCTAGCGATCTAGCGCGCGGTGCGAACCGCGGCGGAAGCGCAAAGACGACGAGCGAAGAATCAAAAGAGAGTCGTCGGCACAGGAGCCGGAGCGAACGGAATCGCCAGGAAGGGATCTCGAGAGCGCAGAAGATCGCGAACGAAAAGAAATATCAAAAACGGCGCAGAGCGCACGTTAGAACGGGCGGACTTTGGTCCGCGGTGAACTTTCCCCACAGCACCTCCGTAGACCAGGAACGCGACCGTGAACCCTCAACTTCTAGTGGAACAACTTCTGGCCCCGGCCGGCTCGGACGCGGGTCGAGCGGCCAGTGAACCGGTGGTCATGCCCGACTTCTTCCCCAACGACGAATTGATCGAACAAGAAATCGCGCACGTCCTCGCGATCAAATTGAGCCGCCCGCTCGCGGGCTGGGTCGAGGGCTACGCGCAAGTAGGCCGTCGCGATCCGTTCCTGTGGACCTGGGCACGGCGCGGCGTGGAGATCACGCGGCTGACCTGCTGCGAACCGTCCCTCGAGAACGAGGTGGCCGACACCAAGGTGTTGGGCGTGATGCTCGACGTCATGCTCGACGACGTCGCGGACAATCAGAAGGATCTCGCCTTTCTGGAACACCTGCTCGACTTGCTCGAAACGGGCGGACAGGAGCTGAAGAAGTCGCTGTTGCCGCACCAGCGGGCCTACGCGCGGTTCACGCTCGATATCTGGAACGAGATTCAGCGCCGCGTGAAGGACTTTCCCCGCCACGCCGAGTTCGCCGAGCTGTTGCAGTTCGACTATCGGCAGCTGTTCAACGTGATGCGCTATTCGCGGCTGATGGACGAATATCCGGAGATGTTCAACCTGGTCGAGCACGACCTCTACCTGCCGCACAACATGCACATGATGGTCTCTTCAACCATGGACATGATGTGCTCGCCCCGGTTCGACCGCGCGGAAATGGGCGTGGTCCGGGAGGCGGTGTGGCGTGGGCAGTGCATGGGCCGCATCGGCAACATGATCACCACCTGGCAGCGCGAGATCGGCGAGGACGACTTCACCAGCGGCGTCTTCGCCCGCGCGATTGCCTGCGGCGACCTCAAGGTCAGCGACTTGTGGAGCGGCAACCGCGAATACATCGAAGGCGTGATTCGGGAACGCAGGCACGAGGAACACTTCCTCGAGCGGTGGCAGGCCTATCGCCGGGAGATCCTGACGCTGGCGACCCGCTGCCGCTCGGTGAATTTGACCGATCTCGTCGGGGGACTCCAGCGGCTGATCTGCCTGCACTTGGGCAGCCGGGGGAAGAAGTAGGGAATTCATCCCGACGAGCGGCCCCCTCCGCTTGGCCGGTAGACAGGCCACAGCCGTGAAGCAATCGCTGACCGAGAAATACCTCAACCGTTTCGGTCATCAGTACATCCTGCTGATGATGATCGTGACGCGTTTGGGCGGCTCGATCGGCGGCTTGCTCGTCATCTATTATGTCGAGCTGACGTTGCGGCTCGACCCGGCGCTACGCTACCACTTCCGCGTCTCGGCTATCGCCGTCGTGCTGCAGTGCGTGACGGCGACCGTGCTGATCGCCCTGTGGGAGCTGCGGCGAGTTCGGCACGTGCTCAAATGTATCCAATGGGGCGAGCCGTTCGACCCGGTCTACGCCCAGCAGGCCGGCCGTGACGCCGTCTTGTTTTCGGCGCGGCATCACCGCATCGAGGCCTGGTTCACGCCGCTGACCTGCCTGTTGCCCGTGTCGCTCTACCTGCGCTGGCACGGCGCGCCGGTCGACATGCTCATCAACCTGACCTGGGCCGTGTTCATGGGCATCAACCTGGCCTTGTTGGCCACGTTTTTTGCCGTCGAACACTGCATGAGCACCGTGATCCGACACCTGCTGGCGCACGGAGTTTCGATCGAATATCGCAGCGTGCCGCGGGGAAAGCTGCGGTTCCGCCTGGGATTGTGCTCGTTTTTGATCATTACCACCACGGCCCTGATGATTGGCCAGGTCGCACGGCAGCGGGCCACCGACATCATCAACGACCCCGAACAAAAACATCAGCGCGAGGCCGTCCGCGAGCTGCGGGCCCACTCGTTGTACATCACGGCCGCCGCGGCTATTACGGGCGTGCTCTACGCGACCCTGATGGCCGGTTCGGTGACCAAGCGAGTCGACGTGATGGTTGCCGCCATGGACCGCGTCGGTAGCGGCCTCTTGTCCGAGAGGCTGACGCCGACGGGCAACGACGAAATCGACATCCTGGCCCGTCAGTTCAACTCGATGGTCGAGCGGCTCGATCGCGACAACCGCACCATCCGCGACCTCAACCTCAATTTGGAAGAGCGGGTCCGCGAGCGGACCAAGCAGTTGGAGCGGCTCGTCGCCGAGCTGTCGCAAACGCAGAAGCAGCTCACCGATTACAACAAGCAACTGCACGCGGCCCGCGTCGAGGCGGAAACCGCAAACCGCGCGAAGAGCGAGTTTTTGGCGAACATTTCGCACGAGCTGCGGACGCCGCTCAACGGCGTGATCGGCATGACCGACCTGCTGATGTCGACGCCGCTCAACTCGCAACAGCGCAAGTACGCCCAGACGACCAAGTTCTCGGGCACATCGCTGCTCGATCTGCTCAACGAGGTGCTCGACTTCTCGAAGATCGAAGCGGGCATGCTCGAGGTCGAAAAGATCCCGTTCGACCTGCACGCCACGGTCGAACCGGTCATCGAGCTGATGGCGCACAAGTGCAAGGAAAAGTCGCTCGAGATGGCCTACTTTGCGGATCCGGGCGTGCCGTTGCGCCTGATCGGCGACCCGGGCCGCGTGCGGCAGGTGATCACCAACCTGGTGAACAACGCGATCAAGTTCACCGAGCGGGGCAAGGTGGTGGTCCGCATCGCCGTCGTCGAACAGCTCGACCGCGTCGCCACGCTCCGCATTACGGTCGAGGACACCGGCATCGGCATTCCGGAAAGCCGCTTCAACCGGCTGTTTCAGGCCTTCTCTCAAGTCGACGCGTCGATCACGCGGAAATATGGTGGGTCGGGCCTGGGGCTGGTGATCTGCAA
Organism: uncultured Planctomycetaceae bacterium; assembly: GCA_963800135.1. GTDB lineage: Bacteria > Planctomycetota > Planctomycetia > Planctomycetales > Planctomycetaceae > DASPSM01. The sequence continues at coordinate 949,242 of CAWCZR010000003.1, read as the reverse complement.
GAAGTTGTGCGAACTGATGGGGGGCGCCATCGGCTTCGAGAGCCAGGTGGGCCGCGGCTCGACCTTCTGGTTCTCGCTGCCGTTCGAGGTGGCCGAGCTGTCCGGAGAGGCCGATGCGAACCGGCTCAAACCGTTGCAGGGTCTGCGGGCCCTGGTCGTCGATCAAAACGAGACCAGCCGGCCGATCGTTGCCGAACAGCTCGTCAACTTGGGGCTGGAAGTCAGCGAGGTGACCACCGGAGCGGAGGCCCTCAAACGGCTCGAACAGGCGGCCACCACCCAAGCGCACTACACATTCGCCCTTTGGGATCTCGGGGTCAGCGATTTGAGCAAAGAGGAATTTGCCGCCACCGTTCGCTCGCTGCCCGAGCTGGGCAAGCCGGCCCTGATGCTCCTGACGCCGGTGGGAGCGCCGCAGGATTTGCTGCGTTTGCGGAATTTGGGCTTTGTGGATTGCCTCTCAAAGCCGATCATGCGGACCGCGCTGATGGAGGCCCTGTTGGCGGTCGTCAGCAACGACGGCACCGAAAAGGCCCGTCCCCGCCTGGGGCGCAAGGACACGACGGAAGCCTTCATCATTCCGCGTACGTCGCGAAAGGGAGTTCGCATTTTGCTGGCCGAGGACAACGACATCAATCAGCAAGTGGCCGTCGAGATCCTCACGCAGGCCGGCTATCGCTGCGACGTCGTCGGCGACGGCCGGCAGGCGGTCGAAGCCGTGCAGAAGACGAAATATCACCTCGTGCTGATGGACTGCCAGATGCCCGAGATGGGCGGCCTGGAGGCGACGCAGCACATTCGCGAGGCCGAGCGGGCCGCGGGCGCCACAGGTCCCGTGCTGCCGATCGTTGCCCTCACCGCCAACGCGCTGTCGGGCGAACGCGAGCGGTGCCTGACCGCCGGCATGAACGATTACATCTGCAAGCCCTTCGATCCCTTCAAGCTCGTCGAGACGATCGAAGAACAGCTGTCGACGACCGAAGGCGCGGCCCCGGAACCGTTCGAGGTGACCGAGATGCCCGAACCGGCGGTGGCTGTCCCCGCGGTCGAAGCGGAGCAGGACCCGGCCGAAGATCTGGCCGTGATCATCGACCGACCGTCGCTCCTCAGGCGCTGTCTGGGCAAGGCCGAGCTGGCCGACAAGTTGCTAGTGAAACTGCACGCGCGCCTGGGCGCCGATTTGTACGAGATCAGAGACGGCCGCGGACGCCGGCGACTGCGATCTTTTGGGACGGTGTGCTCACCGGCTGAAGGGGGCGGCCGCCAACCTGTCGGCCGAGCCGCTTCGCGCCGTGTCGGGCGATCTCGAAATGCTGGCCCGCAGCGGCAACATCGGCGCGGCCCGCGACACTCTGGCAAAACTCAAATACGAAAGCCGGCGGTTCCTGCAGGAAACCTTGCCGCTGGTCCCCGCGACGTCGCCCGAACGGACCGACGCCGCGCTGGCTGAAACTGTGCTCTCCGGAGAAGTTCCATGCGCATCTTGATTGTGGATGACGATGAAATCGCACTCGAGCTGTTGGGGGAGGCGCTGTCGGGCGCCGGCTACGAGGTCACGGCCGCGCACAACGGGCGCGAGGCGCTCGAAATCCTGCGGACGGGGCTGTATCGCATCGTCATCTCCGACTGGGAAATGCCGGAGATGAACGGCCTCGAGCTGTGCCGCCGCATTCGCGAGCGCAGCTTCGCCAGTTACGTGTACATCATTCTGGTCACCTCGCGGGACGGCACCGACAACGTCGTGCAGGGGCTCGACGCCGGGGCCGACGATTTCATCTCCAAGCCGTTTCATCCGGCCGAGCTGCGCGTGCGGGTGAAGTCGGGCGTACGCTTGCTGTCGTTGGAGAGCCGCAACCTGACGATCTTCACGCTCGCCAAGCTGGCCGAGTCGCGAAGCCCCGAGACGGGCGCGCACCTCGAGCGGATGCGCGAGTATTGCCGCATCCTGGCCGACCGCTTGAGCCGCAAGGCAAAATACCGCGACGAAATCGACGCGGAATACGTCAACCTGATCTACCTCACCAGCCCGCTGCATGACATCGGCAAGGTGGGCATCCCGGACAGCGTGCTGTTGAAGGCCGGGCCGCTGACGGACACCGAATTCGAGATCATGAAGTCGCACGTCCGCATTGGGGCCGACACGCTCGAAGCGGCCGGCCGGCTCCAGCCCGATGCCGAGTTCCTTCGCATGGCCCGCGAGATCGCGCTCACCCATCACGAGCGTTTCGACGGCAGCGGCTATCCGCAGGGCCTGGTCGCCGAGGAAATTCCGCTCGTCGGCCGCATCGTGGCGCTGGCCGATGTGTACGACGCGCTCACCGCCAAACGGGTCTACAAGAACGCCATGACGCACGACGTGGCCAAGTCGCTGATCGTCGACGAATCGGGCGTGCACTTCGATCCAGATGTGGTCGAGGTATTTCTCGAAGCGGAACAGGATTTCATCAACGTGCAGAGGGGTTTTGCCGACGAGGAGTCGGCAGACTATTTCGTGAACATGGTCTCTACGGAACCGCAAACCGCAGGGGCCCCCGGATAGCGCGCTCCGTCGAGCGCGCGGGATTTGGTCCAAGCTTCTCGCGCAGGAAGTCGCGGACGGGCAAGGTCGCCGCAAGGCAAGGAACGAACCATGAAAGTCCTGCTGGCTAATCCGCACGGCTTCTGCGCCGGCGTCGTGATGGCGATCCAGACCCTCGAGCGGGTACTCGAGCTCTTCGGACCGCCGCTCTACGTCTATCACGAGATCGTTCACAACAATCACGTCGTGCAGGGTTTTCGCCGCCGCGGCGTCGTGTTCGTCGACGAGGTCGCCGACGTGCCCGAGGGGGGCCGCCTGGTTTATAGCGCCCACGGCGTCGGCCCGCAGGTGCGTCAGGAGGCTCGCTCGCGTCGCCTGGCCACCATCGACGCCACGTGCCCGCTCGTTTCCAAGGTCCATCTCGAGGCGATCCGTTTCGCGAACGAAGGTCGCACGGTGATCCTGATCGGACACGCCGGCCACGACGAAGCCGTCGGCACGATGGGCGAAGCGCCGCGGCAGATGCGGCTCGTCGAAAGCGTGGCCGACGTCGACGTGCTCGACGTGCCCGATCCCGACCGCCTGGCCTACATCACCCAGACCACGCTCAGCGTCGACGAGGCGAGCCAGATCATCGATCGGCTCAAGCGGCGGTTTCCCAAGATCGTAGGCCCGCCCAAGAAGGACATCTGCTACGCAACCCAGAACCGGCAGGACGCGGTGAAGATGCTGTTGCCCGCCTCCGACGTGGTGCTCGTGCTGGGCAGCCGCAACAGCTCCAACAGCAATCGCCTGGCCGAGATCGCCAAGGAGGGGAACAAGCCCGCCTATCTGATCGACGCGGCGAGCGAGATCGACCCGCAGTGGCTCGACGGCTGCGAGACGGTGCTGGTGACGGCCGGGGCGAGCGCTCCGGAAGAGGTGGTCGAAGACTGTCTGGCCTACCTGATGGACCGCTATGGGGCCGTCGTCGAACCTCACACGATACGTGAGGAATTCGCCCAATTTCCGCTGCCGATCGAGCTCCGCGTGCACGGTCAGGCAAGCTGAGGCGAGTTTGCAGGCGTGCGGTTGGGCGCTCAAAGAGCCGCGCCGAAGTAAGCGGTGCCTCTTCTTACCGCGCGCCGTCGAACTCCTGCCACGGTCGCACGCCCCTCTGGCAAGTTGCGACGCCGCGTGAAAGCGTGCCGGTTGTAGCTCGCGTTTCGACGATGCCGGATGTGCTCGTCACATCGCTCAGAACGGAGTTACGGTGCGCAGACAACGCATAAGCGTTTGATGCGGCGCAGGCGCTGGGACCGATATCCCCGTGACGGTCTCACGGAGGAGGCTTCCCCAAGCTTCGGTCCCGGGCCGCGCGCACCTCCTGACGCGCAGCATCCCGGTAGACGGATCTCAACGGGCCGGTGCAAATGAACATCCGTTTCACGAATTGTCTTGCTGCGTTTGGCGTGTTGGTTTTGGCGGCATCGTCGGCTCTGGCCGACGGAGTGATTCGCGACAGCAACGAAGCGATCACCGACGGCCGTGGCGGCACGAACATCGCCTTCTCCGACAACGGGGCCGTGATCCTCTCCAACCCGGCCGGTATTCTCAACGCCGAGGGGACCGGGCTCTTCGAGGTCAGCGGCGACACACTGATCACGGATCTGCACTACAGCAATCCGATCAACGACGACGCGTCGGCCAAGATCCGTCCGCTCGAGCTGCCGTCGCTCTCGTATTTCCAGAAGAGCGAGAACGGCAACTGGGCCTGGGGCATCGGCATTTTCGCTCCCGCCGGTTTCGCCGCCGGATGGGACCTCAACAATCCCGTGTTGGGCAACCAGTCGTACAAGTCGTTCGGCTCGCTCATCAAGATCTTGCCGGCGGTCGCCTGGCGGCCCATGGACAAGCTGACGATCGGTGCCACGTTCGGCATTTCGTACAGCTACGAAGAGCTCGAGACCCCGTTCTTCATCCAGCAGGGACCGTTTGCCGGCGCGCCGACCAGCATCAAGCTCGTGGGCGACGGTGTCTCCCCGACCTGGTCGGTCGGCGCTCAATATCAACTCACCGAGACCACGATGCTCGGTGCCGCCTACACCAGCGCCGATCACTTCGGCCTCAACGGCCACATGGATGCGACTGTCTATGGCTTGGCGCCCACGCCGATCAGCAGCCACTTCAATACGTTGACCACCATCTGCTGGCCGGCGACGGTCGGCATCGGTCTCAAGCAGGACCTGCCGCACCGGCAGCGGGTTTCGCTCGACGTCGTGTGGGTCGACTGGGCCGATGCGTTCAAGGACATCAACATCGAGCTGAACGACTCCTCGAACCCGATCTTCACCCACTACCTGGGGCCCGTCTTCAACCAGTCGATTCCCCTCAACTGGTGGGACAGCGTTTCGGTGCGGACCGGCTATGAGTGGTTCTATTCCGATGCGAGTGTGATTCGGTTGGGCTACATCTACACCTCGGGCACTATCCCCAGCTCGACTCTCACCCCCTGGATCCCGGCCACCCTCGAAAATGCGTTCACGTTCGGTTGGGGGACCACGCTGGCCGACACCTGGCATCTCGATCTGGCCTATCAGTACTCGTTCGGCCCGCAACGGACCGTCGGGACCAGCGCCCTGGTCGGCGGCGATTTCAGCAGCAGCACCATCGACGCCCAGGCACACTGGTTTGGAATCGGACTGACGCATACCTTCTAGAGCCAGTTTCAAAAGCCATTTGTCAGTGGAACGATCCGGCAAGAAACTTGCGTTCCGAAGCGGGTGAAAGGAGGCACTCGCATGTTGTTGACGCTTTCCTATTGGCCCAATCAGGGCCGCAATTGGAGGGCGTCCAGGACGGAACCCAAACCGCAACTCACCGATGAGCAATGGCTTCTGATCGCGGATCTGTTTCCTGTAAGGAGGATGAAAAAAGTCGGCGGGCGTCCCCCCGTCCCACCGCGCCCGTGCCTGGAAGGAATCCTTTGGGTGTTAACCAGTGGTGCACGGTGGAAAGACTTACCAACATACTTTCCGTCCCCAGCGACCTGCTGGCGGCGGCTACGCGAGTGGACTCAAAGCGGAATCTTCCAGATCGCTTGGCGCCGACTGCTCCGCCGGCTCGACGGAATGAAGTCGCTCCGCTTGGACGAGGCGATGGCCGACGGCACGTTTTCCCCGGCCAAAAAAGGGGGCTTTGCGTCGGCAAAACAAAGCGCGGCAAGGGGACGAAGATCATGCTCCTCATCGACGGCCGCGGCACGCCGCTCGGCGTGGACATCGCCAGCGCCAGTCCGGCGGAAGTCAATCTCATTGAGCCGCTCTTGAACAAGCGGACCGTGCGCAAGCGCCCCCAGCGATTGATTTATGACAAAGCGGCCGACAGTGATCCCTTGCGAAAGCGGCTGGCAAAGCGTTGCATTGAACTGATTTGTCCACACCGATGCAGCCGCAAACGCCCGGCAACTCAGGACGGACGGCCACTTCGACGCTACAAACGACGTTGGAGGGTCGAACGCTCGATCAGTTGGCTGTTCAACTATCGTCGCCTTGTTGTGCGCTACGAGCGTCACAGTCTTCTTTTTCTCGGATTCCTTGAATTGGCTTGCGCCGTCACGATCCTCAAGCGGTTTTGAAACTGGCTCTAAGCACTGTGCTTGATCCTGCTCCTCCGAGAAAAGCGTTGTCTCAAGCGGAGCCTGCGACTGAAGAGAATCCAGAGGTCAAGGCGTCTCTTTGGCCGCGGGGAAGCGGCCCAGAACGAAGGCCGCGAGATAGTAACCAATTAGGCCGCCGACAAACTCGACCGCGAGCCTCTGCCATTCTTCGAGATTAGCCCCTGCCCATTTGGCGAGCTGAATGCCGATGAACATGGCGGCGGCCGAGTATGAGGCCCCGCACGAATCTCCGCTCCCCTTGTGCTGCGATCAGTTGCCTCGACTGGACTTTGCGCGATCGGTTGGGATGCCGCAAAAAGCAATAGCAAGATTTTTCCTGCTTTCCCCAACCGAACGGGCGTACGATGGCAAGCGCCATGATTTGACTGGTACCTGGACCTCGGGCTCCGAGTGCCGACACCCGGTACGCCTTGACCCGATGCACCACCGCCCTCACTTCGTGACTCCGAGTTGAGTCAGGATGAACGACAGCTCGTAGGCTTTTTCGCGGAGCGCTTCGTAGCGGCCGCTCGCCCCGCCGTGGCCGGCGTCCATGTTGCACTTGAGGATCAGCGGGTTCTTGTCGGTCTTCAGCGTCCGCAGCCGGGCGACGTATTTCGTCGGCTCGTGGTAGAGCACCTGGCTGTCGTTGAGCGAGGTCGTCACCAGGATCGCCGGGTAGGCCGTCCGCGCCAGGTTGTCGTAGGGCGAATACTCGCTCATGTAACGGCCGGCGGCCGGCTGTTTGGGATTGCCCCACTCCAAAAACTCCTGCGTCGTCAACGGCAGCGATTCGTCGAGCATGGTGTTGATGAGGTCGACGAACGGCACGCCGAGATGGGCCACCTTGCACAGATCGGGGCGAAAATTCAGTGTTGCCCCGATCAGCAGGCCGCCGGCGCTCCGACCCTCGATGGCCAGCCGCCCGCGGGAGCCGTACTTCTCGTTCACGAGGTAATCGGCGCAGGCGATGAAGTCGGTGAAGGTGTTTTTCTTGTGCATCAGCTTGCCGTCGAGATACCAGTTTCGCCCCATATCTGCTCCGCCGCGGATGTGGGCCATCGCGTAGACGCCGCCGCGGTCGAGGAGCACGAGACGCGTGGGGTCGAACTCCGGATCGGTGGTGATGCCGTAGGACCCGTAGCCGTAGAGGAAGACGGGCGCTGTGCCATCTTTGACTAAGCCCTTGCGATAGACGATGGACATCGGGACTTTCGCGCCGTCCGCGGCCGTCGCCGCGACGCGTTCGGTGACGTAGTTCTTGGGATCGAAGCCGCCGGGCACCTCGGTCGCCTTGAGCAGCCGCCGCTCGCGCGTCGCCAGGTCGAAGTCGAAGACCGACAGCGGCGTCACCAGGCTCGTGTAGTTGAAGTGAATGTCGCGGGTGTTGTATTCGGGGTTGGCCCCCAGCGCGACCGTATAGCTCCGCTCCGGGAACGAAACGCGATAGGCCGTCTGCGAGTGAAAGTCGTAGACGCGAAGCTGGGTGATGCCCGCCTCGCGCTCGGCGATGACGGCATAGTCCTTGAATAGCACGAGGCCTTCGAGAAACACGTCGGGCCGATAGGGCTCGAAGTTCTTCCAGCCGCGAGAATCGGTTTCGCCTGAACCAATCTCGGCGGCCGGGCACGTCATCCACTTGAAGTTGATCGCCCCGTCTTTGTTCGTGCGGATGTGAAACAGCCCGTCGCGATGCTCGACCGCGTATTCGACTCCCTCGGTCCGCGGCGCGACGACCCGAAAGCGACCGGTGGGCGTATTGCGGTCGAGAACGTGCTGTTCGGTCGTGGTCGAGCTGGCGGAGGTTTGCACGACGAATTTTTTGTCGTGCGTGCGGCTGACGGACAGGTTGTACTGCCCGTCTTTTTCCTCGAAGAGGAAGGTGTCCTGCGCTTTCGGCTGGCCGACGACGTGGCGGAACAGCTTGAACGGCCGCTTGGCCGCGTCTTCGATGACGTAGAAGAGCGTCCGGTTGTCGCCGGCCCATTCGACGTCGGAGACTTTGACAAACTTGTCCTCGAGCACGCGGCCCGTCCGCAGGTCTTTGACCGAGAGGTAATACTCGCGAAAGCCGGTGACGTCGCTGAGGTAAGCGTAGAGCCGGCCGTCGTCGCTGGCGCCGACTGGACGCACGGAGAGAAACTTTTTGCCCGCGGCCAACTGGTTGACGTCAAGCAGAATTTCCTCAGGCCCCGTCAGGCTGCCCGCTTTGCGGCAAAAGATCGGGTACTGCTTTCCCTCGACGGTGCGCGAGTAATACCAGTAACCGTTATCGCGAACCGGCACGCTCAGGTCGGTCTGCTTGATGTGCGAGAGCATCTCGCCGTAGAGCCGATCCTCGAACGGCTTGAGCGATTTCGTCAGGCTCTCGCGATAGGCGTTCTCGCTCTTGATGTAGGCGATGACGTCCGGGTTCGACTTCTCCTTGAGCCAGTGATAAGGGTCCGCGATCGTGCGCCCTTGAAATTCGTACGTGAACGGCCGAGTCGGCGCGACGGGCGGCTGCGGGGCCGCGTCTTGCGCGAAGAGCCCAGCCGGTATGAGCAGAAGGACAAGCGAGGCAAACCACTTCACGGAAACAAGCCTTTGTAAAAAGAGGGAAAGTCGAATGAAGCGGGGGATCAGGCCGAAAACTCAGTGACTGCCGGCGTTCGGGTGTTCGGCCTTCCACGTCATCGCCATCAGGATGCGGTTGTACCCGCTCGGGTGGTCGTAGAACACGATCTCTTCTAATTTGCCGGGGTGCATCTTGCGGTACTCCGAGAGGAGCAGGGACGCATCGGCAAATCCGTCGGGCTCGGCGGCCGCGTTGAGGCCGAAGGCGTCGGCCTCGGTCTCGGCCGTGCGGGTGATGGTGTTGGTCACCGGCGTCATTACGAAGAAATAAATTCCGAACAAGAGCACAATCAGCGGCAAGCCGGCCGGGTCGGCGATCGAGCGGATGCCCCACGCCGCGCCACGGCGGGCGACGATCCGCTGGAAGCCCCAGGCGACGAAGGCGTAGCCGATTGTCAGGACCAGGCCCATTTCGATCAATCCCTTGTAGATGTGATTGAGGACGTAGTGGCCCATTTCGTGGGCCATCACCGCTCGGATCGATGCCAGGGAGCAGCGGTTGAGCAAGTTGTCGTTGAGCGAGATCCGCATTGTCCCGAGCGCGCCGCTGACGTTGGCGCTGACGGTCTTGGTCTGCTTCGAGGCGTCGAAGACATACACCCGGTCGGCCGGAATTTCGTTCGCCCGGGCCAGGCTCAAGATCGGGTCGCGGATCTTGGGATCATCGAGCGTGTTGTACTTATTGAAGAGGGGCGCGATGTAAACGGGGGCCAGCAAACTGACGACGAACAAGAACGCCACCGAGGCCACGGACGCCCAGATCCACCAGCTCTTCTGCACGCGCTGCAGGATCGCGTAGAGCACCATCAGCGCGATCCCGCCGATGACGGCCAGCACCACCATGCCGATCGAGGCGTCCTTGAGCCAGTCGCCAAAACTCTGATTCGAGAGGTTGTACTGGTGCTCCCGGAAATATCCGGAATAGACGCTCAGCGGAAAACTCAAAACTGTCGTGAATAAAAAGTACTGGGCCCCGAATACCAGGGTGCGAAGCGGCCCTTGCCCGAAGCGGAAGGGGATGACGCGCTCCGCCAGGTCCCGCATCCGGGCCGACAGACGCGTCGCCAGCAGGATCACGGAGATCGCCGACGAAACGAGGAAGCCCCACAGCTGCAGCCAATAGCCCCCCTCGAAGTAGGAGTTGGACTTGGCGATTTGCTCGGGCGTCAGCCGGGCGACGTAGGCCTCTGTGGCCGCCACCGGGTCGAAGCGCGGGCCGGAAGGGGCAGATGACGTCGCCGTGGACTTCGCCGTCGCGGGCGTGGCATTCTTGGGCGGCGGCGACTCGCCCAAGGCTGACGGCAGCGGGCCGGCGGCCAGCAGGACAGTCACAATTACGAGGGGCACAATTCCCTGGGCCACAATTCCCAGGGCGAGAATTCCTAGGGCGCGGGGCACGATCTCAGCTCCAGGGTGGTCGTAGCGAATCATTACGGGGGGCGAATGACGAATGCCCGGTCGAGACTAACAAGGCCCGACGGGGAACGAAACGGTCGCGCTCGGGACGTCGGGCTGTCGGAATCGGACGCTCGAGCCACGAACATCCCGTATCGACTCCTGCGGGATTCTCTCTCTCCGCGAATTCACGGATAATGTGGCCATGCGCTTCACTCGTTGCGTCTGGCCGACGGTGGCCGTGCTTGCCGTGGGGTCCGCGACTCTTGCGGCTCTCGCAGGCGCGTCGTACTCGATCGGCCGCGGCACCACGGAAAATGCTCCGGAACTGCGTTTCCTCGATCGCCGGCGGCCGCCCACAGCCGACGAAGCCTGCCTGACGTTCCTCGGCGAATATTCCCTGCGCTCGCATGAAGCGAACGATGTGATTTTTCTTGGCGATAGCGGCTGCCGAGGCGACATCGATCCTTTGGCGTTCGAGCGTCGAACCGGGCTGCGGGCCTACAATCTCGGGACGTTCGGCTCCTCCGGCCCCTCGATCATCGTCGCCGCCGCCAAGGCCTATCTCTCCAGTCATCCGCGGCCACGGGCGGTCGTGCTGTGTCTCTTGCCGATCTCGCTCCGCTACGAGGCGAAAACGCAGGTGGGCACAGTCGCCTGGCGCTTTGCCGAGGCCTACGCGTCCCAGTCGGACAGGCCGGCAGCGACCGATCTTGGCTCGGGTTTTGGTGCAGTCGCTTATGCCATCCGCCGCGGCGCGAGCCACGCCGGGATCGAGCTGCGATCGCTCGGCTCGCGGGAACCCTCCGATGTCCTGCACCTGCCGCTCATCGGGATGCTAAACGAAACTTATCTGACGTGGAGTGAGAAGCTGCGAGCCCAGCGCGGCCGTTGGATTCTCCCTGGCGAGCACCAGGCAAACGAATCCCTGATTCCCAAGCAAGCCGGCTTCGTCAGCCCCGATTGGGATCGGCAGCTCGACGACCTCGCCCGGCTGTGTGAAGCGGCCCGAATCCCGCTCGTGTTTCACATCGCGCCGATGCGGGCGGATATGAAGGCGACCTTCGCCTTTTCGCAGGCCACGCACAGCATCGAGGCGGTCGGCGCGCGCAATCCCACGGTCATCCTCGAACGGCCGATTCTCTCCTATTGCGATCCCGCGCTCTGTTGGGATTCGATGCACCTCAACGACAAGGGGGCCGCGGAGTTCACGGCAATGGTCGCGCACGACGTCGAAGATGCACTGCACTCGCGGCGAACTACACAAGGGAAGATGCCGCCTCGAAGAATGGACTGGTAAGTTGCGCACCCAAGGCGGATTGAGCGCCGGAAAACTCTTGGTAGCGAGGTACTCCCGCTATGAGCACCCACCCACGCCTTGATTCCTCCGATCCCAAACCGCCCCCAGAGCCGCGGCCATTGCGGCTTTGGCCCGGTATCGTCATCGTCGTGTTGCAGTCGTTCGCGTGGCTGCTTCTCCCACGGCTCGTTCCCGATGCCGCGTTATTCGGAATTGTGGGGGGAATCTTTGGCGGCGGTTTGGCGGTCGTGGTCTGGTGGCTGTTTTTCAGTCGGGCGGCCTGGCTCGAACGGATTGGGGCGCTCGTGGTCATGGTCGGCGGGATGTTCGCCGCGTCGCTCTACGTTCACAAGTCGATCGCGACCAGCATGATGGGCTTCATGCTGCCCTTCTTGAGCATTCCGGTGCTGTGCCTGGCCTTGGTGCTTTGGGCCGCTGCGACAAGCCGATTCCCGACGTGGATCAGGCGGCCCACGATGCTCGTCACGCTGTTGCTGGCGTGCGGCGTCTTTACGCTCGTCCGCACGGGAGGACTCTCCGGCGACGGCCGTTCCGACCTGCATTGGCGCTGGACGCCGACTCCCGAAGAACGCCTTTTGCAAATGGAGGGCAACGAACCGGCGTCGCTGCCGGTCCTCGCCCCGCCGGCCCGTCACACCCTCGTGTCGACGGCCGGAAAGAAGACGAGCGGCAGAACATCGGACGCAACAAAGGCCGGCGGCAAAGCGACGGCGGCTCCGCAAACGATCGCCAATTGGCCCGGCTTTCGCGGTCCCGAGCGCGACGGCATTGTGCGGGGCGTGAAGATCGCCACCGACTGGTCGAAGTCGCCTCCCGTGCAGCTGTGGCGACGGCTGGTCGGGCCGGGATGGTCGTCGTTCGCAGTCCGCGGGGACTTGCTCTACACGCAGGAGCAGCGGGGCGAAGAGGAAATCGTCGCCTGCTACAACGTCACCACGGGCCAGCCGATCTGGCGGCACGCCGACCCGGCCCGCTTCTGGGAGTCGAACGCGGGAGCCGGCCCGCGGGCCACGCCGACGCTCAGCGGCGACCGCGTCTACGCCTGCGGCGCGACGGGCCTCGTAAACGTCCTCGACGCGGGCGACGGCGCGTTCGTCTGGTCGCACAACGCCGCCGCCGACACCGGCGCGAAGCTCCCGATGTGGGGCTTTGCGGGCTCGCCGCTGGTGGTCGACGCCCTCGTGATCGTGGCGACGGCCGGTCGACTCGTCGCGTACGACCTCGTCATCGGCAAAATGCGCTGGCTCGGCCCGAAAGGGGAGGGCGGCGGCTACAGCTCGCCTCAGCTTGTGACCATCGGTGGCATCAAGCAGATCTTGCTGCTCAACAGCGCGGGCGCGGTCAGCGTCGACCCGAAGACGGGCGCGCTGCTGTGGAAGTACGACTGGGAGAGCGACGGCATCGTGCAACCCGCGCTCACGGCGGAGGGCGACGTACTGCTCGGCAGCGGATCGGGGATGGCCGGCGGCGTTGGCTTGCGTCGCGTGGCCGTCGCCCGCGGGCCGTCCGGTTGGACGACCGAAGAGCGCTGGACCTCGCAGGGCATCAAGCCCTATTACAACGACTTCGTCGTCCACGCGGGGCATGCCTACGGTTTCGACAACGGCTTTCTCGCCTCGATCGACCTGGCCGACGGCAAGCGGAGCTGGAAGGGGGGCCGCTACGGCCACGGCCAATTGATCCTGCTGTCCGAACAACAACTGCTCTTGGTGCTCTCGGAGCAGGGAGGGCTGGCACTCGTCTCGGCGACTCCCGACGAGTTCAAGGAATTGGCCAAAGTCCCGGCCATCGAGGGGAAGACCTGGAACCACCCGGTGCTGGCCGGCGACGTGCTGCTCGCCCGCAACGGCGAGGAAATGGTCGCGCTGCGGCTGTCGCTCGCGGGTCACTAGGCATTCCGAGAGTTCGACCGCGCGGGTGCCGACCTCGGCGGCGCCTATTCCAGATCAAGATTCTGGAAGTTCCGCTCGCGGTCGAGCACCGTGCCCCAGATTTTGTTCGAGGCCTCGTGACGCGAGGGGCCGAAGCTGATGATCGGGCCGATGCCGAGATCCAGATCGCGAATCGATTCCAGCGTGTCGATCAGTTTTTCGGTCGTCAGCTCGTGGCCGGCGCGTTTTAGCCCTTCGACAAGGCACTCGGCGGCGATATAGCCTTCGAGCGAGATGAAGCCCGGCTCCACTTCGGGATGATACTTGTGGAGCAACTCCCGGTAGTGGATGACGCCCGTCGCCCCCGAAAGATAGTGCGGGACGACCTGCGAAACGACCAGCCCCTCGCCATATTGGGGCCCCGTGGCCTGAAACAGCCCCGTGAGACTGGTGCCCCCGACCAACGAGACGGCGCCCAGCGCCACGTTCATATTCCGGTCTTTGAGCCCCTTCACGAAGAGGACGGCAGCCCCGTAGGTGGGGGCCATGACGATGGCGTCGATCTTCGTGCGGTGACTGACCATCATGTCAACGGCTTCGTGGACCTGGATGGTGTTGCGCTCGTAGCCGGCCCGGAGAATCTGTTCGGGAAGCACGCCGAATTTGCGCAGCTCCCGGGCCGCTCCTTGAAATGCGTCCTCCCCGTACGCGTCGTTCTGGGCGAAGACGGCGATGCGATTGGCGGGGATCCGTCGCACCTTGACGAAATAATCGACGAGGGCCGCCGTCTCCTCCGCGTAGCTGGCCCGGTAATTGAAGATGTAGCGGTCCGGAGGGTCGCGGCGCAAGAAAGCGGCCCCCGTGCAGGGTGCAAAGAAGAGCAACTTGTGGGCGATCGCGTAAGGAGCCGTTTTCTCGGCGGGGGACGTGCCGACATTGCCCACGATCGCGAAGACCTTGCGCTTTTCGTTCAAGTCGCGCATGTTGGCCAGGGCGCGATCGGGCTCGTAACCGTCATCCAGGACGATGAGCTTCAGCTTGCGGCCATTGACGCCTCCCTGGTCGTTGACCGAATCGAACACCGTGCGGATCCCGGCCACAACGCTCTGGCCGACTTGCTGATTCGTTCCCGAATACGCGGTCGTGCAGCCGAACGTAATCATCGAATCGGTGACACCCTGGGCCAACGGAGCCGTTATCGCCGGCTGACCATCACCCTGCGGCGGCGTACCGGCAATCGGAACGTGGGGGCGCAGGCCGAGCCACGCGCCCCAGGCGCCGAGCAGCACGACGGCCGCCGCGAACACCAGCGCGACGGGCAGCCGCCAGCGTCCGCGGGCGCGACGGACTTGAGACGCCGACTGAAAGGCCAAAGCGTTGCCGATTGCCGAACCGTGCAGGCTCAACGGGCGGCCGCCGATCGCGGTATGCGCGGCCGATAGATCAGCGTACATCTCCATGGCCGACTGGTAGCGGTCGTCCGGCTTTTTCGCCGTCGCCCGGGCCACCACCCGCGGCAAGCTTCGGGGATCGCCGGGTTGATCTTGCGCGGATCGAGCGGATCGCCGTGGACGTGCGCGAACATCACCTGCACGGTGCTCTCGATGTCGTGATAGGGAGTCACGCCGGTGAGCAGGCTGTAGTAAGTCGCGCCCAGCGAATAAATGTCGCTACGGGCATCGAGCGTCTTCGACTGGCACTGTTCGGGGCTCATGTAGTAGGGAGTGCCCACGACTTGCCCCGTCAGCGTGAGATGCTGGCCGGCGCCGATCGTCCGCTTAGCCAGCCCGAAGTCGGCCAGCTTCACGGCCCCTTCGGCATTTCGCAGCAGGTTGCTCGGCTTGATGTCCCGATGGATCATGCCGGCGGCATGCGCGGCGGCCAGACCCTGACACGCGTCGGCCACGATCCGCGTGGCTTCCTCGGGCGAGAAGGCGCCCGACCGCTGCATGATCTGCGCCAAGTTGCCGCCGTTCATCAGCTCCATCACGATGTAATCGGTCTGCCCTTCCTGACCGATTTCGTGCAGAGCGACCACGTGTGGATTGGTCAGCCGCCCGGCCGACTTGGCCTCGGCCAGGAAGCGGTCGCGCGTCGACTTATCGCCGGCCAGCTCCGCGGGCAGAATCTTGATGGCCACGTCACGCTCGATCAGCGTGTCGAAGCCGCGGTAGACCACGCCCATCGCCCCCATGCCGAGCAATTCCATGACCTTGTAGCGGGCGATGTCGCGGCCGATCCAGGATTGGGGTGTCTGATGCGTCGCACTGCGGGCGGCGCCCGACGGAGAGTCAGTGGAATCGGAGAGGTGTGTCTGGGCGTTGGGCGAAGCCGAGCCGTCGGCAAAGATCGGCTCGGGCTGCGGATCGCTCGGCGAACTGTTCGGCTTGGAAGATTGGTCGCCGGCCACGCCCTGTCCCTTAAGCACCTGTCGAAAGGAAGGCAACCAGCGCTCGCGCGCGGCACCTCCACCCATTTTTGTAGCTCTCCGCCGGGCAACGTGCCACCTACCCTACGGGCATCCGCTGGTCGCACGTAGGGCAAGCTGGCAGCTTGCCCGTACTAAGTAAGCGTGAGACAGGGGCAAGCTGGCAGCTTGCCCCACGGAACCTTCCGCCGTGGTTTCAAGGCAAAGCTAGGCGGGGGGCACCGGGTCTCAAAGCGGATCGAGCGTTCTTCCCGATGCGCGGACCCGCGCCTCGAACTTGGCCGCGCCGGACTTCTCCGATTGAAACACGACATGAAACGGGCGCGCATTCTCTTGCGAGTCTTCGGCCTGGGCCCAGTCGTGGGCCGCGGTTTCGAGCACCTTCAACAACGTCGCCAGCTCGTTCGGCTCGCGGTCGAGCAGTAATTCGCTCTGGGTGACGACGAGCAGGTACGCGTCACCCGGCAGCCACTCGAGATCGGTCAGGCACTCCGAGAGCGCGTTCCAGTTCTCGCCGAAATAGTCGGGTAGCTGCAGTGCCGCTCCGAACTCGTCGAACAAGTTGGCGGTGGAGCGAGATTTGGCGCCGCGAATGGCCCGCACGACGGCCAGACGCCCCGGAGACTGCTGGATCGACCAGGCGAATTCGTACGCCTGCGGGAGCGACGCGGCCCATTGGTGCAAGAACGGGGGCGCCGCCCGAAACAGAGAATGCACGTCCATGGTCAGCGAATCCGCAAAAAGGTGCGATAGTGGTCGGCCGTGTAATAGGCGCGTCCGTCCGATCCGGTCACCAGTCGTTCGGCTCCGCGGTTCTTGCCGGCGACGTGTGGATTCACGTCCCACTCGCGATAGCGGATGGTGTTGGCCTTGTTGTCGAAGTTGGGCAGCGACTGGTCGCCCCCCGTGCCGAAGTTGCGGAACTCACGGCCCCCCTCGTAACCATCCGGAGCCTGATTGTGCTCGAGGACGTAATCGAGCACCTGCAGCACTTTGCGGGGAACCGTGGGACGCGAACGCGGCTGCGACGGACTCCCGGTGGGCCTTCTCGCGGCGGCCGGACTCCGCACGAGCGAACTGCGATCCGAGGCCGTGGCGGACGGAAGCTGCGCCGTCGAGATGCCCGGCAACGGCTGATCGGGGATTTTTCGCGGTGCCCGATCGTACAAGGCCATCGCTTCGTCCATGTGCGACTCGAGGTCGGCGATCCGTCGCTCGTGGCTCGGATGCGTCGACATGAACTCCATCGGCTGGCCTTTATTCATCTGGGCCATCCGCTTCCAAAAATCGATCGCCGCATGCGGATCGCGGCCAGACGCCGCCATCAACAACAGGCCGATGCGGTCGGCCTCGGACTCGTGTTTGCGGCTGAAGGGCAGGAGCACGCCGAACTTGCTGCCCATGCCCATCATGGCAAGCACTTGTTGCTGGCGCTGCGGGTCCATGTCGGAGAAGGCGCCGGCGGCGGCCCCCTCGGCGATCTGCACGACCTGCTGTTGGGCCATCCGCTCGGCACCGTGGTGAGCCAGAGCGTGGCCGATCTCATGCCCCATCACGGCGGAGAGCGCGTTTTCGGTTTGCGCCACGGGCAAGATGCCGGTGTAAACGACGATCTTGCCCCCCGGCAGGCAGAACGCGTTCACCTCTTTGCTCTCGACGACGTTGCACTCCCATTTGAAATCGGGCGGCTTGAGACCTGTCAGACGCACGAATTCGGGATCGCGCGACGCGGTCACCAGGTCCTCGGCCAGCTTGCGGACGACTTCGGTGGTACGCGCGTCGGCGCTCACGTGCGACTGCGAGAGCACCTGCGAATAGGCCTGCGCCCGAGCGCCGATTCCTGCTCCGGTCCCATCCCAACGAGCTGCTTGCGTCCGAACGGCCCCTGCTGGCAGCCGCGGGCGAAAGTAATGCCGATCAACACCACGGCGATCAAAATCGGCAGCAAGCGAATGCCGCCGCGGGGGGAATATCCGTAGTCGTTGCTCATGGAGGTTGTCTCGTGCCCCTTGCGTACGTCTGGGGTTGCTTCAGGCCCCCGATCGGGAAGCCGCTCGTTTTGCAGAAAGGAGCCCGGCCCGCAGATATGATGCCTTGGATCGTAGCCTCGGATCGCGTTCTTGGCGAGCGGCCGGCGCGGGACTCGCGTCAAGGCACGAGTGCGGCCGGACTGCCGGCCATCGGCCGAAGGTCCGCCGTCGCGCACGGGTCACGCGTTCGCGGCCGCTTCGGCGCGGTCCATCACGCGAAAGAGTACCGCAGCGACCTCGGGAGCGAAGCGGCCTTTGACGGCGGACGAGTGCGAGCCGGGAATGCGATGCGTTTCGACGGGCCCGGTCACGAGCGTCCGCCAACCGCCATCGGTCAGGTTGCGGTGAACGAGCGGGCGAACCTGGCACTGCAAATAGGCGAGCCGGCCGCGGAATGGTCGCGGCTCGTAGGCGGCCTGGGCCCGAAAGCTCAGAATCATCCGGCGGCGATAAAGCTCGGGCAACTCGTCGAGGTCGAAGACGCCCGACGCGCGCGTGATGGCCGCGTCGATCTCGCTGTTGGTGTGACCGTTCGTTTGACTGCCCGTCATCAGCTTGCGAGTCGTTCGCCCACTTTGTGAGGACGTCCAACGTCGGGCGATGTGATCGCTGGCTCCCAGCAGCGATCCCGCGTCGAGTTTGTTCGCCAACCAGCGGGGGGCATTGCGAATCATCGAGGGCACGTCCCGCACGATTCGGTCGCGCCACGAGCGCGGGCGCCGCCACAATTGAGAATCGACCAGAATGACCGAGAGCGGCGTGCGGCCCAGCTCGGCGAAGCGGCAGGCCATCGCGTACGCCAGCCACGCGCCGAACGAGTAACCGGCGAGGTGAAACGGCCCGTCCGGGAGAGCGAGACAGACCGAATCGCAAAAGCGCTCGGCCATCTCGTCGAGACTGGGGGCATCGCTCCAATAGGGTTCGTCACCGTCGACCTCCAGGCCGTGAATGGGTCGATCGGTGGGCTGCGCGGAGAGGAGCGGATCCCACTCGTTGGAGTGACCGAACAACGAAGGGGCAATGATCAGTGGGGGTTTCCGTGCGTGCGATGGATCGGCCGGCTCGTACCGCAGCCGCATGGTGGGAACGGCCATGCGAGTTTGCCGCAAGCGAATGGCGGCGGCCGCTTCGGCCAGGGTCGGCCGTTCGAAGATCGTTCGCAAGGGCGGCGCGTTGCCAAACAGTTTTTCCGCCTGCGCCAGCATCTGCACGGCCAGCAGCGAATGGCCACCCAGGTCGAAGAAGCTGTCGTCACGATGCAACTGCGGCACGCGGAGCAGCCGTCGCCAGATCGCCGCCAACTCGCGTTCGACGACGTCGTCCAGCGCCGAGGTCGTGATCGGCGACGGGTCGGCCGCGCGAGCAGTTGCAGGTGTCGGCACGGGCAGCGATTTGCGATCCACCTTGCCGCTCGCGGTGAGCGGCAGTGTCGGCAACTCGACGAGGAGGGCGGGCACCAAGTAGTCCGGCAGTTTCGATTTCAAAAAATTGCGGAGGGCCGACGCGTCGACGACCGTGCCGTTGCCGTTTGCCCCGCTCGTCGCGCGGACAAAATAGGCGACGAGCCGCGGATCGTGGGTGCCGTCGTCGCAGATCTTGGCCGCGGCCTGCGCCACGGCGGGGTGCTGGCTAAGCACCGACTCGATTTCTCCCAACTCGATGCGGAAGCCACGGAGCTTGACCTGCTGATCGGCCCGGCCCAACAGCTCGATCTCGCCGTCCGGTCGCCAGCGGACGACGTCGCCCGTGCGGTAGAGTCGCTCGGCGGGCTCGTCGCTGAATCGATTGCGGACAAACCGCTCGGCCGTGAGCTCGGGGCGGTTCCAATATCCGCGCGCCAGTCCGGCCCCGCCGAGATACAACTCGCCCGGAATGCCGATCGGCACCAGGTTGTGGGACTCGTCGAGGACGCAGGCCCGCGTGTTGCCGATCGGCCGGCCGATCGTGATCAGCGTGTCGCGTTCGATTTTGACGGCGGTGGAGTAGACGGTCGTTTCCGTCGGGCCGTACATGTTCCAGAGCGTGTCGACGCGGTCGAGCAACAGGTCGGCCAGCTCGCGGGTGAGCGATTCCCCGCCGGTGATGGCTTTGAGCCCCGCCGATCCGCGCCAGCCCGTTTGCGCGAGCATCCGCCAGGTTGCCGGCGTGGCCTGCAGAAACGTCACATTCGCGCTCTCGACGATCGCGCGGAGCCGGCGGCCGTCGAGCGCGTCGTCCCGGCTGACTAGGCGAATCGCACCGCCGGTGATCAGCGGCAGCATCGTCTCGACCACGGAAATATCGAACGACAGCGTGGTCAGGCCCAGGATGCGGTCGGCCGCGGCGAAGCCCGTGATCTCTCGGACGGACGTGAGCATGTTGACGATGGCACTCTGGAGGACGCCGACACCTTTCGGAGTGCCCGTCGACCCGGACGTGTGCAGGATGTAGGCGAGTCGTTCGCCCGCGGGGCGCCCGTCGTCACTGAGCGAAGCGTCGCTATCAGAAGCGGGAACAGATCGGACATCGCTCCAATCCAGAAACGCGACGTCCGAGCGAGACAGGGGCAACGGTTCGCTGCCGACGATGAGGGAGGCGCCCGTGTCGTCGATCAGAAAATCCAGCCGCTCCTGCGGCAAGCGGGGATCCAAGGGGACGTACGCGCCACCGGACTTCCAGATCGCCAGGATAGCGGCGACCATCTCCGGCGTCCGCTCGGCGACGACTCCCACGCGCGACTCGACCGACACGCCGGCTGCTCGCAGTCGGGCGACAAGCCGCTCGGCGCGCGAGTTCAAAACGGAATAGGTGAGTTGGACCTGGCCGTCGTCGACGGCGAGGGCGTTGGGCGTCCGGGCCGCCTGCGCGGCAAACAGCTCGTGGACGCCGAGCGACTGGCCCGCCGGACCGCGGGGCAAGTCGAGCTGTGTCTGGTTGAACTCGACCAGCAACTGGCTTCGCTCGACTTCAGTGAGGATCGGCAACTCGTCGAGCCGCGCGTCCGGATTGGCGGCGATTCCCCGCAGCAGCGTTTGATAATGGCCAATCAAGCGGTCAATCGTCGGCGGGTCGAACAGATCTTCCGCATAGAGCAGCTGCCCGCGCAGGCCTTCGCCGACCGGTCGCACGGCGAGCTGCAGATCGAAGCGGGACGCCTGGTGACGCGGACTGTCGTGCGTGCAGACGAGCGGGCCCACGCGCGATTCCGGGCGGACGAAATCCGTCAGCTGAAACAGGATTTGCACGAGTGGATTGCGGTCGCGCGACCGTTGGGGGTCAAGCTCCTCGACGAGCCGCTCGAAGGGCAGCTGATCGTGCTGGTAAGTGGCCAGCGAGGTCCGCCGCACCCGCTCCAGGATTTCGAGAAAACTCGGATTGCCGGACAGGTCGGCGCGGATCACCAACGTGTTCGCGAAGTAACCGATCAGCCCCTCCAGCTCGGGGCGCATCCGTCCGGCCGACGGCACGCCGATGGGAATATCGGTTTGGCCGCAGTAGCGGGCGAGCAGGGCGGCGAACGCGGTGAGCAGCGTCATGTGGAGCGTGGCGTCGGCCTCCGCGCTCAGCATGCGGAGACTGCTCGCGACCTCGGGAGCCAGATCAAACTCGACGAGCTGCCCGCGAAATGTGGGCCGCGTCGGCCGGGGACGATCGGTCGGCAGTTGCAGCACCGTGAGATCGTCGAGCTGCGTCCGCCAGAACCCGAGCAAACTTTCGAGTCGCTCTCCCTGCAGCCGTTCCCACTGCCAGGCCGCGTAATCGGCGTACTGCAGCGGCAGCGGCTCGAGTGCGGGGGGCTCGCCGCAACGAAACGCTTCGTAAAACGCCCACAGCTCTTGCGAGAGAATGGCCCCCGACCAGCCGTCCGACGCGATGTGATGAATCGTGATCGCCAGTAAGAATTCTTCGTCGGCCAGAATGTGCAGCGACGCGCGGAGAATCGGGTCTCGATCCAGACGAAACGGACGGCTCCGGTCGGCCGCGCCCAATCGCTCGGATTCGAGCTCACGAGACGCCTCGTCGAGATGCCGTAGATCGTGGATCGGCAACTCGAACCGTGCGGGCGTCAACACAAAGGGAGCCGGCTCGCCCCCGTCAGCCCGAATCACTGTGCGGAGCACTTCGTGGCGGTGGATGATGGATTCGAGGGCGCGCCGAAGGCACTCCACTTCGAGCGGTCCGCGAATGCGGACGTCGTGGGCCACGTTGTGGGCCGCCAGATCCTGTTCCAACTGCTCGAGGAACCAAAGCCGCCGCTGACCGAACGAGCAGATGGCCGGCTCGTCCGGACTGCGGCGGGGAATCGCGCCGGTCCCTGCGGGCGTGCGCGTCGCGGGAGTGCGCGATCGCCGCAAGCGGGCTTCCAACAGCGCTCGCTTGGCGGGAGAGAGGCGGGCGATCCGCTCGTTTTGGATTTCCATCAGCGTGGGGACGGCGTGGGATCGAATGGGGGGGAACGGAGGGAGTGACGTCAGTCGGCTTCTTCGGTCAGCAGGCGCTCGGCGTCGGCGTCCGAAAGATTCTCGATGTCTGCCAGGAACTTTTCAATCTCGGCGTCGTTGTGCGGCGCGGCCATTCTTTGCTCGATAACCTCCGCGATGGCGGCGATCGTCGGCGTGGCGAACAGCACGGGCATGGGCAACTCGATCGAATAAAGCGCACACAAGCGGGCGGTGATCCGGCCCGCCAGGATCGAGTCGCCCCCCAGGTCGAGAAAGCGTTCGTCGATGCTGATCGACTCGAGCTTGAGAATCTCCTGCCAAAAGTCGGCGACCGTTTGCTCGAGCGAATTGCGCGGGGCGACGTACGGGCGGGGCGGACGGGTTTGCCTGGGCTTGGCCGGCTCTGCGACCAGTCCCAGCCGCGCCGCCAGGCCGATGCGCTGCACCTTGCCCGTCGGTCCCTTGGGGATTTGATCGAGTAGCACGATTTTGGCCGGCACCTTGAAGTGGGCCAATCGTGCCGCGGCAAACTCTCGCAACTCGGCCTCGGTCGCCGCCGAGTGGGCACGCAGCACGATGGCCGCAGCGACCTCTTCGCCCAGCGTGGCGTGCGGAACGTCAAAGGCGACCGCCTGCGCGACGGCCGGATGGGCCAATAGGACCTCGTCGATCTCGCGCGGCGAAATCTTCTCGCCGCCGCGGTTGATGATTTCCTTGAGGCGGCCCGTGATGGTGAGATAGCCATCGACGTCGAGCTGGCCTTGATCGCCCGTGCGAAACCAACCGTCGATGAAGGCGGCTGCGTTCGCCTCCGGGTTGTTCTCGTAGCTGCGGGTGACGTTTTCGCCCCGAATGACGATCTCGCCCGTTTGGCCCGGCGGCAAAAATCGACACGCGCCCGAGTCACGGGGCGGTTCCAGGATGGCGATTTGCGGACCGGCCGCTCGCCCGACGGTGCCCGCCTTGCGGATTCCGGGGGGCAGGGGGTTGCTCGCCATTTGATGCGCCGCTTCGGTCATGCCGTAAGCTTCGATCACCGGCACGCCGAACGTGGCTTCCAACTCGGCCATCACTGTCGGCGGCAGCGCGGCTGAACTCGAGCGGATGAACCGCAGCGGCCGCCGGCCGATGATCTCCCGGTTCGCGTCCGCCCGGCTCAGCACGGCCTGGTGAATGGTCGGCACGGCCGTGTACCAGGTGGGGCGGGTCGCGTCGATCCAGCCGAAAAACTCCGGTGCCAAGAACCCCGGGCTGCAGATCAGCGTGCCGCCGGTCGACAGCGAGCCCAACGTCGCCGCCACCAACCCGTGGATGTGAAAGAGCGGCATGACGTTCAAGCAGCGATCGGACTCGGACAGGGCCAGCGTTTCCCGAACGTTGCGGGCCGACGCACAGAGATTGGCATGAGTGAGCGGAACGATCTTCGGACGCGAGGTCGTGCCGGAAGTGTGAAGCACCAGGGCCACATCGTCGGGTGACGGGGCGCGGGCCATCGCGGTCGAAGTCGCACCCTGGCCGCCCGGGGCGGCCAACGATTCATCCTCGGAATCGACGGCCAGCGAAAAGCTGCCGGCTCCCGCCGTCAGGTCAGGTTCCAGGTAGATGACTCGGATGCCGAGCGTCCGAGCCACGTCGATGGCCGGGGAACGCAGCGTGCGTCCGATAATCAGGGCCTGGGCTCGCAAATCGGACAGATAGAACTCGAATTCGGCAGCACTGTAGGCCGGATTGAGCGGAGCGCAGGCGGCGAACGCCGTCACCGCGAAAAACGTCACGGGGATTTCGGGCCCGTTTTCGAGCACGTAGGCCACGCGGTCGCCGAGCTCGATTCCCAGCTGCCGCAACTGATCGGCGATTCGTGTCGCGTGGTCGGCCAGTTGCCCGTAGGTCAAAGGGATCGGGCGGCCGGGGGCCTCGATCGCGGCCTTCTCGGGATAACGCACGGCCAGTTCGGCGAGGAGCCGCGGCAGCGTGCATGACGCACCGGCAGCTCGGTCGTTGGGGCCCACAACGTCCATGATTCACCGAGAATAAAGCCGCCCGGGCAAACCCGCCACCTGCGGGAGATTTGGGCCGGGGCCTAAGTCCTTGCCAAGTTGTGCGTCGCGGGGCCATAATTGACGCGTCCTTCCCTTTTTTCAAGCGAATCCGCGTTTCCCGGCTCCCTCCGAGCCAGTTCCTCGTGCCCGAGTCTTGAACAGGGCTGATTACCAGTCGAGCAAATCAGCGGCTGCAGACTCGGGAATTACGGAGTCAGCAAGTTGGCTTTTGAGCCGCAAACGCGACATTCGAGTGAAAGTACAGAGGTTTGGGGACCGGCGGGACGCCCGCTGGCCTTGCCGGAGGCGTTGGCATGACGTTTGCGACTGGTCCCAGGCCAGGAGTGCGCTGAATGGCCATGAATTCGCTCGTCGAGCAGGAATCGTCCGTTCGCCAATTCGATCTGGAAAGCATCTCCGTCCTCTCGGACGAAGAGATCCGCCGCGTGATGTCGACCGCCGATTTGATCGCGGTCATTCGCAGCGTCGACTATCCGTTTGCCGGCAAAGAGCGGCTGGAATACTTCGATCGCGACACGCTGGAACGCGTCGTTTGCCTGGTCCGTCGCTGGACCTGCCACCGGCTGGGCAAGCTCTCGCTTTAAGCCGTCGCTCGATACATCGCCGATTCCCCTAGCGATCGGTTTGCGCGCCCGTAGCGGGATCTGCCCGATGGCGGCGTGTCGCCCCCACTCGCATCTTGCTCCTAGCGGCCCCCAGCGGCATGATCGATGGGCAGATCGCTACGTCTGTTCTGTTGGGCCGAGGGGGTTCCGCCAGTGCCCGAAGAGATCGAAGTTCCGACCGAGCATCTGCACGAGACGGTGAACGAAGCCGCTCACGAAAGTTCGCACGGGGCCGATCATGGTCGCGGGCATGCGGGGGGAGCCCATGAAGCGAACCCGTTTAATATGCGGGTCGCGCTCACGACGGCGCTCTTGGCCGTGATTGCCGCCGTCGCCGCGCTCCTGGCCGGCCACGCGGCGAATGAGGCCGTGCTGGAACAGATCGACGCGGCCAACGAGTGGAGCCACTATCAATCGAAGAGCATCAAGGCGACGGTCCTGGCCTCCAAAGTCGAGCTGCTGGGCAACCTCGGCAAGACGTCGAGCGAGAAGGACGCCGCCAAATTGGCGGAGTACGATCACGACATGGAAGAGCTGAAAACGGCCGCGGAAAGGAAGGAAGCCGACTCGGCCGCGCACATGCGACATCACGTCGTCTTGGCGCGATCGGTCACCTTCTTCCAGATCGCCATTGCGCTGGCGGCAATCGCCGTGCTGACCAAGAAGAGCGGGCTGTGGGTGGGCAGCCTGGCTCTGGGTGTGACCGGCGCGGTGTTCTTCGCGATCGGACTGTTCTGAACGGCGCTCACCCGAGACCCGCCGACGCTAATCGATGTCGGCCAGGTAGATCTGGGTTGCGATGATCTCTTTGCGGCGGCGGAAGAACGCGTCCAACACTTGCGGGTCGAAGTGGCAGCCTCGTCCCTCTTCGAGCATCTCGAAACATCTTTCGGCCGGGTAGGGGGGCTTATAAGGACGCTTGCTGCTGAACACGTCGGCCACGGCCGTGATGCGGCCAGCGATCGGAATGTCTTCGCCCGCCAGGCCCAACGGGTACCCGCTGCCGTCGAATTTCTCGTGATGGCTGATGGCGATGACGGCGGCCAGCGCGAGAATCGGCGAGTCGGTCGATTGCAGGAGCTTCGAGCCCAGCTCGGCGTGACCGCGGAGCAAGTTCATTTCGTGATTGGGCAGGCTCTGCGTGATCCGTTTGCCGAAGGCGCTGTGCTTCTGCATGATCTCGATTTCGTCCGGCCCCAGTTTGCCCGGCTTGAGCAGAATTGAGTCGGGGATGCCGATCTTGCCGATGTCGTGCAGCTGCGCGGCCTGCTCGAGCATTTCGAGCTGTTCGCCCTTCCAACCCAGCTCTTCGCCGATCAGCCGGGAATAGCGGCCGACGCGGCACACGTGCCGGCCAGTGTCGTCGTCGCGAAACTCGGCGGCTCGGGCCAGGCAATGAATGACTTCCTGTCGCGACCGGGCCAGCTCGGCGGTGCGTCGCAGCACTTCGGCTTCGAGCTGCTCGGAGTATTTTTGCAGGTGATCGAAGTGCTGTTTGACGATGAGCACGTTGCGAATGCGGGGAATCAGCTCTTGGGGGTCGACCGGTTTGCCGAGAAAGTCGTTGACGGCCAGCTCGTTGGCGCGGCGCTTGGTGTTCTGATCGCTGGCGGCCGTCAGAATGATCACCGGCAGGTGTCGCCATTTCTCGCTGGCGCGAACGGCGGCCAGGATGTCGAGCCCGCTGACGTGCGGCATCATCACGTCGAGCAGCACGAGGTCGGGCTCCTCCCGTTCGATGAGCGACATCACCTCGCGGGAGTCGGTGGAGAGGACGAAGTTGTGATAGCCCTCCAGGACGAGATACTTCCGCACCAGTTTGACGTTGATCGGCTCGTCGTCGACGATCAGGATCTTGGCGGCGCGGAGGGCCTGCTCCTTCTCCTCGGGCTGGAGGGTGGGGACGGACGTCGCGGCGGAGGAATAGGCCATCTCGTTTTGAACGGTCGTTTCCAGATCGGCAAGCGTCATCGGGGATTTCTCGCTTCGCGCTGGCGATGGCCGCATCCGCGGCCGAATTCCACTTCACTGGGAGTGTCCGCCCGGTGTCGAGGGACGGAAAAAAATAGCACGGGTATTAAAATCTGCTCCCAGAAAGCCTCTCATCCGGCGGAATTGGTCCAATCCCCGGTCGAGCCGTGACTACCGTAAGTAGTTGCACGGATGGGTTGCCGCCGTCGGTACGAGCGTTACAACTGACACCGGAGGCACATTCGTCCGCGCCGAGT
Source organism: uncultured Planctomycetaceae bacterium (assembly GCA_963800135.1). Lineage (GTDB taxonomy): Bacteria > Planctomycetota > Planctomycetia > Planctomycetales > Planctomycetaceae > DASPSM01. The sequence continues at coordinate 922,112 of CAWCZR010000003.1, read as the reverse complement.
CGGCTTTGCCGTTAACGGACGGCTGTAAGGCGTCGAAATGAAGCGAGTGAACACACGATGACCGGATTCGGCCTGCGGCTCAACGCGGCCGTTTTGCGGAAGCAGACGGCGGCCCTGGTGGGCATCGACCCACGTCTGGCCGATTTGCCCGCTCCGGTCATCCGGGCGGCTGAGGCTCGTTGTCAGGGCAATCGTGCCGAGGTCGCGGCGGCCGCCTATGAAGAATTTTGCTGCCGCTTGATCGACGTCGTCGCTCCGCTCGTGCCGGCGGTGAAGCCGCAGTCGGCGTTCTTCGAGCAAGTGGGGCCCGAGGGCGTGGCCGTGCTGGCGCGGGTGATTCGCAAAGCCCGCGACGCCGGCTTGATCGTGATCTGCGATGCCAAGCGCGGCGACATCGGCTCGACGGCCGAGGCGTACGCGGCGGCCTACCTGGCGGGCGAAGATCCGGACGCGGCGCCCTTCGCGGCCGACGCCGTAACGGTGAATCCCTACCTGGGGAGCGACACGCTCGAACCGTTCGTAAAGCTGCGCGCGAGCGCGGCGCGGGTGTCTACGTGCTCACACGCACGAGCAATTCGGGAGCCGGCACGTTCCAGGATCCCGTCGCCGCGGGACGGCCGATGTATCAACACGTGGCGGAAATGGTCGAGGGCCTGGCCGCCTCAACGGCCGGCAGCGAGAAGTATGGCGCGGTGGGCGCCGTCATCGGGGCGACCTGGCCGCGCGAGTTGACCGAGCTGCGTGCCCTTATGCCACATGCGCCACTGTTGGTGCCGGGTTATGGCACGCAGGGCGGCGGAGCGGCCGATGTCGCGGGAGCGTTCGACGAGAATGGTTTGGGCGCCCTCGTCAACAATGCGCGGGGCATCAACTTCGCCCACGCGCGCGAACCGTGGCGGAGTCGCTTTGGCGAGGCAAGCTGGGAGCAGGCGGTCGAGGCGGCGACGAAAGACATGATTGCGCAACTGGCCGCTCACACTCCGGCCGGCGAGCTGCGTTCGGCCCCGGTTGACGGCCCGCTCCGCGGCGTGACAGAATGAGGGCATCACCCGCCCGAAACTGCTTGCCCGGAGAACCCGCCGATGAAACCGCTTGCGTTGCTGTTGGCCTTGGCATTTGTTGGTGTTGGCATGAATGCAGCCCGTGCGATCGATGTCGGCGACAAAGCCCCGTCCTTCACGGCGACCGACGATCAGGGCAAGACCTGGGACTCGGCCGAGCACGTGGGGAAGGGCGTGCTCGTCGTTTACTTCTTCCCCGCCGACCTCACCGGTGGCTGCACGAAGCAGGCCTGCGGCTTCCGCGACGATATGCAGGCGCTCACCGCCAAGGGCGTCGAAGTGGTCGGCGTCAGTGGCGACTCGGTGGCCAATCACCAGCTCTTCAAGACGGTCAAGAACCTCAACTTCACCCTGCTCGCTGACGAGAAGGGGTCGATTGCCAAGGCGTTCGGCGTCCCCACGAAACCGGGCGGCGTCTACAAGTTCCCAGGCGCCGATGGTCAGACCCACGCGCTCAAGCGGGGCGTGACGGCCTCGCGGTGGACATTTGTGATCGACAAGCAGGGGAAAATCGCGCTCAAGGAGACCAAGGTCAACGCGGCCGAAGATGCCAAGGCCGTGGCGGCCGCCGTCGAATCGCTCAAATAGCCCGGCGAAATGTTCAAAAGAGCACAGGTGTTGGTAGATTCTTAACATTCGGAAATGTCATTGCCGGCTCGCGGCTGCGGCTTGGCCGAAATTGCCAAACTGCCTAACATAATGCGAACTGCCGCACGGTGAACTGGGCTTCTGAACTCAACGATTCGCCCACTTAAACGATGGAGAACGTGATGCGAAAACTGTCTCTCTTTGCGATGGCGGGCCTCGCGACGGCCGTCATCGGCTTCGTCAGCGTCAAAGCCGCAGAGATTGCCTCCGGCTTGAAGCCTGGCGAAGCGCCCGCCGCGTTTCAGGTGCAGGACGTGACCGGCCCGGCTGCCGGCACGAAGCTCTGCTACCGCTGCCGTTACGGCGGCAACCCGGTGGTCGCCGTCTTCACGCATAAGATCGACGACAAGGTCACCGCGCTCGTGAAGAAGGTCGACGAGGAAGTCGCCAAGAACAAGGACAAGCGGATGAAGGCGTTCGTCGTACTGCTGACGGACGACCCGGATCACGCCGAATCCAAGCTCAAGGCCCTGGCCGAGAAGAACAAGATCGAGAACGTTCCGCTGACGATCTTCGACGGCCCGATGGGCCCGCCGGACTACCAGCTGTCCGCCAAGGCCGACGTCACCGTGTTGATGTGGGTCAAGAGCGACGTGAAGGTCAACCACGCCTTCGCGCCCGGCCAGCTCACCTCGGACTCGATCGCCGAGATCTTGAAGGACACCTCCAAGATTCTCGACTGAAACGAGAATTTGTTTCTGCGATTCAAACCCGGATGGCCCCGCGGCCGTCCGGGTTTTTTTGTTGCCGCATGACGAGGCCGGCTCGCCGGGGAGGACTTCGCCGTTCGAATCGGGCGTCTAATAAAATGTTTTTCCGTCAGGATCGCGAAGGAATCTCAAATTGGGCAGCTTTCTCAGTCGCGCGACTCCAGCGGCCGTGATCTGCGTTCGGAACAAGTCGAGTTCCTCGAGAGTTGTCAGTTTCAACAGATGCTCCACGCAGTCATCGGTGACATCAGTGTCGACAAGCCGCAAGATTTTGAGCGACGGCAGGCGCTCCCAGGGAACAAGCGACTCATCCGTCACACGCGTGCGGTTCAGCGACAAGTGTTCCAGCTCGGGGAGATCGGCAAGACAAGAGAGGTCTTCGTCAGCTAGATTGAAATCCGGAGGCGTGTGATAGTTGAACAGGACGGCATTCGTTCGCTCGAAGGGCGTCAGCCAGCGGTCGTCAACAAGTCGTCGCAGCCAATTTGGGGCGACGATCGTCGTACGACATTGCGCTCCCAATCGTTCGAGCCGCGCGAGCAGCTGTCGTTCCCGGTAATGCCGCACGCCGATTCCCGCGCCGAGCGTGAGCAAAAGCAACACGATTGCCGCGAGGGCACTCCAAAGCGGTCCGGGCCAAGTGATGTTGCGCCATTTCCGTCGGACTACGGGCTTTGCGAGCGTTTTAGCTGGCCGCGATGACATGACGCCGGCTCTACGACGAGGAATGGCTCGACTGCACCGCAGCCGATGGAAGTCATTCAGTCGTCTTAATTCCAGCGGCTACTCAGAGGAGAGCAGCCGAGCGGCGGACTTTGTCTATTTGCCGCTCAAACCTGGTTGCTCAGGCCCAGCCGACGGCGAGGTACTGGAACGTCACAAGCACGATGGCCGCCGTGGTGCCGACCCGCAAATTGTCGTTCGTCCGCGTCGGCAGCGTTTCGACCAGAGCCGCCGCGCTCGCTGCCGCGAGCGCACCCAAGAGCGCCATCCGGAAGCCGACGTGGGGGACGGCCGCGGTCTCGTAAACGTCGTGGGCCTGGCCCCAGTAAATGAGGGCCGCCATCGGCGTCGCCACCAGCACGAAGCACAGCGTGCCGAAGATCGACTTTCGCGAATTCCAAGGGAGTCGGCGGCCCCGCATCAACAGGCCGCCCAACGTGGCCGAACCGTCGCCGAAAGCCAGGACGGCGAGCGCCGCGAAGGCCAGCTCGACGTGCTGGGGGCACAAGAGCATCGTGACAAGCACCACCGTGGCATAGCCAAAGACGGCTCCCATCACGTCTCGGCCCCGTTCGGCCGTCCGTTGGACGCGTCCAAACTGGTAATAGGCGATCGCCGCCAGGACGACAATCAGGCCGCCGATGATGCTCAAAAAGCGGACCGACGACGGCGGATCGTGAGGCACGACCCAAAGCACGAACGGGAGCAAACCGGGGGTGGCGTGTAACAGGCGTCGCCGCGTCTCTTGGGCTCCCAGGCGTTCCCGGAAGATGCGGATGAGATCGGATCCGAATCCTTGCCACTTCTCGGTCGTGGCCGGGAACGGAACTTCCGCCCCATTGGCGCCGGCCCCGATCAGTCGTCCCCGACTCGGCCGGAACCGTCCCAAGCGTGACGGGCGCGCGTCAACGAGCGACTGGGCTGCGAAGACGTTCATCCGGCCGCTAGCGATCGCGCCGGGGCCGTTGACCGGTTGGGGGTGAATTGCGTTGGGAGATTGCCGCGCGGAATATTTGCGTGTCGCTCGTTCCTGTCTCACTGCTTCGGCCTCGGTCGTAATTGCGAGTGGCACGTCCGTGCGTAGCGCTTAATTCCTTCCGTACGTTGGTGAACGAGTGCGATCAAAACACCTCGCGGTTTCGCAAGAGACGTGCCGCCGGGCTGGCCCCTGACCACGGCTGCCGAATCCGGCTTTTCGTGCGAGATTTCGCCGGCTCGCTCCCGTTAGGCATTTAGTTCTTACTGACGGAGTTGGTCAATTTGCGACCGGTCCGGCCTCCAAACATCCCCTACTCTTTGCGCAGGCTGCCCAAACCCAAGCTTGCCGACGCTCGGAGGGTCAGGCGCGGAACGGGCGCGGAAGAGCAGTGAGGGACTCCAATCAGTCGATGCGTTCGAGGACGGCGACGGGAAAAGTCGCCAGTACGTCCCCTATCGACCAGCGGCCCGCTTCGGAAAAGCCGGGCTGGCTCGGCCCCACGATTTCGCCCGTGAAGAGGTTGCGAAAACTCGCAGATTGCAGTTGGGTGGGGAGGCTGACGAATGTGTCGCCCCAACGGTCTCGACCGAGCGGAGGGCCACCCGCCTCGCCACACAGCTTTCCGATGAGCCGCGGGACCACAACCACCAGCGCTGATTGCGGCGTCTTGCGGACGAACGCGCAGATGTTTTCGGCCCGCGACCCGGTCGCATCGAGTGGCAAATAGCGCCCGCTGGTCAACAGCCCCGGATGCTGCCGACGGAAATTCAACATCCGCCAAATGACAAAAAGCTTGATTCGCCCATCCCGGGGGGTGGCGACCAATTCGCGCGATAGCTCTCCCAGCTGGTCGACCGATTGTGCCAGCCGCGACTCGAGCGAGGCGAGCAACGCGCGGCGCCGTTCGTAGTCGACCGGTCGACGATTGTCCGGATCGACCAGGCTGAAGTCCCAGATCTCGGTTCCCTGGTAGAGGTCGGGCACGCCGGCGCCGGTCAACTTCAGCACGGTTTGCGAGAGCGAGTTCCACAGCCCCAGCTCGGAGATCTGTTTGGCGAAAGGTTCGAAATCCGGCAGGAAGGCATTGCGCCGCGACGGATCCAAGATCCCGGCGACAAACTCGCGCGTCGCCCGCTCGTAGTCCTCGTTGGGGCTGACCCAGCTGGTCATCACCTTGGCTTCGCGCGTCGCCTTGAGCATGTAGTTCTGGATCCGCTCGCAATACGTGGCGCGTTCGGCCGCGTCCATCGGCTCGAGCGGCCAGCTGCCGATCAGCGTCTGATAGAGCAGGAACTCGTCGTTCCGCAGGGGGGCGGGGCCCTCTTCGACGCGGGCCTTCTTCGTCTGGTTGAGGCGGGCCCAGCGGAACACCCGGCGACGGAATTCTCGCGGCATCTCGGAGAGCACGTTGATCCGCGCCCGCACGTCTTCGCTGCGCTTCGTGTCGTGCGTGGAGGTGGCCAACAGCGAGTACGGCCAGTGCGCCTGTCGCTCGAGGTTCTGCTGATGAAATGTGGAGAGGGGCGAGCCGAAGATCGCCGGATCTCCGCCGACCTCGTTGAGCGACACGAGCCGGTTGTGAATGTAGAAAGCCGTATCCTCGACGGCCTTCGCCATCACCGGGCCGGTGAACTGCTGGAAACGTCCGACGAAACGTTCCAAGGCCTCGCGGGCCGCGTCGTCGGGAGCGTAAGTTTGGCTGAGTAAAAGCACGTCGCGGACGAGATCGAAAATCGAAGCGCTCGTCGCCGGATTCTTGCGTTTGGCCCGGGCGACGGCCAGCTCGATGTAGCGGCGGTCGCGATCCAGCACGCCGAGCGCAGTCACGTACGTGCGGTAAACGGGGAAGCAGGCGATCACCTCGCGGAGGGCTTCCGTCAGGCTGTTGAGCGTGAAGTCGCGGCTCCGGCGATTGCGCTCGGAGATCCGATCGAGCTGGTGTCCCAGCATGCTGACTTCCGCCGACATCGAGACTTGCATGATCAGCAACTTGCAGCGGTAAACCAGCTCCTGAACGTCGACCGTGTGCTTGATGAACTGCGAGTACATCTTGTCGAACGCCTTGGCGCTGGTGCGGTCGACGAAGATGCCGTTCAACTGAGCCAGGAAGTCGTACCCCGTCGTGCCGTGAACGGGCCAGCTTTCCGGCAAGCGCTCGCCCGGTTCGAGGATCTTTTCGACCACCACATAGAGCGGACGGATCAGCACGTCGTTGCGCTCGGTGCGGGCGAGCGTCTCGAAGCGATCGACGAGCAGCGGCTCCAGGCTTTCCCAGCTCGGCGCAGTGGACGACGCAGACGGACTGCCGTTAACCTCGGCGTCCGTGCGCTCGGTCGTTGCCGTTGCCGCGGGGACGCTGGCTGTCGCCTCAGACTTTGGACCGGCGGAATCAGCGGGCGCAAATTCCTCGTCGAAGGCCTGCCGGCAGATTTGGAGAAAACGGGCCCTTTGCAGCCGGCGGAGATATTCGGGCGGATCGTAAAGGCCGTCGGGGTGGTCGATCCGCAGTCCCTGTACCTGCCCCTGGTTCACCAGCTGCAGGATCAAACGGTGCGTCTGGTTGAAGACGTCGACGTTCTCCATGCAGATCGCGGCCAGCTCGTTGACGTCGAAGAACCGCCGATAATTGATCTCGTCGCTGGCGACGCGCCAATAGGCCAGCCGATACGGTTGCTCTGCCAGGAGCTGGTCAAGCAAGTCGAAGCTTTGCGGTTCGCCGCGCGTGCCGTTAAAGATCGCCACGTTTTCCTGAATGAACTTGTCGATGGCAGGGGTCGCCTCGGCCAGCTCCTTCAGTCGCCGCTTGAGCACTTCTTTTTCGCGGCGACGCTCGCAGACCTTCTGGGGATCCGTCTCGGTCATGCCGGGCAAATGGCCGATTCCCGTGAGGATGCTCTGGTATTCGAGAAAGTGCGGCTCGTCCCCGGCGAGTGCTTGCGCGAGAGCCTCGATGCGATAGCCGAGAATCGTCGCCCACGAGTGGGGCGCGATGGGCAGCCGCCGCTGGTAGTAATGCAGCCAGAAGCCGCCGTCCTCGAAGGCGAGCACCAGTTGCTGCTCTTCGAGCACCTTGCCGAACTGGTCGCCCAGAATGGGGAGCAAGACTTTGTTGGCCAGGTCGGGCTTGAGCGGGTTCCAGTCGATGTCGAAGAACGAGGCGTACGGCGAACCCGGACCGTTTTCCAGCACGTCGGTCCACCAGGCATTTGCGTCGCCGACGCCCATGTGATTGGGCACCACGTCGATGATCTGCCCCAGCCCGTGCGACTTGAGCGTTTCGACGAGGGCGTGATAGTCCTGATCGGTGCCGATCTCGGGATTGAGCAAGTTGTGATTGACGATGTCGTAACCGTGCTCGGTGCCGGCATTGGCCATCATGTAGGGCGACAGATAACAGTCGCTGACGCCGAGGGCCGCCAGATAATCGACGATCCGTCGGGCGTCGCGGAAGGTGAAGGCGTGGTGCACCTGCAGGCGGTACGTGGCCTCGGGGAGCCGTCGCTCTTGCAGGCGTTTTTTGACGGATTCCAGCAGGGCGTCGATCAGCTGGGCGTCGATCAACGGTGCGTCGATGACGGGCCTCGTGATTTCGCGTTCGGGGATTGCGGCCTGGGGAGTCAGCGTGGAACTCATCATTCGCTCCAACGGCTCGGCCCAAAGATCCAGAACTCGAACGGCATCAGGATATCCGCGGGGGAGGACTCCTCGCGAGCGCCGCCGAACCGCCGATCCTCGGAAGCGAGCAACAATCGTCCGTCGGGCCGCTCCCCGTCCGGCACCCGCTCCTCGCGTCCTTCGAGATTGAAATATGCGACCAGCGACTCCTCGCTTGCCCCGCCGGCCCCGGTGTGAGCTCCGCAACTCTCGACCGCAATCGATCGCTCCAGCCGCAGGATTCCCGGGCTGTCCATGCCAGTTTTGAGCAGCGAGGCCCGGTGCCCGCGCGAGCGGGCCAGGGGAAATCGGCGCCGGCGGAGATCCAACAGGGTCTGGTACAGCTGCCGGAGGCCAGCTTGCCGCGATCCCTTCCAGGACCAGCTGAGCTTCGCCGACTCGAAGGTTTCGCGCGCCTGCGGGTCGGGGACTTCGTCTTCGTTCCCCTCGTAGGCAAATTCCAGCCGGCGACCGCGGCGAGCGGACTCGGCAGTTTCCCGGTCCTCGAATGAGCAGAAGTAGGGGAAGGGGCGTGTTTCGTCGTACTCCTCCCCCATGAAGATCAGCGGGATCGAGGGGGCGAGCAACAGCAGTCCGGCCGCCGAGCGCTGTTGTGACGGCTCCAGGATCGTCCCCAGACGATCGCCGCGCGGCCGATTGCCGATCTGGTCGTGATTTTGGATGGCGACTACGAAGCGATCGCCCGAGTGTGGTCCGGGCGGTGCACCGTGTCGTCGATTGCGAAACGGGCTGTAGATGCCGTCGTAAACAAACGATTGATTGATCGCTTTGACGATCTGGTCGGCGCGGCCGAAGTCGGAGTAGTAACGGGTTCGCTCGCCGGTCAGAAAAGCGTGGACGGCATGATGAAAATCGTCGCTCCACTGGGCGTCGAGGCCGTAGCCGCCCGCTCGCGGCGGATCGATCAACCGCGCGTCATTGAGGTCACTCTCTGCGATGACGTAAACCGGACGTCCGAGTCGCGAGGCTTCGGCCTCGGCCATCTGCTTGATCTCGCGCAAGATGTGCCGCGGCCCGGAATCGTAGACTGCGTGCACCGCGTCGACCCGGAGCCCATCGACGTGGAAGTCCCGAATCCACATCCGCACGTTGTCGAGCACGTAGGCCCGCACGGCGTCGCAGCCGGCGTCGTCGTAGTTGATGGCCCGGCCCCAGGGTGTGTTATAGCGATCGGTGAAATATGGGCCGAAGTCGCCGATGTAGGTCCCCTCTGGACCAAAGTGGTTGTAGACGACGTCGATAAAGACGGCCAAACCGGCGCGGTGACAGGCGGCCACCAGCCGCTGCAGGCCCCGCGGTCCGCCGTACGTGTTCTGGATGGCAAAAGGATGCGCGAGGTCGTAGCCCCAACTGCGGCCGCCGGGAAACTGACAGACGGGCATCAGCTCGACGGCCGTCACGCCCAGACCATGGAGGTCATCGAGGCGGGCGGCCAGCGCGTCGAAGGTCCCTTCGGGCGTAAAGGTGCCCACGTGCAACTCGTAGAGCACCAGTTCGGAGCGGGGGAGACCTTGCCACGTTCCTTCGGACCAGTCGAACTGGTCGAGCCGGATCACCGCTGACGGACGATGCAGTCCGTCAGGCTGCCAGCGGGACGCCGGATCGGGCCGCGGCGGTCCGCCATCGAGCGAGAACGCGTACCGCTGTCCCTCCGCTACGTCTGGTTCAGAATGGACGAAGTGGTCGCGGGCGGCGGGTTCCATGACGACACGGCGAAATCCCCCTTCGCTGCCGGTGCCGTCGGCCAGCAACAATTCGACCTGTTTCGCGCGGGCGCCCAGACGCGCCAGCAGATCGAATTGCCGGGGCCGGTCAGCGCGCCACACGATCCGCTGACCAGTCGCTCGGAATCGGGCTGCCGGAGAAGCAACTCACTCATCGATCGTGTCCCGACATCTTCCGTCGACTTCTTTGACTTCGCGGTTGCGGCCCCTCGCCATTTTCCGGTCGAGCCTGCCCATCTTGTCGGCGCGAATCAGGCGACCAGATCCATCTCGCCCGGTGAGTCGAGACAGAGCATCGTGGACAAGTAGTCTCGCAGGTGTCGGATGAGAAGAAAGTGCTCGCGGACGAACTCGAAGCCCGTTCGCCCCATCCGTTCGCGTTTGTCGGAATAGCGGAGCAAGTAGCGGATGCGGTAGGCCGCTCCGGCCGGCGAGTGCACCAAGAAGCCGGTGTGATAGTCGTGGACTTGCAGCGTAATTCCGCCGCAGGCGCCGCCGATCACCGGCTTGCCTTTCCAAAGCGCCTCCGTGACGGTGAGCCCGAAGCCTTCCTTGAGCGATTTTTGCAGCACGATCACGGCCGAGCGCTGCAGCGCGTTGATCATGCGGTGCGAGTCGGGGGGCAGCATCAGGACTTTGAGGTCCTTGTCTTCGCCGGCCGCCTCCATCACTTCGCGGAGCACCTCCGCTCCTTCGGGATCGTCGTCGGCCGGTCCGCCCGCGAGCACCAGCTGCATCTCGGGGTGGTAGGGCTTCACCATTCGGTACGCTTCAATCACGCCGAGCGGATCTTTGAAGCGATCGAACCGCGAGACCTGCAGCAAGAAGGGCCGGTTCGCGTCGATCCCCAGTCGATTCAACGTTTCCAACCGCTCCGTCTCGGAAATCGGGCAGTTTTTATCGGAGAGCGGATCGATCGAGGGCGGGATCAGGAACATCGGGCAGGGGAGGGGCCGCGTGAAGGCCGCCATCGAAAAGATCGTGGCCTGGTAGCGGGAAATCGCGCCGGCCAGGTGCTTCCAGACGACCCGGTTGGGCCGGGACGCGTCGACGTGGCACCGCCAAATCCAGCGTTTGACCTGGTCCTTGGGCGTGTATTCCGGCAGAAAGATCGGCTGCGGGTCGTGCACGATGACGACGTCGGCCGCCAGATTCAGCTTTTCGGCGTTCTGCTTGTCGACGTCGTGATGCAGATCGAAGTCCCGCGGCCTGAACGAGACCGGCAGCCCCTGCAGGCCGTTGTGCAGCGTCTTGGTGACGCGGTAGAAATCGGGGGGCCCCGAAATCACCTCCCAGGAGACGTCGAGCCCCAGTTCGCGCATCAGCGGAATCATCCAGCCGAGAATTTCGGCCACGCCACCGCCCGCCTTTGTGGAGTTGATGTGGACGATCTTGCGTCCCTCCAGGCGCGCAGCCAAATTGCGGAGGCGTTGCACTTCCGCGTGTCCAACGACTTCCTCATAACGATCGAGTTGTTGCATGGTTCCCGCAGTCCATCAGGTTGTTGTCGGCCGGTGCTCTCCGCGTGGCGTCAGGCGGACGCCTTGAGCATGACCTCCGCGTTGGGCGTATGCTCCTGAAACGCCTCCACCATCTGGTCCCGCAGCTGGTTGAGGTTGAGAAAATAGACGTCGATGCCGCGCAGCCGCGCGACGAGCGCCGGATCCGCGCCGTAGGCTTCGAGCCAGTTCGAAAAATCGTCGGTGCGGCCGCCCGTGCGGCGCCGCGCGTTGTGCACGTGATAGAAGAACGACCGCAGCGACAGCCGCGGCAACGTCTCGAACAGCGACGCCGGCGTCGGCAGCCGCTCGCCCGTGTCGTAGGCGATGAGCCGCGAGCCGACGAAATGGAGTTCCAATCCGGGCTGGCAAGTCGGCATGCGATCGAGTTCCCACACTCGCTCCTCGATTAGGTTGACCAGTTCGGCCCGCAACGAATCGATCGACGGGTGCGAGAACGGATCGACGAGCCCCAGCTTCTCGGCCAGCACGTGGTCGGCCAGCATGTCCCAGCACCAGCGGGCCAGGTCGTTGGGGAACTCGTAGAGATCGAAGTGATCTTCCAGAGCACACCGCGTCATATGGTGCTCGATCACCATGTCCGGAACGGTCCGGATCGACTCGAGCAGCTCGCGCATGTTCGAGCAGCTCCGCCCGATCGGCATGCGGGCCAGGGTGCAGTCGAAAACCGCAAACGGTTCAATCGCAGGCATCGTTTATCCTCTTACGGCCAAAGCCAGCTGCCGATCCGCCGTGGGCCCCGTATTGGCGCCTGGCGACCGGAACAAAACGCTCCCCGGCAAATCAAGAGCCGCGGAGCGGTTGAGCGTGCCCGCCGTCGGAGGGGACGACGCGCGAGGCGTCGCGGCGGGCTGATCGATGGTGATTCGTTCGGCAGGTCGCTGATCGACGTTCATTCGGTCGACATTGGGCCCGCCCGGTTTGGGCGGGGTGATGCCCAGCGGTCGCGCCAACGGATTCGCGTCCGGGCTATCGGCCAAAGCGGCTCCATTCGCGCCGCTGCTGGCCCCACCGGAAAAGCCGGTCGCGTTCGCAGGGACTTCGTCCAATTCCGACGCCAAGCGTGCGATCATATCGTCGACGAGCGGCCGCGCCTTGCCTGACTCGCGATAAAGGCGACGCTGCCGGTCGGCGTTCGACTCGAATTTGTCGAGCGGCAGCAGAGTCGACAGGTACACGTCGTCTCCCGTTTCGGCGGCGATGGGCATCAAGCGGCTGAGCAACTCCTGCAGATCCTGCCGCAATGGGCGACGTTTGCCAGCCGGCGTGCGGATATAGATCGCATCCAGCCCGTAGCGCGTGGCGAGCCATTTGTTCTCGACGGCGATCCAATGCCGGCGGATGTCGCCTTTCCGCAATTGCGGACGTTCTTCGAGCAGCCGCTGACTGGCGATCGCCAACGAGCGGACGAGCGCCACCAGGGCGAACGTCGTTTCGAGCGTCGCGGGCATGTCGCAGACGCGCAACTCGATCGTGCCGAACTCGGGGCGCGGGCGAATGTCCCAGTAGATGTCTTTCATCGACTGAATGGCGCCGCACTCGCGCATCACGCGAAAATACGAGCGGAAGTTCTTCCACCGGGGAAAATAGCGGGGCATGCCGGCGTGTGGCAACGTGCGGTAAAGCGCCGTGCGGCACGAGGCCAGTCCCGTGTCGATCCCTTGCCAGAAGGGAGAACTGACCGAGAGCGCCAACAAGTGCGGCAGATACCGCACGAGTTGATTCATCACCCCCAGCGCCATGTCGCCGTCCGGCAGGCCGACGTGGATGTGCAGCCCGAACACCACCCGTTGATGGATCAAGTACGCGAGACGATCGACCAGGCGGTCGTAGCGCTCGGAGGGGGAGACCGCGCTGTTGGAAGGGCGGTGAAACGGATGCGTGCCCGACATCGCCAGCTGATAACCCATCGAGCGGGCGATGTTGCGCACCCGCCTCAAACGAGGCACGAGCTGCTCGCGCACTTCCGCAACGTTCTGGCAGACGCCCGTCTTCAGCTCGATCATCGACTGCATCAACTCGGCGGAGACGCCGTCGATCGCTTCAGCCGCGCAGGCTTTGAGCAAGCGGATCGCGCCGGGCGCCAAGTCGCCCGAATCGGGATCGAGCAGCATCAACTCGAGCTCCGCGCCGACCGTGGTCGTCGGGGAAGGACGGAAGATCATCTCTTCCGCCTTGTGGGCCGCCGGTCCTTGATCGCCTTGACGTACGCTCATGTCGTCGTTCCCGATGCAGGGGTTCGTCCCTGGTTTCTCCGTCGTGGATCATCGGTGGTAAAATGATTCCATGCGCGTTGTGTGCCGTTCCCGGTTTTTCTGGCAAGCGTGCCGTGACGGGTATCGTTTCTTCGGCCCACCATCTCCACAAAGGGCTCGAGCGCCGCGCGTCTGAAATCGTTCCTTTCCGCGAGGATGAGACGAACTTTCGCTGCGGGCGGCGGAGACTTTGCGAGAGGGCCGTGCCGCGCCCAACTTCTCTATGCCAGGTCCTTGACCTCTTTGTCTAATGAGGAGGATTTCCAATTCGAATGGAAAAGTTTTCATAGTCGACCGACATTTTTTTCAGTCGACCCGAAATTCGCCCAAGGACGGAGCGCCGCCCGCTGCTCACAGATGGTCGGGGCCATTGCTGGGTGTCTGCGTCTCTGTCCGATCGTGAGCCGGGTCGTTCGACGGCGAATCGCCCGGCTTGATCGCGCTCGAAAGGTGCGATGCCTCGTTGCGAGTTTTCTCGACGGCCCGCTCGGCGTCCTTCTGGAACTTGCCGCGATCGAGCGTAAGGTTGACGTGAACTTCGTTGGCCGCAGAGTCTTCGCTGCTTGTGACCGTGAACCAGCCGCGGCTGAACCCCACGGCGACGATCAGGCCCACGAGCAGCAAGAAAACGAGTGTGGAGAGATTTTTTGTGCGTCTCATGGCAGGCCGTGCCTCCCAATAACCGGTGCGTGGAAAGAACGCACTACGGTGACGCAACTGCCGTTCCAGCGGCCCAAGCGCTTGCGCGGCTGGGAACGCAACCTGCGTGGCTATTTCAGGTTGTGAAAGCCGGCGGCCTCGCGGCGGACCGTGTCGTTCATGCGGGGCTCGGAGAATCCCGCTCCCGGGCGGTCCTGCCTGGTCAGCTCTTGTCCAACCTCGCTGGGACTGTTGGGCGCCGCCGGAAAATGAGGCGAAGTTTGCGGCGGGTGTTCTGCATGAGGATGGCTCGGATCGTTTGTCCCCGCCTCGACGGAATTCCCCCTCCCGGCAATGCCCAGCGATCGCAGCTTGGACCGCAACGTCACGCGCGACAGACCCAACAGCGCCGCTGCACGGGTCAAGTTGCCCTCGCACCGATCCAACGCGCGTTTGAGAATCACACGGTCAAACTGCTCGAGGGCGCGCCGATACAAATCGGTTTGGTCGTTGGCGAGCCGGGGATCGAGCAATTGAATCAGTAATTGGACGTCGTCTGGTTCGGACATGGGATCACCCCCCCTGTCGAACAGGAATATTTCCGGCCTGTCTGCCGGCCCGCCCCTACGTCAAACTCGCCCAAGCCCACTCGGATTTCGGTCGAGCACGTCGGCCGGCATCTCCTGTAGAAGCAAATCGCGAGCCCGAAATCGCACTGCGGTGTCGATTTTCCTGGACAAATGTGATTTCGCTTGCCCGCGAGCGAGCAATCAGCCGCAACGCGTTCGGGTCAGTCAGGCGTGGTAGGCGAGCCGCCGAAGAAGGTTAGCGCGTGCGACAAAGTCGTTCGACAATGTTTGCGCGATCGTCGAGTGCGGCCACGTGCGAGGGCATGCAAAGGAGAGCGCGCGAAGGCAGTACGTCGCGCGGAATCAGCCACGGCGATCAGTTCGCGCGGGCTTGGTTGAGATCGCCGGCCGTGCTGCGCCACACGCAGTGTACGTGATTCGCGTTGTTCTGCGTGTTGTTGTACTCGACGAGAAACGTCGGTCCTTGCAGGCGATACGCGTGTTTGGCGTTGCGCTCGAGGCTGCCCCACCAGGCCAGCCGAATCTTGCCGAAGCCCGCCGCTTCGAGCTGCGATTGGCGCTCGGCCCGAATATCAGTTGGGCAGACCTTGAGATATTCGGCGAGCAAGTGCCGCAAGAGCTCCTGCTGGTCCTTCGACATTTCTGAGGCAGGCAGCCCGACCTCCGGCGTGAGAATCGGTTGCAGCTTGTTGGTGCTCCAGACGTCGTTGGGAGCTTTCTGGCTGATCAGGATGGTTTTCATTTGCTCCGTGGTCGTCGTCCGCACGATTTCGCGGGCGATGTCCTCCAGCGGACCCAGCGGCCGCAGGGTGCGACCCGGACCCGCCTCGAGTTGAGCCGGATTGGCTCCAAAGAACTCGGGTGTGCTCGCGACGACCCGTCCGTCCCGCACGCTGAAATTGAGCGAGAGATGATGCCCCTCGAGCCGCCAGCCCCACTCGCCCCGCTCGCCGGGCGTGCCGAAAATGCTGACATAGTAGTTGAGCGGATCGCGACGCTCGCGGCGGGCCGCCCAGTCGTCGGTCTCCAACAGATATAAAACGTCGTCCAGGCTCATCACGTTGACGGCCTGCTCGTAGCCGGCTTTCGACAGGCCCGTGGCGATGAACGCGCGGGCCGCCGTGCGTGCCGACGGATCGAGGGCCTTGAGCGGAATTCCCTTCCGCGGCTTGGGGATGTAATGCCAGTTGAGCCGCTCAGGATCGTCGTAGCGAAACGTCGCCTGCGGTCGCTGCTCGGGCGAAAGCTTTTGCAGGAACGCGTTGGCCGCCTCAGCCATCTGCGGTCCGGACGAGGGTTCTTCGCTGTTCCGGGCCGCCACCAGTGCGGTCACCAGCGCGACGGAAACAAGGCTGGCAACGAGCAGTCGGCGGAGAGTGTTCCGTTGAGCGGACATCGTGAATTCTCGCGCGAGGAGGAAAAGGCGGGAGGGAACTGAGACAGCGGGTCAGCCGGGAGGCCAGGTCATCGAACGGCCGCCGAGCAAGTGGACGTGCAGGTGATCGACGGTTTGTCCGCCGTCGGGTCCGCAGTTGATCACCGCGCGATAGCCGTTGGTGAGCCCGAGCTTGCCGGCCAGTTTCGAGGCGACGAGCAGGAGATAGCCAAGCAGGGGCGCGTCGGGCTCGCTGGCGTCGGCGAGGGAGGCGATCTCGGTCTTGGGGATGATCAACACGTGCGTGGGCGCTTGGGGATTGACGTCGCGAAACGCCAGGCAGCGATCGTCTTCGTAGACGATGTCGGCGGGAATCTCTTTATCGAGAATGCGTTTGAAAATCGTTTTGGAAGCCATGCTCCGCCTTCGCCGCGTTTGCCATCATAGACAGCCACGTCCCCGGTGGCGCTCGTCGATTGGCGAAAGTACCAAATCGAGCGCGACGCGACAAACCGCGGCGGCTTCGCGGCGAGATTACCGAGCGGTCAACGGGCCCCAGATGCCCCGGCCGGCCTCGCGGGCTTCATTCTCCGCTTCCTGAAACCTGAGCGCCATTGCGCGCTCGAATTTGTAGCGGGTCTCGGCCCGGGAGAAACCGGCGCGGATGATCTCCTCGTTGAGCAGCCGACCGTCGACGTAGACATAGGCCAGCACGCGACCGTAGCGATCGCGGCGCTCGCGGTCGAACTGCAGCTCGACGTTGCGGTCCTCGACGAGGCTCCGCGTGAATGCCGTTGCCTCGGGCCCCAGCGGCTCAACGGGCTTTTCCGGATGCACGGTCTCGGGAGTGTCGACGCCGATCAGCCTCACCCGCACGTGGCCGTCGACCACGATGGTGTCGCCGTCGATCACCCGCTCGACGTGTCGGGGAACCCCCGGCTCGAAGCGAAAGTTGGCCGACGGCAACGCGGAGTGCTGCCAAAACCGGCCCGCGACGAGCAGGCACAGAATGATGAGCGCCCAAACGCTCCGGCTCGGAAAGCCGATCCACAAACGGCGACGCGGTGCAACGGCCCGCTGCGAAGCTCGAGGAGCAGTGGGGCGGCCGCGAGCGATCATGGACGCTGTCTCCGGAGAGACCGCGATAAGCCGATCAGTCGGCTAGAGGCTGCCACACAAGGTCGGCCCGCGCGACGAGATGGCTGCGTGCGGGAGGAGAAAGCCCGGCGGCCTCTTAGTTCTCGCTGAAGTTCAGCCGACGCAGCGCGTCGCGGCCGAGCGGGTCCTTAAGGAACTTCTTATGGCAGCGGGGGCACAAGTCGTAGCGAAAGTCTTTCGTGCCGCAGTCTTCCAGTTCCATCTTGCCGGTTTCTTCGACTTCCTGCAGGGCCTCGGAGATGGCCTGCAGGTGATCGGCATCGAGGTGTTCTTCGTCGACCTCTTCGGGATCGAAGCCGGGATAGACTTCAACCTTGACGACGAACCTCTCGTCACCCAGCTCTCGTCCGCACAGATCGCACGTAAAGTGCAACATGAGATTCGAATCCTTCCCGAGTTGGAGAGTGCAGGACTCTTCTGCCTCACCGATTCGCCGATCGACGTTTGCGGAACCGAAATCTTCTCGAGACCGCGTTCGGCCCGTCTCCAGATTCACCAACGCCTGTGTGCGAAGCAAGCGTCGCTTCACCGAGTACGCTGTCGATTGTAAGCACATTTTGCGGAACGTGGAAAGCCCCAAATGGATGAAATCTCCAGGGGCCAAGACTCAGCAGAAACGATCGCGTGCGGCGCGTCAACCGTGCGGCGATGCGATGTAGGAAATCACACAAAGCCGTGAACCGCCGCGCGACGTGCGGAGACAGAGTTCAGCGCGACAAGCGCCGGCCCAGACGCGACCGGCGCGAACAATCACCGGAACGCGCGGCGCGTTGAGCGACGCAAAGAGATTGCCACCACGCGAAATGAATGATCGGCGCGGATCGGCGCGATTTAATCCCAGCCGTCGATCATCACCTGCAAGCGCGGGTCGATGTCCGAATGGCCCGACGTCGCGCGATCGAGCGCCGCCTCGGAGTGAGGCGCGTCGGTCGCGGCGACGAATGCATCGTGCGCGTGCCGCTTGTGGCCGTTGCTCGGCGCGGCCAGGCAATCGGCGCTCTCGCGCGGCTCGGTGCTGTCCGGCGAGTCGTCGCATCCCGGCGCAGACTCGCTTTCGGCGGCACGCGGTGGCGTCAGGGTTGCCGACTGTGGAATCGTTCCCGGCACGAGCTGATTGAGCTTGCGATAAAACTCGGCCTTGGAAAAGCTCGTTTTGATCAGGTAATCGTTGGCGCCGGCGCGGACGGCCGCCATCACCGTCTGCTTGCTCGAGTCGGCCGTCAGCATGATGATCTTGATCTCGCGCAGACTCGGGTGAGCGCGGAACGCCTCGAGCGTCTTGAGGCCGTCCCAGCCCGGCATGTTGACGTCGATCACCGCGACGTCGGGCTTCAGCTCGAGCGCTTTGGCAAAACCCTCGGAGCCTTCGGCGGCAACTGCGACCAGGCAATCCTTCCGCAGGGCCGAGACCAGCAGCGTGCGAATCAGCGGATCATCGTCGATGATCAGCACGCGGGTGCCTTTGGCGTTCACAATTCCGCTCCTGTCGAACGCGTTGACGCGATCCGTCAGTCCTGGTTGGATCGTTGCGAACGCGTGCTCGCTTCGCGCGGCAGCGTATTGAAGACGTCGTTGAGCACTCGCAGGATCTCCAACCCGCGCACCGAGATGCCCTCGCCCTCCGACCCGTCCTCGGTGGCAGCCCCCAGCTCGCCCCCTTCGCTCCGCCATGCGACCGTTTGCGAAGTCCAGTCCGCGTATACCGTCGGCATTTCCACACCTGCTTTCGCGCGATCGAGCCACCGCTCGAAAACGCTGGAACCCCTCGAATTTGCAGCCTGCCGCCTGGCGGCGACGTTTAACTATAGGTCGCAATCGAAAGAACGCGTGTAGTTTTCGCAACCCGCCGGATTTGCGCGGCTGGTTCATCCCTTCGAGCGTTCTCCGCGGACAGTTTTGTGACGCGGCCCCAGGATCGAGGGTTCGCCAAATGGACAAGCATCGGCCGCCGGTTGTGCGCTTCCGCGCAGACCGAGCCAGGCATCGTCCATCACACGATCGGGACAATCGCGACAATCGGCACGTTCGATCCCGCGTTCGGGTCGCGCCGTGCCGCTACGACGGTCGCCCTTCTGCGTTGCAATTCCCGCCCAGACTTTGGACCTTGGACTTTGGACCTGATCCCGACCGCCGGAGGCCGACATGGATTTGCTCTCAACAATTGCCGGTTCGCTGATGGAGGGCTTTTTGCCCGCCGGCTGGGATCTCAAAAAAATCGACGCTTGCGTCGATCCCGATCCGGGTCGCCTCACCGCGCGGCAGCCGGCCTGGAACAAGGATTTCCAGCCGGTCCCCTGCCAGTCGCTGTCGGACTTCGAGACTCTGATGGGGCACGAGATCGCGCTCACCATCAAGCGCAGCCGCGACGCAGGCGAAAAACTGGCGCTGATCCTGCCGGTCGGGCCGATGGGCATGTATCGCTGGGTCGTCTATTTCCTCTCCGAGTGGGGCGTGCCCTGCGACCACGTGCACGGGTTCAACATGGATGAATGGAGCGACGCCGCCGGCAATTCGCTGCCGACCAGCGATCTGGGATCGTTCGAGCACGCGATGGAAGCCGCCTTCTACGGACCGCTGGGAACGGGGACCGTGCCCAAAAGCCAGCGCCATTTCGCAACCAAGAGCCAGCTGCCGGAATACCCCGAGCGGATCGGCGCGCTGCGAAAGCAGGGGGCGAAGCTGGCGGTGATTTTTGGCATCGGACGTGTGTGCCACATCGCCTTTTGGGAGCCGCACTTCGCCGCCGAGTTCGCCAGCGAGGCCGAGTGGAAACGGCAGACGCATCGGCTGGGTGCGCGGCTGCATCCGCTGACGATCGAGCAGAACGCGCTCACCAGTTTCAAGAGCCGCACCACGCTTGTGCCCGCCTTTGCCAACACGATCGGCCCGGCCCTTTTCTTGGGGGCCGACCGCATCATCGGCGGTTGCGACGGCACGTTCGGCCGCGGCATGATGTGGCAGGGCTTGAGCGTCTGGATGACGTTGCGGCACGAGCCGACCCCGTGGATTCCCTCGACCTACATGCCGACGCAGCCCGGGCGGCTGTTCATCCTGCAGGAACTGGCCGGTCCGCTGGTGGCGGCATGCAATTAGCCCGTCGCTGCACTACGCGTCTCCGCGACACTCGGGAGCGATTCCGCATGCCTTGTCGTCCGCTCGCGTTCGTGCTCGTCGTAATCCTGGCAAGCTCGTGTGCGCTTGTCGCAGGGGTGGCCGAACCGGCCGGCACGCCGGTCGACGATCTGTCGCCGCTCTTGGCTGAGAGCGTGAAAAAGCACAAGCTGCCGGGCATGGCGGCGGCCATCGTCGACGGCGGCAAGATCACGGCTCTGGGAGCGGCCGGCGTGCGTTGCCAGGGGCATCCCGAAAAAATAACGGTCGACGATCTGTTCCACATCGGCTCCGACACCAAGAGCATGACGGCGACGTTGATCGCGGTCCTGATTGAAGAAGGCAAGCTTCGCTGGAACAGCACGCCGGTCGAAGTCTTTGCGAAACGGGGCATGAAAGACATCGACCCGGCGTGGAACCGCGTCACCCTCGAAGAACTTCTGACGCATCGAGCTGGAGTGCGGCCAAATCCCGACGAGCAAACGCTCGTCAGCGTGTCGGCGCAATCACCTCGAGAACAACGGTTCCGTGTCTCCCGCGCGGTCTTGCACAGTCCGCCGCTACACGACCCAGGAAAGAATTTCTTGTATTCGAATACCGGCTACATCATCGCGGGAGCGATGGCAGAGGTCGTCGGCGACGAGTCGTGGGAAGACCTCATGCTCAAGCGGGTGTTCAAGCCGCTGGGAATGGACCATGCGGGTTTTGGACCGCCGGGAGTTCCGCTCGAATCGAAGAAACATTCGGGTTCGCCGCCCATCGACCAGCCGTGGGGCCATTTGCCGACTGGCGAAGCCGTGAAACCTGGCCCCGATGCCGATAATCCCACATGCTTCGGCCCGGCCGGGCGCGTCCATCTGACACTGGGTGATTGGGCGCGATTTGCCACGCTGCATCTGTCAGCCGAGCCGGCGAACCGGCACGATCTGGTTGACGCAGGGCTGAAGCCGCTGGTCTCCGCCGAGTCGCTCCGCCGCTTGCACACACCGTTCGGCGGACCGATCGACAAGAGCGGGGCCAAATATGCGATGGGTTGGGGCGTGATCGAGCGACGCGGGTCGCGCGGCGTCAGACTCACTCACGCCGGCAGCAACACGATGTGGTACGCGGTCATTTCGCTTCGCCTGGCCGAGAACCGGGCGATTTTGATCGGCATCAACCAGGGAGGCGAAAGCGCGGCCCGGGCGGCGGTCGAAGTGGAAAGCGCGCTCGTCAAACGCGCCGGCCGCGCTGTCGAACCGCACAAATGAAGGCTGCTCAAACATCCCATAGCGGCGGCGAGTTGATCCGTATCGTTTTCAGTCGGTGGCATGTTGCGCGGCTGGGTCGTGGTACTCGGGAAGAAACCAAGGCGGATGCGGCAGTGGAACCAGATAGATCAAGGTCCACAATCCTCCGACCGTGATGGTCAAGAGCGGCACTTCAGTGTCGACGCCGAGAATTCCTGTCTGACGCAGGATTGAGAGCAACGCGCCCACGATCAGCGACGGGCCGACCACAAATGAGAATTTGTTCGCCCCCTCGACGAAGAGCACGACGGCCCCCAGCGCGGCCAGCCCGAGGACCCACGCCCACTGCACGCCGGGAATGACCCCCTGAGCGGTCAACAGCCACCCGAGTCCCACGGCGGTGACCAGAATCGGAGCCGCGATCCTGCTCCTGGGGCGCCGCTTTCTCGAATCCGCTTGCCCGTTCGAGCCGGTTGGATCGGCCTTGTCGCTCATGGCAATCTCCACAAATTGGCTCGGCGATTGACCCTGACGCTCGCCATTCAATAAGGACAAGGCGAGCTGCCTCCCCAAATGCAACGCGGAAATTGTCGGACAGGCGAAATTCGACGAGGCTGCGCGGGCGGCCTGTGGTGTCCGTCGGGGCAGTCTGACCTGCAAGAACTTCGGGATGCGGAATGGGTAGTGAGTGCGAGTTGTGTTGGCGCGAACGCGCCGGCCACGCTGCCGAACCGCACAAATGAAGGCTGTTCAAACATCCGATTCGTCGGCTGCAAGCCAATCATCGTTCGTTCGGTAGCGATGAAGTCCGACTGCCTGGAATGCGTCGCGCGGCCATGTGAATCGGACTCCGAGGTGTCGAAGAGCTCGGTTGATCGGTCCGCGTCGCGCTTTCGCGGGCGACATGAGCACCCGGCCATCCCGCCAAACGGCCGCCGCTTGAGTACCTGCGCCTCCGAAATAGTCGGTTTCTATGTAGGCGATTGGTCCGTGGGTCGACGCGCGTTCGAGAACGAGCGCGAGCGGACCTGACAACTTCCAAAAAATCTGGCGATTGGTGTCCTCAACGTTTGGGTATTGTTCCCTCAGTGCATCAAACAACGCATCGGTGTTGGGCACGAGAAAGAGCCCCTTGCTAAGCGAGGTCACCCTGGCACGCGGAATCTCCGCAAGGATCGCCTCCTTCACGGCCGTTCCGAAAACGATCGCGTTTATCGCGTGGCCCATCGATCTGATCGCCGTGTCATTTCCAGGTCATGGCCACCGCCGGATGATTCATCGTGTCGGGCACGTCTTAACGCTCGACGAAGCGTCTCCTGCATCCCGGCGCCAGTGAGTCCTCCCCTAATAGCCGCGCAAAGTCGCACGCGGTCACTTTTCTTCCCGCAACCCGCGTGACATTTTTACTGACGTCCACGCGGATAGCCCGCAGAAGCCGCCATTGGCGGGGTTTAGGCGACTTCGCCTAGGACCGAGTCTTCCACGTAGATCGGCAGAACCGGGTCGAAGTGGACGGAGAGGGCGATGGCGTCGCTGGGGCGGCTGTCGATCTCGATCACTTCGCCGTTCACGCGGACCCGCAGGACCGCGTAGTACGTGTGATCCATCAAGTTGTTGATCACCACGTCCTGCACTTCGCCGCCCAGTTCCGTGATGGTGTTTTTGAGCAGGTCGTGCGTCAGGGGGCGGGTGGGGACTTCGCCCTTCACGCGGCGGTCGATGCTGGTCGCCTCGAAGAGGCCGATCAGAATGGGGAAGGTGCGTGACCCGTCGACTTCGCGCAGGTAAATGATCTGCTCGCTGCTAATGTCACTGATGACAATCCGCGCGAGTTCCATCCGCACGTGCACCGTGGGGGTCCCCCTGAATTCGATCGAAGCCGAAACAACCGAACGCTCAACTGACTGCGGGCTGCGTTTGCAAGACGCCGCGGTCAGCCAGCGATTATAGTGCCCGCGAAATTTTGCACGCAAGGAGCGGATCCCGCGGCCTTAAAGACCGTCCGCTCGACGGCGTCGTGGAATCGCCTCGAACAACCGCCCAAAAAAAGCACACTGGCGGAGGGGCGGCCAGTGTGCTTTCGAGTTTGCGAGAGCCGCGTTCGCGTCAGGCGAGCAGCTTGTCGATCGGCGTGCCTTCGCGGACGATCATCACCGGGCGACCCGTGTTGGTGTGGTACTCCTTGGTGGGGTTGATCCCGAGCGCCGTGTAGAAGGTCGCCGCCGCGTCGTCCGGAGCATGGGCGTCGCGCGTGGGCTCGGTGCCCTTGTCGTCCGTGGCGCCGATCACCTGGCCGCCGCGAATTCCGCCGCCGGCCATCACCATCGACATGGCCCGCGGGTAGTGGTCCCGGCCGTGGCGTTGCGGATTGATCTTGGGCGTGCGTCCGAATTCGCCCGTCATCAGGATCACGGTCGAGTCGAGCAGGCCCTTCGACTCGAGCCCGTTGACGAGGGCGCTCAGCCCTTCGTCGAGTGGCGGCAGCTGCTTCTTGGCAAGCACGTTCCAGTTGTCGAAGTGCGTGTCCCAGCCGCCGTAGTTGATCGTCACGAACCGCACGCCCGACTCGACCAGTCGCGTGGCCAACAGGCAGCTCATGCCGAACGGCGTTTTGCCATACGGAGTGCAGAAGGAGGGCGATTCCCGGCTGACGTCAAACGCTTCGCGGGCGCGCCTAGACGTGATGATCTCGTAGGCCTGGCGTCCGAACCGGTCGAGCCCGTCCAAGAGCGTGCTCTTGGTGTCGACGTTGCGGAACGTCTTATCGAGATCGGCCAGCAGGTGCTGCCGCTTTTCGACGTCGGCCACGGTGAGGCCGTTGCCCAGCGAAATGCCCCGCACGCCGAAGGGCTTGCCCGGCTTCGGAATGTCGCTCGTGCTGAGGGCCGAGTACTGCACGCCCAGGAAGCCGGTCCGCTGGGGCGTATTCGGAATCGCCACAAACGGAGGCAGGTCGCGGCGGCCGGGCAGCTCCTTGCTGACGACGGCTCCGAAGCTGGGAAAATCGAGCGAGTTGATCGGCCGATTCCCCGAGTTGACGTAAAGTGTGCCCAGCTCGTGGGCCGCCAGCGTATGCGTGATGCTTCGTAAGAGGGCGAAGTGCTGGAAGCTCTTGGCCATCTTCGGCAGGTGCTCGCAGATCTGCACGCCGGCCGCGGCCGTGGGGATGGGATTGAACGTGCCCCGGTATTCGGTCGGCGCCGTCGGCTTGAGGTCGAAGGTGTCGGTATGCGACGGACCGCCGCCGAGGTTGATGAAGATGGCCGACTTGGCGCGTCCCTTCAGCTTCTGCGCCTGCTCCTTATGCGGCGACAGCCCCGCCGCGGCGGACAGTCGCAGATAGCCGGCGAGGGTCAAGCCGGTGCCCAAGGCGCCGACGGTGAGAAAGTCGCGTCGACTGATCCCGTCGCACGTGAAGTTGATGGCCATCGATTGCGTTCCTTTCCTGATTGATTCGTGATGCAGGTTGCCGGTGGGGGGCGGGGTTGCCGGCGGGCGAGTCGCACTCTCAGCAGTTAACGGTGTTAGTGATTAACCGGTGTTAGTGATTAACGATGAATTCTTCGGTGTTGACCACGGCCCACACCAGGTCGCGAAGGCCGCTATAGACGTTGTCGGAGCTGTTGAGGTAGGCCAGGGCACGGTCCGTTTCCTGGTCCTTCGGGTAGCGGCTCAACGTCCGCAGGTAGATCGTCCGCACGAGGTCCTTCTTCTTGGAGAGCGCGAGCTGCGACGGCTTCATCACGCCGACCGCTACGGCGGCGGGACGCGCCTTCGTCGGCAGACGCTTGACCTCTTCGAGCCGCAGCGTGATCAGCTTGATCTGACGCGCGTCGCCGGCTTCCTGCGCCTTTTGCAGCCGGGCCGTGATCTGAGCGATCCGCCGCGCCTTCTGCTCCGGCGTGAGCGTTTCGCCCCTGCGGTCCGCGACGTTCTTCGCGTCCTTCTTGGCGGCATCTTTCTTGACCGGGTCTTTCTTTGCGGCGTCTTTCTTAGTGATCTCTTTCTTACTGGTGTCTGGGGTGGTCGAGTCGTTCTTGGCGAGCACCGTTTTCACACCGTCGTTCGCCGGCTGCTGCTTGAAAGTGTCTTTCTTACCGCTGTCCTTCTTGGAGACGTCTTTGTCCGAGGCCGCCATTTTCGCCGTACCGGAGGGCTTCTTCGCGGCGGGGCGGGGCTTGCCGGTCGGCTTCGGCTGTAGTTCCGAGGCGATCTGGGCGATCCAGCCGGTTCGCGGATTGCTCACCAGCGACAGCATCTCGTTGTCGTTTCGCAGAAAGACGGTCTGCAGCAGGCTCGGCTCGTTCGAGCGATCGCAGTCGCAGTTCGTTTCGCGGACCGAGCGGCCGAACAGTCCCAGGGCGTACGGCGAAATCGCCCGGCCGCCGCGACGCGTGCTTCCGGCGATGCCGATCGCCCGGTCGCTGCAGTCGGCTTGCATGCCGGCGACCGCCCGATCGGACGATGTGGCTTGGCGAACGGCGTCGTAGGCCACCTCCGCCGGCAACCGCCGCAGCACGGCATGGCTGAAATTCCGCTGGTCGAGCCGGTTGGTCGCGTTGGGCTTCCAGCTCATCTGGTAGGTGCGGCTGCTGGTGATCTCGCGATGCAGCCACTTCATGTCGTAGTTGTGCTTGATGAAACCGGTGGCCAGGTAATCGAGCAACGCGGCGTTGCTGGGCGGATTGGCCAGGCTCAGATCGTCGGGCGGGTTGACGATGCCGACGTTGAAGTAGTTGGCCCACACGCGGTTGACGAACGCGCGGGCAAAGAAGCGATTGTTCTTCGCTCGCAGCCAATCCATCAGCGGAGTCCGCGGATCGTCGTACTTGGTCAGATCGACCACGCCGGCGCCCAACAAGCGGGCGGTGCCATCCTGAATCGGTTGCGGCTGCCTCCGCTTGGCGACCTTGGCTGCCGGCGGTTTCTGTCCCGGACGCAACGCGATGAGAGCCTTGCGCTCGCCGGGCTTTTTCGCCGGCGACTTGGCGTCGTTCTTCGCCGTCGCCTTTCCGTCGGCAGTCTTCTTGTCGTCGCGCATGGCGACGATCGGCTTCGTGGTCTTGCCCGTGCCCTGCGGCTTCTGGGCGGCGAGCGGTTTGCGGGGACGGCTCGCGTCGGCCATTTTCGCTTTCGCGCCCTTGCTGTCCTTGGCCTTGGCTTTTCCTTTGCCTTGCGGACGCAAGGCGCCGGGCCGGTGGGCCATCAGCGAGCCGCGGGTTCGCAGCGGCGTGACGAACAGCTCGTCGAAGGGGAGCGTCTTGCCCTCGGCGATCAGTCGCGGATACTCGCGGCGAATGTCGACGAGCTTCTTCGCGTCGAGGTGCAGCGAGTCATACAGTTCTTTGCGCTCCCTCGCGTCTTCCGGATTGGTACCGTAACGCACGCGGGTGAAGAACTTGGTGAAGTCCTTGTAGTCGTCCTGCGTCCATTGGTCGAACGGGTGCTTGTGACACTCGGCACACTGGATGCGAATGCCCAGGAACGTGTACGCAAAGCTCAGCGCCTTCTGCTGCGGTTGGCCAATGTTCGCCGCGCCCAGAAATGCGTCAGCCCCGGGTGGTCGGCGTAATTGCCTGCCGGCGTCTTCCGGTAGAGGGCCGTCATCTCGTCGGAGTATTCGGTGTAGGTCTGGCCGAGCGGACGGCTGGTTGCCAGCACAATGCCCGCGACGAGCTTGTCGTAGGGGACGTTCTGGCGGACGCGTTTCTCGATCCAGTCGTACCATTCTTCGCTCGCCAGTTTCGTGTTGACGGGAGTGATGTTGGCCAGCGACCGGTCCGTGTTGCCGGTGAGGTCGCACAAACGAGTCGTCCACCAGGCGACGTACGTCGGCCGCTCGAGCAGCTCGTCGACTTTCTTGTGCCGCTTATCGGGCGACTTGTCGCCCAGGAATTTCACGACCTCGCCGGCCGTCGGCAGGGTGCCCGTGAGGTCCAGGCTCACCCGGCGGAGATACTCGGCGTCGGTGCAGACGTCCGACGGCACGATCCCCAGCTTGCGAAGTTTTTGCACGACCAGACGGTCGATCTCAGTCGGCGTGGGGACGGCGGGGTATTTGTTGCCGACCACGTCCGACACCGGCTGCATCACCGGGACGGGCGTGACGCCGGCATCGTAAAACGCGACGACGTGCGAATCCCCCGGCTCGACCGCGGTCACTTGGCCGGTCGTGTCGATCTTGGCAATTTGCTCGTCGTTCGATTGGTAGCGGCACAGCGGCGTGACGTCTTCGCTGGTGCCGTCGGTCCAGTGAGCGATCGCCCGCAGAGCGACTTTGTCGCCCTTCTTGGCGAAGCGGATTTCGGTCGGCCGCACTTCCAGCCGGGCCAAGGTCGGGTCGCCCGGTTTGACTCCCTTGGCACCGCTTTGAATCCACTTCAACAGAACGTGATGTTCCCAGCTCCCCAACTCGTAGCGCTTACCCCCTTCGTGGTCCATGCTGAGCGTCGGCTTCTGCAGGATCAGGCTGGCATCGGGGTTCTTGACGTTGACGCGCGGACCTTCTTCGCCCGCCATCAGGGCGTCGTGATCCATCTTGAAGTCGTAACCGAAGAGCGAGAGCCGAAAGCCGCCGCGCCCCTGGAACGAACCGTGACAGGCCCGGCCGTTGCAGCCCAGCTTTCCCAAGAGGGGCGTGACGTGCCGCTGAAACGAGGGCGTCTCCCGGCTGATGGCCGCGGCGAACCGCTTGGAAATCGGCTCGAGCGGCTTTTCGTTCTTTTTGGTCTGCGCCTTGGCGACGGCGGCCGGAGCAACCGGCGTTGCGGGTGACGATTTCGATGCGGACGCTGGGGATGATGTGGACGGCGAGGCGACGGCGGGCGCGGACTTCGCCGCGTCACTGCTTGCCGGTGCAGTGGGCGGCGGCGCAGTGGGTGACGGCGCACAAATCGCGGCGCCGGCTGAAAGGCCGACAACTCCGAGGGCAATGATCGTAATTCGGGCAGCTGTCCCCCGTGCGATCCTGCCCCATGCGATCCTGGCCAGTGCGATCATGTCTGCTCGTCCTCCTGGTCCTTTTCGTCCACCTGTGGCTTGCAGCAGGCGGGTTGATTGTCCGTCGCGAATGTCTATTTAAAAGTGTCTATCTTAAGCGGATAGATTCGACTGGGCGGTTACCGAGTCGGCGGTTTATTGCTGCTTGTTATTGCTGCGGGAAGTTGCCGACGCGTCGGCAGGCGGAGCGACCGAAGCTGCGGTGGTCGGGATGGCTGGGGGCCGCGGGGGTTCAGTCACGGGAGCCTTCGAGGCGATGGCGGACTTGTTGGCGGGTCTTGCGGGATGGCGGCGGCTGGCGATCGACCGTTTGATCCGCAGCAGATCCTTTTCGACCAGTCCGTTCTTGTCGGTCTCCAGGGCCTGAATCGAAGCCTTGACCTTGGTCAGCCGGTCTTGCAGACGGGCTTGCTCGAACTTGTATTCCTTCAGTCGCACGTCGGCCCGGTCAGCCAGAACTTGTTTCAGCTCGGCCTCGAGCGCCGGCGTTTGCGAGATCGTCAGGTGGGCGGCCAGCAGCTGGGCCCGCGAATCGAGTTTCCAGGCGGCCAACGACAGTTCGTACTGCGCGGCCGATTGTTTTTTAAGCCGCGTCAATCGCTCGCACGCTTGCGACAGCTCTCGGATCGCACGGTCATAGTCCCGACGATTGTCGCGACGCAGCTTGTCGATCAACGCGGCTAATTCGGGATGATGCGCTCGGGCAAAGGCGAGAGCGGCCGCCTCGCGCTCCGCAGAGAGCGGGGCAAGGGGTCGGACGTTGGGCTTTTTGGCCGCGGCGGATTTGGCAGCAGTCGTTTTGCCGGCCGGCGACTTCGCTTTGTCAGTGTTTGCATTGTCGCCCTTCTTGTCCGATGTCTTTGTCGCGTGATCCTTGTCGCCCGTCGATTTGTCGGTTGCCGCCTGCCCGTTGGCGTTCGTCGGCGGATCGCCGGCGAGAACGCTCAGACAGGCTGCACCGACAAAGAGAGATGCGACCAGGGCTGTACAAAGACCACGAAACGCCGGCATCAATCAGTTCTCCTGCACGTCCATCGAAGGGCTGTCGGGACTGAAGTTGCCGGGGGTGAAGCTGTGACTGTTGTCGACGGCCCCGATCATCCAGCCGGGAACGTTGTAATCGTCGTCGGCAATCAGCACTTCGTCTTCGTCCGTGCCATTGAGATCGTCGGCGTCGGCGACGGCCACTCCCGCTCCCTCTGACACTGCCACTGTTTCATCGGCGTTCGCACGGTCGCCAGCGACTGCTCCCGTCGTCGATTGTTCCGCGGCCTCGGCCGACTGCTCAGTCCAAATGGCGACGAGCGAGCCAGCACCCGCGTCCGGGTCCCATGCCGTCGCGTCCTGCGGAGCGTTCGGAGCCGACAGCCAGCTCAGGCCGCCGGCGACCACCACGCAGACCGCAGCCGCCAGGCCGACGATGGCCCACTGTCCAGCACGCATCTGTGCGCCCCGAGCCTGTCCGCCTCGCACCGAGCGGGCCGGCACAGCAACCGGAGCGGGTCGGGCGGACAGTGACATCCCGACTCCGTTTGGCGCCTGCCCCGAAAGCTCGGCAGCGAGGACGTTGTAAACCGTGTTCGTTAGGTGCGTCGCCGCGGCGACTTCCTCGCAGGCCTGCGGGTCGCTCCCCAAGCTCTGCTCAAAAGCGTCCGCCTCGGTGGCGGTCATCTCGCCCAGCACGTAACGCAGCGCGGACCATTCGGCATCGTGACCGAGCGTGCCGTTCGGCCCGCTTGCCGCGCTGTCGTCTCGAGGTGTTCCATTTGTCTTCATATTAGGTCATCCGTTGCGACCGCGGTCCGAGGGGCCTTCGCTCCCCGGCGGCCGCATGTGTCGCGACAGTTTTTGCATGGCCAACCGCATCCGCGTCAAAACGGTGCCGAGGGGCAGAGAGAGGTCGGCGGCGATTTCCGCGAACGACTTCTCCTCATAAATCCGCATCTCGACCACTTGTCGCTGATCCGGCGGAAGCTCCCGGAGGGCCCGGCGAACTTCGGCCAAGGTTTCGTCTCGAGAAAGCCGCTCGTAGGGTTGCTCGGCCGATTCGTTCGCGGCCGGGCTGTTGCGGGCCATTTGCCTCAGCGAGCGTTCATGCACCTGACCGCGTCGCCGGAGCAGGGCGGCTTCGTGAAAAGCCACCCGAAACAGCCACCCTTTGAGCGTTTCCTCCCGGGCCGTGTGGCCCGACTCAACTGCTTTGGCAAACGTGTTTTGCAGAGCCTCGGCCGCCAGGTCGGAGTTCCGCAGCACACCCTTCAAAAACGAGCCGATTTCCTCGGCGTAACGATCGTAAAGCTCGGCGACGAGAGCGGCATCGATCCGGGCCGGCGTTGGCTCGGCCCGAGCTGGATCAGTTTGACCGTTATCTGCCGCGGTCACAAAGACCCTCGCCGCGCTACTCTTAGAGGTACGATGCGCCAGCCCACCCGGTTATTTTCCACCCCGACGTCTATTTTCCGGATTTTCGGGGCGATTTGCGACCGGGGACGCTCTTGGCCGGGTGCTTTCGAGGCGAGGACCGCTGGCAGCTCCAGCAACCGCCGGCGTCAAAAAACTTTGGAACGCGGCCGTATCGACGAGTTTCCAATCCCGAAAATTTGTGATCCGACGAGTTCCCGTGATTTGATTTCCGTTATGAGAATCCCGGAACGCGAATCTCAGGAAATTCGGCAATTGTGCACAGGCAGGCACGACGATGCCGCGAAGCACGCAAACGAGCCAGTCGAGGTTCGTTTATCCGAAATGATCAAGCTCCACCGTGTTCTTCCCTCCGCGGTTCCACCACCGCCAGAAGGCGTAGACCGGAACCCCTGCCGCGGCGATCCCGAGTCCGATCGCGCTGTTCGCCGGATACTCGTAAACGATGGCGGCGACCACGGCGAGCGTTGCCGCCGCAAAAAGTAACGTGGTCACCGGGTGGCCCGGCACGGTGTCGCGCCCAGCGATATGACCCGGCACTGTGTCGCGCGCGACGATAGCGTCAGCTTTATCTCTGCGCCGCAAAATGAACAGGCTCAGGGCCGTCAGGGCTACGAACACCAATTCGACCGACATGACGTAGTTCAGAATCTGGTGAAACGTGCCCGACACTGCAATGACGCTCGCGAACGCGCCTTGGAGCAGGATGGCGACGACGGGGACGCGGGTGCGCGGGTGGATGCGGGCGACGGCTTGGAAGAAGAGGCCGTCGCGGGCCATCGCGAAATAAACGCGGGGCGACGTGAGCACCGCCTGGCTCAGGAAGCCCAAGGCCGAGACGGCGATCCCGGCCGAAAGGAGGACCGCGCCGGGCCCGCCCAGCGCCCGGCGCATGACTTCGTACGCGGGGCTGCCGTTGACGGCCAGTTCCTCCAGCCCAGGACGCGCAGGCAGACGTAATTCACACCCAGGTAGAGCACCGTCACGCCCGCGACGCCGAGGAGCAGGCCACGCGGCAAGGTCCGTCGGGCGTCGCGAACCTCGGCCGCCATAAACGTCGTCGTGTGCCAGCCGCCGTAAGCGAACAGGACCGGCACCAGGGCTGCGGCCAAGGCGGGCACCATCCACCACGCTCCGGCAGTCTCAGCGACCTGGCCGCCGGATTGCCCGCCCGACGGCAGCGCAACGAACAGGCCGCAGGCGATCAGAGCACCGATGGCAAGGACTTTGAGCACCATGAACAGGTTCTGCGCCGTGCTTGCGGTTCGGACTCCCAGGCAGTTGACGGCCGTCAGGCAAGCGATAGCGACGGCGGCGATTACCTTGCCGACCAGCGTGTCGCCCGCCGCCGTGCCGGGGGCCTCGGCCGGCGAACCGGAGAGGATGGCCGGGAAGAGATTTCCCAATTCCATGAAGTAGCGCGCGAAGACCACGGCCACCGACGCCATCCCGCCGGACTGAATGACCCAGAGGAGGCACCAGCCGTACAGAAAGGCGACGACGGGATGGTACGCCTCGCGCAGGAACGCGTACTGCCCGCCGACGTGCGGGCGCCGCCGGACGAGGTCCGCGTACACAAGGCTGCCCGCCAAGCTCACCAACCCGCCCAGCACCCACGCGATGAGGACGAGTGCGGGCGTATGCACGATCTTGGCGACGTCGTGCGGGACCACGAAGATGCCGGCCCCGATAACGCTGCCCATGACCAGCATCGTGATGTCGAAGAGGCTGAGCGCCCGGGCCAGCGTCGGGGCATCGCCCGGTTTGGGGATTTCGGGGGGAATCAGCTTCGGGTCCAAGGTTGCCTCGGGACAGTGTTGCGTCTAGTGGGGCCGCGGTTTCCCCGGCGACGGTCGAGATACGGTGACAGCGTACGGCGTTATGCTGAATGATGCGACCGAAGCGCGAACGCTCCCAAGACTGTGTCAAATCGGATGCGAGGATCTCTTCGGGCTCTTTCTAAACGGACTTAGCGGGCGGCGAAGGCAGGCGTTCGTTCGACGGTGCGGATAACACCGGGTTCTCGATGAAGAACTCCATCATTCGCGGCGGAGAGATCCCCGAGTGGCCGAGGCTTCGAAACGATACGGATAAGCCACCGGGGTCGCCTGCAAAACCTGCATGCCGCGCGAAGCCAGGATGGCGGCCCCGGTCAGCTTCATCCGATGGTTAGTCGCTGCAATCACACGCCGAAGAACGAGCACGGCATTTCCGGCTCCAAGAACGTCAGCGGATTCTCAGGACCAAGTACATATTCTGGCCAGCTGTCAGCCAGCAATTGAGCTGTCCCGTCCGTTCCACCTCCGTGTTGACGGTGCGATACGCAGGACATAGACGCGTCAACGAATCTCTCCAGGATCCCAATCACTCGTTCCGCGCCCAAGACGGCCGGGAGTGTAACGCGAAATGAGCCAAGTAAACTATCAAGGCAAATATGCACACGGGATGTACTCTTGAGAAGACGGACGTAATCGAACACACGACCGTGGCGCGCACCAACATGGACGTTGTAAAGGAATCCTTGGCTTCCCGCGATTGGCGTCTTCCAGGTTGCCCAAGGCCGACAGAGTACCTCCACTGTCACGTTAAGAATCGCTTCTGGATCTGCTATGCCAGTTCGAGCCCATTTCCCGTCTCCGCTTGCGCCCCACGGGAACTGATCCAAGTGAAGAAAGTGTTCTTCAACAGGATCGTTCGACTGAGGGAGGATGGGCCTCGGATCGTTATAGCAGGTGCAAAAGCGCCAAAAACCCTTGTCGATGTCGCGGAGCAATTGAGTCACACGCTGTAAGTCATCCTCATGGCCATTACGAAAATGAGCGACGCGGTGGCGGACTTGTGAAACCTCTTCGAGCTTTGCTTCCCAAATGGATTTAGGAGGTAGAAATGGCTCGAATAAGCGCCAGTTGTTCTCCATAATGCGGCAGACGCCCGACAGTTGCGCGTAACTTAGCGAGTTCTCTTCTGGCGATGGCATGTGTGTGAGGCGCTTGTCTGCCTCCTTCGGCTTGGCGGTGTTAGATACCCGCAATTCCCATTCATCTCCCTCTGCAGCCCGAAGTTCAACGTAAACCAGTCGGCGAAGCCAGGTTTCAAGCTGCCAAAGCCGGCAGTACGTGTCGAGGACGCGCTGCGGAAGTTCCGGAACTAAAACTCGCGCTGGTGTCGCGAGTCCAGATTCATCGCAGCGTTCCAGCACGGCCTCGATGTCAGGCAGGAGCGCATCAATCTCGGCGCGAGCGTCGTAGGCGGAGTAAATATTGTTGATCTCGACCTCGATAGAGTCGAGCCGCTGCTTTTCGGCCGCTGGAAGCAGCGGCCCGGCTAACCGTTTGAGCTGGATCACTAGGTGACGATAGCCGGCCGTTACTGCGGTTTGTTCGTCCGGATCGTCGCTAGGTCCACAGAAGCGGAAGCGATGTGCGTCCTCGACAAGTTGTGCGATGATGTCTTTCTTGCGCAGCCATGCTCGCCTCACGGCATTCCAGCGGTAGACCCCTAACATGACACCGTGGCGGACGCTTCGGTTCGGATTCCGGCACGACATGATAGATCGTCGCGATGGGCTCATCCAACGCTGATTTACCCCGCGCTTCAAAAAGTTGAGGCGAAATCGACCGTGCGATTTCCGAGGCACAGGGCAAGAGATAGGGGCCAAAAACAACGCGACTGCAACATGAACGCAACGTCGCTGCAATAAAGCTGAATTGCCGGGATGCGGCGTTCTGTTCTCATTGAGGTCGGACAGTCGCGCCGAGCAATTCAAATAGCCTTCGTTTGAGAGCATTCGTGACATGATCGTTCACCTCATCGACGGCACTTACGAGTTGTTTCGCCACTTCTACGGCCTGCAGCGCTCCAAATCGAAGGGCCTGCCGTTCGGGGCGGTCGCGGGCGTCCTGGGAACGGTCATCCAGATGCTCGAAGAGGGCGCGACGCACATTGGCGTGGCCACGGATCACATCATCGAATCATTCCGCAACGAGCTCTGGCGAGGCTACAAAACCGGTCTGGGCATTGACCCCGCGCTTCACGCGCAGTTCGTGCCGCTCGAGGAGGCGCTTGTCGCAATGGGCGTCGCGACGTGGCCGATGGTCGAACTCGAGGCCGACGACGCGTTGGCATCTGCCGCAAATCTTGCGGCGCGGGACCCCGTGGTCGAAAAGGTCTGCATCTGGACTCCGGACAAGGACCTCGCCCAGCGCGTCTCAGGCGCGCGCGTTGTGCAGGTCGATCGCCGGAGCGGGCAGATTCGCGACGACGCGGGCGTGCGCGCGAAGTTCGGTGTCGCGCCGTCGCACATCGCCGACTACCTCGCGCTCGTCGGCGACGCAGCAGACGGTTATCCCGGAATTCCGAGAATCGGAGCCAAGACGGCCGCAAGATTGATCACGCGCTACGGTGCGATCGAGCAGTTCCCCCCGTACGTCCTCGGCAACCGCCTGGAGCGCGCGCTGCTCTTTAAGAAACTGGCGACGCTGCGTACCGACGCGCCGCTCTTCACCGACGTCGAGGCGCTGCGCTGGGGCGGAGCGACGGACGCGTTCGCTCGCGCGGCCGAGCAGATCGGTGCACCGGGCCTCGTAACACGCATTGCCAAATTGACACCCACGGCCTAAAGGGCGTGTGGGACGTTCCATTTGAGGAACGCATTGTGCGAGACGACCGAGTCCATCTGCCGAACCGGGCGAGCCCCGGATTTGAAGTTCCGAGTCGACCGAGAGTGCTCTTTCTGGAGGAGGAATGTCGTTGAATCACGGATCCGACCGGTGTAACTTGCCGGTTAATCACGTGCCAGCGTCGAGCGAGAAATCGTATGGGAAATGCCAGGGTGAGTCCGATGTCACAGGTGTGGTTGATTACCGGGAGTTCTCGGGGCCTTGGACGCGCACTCGCGGATGCAGTACTCGCTGCTGGCCACAAGCTCGTTGCAACGGCGCGTAATCCAGCGCAACTCGCCGATCTGATCGAGCGGTATGGCGACCAGGTGCGAACCGTTGCGCTTGACGTGACCAACGAGCAGGCGGCCGTCGATGCCGTCGCCGTAGCGACAAAGGCATTTGGGCGGCTCGACGTGCTCGTCAACAATGCGGGGTATGGCGACATAAGTCCTATCGAGGACACAAGCCTCGACGAGTTTCGGCGCAGATTGAGACGAATCTCTTCGGCGTAATCAACGTCACCAAGGCCGCGCTTCCTCTCATGCGGGAGCAACGGGCCGGTCATATCCTTCAGTTCTCCTCAGTTGGAGGTCGAATCGGGCCGGTGGGCCGGGCCCCTTATGCAGCCGCCAAGTGGGGAGTCGAAGGCTTTTCCGAAGTGCTCTCGAAAGAGGTCGGACCGTTCGGTGTGAAAGTGACGATCATCGAGCCGGGTGGTTTCCGAACCGACTTCGCAGGCCCTTCGACGGCGATCCGCGAAGGACGTCCCGAGTACGATTCTACGGTAGGCAAAATAGCGCGGTTCCAGCGCGACTATAACGGCAAGCAACCCGGCGATCCCGCCAAAGCTGCTGCCGCCGTTCTCCACATCGCAAGCCTGAACGATCCGCCGCTCCGTTTGTTGCTCGGCAGTGACGCAGTGCATTTTGTGGAACAGAATGATCTCGCGAAGATGGACTCCGACAGAAAGTGGAAGGACCTGAGCGTCTCCACGGACATCGAACCAGAGACGCGAAAAGAGGGACATTCTCAATAGTCTCGTAGTACACCGTCCAACCATAATTGGCAGCCACAACGGCGAGTTTCGCGGCCAAGAAGTGGCAATCTCGGACCATCGATGTCGGTCTTAATCTTCTCTTAAGCTCGCGGAGATGATGCCGGAGGTCGTGCTGCGGCGGGCTCATGATTCCAGTAATATCCGGCGCTCCGGCGCCCTCATGTGGCGCGGGCAAGGTATTCGCGAGCACTCTTTTTCCAAACACACTTCGCAAAGGACCGAGCCACATGATCGGCGAGTCGACCGGTAAATCGATCGGAATCGCGTGGCTCGTTGTCGGCGTTTCGGCGGCCTTGCTTCAGGCTGATGACTGGCCGCAGTTTCGCGGACCGCAGAGCGACGGCGTGGCCGCCACGACCATCCCCAGCGAGTGGGGAACCAGCATCAACGTGCTCTGGAAAACGAAAATACCGGGGTTCGGCTGGTCCTCGCCGATTGTTTGCGGCGACAAGGTCTTCGTCACGACCGCCAGCACCGAGAACCAGGCGCGACCCGGCGGCGGGTTTGGCATGCGCGGGGGCGGACGCGGAGGTTTCGGCGGCGGCCGGCGCGGTGGATTCGGCGGGCCCCCGCAGCCCGGCGTACTCCTGCCTCCGTTTCTCGAGGATCGGCTGGAGCTGTCCGACGAGCAGAAGAAGCAGGTCCACGACCTGCAAAAAGAGGTCGACGCCGAGCTGGCCAAGCTGCTCACCGACGAACAACAAAAGACTCTCAAGGCGCCGCCGGACGAAGACGAGGCTCCTCGGTTCCGTCGGCCGGAGCCGGGACGCCTCCTGCCCGCGGCGGACATCGAGCGTCTGAAGCTGACCGACGCCCAGAAGAAGCAGCTCGACGACTTAGAGAAGACAACCACCGGCAAGCTCGAAAAGATTCTGAACCAAGAGCAGAAGGGTCAGTTGCAGGCGCTGCGTGAAGGCCCAGGAGGCGGGCGCCGCGGTGGACGCGGAGGCCGAGGCGGCGGAATGGGCCGGGGCATGGGTGAACGCATCCCCAATGCCGTCTATCACTGGCAGGTCGTCTGCCTCGATCGCAACACGGGCAAAGTCCTCTGGGACAAGCACGCGCTCGACGGAAAGCCCCGCATCGCCATCCAGCAGAGCAATACGTACGCCACCGAGACGCCGGTCAGCGACGGCCGCCGCGTCTTCGCCTATTTCGGCATGCACGGGCTCTACTGCTACGACTTTGACGGCAAGGAACTTTGGAAGAAGGATTTCGGATCGTTTCCCACGGTGATGGGCCAAGGCCCCGCCAGCTCGCCTGTGCTCGACGGCGAGCGGCTCTATCTCCAAATCGACAACGAGGAGAAGTCATTCTTCGTCGCGCTCAATGCCGAGACGGGCGACGAGCTGTGGCGCGTCTCCCGCGACGAGCGCACGAACCACTGCTCGCCGGTCGTGTGGAAGAACAAGGTCCGCACCGAGCTGGTCACCAGCGGCCACAAAGTCCGCTCCTACGATCCGGCCACGGGCAAAGTGCTTTGGGAATTAGAGATGGGCGGCCGTTGCTACTCGTCACCGGTTGGCGACGCGGAGATGCTCTACGTCGGCTCGGAGCCGGGAATGGGCATGAACGGCGGCGGAGGCGGCGGGCTCTACGCGGTGAAGGCCGGCGCGTCGGGCCACCTCACGCTTAAGCAAAGCGAGACCTCCAACGCCGGGGTCGCCTGGTCGACGTCGCGCGGCGGTCCCGAAAAGGCGTCACCGCTGATCTACAATGGTCACGTCTACATTCTCAAGAACAACGGCGGCCTCTTGACCTGTTACGACAAAGCGACGGGCAAGCTGCTGTACCGTCACCGCATTCCGGAGGCCGCCGCGTTCTGGACGTCTCCCTGGGCCGCCGAGGGAAAGATCTTCTGCCTCGACGACGCGGGGTCGACGCACGTCCTCGACGCGGGCCCGGAGTTCAAATTGCTCAGCACCAACAAGCTGAGCGAGCAATTCTGGGCCTCGCCCGCCGTCGCCGACGGATCGATCTACCTCCGCAGCGTCGACAACCTGTATTGCATTCGCGCGAAGGAGGCGAAGAACTAGGTCGAGTCGACATCGAAAAGTCGTCACCAGCGACGCCAGGAAGGCAACCCCCACTAAGCCTCGGTCGATTCGATTGCGCGCGAGACCTTCAAACGCAGGTCAAGTCGCAGAAAAACGGCTGGTTGCGACGATAGGCAGAAATCGGTTGAGTTTCTGACAACGGCGGGTGTCGGTCCGACACACCGATGTGTGTGCTGCTCAGGTATTTCGCGAAAGCCAACCGTTTCGGAGGTCGCTAACGATCGACCTATTTACGGGAGGTGGCGCTCGCCGTCGCGTGCTTTGTCCGAACTCGAACGCCCCCGCGATCGGTCTCCGTCAATCGAATTTCAGAAACTTGTGATCGCCCCGACGGATGTCGCAATCTGTTAGAATGCCCAGGCACTGCGAATCATCAATACTGCTACTCCTTAAGTGATAAATGGCTAAGACCGAATCTGAGATTGTCGAGTTGATGAACAAGCGAATTGATTCGGCTTTCGCAGAGGAAAAAGATAAGAAAACTGCCAGGAACAGAGCTCGCGTGAATCTTCACGCTCTAACGGTCGGTTCCGGTGATAGGCCCGGTATCAGGACCCTTGAACAGGTCGCGAAGTATCTTGCTGACAATCCACGTGACTACAGCTTGCAGGCGCTCCGCGACCAATTCGTGCCGGGAGCGTCCAAACCAGAATGGAAGCCGAGCACTTTTTTTTGACGCGTCGCGTTCGTAATCTTCAACTCCCGATGGATCCGGGGGGCGTCGCTCTTCGCGCACAATGTCCGGTTCCGGCCAGCGACTGGGTCGATCCCGTTCGATCGAGTTTCAGAAACTCGTCGTTTCCGGGACGTTCCATCTGAGGAAGGCTTCTAGGAAGCGATCAAGCTGACATAGCGGTCACTCGCTGCCTTGCCGGAAGCGGCTGCGGCACCGGGCATTTCGATCGCAACCACCGTTGGTCCCGGGCGGCGGATCGCTGGCAGCCTGGTGGACCGGGGAGCAAATGCCTTTCCCGCCTTGTTTCCACGCCCCTAGAAACGCGGGCTCCTCACACCGGCACAAGCCCGGTAGGCTGGCAATTGGCTGCGTGCTGCGGCCCGAATTGCGGAGGCCGATGAGTCGCGGAGTCGCCTGACGAGACTTTAACCGCGAGGGGGTGTGGTCTGGTCACCTTCTTTCACTAGGGCTTTCACTAGGGTAGTTGACCACGAGAAAGTTGACCACGACGCCTGAACGCGACCGCATGGCGTTGCGCCCCGGCGGGATAAAACTTTCGTCGCCGTCGGGGACGGGATCCTTTTCACACAGGGGGAGAAAAAGATCCCCGCGCGCGCGGGACAAGTTGTCCCGCCGGGTCCGGCTAAAAGTGGTCCCGCCGGGACGGGTCTCTCACAATTGATATAAGGGGGTGGAGCCACCGATGGGAGTCCCACCGGTCAGCGGCGATCCAGTTAGCGACGATCGGAACGGCCCCTCACCCCCGGCCCCTCTCCCGCGGCGGGCAGAGGGGAGAAGATCGGAATCAGGGGCCTCGGGGTCCTGGGGCTGCGCTGCGCTCCGACCCAGGCGATAGGTGTCGCGCCCCGTTGGGGCTGGAAAACACGGGACGGGACACGAAGACACAACCCTTCGCATTCCTTTGTGTCGTGGTGCCTTCGTGGTGAAATGAATCAAGCCGATCCAGG
Organism: uncultured Planctomycetaceae bacterium; assembly: GCA_963800135.1. Classification (GTDB taxonomy): domain Bacteria; phylum Planctomycetota; class Planctomycetia; order Planctomycetales; family Planctomycetaceae; genus DASPSM01. The sequence continues at coordinate 881,876 of CAWCZR010000003.1, read as the reverse complement.
ATCCGGTCCGGACACGTTTGACGAATCTAACGATCCGACCGGGACGGGACTCTGTCGCGGACCGAACCGGGTGGGACTCTCCAGCTACGACCGGGACGGGACTCCTTGCCCCACGGGGCATTCGGCCGCGGCGACTTGAGCGGTCCCGGCGGTTTTGTAACGTCCGAACAGCGGCTGACCGCATGCCGCCCGTCGCATCTTCGGAAGTTTTGCGAAAAGTGGTGACGCGTTGCCAAAAAACAACAGAAGACGTTGCTTTTTTCCGACGTCGCTCCGCCCGCGTGATAGGTTTGTCGCGAGCAGGATCGCTCACTTGAGCGTATCACGACGAGTTGCGGAGTCGCGGTTCAAATCGCTTGTCGATTTGCCGTCCATTCCGTTACGCGTTCGCGGTGCGCGCCAGAAGCCAAATGATGGCCCTTGTTTCCGTCGCGATTTTGTGATTGGTGGTGTGTCGCCGGGGTGCGTCCGGGCGTCGGACCGAGGAGATGGTCCGACGCGCGGGCGGCATCCCACGCTCGCGGTGCGCGCCGGCCGACGCCGTCGCTCGCTGCCGCTCCGCTGGAATCTGCCCGATGGACTTGCGTCGCCTCCGCACCGACCTCTTCGCCCTGTGCCTCTTGGCACTGTGCGTCTTCCTGGCCGTGTGCCTGTGGAGCTATGACCCCGTCGACCCGCCCGGTCACGTCGTGTTTCCGGCTCGCCAGAACGCGTTGAATATCTGCGGCCCTTACGGCGCCCAGACCGCTTATCACCTGCACTCGATGCTGGGCTTCGGCTCGTTCTTCCTGGTCTTCTCGCTCTTCATGATGGATCTGCGGCTCTTTCTGCGGAACGGGCCGACCGACCACGTGGTGCGACTCTTCGGCGTGATGCTCGGCCTCTCCGGCGTCTGCATGTTGCTGCAACGTTTTACTCCCGAACTGAGCGGGGCGAACGTGGTGGGCAGCGGCGGCTTTGCCGGTGCGATGGGCCTGGCGATTATGGAACGCTACTTCTCGCCCGAAGGGATTTCGATCCTCATCGCCACGTGCCTGGCGGCCGGCCTGTTGATCGCCGGCGAGCTGTCGCTGGTGTGGCTGGCGTTTGCCGTCGTGTTCTTCCCGTTCCGGATGATCGGCCGGATGTCCCGCCGTCGTTCGCCGGCCGAGGCTGATGCGGACGACGTCGCCACCAAAGAAGCGGAAGAGGAGGACGACGATCCGCCTCCCGAAAAGCCCAAAGACAAATCGAAAAAGAAAGCGGCCGCCCCCACCCTGGGGGCTGTCACGACTTCGAAGGCGCCGGCCAAGTCGAAGCTGCCGATTAAGGTGAATCCGCCGGTCACCGCCAAATCGATGCGCGACGAAGTGCTGGAGCGTCTGGAGGCGGGCAACGGCTCCGGTGCGAACGGCCCATTCGAGATGCCTTCGCTCGACCTGTTGGAGCCGGCCGAGGATTTTCCGTACGACACGCTCGCGAGCAAAGCTCAGGCTGCCGCCGTGGTGCTGGAGAAGACGTTCAAGGACTTCAACCTGAACGTCCGCGTCGTCGAAATCGACACCGGGCCGGTCGTCACGCAGTTTGAGCTGGAGCTCGAGGCCGGTTTGCGGCTTGTCGAAAGTCGCGGCCCTGGCCGACGACCTGGCGATCGCCCTCCGCGTGCCCTCGGTCCGCGTGGTGCCGTCGATCCCCGGCAAGAACACGGTCGGCGTCGAGGTGCCCAACGAGAAGCAGGTGCTGGTCCGCCTGCGGGAAATCATCGAGGCCTGTCCGGAAGCCATCGACAAGATGCGGATCCCGATCTTCCTGGGCAAAGACGTCAGCGGCCGCCCGCTGGCCGTCGACCTCGCGAAGATGCCGCACCTGTTGATCGCCGGCCGCACGGGCACGGGCAAGAGCGTTTGCCTCAACACGCTGATCCTGTCGATGCTGATGACCCGCAGCCCCGACCAGGTGAAGATGATCTTGATCGACCCGAAGATGGTCGAGCTGAGCCCGTACAAGCGCGTGCCCCACCTGATGCACCCGGTCATCACCGACATGAAAAAGGCCGAGGCCATGCTGGCGTGGGCCGTCGACAAGATGGAAGAGCGCTACGACCTGCTCGCCCAGGTCGGCGTGCGCCACCTCGACAGCTACAACAAGCTCGGCAAGGAGGCCGTGCTCGAGAAGCTGGGTCTCGATCCCGATTCGGACGAAGCCGAGCGGATCCCCGAGTCGATGCCGTACATCGTGATCATCGCCGACGAAATGGCCGACATGATGATGACCTCGGGCAAGGACGTCGAAGGGCACATCATCCGCCTGGCGCAGAAGTCGCGAGCCGTCGGCATCCACCTGGTGCTGGCGACGCAAAAGCCGACCGTCGACGTCATCACCGGCCTGATCAAGTCGAACCTGCCGGCGCGGATCGCGTTCCAGGTCTCCAGCCGCACCGATAGCCGCGTGGTGCTGGACGAAATGGGGGCCGAGCGGCTGCTGGGCAACGGCGACATGCTGTATCCTCTCGCCGGGCACGAGCCATCTGACCCGCGGCCAGGGAAGCTTACGTCAGCGACGACGAGATCAACAACGTCATCGAGTTCTTCAGCGGTTACGAGCCGCAGTACAGCCCGGAATTGACGCAGCTCAGCGTGAAGTCGGCCGACGGCAAGACCCAGTCCGGCGCACCCCGCGAGCGTGACGACATGTACGACCAGGCCGTCGAAGTCGTGATTCGCGAAGGCCGCGGCAGCGTCTCGCTGTTGCAGCGGGCCTTGGGCGTCGGCTACGGCCGCGGTGCCCGCCTCATCGACTACATGGCCGAAGACGGCATCGTCGGCGAGTACAACGGCTCACAAGCCCGCGAAGTGCTCTTCACCTGGGAGCAGTGGCAGGAACTGAAGGCGGGCGAAGGCCGCGAACTGGTCGGCGTGACGGCGGACGAGGAAGAAGAGGAAGACTAGCCGCTGAAGCGGGCCCAAAAGTCCTGCGACGTCTCCACGGGGACGATCTCGAAATCAACGATGTCGTCCCAAGCCTGCGTCCACAGGCGAACCTTGTCGAGGTCGGGCGCCTCCATCAGCTGGTAGCAGCGGGCACGTTCCGCGTCGACCCAGCTGGCGTGGTAAATGACGCCTTCGGGCAGCAGCCGGCCTTGCTCCAGGAACCGCTGGCGGACCGGCTTCGGATCGTTGTTGCGAAACTGCTCGATCACCATAAACAGCATGCAGCGATTGTAGCGCGTGGCGTGGGCGAAAGCCCCGGTTTGACAGCCGTTTCGGCTTGCCCTATCCTTCAAATGCCCTGATTTGAAATGCGTTGATTCGGATCGGACGTTCGATGTTTCAGCCCGCGACGTTTCTCATGACTGTGCGACCGGTAGTCGTCGTCGGCATTGCTATTATCGAGCCGCCTCGGGGCGGCGCGACGTGAGGCATTAGCAGAGAGCTTCCGACAAGAAATCTCAGCCCTCAGGTCGCCCGCCCGGCCTGAGGGCTTTTTCGTTTTGAACGAGAAATTGAGAACCGGCGGCACCCACGGCTCGCCGTGGGTACCCGCACCCGCCGCTCGCCCGAAGGAAGCACTGAAAGATGTCAAGAATTCAGATCTACGACACGACGCTTCGCGACGGCAGTCAGGGCGAGGGGGTTTACTTTTCGCTGCAGGACAAGCTGCTGATCACGGCCAAGCTCGACGAGCTGGGGTTCGATTTCATCGAAGGCGGCTATCCGCTTTCCAACCAGAAAGATGCCGAGTATTTCCAGCGCGTGGCCGACCTGCCGCTTCAGCACGCGGAGGTGGTGGCTTTCGGCATGACGCGCCGCAAAGCGACGGCCGCGGAAAAAGACGTCGGCATGCTGGCCCTCCGCGACGCCCGCACAAAGGTGGTGACGCTCGTCGGCAAGAGTTGGGATCTCCACGTCCGCGACGTGCTCTCGGTGAGCGAGGAAGAAAACCTCGCCATGATCCGCGACTCGGTCGCCTTCTTGCGGGCCGAGGGGCGCCGCGTGATCTACGATGCCGAACATTTCTTCGACGGCCATCGGCTCAATCCCGAGTTCGCCCTGAAGACCATTCAAGCGGCCCAGGAGGCGGGCGCGGAGATTGTCGTGTTGTGCGACACCAACGGCGGCAGCCTGCCCGAGCGGATTGCGATCGGGGTCGAAGCGGCCCGCGGTGCGCTCAAGGTGCCGGTCGGCATCCACTGCCACAATGACTGCGACGTGGCGACGGCCAACTCGCTGGCTGCCGTGCGACATGGCGCGATCCAGGTGCAGGGGACGATCAACGGCGTGGGCGAGCGGTGCGGCAACGTCGACCTGATCAGCGTGGTCGCCAACCTGGCGATCAAGGAGGGACACGAAGTGCTGGTTCCCGGCGGCGTGTCGCGGCTGACCGAGCTGTCGCGCTACGTCTACGAGATCGCCAACATGAACTTCCGCGCCAACCAGGCCTTCGTGGGGATCGAGCGCGTTCGCTCACAAAGGCGGGATGCACGTCCACGCCGTCAACCGCGTTTCGCAGAGCTACGAGCACATCGATCCGGAAACGGTCGGCAACGAGCGGCGGATCCTGGTCAGCGAACTCTCCGGCCGGTCGAACATCTTGGCCAAGCTCGGCAAATACGGCGGCGACGACAATCCCGAGCTGATGAAGAAAATCCTCGACCGCGTGCAGGAACTGGAGAGCGAAGGCTACCAGTTCGAAGCGGCCGAGGCGTCGTTCGATTTGCTGGTGATGAAAGTCGCCGGAACGTATGAGCCGAAGTTCGTCCGCGATCATTACCGGGTCAACGTGGTCACCGACGAAGGAGGCCAGCCCGTGACCGAGGCGACGATCAAGCTGACCGTCGGCGGCACGCACGAGCACGTCGTGGCGGAGGGGGACGGTCCCGTCAACGCCCTCGACACGGCCCTTCGCAAAGCCCTGGCATCGGCCTATCCGCGTCTGGCGGAGATGCACCTGGACGACTACAAGGTCCGCGTCATCAATTCGACGGAAGGCACGGCCGCCCGCGTCCGCGTGATGATCGAGAGCCGCGATCGCGACAACGTCTGGACGACCGTCGGCGTGAGCGAGAACGTGATCGAAGCCAGTTGGCTAGCGTTGGTCGACAGCGTGGAATATAAGCTCTTCAAAGATCTCGGCGGGCTCGGCAAATCGACCCGTCGGACGACGGCAAGCGCAACTCCGGCGCGGTGACGCGCTGGTGGATGGGTGGAAGCCGATCTCAAGACTCTCTCCCATTCCGATGGGAGAGGGTAGGTTGAGGGCTCTTCTTCGCGACCACAGAATTGAAAGGCGGCCCTCACCCCGGCCCTCTCCCGGCGGACCGGGAGAGGGAGAATAAAGAGAAGCAATGACCCGCGAGCTGCCCAAGCAATACGAACCGAAGGACGCTCAGGCCCGCTGGTACCGGTTCTGGGAGGAGTCGGGCTATTTCAACGCCGACCCCAACCCGGACAAAAAGCCGTTCACGATCATGATCCCGCTCCCGAACGTCACGGGAGCGCTGCACATGGGCCACGCGCTTAATCACACCATCCAGGATCTGCTCACTCGCTATCGGCGGATGCAGGGTTTTGAGGCCCTCTGGATGCCCGGCACCGACCACGCCGGCATCGCCACGCAGGCCGTGGTGGAACGGCGGATGCTCGAGGAAGAGGGGCTTACGCGGCACGACATCGGTCGCGAGGCGCTCGTCAATCGCATCTGGAAGTGGAAGGACGCCTACGAAGAGCGAATCCTCAGCCAGCTGAAACAGGAGGGGGCCAGTTGCGACTGGCGGCGAACCCGGTTCACGCTCGACGACATTTGCTCGTTCGCCGTCCGCCGCACCTTCTTGAAGCTCTTCGCCGACAACTTAATCTATCGCGGCAAGCGGCTTGTCAACTGGGACACGTACCTGCAGACAGCCGTCGCCGACGACGAGCTGTTTCACGAGGATGTGCCCGGACACTTCTGGACGTTCACGTATCCCGTGGTTGGCTCGAGCGAAACGATCGCCTTCGCAACGACGCGCCCGGAAACGATGCTCGGCGATACGGCCGTGTGCGTGCATCCGTCCGACCCGCGCTATCAGCATCTGATCGGCAAGCAGGTGCGGATCCCGCTCAACGGCCGCGAGATTCCGATCATTGCCGACGCGCTCCTGGCCAATATGGAAATGGGCACGGGCGCGGTGAAGGTCACGCCAGCCCACGATCCGAACGACTACGCCGCCGGCCAGCGCAACAAGCTGCCGATGATCAACCTCCTCAATCCCGACGGCACGATGAACGCCAACGCCGGCGAATTTGAGGGGCTGGACCGCTACAAGGTCCGCGATCTGGTGGTCGAGAAAATGAAGGAACTGGGGCACTTCGTCAGCGTCGAGGAGCGGGTGATTCCGCTCGCGCACAGCGACCGCTCGAAGACGCCGGTTGAGCCGTATCTGTCGGATCAGTGGTTCGTCCGCATGGAGAATCTGGCGCAGGCGGCGATCGACGCGGTCAACGATCGGCGCGTGCGCGTCTTCCCGGCACGTTACGCCAAGACCTATCTCGACTGGCTGGGCGAAAAGCGGGACTGGTGCATCAGCCGCCAGCTCTGGTGGGGCCATCGCATCCCGATTTGGTATTGCGCGACCTGCACCGAGGCCGATTTGAAGCGCGCCTTTGCCGGCCGCAACGACGTGACGTGGCGGCACGATGCCGAAGCCAATCGCTGGCTGATTTGCAGCGAGACCGACTTGCCGTCCGACGCTCTCGGTCCGGGGCACGTGCTCACGCAGGATGAGGACGTGCTCGACACGTGGTTCAGTTCGGCCCTGTGGCCGGAAGCGACGCTCGGCTGGCCGGAGAAGACGGCCAGTCTGGCCTACTTCTATCCGACGAGCGTGCTGGTCACGAGCCGCGACATCATCACGCTGTGGGTGGCGCGGATGGTGATCATGGGGCTCTACAACATGAAAGAGGTGCCATTCGCCCACGTCTTCGTCCATCCCAAGCTCTTGGACGGTTTCGGGCAGACGATGTCGAAGTCGAAGGGGAACGGCGTCGACCCGCTCGATCTTGTTCGAGAAGTTCGGCACCGATGCCGTGCGGTTTACGATCGCCTCGTTCGCCGGCGAGACGCAGGACGTGCGCCTGCCGGTGAGTTATGTGTGTCCGCACTGCGGCGCCCTGATCCCGCAAACGCTCGAACATCAAAAGGCGGCGCCGCGGGGCGGGGCCAAGCCACGGATCACGTGTCCCAAGTGCAAGAAGACTTCGCAGTTTTCCAGCCCCTGGTACGAACCCGACGCGGGCGAACCGGTGGCCCGCATCGTGAGCGAACGGTTCGAGTACGGCCGCAACTTCTGCAACAAGTTGTGGAACGCGGCCCGGTTTGTCGTGCTCAACCTCGAAAACTACGCTCCGGGCGTAGTTACGCCTGACGAGCTAAAACTCGAAGATCGCTGGATTCTGAGCCGCCTGTCGGTCGTGTCGGCTGAGCTGACCGAGCAGCTCGACCGCTACCAGCTCGACGGAGCGACGCGCACGCTTCGGGACTTCGTGTGGAACGAGTTCTGCGACTGGTACGTGGAAATGATCAAGCCGCGGCTTCGCGACGACGCGTTGCGGCCCGCGGCCCAGCGGGTGCTCGTCGGCGTGCTCGACACCATCCTGCGGATGCTGCAGCCGTTTACGCCATTCTTGTGCGAGGAGCTGTGGCAGCGGTTGGCCGAGATCGCGCCCGAGCGTGGCACTGCCGACTCCCGCTGCGGCTGCGGCGAGCGTGATGATCGCGCCGTGGCCGGTGATTCCGACCGAGCTGGCGCGATCCGGCGCTCGAGGCGCGGTTCGCTCGATTGCAGGACACCATCATCGCCGTGCGGAATGTGCGGGCCGTCTACGGGATCCCGCCCGCCACGCCCCTGACATTGCACGTTCGCTGTGCGCCGCAGGTGGCCGCCGATTTGCAGGACGTGTCGGGCCAGTTTGAGAATTTGGCCCGGACCATGCTCGAGGCGGCCGGCGCCCAGGTCGAGCGACCGAAGGGGGCGGCCAGTTTTGCGCTCGCCGATGCCGACGGCTTCATTCCGCTCGAAGGAGTGATCGACCGGGACGCGGAACTCAAGCGACAACGGAAGGAGCTGGAAAAGCTCCGCGGCATCATCGCCGGCAGCGAAAAGAAACTGGCCGACGAAAAATTCGTCAGCCGGGCCCCGGCCGAAGTGGTCGCCCAAGCCCGGGAGAACCTGGCCGCTTTGCACAAGCAGCTGCAAAGCGTGGAAGAGATCATTCAGCAGCTGAGCGCTGACTAATTGCCGGTGGCGAGTTTGTCGCTTCGGTTCGCACGCGCATAGAATTCCCTGCGCGGATAGAATCCGACAACCCGCCGGGCTGACACCCGACACTCGCCCGGAAAATGCCACGATCGGAGTTGCTCGTGTCCACAGCCGAACTCGCCGACAATCCGCTGCTCGTAACCGACGGTCTGCCGCGGTTCGATCGCATCCAGCCCGAGCACGTGGTTCCGGCCGTGCAAAAGGTGCTGGCCGACGCCTCGGCGCGCTTCGAGCAAATCGAAAAAACCGTCGAGCCGACATGGGCCAGCGCCGTCGAATCGCTCGATGAGCTGAATACTCCGTTCCAGTACGCGTGGAGCCCGGTGTCGCACCTGTTGGGTGTGCTCAATTCGCCCGAACTGCGAAAAGCGCACGAGGAGGTGTTGCCAGAAGTCGTCACGTTCAGCCTCCGCGTCGGTCAGAGCGAACCGCTGTATCGTGCGCTCAAGGGACTCAAGGAGGGCCCGAATTGGGCCGCGCTGACCGGTCCGCAGCGGCGGATCGTCGAGCACAAGATTCTCGACGCTGAGCTGGCCGGTATCGGTCTCAGCGGAGAAAAACGCGAACGGTTCAACGCCATCGCGCAGGAAATGTCGCAGCTGACGACCGACTTTTCCAATCACGTGCTCGACGCGACGAAAGCTTTTTCGGTCACGCTCACCGATCGGGCCGACGTCGAAGGATTGCCGCCGAGCCTCTTGCGGCTGGCTTCGCATTCGCATAACGCGATGCTTGAAGACGGTCAGGCGACCGGGACCGAGGAAGGCGGGCCGTGGCGGTTCACGCTCGAATTCCCCAGCTTTGGCCCCTTCATGCAGCACAGCCGCCGCCGCGACTTGCGCGAGAAGATGTATCGAGCCTACATCACGCGGGCCGCCTCAGGCGAGTGGGACAACACGCCCTTGGTCGCAAAGATCCTATCGCTTCGTGCCGAAGAGGCACAGCTCCTGGGCTTTTCCACCTTCGCGGAACTGAGCCTGGCTAAGAAAATGGCGCCCAGTGTCGAGATGGTGTCTGCCATGTTTCAAACGCTGCGCGAGGCGTCCTGGGCCGCCGCGCATCGCGAGCTGGACGCGGTCCGCGCGTTGGCGGCCGAGTCAGGGGCCGAGCTGGGTCAGGGGGGACAGCCCGTGATGAATTGGGACGTCGCCTTCTGGTCCGAACGATTGCGCGAGAAAAAGTTCCAATTTACCGATGAAGAATTGCGTCCTTATTTTCCGCTCGAGTCGGTGCTGAAAGGGCTCTTCGGCCTGGCCGAACGGTTGTTCGGCATCCACGTGTCGCCGGCCGACGGCGAGGCGCCCGTCTGGCACAAGGACGTCCGCTTTTTCCGCATCTCGAATGAAAGCGGCAAACAGATCGCTGCGTTCTACCTCGATCCCTATAGTCGCCCGGAGAACAAGCGGGGCGGCGCCTGGATGGATGATTGCCTCGGCCGCCGCTTCCTCCGCGGAAAGCTGCAGCTGCCGGTTGCCCACCTGATCTGCAATTCGACTCCGCCGGCCGGCGGCAAGCCGTCGCTGATGACCTTCCGCGAAGTGGAGACGCTGTTCCACGAGTTCGGACATGGCCTCCAGCACATGCTGACGACCGTGGACTACGCGGATGCGGCGGGCATCAATGGTGTCGAATGGGATGCGGTCGAGCTGCCGAGCCAGTTCATGGAGAACTGGTGCTACCATCGGCCTACGCTGCTGGGCTTAAGCGCCACTACGAAACGGGCGCGCCGCTGCCGGAAGATCTGTTCGAGAAGATCTGCGCGGCCCGAACCTTTCAGGCTGGCCTGGCGATGCTGCGGCAGCTGCTCTTCGGCATGACCGACATGGCACTGCACCATGGATATTCGCCTGCGTCGGGCGAATCGGTCTTCGAGCTGCAGCGGCGGATCGGCGAACAGACGTCCGTGATGCCCTTGTTGCCGGAGGATCGCTCGCTGTGCGCCTTCAACCACATCTTTGCGGGCGGATACGCGGCCGGCTATTACAGCTACAAGTGGGCCGAGGTGCTCAGTGCCGACGCCTTCAGCGCCTTCGAGGAGGCCGGGCTCGACAATGAGCCGGCGCTCGCCCGGATCGGCCGGCGCTTCCGCGACACGGTGCTGGCGCAAGGAGGCAGCCGCCATCCGATGGAGGTCTTCAAAGACTTCCGCGGCCGCGAACCCAACCCGCAGGCGCTGTTGCGGCACAACGGGCTGGCGTGACCGAGCTTGCAGGGCGCGGAGCCGCGCCGACAGGCCGCTACTTCGCCTTCGGGGCTTCCGCGGTCGACGGCGGCTCTTTGAGAGAAGTCGGCAGCTCGACCTTCACGGTGTCTCGCAGTTTGTCGGTGTCGGTGATCTTGCCCACCTGAATCGCCTTCACCACTTTGTCGAGCGCTTTATCGGTGGGGCCGACGAAGAAGAGCGTCGCCCCTTCGACTTCTTTCGGACCGCGGAAAGTTTCCACGTCGACCGCGCGGAGGGCCTTGGTCAACGCTTCATACGTGGGCTCATCGAAGGAGTGAAGGCCTTTCACCACGATCATGGCCGTGTTGGCCTTTCGGTCCCACGAGATGGCTTGCGTCGGCGTCGGTTGCGGACGAGGGGCGCGGAGCTGTCCGCCCTTCTGCATCGCGAAGAGCAAAACTTGATTGAACATCAGGTTCTGGAACTCGTCCCCACTCTTTGCCGCCTGCAGTTTGTCGATGATTTGGCTCAGGCGGTCCATGTCTTTCAAATAGCCGCTCTTCCATTCCACCAATCGGTAGGGGCGAAACGGCTCAAAGTAAGCCGCGGCTATGCCGCTGGCGATCGTGAGGAGGAATGCCATCTGTTGGTTGGTCCATTTCCCTTCGACGATCGACAGCCGCATTTCCATGGGCTTGGCTTTCGGATCGGCGAAATTCAGCGTGACTTGGGCGGCGCTGTCCGACGTTTTCTTGACCGTGGCTTTGATGCCGTTCAGGAACGCGAGCCGATCGGGCTTCATCGTCTTGCTGACCGCCCGGGCCTCCGCGAACACGGCGGCACCGACTCCGCCGAAAAACGCGTGGCCGCTGAACTTGCTCATCTTCTGCTGGTCGACAGCGTCGCTGTTGACCACCGCCTTCAGCAGCTTGACGCCGGGATCCCAGGCCGCCTTCAGATCGATGACCTTGGGGATCTGTCCGGTTCTAAAGAGGGCGCACGCCAGGAAGTCGCTCTTTCTCGTTTCGAGCAGGGTGACCAGTTTCTTCAGGTTCGCAACGGTTCGCTGCCAGACTTCGGGATCGACGGTGGCGATCGCGTCGCCGAGTTGCTTGTCGATCGTTTGCTGTGCCGTCGCCGGAATTGCGTCCCACAGCGCGACAGGCTTCGATGCGTTCAAACCGTCAAGCACCGCCTTCACGGCCAGCTCAGGGGTTTGCGGAACGTCGGGATTGAGCACGGGAACGGCAGGCGGCTCCGGAGGGTAGGTTGCTGCGGCTGGGGGCGCGGGCGTGTCCGATTGGCAACCAGCGACTAAACCAACGATCAGGAGCGAGCACAGGCAAAGGTAGCGCTGGAGGCAAGACATCTTCACAGACTCCCAGAGGTAGGATTCGGCCGCGGCGGCTGGAATCAGCGCGCGGCAACGACGGCGACCCCATTTTATCGGGGCGGCCGTTTGTTTTCCTCCGAGTGCCGGCCGCACCACTGAAAAGAGGTCCACCGCGGCCGCGGCGCAGCGAGAAATTTGGCAGCCGCGGTGAAGGCGGAATCTACTGCGCCGGGCCGTTTTAGGCTCACTTGCTTCTTGACGGGTCTAAACACGCACCGTAGACTGCAAATTCGCATTTTTTGATAATAATCCTTAACGGTATTATTTTTACTAATACTCCAGGCCAGGTATGCACTTACGTAACGTGGAAATCTTCTGCGACGTGGTCGCACACGGCAGTTTTTCGAAGGCCGCAATCGAGAATGAGGTGTCTCAATCCTCTGCCAGCCAGGCCGTGCTCATCCTCGAGAAGCGGCTCGGCTGCAAGCTGATCGACCGTTCGAAACGGCCTTTCGAGCTCAGCGCCGCCGGTCAGATTTACTACGACGGCTGCCGCAAGATCCTGGAGTCGATCCGGCACGTGGAAGACCGCGTGCAGCAGATGCGCAACAAGGTGATCGGGCGCGTCCGGCTGGCGGCGATCTACTCGGTCGGGCTGTTGCAGATGGATACCTACGCCAAGCGCTACAAGACCCAATTTCCTGACGTCGTGCTCCAACTCGAATATCTGCATCCGGACGAAGTTTATTCGCGCGTGCTCAACGACGAAGCCGACTTGGGCATCGTCTCGTTTCCGCGGGGCGGCAACGAAATCGCCTCCATCCCCTGGCAAAACCAGGAGATCGTGCTGGTTGTTCCGCGGGGGCACCGCCTTGCTGGCCGGCCGCCGATCGCGCCGGCGCAGTTGGACGGCGAATCGTTCGTGGGCTTCACCTCCGAGCTGACGATTCGCAAGCAGATCGACCGCTGGTTCAAACAGGCCAATATCGCTGTCGATTTTGTGCATCTGTTCGACAACGTGGAGAACATCAAACGGGCCGTCGAGATCGGTTCGGGTGTCGCTTTGTTGCCCGCCCCGACCGTCCGACGTGAAGCGGAGACCGGTTCGCTGTGTGCCGTCTCCATCGAAGGAACTCCGTGGCACCGTCCCCTGGGAATCATCCATCGGCGCAACCGGACCTTGACGAACCCGGCGCGCAAGCTGGTGGAACTTCTGCGGGAGAGCCCGGAGCTGATCGTCAGTCGCGGAAGTGAGAGAGCATGAAGTCCCACGCCGAGCGCTCGGCTGAATCCACCGCAAACAATTTGACCGCACGCCCCACGGAAGGATCCGTTGCTGCCTCGTTCCCTGGCACTGGGGACGCGGCTGCGCCCGGGCGCTGTACGGCCCGCCGGCCAAGAGCGGTCTTTACGATCCCGAATACGAGCACGATTGCTGCGGCGTCGGCTTCGTTGCGAACATCAAAGGAGTCCGCTGCCGCGAGATTATCGACGACGCGGATCGCATTCTGCGTCACCTGATCCATCGCGGCGCGACCGGGTGCGAAGTCAACACGGGCGACGGGGCCGGTATGCTCACCGGCTTGCCCTACGAATTCCTGCAGAAAGTCGCCGATGCCGACTTGGGCGTGACGCTCCCCAAGCCCGGCCTTTACGGCGTCGGCAACGTCTTCCTGCCGACGAACGCCCGCGAACGTCGTGCCTGCAAGGAGACGGTCAATCGGTTGATCGCCGAGCAGGGGCAAAAGCTGCTAGGCTGGCGACCGCTGCCGACGCGGGCGGACGGAGCGGACATCGGCCCCTCGGCGCGGGCAGCTGAGCCGGTGATCGAACAGCTTTTTATTGGCGCGGCCGACGGGTTCGATCGAGACGCGTTTGACCGCCAGCTGTTCGTGATTCGCAAGCGGACCAGCCGGATCCTGCGGACGAGCGATCTCGAGCAGGCGCTGATGTTCTACATCTGCAGCCTCTCTTCGCGCGTCATCGTCTACAAGGGCATGCTCACGTCCCGGCAGTTGGCCCCGTACTACCCGGATCTGCAGGATGCCGACTATCGCAGCCACCTGGCGATGGTCCACTCACGGTTCTCGACCAACACGTTCCCCAGTTGGGACCGGGCGCATCCCAACCGCTACATGGCCCACAACGGCGAGATCAACACGCTCCGCGGAAACAGGAACTGGATGCTGGCTCGCCAGGGGATGATGAGCAGCCCGTTGTTCGGGGCCGACCTGGAAAAGGTCTTTCCCATCAGCGAACCGCATTGCTCCGACTCGGGCAATTTCGACAACGCGCTCGAGCTGCTGTTGCATGCCGGCCGCAGCCTGCCCGAAGCCGTGATGATGATGATCCCGGAGGCCTGGCAGAATCACCCGAGCATGCCCGAGGAGAAACGCGCCTTTTACGAATACCACTCGGCCCTGCAGGAGCCGTGGGACGGGCCGGCGTCGATCTCGTTTACCGACGGGCACTACATCGGCGCCGTGCTCGACCGCAATGGCCTGCGTCCCAGCCGCTATTACGTCACCAAGGACGACAAGGTGGTGATGGCGAGCGAAGTCGGCGTACTCGATATCAATCCCAGCGACGTCAAGCTGAAGGGCCGCCTGCAGCCCGGACGTATGTTCCTCGTCGACTTCGAGAAGGGGCGGATCATCGACGACGAAGAGCTCAAGCTCGAAGTCGCCACCCGCCGCCCCTATGGCGAATGGCTCCGCCGTCAGCGGCTGGTCTTCGCCGATCTGCCGCGGGCGCCGGTGCCTCCGCATTATCCGCCGCCTGATCTGCTCGCGCGGATGCAGGCCTTCGGCTACACCACCGAGACGATGGGCTTCATGCTCATCCCGCTCTTGCACGAAAAAAAGATCCGATCGGCTCGATGGGCAACGACGCGGCTCTGGAGTGCTTGAGCGATCAGCCGCGGATGCTTTACGACTACTTCAAGCAGCTCTTCGCGCAGGTCACCAACCCGCCGATCGACTCGATCCGCGAAGACATCATCATGTCGCTGGAGTGCTACATCGGGCCGGAAGGAAACCTGCTCGAGACGACCGAGCAACAATGCCATCGCCTGGTCGTGCCGCACCCAATTCTCGCCAACGAAGAGATGGCGCGCTGCGCCAACTCGACCACCGCGGCTGGAAAACCAAGACGATCGACATTACCTATCCACGGAGCGAAGGGGCCGCCGGGTTGGAGCCGGCGCTCGACCGCATCTGTCACGGAGCGTCGCTGGCGATCGACCAGGGCTACAGCCTGATCGTGCTGTCGGATCGCAACTGCGCCAAAGACCGCGTCCCCATCAGCACGTTATTGGCGTGCGGGGCCGTCCACCATCAGCTCATCCGCGACGAAGAGCGGACGCGGATCGGCCTGGTGCTGGAAACCGGCGAAGCCCGGGACGTGCACCATCATTGCCTGTTGGTGGGATACGGGGCCGACGCCATCAATCCGTACCTCGCCTTCGAGTCCCTGTACCAGGCCCGGGAAGACGGCATACTCGAGCCCGAATACACCGACGAAGCGATCGTCAACGCCTACCGGAAGGGCGTGGCCAAGGGGCTGCTCAAGGTGATGGGCAAGATGGGCATCTCCACCTTGCAAAGTTACAAGGGGGCCCAAATCTTCGAGGCGGTCGGCATCGATGAGGACGTGATCGAGCGCTGCTTCTCGGGTACGGCCAGCCGCATTCGTGGCGTCAACATGGCCCTGCTCGCAGAAGAGTCGATCCGTCGGCACGAAATCGGCTATCCGACGCGCGACCAGGTCCGCCTCAATGTGCTGCCCAATCCCGGCCTCTATCAGTGGCGGAAAAACGGCGAGAAGCACGCCTGGAATCCGCACACGATCGCCGAACTGCAGCAGGCGGCCCGCGGCGGCGACCAGTCGGCCTACGAGCGCTACTCCCGGCTGATCAACGAGACGACGACGCGCGAATGCCATCTCCGCGGCTTGCTGCGGTTCAAGCCGTCGACGCCCGTGCCGCTGGAGGAAGTCGAGGAGGCTCCCCTCATCGTGAGCCGGTTCTGCACCGGCGCGATGAGCTTTGGCTCGATCTCCGCGGAAGTCCACGAAACGCTGGCCGTCGCCATGAACCGCTTGGGAGGCAAGAGCAACACGGGCGAAGGAGGCGAGGATTACGCCCGCTTCAAGCCCATGTCGAACGGCGATTCCAAGCGTTCGGCCATCAAGCAGGTGGCGTCAGGCCGCTTCGGCGTCACGAGCTGGTACCTCACCAACGCCGACGAGCTGCAGATCAAGATCGCCCAGGGGGCCAAGCCCGGTGAGGGGGGCGAACTGCCCGGCAAGAAAGTCGACCGCGTGATCGCGGCCGTGCGGCACTCGACACCCGGCGTCGGCCTGATCAGCCCGCCGCCGCACCACGACATCTACTCGATCGAAGATCTGGCACAGCTGATTTTCGACCTGAAGAACGCGAATCCTTCGGCGCGGATCAGCGTGAAGCTCGTGTCCGAAGTGGGCGTGGGAACGATCGCCGCCGGCGTGGCCAAGGGGCATGCCGACAACATCTTGATCTCCGGTGACAGCGGCGGGACCGGCGCGTCGCCGCTCACCAGCATCAAGCACGCGGGTTTGCCGTGGGAGCTGGGCATCGCGGAGACGCACCAGACGCTCGTGCTCAACGACCTGCGGAGCCGCGTGCGGCTGCAGACGGACGGCCAGTTGAAGACGGGGCGCGACGTGGTCATCGCCTGCATGCTGGGGGCCGAGGAATTCGGCTTCTCGACGGCGCCGCTGATCGCGCTCGGGTGCATCATGATGCGGAAGTGCCATCTCAACACCTGCCCGGTAGGCGTGGCCACGCAGGATCCCGAGCTGCGGAAGAAATTCACGGGATTGCCCGAGCACGTGATCAACTTCTTCTTCATGGTCGCGGAGGAGTGCCGGCAACTGATGGCCCAGCTCGGTTTCCGCACCATCAACGAAATGGTCGGTCGTTGCGATCGCCTGGAAATGAACGACGCAATCGACCACTGGAAGGCTCGCGGGCTCGACCTGACGCCGGTGCTCACGCCGGCGATCAAACCGCGGCCGGGCATTCAGGTCTATTGCACGAAGTCCCAGAATCACTGCCTCGACGAAGTGCTCGACAACGAGCTGATCGAAAGGTTTTGGGCTTCCATCAACGAGGGGATTCCCAACCGCATCGAAATGCCGATCGAAAACATCGACCGCGCGTTCGGCACCATGCTGAGCCATCGCATCTCGAAGAATTGGGGACCAGACGGCTTGCCCGACGGCACGGTCCACATCAAGGCCACGGGCTCGGCCGGGCAGAGCCTGGGCGCGTGGCTGGTCCACGGCGTGACCATCGAGCTCGAGGGGGATGCCAACGACTACGTCGGCAAGGGGCTCTCTGGAGGGCGGATCATCGTTTATCCGCCGAAGACTGCTACGTTCTGCCCCGAAGAGAACATCATCATCGGCAACGTCGCGCTCTACGGGGCTATTCACGGCGAGGCCTATTTCCGCGGGCAGGCGGCCGAACGCTTCTGTGTGCGGAATTCGGGAGCGATCGCCGTTGTGGAGGGGGTCGGCGACCACGGCTGTGAGTACATGACGGGCGGCGTGGCCGTGATCCTCGGAACGACCGGACGCAACTTCGCAGCCGGCATGTCCGGCGGCGTCGCCTACGTTTACGATCCCGGCGACGAGCTGTTGGCGAATTGCAACATGGAGATGGTCGAGCTCGAGCCGATCACCCAACCGCGCGACGTCGAGGAACTGCAGCGGCTGGTCGACAACCACCGTGAATACACAGGCTCGATCCTCGCCAGCCGGCTCCTGTCCGACTGGGAGAACAGCCTGACCAAGTTCAAGAAAGTCATGCCAACCGATTACAAACGGGCCCTGCAGGAATTGGCCGACCGCTCAATTGCGACCGACGAACCGGGCACGGCCGACGATTCCGAGCGTGCGGCCGCAGTCGCGGCGTCACCCGGAGGACGCACCTAGAACGCGATTTGGCGCGGGACTCGATTTCCGAGTGCCGGTCCGCTCTTCGACTTGAACCGCTCGCCGCATCGCCCGACCACAGTGGCCCGACGGCATTGACCCCGATCGACATCATTTAGACTGCCAAGAGTACGTTACGAGATGGGAAAGCCGACCGGCTTCACCGAGTTTTCGCGACAGCTTCCGCCGGACCGCGAGCCGGCGCTGCGCGTGCTCGATTGGAACGAATTCCACGAGCACTTGAGCCCGCGCGAGCTGCGCGAGCAGGGCGCGCGCTGCATGGACTGCGGCGTGCCGTTCTGCCACACGGGCGACTTGATGGCCAACATGGCCGCCGGCTGCCCCGTCAACAACCTGATCCCCGAGTGGAACGACCTGGTCTATCGGGATCACTGGCGCGAGGCGCTCGACCGTCTCCACAAGACCAACAACTTTCCCGAATTTACCGGCCGCGTGTGCCCGGCGCCGTGCGAAGGCTCCTGCGTGCTCGGCATCATCGAGCCGGCGGTGACGATCAAGTCGATCGAATGCGCGATCATCGATCGCGGCTTCCAAGAGGGGTGGGTGACGGCCAATCCGCCTCGCTCCCGCACCGGCAAGACCGTGGCCGTGGTCGGCTCAGGTCCCGCCGGACTGGCTGCGGCCGCGCAGCTCAATAGCGCCGGCCATCAGGTCACCGTCTTCGAGCGGTCCGACCGCATCGGTGGCCTGCTCATGTACGGCATCCCCAACATGAAGCTCGAAAAAACGGTGGTCGAGCGGCGCGTGCGGCTGTTGGCCGAGGAGGGGGTGGAGTTCCTCACCGGGAAAGAGGTCGGCCTTGATCCAACCGGCGCTGACCTGCTGGCCCACTTCGACGCCATTGTGCTGTCTACCGGGGCGACGCGGCCTCGCGATTTGCCGATTCCCGGGCGGGAGCTGAAGGGAATCCACTTCGCGATGGAGTTTCTGCACGCCAACACCAAGAGCCTGCTCGATTCGGGTCTGGCCGACGGGCGTTATCTCAGCGCCAAGGACAAGCGAGTGATCGTCATCGGAGGCGGTGACACGGGGACTGATTGCATCGGCACATCGATGCGGCACGGCTGCCGCCACTTAGTGAATTTCGAGATCGTGCCGATGCCTCCCGAGGCGCGGGCGGCCAACAATCCGTGGCCGCAGTGGCCTCGCATCTTCCGCGTCGATTACGGTCACGCCGAGGCGGCTGCCCGTTTCGGCCGCGACCCGCGCGAGTTCGCCATCTCCACCGTCGAGTTTCAATCCGACGGCGCCGGCAACGTGCAGGCGCTCAAGGCCGTGCGGGTCGACTGGTCGAAGCCCGCCCCGGGCAAGGCGCCCTTCAGCGTGATCGAGGGATCGGAAGAAATCTTTGAGTGCGACCTGGTGCTCTTGGCCCTGGGCTTCCTGGGGCCGGAGACCGCCGTCTCCGCGCAGCTGGGCGTCGAGCTGGACGAGCGAACGACGAACTACAAAGCGCCCCACGGCAAGTTCTGCACGAACGTCGATAAGGTGTTTGCCGCCGGCGACTGCCGCCGCGGGCAAAGCCTGATCGTGTGGGCGATCAACGAAGGCCGCGGCGCGGCGCGCGAATGCGATCGCTACCTGATGGGCTCGACCGACTTGCCCTAAGGTCGACTGCGGCGGAGTCTGGACGGACGGTCAGCCCCGCGTTTCAGCCGCCCGCGCCGGCCGGTTTGCCGGACGATTCCGGCAAACCGAACCCCTCCGGCAAATCGAATTCCGCCTGCGGCTAGAGCCACCTGCCGTTGTAGTTGATCTTGCAGTTCTTGAGTTTGCTCTTGAGCTTCTGCGCGCCGGTCGGCGTGATCAAGGTGTTCAAGATCGTGAGCGATTCGAGCGACTTCGCCTTGATAAACATCGGCACCGATGCGTCGCTGATGTATTTGTTGTTCTGAAAGTAAAGGCCCTTGAGTTTCTTCATTTTGGGCAGCGCCGCCATCGCGGGGTCACTGAGGGCGTCGTTTTCGTGGACCGATAAGGTTTCCAGGTTCTTGAGTGGCGGCATCGCGCCCAGAAAGGCTGCGTTCGTGCAGTTGGCGGCGCCGACGTCGAGGACGACCAGGGTCTTCATCCGCGAGATGCCCTCGTACGCCTCGATCGACAAATACGGATTGTCGTACATCGTCAATTGCAGGATGTGGGGCAGTCCCTTGTGCTTCATCATCAGCTCTTTGAGTCCGGCACCGCGGACTCCCTGCATCTTGGCCATCTTCAGCACTTCCAGCTCCGTGAACGGCTGCAGATACAGCAGGCCGTTATCGCTGACATAGCTGCCGGTGAGATCGAGATACTTGAGGTTCACCAGCGGCGCCAGCATCTTCAAGTGCTCGTCGGCAAAGCCCGCGACGCCCGCGACCGACAGTTTTTCGAGCTGCGTCATCTGTGCGATCTCGGCAATCCCCGCCGAGGTCAGCTTCGAGGCGTCCAGGTGCAGCTCGGTGAGCTGCTTCATTTGCTTGATATAGCCCATCCCCGCGTCGCTGTTCTTGTCCTTCTGCGCGCCCCTGGCCATCCAGAGCGAGGTGACGCTTTTCATCTTGGCGACGTTGGCGAGCGCCTCGTTGCCGTAGTTGAGCGTGCTGATGTTCAGTTGCTCGACGTGGTCGAACTTGGGCAGTGCCGCAAACCCGGCGTCGTTGACCGCGCTCGACTGGATGTCGAGGTTCGTGATCTGATCGCGAACCTCGGGGAAGGAGGCGAGTTCCGCCAATTGCTCGTTCGTCCGGCGATAGACGGGCGTGGAGTTGAATTGGGCCATGGCTTCCTGGGCCGTCTTCTTGGGGGCTTCCGGCTGTTTCGGGGCCGGGGCCGGCGCGGCTTTGGGCAGCTCGCCCTGCCTGGCCACAGGTGCCGGCGCCGGGGTCTCCTCCTTTTTCTTGCCGTTGACCAGCTCGCTCCAGGTCGGCGGCTTGTTGCAGCCGGCCAGCCCAAAGAGCGTGACCGTCAGGAGGCTGGTTAAGAGAACGTGCATCCAGGCTCGTGGACCGGCCGGGTTATCCTCCGCCTGTCGACGCGCAACATTCGCTCGTGGATTCGGGGCCATGGCTGAGAAAGCTCCTTCGTGATCGAACAACGTCAAATGAAACCGTGCCAAATGTGAGACAGGGCCAAATGAAACAATGTCAAAGGAAACACCGCAAATCCCATGATCGCGGCGTAAGAGAGCGAGACGAAGATCTGTCACGAAGGACCTGAAGAAATCCCGCATCACAGCGGGTTCATCATATCGGCGATTTTCTCGGGACGCAAAGAAATAGCGCGCGCACGAGCGACGGCGAATGAGCGCGGCTCTGCTGCAAAAACAACTTCCGACTGTTGCTCGCCAGGGTGCCAGCGGGAACCTTCGAGAGCTCAGCGCGAGAGGGCGCATTTCGGCGTACGGCCGCTTTGCTCTTTGCCGGCTCGGCTAGCCGTCGAGGCCGTGGACCGCACGCGTGCTGTCGCCGACCTGCGAGGTGCCGGCGCCGACGCGATCGAGCATGGCCAGGAAGAGATTGTTGAGCGGAGTCTCTTTCGGCAGCTGCACGTGGCGCCCCGGACGGATCGTGCCGCCGGCGCGACCGGCCAGCAGGATCGGCAAATCATTGTGCGAGTGAGCGTTGCCGTCCTTGATGCCGCTGCCGTAAAGCACCATGCAATTGTCCAACAGTGTACCTTCCCCCTCGCGAATCGAGCGGAGCTTGCCGAGGAAGGCCGCGTAATGCCCGACGAGATAGCGATCGATCTTCTTGATCTGGGCGATCATGTCTTTGTTGTTGCGATGGTGCGAGAGGGCGTGGTGCCCGTCTTTGGCGCCGACCATCGGGTAGCCACGGTTGCTCCCCTCGTTGCCGAACATGAAGGTGGCCACGCGGGTCATGTCGGTCTGGAAGGCGAGGGCCAAGAGGTCGAACATCAGCTCGACGTGCTTGGCGAAGTCGTCGGGAATGCCCACCGGAGCGGTGGCGGCGGACGGTCGGCGAGCGGCGGCCTGTCCGGCCAGCTCGATTCGCTGCTCCAGCTCGCGGACGCCGGTCGTGTATTCATCCATCTTGTGTCGGTCGACGAGCCCCAGCTTCTTGTTGAGCCGATCCGAATCGTTCCGCACGAGGTCGAGAATGCTCTTACGTAGGAAGTTCCGGCGTTCCCGTTCTTGCGGAGCGACGTTGGCATTGCCGAACATCCGTTCAAAGACGAGCTTGGGATTCACCTCTTTGGCCATCGGGGTCGTCGGCGTCTTCCAGGAAATGCACGACGAATAGGCGCAGCTGTAGCCCGAATCGCAATTTCCCGCCGTTGCGCTGCGGTCGATGCCCAATTCCAGCGACGGCAGCGGCGTATGATGGCCGATCTTGGCCGCCGCGATCTGGTCGACCGATACGCCCACGCGAATGTTTGCGCCGGACGTTTTGTACGGATGCGCGCCGGTCAGGAACGCGGAAGCGGAGCGAGCATGATCGCCGGCTCCGTCTCCAAGCGCGTAAGCCCGGTGTTGGGACAGGCCGCTCAGCACCATCACTTCGCTTTTGACCGGGGCCAGCGGCTCGAGTGTGGGCGAGAGCGTGAAGTTCGCGCCGACCTCCTTCGGTTCCCAGGCCGAGGGGATCACGCCGTTGGGCGTGAAGAGAAAGGCCATGCGGACGGGCGGCTTCGCCAGGGCTTTGCCGACCGCACTCTTGCCGACCGCGGCTGCACCGAGAGAGCGGGGCAGCATGGCTTCGAGCCACGGGAGCGCGAGTGCCACTCCGGCCCCGCGGAGGAACGTGCGACGTTGCAGCCCCGCTTTGGCAAGCGACCCAAGCTGGCTGTCGACCGTGTTGGACTTGTTGGCGTGTGACTTGTTATCGGTCATTCCGGTTCCCGCCTCCGCGTCGCAAGAGAAACGGATCGCTCTCGACGATCTGGGTGACTAATGCCGAAAAACGGTCGTCGCCGCGACGCGTGCCGTCCACGATCCGGTCGAGCGCGCAGCGGTCATAATACTCCACTCCTCGACCCAGCGCATACGCCAAGAGCGTCTCGGCGAAGTGCCGCCGAAAGGCGTCCTGGCGTTTGCTCAGCACGCCGATCAGCTCGAC
The DNA here is from genome assembly GCA_963800135.1 of uncultured Planctomycetaceae bacterium. GTDB lineage: Bacteria > Planctomycetota > Planctomycetia > Planctomycetales > Planctomycetaceae > DASPSM01. The sequence continues at coordinate 859,050 of CAWCZR010000003.1, read as the reverse complement.
CGGCCCGCGAAACGATTGGCCGCCGGGCAGGCTGCCGCTGGCGTCGATGGCGTGATCTTTCTCCTTCTCGCGCCATCGGCCGATCCCGTCGAAGTTCTCCAGCCCGAGTCCCAGGGGATCCATAATTTTGTGGCAAACTGCGCACGAGGCGCTTGTGCGGTGTAGCGCCAGCTGATCGCGCAAAGACGCCTTGGGATTGGACTTTTGCGTCTCGGACAGCTCCGGGACGTTGGCCGGCGGCGGAGGGGGCGCCTCGCCCAAAAAGGTTTCGAGGATCCATTTGCCCCGCTTGACCGGCGAGGTCCGCGTGCGCTGCGAAGTCAGCGTGAGGATGCTTGCCTGCGTCAGCACGCCCGCGCGCGGCAGCCCCTCCAGCGACACTTCGCGGAATTCGTCTCCCGTCACCCCTTTGACGTCGTAGAACCGGGCCAACCGCTCGTTGAGAAACGTGTATTTCCCGTTGAGCAGATCGAGCACACGGCGGTCGTCGCGGACCAGGCTCTGGAAGAAGAGATCCGTCTCGCGACGCATGTCTTTCTGCAATTCGCCGTCGAACGCGTCGAAAACTTTCGGACTGGGCCGCGCCAGGTCCAACAAACCCAGGTTCAGCCACTGCGCGGCAAAGTTGTTAACGAGCGCCTGCGACTTCTTGTCTTTGAGCATGCGGCGCACCTGGGCCGCCAATATGTCGGGCCGCTCGAGGCTGCCGTCGGCGGCTAGGCGAAACAGCTCGTCGTCCGGCATGCTGCTCCAGAGGAAGTACGAGAGCCGTGAGGCCAGCTCGAACGCGCTGATTGGCACCGCGTCCTTGCCCTCAGTCGGACTGCCCGGCTGCTCGACGCGAAACAGGAAATGCGGCGAAACCAGGATCGCCGTCAGGCCGGTCTGCACCACGCGGTCGAGCGAACCGCCCGGCGCCGACGCGACGGCCAAATCGACGTACGGTTTGATTTCGAGGCCAGGCACCGGGCGCCGGAAGGCCCGCGTCGCAATGCGGGAGAGAATGCGATTCGCCCGCGCAGCCAGCGACCCGCTGGATTCCGTCGACTCCGACAAAATGCGTTTGCGGGTTTCGATCGTCGCGAGGGCCGGGTCATGCTCGTCGATCGAGAACGGGCCTTCGACCTCGAACCGTTCGAGCTCGAGTTCGCGCGCAGTCGTTGTCGGACGATTTTTTTCTTCTTCGCGCCATGCGCCGCAACCAGCGGCACTGCGGGCGGAGCCGGCGGCTCGGTGAGCGAGTTGGTGAAAGCGGCCGAAAACTTGTGGAGACCGCTGGCAAGCTGCGACCGCACCTCATATCGGTCGGGAGCGTTGTTGCCCCTCACTTGAAACACTTGTCGCGGCTGGTCGTCGATCCGCACCTCGAGCCGCGGCCGTTCGCTCCCGGCTTGCCGGGCCATGGCAATCACGCGCAGCACGTACTCGCCCTGCATGCGGCAACGAAAGGTGCCATTCACCGAGCCCGCCGAGGGCAGCCACACATACTTGTCCCGCGCGTACTTTTTGCGGTCCAACTGCGCCGAGCCTTGTGTCGAGAGCTTGCGGATCTCGATGCGGTCGATGGGCGGGGCTTTCAAATCGACGCCGAACAGCGTTACGGAAGAAACGCGCTCGGCCGCGGTCAGGTATCGCTCCATCAACAGGGGCGAAATCGACAGCACGTCGCCCTGGTTGTCGAAGCCGTTGCCGACGTCGTCGGACGGAAATTCGTCGGCGGGCCGCAGCGAGACGCCCAACAGGTCGCGGATCGTGTTGTTGTACTCGGCGCGATTCAGCCGCCGAATCGTCACGTGCCCGGGATCGTGCGATTTTCCGCAGTCGTCGTCGAAGACCGCCTGGTTAATGCCGCGGAGCAGGGCGGCCACCTCGGCGTCGTTGGGCCGCGTCGGATGTTCGGCCGGCGGCATCGCGCCGGTCTCGAGCATCTTGCGGACTTTGTCCCACGTTTGCGGCTGGCAACAGCGGACGAGAGATCGGAAAAACTGTCGAAATTCACGCCGCCATTGACGTTGTCGTTGCTGTGACAATCGACGCAGTATTTGCGGACGAGCGGCTGAATCGTTTCGCGATAGGCCCGCGCGGGTTCACTCTGTGCTACGGCTGCCGGGCCGGTCGAGGGCTTTTCAGTTGGTGGTCGTTGGTGATCGCCGCCGCGAGCCATCGGTCCTAGCGTCTGCCATATGAGGCCCGCGGCGATCAGGGCCAGCAGCCCGCCGCCGATCAGCGTCCGCCGGCCGATCGGCGTGCGAGGATTGTGGCGCCGCCTCAGCGCACGATCGCACGCAACGATCCAACTCGCAGGCGGGCGGGTCGGGAGCAAATCTCACCTAAACGGAAGGCCCGGCAGCAAAACCAGGGGGCTAACGGTTGGAGTCGCTCAGCAGCGAGAGCGAGGAGGGATATCGGCGGGTGGTTAAACGTATTTGGCAACTTGCAGCTTACTGCACCTAGTTTACGAAAGCTGCGAACCATGAGCAATACGCGCTGCCTGCACATGTGGCCACGTTTTGTTAGAGTGGCCGCATGGCCAATCTCAGTCCGCTTGGTGCCTGCTTCGCCTGGATCGCTCATTGCGCGGTTGCTGCTTGGCGATCACACGTCCTCACCCACAAACGCCAACTTTGGAGTTCGGCGTTTATGAGGACGACCCATCTGTTCGGAGGGTGGGGATTCTGGCTTGTTGTGCTGGTCGCTGGGATTCCGTTGACCTTTTGTTATCAGGGCTTCGCCAATGGCTGGGATGCCGCAAGGCATGACTTTGCCCGCAGTGTTCTTCCCGGTCCGGCCTGTACGGTGCTGCTGTTCCTAATTGTCCTCTTGATAAATCGATGGAATGAATCTGCCCGCCTGGATCGCGAGCGGCAGGCCAAGAGCTGATCTGACTGGATTCGAGACTCGCCGCCTAAAGCTCTTGTTTGATGAATCGGAGGACGTCGAAGTTCTGGAAAACGGAAAAACGCTGCGCGCCCGCGTGCGCGTCGTGAATCAATCACAACTGAAATCCATTGAGGGCATGAGCGTAACCATAAGAGCGATCTTGCTAGAAGGCGATCCTCGCATACGAGAGAGGGCAGCATTGTTCGACGACTGCGAATTGCGATTGCTTTCCGTGCAAGAAACATCCGCATTTAGAGAACCAAAGAAAGCACATCATGTCCCTCCGGGCACTGATCCGCTCATATTTCGGTTGTTTCAGGCCAGCAGAAACTGCATTGTGTTTCCCGTGTGCGTCGCAAGGGGGCGGATGGTAAACGTCCAGGGGCAAGACCACTGGATGACCGACAACGGCGAGCTTCCGCACGGAAAGTATCGCTTCGTGATTACCGCGAGGGGTAAAGATGTTCCGCCAGATACTATGTCGTTCATCTTTGACTGCGATAAGGGAGCCTTGGAATTCGCAAGAGATCCGCCCTGACTTATTGTGGCCACACGTCCCAGCCGCTACAGTGGCGGCATGCAATGGTCAAAATTCCTCCAATGGCCGAAGTTGTCGTTACGGGCGAAGATCACAGTAGTCGGGGCGCTGCTGTTGTACATAGCCACTAACGCGCCGACCTGGGCTGGGTATTTGACCGGAGAAAATCAGGGATTGATCGCCCGGGGGCTGAAGTCCGTAGCTGAATGGCCAGACCGCATGCCGTCCATCTGGAATACTGACGCCCAATCGTGGTTGCGATACGCGACCGCACTTGCGTTCGTCCTGTCATTGGTGCTGGTGCTCTTCGACCATCGAAAAGGCGCCCCAAAGATATCCGGAGTTGATCCGGACCCGGCACCGACTCCGGCCGCGCCACCTCAGTCCTCAAATAGCCATAATCGACCGAACGATCCGCGCTTGCGCCTTGTGCGACAGTCTCGGGCGATATCGGCAAAGGACAATCGCGGAAAAGCAAAAACGTGGCGCGTTAAATCGAGCGAGTTAATCGGGGCCTTATGCGGGGGAGATGCGGCAGTCGATTTCCTGACGACAACAATCGATATTGAAACACCCGGCAAACCGCTCAAACAGACGATCGATGCTGGCAAGAAATTCTTAAAGGCGCTGGCGGAATCGGTCAACGCTGCGCCATCAGTAGAGCACGGAGGGGTCGCCCCAGATCATCCTCCAATCAACGTTGACGACCAGCTCGTATTCGACCCAAAACCTGATTTAGCAAGTGAAAACTGGTGGAGAATCTGGTTTAGGAACAAGTCGAAGTTGCCAGCGCAGGTGGGGATTAAACTCATCGCAACATCCCCCAAGATTCCGAGCACTGTTTTGCAGTTGCCAGCAAGTCTGACTTTGAGCAGTGGTGAGCAACACATCGTTGTCGCGCCAGACAGTTTGGTTCAGGTACGAATCTGCCGAGTCAATCAATCCGAGTCTACAAATCACTTGTGGGTTAAATCGGCCGCCGGCCCATTTACCGAGGTGCCCAAAGAAGATTACGTCCTGACCTTATTGGCATTCAGTACAAGCGGCGCAGCCGCCAAGCACAATTATTCGATGGTGTTTGCCACAACGCACGGTGGGCTTATCGACGGCGATCAACCAACAAGTTGACTGTGCGACAATCTCCGGCCCTCCGCTTGCCCCAGCACGCGATCAAGGAAATGTCCCAAGTCCTCTCGCCGTGAGTTAAACCGGCTCTCGAATTCCGAAAGATACCGATGCAGGTGCTTCCGGCTGACGTGGTGAAAGCTGCCCATCAGAGCCCGAGCGAACAGGCTCCAGGCATTCTCCATCCGGTTCGTCGAAATCCCGTTGTGAACGTATTGCACGCGATGATCGACAGTCCGATGGCTGGCACAACTGCGGCCGAGAAGCGCGTAGGACTTGAATTGGTCGGTGTGCAGCTCGACGTTCGGGATGTCGAGCCATTGCTGTGCCGCTTCCATGACGGTTTCCTTTTTCACGTTCGGCACATGCTTCGCGTGGACGCGCCCGGTGGATTCTTCGGCCGCTCCGATGACCACAGGTCGGTCGGTCCCGCGTCCGCGTATTCCCTTGTCAAACTTGTGAAGCGACGGACGGGCCGGGCCACCCGCAAAGAATTCGTCCATCTGGACGCCGCCGCGAAACAAATCGCCCGCTCCCTCCCGCATCGCCTCTCGGATGCGGTGGATCATGTGCCAGCAGCATTCTTGGCTGATCTTCAACTCCCGCTTCATCTGGAGAGAGCTAAGAGATTTCTTGGCGTTCAGGACGATGAAGATGGCCAGAAACCACTTCCGCAGGCCGATGTGCGATTTGTGGAAGATCGTGCCGGAGATGGCCGAAAAGCGGTATCGGCACTCCAGGCACGTCCATTGCTTGCGGCCCTTCAATTCGCTCACGTGATCCGACTGGCAACGCGGGCATTTCACGCCTTCCGGCCAGCGGACCCGGATCAGGTGCTGTCGGCACGCCTCATTGTCGGGAAACCGCTCAATCAGTTCGATCAGGTTCACGGACCACGCCTCTCGTTCGCTGGGGCGCGTCCGGTTAGAATGCAGTTGTCAGGGGCATTCAGGCGGACGACGCCTGTTTGTTCTGCCCGGGGTCGTTATCAGCGGCTCCGGGTTTTCTTCGACAGTTATTATCGTAGCCACGTTTATCTTGGGAGTCAATAGACGTGGCCACATATTTCAGGTTGACGGGAGAAAAAGCGTGGCTACACTTACGCGAATGGGAAGGAAACCATTGTCCGACGAAGACCGGCGGGACAAGCCCTTCAGAATCCGTATGACGAACGAAGAGCGGAGCCTGGTCGACGCCGCAGCCGAAGCGGCGGGTGACAACTCGTCATCACGCTGGGCGAGGAAAGCCCTCTTGGAGGCCGCGGAACAAGAGCTGTCCCGAAAGAAGCGGCGTAAAGCCTAGCCGGAAGATTATTTAGCGTTCATAAAAAGTTAGAACGCTGACCGGCGGCAGACGGATCACTCGCTCCGTATGCATAAAGCCACAAATTGCGACGTATTTTTATGTGTGAACCGCCCTTTGGACAAGCTTACGTTTCATTTTTCCGTCGGGCGTGATCCGATTTCGGGGCATCTCCGTTCAGCATCGGCAGTTCGAGTTGGTGGCAGCCCGCCTGGGTGGGGCGGCTCAAATGGACTAAACGGGCCTCCCTTAACTGCAAAATCGTCCAGAAATTGAACCGGAAATCGGCCCCCAAATCGGCCGGGAAATCCGATAGACAAAAAAGTCCCGCCCGCACCCTCTTAGTGAGCGGTGATTGTGGGTACTGTTTCGGTCAGTGGCGTGTGGCATTACCGCGGATCGGGGAGACGGGTCATGAAGCGGTCGTACGGTTCGCTCCGGGTGATTATTCCTGTACTGCTGGTGCTCCCCTTCGCTTACCGCGGAGCTTCCTGGTTGGTCCGGGCCACGCCGCAAACGCATTACGACGTGGAAATGGCGACGGCCGGGCGGGATTTATTCGTACACGAATGGACCCCCAACGATCCGCTGGCAGGCGGCGGCGACGGATTGGGTCCCGTGTTCAACGCCAAGTCATGCTCGCAGTGCCACAAGCAGGGCGGTCTGGGGGGTGGCGGTCCGCTGGAAAATAACGTGACCACCTTCACGCAAATCGACAATCCGGTCGAGGACGCCCGCGACGCGGCGAATCGGGCGATCCGCAATACGCGCAATCGGCAGGCCGCCCCGGCCGCGAGCAGCGGGACCGCGAAGGGATTCTCGCCAAGGAGTCGTCCATAAGTTCGCCACGGATGAGCAATTTGCCGAAACGCTCTTCCTGCTGGCCCCCGCGTTCCCGAAGTCGAGCCCGCCGCCCCCGCTCAGCGATTTGCTGCCGCGGGTGCAGCACGATTGCACGACGGCCCCCAACATCGGCATTGTCACCGGGATGGACGTGTCGCAGCGCAACACGCCGGCCCTGTTCGGGGCCGATCTGATCGACGCGATTCCGGACGAGACGATCATCGCCAACGAGCGGGCCGAGCGCCTCAAGTGGGCCCTCGCCGACTCCGACACCGACGATTACCCGGTGGGCCGGGCGCTGCGGCTGGTCGACGGGCACGTCGGCCGATTCGGCTGGAAAGCTCAGACGACGACGCTCGGAGGCTTCGTGCGGGCCGCCTGCGCGAACGAGTTGGGACTTGGCAATCCGAGCCAGCCGCAGCCTGTGTCGATGGCCAAGCGCGATTACAAGGCGCCGGGTCTCGACCTGACCGACCAGCAGTGCGAAGAGCTGACGGCGTATGTCGGCACGCTCGGCCATCCGGTCGAAGAGGTGCCCGATTCCCCCGCGCTGGCTCACGAGGTGGCCGAAGGCAAAAAGCGTTTCGACCTGATCGGCTGCACCGATTGTCACAAGCAAGATGTCGGCCCTGCCAAGGGAATCTACAGCGATCTGCTGCTGCATCGCATGGGCCAGACGCTGGTCGGCGGCGGGACGTACGGCGACCTGCCGCCGAACCTGCCTGATTTCGCCGAGGGCGGAGCGCCGCAATCGAGCGAGTGGCGGACGCCGCCGCTGTGGGGCGTGGCCGACTCGGCACCGTATCTTCATGACGGCCGGGCCGGGGACTTGAACGAGGCCATCGAGTTGCACGCCGGACAAGCCAAGAGCGTGGCCGACAAGTATAAGCAGCTCAAGTGGGAGCAGAAGCAAGAGATCCTGGCCTTCTTGCGGACGCTCCGCGCCCCGAAATCGGCGGACCGGCCCTCGCTTCCGCAGCTGTAGCGCGCTACCATGGCCGTCTAGCGATTCGTGCCTCTGCCGCCGGAGGCTCGGCGGCACACGTCGCGTTACGAGAGTGCGACCAGCACTAAGCGCATGGCGATCGACGTCGTTTGCGAGTGTGGGAAACGTCTCAAAGCCCCCGATTGGATGGCGGGGCGGAGTACGCAGTGTCCCGCCTGCTGGAACTCAGTGAGCGTTCCGCGTCCGCGCTTGTTCGGCTTGCTAGGCCCGGTGAAACAGAAACGGGGCGCGACCCCTCGGCCGGCCGACGCCAACACTCCGCCCCCGGACGCTGCGCCGGCGACGAACTCATCCTTCCGCCCCTCCATCGGCCAACCCGGGGCACTGCTCGACAACCCGTTCGCCGGTGAGGGATGCTCGGCCGCTTTCATCAAGCCGCGTCAGCCGCCCAAGAATCGCAAGACCACGTTCGTTCCTACACGGGCGCTCTGCAACGGCGACGACTATCAGCCCAATAGCGTGATGCTGCGAAGCCAGCCCCGCTGGGTGAAGCTGATCTCGGATCACGGCAAGCAGCGTTGGTATCAGAGCCTTGCTTTTCCTTTCGAAAAGCTACCGATCTTTCTGCGGCTCGGTTTGCTGCAGGCCGTGTTGACGACGGCCGCGCTCATTCTGTGGCTGTCGATGGAGCGGGATAGCCCGCATCGGGCCCAGTTCGTCGTCTGCTTGTTTGTCTGCTTGTGCGGCGTCCTCTTCGTGCTGGGGCACACCTTCCATTATTTCAATGCCATTCTCGAAATGGCCTGCCACGGGAAAATGCGATACGAGCCGGGGATCGGCTGCACAGCGGTCGGCGCGCTGGTGAGCTGCGGTCATTGGCTCAGCTGCCTGCTCGCCGGCCCCGCGCTGCTCTTTGCGGCGGCGGTGGGATATTGGCTCTACTGCGGAGATCTGACGATCATCGACTGGTCGATTCTCGTCGAGCTGTGCCTGGCCGCCGTCGGCTGGTGGCTGATCGCGCTCTTGTTGACCAATCTGGACGACTCGGTGCGGGTGGCGTCGCCCGTGCACGTCGTGGCGACGGCGCTGACCATGCCCTGGGAATTCGCCGGGCTGACGGTCCTGGCATCGGCCGTGTTCCTGGGCCACTTGCTCGTCGCCGGCTATGCGATCGGCCAGCTCCACGTGACGCCGCTCACCGCGTTTCCCCTGCTGTGGGTCTGTTGGAGCAGCGGGTTTTATCTCACGGCGTTTACTTTCCGCCGAATCGGGCTGACCTACTATCGGGCCCAACAGCGCCTGGACGGCCGCAAGCAGACGGGAGCCATGCCCGTCGTGGCGCTGCGGCATCAGGGGGACATTCAGGCAGAGCGGTCTCCTGAATCGGTCACGCTGGTTCAGCAAAACCTCGGGCGACCGTCGAAATAAGCGCCGCCGACAGTAACCACGCGCCGGCAATCTCGTCGCGTCAGGCGTGCGGGCTTTCAAAACGCACGAGCAACTGGCCGTCCTCGACGCGAAAGTTAACGTCGTCAAGCGGCGCATCAGGCGGGCCAGCGGTCCGTTTTCCCTCAGCGTCGAACGTGCCGCCGTGACACGGGCAAACAAAGAGCTTGCGCTCGGCCCGCCAGGCGACGCGACAGCCTTTGTGCGGACAGCGTGGCGAAAGGACGCGCAGCGCGTCGGGCCCGTCCCAGTCCCCGGATTTCCGCACGAAGACCGCTTCTTTGGTCTTGGCCGCTCCGTTCGGATTCGCCGCGTCAAATTGAACCAGTTTCCATTCGCCGACGGGCAAGCCATCGATCGCCGCGATCGGCCGAAATGGGGCCTGCCGCTGCCTGAGCCAGCGCATCACGGGGTCATAAAACGATTGGAATCCGAGGTAGGCCACGCCGACGCACGCCGCGATGCCTCCACCCAGGACGGCGACGAATCTCCGCCGGGAGCGGGGGGGCGGAGTTGTTTGGCCAGTCGCTGGTTGCGGTTCGCCTTCTGCCATCGCTCGGCGCTCTCGTGTGGCCAACAGCGGACTTGGAAAGACTCAGGCGGCGAGAATCGAATCGAGGGAAACCAAGGGAATTCCGAAGGTCTCGGCAACGGCGCGATTGGTGACGCGTCCCTGATGCACGTTCACGGCCTCGGCCAGTCCGGGGTCGCCGCCGCACGCGTCGCGCAAGCCGCGGTTGGCAATCCGCAGCGCATAAGGAAAGGTGACATTGCACAGCGCGTACGTGCTCGTGCGGCCGACCGCGCCGGGCATGTTGGTCACGCAATAGTGCACAATGCCGTCGACGATGTACGTCGGCTTGGAGTGGGTCGTCGGGCGGGACGTCTCCAGGCAGCCTCCCTGGTCGATCGCAACGTCGATGATGACCGCTCCGGGCTTCATGATCGCCAGGTCTTCCCTCCGGACGAGCTTGGGAGCGAGAGCACCCGGAATGAGCACGGCTCCGATCACCAGGTCGGCCAGCCGCAGCTCTTCGCGGATGTTGTGCCGGTCGCTGTAGAGCGTGTTGACGTTTCCCGGCATGATGTCTTCGAGGTAACGTAGCCGGTCGACATTGATATCGAGAATATTGACGTCGGCCGCGAACCCGGCGGCGATTTGGGCCGCGTTCTTACCGACGACTCCGCCTCCCAGCACGGTGATGTGCGCGGGCAGCACGCCCGGCACGCCGCCGAGCAGAATGCCCCGTCCTTCCTGGGGCCGCTCGAGGAACTTGGCCCCCTCCTGAATGCTCATCCGGCCGGCGACTTCGCTCATGGGCGTCAGGCAGGGGAGATCGCCGTGCTTGCCGCGGAGCGTTTCGTAGGCGACGGCCGTCACCCCCGACTCGAGCACGCCGCGGGTCAGCGATTCGTCCGCCGCGAAGTGGAAATACGTAAAAAGGATCTGCCCGGGCGCAAGCGGCCGATCTCCGGCGGCTGCGGCTCCTTCACTTTGATCACCAGCTGGGCGTTGGCGAAGATCTCCACCGGCGAATCGACGATTTCGGCCCCGTTGTCCCGGTACAACTCGTCCGGAATGCCGCTGCCCATCCCGGCATTGCGCTCGACGAGCACCTTGTGCCCGGCCCGCGTCAGCTCTTCCACGCCCACCGGCAGCATCGAGACGCGATACTCATCCTGTTTGATTTCTTTCGGCACGCCGACAATCATCTGCGTTCCCTTTCGAGCATCGGCCGCGAGGTGGCGGAAGAGTGAAGCCGCGGCCGCGAAAAGTCGATTTGTGGAATGGCCCCGTTTGAATCATCGATTGGCAGCGACATTTCAGCAGAGCCCGGCAACGCGTGCAAGACGTCGCCAAACGCCGGCCCGGGGCCGAGGTGAAGCTGCGTTTCCGAATCGCGGCTCGGATTCGCTATGATCGCCGTCGGTCGTTAGCTTCGTCTCCGGAAAATGGCGTTGGCACTCTCTCTCACTGCTGAAGAACAACAAGCGGCGGATCGGCTCGTCTCGCTGGCGCTTGTCGAAGACCTGAGAACGCTGGGTGACATCACCAGCCGGGCACTCATTGGCGATGCGCGACAGGGCACGGTCGACATTGTGGTGCGGCAGGACGGCGTGGTGGCGGGCCTCCCCGTCGCGGCCATCGTGGTGCGGCAACTTGATGGCCAGACGACGATTCAGCCCCTGATGTCCGACGGCGACAAAGTCAGCGGCGGGACGATCATCGCACGGGTTCACGGCTCGTGGCGCTCGCTGTTGGGAGCCGAGCGCACGGTCCTCAACTTCCTGATGCACCTGAGCGGCGTGGCCACGCGGACCCGCCAATTCGTCGATCGGGTCGCCGGCAATAAAGCCGTGATCCTCGACACGAGGAAGACGTTGCCCGGCTGGCGGCTCTTGGAAAAGTACGCCGTCCGCGCCGGCGGCGGCACCAATCATCGCATCGGCCTGTTCGACGGCTGCCTGATCAAGGACAACCACCTGGCCGCCTGGCGCGAAGATCATCCGCGCGATTCGGACGAGGAGACGATTCGCGGAGTCGTCGCATCGGCTCGCAGCGCGATCCCCGCGGGCATTCCGCTCGAGATCGAAGTCGACACGCTCGAGCAGTTGAAAGCCGCTCTCGCCGCCCTGGCCGACATTGTGCTCTTGGATAACATGGACGCCGCCACGATTGGGCAGGCGGTGCGAATTCGTGACGAACTCGCGCCCGAAGTGCTGCTCGAGGCCTCTGGCGGTGTTAATCTGGAAACAGTGAGTGCGATTGCGGCCACGGGCGTCGATCGCATCAGCGTCGGGTCGATCACCCACTCGGCCCCCGCGCTCGACATCGCCTTCGACTGGCGCGGAGCGACCGGCGTTCCGCGGGCGCAGACTCAATCTCACTGACGATGAATGAGTGCGTGACGGATTGATCATGGATCGGACCCACAGCCTGGCGTTGCTCGAGGTGGCCAACCTCACGCCGGCCCTAATCGTCGCCGATCGTTGCCTGAAGGCGGCCGGCGTCACGCTGCTGGGCATCGAAAGCACCGACAGCGCAGACCAGTGCATCAAGCTCATCGGCGAGACCGGTGCGGTGATGGCCGCAGGGCAAGTGGGAGTGGAGTTGGCCCGCCACATGGGGGGCCGCGCTTCGCTGTCGGTGCTGCCGGCAGCGGTCGAGGCGACGTGGATTTTGGCCCATCCACAGCCCGTTTACAGCCCTATGCTCGACCTTTATGATTACTGCATTCCGAAAGAGCCCATCGACATGAGCCCCTCCGACGCCGTTGGTTTGCTCGAAACTCAAGGCCTGGTTGCCGCGTTGCACGCGACCGACGACATGCTCAAGTCGTCCAACGTGACGGTGGTGGGCAAGGAGAAAATCGGGGCCGCCTACGTGACGATCGTCGTGCGGGGCGACGTGGCCGCTGTGCAGACTGCCATTGCCACGGGCAAGCAAACGGTCGAGCGATTGGGGGGCAAGCTGATCCTGGCCGACGTCATCGCCCGTCCCCATCCCGAGCTGGCCGCGCTCCTGCCGAAATCGCTGTGAGCCGGGTCGTTGTGAGTTTGGTCGTTGTGAGCCGGGCAGGCCTCCGTGGGCGCAAGTCTTGAGCTCCAAGCGAACCAAAACGGCCTCGCGCTCCCGGCCTGCCGCGACGAGTCAATCCGTCGACTCGACCGAATCGGCGACCGCATCATCTGAGTCGCGTCCGTCGTGGTGGCTGATCGGCCTGTCCGCCCTTTGGCTGGTCGCATTTCTTATCTTTTTCTCCTGCTTCGATTTTCCCAATAACAGCTGGCTGACCCGCGCGGCCGTTTGGATCGATCTGCCTGACCTGATCGTCGCGTCGCAGTTCCATTCAGCGCGGCTGGGGAATCTCGCTCAGCGCGTGAACATTTTCACGCCGGCCGTGTTTGTGTTGGCGAGCGCTTGGTTTTGGGGCCAAATCGTCTTGCGCTTGTTGCGCCCGTCGGTGGAACGTCGTTCGGCTGAAGGGGTCGTTTTCTCTTTCGCGATCGGGCTGAGCGGCCTGTCGCTCACGACGTTGCTCCTTGGAGTGGCGGGACTGTTGTCTCGCGCGACGGTGATTCCGATTTGCGCGGTCTCCCTTCCGCTCGAGGCGATTTTCATCCGCCGCGATTGGCGACGGCGGTCGGCAGCCGAGTCGCGGCCGGAGCAGCCCGAACTCGCGCGGCCTCGATATCTGTGGCTCTTCCTGGCGGCGATGACGCCCTTCGTCATCACCATGTGGCTCGGTTCGATGTCACCCGAACGCGATTTCGACGTGCTGGCCTATCACTTCGAGGGACCGAAAGAATACTTCGAGGCGGGACGCATCGCGTTCCTGCCGCACAACGTCTACACCAACTTTCCGTTCTTTGCCGAGATGCTCGTCTTGATGGGGATGGTGTTGCGCGGCGACTGGTACTGGGGAGCGATCGTCGGCAAGGCCGTTTTGTTCGCCTTCGCGCCGCTGACGGCGCTCACGCTCTATGCGGCCGGACGTCGCTACTTCAGTCCGCAGGCGGGGCTGATGGCTGCGCTGGTCTTTCTGTCGACGCCGTGGATCGATCGGATCACGATCATTACTTACGTCGAGGGCCCGCTGACGTTCTTCGTCGCGGCGACGCTCTTGGCCGTGCTGATCGCGCTGGAACGGTTCCGCGGCGGACTGCCCGCTCTGCGAGACGTGTTTTTGGCGGGGCTGCTGGCCGGCTGCGGCATGGCCTGCAAATACACGGGCCTGCTACAGGTTGTTGTGCCGATGGGGTTGGCGGTCGTTGTCGGTGCGTGGTGGGCACTCCGCGGCAATCCGACGCGCGTCGCGAGTGTGTCGAAGTGCGCGCTGGCTTTCGCGCTTGGCGTCGCCGTCACGATCGGCCCATGGTTGGTGAAAAACCTTGTGCTGACGGGTAATCCCGTTTATCCCCTGGCCTACAACCTGTTCGGCGGTCGGGATTGGAGTCCCGAACTCAACGCCCGCTTCGTTCCGGCACACAGCCCGCATAAATTCGGACCCGCGGTCCTGGGGCAAAACCTGCTCGATGTGATCGCCGACAATGATTGGTCGAGCCCTCTGCTGTTTGGGCTGGCGCCGCTGGCCCTCTTGGTAGCGCGGCGACGGGGCCTGGTGCTCGGGCTGTGGCTGTTGTTTGGTTACTTGTTCTTCGCCTGGTGGGGCTTCACCCATCGCATCGATCGCTTTTGGGTGCCGATCATTCCAGTCGTCGCGCTCTTGGCCGGCGTGGGGGCCACTTGGACCAATGCGGTGGCGTGGCGCTGGATCGCGGGGGCGGTCATCTGCCTGGCGCTTTGGTTCAACTTCGCGCTGGTCGCCGGGCAGGGCGTGTATTCCGGGACGACGATTGAGGCCTGGGAGATCACGGGCTATAACGTCTGGCTCTCCGACCTCGAACGCGCGCGGGAGAACGCCGCGTACCCGTATTTCTCCTTCATGAACCGCTGGCTGCCCAAGGGGTCCAAAGTGCTGGACGTGGGAGATGGGCAGGTTTTCAACGCGCAGTTTCCCATCGTTTACAACACGGTGTTCAATCACTCGATCTTCAAAGAGTGGTTCGCCGGGCCGCCCGCCGCGCCGAGCACCAAAGACAGCGAACTACCGCTCAAGCCCGCCAAAGAGATTCTGCAGACGCTGCACGAGCACGGCATCACGCATATCTACGTGTGCTGGGAGTGGATTCGCCGCTATCGCGAGCCGCTCAACTACGGTTACACCGAATTTGTCGAGCCGGCCCGCTTCGAGCAGCTGGTGCAGGAGGGCGTGCTGGGGCGACCGGTGACGTTTGGCGTGCTCAGCAAGCAGGGAATGTCGAGCGACGCCGTCCAACGCCTGGAAGCCACCGTCGCTCAGGGGCAGGCAATCGTCGGCAAAAACAACCTGCCGATCTTCGTCACGGATCTCGTGCCCGCCCTTTCGGCAAGCGATCGCAGTGCGCTCGCGGGTTGGAGCGCTCCGCTCTTGACCGACGCCGAAAATCACGACGCGGTGATCAACGCGCAAATCTTCCCGGTGCGTTGATAGCGGCCCGGTGCGTTGATAGCGGCGAGGGTGCGCTGATTCCGGCTCGCTAGAAATGCCCGCGATGCGACGGTTCGCCTAATCCGCCAGCCAAGGCTGCTGCAGCACTTCGCGTTCAGTCGACTGGCGCGCAGGGCGCGATCGATACGAACGGTGTCGGCCGGGTTGCCGATGGCGTCGGCATCCGAAAGGGGCTGGGCGACGATGCGGCGATCCTGCTCGTCGTGGGATCGCACGGTGATGTCGATGTGCGGATCGGAGGGTTGGCTCTGCACGGTGGGTCCAATCCTTCGGCGGGCGGGGGCGGGAGGGATACGAATTAGGTTCTAAGCGATTCTAACGCGCCAAAATTTTGATGCGAGGAAAAAATCTGCGGTCAATTCCGGTTCTCGACGGGCTGCCCGGCCGGTGCTGGCGCCACCGTAAGCCGCTTGGCCCCGGCCGGTTCGGCGGAGGCCTGTGTCGTTTGGGCCACGCTGTAGGTGTCGCTCTCCTTGCCGGTGTAGGCCACCAGAAGTTCGGCCAGTAGCCCGAGCGAAAGGGCCTGGGCGCCGAGGATCGTGGCGGCGATCGAATAGGGCAACAGCGGACGCGTGCCGATCGGACCGAAGTCGGCCCCTGCCAAATGCGTGCAGCACCAGATGAACGCCAGGTAGAGCAGGCCGCAGATTCCCAGGGCGAGGGAGCAGAGGCCGAACCCGCCCAGAATGTGCTGCGGACGCTGGCCGAAGCCCGTCAGAAACGTGACGGTGAGCAGGTCCAAGAAGCCGCGGGCGAAACGGCGAACGCCATACTTCGAGCTGCCGAACCGCCGGGGCCGGTGGTGCACGGGCATCTCGGTGACGCGAAAGCCACGAGCATTCGCCAGCACGGGAATGAACCGGTGTAGCTCGCCGTAGAGCCGGATCTCGGCAGCCACTTCCGCGCGGAATAACTTCAGCCCACAGTTGTGGTCGTGCAGTTTGAGGCCCGTCAGGCCGCTCACGATCCAGTTGAAGACGCGGCTCGGGTAGACCTTGTGCCACGGGTCGAGCCGCCGCTCCTTCCAGCCGTTGACGACGTCGTAACCTTCACCCAGCTTGCCCAGCATCCGCGGGATTTCTGCCGGGTCGTCTTGCAGGTCGGCGTCGATGGTCAGGATCAAGTCGCCCCGCGCTGTCCGCATTCCGGCCGTCAGCGCGGCCGCCTTGCCGAAGTTGCGACGAAAGCGAATGCCCGAGACCGAGGCGTCTCGCTCGGCCAGCGATTGGATCACGTTCCACGAACCGTCGGTCGACCCGTCGTCAACGAACACGATTTCGATCGGCTCGCCGATGCCCGTGGCCGCCTCGCCGATCTCACGGTGGAGCGGCTCCAGGCTTTCGGCTTCGTTCAGGACGGGAACGATGATGGACAGCATCTTTTCATCTTACTGAGCGAGCGGGGGGCCGGGCTGGAGCATTCGACGGCGAAATGTCGGATAGAGCAGGGCCGCGACGAGAACGTCCGAACCGAACGACACCAACCGCGACAACACGGTGGCGGTGATGGCCGCGTGCGAGTCGACGCCCGCCTGCGTGAGGATGCCGAGCAGAATGCCTTCCCGCACCCCCAGTCCGGCCGGCGCAAACAGCATCGCGAATCCCAGAGAGGTGGAGAGCGCCATCGCCCCCGACCAGACGGGCCAGTCGGCCCAGCGGAGCGGCTGATCGACCGCATGCAGCGTCGCGCCTAGGCTGAGGCCCTGGATGGCCCAACTGATGACGAACGCGGCGCAGCCGGCCCCCACGAGCCACGCCGGGATGACGAGCCGGTCGCGCGACGCGAGAGCTTCCGGGTCGCGCGGGCTTGCGTCGTCCAACTCAACCAGATCGGGCGGCGACATCTTCACGACGGCCCAAGACAAGAGCCGCGCTATCACAGGAAGTCCGGCGAGCACGGCCAACACGACCACCGGCACCAACCAGGGTTGATCGCGGCCCGGTACCCATTCGGGCAAAGGGGCCAAGACCAGGCCGACGAGGAGCCCCGTCCCCATCATCGTCAACGTTTCGTAGGCGGCCGTGATGGCGGCCGTTCGTCCTGTGCAGCCGCGGCCGTTCATCAGCGAGCCGCGCAGCACCAGCACCATCGCCTTGCCCGGAACGTATTTGCCCAGTGCGCCGCAGTAATAGGCGCGGGCGGCGGCCGCGAAGTCAGGCCGACCGCTCAAGGCGAGCATCAGCGCGCGCCAAAACCAGACAGACGGCAGCCAGGAGGCGACGTACAAAACGGCGGACAAGAGGAGCCAGGCACTGCTCGCCGGCGTGAGCGGCGCGCTCGTTGCTCTGACGCCAAAGTGAATAGCCGTGGCGGCAGACGTAAGCCAGCACCACGGCGAACAAGGTCCACTTCAGCAGCGTCCGGAACCGCTTCAAGTCGGAGCCGATATTAAGACGGGATTCAATAATTCTCGTCGTATTCGAGGAGATCGTTCTCGGTGATGATCCGATGCCCCTTGTCGGAGAGGATCTTCAGCCCGGTCTCGACGTCGTCGACATGCAGGGCGATTGCGCCGCGTCCCTTGCCACGGTAGAGCAGGGGATAGGTGTAGTGGATGTTGAGTTCCGCTTGCAGGAGCGTCGTGCAGATTTGCATGTAAGGCTGCGGATCGGTGCTCAGCTCGACGCCGATCAGGTCCGTTTCAAACACCTTGAAGTCGGAAAGTTTGAAGAGTTCGTGCGCGCGTTCGTAGTTGCTGAGAATGACGCGGGCGATCGAGAAGTCGATCGAATCGACGACCGTCAGGGCCATCACGCGGAGGTCGTGGCGTTCGACGTGCCGCAGCAGATCGTTCAGCGTGCCGACGCGATTCTCCATAAAGATGCCGAACTGGCGCAGGCAGGGCCAATCACGGCCGCGGGCCGTTCCCGCTTCGGCCTTTGCCTTCCCGCCGTAACTCATCGACGGTCTCCGTGGCTGTCATGCCGGAGTGGAACCGGCTGGAATGTATATAGTTCGGCGGCGGTCCGCCGGTGATCCGCTTGGACCAAACGACCGCGATCAAAGAGAATCGCCGACGCGAAACGTACAGGCGGCCGTCAGCACGACGCTCCGCCACGGTCCGGTCGGAACCGCGCGGCCTGGTACGCCGCGTGCCAGCAAGTCGTTATGCTACGTGACTTTACGAGCCACTGCACTCTAGGAAGCCGGAACGGCATCGTCAATCGAGGTTTCGGAATGCCCGTGCGGACTCTATTAATCGACTTGGGGAACGTCCTGCTCCACTTTTCTCACGCGCGGATGTGCGTGCAGATGGCGGAAGCCTGCCGCACGCCGCTGGCCGACTTGGAGCAGATTTTGTTCAACGAGCAGCTGCAGCGGCGATTCGAGCGGGGCGAGCTCTCCGAGGACGGCTTTCGGCAAACGATGGAGCAGGAACTCGGCCGGGCCATTGATGCCGAGGCCCTGCGGGTCGCGGGGGCCGACATCTTTACCCTCAACGAGCCGATGGTTCCGCTCTTGGATCGCTGGAAGGGCGACGGCTACCGGCTCGTCCTGCTCTCCAACACGTGCGTGACTCACTACGAATGGGTGCTGGCCCACTTCGATCTCTTGCACCGCTTCGACGACTGCGTGCTTTCCTATCGCGTCGGCGCGGCCAAGCCCGAGGAGGCCATCTTCCGGGCCGCCCTCGAGACGATCCAATGTTCGCCGTCCGAGTGCTTCTACACCGACGATATCGAGGAGTACGTGCTTCGCGGTCGCTCGTTCGGCCTGCAAGCCGAGGTGTTTCGCGACGTAGCGACCTTAAAGGCTCAACTCGAGGGGTTGGGCGTCAATTGTGGCGTGTGAGCCGCGAGACGGAACGAGTGCGCGGTGGGAATCGGCCCAGTCGCCGAAGGAAAATCGGCCGACGGAGCGAAAATCCGTGACAGACTCGTCCGATTGTGCCGTCCAGAGAAGGCCTGCCAATGCCGGCTTGTTGCACGGATCGATAATCGTTGATACGCTCAACTTACTGCGTTTGGGCGAACCGTAACGTCGGCGCAACCCCAATCAGCCAGCTTGTTAGCCCGCTTTTTACCTGCCGTAACCTCCTTCCTGTAAACCAGCCCGTGTTGGGGCGGCCGGTTGCCGCCAATAGAAATTCCAGCCTCGACCTGCCACCCCGCTTCACCGCTCGTCGAAAATCCGAGACCGATCGCCCCACGAGAGGGAATGCATGACGCGTCGTGCCTCCACCCCGTTCTTGCTCGCCCTTGTTGCAGCCGCGTGCGTGGGAGCCAGAGCGCGCACAGGCGTTGCCGCCAGCACAGCGAAAGGGCTGGGCGATCCGGGAGATTTGAAATCGCTGAACGTCGAGCAAGCGACCGGCGGCAAGCCGATCTTGCTACGCGGCGGTGATGCCCGCCAGCAACTGTGCGTTACCGGCGTTTATTCGACCGGCCAGTCGCGCGACTTGACGCGGGCCGTCCGCTACTCTGCCGATCCCGCCGGCATCGTCGACATCGATGCCAAGGGGCTGGTCGTTCCGCTGCGCGACGGCGAGGCCCACATTCGCGTTTCGGGCCCGGGTCACACGTCGGCCGAATTCCCCGTGAAGGTCGACCGGTTTGCCCATCCGCTTCCGATCAACTTCAAGAACCAGATCGTGCCGATCTTCACCAAGCTCGGCTGCAACAGTGGCGGCTGTCACGGCAAGGCGAGCGGACAAAACGGCTTCAAGCTCTCGTTGCTTGGTTTCTACCCGGAGGATGATTACGAGTTCCTCGTCAAGGAGAGTCGTGGTCGCCGCTTGTTCCCCACGTCGCCCGGCGAAAGCCTGCTGCTCCTCAAGCCCAGTGGCCGCTATCCACACGGCGGCGGCAAGCGAATGGACGTGGGCAGCTACGAATACCGCATGCTCTATCGCTGGATCGAGCAAGGCACGCCCTACGGCAGCAACGCGGATCCGACCGTCGTGAAAATCGAGTGCCTGCCCGCCGGCCGCGTCATGGAGCGGGGCTCCCAGCAGCAGATCACCGTCGTTGCCCATTACAGCGACGGCACGACCGAAGACGTCACGCGGATGTCCCTGTTCGAGCCCAACGACGCCGAGATGGCCGAGGTCAGCTCGACCGGACTGGTGAAGACGCTCGACTTGGCGGGACAGGTCGCCATCATGGCCCGTTACCAGGGGCAGGTCGCCACGTTTCGCTCAACGATTCCTCTCGGCGCATCCGTCGCCTCGCTGCCGCCCGAGCGGAATCTGGTCGACAAGGCCGTCTTCGGCAAGCTGAAGGTGCTGGGCATTCCGCCGTCGGCCCTGTGTGACGATGCAACCTTTCTGCGGCGGGTGTCGATCGACATCGCCGGCACCACGCCGACCGAAAAAGAGGTCACGGCGTTTCTGGCCAATCGCGATCCGGCGAAACGCGACAAGCTCATCGATCGCCTGCTCGATAGCCCGGCCTACGCAGACAACTTTGCGAACAAGTGGAACCTGATCCTGCGTAACAAGAAGCGGGCGCCCTCCGACACCGAGGGGACGTACGAGTTCTACGAATGGATCTGGAGCAGCCTCTACGACAACAAGCCCTTCGATCACTTCGTCCGCCAACTCTTGACGGCTGCCGGCGATCCCCGCTTGTCGCCACAGACCGTCTGGTATCGCGAGGTCGACGAGATCAACGAGCAAGTCGAAGACACGGCCCAACTGTTTCTCGGACTGCGGATTCAGTGCGCTCGCTGCCACCATCACCCGTTCGAAAAATGGAGCCAGGACGACTACTACGGGTTTTCGGCTTTCTTCAGTCGCCTGGGACGCAAACCCCTGCCGGACGGCGTCGCCAACCGGCGTTTCCGGGATCGGCGGCTGTTTCACAACGAGGGAATCGCCGAAGTCACGAATCCGCGGACGGGCAAGTCGCTGCGTCCGACGACGTTGGGCGGGCAGCCGCTCTCGATCGCCGCTGACCGCGACCCGCGCGTGCAACTGGCCGACTGGATGTCCAACCCGAAAAACCCGTTCTTCGCCCGCTCGCTGGCCAACCGCTACTGGAAGCATTTCTTTAGTCGGGGAATTGTCGAGCCCGAAGACGACATGCGGGAAACCAACCCGCCCTCCAATCCCGAACTGCTCGACGCACTGGCCGATAACTTCATCAAGACCGGCTTCGATCTCAAAGAGCTCGTTCGCACGATCTGCCGTTCGAGCACCTACCAGTTGAGTGCCGTTCCCAACGACTTCAACAGCAAGGATCGGCAGAACTTCTCCCGCTTCTATCCGCGTCGGCTCGGTGCCGAGGTGTTGTACGACGCCTTCCACCGGGTGACGGCCACCTCGCAGCCGTACACGGGGCTGCCCGCCGGCACCCACGCGCTGCAGCTTCCCGATCCGGGCGTCGGTCCTTACTTCCTCAAGGTCTTTGGACAGCCGCAGGGAGACACAGCCTGCGAGTGTGAACGTTCGCAAGACGCCAACCTCGCCCAGAGCCTGCATCTGCTCAACAGCAGCGAAGTCCAGGAGAAGATCGCCAGCCCGTCCGGCCGCGCCGCGCTTTTGGCCGCCGACAAGCGGCCGACCGATGTTCGCGTCCGCGAGCTCTATCGCTGGGTCTATTCCCGCGAGCCGAACGACGACGAACTGCACATCGCGGATGCCCATTTGCGCAAGCACTCGAAGGACACGAAAGCCGCCTACGAAGACATCGTGTGGGCGCTGATCAACACCAAAGAGTTCTTGTTCAATCACTAATGGGCAGGGCACCCGCTGGTTTTGGTCCGTCCGGCCGCCCCTGCCTCCCCAGGCGGGGATGCCGACTTTTCCCTCTTTCCGGCTTCCGTACCCTGGGCGCCCTACCACGCCGGCTCCCGGCGCGGGTAGGATAAGTAGACCCGCCTAAATTGTCCTGCCCCAGCGTTCGGCTGGCCGCCTCGCGGCCCGTCGCATCGGTTGACCGGTCTCCCGCATGGTTTTGTCCCGCTGTCAGCACCGTTGTTCCTTTCGCTCGGCCTGGTCCGCGTTCTGCGCGCTGGTGTGGGTCGTCGGGGCAACCGCGACCGCGCAGGCTCAGCTGCCCCAGGCCCGGCTCTACGCGATCTTCCCCTGTGGTGGAAAAGCGGGCACCACCTTCGACCTGCAGCTGACCCGGTCGGCCGATCTCGACGAGGCCAATCGGCTGGCCTTCAATCATCCGGGCATCACGGCCGTCCGAAAGACGCGCGACGCAGGCGGACACCAGGAACCAGTCGACAACACGTTTGTCGTGACAATCGGGCCGAACGTGCCGAGCGGCGTGTACGAGGCGTACGCCGGTGGTCTGTTCGGCCTTTCTAATCCGCGAATATTCGTCGTCGGATCGCAACCCGAGGCCCGCGAGGTCGAACCGAATAACGGCTTCGATCGGGCCAACGAACTTCCTTCAGGCGCGATCGTCAATGGGACGATCGGCGCCGATACCGATATTGATGTCTACCGCTTCGTCGGCAAAAGGGGGCAGCGCTTCACCGCCTTTTGCCGCGCGGCCGACATCGACTCGCGGCTGCAGCCGGTCCTCGAGCTGGCCGACGAGGCCGGGCACCGCCTCGGCTATTCGCGGCAGGAACTCGAGCGCGATCCGCTGATCGATTCCGTGCTGCCCGCCGACGCGACCTACTATCTCAAGGTCTACGACTTTCTCTATCGGGGCGGTGCGGAGTACGGCTACCGGTTGTCGGCCGGTTCGCTGCCCTACATTGATTTCATCATGCCGCCGGCGGGCGTGGCCGGCTCGACCGCGAAGTACACGCTGTACGGCCGCAACCTCCCCGGGGGCAAACCGTCCGACGTAAAAGTCGACGGACACGCGCTCGAAAAGGCCGTGGTCGAAATTACGTTGCCGGCAGCGGCTCCGGCGGCTCCCACCCACACGACGCTTCGCTCGTGGGACGCCGGGTTGGGCGTTGTGTCTTACGTCGTGCAGACGCCAGTCGGCGAATCGAACCCCGTGCTGATCTCGCTCACGCGGGCGGCTCCGGTACTCGAGCACGAACCCAACGACACGCCGCAAACGGCCCAGGAGATTTCGGTCCCCGGCGAATTCGCGGGTCAGTTCCAGGCGCCGGGCGACACCGATTACTTCAAGTTCCACGCGAAGGAGGGGCAGGTCTTCACGATCGAGGTCTTTGCGGATCGTCTCGGCTCGCAGGCGGATCCGTACCTGGTGGTGGAGCGGGTCGAGCTCAATTCCAAGGGGCGGGAGTTCGTGACGCGGATGACGGCGGTCGACGACGACAACGCCAACGTCGCTCCGGCCGTCTTCGACACGCGGACGGACGACCCGAGTTATCGATTCCGCACGCCGGCCGACGGCATTTACCGCGTCATGCTCCGCGACCGCTCCTTCGAGAGCCGAGGCGACCCTCGGCTGGTTTATCGACTGTCGATCCAGCCGGAAGAGCCCGATTTCCAACTGGTAGTGCTGCCCGAGTATCCCAAGCGGGGAACGATGCAGGCCGTGTCGACTTGGGCGCTGGGCCTTCGCACAGGCGACAGTCGCGAGGTCCAGGTGCTCGTCATTCGCAAAGACGGCTTCCGCGAGCCGATCGAAGTGCGGGCCGACCGTTTACCCAAGGGAGTGACCTGTCGGGGAACGGCGCTGGCTGGGAACGCCAAGTCGGGCGAGTTGATTTTCACGGCGGCTGAGGACGCTCCCGAATCGTCGGCGCTGATTCATGTCTTCGGGACGGCAAAAGTCCCCGATCCGAAAGGGGCGTCGGCTCTGCTCGAAGCAGAAAGACACCTCGCGACGGCTGCGGAGGCTGCCGCGAAGGCGCAAGCTGCGCGCACGTTCGGCGAACGGACCGCCCAGAAGGCGAATGAACTCCTGACGCTCAGTCGAGAACTCGCCGAGACCGATCCCAAGAACGCCACATTTAGCAAAGCTGTCGCGGATGCTGCTTCGGCCGTTGCCTCAGCATCAAAGTCGGTCGACCTGCTCAAGCAGTTGCAAGCCAAAGCCGACGAACGGCTCGCGCAGGCGAAGGCTCAGCGCGATGCGGCGGCTCCGCGAGACGTGGTCCGCAACGCCATCCCCGGAACGATCGTCTGGAGCGCGGAACTGATGGCGCCGGCTGTCTCGCGCGTCGGTCAGTCGTTGGCGCTTTCGGTGATGAAAGAGACGGCCCCGTTCCAGTTATCGACGGACGTCGCTCGGCTCGAGGTGAATCAAGGCCGACAGATTCTGCTCCCCTTAAAGCTCGTGCGACGCAACGGTTTCGACGGCGACGTCACCATGACGCTCGCAGGGTTGGCGATTGGAAATTTGAACATCCAGAACAAGGCGTTCCCCAAAGGGCGGTCGGAGGAACTGTTGCGGATGCTGGTGGCCCGAGGCACGCGGCCCGGCACCTACGCCATCTATTGGAACCTGCAGGCGCCTGTCTCCTATCGGCGGAACATCTTCGCGCTCGAGCGTGCGGAACGTGAACAGACCGCGGCAGCAAAGGCGGCCGCCGACGCCGCGGCCCAGGCAAAGACAGCTGGCGGGCTGAAAGAGCAGGCGACGAAAAAGCTGGCCGAACTCACCGCAGCGATCAAGCCGCTCAAAGCCCGCGCGACCGAACTTGAACGGACGCTGGCCGACGCGCAGCGCAGATATAAATCGCTTGCCGAGAACAAAGCAAAGCCGAAGTCGGCCGCGATAAACCAGGCGACCGCACTGGCCGAAACGACGGCCCGCGTCGCCGACGTCGCCCGCAAATCGGCCGAGGAGGCAGAGGCCAACGTCCAATCGTCCTCCGAGTCAGCCCGTCCCGAACTGAAAGCGCGGGCTGCCGCCGCCCGGCAACTCGCGGCCGAACTTCAAAAGTCGGCCGACGAAGCCGCGGCGAAGGCGCGGCCGGCCGGCGCCGCGCCGAGCGGTGCAAACAAACAGCCGTCGTTGGCGGACTTCACCAAACTCGTTGCAGAGAGCGAAACGGCGCACCGTCGCCTGACCGATGCCGAAACATCGCTCAAGTCGGCAACTGAAGCGAAAAAGCAGGCTGACTCGCAAGCCGCAACTGTGCAGGCCCGCTCGCAGCAGCTGGCTGCGGCCAAAAGCGCGGCCGACACTCGGCTGGCGCAGGCCAAGCAGACGGCAGCCCCCAAGGCCACGACCGACTTCCCCCCGTCGACGCCCATTCTGTTGACCGTGAAGGCTGCGCCCTTCGACGTGAGCGCGTCGGTTGCCAAGGGAGGCAAGTTGAAGCGCGGCGAGCAAGTCGACGTCAAAGTGAAAGTGCGGCGGACGCGCACCTTCAAAGGCCCGGTGACTGTCGAGCTGCCGCTGCCCCCCGGCGTGACTGGCATCAAGGCCGACGCTGTGACAATTCCCGCGCAAAAAAGCGAGGCCGTGCTGAGAATCGCCGCCGAGAAAACCGCCAAGCCCGGTCCGGTTGCCAATCTGGTCGTACGCGGCGCGGCCCAGTTCGAGGGGCAGGCGGAGGTCGATGCGCCGATCACTCTCCAAGTTAACCCTTAACCGGCGGTCGGCTGCAAATTCATCGGCGGTCGTGGAATCGGCCGCCGCAACCTGGCGAGGCATTTGATGCGATTTTGTTCGCCGAACCCTCTGACCACGGCCGCCGCCGCTTTGCTGTTGATCAGCGTGTCCGTCGCTTTGGGCGGCGGGCCGACCACGAAGGCATCGGCCATCGTTCCGGCAGCCGTGCACCTGGGGCATCCCGTCGACTTTGAGAAGGACGTCTATCCGATTCTCGAGTCCAATTGTCTCGCCTGCCACAACGCGGGCATCGCGGAGAGCAAGCTCAGCGTCGAAACGGCCGACGCGATTCGCAAAGGGGGCAAGCGCGGCCCGGCCGTCGTCCCCAAGAATCCGGAGGGCAGTCCGCTCTTCTTGTTTGCCTCGCGCGGCAAAGAACCGGCGATGCCACCACTGCCCAACAAGGTCGAAGCCGCCGCCCTCACGCCGACGCAGTTGGGCATCCTCAAGCAGTGGATTCTCGAAGGGGCCCGCGGCGGCGCGGGAAGCGGCGGCGACGCGATTCAGTTCCAACCGATCCCGCCGGGAGAGAAGTCGATCCTGGCGGTGGCCCTCGCGCCCAACGGCGGTCGATTCGTGGCAGCGGGCAGGGCCAATCAGGTCGTCGTGTACGACGTGCCGTCCGGACGCCAGGTCGATCGCTTGATCGATCCGCTGTTGTCGGGAATTCAGCTCGATGGCCGGCCCATGTATCCCGGCGGCGCGGCCGATCGCGATGTGATCCACTCGCTGGCGTTCAGCCCCGACGGAACGCTGCTGGCGGCGGCCGGTTATCGCGTCGTCAAGCTCTGGCAGCGGCCGCACGACGTCGAGAAGCACAAGGTCACACTGATAGACATTCCGACCGCGCTGGCCGTCAGTCCCGACGGCAGCCTCGTAGCCGTCGCACTGGCCGATCGCTCGATTGCGCTGCGACGAGCCGACGGGACCGAAGTGCGGAAACTGACCGGGCCGGCGGACGTCATCTCTGCGGTCCAGTTCGCTCCGGATGGCAAAACCTTTTACGCGGCGTCGCTCGATCGCACGTGGCGGTCCTGGAATGTGGCCGATGCCACACTGCGCGGAATCATTACGACGAAGTCCCCGTTGCAAGCGCTCGCGATCAGCGCGGATGGGACGCAGGTGATTGTCGGCAGCTCCGACGGTTCGATCCGCGTCTGGTCGTCCAATTCCGCGAGCAAGCCGTCCGCGCCAGCGAGCAAGTCGCAACAACCGACGAAACCGCTCCGCGAATGGAAGGCCAGCGATCGGCCCATCACGGCGCTCGCTCTCGTTCTGCCGACCGGCGACAAGTTGATTTCCGGCAGCGCGGACGGCAGTGTGCGTGTGTGGCAAATCGCCACGGCCCGGCAGCTCGCCAAGTTCGATCAGGGCGGTCCGGTGACCGCCGTCGCAGTGCGGCCTGATGGGCAGGTGCTGGCCTCGGCCGGCACAAACCGCGTCGCCCGGTTGTGGAAGATTGCGGGTGGCGGCCCGATCGCCGAAATCAAAGGAAGTCTGACCGCGCAGCGACGCGTGACCGCGCTCACCGACGAGCAGACAGTCGCCGGACAGCACGTCACGGCCGTCGCCGGACGAATCACGGCGGCCGCGCAGGAAGTCAAAGAGCATCAAGAGGCGCTCAAGAAGGCGGCCGAGGCACAAACCGCCGCGGACAAGGCGCTCGCCGAATTTGCCCCAAAGGAAAAAGCAGCGCGTGCCGCGGTTGAGGAGGCGAAGAAGCTTTCGCAGGCCAAGCCGAAGGACGCCGGGCTCAAATCCAAGGTCGAGCAGGCGGAGAAAGCCTTGGCGGCACTCGAGACACCCAAGACCAATGCCAGCAAGGCGGCCGCCAGGGCCCTGCTTGGGCACGAGTCGGCCAAGAAGATGTTGGCCGCGGCCGAGACAACGCTCAAGGACCTGCAGAAATCAAAGAAAGACCTCGAATTGGCGCACGACGCGGCGAACGCGGCTCTTTCCGTCGCGACGACGAGTCGGGACAAGCGTCAGCAGCCGATCCGCTCGCTGGCGTTTTCCGCCGACGGCAACGTGCTGGCTCTGGCGGGCGACGATCCGGAAATCGAGCTGTGCGACGCCCATAGCGGCCGCCTGCTCGACAGCCTCGCCGGCCATTCGGCGGCGGTGGCCCGCGTGGCCTTCGGCAAGGGTGCGACGCTCGTCTCCGCCGGGGCGGACAAACAGCTGGTCGCCTGGGAAACCAATCCGCGTTGGGCCTTTTTGGGACGCATCGGCCCGAAGGCCGACGCACCGCTCGAAGTGGACACGTCCGCGCTCATCGGCCGCGTGCTGTGCTTGGCCTTCAGTCACGACGGCAAGTTGTTGGCGACCGGCGGGGGCGAGCCTTCGCGCAACGGCGAGCTCAAGACCTGGAAGATTCCGTCGCTCACGCTCGACCGCGAATTCAAAGACGCCCACAGCGACACGGTCTTTGGCGTCGATTTCTCCCGCGACGGGAAATACCTGGCGAGCTGTGCGGCGGACAAGTTCGTGAAGGTCTTTGAGACGCGGACCGGCAAACAAACCCGGTCGTTCGAGGGGCACACGCACCAGGTCCTGGGGGTCAGCTGGAAGGCTGACGGCTCCCTGTTGGCAAGCGCCGGCGCCGACAATCAGATCAAGATCTGGAACTTCGAGACGGGCGAGCAACAAAAGAACATCGCCACCCACGGCAAGCAGGTGACGTCGGTGCAGTTTCTGGGCACGGGCGACAACATCGTGTCGGCCAGCGGCGACAAGACTGTGCGGTTGCATCAGGCCGTCAACGGCGAGAATTACCGCACGCTGGCGGGCGCGACCGACTACCTGTATTCTGCGGCGGCGACGGCAGACGAATCCCTGATCGCGGCCGGCGGCGAAGACGGCGTACTGCGGCTCTGGGACGGCACCACGGGCAAAAGCCTGGCGACGTTCGGCCCGCCGCAGCTGCCCAAGGACGCGACCCAAGCCGCGGCGGTTAAGCGCTAAACGCAGCCCATCGAGCTTCCGGAAACATCATGTCGCAGGAATTACAGGCCCGCCTCTTCGGCGAGCTGGAATCGATCGTCTTGATCGATCCGCACACGCATATCAATCCCCACGCCGCCGCGTCGGAAACGCTCGCCGACATCCTCGGCTATCACTACTACACCGAGCTCGCGCACTCGGCCGGCATGCCGCGTGCCCGGATCGAAGAACCGGAGCTGGCCCCGAAGGAGAAAGTGCGACGGCTGGTCGAGTGGCTGCCGCTACTGGAAAACACGATCCAGTACAGCTGGCTGCTGGAGATGTGCCGGGAGTTTTTCGACTTTGCCGACGACCGCGTGACGGCGGCCAATTGGGAATCGCTCTATGATCGGGCCAGCGCCAAAATGTCCGCCCCCGATTGGGAAGAGCAGGTGCTCGCCAAGAGCCGGCTCGAGCGGGTTTTTCTCACGAACGATTTCGACGATCCGCTCGCCGGCTTCGACATGGGACGCTACGTCCCCTGCCTGCGGACGGACGACTTGGTGTTCCACCTGGCCAAGCCGGCGGTCAGGCAGCGGCTGGCGAAGGCGACGGGCGTCGATGCCGGTTCCGCGTCTCGGCTGACGTCGGCGGTCGGCCGGTTGTTCGAGCACTTCACGAAGCGGGGGGCTCGCGCCTGCGCGATCTCGCTTCCGCCCGACTTTGAGCCGCAGAGCGTGGCCGCTGCGACCGTCGACCCGATCTTGCAAGCGATCGGCGCGGGCCGCGAGCCGAGCGCTGACCAGTCGCGCACGCTGGCGCAATTTGTCTTTTGGACGCTGGCCGAGCAATGTGCCGAGCATCGCCTGCCGTTTGACCTGATGATCGGCGTCAACCGCCGGGTCTACGAAGACGGGGTCTTTCAGGGGCAGGACCTGTTCGACCAGCGGACGTCGCTGGTGCTGTATCGCCGGCTGTTCAATGCCTTCCCGCAGGTGACATTCCCGATTTCGGTGCTGGCCCAGGCGAGCAACCAGGAACTGGTGAGCCACAGCTGGATCTTCCCCAACGTGGTGACCAACGGCCACTGGTGGTACTCGAACATTCCGGCCTACATTGAGCTGGATTGCCGCAGCCGGCTACAGGCCGTTCCGGCGACCAAGCAGATCGGCTATTACAGCGACATGTACAAGCTCGAGTTCGCGCTCCCTAAGTTCCGCATGTACCGGCGGATCCTGGCGTCGGTGCTGGCTGACGATTTTGTTATTGCTCGCGGCTGGTCGGAAACCCGGGCTCTCGATCTGGGAAGGCTCGTGCTGCGGGGCAACGTCGAGCGGATTTTTGGGATGGCGGGCTGAGTGTCTCGGGCGGCGCGAAACGGCGCAAGCTCGCCCGGGTCCGCCGACGAATTGCGGAAAACCGACCGTTGCGGCGCGCATTTCACCGCCCTAGAATCGACTGGCGTATCTGCGCGAAGGCGCGCGAGCTTTCCACGTGCGCAGGAGCCCGGCCATGCCGACTCTGATGTTGCTTAAGGATGGCGAGGCGATTAGCTTCCGGCTGACCGACGACGTCACCGTGCTCGGCCGCGCCCCAGAGTGCCAGATCCAACTCGACTCGAACATGGTCTCGCGTCGGCACGCCCAGGTCACGCGCGACAACAATGACTATTTCGTCGAGGATCTGGGGAGCGGCAACGGCACGTTCCTCAACGGCAAACGGGTCGACGAACGCACGCCGCTGAAGGCCAACGATCGGCTCAAGCTGGGGCCGATCCTGCTGCGGTTCGAATCGGGCAGCGGGGCTCGTCTGGGTCTGTCGGCTGGCAAAGACGCGACAGGCGTCGAGATCGGCGACGTCACCGCCACGATCATGGAGTCGGCCGACAACACTAGCGGCTTCGGCGTGCTGCAGGTGCAGCCCGAGGCCAAGCTGCGGGCGGTGATCGAGATTGCACGGAGCCTGGCCGGCACCGTCGACATGCAGGCCATCGTGCCGCGGATCCTCGACACGCTGTTTACCATCTTCCCGCAGGCCGACCGGGGCTGCGTGCTGCTCAAGGACGCCGAGACGGCAAACATGGTGCCTGTCGCGCAGAAGCACCGCAAGGCCGACGCGGACGAAACGGTGAAGCTCAGCCGCACGATCTTGAACAAAGTCCTCTCAGAGCGGACGGGCATTCTCTCGGCCGACGCCACCAGCGATTCGCGGTTCGAGGCGGCCGCTTCGATCTCGAGTCTGACCATCCGCTCGATGATGTGCGTGCCCCTGTTGGCGCTGGACGGCACGCCGATGGGCGTGATCAACCTCGACACGCAGAACGTCCTTTCCCGCTTTAACAAGGACGATCTCGACTTGCTGTTGGCGGTGGCCGGGCAAGCGGCGCTTTCCTACGAGAATGCCCGCTTGCTGACCTCGCACATGGAAAAGCTCAAGCAGGACAGCGAGATGGCGATCGCCAGCAACGTGCAGCAGGCCCTCCTGCCCAAAACGCTGCCGCAAGCCGCCGGCTACGAGTTCTATGCCTCATACGACTCGGCCCTGGCCGTCGGCGGCGACTATTACGACGCGATGCTGTTGGACGACGGCAAGGTCTGCCTGTCGTTTGGTGACGTGGCAGGGAAGGGTGTCCCCGCGTCGCTCGTGATGTCGCGAATTTCGAGCGTCGTCCGCAGCACGCTCCAATACGTGGACGACGTGGGCGAGGCGATCAAAGCCGTCAACAACCACATGTGTTCGAGCGCCGTCGAGGGACGGTTCGTGACGTACATCCTGGCGCTCGTCGACACGCGGTCGCACGAAGTGCAGCTGGCGATTGCCGGCCACATGTCGCCGATGATCCGCAAGGCCGACGGCACCATCGAGGAATTCGACGAGGAATCGGTCGGCGTGCCGGTCGGCGTGATCGAGGACTACCCGTACGACGTTTTGTCGCGCCCGATTGCTCCCGGCGAAACGATCCTCTTCTACACCGACGGCGTGAGCGAAGCGATGAACCCCAAGGGCGAGCTTTACGGCGACAAGCGGGTTCGCGACTTCCTCCGCACGAGCAAAGGGAACGCCGCCGAGATCGGCAAGGCTCTGTTGGCGGACGTGCGGACACACGCCAATGGGCGGGACCAAAACGACGACATCACGATCATGATCTTCAGCCGCAACGGCTAGCGGCTGGAACGGAACGGGTCGTAACGGTAGCTCGCCGGGCTTACGAACCTTCGGGCGGATAGCGGTTCGGGTTCCACTCGCGGGCCAGATCGCAAAGTTTGTCGAGCGTCGCCCGCGACGGACTGCAGGCGACGATTCCTGGCAGGCGGATCATGTTCGCGCGGTCGTCGATCCACGTCTGGCCGAAATGGACGCTCTCGCGGTTGTGCACCCAGACCGCGTCGCCGCCGAGCACGCGGGCAATCTGCAGGGAGACCGGGAAGTCGTAAACGTTGGGCGAGTGAATCAACGATCCGCCGTACTCGCCCCGGGCCAGCAGCTCGTACATGCTGCCGTCCATCGTCTCTGACGTGTGTCCTTCGAGGCCGACCGACGCCAGGTCGCCGGCCCGCTCGGGATCGCGCGTCTGAAAGCCGATGACGTAGATTTTTTTCGACTCGGGGAGGTGCGCGCGCTCCACCGGCCGCAGGACATCGAGCACTTGGCGGGCCGGGCGACTGCAATCGTCGGGACCGGTGAGAATGCGGCCGCCGTGCACCTCGAGCCACGTGCCGTTCGGGCTGCACTCGGGCACGAAAACGAGCGAATAGAGCACGGTCTGCCGGTTGCGAAGGTGCAGCATCACCGCGTAGCCGTTGCCGGTCCGGTCGCGATACTGTTTGGTGCCGTCGATCGGATCGATGGAGAGCACGAGGTCGCTCTCGCGGGCGAACCGCGCGAGGTCGCCGGTTCCTTCCTCGGCTTCGATGCGGCACGTCCGCAGCACTGGGTCGGCATCCCGCAGAGCGGCGACGATCAGTTCCTGGATCGTGAGATCGGCAAGCGTCAGCGCGTCAGTGTTGGCGCTGCCGCTGTGCTTGCCCGACAGTGCGATGTTGTGCCCGCGCAAGCTCTTCGCCAGCGCTCCGCACCAGCGAAGCACGCCCGGCAGATGTCGGGCCAGGCTGCCGGTCACTTCCGCAACGTCCATCAATTCGTTCCTACGCTCAACCAGCAGATTGGTGGTGGGTTCAAAACACTGCCAGCGCGCGGACCACGACGAGTAAAGTTAACCGCAATCTTCGAGTCGGGCGATCACTTCGGTCGCGACGTCGATGCCGGTGACGCGGCCAAACGCCTGCCACCCGGGGACCGCGTTGACTTCGATGACATAACAGGTCCCGTCGCGCCCGTAAAGCAGGTCCACGCCGGCGAAACTCGCGTCGGTGGCTCGGGCCGCGGCGATCGCGCACTGGGCCTCGCGCTCGGTGATTTCGTGCCGCTCGGCGGTGCCGCGACAGGAGACATTGGCGCGAAAGTCGCCGTTGGCGCGGCGGCGGATGGCTCCCAGCACGCGGCCGTCGAGCACGAGCACGCGAATATCGAAGCCCTCGTTCTCGACGAACTGCTGCAGGTAGAGAACGGCCCCCAGGCGTTCCAGCGTGCGGCACGCGCGAAGGGCCATTTCCGGATCGCTCACCCGGACGATGCCCCGCCCCTCCGAGCCGAAGAGGGGTTTCACCACCACGTCGCCCCCCAGCCGCTCGAACGCGGCTAGCGCTTCGTCGGCCCGTTCGCAGACCACGGTGGGCGGAACGGTCAGCCCGGCCCGCTCGAGGTGAGCACTGGCGAGGTACTTGTCGACCGCGCACTCGATCGCCTTGGGCGGATTGAGCACACAGACGCCGGCCGCTTCGAGCCGCCAGAGCGCGTCCATGCGAAAGACGACCTGCTCGAGGGAACCAGGAGGCATCGTGCGAACGATCACCGCGTCGAACGACGAAAGCTCCTCGTCTCCCGCGGCCAGCCCGGCTCTCGGCGTTCCCAGCGACGCCGTGAGCTTGGGAAAATCGATGCGCCAGCAGCGGTGTCCGTGGTCGGCAGCCGCGCGCGACAAGTCGCGGTAGTACCAGCTCTGCTGCCGGCCGAGGATCGCGATCTTCATGGTCGTCTGCACCGCCCCGCCCGAATACTTGGCCGCCCGTTCACAGGCCGAAGGACGTCCGCAGGATTTCGGGCTGAGTTTTGCCGAAGCGATGGACCTTGCCCGTTTCGAGGTTGCAGAAGGTGATCTCGGCCGGGCTGAAGAGATGCGGGTCGATCTTGTAGAAATCGCGGCCGGCTTGCTCGAAGACTTCGGCGAAGGGCTTGCCGAAGGCCGGCGACGAATTGGCGGGCACCTTGGGGCCGATGGCGGCCAGGGCTGCGTCGTCGCCGCGAACCCAGAGCGTGACGCGGGCGCCGTACAAGATGGCGTCGTTCGTGCGGCCGATCGCCGCCATGTCGTCGGCGGCGACGGGCGGCAGCGGGGCATTCCCGCAGGCGCTTTTGACTTGCTGTACATCGAAACCGAGCTCGGCCAGCTTGTGCAGGGCCGTTTCGACCGAGCGGGCGGCGATCTGCACGTTGCCGGACTGGCTGGCCGTGGGAGCGACCAACAGCTTCAGCCGATCGGAAGTGACTCCCGTCCGCTCGCAGAGATAACGGACCACGGACGCGTCGGGCAGCTTGCGCCCTTCGAGCACGCCGACCACCTCGCCCGGCGATTCGCGGTAATCGAGCTTCGTAAAGATCGGCTCCCGCGCGTAGGCGGCCCGCATCGGCCCCGAACCCATCGCGAAGAACCGATCGACGTTGACCTGCCAGCCCGCGTATTGCGACAGCAGGCCGGCGGCCACCGGGTGATCGGTCGTGACGAAGACATGAGGCCAGCTCCCATCGAGCAGATCGGACGCCTGGATCGAGACCCAGCCCAACCCAGCCATGCAAATTTCGGCGAGCGCCTGCCCCGCGTCGAGCCCCCCTTCGGTGCGGACGCCGAAGTCCAGAACCTGGGCCTCTTCGACCGTCGAACTGCGGATGCGGAAGTCATCGGCGCTCGTTGTGACCCGCTCGACGAGTTGGGCCGCTCGAAGATTCAGGTCGTAACGCATAGTGATTACCACGAATGGATCTCGCAACCTCGGGGCCCGCCCGAGAGGCAATTCTATGGTTTGCCGGGGACGAATGCGCTGCGAATGGCCGCATGAGCCGCGGAATTTTAAGGAGCGTACGATCGCCGAAATTTGGCTCGCTCGTCCGCGTCACTCGTAATCGGAATCGCCGTCAAAATGTCGCCAGCGATTCGTCGCGCATGTCGCTGACAAACATGCAGCCGGGACTGTGCGTGATCGCCAGCGGCAAACGGGCCGAAGCCAGCACTGCCTGTGGGGTGACGCCGCAGGCCCAAAACACTGGCAACTCGTCGGTCGCGACCGGAACTGCGTCGCCATAGTCGGGCCGGGCCAGATCGGCGATTCCCAAGTCGCCCGGCAGGCCGATATGAACGGGCGCTCCGTGCACGGCTGGAAAACGTGACGTGATTTGCACGGCCCGAATGGCGTCGGCCGGCTTGAAGGGACGCATCGAGACAACGAGCGGGCCGCGAAACGGGCCGGCACTCGCGCACGGTCGATTGGTGCGATACATGGCCACGTTGACGCCCAAGTCGAGATGTCGCACGGCGAGTCCCGCGCGAAGCAGGGCGGCCTCGAAGGTGAACGAGCAGCCGATCAAAAAGCTCACGAAGTCGTCGCGCCACAAGTCCACGAGGTCGGTGACGTCGCCCGCCAGCTCGCCGTTTTTCCAGACGCGATAGCGGGGCAAGTCCGTTCGCAGGTCGGCGTCGGCCGCCAACCGCGCCGGCACCGGATCGCCCGGCTCCGTGACGTCCAACAGCGGGCAAGGCTTCGGATTGCGGCGGCAGAATTCTTGAAAGTCGGCGGCGACCGCAGCCGGCAGCACGACCAGGTTCGCCTGCGCGAACCCTTCCGCCAGCCCGGACGTCTGGCTGGTGAAGCCTTCCGCGCGACATGCGAGACGGACTTGCTGGCCCGTCAAAAGAGCCGATCGTTCGACCATTGCGTTACTATACCACGCTCAAGTCCACGACTGATCGGCGTTACTCTGTTTGCAAATTCGAGTTCGACTCACGCTTTTGCAAGGAGCAGGCAGATGAGGGGCCGCTTTAGCGCGATTGTGATTCGAGTGAACGAGCATGCCAGCTTATGCGCCAATGGGGAACAGTGCTCGGCTCACTGGCCACGCTTGCCGCTCTGGCCGTCGCGTATGAAGCCTTCAGCGTGCAAAACACGCAACTCAAGGATCAGATCGGTGCGCAGACTACTGCCAGCGCCGAGGAGCGAGAGCGATTTCAGCGGCAACTCGATGTGCAACGCAAGCACCTGGATCAATTCGTGCGGGCCTTTCAGAACCAGCAGTCCGCCACGTTTTATACGCAGGTCAACACCACCACGCGGTTCTTGCAGGATCACCCGACCCTGTACGACTACTTCAAGAAACGCCCGAACTCGAAGTTGTCGGCGAAGGAACATAGCGACCGCGTGAAGGCGCGGTTCGACAAGGCGAGCGCCGAAGAGCAGGCCCTGGTCTTGATCGGTGTCGAGTCGCTGGCCGACTTCATGGATACGGCCTACGCGCAGCGGGAAACTCTTCGACCCGACACCGGCGAATGGAACACCTGGTGGAATTCCTTCGTCGATTGCTATGACGAGAACCCGATCCTCCGCGAGTTGTTCGACGCCAATCCGGACGAATACAGCGTGGCCGAAATGCTCAAACCCGAGCACCGCGAGCAGCAATACGTCGGCGACGCCGCACCGCCGGAAGGCGAAGATGTCGCAGGCCGCAGGTCGGTCAGTCGGCGCTCTGAGGTAGGAGAGCAGCGGTGCACGCTCCGCTTGGGCAGTCATCAAGCGTCCCGTGACAGGTGAGCGAGGCGCCACCCTTGGCGATGTTGCTTCAAATAAATTCTTCAACTGAGTTCCAAGGCCGTAGAAACTCAGTCTATTTCTCAAAGCGAATCCCCGGACAATAAGAGTGGGCGCGTCCAAAAGGAACGAACGCCAGCGCACCGATTGCGCGCCGTTCGGCCGACACGCTCCGCGAGTCAGTTTGACTCACTTTGGCCGCAAGACGATGGGACGGGACACGCGCCGATGGGGCCGGCGAGTCCAACGTCCCGGGTCCAAAGTCCAAGGCCGGATCCACCAACGGATCGGGACGGGACACTGGGACACCGGTCCGGACACTTTCGTGGAAAGAGACCGCCGGCGGGACGGGACTCGGACCCTTGGGACGGGATTGATTGGGTCAGACATCAGATGAATCCAAGGTCGAGTGCAGCAGGCTGATCGGGACGGGACTCGAATGGTTGGGACACAAGGTCGGGAGTCGGACTCGGTCCCGGTCCGGTCTCCTCCGGTCCAATCGAAGGAGTCCGGCGGTAGTCTCCGCCCGGCAATGACTTACGGCGGACAAAGGCCGGTCCGGACACTTTCATTGAAACGGACCGCGGACGGGACGGGATTGAATTGGGACGAGACTCGACCCCCTCACCCCCGACTCGATTGTCTTCGACCCTGAGGCTCAGACCCGAAGGGAGCTCGTCGCAGGCCGGCCGCTCACCCGTGGGCGGCGAAGGGAGAAGAGGAGACTGGGACGGGGTTCGGCGACACGGGGCGCCCCCGCATCCCCTCGACCTCATTGGACGACCTCGCGAAGCGGTCAAACTCTGCCCGACTGCGCGGGACGGGACCCACGGGACGGGACTCGTTTGGGAGTTCGTACGCCGGCGAGTTTCTAAGCCTTGGGCTTGGCGATCACCCGGGCCGATTTGATCGTCACGTCGCTTACGGGTCGGTCGCGGCCGTCGGTTTTGACTTCGCCGATCTTTTTGACGACGGCCAGGCTGGCCGCGTCGGCCGTTTTGCCGAAGGCCGTGTATTGGCGATCGAGGTGGGTATGGCGGTCGAGGCAGATGAAGAACTGCGAGCCGGCCGAGTTCGGATCGCTGGCGCGGGCCATCGACAGCACGCCCGCCTCGTGAGGAGTGGCGTTGAATTCAGCCTTGATTTTGTAGCCGGCGTCACCCGTCCCCGTGCCGAGGGGGCAGCCGCCTTGGATCATGAAACCGCGGATGATCCGATGAAACAGGACGCCGTCGTAGAAGCCGATCTTCGCCAGCCCGATGATGTTTTTCGCGTGGCCGGGAGCGGACTGACCATCGAGATCGAGCAGAATCTTGCCCATCGAGGTGTCGAGCTCGATCTGGTAGTTGTTCTTGTCGAAGTCGAGATCCTTAACAGCGGCATCGACGTCGGCTTTACGGTTGCCGGCCATGGGGGCTCCTGATGCGGGGCAGAAAGATTCGCGCACGGCTTACTTCGTGCGCGGTTCCTTCAGATATTGTGTGGTGTGTTGGTCTGGGATCACTTACTGCGCCATAGGCTAACGAAACGCCGAGAGTTCGTCATGTGTGGCCGACTCAGACCGATGAGGCACGCTTGTTGCACGACCGCAGTCGCAGCTTTGAGCACTGCGTCCTACGTGGCGCCGAATCCGCCGCCGCCCGGCGTCTCGATCGTCAGCACGTCACCCGGCTGGACTTCGAGGGCGAACTTGCCGCCGACGTCGTCGACTTGTTCGGAACCGGCACGCTGGAGAGTGTTGCGTCCCTTGGCTCCCTCTTGGCCCCCATTCAGACCGAAGGGAGCGAAGCGCTCGCGGCGTTCGGAGAGCATCGAAAGCGTCAGCGGCCGCAGAAACTCCAACCGCCGCACGACGCCGTCGCCACCGCCGTGCCGGCCTGCGCCTCCCGAGCCGCGGCGGATACAAAACTCGTGGACTTGGACCGGATAACGGCGCTCGATCACCTCCGGATCGGTCAGCCGCGTATTGGTCATGTGGGTATGGACGGCGTCAGCTCCGGGGGCGTTGGCCGTCGCGCCGCTGCCGCCGCAGATCGTTTCGTAGTAGCCGAAGGTTCCGTCGCCGAAGGTCAGGTTGTTCATCGTCCCTTGGCTGGCCGCCACTGCTCCCAGCGCGCCCAACAGCGTGTCCACCACGCGTTGCGACGTTTCCACGTTGCCGCCGACGACGGCCGGAGACTGTGCGGGGTCGGCCGCGGGCTCGGGATTGAGCAGGCAGCGCGGCAGCACGATCTCGACCGGCTCGAGCACGCCGCCATTGAGCGGGATGTCTTCATTGATCAGGCAGCGAAAGACGTACAGGACGGCGGCCGTCACGATGGCCCGATTCGCATTCAGGTTCGTTGCCAGCACCGGACCGGTGCCGGTGAAGTCGACGACCGCGCGGTCTCCGGTCTTCTTGATCGCCACGCAGATGGGGGAGCCATCGTCGAGATGATCGGTGCGGGAATAGACGCCGTCCGGAATTCGCGCGAGGGCGGAGCGCATCTTGCGAGCGGCGGCTTGTTGGATGTGCTCCATGTAAGCCGCGACGACCGGCAGCGAATAGCGCTCGACCAGTCGGCGCAGCTGATTGGCCCCGATCGCGTTCGCGGCGACCTGCGCGGCGATGTCGGTGAGATTGTCATGGACATTGCGGGTGGGATGCGGGCCGGCGAGCAGGAGCTGGCGCAGGTCGTCCTCGCGCGATTTGCCGCGATCGACCAGTTTGAAATCGCTGATCAGCACGCCCTCGTCGCCCAGCACGCGGGAAAACGGCGGCATGCTCCCCGGCACGATCCCGCCAATCTCCGCGTGATGAGCGCGGCTGGCCGTCGCGAACAGGAGTTCGCCCGTGCGCGGGTCGTGCACCGGCGTGACGACCGTGACATCCGGCAGGTGCGAGCCGCCGCGGTACGGATCGTTCGTGACGAAGACATCCCCCGGCGCGATCGGCCCGACCGCGGACAGGATGTGTTTGACCGTTTCGCCCATCGCGCCCAGGTGCACCGGAATGTGCGGCGCATTGACGACCAGTTGGCCGGAGGCCGAGAAGATCGCGCAACTGAAGTCGCGGCGTTCTTTCACGTTGGTCGAAATGGCCGTCCGCTCGAGCGTGGTTCCCATCTGCTCGGCGATCGAGGCAAAAAGATTGTTGAAGATCTCCAGTTGAATCGGATCGACGTCGGTCGAAAGGTTGGACGTTTGCGGGCGCTGGACGTCGGTCAGCAGTACGTCGCCCCGAGCCAGCAGGCGCGCCTGAAATCCAGGATCGACCACGACTGTCGAGGTCGGTTCGCAGACGATGGCCGGGCCGGCGAATTCGTCGCCAGGTCGCAGATCGTCGCGGAGGAAAACGGGCGTCGGCTGGGGGCGGCCGGCGAAGTTCACTTCGGTCGTCGTCCGCGCGTGCGCGCGTCGCGGGACAGTTTCGGCGCCCGGTTCTTCCGGGGCGGGCAGAGCGCCGACGACTTCGACCCGCGCGGCCGTGATCTCGATCGGTCGCCCCGCGTGACGGTACCCGTAGAGCTGCTCGTGGAGTTGCTCGTAGCGCGCCGCGAAATCGCCGTCGGTGGGAGTCGCGACATTCAGCGTCGCCTCCACGCCGCGATACCGCATGTCGAGCGAGCGAAGCGGTGGGCTGATGTTGGACGCGGCCACGCCGTCCGCGAGCACGTCGTGCCGAGCTTTGTCTTCCAATTCGTGCCAGATCGGCTCGAGCGCGGCCAGCGTTTCTGCGGAATACGATTGCAGCACCGACCGCTCGCCGTAGCGGCGGACGTCGGCCAGGCCGATGCCGTAAGCACTCAGGACGCCAGCCTGCGGCGAGATCAGGATCTGGCGGATTCCCAACTCACGGGCGACGGCACAGGCGTGTTGCCCGCCCGCTCCGCCGAAAGCGACGAGCACGTAATCGGCCGGGTCGTAGCCCTTGGCGACGGAGATGCGATGGATGGCCCGGGCCATATTCGCGTTGGCGACGTCGATGAAACCCTGCGCCAGCTCCGTCATCGACAGCCGCCGGCCGTTCTCCGCCGACGCAATCCGCTCGCACAGTTCGGCAATCCGTTGGTTGGCCGCCTCGTGATCGAGGGGAAACGGAAAGTGATCCGGCGGGAGCTTACCCAGAAGGAGATTGGCGTCGGTGACGGTGAGCGGGCCGCCCCGACCGTAGCAGGCCGGGCCCGGGTCGGCGCCGGCGCTGGCTGGGCCAACAACAAGTTTCACGCCGTCGAAGGCGCAGATGCTACCCCCGCCGGCTGCCACGGTTTCGACGGCCAGCATCGGGGCGACGATGCGGACGCCCGCCTTTTGCACCTCGTATTCCCGCTCGTACTCGCCGGCAAAGCGGGAGACGTCGGTGCTGGTGCCACCCATATCGAAGCCGATCGACCGCTCGAACCCGGCCCGCTGCGCCACGCGGGAAAAGCCGATCACACCGCCGGCGGGGCCCGACAGGATGCTGTCCTTGCCGACGAAGCGAGTGGCGTCGACGAGTCCGCCGGCCGACGTCATCAGCTTCAGCCGGCCCGCGCCGAGGGCGCGATGCAATCGCTCGACGTAGGAACGCAGTACCGGGTTCAGGTAGGCGTCGACGACCGTCGTATCGCCCCGCGAGACGATCTTGATCAGCGGTGCAAGTCGGCTCGAACGGCTGATCTCGCTAAAGCCAACCTCCCGCGCGACGTGTTCGACCAACTCCTCGTGAGCCGAGTTGGCAAAGGCGTGCAACAAGCAGATCGCCAAGGACTCGATGCCGTCGTCCCGCACACGAGCCAGCGACTCACGGATTTCTTCCGATCGCGGGGCCCGCAGCACGGCACCGAACGCGTCGAGTCGTTCGTCGATCTCGACGACGGCAGTAAAGAGCGGCTCGGGTTTGCGGATTTCCAGATCAAACAGCCGGGGACGGTCCTGATTGGCGATCTTGAGCACGTCGGCGAAGCCTCGCGTCGTGACGAAGGCGGTCCGAGCGCCGGTGCGCGTCAGCAGGGCGTTGGTGCCCCGGGTGGTGCCGAGCTTGACCACCACGGGCGGCAGCGGTTGGTCGAGCGAAAGGCCGAGCACCTGACGGATCGCCAACAGCGGGGCGTCTTCGCCGGAGGCCAGTTCGTAGCGCGTGCCCCGCTCGAGTGGATGGGGCAGGGAGCCATCAAGCGTGAAGATTCCGGTCGTGCCGTCGAACGCCGCAACTCGCGCACTCTTAGTTGGAGATCCGGCAATCGAAAAGCGGATCTCATAGCCGCGCCAGAAATCGTCGGGATCGCCGCGACGAGCCAAATCGCCAAAGCGATCGGTTGCGACAGCCGAAGTCACCGTGCCTTTGGTCACGCCCGAGCTGAGGACCTTCCGCGTGAGTACACGCCCATCGGGGGCGCGGGCGAGGCAATCGGTGAACGTCCCGCCGACGTCGATCCAGAATTCCCAGTCGCTCATGACTCCGCGGTGCCACCCTCCGCCGTTAATCCTTCGTGTCGCAAGCAGGCGACGCTCCAGGATATCCGGGACGGCGGATGCGGGCACACCATCGGCTGGCTGAAGAGTGCGGGCGAAGACTCAATTTCGGATGCGGACGTGATACCGGATGGTCCCGACTTCGCGCTCCGGATCCGACAGCTTGATTCCCTGGGCCGAGAGGGTGACGACGCCGTCTTTCAGCTCGTAGTGGAACGGCTTGCCTGTAAAGGGATCGTTGGGGACAGGCACCTCGGTGATCTTGTCCAGCGTGTCCGGCAATCCCGAGTGGTGAGCGGCCGCATAGTTTCGCAGAGCTTCGACGACCCGCAAGGCATCGATTTCGCGCTCGATTCTGTGGATCGCGACGTAGCCGTTGAGCGAGACGACGAGGAGGGTGGATCGCGGCACGCCCAAGGCGGCACAAAAATCCGCGACGCGTTTTTGCAGTGCCTGGAGCCGCGGGATGGCGAGCGGAGGGTCCAGGGACATGGTCGCCGTGGCCTCGCTCGTCAGCTCGTCGTTGACGTCCACGAGCCACCTCGCGGCTGCTTCGCCGTCAGACATCGCGGCAACGCGATTCTCTGCTCCCTCGATCCAGGCTGGCAGCTCCACGCGGGCCAGTTTCACCACTTCGTCGAACGCTTGTCGGTTTCCTCCGGGCTGCAATTGGGCTGCTTCTGTGAACTCTCGGAAGTAGTGAATGACGGCCAGTGCCCGCCGTTTCCATTCTGTCTCCGTCTGGATTGGGTCATCGAGCCCCGGGACCGTCGATTGGAGGAACCGCTGCTGCATCTCGATCGCAGGACGAACGTCGACCAGAGGTCGCGGAAGCTGGGTCAGGGCCCAATAAAGGTTGGGCGATTTGGGCTGCGAAATGAGCTCGGCGACTCGATCGAGCAGCGTCGAATCGATTGCGGCACAGACCATTTGCGCAATCGTGAACGGCGTGCGCCCGTAGTGCCGGCTCACCGCCAGACCCACGAGGATCCCCTGGCGGGCGCGGGCGAGATTCCCTTCGGCGAGCCGCTGACGAATCCAGACCGAAAGCCCATAGCCGGCGATGCTGCGGCCTCCTTGGAGATCAGGAACCAAAATGTCCGCCAGCGGATGTTCGCCGATCGGATATTGCCAGTCGGCAGTTCTTCGGTAGGCGGCCCGCTCGAGGTGGCCATACAGTGTGAAAATCTCCTGGGCGTGGAGCTTCGGACTGTTGAGTGGCACGTCGAGGTATTCCGCAAACGTGGGAACCACCTCACGGAAGTAGGGGATGCGCTCCCAGGGAAGCCGCAGCAGGATGGGCGCCGCGTTGCCGTCACGCAATTCGTACTCGGCGGGCAGCAATCGATACTTCATCAGCGGCGTTTCGATCGCCCGCGGGCTGACCGCAAGCTCATGCCACGGATTGATTGGTGCGGCGGCCTTTGCGGCGGGTTTTTTTTCGGTGGGTTTCTTGTCAGCCGGTTTCTTGTCAGCGGCGTGCGCGGCCGTCAGGCAAAGGCCGGCCAAACCCAAGCCGCAAATCACCGCGAGGCGTGAACGTCCAATCTGCATACTTTCCCCTCTGGAAATGAAGGCTATTTCTTAGTGAGCGCCGGGAATGACCCAAAGATGGACTGCAAAGACGTTCACAGGGCGCCCGACAGCGGCCCGGCCGCGGAGAGTACACGCTCCGCAACCACGGGGGTCCTGTGCACGTCGGAAGCCGACGTCCTGGCTAGGTCATCGGACGAGGCCAGCTCCGCGAGAGTTGCAGACACTCTCAGCTCCCGCCTCAAACCTGCAACTGCCTCCTCGGGCTCGTCGAACGGCAACGGGTTCGTTTGTCGAACCGGGGTGAGATTCGTCGAGGGAGGCGACGGCACAGGATTGACGGCCACCGGCGCTCGATCGGCCTGCCAGAGCGCACAGGACAGCCCCACGCAAACGCAACCCAATACGGCCGCAACACTGATCGCCCCTCGCAGACGACGCCTCATTTGAGCGCGGCCGGCCGCTTGCCCGCAGGCATAGAGCCACCGTTCGCGTTGGGCCGGCGTGGGGGACCAGGTCGCGCGACCTAAGCGGCGCTCGAGTTGTCCGAGTTCGGGATCATTCAGGGGTTCGTGGTCGTGCATGAGACACTCAAAATTCTTTGGAGTTGTTCCAAGGCCTCGCGGTACCGGCGCAACGCGGTCGCCCCCGATGTGCCGCACAATTTGCCGATCTCGTCGAAAGTCAGCCCACCCCAAATCCGGGCCGTGACGACCTCCCGGAAAGAGTTATCCAAGCGCAAAAGCGATGTCAGCACTTCGTCGGCAATCAGTCGCTCGAGGGGGTCGTCTCGAACGGCCTCGCCCGCCGCCGCGCGTCTCTGCGCGATCGCCGCCGACGGTTTGCCAAGCGGTTGGTCTGCGCCAGGTTCCAGGCGACGCGATAGAGCCAGGGGACCACTCGTTCGGGCGGCGGCTCTGCTGCCGCCAGCCGGCAGAAGGCTTCTTGCACGACATCATCCGCCCATTCCTCTCGGTAACCGACCCAAATCGCCAGCGGAACGGCATGCCGTTCGATCAGCGCAGCGATTTGCTCGGCGGCGAGGGGCATCCGTGGGCTCGGTTCGATGGGTCAATCAAAGAGAAAGACCACGCCACCGCCGATTTTTTGCACGACTTTCCGGAAATTCCGTGGAAAACCAGAAAAGTCTACGGGAGTCGGTCCGGGTGAGGGGGCAATCGACCGCTTCCTCCCCGACCCGCGCACCGTCACTCCAGTGCGGCGGAGCCGTCGGTGGTTTTGAGTGCGGCTGGGCCGCCTGCGTTTTTGAGTGCCGCCGGACCACGCTGTGGCTGCACCCAGGCACGCTCGAAATCGCCCAGCTCGGAAGGATTGGGATGATGGCGACTGGAGGTGACGCGGGCACGGACGTAAAGCTCGTCGCGGCCGAAGCGGTAGCTGGCGCGAGTGCCGTGGACGGTCTTGAAGGTCACACCGATGTCGTCGCTGTAGTGCCGCGTCGCCCGGATCTCCTTGCCCGAGGCATCCCGGATTGGCTGGCTGGCCCGGTTGAAGTTCGAGCGCGTCCCGATGAAGTCG
Source organism: uncultured Planctomycetaceae bacterium (assembly GCA_963800135.1). Lineage (GTDB taxonomy): Bacteria > Planctomycetota > Planctomycetia > Planctomycetales > Planctomycetaceae > DASPSM01. The sequence goes on along the minus strand of CAWCZR010000003.1, from coordinate 814,132 downwards.
ATCGTGTAGTTGACCCCCGGCTCGGGTTCGACGGCGACATCGAGGCCGTCGCTGCCGGAAATCACCTCGCGGAGCTTCACGCCCGAAGTCGCGTAAAACCGACCCGCCTCCAGCGACGCGATCAGCGATTCGGGCGTCAGCTCGGATGCGAGCACCATCACCCAACCGCGTCCCGGCTCGGAGCCGCGGCTGGGAATGTGGTGGTAGCGGTGGCCGTCGTCCGTCGCCAGGCCGTACATCACCGGCAGGTTCAAGTCGCCCAGCCGGTTGGCCAGGATGATGTCCCAGATCCGCTCGGTCGAGGCGTGCAGGCTGTCGCCCGAATTATGCACCGACGGGTGACCGTTGTAGACCTCGAAGAAGTTGTCCCCGCGAATCCGCATCAAGTCTTCCGCGGTCACGCCATAATAGAAATTCGGGTGATTGAGATGGACGAGGATCGGTTTGCCGGTCCGTTCCCGCTGCGCGATGATCGCATCGAAATTGTTCTGGATCGTCTCCGCCACGCTCTTGCCGCCCATCGGCGGAACGGCTGCCTGGATGTTGGTGGCGTTGATGTGGATTGGAGAGCGGCCGAAGAGATCAGAGATTTCTTCGCCCTGAATCAGCAAGAAGCGGCCTGGCTCGGCGATGCGGCTGCGCACCTCTTCAAAGGTTTTGAGCCGAATCTCCTGGCGGCCGTCGATCATGCGTTCGGCGACCCAGTCCTTGGGAAACCGCGCCTTGAGCTTTTGCACCGCAGCGGGCGGACTGCCGTTCTGGTTGACCTTTACCCACCGCTCGGAGCGGGCCAGCCGGTTGTGATCGGTGAAGCAGAGGAAGTCATAACCGTGGTCCTTGTACCACAGGCCGATCATCTCGAGGTAATCGTCGCCGTCGCTCCACATCGAATGGGTGTGGAGATTGCCCCGAAACCAGCGGAGCTTACCGTCCGAGGCCAATCGCGACACAGGCGCCGCCAACGCCGCGGCTCCGGGCCCCGGCCTGCGCGAGAAATCAAAGGCCAAGAGCAGCCCGCAGATCGCCAACGCGGCCAGTCCAGCCAATGCCGAACGGGCCGCTCCAGGCGATGACAAAGCTGAGGAAGAAGACATGGATTGAGGCTACCGTTGTCGTGCGGAAGGGCAGACCGTCCCGTCAAAATAACTCCTCCACGATCCGGGAAAAAGCGTGGGAAGGGACGCCTTTCGCCGCGCCCCCAATTCCGCCCGATTTGGCTGCGGTGACTGGAGGTGAATTGACTGTAACCGTGGCGGACCGAGCGAGATTGACGGTGAATACAAACTCGTCCTATAAGTCGATGCAGGCTGGCTAAGTCCACGTCGACTGCGCGGCCGCGGGCTCCTGCGCTTTTCCCACCTCGCCGAGCAACTCACCGGCATGAATGGTCTGATTCGAGCATCGCTGAAGAATCCCTACGCGGTGATTGTCGCGATGCTCACGATCCTGGTGATCGGCGTGTTGTGCCTGCTCGCGCTGCCGATCGACATCTTGCCGATCTTCCGCTCGCCGGCGGTGCAGGTGCTGACGTTCTACAGCGGCATGCCGGCGGTCTCAGTCGAGAAGGACATCACTAACCGGTTGGAGCGTTGGGTCGGCCAGGCCAACAACATGAGCCGGCAGGAGTCGCGCTCGATCATTGGGTCCAGCGTCATCCGCAATTATTTCCAGGGTGACGCCGATCCGAACGGGGCGCTCGGGCAGGTGATGTCACTGACCACGGGAGTGATTCCCGTGCTGCCGCCCGGAACGCTGCCGCCGGTCGTGCTCCCCTTCGACCCGACCGCCACCGTTCCCGCGTGCATCGTGGCCCTCGACAGTAAGACGCAAAACGAATCGACCTTGTACGACGTGGGCCGATTCGAGGTTCGCAACATGGTGATGGCCATCCCCGGAGCCATCGCGCCGGTTGTTTTCGGCGGCAAGGTGCGGACGATTCTGGCGTATCTTGATCGCCAGAAGATGCAGTCGCGGCATCTCTCGCTGACCGACGTGATGGACGCGATCGACCGCTACAACCTGTTGATGCCGACGGGCGACGCCAAGTTCGGCGATACCGATTACGCCATCGACTCCAACTCGATGTACAACGTGATCAGCGAGATGAAGGGGATCCCGCTCCGCGTCGGGCCGGGGACGGCGACCTTTCTGGGCGACATCGGCACGCCGGCCGACGCCAACTACATCCAGACCAACATCGTGCGGGTAAACGGCCGCCGGCAGGTCTACATTCCGATCTTCCGGCAGGTCGGACAGAGCACGCTGACGGTGGTCGACCAGCTCAAGGAGGAAGCGCCGGCGATTGAACCACGGCTCACGCGACCCGACATCAATCTGCGCGTCGTGATGGACCAGTCGATTTACGTGCGGAAGTCGATCAAGGCACTCGTGCAGGAAGGCTTGTTGGGGGCGCTCCTGTGCTCGCTCGTCATCTTGGTCTTTCTCGGCGAGCTGCGGATGACGGCAATTGCCATCTGCACCATTCCGTTGGCCGTCCTGGGGGCGCTGATCGGCCTTTATGCGACGGGGAACACGATCAACGTGATGACGTTGGCCGGGCTTGCACTCGCGATCGGACCACTCGTCGATAGCGCGATTATCTGCCTGGAGAACACGCACCGTCACCTGGCGCTGGGGGCGAAGGTGCGGCAGGCCGCGTTTTTGGGGGCCAGCGAAGTGGCCATGCCCGAGCTGGTTTCGTCAATCTGCACGTTTCTGGTGCTGGCTCCGCTGGCGCTGATGCCCGGCCTGGGCGCGTTCTTGTTTCGGCCGATGGCCTACGCCGTCGCCTTCGCAATGATCGTCGCCTATGTCCTGTCGCGCTCGTTTGTCCCGTCGATGAGTTCGTTGCTGCTCAAGTCGCATAGCGAGCAGGAGCACGCCCGCCGGCGGGGAGTGATTGCCCGGGCGTTCGGCCGCTGGGAGGCGCTCATCGACCGGGCGATCGCACTCTATGTGCGAGGACTCGATTTTGTGCTGCTCCATCGGAGGGCCACGGTGGCCGTCGCCGTCAGCCTGCTCATCCTCAGCTTGGGGGGCTTGGGTCCGGTCATTCGCCGCGACTTCTTCCCGGAGGTCGATGCCGGCGCGTTCGAGATTTACGTCCGCGCCCCACCGGCACACGGATCGAGCGAACCGAAGCGAAGATCGCCGGCGTCGAGCAGGTCGTGCGCAAGCTGCTTGAAAAGGATCTGCAGACGATCATCAGCGAGATCGGCGTCGTCGCCGACTGGTCGGCTGCCTACACGCCCAACTCCGGCCCGATGGACGCGGTGGTGAAGGTCCAGCTCGAGGCGGAGCGGGAACGGTCCGCCCAAGAATATGTGGAGATGCTGCGACAGCAGCTCAACCGCCAATTCCCCGAGTTGGAATTTGCCTTTGATGCGGGGGGCATGATCCGCGGCGCCATGAACGAGGGCAAATCGACGCCGCTCAACGTGCGGGTCCGCGGCAACAGCATGGTCAAGGCCCGCGAAGTGGCGGCCGCCATCCAGGCCGAGGTCACCAAGATTCCCGGCGTGGTCGACGCCCGCATCATTCAGCGGCTCGACTATCCCGAGTTCGTGCTCGACGTCGATCGCACCAAGGCCGCCGATATGGGATTGAGCCAGGCCGACGTGATGAAAAATGTCGTGGCCGCGTTCAACTCCAGCATCTCGTTCAACAAGAAGAATTTCTGGTTCGATCCGGTCAGCCACAACCAGTACTTCGTCGGCGTGCAGTATCCGGAAGGGGACATCGAGTCGATCGAGACGATGATGAATATCCCCATCACCAGCCCCAAGCAAAACGATCCCGTCCCCCTGCAGAACATCGCGACGATCAGCCGGACCACAGTGCCGGCCGAAGTGCACCATACGACGCTGCAGCCGACGATCGACCTGACAATGGGAGTTTACGGCCGCGACTTGGGGCATGTGGCCAACGACGTGGGCCGGCTACTGGCGAAGTTCGGCGTCGCGAGCGGCCGCGGCACCTGGAGTCCATACGAGGCCGGTGTGCCCGACCACAAGCTGCTCCCCGGGGGCAAACTCGAGCTGACGGGCGAGTATTCGCGGATGCAAGACACGTTTCGGAACCTGGGCGTCGGCCTCGTGCTGGCGGCCCTCTTGATGTACTTCCTGATGGTGGCTCTCGACCGTTCTTGGATCGTGCCGCTGACCGTGATGGGAACCGTGCCGCTGGCCTTGGCCGGCGTCTTGCCGATGCTTTACTTCACGGGCACGGCGCTTAATGTCCAATCACTCCTGGGGATCATTTTTATCGTCGGCATCAAGGTGGCCAACACCGTGCTGATGAGCGATTTTGCGCAGGAGCTGCGGCGGCACGAAGGACTGACGCCGACAGAAGCCATTCGCAAGGCCGCGTCGATCCGCGTACGGCCGGTAACGATGACGGCGTTGGCTGCCTTCTTCGCGATGGTGCCCGCCGCGCTGGCGCTCGAGCGGGGCAGCGAAGCCAACGCTCCCTTGGCGCGGGCGATTTTGGGCGGACTGATCGCGGGAGAGCCGGCGACGCTCTTCGTGCTGCCCTGCCTCTATTCGCTCTTCGTCAGGCCGGCGCCGCTGACGACAGAAGACTCGGACGACGAAGATTTCGGGCTGGCGCCGCATCCGGCCGCCTGAAGCAATTTAGCCCCGTAAAGCGCTTCGATCCGGTGAGAGCTTTCCGGTCAGCTCTTCGCGGCCGACGTCGGCTCGCCGGCCGGAGTCGGCCGATCGAACTCGACCGCCGCGCCCGAAGTCAGATCCTCGGAGGGATGGGCAACGATCAAGTCGTTGGCTTGCAAACCCGAGAGGATCTCCGCGCGAATTCCGTTATCGCGACCGACTTTCACCGGTACGCGGTCGGCGCGTCCGTCGCGAACCACGTAGACCGAGAAGGCCCCCGGCCGTCCCACGTTGACCAGGGCCGAAGAGGGAATGCTCAGCTCTTTGGTGGCTGACGTCAATTGCACCGTGACGCGACCGAACATGCCGTCCCGGAGCTCGCCATTGGGGTTTTTCAGATCGACCTCGACCCGCATCGTCCGGTCCGAGCGATCGAGCGAATTGGCGATCCGCGAAACGGTGCCGTGAAACACGCGGCCGTGCAAGGCGTCCAGCTCGACAACGGCGTCGTCGCCCGGCTCACAGTAGGGGACGTAGCGTTCCGGCAACCGCATGACCACGCGCATCACGTCGCTTCGCGCCACGGTCAAAAGCGGGACCTGCCGTCCCTGATCGGGTGACCGGATGAATTCGCCGACGTGGAAACCACGCTCCGTGATCACTCCATTATAGGGTGAGACAATTTTGAGATAGTTGACGAAGACTTGGGCTTTCTCGAGCAGCGTCCGAGCCACGTCGACGCTTGCCCGCGCGTCGACAACGTTGGCCCGGGCTTGCGTGACCTTGGCTTTCTTCGCCGCGACTTCGGTTTGGGCTGTCTCGATCGACGCCTTGGTCGCGTCGACGGCGGCCTGGGCCGCATCTTGCTCCTTGCGACTTTCTTCGACGAGTCGCTGATCGATCGACTTCAGCTCGTATAGATGGCTCATCCGTTCGTATTGGATTTTGCGAAACTTCAAATAGCCCTCGGTCCGCGTCTGCTCAGCCTTTTTCTGCTCGACGCCCGCCTCGGCGGCGCCGACGTCAGCCTCGGCCCGGGTGACCGCCGACTCGGCCAGCTGCACGCGGGCCTTGGCTTGTTCGACTTCGGCACGGGCCTGGTCGCGAGATTGAATGTACTCGGGCGCGTCGATCTCGGCGAGAACTTCACCTTCCTTGACGACACTGCCGATGTCGACGTTCTGCACCTTCAGGTAGCCCGAAACCTTGGCGTAGAGATTCGCATAGTCGAAAGCGTCGACGGTGCCTGGCTCCGTTTCCGAGCGCGCCATCTTGCCGACGTGCGGCCGAATTACGTCGACACGAATCTTCGACGAGCGAGCAGAATCGGAGGGCGCAGAAGAATCTGGTTCCTGCGAGGCCTCGCCCACTTGCGTCACTTCGCCCTGGGACTTCGACCGCCAAGCCGCCGCCGCCAACAGCAGCGAGGCTACGACGAGCCCGATCGCCCACGAGTTTTTGATGTGCTTTAGCACAAAGAAAAAAGCCAGGGAAGGGGGCTGGAACGGGGAGAGAAATCAGCCAAAGCAGTCCTGCAACAGATTTTAGAGCCGTCGGGCCGACAAAGATACTGCGACCAAGCGATACAGCAACCAAGCGAGAATGCGACCAAGCCGGCGGCAATCGTTGGGGTTGCGGCGTCTTAACGTTCGTGGCCTCGTCTCACAGGCTTTCGGCACAGCCTGGGGGTCCGCCAAGGAGCCCCCACCACGCCTCGATCGCCGCACCGCTGCGCACGTCGTACATTTTCGACAGCGTCGTCTGTTTTTGCGAACCGCGAGTTGGCGTAAATGGTGCTATGTCCCGACAGAAAACCGGTCGATCAGCAAAATTGTGAACAGCATTTTCTCTACCAGTGGTCGCGCGCCGGTATTACAATGAGAGAATCCTGACGACCTTGGCGTTTTCCGTTCTCTTTCGAGACAAAACGCCTCGAAATTGTCATCAGGGTTGATGCTAGGGCCCGCGTTGACATCGACTGATACCGGTGTTAGCGTTGGCCGGGTAATTTGAGAGTGCATCGACGGATTGATTCCCCCGACGGTTCTTCCTTTATCATCTTCGCAGTCTTCCGCCGGAATCGTTCAGGTCGCACTTGGCCTCCCGTGGCCGATCAAACGGGTCTCTCGTTGTCGCAGACGTGATTGTTAGCGCAAAGGGAAATGAACCGTAATCGAGCAACGTTGTCGTCCGAATGCGTAACCACGGTCGCTCCAGGGTGCGCGCTACGGATTGGCACAGGTGAGTGTTCCGGCGTCTCGTGCGGCAGCCGCCGCAGACACAGGAATTGACCGCGCCGAACGATTCGGCTGCGGGCCAGTTCGTCGGGTGGAGTTCCAACTCGATGTTGCAGGCGAAGTTGAAGGTCGTGGGAGGCAGACACCACGGCAAGATTATTCCGTTGGCGACGCGTAAATTCTTGATCGGCCGCGAGCAGGACTGCCATCTGCGGCCGAACAGCGAACTGGTCAGCCGCCATCACTGCGCGCTGTGGGTCGACGACTTTTCGGTCCGCGTCCGCGACCTCGGCAGCACAAACGGGACTTACGTCAACAACCAGCGTGTGCGCGGCGAACTGGTGCTCGGCGCCGGCGACCATATTCGGGTCGGTAAACTCGACTTCGAACTGTTGGTCGGCGATCAGGACGAGAAGCGGAGCGACTCCTCGCAGCTGCTACCCGCGAGCACCGATGCCGCCACGTCCGAAACAACCCCGTTGGCCTCGGGTGACACTTCGTTCGAGATCCCGGTGCCGCCTACTCCGGAAGATACCGGTTCGAGCATCCTAGCCCCGGAATCGCTGACTCCCGTGCCGACCTCGCCGGTTGCGGCCGGAGGCGGCCATAACGGCGATACGACGGTCGTCTGGAGCCCTCAGCAGACACCCAGTTACGGGGCTGAGATGTATCCACCAATGGGGATGCCCTACCAGCCCCCCTACAACCCCTATCTGCCGCCCGGGATGGGTTACCAGACTCCGATGGGCTATCCGCAGATGCCGATGGGTTATCCGGGCATGTATCCGCAGATGGGGGGCTATGCCGCGGCGCCGACCTACGCGCCTCCGCAACAACAGCCGGCCCCAGCGACGCCCGAGCCGGCTGCAGCCATCGAAGAGCCGGCGACGCCTTCGGTCCGTCTGCCCGACCCGAAGACCACTGGTGCCAAGGCCCCGGCCCCACCGCCGCCACCGCCGGCCCCTGAGCCGGAGCCGGCTGCTGAAAAGGCCGTCGATCCGAACGATCCGTCGCCCTTTGGTGGCGAGCAAAAGTCGGCCGTAAATCCCAACGCCAAGCCGGCGGATAACGCCGCGGACATCCTGAAAAGATACACTCAGCGGCGGCCTGTTTAGACGGGTCGGATTTGCGAAGCCACGCCGTAAGAAAGCGCGCGTTCCGCTTGCTGTATGCGACGGTTGCGAGCGCCGTGCCCAAGCGCGGTTTCTCGATTTGTTTCTCCGTCAAAAAACTGGTAAAAGCAGCGGTGGAGAAGGGGCGTCAAGCAACGCCACGTTGAGAGAACCCCATTCTCCGGGTGCCGCCTGAGCTTCCTTCCGCGCGGTTCGGAGATCGATGGGCAGTGACCGGAGTCGATAGCCATGAGCAGTGACGCGGGCGAAATCCAACGTCGGTATCGTGAGTTTTTGGATCTGCTGCCGCTGACCCTGGCTCTGGCCGGTCTCCCGTGCAGCGAAGGCCGCCTCTACAACGAGGAGCAGATCGAAGCGCGGATGTTTACGATGCGCCACGCCTACCGCGCGTCGCGTCAGCTGGCCCGCGAGATCGTGCACGGCGGATCCCCGGGCCAAAACTCCTGACCTCCGACGCTCCTGAACACTGGCACTGTTCAACTGGGCCCGTGATTTGGGCCGAACAGCGGTGGACCGGATCAACGCCGTCCGACGCCACGGACGCCGGATTGCGGCAAGCCCCTGCGCGACCGTAGACTTGCCAGAGTGAGTCCAGCCTACGACCGGGGCCTGACGCTCGTGGCTGGCCGGCTGCAGGAAGTGGTCACAATGCTCGAAGGTGCGGCACGCCATCCGGATACGGCCAGGGGTTGGTGAACGGAAGAACCAGCTGAAGCCAGGGGGCGGCCCGCGTTTGCTGAAACCGAAAGCCCTTGTGTGCGGTACTCTAATCAAGGACACGCAGGGGGTCTTGTGACGGATGACGCCGCCCTGGTTCGACTCTGCCTCGAAGGCAACGAGCAGGGCGCGCGCGAACTCGTCGAGCGGTTTCAGTCCATGGTGTTTGCCGTCTGCGTGAAGATGTTGAGCCAACGCGAAGATGCCGAGGACGTCACGCAGGATGTCTTCCTGCGGGTGTTTCGCGCCTTGCGAAGCTGGGATCCGACGCGCCCGCTGCAGCCCTGGATCCTGGCCATTGCCGCGAATCGCTGCCGCACCGCCTTGAGGCAGCGACCGCGAGACCCGGCCCGCAGCAGCGTGGAAATCAACCGTATCGTCGCCAGCGGAGCGGGAGATTCGCGGGAGCTCAGCGACGAGCTGGATCTGGCCGTCGCGGCCCTTCGCGAAGACTACCGGCTTTGCTTTGTCCTCTTCTACCAGCAAGAGCTAAGCTGCGCGGAGATTGCCTCCGTGCTCGATCGACCCGAAGGAACGGTCAAGACGTGGCTGCATCGCGCGCGGCGCGAGCTGGCCGAACGTCTGCGGCGTCGTGGAGTGGTGAACAATGCCGACTATCAATTGCACGGAGTTTAGCCGCCAGTTGGCCGAACTTGTCGAACGACGTGCGTCGATCGACGTGGCCCAGCTGCGCGAACATGCCGGGACATGTCCACAGTGCCGCGAGCTGTGGCTCGACTCGCTGATTGTCGAGCGGGCCGTGGTGGCCTGGAAGAAGCCGGCGCCGTCGGCCGATCTCTCCGCGCGGATTCTGGCTCAGGTCGCGGCGGGCGTTGCACCGATTGAAGACGGCGCACCGCTCGGCGCAGAAGCCGCGCCTGCGCGGGAGATCGCACTTCCTGAACGCACACCTGGCCGTCCCACACGGGGACGTCGGTTCATTGGGACTGCCGGCTTGAGTCTCGCGGCGCTGGCGCTAGGCCTCGTGGCGATGCTGCTGATTCGTCGACCGCTGCCGCCTGCCGCTCCCACTCAGCCCGTCGCGGGCCAGAACTCGGTGGTGGACACCACGAACGTCGCGAGCACTTCGCCCGCTAAGCCGGTGGCCGCACAAGTCGACGCGCGAACGCCCGCGTCTGCCGGTGCGCCCGTCGAGTTGATGGTGGCGGATGCCGGCTCCGCCTATCTTCACTTGGCCGGCGATGCCGCCAAAGCTGTCACGGCCGCGACGGTGCTGGTTCCTTCGGCCGATCCGGTCGCCGACGCGCCGGCCGCTCCGCCGAGCGACGATCATTGGGTCGACGGAGTGCGTGAAGAGATCGCGCCTGTGACTCACCAGTTGAGCCACGCGTTTGAGTTTCTGATCCAAGCGGTTCCAGAAAAACGGACGCCGGCGACATGATTGCGGCAACTCCTTGTCGGCCGGGATCGGCCACGATCCGACGGCAGCGCACGCAACGAGCGAAGTCGGGCGTGAGCCAACTGCTGTCGCGCTTGGTAATCGTGTTGGCGCTTTGGTCGATCGGTTCGACGGCATGGGCCGACGAGTCGATCGATCGGCTGGTGCGTCTGGTCGGCCGGGACGCGGGGCTTTGCGTCGAGATCCCGCATCTCGAAGACACGGTGACCGCCTTCGAGCGGGGCGAGTTTTTCCAGCGGCTGCAGCGGTCGCAGATCTACGCGGAGTGGCAATCGGGAAGCGAGTATCGCCATGCCCGCGGCATCGTCAAAGTCATCGAAAATTTTACCGGCAAATCGTTCCGCCAGTTTTTTCACGACATGTTCGGACGGGCGGTTGTTGTGGCCGTCTATGCCGAGCCCGGCCCGGACATGTCGGCCATCATGCTCACGGAGACGTCCAGCCGCGAGGCGCTCGACGCGGTGATCGAGGGGTGGAACCGGGCCGAGCCGCAGCAAACCGAGCCGATCGAGTTCGCCGGGCAGACCTACTACAAGCGCACCTGTTCGGCAAAAGGAGGATCCGGGTCGCTGGTTCTCTTCTATTGCAAGCTCGATCGCACGCTGATGCTCACCGACCGGGAGGAGTGGATCCGCCGCTCGCTCACGCTGGCGCGGGCGTCCGGTTTGAACGAAAGCTTGCTCGGGTTGCCTGCCTATCAGGCCGCGCACAAATCACTGCAGGGGGGGCAGGCGGCCCGCGCCTATGTGAATCCGCGAGCTTGGGACCGTGTTTTCGGCTTCACTCCCAATGGAGCGGCAGCTTCTTCGGCGCCCGCGAGCAAGACTGCGGTGCCTTCGGCCGGCGGCTCTGCCCCGGCAAAATCGCCGGTCCATATGTCCTTAGCCAAGATCTTCGAAGCGGCCTGGCGGCGCTGCGAATGGCTGGCTTTTGGCGTGCAAGTCGATCGGGGAATTGTCGTCGAAGCGGTCGCCCACTACTCAATGGACGGCATCTCCGATCAGGGGCGGAAATGGATTCAATCGATGTCGGGCGCCGCCGACTTTCTCCGCCTGGTCCCGCACGACGCGCTTGTCGTTGTGGCTGGCCGGCAGGCGTTCGGCGACTTGCTCAGACAACTGGCGCCTCCAAGCGCCAAAGACGCAGGCGGCGGCATGTGGGAGTCACTGCGCCAGGTCAGTCGAGGCCTTTTGCTGGGGCTCGATCCGTTCGAGGACGTGCTGCCGGCCTTCCGCGAGAATTTCGGCGCCTACATCGTCGCACGGACCGATGCCAAGCCGGACGAATTGCCGATCGACGGCTTGATCGGGGCTGAGCTGCCGCCAGCCGACACGACGATTGCGCCCGCTCGAACTCGGGCGCGGCCGCCGTCGCGGTGACAGGCCCCGGCGCCGGAACGGCCTCCTTCGTTTCGCGACGCGCTGGATAACGGCCACAACATCGGTCTGAACCTGGCGGCCGCCTATTTCAACATGCGTTCGACGGGCAAGCCCGCCGTGGTGCGCACGGAAAGCATCGGCATCACGCGGACTCGCTGGATCGACAGCCTGGGCCCATATCAGCCGGCCTATTCGCTGACCTCGCGATTTCTGGTCTTCGCCACGAGCCCGCAGGCTGTGCGGCACTTCATTGGCCGGGAAGACTCGGCGGTGCGGAGTTCGATCCCACCGGCCATCGAGACGCTCGCCAAACGCTACTTTCCGCAAGAGAACCAGGTCGTCTACATCGACACGGCCGGCATCCGCCGCTTTCTCGTCGAGCACGGACAGCAGTTGGTGCAGCACGCGACGCGCGTGCGGTCGATCCGGTCGGCCGATGCCAACGAAGTGCTCAGTCGCTTTCTAGATGTCGCCAGCCTGTTCGACACCGTCTTTGCGGCGGGGCGAGTGGGCGAGGGGTCGGCTCGTTTGGTGGTGGGCGGCGTGATCCAGAACGACCCGATCGCGAAAGCCGCGACCTCCACCGAAAGCCTGCCAGCACGCGTGGCTCCGAGCCCGGCGGCCCCCGCAAAACCGTCACGCGCGGAATAAGCGGGAAGACTGCCGCGTCCGCACTGTTCGCCGGGCTTTCCTGGCCTTCTTCACCGTTAGCTACTGCCCAGGTGAATTCTACCGGGAATAATTAAAGCGGCTTTTCCAGGCCATGAGGGCCGTCCCGAAAAGCCAGCGACAGCGACACGCCGACACCCCAATCCCACACTTGCCCCAACGGGAACTACCGTCCGCCCAACCCGCCTAAGACATCAGAAGGGGTGAAACGCGCTATGATCAGGCACACCAACGCCGCCAATCAGCTAATCGTGGATCGTCGCCGCACGGGGCGCCACGCTGCTGCCGCCGACCGCCGCGGCACGGGAGCGCCGGAGGTTTCCGGCGCCGAGCAGCGTCAGGGCGAGCGTCGCAACAAGGTTGAGCGGCGGCGTCAAATCGATCCCACGACTTGCGAGCGCGATTACACACCCGATCAGGTCGACTTCATGAAGGCGATGGATCTCTACAAGCGCCGCAGCGGTCGCCAGTTCCCCACATGGAGCGAAGTGCTCGAGGTGATCGAGAACCTCGGCTACCGCAAGGTCGCGCCTCCGACCGAGATCTACAAGCACGCCGAGTAAGTTCGGGCGGATTCTCGCGCGTTCGGTGCGCGGTCATTGGCCCGCGCTTGCCGCCACCTTCCGTGCCGCTTTGAAATGCGCGACATCGTCGCGCAGCGCTCCGAGCGTGTGCTCAACGAAGGTGGCGATCCCCTGTTCGGTGAAGTGGCAGGGGTCGGAAAAATTGTCGCCGCTCTTGGGCATTTGTTTCTCTTCGTCAACGAAGAGCGCCATTTTGTGCCGTGCGGCCACCTCACGCAACACGTCGTTGTGCGCGGCGATGGCCGCCTGCACGCCGTTTGACGTTCCCCAGACGTCTAGCCCGACGTCGTACTTGCCGCGGCCGTAGCCGAGTCGGTGCGCGCGAAAGGCCGCGTCCGAGTAGTCCTGGGGAACGTAGGACGCAAACGTCATCAAGAGCAGCGGACCCAGGCCACGGTCGGCCGCATCGGCGATCGACTCGAGATTCTGCCGGTAGGCGTGGGCCGTTTTGACATGATCGCTGAACTGGCGCCCCGACGCGACGTCGAACGACAGCGAGCCACGCTTGAGGTTCGAGGCCAGGATGTCGGAGACCGGCACGGTGCCGGCGGCCAGCCGGGTCTCGAGCGAGTCGTACCAGCTGAAATGTCGATAGTCGTCACGGAAGACGTCGTCGGGACAGCAGTTCATCCGCGCGTCGTTGATGCCGTCGTAGAAAATCACCCGGTCGAACGACTTCCCGGCCAGCCGCTGGCATTTGAAGTAACTGTCGCGCGACGTATGGGCGGCTCGCGCCAGGTTGAACAGCCGCACGCGACCGTTGAGCTCTTTCCGCAACGCCTGTTCGAGGGCCGGCGCCGTTTGTTCGAGCACGGACCCACCGAGCAAGAGGACGTCGTACGAGCCGTCGTCCGGGCCGAGCCGCGCATTCACGGCACCTGAGGAATACAGCTCTTGGTAGTGAAGCCGCCAAACTGCCTCAACGCCCGGGCTCTCGGTCATGCCCACATCCAGGCGCCACCACAAAAAGCATTTTGCGCCGACATAGCATAAGACTGCCGTCCAGAGGCCCAGCGCCATGAGCCGCCAGCCAAGCCCGAAACGCCTCCGCCGCTTGGCCGGCTGAGCCGCGAGTACCTCGGTGGCAGTCATGGGTTCGGTTCACTCCGCGGAACGCGGGACTGGCGTCCCTTTTACGATCTAGCTCCACCAGTTCCATTTAACTGCCCCCGGACCCGTCTGAGAAGACCGGCCTCGTCTGAGAAGAGCCGGGTTTGTGACGCGCGCGAGCACCCCGACGACGAGACGGGGGAGTTTATCGAAAACGTAATCCGAGCGAACCTAACAAGAGTCGCTGCTGCCGTCCCTCATAGCACCGCTCCCGAGCGGAACGTGCGCGCGCTGCGCTCACTCGACGTTTGGCTTGATGGCCTCGACGAGAATCCCGCCCATCTTGAAGAAGCGATGGACCGGCGTAAACCAGAGCTGAGCCTTCCAGGGGAGGCCCGCCTCGTCGCACGCGCGCTCGAGCTCGCTGCGATTGTAGGTGCGGCACCGCCAGGTCCGGCTGACGAACGCGCCGGAGACCGTGTCCTCCGTCGCCAGAATCAGGGCCCGCGCGCCGGGCCGCAACACGCGGCCGATCTCGCGCAGTCCGGGGCGGGGATCGGGCAGGTGCTCGATCACCCAGCCGCACGTCACACAATCGAAGGTGCCGTCGGCAAACGGCATCCGCATCATGTCGCCGGCGATGTATTGGGGGCGCCGGTCTTTCATGCGCGTGCGAGCGCGACGCAGCATCTGGTGCGACAAGTCGAACGCGACGAGCTGCGTGTCGGGAAGCGCTTGCTTGAGCAGGTGTCCCAGGATCTGACCCGCGCCGGAGCCGACGTCGAGAATTTTTCGCGAGCCGGTGATGTCGAACTTTCGGGCCCGCAGCACGTGACCGATCAGCGGCTCGTGTAGAGAGATCAAACTGCCCAACGCCAGCACGGCGCCGCGTGGTCCGTCGTAAAGCTCGCGGATGTCGTCACGGTATTCGCGGAAGCTCAGTCGACGGATTCCCTTGAACTCGACCAGACGCCGCAAAGCCTTACGAGGCAGTTTGCGTTTCGGTTTTCGCCGTCGCTGCAGTGTCGTCATTGTTTCGCCGGATTCTCACGTCGAAATCGCAAGCGCTGTCGAAGTCAGAGACGCTGTTCAAGGGACGATCACGTCCCCGTGGCCCCCAGCAGAAGGGCACATTGTGTGCCTGTTATACGCATTTATGACCGGATTCGCGCGTCCAGCGGGCAAAATTTTAGACCTGGAAATGCGATGGAGCCTGGCGTCCTCGCGTGCGGCAGCCGCTTGAAGATCGACCCCGCGCGGATTATGATTCTTCAGAGCCAAATTCCTATAGGGTCGACGGTTGCGCACGGCGGCGACCGTGTCTAAGCCGGTTCGGAATCTCTGCGCGGCCTTGTCAATCGCGGAGAGTTCGTGGCTTTCTCGCCTACCTAACCGGTCGATCCAAGCCGTTTCCTTCGACATAAAATCAGTTCCCTCCGTGCCGCGCCCGCGGAGGATCGACACGAATTGTCCGATACGTAAATTCGATTCCATCGCAGGCTGGGGATCCGCAGCGCGGCGTTTGCCGACGCGGGCGGTCAGCACCGGCCCCGACTCGCAGGGCGGCTCGAGCGGCCCTTCAGGGAAGTGCGCCGATGTCGGCTCTGGTCGACCTTCGTAAAACCGACGACCCTCGCGACGCGGTCCATCGCGCCGTGCAGTCGCTTATCGCCGGACACATCGTCGGCTTTCCGACCGAGACGGTGTACGCGGCATGTGCCCACTCGCTGGTCGGGCCGGCCGTCGATCGCTTGAGTGCCGGCAAGTCAGGAGGCAAGGCATGCCATACGACGTTGGTGGTCAAGGGTCTCCAGGAAGCCCTCGACTACGTGCCGCACATGGACGTTTTGGGTCAGCGGCTGGCACGCCGCTGTTGGCCCGGTCCCGTGACGCTGGCTTTTGATCTCAAGCCAAAGTCGGGCTTGTTCTCTGCCCTGTCGGAAGCGGCTCAACGGGCGCTCTCGCCCGACTCGCGCCTCTGGATTCGCGTTCCCGCTCACGACTGCATTCAAGAAGCGTTGCGGCTGATGCCCGCGCCCCTAATCGCACAAACCGAATGTCACGAGCAACCGCTTTTGACCGCCGGCAGCTTGCTCGATGGCTTCGGCAGCGTCGTCGAGCTGGTGATCGATGACGGCGAATGCCGCTACGGGCAATTGGCGACGGTTGTCGGCGTGTCCAACGGATCCTGGTCGGTCGTCCGTCCGGGAGTCGTGACGGAAACCATGATCGGGCGGCTCGCCAGCGAAGTTTTTTTGTTCATCTGCACGGGAAACACCTGCCGCAGTCCGCTGGCCGAGGGACTCTTCCGCAAGATGCTGGCAGATCGCCTGCACTGCCGCGAAGACGAACTGGCTGACCACGGATACATGGTCCTTTCGGCGGGTATGGCGGCCGAATCCGGCTTGCCGGCTGCGCCCGAGTCGATCCAGGTCGCCGCGCGGTACGGTGTCGACTTGCGAGCGCACGAATCGCAGCCGGTGACGCAGCGTCTGCTGGAACAGGCTGACCAGATTTTCGCCATGACGCGCGGTCACCGCGACGCAATCCTGGCTTCCTACCCCCATCTGGGCGACCGCGTCGAGCTGCTGGCGCGGGACGGGGCCGAAATCTCCGATCCAATCGGGCTGGGCGAAGATGAATACGAACAATGTCGCGTCGAAATCGATCGCAACCTGAAAGTCATCCTGCAAACGCTGCCGCTGCCCGGAGGTAAACCGTGACCGCGGCCGGCTTGGATTTGGTTCGGGATTTAAGTTCTGTTCGCGACTCAAATTCCGTTCACGGCTGATACAGCTGCTTGTAGACCGGGACTCGAAGCGAGAAACTAACAAACACTGGGATAGCAACGGAGAAATCGTCAATACGCATGAAAATCGCCGTCGCCAGCGATCACCGTGGTTTCGCGGTCAAAGGAAAAATCCTCGCTCGGCTCGCCGAGCTGGGCCACGAAGGTCTCGATTTCGGCCCCGAAAGCTCACAGAGCGTCGACTATCCCGACTATGCGGCCAAGGTCGCCGCCGCGGTGAGTTCGCACCAGGTCGACCGCGGCATCCTGATTTGCGGCACGGGCATGGGGATGTGCATCGTCGCTAACAAATTTCCCGGCATTCGCGCTGCCCCGTGCCACGACGATCTAACGGCCGAAATGAGCAGGCTGCACAACGACGCGAACGTGCTGTGCCTTTCGGCCGACCTTTTGGGGGATCGCTTGGTCAACCGCATGGTCGAGATCTGGCTCAAGACCGAGTTCGAAGGCGGCCGCCACGCCCGCCGGCTCGGGAAGATCGCGCAATATGAGGGTCGGACGGCCGCGCAGACCCCTCCCGACGCGAATCCCTAGCGCCCTTTTGATGAGCATCGCCGCGCGCTGTGCGCCGCGGGGCCGTGCGGGATCGTCGACGGACTTTGCATTCGCTCGCTTTTCAGGCGGCGCGGCTGAATGTATGGTGTGCATCGGCACATCGCGCGGACGCCTTCACGCTCCGCAGCCTGAAACACAGCAGTCTGAAACGCAATATTGTCTGTTCGTCCGATCGCCATTTGCCGGCAGGGCCGGTTCGTTCGGAGAGGGAATTTCCGGGGATGGACCTCAACTCCTTGAAATATGCAAAGTCCCATGAGTGGATTTCGGTCCAGGGACAAACGGCGACGGTGGGCATCACGGATTTCGCGGTCAAGCAGCTGACGGACCTGGTGCATATCGAGCTGCCCCGCAAGGGACGCACCATTCGCCAGGGTGAAACCTTCGGCGAGGTCGAAAGCGTGAAGGCCGTGAGCGACCTTTACGCACCCGCGACCGGCGAAATCGTCGAGGTGAACGAGGCGCTTGCCGACGATCTCGGAGTGCTGTCTGACGACCCGTTCGGCAAGGGATGGATGATGAAGCTCAAGCTGAGCGATCCGTCCTCGCTGTCGGGATTGATGGACCGTGCCGCCTACGAAGCGCACTGTGCCGACGAGAGCGAGCACGCGTGAGCTACCTCTTCAACACGCCCGATCAGCGCCGCGAAATGCTGCGAACGATCGGTGCCGAGTCGATCGACGAGCTCTTCCAACAGGTTCCTGCCGACTGTCGACTCGCGCGTCCCCTGGAACTGCCGCCGGCCTTGACCGAAATGGAGCTCGAGCGGGCCGTGCGGACGCTCGCCGGCAAAAACGTGGCGGGAGGCGACCGCGTTTGCCTGATGGGTGGGGGCGTTTACGACCACTTCATTCCGGCAGCCGTCGATGAGGTCGTCTCGCGGGGCGAGTTTTATACGGCTTATACGCCCTACCAGGCCGAGGCCAGCCAGGGGAGTCTGCAGGCGTTCTTCGAGTACCAGTCGCTCGTGTGCCGCCTGACGGGGATGGATGTCTCCAACGCCAGCCTGTATGAGGCCGGCACCGCGGTGAGCGAAGCCGCCTTCATGGCCATGCGGGTCACGGGCCGGCACGAAAAGGTCGTGGTCCTTGGTTCCGTGCATCCCGAATACCGGCAGGTGCTGGAAACGTATCTGTCGAATCTCAATTGCGAGCTCGTGGTGGTCGGCACGCACAACGGCACGGTTGACCCGGCCGATTTGAAAAAGCTGGTCGACGACCGGACCGCCTGCCTCATCTTCCAGCATCCCAATTTCTTCGGCTGCCTCGAAGAGCCGGAAGAGCTGTGCCGGCAGGCGCGCTCGGTCGGCGCTTTGTCGGTCGTTGCTTTCGATCCGATCAGCCTGGGAATCTTGCGGCGGCCTGGCGACTACGGGGTCGACGTCGCAGTGGCGGAGGGGCAATCGCTCGGCATTCCGATGCAATACGGCGGACCGTTCTTGGGGATCTTCACTTGCCGGAACGAATTCGTGCGGAAGATGCCGGGACGTTTGGTCGGCCGCACGACCGATCGCCAGGGCCGTCCCTGTTATGTGCTGACGCTGCAGGCCCGCGAGCA
Source organism: uncultured Planctomycetaceae bacterium (assembly GCA_963800135.1). Taxonomy (GTDB): domain Bacteria; phylum Planctomycetota; class Planctomycetia; order Planctomycetales; family Planctomycetaceae; genus DASPSM01. Next base: position 795,412 of record CAWCZR010000003.1, on the reverse strand, counting down.
ACATATTCGCCGCGAAAAGGCCACGAGCAACATTTGCACGAATCAGGGCCTGCTCGCGCTCCGCGCGACCGCCTACCTCTCGCTTGTCGGTCCGCAGGGACTCAAAGAGGCGTCCGAATTGTGCTGCCGCAAAGCCCATTACGCGGCCGAGCGGCTGACGAGAATCCCCGGAGTCCAGTTGGCATTCGACCGTCCTTTCTTCAAGGAATTTACGCTGCGGTGCGACGGAGGCGTCGAAGCGTTTTGCGCGGGCGCGGGACGCGGGATTCGATCTGGGGCCCACGATGCGGCGATTTGGCGAGGCCGTCGACGAATCGCTGAGCGACGCGCTCTTGGTCGCTGTGACAGAAAAACGCACCAGGCGGGAGATTGATGAGCTGGTCGCCGCGCTCGGCGGTTTGGAAGCAACAGCGGTGGGCATCCCAGCGCTGCGTGAGACTCAGCTCGGGTGACCGATTGAGCTGGGTCACGGAATCGAGCAAGCGGGACTGATTCGAGTCAACTTGTCGCGAACGAACGAGGGCCATGCGTAATCTTTTGGCGACCCAACCGCTTGTCGTGCTGGCGCATCCGGGCAGGCGTGGCTGCACGTTTCCGGAGAGCGACGTTCCCCCTCGGCCGCTCGATTCGCTGATTCCCAAGTCGCAGCTGGCCGCGACTGCGTGCGAATTGCCGGAGCTTGCGGAGCCGGACGTCATCCGCCACTTCGTCAATCTGTCGACCCTCAACATGTCGGTCGACACGCATTTCTATCCGCTCGGCAGTTGTACGATGAAGTACAACCCCAAGCGGCACGAACGGCTCTCCCGCCTGCCGGGGCTGGTCGATCTGCATCCCTATCAGATCGACGAGGCCGCCCAAGGCATGCTGACGATTCTGTACGAGCTGCAGCAGATGCTGGCGGAGATCTCGGGACTGCCCGCCGTATCGCTGCACCCGGCAGCCGGTGCGCAGGGAGAGCTGACGGCGCTCTTGGTCGCGGCCGCCTATTTTCACGACAAGGGCGAGCGGCGCACCAAAGTCCTCTTTCCGGCGAGCGCTCACGGCACCAACCCGGCTAGCGCCGCCCTGGCGGGATTCGAGTGCGTGCAGCTGGATGTGTCGGCCGAGGGGCTCGTCGATCTCGAGGAACTCAAGGCGAACCTCGACGAGTCGACGGCCGTGTTCATGATCACGAACCCCAATACACTCGGACTTTTCGAGCCGGAGATCGCGCGGATCTCCCGATTGCTGCACCAGGCGGGGGGACTCGTTTACGTCGATGGCGCGAACATGAACGCCATCCTGGGAATCACCCGGCCGGGCGATTTCGGCGGCGACATGATGCACTTCAACGTGCACAAGACATTTACGGGACCCCACGGAGCGGGCGGCCCTGGCGCCGGTCCGATTGCCGTACGCGATTTCCTGGCCGACTATCTGCCCGCGCCGGTCGTCGTCCGCGAGGCCGGACCTTCAGGCAAGCCGGTCTACCGCCTCAGCGTGCCCGGCAGGTCGATCGGCCGCATGCGATCGTTTTTCGGCAACGTGGGCATTTTGCTGCGGGGCTACTTATACCTGAGAACGCTGGGCGCGCAGGGAGTGAAGGCGGTTTCCGAAAATGCGGTGCTCAATGCGAACTATCTGATGGCACGCCTCGCCGACGTCTTGCCCACGCCGCACGGCAAGCGCTGCATGCACGAGTTCGTTGCCTCGGCCCGCAATCTCTACAAGGAGCGGGGCATCTCCGCGATGGATCTGGCCAAGCGGCTGCTCGATTACGGCTTTCACGCGCCGACGGTCTATTTTCCGCTCGTCGTGTCCGAGGCGATGATGATGGAGCCGACGGAGACCGAATCGAAAGAAACGCTCGACGCGTTTGCCGACGCGATTCACAAGATCGTTGCCGAGGATCCCAGTTTCCTCCACGACGCGCCGCATTCGACGCTCGTCAGCCGGCCCGACGACGTTCAAGCGGCCCGCAAGCCGATCCTCAAATGGGAACCGTCCGCGTCGTAATTGAGTCGGAGCCGCAGACCGGCGTCCGCAACATGGCGCTCGACGAGGCGCTGTTGGAAGGCGCCCTCGAGCGAGGCGAGTGCACTGTCCGCTGGTATCGGTGGAGCGCGGCCACCGTTTCGCTTGGGTACTTTCAAGCGGCCGACGCTGCCCACACGATCGCCGAGTTGTCCGGCCTGCCGATCGTGCGGCGACTCACCGGCGGCGGTGCGATTCTGCATCACCACGAGTGGACTTACTCCTGCACGGTGCCGCCGGGTCATCCCTTGGCCGAATCTCCGACGTCGATCTACGGCCGCGTCCACGAGCAGGTCGTCAGAGGCGCTGGGAGAGCGGGGGATCCACGCGGCGCTCCGCGGTGAGGCGATTGCCGAACGCGAAGGGGAGTTTTTGTGCTTCGGTCGCGGCGATCCGCGGGACATCGTGATCGCCGGCCAAAAAATCCTGGGCAGTGCTCAGCGGCGTCGTCGCGGAGCTGTTCTGCAGCACGGCAGCCTGCTGATCCGCCGGAGCGAGCATGCCCCCCAGTTCTCCGGGTTGCTCGATCTGGCTCCCCCCGAAAGCCGACCGGCAAGCGCCATTGATACGCCGTTCGTCGAAGCGATGGGCCTGTCGACCGGTGGGCTGTTTGGCGCCGTCGCGCCGGCCGACTCCTACCCGGCGTCGGTCGAGGAGCGGGTGATTGCGCTCACGCCGAAGTACCAAAGTCTCGCGTGGGATCGGCGGGATGAGCCCGTCTAGCGGATTGCCCGACGGCCCGTGCGCATTCGTTCGTTTGCCCGGCTTTACGCCGTCTTGGCCAGCACCAGGCAGGCGTTGTGGCCGCCAAAGCCGAAGCTGTTTTTCAGGACCCGGTTGATCTTCATCGGCCGGGCTTCGTTCGGCACGTATTCCAAGTCGCACTCGGGATCGGGATGTTCCAGGTTGATGGTCGGCGGGGCGACCTGGTGCTGCATTGCCAGGATCGAGACGATCGCTTCGACGCCGCCCGAGGCCCCGAGCAGGTGCCCGATCTGGCTCTTGGTGCTGGAAACGGCGAGCTTGCGCGCGTGGCTGCCGAAAACCGCCTTGATGGCCATCGTTTCGGCCTTGTCGCCCAGAGGCGTGCTGGTGCCGTGGGCGTTGATGTAGTCGATCGATTCGGGATCGATGTGGGCGTCCTTGAGGGCGCAGGACATGGCGCGGGCCGCGCCGCGACCCTCGGGGTCCGGGGCCGTCATGTGGGTAGCGTCGGCCGTCATGCCGTAACCGCAGATCTCCGCAAGGAGCGTGGCTCCGCGGCTCTTGGCGTGCTCGTACTCTTCCAGAACCAACACGCCGGCCCCTTCGGAGAGCACAAAGCCGTCGCGCTCGGAATCGAACGGGCGACTGGCCCTCTCCGGATCCTTGTTGCGCGTCGACAGGGCATTCATCCGCGCAAAGCCCGAGAGGCACATCGGCGTGATGGCCGCTTCGCTGCCTCCGGCCAGCATCACGTCGGCAATGTCGTTTTGAATCAACCGATACGCGTCGCCGATGGCGTTGGTGGCGGTGGCACAGGCGGTGGCGACCGCGCTATTGGGGCCGCGCAGTTGCCAACGGATCGAGACGTTGCCGCTGGCCGCGTTGACGATCAGCTTGGGAATCATGAACGGGGAGACGCGCGAGGGGCCGCGTTCGTACAGCTTCGAGTGCTGTTCTTCGATTTCGTGCAGGCCGCCGATGCCGCTGCCGATCAGCGTGCCGTGCCGGTACGAATCGCCCTGCGACAGATCGATACCCGAGTGCTCGATGGCCTTATGCGAGGCCACCATCGCGAACTGGACGAAGCGATCCAGCCGGCGGATCTCCTTGCCGTCGAGGGCCAGGTGATCTTCGGCGCAAAGTCGCGGATTTCGCCGCCGAAAGTGACCTTGAAGTCGGTCGTGTCGAACCGCTTCAGAGGTCCAACGCCGCTTTTGCCGGCGCAGATGCTGTCCCAGAAGTCGGCCAACTCGCAGCCGAGCGCGGTGACGAGCCCCGCGCCGGTCACCACGACGCGCCTCTTCATTACTTACTTCTTCTCGTCGATGTACTTGATCGCGTCGCCGACGGTCTTGAGCTTTTCGTAGTCGTCGTCGGGGATGGTGATGTCAAATTCGTCTTCGAGCTCCATCACCAGCTCGACCACGTCGAGCGAGTCGGCCTTGAGGTCCTCGATAATCGAGCTGTCGAGTTTGACCTCTTCCTTCGGCACGCCCAATTGCTCACTGACGATGCCGATCACTTTTTCTTCAACGATTGTCGACACGCTGTCACCCTCCCGCAGCAAATTGATCGTTGCTATTTAAACGTCGCGTTTTCGCTATTCTTTCCAGGCGCTGTCGTCGGGTGGTTTGAAGTACCAATCCCGATTGCGTGTTAGTCGGCGGTCACGTTTCGGGGTCTAAAGCAGTCTCGCCCTGCGGTCGTGCCGGCCGGGGCCGGTTTTGGCGCAGCTTCGCAAGTCCGAAGCACGTGCGAAGATATAGCTGCTTGGCACTCTCCTGTAAACATCAGGTGAGGTCCGGATTCCTGACGCCGCCGGGGCAGCTCCCGGTGGCCCGGACGGGGCCTCCGTACGGAGTGGCGGCCGCGATCCGTCAGGGGGGCGAATCGTTGACCGTCTGGCAATCGGCCTTCCGATCAATCCGCTTCAATGTCCCCCGCAACACTCGCCCCGGCCCAATCTCGAAAAACTGGTTGACCTCCTGACTGAGCATGTTTCGCAGGCAATCTTCCCAACGCACCGGACTGACCACCTGCCGCACCAGGTTTTGGCGGATCGTCTCCGGATCGTCGTGCGACTGGGCGTCGACGTTGGAAATTACCGGAATTCGCGGCCGCTGAATGGCAACCGACGTCAGGGCTTCCGCCAAACGCTCGTCGGCCGGCTTCATCAGTCGTGTGTGGAAGGCTCCGGCGACCGCCAGGGGCACGGCCTTGCCGCTCTCGGCTGTGGCAATCTCGGCCGCCTTTTCACAGGCCGCTTTCTCCCCCGAGAGCGCCAGGTTGCCCGGGCAGAGGTAATTGGCGATTTCCAGATAGCCGGCGGCGGACGCCCGTTCGCGGATCGACTCGACTTTGGCGAGGTCCAAAAGCAGCACGCTCACCATCCCGGAGGGCGTGGCGTCGGAGGCCTCCTGCATGGCTTCGCCGCGACGTTTGACTACCCGCAGCCCGTCGGCAAAAGACATCGCCCCGGCAAACACCAGGGCCGTGTATTCCCCCAGGCTAAGTCCGGCCGTCACGGCGCACGATTCAACGGCCTGCGGATTCTCCGCTTTAAGCAGCTCGAGCGCGGCGAGGCTCGTCACGAAAATGGCCGGTTGGCTGATGGCCGTCGTATCGAGCTGGGCGGCCGGTCCTTCGAAGCAGACCCGCGAGAGCGGGAAACCCAGGATCTCGTCCGCCTGTTCGTAGAGTTGCTGCGCGGCGGGAAGCTTTTCGGCGATCGACCGGCCCATGCCGACGTGCTGTGCGCCTTGCCCTGGGAAGAGGAACGCGACTTTGCCCACGCGTTAGGCCTCCACCCCCACGGCAAGCTCTTCGACGATCTGCGCGTTGATCTGGCGATGATTGAAGGTCGCGGCTGCCCGCAGGGCATTCGTGATCGACCGGGCGTTGCTCGATCCGTGACAAATGATGCAGATGCCGTCGATCCCCAGCAGCGGAGCGCCCCCGTGCTCGTGGTACTGGTAGCGCCGGGCCAGATCGCCCAGCATCCGCCCGGCCATCTCCCGATCTTGGTCGAGCCGGCCGATCACTTCCTGGTGGAACGTGCGGAGGAAGTACTCGGCGATGCCTTCGCTCACCTTCAGCACGACGTTGCCGACAAAACCCTCGCAGATGAGGACGTCCGCCTCGCCCTGGTACAGGCCACGGCCTTCCACGTTGCCGACGTAGTGTTCTTTGAGCCGGCTGTGCTGCAGGAGAGCGTGCGTTTCGCGGCAAAGGTCGGTGCCTTTGCCGTCCTCGCTCCCGATGTTGATCAAGCCGACGCGCGGCTCTTCGATGCCGAGGATGTTGCGAGCGTAGATCGCCCCCATCACCGCGTATTGGTACAGGTGTTCGGGGCGGGCCGCCGGGTTCGCACCGACGTCCATGAGCACCGAGCGGCCGCGCAGATTCGGCAGCGCGACCGCGATGCCCGGCCGCTTCACGCCCTTGAGGTAGAGCCGAGTCCGCATGCCGGCGGCAACCACGGCCCCGGTGTTCCCTGCGCTCACCACCGCGTCGACGGACCGTTCGGCCATCAGCCGCCAGCAGACGGCAATCGACGAGTTGGGTTTGCGGCGGAGGGCCTCGGTCGGCTTTTCCTCCATGCCGATGCATCCCTCCGCAGGGACGACTTTGAGCCGATCGCCGCTATAGCTGCGTTCAGCCAGGCGCGGAGAAAGGAGGCAGGGGTCGCCGACGAGGTCGATTTCGAGGTCGGGATTCGCCTCGAGAGCAACGAGGGCGCCGTCAATATTCGGATCGGGAGCGTAGTCGCCCCCGAGGGCGTCGAGCGCAATCCGCATAACAGGCTCTTCTTTCGCGCTTACTCCGCGGTCGCGACGATCGTTCGACCTTGGTAGTAACCGCAATTGGGACAGACCATATGGCTCGGAGCCGGGGTCTGACACTGGGGACAGTAAACCAACTGAATTGGCTTGACCGCGTTATGACTGCGCCGTTTGCGGGAGCGGGAGTGTGAATGTCGTCTTTTGGGGACTGCCATTGAACCGAGTTCTCTAAATTAAATCCCAAAAACGAATTACGCCCGCGTGTCGCGACGACACAGACTTACCCAGCCTGCGCGGACGAGCACCCAGAGGTGCTCTGGCTCAGGCATCCTACGCAAAGCGGTTTAACACTGTCAAGCACTCACTTTCGTGCATGTTTGGCGAAATCCTTCCGCTTAGTAAGTCGCAGACGCCGGGCGAATATCACGTGGAAAATCGACGAAGTCCGGGCGAGCGTCGGGTGTCAGCCCGACAGTTCCAATCTTGAGGTTTTTGTGGTTTTGGTCTTTTGCCGGTGGGCCGCACTGAGCTCGGGATACGCGTCGGGCGATCGCACCGCGCGAAAATGCGAAGAATGTCGCAGGTGAGAGATATCGAAAAAAATGGGCAGAACCGACCGGCTGACACGGGTCACTCGGCCGGATCGATTGGCGAAACGCCTACCAGAAAGCACGCAACCGGGAACGCGTCAGTTAGTCGCATACTCGACGTCGGCCGCACCCTTGGAGCTGCGACCGACGGCGGCGGAACTCGAGCGTTCTCGCACGATGGCCATGATGCCGTCGCGCGGGCGCATCGTGACGGAGGGGACCAGCCGCAACTTCTGCCCCGGAACGAGCTCCAGCCGGATGCGTCGCGCAATCGTCGCCAGGAGCAGCACGGCTTCCATCATCGCGAAGTTGTTGCCGATGCAGACTCGTGGTCCGTCGCCAAAGGGAAAATAGGCGCAGCGCGACAACTGCTTCGTTTGTTCTTCGTCCCAGCGGCTCGGGCGGAAGCGCTCGGGCTCGGGCCAGAATCGCGCGTCGCGATGCACGACCCACTGCGCCATCAGCACCTGCGTCCCCTTCTTGACCTGATAGCCGCCAATTTCGCAGTCTTCAAGCGCCTCGCGGCCGAGCGTCCAGGCGGGAGGATAGAGCCGCATCGATTCCTTAATGACATTCTCGGTGACGCGCAGGGCCGGTATGTCGGCGACACCCGGCAGGCGGTCCGGCAGCAAGCGATCGAGCTCCGCGGAGAGTTCGCTCTCGACATCGGGATGCGTGCCCAACAGATAGAACGCATACGTCAGGGTGAGAGCCGTCGTTTCGTGGCCGGCCAGAAACAGCGTCAACAGCTCGTCACGCAGCTCCGAGTCCGACATCTTGCGGCCTTGTTCGTCCTCGGCCGAGAGCAGTCGCGAGAGCAAATCCGTGCGGTTCCCGGGGCCCTCCGCGCGGCGTTCTCGAATCATTTGCAGGATCAGCCCGTCGAGGTGTTTCAGCGTTCGGCGAAACCGGAGGTTGGTCGGCGTGGGGACGTGCCGCCACTTCGGGAACATCGACAACGGGTTGGCGTAGAACCGCATCGCCGCCTCGAGGTTCTTGCCGATGCTGCCTTCCGAGTCTTCCACGTCGACGTCAAAGAGCGTCTTCGTGACGATCTGCGAAGTGAGCCGCATCATGTCGGTGTGCACGTTGCGGGTCTCGCCCGGCTTCCAACCGGCGATCATTCGCTCGGTGTAATCGACCATGGTCGCGGCGTACTGTTGGACCTGGCGGGCTTGAAACGCCGGCTGAGCCATCGCCCGCGCCCGCCGCCACTCCTCACCCTCGCTGCACAACAGGCCGTTGCCAAGTAGGGGCCGCAGTGCCTCCATGTAGGCGTCTTTTTTGAATAGCCGATGCTTGCGTCGCAGGATCTCCTCGATCGCGTCAGGATGGTTGAACATGTAAAAGGGCATCGGCCCGGCGGCAAAATCGACCACGTCCCCGTACTTGGCGGCCATCCGCGTCAAGTAGCCGAGCGGGTCGCGGCAGTAATCGAGAAAGCGGAGCGGAGCGGTGAGCTTCCCCGAGGGCCCGGGCGGGAGCTTCGTCTGCGGCATGGCGGCGCCTCAATTCAGCGACTTAAGCATAATCTCGATGTCGTCGTCGGCCGTGGAGGTGGCCGGCGTTTGATAGTACAGCGCGATCGGCCCTTTGTCCGTGACCAGATTCTCGATGCTGACGATCCGCACTTCCTTGTGATCTTCCACGCGATAAGAGGTGGCGACTTTGACCTGTTCGTTTTGGCCGCGAATGGACACCTCCCGCGTCTCAGTGTCTTTCCAGCGCTCGGTCTCGAACCGCGGAAAATACTGTTGCAGGGCTGACTGCAGCACCTGGTTCGGGCGGTTTCCCTTTTCGTGCGCCCATTCCGGCAGGCAACGGACGACGGCGAGGCACGCCGGGTCGGTCGTCTCTTTGAACGGTGTGAAGACGATCATCGTCATCACGTCGGGCCGCGTCACCATGAACTTGGGTGACAGCCGCGGCGGCACGTCGATCTTGAGCGTCTCCTTCATCTCCGCGCCGACGACCTGGAAATCGGTCGTCGTCTTATCACCATAGCGATAGTAGTAGAAGGCTCCGCCGACGCCGGCCGCCACGACCAGCGCGATCACGGCGGCCATCTGCACGGCTCTTTTTCCGCCGAGGGATCGCCGGGGGAGACTGCCGGGTTCGCTGGTTGCGAGTGGGCACATGACGAATCGAGCCCCGGATCAAGAGAGGTTTCGCTGGGCCCGCGGCGAATCAAGCGCGTGAGAACGGCGGAGCGGAAAAGTCCGATCCTCCAGAGTCTACGCCCTCGCTGGGGCTCGAACAATCGTCGCCGCAGGGAGCCGAAACGCGGCGCGGCCAGCACAACCAACCGTTGTCGCAAGAACACCCGCCATGGGATACCCGGCGCACGTGAAATAATCTTGAGATTTCAACTCCGATTCGCGTCGGAATTTGGCAAGGGGCAACGGTTTCGCTGCTCTTGACGGCTGCTGCCGGTCGATTTATTCTGGAGCCAGACATCAACGTTCGTTGAAGTGTTTTGCACTCGACTTTGGTGCTTGGCATTTCGACAGCCGTCGCTGTCTGACGTCCTGCCTGGGACCGCCCGCCTCACCGCCGCTTGATGACTTTGCTGCCTGACTGATTTTTGCCCCGCACTGCTAACCCACACCGTCGCCAAGCGCTTTCCGACGAGCCCACCCACCGGATCCGGCATCCTTCGAGGAAACAGACCTGCGATGCTGACGTTACTTGGGCCCACCAGTCCCTACTGTGACGGTCTCTCCCGCCGCACGTTTTTGAAAATCGGCGGACTGTCGATGAGCGCGGTCGGCGGAGTCGGCCTGCCGACAATTCTGCGAGCCGAGGCTGCCAGCACTTCTGCGAAAAAATCGCGGCAGAAGGCTGTGATCAACGTGTTCCTGGCGGGCGGCCCACCGCACCAGGATCTGTGGGAAATCAAGACCGAGGCGCCGAAAGAAATCCGCGGCGAGTTCAGCCCGATTTCGACCAAGGTGCCCGGCATTCAGATCGGCGAGTGCTTCCCGCGGATTGCTGCGATGATGGACAAATTTGCCATCATCCGTTCGGTGGTGGGCTGCGTCGACAATCACGACGGCTACCAGTGCATGAGCGGCTGGCCTCGCCGCGACAGCGTCTCGATCGGCGGCCGGCCTAGCATCGGCTCGATCATCGCCAAGGTCCAGGGGCCGGTCGAACCGTCGATTCCGCCGTTCGTGGCTTTGGCCGATCGCACGAGTCACATGGAGTGGTCGGAACCGGGCTCGCCGGGGTTCCTGGGATCGGCCTACCAGCCCTTCCGGCCGAACGGGCAGGGGATGTCGGATCTGCGTTTGAACGGCGTGACCCTCGATCGCCTGCAGGATCGCAGAACCCTGCTCAAAGGACTCGATCATCTCAAGCGTTCGGCCGACTCGAGCGGCATGCTCGCGGGAATGGACGCATTCTCCGAGGCGGCCTTCGGCGTGCTCACCTCAAGCAAACTGGCCGACGCCCTCGATCTCGCCAAGGAAGACCCGCGGATCCTCGCGCGCTACGGCGACGGCAAGCCGTTCAACTTCCAGTACGACGGCGCGCCGACGGTGAATCATCATTTGCTGATCGCCCGTCGCCTCGTCGAAGCAGGCGTCCGCTGCGTCACCTTGTCGTACGGCCGCTGGGACAGCCACGGCGATAACTTCGGCCTCGTTCGCGACCACGGCCCCAAACTTGATCAGGCGGTGACTGCGCTCGTGCACGATCTCGACGAGCGGGGACTGTTGGAAACCACCACGGTTGTCGTGTGGGGTGAGTTTGGCCGCACGCCACGGATCAACAAGTCGGCCGGCCGCGATCACTGGTCGCGCGTCAGCTGTGCGCTGCTGGCCGGCGGCGGCATGCGGACCGGTCAGGCAATCGGTGCGACGAATCGCTTGGGCGAATACGCCGTTAGTCGTCCGGTTCACATTCAGCAGGTCGTCTCCACGATCTACGCCAATCTGGGCATCGATCCGAACACGACAACGGTGACCGACCCGACCGGCCGGCCCCGCTATTTCGTCGACGTTCGCGAACCGGTGCACGAGCTGGCCTGACCTACAAATCGGTCGTCAAACGGCGCTCGATGTGCCCGATCGTCTGACTGCAGTGTGAGATCTCATGCTGCGCTTCTTCGAGCCGTTCGCCGTGCCGAACGCCCGGCGTTAGAATCGGCTCTTTCCCGCCGTGTCGGTCCGCGTCTTTAATCGCGCGGACGTCTCCCTCCTGCAGCCGAAGCCAAGAGAGTCGCGCGTGACGCTCGCATCGACGTCTGGCGGAATACCGAACGCGGCTTCGTCGTCGGGCGCCAAATGGGTCACGCTGGCCGCCGCCTTCTTGGGCTGGATGTTCGACGGCTTCGAGATGGGCCTCTTTCCCCTCGTGGGCCGGCCCGCGCTGATCGATCTCTTGGGCGAGTCGGGACAAAAGCACGTCGATGCCTGGTTCGGTCTGATGATCGCGGGCTTTCTGGTCGGTGCGGCTACGGGCGGCGTGCTCTTCGGCTGGCTCGGCGACCGTTTGGGCCGCGTGCGGGCGATGAGTCTTTCGGTCGTCACCTACGCGGTCTTCATGGGGCTGTGCGGCATCGCCAATTCGCCTGAGCAGGTTTTTTTGTTTCGCTTCATCTCGTCGCTGGGGATGGGAGGGGAATGGTCGCTGGGGGTGGCCCTGGTCATGGAGGTCTGGCCCGAGCAATCGCGGGGCCTGATGGCTGGCCTGATCGGAGCGGCGTCCAACGTCGGTTTCCTGGCCATCGCGGCGATCGGATTGGTCCTCAACCAGTTTCTCGGCTTCACCGAGCACACGTTGCTCGCGGTCGGCCTGGCGCCGCACTCGGTCGAACGGCTCGTCGCGCATTCCGGCTGGCGGCTGATGATGTTGGTCGGTGCGTTGCCGGCGCTGTTGACGTTCTTCATTCAACTGCTCGTGCCCGAATCGAAGCGCTGGCAGCACGAGAAACTTCAGGGTTCGACGTCGCACTGGGCCAGTCGCGATTTGCTGGCCGTGCTTGTTGGGACCGCCGGTCCACTGTTAATGATCTTTCTCTGGTTGCCGGACAGCTCGTTTTCGCCGACCGTCCGGATCGGAGGTTCTACGCTCGGCGTGGCGCTCGCGGTGGTCGGCTTCATTTTCCCGGTGTTTCGCTACCTCGTGCGGGCTGGCGCCGCGTCCGGCGGTTCGGCTCTCGAAATCGGCTCCACACTGCGTCGCATGGTGTTGGGGGCGTGCCTGAGCGGCGTGGCCTTGGTGGGTACATGGGCATCGGTCCAATTGGCGCCGAGTTGGGCCTCCAAGCTGGTGGAGGCCCGACAATCTTCGCCGGCGGCTGGAAGTACCGTCGCTGCCGGCTCTGCGTCCGGAAGTGCCGCCGCTGCCGGCTCTAATGACATCACTCCCACGGCGGCGAGCGCTCGCACACAAATCATTTCGGGCTTCGGAGCGATTTTTGGAACTCTGGCGGGGGCCCTATTGTGCAACGCCATTGGTCGCCGGCCGACCTACGCGGCGCTGTGCCTGGGGTCGCTGGCGGCTTCGCTGGCGTTTTATCTCGGGAACAGCGAATTCGGCTGGCCGCTGCTGATCGGGATGTTTTTCGTCGGCGGACTGACGGCGTCATTTTACGGATGGTTGCCGCTCTACTTGCCCGAGCTCTTTCCCACGCGGCTGCGCGCGACGGGGCAGGGCTTCAGTTTCAACTTCGGCCGCATTCTCGCGGCAATCGGCGCCCTGCAATCGGGCAACCTTATGAGCTTGAGCCAATTCGGCTCGACCAAAGTTGTGTCGCACGCTCACGCGTGTGCCACAATGAGCCTGGTCTACGTGATCGGGATGGCCATCATCTGGCTCGCGCCGGAGACGCGCGGCCAACCGCTGCCCGAGTGACGCCGCGCGTGGATCGGCCGGCGATCAATTCGCGCTGCTCGACTTCCACAGGGCGTCGCTGTCACCCCACCGCGACGTGACGACTTTGCGGCGGGTGTAGAAATCGATCGCGTCCTTCCCCTGTGCGTGCAGGTCGCCGAAGAACGAGCCCTTCCAGCCGCTGAACGGAAAGAAGGCCATCGGAGCCGGCACGCCCAGGTTGATGCCGAGCATGCCCGCCTCGATCCGCTTGCGAAAGACCCGCGCGGCGGCGCCGCTCGTCGTGTAGAGACTGGCCGAGTTGCCGAAGGGGCTGGCGTTCACGCGCTCGATCGCTTCGTCCAGGTTTTTGACGCGAAGGATTGTCACGACCGGGCCAAAGATCTCGTCGCGAGCGATGGCCATCTCCGGGACGACATCGTCGAAGATCGTGGGGCCGATGAAGTATCCGCCGGGGCAGGCCGCAACCTGTGCGCGTCGACCGTCGAGTCGCAGCCGGGCCCCCGCCTGCACGCCGGCATCGACGTAACTGTGCACGCGATCCTTGGCCTGCGCGGTGATCACCGGACCCATCTTGGTCGACGGATCGATGCCCGGTCCCAGCTTGAGCCGGGCCGCCACCGTACACAGCGACTCGGCCAGCCGCTCGGCGATGTCGCCCACGGCAAATAGATTCGAGCCGGCCAGGCACCGCTGCCCCGCACAGCCGAAGGCGGACGTCACGATCGATTCGACCGTGGCATTGAGGTCGGCGTCGGGCATGACGACCAGAGCGTTTTTTGCTCCGCCGAGAGCTTGCACCCGTTTGCCGCTGGCAGCCGCCGTCGCATAGACGTGCTTGGCTACCGGGCTCGACCCGACGACTGAGGCCGCAGCCACGTGCGGGTGCGTCAGCAACCGCTCGGCCGTTTCGGAGGCTCCGTGGACGACGTTGAGCGTGCCCGGCGGGGCCCCGCACTCGGCGAACAGCTCCGCCACGCGGACGGCCGGCAGGGGTGACCGTTCGGACGGTTTGAGCACGAACGTATTGCCGCAGGCGACCGCCACCGGAATCATCCAGAGCGGCACCATCACGGGAAAGTTGAAGGGAGTGAACCCGGCCGCCACGCCCAGCGGCTGCCGGAGCATCTCACAGTCGATGCCGCGGGCCACGTCCTCCGCCACGGTTCCCAGGATGTGAGCGGGAATGCCCGTTGCAAATTCGACGACTTCGATGCCCCGTTGGACCTCGCCCTGGGCCTCGGCCAGCGTCTTGCCGTTGTCGAGGACGACCAGCTCGACCAGTTCGTTGCGGGCCTCCTCGAGCTTTTGCTTGAAGCGGAAGAGGACGCGGGCCCGCTCCATTACGGGCGTTTCGCTCCACGTGCGGAAGGCCTCGCGGGCACTGCCGACGGCGTCGTCGATTTCGTCCCCGGCCGAGAGGGGCAGGTCCGTCAGGACTTCGCCCGTCGCGGGATTGGTCACCGGCAACTGCTGGGTTGCCCGCGACGGCCGACGTTCGCCGGCGATGAAATTGGGACAGCTGCGAACCACCGGCCGCTCCTGAACTGTGCGCCGCTGCCGAAAGCACTGGACTTCGCACCGCGCTTCGACACGATGCTTGTGTGCAGCTCTTTCCTGAGCATACCACAAGCGACCGTTGAACCGGCGGCAGAATGGCGGTGGGTGTCGCCAGGAAGTCCGCACGCCGAGCGAGCTTGGAACAATCTCGCCCAAAATAAAGAGCGGCGGCCCCGCGCGTTGCTCGCGAGGCCGCCGCCCGAAATCGATCCGTGTGGTCGCCCGGTCTTGGGCTGCTGCAGAGTCTTAGCGGAAGACGCCCGTGGCGTACCAGACGCTGCCGTTCGTCTGCATGTCGACCCCGTAGGCCGACCATGGCGTGCTGGCCGCACCCCAGTGCGGGGCCGAGCTTCGCCAGCGGTTCACGAGTTCGACGGCGATGTCAGCCATGTTCCCACTTCCCATCGATTGAGCAACGATTTCGAAGCTCCCCGGGAAATTGCCGGAGTGGTACATCGAGTTGGAATTGGCCTGATTCAGTGAGTGGACGTCGGCATGCTGCATCATGCCGGGATCAGCCATGCCGTTAGTGCAAGGCGGGTGTTCCTGGTGCACCCGGAAGGCCCAGGTCAAAGTCCGTTGGGTAATCGTACCCGCCGGCAGGTCGAGCAGAGCCCCGACGTAATAAGCCGCCACGTAACGCTGCGGCAGCACACTCACGGTTTCGCGAAAGTGCTCCTTGTTATGCAGGTCGACGACCACGATGCCGGACTGTTGTTGGAGACAGTAGAAGGCGGGGGCGTCGATCAGGCGGGCCATCTTGCCGTCGATCTTCAGCTTGTAGTCGACCGGGACGTGGCAGATCACGTAGCCTTCGAGACTCTTCGCATCGACGGTCTTGAAGTCGAAGTCGGTCCCGAAGTCGACCAGCAGCATCTTGCCCGAACTGCGGGCAGCGATGAACGCTGGGTAGTACTCCGTGTAAACCTTCTGGCCCGGCGCCGGCAGCAACGTTGCGAACGAAAGTGCGATGTAGGCAACTGCAGTCATTGGCGTTCTTCCTCCGTTGTTGAAGAGAGGTCGATTTAGAACGGACCAATGGCAACAAGCTGGGCAAGTAAAATCAACTTTGCGGGCGTTATGTTACAGATTCTTTAGTCAGACATTTGTGCATATCAGAATCCGACTGGCAGGGAACAAATCATGACCAGCACACGGTTTGGGACGACGTGGACCGAGCCTTAGCGGCCCCACCAGAGGCAGCAACTCGCTGAATTCACACGGCTTAAACGGCCGCGGCTGGCCACTCAGGGACCCAGATTCTGCTTGAGAAACAGGGCGATCGCCGCGTTGAGATAATCGCGATTGGCCTTTTTCTGGAACCCGTGGCCTTCGTTATTCGCGTAGATCGTCCAGACTGTTTTCCCGTTGGCCCTTACCTTGGCGACGATCTGCTGCGCCTCGGTGAAGGGGACGCGGGGGTCGTTCCGGCCGTGGGCGACGAGAAGCGCCGAGTGAATCTTTTGGGCGTTGTTGAGCGGGTCGATCCGGGTGAAGAAGGCTCGCATCTTGGGGTCGCGTTCGTCCCCATATTCGGCCCGGCGGAGATCCCGCCGATAGGCGCTCGTCGTCTTAAGCATGGTGTTGAAGCTGGCGACGCCGACGATATCGACTCCCGCCCGGATGCGATCGCTGTAATGGGTGAGCGACGCCAGCACCATGTAGCCGCCGTACGATCCGCCGTAGACGGCCACCCGTTTGGCATCGAGGTCGGGCTGCGTGGCGATCCAGTCGAGCAGGGCGCCGATATCGCGGACGCTGTCTTCGCGGAGTTCGGCGTTATCGAGCTTGAGATAGGTCTTCCCGTAGCCAGACGAACCCCGGACGTTGGGAGCGATCACTGCCAGACCCAGTTCGTTCGCAAAGAACTGTTCCATGCCTGTGAAGGTCGGGCGAAACTGGCCCTCAGGGCCGCCGTGAATGTTGATCAAAACGGCCGCCGGATGCTGGGGGGACGCGTTGCGCGGCTTGTAGACGTAAGCCGGAATCTGACGGGAGTCGAACGATTTGTAGTGGATCGTCTGCGGCGTGACGAAAGTCGACGGATCGAGCCCCCCCCCCTCGCTATACGTCCACCTCGTCAGTTGGCCGTCGGCCAGGGTCAGCGAAAAGACGTCGGCGGGCGCTTCGGGACGAGCCAGCGTGAAGCCCAGCTTGCCGCCGTCGGGCGAGAACTCGATCCCCGTAATGATGCCCGGCTCGACCGGCTGTCGCTTGGGCTGGTCGTTTTCCAGCAGATAGAGGGTGCTCAACCCGTCCTCGTTCACCGTGAAGGCCACGCGGCCGGAATGCGGGTCGACTGCGATCCCCTCGACGTCCCAGTGAATGCCGTCGGTGAGCCAGGTGTATTTGAGCGTTTCGGCGTCGACCCGCGCCAGTTGCAAAAACTCGCTGCGGGCATCGCTCGACAGGTAGATCGACTTCGAGTCGGCGGAATACCGCAGCGGGCCGAAGGCCGTCGGCGACGGGCCCGGGGAAGGAATCGCGACCGTCTGGCCGTTCGCCGCGTCGAGGATGGCCGGATAGGACTCGTTGATCGACACGTAGCGGCTCATCAGCAGGTGCGACGTGTCGGCCGACCAGTCCTGCCCGCTCCAAAACTCACCGCGAGCCCGATAGAGGGGCCGCATCGAGGCGGCGATCCGCGGATTGGCGGTGAACAAATCGGTATCGCGGCCGTTGCGCCCGTTGCTGGCGATCACGATCTTGGTGCCGTCGCGACTGACGGCCTGCACCTGGTTTCGCGAGCGACCGTCGGTGAGCCGCGTTACGCGTCCGGTGCGGGGCTCAAGACACAGGACCTGATCGCGTTCGCTGCCTCCTTCGCTCATGTAGACGAGGAGGGCGCCGTCGGTGGCGGCGCGGAGCGTGTGGCCGTTGGCCGGCTCATCGAAAAAAGTCACCTGCTCCCGGCGTCCGCCCGGCTCGTAAACGCGGTGCAGCTGCATCGTGTTGCCGAACCGCGTGGCGATCAGCAGGCCTTTGCCGTCGGCCGCCCAGCCATGAAACACGGCCGTGCGGACATTCTGAAATTGGCGGAGGCGGTCGGCGATTGTTTCGGGAACGATGGGCACGCTTTGCGTCGCGATGGCCGGCGGCTTGAGAGGGTCCACTTCCTCCGCGCCGGCGGCGCGAACCACGGTCAGAAGCACGATCGTCGCCAAAGCGTGCAGCATGAATGTCCCCTTCGGCAGATTCCTCATGGGTGCGAGTTTTGTTGTGGCAGGATGCGTGTCGCACGGGTTCGTGCGGCTCCGTCGCGCGGCTTTGCCGCCTCAGGGCCATACAATACAATGTCGGCCCGAAGAACAACGATGAACGTCTTGAGGGCCCGTCCCTCTGGCGCTGCCGGCCGTGCCGTTGGGAGCTGATTGTAACGGCGCGACAGAGGCTCGCTACCGCGTGCGGCGGCTGCCCGCAGTGACCAGGAGAACAGTGACCCAGGAGAACGACGATGGCAAACGAGAATCCCTTTCAGGCGGAGGCCAAGCTCTCGACGAAGGGGGGCAGTTACACGATTTTTCGCCTGCGGAAGCTGAGCGAGGACCGCATCGCGGACATCGACAAGCTGCCTTATTCGATCCGCGTGCTGCTCGAATCGTGCCTGCGGAACGTGGACAACTTCATCGTCAACGAATCGGACGTCGTCGAGCTGGCCAACTGGAGCGCGGACGCCCCCAAGGCGATGGAAGTCCCCTTCAAGCTGGGCCGCGTCGTGCTGCAGGATTTCACCGGCGTGCCAGCGATCGTCGACTTGGCCGCGCTGCGAAGCGCGATGGTGCGAATGGGCGGCGATCCCAAGAAGATCAATCCGCTTGTCCCGTGCGATTTGGTGATCGATCACTCGGTGCAGGTCGATCAATTCGCCAGCGCCAGAGTCGCTGCAGTTCAACGTGGAAAAGGAGTTCGAGCGAAATATCGAACGCTACCAGTTTTTGCGCTGGGGGCAGCAGGCCTTCAATAACTTCCGCGTGGTGCCGCCGGCCACCGGCATCGTGCATCAGGTGAATCTCGAGTTCCTGGCGAAGGTCGTCCTCACTCGCGACGGCGTCGCCTTCCCCGACACGCTGGTCGGCACCGACAGCCATACCACGATGATTAATGGCCTGGGCGTCGTCGGCTGGGGCGTCGGTGGAATTGAGGCTGAGGCGGTGATGCTCGGCCAGCCGCTGTACATGCTCACGCCCGAGGTCGTCGGCTTTAAGCTCTCCGGCAGTCTCCGCGAAGGCGTGACCGCGACCGACCTGGTGCTGGTCGTGACGCAGATGCTGCGGAAGAAAGGGGTCGTCGGCAAGTTCGTCGAGTTTTACGGTCCGGGCCTCGACACGATGAGCCTGCCCGACCGGGCGACGATCGCCAATATGGCGCCCGAATACGGAGCCACGATGGGCTTCTTCCCCGTCGACCAGGAAACGTTGGTCTACATGCAGCGGACCGGCCGCACGGCCGAGGAGGTCGATCTGGTCGACCGCTATTACAAGGAGCAGGGGCTCTTCCGCACTTCGAGCTCGCCCGATCCACACTACTCGAGCACGCTCTCCCTCGATCTTGGTACGGTCGAGGCCGCGATGGCCGGCCCGAAACGGCCGCAGGATCGCGTCCTCCTCAAAGACATGAAGAGCCAGTGGCAGAAGGACCTGTCGGGCGCGTTCGGCAAGGCGAGCCCGGCCGCACCCGTCTCGGTGAAGCTCAACGGCGACTCGGCCGAGCTGACCGATGGCGCGGTGGTGATCGCTGCCATCACCAGCTGCACGAACACGAGCAATCCGTCCGTGATGATCGGCGCCGGCCTCCTGGCGCGGAACGCCGTCCAGAAGGGGCTGCACCAGAAGCCGTGGGTGAAGACGAGCCTCGCCCCGGGCAGCCGCGTCGTTACCGATTACTTGAAGAAGGCCAAGCTCGACAAGCCGCTGGATCAACTCGGTTTCAACCTCGTCGGCTACGGCTGCACGACATGTATCGGCAACAGCGGCCCGCTGCCGGAATCGGTGTCGCAGGCCGTGGCGAAGGGGGACCTGGTGGCCGCGGCCGTCCTCTCGGGCAATCGCAACTTCGAGGGGCGGATCAATCCGCAAGTGCGGGCCGCATACCTTGCGAGTCCGCCGCTGGTCGTCGCCTACGCGCTGGCCGGCACCACGGACATCGATCTGGTGAAGGAGCCGCTGGGGAAGGGGAGCGACGGCAAGGACGTCTTCTTGAAGGACATCTGGCCGAGCCAGAAAGAGATCGCCGACACCGTGGCCGCTTCGATGTCTCCCGAGACTTTTAAGAGCGAATACGCGCACGCCACGCTGGGGCCGCCCGAGTGGCAGAAGATCTCGGCAGGCAAGGGCGAGCTTTACGAGTGGGACGCGAAGAGCACGTACGTGCAAGAGCCGCCGTTCTTTGTCGACATGCCGGACACACCCGAGCCGATCCAGGCGATCTGCGGAGCGCGGGTGCTGGCTCTGCTGGGCGATTCGGTGACCACCGACCACATCAGCCCGGCCGGCTCGATCAAGGCCGATTCGCCGGCTGGTCTCTATTTGCAGGAGCATGGGGTCAAACCGCTCGACTTCAACAGCTATGGCAGCCGCCGCGGCAACGACCGCATCATGACCCGCGGCACGTTCGCCAACATCCGCATCAAGAACCTGCTCTGTCCGGGCGTCGAAGGGGGCGTGACCCGTTACCTGCCGAACGGCAAGCAAATGTCGATCTTCGACGCGGCGATGAAGTACAAAGAGGACGGCACGCCGCTCGTCGTGCTGGCCGGCGAGGAATACGGCACCGGCTCGTCCCGCGACTGGGCGGCCAAGGGGACTTATCTGCTCGGCATCCGTGCGGTCGTCGCCAAGAGCTACGAACGCATTCACCGCTCGAACTTGGTGGGCATGGGCGTGCTGCCGCTGGAGTTCCGGGAGGGGGAGGACGCCAAGCACCTGGGGTTGGACGGGACCGAGACGTTCGACATCAGCCTCGACGATTCGCTCAAGCCGCGGCAGGCGGTCGAAGTGACGGCGACCAAGGCCGACGGCACGCCCGTGCGGTTCACGGCGCTGTGCCGCATCGATTCGCCCATCGAAGTGGAGTACTACCGTAACGGCGGCATCTTGCACAAAGTGCTGCGCGACCTGGCGAGGTCCTGATGGTCGGCCCGGCGCAGCGCTCGGCGTCCGGTTTCTTCCAGGCGTGGCCCAACCGGTAGCGTGATGAGTCGTCGGTCGCAGAAAGCTCCGAGCCCCGCGGTCGCAGTCGAGCGGCCGAAGATTTGGGGTTGGCCCAAACGCCGACTGCTCCTCGCGCTGCTCCTGGCCGCCGGCTCGCTGGCCCTGTACGCCCCGACGTGGTGGTACGGGGCCCTGTCGATTGACGACCCGAGTTACGTCGTCGACAACGTCCACGTGACGACGGGGCTGACGCCCCGCAACATCGTCTGGAGTTTCACCTCTTTCTACGACGCCAACTGGATCCCGCTCACCTGGATCTCGCTGATGCTCGACGTCGACCTGTACGGCGGGCGGGCGAGCGGCTTCCACATCACTAATACGCTCTTGCACGCGGGCTGTGCTGTGCTCTTGTTCTGGTCGCTGGCCCTGGCCACGGGCCGCGATCTGCCCAGCGCGTTCGTGGCGGCCTTGTTCGCCCTGCATCCGCTGCACGTCGAATCGGTGGCCTGGATCGCCGAACGCAAGGACGTGCTGAGCATCTTCTTCGGGATGATCTCCCTGTGGGCCTACGTGCGTTATGCCCAGCGCGTCGGTGCCGCGCGGCTGAATCTGGCCGTGGCCTTCGTCGGTCTGGCGCTGAGCTTGATGGCCAAGCAAACGCTGGTGACGCTGCCGTTCGTCTTTCTGCTGCTCGATCTCTGGCCGCTCGGTCGGATGCAGCTCGGATCGACCGCCGACCGCTCGCCCGCGGAGCCCAATCGACCCGGAGCGCCGCTGCCCTTCGGCCGACTGCTGCTGGAGAAGGTGCCGTTCTTCGGACTGTCCGCGATCTTCTCGGCCGTGGCCTCGTACGCGCAGTCGCGCGGCGGGGCCGTCGTCGAGGTGTTGCCGCTGTCGCTCCGGCTGATGAACGCGGTCGTCGTTTATGCGATCTACCTGGGGAAGACGCTGATCCCCGTCAATCTGGTGGTCTATTATCCGCATCCAGGCTTTCGGCTCGGCTGGGGCGACGCGCTGGCCGCGGGTGTGCTGTTGCTGGCGATCTCGGCGTGCGCCCTTTATTGCGTGCGGCGACGGCCGTACGTGCTCGTCGGCTGGTCGTGGTATCTGGGTACGCTGGTGCCGCTGATCGGTCTGGTACAGATCGGCGGGCAGCAGATGGCCGATCGCTATACCTACTTTCCGCTGATCGGCATTTTCCTGGCGCTGACCTGGCTCGTCGCTGAGTTGGCCCCGGATGGACTTGTGCGAACGCGGGTCGTGCCGGCCGCAGGCGTCGCGGTGCTGGCTGTTCTGGCGGCGGTCTCGTTTCACCAGATTGGTTATTGGCGGAATTCGATCAGCCTCCTCGGCCATGTGGTGGCCGTCCTGCCCGACCATCCGACGCCGCACGAATACCTGGGGTCGGCGTACGTCTACGCGGGACATCCCGAGCAGGCGATTCCCGAGCTGGAACGGGCCATTCGCCTGGCGCCCCCGTTTGGTCCGCTGGAATACAAGCTGGCCAGCGCCCTCGATAAGGCGGGTCGCGGGGACGAAGCCGTCGCACATTACCAGGCGGCCCTCAAACTCGACGACAAATTGGCCCAAGCCCACAACGATTTCGGCGTTCTGCTGATGAATCGAAACCAGGATGCCCTGGCCCGTCGACAGTTCGAGCGGGCCCTCGAGCTCGACCCGAACCTGGCCAATGCCGAGGCGAACCTGTCGCTCCTGTGTGCGAAGACGCGCGATTACGCCGTCGCCATTCGCCATGGCGAGCGGGCGCTTGCGCTCGATCCCAAACAGCTCGATTGCTACCACTACATTGCCGTGGCCCTCCGCGGAGAGGGGCGGTTCGACGAGGCGGTCCACGAGCTCGAACGGCTGCTCGAGATCGACCCCCACTACGACGTCGCTCGCAAAGAGATTGCCATCACCCGGCAGATGCAGGCGCGGCAAAGGCGGTAGCGCCAACAGGTTGCCGTCGCGGCATCCGGGCAGGCGCGCTTGCCGCTTTCGCACACTTCTCCTATCCTTTCGTCCGAACAGCCCCTCCCATCGACCGAATCCCCACGAGGGCCATCGCTTGAGCGCAACAGGCCTGACTCGCTCCGACGAACCGCTGATCGCCGTGTTTATCGATTTCGAGAACCTGGCCATCGGCGTCCGCGGCATGAAAACGGGCGACTTCCAGATCCAGCTGGTCCTCAAACGGCTGCTGGAAAAAGGCCGCATCGTCTTCAAGCGGGCCTATTGCGACTGGAGCCATTACCGCGACGCCATCCGCGAGTTCCACTCCCAGGGGATCGAGCTGATCGACATCCCCCAGAGCAAGATGAGCGGCAAGAACAGCGCCGACATCCGCATGGTCGTCGACGCCATGGACCTGTGCTATTCCAAGAACCACATCGACGTCTTCGCCCTGGTCTCCGGCGACAGCGACTTCTCGCCGCTGGTCTCCAAGCTCAAGGAGAACAACAACCGGGTCATCGGCTGCGGCGTGAAAAGCTCCACCTCGGACCTGCTGATCGCCAACTGCGACGAGTTCATCTATTACGACGACCTGGTGCGGACGGCCCAAAAGGGCACGGCCGCGGCCGCCCCGAAGAAGGGGGTCAAACGGCGCGAGGACAAGAAGCAGGAAGCACTCGACCGCCTGCTGGAAGTCGTCCACTCGCTCGAACAGGACTACGACCCCATCTGGGGCTCGATGCTCAAGCAGGTCATCCGCCGCGTTTACCCCGGCTTCAACGAGGGCTACTACGGCTACAGCAGCTTCTCCGAACTGCTGGAAGACGCCGCCGAGAGCAAAATGATCGAGCTGGAATTCGACCAGTCGCGGCGGAACTACCAGATTCGACCGAAGAAGGAATCACCGGGCCCGTCGACCATCCGCTAGCCCGCGGGCATCCGCGGTCGTCGCAGGAACCGGCCGCACTTGCGACAATCGATTCGTGCCCCCGTTTCCCTTCACTGCCGAACTCGTCGTCGAACGCTACCTCAGCGGCGTGCGGATCGATACGTTTCTCGCCCGGCACTTCCGCAATTACACGCCGTGGAAGCTGCAACGGATCGTCGCCGCCGGGCAGGTGAAGCTCGACGGCAACACGGTCGAAATCGCCGAGCGGGTCTACCAGGGGGACACGGTCAGCATCCGCCTGATCGAGCCGCCCGACAAAATTCATCGCCCGCAGGAGTTGCCCGTCGACATCGTTTACGAAGACGCCTGGCTGATCGTCGTCGACAAGCCGCCCGGGCAGATCACGCATCCGGCCGGCGATCTGCAGACCGGCACGCTGTGTAACGCACTGCAACATCACTTCGACCAACAAACGGCCTGGCCTGGTCTGCTGCGGCCGGGCATCGTCCATCGCCTCGACCGGATGACGAGCGGACTGATCGTCGTCGCCAAGGAACACCTGGCCCACCGCCAGCTGTCGATCCAATTCCAGCAAGAGCGAATCTCAAAAAGCTACCTGGCACTCGTCGAGGGAGTTTTGGCCAAGGATCGCGGCACGATCGACATCCCCATCGGCACGTCGCCCGAAGCGGGGAGCGTGCTCATGTCCTGCAGCCCCGAGGCCGGCGATCGCCGGCCGAGCCGCACCGATTACGAAGTGCTTGCCCGCGGCCCCGAGCACACGCTCGTCCACGCCCGCCCGCGCACCGGCCGCAACCATCAAATCCGCCTGCATATGGCAGAACTCGGCCACCCGGTCGTCGGCGATGAATTCTACGGCCCCTTCGGCGCGATCAAGCTCAGCAAGGCCGAGTACAAAGCCCTTTGCGCCCGCCGCGCCGAGCAAGACAGAGCCGGCCCAAAACCCGGCCAAACCCCGGGCACGAACGGCGACTCCACCGACGACGTCGAAACCGACGAACCCACGGGCCGTCATGCTTTGCACGCCCATCGCCTCGAGTTCGATCACCCCATCCTGGGTGGCCGCGTCACATTCGAGTCGTCGTTGCCCGCGGATCTGCGGGCTCTCGTCGACCGTGTGTCGCTGCCTCCTTATGTCGCCGCGGCCACCTCGAGCGTCTCGGCCACTTCGGCGCTTTGAGTCGTGCCTTCCGGCGTGCACCAGCGGTCGTAGCTCAGCTTGTTGAAGCCGTCGAAGGCGGCCGTCTTTGTAGCATTCGGCCATGGTCGGGTAGTTGAAGACCGTGTCGCGGAAGTAGTCCATCGTGCCGTCGAGGGCCATCACGGCCTGGCCGATGTGGACGATCTCGGTCGCTGCCTCGCCGATGCAGTGAATGCCCAGCAGCTTCCGCGTGTGCCGGTGGAACAGAATCTTCAGCATGCCCGTCGTGTCGCCGATGATGTGGCCGCGGGCAATTTCTTTGTAGCGGGCCACGCCCACTTCGTAGGGCACGCAGTCGGCCGTCAGCTTCTGCTCCGTCTGGCCCACCATCGAAATTTCGGGAATCGAGAACAAGCCGTAGGGCAGGTGCTTGCAGGTCTCGAACGGCTGGCCGAAGGCGTGGCACACGGCCCGCCGACCCTGTTCCATCGACACGCTCGCCAAGGCCGGAAAACCGACCACGTCGCCCACGCCGTAGATGTGAGGCACCCACGTCTGGTTGTGTTCGTTGCACCAGAGCCGTCCGCGTTCGTCCGGCTCCAAGCCCGCCGCCTGCAGGTTGAGGTCGGCCGTGTCGCCGACGCGTCCCACCGTGAACAGCACCGTCTCGCCAACCAGCCGCTTGCCGCTCTCCAGCTGCACGAAAACCATGCCCTGCGGCAGCTTCTGAATGCCGACCACGTCCTCGCCCAGGCGGAACACAATGCCCAGCGAGCGAGCGTGGTAGATCAACGTGTCGACGATTTCTGAATCGCAGAAATCCAAAATCCGCTCGCGGCCGTCGACCACCGTCACCTGCACGCCCAGAGTTGCCAGCATGATCGCATACTCGATGCCGATCACGCCCGCGCCGACGACGATCATCGAACGGGGAATCTGCTCCAGCTTCAACAGTTCGTCCGAGTCGAAGATCCGCGTGCCGTCAAACGGAATGTGGCTCGGCCGCGCCGGCTTCGTGCCGACGGCAACCAGAATGTTGTCTCCCCGCAGAATCCGCGAGCCCTCGCTCGAGGTCACTTCCACCTCGTGGGGGCCGACGAATCGCGCGTTCGCCGGCGAACAGATCGATCCGGTTCCGCTGCAGCTGATCCTGCACCACGTCGACTTCGTGCTGCGTCACTTGCTCCAGCTTGCGACGCAGTTCGCTCATCGTCACCTGCCGTTTGCGGCGGTACGCGTCGGCGTAAATCTCCCGCTGGCGATAGCCGGTCAAATGCAGGATGGCTTCCCGCATCGTCTTTGACGGAATCGTGCCGGTGTGCAGGCAAACCCCGCCCATCGACTCGGTGCGCCGCTCGATAATCGCCACCCGCTTGTTCAACTTGGCGGCAGCAATCGCACCCTTCTGCCCGGCAGGTCCACTTCCAATCACCAGCAGGTCGTAGTTCATGAGTCCATCCAGCGTCGAGGGGGGGGTATCGGCCCGTGAAGTATCGACGCCTGGGCAAACAACGCAATTTAAAAAGACCTGTCCGATCCCGTAAGAACACCCTCCTGAGTAGACCGTACCACCTATCCCGGTTGCAGGGGCAACGCCCCTGCACCTGGGGCGGCTTGGGCTGGAGTTGATGGCTGGCTTTCCGCCGCTGCACGTCACGTTCGCGCTGATGGTGGGCTGTCGCGTGTCGCTTGAACCGCCTTTCGCATGTTGGGTTCGCACCGGCGCATTCGATACGTTCGGACCTTTCATTGGCTTCATCTTCGTCCGACCGTGCCTTTGGTGATTTGGCGTTAAACTACGGTAGGATGCAGCCCATGTTCAATTTGACAGCCCGTCGTTCGATCCAAGCGGCGCTCGTCGCCGCGATCGCCTTGGTCGGCTCAAGGATCGCCGCCGGCGACGAACGCCCGTCCCGCAAGCCGGCAACCGAACTGCGGCGTGTGCTCGACTGGTTTCCCGAAGACATAGAAACTCTGGTCGTGGCGCAATTGTTTTCGATCCCCAAGCGATCCGACACGCCAAAGGCCGCGAAAGGGGCGGCCGCGTTTCTCTCATCACTCGCGTTGGGCGAACTTGAAGACGACAAGCATATCGGGCCGCTGGCTGGGCGAAAGGTCCTCATCGCCGTCAACGGAATGCGCCTCCCGCGGGTGACAGGCAAGTTCGGCGAGTTCTACGCCGAGGGGTGCTCGATCATCGTGTTCGACCGCGATCTGGGGCAGGCCGCCGTCGATTGGACCAACGCTCTCCGGAAAGAGGCCAAGGAGATCCGAGAAATCGCAGGCCGCGAAGTCTTGTGCTTCCGCTCGAAGGAGATCAAAGCCTGGAAGGGGCCCGCGATATACTTTGTGGGGCTTGCGCCGGATACGATCCTGTGCGCGACCCACGACGAGTTCTTGCAACAGCTCCTCGAACGCATCGACACGCCACCGCGCAGGGCGCACCCGCCCGCGCTCGCGCCTTTCACGACAGTCTTCCGGAATGGACGGCCATCGACCGCTCGGCCCCCGTCTGGATGATCCGCCACATTCCAGCCGCGAATCGGGATCGGCTCATTCAAGGCGTGACCTGGACGTGGGCCAACGACCAGGCGCGCGTCGTTTTTCTGCCTCTCGGTTCTTCGGCCAAGAAAGTCCTCGAGGAAGCCCGCCGCCGCTGGGAAGCGCGCCTGGACAATGCCGACACCAGCGGAAGCGGTCTCTCGGAATCCCTCAAGCGCGTGGTCCATTGCGAACTCGGCAAAGACGGCCGCGTGACCGTTTCCTTCAAAACCGACGTGCAAATGGACGGGCCCGTCGGGTTCTGGCTGTTCTTGAACCTGTATAACCTGCAGCATGAGGACGGAAGCATCGGCCCGCAATGAATTGTCGCGAAAGCGCCTCGACGGCGCTCCTTCAGATGCGAATCGCCGCCCGGGAATTCGCTGCGATGAAGAGCCCTTCGGGTTGGTGTCTCTCGCATTAACTAACCCGAAGTGTCAGCGAGGGACGGTGCCGGACACGCACGCTTCGAGCAGTTAGACAAGCCCATCCCGAGGGCCAGTCGTCGGAGCGACTTTGTCCCACTACTGACCGCGAAGTTCCACGATACGAGGGTCTTGATCGAGAATTGCATCGGCCACGGCGAATGCCTGTTCCGCGATAGGTCTGCCCAGAGACGTCCGACCGTCGGAGCGCAAGGCCCACCAATTCGCTGGCTGGGCGGCCAGCGCCATCGATGACCATGAACTGCGGTGTGCCGTTGAATAATCGATAGGCAAGCGAAACCAGACAACGATCCGCCGGCGTGGCCTGCTCCCCCCACTTGCCGAAGATCAGGTCGAAGTTGGCGCCGTGGTCGGCGACTCGCGTCAGTGTCCAGTGGACAAAGTAAGTGGCGATGGTGGCTTCGGCCGAATGAGCGAATCCCCAGACACACCGACTGTTGTTGCCACAGCAGCTGCAGGGGCCGGAATCTTTGCTTTCTGTCGGCTCGATTCGCAACGTTTCCACGCATTCCTCCCGGCGCCGACGACCGACCTCGATGCCGCTGTTTACTTCTCATTCCAGGTCTTTCATTCTATCTGGCGGGTGACCTGCCACTAAATCCGTGCGACTGCGCGGCATGCCCGCACCTCGGGAGGGGCATGTCTTCAACCCCGGCGGGGTCTGTAAGGGAATGCAATGATGGGGCTACCTTCATTGATCCTCGACGGTGATCTTGCCACGAATTGGCGGCGTGTCTTGGAGGACAATGATTTGACCGTACAGGCGGATGAGCCGAAGGAAGGGCGAGGTGACGAAACGCACGTGCCAAAGCGTGTATCAGAGGTGTTGTGGCGCGTTGGAAATGGAAGCCAGGAAGTACGGATTCTGCAGATAAAATACCACGACAGGCCGGATGGAAATATTTACCTTGTCTTCATGCCTTCCAAATCACGGGCTGAACGCCAGTTATTTCTGCTCGTTCGTGATCTCCTTATCGCATCCGGCGCTAGTGTTGGAGAAAGTAAGAAGGCAACGAAATGAAGAGCCTGTCGTGCTCCGCGTCACGATCGACGAAGTCGACGTGTTGCATCGCCTTGGGTGGGTGAAAACGAACTGAGCCCGACGATGACGGCTTGCACCAAACGTGGTTAAGGTGATGGCCTGTGTCCGTCCGGGATTCAATGCGATGAAGAGCCCTCGCTCACGCTTCGGGTTGGTGTCTCTCGCATCAACTAACCCGAGGCGTCAGCGAGGAACTGTGCAGGACACGCACACTTCGAATCGGTGGACATGCCCACCCCCGAGCCGTGGGCGCATCATCCGTCCGTGCGCAACGTCACCCCGCCGTTCGCCTCTCGCCTTCTTCGTGTCTTGGTGTCTTTGTGGTGAATCCCAGCTCTGCTTAATTCATCCCATCGCCTCCCGACCGACGTCCGCCGTTCGCAAGCTCCGACGGCCGGCGCTCGCACAAAATCCCCGGTGTTTTCCGGGTTAAATCAACTTGTCCCGCCGATCGACGAACTGTCCCGACTTGACGTCGTATACCTGGGGGTCCGGGCGGTGAGCGTCGCCGGATTGGATCGCGGCGGCCGAGAGGTCGGTGATGGCGGAGCGGGAGTAGAGCGCAATTGGCCGGCCGCGGTCGCCGAACTCGTGCGTCTTGGCGACGTTCCCCCGCTCGACGAGCGTGTCGAGGATGCGGTTCATGCGGTCGCCGCTCAGGCCCAGCACCTCCCGCATGCGGCGGGCCGTCTGGCCGTCAGGGAACGCGGTCAGGTATTCGAGCACCCGCTGGCACTGGTTGCTGAATTGCAGCGCGCGGCGACGCAGACGCCGATCTTCGCTCGCGGCGACGAACTGCTCGTCGTTCTGCGCCTCGGCCCAGGCGACCGGATGGAGCTTCGTCTTCCAGACGCGCGGATCGCCGCTCGGCGGGAGGGGACCGCCGTCGGGCAGGGCGGGGGCCGCTCCTTCGTCGACGTCGAGGGCCCACAGTCCGTGATGGCCGGCGCGTCCGCCCGCGCTTAGCCACAGTTCGTGGTGTCCGGTGGCGGGATCGTACGGACCGCGGCGGGAGACGAGCAGCCATTGAGCCGAGAACTCGGCGAAGCCGCTCCAGGCGATATCGTCAAGCGTGGGCACGCTGCCCAGCTTGTGCGAACGTTTCGCGTGATGGACGAGCAGCACGGCACACCCGGTCGCTTCGCACAGGTCGGCCAGCGGCCGCAACAGCGCGCCCATTGCAAACAGGCCGCGGGAGCTGCCGTTTTCGATCGCCAGGTAAGCCGGATCGATGATCAGGCAGACGGGCCGCTGCTTGTCGATCAGCTCGCGGAGGGCCATCAGGTCGACCGGCCGATCGAGCCGCGGCAGATCGCGGGAGACGAGGAAGTTGTCGAGGGTTGCCAGCGACAGTCCCCGCTCGGCACAGATCCGCCGCGCCAGCGACTGCAGGGCGGGCAGTCCGTTTTCGCCCGCCAGAAACAGCACGCGGCCCGGCTCGGTGACGGGAAAGCGGCCGAGGAAGGGGGTGCCGCTGGCCAGCGAAATGGCGAGGTCGGCCGCCAGCGACGTTTTGAGCGACTTGAAGGGCCCGTAAATCCCGCCCGGCTGAGCGGCGGCCAGGATGCCCGGGATCAGGTAGCGGGTGGTGTGTTCGGCCGAGTTGAGCTGGGCCGCATTCAGGAATTGAAAGCGATTCTCGAGCGCTTCGTCGACCGCCTCGGCGATGGGCCACATCGGCTCGGGACTAAAGCTCTCCGGCGTGGCGTCGCCCGGGATCGTCTCGTCGACGGCGGCCTCGTTTTCGCCTCCCGCCCGCTCGAGGAATTCGCCCACCCGCCGATCGCGGGCCGCGAGAAAATCGACGTACCGCGAAAACGTCTGCCCGCCGAGGCTCCAGCGCGACTGAGGCCGGTTGCCGTTTGCTTCGGAACCGTTTGTTTCCGGCCCGTTCGTTTCCGAGTCGTTTGTCTCGGACCCGTTGCCACTCGTCCCGTTGCCGTTCGTTCCTGACATCGCAAACCCTTCCAGATCAAGGAGTAAAGTCCTCGTACCGGCGGGCCTGCCAACAAACAAAGCCATCGCCCGAACAAGGCGACGGCTCTCGTTAAGAGACTTGCGGCGCGTTAAGCGCCTCCGTCAGAAAAGCATCAAGTTGTCAGCCGCCATTGTACCACAGCTCCCGGAAATCGAGCGAGATGAGATTCGTGGGTCTACGCGCGTAGAGAATCGGGTGGCCGGGGCGCTCCGCGAAGCGGAAGCGCACGGAATAATCAGACAAGGGGATTGAACTGTCGAATTGTCAGACGAATCGCTGTGGAGAAGACGGGGGCTTCCGCGAAGCGGAGCGCCCCCGCCACCCGTCGTCTATGCGCGTAGAGCCAGAGCCTCATCTGGATGCGGTCGGATTTTCACCACAAAGGCACAAAGGCACCAAGAATTCAGATTTTCGTAATTAACTTTGTGCCTTCGTGCCTTTGTGGTGAGGCATTCCCCTGATGTCAGCGTGCTTCGGGTGGCGTTGCGGGAAACGGCTGGCCTTTTGCCACGGCGCGCGGGACACTGCTGGGGACCGTTGCTGCGTGCGGATGTTCCTCGGAGGGGCAGGGGGGAGTGACGGATGCGACCGAAAACCCAAGATTCGGATCAGGGCTTTGCGTTGCAGTTCTTCGTGCCCGCCTCGCCGCCGCCGAGCGTCGAGGTCGGCGCCGCGTCTCACCAAGGACTGGTGCGGAAGACCAACGAGGACCATTACGGCGTCTTTCGTCGCACTCGGGCCGAAGAAATCCTGCTGTCGAACCTGGCGAGCGATCGCGCGCCGCTCGACGGCGACGAGACGGCGATTTTCGGCCACGTCCTCACCAGCTATACGCTCGTGGTGGCTGACGGCATGGGTGGAGCGGCGGCCGGCGAAACGGCTAGTCGCGTGGCGATTCAAGAGGCCTTTGAGCTCGCCGATCGCGCCAGCAGCTGGGTGATGCGGCTCCGTAGCGTGGCCGCACAGCAGATCGAGCAGCGGATCCAGGCCTACGCCGGCGAGATCGATCGCACGCTCCGCGCGATGGGCGAGGCCGATCCCGATCTGGAGGGCATGGGCACCACCTGGACCTCGGCCTCTGTCGTCGGTTGGCACGCGCTGGTCGTGCAGATCGGCGATTCCCGCGCCTACCTCTGGCGAGAGGGCAAGCTGCGACAGATCACCCACGACCAGACGCTGGCCCAGGTGCTGATCGATAGCGGCGTCCCGCCCGAAGAAACGCGGCACGCCCGCAACATCCTCACCAACTCGCTCGGCGGCCGGAGCGAATTGGTGCATCCGGAAATCGTGCACCTGCGGCTGGAGGACGGCGATCGACTGTTGTTGTGCACCGACGGCCTGACGCGCGAGCTGGCGGACGCCGACATCGCCGAAGTGCTCGCCCGGCCGACGTTGCCGCAAGTGGCGTGCGACGAGCTGATCAAACGAGCCGTCGACCACGGTGGGCGGGACAACATCACAGTTGTGGTGGCCGCGATTACCGGCCAAGCGCCGTAGGGTGTGACCAGGTCGCGAAGCGGCCGCCGGCACACCATTGTTTTGTTCCATCCGACGCAACCGCAGCGCAAAAAAGATGGTGTGCCTGCGTCCGCCTGCGGCCGCCTTGTCACACCCTACGCTCTTGAGCCCCAACGGGGCGAGATTCAATAGCCCAGGTCGGAGCGCAGCGCCGGCCTGGGATCTCGATGCCGAATTGATTCGGTTCTTTCGAGCCCCAAAGGGTGAGACAAAGCCTGGGGGCGAACCGAAGACGGTTCGACGCCAGCCACCCGCCGCATCGGAAGCAGGGATCGCATCGCTGTTCGTTGCAGGATCGTTCGGCACCCGGCGGTTGTCTCGCCCCGTTGGGGCTCTTCGCCCATTGCGCCACCTCGGGATCCCGGGCCTGCGCTGCGCTCCGACCCGGGCTATCGGATTCTCGCCCTGACAGGGCTTCAGAGGTGGGCTTCGGCCGCCGCGCCCGGACGTCAGAATCGCGGCGTAACTGTCATGCCGCGTTGCGGTTAGCCCGCCAAAACTGGTGCGGCAGTAGCGCCGTTTGATCCGCTGGCCTGCGGGTTGCGTTTGTGACATTCGAGGCGCGGCGTTTCGCCTCGCGAAATTCAGCGGACGTCGGTGGCTTGAGGAGTCTGTGCTATGCCGCGGGATGAACAGCCTTTTTCAGATGATCGAGAGGATGCGGATCGCGCGGGCGATGCGGCGTCGTGGAAAAAAGCGCGGATGGGCCAGTCGGGTCGGTTTCGCCGCCGCGGCTCTCGAACTATGTCGGCTTGGGGACGGCGGCGCTTGTGTTCGGCGGCGCGCTCGTCGCTTGGGCGGCGTATCACGAGTTTCTGATCGACGTGCCGAAGGAGCACATCGCCGTCCTCATCAAGAAAGAAGGGCTCGACCTGGAGAACAGCGATCAGGTCGCGCCGGACGAAGAGCATCGCGGCGTGCAGCGGGCCGTGCTCACCGAGGGGCGTTACTTCCGCAATCCCTACTCCTGGGACTGGAAGATCGTGCCGCAGGTGGTCATTCCCGAAGGCATGATGGGCGTCCGCGTGAGCCTGACGGGCGAGGATCTCGACCTACGGCGAATTTCTGGCGCGGCTCGATGACGAAGGGCGGCCGACGACGAAGGGCGTGGTGCCCGGCGTGCTGCGGCCCGGCCGGTATCAGATCAATCCCTATCTCTTTCAGGTCAGCGAGGGGAAGCCGG
Organism: uncultured Planctomycetaceae bacterium; assembly: GCA_963800135.1. Taxonomy (GTDB): domain Bacteria; phylum Planctomycetota; class Planctomycetia; order Planctomycetales; family Planctomycetaceae; genus DASPSM01. The sequence goes on along the minus strand of CAWCZR010000003.1, from coordinate 762,060 downwards.
TGACAGTGCCGGCGGGCTTCGTCGGCATTCAGACGAATCTTGCGGGTCCGTTCGCGAAGGACCCGAACCGCTTTCTGGTGCCGAAGGGATTTCGCGGCGTCGAAGCGTCGCCGCTGCAGCCGGGGACGTATTACGTCAACCCGTACGAAGTGCGGATCAACCTGGTCGATTGCCGCAGCCAGCGATTCAACCTGGCGGCGAAGAACGAAGACATGGGCTTCCCGTCGAAGGACGGCTTTTGGGTGAGCCTGGACGGCATCATCGAGTTTCGCGTCAAGCCGGAGAAGGCCGCCGAAGTTTACGTGATTTACAACGAGCGGAAGAACGGCGACGACATCGACGAAGAGATCATCGAAAAAATCATCCGGCCGAGCGCGCTCAGCTTCTGCCGGCTGAACGGCTCGAACGAAAGCGGGCGGCAGTTCATCAACGGCGAGACCCGCACGCAGTTTCAGGAAGATTTTCAGAAAGCGATGAAGGCTTCGTGCGATCCGCTGGGCGTGGAGATCATTCAGGCGCTGATCACCAAGATCAAGCCGCCGCAAAAAATCGCCAAGCCGGTCCGCGAGCGAGAGATTGCCAAGCAGCAAGAGCTGCAGTTCCGCCAGCAGATTCTGCAGCAGGAATCGCAGCAGAAGCTGGCGATCGAGACGGAGATGGTCAAGCAGAAGGAGGCCCTCGTCCACGCGGATCAGCAGGTCATCAAGATGACGACGCAGGCCACGCGGGAAATGGACGTGGCGATCACCAAGTCCAACCAGGATCTCAAAGTCGCCCAGTTCAAACTGGAGGCGGCCAAGGACGAGGCGGCGGCCGTCGTGTCGCGCGGCAAGGCGGCGGCCGAGGTCGTCCACTTTCAGAACGAGGCCGAGGCGGCCGGCTGGCAACAGTCGGTGACGGCGTTCGGCGGCGACGGGGCCGCGTTCGCCCGCTTCACGCTCTACAAGAAGATGGCAGGCGCGTACCGCGAGATCATGGTCAACACCAAGGACAGCCCGATCATGCAGATCTTCGAGTCCTTTACGCGCCGGGCGGCGTCGCACGGAAGTCGACCACCAAACCCGGCGCGCCGAGAAACTTGCGCCGACGCCGTCGGTCAACCCGCTGCCGCACGCGGCCAGCCTGACGCAGCATGACAGCGCGGCGGGTCCCGCACTGCAGAAGTGAGCGAGGCGCGGCCTTTTTTGCCCAGACGGAAGTCCCACGGATCGGAAATCCTTCCGATCGGGAATCGAGGAGACGAGTGCGATGAGTCAACTTTCCAATTCAGGTCGGTCGCGTGCGCAGCGGTTGGTGCCCTTCGGCACGTTGGCGGCCGGTGCGTTTCTGCTTTGTGCCGCGATGTGGCAGGCGATCGACTGGGGCTACAACCGGGTCTACGTGCCGGAGGGGAAAAGTCTTCTGCTGCGGTACAAGGGCTTTCCGCTCTTCACCACCAAGCCGCCGGCGCAGCCCGGACACTTCGCCCGCGTGGATGAGAGCGGCGCACCGCTGGAGATCGGCTACCTCGAGCGGATGCGGGGGCCGGGCCGACATTTTTATTGCCCGCTGTGGTGGGAGCGCGAGCTGGTCGACGACCTGGTGATTGAAGGTGGGCACGTCGGCATCGCCACCTGCAAGATGGGCGACGACTTGCCCCGCGGCGAGTTCCTGGTCGACGGGACGCTCGGCACCACGATGCAGAAGGGCATTTTTCGCAACGTCCTCGCTCCGGGCTGCTACCGCATCAATCCGTATGCCTACTCGGTCGAGGTGATCGGCGAGCAGGTGGTGAAGTCGGGCTCGCAAGACAAGCCGACGCACAGGAGAAGCACGCCGGCTGGGTCAACATCCCCACCGGTTTCGTCGGCGTCGTCACCAACCTGGCGCCCAACCCGATCCGCGGCACGCTGCCCGGCATTCAGAACAAAGTGCTGCAGCCCGGCATCTACCCGGTCAACCCGAAGGAAGAGCAGCTCGACATCATCGGCGTGGGCTACAGCGTCACCAGCGTCAACTCGAACTTCAAACGCGAAACCGACGGTCAGGCCACGCTCGACGAGAGCGGCGAGCCGATCATCGCCGATGACGACAGCGGCATTAAATTCCCGTCGAACGACGGCTTCGACATTCACATGGATTTCACGGCCGTCTGGGGGATCACGCCCGAGCAGGCGCCCGACGTCCTGCGAAAATTCGGCACTACCGACGCGGTCGAAACCAAGGTCGTCATCCCGCAGATCGAAAGTATCTGCCGCAACCAAGGTTCGCGGTTGGGCGCGGTCGAGCTGCTCGTGGGCGATTCGCGAATGAAGTTCCAGGAGGATACGACGGCCGCGTTCGAAAAAATCTTGGAGGAGAAAGACCTCACGCTGCTGCACGGCCTGGTGCGGCACATCTACATTCCGCTCGACGTGCGGCAGCCGATCCGGGAACGCTTCATTGCCGACGAGATCAAGCTGACCAACGAGCAAAAGCAAATCACCCGCAGAGACCGAAGCGACGCTGCAAGAGGCGACGGCCCGCGTCGAGTACGAGTCGCAGCGGATCGGGGCGGAGACCGAAAAGCTCGAGGCGGAAAAGATCGCCGAGGGCCGCCGCACGGCCGAGGAGACCCGGGCCGAAACCGTGCAGAAGCAGGCGACCATCGACCGTCGCACGGCCGAAATCCAGGCGCAAGCGACCATTCTCAAGGGCGAGGCGGAAGCGTCGGCGAAAAAGCTGCTCGAGCAAGCCCGCGCCCAGAAGCTGCAGCTGGCCGTCTCGGCCTTCGGCGCGCCCGAGTCGTACAACCAGTGGGTCTTCGCGACCGGCCTGCCCGAAGACCTGCAGCTGCACCTGCTTTACGCGGGCGACGGCACCTTCTGGACGGACCTCAAAGGCTTCAGCGACACACTGCTCGGCCGCCAGCAACAACTGCAAACACACGCGACGCAACCTGGGCCGTGACCGCCGAAGGGCTAGGCCGCGAAGGGGCAAATGACGAAGCACGAATGACGAAAGAAGCACGAAGCTCGAAATCCGAATTGAGGGCTCCCGTTCGTGCTTAGATCATTCGGTCATTCCTTCGGCATTCGAGCTTCGTCATTCGAGCATTAATATGGTGGGCTGCGTGCGTTTTGTTCGCGGCTCGTTCTGAAAGGCCAGCCTCCATGCGTGACAGCAAATTTTGGCGATTCGTCGCCGTCGTCGTTTGTGTCGGCATCTTTTATGTCGGGCACGGTCTGCACAGCCAGGGTCTGCACGGGCACGCGGGCGACGGCTGGCCGTCGCTGGAGAACACGGCCCAAGCCGGCGGCGTGGCCGTCGATGCGATTGGAGCCGGGGCAGGGCGTATGGCGACGCGGCTCTACACAACCAACGAGACCGGGACCATCCTCTATGTCTGGGATGCACCCAGCACGCGCGAAGGCACGCCGAGCCACGTCGCCACCATCGGCGTGCCCAAAGACAGCTGGCTGCCGCCGACGCCGCCCGCCAAATAACACCAGGGGCCAATGACTAAGCGCGGGATTCCGCGATCGCGATTACCGCTCGATCAGAGAGGGCCGGAATGATCGTCTCGTCGCTCATGTTGTGCTCAGTTCAGCCGCCAGCCCCACGGACTGGAAAACGCGATCAACCCTAACACCGTAATCGCAATTGCGACGAACAAACGATCCAGACGATCCAGTCTCGCGACTTGTGCAGCTCTTTGCTTATGCCGTCATTCCAGCGGCGTGATGGGAAGCGTTTCTTACGGCGCAATCATTCCTGTTCAATCTTAAAGCGGCAGGGGCCAACCGGCAGATGACCGGACAGCCTGTCGATCTCCTGCTGTGCTCCCTCGCGCGTGGGAAACACCTGGGCCCTTCGCTGCGTGCCGATGCTGCGGATGCCTTCGGAATTCAGCCTGGATATCCAGGCGCCCCCACCGGGGTTGTTCGAAACCTTAATGATGTAACCCAATTGATTTCGCCTCCGCTGTTAGTCAAGCGTCGGCACAGGAATAAAGATGGTGTGCCTGCGTCCGCCTTGGGGGATTCCCTCGTTCCCAAGCTCTGCTTGGGAACCCACCACCTCGAAGCTCCTGCTTCGATCCCTAGTTCCCGCGCCTCGGTGGCCGAAGCGGGAGCTTCGGTGAAATGCGGTCCCAAGCGGAGCTTAGGACCGAGGAAAAGATGGTGTGCCTGCGTCCGCCTTGGGGGATTTGTCACACCCCACGACGCTTGATCGCAGCCCACTTCGGCTGCGGATCCCGGCCGTTTCTGCGTCCCAATCCGCTCTTGACCTGTTTCGGCCGATTTGTAAGATTCCGCCCGCCTCTCCCCACATCTCCCATCAAAAATCCAATCTCGAACGTCCGGCCGATTCGGCATTTCGATCCCGTTGTGTAGTCACGACTGGGCCTGCGAAAACACCACGCCTTCGACCAGGACACACGTTGAAACAGGAGTCTCCTGTCATGAGCGAATCCCAATTACGCGTCAAACTGCTGGTTGCCGCGGGGATTGTGGGAGCATCGTTGCTCGGTGCTTCGTTCGTCGGCTGTGCCTCCGGACCTTCGCAGTCGAGCGCGCCCTTCGCCACGTACAACGGCTCGCCGATGTTCAACGGCGCCAACGGACCGCAAGCTCCGCCCTATCCGGGCGGCCAGGCGGCTGCTCCGGGCGTCAGCGGATATTCGCAGCAGAATCGCGAGGCCTTTATGCAGGCGACGCAGCAGGCGGGTGCTCAGCAGGGTCTGACTGCCCAGGACGTAGTGGCCATGTCGCGGGCCGGCATGCCCGATGCGCAGATTGCCATGGCCGTTCAACAGCGGGGCCAGGGTTTGAAATCGACCCCCGGTGCCGATCAGTTTCTGGCGGCCAACGGCGTGAATCCGGCCGTCCTCAACGGACCCACTCAGCAACTGACGTTCGCACCGTACGGTTCGCGAATGATGCCGGGTGCTCCGAATCCCAATGCCGCGCCGGGCTATCCGGCCGGCATGCAGGTGGCACAGGCCGGCGCTCCCGGAGCGGCTGGCGGGCCGATGCCCTTTGGTACGCAAGGCCCGATCAACGGCGGTCCGAGCGCCGATCCCGGTGTGCAGTCGGCCGGTTACCAGACGCCTGGTGGCTCGGGTGCCGACCCCTCGGCGGCCGGCCAGTCGTGGCGTCCCATGGCCCATTGAGCTTGCAATCGACGCGCGTATCTTCTCTGCTATAGGCTCGGCTCGAGAAGGTCCTGTCGTCCGCATTCCTCCCAAACCCTGTGGTTGATGCGGATTTGAATGCTCCGCGCGTTCCGCCTTTCGCCCAGTTTCCGTGAGACCATGACACGCAGTTCCGATTCTCCCCGACGGGTGGTAATCACCGGTGTCGGCATTGTCAGCCCACTCGGCATCGGCTTTGACACCTTCAGCAAGAACCTGCTTGAGGGTAAGAGCGGCATTTCGCGGCTCGAGTCGGTCTCCTATTCGGGTGCCCCCAAAAACGTCGGCGGCGAAATCAAAGACTTCACCGACGCGACAGCCAAGAACGAGTACCTGAAAAAACAGCGCAAAAGCATCAAGGTGATGTGCCGGGAGATCCAGTTCGGCGTGGCTTCGGCCTCGATGGCGATCGAAAACTCGGCCCTCGACATGGAAGCCATCGATCACGAACGGTTCGGCGTCGAGTTCGGCGCGAATCTGATGTTCAGCCCGCCCGACGTCCTTAAAGACCCGGCCTGGCATTGCGTCGACGAGGGCGATACCGAATTCCGCTTCCGCCTTAAGCACTGGGGCTCGCAGGGAATCACTAACCTCGAGCCGCTGTGGCTCTTGCGGTATCTGCCCAACATGCCGGCCTGCCACATCGGCATTTATGCCGACGCCCGCGGCCCGAGCAACTCGATCACGCAGAACGAAGCGTCGGGCAACCTGGCGGCGGCCGAAGCCTTTTACGTGATCCTGCGGGGACAGGCCGACACCATGGTGGCCGGCACCACGGGCACGCGGATCCATCCGGTCAAATCGATGCACGCCGCGCTGTGGGACATTTTGGCCGACTACGGCGATGAGCCGCCCGAAACCTGGTGTCGTCCGTTCGATAAAACACGGCGGGGCGAGGTGCTGGCCGAAGGCGCCTGCTCGATGATCCTCGAAGAAGAGAACCACGCGAAGGCCCGCGGCGCGAAAATTCTCGGCCGCATCCTGGGAGCCGGCTCGTCGTGTGCGTTTGATCGCAACGGCACGAACAAAGTCACCCGGGCGATCGTCAACGCGGCCCGCACGGCCATTCGCGACGCCGGCCTGACTCCAGCCGACATCGGCCACGTCAATGCGCACGGACTGGGGACGCCCTGGATCGACATCGACGAGGCGCTCGCCATCCACGAAATCTTCGGCCCGGCCGGCGAGACCGTGCCGGTGACGGCCCTCAAAAGCGTGCTGGCGAACCCAGGCGCCAGCTGCGGCGCCCTCGAACTGGCCGGCTCATTGGCCGGCCTCCGGCAAGGCCTGATCCCGGCGACCAAGAACTACCACACGCCGGACCCGGCCTGCCGCCCCCTCAACATCGTCGCCGACAAACCGCAGCCGACGTCCAACCGCATCGTGCTGAACCTCAACACGACCACGTTCGGCCAGGCCGCCGCGTTGATCGTCGAAGCGGCCTGATTCTTCTCCAGGCCGCTCGCCTCTAGCGTCTACCGCTACAGTTGGGTGCCATGCCCACCGGTTTCGGTGGGCATGCGAAATTCGCAGCGGTTGGTTGGCCGGGAAAAGGGACGGTCAAATCGGCAGATGCCCTGGCCGCTCGCCTTCCGGCGTACCGCGCTGGACGTGTGTGTGACCTGCAAACAGCCGTCTCCGATAGGGAGGCCACCAAATGGCCGCCATCATGCCCAAAATGATCAGCGGGACTGCGTATACGATTTCTGGCCGGACGTGACGACCGATTGTTTCCCAAACCTCGTTCCCGGGTTGGCCATTCTCGGAACGTCCTCCGACTGCAAGAGCCAACACTCCGCGCGCTGCATCCATAAGATTGCGAGCGTCCCAAACACCAACGACGCGCCCAGCAACGCCTCAATCACGAAGAAGACGCTTATCTTGCGCCTGGAAAGATATAAGCACCACAAGAGAAAGCCGGTCAGCATGACACCCATGGCGCCCAATAGGACGACAAGAATGTCCAGGGTGCCCACTGAATCCGAAGGATCGGCAGCGAGCTCAATCGCAGCGCCGAAAATCCAGCCCGCGGCGCCAATCGTGCCGCCGGCGAGACCAAGCGTAATCCCCCAGTCGTATTTCGACATGGAGCGGTTTTCCGCATTCCCCTGATGAACCGGGCGTCAGCCCCGACGGCATTGGCGTCAATCGTAATTCGCGCCCTGACCGACCGCAACATTTCCCAAATGCGATGGACGTCGCCAGACTTCTGATTCTCGACACATAAGCCATGTACAGCAGAAGTGCCTACATGAAGGAACGACTCTCGGGATTGATTTTGGAGATTCGGCACAACCAACAAATTCTCAGCTACATCGCCCAGGCCGGAAATCAGTCGATGGACCAGAACAAGATAAACCTCCCCTTAAGACGCCTTCGCCTAGTTGCTACAGAGGCTGTCCTGACGGAACCCCCGATTCCCTATGAGGAGTTTCACCGGACACTGCAATCCTATTGGGAAGCGGTCAGAATGATGAACGCGCTCCTCGACGCGGCGACATTTGGTCCGGCAAATCCGCCCATTATTGCAATACGTCATTTGCAGACCGCTTTGAAGATGGTGCCGACCGCGTTAGAAGCCGCCACTGGCATCGAGGATTTCGCATTGTCTCACCTGGCGAGCATGGGCGTTGCTGAGATAACGGTTCAACCAAAAAACCCGGCTCGAAAGCGCGGTTAATCCTCAACCGCAATCAGTCCGTTGATGGAAGAGTGTCGCCCCCTTCCGGGGGCTTGTGTCATCCGCGGAGATCGAGACCCACGGGTTCGCACCCGTGGCTAGAGGAGTGTCGCCCCTCACGGGGCTCGATCTCCGGAATCGTGCACCACTGGCCCTGCGAGCACGCCAGTGCCACCCGGTCCGGATTGGCAAAAGCTACTTCGTCGGTATGGTGGCACCGGGAGCGGCGGCTGAGGTGCCGGGGGCGTTGGGGTTGATCTTCCGCAGGGCGACTTGGGCTCCGCGGAAGGCGGAGAGCTGGCGGGCCTTGGTGCCGATGGCCCGCTGCAGCATGTCGGCCGCGTCGCTGGTCTTGCCGGCGCCGGCGCGGGTGAGGCCGATGAAGTAGCAGGCCTCGCAGGTTTCGTCGGTCTTGAGCGGGTCCTTGGCCGTCTGCGCGTCGGCGAGGAGCTGGCCTTCGTTCTCGGCCCCCAGCAGGTAGGCGACCAGGTGGTCGACCCACGTCCGCAGCTTCATGTCCTTGGAGAGGCTGTCCTTGAACTGGTCCTTGAGGCCGTTGCCTTTGCCCAGCCGTTCGAGCGTGACAATTCTCCAGGGGTTGAGGTGCTTGAACTCGTGGTCGAGGGCGAGGGCCGCGTCGAAGGCGGCCAGGGCGGCGGAATAATCCTCGGCGAAGAAGTTCACGAACCCCAGGTCGCCCAGCGCGACCGGATCTTTGGGCGACTGCTCGACGGCCAACTGCTGGTCTTTGACGGCGCCTGCCACGTCGCCGGTGGCGATTTTCGTCTGCGCCCGCAGGTTGTAGACGAAGGCTTGCTGCGGGTTGATCTTGAGCGCCTGCGTGAAGTCGACTTCGGCCGCGGTCGGATTATCCATCTGCAACAGAGTGAAGCCCCGGTTCGCGTAGGCGACGAAGTAGTTCGGGTCGCGCTCGACGGCCCGAGTGAAGTCGACGACCGCCTCGTCGTATTTGCCCAGGTTCTGCAGGTACATGCCGCGGTTGTTCAGGCTGAGCGGGTTCTCCGGGAACAGCTCGACGAGCTTGTTGAAGGCGGCCATGGCCTCGGGGCCGCGGCCCGCTTTGACGTAGACTTCGGCCAGCGTGGCCCGCGCGCCGAAGTGCGACGGAGCCAGTTTTAGCGCCTCTTGCAGATCGTTGATCGCCTCGTCGCTCTTGCTGAGCCAGGCTTCGGCCTGCGCCCGCTGGTAGAGCACGTTGGCTCGCTCGTCTTCTTTGAGATTGGGCCGCTCGAGCACGAGCGTGGCCTGCTTGACGGCCGTTTCCGCGTGTTCTTTGCGGTTTTCGAGCACGGCCAGGCTCTTCATGCCGAAGAGATAGGGCAGGTAGTAGAGCGACGACTGCTGCGTGTCGAAGCGGATGGCCTCGCGTGCGTCGGCGACGCCGTCGCGGACGAGCTTGGAATCCATCGTGCGGGCGCCCAGATCGACGCGGGCGCTGCCCCGCAGATAGTAGGCGACCGAGTCGCGGGGATTTTCCCGCAGCACGGAGTCCATCAGCTCGATGGTCTTGGGAAAGTCACCCGCCTGGTAGGCGGCTTGGGCCTGCGTCTTCTTTTGTTCGTGTTCGGGGTTCGTGTCTGAGCCCGTCGGCTGCTGCTGTCGGCGGAACAGCGGGAGGATCTGGGCGTCGGCCGTCTGCGTCGAAGTGAACGAGCCGACCAGAACGAACAGGGCGAGGACCGAACGGCGTGCCATGATGACCCTCAACGCGACGAGAAATGGTGGCGCGACTGTCTGCGGCGGTTGCCAGCGGCAGTTGACTGTGGCTGTCGTCCGTGGTGGTTGCGCAAACTCCGACGTTCGCCGGCTGGTGGCTGCTCCGGCAAAAGTCGAGCCGAACCCGAATGAGCCTGAGTCGAATGCTGAACCGGCGACAAGGCCTCTTCGACAAGACTCTATCGGCCGCCGATCGCGCGATCCAGCGTGAGGGGCGGTCGGCTGCCGAATGTGCGGGCGGAAGTGCCAGTGGAAAACGGGCGTGAAGAGTCGGGTTGGGGGTCGACCCAAATGACGAGTTTACGCGGTCGTCATAAACCGGGTCGGCGCCGGGTTTCGGATCGCAGGAAGCCCTTGGCTGCTTGACTGTTTGGTTCGCTGCGAGTATCGTCATGAGTGGTCGGTTTGCTCCCTACGACGACGTCGTGGATGTTCGTTGCAGGGAGAAGGTATAGAATGTGAAGCCGGTAAGAGCGTGCGGATCCAGACCCGAACGCAGTCCCGTACCGGGTTGTGGGGAAGGACGTTGGAGCGGGTGGCCGCTCGTGTTCGAAGTGGCTTTGACGGGCGCAGGCGTTTGACTGGTGCGGTAGTCAACGAGGGCATCAGAGATGTGACCGTGCAGTAAGCCTTGAGTTCGTTCCTCACAAACGTCGTTGGCTTCCGTGTCGCACTCTGCGGCCGGAGGGGTGCTGGTTCTCAGAGCGGGAGACCCAGCAAAAAAGTGGGACTTGAGCCCGCTTTTTTTGTTCCAACGGCCCGGTCGGCCGGTCCCCAAAAAGGGGGCGGCTGAGACGGGTGGGCGGGTGAGAGTGAGCTGAGATTGGGGGAAGTCGGGCGGGCCGCCCGCCGACCGGTTGCGGAAGGAATAACATGAACGGCAGCGAGGTCCTCAGAATTGTCGACGCGATTCATCGCGACAAAAACATCGACAAGGAGATCGTTTTCGAAGGGATCGAGCAGGCGATCATCTCCGCGGCACGCAAACACTTCGGCGAGGAAAGCCCGCTCGAAGTCCACATCGACCGCGAGAGCGGCGAACCCTCGGTGATTGTCGACGCCAAGCCGCTCGAAAAAGACGAAATCGGCGACCTGTTGGGCCGCATTGCCGCCCAGACCGCCAAGCAAGTCATCATCCAGAAGATTCGCGAGGCCGAACGCGACGCGCTGTTCGATGAATACGAAGCGCTCCGCGGCCACATCGTGACCGGCTCTATCACCCGCATCGAAGGGGGTACCGCCACCGTCAACCTCGGCAAGGTCGAGGGGCTGTTGCCGCGCGGCGAGCAGATTCCGGGCGAGTCGCACCGCGTCGGCGAACGCGTGCGGGCCGTGGTGATCGACGTCCGCAAGGCGGGCAGCCGCGTACGAATCATCCTGTCGCGGACGCATCCGGAAATGGTCCGCCGTTTGTTTGAAATTGAAATTCCCGAAGTGCAGGAGCGGATCATCGAAGTGCGGTCGCTGGCTCGCGAGGCCGGTTATCGCTCGAAGGTCGCCGTTTCCTGTTACGACAGCAAGATCGATTGCGTCGGGGCGTGCGTCGGCGTCCGCGGTTCGCGAATCAAGAACGTGGTGGAAGAGCTGGCCGGCGAGCGAATCGACATCGTCCGCTGGAACGACTCGCTGCAGGTGCTGGTGCCCAACGCCCTGCAGCCGGCCGAGGTCGAGGACGTGATTTTGTGTCCCATGCTGGGCAAGGTGATCGTGCTGGTGCCGGATGACCAGCTGTCGCTGGCGATCGGCAAGAAGGGGCAGAACGTGCGGCTGGCGTCGAAGCTCGTCGGCTGGGACATCCACGTGATGAACCAGAAGAAGCTCGACGAGCAGCTCGACAAGTCGGTCGGCATGTTCTCGAAGGTTCCGTCAGTGAGCGGGGAACTGGCGGAGAACCTGGTCGCGCAGGGCTTTTTCACGTTCGATGACTTGTCGGTGATCGAGCCCGACCAGCTAGCCGAACTGGGCGGACTGACGGCCGAGCAGTGCGAAGAGATTGTGGCCTACGCCGACGAAGAAGCGGCGCGGGTCGAGGAAGAGGAGCGGCGGGCGATCGCGGAAGGCCGCTTCAAGCAGCCCGAACCGGTGGTCGTGGTCGAAACTCCGGCTGAGCCGGCCGTCGCCGGGGGCAACGGCGCTCCGAAGGCGGAGGGGGATGACGCTGAGGCTGCCGTCGGGGCCGAGGTGACCGGGGAACTGCACGAGGCGGAACTGCACGAGGTGGAGCTGCACGACGAGGCGCTCGCCGAGGAAGCAGCCCATTCCGGCGCGGACAACGGACAAGAACCGCCGACGCTGGCCGCGACGGTGCTCGACGAGATGACGGAAGCCAGCGGCGAGATTGCCGACGAGGCGGCCGACGCGGCTCCGGAGCCTCCCGAAACGGAGCCAGAAATGCCTCCCGAAACGGAGGCGGAAATCGGCGAGCAGGCTTCGGTGACGGAGGGGGGCCACGGCCACGGTGGGCACAGCCACAGTGGGCACGGTGAAGAGGGAGCGGGTTAGCCAGGTTTACGGCCGGGAACGAAGCCCGTTTTTGGGCGAACCGTATTTGGGCGGACTATGCATATCACACAGGCAGGCTGATGATCGGCAGGCCAACGACCTGCCGGAAGGACGAAATTTGTGGCGATGGATTTGAAGATTCGTATCTTCGCCCTGGCGAAAGAGCTGGGGATCGATAGCAAGGACTTGATCGAACACTGCAACGCCGCAGGGATCAAGTTGAAGAACTCTCCTCTGGCCAGCATTTCGCCGGAGGAACGCGATCGCGTTCTGCAGCAGATGAAGAAGGGGAGCCCGAGCGCCGTGGCGGCGCCGGCCACCGAAGACGTCCAGATGACGCCCTTCGCGCGCGACCCGATGCGCGACGCGGGCAAAATCCGCAGCATCAAGCCGGTCATCTCCCGTCCGCCGCTGGCCCGCGATCGTGGCACGGTCGCGGTGGAGGTCGCACCGGAGGCTCCTGCGCCGGAAGCGCGACCGGCCGTCGATACCGAAATCAGTCCGCCCGTCGAAACGCCGCCGCCGACCGTGGCCGCGTCGAGCGCGGCGGTCGAAGAACCCGCCGCGCCGCCCGTCAGCGCCGCCGGCCCCATGCGTCGCACGCCTCCGGGCGCAGCGCCCGAGGAAGCCGCGTCTGAGCCCGCGCCGCGTCCGGCTGTGCCGCTGCGTCCCGATGACTACATCGCTCCGGGAGGCGGCGCCCGCGCCGGTTCGTCCATCCGCGAGATGAAGCCCCGCGGCAGCATCATTGACGAGCAGGCGCAACAGCGTCGGCCCAAGCCCAAGCCGAAGCCCGCGCTGCCGTCGATCGCCGCGCCCCCCAACTACAAGGCGCCGGTGAACCGCTCGGGCAAAAAAGAAGAAGCGCCCGCCCAAAAGCCGGATATTCCTCTTTCACCGGACATCTTCGGCTCGAACAGTCCGCTTCGCGACCATCTCAACAAAAACGCCGAGCAGAAGAAGCGCCGCAAGAAGGGCGACGAGCCCGGGCCTCCCGGAGCCGTCAGCTCGACGAGCTTCATCGGCGAAGAAGAAGACAAAGACAAGCGAGCGGCGGTTGTCGGCCCGCGCGATCGCCGCGAGAACTGGAAGCGGTCGCAGGACCGCGGCGAGCCCGAGCGCAAGAAGCGGCCGATCCGCTTTCGGCAGCGGGGGCGGACCGAGCCGGTCAGCTTGAAGACGGCGGCCGAGCTAGTGCCTCCCATCACGATGCGCTCGCTGTCGGAAGCCCTCGGCCGTCCGGCCAAGGACCTGATGCGGATTCTCTTCGAGCGGGGGGAGATGACGACCATCAACCAGACCCTCTCCGAAGAGACGGCATTGGAGCTGGCCATGGAAATCGGCGTGGACCTGACCATCCGCAAGGCGAAGGACCTCGAACAGGAACTGGTCGAAGAGACCGAAGCGCCGAAGCGCCCGAGAGCTTGGTCGATCGTCCGCCCATCGTCACCATCCTGGGTCACGTCGACCACGGCAAGACGACGCTCTTGGACAAGATCCGCTCGGCCAACGTGGCCGCGGGGGAGGCTGGCGGCATCACCCAGCACATCGCCGCCTACCAGGTCGAGCACAGCGGCAAAAAGATCACGTTCGTCGATACGCCGGGCCACGCGGCGTTTTCCGAGATGCGGGCCCGCGGCGCGAACCTGACCGACATTGTCGTGCTGGTCGTCGCGGCCGACGACGGCGTCATGCCGCAAACGGTCGAGTGCATCAGCCACGCGCGGGCGGCCAACGTGCCGATGATCGTCGCGCTCAACAAGAGCGATCTCCCGCAGGCGACCGAGCAGAAAGTGCAGCGAATCCTGCAGGACCTGGCGACCAATCACGTGCAGCCGACCGAGTGGGGCGGCGAGACCGACGTGATTCGCACATCCGGAGTCACCGGCCGCGGCATCGATGACCTCTTGGAAACGATCCTGCTCAGCACGGAAATGCGGGGCTTGAAGGTCAATCCGGACCGTCCGGCCGTCGGCGTCTGTCTCGAGGCGTTTCGCGACGAGGGACGGGGCGTGCTCGCCTGGTTCGTCGTCCAGAAGGGAACGCTGCGACTGGGCGACATCGTGCTCTGCGGCGAGGCGGAAGGCCGGATCCGCGCGATCTACGACGATCACGATCGGCCGATCGAGTCGGCCGGCCCGTCGGCCCCCGTCAAGGTGGCCGGGCTCGACAGCATGCCGGGTGCGGGCGACCGCTTCTCGGTGATGCACGATATCGAGCAGGCCCGCGCCATGGTGCAGGAGCGCCGGCAGCGCGGCCGCGCGGCCACGCTCAGCGGACGCGATCGGCCCCGTTCGATGGAAGACATCCTGTCGGCGGCCCGCGACGGCAGCGTGCAAGATCTGCCGCTGATCATCAAGGCCGACTCGCAAGGCTCGATCGAGGCGCTGCGGAGCGAGATCGGCAAGTTCACGCATCCGGAAGTCCGCGTGCAGATCGTGCACGAAGGGGTCGGCGGCGTGAACGAGAGCGACGTTTCGCTGGCCGAGGCTTCGCACGCGATCATCATCGCCTTCCACGTCGTTCCGGAAGAGCGGGCTCGCGCCCTGGCCGAGCGGGTGGGTGTCGACATCAAGCGGTACGACATCATTTACGAGGTCACCGAGACGATTCGGCTGAGCCTGGAAGGCTTGTTGCTGCCCGAGCGGAAGCAGGTGATGACCGGCCGGGCGCTCGTGCTCAAGACGTTCCAGATCAGCCGCCTGGGAACGATCGCCGGCTGCCGCGTGCTCAGCGGCACGATCGAGCGGTCCAACCGGATCAGCGTCAGCCGGGACCAGACGGTGCTCAACACGTACGACATTGCCTCGCTCAAGCGCGGGAAGGACGATGCCCGCGAGGTTCGCGAAGGCATGGAATGCGGTATTCGGCTCGACGGTTTCAACGACATAAAAGAAGGGGACTTGCTCGAAGGGTATCGGGTCGACGAGATCAAGCGGACGCTCGATTAGGCGTTCGCCCAGCGGGGGCGCCCGGGAGGTCGCTTCCGCATCGGGGGGTGATGGCTGCCGGGCAGGGAGCCCGGGAAATCGGCCGCCGGGCATGGAGCCCGGGATGGTGACAGCCGGGCAGGGAGCCCGGGGCGATGGTAGCCGAGCATGGGGCTCGGGGTGATGGCGGAGCAGGACGTAGGACGGAATGACGCACTCCAGCCGGTTAACCGATCGTGCGCCGAGTCAGTCGTCGTTTACGGGTCGCGCCGTCTCGTCCGTTGGGCCGCCCACTGTCGATTCCGCCTCTGCCACCGGTCGCCGGCGACCGTTTGCCGGGTCCGCCGCCGCCCGCCTTAGCCCAACCGGCTTTAACCCAACCGACCCGCACCGCACCGGCCCAGGTCGCACCGACCTGGGCCACACGCGCACACGCCGAGCCGGGCAGTCCAAGGAATTTTCGATGGGGTCGCGTCGCACCGCGAAAGTCGCCGAAGCCGTACGCGAGCAGGTCGCCACGACGATCCTGTTCGGCCTGAAGGATCCGCGCGTCAAGAACGTGACCGTGACGCGGGTCGAGGTCAGTCCCGACCTCCGCAGCGCCAAGGTCTACGTCTCGGTGATGGGCGATGAGAAGATGCAGCGGCTGACGCTGCACGGTTTGCAATCGGCCCGCGGATTCCTGCAGGCAAAACTCGCGGAACGCGTGCAAATCCGCTATACCCCCATCTTGCATTTCGAGCTGGACCAGGGAGTGAAGAAAAGCATCGAGGCCTCGCGGCTGCTGCGCGAGGTGCTCCCGCCTCCGGCTGAGACCGATGCCGGGACCGGTAATGACGACTTGCTGACAGACGACGATCGCGATTTGCTCGACGAGGAGACGGACAACGAAGAGGAGTCCGATCTGCCGGAAGATGAGGATGCCGCCACTTTGGATGCCGCTGCCAGCAGCGCCTCCTCGTCCGAGGCCGCATCCCCTGGCGACATCCACCAGACCGAAGAGCTTCACTCGACCGACGAACACCAGGATCGCACAAAAGCCAACCCCCAGCCGTAGCCTGTTCCCACCTGTTCCGAGGTGACTGGCCGCCAGATCGCGGCCGCCGGAGAACCAAACTGAATATGACGAGCACGCACAAAGCCAAATCGGTCGACAAGCTGACGCTGGGCAAGAAGCTCGTGTCGGTCTTGAAGAAGCGGTATCACGAGCCGGTCCCTAAGTACGACCGGCCCGTGTTGGAAACTCTGCTTTACGCCGTCTGCCTGGAAGACACGTCGACGGGGCAGGCGGACGGGGCATACGAACGGCTCTGGAGCGCCTTTCACGACCTCAACGAGCTGCGCGTCAGCTCGATCACCGAGCTCGTGCACCACGTCTTTAACGGCATGCCCGACGCCGATTGGCGGGCGCACCGCGTCCGCAACGTCCTGCAGTATGTGTTCGAAAAGCATTTCGAGTTCGCCCTGGAGGGGCTCCGCCGCAAGACGCTGGAGCTGGCGACCAAGCAGCTCTTTAAGATTCGCGACCTGTCGCCGTTCGTCCGCAATTTTGCGCTGCAGACGGCGCTCGAGACGCACGTCGTGCCCGTCGATCGGCTGATGACCAACGCCGCCATCTGGCTCGGTTTCGTGCCGGCGGGCGAGTCGCCCGAGCATGCGGCCGAATCGCTCAAGTCGGCGGCCCGCAAGGTCGACGTGACCGTCTTCGTCCACTACCTCCGCTGCCTGGCCGTTGATCCGCGGCTGGTGAAATACTTCGAGCCTTCGAAGGCCCACCCGCCGGGCGACCCGCAGACGATGATCGAGCGACTGGCCGACCTCTTTAAGGAGGCGGACTCGGCCGCCCGCAAAGCGGGCAAGAAACCGTCAGCCCGTCCCCAGCCCCGCGGCACCGACGGCCACGGCCACGCCGCGGCCGCCAAACCCCGACCCCGCGACGGCCACCGCGTGCCGGCGGTGCGCAAGAAACGATAAGCGGGACTCTCTCGTAGGGCAAGCTGCCAGCTTGGCCCGCGTCCCCGGTCTCAGTGGCGTTTGCGACCGCAGACCTGGCAGTCGCCGGGGGTAACCCCAAACCCGCCTTGGTGCCTCGGCGGTTGGCGACTAAAATGAACTTGGCCCCGGGGGGCCTCGACTGCGGGATGGATCTTGCGGCCCAGACAGGTCTGCGCTTTGGCCGGTTGGATCGTGCCCGGTGAACCAGCCGCGACGTAACGACATGCGTCTGCGGACAGCGCCGCCCCGGGAAGTTGTCACGCGCACAATCTGCCATTTAAAGCAGTGTGCCATTTAAAACAGTGTGCCATCTAAAACAGTGTGCCATCTAAAACAGTGTGCCATCTAAAACAGTGTGCCATCTAAAACCGTGTGCCAACTAAAATAGTGCCACCCTTTAGCCGCCCCTCTCGGGCGACAGACCTCCACTAAGGACGGGAGAATGGCCAACTACTATCGCCTGGCAAAAGTCGGTGTGTTCGGTGTCCTCTTGAGCGGTGCGTCGGCCGGGTTGCTGGCTGTTCCCGTTCGGCTGTCGGCCCAGGACGCCCCCAAGGCGCCGCAGACGGCGCCGCCCAAGGCCAAAAAGCCTGCCGGCAAACCGATTATCAAAGACGAGTTCGGCAATCCCCTCGCCGAGCTGAAGCCCAAGAAAGACGAGACGCCCGAGCAAAAGAAGCACGCCGAGGCGCTCGCGCTCTTCATGTCGGGCAAGCTCAAGGCCGACCAGAGCCGCTTCACCGACGCCCTGGCCGACTACCAGGCGGCGATCAAGATCGACCCGAAGGCGGTCGACGTCTATCGCGAGCTGGTGCCGCTGGCGTTTGCCCTCAACGAGACGGAGAAGGGGCTCGACTACGCCCAGAAGGCGATCGAGCTCGATCCTCAGAACCTCGAGATCCTGAAGATCCTGGCCACGCAGCTTCGCGAGGCGCAAAAGCTCGAGAAGGCGGCCGACTACCTCGAACGGGCGATCAAGTCGACGCAGCTGAAGCACGACTCGGCCACCTACGTGATCTTGCACCTGCAGCTGGCCACCCTCGAAATGGAGATGCGGAAGATCGACAAGGCGGCCGACGCTTACACGGTCGTGTTCGACGCCCGCCGCAACCCGGGCAAATACAATCTCGACTTCCAGACCCGCTCGATGCTCGAGCGCGAGGGGCTGCGCGGTTCGAGGCGATGGGCGAAATCTTCCTGGTGGCCGGCCGCACGCAGCAGGCCATCCAGGCGTTCGAGGAAGCCATTCAGTCGCGAAACGGCAAGCCCGGCGCGATCAGCTTCAATCTGGCCCAGGCCTACTTCAAAGCCAAGAAGTACGACGCGGCCCTCACGCATCTGCAGACCTATCTCGACGCGCAATTGCAGGGCAAGGGTCGGCATCCCTACGAGCTGTTGCACGCCATCTTGAAGGCCACCGGCAAAGATTCGGAGTTTTTGCACCGCGTCGAAGAGCTGGCCAAGAACGATGCCCGCAACAGCACGCTGCAATACTTTCTGGCCGACCAGTACATCGAGGCCGGCCGGCTGAAAGACGCCGAAAAGCTGATCAACGACGTCCTCAAGGACACGGGCAATCCGGAAGGTTTTGTCGGCCTGGCCGCGCTCTATCGCAAGCAGCACAAGCCCGAGCAGCTGCTCGACGTGCTCGCCAAGGGTTTCCAGGGTCAACGTGGTCTCGACCGGCTCGACGTCTTGCTCTCCGAAATGCAGCAGGACGCGCCGCTGGTCGACAGCCTGATCGCGGCGGCCCGCAAAATGAAGGCGACCGAAAAAGCCAAGATCGACTTCTTCACGGCCTATCTCGTCGGCCGGCTGGCTGCCAAGACGCAGCGGACCGACGCGGCCGTCGAGTTCTACAACATGGCCATGCAGGACCGTCGCGAGGCGGCGCCCCGTCTGGCCGACGAGATCGCCAAGCATCTCGTGCTGATGAAGCGTTACAGCCAAGCGGCGGACATCCTGAAAAAGGTGCTCGCCGAGCCCTTGTTCCCCAGCGGCAACGAAGGCGATTTAGTGCGCGTCGAGCTGTTGGCCTTGCTCTCGCGGGCGCAGGAACTGGCCGGCAAGACACAGGAGTCGCTGGCTTCGATCCGCGAAGCCCAGAAGCTCGATAACGACGAAGAGCTTTTGTACTGGGAAGCCTGGGTCTACTCGCACAGCCACCAGTGGCCGGAAGCGATCCGCCGCTACGGCGACCTGATCAAGCGGTACACGAAGAGCAAAGAGTTCGTCCGCCGCTGCCAGTTCGCCCTGTCGAACTGCTACGTGCTCAAGGGCGATGTGCCGACCGGCCAGAAGATCCTGGAGGAGGTGCTGGTCGAGGATCCGAAGGAGCCGTCGGTCAACAACGACCTGGGTTATCTCTACGCCGACCAGGGCAAGAACCTGGAGCGTGCCGAAGGGATGATCAAGATCGCGCTCAAGTCGGATCCGGACAACGTCGCTTATCTCGACAGCATGGGTTGGGTGTTGCTCAAGCTGGGCCGCCTGGAAGAGTCGAAGACCTTCCTCGAGAAGGCCGCCGCCGCCCCGGGTGGCGCCGACGCGACGATCTCCGAACACTTGGGCGACTGCTATGCCAAGATGAACAAGCCGGACAAGGCGAAGGACGCCTGGCAGAAGGCGATCAAAGACGCCAAAGACGACCCGTATCCCGACGCAAAGCTGATCCAGCGTCTAGAGGAAAAACTCGGACAGCACTCGGCGAAGTAGGGTGTGACGAGGCCGCATTGCGGCCGAAGGCACGCCATTCCGATTCGATGGTCCTGCGGACCGGAACAGGGAGAACATGGTGTGCCTGTGGTCGCTTTCAGCGACCTTGTCACACGCTCCGTGCAAGCGGGGCTGCGGGCTGACGAGAGAGAGCTATGGCCGGCCATTCCCATTGGGCAAACATCGCGATCAAGAAGGGGCGCGCCGACAAGCTAAAGGGCAAACTCTTCGGCAAGCTGAGCCGTGCGCTGATCGTGGCGGCCCAACATGGCGGCGCAGACCCGGCGTCGAACCTGGCCCTGCGGTACGCCATCGACAAGGCCCGCAAAGCCAGCATGCCCAAGGACAACATCGAGCGGGCGATCAAGAAGGGCTGCGGCGGCACCGACGAGTCGTATAGCGAAGTCGTGTATGAGGGGTACGGGCCGGGTGGCGTGGCCGTCCTGTGCGACATCCTCACGGAAAACCGCAACCGCACGGCGGGCGAGATTCGCAAGATTTTCGAGGTCCGCGGCGGCCGGCTGGGGAGCGTCGGCTGTGTGGCCTGGATGTTCGATCGCAAGGGTGTCTTTCTGGTTCCAGCCAAGCACGTCGACGAAAACACGCTGTATAGCGCCGCGATCGACGCCGGAGCCGACGACGTCAAGCTCTCGGGCGAGTCGTACGAAGTGCTCTGTGCGCCCGAATCGTTTCACAAAGTTGCCGACGCTCTCGAGGCGGCCAAAATCCCGGTCGAGGTCGGGGAACTCCAGCGGGTTCCCGCCAGCACCGTCGATCTCGACGCGGACAACAGCCGGCGGATGTTGAAGTTGATCGAAGCGCTCGAAGACCAGGACGATGTCCAAAGCGTGACGGCCAATTACAATATCCCCGACGAGATCATGGCCGAGGCGATGAGCGGAACCTGAGTGTGGCGATCGAGTTTAATTGTCCGCGCTGCGGCAAACTGCTGACGACCACCGAGTCGCGCGCGCTGGCGTTGGCGAAGTGCCCCTCCTGCAGCGACCTGATCACAGTCCCCGCCACGAGCGAGCCCGTCTCCGTTTCGTCCGGCCCGGCCCACCGCTCGGCCGAGCTGGCAGGGACGGTCGCCTGGTCGAACGCGCCGACTCCCGGTCCGAGCCCGCCCGCGCCGCCGTATGACCGCGTCGCGCCGGTCGGCACGCCGGCACCGAGCGCCTCGCCCTACAGCGGTTACACGGCCGGTCCGCGTGGTTTTCCTCTTCCGCCAAGCGTGCCCCCCGCGCCGCCGGTCGACGGGCCCGCGTCGCCGAGCGCACCGCCCGCCGCCGTCTCGCCGACTGCACCGGACTCACATGTCTCGGCTGACCCACATGGTGCCGCGGGTTCTGGCGGCTTTATGCCGATGTCCCCCGCGGCGGTGATCGGCTCGGCTTTCATACGGGGAGCGGCGGTGTCGCGCGGCCCTGGGGCGCCGGCTTTCGGTCCCTCGGGTCTGCACGCGTGTCCGCGGTGTGGTCAGCCGGCGGCCCAGGGTGCGGCGTATTGCGTGGCGTGCGGCGTGCCGCTCAGCACGGCTGCCTACCCGCTCGAGTTCGCGGGATTTTTTCGGCGGTCGCTCGCGGCGGCGGTCGACCTGGTGATTGTGTCGCTCGCCTCGGCCGTGGTGGGCGTCGTGCTTCGCGGCGAGTCGTGGCAGGCGTTCTTCTTCATCTGGTTCTTCTATAGTGCGGCCCTGGAGAGTTCGCGCGAGCAAGCGACGATCGGCAAGCGGGTGATGCGGATGTTCGTCTGCGGAGCCGACGGCCGCCGCCTGACGTTCGCCCGCGCCGCCATCCGCACGCTGGCCAAGCTCGCGTCGCTGGCGATCTGCGGCATGGGGTTTGTCATGCCCCTGATGACGCCCCGCCGGCAGGCCCTGCATGACATGATGACCGACGCGGTCGTTGTGATGAACTGAGGGCAATGCTCAATCCGGGTGGCACTGGCTCAAATGCCTGACCGGCGAGATCGACTTGGGAATCAGATGGGGCCGCCCTTTTCCCAAGCCGACGGCTTGCCGTCGGTTCCGAGATTTTCCGCAGTGATTGCGCGACTTGGAGAAATCGAAGTGGCGCATTAGGCCGGCGGAAACGCAAGCGAAAGAAAGGAAGACCGACGGCGAGCCGTCGGCTTGGGAAACGTGTGAGTCGCCACGATTCCATCATTACCACGGCCCGTAGCTTTCGCGTCGCGCCGACTTCGTGTCCCGGGTGGCTGGCAGGGGGAATGACGGCAGGCACGGCCTGCCCTACAATGGGGCCACGATGGCGCGTGAACCCGTTTTTCGCGGCAAGCGAAAGGAGTCCGAGTCGAAGGGCGAGGTCCCTGTCGCCCCCCGTTCGGGCATCGACGGCGCGGCCGGCGTGGCGCAACCGCAGAACCTCGAAGACGCGCGCTACGATGACGAGCTGCGGCCCAAACTCCTGACCGACGTCGTCGGCCAGCAAAAAGTCATCACGCGGCTCAAGATCACGCTTGATGCCGCCAAGATGCGCAACGAGCCGCTCGGCCACCTGCTGCTCGATGGCCCGCCCGGTCTGGGCAAGACCACGCTGGCGACCGTCATTCCGCGCGAGCTGGGGACCGACCTGCAAATCACCTCCGGTCCGTCGCTCTCCGCGCCCAAGGACTTGCTGCCCTATCTCACGAATGCCGCCCACGGCTCCGTGCTTTTCATTGATGAAATCCATCGCATGCCCGCGGCCGTCGAAGAGTTCATCTATCCGGCGATGGAAGACTTTCGCGTCGACATCACGCTGGGGGAGGGGCTCAGCGCCCGCACGGTGAACATCAAGCTGCAGCGGTTCACTGTGATCGGCGCCACCACGCGCAGCGGACTGTTGACCGGCCCCTTGCGCGATCGTTTCGTCAATCGGGAGCATCTCGATTTCTATGACGTGGCGGAGATCGCGGAGATTGTCCGCCGCAGCGCGCGGAAGCTCCGCACCGAGGCCTCCGAAGACGCGGTCGCCGAGATCGCCAGGCGGAGCCGGGGAACGCCGCGGAAGGCGAACAACTTGCTCCGCTGGGCCCGCGACTACGCCCAAAGCCGGGCCGACGGCCGCATCACCACCGACGCGGCCCGCGACGCCTTCCAGCTGCAAGAGATCGACGACTTAGGCCTCGAGGCGCAGGACCGCCGCTACCTGAGCACGCTGGTCCGCGTCTTCGGCGGCGGCCCGGCCGGCGTACAGGCACTCGGGCACAGCCTGAACATCCCCACCGATACGCTTGAAGACGAGATCGAGCCGTTCCTCTTAAGGCTCGGCTTTCTCCTACGAACACCCCGCGGCCGAATGATCACCGGCAACGCGCTCTCCCATCTGCAGCTCACGCTGCCTAAGCCGCAGGACGACCAAGGGCGGCTGTTCTAGCGTCCAGCGCGGTCACAGAGCGACCAGCGGCGCTCGATGAACTCCGCGTCACATCGGCACGGCTGCCAAAAAAATTGTTGAACGCACCGATTCCGCGTGCGTACAATGAGGCTCCAGTCTGCGGGCCAAAATTCGCAGCGGGCCATATCACCTGAGGATCCTCGTTTCCAGCGTGGGTTCCTATGGTTGGTCTCATTCTCTTTACCTGGCTCGATGGGTTCGCGTTTTCTCGCGGCCCTTTCTCTTTCCCTCTCCGTCACGTCCTTAGCGCAAAGGATCAGGTATGTCGCGCGGCGCAGAGGTTTCACGCTGATCGAACTGTTGGTGGTGATCGCCATTATTGCCACGCTGATCGCGCTCTTGCTCCCCGCGGTTCAAGCGGCGCGCGAGGCGGCAAGGCGGACACAATGTCGAAACAACATGAAGCAAATTGGACTGGCCGCCCACAACTATCACGACGTGAACAACCTCTTTCCGCCCGCCTACATCTATCTTCCCGGCCCGGTGCTCGGCGGCTTGCTGGGTTTGTGCCCAAAATGCGAAACCTGTCACGATGACCTCAACACGCATACGTGGGGCGAGCGGTTGTTGCCCTTCGCCGAAGCCATGACCGTCTACAACAAGATCTGCATGAACGCGGCCGCCTCGTCGCCCGTGAACTTGAGCCCCATCGGGCTGGAGGTTTACACCGCTCACAACTCCGGTTGCCCGTGCGGACTGGGCCAGCCGCTGGTTCCTGCCGATCCCTGCGCGGCGCTGCGTCCGGCGGCGCAGGTGATTCCCTTCTGGATCTGCCCGTCGGCCCCGCGGAATATCAATCCCTTCATCGAAACGTCGTCGTTCGCGCAATGTTTGCGCTGCGCGGGCTTGCCCGTTCCCAGCATGCTGGCCGGCGCCAGCGACTATCAGGCCTCGAGCGGTTATCGCTCGTCGCTGGCCAACTGGTACGACTTCAACAACAACTGCCTGCCGCTGGGCTGCCGCGACGGCGCGGTCGAGTCGGATCACTTCAACAGCATCTGCTCGATCACCGACGGCACCAGCACCACGCTCTTTTCCGTCGAACTGGCCGGGCGCCCCGATCTCTGGCAGCGCGGCTTGAAGAAAGTCGTGCCGTGCAATTTGGCGCTCTGCGACGGCAGCGGCACCAAGCCCGACCGCAAGACCAACTACGGCGGCTGCTGGATGTGCTTCGACAACGGCGAGCACTGGATGACCGGCTCGAACTTCTCCGGCACCTCGTTTTACGTGCCCAAAGGGCAGCCGGTCTGCATCGTCAACTGCGTCAACGAATCGGACGGCGGCATCTACAGCTTCCATCCGGGCAGTTGCGGCATCGTGTTGTGTGACGGATCGGCCCACATGATCAGCGAAAACATCAGCGTGACGACCTTCTGTCGGCTGGTCACCATTCGCGGTCACGAAGCGGTGACCGACTCGGGCTTCTAAAGCCGCAGTCCGCCAAGGCCGGGCGATGCCGCGCCCGGCTCTTGATTTTGCAATTCCTGCTCCCACCACGAACGAGGCGCCATTCAAGAAACCATCTCATCATCGAATCGGGCCGCAAGGCGGAGGAGTTAGATCTGATGCGCTTGCCAGCTTGCTGCCGGCACGCCGGGCCGGCCGAACATTCGTGGAAAATTTTGATTGCCGTGGCATTGGCCGCAGGCGGTTGCGGGCCTCCGAGCGCCGAAAAGGCGCTCGAGCAGGCCTTTCGCGACAATCCCAAGGCCCAGCGCGTGGAGCTCGTGAAGTTCGAGGGGACGGTGACGGTCGATGGCCAGCCCCCCAACAAACCGAACACCACGCTCTTCATGATTCTCAACGACCCTCAGCATCCGCAGGATCCGTCCAAGCGCCCCAAACTCGTTGGCGGCGTCGACGACCAGGGGAATTTTTCCTTCAGCACCTACGGAGTGCACGACGGCGTCGAGGCCGGCACCTACGTCGTGACCTTTGTGCAGCTGCATCACCCCAAAGGCATCTTCGGCCACCGCACAAGTTCGCTCTTCGAGCAGCCCGACGAACTGAGAAACCTCTATAGCGACCCGGAGAAAAACGCCCAGGATCCGCAGTTCAAAGTCGACCTCCAGCCACCCGGCCGCAACGACTGGCACTTTAACCTGGACGTCGCCGGGAAGGACCCCGTTACCACCCCCGGACCCCACGCCATCACTCGGCTCGATTACCGCTGAGGCTGGCCGAAGGGGTTCCGACCATAGCGAAATCCTGCACAGCAAGGCTGTCGCTAGCGGTTCGTTGTCGGGCGCCTGCCAGTGGCAGCTCGCCGTCCGCCGAGGAGGCTCCCAGCCGGTCTGAGGCACAAACAACTTGATCGCCGTGCGCCGTTCGGTTGAAATGAGGGCACTCGCCTTGCTTGAACGCTAATTGAGCCGCATCCATGGGCCATGCCGTTGCGCGCCGCTCCACACCGCGCGGAGCATGGGAAACTCCGCCGTGAACGAGCCAGAGCGCGCTCCTGAGCCGCTGCCGGATCCGCCCCCCTCGACAGTCGCGGGGGACTCTCCCTCCGGATACCTGGGCGCCACGATCGGTCCTTACCGGTTGATGGAACAGATCGGCGAAGGGGGCTTTGGACTCGTCTTTGTCGCCGAGCAGCTGGCTCCCGTCCGCCGCAAGGTGGCCGTCAAAGTCATCAAGCCGGGGATGGACACGCGCGACGTCATTGCGCGGTTCGAGGCCGAGCGGCAGGCCCTGGCGATGATGGACCATCCCAACATCGCCCGCGTGCTCGACGCCGGCGCGACGGAATCGGGCCGGCCCTACTTCGTGATGGAGCTGGTCCGCGGCGTTCCCATCACCGATTACTGCGACAAGAACCGGCTGACCCCGCGCGAGCGGCTCGAGCTGTTCGTGGTGGTTTGCCAGGCCGTTCAGCACGCGCATCAGAAGGGCATCATCCACCGCGACCTCAAGCCCTCCAACGTGATGGTCACGCTGCACGACGGCCGTCCGCTGGTGAAGGTGATCGACTTCGGCGTCGCCAAGGCCCTGCATCAGTCGCTCACCGAGAAGACGATCTACACCCGCTTCGCGCAGATGGTCGGCACGCCGCTCTACATGAGCCCCGAGCAGGCCGAGATGAGCGGCCTGGACATCGACACGCGGACCGACATCTATTCGCTCGGCGTGATGATGTACGAGCTGTTGACGGGCACGACCCCCTTCGACAAGAAACGGGTCGCGAAAGCCGCTTACGACGAGCTGATCCGTATGATCCGCGAAGAAGAGCCGCCCAAGCCGAGCACGCGGCTCAGCCAGTCGACCACCTCGCTGTCGGCGATCGCCGAGCATCGCCGAACCGAGCCGGCCCGGCTCTCGAAGATGTTCCGCGGCGACCTCGACTGGATCACGATGAAGGCCCTCGAAAAGGACCGCACGCGACGCTACGAATCGGCCAGCGGCCTGGCAGCCGACGTACTGCGTTATCTGCACGACGAGCCCGTGGAAGCCAGTCCTCCCTCCGCGAGCTACCGCCTGAGAAAACTCGCTCGCCGCCACCGGACGGCCCTCGTGACCGCGGCGGCGTTCGCGGCTTTTCTGATTGCTGACGCGATCGCCGGCACGTGGCTCGCGTTTCGCGAAAAGTCGGCCCGTGACGTCGCCGACCGAAACGCGGCATTGGCCGCGGAAAGCGCCGAGCATGCGTCCGCCGAGGCCCAGATCGCAGAAAAAACCCGCTTGGCCGCCGAATCGCAGCGAAAACTGGCCGACCAGCAGCGGCATCGCGCGGAAGCCGAAAAGGCACGCGCGGACGCGAACGCGGCCCAAGCCGAACGGGGCCACCGACAGGCCGATGCCGCGCGCAAAACTGCCGAAGCGGAAAAGCGGCGGGCCGACGCGAACGCGGCCGAGGCGGAACGCCGGCGGGCCGAAGCCGATTCCGAGCGAAAGCGCGCGGAGAAGCTGTCGAACCAGGCCGAACGCCGCGTCTACGCCATGCAGATCGCCGGCGCCCAGCGCGACTGGGAGGCCAACAGCGCCGAGAGTGCTTGGGCTCACCTCGACAAGTGCCGCCGCGACCTTCGCGGATGGGAGCACGATTATCTCTTCACGCTCTTTACGCAAAATCAAAAGACGTTCAAAGGGCACAATGCTCCGGTCACGAGCGTGGCGTTCAGCTCCGACGGCAGCCGGATCGCCAGTGGAAGCTGGGGCGGGTCGGTGAACGTGTGGGATGCGGCCAGCGGCCAGGTCATCCGGACGCTGGAACCACAAACGGGACCGGTCATGAGCGTGGCCTTGAGTTCGGATGCGCGCGGATCGTGAGCGGAACCATGGGGCGGATGATCCAGGTTTGGGACGCAGCCAGCGGCCACGCGATTCTGAAGTTCCAAGGGCATGACCGCCCTGTCGCGACGGTGGCCTTCAGCCCCGACGGCAATCGCATCGCCAGCGAATCGCCAGCGGCAGCTACGACAACACCGTCAAGATCTGGGACGCCTCCAGCAGCCAGCACAAAACCACGGCGCCACCTCAAGCGGCACACCCGTGACCTGGTCACTCAGCTCGCGTCCCGCTGACGGTCGCCTCCGGGCCGCAACCTAAAGTTGAATTTCCCAAGAAAAAGAGGCGAATCGGCTTCGTGCCGTCGTATTCTTTCCAGCGGAGCGACTTCGGCGTGAATGCCGACCTCAAATCATTTGGCAGGGCCAGACTCCCGGCGGATAGCGGCAAAGAGGTCACGGCTCAAGTTTGCGGATGAAATCTCAGCCATTCGCGGGCCGCGGAAACGGGTTCGTCCTCATCGGTGAATGACTCGCCGACGATTTGGCCGAGCGCTTCGGCCGCATCCCATTGAATGTCGTCGTCCGCCCATTCCTCGGACGTGAGCACGTGCCGTAGCGCGGCAACGCCTTGGCGATCGCCGATCTTGCCGAGGGCGATCACGGCCGCGGTGTTGGCCTGGGCCTCTTTGGAATCATTGGACACCGGACGCGTCGCCAGTTTGGAAAGTGCGGCAACAATCGCATCGCGGCGTGAGCCCAGCAGATGCTGGCTGCCAACCTCGCCTAGCAAAAAGGCAGCCTGCTCGCGCGCGTCGGTCTCCGCGTGGGTCAAGCGCTCGGCCGCCCAATGGGCGCTGTCGGGACCGCGGGTGGCCAATTCGTTGACGGCAGCCACGTATTGGCGGTAGCGGAACTTCGTGTCGACGCCGCTCGACTTCTCCGACTTGGGCTGTCCGATCCACTCCCAATACGCATCGCAGCGATCCATCAATTCCTGCGTCGAAACGTCGGCCAATCGGCTCTCCTCCCGCGGCACGTTGGCCGCGTCGGCATCGGCATGGAGCCGTAACCTGCGCTCGGCATGCGCCACCGCAGTGGGAGTGTGGGACGCGATCAGGCTGCGGATTAGTTCGCACGAGGCCACTGCCCGATGATGCCGCCGAGCGGCCCCCAGAACGCCAGGGACGTCGCGGTGAGCGAACGAGAGTTCGATCAAATCAGTGGGATGGACGCACGAGACGACGAAAAAAAACTTCTGCAAAACCGGCGGGTTGCGCCTGATCGGCACCTTGAACACGCGGCAGGTCAGGATGCCGGCCGCCGGAATACGGATCCGCTCGCGGTCTCCCTCGAACCGGACTCCCCGCTGCGCCGCGTCGATCCAGAGGAAGCCGACGTCTGCAGGCGCCTGCCGCATGCCACGATTCCACTCCTCCCGAGGGACGATTTCGACGAACGCGGCCCGCGGATCTTGCGGATCGCCAAGCCGGTCGGCTCGGGACGCGATCTGTCGCCGCGCGACGTGACAGACATACCAATCAAAGAGGAATGACTGCTGCCAAACGATGAAATAGAATGAGATGGCGGCCAACGCGATTCCAACGCCGAAGAGGAGACACGCGACAGCCGGGGACAGCGCGGGCGGACCGCCGGCCGGCGGCTTGACCTTGAAACCGAAGTGATACCCACCAATCACCACGGCGAATACACCGGCGCAGAACAATACAGTTGGCGCTGCACGGCAGACGGCTCCGACGAGGTTTGTCCTCGTCCCGAGAATGCGTCCCGCGAATTGTGCGTCGACCGGTCGGCGATCGATCACGTCCATCAAGGGCAAGTTCCTCATTGCTCCGGATTCTTGCGAGGCATTCCGTTTGGTAGGCGTTCTCGATTATTGTCGACGAAAGGCACAGTGTGCCATCCGCCGGCCATGCGCCCCTTGGGTCCGCTGGCAGTAGCCGTGACGCACCCTCCGTCGGCACCGCCGGCCCCTGGGCCCGCTGAGGCGACCACGTCTGAGATCGGCCGCACCGTTTGGCAACCGATTGGAGGGTCCGCGATCCACTGCGACGTGCAATTCGGCCGCGCGATTCGGCCAGCGTGTGGGCGCTGTTCGAGCGGCGTTTTCGGCTCGATCGCGAGCAGGGCCTTGCGCGCCGGGATGCTCGGACGAAGAGCAGGGCGACTGTTGTGAGCGTCGCCATGAGGGCGAGGTCCGTTGCGAGGAGCGCGGCCTTTGCCTGTCGGGGCGAGATCGCGCCGACGAGCGGCAAGCGGGTCTGGGAATCTGCGGTGATGCGGATCACGATGTCGTCGCCGGGAGCATCGGCGTTCGACGGAGCAAAGGAGCCATCTTCCGCACGGCCGTCTCCGGAAACTCAGCGACCGGGCCGGGGCGGTCGCGGCGACTGAGAAACGAACCGGGAAACGTGGGGGCAAAGGGCCATCGGAGGAGGGCATCCGCAACGTAGAAGGGATGTGCGCCCGGGGCTCGATCTCAGCTTAGCCGCAGGATTACTTGGCCGCCACGATCTTCTCGCGGGGTCGGCTCGCTTTTGCCAGCGCCTTGGGGCGGTCCGATTATTGTCCCCGGTCGGGGGGCCGGGTATGCTAAAACTTTGCCCAAATACCCCGGTCTGTGAAATTCCTGTTTAATAAACACCTCTCACAGAAGAATTACCGCCGAGTTGGTCAAGAATGGACCGCCAGGCGCATCGCCGGCGGCCCTTTTTGCTTCCTGATTTTGCCCCGACAGAGAACCCATAAGAGAACCAGAGAAATGGTGATTGGTATGCGCTTCCGCGGGCGTTCGATCGGTTTCGGGCGACGGCTTGTCGCTTTTAGTCTGTTGGGATTGGCACTGTTGGGACTGTCTGGGGCGTCGCTGGGAACGGCCGTTCGGCCGGCCGCGGCGGACGACTCGAAGCCGGCTCCGAAAGATCCGCCCCTGTTGCTGCAGCTGCCTGCCGTCAGCGCGACGCAGATCGCCTTCACGTACGCGGGCGACCTGTGGATTGTCCCCCGCGAAGGGGGCGAGGCGCGGCGGCTTACCGCGGGCGTCGGCCTCGAGAGCTATCCGGTCTTCTCGCCGGACGGCAAGTCGATCGCCTTTGCCGGCGAATATGAAGGCAACCTCGACGTCTACGTGATCCCGGCGGCCGGTGGAGTGCCCGTCCGCGTGACGCATCATCCGGATCCGGACGTTCCCGTCGGCTGGACCAACGATGGCAAGCAGATCATCTTCCGCTCGCCGCGGCACAGCTACGGCCGCTTCCTGCGGCTCTTCACCGTGCCGGCGACGGGCGGACCGGCGACCGAGTTGCCGCTGCCGATGGCCGAGGCCGGCTCGCTCTCGCCCGACGGCAAACGAATCGTCTACGTGCCTTTCTCGAACAAGCCGCAGTTCCCCGGCCCGATGCGACCGCTCAAGCACTATCGCGGCGGCAGCGCCAGCCCGATTTGGATTGCCGACCTGGCCGACTCGTCGATCACCAAGGTCGAGCGGAAGGATTCGACCGATTTCGATCCGATGTGGATCGGCGACACGATTTATTTCCTGTCGGACCGCGAAGGGCCGATGGCGCTTTACGCCTGCGACGTGGCGGGCAAAGCCGTCCGCCGCGTGCTCGATCCGAAGGAGGCGGGGGGCGACATCAAGTCGGCCTCGGCCTGTGCCGACGCCATCGTGTTCGACCGCTTCGGCACGGTGAACCTGTTCGATCTGAAGACGCAGAAGTCGAAGCAGGTGCCGATCCGCGTGAACGCCGACCTGCCGAGCGTGCGTCCCAAATTCGTGAAGGCGGCCCACGCCATTCAGGGGGTCGACCTGTCGCCGACCGGCGCCCGCGCCGTCTTCGAGGCGCACGGCGAGATTCTCACCGTGCCGGCCGAGAAGGGGGACGTTCGCAACCTGACCCACACGGTCGGTGCGGCCGAGCGCGATCCGGCCTGGTCGCCGGACGGCAAATCGATCGCCTATTTCTCGGACGAATCGGGCGAGTATCGGCTGCACATTCGCGCAGGACGGCAAAGGCAAAGCCAAGGTGCTGAAGGTCGGCGACAGCGAGACGTTTCTCTACAACCCCAGCTGGTCGCCCGACTCGAAGTGGATCACCTGCAGCGACAAGAAAGCCAACGTCTGGCTCGTCGACGTGAAGACCGGCAAGTCGAAGAAGGTCGATACCGGCTATTACGGCGAGGGTCCGACGAACTCGGTGTCCTGGGCACCGGATAGCCAGTGGTTCGCGTTTTCGCGGCCGCTCAAGTCGTGGATGGGGGTGATCTTCGTCTACTCGCTCAAGAGCGGCAAGCTGCACCAGATCACCGACGGCATGAGCGACGCCGACACGCCCGCCTTCGACAAGGGGGGCAAGTACCTGTACTTCACGGCGAGCACCGACATCGGTCCCTCGGTCGGCTCGGGCATGTCGGTCATTAATCGGCCGGTGACCCGCGCGGTTTACCTCGTCGTGCTGAACAAGAACGATCCCTCGCCGCTGGCTCCGGAGAGCGACGACGAGAAAGATAAAGACAAGAAGGACGCCGACAAGCCCAAGGACGACAAGAAGGAGGAGAAGGGGAAGGACGAGAAGAAGGACGAAAAAGCCAAGGACGAAAAAGGCAAAGACGGCAAGGAGAAGAAAGACGCGGTCGAAGTGAAGATCGATTTTGCGAACATCGATCAGCGGACGCTCGCGCTGCCGATCCCCGCGCGACACTATGGCGGGCTGCACGAAGGCAAGGCGGGCACGATCTTCGTCGTCGAAACGTCTGAAATGCACGTGGGCGGCGGCGGCCCGGGCGAAGGCGGCCCGGGCGGGATGACGGTCTATAAATTCGATCTTTCCAAGCGCAAGGCCGAGCGGATTCTCGAAGGAGCGCAGACCATTGTCATCTCGCACGACGGCGAAAAGATGCTCTATCGCCAGGGACCCGGTTGGTTCATCACGGCCACGGCTGGACCTGTCAAGCCCGGCGACGGTGCGCTCAAACTGGATAATCTCGAGGTCTTCGTCGATCCCAAGGCCGAATGGCGGCAGATCTACCGCGAAGTCCAACGGATCGAGCGAGACTTCCTCTACGATCCTCACTTCCACGGCTACGACCTGAACGGCGAGTGGAAGAAACACCAGGTCGATCTCGACGGCCTCGGCAGTCGCTACGACCTGACGTACCTCATCGACGAGCTGCTCTCCGGTTTGAGCCTGCAGCACGTCTACATGTTCGGTGGCGACGTGCCCGAGCGCGAGCCGCGCAAAGGCGGACTGTTGGGGGCCGATTTCAAAGTCGAAAACGGCCGGCACCGGATCGTGAAGATTTACCGGGGCGAAAGCTGGAACCCGAGCCTGCGGGCGCCGCTGACGCAGCCCGGCGCGAATGTCAAAGAAGGCGAGTATTTGCTCGAAGTGAACGGTCAGGACTTGAAGGGGGACGCCGAAGTCTATTCGCTCTTCGAGGGGACGGCGGGCAAACAGACGATCCTCAAGGTCGGCCCGAATCCGGACGGCAAGGGGAGTCGCGAAGTCACCGTAGTGCCGATCGAAAGCGAGCGGATGCTCCGCAACCTCGCCTGGGTCGATGGCAATCGACGGGCCGTCGACAAGGCGACGCACGGCAAGGTGGCCTATGTCTATGTGCCCGACACGAGCGCAAGGCTACATCCGCTTCAATCGTTACTTCTTCGCCCAGGCCGGACGCGACGCGGTGATCGTTGACGAGCGGTTTAACGGCGGCGGCTCGCTCGCCGACCACATCGTCGACTACTTGCGGCAGCCGATTCGCAACTACGCGTCGACCCGCGAGGGACACGACCAGCAGTTTCCCACGTCAGCGATCCCCGGTCCGAAGGTGATGCTCATTAACGAGATGGCCGGCTCGGGCGGCGACTATCTGCCGTACACGTTCCGCCAGAGCGGCCTCGGCCCGCTCGTCGGCAAACGAACCTGGGGCGGCCTGGTCGGCATCGGCGGCTATCCGCCGCTGATCGACGGCGGCAGCGTCACGGCTCCGCGCTGGGGCATCTGGTTCCCCAACGGCCGTTGGGATGTCGAAAACCGGGGCGTCGCTCCGGACGTCGAAGTCGAGTTCGATCCCAAGCTCGTCCGCGAAGGGAAAGACCCGCAGCTCGACAAGGCGATCGAAATCGTAACGGGCGAGCTGGCCAAGCATCCCGTCAAACATCCGCATCACCCGGCATTCCCGAACTACTATAAGCCGGGAATGAAGGAGCCGGCGGAAGGGAAGTAACGCGGGCAGGCACGCCGCGACCGCACGAAAGTGCGATGCCAACAGCAAGAGGGCCAGAGACCCGCCGGGGTGTCTGGCCCTCTTACTTTTTACGGCTCTATCAGCTCACTTCGCCGCCGCCAACACGGCGTCGTAGTTCGGGTGTTCGCTGATGTCCTTGACGTACTCCACGTACTTCAGCTTCCCCCCTCCGTCGACGACGAAGATCGCGCGGGCCAGACAGCGGTCGAGCGGGCCGCCCTGAATCAACACGCCGTAGTCTTCGCCGAACTTGGTCGCGCGGTGGGCGCTCAGCGTCTTCACGTTGGCGACGTTTTCGGCGCCGCACCATCGCTTTTGGCCGAACGGCAGGTCCATGCTGACGACCAGCACTTCGACGTTGGACAGCTGGCCGGCCTGCTCGTTGAACTTCTTGGTCTCCATCGCGCAGACCGGCGTGTCGAGCGACGGGATCGTGGCGATGATCCGCGTCTTGCCGCCCGAGGTCGCCAAGGAGATTTCCTGCATAGCGGTGTCTTGCAGCTTGAAATCGGGCGCGGTCTCTCCGGTCTTGAGCTCGGCACCGGCCAGCGTGACCGGATTGCCCCTGAGTTTGACCGCGTCGGTTCGAGTCGTCGTCATATTCACTGTTCCCGTGTTCAAAAAGTCGTCTTAATACGCCGCCGCGCGAGGATGGTATGCGGGCGTCCGCCTGCGGCAGCCTTGCCACACACTACTCAGATGCGCCGTTTCGTCGGGTGTGACCAAGCCGGCTTTGCGGCCGTCGGCACACCATCTCGGAACGGATTCACGCAGGCACCTCGTGCAGTATTGCGGATTAGCTCATGGATGCAAGGGATGGGCGCGACGCACTAAGATAAGCAATTCGATCGTGACAGTGGTTGGGCGTCTTGGTTTGTCTCAATCCGGGAACTGGCGGGTGGTTGCGTCGCAATACGATTTCGATGTCGTCGTCGTCGGGGCCGGTCATGCCGGCTGCGAGGCGGCGCTGGCCGCTGCGCGGATGGGCGCCAGAACGGCGCTCTTAACCATGAATCTCGACACCATCGGCCAGATGAGCTGCAACCCGGCCATCGGCGGCGTCGCCAAGGGGCAAATCGTTCGCGAGATCGACGCGCTCGGCGGCGAGATGGGCCGCGTCATCGACGAAACGGGCATCCAGTTCCGCATGCTGAATCGGACCAAGGGCCCGGCCATGCACAGCCCCCGCGCCCAGGCCGACAAAAAGGCCTACCAGTTCGCCATGAAGCTCCGGGTCGAGGAGCAGGCCAACCTCGGCGTGCGGCAAGAAATGGTCGAAGGGTTGGTGACGGAGGACGGGCGGATCGCCGGCGTGCGGGTGCGGGGCGACGCCGTCTATCGGGCGCGGGCCGTCATCATCACGACGGGCACCTTCCTGCAGGCGCTCATGCACACGGGCGAAGCCAAGACCGCCGGCGGACGGGCCGGGGAGGGGACGACAAACGCCCTTTCGCAGAGCCTCACTCAGCTTGGCTTTGAGCTGCGGCGTTTCAAGACGGGAACGCCCTGCCGGCTGAATGGCCGCACGATCGACTTCGCCGCGTTGCAAATTCAGCCGGGCGACGAGGTTCCGCAGCCTTTTTCCTTTCTCACTGAGCGGATCGCCCAGCCGCAGATTCCCTGTTATCTCACGCAGACGAATGCTGCGGCTCACGACTTGATCCGGGCCAATCTGCACCGGGCGCCGATGTATAGCGGTCAAATCCACTCGACCGGTCCTCGCTATTGCCCGTCGATCGAGGACAAGGTCGTCCGCTTTGCCGACAAAGAGTCGCACCAGATCTTCCTCGAACCGGAAGGCCGCAACACGCGGGAGGTTTACTGCAACGGCATCTCGACGAGCTTGCCCCGCGATGTACAGGACCAATTGATCCATGCGATCGCCGGACTCGAACGGGCCGAGATCATTCGCTACGGCTACGCCGTCGAATACGACTACGCGCCGCCCGTTCAGCTCGGGCCGACTCTGGAAACGAAGCTCGTGGCCGGGCTGTTCTTCGCCGGGCAGATCAACGGCACCACAGGATATGAGGAGGCGGCCGGGCAGGGACTGGTCGCCGGCGTCAACGCGGCCCTCTGTGTGGCGGGCCGTCCCCCCTTTGTGCTCGACCGCAGCCAAGCCTACCTGGGCGTGCTCGTGGATGACCTGGTAACTAAGGGGGTCGACGAACCTTACCGAATGTTTACATCCCGGGCCGAGTACCGGCTGCTCCTCCGGCACGACAACGCCGATCGCCGGCTGACCCCCCTGGGCATCCGCCTGGGCCTTGTCGACGCGCGCCGAAACCGCGAATTCACCGCCTATGAGTCGGAATTTGCCCGCGGCGTGCAGTTTATCCAGACCACGCGGCGGCAGGGGCAGTCGCTCGAGGAGCACCTTCGCCGGCCCGAAACGACCTGGGGCGACCTCGTGTGTCTGGCTCCCGAGGCGGGCGAGCTGGGCCTGTCGCCGAGGGCCATCGAGCAGATCGTGATCGAGACCAAGTACTGGGGCTACATTCGGCGGCAGGGGCAGGACATCGAGCGGCAGGCGAAGGTCCAATCGCTGCGGATTCCCCCCAATTTCGACTACGTGGCCCTGCCCCAACTGCGGGCGGAGGCCAAGGAAAAGTTCACCCGGGTGAGACCCGGAAACCTGGGTCAAGCGGGTAGGATCAGCGGCATCACGCCGGCCGATTTGGCGGTCCTGGCCCTCTACCTAAAGGAGCCGGATCGCTTGGTTTCACTACGTGCCGAGTGAACCGCGGCGACACACATGCTCGGACCTTGATATACTGTGAGACATCCCAAGATCGGTCGTGATCCCAACTTACCGCAACGACTTCACAGATTGGC
This sequence comes from uncultured Planctomycetaceae bacterium, assembly GCA_963800135.1. GTDB lineage: Bacteria > Planctomycetota > Planctomycetia > Planctomycetales > Planctomycetaceae > DASPSM01. Next base: position 725,617 of record CAWCZR010000003.1, on the reverse strand, counting down.
CATCAACGGGGTCTCTGATAAGGCTGGCAAGTTGTCTTGACGCGCTAAAGAATATCAATTAAGCAAGCGTGTGAACGGAGTTGCTCGTGCTCAGTCCAGTTCTGGGCGAGCGGAGCAGCCGGCCCCCCCGGTCGGTTCAAGTTCACTGGAGGAGTCTGCTTCCCAACCTAACTCTCGTGAGGGCCGATTTTCCGGAAGGATGTGAGCGATCAAAGGAGTGGCGCGGCGCGGATGAGCTTGCGCCACCAGGGAGGAGCCCCTCTTGTCGAGGGATTTCCGAGACCCGCGGCGGGTCTCCGTTCACAACACACTGCTCAGAATCGAAGGAATGGGACGAGCGTTATGAAAACGGTCTTTACGACGGGCGAAGCAGCGAAGATCTGCAAGGTTAGCCAGCAGACGATCATTCGCTGTTTCGACTCCGGACAGCTCAAAGGCTTTCGCGTCCCTGGCTCACGATTTCGCCGTATCCCTCGGGATGTTCTCTATAAGTTCATGAAGGAAAACAGCATCCCGACCGACGCCCTGGAAAGTGGCAAGCGCAAGGGCCTGATCGTCGACGACGACGAGGAACTGGTGGAGTTGATTCGCGACGTGCTCGAATCGGACGGCCGCTTCGAGGTCCGCGTGGCCAACAACGGGTTCGACGCCGGCATGATGGTCAAGGAGTACCATCCGGACGTCATCGTCCTGGACGTGATGCTCCCCGATATCAACGGCAAAGAAGTCTGCCAGCGGGTCCGCAGCGACTCGGCTTTGGACGACGTCAAAATCATTTGCATCAGCGGCATGGTCGAGCCGGACAAGATCACCGAACTGCGGGCGTCGGGAGCCAACGACTTCCTGCAGAAGCCGTTCGAGGTGGAAAAACTCGTCGAACGGATGTGCCACTTGCTCGACATGGAGCCGGCCCAGACGGCTCGCTAGGTTTTTGACCTGAATCCACGGTCGCGCAAGGAGGCCCGTCGTGGAACAAGCGGCGGCCCCGGCCGCGCTCGCTCCAGATCCAGACCGCGCTCCGGCGGTTCCGGTTCACGGTGCCGACCTGCGCGCTGTCGAGGGTGCCAATACCGGCCCTGTCGCGAAGTTTCATCCCACTCCCTTCGCGATCGGGCTGGGTGAGGCCGCTTCGGCGCGCGTTCTCGAGGACGCCAAGCTGGCGGCGCTCGCCGAGTTTGCGGCGGGCGCCGGGCACGAGATCAACAATCCGCTGGCGACCATCGTCGGCCGCGCAAGGCGCTGCTCAAGCACGAGACCGATCCCGGTCGGCGGCAGAGCTTGGCGACGATCGCCGCGCAGGCGTTTCGCATCCGCGACATGATCGGCGACCTGATGGTTTTCGCCCGGCCGCCGGCGCCGGCCCCCGAGCGGTTGCTCGTTAACGACGCAGTCTCCGCGGTCGTCGACCGCTTTCAGGACGCGGCCCGGGAGCGCGCCTGCCGCCTTACGTTCCGCGCCGAGTCGGCGGTCATTGCCAGCATCGATCCGACGCAACTGGCGATCGTGGTGAGCGAGCTCGTGCGAAACGCGCTCGATGCGGTCGGGCCCGCGGGCGGCACGATTCAGGTCAGCGTCGCCGCCGCCACCGTCGACGGCCGGCCATACGCCGTGACGACCGTTGCCGACAACGGCCGCGGACTTTCCGAACTGGACCGGGCGCATCTGTTCGATCCGTTTTATTCAGGCCGCGCGGCGGGGCGGGGGCTGGGGTTCGGACTGTGCAAGTGCTGGCGGATCGTCACCGGTCACGGCGGCTGGATCGACGTCGCGACGACGGCGGGCTCCGGCTCGACCTTCGACGTCTATTGGCCCGCGCCGCTACGCGCCAAGTAAGGTGACGCCGGATGCCGTGATGCCGGCGGCAAATGACGCCAGCGAACGCGGGCCCGGCTCCGCCACCGATTGTGCGAACGGATAGTTGCCGATGGTCAACGGACGTGCGATCGCGTTCCTGCTGGCGGTGCTGCTAGCCGCACCCGGTAGCGCCACGAGCGGCGACCGCGCGCCAGCAGAAGAAAAACTCGTCGAGCATCCGCGGTTCTCGATCGAAGTTCCGCCCATCGTGCTCACCGACGTGCCCGTGCGGCGAATCGTCATCCGAGCCTACGACGCGGCCGGCAAGCCGGACCTGTCGTACAACGAGCAGCCGCTGATCTCGGGGATCCGCCTGGCGCTGCCGCAAAGCGACGATGCCAAGCTCGGCCCGTTTCATAGCGGGGTGCTCGAACTGACCACGGACCAGCACGCGGGCCGCAAGATCTACATCTCCGGACCGGAGATCATCGTCGACGGCGGTGATCGCAAGTCGGCCAGCGTGACGGTGCCGCGGACGTTTCGCTGGCTGGCGCTGCTGCCGGCCGTGGTCGCGTTGGTGCTCTGCCTCTGGCCGCGGAATTTCGTGCTGGCGATGTTCGTGGCGATCTGGTGCGGACTGGCCATTCTCGACGGCGGCAACCTGTTCCACGCCTTTGTGCAGACGATCGACTCGTTCGTCAGCTTCGACGGCGAACAGCCGGGCACGCTCGGCGGGGCGCACCTGTCGATCCTGGCAGTGATGCTGTTTTTCGGGTCGCTGTTTGCCGTGCTGACGGCCGGCGGCGGGCTCTCCGCCCTGACCGACCGCTTGGCGCTTCGCGCGAACACGCGCGAGCGGGGTCAACTGGCGATGCTGCTCTTCGGCATCTTCATGTTCCTCGACGACTATGCCCACGCGCTGATTGTCGGCAAGACGCTACGGCCGCTGTCCGATCGCCTCAAGATCTCGCGGGAGAAGTTCGCATTCCTCGTCGACACGACGGCCGCGCCGGTGGCGGCGCTCGCCGTCGTCTCTACCTGGATCGCGGCTGAGCGAGGCACGCTCCGCGTGATCTTCGAAGACTTGGGAATTGCCGGCAGTCCGACGGCGACGCTGTTTGCCAGCCTGCCCTATTGCTTCTACCCGATTTTGATGCTGACGTTCGCGGCCCTCGTCATCTTTTTGGGGCACGACTTCGGGCCGATGCTCCGCGCGGAGGGGCGGGCGGCGACGCAGGGCCACCTGAGCCGGCCCGATCTCTCGGACCCCGCTGTGCTGCCGCCCGTCGAGCCCGATCCGCCCGGCGGCATCAAACGCGTTCGCGACGCCGTCATTCCGCTGGTCCTGTTGTTCGCCCTGGCGGCCGTCGGCCTCTGGTGGACGGGGCGGAGCGAACTTTTGGCCCAGGCGGGCGACCAGGCCGGCGAGCCCGGGCTGCTCGACGCGCTCGAACACGCGAACCCGTCGCGGGTGATGCTCTTTTCCGCGTTCATCGCGTCAGTCGCCGCCGTGGCCCTGGCCGTTTGGTCGCGCTCGCTGAGTTTGCAACAGGGATTGAGCGCGTGGGTGTCGGGATTGCAGCGAATGGTGCCGGCTGCGCTGATTCTCGTCCTCTCATGGTCGTTTCAACGCGTGTGCGACGCCGATCACTTGAACACGGCCGGCTTCCTCGCGGAGATCGGCCAGCCGCGCGTGACGCTCGAGTGGCTGCCGTTGGTGGCGTTCGTCACGGTCGGCTTGATGACGGCGGTGCTGGGCAGCACGTGGGCGGCGCTGGCGATGGCGCTTCCCACGTATCTTTCGGTGACGCACGCGCTCCTGGTCGATCTCAACGAGCCCGATGCGATGCACCCGCTCCTCCTGGCGACGATCGGCGCGGTGATCGGCGGTGTCGTGTTCGGCCGCCACTGCTCGCCGATTTCCGACACGACGATCTTCGCGTCGGCTTCGTCCTCGTGCAGCCATCTCGACCACGTCTTCACGCAGCTGCCCTATGCGCTCTGCGTGGGCGGAGCGGTCGTGCTGTTCGGTTACGCTCCGGTGGCTTACGGCTATTCGCCCGTGGTCCTCTTGCCCGTGGCGACGCTCGTGCTGATCCTGCTATTGCAATTCGGCGGCCGCCCGGTCGTGACCGAAGAAACCCAAGTCGCTGCCCCAGCGCCCGCCGAGAAAAAAACCGACGCCGAAGAGCCGGCCGCAGGTAGCCCCCCCGGCCGCCCCGCCGACGCCCGCAAGCCGACCGCCGCCGCGGCTGCGAAGAGCTGAGTCGCGGCTCCGTCCTAGGGTGGGACCAGTCAGCCGGCACACCATCCGCCTGATTTTCCCCGGCCAACTACGACCGTCGCCCGTCCCCATCGCGCCGAATGTGCTCAATCTACCGATCGCGCCGCCGGCCGCCCTTTGGTGCAACGCTCAATTCGCTTAGGAACCGCGAGCGACCGTTTCGCGCCGGCCTCGCGCGACCGCCGCGGCCGGGCAGGGCGGGGTGTTTGGGTTGTATAATACGACGCATGCTTTTGACGCTCGAACTCGGAGAGAAACGGTCTGCGATGGCACAATCTGAACGGCTGCGGGGGATTTTTACGCCGAACCTCGTCCCCCTCGATGACGCCGGCGAAATTCAGGAAACGGAGCTGCGGCGTTACATCGATTGGCTGATCGATCGCGGCGTCCACGGCCTTTATCCCAACGGCTCGACGGGCGAATTCACCCGCTTTCGGGCCGACGAGCGGCGGCGAATCACCGAGATCATCGTCGACCAGACGCGGGGCCGCGTGCCGATTCTGGCGGGCGCCGCCGAGGCGAACGTCAAGGAAACGCTGGCCGCGTGCGAGCACTACGCGCGGCTGGGAGTGCGGGCCGTCGCGATCGTCGCGCCGTTTTATTACAAGCTGAGCCCGGCCGCCGTCTACGCGTACTTCAAGGAGATCGGCCGCAACACGCCGGTCGACGTCACGCTTTACAACATCCCGATGTTCGCCAGCCCGATTGACGTCGACACCGTGCAGCGATTGGCCGACGAGTGCGAACGCATCGTGGCGATCAAGGATTCGTCGGGCGACATCCCCCACATGATCCGCATGATCAAGTCCGTTCGCCCGAACCGGCCCGACTTCGCCTTCCTCACTGGTTGGGACGCGGCGCTGATGCCGATGCTCTTAGTCGGCTGCGACGGCGGCACGAACGCCAGCTCGGGCGTCGTCCCCGAACTGACGCGGCGGCTCTACGACCTGACGCTCGCCGGCCAGCTCGACGCGGCCCGCAAGATTCAATACGACCTGATCACGCTCTTCGACACGATGATCTATTCGGCCGAGTTTCCGGAAGGCTTCCGCGCAGCCGTCGAGCTCCGCGGCTTCCACATGGGCACCGGCCGTCAGCCTCTGTCGCCCGAGCAAAAGACCGACCTGACGACGCTGAGCAAAACGCTGCAGTGCCTCTTGGCCGAGCACGGCTTCACGAACGAACCCGTCGGCGGCTGCCCAGCGGGAAGCGGCCCGAATGGCTTCGCCCCCGGCCAAGTGAACGTCATCGTGCAGACGGTCGTGGCCGAACTCCGCCGCCGCGGGTTGACCTAGTTTGCGGGGGGATTTTTCACCACAAAGACACCAAGACACAAAGGCCGAAAATACAGTTCTGATTCGGACGATTTCTGAAAGCCTCTACAGTATTCTTTGTGCCTTCGTGTCTTTGTGGTGAAAAAACTTCCTCTCGCCGCCGTCACTCAGGTCGCCAGTTTGGAGCGGTAGTAAGCGGCCCCTTCGGCGATCGCGTCGGCGAGTTTTTCCGGGTGTTTGCCGCCGGCTTCGGCCAGATCTGGTCGGCCGCCGCCTCCGCCGCCGACGACCTTAGCCGCCGCGCGAACTGCGTCCGACGCGGAGACGCCGCGCGAGATCAGGTCTTTGCTGACCGCGGCCGTGAGCGCGACTTTGCCGTCGGACTTCGAGCCCAGGAGGATCGCCACGGGTTTGCCCTTGCCGCGGAGGCGGTCGATGAACTCGCGGAGCGTATCGCGATTGGTCACGTCGGTGTCGCGGGCGATGATTTTCACGCCGCCCACTTCCTCGGCCTGCGCGAACAGCTCTTCCGCGATGCCCGCCACCGATTCGCTGGTTTGGGCCTCGAGCAGCTTCTTCGCCTCGCGGAGTTCCTCCTGCAGCACGGCCACGCGACGGGGCAGGTCTTCCGGCTGTGGCGTTTTGAGCAGGGCCACCAGTTCCTTGAGCAGGTTCTCGGCGTCGCGGACCCGCTGCAGGGCGCGGGGGCCCGTCATGGCGACGAACCGCCGCACGCCCTTGGCCACCGGCTCTTCCGCGACGATCTTGAGGAAGCCGACCTGGCCCGTGTTCGTGAGATGCGTGCCGCCGCACAGCTCGACGCTGAACTGGCCCATGCTCACGACCCGAACCGGGTCCGGATACTTTTCGCCGAAGAGGGCCATCGCGCCGGCTTTCCTCGCTTCCTCGAGCTTCATCAGCTGCGTCTGGACGGGCGCCCCGTCGGCGATGCGAGCGTTGATGTCGTCCTCGATCTTGAGGATTTCGTCCGGCGTGAGAGCCCGCTTGTGGGCAAAGTCGAAACGGAACTGGTCCTGTTCGACCTTCGAGCCGCGCTGCGTGGCCGTTTCGCCCAGGTTCTTGCGGAGGGCGTAGTGCAGCAAGTGCGTGGCCGAGTGGGCCCGCCGGATGGCCGCGCGGCGCTCGCCGTCGACGCGGGCGTGCAGCGTCTGGCCGACTTGCAGCCGGCCCCGCTTGAGATGCCCGATGTGCAGGATCAGGCCGCCGTCGCGCTGCGTATCAATCACCTCAAATTCTGCGCCGTCGGCCGTGAGCGTGCCGGTGTCGCCCACCTGGCCGCCTGCCTCGCCATAAAACGGCGTGCGGTCGAGGACGATGCCCACCGCCGCGGAACGGCCGACTTCTTCCATCTGATCGACGAGCTGCTTTTCGGCGATGATGCCGACGATTTCGCCCTCGGCCTCGAGCTTGTCGTAGCCCAGGAACTGCGTCGAACCGACCGACTTGCGGACGGCGTCGAGCGGTGCCTCGGCCATCACCGAATCGACGAACGCGCCGCTGCCGCTGCCGATCTTGTGCTGATTCATCAAGAGTTTGAATCGATCGAGATCGACGGCCAGGTTCTTCTTGGCGGCCATCGCCTCGGTCAGCTCGATCAGGAAGCCGTCGGTCTGGTGCAGATCGAACGCGTCGTCGCCGGAGATTTTTCCGGAGCTGTTCGAGCGGGCCTTCTCCACGCAGCGCTCGAATTTGCTCAGGCCTTTTTCGACGACGCCCAAAAACTGACTCTCTTCTTCCTCGATCACGTTGACGACCGACTTGGCGGTCTTGGCGAGGTCGGGGTAGGGGACCTTCATCATCTCGACGACGGTCGGCACGAGCGTATGCAAAAACGGCTCGTGCTTGCCGAGCAGGTAGCCCTCGAGCGACGCTCGCCGCAGCAATTGCCGCACGACGTAGCTTTCTTTCTCGCTGCCCGGCGAGACCCCTTCGTGAATGCAGAAGGTGACGGCGCGGACGTGGTCGGCCACGCGGCGGAGCGCGCCGTCCCTGGGGGATGTCGAAGTCGTACTTCACGCCGACGGCATTGCCCGCCGCCTGGCAGAGGGGCCGCAGAATGTCGATCTCGAAGTTGCTGAGCACTCCTTGCAGCACGCTGGCCGTCCGCTCGAGGCCCATGCCCGTATCGATGTTTTTCTTAGGGAGAGGCCGGAGGTTATTGGGCGGCGGGCCGACGCGGTTGAACTGCGTGAAGACCAGGTTCCAGATCTCGACCGATTTCGCGCTGCCCGGCGCCTGGTAATAGATCTCGCTGCACGGACCGCAGACGCCGTCGGGGCCTTGCGAGGGGGCGGCCGCCGGCCAGAAGTTTTCGTGCTCGTCCTCGCGGCGGACGCGGGAGTGCGGCAGGCCGATCTCGTTGGTCCAGATGTTGAACGCTTCGTCGTCGTCGAGATAGACGGTGGTCGACAGCCGCTCCGGATCGAGGCCGAGCCACTTTTTGTCGGTGAGATATTCCCAGGCCCAGTGGATGGCTTCCCTCTTGAAATAGTCGCCGAAGGAAAAATTCCCCAGCATCTCGAAGAAGGTGTGATGATAAGCGGTCACGCCGACGTTGTTGATGTCGCCCGTGCGTAGGCATTTCTGGCAGGTGGTGGCCCGCGTGAATTCGAGCTTGCCAATGCCCAGAAACTGCGCCTTGAACTGGTTCATTCCGGCCGGCGTGAAGAGCACGGTCGGATCGTCGCGGGGGACGAGCACGTCGCTGGGCTTGCGGACGCAGCCCTTCGAGTCGAAGAAACTCAGGTAGCTTTCACGCAGTTCGTCGGTCTTCATCAGCCTTCCTCTGACTGGTTTCGGTCGGTCCTTCCAATGGATCGCCGGTGAGTCGCTCGGCGTGCTTGGGTCGGGCGGGTCACTTCCAGGCCGTCATTTCTGCACAGGCTTTATCTCTGCACAGTCACTTTGCGATGATCGCCCAGTTCGAGGGTGACCGGCCCGTCGGCTCCGCGGACGGCCTCCTGAAATTCACCCGGCGTGCGAACGGGGACGGAGTTCACGCTGTAAATGAAGTCTCCCTCCGCCAGCCCGGCCGCTTGTGCCAGGCTGCGGGACGCCACCGACGCGACGACGACCGCATCGCGGAACTGAAACGGCCAGCCGACATATTTGTAGCGCCCCGTCGGATAATCGACGATCAACCCGCGCCACGGCGGGTAGCGCCGGGCCGTCGCGATGATCGCGTCCTCCTCCGAGACGGGCCATTTTCCGAGTTTGGCGGCGAGAGTCAACTCGCTGGCCTCGCCCGGACGCCAGATCCGGAGCCGCACGGTCGTGTCTGGACCGTAAAGGGCCACGTAGCGCATCAGATCGAACTGGTCGAGCAGGGGATGCCCCTCGATGTCGAGGATCAGGTCTTCCTGCCGCACCTGGGCGATGGCCGCGGGCGAGTTGGGCACAATCATCTTGACTTCGACAGCCGAGGCCTGCTTGAAGTTCGCGCCGTAGCGGCGGCGAAGCTGCTCGGGCAGCATGGTTTTGAGCGTAAGGCCGAGAAATCCGTACTCCACCTCGTAGCCGTGGCACAGTGTTTCGATCACGCGGCGAGTGAATTCGTCGATGGGAATGGCAAAGCCGACCGACCGTTCGTAGCCCTCGAGCGCGGCCAGCGACGTGGTGACGCCGATCAGCTCGCCGCGGAAATTGACCAGGGCTCCGCCGCTCGTCCCCAGCTCCATCCGCGTGTCGACCTGCAGGAGCGTGCCGAACTGGTGGATGCTGCTGTCGGCCTGGGGCATGCCGAATTCGCGCTGCCGCAAGGGAGCCGGCCGCCGCGATACGTTGCTGATCATGCCCCAGCTGGCGGTCGCCGATCCGTCGCGGGCGATGGCATAGGGATTGCCCAGGCCGATCACCAGCTGTCCCTTGGTGAGGGGCAACGTTTCGGAGCGAAGCGTCACCGGCTTGAGGTCGGCGGCCTTGAGTCCCAGCGCGTTGTAGTCGATGGCTAGGACCGCGAGATCGCTCCGCGGATCGCCGGCCAGAATTTGCGCATAGTAGCCGCGGCGATCGGCAAAGCGGACGTAGATCTGGCTGTCGCCGGCCTTGGCACTGGGGCCGCCGTGGACCACGTGGTAATTGGTGAGGATGTAGCGCTGGCCGCCGCCGCTGGGAGGCGTGATGATCACGCCGGCGCCGAATTCGTTCGGGACGAAGTCGGGATTCTCGGGCCGATCGATTTCCTGGCGATTTTCCGGATCGATATCGAACGCGTTGAAGCGGCCGACACCAGAATTCGGGCGGACGCGGGCAATGCTCACGACCGACGGCTCGACGCGACGAATCACGTCGATCAGCGTGTGCTCGAGCGCAGCGGCCGCCCCGATTCCCGAGGGATCATCGGCCCGCGCCGCCGACGCGAACAGCCCGCACAGACCGACCACGGCCGTTCCCAGCAGCAGTCGAACGGCGACAAATCCCCGGCGAAAACAGGGCTTCGGTTGACCAAAACGGCGGAGCGGCAGCATCCCGTAATGGTAGCGGGCCGGCGCACAACACCCAAGGGGCAGCTACTCGGCCGATTCGCCGTTCGTCTCCGGCGCGGCCTTCAAGGCGTAGCCCCGGTGTTCCAGGACCTTTTCTTTGATCTTGGCCAGCAACTCCGGATTTTCCTCCAGAAAGGCGCGGGCCTTTTCACGTCCCTGGCCGAGTCGCACGTCGCCGAAGCTGAGCCAGGTGCCGCTACGATCGATCACGTGATCTTCGACGGCAAGGTCGATGACGTCCCCCTCCAGGCTGATGCCGCGAGTGCCGAGCATGTCGAACTCGGCCTGGCGGAAGGGAGGCGCGACCTTGTTCTTCACGATCTTGGCCTTGATGCGGATGCCGATCGTGTTTTCGCCTTCCTTGAGCGTGCTGATGCGGCGGACGTCGACGCGACACGAACAGTAGAACTTGAGCGCCCGGCCGCCCGGCGTCGTTTCGGGGCTGCCGAACATCACGCCGATCTTCTCGCGGATCTGGTTGATGAAGATCACCGTGGTGTGCGACTTGGCGATGGCGCCGGTGAGCTTGCGCATAGCCTGGCTCATCATGCGGGCCTGCAGGCCGACGTGTGTATCGCCAATATCCCCGTCGAGCTCCGCCTTGGGCACGAGGGCGGCCACCGAGTCGACCACGACGATGTCGACCGAGTTGGACTTGATCAGCATCTCGGCGATCTGCAGCGCCTCTTCGCCGTAGGAGGGCTGGCTGACGAGCAGCTCTTCCAGATTGACGCCCAGCCGCTTGGCCCACGACGGGTCGAGCGCGTGCTCCGCATCGATGAAGGCGGCGATGCCCCCTTCGTGCTGGGCGCTGCCGATCGCGTGCAGCGCCAGGGTCGTCTTGCCGCTCGACTCGGGGCCGAACAGCTCGATGATGCGTCCGCGGGGGAAGCCGCGACCGCCCAAGGCGAGATCAAGCGAGAGGGCGCCGCTGGAAATGCCTCTGATGGAGGGGCTCGTCGCTTCGGTGAGCTTCATGATCGAGCCCTTGCCGAAGGTCTTCTCGATCTGTCCCAGCGTATTGGCCAGCAGGACTTCGGACTCGCTCTTGGGCCCGGCCTCGGACCTCTTGCTCCGTTCCTTGGTATGGTCTTTGGCGATATGGTCTTTGGCGGCCATGTGTTCTCTCACCGGGGCGGGGGCGTGGTTGTTGGATTTAGCGGTTTTGGTCGTCATCGAAATCATCCTGCGTTTGTCCGATTTTTGCGATGGTCTCATCCCGAGCTCGCACTAGTGTACAAAAAGATACTATATTGTCAATCGGCTTTTTTCAAGTCTTTTCAGGAGCCAAAATCGCGGCAAAAAACGATGTCGCGGCTTTATTCCGATGGTTTCTCGCCGGCCGATTTTGCGGCATCCGACTGCTCGGTCAAGAGCTGCAAATAGGAGCGGCGTTCCGGGTTTTTCAGGCCGAGATTTTCCGCCAGCCGCAGGATCGCGTCGCGGGCCGTCTCGCGGTCGTGTTCTTGGGCCAGCGATTCGATCTCCAAAAACGTCCCCAGGCCCTCGACCGAGTCGACCGCCAATTCCAGCTCGCGACCTTCCCACATGAGTTCATAGACTGCGCGAACCTTGTCGACGCCGCGGACGGGCTCGAAGCCCAGCACCATGAGGAGCGTGCGGAGCTGATCGAAGTCTCCGGTCCCGCGACCGACGGGCAGCTCGATCTCGCGGCGGGTTTTAGTCCGCGTATCGATGATCGGCCCTTTGTAGGTGATCCGCACGCCGTCGCGCGTCTTCCGCAGCCGCAGCGCCTCGTGCGTTTGGCGAAAGTCGCGGGAGGGATGCTGGAAATAGAGATCGCTCTGCTCGACGATCCCGCCCCGCCGCGCGCCGCGAGCCAACAACTGCAGCGTCACGTCGTCGGCGTCGGGGATCGAGAATTTCAGCTCGACTTCAAATGTCTCGGCAGAGTTCATGCGAGCGCACGGAAGTTGTGTGAGCGTAAGTCATTCGGGCTTCGCGTTTCCCATCTCAGCGAGCCGCTGCCAAGTATACAGTCCGGTCGAATGGCCGTCGTTCCATTCGACCTTGAGGGCGTAGTTGCCGCAGAGCTCGATGCGGGCCGGGGCGATGTTGGCCGAAATGGCGTCGACGTTGATTGTGCGGACGCCGGTCAACTCGTCGACGCAGCCGGCACAGGGGCAGTTGGCTCGCAACGTCTTGAAGGCGATCCGCCGGACTCCCAGCTGCGGCCACGTGATTTCGAGCACGCCCTGATCGCGGAAGGCTTTGATCGCCGTCGGCTGCTCGTCGCTCATAGGCCCGATCGTTCCCGCGCAGTCAATTTTGCGCCTGCTAGTCCTTGCCCTTGTGCTCGATCTGCGGCCAGTAGTCGACGAATTTGAAGTTCGGATCGTTCTCGTAATCGTGGCACTTGTCGCAGAGGGTCCTTTCGACTTCGGCCACTTTGAGTTTCGCGCGCTTGCGGGCCGCGTCGAGGTCGGTCTTGTTGACCGTTTTGGGGTCCTTCTTCCACGCCAGCTCGAGCGCCACATGCTTGGCCGCCGGACCGTGGCAGTTTTCGCACTGCTGATCTTTGAGCTTCGGCGTCTTTTCCAGGCTGTAGAAGCCGGAGACGTAGGGGAAGTCGCCCTGCGGATCCCAGCCGGTGGTGTGGCAGTTGATGCACTCCGGATCGTGGTTGCGGGGGACCACATTTTTCGCTCCCTCGCGGCCCGTGATCAGGCTTTCGTACGCGTGGGCGTGCTTCGAGTCTTTCCAGACGGCGTACGCCTTGGTGTGGCAATCTTTGCACGTTTCGACGCCAGCGAACGTGTCGCCGCTCGGATGCTGGGGCTGGGCGAAGTCCTTGAGGATCGCATCGTAGCTGCCCGTCAGGATGTGCTGGTACTCGCGCATGCGGTCGAGCATCTTAGGCGTGTCGTGAAACCGTTCCTTGTCGAGATCGACCAACTCGTAACGGAACGGTCGCGCCTTGTCCTCCGGGTAGTAGCCGACGACGGCGACGTGTTTTCCCTTTTGACCGACGACGACTAGCAGCGTCTTGCCGATCGGTTCGAGTTCATCTTCGCCGTCCTCGGGACCACGGGCCGTCGCCACGAGCTGGAATTCGGGAAATTTCTTGGCCAGCTCGACCGACTCGGACTTTTCGGCGTGCGAGAGCAGCACCAGCACCTCGGCCTTTTGCTTCTTGAGCTCGGCGATGGCGGCCAGGAGCGACTTGGCCGGATCGTTTACCTTGATCTGCGGGTCGCCGGCGTCGCCGAAGAGGGCGGCCACCAGCGTCTTGCCGAAGATGGCCGTCACGCCGATGCGATGCCCGTTAATCGTGACGACCTTCGCGATCTGGGCCGGGCGGAGCGTTGGATCTTTGAACAGCGTGAATTCGACGTTCGCGTTGACGAAGCCGAGACCATCTTGATTCGGATCGGCGCCGGGGCCCGGGCCCTGCGTCACCAAGAAGCCCGGCTCGAGCCGCTCGAGCGCCAGTTCCTCGGGTCCCAGTCCCATCGCCTTGTAGCCCAGGTCTTTGAGGGCCGTCAGCATCACCTGGTATTTGATTTTGTTCTGTTGATTGTCCTTCTTCACCAGGTCGCCCAGGTCGAAGGCGGCGAAGGGCCAGCCCTTTTCGTTGAGCTGGCGGATCAGGTCGCCGCGGCGTGACAGGCCGCCCGATTGCGTAGCCGAGCAGCCGCAGGGTTCCATGTATCCGTGCTGCTCGCCGGAGAAGATGAGCGTGGCGGCGGGCTTTTCCCAGCCCTTGAGCAGCGGCTTGACCGTTGGCGGGGCCGGCTTGGTGTGCGGCGTGCTGGCCGACGCCTGCTTCGCGGGACCGCCGGCAGTCTTCTCAGTCTTTAGCGGGAGCTCGGCCTTGGGGATATCGGACGAGTGGGGAGGGGCGTCGGTCTGGTTGATCTGATCGCCGCAGCCCGACGGCAGCCCGACGAAAAGGGCAATTCCAATCAGCCCGACCGCGAAGGGGATGGCCTTCAGCAGATCCTTCGACATGCGGCAATCCTCGAGTGACGGCAAGGCGGGGCAGTGATCAACAGGCGGACAATGGGAGCAGGGAGAACGAACGCTCACCAGTCCCGCAAAACAACCCGACCGATCGATGGCGGGATGATAGTGAATCGGCCGTTGGCCTGCGAGGACATCCCGCGGCCGCCTGTCCTCATACGTTTTTGCGCCACACTCCGTTGGAAACCCGTCAACCGGGCCGGACGCCCACGTTCACCCTCGCCCATTCCGATGGCAAGAGGGCAGGGGTGAGGGGCGCCTTTTGGCCCTCGTTAATTTTGAAACGACCACCGCGTCTATGTTCCCGCCAACGCCCTGAGCCGAGCGAGCGTCGTGTCCGGCAGATAGCGGTCCGTATGGCCCCAGCGGTGGTTAATCTCGTCCAGTTCGAGCGCCCGTTGGGCCTGTTGCCTGGCGTCCGCGGTTTTGCCGGCGTCAGCCAGGGCCTGGGCGTCGGCGCTACGGAGCGCGACGTCGTTCGGATAGCGCTCGATGGCTCGTTGGTAGGCGTCGGCGGCGGCCTGGGCGTCGGCCGGATCGTGCGTGCGGCTGAATCGCGCCAGATAGAACTCGCCCAACCGCCGATAGTGCGAGGGGTTTAGCGGATCCTGGTGCATGGCTTCTTTCAACGCCGCGCAGGCTTTGGCAAAGTTGTCGCCGGTGAGTCCCGGCGGGCTCGACTGCCAGCGGGCAAACAAGGCGTCGGCCAGCTTGGCGTGCGGCTCTGGGCTGAGCGGATCGCGGAAGGCGGCCTGGATAAAGTCGTCCTTTGCCTGGTCAAAATTCCCATCGAGGAACAGGGCCTGCTCTCCCTGAGCGATGGCGGCACGGCGATTGAGCACGGGCAGCGTTCCCGTCAGAAAGAGCGCGACGAACAACACCACTCCGACCCCCGCGATGCCGATCACCAGCCGCAGCGACACGGTAGCGTCGGCCGGCCGGTCGACGGTGGCAAACGCCAGGGCCGCGAGCACGAGCAGCAGTTGCATCATGCCCGGCATTTCAATGCCGCCGGCTCCGCTCAGATGAATCATCAGCCCCAGGGCCGCCGCGCCCACGGCGATGGGGGCCAGCCGCGCGGTGCCCAGGCCGCGGCGGAGCACGGCAAAGACGACGATCCAGATCGCGAACAGCGCCAACTGCGAGAAGTCGAAGTTGCCGTTCGCCCCGGCGACCGGCGCGATGAGCGCCAGCAAGAAACCCAGGGCCGGACCGGGCAAATCGGTCGTCCACGGCGGCAGGCGTTCCGGGGCTGTATCTGACGTCTCACCGGCGAGTCGACGCTTGTGCACAGGCACGACGGCCAGCACCAGGCACGCGAGGAAGGCGGCCACCGCCAGAATGCCGCCGCTGGCCCACAAATCGAGCAGCCAATTGTGCGGGTCGGCAATTTCCTCGCTCGACTCGCGAACCTTGTAGCGCAAATAATGCTGGCGAAAGTTTCCCGGCCCCGTGCCGAAGATCACAGTGTGAGGCGAGGCGGCCACAGTGCGGACTGCACCGTTCCAATACTGAAAGCGGTAGGCCAGCGACTTCGGTGCTTCGGAAACGACCTCCGCGTCGAAGCCTTTGCCCACCGCGGCGATGCCAAACAGCACGCCAATGCCGACGAGGCCCAATCCAATCCCCAACAAGAGCCGCCGGCTGAGCCGCTGCCGATTGCGGACCAAAACCGTGATTCCCCACAGCGCTCCGGCGACAAACAGGCCCGTCCAGGCTGTGCGGCTCTTGGTCAGGATCAGGCAGTAGACGAGCACCAGGAAGGCGGCCGACCAGGCGGCGATGGTGCTCTTTGCGCGCGGTCCGGCCAGTGTGCGGAAAAGTTCGCCTGCCATCAGCAGCATCACGAGCAGGTAGCCGGCAAACGTGTTGGCGAGCGCAAACGGTCCGAACGCCTCGTTGCTGAACTGCAAACGATTGATGTACTGCTTGCGCCCCATTTCGTCGGCGGGAATGCCCTGCGACTCGAGCTTGAGCTGCAGCTCGCCCAGCCGCCGCGCGTTCGCGCCCGGGTTCTTCTCCAACGAATCGATCTCGCTGAGCATCTCCGTGTATTCGCGGGTCGCCAGCCGATAGAAGACGTAGTGCTGCCAGATTCCCAGGCCGCCCAGCACCACGGCGATGGCGACGAGAATGGCCGCCAAGCGCCGCGCGTCGAGCGCGTTTTGAATCGTCTGCCGTAGCAGAAAGAACGTGATTCCCAGCCCGACCCATTCCCAGGCCATGTTGAGGGCGGCCCGCCGATCGCCGCCGGTGACGAACACGGCCGCGGCCGACAGCCCGTGCGCGGCCACGAGCGTCCACAGGGCCGAGTCGAACAGGCTCCAGCGAACGACAAAGCGACCGCTGCGGAGACCGGCCCACGCCCAGAGAATGACAATGGCCAGATCGAGCTGCACCACCCAGAGCGTGTCTCCGCTAGCGGCCGACTCTGCAGGAATGAGCCAACGCACGACGACGAGCCCGCTCACCAGCATGCGGATCAGCCCGGCAAACGGGTCACTCTCTGTGCTGAGGGCGGCGTCGCGCGACGGAGCCGTGGGCGCGGCCGCCTTTCGCTTAGTTTTGCTCATGAGAAAGCATCGGGCTCATGAGTGCGGCTTGCCAGTGCGCGGGCATCAGCCCGATCCTCCGCCGTTTCCTTTGCGCCCGGCCGTCTCGAGGATGGCGATGATCGCCAGAATGCAAACGACCAGCGCCAGGATCAGGATGGCTCCCGGCCAATCGTGGACTCGATACAACAACAGCGCAGCGAGCCCCGTGGTCAGCGTCGCCAGATGGACGGTCAGCACCGCGCCCTTCGTGCGAAGTCCCAGCTCCACCAGCCGATGCGAAAAGTGACTTTTGTCGGCATGGAACGGGCTGCGGCCTTGCAGGCTGCGGATGATCATCACCGAACAAAAATCGTAAAGCGGAATTGCCAGGATGCACAACGGGGCGAGCACCAGGTGCGAACTCTCGGGCGCGTCGTCGTATTCATAATACGTCCCCAGCAGCGTCGCACAGGCCATCAACAGGCCGATGAAGTAGCTGCCCGTGTCGCCCATGAAGATGCGGGCCGGGTGCCAGTTGTGGCACAAAAAGCCGACCAGCGAGCCGACGAGCACGAGCATCAGTCCGGCCACCAGCCAGTGGGGCGTTTCGGTCGAGTTGAGCATCAAGCTGGCGAGCACCGTGGCGGAAATCAGCGCGATACCCGCCGATAGCCCGTCCATGTTGTCGAGAAAGTTGAACGAGTTGACCAGCACAAGGATCCAAAAGACGGACAGCACCTGACCGATGACCGGCTGCGGCGCAAAAACGGTCGCGTGGACGCCCGCTCCGAAGACCAGGCCGCAGGCGACGACGATCTGCACGATCAGCCGGGGAACCCAGTGCAAGTTTTTGCGGTCGTCGATCAGCCCCATCACCGAGAGGACGACGCCGGCTCCCAAGATCCACCAGAGTTGAAACCTGCGTTCGAGCACGCCTTCGAGCGAGATGCCGGCGTCCCCCAGCAGTCGTTCGCGGAGATCGTTTCGCTGTAGCAGAAACCGGGCGGCCACCTCGGCTCCCAACAGCGGAATGACGACTCCCGCCACGATGCCGATTCCGCCCCCCAGCGGCGTCGGCACCTTGTGCACTTTCCGCGCGGCCGGCTGATCGATCAGCCCGATCCGCGGCGCGATCACCCGCATCGCCGCCGTCATGCACAGCGAGATGACAAACGACGGCACGACGCAGGCCAGGACAAAAAAGATCATCGAGAAGCCAAAGGGCGATGGATCGAAAACCACCCCCGCTCGGAAGCAGGAGCGACGGTGTTCATTTAGTCTGTCACACCCCACCCATCGGCGAAAAGGGGGCCAGTCCGCGAAAGCACGGCCGTTCGGCCCGTCTGCGCCAATCTCACCCTAACCGGGACGAACGGCAGCACTGATACGAACCGACCCGACGGGGCGTTGGCCAAATCGGGCGGCGAACCAGGAATGGGTGGCGGAGCGCCCAGTCAGCTGGCGGGCGTCATTGCCTCGCCTGATCGGAAAGTCCTTTTTCCTGCGAATCGCGACGGTGCCGGGCGGACCGCGCCAAAAAAATGCCGACCGGAACAACCACGGAGACGATCAGGGCGGCGACCGTTACCGCATTCCAGGGAACCCAGGGCAAGATCGGCTCACTCATTTTTTCGGTAGCCAGCTCGCGCTCCATCTTCTGGATTTCCTCGGCAGATTCTTTCATCACCCGCGGATCGCCCGTTCCTTGGCTTTGCTTGCGGGCTAGCTCCTGCTTGAGCTCTTGGACCTGATGATTCAGGGCGCCGAACCGCACGGCCGGGGAGTCATTAAAGTCAGCGAGGCCCCCTGAGACACCGAATGGGACCAGGCACAAGATCCATACGCCGAGATAAAGCAAGTGCGGTTTGGACCGCTTGCTCTGAGAGTACATGCGGAGGGTGAGCAATCCGTTGCAGACGAACAAGACTGCGACAATCAGCGGCAGGATGAGCGTGCTCATTGGGAACATAAGTCACCAGACACTGGCTAGATGTTCTCGTGCGGCCGATGCCTTCGCGATTCTCCGGCCGTCCTAATCCCGGAGCGGCAGCACCTAATGGGCGGATCGGGGCCGCTTCGCGACGCTGTTGGGCGGGACGTGATAGTAGTCCCGTAGCCGGGCCAGCTCCGCCTTCAGCTCCTTGACCGTTTCCGCGTAGGCGGGATCCGAGAAAACGCTGTGCATCTCGTGCGGATCCTTTTCGAGATCGTACAGCTCCCATTCGCCTAGCTCGTAAAAGCTGATCAGCTTGTAACGGCTCGTGCGGACTCCTTCGTGCTTATTGACCATGTGCACGGCCGGGTACTCGTAGTAGTGGTAGTACAGGCTCTTCCGCCAGTCGGCCGGGGTCGCGCCGTCGCCCTTTAGCACAGGCACCAGGCTTTGGCCCTGCATGTCGGCCGGGATGGGCATGCCGGCCATCTGCAGGAATGTTTCGGCAAAGTCGAGATTCGACACGAGCGCGTCACTGACCGATCCGGGCTGCGTCACGCCGGGCCAGCGAATGAGGAGCGGCATCCGCAGCGATTCCTCGTACATGAACCGCTTGTCGAACCAGCCGTGCTCGCCCAAATAAAATCCCTGGTCCGACGAATAAATAACAACGGTGTTCTTCGCCAATCCGCTTTGGTCGAGGTAATCGAGCAGGCGGCCGACGTTCTCGTCGACGCCGGCCACGCACCGCAGATAGTCCTTGATGTAGCGCTCGTACTTCCAATGCGACAGTTCGCGGCCGGACAAGTGGGCGTCGCGGAAGGCCCGGTTCTGGGGCTCGTAGGCGGCGTTCCACTGCTCGAGTTGGGCCGGGTTCAGGTCCTTGGGTGTGACCAGTTTGAGATCGAGTTTGTTGAGGTCCCGGACAACTTCCATCTGCTGCACGTGGGCCGCCGTCCCGCGTCCGCTGTAGTCGTCAAAGAGCGTCGGCGGCTCGGGAATGTCGACGTCGTCATAGAGGTGCAAGTGCCGCAGGGCCGGCTCCCATTCGCGATGCGGCGCCTTGTGGTGATACATCAGTACGAAGGGTTTGTGAGGGTCGCGACCGTTTTTCAGAAAGTCGAGCGCGACGTCGGTGATGATGTCCGTCGCGTACCCTTCGTGGCGCACGCGGCGGCCGTTCTCTATCAGCACCGGGTTGTAGTAGGTTCCCTGGCCGACCAGGATTTTCCACGTGTCGAAGCCGGTCGGATCGCTGACCAGGTGCCATTTGCCGACCATGGCCGTCTGATATCCGGCCGCTTGAAACAGCTTGGGAAAGGTCTGCTGGGCACCGTTGAACCGCGAGTGGTTGTTGTCGAGAAAGCCGTTGATGTGGCTGTGCTTGCCGGTCAACACGACGGCCCGGCTGGGACCGCAGATCGAGTTCGTGCAAAAGCAGTTGCGAAACCGCATCCCGCCGGCCGCGATGCGATCGAGGTTGGGCGTGGTGTTGATCCGCGAGCCGTAACAGCTGATCGCCTGGGCCGCATGATCGTCCGAAAAGATAAAGATGATGTTCGGCCGTACTGGGGCAGTAGGCGAGGTCGCTGTCGCGCGCGACGCGACCGCTGCAGTCAAAACGAGCACAAGTGCGACGGTGTAACCAAGTCGGGTGAAGTGCGAAAAAAGCATGTCTCTTCGCTCGCAAAGGCGCATCAATCGGAGGACGTTCAGTGGCCTATCATGCGAGCCGCTGCGGCGGCGATCAAGCAGCGGGCACTCAGGTTGAGCCCCGGCCCGGCAGCGCCGGCGCGGGAGTGCCTGCGCGCTAATGCCGACGCAGATTTGGCTTGCGCAGCCGCGACCGACAGCGTGCAAATCCGTGTCCGCCGGAGCCTGCTTTGGCTCCGTACAGGCACACCAATGGCGCCCGTCCGGAGTTTGACCGGGCGACGGTGCGTCCGCAGCACCAGGGAGATACGAACAATCGTGCCTACCGCCCGGAAAGGGAATGACGTTTGCTTCTCAAATGCTCGTAGTGAGTTTTGACAGATTTGACGAACGATCCACAATCCGCGTAACAAACGCCATTAAAAGTCGCCCAAGAAGAAGTAATAGTCAGGAGGGGAGTGACACCGAGTTACCAATGACCGCCACCAGACGGTGACGACGCTTTTGACCCGGGAAAAAAAACCTCCCCGTATTTTTGGACGCGAACAACAAACAGAAACGGTCTTTGCCATGGACAGCAATAAAGTCCCGCGAACGATCCGGCTTCTGCAGCGGGCGGAAGGCTATCTCGAGTTAGACCTCCCGGATCGAGCCCTTGGCGAACTGAATGCGATCGTCGAGGCGGGGCCCTTCGAACCGGCCGTCGCTTTGCTGCGGGGGGAAGCCCTCATCAGCCAGGCACGCTACGACGAAGCCCTCGTCCCTCTCAAACAGGCGGCGACCACGATTCCGGCGCCGCTCAATAAGCGGGCCTGGCGCTCAATGTCTGAGTGCTATCGGCTGACCGGACATCCGGAGCTGGCCGAGATCGCCGACCTGGTCGTCAACAGCGACTTGGTGGTTGAGCCCGAGGAGGCGGACGCTGAGCCGCAGGTGACCGTGCACTTCGCCGTCGTGCCTCTGGCGATGGTGGGGCAAGCGCTCAAGCAACTGTTGTTCGGCATCCGTCAAATCAAGGACGCGACGGGCGAAACGACCGAGGGCCAGTCCGCCGCCGAATAAAAGCGGACGGCCACCGAATAAAAAGGAAAACCGCGAAGAGCGAGGCTTGTGCCGAGCGGCTGCACGCCATTGGGCTCAGCACAAGTCTCGCTCTTCCGTTCAAGATAGATACTTCGATCGATGAGAAAAGCCGCGAGGGTGACTCGCGGCTTTTTTCGTTTTTCACGCTCGGCTGCTGTGGCGAAGGCGAGAGCTGCCTGAGAAGAAGGAGCGAGTTGAGTCTCAGGCACTCTTCTTCGGAGCGCCGCCGAACTTTTTGTTGTCGGCCTTCATCAACACCTCGAAGTGTTTGCGAGCCTTCTTCCACGCGTCTTTTGCGAGCGGCACGTGGCAATCGCCCTTGCCCTTGCAGGCGTTTTCGCCCGGCGTGTCGCCGCAGCCGCCTTGCCCCTTACATTCGTTGGCGCTGCCGCAGGGATGGCTCTTGGCCGTTGCGCAGGTGCCGGTGCCGGCGCAGCTGTTTTTCTTGTCGGCCCCTTTGCCCTTGCAGGTGTTGAGCCCGCGACAGACGTGCGGGTCGCTGAGCAGGGGGTTGCTCGCGGCTTTCTTAGTGTCGTCGGCGAACGCAGCCGCGCCGCCAACCGACAAACCGGCCAGCGCTGCCACGGAAAGTCGGGTGAATTCACGACGGCTTAAGTCTTGGGAGTCGAACATTATGATTTCCTCAGTTGATTGCCTTCGATGCCAGCCTGGTTCGTCAAAGTGCAGCGGCCCCGTTCGTCTAAGAGCGGCCCACGGATTGCCGCTTTTTTGGCGAGCCACCGACGAGCGTACCCGCTTTCGAGCGCCCCGAAAAGTGTTCTCCGGCGTTCCAGGACGGCTGACACAGGCCGCCGCGGCCGCTAACGCCGGCAGTCGCCAGAGGGGCTTGAGCGCCGCGTAAAAAGCGGAGCCTCGAAAATCGCTCGCGAAAATGCTTGACACGGCTACTAAGCGTCGCCATTATTGGCTACATCATGTAGCCATTGGAGCGACCGGTATGGGATCAAAGAATCGAAGGACGCGTCGTTTGCCGGGATTGTCCCCCGCGCAGCGCGAGATCATGGAGATCGTCTGGGAGCGGGGTGAAGTTTCCGCCAGCGACGTGCGGGCCATCCTCTCGCAAACTCGCGACCTGGCCCGCAACACGGCTCGCACGCTCTTGGAGCGGATGGAGCAGAAGGGCTGGCTCAAACATCGCGAAGAGGGACGGACCTATCTGTATTCGGCGGCCCAGCCGCGCCCCGCGGCCATCGGCCAGGCCGTGCTGAACGTCGTCGACCACGTCTGCGGCGGGTCGCCGGAAGTCCTGCTGACCGCGCTGCTCGATCACCGCGGCGTCACCGCTGATGAGTTGGCACGCATCCGCGCGATGCTCGACAAGGCGAAAGCCAGCCAGCCGACGAAGAAAGGAGATTGAGCCATGTCGCTGCTTGAGCCTTTGTATCCGGGCGATCAGATCCTCGCGGGCATGCTTGTCATCGTCTTGGCTGTGACGCTGCTTTCGTCAGTCGCATTAATGTTGTCGCACGCGCTCAAATCCCGAGCGGCGCTGCGGCATTGCGTGTTGCTGTCCGCCTTGATCGGCGACCTGGCGACGCCGATGCTCGCGGCCCTGTGGTTTGCCACCGGATTCTCGACGATCTCTCTGGGCTGGCTCCCGTCGCCTCGAACGGGGGATCGAACAATCGCACCCCTCGTGGTCGAGTCTTCGCACGTTGTCGCTCGCCCGAGCGACTCCTTCGAGTCGGTTCCCGCGGTGCAGGCTGCGAAGTCGACGGAACGCAGAGCCAGCGCGCAACCAGACCAAGGCGTGCAGAACTCTCCGGTCGCGGAGCAGCCGCGCGCCCTCCCGGCGTCCGCGGAGACGCGCGAGCTCAAACCGTTTTTCTCGAATCCGCGCGTCGAGATCGCCGTCTCAGTCGTCTTGGTCTGGCTTGTCGGAACGCTGCTGCTAATGCTGGGAGTGGTCCGGAGCTACCGGGGCGTGCGTCGCATCCAGCGGTCCGTGCGGCCGGCAGCCGACGGCCGATTGCCCGAGCTGCTCGGTGAAGTGTGCGGACGGCTGGGCATCGTGCGACGGCCGTCGATCGTCGTGTCGACGCGCGTGCTCACTCCCGTCGTGGCGGGCTGGATCCGGCCGCTGGTGATTCTTCCCGAGGCCTCGCTGGGCTTGATTACCCGCGAGCAGTTGCGGGACGTGCTGATCCACGAGTTGGCACACGTGGTGCGCCGCGATCCTCTGGTGCTGCCGTTGCAGTTGTTGGCCCAGGCTCTCTTCTGGCCGATCGTCGTAATACATTGGCTCAACCGGCACCTGCACTGTGCTCGGGAAGAGGCGTGCGACAACTTTGTGCTCGCCACGCGCGACCCCCTCAGCTACGGCGAGACGCTGCTGAGGCTGGCGGAACTGAGCCGCGGAGCGGTTCCGGTCGTCGCCGGGATGGGCATCCTGCACTGGCGCGGCACTTTGGAAGAGCGAATCGCGAGCCTGGTCAGCGAGAAACGAGACACGCGCCAACGGGCAGGGCGTCTGACGGCCCTAGCGAGTCTCGGTCTGTTCCTCACGGCGAGCGGCCTCTTGTGCGGCACGCGGATCGTGGCGGAGCAGGTCAGCGCGGCCCCCGGCCCACCAAAAGCAGGGCGAGAGTCCGAGGTTTTCCGGGTTACCGGTCGCGTGCTGTTGCCCAACGGCAGCCCTGCCGCTCAGGCTCGCGTCCAGATCGATCTCTACAATCCCGACGCCACGCGATCCGGGTTTGTGCTTGTCACGCGGGAGACCTGGGCGCCGCTGGCGTCAGCTGTGACCGATGCAGAAGGCCGGTTCAGTCAGGAGGTCGATCGCAAGTGGCAGCCCGAGGATCATTCGACCATCAACGTGACCGCGGCTGTGCCCGGGTACGGGGTCGCGATGTCCTCTCCTTTCAATCCGGCCCGCAACCGCCCGCTCGAGCTGCGACTCGTCGAGGATGAACCGGTGCGGGGCCGAGTGCTGGATCTTCAAGGCCGTCCTGTCGCCGGTGCTCGGCTCGACCTCCGCAGGGTGTGTTGCAGTACCCCTCGTCTGGTCGATCGGTGGCTGGCCGCACTGCCCGCGCATCCCGTGTTTGCGGGATACGGCAGCATTAAAGACGACGAGGCTCCCTTCATGTACGGAGTCATCGGCAGCGGAACACCGCACTTTCCCGGCAACATCGCAGGCCCGTCGCCCCAGATTATTCCGACGACGCAGACAGACGCCGACGGCCGCTTTGAAATTCACGGACTGGGCCGCGACCGGCTCATCTTCTTCAAACTGTCCGGCCCGGCAATCGCCACCACGGAGCTGCATGTCCTCACGAGACCGATCAAAGCAATTCCATTTGAGCGCCTCGTTGGCTCTGCGGTCGACCTCATCTACGGGCCATCGCTCGAGTACGTCGCCGCGCCGGGAATCGCGCTGGAGGGCACGGTGACGGACGAGGACTCCGCGGCCCCCCTTCCGGGCGTCGTGATTGAGTGCGAGCCCAACAACGGACGGTGGGGAGGCGGCGATCGGTTCCTGTCGGCAACGACGGATGAACGCGGCCGGTACCGTATCGAAGGCCTGCCCGCCGATGGCAAGAACAGGCTGAAGGTCGAGCCGCCGGGGCCTTACCTGCAGATGGACGGCGTCAGGATTCAGCCGTCGCCGGGACTGCAGCCCATTCGACACGACATCAAATTGAAGCGCGGCATGTGGGCGGTCGGGCGTGCCTTCAACCTCAAAACTCGCGAGCCTGTGCGAGGCACGGTCTATTACACGCCGTTTCGATCCAACGCCCATGCACGAAGCTATGCACGCTATTCGACGAAGACCATGGGAATCGTGAGTCGCGTTCCCCTCGGCCATACCGATGCCGACGGCCACTTTCGCATTCCCATCATTCCCGGGCGCGGCGTGGTTTGTCTGAAAACGTGGAACTTCGATTTTCGGCCCGGATTCGGCGCGGCCGCGATCAAGGAGCTCGCCCACAAAAAAACTGTGCGTCGGTCGATGGCCGATGAGCCCACATTTGATAGCGTCTGGCCGATCGAGTTCGGCGCCGTGAGAGAGGTAAACGCCCCTGTGGGCGCCGAACAGGTCGAGATCGACCTTCCCGTCGATCCGGGCCAGAACGTTGTCCTGAAGTTCGTGGACCGAGCGGGCAACCGATTGTCCGGCGTTGATACGTACCGCTTGGGACCGCAGCAATACTCCAAACATACCGACACTGATTCCGCGGTCGTGACGGCGACCGGCCCTGACGAGACCAGAATCATCTGGTTCAGGCACAAGTCGAGCGGTCTCACCAAGTCGCTCCGCTTCACGCCCAAGCCCGGCGAGACGGAGCGGACGATCACGCTGGAGCCGCCGGCGGTGATCGTCGGCCGTTTGGTCGATCCGCAGGGACAGCCCGTTCGCGACGTGCGGCTCGACTGGTGGCTGCCGGAGTCGCCGGTCAACGCGAATCCGCTGACCCTCACCGACTCGGACGGGCGCTTCCGCTTTGAGGTCCCTGGCGGCGAACCGGTCCGCCTGGTGGCCTACGGTGCGCTGAGATTCATGAATCCCATCCGAGAAAGCCTGGCGGTCGATTCGGGCGAACAGATCGACCTGGGCAAGATCGTCTACGATTACGACCCGAAGAAGAATTCGCTCCGCCTCCAAGCGGATCCCGAACGGCGCACGAAGGCGGACGGAAAGAAAGCATCATCGACGCGGAACTGAAGCGGTTCAGTACGCCTTCGCGAAGACCGCCCGCTTGGTGCTCGGCTTGCCCGTGAAGATGCACTTGCCCGGCTCTTCCGGTCCGGCCAGCGGCACGCAGCGGATCGTCACTTTGAGTTCTTTTAAGAGTTCGTGCATCGCCGCATCTTCGGACCATTGGCAGTAGGCGAAGCCCGCGTGGATTTCGGGTTTGGCGTCGTTCTTCGGCGTGAAGTAGGCTTTGAACTCGTCGAGTGTGTCGATCTGGCACGTGTTATCCTCGCGGAGTTTGAGGGCCCGCTGAAAGAGCGAGTCCTGAATCTCCTTGAGGATCTGCGGGGCTGTTTCGATCAGCTGCGTCGGCCGATCGGTTCCTTGGTCCCCGTGTCGCGGCGGGCGAGGAAGACGCCGTCTTTTTCGATGTCGCGGGGGCCGATCTCCGCCCGCAGAGGCACACCCTTCTTGATGTGCTGCCAGGCCTTTTCGCCGCCGCGGAGGTCGCGGTCGTCGATCTGCACGCGAAGCTTGCCGTCGGCGTAGTCGCGCTGCTCGAGATCCTTCGCGAGTTGATCGCAATACTGGCGGACTTTCGCGCGGTCGTCGTCGCCGCGATAAATCGGCAGGATCACGATGTGTTTCGGAGCCAACCGCGGCGGCAGGATGAGGCCGTCGTCGTCGCTGTGGGTCATGATCAGGGCGCCGACGAGACGCGTCGAGACGCCCCACGACGTCGTCCAGGCGAACGACTCGCCGCCCGCCGCGTCCTGGAACTTGATCTCCTGCGCTCGCGAAAAGTTCTGGCCGAGGAAGTGTGACGTGCCGGCTTGCAGGGCCTTGCGATCCTGCATCATGGCTTCGATCGAATATGTCGAAACCGCGCCGGGGAACCGTTCGCCGGCCGTCTTTTCGCCCTTGATGACGGGCATCGCCATCTCGGTCTCGGCGAAGTCGGCGTAGACGTCGAGCATTTTCATCGTTTCTTCGCGGGCTTCCGCCTCGGTCGCGTGGGCCGTGTGTCCTTCCTGCCAGAGGAACTCGGCCGTCCGCAGAAACATCCGCGTCCGCAGCTCCCAACGCACGACGTTGCACCACTGGTTGATCAAGATCGGCAAGTCGCGGTATGACTGCACCCACTTGGCGTACATCGCGCCGATGATCGTCTCGCTCGTCGGCCGCACGATCAGCGGCTCTTCGAGCTTGGCGGTCGGGGCGGGCCGCAGCTTGCCGTCGGGCCCGGGCTCGAGCCGGTGATGCGTGACGACGGCGCACTCCTTGGCGAAGCCCTCGACGTGCTCGGCCTCTTTCTCGAGAAAGCTCATCGGGATGAACAGCGGAAAGTAAGCGTTCTCGTGCCCGGTCTCTTTGAACCGGCGGTCGAGACCTTTCTGCATGTTCTCCCAGATGCCCATGCCCCAGGGCCGGATGACCATGCAGCCGCGCACGGGCGACACATCGGCCAACTCGGCCGCCTTGATCACCTGCTGATACCACTCGGGATAATCTTCCTCGCGCGTGGGCGAGATCGCAGTCTTCGGCGCCTTGGCCATTTCTTGCTTCCTCTCATTACGGCGCAGCCGTTTTTGCGGCGGAATTGTAGCAGAGCACCGTAACGGAATGCAGCTTCGGTAAAATCAAGTGAACCATTCAACGGTGATGTCGAGGCAAATCATGGATTGGCGAGAACGCATTACAGCAGACGCTGCGATCAGTCATGGGCAAGCGTGCATCAAGGGAACGCGGGTCACGGTTTCAGCCCTCCTCGCGAACCTCGCTCACGGCGATTCTACTGACGTAATTCTCCAGAGTTATCCGTCGCTTACAGCTGAAGACGTGCAGGCTGTGATCGCATACGCCGCGGATCGTGCTAACCAGGACTCTCGTTCTCTTCGCTCAAGTCCGTCAGTCAGCGAAGCAACGGGCTCGGCTGTCAATGCGCAATGGAGGCTGCAAAACCGGGAGTTCCCTGAAACGCAGCGCTCGCGGCTTTCTTGGGGCCGGCCTGTCCTCCTCTTAATCACCTTTCTCCTGTCCCTCTCCGGCGGATGCGCCGTCGGCGCGCTGGCTGGCGCGTATCCCATCGTTCTTGGTTTCGTGTTCGCTGTCGGGGTGTTCGGGTGTGTGCTCGCGATTCGGGCAAGGGTTTGACACTCCGGATCACGTTTGTCATATTGGGACGATGGAGCACCTCATCAAGTTGAGTTGCCTTGCTTCGGGTCGCCCGGCTGTGGCTGACCGGCTTCCTCGTGTGAGTCTTCTGCGCCGAGGGTGCTGATGTTTACTGGGCTGGTGGCAGGCCGCGGCGTTGTGAACGATGTCCGGCCGGATGCGGCCGGTCCCGATTCTTCTGCGCTCCCCTCGATCGACAAACCGATCCGGCTCACCATTCGCGTTCCCGCCGATTTCGGTCCCGACGGCAAGCTCGGAGAGAGCGTCTGCATCAATGGCTGCTGCCTCACGGCTGTCGCATTCGATGCCAAAGGCGAGCAGTGGGCCTTCCAGGCCGGCAGCGAAACACTTTCCAAGACGAACCTCGGTGCGCTCCAAACCGGCGACGTCGTGAATCTCGAACGGGCGTTGCCGGCTGACGGGCGGCTCGGCGGCCATTTCGTGCAGGGGCATGTCGACGGTGTGGGACACGTCGATCGCTCCGAGCGCGAGGGCGAATGGGTCACGATGTGGTTTCGCGCACCGGAGCCCCTCGTCGCTCAGCTCGTGCCGAAAGGCTCGGTCGCGGTCGACGGCGTGAGTCTGACCGTCGTCAACGTGGAGCGCGGCCGCTTTAGCGTGGCGCTCGTGCCGCACACCTTGGACGTCACGACGCTCGGTGTGCGGAAGCCGGGCGACAGTGTGAATCTCGAAACGGACATCATCGGCAAATACATCCAGAAATATCTGGCGCAATCCAGCAGGGGAAATGAACCAGGTCGTACGCCAAACGCGGACTCACATCGGCGAGCTGCTCGCGCGCCATGGACTGACACCGCGACATGACCTGGGCCAGAATTTCCTCATCGATCTGAATCTGCTCGAGTTCCTCGTCGCGCAAGCGGAACTTGGCCCCGACGATCTTGTGTTGGAAGTCGGCTCCGGAACCGGCAGCCTGACCGCGTGTCTCGCGGCGCAGGCGGGCGCGGTGATCTCCGTCGAGGTCGACTCGCGGATGCAGCAGCTGACAGCGGAAGCGGTGGCCGGCTTCGCGAACGTCACGCTCATCGGCTCCGACGTGCTCAAGAACAAGAATCATTTTTCGCCGGCCGTGCTCGAGGCGATTGAGCGGGGACTTGGGCGCGCGCAGGCCCCCTCACCCCCAGCCCCTCTCCCGCTAGGGGAGAGGGGAGACGAGGCGACGAGAGAGCCGAGGCGTCAATTAAAGCTGGTCGCCAATCTGCCCTATGGCGTCGCCACGCCCGTCATCTCGAACCTGCTGGCGAGCGAGTATCCGTGGGAGCGGATGGTCGTGACGATTCAGTACGAGCTGGCGCAGCGGATGGCGGCGAAACAAGGGACGTCGAACTACGGCGCTCTCTCGGTGTGGTTGCAAGCGCAGTGCCGGCTCGAAGTTCTCAAGCACTTGCCGCCCGACGTCTTCTGGCCGCGGCCGAAAGTCGCCTCGGCGATGATCCGCCTCGATCCCGATCCCGAGCTGCGGGCGAAAATCAGCGACCGCGAATTCCTGCACCAATTTCTCCGCGAAGTCTTTCAGCAGCGGCGTAAATTGTTGCGGAACGTGTTGATCTCGATGTATCGCCGCCAGCTCAACCGCACACAGATCGACGAAGTGCTTGTCCCGCACGGCCTCAAGGCCGACGCGCGGGCTGAGCAGCTGTCTCCCGCTCAACTGGTCAATTTGGCGAACGACTTTTCTCAGCTTGTGGGCACCGCCGCCGACGGGGATTTGCCCGCCGCGGCCAACACATAACTGCCGGAGGTTCCGATGGACGATCGCATTGCATATCGCGGCCTGACGTTCGACGACGTTCTCTTGGAGCCGGCATACAGCGAATCGCTCCCGTCGGAGGTGGACGTCAGCTCGCCCCTCACGCGAAACATTCGGCTGAATGTGCCGATTATTTCCAGCCCCATGGATACCGTCACAGAAAGCGAAATGGCCATTGCCATGGCGCAGGAAGGGGGGCTGGGCGTCGTCCACAAGAATATGTCGATCGAGCGGCAGGCCCTCGAAGTCGACCGCGTGAAGCGGAGCGAGCACGGCGTCATCGTCGATCCGGTCACGCTTCCGCCCGAAGCCACGGTGGGCGAAGCGGCTCGGATCATGGACGAGCGAAACATCGGCGGCGTCCCCATCACGAAAGATGGGATACTTAAGGGGATTTTGACGCGCAGGGACCTTCGGTTCCTTGAGTCGAGGGAGACGCGAATCTCCGAAGTGATGACTAAGGAAAACCTGGTAACCGCCAACGAAAATACCGATTTGGCAAAAGCTCAGCGGATCCTCCTGGAAAACAAAGTCGAGAAACTTTTGCTGATTGACGATGAATATCGATTGAAGGGTCTAATCACGATCAAGGACATCGACAAGAACCTGCGGTTTCCGCTGGCATGCAAGGATCCGCGCGGAAGGCTGCGGGTGGGAGCGGCGGTCGGAGTTGGCGATTACGACCGCATCTCGTGCCTGATGGAAAAAGGGGTCGATGTCCTGGTCGTCGACAGTGCCCACGGCCATTCGCGGAACGTGATCGACACGATCCGTTACGTGAAGAGCCGCTGGACAATCGACGTGATTGCAGGCAACGTCGCCACCACGGAAGGAGCGCGTGACCTGATTCGGGCGGGTGCCGACGCGGTGAAAGTGGGCATCGGCCCCGGTTCCATTTGCACGACGCGCATTATTTCCGGCGTCGGAGTGCCGCAGTTGACCGCCATCGCCCACGCTGCCCAGGCGGCCGCCGATACGGATGTGCCGATCATCGCGGACGGCGGCATTCGCTACAGCGGCGACGTGACGAAGGCCCTGGCGGCCGGCGCCTCGATCGTGATGCTGGGCGGGTTGTTGGCCGGCCTGGACGAAAGTCCGGGCGAAATGATTCTGTATCAAGGACGCAGTTACAAACGCTATCGAGGAATGGGTTCGCTCGGCGCGATGGTGCAGGGAAGCAGCGAGCGCTATCGCCAGCCAGGAATCACGGAAGACGTCAAAGGGGGGGCACGCAAGCTGGTGCCCGAAGGAGTTGAAGGCCGCGTTGCTTACAAGGGTTCGCTCGGGCCATTCATGTATCAACTGATCGGCGGGCTGAGGGCCGGGATGGGATATCTCGGCGTCGGCACCATCGATGAACTGCGAACCAAAACGCGCTTCATCCAGGTATCGCCGGCAACGGTTAGGGAGAACCATCCACATGACATCGCCATCACCCAAGAAGCACCCAATTACACGGCGGAGCATGCTCCGGTCGAAGTCGGCTAGCCGGCTCCTGGGCGGAGCGGCCGCAGCTTTATTGCTGGCGGCCGACCTTACCGCACTGCGTGCCGGCGACGAACAGTTCCAACTGCCCCTGCCGGCTGCCTCCGACCCGGCGGTGACCGCCAACTTCCCGACGGGTGATGTCCCGCCGGCCCCGGCTGCCGTTCCCGCGAACACCCGCTGGGCGCAGCGCAATCAGCAAATGCAGGCGGCTGCCGCGCAGGGGACGATGGGCACGCAGTTCGCCGGCTACGCGCAACAGCCAGTCGCCAGCCCACCGCAGCCGATGGACCTATCACCGGCGGCCACGCAAACGGCCAACGGCTATCGTCCGCAAGTGCCCACGCCGCAGGCGAACGGCGTCTACCCGACGCCCGCAGCCAACGGCGCCTACATGGCACCGAGTTCGAACGGCGCCTACATGGCACCGAGTTCAACGGCGCCTACATGGCACCGAGTTCGAACGGCGCCTACATGGCACCGAGTTCAAACGCTGCCTACATGGCACCGGCTGCCAACGGCGCGTATATGGCCCAGGCAGCGCAGCGTCTGCCGTTCTCCGGCCGATTCACACCGGGCACCGCCCGCCAGGGCGCGATTCCCGATCTGACCAATCTGCCGGAAGCCGAGCAGGTGAAAACGCCCAATCAGCTGCCGAGGGTGACGCAGATCATGCCCTTCCTGGACTACGAACCGGATCCGAAAGTGGCGGCCGAGGATCCGTGCCAGAACTTGTGTCCGCGTCCGGACGGAGCGCCCTGCAAGACCGCCGACGGGAAGGGGCCCGAGTGTCCGAACGAAGTCCAGCTCTCGAATGGACCGTTTGAGCCGCGCGTCTTCCCGGCCAGCACGTACACCTGGCAGGCCTCGAACGTCTTCTATCGGCCGCTGTACTTTGAAGATCCGGACCTCGAGCGTTACGGTCACGCGTGGCCGTTCTTCATCCAGCCGGTCGT
Organism: uncultured Planctomycetaceae bacterium; assembly: GCA_963800135.1. Taxonomy (GTDB): domain Bacteria; phylum Planctomycetota; class Planctomycetia; order Planctomycetales; family Planctomycetaceae; genus DASPSM01. The sequence goes on along the minus strand of CAWCZR010000003.1, from coordinate 693,529 downwards.
GTCGGCCGTGCGGTTCACCACGCAGGCCGTCGGCATCCCGTACCAGATGACGATCGATCCCTGCTGTTGCCGGGTCTATCCTCTCGGTTACTACCGCCCCGGCGAATGTGCTCCCAAGCTCTTCTATCAGATTCCCTGGAACACCGAGGCGGCCGCCGTGGAAGCTGGCTCAATTGCCGGCGTCTACTTCCTGTTCCCGCACTCGGCGTGGTCCACCGCCGGCGGAATCGCCAGTCCGTAATCGCAAGTTTCGGCTGACAAAAAGCCGGGACGGGCTCTGCCAGGGCCTGTCCCCTTTTTGTTTCGAAGCTTAAGATGAAGGACTGAGGAGTCCTTCATGGTGATGCCCACTTCGACCGCGCCGTCGCTGGCCAAAAGCATTCTGTCGCAGATCGACCTGCTCGTCCGCGAGGCCGAAGAAACGCAGCGTCCGCTCGAGCTCGATCCGCTCCGCAGCCGGCTATTCGAGCTGTTCGTGATGGCCGACGGGGCCGACCTGCTCAAAGAACCCAAGCCCGGCGAACCGCCTGAAAACGATCTCACACCCGATTCGGTCTGCCGCAGCCTGGCCGAGCAATGGAACCTCGCCGACGCGGCCCGCGAATCGTTCGCCAACAAGCAGCGTCTCCCGCAAGAACATCTCGCGCGGATGCGCCTGCTCTGGTCGGTGATGCGGCTGTGGATGGAATGGACCTACGCCTGGCAACGCTGGCCCGAATTCCACCAGCAGGGGCGTGCCCCTGCACCCGGCGCGGCTGATCCGCACGCTTGATAGGGCGCTTTGTGCCGCTTCACGCTGACTCTGCGCGGAGCTGAGATGCGGACGAAATGTGTCGGGGTGGCTGGGGTCGGCGTTTTCGTCGCCCCCAGGGCGACAACCGACCGGGGGTTCGCCTGGCCGCGTGACCTCACGTTGCCGTTCCGCGGCTGCGTCCGTTAATCTGACCGTTGACTTGTTGAAAAATCCCACGGAGAGCGAGCTATGGCGACCGCCAATCCGGCGATGAACACTGCGGTTTACGATCGGGCCGGGCGCGCGTTCGATTCGAGCTCGGTGATGACGCTCGAGGGGACGGTGGTGAAGACGGCCGGCCTGCTCATGATCCTGATGGCCACAGCCGTCTACACGTGGTTTCAGGCGATGGCCGGATCGCCGCTCACGTACGGACTACTGATGGTGGGCTCGATCGGCGGCTTCGCCGTTGCCCTGTTGACGATTTTTATGCCGAAAGCATCACCGTTCTCCGCGCCAGTCTATGCCGCCTTGGAAGGGCTGGTCCTAGGCGCGATTTCCGCGATTTTTGAGGCCCGGTACCACGGCATCGCGATCAAGGCCGTCGGACTGAGCGTCGGCGTGTTGGCGATGATGCTCTTCGTTTATGGGACGGGCATCATTCGCGTGACGGAGAAATTCAAAATCGGAGTCGTGGCGGCGACCGGCGCGATCTGCCTGGTCTACGTGGTGGACATCGTCGCCTCGTTTTTCGGAGCGCACATCCCCTACATCCATGAATCGGGATATGTCGGCATCGGCTTCTCCCTGGTCGTTGTGGTCATCGCGGCCCTCAACCTGGTTTTGGACTTCGACTTCATCGAGCGCGGCGTTCAGATGCAGGCCCCCAAGTACATGGAATGGTACGGTGGTTTCAGCCTGCTCGTCACCCTGGTCTGGATGTACCTCGAAATCCTGCGCTTGCTGGCGAAGCTGCAAGGCGGCAGCCGCAACTAGCAGGGGCGTGCCCCTGCACCCGGTGCGGCCTGCACTGAGCGCGGTGGCATGCTTTGGGCCGCGTCGCGCGTTGCTCTCAGACGGTGCTTGACCCTCGTGGGGTTGGCGGCTTAGCGTCATTGTGGGGGCGGAGCGTCTCAGGTTGGCGATTCGACCGGCCTCGGGTTGTGTCCGCCTTGTCGGGGTTACCCCGACGAACCCACTGGACTTTGACCAATTCGCAGCGTGAGCGTCACTGCGCGAGGGCGCAGTACTGCTCGCACCCGACGAGTCTTCGCGAGACGCTCCGTTCCCCGTTCTTATGCACCCTTTGGATCCCACCGTTCGAGATGCGGCGACGGCTTTGCTCGCCGGCGATTGGACTGGCGCCGGCATGAGCGCCCGTTTGCTGCAGGTCTTTGAGCTGTCGCGCTCCCCGCGCTGGATCGATCCGCTCGTTGCCCGTGTCCTCGCCCGGTTCGGCTTGCATCCTCCGACACCGCGGCACGCGGCGCTCACGAGTTTCCTCGCGGCCGATCGAAAGTTTTGTCGGGCCATCGAGCGTCTCGTCGCAAAAGCTCAGCGACAAGAGCCGTTGGAACAGTTCCAATCGACGTTGGTCACGAATGTCCTCGGCCTTCCTCGTCCCGAGATGGCTCCGGCGCCGGCGATCGTCGGAACGGATGAGCTTCCCGTAGTCGTCACCGCCGGCGAGTTGGCCGACTGGCTAGGGATCAGCATCACGCAGCTCGATTGGTTTTCCGGCCACTGGCAACGTGCACGGAGCGTGGCGGCCGGCAAACTGAGGCATTACAGCTATCACTGGATCGCCAAGTCCGGTGGAAGAAAGCGGCTGGTGGAATGTCCAAAGCCGCGGCTGAAGGAGATTCAGCGGCAGATTCTCAGCGAAATTCTGGACGTCATTCCTCCGCATCCGTCCGCGCACGCGTTCCGTTTGCAACGTTCGACAATTACTTGTTCCGCGCCCCATGTGGGGCAGCGAGTCGTCCTACGGATTGACCTGCGCGATTTTTTTCCGCGAATTCGGCAATCGCGGATTCACGCGCTGTTTAATACGCTCGGCTATCCCGAAGACGTCGCGCGGTTGCTCGCGGGGCTCTGCACGAACGCAGTTGATGACAACGTCTTCCTGCCGGACGACGCGGCCGGTCGCCGACACGAACTCTGGCAGGTCTTTCGCCAGCCGCATCTGCCCCAAGGGGCTCCGACGTCGCCGGCTTTGGCGAACCTCTGTGCCTATCGGCTCGATTGCCGATTGACGGGACTGGCGCGCACGGTCGGCGCGACTTACACCCGCTACGCCGACGATCTGGTCTTTTCCGGCGACTCCAATTTCGAGCGAAGTCTGCACCGCTTTCGAGTCTTCGTCTGTGCAATCGTGCTGGACGAAGGATTCGCGATTCGGCATCGCAAGACACGCGTCATGCGGTCAGGCGCTCAGCAATCGATCGCGGGACTGGTCGTCAACCGTCGGATCAATGTGCCGCGTGAGGAATACGATCGGCTGAAGGCGACGTTGCACAATTGCTGCCGCTTCGGACCGGAGTCGCAAAACCGCGGCGACCATCCACGTTTTCGCGAACATCTGCAGGGAAAGATCGCCTATGTGGCGATGACGCAGCGGGAGCGGGGCGCGAAACTCCAACAGGTCTTCGAGAAGATTGCCTGGGAGCCGCCCGCCAACTCTGCAGCGAACGGCTGATCCCGCCTTTTCCGAAGTTCTGTCATGGAACCCGTGCCGACTCCGGGTTAATCTTGGCGGGCGAAAACGATTCGCATCCCGCTCGGGTCATGCGGCACCGTTTGCACAAGCACACTTTGTAGAGACGCTCGATGACTCGCCGATCACTCGTTTGTGCGGTCACGCTCCTCATGCTGTTCGTCTCGTTCCGCTCGGACGCTTCCCTCGCTCAAGACACTAAGAAGGACGCCGGAATGGGTTTCCATGTCAGTTTCCCGGCAGCCAAAAGCGCTGCTCCGCTCGACGGTCGTCTATTGGTGATGCTCTCGACCGACAACACGCAGGAGCCGCGGTTTCAAATCACGGGCGACGCCAGCACGCAGCTGGTGTTCGGCATCAATGTCGACGGATTGAAGCCGGGGGAGGCGGCCATCGTCGATCGTTCAGTGCTGGGCTACCCGATCAAGAGCCTCGCCGACGTGCCGGCCGGCGAGTATTGGGTCCAGGCGCTGTTGCACAAGTACGAAACGTTTCATCTGAAAAACGGCCACACCGTAAAGCTGCCGATGGATCGAGGCGAGGGGCAGCAATGGAATAAGGCGCCGGGGAATCTCTTCAGCACGCCGAAGAAGATCCACTTCGATCCGCAGCACGGCGCAGTCGAGAATCTGGTGCTCGATCAGGCGATTCCACCGATTGAGCCGCCGAAGGACACCAAGTACATCAAGCACATCAAGATCCAAAGCAAGCTGTTGACGGAATTCTGGGGCCGGCCGATGCATCTCGGCGCCTGCGTGCTGCTCCCGCACGGCTTCGAGGAACATCCCCAAGCCCGCTATCCGCTGGCGATTTTTCACGGCCACTTTCCCGCGACGATCGACGGCTTTCGCGAGACGCCTGCCGATCCCAATCTCAAGCCCGATTACAACAAACGGTTCAAGCTGAACGGGTACAACAAGATCGAGCAGGAGTACGCCCATCAGCTCTACAAGGATTGGACCGGGCCGGGTTTTCCGCGGATGGTGATGATCGAGATTCAGCACGCCAACCCGTACTACGACGATTCGTACGCGGTGAACTCGGCCAACCTCGGCCCATACGGCGACGCGATCACCTACGAGCTGATCCCCGAGGTCGAAAAGCAATTTCGCTGCATCGGCGAAGGTTGGGCCCGCTTTCTCTACGGCGGCTCGACCGGCGGGTGGGAGTCGCTGGCGGTGCAGATCTTTTATCCCGACCAATACAACGGCTGCTGGGTGGCGTGCCCCGATCCGATCGATTTCCGCGCGTACACGGTCGTCAACTTGTACGAGCACAAGAACGCCTACTACGCCGACAGCCAGTTCGCCAAAACGCCTCGCCCGGGCAGCCGCAACTTTCTGGGCGAAGTCGGCATCACGCTCGAAGACACGTGTCGCCGCGAGCTGGTGCTGGGGACGAACTCGCGCTCGGGCGATCAGTGGGACATCTGGCAGGCCGTCTATTCACCCACGGGCGACGACGGCTACCCGAAGCCGATCTGGGACAAAGTCACCGGCCAGATCGATCATTCGGTCGCCGAGTATTGGCGCGAGCATTACGACCTGGGCCACATCCTGAAGCGCGACTGGCCCAAAATCGGCAAGAAACTGCAGGGCAAGATTCACATCTACTGCGGCGACATGGACAACTACTACCTGAACAACGCCGTCTACCTCGTGGAGGAGTTTTTGAAAACCACGAAGGACCCGCATTACGATGGCGAGGTCGCGTACGGCGACCGCGCGGAGCACTGCTGGAACGGCGACCCCACGCGACCAAACGCATTCTCCCGCCTTCGCTACCACCAGATGCACGCCCCGAAGATCCTGGCGCGGATTCTCAAGTCAGCCCCGCCAGGAGCGGATCTCACGAGTTGGCGGTATTGATTCGTTCGCCGACCACAACTGCTGTGGAAGTGCGAGGGGGCGATGCGGCGTGCGGTGCCGCAACCGAATCAGCGACCAATTGCGCGCGTTTGCACGACGGGTCTCTAACCGGCCCGAACCGCCGTGCGCTGGCGCCTCCTGGACAGCAAGGACGTTCAATCAGACTGAGGCGACTTTGCCAAGCACTTTTTCGCGCACCCTGCCAAAATGTTCCAGCCACTTGGCGTTGAGCCGAAACGTCACCCGCTCCACGGATTTGTCGGCGGTCGGTTCAAACTCGATCTCAAGCCCTTGTTTGGCAATCGCGTCAAAACCGCCTCTGCATTCCCGGCACGCATCCCAAAATCGTTTGCTGTCGATGATGCCAGGCGTCTCGGCGCCGATTCCCTGAGCGACCTCGTCGATTGTCACCGTGGCTTCTGGACAGTTGTCCCGATACATGCGTTTGCGGAGTTCGATCGTCCAACTCGCCCAGCCCTTATAACGACGTGGCATTCAGTGCAGCTCCGGTAGTGGGAATGGTTCGGATTCCTGGCGTGACCTCGCTTCAACGCGGATTCTGCATTGTAGGCGATTTCGACGACCTTAGATGCAGTGGACGCAGCTTCTCACTCCGCCTCAAAATGCCCAAGGCCCTTGCACGGCGATGGCACGGTCCGACGGACGCGAACATACACTCTTTATCGACCCTTCCAGGCGAGCGAACGAGTACGCACCGGATGAACGATGCGGGGCGGCAGCCGGAAACCCCAGGAAAGGCTTGGCAGAATGCACCCATTCGCCTATCCCCGCATCCTCAGATCGGCCCCGGGGGCGTGAGGAAATTCGCGCGGCTGCGCAACCCAGCGTTGAAACGCTAGGGTATTTTCTTTCGCGCCTTTGGGGGCTTGCGGGTCAGCTCAACTCAACGACAGCGACTTAGCCGCGCAGCCGCGAGCGTTGCTGTCGATAGTACTTCAGCCCCGGCACGAAGAAGCAGGCGGCGGAGACGATGCCGAAGAGCGAGATGCCCAACGGCGGCAGGCCCGTGCGGGACCAAAGTGCCATTGCGCCGGCCGTGGCGAAGAGGGCGGCCGCTTGGATGTAGAACGCGCCGCTCAGGATGCCGGCCTTCACCAGGAAGACCATGCCGCTGACTAGGCCGAGCACCGGGGACAGTGTGAGCACGGGCAGGTCGAGCAGGGCTTCGATGCCGAAAAGGAGCGTGCTGCAGATCATGCTGCCGGCCCAGATGTGGGCGATTTGGCGTTCGACAAACGTGATCGGGCCGCTGCGGCGGCGGAGGTTCCAAAAGATGACGGCCCACACGCCCAGGCCGATCGTCCACAGGCCGACGTACGGCAGGCGGGCCGTGATGCCTTCCCATTGAAACGCATTCGTGACGACGCAGAGCACGATGAGCACCAGGCTGTGCCACATCCAGAGCACGCCCCAATTTTCCAGCACGACCGCGTGGTGCGTTTCGCGAAACGCCCGCGTCAGCACTTGGTCGAATCGTGACGAGCGGGCGGCGATTGGTTCGTTGGCGAGAAATCGCTCGAGATCGTCGGCCAGTTCGTCGGCCGTCGCGTAGCGCAGCTCAGCCGGCTTTTGCAGGCAGCGGAGGGCGATCATTTCCAGGTCGGCGTCGACGCCCGGATTCAGCAGCCGCGGGGGCAGGGGATCCTGCTCCAACACTTGCAGCACGGTGTCGACGGGCGATGCTGACTGAAACGGCGCTCGGCCGGTGAGCGTGGCGTAGAGCAGGGCACCCAAGCCGTAGACATCGGTCGCGCGGCCGACCTCACCGCGATTGCCGGCCGCCTGCTCGGGAGCCATGTAGCCGGGGGTGCCGACGATCGCTCCGCTGTGCGTGAGCAGCGAGCGAGTCTGCTCGTCTTCGTCGCTTTTATCGGCCGTGACCCGCTTGGCCAGGCCAAAGTCGCTCACGAACGGGTGGCCTGTGCGGTCGATGAGAATGTTCGACGGTTTGAGGTCGCGGTGCAGCAGGCCCTGGCGGTGCGCCTCGGCAATCGCCCGACACACGGGGAGCAGTAGACTTGCCGCTTCGCGCAGGGAGCGGCCCCTCGGCGATGCGGCGGGCGAGCGTCGTCCCCTCGACAAACTGCATGCTGAAAAAGGGCTGCCCCTCATGGTCGCCGATTTCATAGACGGCCGTCACGTGCGGATGGTGCAGCCGGGCGGCCGACTCGGCCTCGCCGCGAAACCGCGTGAGGTCGGCTGCGGAGGCCAGCTCGCCGCGAAGGATCATCTTGAGCGCCACGATCCGTCCGAGGCTGATCTGCCGCGCGCGGAACACGACGCCCATGCCGCCGCGACCGATCTCCTCGAGAATCTCGTAATCGCCGACGCGCTGACGGGGCTCGAAGGTAGGCGGCCGGCTCGGGGCGCTCGCGGCGCGCTCGACCGAATCGAGCACCTGCGACACGCTGGCAAAATCCTCGGCCACCATGGCCGTCGCCCAAAGCATGCGGACTTCGTCGACCAGGTCGGGATGCCGCCGAGCCAGAGCCTCGAAGTCGGGATTCTTACCGTCCCGCGCCTGGGCAGTCACTTCGTCGAGCAGGTGGAGCACAACCGCGTCGCGATCCTGCGGGTTCGGCTGGCTCGACTCGTCTTCGGGCACGCTTGCGGGGTGGCGCTTCATGGGAACGTTGATATCACCATCCTGGACCCCTTTGTTCACCTGTTGGGGGGATAAGGCCGTTCATGTGGGGATTGAATTCCTCGGGCGGTTCTCCGCGCCGCACGCACCCGATCATTTTCACCAGGTCCGAGAAACGGTGGAGCCAAGAATCCCAGAACATAGGGTCGGGCCAACCAGCGAATGGACCACATTCCTTCTGTCGAGCAAAGGCCCGTTCAATGGCCGTCACGAGCATTTCTCGATTGGAGAGGGTCAGTTCTCTCAGATCGACTGAATGATAGATCTGCACAATCGGGTCGTTTCGGAGCCATTCGGCCAAGGCCATTCCCTCGACGTTCGTTGGCAATGCCTCTGCGATGGCTTCAACGGTCGCTCGAAACCCCCAGTTTGACGCGGCATAGGACCGGCCATCGTCCAATATCACGAAGCCAGCCATTGGATGAGCTCTTGGGGGCGTTTCGGTTCAGCTACTTGTTCCGACACGCGAAACTCGTCACGGGAAGCCACGGTTTTCGCTTGATGTGTGAATTGCCATCACATTGCCGGTTCGTAGTTTGCTTGACGTCAATTGAGGATTTGTGCCCCAGTTCTATCGCGCTGATGGATCGTTCACAATTCGCCTCCTAGCGCGAGTCTCAACTCCGATTTCGAGACGGGTCCAGAACTCGCAGGTCCAAAGGCCATCAATCTTTGCGGAGCAGAGTCGAACCAGAGCCCGATGTTCGTCAACTGGGTTGTCGGCACCTTGGGCCAGGACTATAGTGCTGTAGCCATCGCTGACCGACTCGGCAGCACGCACGCCCATGTCGCAATTTTCCCATTTTGACGAAGCCGGCGCGAGCCGCATGGTGGATGTCGGCGGGAAAAATGTGACCGAGCGGATCGCGCGGGCCGTCGCCTACGTCAGCCTGGCCCCGGAAACCTTGACCCAAATCCGCGACGGCAAGGTGCTCAAGGGAAACGTGTTCGAGGTGGCGCGGCTGGCCGGAATCATGGCGGCCAAGCGAACCGCGGACTTGATTCCCTTGTGTCACCCGCTCCCCGTGGACAAGGCCGAGGTCAACTTCGAGGTAATGGACGAGCGAACGCTCAAGATCGAAGCACAAGTCGGCGTTCACGCTCGGACCGGCGTGGAGATGGAGGCGTTGACCGCCGTCTCTGTGGCCGCCCTCACTGTTTATGATATGTGCAAATCGTCCGATCGCGCGATCACGATCGGCCCGATTGGATTAGTCGAGAAGACGGGCGGCAAGAGCGGCCCCTTTCGGCGTTCACTGCCGCCGGACGCACGACGCGAGTAAGCAGTTTCGAGGTACAGCGAAGATGGGCGGCCGGGATTTGGCGGGCTTGCCGTCGCGAGTCGAACGGTTCATCGGCGACGACCTGCGGCAAGTCGAGCAGATCTTTCGACAAGAGCTCGAAAGCCAGAATCCTTACGTCGCCGATATCTTTGCCCACGTCGCCCACTTTCGCGGCAAGCGGCTGCGGCCCATGCTGCTGTTGCTTTCCGCTTCCGCCGCCGGGCCGATCAACGACGCACATCGCGTGCTCGGCGCCGTGGTCGAAATGATTCACACGGCCACTCTCGTGCATGACGACGTGCTCGACGAAGCCGAAACGCGACGCTACGTCGCCACGGTGAACGCCCGCTGGAACAACGAAACGAGCGTGCTCTTCGGCGATTACTTGTTCACGCACGCGTTCCACCTCGCTAGCAGCCTCGACACGACGCTCGCCTGCCGCCTGATCGGCCGGGCGACGAACATCGTCTGCGAGGGCGAGCTGACGCAGACCCGCGAGCGGGGCAACCTCGACCTGTCGGAAGACGCCTACCTGCGGATCATCGACGGCAAGACGGCCGAGTTGTGTGCCGTCTCCTGCTTTCTCGGCGCGCACTATGCCGACGCGGACGAAACGGTTGCCAAGTCGCTCGAGCAATACGGCCGCACGCTGGGGATTGCGTTTCAGATCTCCGACGACCTGTTGGACATCCTGGGCTCCGAAGATCAGACGGGCAAATCGCTCGGCACCGATTTCAAGAAGCAAAAGCTGACGCTGCCCATCATCCGGTTGCTCGCCCAAACGGAAGAGCCGGACGCCCAGCGGCTCCGCGAACTGCTCACGCAGGCGGACGACGATGCCTGGGGCGAGGTCGTCCGCTGGCTGCACCGCAGCGACGCGGTGGAGTACGCGAGGCACCGGGCCCTGGAATTTGCCGCGGCCGCCCGCTCGCACCTCGAGTGCCTCAATAACTCGTCGGCCAAGCAAATGCTGGTCGAAATCACCGAGTTCGCCACGCAGCGCAGCTACTAGCGCGCCGTTAAGCACGAAATCCGAATGACGAAAGAAGCACGAAGCCCTAAGCTGTAAGGGGCGACGTTTCTTTCGTGCTTCGATCATTCGGGAATTCGTTCGTCATTCGTCCTTTCCGCTCCGACCTTTAAGCTCCGTTCATCATTCGCGTTGCATCGATGCGGGGAAACTGGTTGAATCAGGGCGCAGCTCCGATTTGTCGTCCCACGATTCCCCGTTCCCTCGTTCACAAGGACTCGCGATGGGCGAGCCGGGCCCGTCCCATCTGTCGTCGGAATCGCGTCTCGACCAGGTGCTCGCGGACTATTCGCGTCGCCGCGCGGCGGGCGAATCGATCGCGCTCGATGACTTGCTGTCCCGTCATCCGCAACTGGCCGACGCGCTGCGCTCGCATTTCGCCCCTGACGATGTTGCCGGCCAAACGCCCGTGCCGGCGGAGAGCGATACGGCGACCAGCGTGCCGCAAACCGATCACGGCACCGAGTACCGTCCTCGCTCCAGCCAGACGACGGTTCCGCCGCGCGCTTTCACGCCGGTGCGTTCCTGTTCGCTGCCGGACGAGTTCGGCCGTTACAAGGTCGTCCGCTGCCTGGGGCAGGGGTCGATGGGAGCCGTCTACCTGGCGGACGACACGCAGCTTGAGCGGCCCGTCGCCCTCAAAATTCCGAAATTCGCCGACGATGACGACGACGCGGAAATGACGGCGCGGTTCTATCGCGAGGCCCGCGCCGCCGCCATGCTGCGGCATGCGAATTTGTGCCCGGTCTACGACGTCGGCGAGATCGACGGCATCCGTTACCTGTCGATGGCTTACATCGAGGGACGGCCCCTGTCGGAAGTGCTCGCTGATGGCGGCCCGCTCGACTGCCGCGACGCCGCGACGTTTGTGCTCAAGTTGGCCCGCGCGCTCGAAGCGGCCCACGCGCGGAGCGTGATTCATCGCGATTTGAAGCCCGCCAACATCATGATCGACGGCCACCAGGAGCCGATCATCATGGATTTCGGGCTCGCGCGGCAAACCAACAAAAAAGAGGATTCGCGGCTCACGCAGGAAGGCATGTTGATGGGCAGCCCCGCCTACATGTCGCCCGAGCAAGTCGAAGGAGATATGGAGCGAATGGGCCCGGGCTGCGACATCTACAGCCTGGGCATCATTCTCTACGAGCTGCTGACCGGCGAAGTCCCTTTCAAAGGCTCGATCGCCTCGGTGATGGGGCAGATCATCGGGTCGGCGCCGCGCAAGCCGTCGAGCATCAGAAGAGGCATTGATCCGGCCCTCGAGGCGATCTGCCTCAAGATGATCGCCAAGCGGCTCGAAGACCGCTTCGCCACGATGACCGACGTCGTCCGCGCGATCGACGCTTATGCGGCGGGCCGGCCCACCGGCGTGGCGTTGCCCGCGTCCGAGCGCACCGCCACCATGCCGGCGCTCGACGCCGTGCCCGCATCCAGCCGGGGAATTGTCATTCCGCATTGGGTGTTGGTGGCCGCGGCGGTGATCATCGTGGCCGGATTCGGCATCACTTGGCGACTCATCGCCGTGATGATGAAGCAGCAGACGGGAGCCGACGATGTCAAAGTCAGCCCGCAAACTCGCGTGGCGATCGATAAGGGCGAGGCGAAGATTCTGATCAACGATAAAGAGGTCACCAAAGATCAGCTTGCACAACCGATCGAATTGTCGCCCGGTCCGAGCAAAGTCGAGATCCACGAGCCGGGAGCCGATCCGAGCAGCTTCCCGATCATCGTCCCGAGCGACGACAAACAGCGGAATTACCTCGTTTGGCGCGACGGACATCTGACTCGCAGGCGGCATCATCGGCTCGTGGCCGAATGGGTCCTCGAACATGGTGGAAAGGTGAAGCTTGTCGGAAACGCCGATCTGATGGACAAGGTCGAAGAACTTCCGGACGACAAGCTGGAGCTTGAACAGGTGGACCTGATTGGAGTCGGGCCGATTCCGCCCGCGGAAATCGATCGGATCGGCCACGTCGAGACGCTCAAGCTCCTGATGCCGCCGAAGTCCGGGCTCACTGAGAAAGAGCGCAAAGACCTACGCGCCTTGCTCCCGGATTTGAAGATCGGACCGGGTGCCGCCGGCGGTTGAGCCTGCCGCCGGTTGAACCGCGTGTCGCAAAGTATCTGCTTGATGCCCGGCACGGGGCGGACTATTCTGGCCCGAAGCACTTCGTATTTGTACGTATTCATTCGATCGGCATTTGGCGGGTGAGGCGGGCATGGCTTTCCAGCTGGTGATTTGTAACGGGCCGGAAAAGGGGCGGACGGTCGAGCTTCCGGCAGGAAAAACGGTGGTTCTGGGGCGCGGCGACGACTGCGACGTGCAACTGGCCGACCCGCGGGCCTCGCGCGTGCACTGCAAGCTTCAGGTCTCCGACGACGGCGTCGTCCTCGTCGATGCCGGCAGTGCCTGGGGCACGCGGCTCAACGGCGGCCCGGTCAAGGACCAGCAACGGCTCAAGCCCGGCGACGTCTTCGAGCTGGGCGAAACGCAGATTCGCTTCGGCTCGGGCACCGAAACGCTGCCGCCTGGTGCAGCCAAAACGCCCAAGCCCGACGGGCGACGTGACAATCCGCTCAGCAAGCTGGTCGGCACGACGCTGGTCCGCTACACGATCGGTTCGCAGATCGACTGCGGCCGCTCGGGGGCCGTCTTTCGCGCCGTCGACACCAAGAATGAACGCCCCATCGCACTCAAAGTCCTCTGGCCCGAGCTGACGCAAGACTCGCGCGAGCTCGACCGCTTCATCCGCGCGATCAAAACGATGTTGCCCGTGCAGCACGAGAATATCGTCCGCCTGTACGGTGCCGGCGTCACCGACGGTTATTGCTGGATGGCGATGGAGCTTGTCGAGGGAGAGAGCCTGGCCGATGTGATCAAGCGGCTGGGCATCGGCGGAATGCTCGAGTGGGAAACGGTCTTCCGGGCCGCCGTCGACATCTCGGAAGCGCTGGAGGTGGCCGAGCAACACAAGTTCGTGCACCGCAACATCACGCCGAGCAACATCCTGATCCGCTCGAAGGACAAAGTCGCCAAGCTGGCCGACCTGATGCTCGCCAAGGCCATGGAAGGGCCGATGGTGCAATCGATCACGCGTTCCGGCGAGATGGTGGGCGAGCTGCCCTACATGTCTCCCGAACAGACGCTGGGCTCCGACGAGATCGACAGCCGCAGCGACATCTACAACCTGGGGGCGACCTGCTACCGGGTGCTCACGGGGCATGCGCCTGCCGAAGGCAAAAACGCGGCCGACACGATCCGCAAAATCCAGGGCGAAAAGCCGACCAAGCCGACCAAGTACCAACTCTCGATCCCGCCGCTCTTCGAGGGGATCGTGATGAAGATGCTGGAAAAGAACCGCGACGACCGCTTCGGCAACGCGTCGCTGCTCCTCAAGGAACTCAAGCGAGTCGGCAAGTTCCAGGGGTTGGAGAACGTGTAAGGGCGAGGCCGAATCATTCGGCTTGCCCGTTCTCGTGTCCCGCAGGGACAGCCGAAAATAGCCCAGCGATTTATCGCTGGGTAAGCGAGAAGCAACCCCCCTCCCTACTCCTGTCTTTAAGCCCCAACGGGGCGGCAGACCACCCACGTCAATCGAGCATGCCCGGCTCAAACTCGATTCCGTGCTTGCGCAGGATCGACGCCAATTCCTCTTCGAACGTCACGCGTCGATGATGCTCCGCCTGGTTCTCGATATAGGCAATTGTGTCGGCGACTCCCGAGATGCCGATGCTGAACGCGCCGTACCCTTTCTGCCACTCGAAGCCGCGCTGATCGGCGAATGTTTCGTGGATCCATTTCGACGAGTTTCCCTTGAGCAATTGCACGCATTTGGCGACATCGAGCGTTGCCGGCAGTGACAAGAGGAAGTGGACGTGGTCCTCGACCCCGCCGACCTGGAGTGCTTTCATCTTGTGGTTGCGGGCAATGCCGCCCAAGTACGGCCGAAGCTTTGATTGGAGCATCGGCGTGATTGACGGGCATCGCTCCTTAGTCGAGAAGACGACGTGCATCAGGCAGCTGACGTAGGAATGCATTTGGAGACTCTTTGAGTTGAATCGGAGCGATTGCTCTTAGTTGAAATGCGTCTGCCGTCCCTGACGGGACTTTTTCAAACCACGGGCGTGGGGGCGATCGCGCCCCAGCGATAAATCGCTGGGCTATTTTCGGTCGCCCAAGGGGCTTAAGAGAAGACTGCGTTGCTTGCCCCGGGGGGGGTAGGGATCAACCCGTCGCCGGTGGGGTTTCTCGTAGGTCCGCCTAGCGGCGCCGCTTCGCCGCTTTGGAGCGCTTCGAGCCGTTGGTTCGTTTCGCGGACGGCTTCTTGCTCGGCGTCGGCATGCGCGGGGCACTTCGCGATGAGCCGCTGCCCTCCGCTTGCAGCTTCGCCAAACGGCGATCGAATTCGATTCGCAAGCGACGATACGGTTCGATCCAGGCGGCATTGGGTTGGACGGGGGCACGAAAGCGGACGATTTTGGCCACGGCGTCGGCCACGGTGTAGGGCGTGTCGACCTGGTGGCGGCGTCGCAGCTGGGTTTCGATCGCCGCCAGCGCCGTCACCGCCGCGCCGAGTGCGGGGCCTTCGTCGGATTCGAGGCGTTCCAAAGAGCGATCGAGGACCGAGGCCAGGATCTCGCACATCAGGTCGCTCCGCGCGATGCCGCCCGAAACAGTGATCCGCGAAATCCGTTGGCCGGAGCGTTCGTGCTCTTCGACGCCGCGGGCGATCAGGAATGCCAGAGCTTCGAGCGACGCGCGGAACCGTGCGCCGAGATCGGTGGGCGGCTTGGGCGACCATTGCAGGCCGGGGGCCGACGTCAGCTTGAGCGACGGCTCGGAACGGGCGAACGGCATGACCGACGTGCCGTCGCAACCTGGCTTCACCCGTCGCCCGCGATCCTCGAGAGCCTTCCAGTCGGGCCTCGGGCCGACGACCGAATCGAGAAACTGTGCGCCGTTGTTGTAGCAGCGCATCCACAAATAAGGGCCCCAATTGAGTCGCATCAAATCGAGCCCGCCTCCCGCTGCGCGGTCCGAGCCGGGCAGCGCGTCGGACGACGAATTAACGACGGCCGAGTTGCCCAGAATCACGGCCATCTGCCCGGCGTCGACGGCTCCTCCGCCGACCAGTCCTGCCTGTTGATCGTCGGAGGTCGGAAAGAGCAGTGGTCGATGGGCTTGGTCGAGACCGGCTTCGTGCGCCAAATTCTCGGACAGCGGGCCGATCGGCTCCAAGTGATCGACGATTCGCGGCAACTGCGAGAGGGCCAGCCGGCGGTGCTCCTCCGAGGCCAGCGCGCTCGAGCATGCCCGGACACCAGACGCAATTCCGCAGATCCATCATGCCGGTCGACGCGGCGGACGAGATGCTGATCACGTCGAAGTGCCCGGTGAGGTAGCCGGCCGCCAGCGGCCCATGCGGCAGGATGCGATACGTCCGCTGCCAGCCCTCGACGGGGAAGTAATCGGGATCCTCGTCCTTGACCAGATGGCTCAAGGTGTAGCGGTCGGCCCAGGGACCACCGATGAGTTCGCGAACGTGCTTCGGTCCACCGACGCGCCGTTCGCCCCGCGCGGTACGTCGCCAGCGTTTGATCGTTCCAACAGATCGCCCGGCGGACCTGGTTGTGGTTGCGGTCAATGCGGCCGGCCGTGTGATGCGTCGCCGAGATGCCGCCGGCAATCCAGTCGTTGAGCCGCCCCGCCGCCTTGAGTTCGGCGGCCACCGCGCGCACGCTGGCCCGCGCCTGCCCCTCGAGCTGCATCAAGTTCAGCTCGCTGACGGCGGGGTTTGGCGGATCGCCGTTTGATAAATCGGTGGGCAGCCGCACCTCGGCGACAGTCTTGCCATCAAGGCCGAAGGCCAGGCATTTGACGCTGCCCGTGCTGAAATCCCAGCCGCTGACCAGGCTCTCGGCGGGAACAAACCGCAGCGGTTCACTCATGATCGTCCATTCTGAATTCTTTGCTTGGTGAGCCCGCGATTGTAGCCACAGTGACGGCGGTGCTGCAGCCAACGGGGCCGCGGACCAACGCGCGCTGTAGCCAAAAAACGCGGCGCTGTCCCGCGAGCGGGACGGGCAAGTCACACATATGTCACAATGCACGCTAGGCCCGTCGCGTTGGCATTCGGACCATCTCGAGCAACACCACCAGGAGCGGAACCATGGCAGCCAAACTCCGAACGGCCATCGTGACGGGAGCCTCGCAAGGGATCGGTGCCGGCGCGGTGAACGCCTTCTTGGAGCGAGGCTATCGGGTCGTGGCCAATTCGCGGAACATTACGAAGTCGGGCGCATTTGCGGCGTCGGACAATTTGGCGCTTGTCGACGGGGACATCGGCGACCCGGCGACGGCCACGAAAATCGCGGACACCGCCGTTGCTCGTTTTGGCACGATCGATGTGCTGCTGAATAACGCCGGCATCTTCTTCAGCAAGCCGTTCGTCGAATACACGAAGGCCGATTTCGAGTCGCTCATCGCCACGAACGTTGCCGGCTTTCTCTACGTGACGCAACGGGCGGTTCAGCAGATGCTCACGCAGAATTCGGGTGGAAGCATCATCAATGTCACGACGACCATGGCCCAACATCCGATTGCCGGCATCCCCTCCACGGTGCCGATGATTACCAAAGGCGGTCTCGAGTCGGTCACTCGCTGCCTGGCCATCGAATACGCGAAGCAGGGAATTCGCGTGAACGCCGTCGCGCCGGGCGTCGTCGATACGCCGATGCACGAGAGCGACAACAAAGACGTGCTGAAGGGCCTCTCCCCGATGGGGCGACTCGTGAGCGTTAGCGACGTCGTCGATGCGATTGTCTACCTGTCCGAAGCCGCGACGGTGACCGGGGAGATCTTACACGTCGACGGCGGCTCTCACGCGGGCAAGTGGTGAGCGCATAGTGTGGCAGCGCGTGGGCAGGGCTGCGCGTGCTCTGTTAAGCACGAATTTCCGAATGACGAAAGAAGCACGAATGCCTGAAGCACGAAGGTAAACGCCAGAATTCGTGCTTTGATCATTCAGTCATTCTTTCGTCATTCGTGCTTCGTCATTCCCACTTCGGGGGCCACTTGTCGGAGTCGCGGTTACGGGATAGTCTGAAGCCGTCGATTCCAGGATTGCGAGGCAGGGCCGCCTTCCGCCGCTGGGCGCGGGGATTCTTCTTTGCGGGCGCTGCCGATCTTCGGGCCTGACCCAACCTTGGTTCGTGAGAGCCCGGCCTTACCGAACTGCCCGTCGCCAAATTAGTCCGGCGGTGCCGCTTTGCTGCGGGTGTAGTCTCGCTCGCCAATCGATCTTCCAAATTCAGTTTTCGAGGCTCGTGCCATGACGAAGTCCTTGTGCCTGTGTGGCTGCATCGTGCTGGCGGCCGTCGGCCTGGTCGCCCAGGAAGTTCAAACGACAAAGCCGAGTCCGGCCGACACGAGTCCGACCGGCGCGGCCGCGACCGACCTCGGTCCCGAGGCCGCGCCGATCTGGCAGGCGCTACGCGGCTATCTCGAGGCCTTCAACAAGCACGATGCGAAGGCGGTCGCCGCGCTCTGGATGCCCCAGGGCGTCTACGTCGATCGCAGCACCGGCGAGCGCGTCGAAGGGCGGGCCGCGCTCGAGAAGGACTTCGCGGCCACCTTCAAGGAGAAGCCGCACTCGCAGCTTTCCGGCACTCTCAAGAGCGTGCGGTTCATTCGCCCGGATGTCGTGTCGGCGGAGGGTGAAGCCGTCGAATCGCCGAATTCAACCGAGACCGCGTCGAATCGCACGGCGTTCTCGGCCATCTTTGTGCAGCAGGACGGCCGCTGGCTGATCGACAGCATTCAGGAAAGCGACGTCCCGCCGCCGCAGCCCGAGACGGCGGCCCTGACCGATCTGGAATGGATGGTCGGACACTGGGTCGACAAGTCGAAGGATGCTCGCGTCGACACGGTGGTCCGCTGGTCGCCCCGCCACGCGTTTCTGGTCCGCAGTTTCACGATCAAAACCGGTCAAGACAGCGAGCCCGATCAGGGGACCGAGATCGTCGGCCGAGATCCGCACACGAAGCAACTCCGCTCCTGGACCTTTTTATCGGACGGCTCGTTTGGGGAGGCGACCTGGACAAAGGAGGGCAACACCTGGACGCGCAAAGGAACGCAAACTCTCAGCGATGGCCGCAGCGCGTCGGGCACGCAGGTGATCACCCGTGTCGACGACAACACGACCACCGTCGAATTGATCGCCAAGGAAATCGACGGCGAGCCGCAACCGGCGAGCGATCCGCTGACTGTTGTGCGTGTGCCCGACGAGAAGGCTGCGCCGTCGCCGGGCCAGCCGTCGTCCACGCCGTCGGAAGGACAGGAGAAACGGCCATGATCACCGGCAAACGTCTGATTGCGCTGGTCGCGATCGTGGCCCTCGAACTGGCACTCGGTCCGGCCGCACCCGGCCAGGGGCCGGCCAAGGGAGGGGCGGGTGGCAATCGCGGCGGCGGCGCAGCACGCGGAGGTGGCGGAGGTGGAGCCGGCGGCAATCGGCCCGCGGCACGCCCGGCCGGCAAACCGCAAACGAGCGCGCCGAACTTGGGCGGCGCCAAGCCGGCGACTCGGCCACAGGGCGGTGGTGGCGCGCAAGCGAATCCCGGCAGGCCAGCCACTGGGGCTAACAAGCCCGATCATCCCAGCGGCGGCATGCGCCCGTCGCATCCCGGCGGTGGCAATCCGCCTCAACAAAACGGTCCCAACGTCGGTGCGCGCCCGGGAGCGGGCGGCGGGAGCGCATCGACACGTCCGGGCGGCGCGCCCTCGATTAGCGTGCCAAATCTGGGCGGCGGCCGGCCGACAACGCGTCCGGGTTCGCCATCAGCGGGTGGACCAGGTGATACGACGCGCCCCGGCAGCAACCGTCCGGGCACGGGCGATCGTCCCGGCACCGACCGACCGCAGTTGCCCGGTGCGGGCGGCGGTCGTCCTGGTGGGGGTGGCGGAAATTTGCCGGGTGGCAACCGGCCGGGTGGGAATCAACCCGGTGGGAATCGACCAGGCGGAGATCAACCGGGTGAAAATCGGCCGGGCGGAAGCAAGCCGGGAGCCGGTCGACCGGGTGGCGGTCGTCCCACTCCCGGCGACGTTGGCGACTTCATCGGCATTCCTCGCCCCGTGCAGCCGGACGTCCGTCCGGGCAAACCCGGCACAGATCGTCCGTCGATCGATCGTCCGACGCGTCCCGGCGACGGCGGTCGACCCGGCCGCCCGGGCACCGATCGACCGCGCCCCGGCGACGAAGATCGTCCGCAACGCCCCGATCGTCCGGGTCGACCGGGAGGCGAGCGACCCGACCGTCCGGACGAAGGTGATCGGCCTAGTCGCCCCGGTACTCGACCCGATCGGCCAGGACGTCCAGACGAGGGCGATCGGCCCGGCCGTCCGGGTGACCGACCGGGCCGTCCTGGAGAGGGTGATCGCCCCAACCGTCCGGGCGAAGGCGAAAAGCCGAATCGTCCCGATCGTCCGGGTCAGCGTCCCGATTACGCCGATCGCCCCTGGTACAACCGTCCGAGCGGCGGCAACAACGTCATCAATCGGCGTCCGCAGTGGGCCAATCTCAACGTCACGCAGATCAACAACATCAACAACCGCTGGCGCGGCGGGCTCGACCACTGCTACAACTGGAGGGATCGTTACCCGAACCGCTCCAACTACCGGCGCGGTTGGGGCAACCACGTGCGGACCCACTGGGCCCATCCCGGTTATCGCGGCTGGTTCAACACCAGCTGGTGGAACCTGCACTACCACGCGCTGGGCGGCTGGCACTACCACTACAGCCGCTTCCGCTACCCGCCGAGCTATTGGTGGGGCGTGCCGACGTGGGCCGGGCTCTCGACGTGGTTCACCTGGACGCGGCCCGGCGTCGTCTGGACGCAGCCGATCTATTACGACTACGGCACCGGTGGCAACGTGGTCTACCAAAACAACAACGTCTACGTCGGCGGGCAACAGGTGGCGAGCGCGGCCGACTTCGCGATGAGCGCGGCCGACCTGGCAACCGTCCCGCCGCCGCCCACGCCGGAAGCGGCCGAGGACGTGGAGTGGATGGCGCTGGGGACGTTTGCCGTCTCGTCCAACGAGAAGGAAACCGACCCGTCACGCGTGATGCAGCTGGCCGTCGACAAGGATGGAGTGGTCAGCGGGACACTCTTCAACACGCAGACCAACGAAGCCGAAACAGTGCAGGGGCGGGTCGACAAGGAGACGCAACGCGTGGCCATGCGAATCGGCGACAAAGAGAACATCGTCGTCGAAACGGGCCTTTACAACCTCACCCAAGACGAAGCCCCCGCGCTCGTGCACTTCGGCCCGGACAAAGTCGAAGACTGGCTCTTGGTGCGACTCGAAGATTCGGACAAGCAATAGGCCGCGGTCGCCGCTCATCCCGAAGAAAAAAAGAATGGTGTGACCAGTTCGCCGCAGGCGAACGCCGGCACACGATCTCCCGATCGATTTGACCGCGGCGTCGCGGGCGGCATAGGATTGGGAAGTGCCAGACCGGTGACCGAATTGAGGAGAGCGAACGATGGCCGATGACGCCGCCCTGCTGGAAGCCTTGCGGGATGTTGTCGACCCCGAGCTGATGATCAACATTGTCGACCTGGGGCTCATCTACGACGTCGAGCAGGTCGACAACAAGGTCACCGTCAACATGACGCTCACCAGCCCCGCCTGCCCGGCCGGCCCGCAGATCATCCAGCAAGCCAAAATGGCCCTGGAAAAACTGGCGGACGTCTCCGAGGCCGAGATCAAGCTGGTGATGAGCCCGCCCTGGTCGCCCGACCGCATGACGGATGAGGCGCGGGACCAGCTCGGCATTTTTTAGCGCGAGCGACGGCAAACGCCGTCTGTGTTCGCCACGCGCGCTATTTCTGCGGTGTTGGGGCGGAGGCGCCAAACAGCCAGGCGGCCCCCAGGCAAACGATGAACGCCAGCGGAATGAAAAACCACCAAAAGTCGGTCAGCAGGTCGGCCAGAAAGACGCACCAGATGGTGGACGACGGCAATTCGATGCCGCCCCCGGGCGGAACGCCGAGCGACGCCACGTAAGCGGACGTCGCGTAAGCAAAGGTTCCGCCGGCAACAATCAGCCCGACCGCGATGATCAACGCAAGAACGTAAGGCCGCATCGGCTCACCATTTTGGTGGGATCGCGCAACGTCGAGACCAGCGCTCAGAGTATGCCTCAGCCCCGCGCGAATCACCACCGGCGAACCGGTTGAGGGCGTAACTCGGGTCAGTGCGGCTTGCGGGCGTCCACGATCACCGAAGTATACGCCAGCTTCCCGTCTCTGCTGCGCTCGTCAAAACGACGGGAGCGCTCGATCTTGCCCAGCGCCGGATCCCAGTCGACGGCGTGAAATTTCCCGCCCGCGTCGAAGTATTCGAGGGGTTCGACCTGAAAGCCGGCCGTCTCGAATAATCGGCCGAACGACTCGTGGTTGTAGAGCAGCTTGTGATCGTCGGCCCCCGCGCCGCTTCCGCCCGGGCGGACCCACTCGCGATAGGCCGGGTCGGGGTGATAGCCGTCCGGCACTGCTGCCCGCAGGTAACCGCCCGGTCGGAGAAAGTGGAAACAGTTCTCGGCGGCCAAAAGTCCCTGCTCGGCCGTCAAGTGCTCCCAGACGTGTTCGGCGAGGATCGCGTCGATCGAGTTCTCGCGAAATAACCGCTGCCAGTGACGTTCGTCGAGGATGTCGAGCACGTCGACGTCGGTCGGGATCCAGCCGGGGTCGAAGAGGCCGCCCGCTCCCACGACGATCCGCAAGGGAGAGGAATGGCGGATTCGTTTCTTGAGATTTCGACGGTCGCGGAAGACACCGAGGCGGCGGCGGGCGGAAAAGAGCAGGCGGCCGAGCCCGGCGTATGGCATGGGGGTGGCGCGAGTTCGCGCTCGGCGTGTCGGCCGGGGAGGCGACGGCCTTCTCGACTTCCGTGAGCAGCTGCTCGAGCCGGAACGGTTTGTACAGCACCGATTTCAGGCCGTGCTGGCGAGCCTTCACGATCGAGTGGGCCGGGTCGTAACCGAAGCCGGTCATCAAGATCACGGGCAAGTGCTCGTGAATCTGCTTGATCTGGTAGAAGCACTCGAAGCCCGTCATGTCGGGCAGGCGAATGTCCGCGATGACCGCGTCGTAGTGGAAGCTGCGGACCATCACAAAGGCATCCTCGGCGTTGTGGGCCGTCTCCACCTCGCAGCCGTAGCGCCCCAAGAGCTCGTGGGCGGCGATCCGCACGCCCTCGTCGGCATCGACGACCAGGATCCGCTTGCCCCGCAACAGGGGGCGTTGCTGTCGCGGCATCAAGGGAGCGTGGGCGGGCAAGGGGGCGAAACGTCTCCCCGACTTTCGCGATGAGCTGCTTAATGTTCCGCGTGTGCTTGAGGATTCGCTGCAGCCGCTCGGAGACGATCGGCTCGTGGCCGATGTAGCGCTCGAGGATGCAGGCCGCGTCGTTGAGGATTTCGTCGACGGGGCTGGCCACTTCACGGAGGATGCGATCGGTGCTGGCGCTGGCCGTCGTCATTTTTTCGACGGCCAACAGCTCGAACGTGTTGATGGCAACGGCCACCTCGCGGGAGAACAACTCGAGGAACTGCAGGTCGTTCTCGCTGAAGGCGCCCGGCTTGGGGCTCTCGACGTTGAAGGTGCCGAGAATTTCGTCGTGGAGAATCAGGGGCACGGTGAGTGAGCTGCGGGCTCCCGGAGCGCCGGGCAGGTAAAGCGGGTCGGTCTGCGTGTCTTCGCAGAGGTAGCTCTTGCCGGTCGCCGCGACGAACCCCGTCACGCCGTTGCCTTGGGGGTCGGCCCGCAGCACGCGGCTGGCGGCTCCCGGATCCATGCCGACGGCCAGCAGCGGCTCGAGTTGTTTCGTGCGCTTGTCGAGCAGGCGGATCTCGACGGTGCCGAACTGCAGCAGGTCCTGCGTGTAGTGCAGGATTTTCGATTTCAGCAGGTCGATCCGGTCGCTGACGCTCATCTGCAGGATGTCTCTGCAGCGACAGGTCACCCAGCTCGAGGCCGGCCTGGTAGATGGCATTCAGCTTCTGACGCTGCAGCACCTCGGCCGAGATATCACGAACGCTGACCACGAGCAAAATGGGGCCGTCGTTTTCGTCGGGCGCGATCGGCCGGGCCTGCACTTCGTAATACGTTTTCTCCCCGACGCGGAGGCTGCTCTTGGCGAGCTCGCCGGAGCCCAGGGCCGTGTGCAGCGGACAGAAATCGGGCCCGATGATCTCGGGCGCGCCGAACGCTTCGTAAAAACTCTTGCCGAGGAGCGAATCTTCCGCGCGCGTCTTCGGTCCGGTGGGAGGATTGCGTACGGTTTCGCTTTGCGCGGTGAATTCGCGAAGCTGGCGATTGCACCAGAGGATGCGAAATTCGTGATTGAGCAGCGCGGCTCCGTCGGGGAGCTGGTCGAGCAGCACGCCGGCCGGCAGCATCGTGGGAACGGAACCGTCGACCGGCGGGACGCCTTTGGCGTTTGTCGGAGTCGCGGGAGACTCGCTTTCGGAGTGCGGGAAGCGGAGCGTGTCGGGACCGTCGTCGCCGGTCACCGCGGAACGCTCGAGGCTCGCGTCGGAGATTTTTGGAGTCGTCGGCACCGTCTACGAACTCACCGTCTACGAATTCGCCGTCTCAAACTCGTTACCCAGCAGCGTCGGGCTAACGCGACGAGATCCCGCTCGCCGACTGGCCCGTGATCAATTTTCGCTCAAATCTGCGGCTTATTGGACGACCTGATCCGAAGTTGTACTTGCTAAATATTTGCCAATTCTGGCGTTAATTCTGCCCGGCCACCGCCGGACGCCAGGGCGCGCCAAATTATAGGTGCGGCTGAACAGGTGAGCAACGCAAAGTGCGCTGGGGAGGGCTCATCGTCGAGTCACTTATTGATCGAGTCACTTCTTCGAGATATTCACCCGTGGATTTTGGGCCTTGAGTGCGTCGATCCCGGCCGCCGTCGTCGGACCGCCTGGGCCGAGGTAGACGCGTCGGAGACTTTTGATCGGCCCGAGTGCTTCGAGCCCGGCGTTGGTGATTCCCGTTCGCTCCAAATCGAGTTCGGTGAGCGACGGCAGATTCTGGAGATTGACCAAGCCGGCGTCGGTAATCTTCGTGCCCCG
This sequence comes from uncultured Planctomycetaceae bacterium, assembly GCA_963800135.1. Classification (GTDB taxonomy): domain Bacteria; phylum Planctomycetota; class Planctomycetia; order Planctomycetales; family Planctomycetaceae; genus DASPSM01. The sequence continues at coordinate 669,081 of CAWCZR010000003.1, read as the reverse complement.
CAAACTGAGTTCGCGCAGGCTCTGCAGGTTCTTAAAGTAGACCAGCGCCTCGTCACCGATCGGGGCGTAATCGAACTTCATCCGCGTCACAAAGGGCAGGTCCGCCAGCGGCTTCAAATCGGCGTCGCGGACTTCGACCCGATCGAAGTCGATGAAGGAGCCGTGCCCGTCCGTATCGGTCTGAACGTGGCCGTGCGCGCGCTGCAGGGCCGCCATCGCGTCGAGCTCGGACTTGGTCGGCTTGGGGTCTTCGCAGCCAATCGCGCGAAAGATCAGCAGAGCAATGGCCGCGAGCGCAATCGGAGAAAGCCGTTTGAGAGATCGCTTCAGTTGCACGTCATCAGCCCGACGGTGAAATGGTCAACCGTCTCCATTCTACCGCGAGGACACGGTCAACGACCCATTCTACCGCGAGGATGCGTTGACTGCGCCCGAATTGCCCTGCTCGTTGCCGGCGCTCGGGACGACGGCCGGCAAGGAGGACCTCGGCGCCTCGGACGACGTGGCCGAAACCGGCTTGGCGGCCGTGCGGGAGCGGTGCGCGGGATCGAGCTCGGGCCACATCCGCGTGCGGTAAATCGACAAGCCGTCGACCGCGTGATAAAGGGCTCCGCACTCGGCGGACGCCTGGCGGTTCTCGATCAGCTCGTGGGCCAGAGCGGCCGCCGCGCGATGCACCCATTCTTCCTGCAGACGCGCCTGGGGCACTGCCACGCAGATGAATTCCAGGATGTGGCCCGTCGTACCGATCCGCTTGACGAAGTCGGTCGAGTAACCGGGCCCTTGGAAATAGTTCGACGAGAAAGTGCCGTCGCTGTTCTGGTTGGCGCGGGCCTCTTCGACATAGCGCTGAACTTTCTGGTCCGCCTCGAACCAGGCGCCGGTGATCGGTCGGCCCGTTTCACGATAGGCGTTGCGGGCATAGGCGAGTGCGAACAGCCCGTGCGTCCCGCCGCAGGCCGCCGACGTCACCACTTTGCCGTTTTCGATCTGGATGAGCCGCTCCATGCTCCAGGGCTGGCCGTCTTTGTTGACCCAGTGGGCGTCCGGCTCGATGTAGTGCGAGAGGAACCACAACGTCCAGGTGACTTCTTCGCGGTCGTTGACTTCCATCTGCGCGCCGCTGATGAAGTCGCTGATCGATGCCATCTCCCCGCTCGACGTGCGGAATTTGAAGTCGAGCGGCAAGTCGCACATGGTCATGTAGGCCATGAACTGGTTCGGATGGCCCTGGAAGGCGTAGGGGACGTTGTTATACGGATGCGCGTGCGCACCGTAGGACGTTTTTTCGAACCAGGGTTGGTTCTTGTACACCGGCCCCGAGGCGACCCAGTTGAGGGCGTTCACTTTGACGCCGTTCTGCTTGATCTGATACTCGCGCCGGTACGCCAGCAAACCGTGGACGATCTGCCACGGCGTGTGGACTTCCGTCTCGAGGAACCGCCGCGAAGTGACCTCGATGGCCTGCTGGACTTGCGCAGCCAACGGATCGCTGATCGTCGATGCCGCACTCGGCGTCTCCGGTGCGGCGGCTGCCGGCGGGGAGAGATCTTTTTGCGGGACGTCGTCGGCGTAAAGTTGGGCGGAGGGGGCGACGGCCAGCGTGCAGGCCAGGGCGCTGCGCCCCACGATGTCGCCAAACGGCGGAGATTCGAAAGACGCATTGCTCGGTCCAACTCCTGAGTTGTCGTTCCTTGATGAGGCCGAGAGCCAGGTGCGCGAGGTCCTGTCTCCGTGCGTCGCAGCCAATCGGCGGCCGGCCCCTAAGGCGAGGGCCCTATTCTATCCGTGGGAAAGCACTCAAGCTACCAAGTCATCCCAGTCTGCGTGATCGACAAACTGCCCGGAGATGAGATTATCCTTCCTACCAACAACGTGAGAACAGCTCCTGATGGCCGGGGTGGCCGCTACCCCGACGCGTCGGGCCAATCTCCTCCCGGCGTGCGACCAAAACCATCGACCAAGCAGAATGCGACCATGCAAAAAAGGCCGTGCGCGACGACTAACCGGCGAAAGTCCTGCATCGCGAGCAATAAGCAAGGTCTGGCCGACGGACAAACCTTCCGCCGTTCGCGCGACCGCTAGAGTCGCAGCCGCGAGTGGGGCGCGCTGAGGGGGGGACGGCGAGCGTGCAAACCGGCCCAATCGAGCCGACACCTGGGTCGGTGGCCCAGCAGGCGTACCGGGGGAAATGACGCGTGGGGTTCACCCGCGCAGGCTACGCCAAGGTTCCTGATCGCTGACGTCGATCAAGGCCGGCCCGGATATCTTCGCGGGCGAAAGAATGGCCAAGAATTCGAGGACCTCGTTCCCGGCATTATAGGTTCCGTGGACGATCCCCTTGGGGATGTGGGCGATCTGCCCCGGGGTTAGGGTGCGCCGTTCGCGATTGACCCATTGCTCGGCCCGACCGGAGAGGACGTAGATGATCTCTTCCATCTCCGGATGCGTGTGAAATTTGTGCCCTTGGCCGGGAGGCATATGAACTCGCACCAACAGCAGGTCTTGCGCGTTGGTCAATCCGGGGCGGCAGAGCCAATCGTGCGGACCCCAGGGGAGCGTTTCGACTCGCATCTCAGACTCGGTGACGAATCGCAGCATACCCGCTGGTTGGCCCGGGTCAGCCTTCGCGGGATCGGCCATCACGAGGCCTCCGATCGAACAGTCGCGCCCGGCGCGGCGGGCAAGAGCGAGTCGACACCCTCCAGGCACGCTCCAATCGCGCGGCGCAGCACAAGATCAGCAAGGCTGTCGAGGGGTGTCGGTTCGCGGTTGATGATCACCAGCCGTGCGCCGGATTCCTTTGCCAGGACCGGCAAGTCGGCGGCCGGCGTGACGACCAGTGACGAGCCGATCGCCAGAAACAAATCGGCCTCGCGCGACCAAGACATCGCTTGTCGCAAGACGTCGACCGGCAGCGCCTGGCCGAAGGAGATGGTCGCGTGCTTGGTCAGTCCGCCACACTGCTCGCAGCGGGGCACGGCCTGCGTTTGCTGGAACCGCGCCAACATCGCCTGGGCATCGTAGAGCGTGCCGCAGTCGAGACAGCCGACCTTGCGCGGTGCCGTGCAGCTCGAGCACCTGGCGGCTCCCCGCGATCTGGTGCAAGCCGTCGATATTCTGCGTGATGACACCCTGAATGCGGCCATTGGCTTCCCAGCGCGCGAAGGCGCGGTGAGCCGAGTTGGGCTGTGCATGGGCGAACTGCAAGTGCGTTTCCGCCCGCTGACGCCAGTACTCGATCTGCGCCTGAGAATCGCGGCAATACTCATCGAAGAGAATCGGCTTGGTCCGCGACCAGACGCCGCCGGGCGAGCGAAAGTCCGGAATGCCGCTCTCAGTGCTGACGCCGGCGCCGGTGAAGACCACGCACCGCTTGGCGCGGCCGAGCCACTCGGCAAGTTGGTCCGTTTCGGCGTCCACGTCGAGTTCTTCTTCAGGAAATAGAGCAGAATCCGGGCGGAAGTGGCATTCGTCGGCGTTTTGGTGTACAAATGTTAATTCTGGAATTTCGGCGTTCGTCCGTTCCGAATCACCATCTTTCGCGAAGCGAGCTCGATTGCGCGTGATGACTCAATTGACTCAGCCGCTCAAGGCCCAGCCGACAGTTTACATCGTCGATGATGACCAGGCGACGCGCAAGTCACTGCGCTGGCTGGTCGAAACGCTGGGAGTCTCCGTCCAGACGTTTCATTCCGCGGCCAGCTTTCTCGATTCGTACGATCCGATTCAGCCGGGGTGCCTCGTGCTCGACGTGATGATGGCGGGCATGACCGGCCTCGAGTTGCAGCGCGAACTCAATGCGCGGAAGATCGAGATTCCGGTGATCGTGCTCACCGGTTACGGCGACGTGCCCACGGCGGTGAATGCGCTCAAGAACGGGGCCGTGGAGTTTCTGGAAAAGCCGTTCGACGGCGAAGTCCTGCTCGAGCAAGTTCGCAAGGCGCTCGAGCTGGACGACTCCCGGCGCCGTGAGTGGGACGCCGGTGAGGAAGTGCGGACGCGGTACAAGCGCCTCACGCCGCGCGAAAAGCAGATTCTCAAGACGGTCGTCGACGGTCTGTCCAGCAAGGAAATCGCTACGCTTTGCAGCGTGAGCTTCAAGACCGTTGAGGCTCACCGCGCCAAGATCATGAAGAAGATGGAAGCCACCGGCGTGGCGCACCTCGTCAAGATGGTGGTCAGTTGCACCGACATCGCCAACCAAGTGATCACGGTGCCGTCCGACAGTGCCTCGGGTGCCAGTGCGTCGGGCGCCGGTACAGCGGGGAACAGTGTAGCGGGCGACTGAAGAGGTCGCCTCGCCCGGGCTGTGTCGTTTCCGCGTGCCGGGCGTCAGCGCGCGTGGCACTGGCGCCCCTCGCGGTCGTCGCCGAGTTGACGGCTCCGCCGCTCCCGTGAATGGCGGCTAGGTTCTCGGAAGCTGGACCGATTAAACTAGCCTCTACCGGCATGTCGTCACCGTGTCGCGCAACACGGTGTTCCGCTGACACAGTGTTGCCCAGCGAACAATTACCACGCGAGTGTCGCATTTTGCAGGCAGCGCCTCCCACACTTGAACTGAACGGCGTGCCGATTGCCGACACGTTCGCGGAAGCTTTTCCGATCACCGGCACGCGACTGATCGTCACGGCCGAAGAACTCGCGTGGGCGCAGACGGCCGCGGCTACTTTTTGCGGGAATGCGACCAGCGTGATCGGCTGCGATGTGGAAGCGGCGCTCGAACGGTCGTTGCCCAGCGACGAAACGCCGGACGGCCGGCCCGGCGTGAGCATTTTGGCATTTGCCTTCAGTCGCGAAGCGCTCGGTGCGGCAGTTGCCGGCCGCGTCGGCCAATGCATTCTGACGTGTCCCACGACGGCCTGTTACAACGGCCTGCCCGAATCTCCGCCGGAGAAGCAGTTTGTCGTCGGCGGGCAATTGCGGTTCTTCGGCGACGGATTTCAAAGCTCGAAAAAGATTCTGGGCCGCCGCTTGTGGCGGATCCCCGTCATGGACGGCGAATTCGTTTGCGAAGATCGCTTCGGCACCGTCAAAGGTGTGGCCGGGGGCAACCTGCTGATCTGCGGAAAAACTCAAATCGCCGCGCTGCGAGCGGCCGAGAACGCGGTCGCCGCGATCCGCGCAGTTCCCGGAGCCATTGCGCCGTTTCCGGGGGGAATCGTGCGCAGCGGGAGCAAGGTCGGCTCGCGATACCAAAAACTCAAAGCCAGCACGAACGACGCCTATTGCCCGACCTTGGTTGCGCAGACCGACTCGGCGTTGCCGCCGGAGACCGCTGCCGTTTACGAAATCGTCATCGACGGACTGTCGGCGGAGAATGTGCGCGACGCGATGCGAGCCGGGCTGCACGCGGCTGCCACGACGGCCGATCTCACGCTGATCACCGCGGGCAACTACGGCGGTAAACTCGGCCCGCATCACTTCCGCCTGCGAGATCTGCTGTGAGCGCTGCGAAATCCGACATGACAGCCCAGAGCGGCGAACATCGCGGGCCGGCGTGCGGAGGTCGTCGCGCGGCTTACGCCGTGATCTTCGCCATCACGCTGGGCGTGCTCGGAGCGGCGGTCTGGCAGGTGAAGCCGCTGCTCAGCGCCAACGACCGCTCGCGGTGGTGCACCGTCTGGTCGCTGGTCGAGCGGCATACGTACCAGATCGACGAGATCGACGCCGTGTCCGGCTGGGGGACGATCGACAAAGTGCGGCAGGGGGGGCACTACTATTCGAGCAAGCCTCCTGTGCTCTCGACGATTGTGGCCGGCGTGTACTGGGTCGTGCGGGCGGTCACCGGCTGGAGTCTGAATGCCGAGCCCGACGAGATGGCGCGGACGATGCGCTTGATTCTGTTCCTGGTGAACGTGATTCCGCTGCTGGCCGGTCTGCTGGTGGTGATGCGATTGGTCGAGCGCTATGCCGCGAGCGATTTCGCGCGGCTGTTGATCGTCGGGGCGTTCGCCTTCTCCACCTTTCTCACCACGTTTTCCGTCACGCTCAATAATCACACGATTGCCGGTTTGGCCGTCTTAGCGGCGCTTTATCCGACGTGCCGCATCCTTGCTGACGGCTCGCTCCGACCGGTCCATTTTGCGTGCGCGGGCTTCTTTGCCGTCTTCGCGGCCGTCAACGAGTTGCCGGCGGCGGCCTTTGCGGCGGCCGTCGCCCTGTTGCTGCTGCGTCGCTCGCTTGTGCGGGCTTTCCTTTGGGCGCTCCCGGCGGCCGTCGTGCCCTTGGTGTTTTTCTTCCTCACGCAGTGGCTGGCGACGGGGAGCTGGAAACCTTTTTATGCCGACTATGGAACGGACAAATACAAATACGTTGTCGACGGCGTTCCCAGCTACTGGATGCATCCGGCCGGACTCGACGCCCTTCACGAGTCGCCGCTGGTTTACTTATTTCATTGCACGCTGGGGCACCACGGCATCCTGTCGCTCTCGCCCATCTTTCTGTTTGCGCTGGCGGCGTGGCTCGTGCCGGCCTTGTCGCGCGGCTGGAGTCTACGGCCCATTCTCTGGGGCTCGGCGGCCATCACCGTCGTCGTGCTGGCGTTCTATTTGACGCGGACGGAGAACTACAACTACGGCGGCAATACGTCCGGCTTGCGCTGGACCTTCTGGCTGATTCCGCTGTGGCTGGTCTCGATGATCCCCGCGCTCGACGCGGCGGCCACCCGCTTTGGCGGCCGCGCCCTCGCGCTCATCTGCCTGGCGGTGAGCACGTTCTCGGCCTGGTACCCGATCGAGAATCCATGGCAGCATCCGTGGCTGTTTCAGGTCATGGAGCACTGGCACTGGATCGATTACCGCCATCCGGTCGACAACTTCACCCGCCCGGTCGTCACCTTCTTTCCGCTCTTGCCTGAGCATGACGGCGAGTGGATCGACTTTGCCGGAACCGATCCGAACGGCCGGCCGCTCCGCTTGCGACTGGCCGATCGGGGCACCGGGACCCGTGATGGGCGCCGCCTTCGACGGATCGCCGCCATTTGGAACGCCGGCACCAAAGAGGAGCGAACGCTCACCTTCCTGATTGACCCCATCGCGTTCAACGCGGGCGAAACTCCGGCGCAATTCCTGGTCGACGAGTCGCTGCCTCCGGGTGAGACGAAGGAGCAGGCCGAGGCCTTCTTGCGGGGACTGCCCAGCGTCCGCCCCTATCGCCGCGAGAGTGTGCGGTATTTGAAGACGCCATTGCGGCACGATGCCTTCGCCTGTCGGAAGGCGGCCGCCCAGGTCGCGGTGGAGGATCCGGAATCGGGACACACGTTCATTCACCGCATCGACGTCTGGCTGACCGGGGCCGTGCCGTTTGGCGTGCTGGAGATCGACCAGACCGTGCGCGACGACGAAACCGACGAGCTGATCAGCGCCCGCCGACTGACTGCCGTCGCCACCAGCCGCTCCCTTCCTGCAGCCCCCAGGTCGGCCGCCACTTTCGACGAGTCCGAAGCGCCCGGCCTTAACATTCCCGCGAGATAAGTCGGTCTCCGCGAACTAAGTCCGTTTCCAACAACCACTCCCGGTCGGTCGCTCGCGGTTCACGGCGACCGCGGCTCGGGCCAAGACCCACGGGAATTTGTAAAAATTTCTCGCCGCGACCCTCGCCCATTATTCGGGCGAAAAAATGTCGCACGCGGTGCGGGTGGCCGTTTATAGTGCATAATTGCCGGGCCGTTGCCGGTACGCGATTTGCAAAACCGTGCTGGCTGTCGCCGCGAATTGCTCTGGAACCGGGGAGCGTTTCAACGGCTAACTCTTGAAGGAGCGACCGGTTCTTTTGCCAGGGACTGGATTTTTGTCCGCCTCTGCAATGTGACTGGTGAGCGACTCTCACTCGCCGTTCATTGCAGGACTCACTCTCACCGCAGTCCAGCGAAAGAACACGCCGTGGCTCCCAGACCCGCTTGGAAGGGTTATTTGCGGATCAGTCTCGTTTCCATTCCCGTGCAGGCTTACACGGGCTCTTCGGGCTCGACCGACGAGGGAAACAGCCCGATCCGTTTCAATCAGCTCCACCGCGACTGCCACAGCCGTATTAAATATGTGAAGACTTGTCCCATTCACGGCGAAGTGCCCAACGATGAAATCGTGTCGGGCTACGAATACGCCAAGGGGCAGTACGTCGAAATCAATCCCGAAGAGCTGGCCGAGCTGCGTCCGGAAGGGGAGCGGGCGATCAACGTCGAGGGCTTCGTCCACCCGGACACGATCGACCCGGCTTACCTCAGCGGCAAGACGTATTTCCTCACGCCCGACGGCAACCTGGGTCAAAAGCCGTACCAGCTGATCCAGGAGGCGATGGTCAGCGAAGAGCTCAACGCCATCGCGCGGATGAAAATCACCACCCGCGAACACCTGGTCCGCGTGCGGGCGGAAGACGGCCTGTTGATCGTCGATCTCCTGCAGTACGCGTCGCAGGTGAAAGACCCGGCCCAGTTCAAGGAAGAGCTCGCCGACACGCATCCGACGGCGCCCGAGCGCAAGCTCACGCGGCAATTGATCGCGTCGATGGTGGACGACAACCTCGACCTGAACGAGCAGAGCGATGCCTACACCGATCGGGTCCGCGAGCTGATCGAGGCCAAAGTGCAGGGCAAGCAGATCGTGACGCCGACGCCTGTCGAAGAGCCGCCGATCGTCAACATCATGGAAGCGCTCAAGAAGAGCATGAAGCAGGCCACGAGCGACAAGAAGGCGAAAGCCTCGTCCTCGCGGCCGCCCGTCAAAAGCGTCGCCCGCCGCCTGCCGTCCCGCACGGCGAAGAAGAAAAAGTCGGGCTGATCGTTCGGTGCGGCTCGCAAGCCGTCGGCGATTCCCGACAAGCGCGGTCATGGCCGGCTTCGAGATTCAGTCTCGCAGCCGCGGCAACGCGCCGCTGAATTCTCTTGCTGATTACTTGCTCGGTGTCCCGTTTTTCATGGCGCGAGCACGGTCGAGATTTTGCCGGGCGTCCGCATCGTCGGGCAACAAGCTGACAAGAGACTCAAACTGCCGGATCGCGTCGTCCAAGCGGCCGGAGGCCAAGAGGGCCACGGCCAGGTTGTGTCGGGCCCGAACCGATTTCGGGTCTAAACTCAGCGCACGCCGGCTGGCAATAATCGTCTCTCGGTAGTCGCGGAGTTCGAGATCGGCCGTGCCCAGCCACTTATAGGCTTCGACGTGGTCCGGGTTGATGTCGACGGCGTGCAACAGATTCTGCCTTGCGCTCTTGTAGTCGTGCCGCTCGATTTGAATGAGGGCCAGGTTATAAAAGACGTCCGGGTCCGGACCGCGCAGGGCGAGGGCCCGTTCGTAGTGCGCCGCCGCCTCGTCCAGACGTTTGGCGGTCTGCAACCCGGCGGCCAATGCGGAATGGGCGGCGGGTGACGATTCGTCCCCGCGGACCGCCGTTTCCAGCTCGGCAATGCCTTCGCTCGTGGCTCCCACTTCGATGAGCGCGCTGCCCAGGAGTTGGTGCGCTCGCGGGTTGTCGACCGTGGACTCTTGCGAGTGACGCAGCAGGGTCGCGCTGTCGTGCCAATAGCTCACTTGTCGATACGCGAGGAACGCGAGCAGCCCCACAGTGAAGGCGGCGACCGTCGATTGAAATCTGGCCGTCGCCGCCCAGGCAGTCGCCAGATCGCAAATGAGCCATGTAATGGCCAGAAAAATGCCGATCGCGGGAAAGTAGGTGTAGCGGTCGGCCATTTGCTGCGTCCCGATCTGTACAAGGCCGATCATCGGCACGAGCGTGCCCACGTGCCAACACCAGCCCACGAGCACGTACGGACAGCGACGCACGCAAACGATGGCGACAACGCTGATCGTCAGCAGCAAGACGGCCGACAGCGTCGCCGCCGTTAAACTCAACGCTGCGTGCGGATGGGGATAGTAAATCGCGAGGTTCGCCGGCCAGAAGATCTTGCCGAGATAGGCCACATAGACGACGAGCGCATTCAGCAGGCGTTCGCGTAACGGAAAATGCGCCAGATTCTTCACTCCGCCGCCGTGCGCCTGCGCGAAGAGGGCGATGGCCGAAAACGCGATCGCCACGACGAAGAAGGGAATTTTCTCGGCAAGCAGCCGTCGCGCGTTGCGCGACGCGTTCGCCAAATCTTCTTGTGGGCGTGACACACGACCGGCGCGCTCTTCCTTCAGCCGTTCTGCCGATTGAGGCGGTGTCGAGTTGATATTCGCGCGGAGCCGGCCCAGGGGCCAGAAGTCCAGCAGCAACAGCACGAAGGGCAGGGTGACCAGCGTCTGCTTCGCCATCAGGCTGGCGACGAAGCACAACACCGCCGCCACCAACCAGCGCGCCTTTGCACGCTTCGCCCAAAGTATGTACGTGAGCATCGCCAACATTCCGAAGAACGTGCTCAGCACGTCCTTGCGTTCGGCAATCCAGGCGACCGACTCGACGTGTAGCGGGTGCAGGGCAAAGAGCGCAGCGACGAACGCGCTCCGCCCGCGGCTGTCCGTCGCCGCCAGCAAGGCAGCGAACAGCAGCACCGTGTTGGCGACGTGCAACAGCACGTTCGTCAGGTGGTAGCCGGCCGGGCGGAAGCCGAAGAGGCTGGTGTCGAGCATCAGCGAGAGCCACGTGAGCGGAATCCAGTTCGCGTCGTGGATGGTGGTGAAACTCCACGCGACGCCGGCCTGCGATAGCCCCAGCTGAATCCGCGGATTTTCCGCCGCATAGTACGGATCATCGATGGTGATAAATCCGAACCAACACGTTTGCGCGTAGACCGTCAGAGTGAGCACGGCCAGGAGCGCGGCCAAGGACCACGATTTTCGATCGAGCCGGCGCGGGGGAGCCGCCAACGACGGACGCGGGTCTTTCCTGCGGCTCATCGATGTCTCGAGAGAGGAATCGAGCGCGAAGTGATAGAAACTAATCGGACAACCACGCACACACGCCCGTGCGCAAGGGGCTCGCTCCATTCTGTCCGCCGCGCTTCGGGCCGGTCAATTCACCGCTCGAGTCTACCCGGCCATCATGCGCAGTCGCCGCGCCCGCAAGAAAACTGTGAAAAGCCAGAAAAAAAACACAGACAAAAGTCGCCGCCCGCCGACTCCACAGAGTGAGAGCCGTGCTTTGGCTCACGTCATCGGCAGCCCACAGTTTTCACATCGCGGCGGCCGATGTCACCCCCCCATTTCATTTCAGGAGAGCGAGAAATGTCTGCTCAGATTCTGCATGCACCGGTCCGTAAGCACGAGGAACACAGGGCACCTGCGCGATGGGGGCGTGCCGATTCCCGAATGGGCGATGACCCGCGCACGCAACGGGGCGCGTTGGCTGGACGCCAAGTACGGCCCCGACTGGGACCGCCGCATCGACTTCGACCGGCTCGAAATCGGCAGCCCGATCCGCTGCGTCGTCGGTCAGCTGATCCGGCACGGCTACCTGAGCCTGCTGTTTGCCACGCAAATCATCGCACACGGCTTTTCGCGGGGCCTGTTGGACGTCGTCGTGATCCTCTTGCCGATCGGACCCGTGAAACGCGCTTATCGCCCGCTCACCGACGCCTGGAAGGTCGTGCTCCGCGAGCGGCGAGGCCCAGCTCAAGGCGCACGTGAAGCCTGCCGCACTCGTGTCGCCGGCCGCAGGTGCCCGCCGGGCCGAAGACTACGTGCAAGCGGCGTGACGCCGCCCATTACCGGTGCGGCGGCAGCCAAGCGCTAGCGGAAGAGCCGCGTGGGCAGCTTGCGGACCTTGCTTGAGAGCCGTGGGAGGTGGATCTCGGGCCGTTCGGCTTCGTTGTCTTCGATCTGCTGTCGATAGGCCGAGAGGATGTCGCTTCGGGTCACAATGCCGATCAGGCGAGTCGGCTGGCTCCGCATGACGACCGGGAGCCGGCCGATATTGTGATTCACCATGTGGTTGGCGGCCTGCCGCGCCGTGCAGTCGTCGTACACGAATTTCGGCGGACGGAAGAGAATTTCGCGCAGCTCGCGCTCGGCGCCGATTCGCGGATCCAGCAGGTCCCGTCGCGTCAACACGCCGACCAGATGCCCGGCCGGATTGAGAATGGGAAATCCCTGGTGCTGATTCTCGTCGGTGCGGAGGGCCAGCCACCGGCGGGCGCTGTCGACGGTTTGCGTGCTGCGCAACGTCACGACGGGCTTGGAGGCGATGTCGCCCACAACGACTTGTTCCAACGGGTCGGCCATGTATTCGGCCGGCGCGCGGATGCCCATGCGGGCGATCTTCTCGGTCATCATCGAATTCTTGGCTAGCAGCGTGGCGACCAGGTAACTGGCCGCACAACCGGCCAACAGCGGCAGCAGTCCATACGGCTGGTAGGTGGTCTCGAAGGCCAACATGGCCGAGGCGAGGACGCGCGCGAGGCGCCGGCGAACAAGGCCGCCATGCCGACGAGCGCCGCCACGCGGACATCGATGCCGGCCTGGGGGACGAGCCAATTGGCCAGCGCCCCCAGCGTCTGCCCGCACCCGGCGCCGATCATCAACAACGGCGCCAGCGTGCCTCCCGTCGTGCCGCTGGAGAGTGAAATCGACCAAGAGACGAACTTCAGCAGACAGAGAAAGAAGACAAACTTGATCGGCAAGCCGTCCGCGAGGAAGTTGGAGATGTTGTAGTAACCGACGCCGAGCGTGTCGGGCGCGACATAGCCGACGACTCCCACGGCCACGGCGCCGATCGCGGGCCACCACATCCAGTGGATGGGCAGGCGATCGAACGCGCTCTCGAACGCGTAAACAACGCGCGTGACGCCCGTCGCAATTACGCCCAGGGCGATTCCCAGCATCACGAAGAAGACGAGGCCCGACAGCGACACCGGCGCCACGTCTCCCATCTCGAAGACGGGTCGCGGGCCGGCCAGCAGCAGTCGCAGTCCAGCGGCCGTCGCGCAGGCCATGGCCACTGGAATAATCGAGCGAGCCCGAAACTCGAAGAGCAAGAGCTCAATCGCGAGCAGGACGGCCGCCACGGGGCAGCCGAACGTCGCCGTCATGCCTGCCGCCGCACCGGCAGCCAACAGCGTCTTCCGCTCGGCCGGCGTCGTCGACATCAACTGTCCGAACAGAGAGCCCAATGCGCCGCCGGTCGCGATGACGGGTCCCTCCGCGCCGAAGGGGCCGCCGGTTCCGATGGAGATCGCCGCCGAGAGGGGCTTGAGGAACGTCAACCGCGCCGGGATTCGGCTGTGATGGACGAGCACCTGCTCCATCGTTTCCGGGATGCCGTGCCCGCGAATGGCCTTGGAGCCGTAACGCGACAGGAATCCCACGATCAGCCCGCCGATGACGGGCACAAGCACCACCCACAAGCCCAAACTGTTTTGGGCCGGGCTGATCTCGGCGAACGACCAACGGTGGAAAAAGGCGAAGTTGGTAAAGAACGCGATGAGCCGCATCAAGACGAATGCAGCACCGGTCGCCGTGGCTCCGAGGACAATGGCCACGCCGCACTGCACCACGACGCGGCGATCGACGACCGCGGTTTCCACCGGCACTTGGGCCGCCTCGCTCACCAGATCGAGTGCGGGGGAGATCGTCAGACCGCCGGTCGTCGCGGATTGCGCCTTTTCTTTCCTGTTCATCCTCGAGTGACTCGATTCCAATCAAGAGGTGCGAATTGGACGATGCGCCGAATGGCGAGAGGGATTCGCTCCCGGCGAGCGCACGCCGAGGACGGCGGATTCCGGGCTTTCGTCAAGAACGACGCGAGTTGAATTGGTGGAAGTTCGAGAGGGCCGCCGGGAAGAGATCGCCGCCGGCGGACGGGAGATTTACCATCTCGACGCCTCGCATGTCGATCCGAGCCGCACTTGGGCTCAGTCGCGGGTTCGACTCGCGATAACTGTTTGCGTCGGTGCCCTCCGAGTCATCTTCGGCAAGTCGGCGCGTTGCTCTGCGGCTAATTCACGCCCATCGCACGGTAAGCCAAATCTTGCTTGGGAGCGCCTCGCCGGTCGCTCACGCGCGCAGGATTACGGTTCCGCAATCCGGAAACTCGCGGAGCTTCGCTTGATTATCGAAGTGCCGCGCCTTTGCGCAGCGTTTGCGATTTGAGCAAGTCGACCAGATTTGCCATTTTTCGCGTTCGCTTGGGCCGCGTTCGCAATGCTGGCCTATGAACCTCGCATACTGCCGATTTCCGTGCAGCCCGGCCTGCCGCGGACCGACATAAGTAAAGAGGCAGGGCATGCTTTACCTGTCGGGTTACGCACTGGGGGATCACTGCTGCGGAGGAAAACAAATGGCGACCAGATTTCTCAGTGGCGACCGCGTGAGCATCGAGTCGGGCGACTATGCCGGGAAACTCGGAGTGATCGTGCCGCGTCGCGCCATCGACTACCAAGAGACCCTGCGCGGCGCGATTCCACGCGTCGAGGGGTCCCACGGACCTTTGGGCTGGCACGAGATGTTGGTGTGTTTGGATAGCGGAAAGGTTGTGCGGGTTCCCGCGGAGCATCTCGCGAAGCGGCTTGACGGCGAATACCCGCTCATCTTCCGGGCGGCCTGACGCACCTCGCGCCCCGTCAGCGTCCTGCCAGAATAATTTCTGGCATTTGCGCAAACCGGCAGAAACTGCCGAGCTCTCTACGAAAGTCGGCGTCGTTGTCGCCAGGCGGTGCCAGCCGTCTTCGCCAGAAACGCGAGCGCCTGGTACTCCGGTTTCGACCGGCCTCGGCGCGGACCCTTGCGCACTCGATTATCCGTTCAGCACGGCAACCGCCGCCGTCACGCCCGCCCATTGAGTGGTCTCCTCGTCGGGGGGGCATGGAACTGTTCGACAGATCTCCCGCAATCGATGGTGAGGTCGCGCTGCTGCCGGTCGGGCCGCTGAGGGAAGCCCCACCCACGGCCGCTGGGGATGCCGGCGGACTCACGGGAGAGCCTACGCCAAGCTTAGTGACCCCCTTGCTGACGGTGATGGTAATCGTGGCGGAGGCCGACAGACCGTCGCCGACGTCGGTATATGAGAGGACCACGGTGGCGGTCCCGATGGTCGCCGGCGTAAACGTGAGACCGCTGAGTGCCGCATTGAGATTGGCCAGCGTGCCGTCGATCGTCATCGACGCCGATTTATTCGTGCCGGACGAAAACGTGATTCCGGTGGTGGTTCCTAATGTCAGCGTGCCATCGACGGCCGTCAGCGTCAGCGGTTCCACAGCGCTCCCGGCACTCACATCGGAGATGCTGACCGCGTTCTTGTTGGCCGTCGAGAAAACCAGGGATGCGCCGATGATGACCGTTGCCGACGACGGGGCGGTGATTGCCGGCGGGCTGAAAGCCTTTACCGTCAGCGCGACGCTGGACGAAGCCGATTGATTGTCGCCGGGATCGGAGATCGAAATTGCCAGCGTGTCGGAACCGGCGTAATTGGCGGTCGGCCGATAGGTCAGACCGTTCAAGGCCGCATTCAAGTTGGTCACGCTTCCCGTCACAGTGAACGACGCTCCGCCGTTGGCCCCGGCCGCGAAAGTTAATCCACCGGTGGTGGCCAGCGTAAGCGCTCAATGCGCGACCGACAGCGCCAGCGAATCGCCGTTGCTGCCGGCGGCGGCATCCGTGAGGCTGATCGTGCCGGAGAAAGTCCAGGAGGCGTTCTCGTTCAGACTCGCCGTTGCAGGCGCGGTGACGGTCGGCGGGGCGTTCACCCCAATCGAGACAGCGGCCGATCCGGACAGGTTGTCCCCAATGTCATTGACCGACATCTGCAGCAAATCGGGACCGCTATACCCGGCGCTCGGCGCATAAACGAGACCATTGAGAGCCGCGTTCAGGTTTGTCAGCGTTGCCGAAATCGTCATCGACGAAGTGCCGTTGGATCCCGCAACGAAGCTCACGCCGGTCGTCGAGCCGAGCGTGAGCCCCCCGTGGCTCACGGCAAGCGTCAACGAGTCAGAGCTCCCCAAGGAGGTGGCGTCAAGAACGGAGATCGAACCGGAAAATGTGTAGGGCACATTCTCCGTTACGGCGGTGGGACCGGGGACTTGAATGGACGGGGCCGCGTCGACTGCCAGAGCGACGTTCGTCGTGCCGGTCAGACCGTCGGGCTGATCGTTATCAGAGAGCGCCAACGTGTCCCAGCCATTGAAACCGGGGCTGGGCGTGTAGACGAGACCGGCCAGGGCGGCGTTCAGGTCGGCCACCGTTCCAATCACGGTCATCGACGACGAGTCGTTCGCACCGGCCATGAGTGTGAGGCCGGTTATCGGCAACACAGTGAGATTGCCATGGCTCACGGAAAGCGTGAGCGAATCTGAAGAGTCGTTCGCTAGCGCTGCCGCGTCGTTGGCGGCAATGCTCCCATTGGGGAACGGCAGCACCCCATTCTCATCGACTCGGGCCGTTGAAGGCGCAGTCAGACTCGGCGGTGCGTTAATCGTAATCGGCACAGTGGGGGAATATTCGCTGATCGGTTCGTTTATCGAACACGTGAGCGTGTCCGAGCCCGAATAACCCGCATCGGGGGTGTAAACCAGGCCATTGAGCGCGAGATTAATGTTTTGCAGCGTGCCGGTCACCGTCATCGACGACGAATCGTTCGCACCGGAGTTGAACGTCAAGCCGGCGGTCGATGCCAGGGCGAGCGTGCCATCGTCCACGGACAGCGAAAACGACGCCGTCGAGCTCTCCGAGCCGAGCACAGAGAGCGAACCGTCGGAAAAAACAAATGTAGTATTCTCATTCAGGCTGACATCGTTGACCAGAGTTGAGGTTGAGAGGGTATCTTCACCGACCCACTCGAGCTCGGTAGGCGAAAGTGCGCTGCCGTTATCGCCGGAGTCAGACAACGTAATATTCAGCCGGTCAGGGCCCGTCGGGCTGGTGTTGGGGGTGTAAACAAGACCGTCAAGGGCCGCATTCAAGTTCGCCAGCGTCCCGGAGACGGTCATGGAGCTCGAATCGTTCGAGCCGGCAGTAAACGTCAACCCGGCGGTTGATCCTAAGGTCAATGAGCCGTAGGTAACCGAAAGGGAAAGCGAGTCCGAAGTGGCTGTCGCCGCGGCATCAATCAGTGAGAAGGTGCTCGCGGGAAACGTGTAGGGGCTCTGCTCGGGAACGTTGACCCCACCCGGACCAAGCACGGCTGGTCCCGCGGACACGTTGAGGCCGATCGAGTTCGAGGCCGACAGCCCGTCGAGAGAATCGTAAAGCGACACTTGCAACGTGTCGGGCCCGCTGTAGCCCGGGTTCGGAGTGTATCTCAGTCCCGAGTGCGCCGCTTCCATCAGAGAGACAATCGGCCCGTTCAATGTGACCGATGACGAACCATAGGCACCGGCGGTTACGATGCAATTGTCGGACCCGTCGGGCATCGGGATTGTGCCGTTGGTCGCCGAGATCGTCAGAAAATCGGAATTATCGACGGCGTCTGGGTCTTCAGGTCGAAACGCCTGGAAGATCAGATTGTCGGGACTGTCCTCCTTCACCCAAAGGCCCACCGCTTCCTCTTGCGACACCTCAATGGAAGGCGGCGGCGCGGAGACGGTAATGGGCATTGCGACCGTCGCCGACCCGTTGTCGTTCGCGTCAACAACAGAGACCTGCAGCGTGTCGGAGCCGAGAGAACCGCCGTTCGGTATGTAACCGAAACCGCGGCCGATCGCGGCATTCAAATTCGCCAGCGTTCCGTTCACCGTCATGGAAGACGAATCGTTCGAGCCGGCCGTAAAGCTCAACCCGGCTGTCGATCCCAGAGAGATCGTCCCGGTGGTCGTCGACAGGGTAACGGAATCCGAGGTGCCCGATGCGATGGTGTCGACAATGTTCATCGGACCAGGGATGGGGGTGTACTCGTCGAGGACCGGGCCCCAAGATTGCGGTGCATTGATCAGGAGCGGCGGGACGCTGATTGGCACAGTTGCCGTGCTCGTCAGGTTGTCGCCCGGGTCCGTGATCGAGATCTGCAGCGAATCCGAACCGGTAAAGCCGGGGGTGGGCGTGTAGGCAAGCTCACCCATGGCCGTATTGAGGGCGTCAACTGTACCCAAGATCGTCATCGACGGCGAATTCTGCCCGGAAGCCCAGTTTAACGGTTGCAAATCCACCACCAATGAGCCGTGGGCCACTGAGAGCGAAACGACGTCGTTACCTGTATAGACATTGTAGACGTCCCCGAAGTAGACCGGGGCGATGGGCGTCGATTTGTTCTCGGCGACTGTGACCGACGCGGGAGCGGTGACTGTCGGCGGAGTCCCCGACAGCATCAGGCGGTCTTCGAGCGCCTCGGTCGAGACGTGGCAGCGCGACGGGAGCTGGACCAGTTGTGCTGCACGCGCATGCCGGTGCGATTTGTATCGCGGCCGTCGCCCGTGCTGTGCTCGGATCAATCGTGCCCGAAACGATTGAAAGGCATTCGACAACATGCGGCGAACTCCCTTGCGCTAGGATCGACGCAACCGCAACAGCCTGTCGGCAAATTTAAATCAAAGCGTTAACAACCCTCTCGCCGACGCTCCTGCTCAGAACTGCTCGATCCAGCCGACGGGCAAGATCCCGGTTGGAAATCCCAGGCCCTGAGATGGACACATTGTGACCGATGGCTTCATCCAATGCCAATGAAATCGCCGCGCCCGTGCCGCCAGGCAGTGCAGGGCGTTTTGCGCACCGCGGTGCGGCGGAACGGGATAGGTGGAAACACAATCACAGCGAACGATGGTCGAGGACGCAGCTCTTTTGATTGCACTGATCTTCTGAATATGCTGCGGCTCGCTCAACCACCGGATGACTTCCGTTTTCACGATCCTTTGTGTCGCAACGAAAGCTCATCGCCCTTTCCCCGGGGTCGGAATCGTATCAAGCTGTGCTGTCTTTCGATGCAGGCGGACGGTGACCTGTCCCGTCTTGCCGGACTCGAGACTGACGTTCGCGTGGGGTGCAGGGAACAAAGCGGCGGTTGAGGCGTATGTCTCGTGCGACGCAGAGAACATTGCTGACGTGGGGTGTGCCGGCTCTCCGGCGCCCGGCACGGGCAAATTGTGGATCAGTGCGATGCCGCGCTCGTTCGTTTTGGCCGCGTATTCCTTGGAAAACCGCCGCCAATCGACGTCAGGCTTGCCTTTCCCCCCTCCGATTTGCGACCGAAGCATTTTCATCGCATCGAAACCGGTCCCGACGATGTTCGAACCGCTCATGAAAAAAGACTGGTTTGGCCAGAACGAGACCGTCGCATCCGGGAGCGGACGGCCTGCATCATCGATGACGGTCACCTCGCAATCGGCCGTGCGACGCATGGAGACGATCGGCCGAAGGACCGAACCTTCCAACCGATAGAGGTTTGGATAGACAAAGATCGAATTGGGACCAAAATATTGGAGCTGCGAGAGGCCATATTTGGCGGCGTAACCTTGGACCTCATTCGTGGTCGGAGAGTTGGAGACCCAGCCGTCGCAAATCGCAATGAGCTGCAGGTCTTCATCGGGTGGCAGCGATTCGATCACAAACGTTCCGTCTGGTGCGATGTCCGCGGTCGCAGCCCAGGTCCAGTTGGTCCGAAAATCCGAACCGTGGATGACTTGTGCCACGATGCGCCCCCGTTTTACCGGGCGCGGCACATGCGGATCGAGCGATCCTTCGACGCGGACGCTTGGCTCCATCGCGAGATTCAGCCGCACCTGTTTGACTTTGAATCTGAGGTCCAGCAGGTTGCTGAACCAGGCAGGACCTTTTTCCGGAACATGAACGACTCGCAGCCAGCGCGTCGCGTTGGCGCTGTTCATTTCGACGCGGCGGATCGTGAGGACTCCGTCCTTCTCGGACCAATCCGATCCCGTGTAGACCGATTGCGACACGACGGGAACCAAAGATTGAAGCATGCCCGACTCGTTCCGCCGATGGGCGCGAATTTCGACCGTCGCCGAGTCCGAGAGCGTGATCCGGTGGTTCCCAACGATGTCGAGATAGGCCGACCACATGGGATGGTCGGGGTGGTCAACGCGAAGGGCGATGGAACGGAGCCCTCCTTTTACAGCGGTGAGCAACCGCTCGACCTCAGGATTCTTTCTGTCGGTCGGGAAGATCACGCGGGCCATGCCCTCGGCATCGGTGACGATCGGTGCAAACAGATTTTCGCGCAGCCCGAAGCTCCCCGAACCGGCGCCGACTGCCCACGGGACAATTCGTGCCCCGGCAACTGGCTTCTGGCCTGTCGTCACGACGTGAAACGTCAGCTCGTACGGCTTTTCTTTTGATTTGTCAGGCTGCTTCGCTTCCGGCTGGGGATCCGCGGCGGCAATTGCCGTCACGCTCAAGAGGACCAATAAAGCCCATCGCGATTCGACCTGTGGCGTTTTCATTGGGCAATAGCCTTTAACGACGCCTCAGAACCCGGCGAGTCAGCGGTGAAGATGCACCACGGCGGAGAAATTGTCTAGGTCGGACATCCCCGCTCTTGCGACCCTCGGTTCATCGAGGCGCAGGCAAGTACCTAGATCCGCGGTTCGAGCGCTTACGCGCATCGGTCACACCCACCCGAAGCGTGGGGCTCCGAGATCCCACCGAATTCCCGGACAGTCCCACGACGTTCGCGCGAGCATGCGAACTTCAGCAAGGGGCGACAGAGATTCGTTGCGGGTCTCTGTCGCCCCTCGCGGGCTCACGGGGGATGAGCGCGGGCATCGTCCCCAGGGCTTTTGAGTCGCTTTTGAATATCGGCCAAGTCGGCTTCTCGTTCTTTGATTCTTTCCTCGATGAGTGCCGTCCTGGGTGTCGCCGCCCGGTCCTTCTTGAGTTGCTCAATCAGAATCGCCTCTTGCCCCTTCAGGAATTTGGCATCCCTGACAAGGGATTCATGGGTTGCGGTCAGCTTTTCGGCTTCTTCTTGCTCACGATGGATGACGTGGTAGCGGCCCAGCGAACCCCCTACGGCAAAGCAGATAGCAAAGAGAAGCACCACAGGGAAAGCAGAACCAATCGCGGAGATGAGTTTTTGCATGGGTGTTCCTTTGCACCACTTTTATGCCAATGTTTTGGCACTATGATCCAACCGCTGCGGGCCCCATGAGCTACGTTTGGAGGGGGCGGCGATCACGGCACGCGCACGAGGTCAACTTCCGAGAATCGCGCATGTGGTCACGTTCTTTCGATGGCAGGGGACGATCCAGCATCGCGGGCACAGGCGGCGAGCCGCTCCAAGTCGCCGACGAGCGCGGGCCATTTGGCCCGGCCGAAGCGCTCGATGATCGCCGTCTGCGTTCGGACCCAGACGGGATCGGCGGCCTCCAGAACCTGGAGTCCTTTGCGAGTGAGTTCGGCGGCCCGTGAGCGCCTGTCGGCGCCGGCGGAGATCTTCAGCCAGCCGTCGCGCTGCATGGGAGCAACAGCCCGGTACAGCGATGTGCGGTCCATGCACAGATCCTCGGCCACGCGCAGGAGTGGCTCTCCCGGGTGTCGCTGGACGGCACGCAGGAGCGCGAGCTGAGTGATGTTCAGTCCCGCGGGTTCGAGGGCGGCGTCAAACGCCCGGGCCAAAACCCGCGAGGCGCGGCGAACCGTGGTACAGGCGCAAGGTCGGGGCACGCTGGTTGATTTTGGCATAGGGACTCGTGAATTGGGCTGGCCTTAAATTGATGTATACACATCATTATCGGACCGGGTGCTATTGTCAAGGGAGTCGCCTGCTGCGGTAAAGGAGTGGGTCGCTTTTGCGAGTTGCGACGCCCATGCGTTGGTACGACCCCGGACAGTGTCGGGACGTTCGCGCGAGCATGCGAACTTCAGCAAGACAAGCCGACGCCGAGCCGCGAGGCGTGCTGCCGCGCAAGCGCCTCTAAGCCTTCGGAGAGGGCGACAGAGAGTAGCCCAGGGCTTTAGCCCTGGGTCGCGTTTCACAAGAGATGCAGAAGCCCCGTGAGGGGCGACAGAGATTCGTTGCGGGCGTTCCGTCCCTGTCGCCCCTCGCGGGGCTCACGGGGGGATGAGCGCGGGCATCGTTCGCGTGAGCGTGCGGTCTGTAGCAAGACATGCCCATGCCGAGCCGTGGGGCATGCCAACCCGACGCACGGAAAGCTGAATGTGTGGCACGTACCGCCGACGCGCACGGTATAGTCAATCTCCGTGGCCAAGAGACTCAAGTGATTCTGCGGGTCCGGCCGGACCGGAATACGCCGCGGGAGGAGCCTTCATGACCGAAACCGTTGCCAGGCCGAAGCGCCCCAACTACGGCATCGACGCGCCTACGGCGGTCCGCAACCTCATCCTCGGGGGCGTCGCCGCCCTCGTGTTGGCCGTGGTCTCGTACCTCCTCGACTGGGGGCTGACAAGGATAGCGACCGGCAGCGGCATCGCGTGGTTGATCGTCGCCGGCTGGATGGTCTGGGACAGCAAGGTCGGCAAGCTGTGGGCGCGCGACCGCCTGCTCGACGGCCTCGCCCTGCGGGGCGACGAGACGGTGCTCGACGTCGGCTGCGGCCGCGGCCTGCTCCTGATCGGTGCCGCCAAGCGCCTGACCACCGGGAAGGCGGTCGGCGTGGACATCTGGCAGACCGAGGACCTGTCCGGTAATCGGCCGGAAGCCACGCTGGAGAACGCCCGGCTGGAGGGGGTGGCCGAGCGCGTCGAGGTCAAGGACGGCGACGCCCGCCGGCTCCCGTTCGCCGACGGGGCCTTCGACGTGATCGTCACGAAAGAGGCGCTGCACAACATCTATAACGCGGCGGAGCGGGACACGGCGGTGCGCGAGATCGCGCGCGTGCTCAGGCCGGGCGGCCGGCTGTTCCTCGCGGACGTCGCACACACGGGTCGGTACCTCCAGGTGCTTCGGGAGTGCGGCCTGGAGGACCTGCGCCGCTCGGCGCAGTCGGTCTCCTCCCTGCTAATCGGCGCCGTCACGTTCGGCTTCGCCTACCCGGCAAACGTGACGGCGCGAAAGCCGGCGCCAGCCGGCGGACAGGCTGTGGGGCATTCGACAACGACGTGAAGCGGCTGCGGGACGAGCAAGCAAAATGCCCGCTGGCTTACCGGCGCATTTCGAACGGCACCGTCCTCCTGGGATCTTGTACTGCTCTCGGCTACCGTGAGAGGCATTGCCACTGCTGGCCGCCCAGGCGGCCTCCGAGACTGGGAAGATTCAGCATGTCAACTGCCCAGCCGCCCATCGCACCAGACGATGCCGATCGAAGCACCCGGCTGATGGTTGCCGGCACGCTCGCGTGCCTCTGCGGGCTTTTTGCGGTGATGATGGCCGCGCTCAACATGTCGACGCTCGGTCATCCGCGGGGGCACGTGATGAATACGCCGGCGGACATCAAATCCACTCTCTTCTGCCTCCTCGCGGCGGTGGCGTTCGTCTGGATCGGAATCGGCTTGGCCAAGGCCCGGCGATGGGCCTGGACATTGACCGTCGTTTTGTCATGGATGTGGCTGATTTTCGGAGCGCTTGGGTTTGCCACAGTCATGTTTTTCATGAGTCAAATGAAAGACGAGGCCATCGGCCAGCACGGTGAGGCCGAAGTCGCGTCGTCGGGAGCGATGACGGCAATGATGATCAGCGTCGGCGTGTTTGGAGCCTGCATTACTGTCCTGATGCCGGCGGTGTTTCTCATGCTTTGCCACAGCAAGTCGGTCCGCGCGACTTGTTGGAAAAGAGATCCAAAGGCCCGCTGGACCGACCGCTGTCCGATGCCGGTGCTTGCCCTGACCATCTTTCATGCGTCCTGGATCTGGTCGATGCTCTGGCTGTTGGCGTCCATGCGGACGATGCCGCTGTTCGGGATGCTCCTCTCCGGGGCGTCAGGCGCGGCGCTGATCCTGGTCATTGTCCTGGTGCTGGGCTGGCTTGCCTGGGGCACTTATCGCCACCAGATGGCCGCGTGGTGGGGATCGCTGTTGGTTGGGATTTTGAGTGCCTTGAACATGGTCGTCACGCATTGGCATGCAGATCTGGCGAAGCTGTACGAAAAGATGGGCATGGCGGCCGATCGGTTGGACCTCATCCGAAAGTCGGGCATCCTCGACGCCACGTCTTTCTGGGCGCCCAGGGTCGGCCTGGTGGTCGGTGCGGCGTGGTTGGGCTACCTGATTTTCGTGCGCCGCTACTTTGTCCGGAGCCATGAGGAAAGAACAGCCATATCATGACGGACTCCTGCGGCCAGGGTTTCATGCACGCGACCCACCAACCCGAAGCGTGAGCGAGGGCTCCGAGATCCCACCGAAATTCCCGGAGAGCCTCACGACGTTCGCGAGCATGCGAACTGTCGCTGGATCTGCCCACGCCGAGCCGTGGGGCATGCCACCCCGCCGCTGAGGCACTCGCTAAAGTTCGTGGCGAAACCGTAGCTCACTCTGAGAGTCCCGGAAAGCCGCCCCAAAACAAGGCGGCCCTTTTTTCGCCTGCGGCATGGTACAATGTGCAAACACATTTTTTTTGGGGAATCGCAAATGACACCGGAAGAACAGGCCCAACTTGGGCTAAATGGATTTTTTGCTTACAAGGGCTTTAGCGTCAGGCCGGGGCCAGCAACGATGAAGCGTATCGGAAACAAGAGCCGGGCGACGATCCAATACTGGACAGCCCGTCCTGACAGGGGAACCCAAGCGACAGATGCGGGAACAGTCGGGGCCATTAAGGCATGGATTGACAAACAGACAAAGAAATAACACAGGCAAAGAAAGTAACACAGGCAAAGAAATAACACTGGCAAAGAAATAACACTGGCAAAGAAATAACAGCCCCAACGATGGGGCTATTTTCATTGACACGGCTCGGCTCGGCTCGGCTCGGCTGCGAGACTTTCCCTCGGTCCCAAGCTCCGAGCCGGAGAACTTTTCGTTCATTCCAAGCCGGTGGTATTTGTCGCCACGTGAATGCGTGGGGTTTGTTCGTCCGTTGCTGTCGAGTGATTGGTGCGACCGGTTCTTGGTCGCTGATTTGTGTGGCAGCTTGGGCTTACCTGGCAAAGCTTGGCGACAGCCGGAAGATCCGCATCAGGTTGTGAGCCAAGGCATGCCACAGTCCGATCACTTTTGCCTTGGCCGGGCCGCGAACACGGAAGTTTTGCAGGCCGTGGTTGCGGGCTTGGGCGTTGACGCATTCGATCGAAGCGGCCGGCTGGCGATAGATCAGCTTTCCGATCGGATCGGCCATGCGTTGCCGCCACTTTTGGAGGACGGCCGACTCGCCGCGCACGGGCGCCGGCGGATCATCCTGCGAACCGGGCCGTTTGCGGGGCGGCGTGTAGACCGTCGTTCCCTGCCTCTCAAGATGCTCGATGTCCTCGACCGCCATGAAGTCCCCATCGGCCAGATACTCTTGGGGCGTGCGACCGTAGCGCTTTTGCAGCTGCTCGTGCATCGGACGCATTTGCCCTTTGTCGCTCCCCACATTGATCAAGTCGACTCCGACGACGATTTGCGTCGCCGTGTCGGTCACCAGTTGCAGGTTGTACGCCGGGCGGAAACCGCCGCAGGGCATCTTCATGCGGCGGGCCTTGGGATCGGTCGTGGAGGCGCGGGCCTCTTGCACCTTCCCCGCGGGCTTCTTGGCCTCGATCTTGGCCAGTTCCTCCAGAGCCTCTTCCACGCGCTTGGCGCGCTCCTCAGCCGCTCGTTGCCGCGCGGCCTTCTGCCGCTGATGTGCGGCGGCTCGATCCCCGTCGAGTTCGGCCTTCAGGGCTTCGACCTGCTGCCGGGCTTCCTCCAGAAGCCGCTCCAACGTCGGGCGGCGACGGAACGAACTGCTTCCGGCCGAGGCGCGAACGCGGAGTCCGTCCTGGGCAACTCGTTTGAGCTCCACCACGCCCGACTTGAGAAGCGCGGCGACCGAGCGGGTCAGCAACTCGTCGAGAAAGGCCTCGTGCTGGACGCGGAAGTCGGACAGCGTGTGGTAATTCAGCGAGACTCCCCCGCAGATCCACTTGTACGCCGCATGCAGCTCGCACAGCCGATCCAGTTCGCGGGCGCTGCCGGTAGTGTCCTTATTTGAAACCGGGTTTTTGCGGTTTGGCACGGGAGTTTTGCGACGCCGGATGGCTAGTTACGGAAAACGCCTATCGCAGCACCGATCCAAAGGAAGGCGCAACCGGCTGCTAATCCGTGCTCCTTATGGTCGTAGCCATAAAGTACGCCCCAGGATGCAGCAAGCAGAGCAATCAAAAAGAACAGCTTCCTGATTCCCGTAAACGCTCCTTCGACCAGCGTCTTTGACCGCAGCGCGTAATTGCAATGCGGACATTTTGGGGATGCGTCTGAAATCTGAGCGTTGCACTTTGGGCAGTTGACTAGCGCCATCGCGGCACTCCGATTGTGTCCAGGTTTGAAAAGTGAATTCCGCCAAGCATGATAGCGTTAATGCCGTCATTCTAGCGGGGGATTGATCTTGAGCGAATCGAGGTGTTTTGGGACAATTGGAGAACAGGGCGAACAGCCCCCCGTACGGAGATCCATAACGGGTCACTAGTCGCGTAAAGCGAGCCGTCGTCTGCCTGAACGACCGCTCGCTTTTTTGGTTTCGAAACTTCAGTTGTGACGTTAACCTTGGGTAGTGGGGTACTGAAAGATTTTCGATATGCGACCCCACCTAAAATGGTGCTTGGCGCGCGGATGGCACTTGAGGCGCCCCTGTCGGGAAGCCGAATCAAGAAATAACAGAAAGGCCGAGCCGATGCCCAAGCTGTTTCAGATTTTCGAGGACGACTTGGCGGAACTGGAGCGCGTGCTGCCCCAGATCGCGAGCGCCCTGACTCCGATTCTGGCAGAGGCTGGCGCAAATCGGCTCCGCGCAGATTCGGCGATGCAAGGCCATAGTCTCCAACGTGCGTTGGGACTATCAGCCACATGACGAGATCGAAATCATTTCTGCGGACGGCGACTAGGAGGGATCGATTACCACGGCGTGAGCGCTGCCCTTCGCGATTTCGATTGAGCGCTGGCAATCCTGCTTATGCCAGTAGCCTTCGCTTGACCTGAAGATTTCCCGTCCGTTTCCTGCCACGAAACGCCACCACCACGCGCCGTCCTGACCCTTGAAAATCGCGAAATAATCCATGTGTGCCATCCCGGCATCTCCAAACGAACTGAGGCCGCCCAGCGTGGGATTTTGCGTGACCCCGTTGCCGAGCAGCCTCAGTTTGAATCCAGATTGTCGGGGTGGTAGTGTCCTTATTTGAAACCGGGTTTTTGCGGTTTGGCACGCGAGTTTAGGATTCGGAAGAGGCAAAACGACTGCTCAACCTGGCCGGGCTATTTGAACGTCTCCTCATGAACATTCGCCCCATCAACTTTGATGGTGAGTCGGCCTGTGCTGTAGTCGATCTCAATAGCCTTGGCGCTGTCGGCGATGGTTGCCACCTCCTTATCGTTCACCAAAATGCGAGATTTTTCGACGACGATCTTTCCGTGAGCGAAGGTTACGGTCGAGGCGTTGGCGCTCGAGGCGATGCCGCTGGTGCCATCGAGGGAGACTCTAACTTCGCGGCCCGCTGCCGTACTGCTCCCGGTCCAGCGAACGTGCTTGGTCTCGCACCCAGCGACCGCGAGCAGGATTGCGATAAGGCCCAAGGACAACCCAAGAGTTCGCATTTTTGAAATCTTCGGTTCGTCGCTCATGCCGTCACTGCCTATTCGTGCGCTTTGCGTCTCGCTGTTGTGCGGAAAGTGCCGCGCGCAGCACGCCTTCGGCATGTTCAAGCTTGGCGACGCATTCCGCCAATTTATCGCGTGCCTTATCGAGCCGCTTCTGCGCGTCCGCCAGGCCGGCGCTTGCGGACTGCACCCGCTCCGCAAGCGCTTTGGAGGCAAGCTCCGATGGATTTCCGTCTGGCTTGTCGCTCATGCCGTCACTCCGCCGCACCAGCTTCGCGATTGACGCGGCTCTCGACCGCTGTCTTGAACTGCTCAGCGATCGACCGCTTGCAGTCGGCGATCATGGCGCTAGTTTCCGCAATCTCCAGCCTTGAGCGCTCGGCTACGTCTCTGGCAGCCTGCTTGGTTCTTGTCGTGGTCGCTCATGCCGTCATTCTAGCGGCGGAGTCGGGCCTGAGAGGTGCGTGCAGACGTGAAAAGCTTCTTGGGCCGTGACGGATCGCCTCCACTTTTCATGCATGAGTTTTGGGCGACTGTTGGCCACGCTGATTTGTCGATGTCTGCTCCGTCCCTTCTGCAAGCAGGTCCACATATGCTTGATATGAGTAGAATTTGCCCCATGATTGCTGGGTTACCTCGAGGAGCAGGCCGGCCTTTTCGAGCTTCGTAAGCAGCGCGTTCGCGGTCGGCTGGCTAATGCCCAGAGTTGAAATAACCCCGTTCGCGTCCGTGTAGGGCCGGGCGTATAGCTGGTCAATCAGTCGCAGGGCGTTCGTTGCGCCCTTGGCAAGATCTCGTGAATCAACTTGTGGTGTTGCTGGCGGAGAGCGACGATCTTTCGGGCGGTTCCAGCCGCTTGCTTTGCGACTTCTGAGACTCCCCGCAGAAAGAATTTGACCCATCCCTCCCAATCGCCATTAAACCGAACCGCATTTAATCGCTCGTAGTATTCACTCCGATTCAGCTTAAAAAAGTAGCTCAGATATAGCAGTGGGCGACTGATAGCGCCTTCGTAGCACAAGAGAAACGTGATCAACAGCCGTCCGATCCGTCCGTTTCCGTCAAGAAACGGATGGATCGTCTCAAACTGCGCATGCACAAGCGCGCATTTGATTAACAGCGGAATCGATTCCTTGGAGTGCATGAAATCTTCCAGGCCCCCGAGCGCGATTTTCATTTCGTGCGGGGGAGGAGGGACGAAGGATGCTGTGGAAATTGTCGATCCGCTATCGCCAATCCAATTCTGGGACTCCCGAAACTGACCTGGCATTCGAGTACTTCCGCGACCGTCGCTGAGCAGTACGCCATGAATCTCCTGGATCAGGCGGAGCGAGAGCGGCATATCCCTGAGGCGCTCCAGTCCGAAATTCATCGCCGCGACGTACCGCACAACTTCGGCGGCATCCCTGGGTCGCCTTCGGTTATTCTTTATGGTTTCGTACTCAAGAACATCGCTGAGGCTTGCTTGGGTTCCCTCAATTTGGGAACTGAGAAGAGCCTCCTTTCGAACGTACATCGAAAGAAACATGTCCGGGTTCGGAAGGTTCACGGTTAGCCCGTCGAGCCGGCCCAATTCGATTGCAGCATCGTTTAACAGGCATTGGATTTCCCCAGAACTTTCGAGCGGCGGAGACGATGGCGGAAGCGGCTCCGGAATAAAGGCGCGGTAATTTGCTGGCTGTCGAATGTACCGACCCGCCCTATTGGAAATTGTGTCGGAGGCCAATGATTTCATAAGACTCAGCCCCGTGGCTTATGGAGATTAAAGCGGACCATAACATGACTTTTGGAGTCGCATAAACACGATAAGAAATCGAAGTCTAGATTATAATAATCTAGACTCGTTTGTCCAGGTGGCCTGTCGGTTTTGCAGAATTTGAAAGGTTTTGCGAGATTAATTTCTAAGGCATGCAAGTTAAAGCTGCAGGCAGTGCGGCCCCGGTTTTCTCAGGCGCAGGTTTTGCGTATCTCCTTTTGTGGCAAAATCTTATGTGTTCTGGTTAGTCGCGACTTAGCCGCCGGATTAGCTTCTCCAGCCGCGCATCCCGCACATTTCGGTTCGCGTGCTCCGCAACCGCGTCAAACAGCCGGTCCATGTCCCACAGCTCGCCGATCACTCCCGCAGCCATCGCCGGGGTGCAGCCGAGCGTTCTGTGAATGCGGACGAAGTTGTAAACCGCGATGTGAATGGCGGTCGCGGCTGCGAGGTTTTCGAGCTTCTTTGAGAAACCCAGCGCGAGCCGCGTGAACCGTTTCATAAAGGTGCGGATCGTCAAGTTGTTCCGCTCCACGTGCGACGTGCATATCGTGGCGAGATCGCGTATCCCGCTGACGTTGATTCGGTCAGCCTTTATGAGCGCGGGAGGGGCGTAGCGGCCGACGTCGGGATTCACGTAGTTCTTAATCAGAACGCCATGCCGCACTGATCGGCCGAACGATCGGGCGATGCACGGCACGTACGGCCCCCAGCCATCGGTTGAGATTTGCGGCGTGTCGTCAGCATCCGCGACCGGCTGACGCACGAGCCGCTTTTCCAAGTCTGCGATGAAGGCTGCGGTCACTTCGCTGTTGCGCTTGCCGATGGCGAAGGTCACGAGCAACTTGGTGTCCGTGTCCAGGGCGGTGTAGAGATAGGCGTCGCCGATCGTGTTGTTGCGCTTCTCGTTGCCGTACAAGTGACCCTCTTTCTTGCGGACGAACGTCCAGATTTCGTCGCACTGGACGTGCCGCAGACTAAGGTTCGACAGCGCTTCATCGAGGAACGCGCGGCACTGATTTCCGAAGCGGACCACGAATCGCATGATCGTGTCGCGGTGCATGTCGGTCAGCCGTTCGGTCGACCGAATCGAGTTGCCTTCCGACAAGAGTCGCAGAATCTGAATCTGTTTTTCTCGCTTCAACACGTTGGCCACGGTCTCGCCTCTTTCGACTGCGGCGAACCGTGGTAGAATGCAGTTGTCTGGACTGGCATTCTGGGTTCGCCCGGATGTCTGTTCTCGCCCCGGTTGGATTGGCGTCCTTCCGGGGTTTTTCTTTGCCTTGACCCCTGACTTGATTTATCATACAAAATCAAATGGGAATGTCAACTTGATTTGTATGATTTTTTCAAGAGGCAGGGAAATGGCCAAAAGCCAGCATGGCGGAAAGCGTGAAGGGGCCGGGCGAAAGACAGCTCACCCCGAAGAGGGGCCGACAGTAAACATCTCCGCGAGCGTGCCATCGGGGCTTGTGGAGCGCCTAGACGCGCTGGCGGAGAAGCGGGGCTGGAATCGCTCGGCTGCCGTAACGGAGGCTATCCGCGGGCTTATAGCCGATGCTGCTCACCAAAAGCGGAGATAGGGGGTTACGATCCCATCCGCTGCGCGCGGACCCCTACGGCAGTGTATAAAGCTGCTGCGCCACCAAGACGCGGGCCGTTCTCCGAATCGCGCTGTGCGGATTCCCGATGTCGAAAAAACGCAAGAAGCTCACCGAGCCACCGACGAGTAAAACGATCCTGGACGTGGTCGGGGTTGGAGAATCCGACCGCGGATGCGTCCTGGCGGCGCACGGGCATTTGGATGGGACGCTAGAGGAGATCTTGCGGGCGAAGTTCCGTCATCGGTCTGGAGAAACGAACGACCTGGTCGATTGGTTGCTCGTGGGGCGACAGCCGCCACTTCAGTCGTTCTACGTCAAGCTAGTGATGGTGCGCGTGCTGTACTTGATTGACGGAGAAACATTCAACGCATTTGTGAAGCTCAACGATTTGCGAAACCACTTCGCCCACTATCCGGGAGCCGTGACGCTGTCCATTGATCGCGTCCAGGCGATCTACGACTCAATGCGAGCAGACATTAAGAAGTATTCGGAGTTCTACCAGAAGATGGGCTTTTGGAGGCCGTCGATGAATCGGCGCTCTCCAGCACGAAAGCTTTTCGCGCGGGTATTTTTGGCGCTCTCCCAAGTCCTCAGCGACGTGCTCACTTACGCTGAAGAGCAAAACGTCGAGGGCGTAGAGATCCCCAATCCTATGGACGCTCCGCGGCTTGGCGCTCTCTCGTACAGCGTTCGCAAATAATCATGGCGACCATCCTTTCGCCGGTGCCCATTCGCGACCAAAGAGCGCGTAATGGCGCAGGCAACTCGCGACCGTAATCGTATTCGTCGGGACGCTCCAGAGCCTCGACAAGCCCATCCCAATCGAGGTTCGGTTCTGTTGCCGACTCGCGGACAAATTTCAGAATCGCGTCACGCGCGGCCGGATCATCGATCCAGTCTTTTTGCTCAGTGGTCATCCTCACTACCCCCAAATTAGGGGCAGCGTCCTATTCGTCCCGGTCCAAACTTTTTGGGAGGTTTTTCAAATTAGGACACTACCGCGCTGCCGACCCCCTCGATCGTGGCATACAACCACAACGCCAAGAGAAACCGCGGGTCGGTCCCCGCCCGTCCCACCGCTCCCTCGACCGCCTCAAACTTCTTCAACAGCGGCGAAAGGTCCACGCCCTCCACGTAAGCCCAAACGATCCGTGCCCGGTGATCCTCGGGGATCAGGTCATCCACCGCCTCCCAATGCATCACGATCTGATCGCGCACCGCCAGCCGCAAACGCGGGTTCCCCTTCTGCATGGGCTCCACCGCAGCCGGCTCGGGCACGAACTCGGACTTGTCGAACAACGGCGCCATCATGAGTTCTCCTCCCTGAAAGGCGTTGAACGTTTTAGCGCCTCGTCCGAGACTAGAGCCAGTTTCAAAAGCCATTTGTCAGTGGAACGATCCGGCAAGAAACTTGCGTTCCGAAGCGGGTGAAAGGAGGCACTCGCATGTTGTTGACGCTTTCCTATTGGCCCAATCAGGGCCGCAATTGGAGGGCGTCCAGGACGGAACCCAAACCGCAACTCACCGATGAGCAATGGCTTCTGATCGCGGATCTGTTTCCTGTAAGGAGGATGAAAAAAGTCGGCGGGCGTCCCCCCGTCCCACCGCGCCCGTGCCTGGAAGGAATCCTTTGGGTGTTAACCAGTGGTGCACGGTGGAAAGACTTACCAACATACTTTCCGTCCCCAGCGACCTGCTGGCGGCGGCTACGCGAGTGGACTCAAAGCGGAATCTTCCAGATCGCTTGGCGCCGACTGCTCCGCCGGCTCGACGGAATGAAGTCGCTCCGCTTGGACGAGGCGATGGCCGACGGCACGTTTTCCCCGGCCAAAAAAGGGGGCTTTGCGTCGGCAAGACAAAGCGCGGCAAGGGGACGAAGATCATGCTCCTCATCGACGGCCGCGGCACGCCGCTCGGCGTGGACATCGCCAGCGCCAGTCCGGCGGAAGTCAATCTCATTGAGCCGCTCTTGAACAAGCGGACCGTGCGCAAGCGCCCCCAGCGATTGATTTATGACAAAGCGGCCGACAGTGATCCCTTGCGAAAGCGGCTGGCAAAGCGTTGCATTGAACTGATTTGTCCACACCGATGCAGCCGCAAACGCCCGGCAACTCAGGACGGACGGCCACTTCGACGCTACAAACGACGTTGGAGGGTCGAACGCTCGATCAGTTGGCTGTTCAACTATCGTCGCCTTGTTGTGCGCTACGAGCGTCACAGTCTTCTTTTTCTCGGATTCCTTGAATTGGCTTGCGCCGTCACGATCCTCAAGCGGTTTTGAAACTGGCTCTAGGCAATGGTGCGGCGGCAGCCCTCTCGAAAAAATTCACAGCCTCTCCGCTTGGGCCCGCACGTCCTCGAAGCTCCGCTTCGTTCCTGCGAGTCGATCCGCGGCGTCCGTTCCCGGATTCCGCGGGAGGGAAGCACCCAAGCTTCCGCTTCACGATGCAGCCGTCGCGTTACGCGTCGGGTTCATGCACGCGACACACCAACCCGAAGCGTGAGCGAGGGCGCCGAAATCCCGCCGAATTCCCGGACAGTCTCACGACGTTCGCGTGAGCATGCGAACTGCAGCACGACATGCCCAGGCCGAGCCGCGGGGTATGCTGCCGCGCAGCGCCTCTAAAGCCCCCGAAGAGGGCGCCAGAGAATAGCCCAGGGCTTTAGCCCTGGGTCGCGTTTCACAAGAGACGCAGAAGCCCCGTGAGGGGCGACAGAGATTCGTTGCGGGTCTCTGTCGCCCCTCGCGGGGCTCACGGGGGATGAGCGCGGGCATCGTTCCCAGGGCTAAAGCCCTGGGCTATTCTCTGACGCCCCTTCCAAGGGCTCAGGACGCCGATCGTTCCGCGAATTCCGAGGCGATCTCACGGAATTCGCGTGAGCATGCGGACTCCAGCAGGACATGCCCACGCCGAGCCGTGGAGCATGCCACCCCGCCGCAATCGGGACCGGTCAACCAATCATCCCTTGATGTTTCGCATCGAGTCTCGCGATCGAATGATGGCGAAGGACGACCGAGGCATGAAGACTTCTACGGTCATTTCGCGAGATAGCACCACCTTTTGAGTCGACTTCAGGCGGACCGTGAGCGAGTGTTCGGACGAAAGATCGCAGTACAGGGCAATCTGAAAGCGATCGGTAGATCCTGGTTCTACTATCTGCGACACAGGGACTGTCTCGGTATACGTGGTGCCATCTGATCGCAGTTTTAAGTCGTAAATAAACGATGGTGGACCGGGAAAACCGAATAGCTGTGGACCGACGTAGACATCAGCAATAAACCGACAAGATTTGCGTGGCTCATCGATCGCCTCTTGCCACGAAACCTCGCCGAAGGCTACTACAACCTTGTCGCGATCGGCCGCCTCCTCGATCCGACTCACTAAATCGGGGGGATAATCGGTTGCTGCACTAAATAAAACCTCCACCGAAGCGGAGCGCTAAGCGGCTAAGGAGTACAGGTCTGTGAAGCTGGCCGTTTGCAGGAAAAATGTTTTTTGAGCCGCGGCCCAATCGGTGACTTCTCGCAGGAGTTCGTCGATCGACTGACAGCGGTGATTGCGGGTGATCGTCTCGTGGAGGTGCCACCAGACGCGCTCGATGGGATTCGTCTCGGGCGCATACTTCGGAAGAAAGTGGAGGACAATTCGACCGGGGTGTTGAAGCAGGTAATCGCGGATGGCGCGGCAATCGTGGAATTTGGCGTTGTCGCAGACCACATGGATCACCCGATAGGACCGCAGTTGCCGACGCAGGTCGTCGAGGTGGGCCACGAAGAGCGCCGCGTTGCGTTGCTTTCCTGGAGCCGACAACAACAGCCGTCCTGTCCGCCAGTGAAGCGATCCAGCCAAATGCCGTTTTTCGTTGTTGCCTGGCGTGACGACCTCGGCTTGCTGGCCGCGACGCATCCACATCGACCCGATCTTGGGGTTCAAATGGACATCCACTTCGTCTTGGAACACAACGGTCTCGTTGGCCGGCAGTTGTCCGATGAATCGCTGGATTTGCTGCAGCTTCCGGGCATGCTCCGGATCGCGCGGCCCGACGACCGGCCGGGGACGACGCCAGACAAACTCCCGCCGGTGCATCCCCCGGCGGACCGTTTCGGGGCTCACGCGGATGCGTTCCTGTTCCCACAACAGCAAGGCCAACAGACCGCACGACCAGCGGCTCCGGAAGAAGCCGAAGTCCTGCGGCGTCGACTTCAACAGCCACCGCACGACGAAAATCAGCCACGAAGGAACTGTGTCTGGTTGTTCTTCGGTTCGCAAAGCCATTCCCAGCCGACCTGTCGCAAACTCCCGTTTCACCGAGCGGATCAAAGTCGGGCTGGCAAAGGTGGCCGCGCGGATCTCGCGGTAGGAACGTCCTTCGGCCAGCAACAACAGGACCAGTGCTCGCCGAGCCGTCCGCGCTGTCCGCAAGGTCTTCAAACACGTCTTGCGTTCCCGCGTCGAAAGACGAAGATGGCCATCCATGGCTTGGTCTCCGGGGATTGTGGTCGTCTATCACCCACAACCTTAGAGCCAAGCCTGTTTTCTACTCCAGATCATTCTCCCTCCGCGCTACGCACGGTGCGAGGTCTTATTTAGCCATCTCACTTTGAAGATCGACCATTGCCTCTTCCTCGATGTCTCCGACGCCGACGACGTGTCTGTATTCACCTGAAAAAATTGGTGTTTCACCGGACGGCGAAAAGCTGAGTTGGAGATCCACGCTCCGGGCTGCTCCAGATCCTTGGTTCACAAGTATCAAGCTGTACGGGCCACGATCGCGGAAGATTAACAATGGATATCTCAGTGGGCGGCTGCAGCTCACGAGAAACTCCGCTTCGCTGAGATAGATGATCTTCTGGCCGTTGTTGGAAACCTTGAAGTCAAGAGCCGGAAATGAGCAGGCGATGGCGCTGCCTGCGAAGGTGCGTGCCGTAAGGAGACCACCACGCCTAAGTTCGTCCAGGTACGGTAATGATGGATAGATGCGAGGTGGTTCAACGGCACGATTGAGTTTGTACGACAAAGTGAGGTCAGGATCGGCGGTAAACGCCTGCGCGTCGTAACGGAACGGAACGCTGTCTAAACCAAGATGAACGGCGAAGCCGTCGTCAACGTCGGTGTTGTCGGTTATCGGTCGGCAATCTGCCAATCGGTCTCGGACGAACTTACACACGCCTCGATAAAACAACACATTGGTCGATTGGCACTTGCAAAGACCGACGTGGTCACAATCCAGCGGAACCGGAACGACATCTGCAATCCCCGGGTCCGCACAGACGCTGTCAACGACCACGTCAATGCCCCAGAGCGGCTTTGTTTCACAATAGGCCAGAAGGGGGACGGTCTTTTTGGCAACGAAGGCTCGGAACCACTTCATCAAGTCCGCTAAGTGGCGGTCGCCTCTTTGGAGATCCTGAGTGCTTAGCGACGGTCGCAGTACCGTACCGAACCTAACTGCAGCGGAAGCCCAGAAGGATCCTTGGTACGGTGTGCCAAAAGAAACCATTCCCACCACGTTGTTGATGAACGGATTAGGCACCCCAGGAACCATCCATGTGTCTTCGCGATGGCGAAGCATTTGAATCGTGAGCAATCCGCCAAGGCTGTGCGTCACAAAAATGACGGGTCTTTGGCCGACGCCTTCGTTCTCAAGGCAATGTGAAAATCCGACGACGCGATCAACGAGGGCCATTGAATCGCCGCCAAACCAATCCGACTTGGCTGCCGGATAGTCGAAAGACCAAAGACGACACGTGCGGAATTCGTCTCCGAGCCACTTGGGCCAAAAGAGGTAGTGGTGTGAGCCAGTCCACGTGTCACGCCAGTCACCGTCAAGCCCGTGGACAAAGACGATGTCGGCCTCCGGCGTCTCATCTATCGCTGCCGCTAGTGGTATAAGCCGCATGGTTTTTCGGGGTTCACTTTGTCGACGAAGAAGAGCTCAGGACGAAGCGAACGAATTCTGCGACGCGTCAGTCTGATTCGGCAAACCGTACACGTACAGCGCCGAAAGTGTCTCGAAATCCCGGCGCTCCTCGCTAGCACGAGCCACACTGGGGATGCGGATCGTCGCCCCGGCCAGCTGCCAATCGGAACCTCGGCGACGAATATGGTAGTCGTGGACTACAATACCAAGGACGTTCGCCCGCGCGATGATCTGCTGGACCTTTGCCTCATGTTCGCTCCACACGGCCCGGACGTTCTTCTCATAAAGCGACCAAAACACCGTATCGGATACGTCACGAATCCGATGGTTATCCGGATTCAGGGCGAGGACCATGTCTACAACGACCACTCCCGGAAGGCCGGAATGGCGAATTTGTTTAGTCGCCTTTTTGACGCGAGCCTCGAGAGTCTTGACGCTCTTGAGCCGCTTCGCTTCAAAGGCGTATTTAGCGCCGTTCCAGGTGCACGTGACATCCGGCTGCCCCCATTCAACGGGGTTTAGTTGGGCAGCTTTACAAACGGCGCCCACTAACAGCTCAAAAGCCGCGTCACGCCCGGGTGACTCAAATCGGTCGGCTTGGGGCAATGATGAGTCCTGAACAATTGTGCGTAACACACGACGATACGAGTCAGATAATTCGACTCTCTCACACTGGTCGAAGGCGTAGCCCAAGAGTTGCAGATCACGTTCGCCCTCCACCGCCAGCTCATAGGCAGAATGCTGAGGCCCGATATCGGGGATGCCAGAATGGTAGAGTTCGTGCAGGCGATAAATTCGTGACGAGGGGGGCACCCGAACGCCGGCGGCTTCCATCTTCGTTATGACGAACGATGAGAGCTGCGAACGTGTGCGAGGCGTAATTGACGGAGGCACGATAATCACAGCGTTGACCAGAACCGGCGTTGCCCCATTATTCGCCGTGCATCGAGGAACTGCCACTCATATCCGACGCGAATTCGAGCAATGACGAGGCGTCGGAGTGGTGGTTCGCGGCCCGCGCGGAGTGAGCCGATGCGCTTGCGAGCGAAGACCGGTGACGGCCACGGCAAGCGAGTCGCAGCTCCCTGCTTCGTTCCTGTGAGTCAAATCCGCGACATCAGATTCGGGATTTCGCGGAAACTGATCTTGGACGAATCTCGTTTTTGTGGCTGAATGGAGAGAGCGGATCTCGGCGCGAGCGGTTTTTGTGCGCGCGGTGGGCAGTGATCGGGACGCGGACAGTCCAATGTCCAAAGTCTTCGGACCCGGCCCTCTCCCATCCGAAGCGGACGGGCGAGGGGGAAGAGTGGGACGGGACACGATCATCCTCACCCGACTCGACTGTCTTCGACCCTGAGGCTCGGCTCGACTGAGCTCGCCGAAGTCAGACCCGAAGGGAGCTCGTCGCACGCCGGCCTTGTCCGCTGGGACGAGAAAGGATCCCCGGCGGGGTGGGGATCCTTTTTTCTCACAGGGGGAGTAGAGGGAGAAAAAGATCCCCGGCGCGGCGGGACAAGTTGACCCGCCGGGTCCGCCTAAAAGTGGTCCCGCCGGGACGGGTCTCTCACATTTAATATAAGGGGGGCGCCGCAAACTGGACCCACCGACGAGAGTCCCACCGGATAGCGGCGATCCAGCCCGGCCAATCGGGGCCCTCTTAAGGAGCCGCACACGCAGTAAGCCGGTGCCTTTCGTTCTACTTTAAGGCACCCCTCACCCCTACCCCTCTCCCGCAAGGGGCGAGGGGGAAATTATGCGACGGGACACGGGACGGGACTCGTTGTTTCACCGGGGCAAACTGCCGAAGTGGGCCCAGGACACGTTGGGACGGGATTGATTCAGACCAGCGGGACGGGACACGGGGAAGTCCAAGGTCCAAGGTCCGGGGTCCGAGGTCAGATGGCTCGCAAGCCCGACTTTGGACTTTGGACGCGGGGACTTTGAACCAACGCCCGGGACGGGACACGTCGTTTCACCGAGAAAAGCCCGGAGAACTCTCGGGAGGACCGAAGCACCCGACAGCTGATCCGCCGCGGCGGATCGGCTCGCCCGAGAGGGCCGTCTCAATCGATGCCGCCGGACCTAGCGTGATCGGCTTCAACAACGGCTGCGCCTGCCTGCGCGGGTGAGCACCGCACGAGTGAGATGGTGGAGTCGACGACAATCTCTTTACTCCAGGCCGTTGGAGGTCGTCAACGAATTCCAGCGGCTTCGCGGGGAGCATCCCACAGTCTAAGCGTGTTATCCCAACTTCCGCTGACAATCCGTTTCCCATCAGGACTGAACGCCACGCACATAACACCACCTGTGTGCCCCTTGAGCGTGAGGGTTTCCCGGCCGGTCGTCGCGTCCCACAATTTCATCGTCGTGTCGTTGCTTCCGCTGAGGATCCGTTTCCCATTGGGGCTGAAGGCCACACTCCAGACTCGATCCGTGTGCCCCTTGAGCGTGAGGGTTTCCTGCCCGCTGGCTGCGTCCCACACTCTGACCGTACGGTCGTCACTTCCGCTAACGATCCGTTTCCCATCAGGGCTGAACGCCACGCTCCTGATTGAACCTGTGTGCCCCTTGCACGTGAGGGTTTCCTTACCCGTCGTCACGTCCCAGACCTTCAGCGTCCTGTCGTGACTTCCACTGACGATGCGTTTCCCATCAGGGCTGAACGCCTCGCACACCACTGCTTCGTTGTGCCCCTTGAGTGTGAGGGTTTCCGCGCCGCTGGCGGCATCCCACATCTTGAATTTCCAGTACCCATTTCCACTAGCGATCCATTTTCCATCAGGGCTGAATGCCACGCACATTACGAAATTCTCTGTCCCGAGAGTGAGAATTTCTTGGCCGCTCGTGGCGTCCCACACCTTGGGCGGGATGTCCCAACTTCCACTAACGATCCTTTGTCCATCAGGGCTGAACGCCACGCTCCGCACGACATCTTGGTGCGAGTTGAACGTGAGAATTTCCTGGCCGTTGGTGGCGTCCCAAACTTTGACCAGGTTGTCCTGGCTTCCACTAACGATTCGTTTCCCATCCGGGCTGAACGCCACGCTCCTGACCGACTTTGTGTGGCCCTTGAGCGTGGTGGCGGTCTCTTTCAACTGCTTGTGGAGTGCCGACGAAAGTCTGTTTAATCCGGGTCCATTGAGGGTCAACTCTTCTTGACGAATACCTGCGTTAGGCACGGAAGCCGTCTCGGCACCCGGCCGCAAAGCATGGTTTATTACGAAAGAAAACACCAAAGCGGCCAAGGCAGCGAACAGGATCAAGCCCGTTCTAATTTTCTTGGCAACTGAAGTTCGCGTGGTCATCGCGAAACCCCCGCTCGCTCGCGGCGGCTGAAATCCTGCTGGATGCCTAACTCGTGAATGCTTTGGATCACACAACAGTTGTTGTGGGACAGGATCACACCAAGCCTCATTGCCCAATATGCTTAATTAACAGGTCGCTCGTATTGAAAAGTAGTCTTGAAATGAGCGGGCCGACAGCTCGCCGCCTTCCAGTTGGGAACGCTTGCTC
This sequence comes from uncultured Planctomycetaceae bacterium, assembly GCA_963800135.1. Lineage (GTDB taxonomy): Bacteria > Planctomycetota > Planctomycetia > Planctomycetales > Planctomycetaceae > DASPSM01. Next base: position 628,810 of record CAWCZR010000003.1, on the reverse strand, counting down.
GCAAGGAACGCATGACAGAGCAGCCCCACCGTGCAACCGTCGCCCGTGTCGATCGGGGAAGGCATGCGACCATCTTTGAGATAAGGCCAATTGCGATTGAATCGCTCGAGCGCGGCCCCCGGCGAATCGAGTTTGCCGAAGTAGACGAGCTTGCCGCGAATCTTCTTGCACCATCGCCCGGATGGATGCGGCGTCAGGGGGAAACCGGCGTAGGGCTTCGCCGTTTTCGTTGACGATCGGAGCAAGCTTTTGGGCGGCTTGCGAGGGGACGTTGAGTTGCTAGACTTGGCCACGTGGCAACGTCGGTTAACGGCGTTGGTTGTCGCTGACAACCGGGTCATCAGCCCGGTTGTCGCTTTTATGTGCCTCGAGAGTAGTGGTTGTCGCAACGGTTGTCGATTGAACGGGGCAGCGAGAAGCGAAAAGTCAGCGATGCCCTTACGCTGAAGGGCATTGAAGGCGTAGCTCAGTTGGTAGAGCAACGGACTTTTAATCCGTAGGTCTTGGGTTCGAGTCCCAACGCCTTCACTTCAAATGTGCTGAGAGCGGGCCTCACGCGCATCTTCGCGCGGGAATTGACGGGCGCGCCACGGGTCATTCCGGCAACTCCTTTTTGGGAGTCGGAGTCATCGACCCGAGCGGGCTGGTAGTTGGCGTCACTCGACTTGCGGACGGACCAGCTCGCAACGTTGGAGGGCACCTCTTCGATCCGGCCAAAATCCGGGCATTTTTGGGCCGCTGGTCCGCTCCCGGAGCGTCAAGTAGCCGCCCCTAGTCCGGAAAAAGAATTCACTTGGGAACTTTCGGGAATGGGGGTAGTCTAAATCCCGGCAGATTGTTTTCGCCGTTCGGCGACGATCATCCACTCGTGCAGAGGAGCTTCCCGTGGCCGGACCGCAGTGCCGCGTGCAATCGCCTTGGGTCGCGCTAGTCGGGGGCGTCTTACTGCTATTTCAGATCGTGGCGCAGCCCTTCGCGAACGCAGCCCCTCCGGGAGACTCGGTCAACGAGCGGTCGCAGACGCTTGCCAGCATCCTCGCGTCGTGGAAGGCCCGGCAGGAGCGAGTGAATTGTTTCCACTTCTCCTGGGATAGTCGCGTGGTGTTGCCCAAGGGATACCTGTACGGCAACGGGCTCGTCGGCGGCCTGCGGGCAGCCGGCATGGAGGTGGACGACGCGCCCGAGTTCTCGATCCTCGATTCGAGTTTCTGGGTGGAAGGTCAGGAGCGGATTCGCGACGACTTCCTGGAATTGCACTACCTCGCTCCGAAGGATCGGAGACAAACGGCCCGCATTCGCAAAATCGTCGATGGAAAAACGGTTTCACGCCTTGCCACCCCGCTCGAACCAAGCCGATCGCCGCAATTGGCAATCTGGGGACAGGCCAGCGCCTCGAATCCGTCTCCCTTCGCCTATTACGAGAGCTACGCGTGGCGGGATCCCCGGACTCTGGATTGGGGACCGATTTGCCTGACATTTCGCTCGCTCAATCCGATTCTAGGCTGGGTTGCGACGGATCGATGTCGCATCGTCGGGGAAGAAGTGCTCGACAAGGTCCGCTGTATCAAGGTGCAGATGGACGAGTTGGACCGTTCCGAAATGTGCTGGGTCGATCCGACCCGGGACAACATCGTCGTCCGCTGGGAAAAGCGGCAAGGCTTCTTCTCCCCGACCTCGATCGCCATCGATTACCGACAGGACAAGCAGCACGGCTGGGTCCCCGTGCATTGGAAACGAGATCTGCCCGCATTCAACTCGCCACTCCGCGGCAAGATTGAATCGACCGTCACTCGATACACGATTAACGAAAAGCTTCCCGCCGACACCTTTGCCTGCTCGTATCCTCCGGGCACCATGGTCTGCAATGTGGCGATGAGCGGTTCGTCCCTCGCGCGGCCTGAGTCCGCCGAGCTCCGAGCAACTGCCTCCAATGCGAACGGAGTGCACGCGTTGCCGGCTGCGGACACGAAACCGGTCGCGCCGCCGTCGATGGAGGCCATCGCCGCCATCTGGACGAAGAGGCAGTCGAGCACAAAGTCGTTCAAGTTCAGCTGGAAGGGGGAGCAAATCAGGGCGCGGAGCCACACCATAGAGCCGGTCCATTCGGTCCTGGTCGACGGCAACAAGTTCGCGTACGTCGAAGACAATGATCCATATCGCCCCGACGTCGCTCAGTACATTATCGATCGCGAAGGGGGCGCGACGGCTCGCCGACGCGTCGAGTCCTCGCAGCCGCGCGGCTCGGTGGCGATCGGGCCGCCGGCCCGCGTCGCCTTTGACGGGACCTCGACGCGGACTTACCGTGCCCTCAACGATCCGCTCATCACAGGCGTCGGGTATCTCCGTCCGGGTTTTCACGTTAGCCAGGTCCAGCGCCCAGGGCCCGAGTGCATGCTGCTGACGTTTCGCCCGCTCGATCCTTTTTTGGGCAGCCTCGATACTGCCGGTTTTCGCGTCCTGCCGCAGCGGGGCAAACTCGGCGACGTTTCGTGCGTCATCATCGAATCGATCGAAGACGGGCGGGCGGCCCCCCGCACCTCCTACTGGCTCGATCCGGCGCACGACTACATCGTACTCTGCAAGCACCAGACGAACCGCGGTCGCGACACGCAGCGGATGGATATCACCTATCGCCGAGACTCGGTCGCCGGCTGGGTCCCCACCGGTTGCAAAGTGGCAACGGTGAGCGCCGTCGGCATGTCTTGCACCGTGAATTCCTGCACAATTTCCGACGTGTCGATCAATCAGCCGGTCGCACCTCAAGAATTCTTGGTCGACTTTCCAAAGGGGACCACAGTCCACGAGCAGCCGCGGGGAAATACCCCCCAGGACACAGGCGTAATTCCCATCCACTTGCATTTGGGCGGCGTCCGCCGGGACAACCGGCGACGACGCGTTGCCGACCCGCATGCGAAACCCGTGTTCAACCCGTTTGCAGACGCCATGGCCGACGTCGATGCCGCGATCAAGTCGGTAGACGCAACCCACAAGAAAGTCCTGGTGCTCGTGGGAGACAATGCGCAGCCAGAGGCGCTAAAGGTCTACACCATCTTGACGGAGGATCCCGAAGTCTCGTCCTTCGTCAGCAAGGGGTTCGTCCTGGTGCTCGTCGATGTGTGCAGCGATTCGGGGGGAACAGTACAGGAAAAGTATTTCCAGGCACCGCAACGCCAGGGATTCCCCCACATTGGCGTGCTCGACAACAGTGGTGAGATCCTGCAGTACCAGCCGTTGTCCTGGTTCCGGGGAGACGACGACTTTGACTCCCATCGGATCAAGAAGCTGTTGTCGTACTTCGTGACCTCAGAGTGACAATCGCGCGATCTCGGCGTTTCAAGGTGCGGCGCGGTATCGTCGCGCTGATGGGCGGGCAGCCAGGCAGCGTGATTAACGGGCGGTCGGCGCCGTGACGTCGTGCGGCTGCACGAGCGCGTCGAGCTGCTCGAGCAAATTGCTCGAACCGGATCTTGCCTGGCTTGAACGAATGGTCGGCAGCGGCTCGCGTGCCGTCGCGCGGAGGTGCTCGGCCAGTAGCGTCAGCATGCGCTCGACACGATCGGCGTTCTCCGGACGTGAGGCGACGTCGGTCAGCTCGTGCGGGTCGTTCTCCAGATCGTAGAGCCGAATCTTGCGGCCGGGCAGGGGGAGTCCCGGGTCGTAGCCGTCGGTGCGGCGGCGCTGGCCGCGCTCGAAGATCAGTTTCCAACGCTCATCGCGGACAGCCGCTTCGTCGTTGGGAGCATACTCGATAAAGACTTGCTGGCGATGCGTCGTGGCGCTGCCGGTCAATACGCCGCGGAGCGAGCGCCCCTGGACGTTCGACGGAATGGGCACGCCGCACAAATCAAGCACCGTAGGCACGATGTCGATAAATTCGACCAGCGCAGGCTGGCGGAGTCGGAGCGCACCGTGCTCGGGCAACGCATCAAGAGACGCCGCGGACCGCTTCCTCGTAGCTGCAATGCTTCTCGAACCGCCCGTGCTGACCGAGCAGGTAGCCGTGGTCGCCCGTGTAGATTACCAGCGTATGATCCGCCTGGCCCGACTTGTCGAGCGCCGCCAGCACGCGGCCGACGTTGCGATCGAGAAAAGCAACCGACGTGTAGTAGGCGGCGGCGATCCCCTGTTTTTCGTGGGGCGTCAAGCTGCGGAAGATGGCTGGAATCTGCCAGGCGTCGCCCCGTACGACGGACGGCACTTCAAAATCCTGCGGCTCGAATCGCCCCCGGTATTCGATCGGAAAATTGAACGGGGAATGCGGCTCGTAAAAGCTGACGAACAGAAAGAACGGCTTGGCGTGCGGCTCACTCAAGAAACGTTCGGCGTGTGCCGCGAAATACGTCCCCGACATATCGGCTTCGACGGCCGGCGCGGGGAGCGTGGCCGCATTCAACCAGATGCGGGCCGGATCCTTAAACGGTTTCCAGGGCGGTTGCACGCGAACGTCTGTCGGAATTCGCGTCTTGCCGCGGGCTTTGAGGGCGGCCGCAAAATCCGCCAGATCCAGTCGCTGCTGGAAGCCGTGCGTCAACGGGCTGTTGAAGTGCATCTTGCCGAATGCGGCCGTGTCGTAGCCAGCGTCTTTGAGCAGGTCTCCCAGCGTGACGTCGCCGGCCGGCAGTGGAGTGCTGAGTTCAGTGACGCCGAGCGTCCGCGGATAGCGGCCCGTGATGAACGACTGCCGCGACGCCGTGCAGACGGGCGAATTGCAGAACGCGCGATCGAATCGCATTCCGCCCGCCGCGAGCCGGTCGAGGTTCGGCGTCTGAGCCCGGCGATTGCCGTAGGCTCCCATCACGTAGGGGGCGTGATCGTCGGCGCAGATCCAGAGGACGTTGAGACGCGGGGCCGGCTCGGCCGCGCGAACCGGCGCTGCCGCGGTTACGAAGGTGGCCGCGAACAGCACCAGGATTCGGGCACCCGCCGGTTTGCAGCTCTCCATCACGGTTGGCGATCGTTCGCGTCGATAAAAGCGGCCAGCGTGTCGATGTACTCTTTGGGAATGTATCCCGGCATGATCGCCGTCAGATGCGATTTTCCGGGCAGGACGACGCTTTTGAAATTCACCAGCTCGCGCTGCATGCGATGGGTTTTGGCGTTGGGGCCGTCGAACTCGCCGTTGATCGCCAACACGGGGATTTTGATTTTGGTGAGATCGATCTTGGTTCGCTCGCCCGGCTTCCAGGCATATTGACGGACGGCCGTGAGTGCCTCGTGATCCTGGTTCGCCAGCGCGCCGAGCGTCTTCCGCGCCTCGGCCTCTTTGGGATCCGGCCCCGGCTTGTCCGCCGGAACTTTGTCCTTCCACTCCGCCTCGACTTCGGGAACGCCCGAGCCGCCGAAGACCGCCGTGATGAACCGCTCGGGGTGCTTGGCGAGCAGCTGGCCGGTGATGAAGCCGCCCATCGAATAGCCGCCGATGTGCGCCTTCTCGATCTTGAGGTGGTCCATCAGCTCGACGACGTCTTCGGCCATCTGCGGGCCATACTTCGCCGGATCGTGCGGCTTGTCGCTCTTTCCGTGTCCGCGGCAGTCGATGGCGACGACCCAGTGCCGCCCGATGAGCGCGTCGGCGATGCCGTTGGTGAACCAATTGCCGAGCGCCGTGCCCGTGTAGCCGTGGATCAAAACCACCGGAGCGCCCGGGCCGTTTTTGTTACCGGCTTCGAGGTAGTGAATTTTAACGCCGTCGTGAGCGGTGAAATAACCGTCCGTGGGCTGAACGGCCAGGGCAGGGGCCGTGGCCGCAGCGACAAGCAGCAATCCCAATGCAGGAAGGGTCAAGCGCATCACATCTCCCTTTGGTCTTGCGGGAACGTCAAATACCGATCCGCGGCGATCGGCGGCACAACTATGCCGTAACACAACGCAGGCGGGAGAGCAAATCAAAAGCGATGCGAGCCGCACGCAAGAGGTGTGCCTGTCAGCAGTCACTCCGGCAACGGCCGGCCTTTGGTCTCCGGCAAGAATAACAATAAGACGATTCCCACCAGAAACAGCAGACTCAGTCCGGCCACCGCCAGTTCAAGTCCGAATCGCGATTTCAATTCGCCCGACAGCCAGAGCATCGGCGCCGCCACCAGCCGTCCGCCGTTAAAGCAGACCGCCGCCCCCGTTGCCCGCAGGCGGCTGGGAAACAGCTCCGGAAAATAGATCGCAAAGCCGGCGTGAATCCCCAGCGTGAAGAACCCGAACACGGGCAACGTGCAGAACATCTGCCACTCGGTGCGCGGCACATAGCAAGTAAACGGCACCACGACGAGCGCCACAGTCTGAAACAAGGCAAAGGCTCCGCGCCGGCCCAGTCGTTCGGCGAGCGGGCCGAAGCTCAAAAGTCCCAGGCCGCCGCCGGCCGTCTCGATGATGCCGTAGGCGAACTTGGCCCGTTGACTCGCCGCCTCCAAGTCGACGCCGCGACGCAATAGCAGCTCGCGCATCAGGTCTTGGCCGGCAACCGTCACGCCCCAGAAGGTCGCCAGCCCGACGGCCGCGAGGCATAGCCCGGGGATCGCGCGGAGAGCCCAGCGACGATCGCCGAACAGGTCGCTCAAGCTTCCCATCCGCTCGCCGTGGGCGCCAGCCAATCGCCATCGTTCCGGTTCTTGCACCGTCGACCGCACCCACAGCACCAAAAGGGCCGGCAAGATGCCGATCACATAGGCCCCGCGCCAATGCGCGCCGACCGCGATCCCGGCCGCGGCCGCCAGCCACGTTCCCAAAATGCTCGTTGCGTGAAAGATGCCCGACGCCCGCGCCCGTGCGGCAGCGGGAAAGACCTCGGCAATCAGCGCGGCGGCCACCGCCCACTCACCTCCCACGCCCATCGCCACAAAGAACCGCAGCACGGCCACGTGCCAGAGCGTCGTCGCGAAATAAGTCAGCCCGGAGAAGACGGAGTAGACCAAAATCGTGGCCGACATCATCGACTTGCGACCGAAGCGATCGGCCAGGCTGCCGAACAACACGCCCCCGACCGTTCCGCCGACGAGAAACACACCGAGCAGCACGTCGCCCCAAAACTTCGCCCCGCGCGAACCGGTCTCGGACCCCAACAATTGGGCCAGCATCGGATCGCGGGTGATGATAAATAGTTGACTCTCGAACTGATCAAAAACCCAACCCGCCGACGCGATCAATAGGATCAGCCAGTCGTAGCGTGAGACGTCGACGTACCAAGGGCGGGGCAATTCGGACGGATCGGACCTCATGCAATTCAGGCTGGTGCTGAAGCCGAACCGTGTCAAGCAGTCGCTAGAACATGCGAACCAATGCGACGCAATGGCAAAGACTCGTGAGCGGGGCTACGATCGAGTCGAGGCCGAACGCCCAGGAATCTGCTGATGACAAATCGTGTGCTTGTTCGCGTGTGGGTCTGCACCGTGTTGGCAATCGCTGCACCGTTTTCACTCGCGAAGGAGACGCCGCGCAACCGGCGCGCGTTCGCCGAGGCGATGAGCCGAGTGAAAGAGGGGATGCCACAAGCCGAGGTGCTCGCGCTGATCGGGAAACCGGATGACATCCGGGTGTCGGGGTATTCGGGCGGGCTAATGAAACGGCCGGACGAAGAGTGGCGCTATGGGGTATCCCAGCACCTGGCGCCCGCGATGTTGGGAGAGGTCGGCTTCGACGAAAATCAGAGAGTCAGATTCGTGTCCGGTCAAGGCGCAGCGCCACCCGACGGGTTGTTCACAGAGCCCGAGCTGAGGGGTCTGTTGGGGGTCATTCACGATTTGGCTGACCGAGACCGCCGTTACAACCCTCGATCATTCATTCGTGCCGTCAATATGCTGCAGCCGCTCGGCAAGGAGAAGGCGCTAGCAGTGGTTGCGGAATTTTTGCGGATATCGAGCGAGTACACGGAGACGGGCACTTGGGACGCGATACCGCTCATGCTGAGAGCGCTCTTCGAGGTTCCTGATACCGCGACTGTCTTCACCCTGTTCGGCGAAGACGATCCCGTGCCGCCGGGAGTTCTGCCTGGGGTGGACGCTGATCGGAAGCTTACGCCCCGGTATCCGATCGTAATCGAGGGGGATATCCCCTTTCTGATCGAAGCGGGCGGCGGGTCCACGGGCCCGGGTCCGATGCCCGAGGCACACTTGGCCTATTATCGCAAATACGGAAAGCTGCGCGCCAAGCCACTGGTTCCGACGGCCCGGCCGTTCGAGGTGCTCGACACGTTTATGAAGTCGCCGCGTTGGTGCTTCAAGAAAAGCAATCAAGTCCCTCGCGACGAGCAGGAGCGGATGCAGGAAGTGAACCGGCAGTCCGAAAACGAGCGACAACCGGACCAACTGCGAGACCAGGTACTGCGACTGCTCGACACAGTTCATAACTTCGAGCCGGATGACAGTGATTCCTATTTTTCGATTGGCTGCGACCCGGGGAGCCAGAGGAGAGCCGACGCGAATAACAAAAAGATGCTTGTCGCCGCGGCGAAGCTTGCGATTCGTTGGGATGCCAAGGCATCGCACTACACCCTCTTGGACGGAACGTTTGTGCCGCCATTTGACCGCACGCGACATCCTGCGCTAACGTGGCAGTTCGCTGCTCTCCAGCGATTTAATATCGAACTCGTTATTCGGCGGCAGAACCGCTGGTACGTCGAGTTGTCGTGTCTACCGGGTGTCGCCTTGCCAGAGGTTGGCGACCAGCCGGTGGTGAAAGGCGCTCGGGTCTTCGATGCAAAAGTCAAAAATAAGCCAATCGCTGAGATCGACGGCATCCCAAACGGCGATGTGGTGCGCCTCGAAGCAGGGCACGAAATCGAGATCGAGCTGACCGTCGGGAACAAAACCGAGCGCAGTTCCGTCCTCAAACCATAAAGCCACAAGTGCCGACTCGCGAAATCGACGCGACGCCCTGATCTGCAGTAGCGCGAGAGTCTTGAATGTCCGACGAACAATGGAGCTCAGTGGACGCATCAGGCGATCAGACGGCGAACCTTTCGCGTCGCGACTTCCTCGCCGCAGGGGCTGGGTCGCTTGCCCTCACCGTATTGGGCAACGCTTGCGACTCACAGGCGGCCCCCGTTCGCGAGGGAACACATCACATCCCCCCCAATAAGAGGCTCGATCCGAAGTGGGTCGAAGGCCTGTTCGCCAAGGGGCCAAAGAAGGTCTACGCCGGCGACGAGCTCACGTGCATCGGCATGCCGGTTGGGGGGATTTGTGCCGGGCAGCTTTATTTGCGCGGCGATGGCACGCTGGCCGAGTGGGGCGTTTTCAATGTCGATCGCTTCACCGGCTACGGCGACAATTGTTATCGCACGTATGCGCCGCCATCGCCGGTCGAGCAGGGGTTTGGGCTGGCGGTTACGCCCGTCGGCGGTCGGACCGTTTATCGCACGCTCGATCGACTCGGCTTTCCGCGGATTGAGTTCACGGGCGAGTATCCGATCGGCACCGTTCGCTACCGCACGGCCGACGGGGATTCCCAGCCGGTCGAAGTCACGCTGGAGGCGTTCAGCCCGTTTGTGCCGCTCGATGCGCGGCAGTCGGCGACGCCGGGGACGGTGCTCCGCTATCGCGTGAAGAATCTCTCGCAGCAACGCGTGCAGGCGGCGCTCGGCGGATGGATTCGAAATCCGGTCGGGCAGCGGCACGTCGGACGGTATCGTGCGACTCGGCAGAACCGGATCCTGCGTTCGCAGGGGCTGACGAGCCTGGTGATGACGCTCGCCGAGTTGCCGCCGGCCGCCGCCAACGTGCGAGAGCCGGAGGTGTTCGCCAATTTCGAGGGGGACTCGTACGGCAAATGGCGGGCGACTGGGACGGCGTTCGGCCAGCATCCCGCACACGGCACGCTGCCCGGACAGCAACGGGTCAGCGGCTACGGCGGACAGGGCCTGGTCAATTCGTTCCTGCACGGCGACGACACGGAAGGAACGTTGACGTCGCCGGAATTCACCATTCGCCGTCCTCATATTCAGTTCCGCATCGGCGGCGGCAATCGGCCGCACGAGGCGTGCCTGAACCTGCTGAGCGGCGGGAAAGTGGTCCGCACGGCCACCGGCAAGGACAATGAAAAGCTCGAGTGGGATTTCTGGGACGTCAGCGACCTGGTCGGCCATCGTGCCGAAATTCAGATCGTGGACCGGGCCAAGGCGGGCTGGGGACACATCAACGTCGACGACATTTTGTTCGCCGACGGTCCGCCGCCGGGGATGCACCTGCCGCGGCTCGATCAGCAGCCCGACTTCGGCTCACTGTTATTGGGCGTACTCGACGAAGACGCGCGGGCCGCCGCCAGCGAGTTTGGGCGTTTCCGCGGCACACGCGAGACGCGCGGGCTCGACGTGGCACCGGCGACCGCCGAGTTTCCGCTGGGTGCGAGCGCCCCGGACGCCGGACTGGTGAGCGAGTTTGTGCTCGAGCCCGGGGCTGAGCACAAGGTCACGTTCCTCGTGTGCTGGCATTTCGCCGGCGGCGAGCACGGCCGGATGTACGCGAACTGGTACCGAGACGCGCACGCCGTCGCGCAACACCTGCAGAAGAATCTCGATCCGCTGACCGGACTGACGCGCCTCTTTCGCGACACCTATTTCGACAGCACGCTGCCCAACTGGCTGCTCGCGCGGCTGATGATGCCGATTAGCACGCTGGCGACGAACACCGTGCAGTGGCGGCGGAACGGCCGATTTTGGGCCTGGGAGGGGGTCGGCTGCTGCGACGGCACCTGCACCCACGTCTGGAACTACGCCCAGGGCATGGGCCGACTCTTCCCTGAGTTGGAACGCAGCGCCCGTGTGATGCAGGACCTGGGCGTCGGCTTCGATGCCAAGACCGGACGCGTCGGCTTTCGCGGCGAGAATCCGTCTCAGCCCTATGCGGCCGATGGGCAGTGCGGCACGGTGCTCAAGTGTTATCGCGAGCACCTGATGTCGAAGGATAAGAGTTTTCTCACGGAGCACTGGCCTCGCATCAAGCAGGTCATGGAGTACGAGCTCGGTCGCGACAAGAACGACGACGGCGTGATCGAGGATCGCCAGTGGAACACGTACGACCTCGATTTCGTCGGGCCCAACACGTTCGTGGGTGCACTCTATCTCGCCGCGCTCCTCGCGGCAGCCAAGATGGCCGACTTGATGGGCGACCGCGAATTTGCCCAGCGTTGTCGCGAGATTGCCAAGAGCGGCAGCCGCTGGACGGTGAAGAACCTATGGAACGGCGAATACTTCATTCAACGAATCCCGCCGGGCCAATCGCCCAAGTTTCAATACGGCGACGGCTGCCTGGCCGATCAGCTGTTTGGCCAGACTTGGGCCGATCAGGTGTCCCTGGGCGACCTGTATCCGTCGGACCGGATTCTCGCGGCCCTCAAGGCCGTGTATCGCTACAACTGGGCGCCGAACGTCGCGGCCCAGAGCGCGGCCCATCCTCCGCAACGCTGGTTCGCGCGGCCGGGCGACGCGGGGCTGTTCACCTGCACGTGGCCCAACGGGGGCCGCATGGCGGAGCCGGTGCTCTATCGCGACGAAGTCTGGACGGGCATCGAATACCAGGTGGCTGCGTGCCTTTTGCATCGCGGCCTGATTCGCGAGGCTTTGAGCATTCTGCGGGGTGTCGACGATCGTTACGACGGCAAGCACCACAATCCGTGGAACGAGGTCGAGTGCGGCGACCATTACGCGCGGGCGTTGGCCTCTTGGGGCTGCCTCATCTCCGTGTCGGGCTTTCTCTACGACGGACCGGCCGGCCGTTTCGGCTTTTCGCCCCGCTGGCAGCCCGACAATTTCCGCGCGTTCTTCACGGCGGCCGCTGGTTGGGGCACGCTCGAGCAAATTCGCGACGGGCAGCGCCAGACGAAGGGAAGCCAGACGAATCGCATCCACGTGAAGCACGGCGACGTGCGGCTCCGCGAGTTGGTCTTCGAGCTGCCGGCCAAAATTGCCTCGCCCAACGTACGCGTCGAGCTGGACGGGCAGCCTCTCCCGGCACAACTACGACCGAACGGCCGCCGGATGGACACGACTCTGGCGGAGCCGATCGTCGTAAATGCGGGCCAGTCGCTTTCCGTCGCTTTTTCCTGGTCGAGCGGCGGGTAATCAAAGGGCAGCGAAATCGAGGGCACGAATTCGAGGATTGACGCGCTCGACCGTGGCATCGCATGCTGAGTGCGCCAAGAATGCAATCGGCGGGCACTCTAAGAGGCGCACCATGAAATACAGTGTGGAAAAAGTCGATTTCTGGTCGGGCGAGATCCGCGATGAAGTCGGGGGCCTGGCGGCCGGTCTGCGGCCCCTCGTGGACGCGGGCTCCAATTTCGTCTTCGTCATCGCCCGCCGCGAGCCGGGCAAACCGGGCTCCGGGCACGTTTTCCTCGGCGGGATCAGCGGAGCGAAGCAGTCCAAGGCGGCGAAGGCCGCCGGTTTCGTGAAAGCGGACATGCCCGGTCTGCGGATTCAGGCGGCGGACAAGCCGGGTACCGTCGAAACCATCGTCACGCAGGTCGCCGAGGCGGGCATCAATCTCCGCGGCGTGAGCGCGTCGGGCGCCGGTTCGCAGTGCGCGGTCATTCTGGCGTTTGACAGCACGAAAGATCGCGACCGGGCCGCCCGCCTGCTGAAGAGTCCGCCGCCCGCGAGGCGACGATCGAAACTCAAACGAGCATGAGGCGGCGCGCCGGACACGATTTCGACGGAGCCCCAGCGACAACCATCGATCCATGTGCGTCTTCTCGGTCGCCTATCGCGTCTTCCCCGACTGTCCAATCTTCGTGCTGACGAACCGCGACGAGTCGACCGCGCGGCCGACGATCTCGCCGCGCAGCTTCGAGCCGCTAACTCCGAATGGCGACCGCTGGTTCGGCGGCGCTGACCAAAAAGCCGGGGGGACTTGGCTCGGCGTCAACGAGCACGGTCAGCTGGTTGCCGCCACAAATCGCAAAATCCCCTCAGTCCCTGCCAATCCGCGCTCGCGCGGCCTTTTGTGTCGCGACGTGTTGGAACAGGCGCCTGCCCTGCACGTTTTTCGAGAGCTGACGTACGGCGAATATGCGGGATTCAACCTGATCGATCTGTCGGCTGACTCGGCAGATGTCATCGAATATCCAGGGCAGCAGGCACGAATGCTGAATCTCAATCCGGGCGTGCACACGATCGGCAACGGCGACCTGGACGACCAGCACGACCCTCGCGTGCGCCGAACGCAGGCCCTCGTCGAGGAGATGGTCCGCGCCGCAGGGGCGGGCGGATGGTCCGGCTGCATTGCGCGGGCGAAGGCGATCTGTGGGCTGCATGCAGAGGGGGACGAGCCGGCGATCTGTCTGCACGGTGTGAATTGGGGCACGGTCGGCTCAACGATCGTCGCGTTGCCGCTGGACGTCAGCCAATCGGTCTATCATTATGCACCGGGGCCGCCTTGCAGCACGGCTTACGTCGATTACAGCCAGTCGCTGCGCGATTTGTTGGTCCGTCCCTGAATCTGACAATCGGTTGAAACCGCGGCCGACTCGAATCCGTAGACTCCTCTGAACGCGGGCAGATTGACAGTAATCGTCGCCCCGCGTCCTGCCGCCATCGACGCAAGCAGTGACGCATCCCGGCAAAAGCTGAGTTTAAGGGCGCTCGAGCATGCGGAACCGAACACGGAATTTGTTCGCAGGCATCGGCTCCTTAATGCTCGTGGCCGGCACGTTCTGCGCGGGCGCGGAAACCGCGGCTCAGCCTGCCAAGGTCGACCTGCGCGAGCTGAAGATGCTCGACGTGCAGGGGGAGCGGCACGACCTGGTGGCCGACGACTCGCGCGGCACCGTGTTGGTCTTTCTGTCGAGCGAGTGCCCCATTTCGCGGCAGTACGTGCCGGAGCTGAACCGGCTGGCAAAGACGGCGGCCGAACGCAAGCTGGCGTTTTACGGCGTCGTTTCAGACGCCGGAGTCACGCGGGCCGACGCGCGGAAGTTCGTCGTCGAATTTCACGTCGCGTTTCCCGTCCTGTTCGACGGTTCGCGCGAGCTGGGCGCGTTGTTTGAGCCCGATCACGTTCCGCAGGCGTTTCTTGTCGACAGCCGCGGGAGCCTGGAATATCGCGGGCGGATCGACGACCTGTATGCCGACATCGACAAGCGGCGCACCGAGCCCACGCAGCGCGATCTATTGGCTGCGATCGTTGCCGTGGCCGAGGGCAAACCGGTCGCCACACCGCGAACCGAAGCGATCGGCTGCCCGTTCGAGTTGCCAAAAGCGGAATCGGCGTCGTCGAAAGTCACCTATGCCCGCGACATCGCACCGATCCTGTTTGCTCACTGTGCTGAATGTCACCGGCCGGGCGAGGTCGCTCCCTTCTCGCTCCTGACCTATCAGGACGCGGCCAAGCGGGCGAAGGGCCTGGTCCGCGCCACCGAGCGACGGTTGATGCCACCCTGGCGGGCCGACGTGCACTATGGCGATTTTCTCGGCGAGCGTCGGCTGACGGAGCGACAGATCGCGATCGTCAAAGCGTGGGCCGACGCCGGTGCGCCCGAGGGCAACGCTGCCGACCTGCCGCCGCAGCCCAAGTTTCCCGACGGATGGCGGCTCGGCACACCGGATCTGGTCGTTTCGGTCCCCGTGCGCTACACCGTGCCGGCCGACGGGCCCGACATCTTTCAGCATTTCGTGATGCCGTTGAACTTGCCCAAGGACCAGACCGTGGTGGCGTTCGAGTTTCGGCCCGGTAATCCGGCGGTCGTGCATCACTCGATCGTGGCCATCGATACCCGGGGCGGCGCTCGACTCCGCGATGCGCAAACACCCGAGCCCGGCTGGCGGACATCCGGGTCGATCGACGCATCGATTACCGGAATTCTCGGCGTCTGGACGCCGGGAATGACGCCCCGCTTTTATCCGCAAGACGTCGGCGTGGCGCTCGACAAAGGGGCCGACATGGTGGTGCAGTTGCACCTACATCCGACGGGCAAGGTCGAGACCGACCAGTCGAAGATCGCCCTCTATTTCGCCAAGAAGCCGGTGAAGAAAGTCATGTCGCGGGCCCCGCTCTTGTTGGGGACGTTGGTGATCGAAATCCCGCCGGGCGAGACGCGCTACCGCACGGGCTCTTCGGTCACGCTCCCCGTCGATTGCACGCTGACCTCCGTCTTTCCGCACATGCACCTGATCGGCAAAGAGATGAAGGTCACCGCGACGTTGCCGGACAAAAGCGTCAAGCCGCTGATCTGGATCAAGGACTGGAACTTCTACTGGCAGGACAGCTACGTCTATCGCGAACCGGTGAAGTTGCCGAAGGGCACCGTCGTCACCATCGACGCGTATTACGACAATTCGGCCGCGAATGCATTCAATCCCCATCGACCTCCGGAACGGGTGCTGTTCGGCAACGACACCACGGATGAAATGTGCTTCGCTCTCTTCCAGACCGTGGCCGATGCGCCCGGCGGTTCGCGGCGGATATTCGGCGCGATGATGCGCAGCTTCATGGACCAGTGGCAGACGGCCAAGCTCTCGCCGGATGCGCGGGCCAGAATCCTCGGCGAGGCGATCAAACTGTTCGGCGGCGGTGCTCGCGGTCGACAGCAACAGGTTCATCCGGAGAGCGTGGTTCGCTAGGCGCTTTGCCGCGGTGCCACCTTCCTGCCGCGCCCATCCCGGCCCTGGCTTCCCGAGTCGACCGCTCAATCCTGCCCCAGGGCTGTGCTCAGCGCGCGTCCGCGCAAGGTGGCTCGCAAGCGCCAGTGCACCGCGCCACGCTCGCTAGCTCGCTGCATCCTCCCACCGCCTCCTCCCAAGTGCGTCCTGCCCGGCAGACTAGTCGCCGCCACTTGGTTTCAAACTGCGGAATGAAAGTTGCGTTGTCATTGAATAGCTTCTGCGCATCAGTTTGGGAGCACGAAGCTCCACGGAGGAACACAGCCATGAGACGCATCTCTCTGAAATTCACAGCCGGACTGGCTGGTCTGGGATTGGCCGGTTTGGCGGGTGTCGCGTCGGCTCAGCCCGGAGGGAACCCGGGGGTCGCCGCAGGGCGCGGCGTCTCGACCACATCGCAGACCGCGGCTCCTTCGCAGGGGCAGGTGGGCCCTCCCGGCGGAAATATCGGTAGCGGTAGTCCGAGCAGTCAAGGCTTTAGCTCGGGGACTCCTGGCGGAGCGCCAGCGACTTCCGGCGTCGGGTCGGATGGTGGGAACTTCCGTCCCGGAGCGACGACCGCCGGCACCGGCGGCAGCTATGGGCGCTTTGTGACTCAGCCGTTCGGTGGCGGCGGAACCCCGAGCATGTTTGGCAACACTCCCGGGATGTTTGGCAGCACTCCCGGCATGTTTGGCAACGGCACGACCTCGACAAACAACGGCATGCAGCCAACCCCGCTGGGGGGCGAGCCGCGCGCTTTCGGTAACGCGCCTCTAGGCACACCGCTGGGCGACCCGCAAGGCGGCGTTTTGCCCTTTGGGGGGACGCCCGGAGCGAATGGCATCTATGGGAACGCCTATGGCATTGCCAATTACAATGGCGGGTACGGTGGCTCCGGTAACTACCAGGGCAACTACCCGGGAAACTATGCGAACAACGACACGGGCTATCGCGGTTACAGCCCGTACTACGGAAACAACAATGGCTACGGCCTGAATTCGGAGGGTCTGATAGGAGTGGCCGGCCCGGCGACTCAGGCCCTTGGGAATAACAGCCCGTCGATGTTTCAGAACACGTCGCGGTTCCCGCAGTCCAACTACGGCACGAACGCCTACGGCACGGTCCCGTACGGCAGCGTGCCTTACAACAACGGCACGTACAATTACGGCACCTACTACAACCCCTACAACACTGGCCCCTATGGCAATACCACGGGCCCTTACGGGATGAATTCCTACGCGCCAGGCGGGCCGGGAGTCGGTAACCTGGGATATCCGAACCCGCTGACCCCCTGGTCGTATCCGCCCTCGAATCCAGCCGGTGCGTCAACGAATTCGTACGCGCCGCAGGCCTACAACTATGGGATGACGGCGGTGCCGAGTGGTCCGGGAGTCGGCAACATGGGTTACCCGAACACGACGCCCGGCTCCTATCCGCAGACCGCTCCGACATCCACGCCGTCGCCCTACGGCTGGTTCTAATGGCCAGATAGGAAGTGGTCAGCTTCTGCGGGTTCGGGCAAGGACTCACCGAGCGGCGAGAACGTACGCGAGCAAGCCAAGCATTTTTTGTCGCTGCTGCAGCAAGCCACGCAGGCCGACGACATCAACGATACGACCGGGTCTCACTGGAAGTTGATCGGCGCGTTTTGGATGAGCTGTCCCGCGAGCGGGTGCAGGGCAGCCCCACCGACTGAACCGGCTTGGCTGTGGAGTCGACTGCAGGCTGAGTTTCCGCCGTCTGACAGGCGCGTCTCGATTTCGCACCGCTGCGGTCGCGAGTCCGTTGTGCTATTATTTGCGCACTGAGGACCGCGCGCGGCGAACGGCGCCGATCGGGCGGCCCTCGTTATCGTCGCAACCCAATCCGATCTTTGGAGGCCGTGATGATGCGCCCGTCGATGACGTGTCAGTGGATCAAAAGTTTGTCTAGCGGCTGTCTCTTCGTGATCGCCTTGGGCGTCGGTTCGGCCGCATGCGCACGCGAGACCGTGATCACGCCCGACTTGTCGCGAATCGACGACTCCAAGAGTTGGCGGCTGATCAACGGCGACTGCCAGGCGGCGACGGAAGGGGGCGCAGTTTACTTTCGGCCGTTCAATTTCCTCCGCGACGGATTTCAGGACCATACCGTGCAGTATGTCTCCTGGCCTGTGAATACTTGGGAGAAACTCCGCAGCGAGAAACCGGGCCAATTTGAGGCGACCGTTAAACCCGTGCCCGACCCGACCGGCTGGTTCCACGCCCGCATCGAGGTCACCAAGCAGAAGGTCAGCGTCTGGGTCGATGACGCCCGGCAGCCATCCCTGGTGGTGAATCGTCTGGCTGGCCGTGAAAAGGGAGGCGTCGGCCTGTGGGTCGACAGCCGCGGCGGCACCTTTCGCAACTTCAAGATCGTCCCCACGAAATAGCAAACGGATGCACGGGCTGGCTCGGTTTGCTCGCTGTAACATGCTGTTCCGCAATGGCTTGCGGTTCGTTCTCGGGGTCCGAGCGAAAATCGCCTTGAGCCGTGTCACAACCTTGGCGTCCGCCGGTATTGGGTTCAACGACGAAACGATCCCAACCGACCCAACCGCTGAGGACCCTGACATGTTTCACCCAACCGCAATCCAAATTGCTGCCCCACGCCGCCGTCTGATGAACCTGTTCGCCGCCTGGATCGTGCTCTGCGCGAGCACGCTCGTTGCCGTCCGCGCCCAGGCTGACGAAGCGGCCTTCAAGATTAAGCGGACGATCAAGCTCGATTCCGTAGGCAATGCCGACATCCGCCTGCAAGTGGCCGCTCCCACGAATCTGTACACGGCGATCAAGACCAAGACGCCGAACATTGCTGTGCTCCTGCGGAAACTGGGCGCCGGCCGCGAGTGGGCCGTCCTGGACAACATCGACGGCTCGTTCAACGACATGCAGAGCACGATCGACATCCACTTCACCCAGCGCGGGCTGGCCCGCGTCGAGAGCGGCCGCCAGTGGTCGATTCCCTTCGTGCCGGGCTCGACGCCCGAACTGGTCGACATCCACGACACCACGGCCATCTACGAAGAGGCCTCGAGCAGCCCGCTCGGTCTGGCCACAATGATCATCCGCGTCGAATGTCCGGCCGGCAGCAGCAACCTCAAGCACGATGGCGCCGCCCGCACCTTTTCGTACGAGTACGAGCCGAAGATCGCCGGGCAGGGCAAAGCCGACGCGAAGTTCCACGTCGACCGCAAAGACGCCATCATAAGTTGCCTGGCGAAGTGCTACAGCAACGAGAACTTCGCCATGCTGTGGGCGGCCCGCGGTCGGTTCGACAACACGGGCTCTGCCACGCTCTCCGACTATCGGGTGCGGTTCCGCATCGCCGGCTTCACCGCGTGGAGCCCCTGGCACCACACGAGCAAGGTTTATCCGGGGCAGGTCGTCGTCGACCCATTCTATCCGGTGTTCGATTTCGACAAGCTCAACGGCGTCACCGGCCCGCGTCCGGCCCTGCTCGAGACCGAATACGAGTACACGCGGCCCAACGGCCAGAAAGTCGCCGAGAGCGATTCGCGGAAGCTCGACATTCTCGGCTACAACCAGACGATCTTCAGCGGCTTGGCCCTCTCGGACATCATGTCGCTGGCCGATCGCCTGGAATATATGCCGATCGTGTTGGCCTCGTTCACGACTCCGAATGATTCCGTGATCCAGGAGCTGGCCGGCCGCGTGAGCGGCAAGGCGGGCGGAGCGGCAGCCGCGTTCAATAATGCCGACGCCGTGAAGTTCCTGCACTCGCTCTACGACTCGCTGTGTGAGAATCGCATCGCCTACCAGTCGCCGCCGTCGTTCGTGAACGGAGCGCAATTCGGCCAGCACATCAAGCTGGGCCGCGATGTGCTGCGAAATCACGCTGGAACGTGCATCGATCTGGCCATCCTCTGGGCAAGCACGTGCGAGGCGGTCGGCCTCAAGCCCGTGCTGATCGTGATTCCGGGGCACTGCTTCCCGGCCGTCTATCTGCCCGAGGGGCAGCTCGTGGCGATCGAAGCCACCGGCGTCGGCAAGTGCAATTTCGAGAAGGCCGTGGAGGTCGGCAATGAGGAATTGCAGCGGGCACGCCGGGGCGAATCGATCCAGGTCGACGTCATGGCCCAGCGAAAGGCGGGCGTCCAAAGCCTCGACCTGCCGACTGCGTCGCCGACCTTCCTCACCGACATGGGCTACCATTTCGACGGCACGTCGCGGGCGACTACGCAGCAGCAGGCCGCCCAGCAGCAAACCGATGAGGCTGACGACAACCGCTCGACCGCGGCGACGCCGTCGGTTGTGGGAGTCTGGGGTTTCACAGGCCAGCTGCCGGTGGGCAACGTCGACGTCGGCCTGGCCCTCACCGCCCAGGGCAAGATGGCCTTCGTGATCATCAGCAAGGGGCCCAACGGCCCGCAATCGGTGAAGAGCGTTGGACGCTGGCAGGCGAGCGGCAACAGGCTCGTCCTCAGCGACGAGAACATGACTCAGCGGTTCCAGTACCAGCTCCAGCGCGATCAGCTGTCCGTCTACTTCCCCGGCCTGCAATCGTGGGTCAACTTCCATCGGGTTCAGTCCAACTCCTGATTGGCTCCTCCGGCTTGGTGCCGTTGTCGTTCCACACGCCAGCCGCCCATCAAGTTCGCTTGGTGGGCGGTTTGGCGTTTTTGCGTCGTGAGAAACGTATGCTGTGGCAGGGCGCTCCGGTCCGATCGCTTTGAAATCGCGGATCCGGCCGCTAGCTTTGTGGAAGCGGTCGCGCGGTGCGCGTTGCCGGTCGGCTGCTCCCGCCAAAGGTCCTGCCGTTTCCTCGAGGTTGTTGATGCCCGCCAGAATCAGTCGGTATGTCGCCCGCCTTTGGATCAAACTTGTGCCGGCGGCTCTTTTGCTTGCGAGCACCCTGTTGCCTGCCCAGGCGGACGATCGTTCCGGTCCGAACGCGGGAACTCAAACGCCGCCGCTCACACCGCCCGAGCAGGCGGCGGCCGACATCACCGCTCCGCCCGGCTTTCGCGTCTCGCTCTTTGCCTCGGAGCCCGTCATCCGTCAGCCGATCGGACTGGCGACCGACGCCCGCGGCCGCTTGTGGGTGGCGGAGAACAACACCTACTCCGACGCCAAAACGAATTTCGACCTGACGAAGCACGACCGGATCGTGATCCTCGAAGACACCGACGGCGACGGTCGGGCCGATCGCCACACGGTCTTTTGGGATCGGGCCCAAAAGCTCACCAGCGTCGAGCCGGGCTTCGGCGGCGTCTGGGCGCTCTGTCCACCCCGACTTCTGTTCATCCCCGATCGCAACGGCGACGACATCCCCGACGGCGAGCCGCAGGTCGTGCTCGACGGCTGGGACGACGGGGTCGTACGGCACAACATCGCCAACGGCCTCCGCTGGGGGCCGGACGGCTGGCTCTATGGCCGGCACGGCATTCAGGCGACGTCGTACGTCGGCCCTCCCGGCTCGCTCCCCGCTCAGCGTACGCCGCTCAACTGCTGCATCTGGCGCTACCATCCGACGCGAAAGATCTTCGAAGTCGTCTGCCGCGGCACCACCAACCCCTGGGGCATGGACTGGAACCAGCAGGGAGAGCTGTTCTTCATCAATACGGTGATCGGCCACCTCTGGCATGCCGTACCCGGTGCCCACTTCCAGCGGATGTACGGCGAGGACGACAACCCGCACGTCTACGAGCTGCTCGGGCAAACGGCCGACCACTTCCACTGGGACACGGCCGAACGCTGGAGCGATATCCGCAAGATCGGCGTCTCGCAGACGACCGACCAGGCGGGCGGCGGCCACGCCCACGCCGGCCTGCTCATCTATCAAGGCGGCAACTGGCCCGATCGCTACCGCAACACCATGTTCACGATCAACTTCCACGGCCGTCGCCTTAACAATGACCGACTTGAACGGCAGGGGAGCGGCTACGTCGGCCGGCACGCCGCCGACTTCTTGAAGTCGTCCGATCCGTGGTTCCGCGGCCTCGAACTGCTGGCTGCGGCCGACGGCGGCGTCTACATCGCCGACTGGTCGGACGTCGGCGAATGTCACGGACAGTATGGCGTGCATCGCGATTCGGGCCGCATCTATAAAGTGGTCTACGGTCAGCCGCCGCGGCCGCGCTTCGCCGACTTGGCGAAACTGAGCGACTCGCAACTCGTTGCCCTGCAGCTCGACAACAACGACTGGTACGTCCGGCAATCGCGACACATCCTGCAGGAGCGGGCTGCCGCCGGTCGGCCCATGCAGGCCGTGCACGCCGACCTGCACAACATTTTCGAGACGGACCACGATCCGCTCCACGAGCTGCGCGCCCTGTGGTGCCTGTACGTCACCGGCGGCGCCTCGGACGTTTGGCTCCGTTCGCAGCTGCATCACGCCGACGAACATGTCCGCGTGTGGGCGATCCGTCTGCTGGGCGACGGCAAAGCTCCGTCGCCGCAATCTGTCCGCGACTTTGCCACGCTGGCCGCCCGCGATTCGTCCGGACTCGTCCTCTTATATCTGTCCTCCGCATTGCAGGAATTGCCGTCGGCCGACCGCTGGCCGCTGGCCGATGCTCTGGCCGCGCGGAACGACTTTGCCAGCGACCGCGTGCTGCCGCTGATGATCTGGTACGGCATTGAGCCTGCCGTCCCGGAGAATCCGGACCGTGCGATTGGCGCTCATCGAATCGAGCCGAATGTTGCCGCTCGTTCGTTGCGTCGCCCGACGATTGACCGAGAATCTCCAGCTCTCGCCCCAGCCGGTCGACAAGCTGGTGGCGGTCGCCGGCCGCACGGCGAACGCGCCTCAAAGCCGGGCGATCTTGAGCGGTATGGCCGAAGCGCTTCGCGGTTGGCGGAAGGCGCCGGCGCCGCCGTCGTGGAAGTCGGCACAAGTGAAGCTGGCCTCCAGCACTGACCACGACGTGGAGCGGCTCGTCCGCGAATTGGGAGTCGTATTCGGCGACGGCCGGGCGCTGGCCGATCTGTTGCGAATTGCCGCCACCGGAGGGTCCGATCCGGCCGCGCGCCGCGACGCCCTGCGCGTGCTCGTCGAAGCGCGGGCCCCGAAGCTCGAGCCACTCTTGTGCAAGATGCTGGATGAGCGTGATCTCGGCCCGGACGCCGCCCGCAGCTTGGCGGCCTTCGACGATCCGCAGTTGCCGCGGCTGCTCTTGGCAAAATTCGCTACTCTCAAAGAGCCGACCCGCGACGCGGTCATTGTCACGCTCTGTGCCCGCCCCGCCTCGGCGCGACTGCTTTTGGCCGCGATCGGAGCCGGCGCCATCGACCGCAGCCGCATTCCCGCGTTCCAGCTCCGCCAATTGGCTGGCTTCACCGACGCTGACGTCCGTCGCGAAGTCACCCGCCTCTGGCCCGAACTCAAGACGATGACCGCGGCCAAGCGGCAGCGGATTGCCCAGCTGAAGCAGCAACTCGCCCCGACCACGCTGGCAACCGCCGACCGCGTACAGGGCCGCCGTCGCTTCACACAAACCTGTGCCACCTGCCACACGCTCTTCGGGCAGGGAGGCAAAATCGGCCCCGACCTCACCGGCTCGCAACGGGCCAACCTGGATTACCTGCTCGACAACATCGTCGATCCGTCCGCCGTGGTCGCACCCGCGTACCGCATGTCGACCATCGCGCTCAACGACGGCCGCGTGCTCAGCGGCATCGTCTTCGACCAGTCCGGCCCCACGCTGGCGATTCAAACTCCCACGGAGCGACTCACCATCAACCGGGCCGACATCGACCAAATCCGCAAGTCCGAACTCTCCCTGATGCCCGACGGCCTGCTCGACGTGCTGCCCGAAAGAGAGATCCGCGACCTCATCGCCTACCTGATGTCGCCGCAACAAATCTCTCTTCCGACGACACCCGCACCGCAGGGCGAACCGAGCGCCTCCCGCACCTCGCCTTAACCAGCCCGGCGGCAACCTCTCCCATTCCGATGGATAGGCGCCGCAGCACCAAGGCCCGAATCACGAATGAGGCCCAACGTTCGAAAGCCCGAAGGAAGGCTATCTTCCTTCGAGCTTCGATCATTAGGACATTCATTCGTCCCGGCACAGGCGGACTGAGGCAGCATTCGAGCTTCGTCATTCCAACGCCTCGCTCGCTCAGACAATTGACCTCAAGTCGCCGGCCGCCCTCTCACTTCGCCAGTTTGGCCGCCGGAACGGCCCGCAGCGTCTTCAGTTGGCTGTCACACAGATCGATCTCGACGGGCTGGCCGTGGAAGACCTTCTGCGAGAGTTCTTCCGCCGCAACGCCGACCGAAGCGGCATAGGCCTCGTCCTTCTCGAAGCCGGACTTCACCGGGAAGCGGACTTGCAGGGTTTGCCCCTCCTTCGTGAGCTGCACGGACAGCTGCCGGCCGTCGAAGAACTTCGCCTGCACGAGGTAATCGCCTAGGGCCTGCGCCTGGTCCTTCGAGACAGCCGACGTGTAGTAGAGGTCAGACTCGTTCACTTTCAACACCGCGCCGTACTTTGTCGTCCCCGTCAACAGCACCAGGCCGTTGCAGAGCTTGGCCGCGCCGACCACCGCGAAGCACAGGCCAAAGAGAATTCGGTACCACCGGCTCTGATACCAGGGCCGGGCGCCCGACGCGGGCTGGCTCACCTGGGCGACTTGAGCGGGAACCTGGAAAGATTCGATATTCAGCGCTTGGCTCGACATGGCTTATCCTTTCTCGCGTGTGGATCGTCGGTTTGGCTTGGCTTCCTGTGGACAAGCCCAATACCGACGGGCCCGCTGCCTGTGACAGCCGCGACAAAGATTTTTCAAGGGGGGCCGCCTAAAGTCTTAAGCGGCATGGGCCCTAGCCTGTTACGCCGATTTCTGGAGTTCACCAGGAGCGCCCCTGCTAAGTACTTGACATTGCAACGCCGTAAGCTGAACCTATAGCCGGCGACCCCTCCCGCCGAGAAACGACCTCATCCCAAGAACGAATGAGGAGACGCCAATGGTGGCGCAACCTTGGCTTCGAGGGGTACGCGCACGGCGGCCACGTTCGAACGCGACGCAGCGGGGTCGCCGGGCCTTCACGCTGATCGAGCTGCTCGTGGTCATCGCGGTGATCGGAGTGCTGGCGGCCCTCCTGCTTCCGGCGGTCCAAAGAGCCCGCGAGGCGGCCCGTCGCACGCAGTGCACGAACAATCTCAAGCAGCTCGCCCTGGCTTGCCAGAGCTTTCACGACGTGAACGGCTTCTTCCCGCCGGGCGATCTCGATCTGTGGTTCAACTACACGGACGACGCCAAGCCGCCCGTCGGCTCTCCGCCAGACTACGCGTTCTGGGATCCCTCCGAAGGGGCGCTGCAGAACATCGTGGCGACCTTCCCGCCGTTCTCGCTCACTGTCCCGAATCAATTCGTCCAAAACGGGGGGCAGTGGACTCGCGTCACGGCCAGCAACGGCAGTGTCCCTTCGCTGACTCTCTCGCAGTACACAATTGCGGCACCCTGGGGCTGGCAGAGCTACATCTTGCCGCAGATCGAGCAGAGCACCATCACGATCGACCGCTCGAACACGGACACTTGGGAAGTGGTTTACGTCCTCAACATCAACGGGTTCTATAACTGGAACAAGATTTCGGACATCAACCAGCAGATGATGCGCGTGCCGATCCCCACGTTCATCTGCCCCAGGCGCAACTCCCTTCATCGCGGCCGGCCGGCTATGCCTTTTCGACCTATCGCGGCGTGGCCGGCGCCCAGCCGTATCCCGACCTGGTCAACAATCCCGATCCGCAAGGCGATCCCGGCTACGTCGCCGACGCCGGCAACCTGCAGTGGATCACCAATGGCGTGCTTTACCCGTCGAGCAAAACCCGCCTTCAGGATATTTTGGATGGCACCTCGTGCACGCTCTTGATGGGCGACGGCGGCTTCGGATTGTGGGGCGACGGTGCCAGTTGCTGCGCCCGCTTCCGCAACGACATGCCCGGCCAGCAAGGCTACCCCGTCGACTTCGACACCACCTGGACCGGCACCACCATGCCGGCCCCCATCACCAAGGCGACCTCCACCATCAGGTTTTTTGGCTTCGGCAGCGCCCACGACCAGGCCGTGATCTTCGCCCTGTGCGACGGCTCGGTCCGCCAAATCAGCAAAGTGATCGACCGCAGCCTGATCCGCCTCTTAGCCATGAAAGCCGACGGCGCCCCGATCCCGACCGAGTATTGAGTGGTCGGCCCGGTCGAACTGCATTCGGGAGGGCGAAGCTCCTGCTGAGCCGTCCAAAAAACGGAGGTCCCGCTGAGGGGAGGGGCGACGCTCGGAAAACGCTCCGCTTCGTTCCGGAGCCCCAACGGCGGGTGCCATGTCCACGGCTTTGAGTGGGCATGTCCTAGCATGCGGTGCCCCCCTCAGCCTCGATCCATCCTCTTTGCCGTACGCTCAAGGTCGAAGACACCCACGCCGAGCCGTGGGCCTGCCACCCGGCCGCGAGCCACGGGCTGACGCCACCGTTGCTAAAGGACCGTCGCA
Source organism: uncultured Planctomycetaceae bacterium (assembly GCA_963800135.1). Lineage (GTDB taxonomy): Bacteria > Planctomycetota > Planctomycetia > Planctomycetales > Planctomycetaceae > DASPSM01. The sequence goes on along the minus strand of CAWCZR010000003.1, from coordinate 602,770 downwards.
CCCTCTCGGGGCACCCCGAACAACTTTGGATCGCCGGTTTAGGTCATTGCACACTGAGGGAAGTTTTGAGAAAGTGCCTGCCGTCGACTGTACACCGCTCCTGACCTTTGAAGGACGACACTCATGGGCACGAGACCGAAGTTCTTGACGGTCAAAATTCTGGGGCTCGTCGCCGTTGCCTGTGCGATTTTGCCGTCCGGTAGACATGACCAGGCCGTTGCGGCCGATCCGGACGGCGGTGAGCTCGCTGGAGTCTGGAAGCGGCCCGACGGAACCCCCAAGCAGCCGCTCGTTGCGTTCGCGGTTGGTGGCACGGGCCACTTTACGCTGAAGTGGAACACGCATACTCAGATTGGCACGCTCACGCTGACGCCCACATCTAGCCCCAAGAAACTGGCACTCGAGTTCAGAGAGGGCGATCACAAAGGGGCCACGCGCTACGGCATCTACAAGGTCGATACGGTTGGCAACAAGCAGAGGTTGACGTTATGCCTGGCAAAGCCGAATGCGGAAGCACCGACAGAATTCGTTCGTAAGCCCGGTGCCTTTGAGCTTTGGACGTTGGAACGTTAGCCGCGTCCCAATGGGGGTCGCACCCGCTGCGCCGCCGCAACTCTAGCCGCACAATCCGTCGCTGTCCCTGAGCCGGAGTTCTCAAATGGAGCCGCATGGGCCGCAACCGGTTGTTGCCGGTGCCAATGGCGACGACCCAGCTCCGAAGAAAGCGGACCTGGATGAGCTGACCCTGAAAAAATGGGATCGGATCCTGGCGACAATTACGGCATTGGGAGTGGTCTTCGGGGGCTTTTGGACCGCTTACTCGTTCGTCCAACAACGAGGACTTGAATACCGCTCGCAGCAACGCAAAGAAAAAAGAGAGCTTTTCCAGCCGTTCGGCACCATCGCAGCGAGTATCGCAACTGCGAAAACGCTCGCAGATGCGGACACCGAGATCCATAAGTTTTGGACAATGTACTATGGATCGATTCATACGTTGAGAGACGACCGCTTCGAGCAGGCCAAGATTAACTTTGGCGAAGCTCTCCGGGCGGCATGCCAGGACGATCCGAAGCAACGACCCCCTGATGAACTTCAACAGTATGCCGAGGAGCTCGCGGAAGCCTGCCGAGACTCAACCGAACTCGCGGACGTCTACCATCCACCGGGCAGCGAACCGGCCCCGACTCCGTCGACGAAGTGATTCGGTCATCCACGCGGCACTGACATCCACGGGCTTACGCCACGTGGTTAGAGGACTGTCGCCCCTCACGGCCCCCTCGGGGCTTCGGAAGTCCCTGGAACAATCTCGTGGTCAACTATCTCGAGGTCCGCTCCCTTATTGAAAGTAGTTGACCATGACCTTGACCACGTGGTTTAGGCGGGTTGGGTGGTCTGCTCCGCGCTTTCGTCGTCGGCTGGGAGCTGAGCCCCAAGCGACTCCCGGTAACTGGCGGCCAGAGAGTAATTCATTTCCGCTCGACCCCGGCAGAACTCAGCCGCCCTCGTGACCACGCCGTCGTTAATGAGCTGGGCGAGAACGCGTTTCATCCGCTGGCCGTTGAGCGACAAGAGCTCGCGCAAGTAAGTTGCGCCGACGGGACGCGGGGCGCTCTCCAAGAGGGCCAGCGTCCGGTGAAGGTCGCGCTCGAAAACAACGGAAGCGCGGCGGACGCGGCGGTCTTCGCTGGCTTCCATTTGACGCACGTCGGATTGGACTTCGGCGGACGAAGCGGCGCGCAGCTCATTTTTCCACACGCGGCCGCCCACATTGCGCTGGGAGCCTTCCTCCACGTCGAGCGCCCACAGGCCGTGGTGGCCGGAGCGGCCGCCGGTTGCGAACCAGAGTTCGTGGCGACCGGTGTCGGGGTCGAAGCGGCGGCGGCGGGAGAGCAGGAGCCATTGGGCGGCGAATTCGGCGAAGCCGGTCCAGGCGACGTCGTCGAGCGTGGCCGGTTGGCCCGGCGTGATTCGCGTGCGTTTGCAGTGGTGCACGATCAGGATCGCGCAGCCCGTGTCCTGGCACAGCTCGGCCAGCGGGCGGAGGAGCGCGCCCATTGCGAACAGGTTGTGGGCCTCGTCGCCGCGGATCGCCAGGTAGGCCGGGTCGATCGCCAGGCAGTCGGGCCGTTTGCGGCGGATGATGCGGCCCAGGGCCTCGAGGTCGGCCGTGTTGTCGAGGCGGGGAAGCTTTGGCGAGAGGGCGAAATTGTCGAGCGCGGCGAGCGTCAGGCCGCGGGCCGCACAGATGCGGTGGGCGATCGACTGCAGGGCGTCGAGCCCGGATTCGCCCGAGAGAAACAGGGCTCGGCCCGGCTCGGGGACGGCGAACTGGCCCAGGAAAGGCGTGCCGCTGGCGAGCGAAATCAACAGGTCGGCCGTGAGCGACGTTTTCAACGTTTTGAACGAGCCGAAGATGCCGCCGGGCTGCCCGGCCGCGAGGATGTCGGGGATGAGATACCGAGTGTCGAATTGGCCCGAGCTGAGCTGGGCGGCGGAGTAGAAGGGAAAGCGAGCGTCGTCTTCGTCGGCTTGCGGGTCGGTCGGGGCGGCCAGCAGCGCGGGAGTTGCCTGAGTGTCGGAGTCGAAAAGCGCAGAGGAGATGGAGGACGAAGAGCCCTCACCCCGGCCCTCTCCCATCGGAATGGGCGAGGGGGGAGGAGGGGCGGCAAGGGAATGGCGTGGGGCGGCGATCGGCACGTGTGGCTCCGGCGAGAGGGGATGAAGGGAGAGGTTCGAGGGGTGTCCGCGCGGCTGAGGTGGAGAGCCGGCTGCGCACGCTGGCTGAACCAGCGCAATTCGGGCGATTCCATCATCGTACCACGGCGCGACGCGCGCTCCGGACGTTGCGGCGGGCGGAAAATTTTTGCGTCGCCGTTAAGAAATGGCATCGCGGCGGGTTACGAATTTCCGAAATTTTTCGAGAAAAATTCGACCGTTGACCGGGCGATAAAGACGGTGTACGCGGGCCGATTTGTCGCACCGATTCATCGCGAAAGGGGGCAGGCGGGGCGACAGAGGTTTTGTGATTGAGGCCTGAAGGGCCGAGATTCGATAGCCCAGGGCGAAGGTCTGCCGCAGCCCTGGGTTAACGTGGCCACAAAGAGCGAGAGGCCTGAAGGGCCGAGACACCCATCGACGAGTCGCATACAACGCGGGATCGAGGTCGCGGAGGATGCCGGGTTTGTCTCGCCCCTTTGGGGCTCTCGATGCAAGATAGCGCCTCAGATCCCGGGCCTGCGCTGCGCTCCGACCCGGGCTATAGAATCTCGCCCCTTTGGGGCTTTCAATTCGAGGTGGCGCCTGAGATCTCGTTACGGTTTAACAACAGCCGCGTGGCGTTTGCGCCAAGCCGGGTATTCGGTCGCGAGCAGGCGCTGGGGCCAGTAGCCGAGCCAGGCGTAGCCGTTGCGGCGTTCGTAGCCGATGTCAGCGAGGTTGGGCTTGGCGACGCCGTCACGGTCGGAAAAGATCGGGCGGTTGGTGCCGATCTCGTAGAAGCGGGCCCAGATCGGCGGGGCCGACGGGTCGCGCACGACGACTTTGTTATGCCCCTTGGGGGACGCGGGGTCGGGCCGCTCTTCCTGGCGGATGCCGGTCAGCTTGGCCTGGTCGAACCAGGCGACGGCCCCCTCGATGGCCGCGACGACTTGCGGGCTGGGCGAATCGAGGCTCATCAACAAGCGGACGACGCCGACCGATTCGGCGCCGCTCAGGCTCACCAGCTCGTAGCTGCGGGCCGGGCGGGGGCGAAAGTCGTGTTCGTCGTGCTGGGCGCACCAGGCCGTCTTTCGGCCGGCGACTTCGATCTGGCATTTGAGGATGCAGTCGATGCCGTGATCGAAGGCGCGGTGAATGGTCGCTCGCCGCTCGGGCCCGACGAAATCGTAGACGGGCGAGTGCTCGATTTCTTGCAGGAACCGCATCAGGCGGACCATTGCGTCGTCGTTGAAGGTGATGTAGCGGTTGTATTTTTTTCCCGGCGGCGAGAACTGCGGCCAGCCGCCGTTGGGGTACTGAGCGTTGAGGATGTAGGTGAGGCCGCGGTCGAAGGCCGCCCGGTAGGTTGAATCCTTCGTCGCGTCGTACATGTGGGCCAAAAACCGCAGCTCGTCGGTGGTGGCCCCGTTGTCGAAGGTCGGCTGGGGTTTTTTGCGGTCGCCAGTGTAGGGGGCGGCCGTCGTGTCGATGTTCTTCGGCCAGCCGCCCAGATCGGACTGGTACGTGAGGATATTGGTGGCGATCCGCTTGGCCTCGGGCGTGGCGTACCACTCGGCCGGCTTCTTCACGTACTGCCGCGCCCCATCCTTGGCGAAAGTCAGCGATTGGCCGGCGACCAGTAAGAGGACGCAGGCCAGCGCGACGGCGGCGGCGCGTGGGAGGTTGAGCGAATGCCGGAGAGTCAGCGAGCGCGAGAGAATCTGGAGACACGAGCACATGCGGAGTGATTGCCTACTAGCTGTCGTTGCGCCGCTGTTTCCAGTCGGCGGGGAGCAGGTCGCGGACGTAATCCATCAGGCCCAGCGCGGCGAGTTCCTCTTCCACGTCATCGGGCGAACCGTTGGCCAGCCCGTCGGCGATTTCGGTGATCAGCAGCTCGGCGAATTTGACGCGGGCCCGGCGCAGCTGTTGCCGCACCGACTCGGGCGTGACCGGTTTTTTGGTTTTCTCGGCGAGCCGTTGGGCCAGTTCTTCAGACGTGGCGTCGGGGAAAGCCGCGCGGAGACGCAAGAGGACCACGACCGCGGAGTCGGGCTGAGCACGCTCCAAGTGTTCGAGCGCGGACCAGGTCAGGTCGAGCGCGTTTTGCCGCCAGCTGGCCAGCCACTCGGGATCGTCGGTCGCGTCGGCGCCGGCGATCGCCTCGACATCGACGGCGGCTGGGCGGCGACGATTTTCCTTTTGCCAGTGGTTCCGCGCCATGTTGCGGACGGAGACTTTGAGCAGGTCGCGGAAGCGGCCGCGATTCGGGTCGGCTCCGGCAAAGTCGCCGCTCAAGAGCCGGACGATGGCGTCTTGGGCCACTTCGTCGGCACGGCCGTCGTCCTGCAGGATGGCGCGGACGTACGCGCGGATGGCCTTTGAGTAGCGGAGCACCAGCTCGTTCCGCGCCTGCCCTGCCGACACGATCGACGCCTGATGGGCTCGGCGGACAACGCTCCAGCGCGTGGTCATCGAGTCGAGGCGCGAGAAAGGGTGTCGGATTCGCCGGGCATGCCGGTCTCCGCCGAGGATCGAGAGGCGCCGCCAGCGTGAGTTTGTGGCCGACCTTGGGCGATTTTAGCGGCGGATTCGCGACTGGGCCACGCGAGCTTCCTCTATAATTGCGGACTGGCGGACGGCCAATTCGGGCCGTTCGCGCGAGTGCGGAGCCTGCGGGAGGATGTGCCCGGGCCCGCCGCCCACGCGGAAATTGATTCATGGACCCGGCCGAGCGTCCCACCGTCTCGCATCCGTACGCGCCGCCCGTCTCGCCTGCCGCTGCGCCGCCAGTGAACGTCTCCGCGCCGTCGGACGCGCTGCCCTCTGGCATGCCGGCCGCGGACCTCGATCGCTCGGTCAGCGAGACGACTCGGTTTCGCGTAGTCTCGCTGCACGCCAGCGGCGGGATGGGCAACGTCTTCGTCGCCGAGGACGACCAGCTGCATCGCTCGGTCGCGCTGAAAGAAATTCAGGAACGCTTCGCCGACGATCGCCAGATTCGCGAGCGTTTTCTCCGCGAGGCCGAGGTCACGGGGCAACTCGAACATCCGGGGATCGTGCCCGTCTACGCGATGGGGCACGCCGACGACGGCCGTCCGTATTACGTGATGCGGATGATCCGCGGCGACAGCCTGCGGCACGCGATCTCCGCCTTGCATCGCGTGCGGGAGGCGGGGGACGAGCACGCGTATCGCCTGGAGCTGCGGCGACTGCTCAACCGCTTCGTCACGGCTTGCAACACGATCGAATACGCGCACAGCCGTGGCGTCGTGCATCGGGACATCAAGCCCGACAACATCATGCTCGGGCCGTACGGCGAGACGCTCGTCGTCGACTGGGGGCTGGCGAAGATCGTCGGCCCCTCGGCCGTGCGGACGGATGTCGCCGGTGACAGTGTCGGGCGCTCATCGACGGACGAAGGTGTCATGCACTCGCCGACTCGTGACAGTGTCCAGCATACGCCGACGGACGCGACCGAGTTCGGCACCGTGACGGGCACGCCGGCCTACATGAGTCCGGAGCAGGCGCTGGGCTGGCAGGACGCGATCACGCCGGCGTCGGACGTTTACAGTTTGGGGGCAACGCTCTATTCGCTGCTCACCGGGCGGCCGCCGCTGGGTAACGAAGATCTCGGCAACTTGCTGATTCGCATTCAGAAGCAAGACTTTCGCAACCCGCGCGAAGTGAACCCGTCGATCCCGCGTCCGCTCGAGGCGATTTGCCTGAAGGCGATGGCGCCTTCGGCCAGCGGCCGCTATCCGACGGCGGTGGCGCTCGCGGGCGACCTGGAAGCGTTTTTGGCGGGCGAGCCAGTGTTGGCGTGGCGGGAGCCGCTTTCGGTGCGGGCCGCGCGGTGGGTGCGGCGTCATCGCACGTTCGTCACAAGCGGTGCCGCGACGGCCCTTGTGCTGATCGTGGCGCTGGGAGTGATCGTCGTTTTGCAGAATTCGTCCAACCGCCGCTTGAGCGAGGCCAACGACCGCGAAACGTTGGCCCGTAAAGACGCCGAGGCGCAGCGCGACAAGGCGCAGCAGAATTTCCAGATGGCGCAGGACGCCGTCGATCGGTACTTCACACAGGTGAGCGAAGACCACCGGCTCTCGGCCCAGGGGCTCGAGCCGTTGCGGCGTGACTTGTTGAGCTCGGCCGGGCAGTTCTACGAGCGGTTCGTGACGTCGGACAGCCAGCAAGCGCGGCTGCACTATGACAGTGCGTGGGCCAAGTTTCGTCTCGCCTCGATCACCGAGGAGATTGCGCCGCCGGCGGAGGCCGCGACCAAGTTCGAGGGGGCTCTGCACTCCTTTACCGAGTTGGCGAAGCTCGAGGGGGGCACTGCTCCGCACGCCCGCGAAGGCCTGCTGATGTGCCAGATGAACCTGTGCAATCTCTACGATCGCGCCGGGCAGCGGGCCAAGGCCCAGGCCGCGCTGGTCGCCGCTCTCAGCGCGGCGCGCGGTCTCGTCGGCGAGTTTCCTAAGGCCCCGTCGGCCCAACACCTGCTCGCGCGTTGCCTTGGAATTCAGGGGCGGCGGGCAATAGAGCAGGGGAATCTTGCAGAGGGTCGGGCCGCTTACACCGAAGAGGTGAAGCTCCGCGAACAGATCGTGAAGGCGGACCCGAAGCAGCAGACGTACCAGATCGAGCTGGCCAGCAACTATCGCAACCTCGCCATTGTCGCCCAGCGCGTATGAGAGTCTCGACGAGTCTCGCCGGTGGCTCGATCAGTCGCTGGTCATTGACCGGAAGTTGGCGCACGACAACCCGGACGACGGCTTCTTTCAAAACACGCTCGCTCAAACGCTGACGCTGTCCGGCGACCTGGCGGCGCGCGACCAACGTGCTGCCGACGCGCAAAAAGCGTACCGCGAAGCCGTCGACCTGCGAGGAGCGTTGATCGAGCGGCACCCCGACGTGCTCGAATACCGCGCGGCCCTGGCCACGACGGCCGACAATCTCGGCGTGCTGTGTTGTGACCGGGGCGAGTACGATGCCTCGCAGACGTACTTTACGCGGGCGCTCGTGCAGGCCGAGCGACTGGCGACCGACTATCCGAAGCTTGCCGACTATCAAAGCCAGTTCGCGACCATCCTCACCAACGCAGCCGTCCTGTGCACCGAGCAAAAGCACTTGCCCCTCGCCCAGAAGTGGCTTGAGCAGGCCTTGTCGATTCGCCAGAAGCTCGAGCGCGAATCGCCGAGCGACGGCGGCCGCGAGAAAATGGGCACCACGCTCTTGGCGCTGGCGGTCGCCGAGACCGATGCCAAGCGGCTCAAACTCGCGGAGCAACATGCCCGCGCGGCCCTCGACGCATTTCGGCAGCTCTCGACCGCGCAGCCCGATCGCCCCTCTTATACGGAGTTCTTAGGCGTCTCCTCGAAGCAGTTGGGCGACGTGCTCAAGGCCGACGGCCGTGACGACCCGGCGGTCGCCGCCTATCACGAAGCGCTGGAGGTCCATCGACGGCTGGTGGCCGCGCATCCGAAAGTGCTCAAGCATCGGCTCGACCTGGCCGGCGCGTGCGTCAACCTCGGCAACTTGTGCAATCGACGCGGCCAGGCCGCGCCGGCCAGCGATGCGTTTGTGGAGGTGATCAAGCTGTTTCCGAACGGGACGCCGTCCGTCCCGCTCGACGGCCAGGCGAAGGCGCTGCTCGAAAAGGCCTACACCGGCCGGGCGCTGGCCCGCGAGACACTGGGCGATCTCGACGGCATGGTGGCCGACTTCGAGGCGGCCCTCGCGCTCGTGCCCCCCGCACGGGCGCCGGGCCTGCGCCTAAAAATCGCGGACATCGTCTCCCAGTCGGGCGATGCCGACCACGCACTGCGACTGGCCGAGCCGTTACTAAAGGAGAACTCGCTCGACGGCCCGGCGGCGTTCGATCTGGCGGTGGTCTACGCCCGCGCAGCCGAGCCGGCGCAATTGCAAATGTCGGCGGTGGCAGAGAAGGACCGTGGAGCTGTTGCCGAACGACGGACGGCGCAGGCGATCGAACTCTTGCAACGGGCCTCGGCCGGCCACTACTTCGCCGACGCTGCCAATCGCCAGAAATTGCAGGCCGCTCCCTTCGTCCCGTTGCTTTCGGGCAACGCGGCCTTCCGCAAGCTGCTCCAGGCGATCGAGGGCGAACATTCCGCCGCACCGTCGGCCGCCGCGGCGAAACGCTGAGGCCTCGTCACTGCGATTCCCGCGCGAAGCTGACATCTGCGGCGATTGTCCGCCGGCCCGTCGCACTTCACCGTGCAGGTTTAGCACTGCAGGTTCATCCGGGCGTCTGGCCCATGTCGGACCGACCGATATAGCGGTAGACGGACTCGACTTCGCCAGTTTCCAGGCGGTAGCAGTAGGGGCCTTCCGGCAGTCGCTTGTAGGGGTTGGCAAGCTCCGTGGGCACGTTGGGCATGCGGACATTTGCGGGCGGATCACCGCCGTGCCACGGGATCAACGCGCCGTCCCACGGACCGCCTACGAATTGAATCTGATTCATTTCTTCGACCGCTTGGATTGCGCTTGCGGAATCGTGCTGTCGGTCGTTGCTTCCGCGATGCCGCCCCACTTTTGTGAGAGGCGTGCGGCCGCCGTGGGGAACTCTTAGCGGATGGCGCCGGCTGTCGCCATGGAACTGGGCATTGCTGCGCGGTACTTCTCCCGCAATTTTCAAAATTCTTTCCCCAGGCCGTCACACGGCGTTTCCCCGCCGGTATTGGGTTTGAGCCGCAACCCGCGGCCGACCACTCTCAGTCAACTTAAACCCAATCAACATAAGGGGGAACGAACCATGAAACGCACTTTGATCGCCACGGTGTTGTCTATCTGTTTGGTGTCCGGATTTGGGATTTCGCAGGCGTCAGCCGACGAGCTGAAGGGCCTGATTTCCGTGACGCAGGAAGCTGCTCCCTCGGGGACAGAAGCTCTGGCCAAGGCTGACGAACTGATCGCCCGCCGGGGCGGTGGCGGCATGCGACGCGGCGGCGGAGCCCGACGCGGAGGCGGCATGCGGCGTGGCGGTTCCGTGCGTCGCAGTGGTATGCGACGAGGGGGCGGCGTCCGTCGCGGTGGCAGTCGCGCGGCCACTACTCGTCGCTCGGGCGGGTCGAACATGCGTCGCAGCAACGCGGGCCGCTCCAACTCGCGCTCGAACGTTCGTCGCTCCAACGGCGGTCGCTCGAGCGCTCATCGCTCGAACGGCGGACGCAGCCAGCATGCGTCAAACAGCCGATCGAATCGCGCCAATGGCAGCTCTCAGAAGGGCAACAGCAAGGGGACTAACAAGAGCGGCAAGAACAGCCAGGCGAACCGCGGCAATCACGCGAACGGCCGCGATGGAAATCGGGGTGGTGGGGATGGCGGCTCTTGGGATGGTCGAGGTTGGGACGGCCGGGGCTGGGACGGCGACGCGATCTCCCCGATCGATCCGGTCGTCCCCGTGGTCCCCGTCGATCCGGTTTACGTCGGGCCGCGTCCGGTCATCACGCTCTTGAATCCGGCCGGCACCGGGGCTTCGGTCAGCTACACGCTCGGCGAGGGGCAGTACGTGATCGCTGCCGGCGAAACGGCCACTTTCGACGAAGGGACGCAGGAGATCGCCTTCGATCGCGGCGACTCGTTCGGCGAAGCCCGCTACACGCTGCAGCCGGGCACTGCCTACAAGTTCGTCTCGACCGATCACGGCTGGGACCTGAACTCGGTGGCCGCGGTGGCGGGGACCGACTCGAGCGAAACGACGACGGCCGAAGCGGCCACGACGCATTCGAGCGGAGCCAGTGCCCTGACGCTGGTCAGCGGGAGCTGATTCGCCTCGTTCTGCAAACGGCCGAGACGATCGAATCCTGACCTCGCACGACTCTCCCACAACACGAACCAAGCGGGGCCGTCGCCCAACGCGACCGGCCCCGTTCCTTTTTTCGCCGGTGACGCTCTCGAAATCCAATTCGACGGCGATCCGCGCCCGCTTGAATTGGACTGGCTCTCCCGCGAGACTGCTGGAGACGTTCGCCTCACGTCGCCGCTCTTCATTCTCCGAACGGTCGCCCGCGTTTTGCTCGATTGGAGAATCGCATCATGCCACGCAGTCTGTGCTCTGTCGGCTTGGCTGTGCTCCTTCTGACCTTCTCGCTGACGGTTGCTCGTGCGCAGCAGCGACCGGCCGAATTCCAGCCGCCCGACGACATCGCCTTCCGAAAGGCGACGATCTTCAGCGAGGGGACGCGGATGGCGGCAGAGGTCTTTGCGCCGAAAGCGGCCGACGACAAGAAACTCCCGACGATCGTCATGTCGCATGGTTGGGGCGGGACGGCTTCCGCTCTGCGGTCCGACGCGGTCTTCTTCGCCCGCCACGGTTATCTGGTCGTGACGTTCGACTACCGCGGCTGGGGCGCGAGCGACTCGCGCGTGATTTTGACGAAGCCGCAGCCGTCGCGCACTGCCGACTTGCGATTCATCGCCGAGGTGCTCGAAGTCCGCGAAGTCGTCGACCCGATCGACCAGACGGCCGATATCCTGAATGCGGTGAACTGGGCTTATGGAGAGCCCAATTGCGATCGCCAGCGGATCGGCCTGTGGGGGAGCAGCTATTCGGGCGGTCACGTGGTCTACGTCGCCGCCCGCGATCCGCGAATCAAGGCGCTCGTGAGCCAGGTGCCGGCCCTCGACTCACGCCCGGTCGCCCTCGCCGAAAGCGCCCGCGAAACGACGTTCAACGAAGCGGCCGCCCGCACCCGCGGCGACTTGGGCTATCCGCCGCCGGGAGCGCGCGTCGTCGGCAACCTGCGTGGTGCTCCGATCCGCGAGAAACTCATGCAATACGCCCCGGTCGAAGACGTGGCCCGCGCCAAGCAGTGCGCGATGCTCTTCGTGTTGGCCGAGAACGAGGAACTTTTTGACAACAAGGACCACGGCCTCAAGGCCTACGAACGCGCGACGGGCCCGAAAAAGCTGGTCATCGTGCCCAAGATCAAGCACTACGGCATCTACCTCGAAGCCCGCAAGCAGGCCCAGCAACTGGCCCTCGACTGGTTCGATGCGCATTTGAAGAACGCCGCGGAGTAGAAGTTCGGAAACTGAACTCCGCTTGTGTGGGCTCGCGATACGGCGCACGCCCCGAACCGGGTAGTTGCCGGGGGTGTCTCCCACCAAAACGTTCCCGTGTTTTCGGTGAATCGACCGAAGAATGACGTGGCGTGTCTTCGATTGGATCAACTCTCTGCAGGATCTCCTCAAGAGATTGGCGTCGCGGCCGTACGCGTTCGGGTCGATAGCGGAAAACCTGCTGTCCGGATTCGCGCCCGCGGAACTGCTCAACCTCGAGGATGTTTTCGGCCAGATGTCGTTTTACTCCATCGAAGGGTGGGACGAAATCTCGCCTTCGGATGTTCAGGAGATCTCTAAAGGGTCGCGTCGCCTCTGGGCGCTGGGGCTCTTGAGCTTCCACCGTAATGGCTATGTGCGTCACGAAGCCGTGCGATTGCTCGCACGTGAGTCCGACGGGAATGAACTCCGGTATTTGGTGATCCGTCAGAATGATTGGGTCGAGCCCATCAGTCGCGATGCACGAGCGGCCGTCCAGCAACGACTGACCGACGGTTATCTCCCAGAGTTTGTGCGCATCCTGCCGTTGGTGGTCCGCCTGTTGGCATTTACGCGGTACGAGCACGCGCCGACAGTGCAGAGAGTCGTCGAGCTGCTCTGCCGCCCCGAGCACGCGGAGCTACTCTCGCAGGCCCTCGCATCCCCGCATCGAAACGCTCGCCGAGAGGTGGCGCGGGTCGCATTGGATCTCCCCGGCGAACACCGCCGTCGCGTGCTCGAAGGCGGCCTGGCATCCGGCGATGGCGTGCTTCGGCTCTGGTGCTGCCGCGCAGTCCCTGTGATCTTCTCGGGGAAAGAACTCAAGGACTTTTTGAGGGAACTCGTGAAGGACCGGTTCATGCCGGCTCGGCGCGAGGCTCTTCGCAGCGAAGCCCAGACGTTTCCCGAATCGGTCCGGACGATTTGGACGGCCGCATTGCTCGACGCGAATGTGGCGATCCGGGACCTCGCCCGCTTTGAGTTAAACAAGGTGGGGCCGTTCGCGGCTGCCCCGTTTTATCGCGACGCGATCGCCGCGGAACCGGCTCGCGTTGCGGCGCTCTGTGGGTTAGGAGAAACGGGCGACGTCTCGGACCTGCCCGTCGTGCGCTCCTACCTCGCGTCGCCGACTCCCGCTCTCCGGCGCGCCGCGATTCGTGGACTCGTCCGGCTCGGTGGCGAGTCGGTTGTTGACGACCTTGTTCAGCGCATCGCAGACACCAGCGCAGCGGTCGTACGCGAGGCGCGCAAGGCACTCATTCCTATGCTGCACCTGGTGGATGTCGAGCGGCTGTTCCGCCTGGCAAAGAGCGAGCAGCCGTGGCACGTCCAGCGAGCCGCGTGCGTGCTGATTTTCGAATTGGGGCGATGGAAAAGCCTGCCGTGGCTGATTCGCCTGACCGCAGGCGAGGACGCCCGGGTTGGCGAACTCACTCAACAGCTGGCGAATGCCTGGTTCTCGCCGCCGCGTTCTTGCGCGTCTTCACGACGCTTGAAGACGCGGATCGGCGAGCCATTGAAAGCGCGCTGGCGGAACACAGCCCGCGGATCCCGGCCGCACTATCGTGTACGATTCGAGACTGGCTGTCGCGAGCGTGAGCGCCGTTTGGCATTCGGAAACGCATCGTCGTCCTGCTTTGCGGCGGGGCGAACAGGCGGGCGCGACGGCCGTCGGCAAGGTAACCCAAGTTACGCAGCCGACCGGCTTCTCCTGGCCAGAGGCAAATTGGGTGGCTTTTCGCGCTCGGGGCGCGTGGCTCGCGACGAACCAGCCCCTTGAATTGCTGCGCCCTTTAATTGACAATCGACGGGACAACCCATCCGCGCGGGCCGTCGGCGTTCCCCTTCCACTACGTGCGCCGACGTCAGGCATGGCTCTTGAATGGAGCTCTGGCCATGTTTAGCAGCCCCACCGACAGTTCGTTTCTGCGAGCTGCCGCGTCTCAGTCGTCGATTCGACTGAAGGAAGTACGCGATCGACTCGACTCGGTGGTCGATCATGTCGTCGACGGTATCGTCACGATCGACGACGGCGGTTTGATCGAAGCGCTCAATCCGTCTGCTGAAAAACTTTTCGGCTACACTGCCGCCGAGCTCATCGGCCGCAGCGTGAGCCTGCTCGTGTCGGCGCCGCCCGACAGGAGCGAAGACAGCGACGACGTGTTGCCCGCGCCCAAGGTCCGCCTGGCGGAAATCGCCGGCACCGGGCGGGAGGTCGTCGGCCGGCGCAAGGACGGCTCGATTTTCCCGATCGACCTGGCCGTCAGCTCGTTCTCCCGCGGCGGCAGTGAGTTTTTTACCGGCATCATTCGCGACATCTCCGAGCGCAAAAAGCTCGAATTCGAACAGCACGAGGCGCACGACAAACTGCAGGAGGCCAACGAGCGATTGCGCTCGGTCGTCGATTACGTGGTCGACGGCATCGTCACGATCGACGAGCGGGGAACCATTGCTTCGTGGAACCGTTCGGCCGAGGGAATCTTCGGCTACGCGGCGGCGGAGATGATCGGCGAAAATATCGCCCGCCTGATGCCCGAGCCGCATCGCAGCGAGCACGATGAGCATCTGGCGACCTACGCGGAGACGGGGATCGCAAAGGTCATCGGCATCAATCGCGAAATGCTGGCTCAGCGGAAGGACGGCACGATTTTTCCGATCGACCTGGCCGTCAGCGAATACGTGCTCCAGGGCAAACGGCTCTTCACCGGCATCATTCGCGATATCACCGAGCGGAAGCGGGCCGACGCGCGGACCAAGTTTCTGGTGAGCGCTACGGCGCTGCTCGCGAGTGTCGTCGATGCGTCGAGCCTGCACACGCGGATCGCCAAGCTGCCCGTGCCGGTGTTTGCCGATTGGTGCATCGTCGATCTGTGCGGCCCGCGCGCCGATCACGATGCGGCCACCGTCGCCAAGTGGGCCGTCGCCCACGTCGATGCCGAGCAAAAACCGATCTTGCGCCGACTCAAGAAACGTCTCCCCGACACCTTCGGATCTGGGACGATCGTGGGATCGGTGCTGCGGCACGGCAAGTCGCGCTTGGTGGTCGACGCGATGAATCCGTTCGAGTACGCGGAACCGTCGACGCCCGAGGATCGCGACTTGCTGTGTGGTCTCGATTCGCAATCGATGATTTGCGTGCCGCTAGCCACGCACCGCGTGACATTCGGGGCGATCACGTTCGTGCTGTCGGGCACGTCGCGCAGGTATGACGAGGCGGACCTGGCGACGGCCGAGGACTTTGCCCAGCGGGCTTCGATCGCCATCGAGAACGCGCGACTCTACGAAGAGGCCAAGGAGGCCGACCGCCGCAAAGACGAATTCTTGGCGACCTTGGCTCACGAGCTGCGTAATCCGCTGGCTCCCGTCCGTAACGCGCTCGAGATCGCCCGCACGCCCGACATCGACGGCCGCGTGGCCGAGCGGGCCCTCGCGGTCATCGATCGTCAGGTCGACCACATGGTGCGGCTCGTCGACGATCTACTCGATTTGTCGCGGCTGATGCGGGGCAAGATTCAACTTCGGCCGGAGCGGCTTTTGCTCAAGGACGTCATCGCCCGCTCGATCGAAACGGCCCTCCCGCTGATTGAGCGGCACGGACACAAATTAGAGGTCAGCGTGCCCAAGGGACCGGTGGCCCTGTTCGCCGATCCGGTGCGCATCGAGCAGATCATCTCCAACCTGCTCGACAACGCGGCCAAGTACACGGAGCGGGGCGGCGTGATCAAGCTGCGGGCCAAGGCCCACGGGGACGAAGTGGTGATCAAAGTGCGCGACACGGGGATCGGCATCGATCCCAATCTGTTGCCCCATCTCTTCGATCTCTTTCGCCAGGCCGAGTCGTCGATCGACCGATCGCGCGGCGGGCTGGGCATCGGCCTGACGCTGGTCCGCCGCCTGGTCGACATTCACGGCGGCAAGGTCGAGGCGCGGAGCGACGGGCCCGGGACGGGGGCCGAATTCGTCGTCCGCCTGCCGTTGCACAAGGAGCTGGCGCCGGCGCCGGAGATCATTCGCACCGATTCGGGCCGCATCGTCGAGCCGCAGTTTCGCATCCTGGTGGTGGATGACAATGTCGACGCCGCCGAAATGCTTTCGACGATGTTGCGACTGGACGGCCATCGCGTGTGGATGGTGCACGACGGGAAGGCGGCCCTCGACGCGGCCCAGGCCTATCGTCCGGAAGTCATTCTGCTCGACATCGGCCTGCCGGAACTCAACGGCTACGAAGTGGCGAAATGGCTCCGAGCGCACGAGAAGAATCGGCACGTCACCATCATCGCCATGACGGGCTACGGTCAGGAGCGCGACTGCCAGCGCTCGCTCGATGCTGGCTGCGACGCCCATCTCACGAAGCCGGTCGCCCCGCAAGCGCTCCGCACGTTTCTGCGGGATCTGAGCGAAAAGGCAATGCAGAAGTCGTGACGGGCGCGGCGCCGCTGCGCTGTCGCCACTGTCCTCCCGTGCGCTGGACCGGCGCAAAGCCAAATGCTACAAAGCGGTTGGCATACATCGACATTCATGCATATGTCGATGCGTATTTGTGCAAAGCTGGGGGCACGTCATGTTTACGATCCCGCTGAGCGGCATGTCGGGCGATTGCGACGGAGTCACCCGTCGCAACTTTCTCCAGGCTGGGGCGTTGGCGCTCGGCGGATTGACCCTAGGGGACTTGCTCCGCTGCCGGGCCGAATCCGCGAACCTGGCAAAATCGCGGCAGACGTCGGTGATCATGGTGCATCTCAGCGGCGGCCCGTCGCATCTCGACATGTACGACATGAAGCCCGAAGCCCCGCGCGAATATCGTGGCGAATTCAGCCCGATCCGCACCAACGTCCCCGGGATCGAGATCTGCGAACTGATGCCGATGCAGGCGAAGATCGCCGACAAGTTCGCGATCCTCCGCGGCTGCCAGCTGGCCAACTTGCATACCGGCAACGCCTTCTATAGCGGCTATGCCTGGCAGGAATCACCCCGCGCGTCAGTGCCGGGCGAAGCCCAACGTCCGGCGCTGGGTTCGGTCGTGAGTCGGCTGCGACCGAGCGGCCCCGGCATTCCGACCTACGTCAGCGTCGACAACCCGCCCGACTGGGAACGAGCCTACTACGTCGGCCTCGAGCATGAGCCGTTCCGCGTCGGCGGAGGCAGCAGCCCGGAGGCGTTCGAGAACATGGGGCGGCGACGGCAAGTCAGCGTTGCACGGCTCGAAAGTCGCAACGAGCTGCTCCACCGGTTCGACGCGCTTCGCCGCAATCTCGAAGAGAACGCGACGATGAAGGGCATCGACGCCTTTCAGAGCCGGGCGCTCGAGATTGTTGCCTCGGGCAAGGTGCGAAAGGCGTTCGAGATCGAACGAGAGCCCCAGCACATCCGTACGCGTTATGGAGAAGGCGCCTGTCCAAACGGCACTCGGTGCGGTCGATCGCTCCTGTTGGCCCGGCGACTCGTGGAAGCGGGCGTGTCGGTGGTGACGCAGTGCTTCTCCGGCTGGGACACGCACCGTGAGAATTTTAGCACGCTGCGCGGGATGCTTCCGCCGCTCGACCAGGCGCTCTACGGACTGATCACGGACCTGGACGAGCGCGGACTGCTCGAGGACGTCGCGGTCTTAGTGGGCGGCGAGTTCGGCCGCACGCCGCGGATCGGCGATCTCACGCCGGACGGGCGGGGTCATTGGCCCGAGGCCGGCTTTCTGTGGATCGCGGGGGGCGGACTCAAAACGGGACAGATCATCGGCGAAACCGACGCGCGGGGCGAAAAAGTCGTCGGCAGCCCGATCCAGATCCAGAACGTGTTGGCGGCTCTGTATCACGTTCTGGGCATCGACCCGGCGACCACGCTTCGCGACTATCGCGGCCGGCCGCAGTACGTGCTCGAACGGCGGAGTCCAATCGCTGGGCTGATCTGAAGTCGCCCTCGCGGGCTGACTCTAACTTAGCACCCGGCCGTTAACAGCCGTCGCCACTGCGTTGGCCGGATCGATGCGGCTCGCTTCTATTTGGGCCAGCATTTTGACCAGTTTTTTTTGCATGGCCGCAGCCGTGGGCGGCTTGATCAGATAATCGGTGACGCCCGATTCGACGGCTGCCATGACTTCCTCACGCTCGTTCGCGGACGTGAGCATGATGATGGGCACCTGCGAGTCGAGCTTGCGGACTTCTTGCACGAACGTCACGCCGTCCATGACCGGCATGCGGAGGTCGGTAACGATTCCACAGCACCCAAAGGCCTTGAAGCACGCCAGACCCTTCTCGCCATCCTCCGCCTGGAAGATCTCCTCCTCGCGAACCCCGAGCGCCATGAGGTTGCGTTTTAGGATCAAGCGGACCAATGCGGTGTCGTCGACGATCAGAATGTTCATGGCAGGTTTCGCGGATTACTGGGTCAGCTGCAATTGATCGTACGACACTCCAGATGGGGATTCGGGCCGAACAGCACCAAGATCGGGATGCTGCGCCCAACGTCGGCGTAAAAAAACTTGCCTTTGCCGGTTGTGAGCAAGGAAGCGGGCTGGACGTGCCTGGCTGTTGGTCGTTTGGCCCTCATTAGCCGATGGAGTCGCTGTACTTCTGCGGCATCGCCTCTCTGCAAGAAGACTGACTTTGGGCAACCGGCGGCGCACGCTCCTATGCATCCGCGGCTCCTTGAGCTACAATTCATCCTGTTGGGTTATCGAGATCGCCCTTGAGCGATCGTTGTCGGATGACTAAAGAAGGGGCAACCCGGCCGATTCGGGGGGCTCGTTGCTGAGTAAGCCGACGCGGCAGAGCACGTAAGCGTGTTCTGCCGCGTCGGCTTTTTTTGTGCCGTCCCCGCGTGGGCGAGCCAGTTCGCGTTCGTTTGCGCAACGAGTGCCTTGGTCAGTTATCGCGGGATCCTGCAAGTGCGACGGAAGAAGGAGTCGGTGGCAATGAATCCTCAGACGTGGATGGTCGTGGCCGGTGGCTGCGTTTTAGCTCTAGCGGGAGGGACCTACGCCTGGCTGCGGCTGCCTCTCTATCGTTGGTCTTGCCGTCATTGCAAGAGAATCGTCTCCACCAGCCGGCTTCGTCCCGGGCGATGCACCTGCGGCGCGAGCGCGCTCGTGGCTTATTTCTGCGGAGCCTGCGGAAGTTGGAACACGTCGCCGACCGCAAAACATCATTGTGTCGTCTGCTCCTCCAAGAGCCTCATCATCGGGGCCGAGTACAACTTCGGCACGCAATTCATCCGGACGCGCAATCGCGACTCTAAGAACCGCAATCATGGCGTTCATCAGCGGTCGATGGTCTAGAACGCACACCTTTTCACGGAGAGTCTTGTGGATCTCGTTCGACCGCTGTTTGTGTCGACCTACCCGCCTGAAGAGTGTGGGCTGGCGACCTTCACCAAGGACACCGCCGATGCGGTGGATCTTGCGGCCGGCGAGCCAATCTCGTCATCGGCCGCGATCCTGAAGACCCCGTCGCTCAGTTATGACGATCCGCGCGTCGTCCACGTGATCGATAACAGTTGCGACGAAGCCTACACCCTTGCGGCAGACGTGGCGAACGACGGTCCGTGCGACGTGGTGAGTTTGCAGCACGAGTTCGGCCTTTACCCCGGTGATTGGGGCGGCGACGTGCTGGACTTTGTGCGTGCATGCCGTAAGCCGATTGTCACGACGTTCCACACACTGATGACCAAGCCGGCTCCGGTTCCTTGGCGCATTATTCGGGAATTGGCGGCCAAGAGCCAAAGCCTGATCGTGATGACGAAAGTGGCCGCCAGGCTCCTCGATCAGGTCTACGGCGTAGCCGGATCCAAGGTGCAAATCATTCCGCATGGCGTCCCGGTGGTCGCGTGCGCGCAAGACGATACACAGAAGGCCCGGCTTGGCCTCGCCAATCGTCAGGTGATTTGCACCTTCGGCCTCATTAACCGCGGGAAAGGCCTCGAATACATGATCGAGGCCATGCCCCGCATCGTGCAGGCCCATCCGCAAGCGCAGTATCTGGTTGTGGGAGTCACACATCCGTTAGTGAAACGACGGGAGGGAGAAGTCTATCGGGAGAGCCTGGCCGCGCGGGCGGACGCGCTTGGCGTCGGCGCGCATGTGCACTTCGTCAACAAATTCCTCGAGCTCGACGAACTCATGGAACACTTGCAAGCGTGCGACGTCTACGTGACGCCCTACCCCGGAAAAGATCAGATTTCAAGCGGCACTTTGGCTTATGCCCTGGCGGCGGGGAGAGCGGTCGTGAGCACTCCCTACCTGTACGCCGAAGAGGTCCTGGCCGAGGGCCGCGGCCTGATCGTGCCCTTCTCGCAAAGCGACGCCCTGGCCGAGGCGACTCTGCGATTTCTGGACGACCCCGCATTTCGGGCGGAGACCGGACACCGCGCCTACAGCTACGCGAAGCTCATGTTTTGGCCGAATGTGGGCCGTCAATACTTGGACTGCTTTAGAAGCGCTGCCTTTACAAACGATGCAGCCCCGCGGCGTGCTGTCCGCGGCGCCCTGACGAAATCGAGCGGGAAGGTGCGACGCGCCAAACTCTTGGGAGGAGGTCTCTGATGTCCGACGGCCATGTCATCCCGCAAGGAATCCCCAATCGCATCCCGTTGTGTCACCTGGACCGGATGACCGACTCAACCGGGTTGATTCAACATGCGATCTACGCCATTCCGCGGCGCGAAAGCGGCTACACGACGGACGACAACGCCCGCGCCCTGCGGCTGTGCACTCGACTCTGGGCCCGCGATCCAAACGAGCAAATGCTCAGTCGCGTTACGCGGTACCTGAGCTTCCTGGAACACGCCCGCTGCCCGGTCCGCGGATTCCACAACTTCCTGAGTTACCAGCGCGATTGGCTCGACGCGGAAGGCACCGGCGATTGCCAGGGTCAAGCAGTCATCGCGCTCGCCGAAGTCGCGGGCAGCTCTCTGCCTGAGGGCTACCGGCTCTTGGCGCGGGAGTTGATCGAAGCTGTTCTGCCGGCTCTTGCCGAGCTGCGCAGCTTGCGCGCCCAAGCCTACGTGATCTTGGCCTGGGGCCATCTGTGGGGACAGGGGACAAAGGAGATTAGCGCGATCGAAAGCGTCGCGCGGTCGGCCGCGCTACGACTGGTCGAATGTTACAACCGGTCGATGCGGAGTGACTGGCCGTGGTTCGAATCGCGGATGACTTATGCCAACGCGGTGTTGCCACACGCCCTGTTCGTCGCCGCCCAGCTTTGGCAGGGGAACGGCTTTCTGGACGTGGCCGCATCGGCCTTTGCGTTTCTCGAAGCAGAGACGACGAGCGACGGCATTTTCTGGCCCGTTGGAAATGACGACTGGTATCCGCACGGAGAAGACAAGGCGCTCTACGATCAGCAGCCGGTGGAAGCCTCCACAATGGCCGACGCGGCGCTCGCCGGCTTAGACCTGCTGGGCGATGAGAGGTACCGCTCGACCTTCCACAGGGCGCACGCCTGGTTCTACGGCGAAAACAGCTTGAGGCAACCACTCGTCGACGCGTCGGACGGCGCTTGTTGCGACGGATTACAGGCCTCGGGCCTGAATCGGAACCAGGGAGCCGAATCGACTTTGGCGTATTTATGGACCGAATTGCGCAGTGTGGAAATATGCGGGGCGGTAACCTCGGCGCACGTTGCGCAGGAACAATGCGACGTCGTCTGAAATTGCGCGAATGCGATCAACTGACTCAATAAGAAAGCCGTGATGCTTCGAGAATCGAAACCCCAAAGTCTCTACCCAGAACTCCTCCATCGCGATCCCTCCAACCCGATCCTGACGGCTCGCGATTGGCCCTATCCGGCTCACGCCGTGTTTAATGCCGGCGCGGGCCAGGTCCGCGACGAAACGGTGTTGCTTGTCCGCGTTGAGGATCGGCGCGGTCATTCGCATCTGACTGTCGCCCGCAGTAACGACGGCGTGTCGAACTGGCACATCGATTCCAAGCCCAGCTTCGCTCCCGAACCGGCGAACTTCCCCGAAGAAGAGTGGGGCGTCGAAGACCCGCGGTTGACTTGGGTCGCCGAGCGCGGCGAATGGGTCATCGCCTACACGGCTTATTCTCCCAGTGGACCGCTCGTCTCATTGATGACCACCAAAGACTTCACCTCGTTTACCCGTCTCGGCCCCGTCATGCCCCCCGAGGACAAGGACGCGGCCGTGTTTCCGGTTCGCTTTGGCAATCGCTACGCGATGATTCATCGACCGGTTTCCACAGGAAGCTCGGGTGCGCACATTTGGCTTTCTTTCTCACCCGACCTGACTCACTGGGGCGATCACCACGTCCTCCTGCCCGCACGACGCGGCGCCTGGTGGGATGCCAATAAAATCGGCTTGAGCCCGCCTCCTCTCGAAACCTCGGAGGGTTGGCTGCTGATGTATCACGGCGTCCGCGTCACGGCCGGAGGCTGCCTCTATCGACTGGGGTTGGCTCTGCTCGATTTGGAGGACCCTCGTCGCGTCATTCGCCGCAGCGACGAGTGGATCTTGCGCCGGAGACGGCTTACGAACGCCACGGAGACGTCAACGGCGTCGTCTTTCCCTGCGGTTGGATTTTGGGCCCCAACGGCACGATTCGCATCTACTACGGCGGCGCGGACACTTGTCTGGCCCTGGCCACAGCGCAACTTTCGGACCTTCTCGACTACCTGCGCGATTGTCCCGAGCCGCGCGAGAGAAAACACATGAGGCTGGCCTTGCCAGTTGAGAACTAATGCGGCCTCGCAGCCAATCCGATTGCCACAAAGCAAGCGATGCTCTCGGATCGATCGGAACAGTGAAGGAGCACCACACAGTTATTTTTGCCAGGGCCCGCGCTGGTCGACACCTGCTTAACCAATCTCCATCCGGATCACGGGCTCTCTCATTGCCGACGAGAGGGCGATCTACACGAAGAAAGGCGGGGCCATGTCTTCAGAAAGCTCAGGCCATCTCTCGTCGCAAGAACTCGGAGAGCGCTTCGACCTGCTGGCGACCGACGCGAAGGAATACGCCGTCTTCCTGGTCGACCTGGGAGGCCATGTCATTTGCTGGAACCCAGGGGCGGAACGACTTTTCGGCTATCTGTCCAACGAAATCGCGGGGCACCACTTTTCCTGCTTCTTTACGCCCGAAGACATTCGCAGCGGCGAACCCGAGCATGAGCTCAAGACGGCGCTGGCTGAGGGTCGGGCTCACAACAACTGCTGGCAGCTCCGGAAAGATGGAACACGGTTTTGGTGTCACGCAACCGTGACGCCACTGCTCAACGAGCACAAGCAGGCCCGCTCATTCGCTCGAGTGATGCATGACCTCACCGAAAGCGACGCGACCCAGGATCAGCGAAAGCGGGCCGACGGGCTCGCGGAAGCCAACCGGAGCAAAGAAGAGTTCATGGCGTTGCTCTCCCATGAACTCCGCAGCCCCCTCTCGCCGATTCGCAATGCCTTGAACATCCTGCGACGGGTGAAGACGAACGACCCGATCATCGCGCAAGCCGGAAACATCATCGACCGGCAAGTGGGCGTGATGGTGCGATTGGTTGACGACCTCTTGGACATCGGCCGGATCACCAAAGGGAAATTGCGACTGGCCAAGGAGCAAGTCGAACTGCGCAACGTTGTCAACGACGCCGCGGAGTCGGTCCGGCCCTTGATGGACGCGCGCAAGCACGATTTCTCGGTCTCGCTCCCCACCACGCCTATCTGGGTGGAGGCGGACCCCGCTCGAATTGAGCAGGTGGTGGTCAATCTGCTCAACAATGCGTCGAAGTACACCGAAGCGGGGGGACTCATTCGGATGACCGTCAGCCAGGAAGGCAACGAGGCCGTGATCCGAGTGCGGGACAACGGCGTCGGGATCACCCCGGAACTGCTTCCTCGCGTCTTCGAGCTGTTTACCCAAGTCGACGGCTCGCTCGGTCGGTCGTACGGCGGATTGGGGATTGGCCTGGCTCTCGCTCGCAACCTGGTGGAGATGCACGAAGGCCGGTTGCAAGCGTCGAGCGCCGGATTAGGAAAGGGATGCGAATTTACGATCAAGTTGCCGGTGCTGGCAGGTGCACGGGCGCCTGAAACGAGAACCGTGCTCGAACCGGGCCGCCCGGAACGGTCTCTGCGGGTGTTGGTGGTGGAAGATAACGTCGATACGGCGGACAGCCTGAGCTTGTTGCTGCGTCTGTACGGGCACGACGTCCAAGTGGCTCGCTCTGGCACGGCAGCCCTCGAGTTGGCCGCGGCTTGTCGGCCCGACGTGGTGCTGTTGGATATTGGCCTGCCGGGAATGGACGGTCACCAGGTCGCCAAGCACTTGCGACAGCTGCCGGAATTCAACGATGTGATCATGTGTGCGTTGACCGGCTATACCCCGAGCGAAGCCGACCGGGAGCGTCAACAGGAAACCGGATTTAACCATTACTACGTCAAGCCCGTGGACGTGACGAAACTGTGCGAAATGTTCAAAACGGTCGGACGACCGGCACCCTAAGCGTTCTGTCTTTTGATTGGATTTACGGGCGCCTGGCGCAATCGCGAGACGCCGCCCCTGCCGTTCGTGGCCAAAGCCATTCGCAGTTCTGCGAGGAGTCCTGAGTTCATGCCTTACCTCATAAAAGCAGTATCAAGTTCGGGCGTTGTGACATGGATCACACGACCGGGCACTGAGGGCTTCCGCGGAATCGCGCAACGCTCCCACGCCGACGTTCTTTCGACACTTGAGGATGCCATGGCCGCGATCGCCACAATGCCGCGAGTGTTCACAGACGCCGGGATCAGGTTTTCGGTCGTGGAGACATCTGAAGACGGTTCAGCGGCGCCGCAGGTGTTTCCCTTGCCAGCGGGCAGACCGTCGCGGGTTCGTGACGGACTCCCATCGTCGGGGCACACACTGGGGGCCGCGCGTCAGCGCCCCTGAGGAACGTCGCAGCGCACACAAGGGAACGCCCGATGACACGAGAACCCCTGGTCGAGGATATCCAAACCTATGCCCAGAACATCGTCGACACGGTTCGCGAGCCGCTGCTGATCCTCGACACCACCTTGCGCGTCCGGTCGGCTAATCGCGCCTTCTACCAGGCCTTTCACGTCTCGTCCGAGGAGACCGAGGACCGTCTGATCTATGAGCTGGGCAACGGCCAGTGGGACATCCCCGACCTCCGGACTCTGCTTGAAGACATTGTCCCCAAGAGTTCGGTCTTCGACGACTTCGAGCTCGAGCACACCTTCCCGGTCATTGGGCGCCGGGTGATGCTGCTCAACGCCCGCAAGCTTCAGGCGGGCCATCACGGGGAGCTGCTCGTTCTGGCGATGGAGGACGTGACAGAGCGGCGGCGCTCCGAGGCCGACTTGAAGGCCATCGAAACCTACGCCCAAAACATCGTCGACACGGTGCGCGAGCCCCTGTTGATCCTCGACACCACCTTGCGCGTCCGGTCCGCCAACCGCGCTTTCTATCAAACCTTTCACGTCTCTTCCTCGGAAACCGAGAATCGCCTGATTTACGAATTGGGCAACGGCCAATGGGACATCCCTGACTTGCGGACGCTGCTCGAGGATGTTGTGCCCAAGAGCTCCGTCTTCGACGACTTCGAGCTCGAGCACACCTTCCCGGTCATTGGGCGCCGAGTGATGCTGCTCAACGCCCGCAAGCTTCAGGCGGGCCATCACGGGGAACTGCTCGTTCTGGCGATGGAGGACGTGACCGGCGCAAGCGGGCGGAAGAAGCGCTGCTCAAAGCCGGAGCGTTGCAGAACGCGATCTTCAACAGCCCCAACTTCTCCAGCATCGCCACCGACGAGAAGGGCGTTATCCAAATCTTTAATGTCGGCGCCGAGGCCATGTTGGGGTACACGGCTTCCGAAGTGATGAACAAGATTACGCCGGCCGACATTTCCGATCCGCAGGAAGTGATTACGCGCGCCAAAGCGTTGAGCGCCCAGCTAGGGACCACGATCACTCCGGGGTTCGAGGCGTTAGTTTTCAAGGCCTCGCGAGGGATCGAGGACATCTACGAATTGACCTACATCCGCAAGGATGGCAGCCGCTTCCCGGCCATCGTGTCGGTGACGGCGCTGCGCGACGCAGAAGGCGGAATTATCGGTTATCTGTTAATCGGCACTGACAATACCGAACGAAAGCAGGTGGAAGCCGAGCGAATGCTCCTCGATCAGCGCGTCCGCGATCAACAGTTCTACACCCGCTCGCTGATTGAATCGAACATCGATGCCCTGATCACTACGGATCCGCGCGGCATTATCACCGACGTGAACAAGCAGATGGAAGCGCTCACCGGATGCACGCGCGACGAGCTCATCGGCGCGCCGTTCAAAGGTTACTTCACCGACTCCGAGCGGGCCGAAGCGGCTATCAAGCTCGTGCTGGGCGAAGGCAAAGTCACCGACTACGAACTCACCGCGCGCGCCAGGGACGGCAAGGAAACGGTGGTGTCCTACAACGCGTCGACCTTCCACGACCGCGACCGGAAGCTCCAGGGCGTGTTCGCCGCGGCCCGCGATGTCACCGAACGCAAGCGTTACGAGCAATCCTTGCAGCAAGCCAACCGCGCTAAGAGCGTCTTCTTGGCGAACATGTCGCACGAAATCCGCACACCCATGAACGCCATCCTCGGGTTCTCCCAGTTGATGCTCCGCGATCAGGACCTTACGCCGCGACAAAACCAGTACCTGGGAACCATCAACCGCAGCGGCGAGCATCTTCTGGCCCTGATCAACGACATTCTGGAAATGTCCAAGATCGAGGCCGGCCGCACGACCCTGAATCTCACCACGTTCGACCTGTTCGCGCTGCTCGACGACCTGGAGATGATGTTCCGCCTCCGCACGAATGAGAAAAAGCTGACGTTCTCGGTGGAGAGGGTCGGCAGCGTACCCCAATACATCGTGACCGATATCAACAAGCTGCGGCAGGTCTTCATTAACGTGCTGGGCAACGCCGTCAAGTTTACCGAGCAAGGTGGTATCGCCTTGCGGGTGCGAGTGGACCGCGACGACGCGACGAGACCCTTTCTCCTGTTTGAAATTGAGGACACAGGCTCGGGCATTTCGCCCGAAGATCAAGAAAAGTTGTTCCGGCATTTCGAGCAAACCAAATCGGGGCAACAGGCGGCGACCGGAACCGGGCTCGGCCTGGCGATCAGCCGGGAATTTGTTCGACTGATGGCAGGCGACATCACGGTGAAGAGCCAGGCTGGCAAGGGCAGCATTTTCGTGGTTCAGCTGCCTTTGAAGGAGGGAGAGGCCCAGGCGGTTCAAGTGAAGGACACGCCCCGGCAGGTCCTGAAGCTGCAGCCCGGGCAGGCGAACTGCCGGGTGCTGATTGCCGACGACGTCGAGGATAACCGCCAGCTGCTGGCCCAGCTTCTCGGTCCCGTCGGCTTCGAGATCGGACTGGCGATCAATGGAGCCGAAGCCGTCCAGGAGTTTGAGAAATGGCGACCCCATCTGATTTTGATGGATTTTCGCATGCCGGTGATGGACGGCCATGAGGCGATTCGGAAGATCCGGGCCATGGCCGGCGGCGGGGAGATCAAGATCATTGCCGTGACGGCCAGTGCGATGGACGAGAACCGACAGGAGCTGCTGAAGATCGGCGCCGACGATTTCATTAGCAAGCCATTTCGGGAAATCGACCTCTTCCAGAAGATTCACGCCCAATTGGGCGTAGAGTTCGTTTACGCCGAGCCGCCTGCCGAACCGGACCCCGAGGAAACGGTCGAGATCACTCCCGAGTCCCTGGCGGAGTTACCCGACGACGTCGTTCACCAGATGCGTGAAGCCATCATCCGGGCCGATCTGGACGATCTGCTGGAACAAATCCGCAAGGTTGAAGACAGCAATCCCCGACTTGCCCAGAAGCTGCGCCGCCTGGCGGAAAGCTTTGAATACCAGAAGCTGCTCGATCTCTTCGACCAGGGCGAACCTGCGGAAAGTTCATTGAGTCCCGCCGAGAGCCTGCCATGAAGGCGAAAAAGCCTGAAACCGATATCGGCCAAACAGCCAGCATCCTGGTGGTGGATGACGCCGCGGCCAATCTCCAGGTGCTCACCGGCATGCTCAAGGACCGCGGCTATAAAACCCGTCCCGTTCCGAGCGGCAAACTGGCGCTCCTGGCAGCGCGGAAGGATCCTCCCGATCTGATCCTGTTGGACATCAATATGCCGGAAATGAACGGCTACGAGGTCTGCCAGTGCTTGAAAGCTGAGGAGACTCTGCGGGGAATTCCTATCATCTTCATCAGCGCCCTCAACGACAATCTCGACAAGGTGAAGGCGTTTGCCGTCGGCGGCGTCGATTACATCACCAAGCCTTTTCAGATGGAAGAATTGCACGCGCGCGTCGAGACGCATCTGAAACTCCGCCGCTTGCACGTCGAGCTGGAGGAGACCAACTCGCGACTGGCGAGGGTCAACGGCCGAATGGCTCGCGATCTGGAGGCGGCCGCAAGGATCCAGAAGACATTTCTACCGTGCGCGGCGCCTCGAGTCCCGGGCACCGAGTTCGCCTGGTGCTACCAGCCCTGCGACGAACTAGCCGGCGATGGGCTGAACATCATTCCGCTCGGCGACGGCAAGGTTGGCCTCTGTATCCTGGATGTGAGCGGCCATGGCGTGTCGTCGGCCCTGCTGTCGGTGACACTCTGTCGTCTCCTCTCGCCCCCGTCAGAACCGTCCTCGATCTTGATCCGTGATCGAGCCGCCCTCGATCGACTCGAGATCACACCCCCAGCCGAGGTCGCCGACTGCCTCAATCGGCTCTTTCCCTTTGACACGGCGACGGAGCAATTCGCGACGCTCTCGTATGGAGTCCTGGACGTCGCGAACGGGGATTTCCGTCATGTTTCCGCGGGCCATCCCGGCCCACTGCTACTTCCCGCCGATGGGCCCCCGGTGATCCTCGAAAGCCCAGGGTTTCCAATCGGTTTGGCGGAGGAAGCGTACGCTGAACGACGTGTCCATTTGGCCGCGGGGGACCGGATGTATCTGTACTCCGATGGCTTGCCCGATGCGATGAACGCCGACGGCGAACGCTTCGGCGAGGTCCGGCTCCTGGAGGCAATCGAGCGATATCGAGCCGAACCGCTGCGAGTCGGGCTCGCGAGCCTGCTGGGGGCGATCGCGCGGTGGCAGGGAGCCGAGAGACCTCAAGACGACTGCTCCATCCTGGCTGTCGAGCTCGCGGTCGTGCCGAAACCGGACGGGCCACACCTCCAGCACCAGACGCCTCCCCAAGCAGCCCGGACGGTCGCTGAGACCGCTCTTTTGGCGGCGCGAGCGTCGACGGAGTTCGTGACGGACTGCCTTCGTCAAGGCACGCACTGGGGACGCGCGATGTTCCCCTGCTGACAGCCGGAGCGCCGAGCCATGCTCACCACGTCCTGTCCGCAATGCTCGCAGCCTTTGAAGGCTGCGGAGGCACTCGTCGGCAAAGCAATCAAGTGCACCTGTGGCCATTCATTCGTGCTTCGATTACCGCCCGATCCCCCGCCGTTGCCTGAACCTCGTCGCGCGAGAGCAAGTCTTTTCGTCCGTCGATTGTGGCCACGCGTTCGCCTTTGAGTTGAATTGACGGGCACCAAAGCGCGGTTCGTATGGCGACGTTTATTCAAGTCGTCAATTCCATATGGCGGCGTCGGACCGGAGCGCGCTGCGTCGGTTGCCGAGGTGGTCAAGCAGCCGCCAGCATGGAGGCCCATCGAAAAAGCCAATAAGCGGCCTTTATCAAGAACCTCGCGTCGGCCGCTGGCTATTTCTTCTTGATTTGCCGGAACAGCGGCGACTCGGAGAGCGTGAAGAGCACCACTTCTTCGCCCGTCACCGTGCTGATGTCGTGGTGCAGCGCCAGCACCTTGACGCCCGTCGTCTCCTGCACCATCGCTTCGAGCAGCGGCCGCGCGGTTTCGACCAGTTGGGTCCGCACCTGCTTCAGCAGATCTCTCCCCTTGTCGGCCGGGAGCACTTTGACGAGTTGTTGTTCGGCTGCAGTCAACACTCCCTGAAGTCGGACGACCAGCAGGTCGCCGAGCAAGTGCGTGCGAATGTCCTTGGGACCCCGCCCCATGAAGTCCTGTTCAAAGCGCGAGATTCCTTCGCAAATCTCCGCTTCGATTTCGCCCTGGGTTTTCATGATCCGAGCCACTTGAGCGAGCCGATCACGGATCAACACACGGTTTCAAAGAAAGCACCCGCGTTCGGGGACTTCGACAAACTTGCCTGCATGATGATACCAATCGCCCGCGAATCCCACAGACTGATTGTTCTTTCATGCGATCTGCGTTACAATCGGCTGCGTCGGAGCGGATTCGTGCCTTTGTAATTCGCTCACGGCATTGTCGGATGACTAGAAAAAGGGCGACCCAGCCGGGCTGGGGAGTCCGTTGACGAGTAAACCGACGTGGTCGAGTCCCTCAGGGGGCTCAGCCACGTCGGTTTTTTGTTTGCGCGGTGCAGGACGGCGGGCGATTCACGACCGGGACGGCCGCCGAATCGCTGGAAAGGTCCACTCAACAATGGTTCAACAACTGATCCGGGCAGGGAGCGACTTCCAGCGCACGATCGGCAACGCCCCTCCTCATCGTGTCGGGCCGCGCGACCGCTCGCGGGCCAACGAGAGCGTGAGGTAACGGACAACTCTGCGCGTCGGTGCGTGTCCCGATGTCGCGGCGGCAGTGTTTCGGGCAAATGATGGAGACTGATCATGAAAAAGCGAATGGCGACAGTCGGATTGGCGGTCGCGGCCATTTTTTGGGGAGTCGCCTTCGCAGGCGACCCTCAACAAGAGGCCCCCAAAATCGAGCCCAAGGCGGAGCAGTATCTGAAGGCCATGTCGAGCTACCTGGCGGGCCTCCACACGTATTCGTTCCAGGTCGAGGAATTCTTCGACGAGACGCAGGCCGACGGGCAGAAACTGCAGCTCAGCAACCAGCGCCACATGTCTGTGAGTCGGCCGGACAAAATCTTCGGCGAGAGCGAGGGGGACACGGCCAACTCCCGATTTTACTACGACGGCAAGACGGTCACTGTCTTCGACCGCGCTCAAAAGACCTACGCTGTCGAGAAGGTGCCCGGCACCATCGACGGGATGCTCGACGACCTCCACGAGCGTTTCGAGACGGACCAGCCCCTAGCCGACTTCCTGTTTGCCGACCCCTACAAGGAATTCACGGAAAACGTGCAGAGCGGCGAGTATGTCGGCCTGCATTACGTGGGCAAAGTGAAGTGCCATCACCTCGCGTTCCGGCAGAAGGCGGTGGACTGGCAAATCTGGATCGACGCGGGCGACGAACCGCTTCCGCGTAAGCTCGTGATCACGTTCAAACAACAGGTCGACCAGCCGCAATTCACCGCTCTCATCCACCGTTGGGACGTGAACCCCAAGCTGGGCGACGAGATGTTTCAGTTCCAGCCGCCGGACGGCTTGCGGAAGGTCAATTTCCTGAACCGTCACGCCGAGCCCAAACCCGCGAAGGATCCTGCGAGCGCAGTATCTGGTACGTG
Source organism: uncultured Planctomycetaceae bacterium (assembly GCA_963800135.1). GTDB lineage: Bacteria > Planctomycetota > Planctomycetia > Planctomycetales > Planctomycetaceae > DASPSM01. The sequence goes on along the minus strand of CAWCZR010000003.1, from coordinate 571,546 downwards.
ACTGGGCTCCACGATTGTGAATGTGCTCACGTTCGGGAGAAACAGAGCGACGGCAGCATTCGCGTTGGATTAATCGGGTCCCGTTCCGAGCAGCGCGTTGTGGCGGGCCAAGCCCCGGAATGCTTGCACCGACGGCTCGACTTGGGATTCTTCTCGCAGTGATAAAGGAGCAATGATCATGAGGCATATCATTTTTTGGACCGGCACTTTGACTCTGGGTCTGGCCGCGTTGGTGTGGGCGACGGCTCCGATCGGCGCCTGTCAAGGCGGTCGCGGGGGTGGTGGAGGCGGCGGCGCTCGAGGCGGAGGCGGTGCAGCTCATGTCGGCGGCGGTCGTGTCGGGGGCGGACAAGCGGTCGCCCGCGTTGGATCGATCCACTTTGGCGAACGTGCGGGTCGTGACCCTGTGGGCCCGGCGGTCCAGCGGGGCCAGGCGTTAGGGGCGCCGCTCGCAATCCCTACCACAGCGACTATTCGCGGCACTTTCGTCCCGGGTACCGTTCCATCCTGCTCGGCGGCGCGCAGTATTACCTGTACGACACCCTGCCGGACGGCTGCCAAACGGTCTTAGCGAACGGCATTACCTACGATGTGTGCGACGGCGTGTATTACCAGCCCTATATCTACGGTGGGCAAACGGTGTATCTGGTGGTCCCAGCTTAATCCGGCAAGCTCATTCCAGCGACGGGCCAACGAGACAAAACGAACCGGCCAAGCAAAACCGGCTATGGGGCTGAGATATAGGTCAATGTGTCAACGGCAATAGACAAATTGGGCATCGAGCTCCCACGTTCGAGCGGGGACAGACACGATATCGCCCGAGCGGCGTCAGGCCTCGACACACGCGAGACGCTGCCTGCCAACTTCGCGACAGGTCTCACAACCGAAGAGGCCGGCCGCCGGCTGAGGGAGTTCGGCCCAAACGCGGTCTCTGACACGACTCTGAATCCGTTTCGGCTGGCACTCGACAAATTCTGGGCACCCGTGCCCTGGATGCTCGAAGCTGCGATTGCGCTTCAAATCTCGCTCGGCGAGTATGTCGAGGCGGCAATCATCGCGGCTCTCCTTGTTTTCAACGCGGCTCTCGGCTTTTTTCAGGAGGGGCGTGCCCAGGCAACCCTTGCCGCGCTGAGGTCACGGCTGGCGCTGACCGCGACAGCGCGGCGCAACGCTGCCTGGACGAATCTACCCGCAGCCGACTTGGTTACTGGCGACATCGTGAAGCTGTCGTTGGGCGCCGTGGTTCCCGCCGACGTGCGCTTGGTTGAAGGCTCAGTTCTGCTCGATCAATCAATGCTCACCGGCGAATCCATTCCCATCGAGTCTGGCCCCGGGTTCCAAACGTATGCTGGGGCGCTGGTGCGTCGCGGCGAGGCCGTCGCAGAAGTCACGGCGACCGGTGCACGCACGAAGTTTGGCCGAACCGCGGAGCTCGTTCTCAGCGCCCATGTCGTCAGTTCCCAGCAAAAGGCTGTGCTGCGCGTCGTGCGCAACCTCGCGATCTTCAATGGCACGCTCATCGTCATCCTGGCAGCGTATGCCTGGCTTCACGCCATGCCGCTTGCGGAAATCATTTCGCTCGTGCTCACGGCGGTTCTTGCGTCAATCCCGGTCGCGCTGCCGGCCACTTTTACCCTGGCGGCAGCGGTTGGCGCACAATCCCTGGTGCGCCTGGGCGTTCTGCCGACGCGACTCTCCGCCGTCGACGAGGCGGCCTCCATCGACGTTCTGTGCGCGGATAAAACGGGCACGTTGACGCGCAATGAACTGACCGTGACCACCGTCCGCCCGTTGTCCGGTTTCGACGAGGCTCACCTCCTGGGATTAGCTGCCTTCGCAGGCTCGGATGGTGGGCAGGACCCAGTCGATGCTGCCATTCGCGCTGCCGCCGCGCCCAACAGTCCGTCCGATCTGCCTGAACGGATCGCGTTCGTCCCGTTCGATCCGGCGACGAAAATGTCCGAGGCGACGGCCGTGGATCCGAGCGGCGGCAATTTGCGAATCGTGAAGGGGGCCTTCGCTGTCATCGTCGGTCTCACGCAGCCGTCGCCAGCGGCTTCCACGGCGGCAAGCGAGCTTGAATCGCAAGGTTTCAGAGTTCTGGCCGTCGCCGTTGGTCCGCCGGCCGCGCTGCGGCTCGCAGGCCTCATTGCACTCAGTGACCCACCGCGGACGGACTCGGCAGCCCTGATCACAGAGCTAAAGACGTTGGGTGTCCGCACCGTGATGGTGACCGGCGACGCGCCGACGACGGCGGCAATCGTGGCGCGCGCGGTGGGACTCGATGGGGGTGTCTCCCGACCTGGGCCGATCCTCGATAGTGTGCGTCCCCAAGATTTCGCGGGGTTTGCCGCCGTTCTGCCGGAAGATAAGTATCGCCTTGTCAAGGCGTTCCAAAAGGAGGGTCACACCGTCGGAATGTGCGGCGACGGCGCGAACAACGCGCCGGCACTGCGCCAGGCGCAAATGGGAATCGCTGTGTCGACTGCGACAGACGTCGCCAAGTCGGCGGCGGGCATCGTACTGACCAAGCCTGGACTCGACGGCATCGTTGCCGCAGTCCGGGAAGGGAGAGTGACGTTCCAGCGCATCCTCACTTACACGCTGAACTCCGTGAACAAGAAAGTCGTCCAAGTGCTCTTCCTCGCGGTCGGTCTGATCATGACCGGCCATGCGATCCTGACGCCCATGCTGATGGTCATCGTCATGATCACCGGCGACTTCCTGGGAATGTCCTTGACCACGGATAACGTGCGACCGTCTCCGCTGCCCAACGCCTGGCGCATCGGCCGACTGACGATCGCAGGCGTCTTTATGGGAGTCTTCGAGTTGGTCTTTTGCAGCACAGTTCTGGCGATCGGCGAGTTTGGGCTGAAGCTCGAAATGGAAGCGCTGAGAACTCTCGCCTTTATCGTCATCGTGTTTGGCAATCAGGCGGCGACCTATGCCATCCGCGAGCGCCGGCGCCTGTGGTCCTCTTGGCCGAGCTATTGGGTCATCGGGTCCTCCGCGGCAGACATCCTGATCGCGACGACATTGGCGATCTGCGGGATCGTGATGACGCCTTTACCGATATCGGTCGTCGCCGGCACATTTGTCGCGACGTTTGTCTTCGCATTCGTCGTGGACGCGGCCAAAGGGCCGGTTTTCAGACGGCTCGGGATCGCATGATCGCCAATTGGGTCAGGATCAGGAGTGCAATTCGGCATGCAGAGGCCAGTATTCTGTGCTTCACGAGGCAGCACAGGGCGCAATCGAACGGAAGGCCATTGTTGTTCCTCGTGTCGCGCGATACAATTGACCAGTGTGCGGAGTCGAACCACAAGTTCGATTCGGCAAGACATCGTCGGATGACTAGATAAAGGGCAACCCAGCCAGGGCTGGGGAGTCCGTTGACGAGTAAACCGACGTGGTCGAACACCTGAGTGTGTTCAGCCACGTCGGTTTTTTGTTTGCGCGGTGTGGAGCGGCCGCCAACCAACAGGGACGAACGAAATGGACCAACCCAGCTCAACGATGGCGCGGCAAATAGCCGAAGCCGCGAGCGCATTTCAGGAACGGCGCACGGGCCACGTGCCCCAAGCCGTGTCCGTTGTGCTGAGTGACGACACGCTCGTCATCACGCTGCACGGCGCGCTCTCACCGGCCGAGAAAGCCTTGTCCAAGAGCCCGGCCGGTGCCGTTCAGGTGCAAGAGTTTCATCGGGAGTTGTTCGCAAACGACTCCGAGTCGCTCAAACAGGAGATCAAAAAGATCACCGGCGTCGATGTGCGCGAAGCGACCGCCGAAGTCGACATGACGACCGGCGCCGTCGTGCAGGTCTTCACCAGCGGAACCATGGTGCAGGTGTTTCTGCTCGCCCACAGCGTGTCGGCGGATACGTGGAACGGGATCGAACGAGGCCATCAGTCATAAAAGGAGTCTTGCGATGTTGGTCTTGACCAGAAAGAAGCTGGAATCCATTGCCATCGGAGGTTTGGACGACACGCAGCCCCTGCTCACCGTGACTGTGCTCGAGATTTGCGGCGGCAGAGTCAGGCTGGGATTCGAGGGCGATCCAAGTGTTTTCATCCATCGTTCAGAGCTGTGGGAACGAATCCGCACTCGCGGTGCGCCAGAAGAGCGGAGGGAAGGCGCGGCGACGCCACCGGCCTGACGCGAGGTTCATTGCGGATCATTTCCGCTTCGGACCGTAGCGCCGTCATGGCTCAAGGTGACGTCAGAGCCGCCAACAAAAGGGAACTCGAATGGGACTCATTCTGCTGATCATCTTGATTCTGCTGCTGTTGGGCGGACTGCCGACTTGGAACCACTCTCGCAATTGGGGCTACGGACCCAGTGGCCTCCTGAGCGTCGTGCTGTTGGTCCTGATCGTTCTGATGTTTCTCGGACACGTGCCGCGCGGCTTTTGATCGGACGGGATCGACCACGCAGGCGACCACGTTGAGCGAGAGTGCTGTTTAACGATTCCTCACCAAGGATGTGGGCCATGAATTGGGATGAGATCGCGGGCACCTGGAAACAATTCCGGGGCAGAATAAAAGAGAAGGTCGGCACGCTTACCAACGACGATTTGATGGCAGCTGCCGGGAGGAGCGAACAGTCTGCAGGGAAGATTCAACGGGATTGCGGCTCAGCCAAAGCGCAATCGAAGAAGCGGTTCGGAGCGAGCGCACCGGTGCTCATCCCTGTCCAGACTCCAGCTCCTCCTAGGAAAGTTCCTGGGAATCGACGTTAACCTCGCTCGATGCGAGCACGAATGAGTTTGCTCTTTTGAAAAAGGATTTGACCCATGAAGTGTTTACTCACTGGTTTGACGGTGGCAGTGACCCTGTTGACGACGGGCTGCAATCAGGGGACTCCCGGCGGGCCCGGAGCGACCAACGTCACCGCCAACAAGCCGATCACCGGACAAGGCTGATGACACCTTCAGTTTGGATGTGCCGAAGATGTCGACCAAGCTGAAGCAGGGAGAGACCAAGGATCTGGCGATCGAAGTCGCGCGGGGCAAGAACTTCAGCGAAGACGTGGCACTCAATTTCGCGGGCGTGCCCCAGGGAGTGACTCTCGATCCTTCCAGCCCCGTCGTGATGCACGGGGACAAGGAAACGAAGGTCACAGTCAAGGTCGCGGCCGATGCCGCGCTGGGCGACTTCACGATCAAGGTGACGGGCCACCCCACCCGCGGAGCCGACGCCACGAACGAGTTCAAAATGACCGTCGCGAAGAAATAGCTGCGACTGCGGACGGCGTGGAGCGACATGCCTACTTCACGATCAACATGATTTCGCGCCGTCCGCCTTTCCACACCGAGATTCGTCGGACACCAAGCATTTCATACGATTACGCGAAGAGGAGTCCATCGCATTGGTCCTACACATCCAAAAAGATAGCAAGTCGACGGCAAACGAAGATGCGGACGCCGCCGATCGACCGACCTCTGTCGGCCGGCGAGCACTCATCGACGGCCTTAATCACGATCTGGCCGGTGAATACCAGGCCATCGTGATGTACACGCAATATTCCGCCAAGCTGACGGGGCCCTACCGCCGAGAGCTGCGTGCCCTTTTCCAAGCAGAGATTCCCGATGAACAGGGCCACGCGCAGTTTCTGGCCGACAAGATCGCCAATTTGGGGGCCGAGCCGACAACCCTGCCGCGCACGGTCCCGCACGCCGACGAGCCGCGGGCAACGCTCGAAAACGCGCTCGCGGCGGAAAAACAAGCGATCTCCGACTACGAAGAGCGGATTCATCAGGCCGAAGCGCTCGGCGAGGTCGGCCTTAAAGTGAACTTGGAAACTCAGGTCTCGGACGAGACGCGGCACAAGGAAGAGATCGAACGCATCCTCGTTGGCTGGAGTGACCCCAACCTCCGATCCAACACGCGGTGAGCCAGCTGATGAACGCGAATCAGAAGGACCAGGCCGACCACAAGGTTCCGCTGGCTCGAACGGCCGCCAAGCCTCCGAAAGAACCACAGCGAGATGTCGCTCCCGGTGCTCGCGCCGATCAGCGGACGGATTGGGATTCGGTGGATGAAGCGTCGGCGGAGTCATTTCCCTGCAGCGATGCGCCGGCTTGGATACCACTCGGTGGTCGCTGATCGAGCCATGTTACGTGCGGTTTGAGTCTTGGAGGTTCCATGATCAATTACATTTCGGGCCTGGTATTCGTCGTGCTGTTGGTGATCGGCGCGGCACTCGCGCTTGCGATCGGGCTAGGCAGCCCCGCCGTGGCCGTCCTCTTTGCGATCACCTGGCTTGTCGCTGACATCGTGGCTGCGTCGAGCATCAAATTGGCCGCGCAATGGGAGCAAGCGCTCGTCTTCCGGCTGGGCAAGTACCACAGCATCCGGGGGCCCGGATTGTTTGTGATCGTCCCGCTGGTCGATCAGGTGCGAATGATCGACATCCGCATTCGCGCCACGGATATCCCCGCCCAGCAGGTGATCACCAAGGACAACGTGCCCGTGACGATCAACGGCGTGTTTTTCTTCAAGGTCGACAACGTGGCCGACGCCGTGATTAAGGTCCAAGACTACCGCTATGCGATTTCGCAGTACGCCCAAACATCGTTGCGTGATGTCATCGGCCAAATGACCCTGGACCAGCTCCTCGTCGAACGCGAACAGATCGGCAAGGCGATCGAAGCCAACGTTGAGAAGGACATCGAGGGCTGGGGATTGGAAGTTACCGGCATTCGGATCCAGGACATCAACATGCCCGAGGAACTCAAAAAGATGATGTCCCGCCAGGCCTCAGCCGAACGCGAGAAGCGGGCGACCATCACTAAGGCCGAAGGCGATCGCGAGGCGTCAGACAACCTGGCGGCGGCCGCCAAAACGATGGCAGCCAGTCCCGGAGCGATGCAGTTGCGGACACTGCAGACCATCGACGGCTTGGGCCCCACGGCCTCGAACACAGTCGTGCTGGGAATACCGATCGATGTCATGGATGCCGTGCATTCATTTACGCGGGGACGCCACCGCAATGGTCGTCTCGTTCAACCTCCCGGCGAATCAATCTGAAAGGTGTTGTATGGAAGACCTAAAAGAGCTTGAAAACGAGATTCGAATCAAACTTGCCTTTGCGACCGATCGACGACAGGTCGCGCAGGAGTCGAGTGACCGCACCACGGATGAGCGCGAGCAGCGACGCGACGGTTATCAGAGTGCCGCCCGGCACTTGATGGCTTCGATCATTCGTCCGCGCATCGAGAAGGTCGTGGCCTTCTTTCCCAATGCACTCTTAACGCCGCCGGAAGCGGACACCGAATCGCAGTGGTGCTGCCGATTTCAAAAGACAGCGGAATTTCCGGCCAGCACGAAACTCTCGTTCCTGGTATCGCCGGACTTGGCGCTCGAGAACGCGATCGTGACCTACGATCTGGAGATCCTGCCGATCTATTTCAAGTTCCAGGGTCACGATCAAGTGGTCGTGCCCATTGCGGCAGTGGGTGAGGGCACGGTCGCGGCCTGGATTGACGCGAAGCTTCTGGATTTCGTGGACGTGTACTTAGAGTCACAAACGCTCGAACAATACCACCGCTCATTCGAGCGAGCTGAGGCAGCGCACGCGGTTCCGGCAGCGCGCGGGTGAGCGGACTGAGCGACTCGCCAGCCTCACGAGAAACAGCGAACCCTGACAAACTCGCGGAGGCCATCGAACGCGTGCTCGAAGGTGATTATTCAGGCCACGATGAGCAGAGCCGGCACCAAGGCGGCTAAACCGGACCATACGACTCACGAGTTTGGAATCGTTCGGCAATTCTCGCGGCTCAGCGCGCTCGTTGCAGTGCGCGTGCGAAGGCCGTAGAGAGGCGAGCATGCAGAAAAAACTGTCCAAAACCTATTTGTCGGAAGCCGTCCGGGAGATTCTCTTGAGTCTCCCGGATTCGAGCCGTGCCGCATTGACGAGCGCCGAGTGTGAACAGCGTGTTTGCGAAGAATACGGCGACTTCGACATCGAGCTCTTTGCGGCCGCCTGCGGAGACGCGCCGACAGCTCAGTTTGATTGACGCGAGCCCTTAGGTTGTCCGGTCGACGTGCGAGAACAATCGGCCTTGGCAGCCCGAACGGTCGTTAGCGCTCTGGAAAGAGATCTGATGAAAAAACAACTCAGCGAGTCACAGCGACACACTTATGAGTCGATCGCCGGCGACTCAATGCCGCACGACCTGGAATGGCAGGAGCTTCGCTCCTTGCTGAACGCGCTTGTCGACACGGTCGAAGAAAACGGCGGAGAGCTGAAGATTACGGGCAACGGCAACACGCTGTTCTTGCAGCCGGCTGACAAGAGCTTCGTCGGCACGGAGCAACTGCGAGAGGTCCGACAATTCCTCGAGCGATCCGGCACGAAAGTCCTGCCGCCGAAGGCAAAGGGCAGTCATTTGTTTGTCGTGATCGACCACCGCCAGGCCCGCATCTACCAGGCTGACGTCCCTGGTTCGTTGCCGGAGCGGATCGTCCCGGATGACCCCGACGGCGCCGGCCGGCACCTCCACAATGTTGACAACGATGCCAACGGCCAGCGCCGGCCCGAGCGGAAGAGCTTTTACGAAGCCGTGGCGAAGACGCTACGGAGCGCCGAGCAGATCTTGTTGTTCGGCCCAGGAACCGGTGCGAGCAGTGCCATGGTTCAGCTGCTGGCCGAACTCGAGCGCCATCACCCCGATTTGGCTAAGCGCGTCGTGGGCAGTGTCCCGATTGACGAAAAGCACACGACCGAGCCGGAGCTGCTGGCGCAGGCGCGCGAGTTCTACGCGAAGGTCCCACCGCGTCAGCCTCGATCGGCTGAGAGCGGCACCCAGTGAGAAATAACGGCTGGCAGCGTCGTTGTCTGCCAAATCTGTCTGGCTCTGGTAAGCGTTACTGACTGAATCTCTGCTACACATCTTCAATTCATGAGGCGTTTTATGTTGTGGACTCTCCTGTTGGTTCTGCTGGTCATGTGGGCTCTGGGACTCGGATTCGGCATCGCGGGCAACTTGATCCACATTCTGTTGGTCGTCGCGGTCGTGGTCTTGATCTTTAACCTGCTGCAGGGACGCAGAGTCAGCTAAACCGGTTGCGAAGGAATTTGAAATGAAACGATTCTTGATCTTCCTGGCCTTTGTCGTGGTCTGTCTCGCCGGCATAGGCTTCTACCGCGGGTGGTTCCAAGTCACTTCGGAGGCTGCCAACGACCAACGCAACGTCACCTTCTCGGCGGATGCGACCAAGATCAAAGAGGACGAGAAGAAAGTCGCCCAGAAAGTCAAAAATCTGGGAAACCAGGTGAAGGGCAAGTCGGACGCTCCTGCGGAAAAGAGCAATGACGAGACGGCCGCCCCGGCACAACCCGCGGCGCATCAAAAGTGAGCATGTGTTTGGTGTGTGCCCCATCGCTTCACGGGCGCTGGGCGGAATGAGGATCGCATGGCGGCTCCTGAGCCCCTCGCAAAGTTGTCGGGCATCATAACGCTGGCGTCGATCGCCGTCGTCACGGGAGCGCTGTACCTTGCGAAGGGGGTCCTGGTTCCCCTGACGCTGGCCGTGCTGCTCAGCTTTCTGCTGAGTCCGGTTTGCGATCGGCTCGAGCGTTGGCGGTTCGGCCGAATTCCGGCTGTGCTGGTGACGGCCCTCCTGGCCTTCACGATGTTGGGCGTCGTGTCGTGGATGGCCGTGGTCCAGATGAGCAATCTGGCGCCAAAAATGCCTGAGTACCAGGCCAACATTCAAACGAAGTTGCATGCCACGAATGAGTATGTCGGCGATCTCCTGACCAAGATCACCAGGACCACCGAGAACCAGGCTCCGGCTGCCTCGTCAGCACTGCCGAACACCGAGCCGCAAAGTCGCGAAGAGCGCCCCTACTCGGTTCGCGTGATCAGCACGCCGCCCAGCCCCGTGCAAGTCATTACGGGGATGTTCGGCACGCTCCTCGAAGTGATGGGTTCGACCGGCATCGTAATCGTGCTGGTCATCTTTTTCCTGGTGCGGCGCGAGGACTTGCGCGATCGATTCATCCGTCTCGTGGGAAAAGGCGACGTGACGGTCACCACCCAGGCGATCGAAGATGCCGCCACGCGGGTCAGCCGCTACCTCTCGATGCAGCTGGTGCTCAACGTCACGTTCGGCGTCGCGGTCGCACTTGGGCTGTACTTGATCGGCGTGCCCAGCGCACTTCTGTGGGGAATCCTGGGAGCGACGTTGCGGTTCATTCCTTATATCGGCGCTTGGATTGCGGCCGCGGTGCCGATTGGCCTGTCATTGGCTCTTTCGACGGGGTGGGTCGCTCCGATGCTCACCGTGGGCCTGTTTGCCGGGCTGGAGCTGTTCATCGGCAACGTGATGGAACCGTGGCTCTATGGCAAGAACACGGGCGTGTCTCCGGTGGCGGTTCTGGTGGCGGCCGTGTTTTGGACCTGGTTGTGGGGTGCAGTCGGGTTGTTGCTGGCGACTCCGCTGACCGTTTGCCTGATGGTGATCGGTAAATACGTGCCCCAACTCGCGTTCCTGGACATTCTGCTGGGCAACGAGGAAGTGTTCGAGCCCAAAAAGCGTGTCTATCAGCGGCTGCTGGCGGGCGACCAGGAAGAAGCGAACGAGTTGATCGAGGGCTATCTCGAGCAGATGCCGTTAGCCGAAGTCTACGACACGGTGCTCATTCCGGCGTTGGCAATGGCCGAAACTCATTGGCAGCGCGGGGAAATCAACGAGGACCGGCACAATCTCATCTTTCAGAGCCTGAAGGAAACCGTCGAAGAGCTAGGTGAGCGCCACCAAGAAATGCGGGCGAAAGACGCTGTCAAGGCGGCCAAAGAGCCTGACGGCGCGCCCGAATCCGCGGCGTTGACCAATGCGTCGAGCCTTCGCGTCCTTTGCCTCCCCGCGCGACGAGGCGGACGAAATCGCCGGTCGCATGCTCGCGCAGTTATTGGCGGAAAAGGGGTGCGTCGTCGAGGCGATCTCAGTGACCGCGCTCGCCAGCGAAATGGTCGATCTCGTTGAACAGCGCCAGGCGGACGTGGTTTGCATCTCAGCCATGCCTCCCACAGCTGCCGCGCATGCGCGTTACCTCTGCAAGCGTCTGCAGGGGCGATTTCCGGACGCACACCTGATCGTGGGATTGTGGAACGCGACGGGCGACCTGAACAAAACGAAAGAGCGCCTCGGTTGCGGGCCGACAACGGCTCTCGTCGTAACCTTGGCCGCTGCTCAAGAAAAGATCCACGGCCTCCTCCAGCCACTGACGCAGCGGACGGCGCCGACAACTCCGCAAGATGTCGGTCAATTGGTGCTGGAATCGGCGCACCCGTGACATGGAACAACTCCGTTGGTGCGCACCCACCTCGCAATGCGCAACGGCCTCACGATCACGACAGGTACTCAGAACGGAGACATTTGATGGATCAAACAAACCTACTCGTGCGCGGCATGGCGGAGAGATGCCTGAGCATCATCCAGGAAAAACCGGAAGACACGCGTTTTGGATTGCCGAACGAGCTCGCTCCCGAGCATCTTCGCGGGATGTGCAAAACGATCGTCAAGCACGCAGAGGAGTGGCCGGCGATCAAATTGCATCGCTGGCTCGGATTCATTCAGGCCGGCATGATTGCGAATCTCATGCTGGACCTGGACGGAGCGAAGGCGATGTTTAACAAGGTCAAGGATGAGTACGGTCCGATCGCCAAAGACCATGATCTGCTCGACCACCTTGATCCGACGCAATCGTTCGAGTTCGAGGTCGGAGGTCAGGGTTGAAGCGAACCAGGAGCAACGCCGCGAGGCTTGACACATCGGAGTCCGGTTCCAAACAGTCGGAACAGCGTTCAATTCCGAGGAACTCGTCAGATTCCCGAGGTCTCATGCCTTTTTGGGGAACACCATCAAAGGACCGTTTTCTCGGAAATGGGCTTAGCTTTAAAGTTGCACTCGCCACCCTAGGTGGTGCGAGTCACGACCTTGGACAGCACGGGCAAGCCAATTGGACGTGAAGGCACAGGAAAATCGCCAATAGCCCGTAGATCGGACGAAACGGCGCGATCGGCCGGGATCGTCCGACTAGCCGCGGAACGTTCGCGGACCGCAAGTTCTTGAAGCGCAAAAAAAGACACCGAGCGCTGGGCCGCGGCGTCTTTTTTGGGTGGGGGCGGGAAGCGTGCGTGCGTTCCCGCCGCACAAGGCTCCCCGACTAGGACTCGAACCTAGAACCTAGCGGTTAACAGCCGCTCGCTCTACCAATTGAGCTATCGGGGAAGGGGTTTCCGCAGGGCGACCGGAGGGGCCACGCCTCGGGACCATGCATCAATAGATCATCGCCGAAATCGTTGCAAGGGCAGGGTCCGAAATTCGCGCCGTTCGGGGCGGACCACGGTTGACGTCGCGCCTAGGTCCTCCGCACGAGGTAGCGATCGAGGTACTGCTCGAGCTTGTCGGCGTCGGCCGGCTGGCCGCGGTAGCCGATGTAGCCGTCGGGCCGCACGACGATCACCGCCCGATCGTCGGCCGCAATTTGTTGTTGCAACTCCCCCTCGACGTCGAGCCAAACGGCGACGTTCGCGGGCGTCGCGCTCGGGTCGGGCGGGGAGGCGCCAACAGTCAGGATCAGGTGCGCGGCGAAGAGCTCGGGGAAATCGCGCTCGACTCGCTCGGCGATCTCGAGCAGCGGCGCCAGCGATGCGCGCCCGTGCGGCCCCGGGAACAAGAACAAGTTGTGTCGCGTGCCGCGCAAGACGGCGAACAGGCTCGTCGTTGCGCCTCCCGTTGCCGGCGCAAGAGGAGCGTCGGGCATGCGATCGCCGGCCGCCAACTCGCCGCCGTGTCCGCTCCAGTCGTCCTGCGAGAGGGGGCTGTGGCGATAGTTGATCGACAGCTCGCAGAGCGCGTTTTTGAACTTGTCCTGGACGAAGCCGAACGACATCGCCACGCCGGCGACATGATTGCGCAGGTATTGCGCGACGGGATTTCGCAGAGTCGCGACCACGGTCATCCGCCCCGCCGCGTGCAGCACCTGGTCGCCGACGGCACTGCGCTCGACGGAATAGCTATTGAGTAGGGCATCGATCTTGCCTCGGCCGCGGTTGGCCAGCGCGAGCTTCCAGGCGAGGTTGAACGCGTCATGCATGCCCGTGTTCATCCCCTGTCCGCCGGCTGGGCTGTGAATGTGGGCCGCATCGCCGGCCAACATCACGCGACCGCGGCGATAATCAGTGACCTTCCGCTCATTGATGCGAAAGCCGGCGAGCCAAACCGGATCGGACAGCGTCAGCCCGCCCGGACCGCGCTCGTCGACGACGGCCTGGACCTCGGCCAGCGTCGGGTCCGGCGGCTTGTCACCCTTTGCCGTGCCAATGTCGGCGATGATGCGGCAGCGATCGCGAGTGATCGGGAAATACACCAGCACTCCTTGCCGATGCCAGAAGATGCTGATTTCGTCCTTGGCGATCGGCCCTTCGATGTGCACGTCGGCCAGCAGCCAATCGTTCGGCTCGGGCTCGCCGACAAACGGCATGTCCAGTCCGTGGCGGACCGTGCTGTGCGCACCGTCGCAGCCGATCAGCCACGGAACCCGCAACGACTCTTCCTGACCACCGGGATGGCCGTCTGTATGTCGCAGCGTACAGGCAACCGCGTCCGCCTCTTCACGAAATGAAGTGAGCTCGACGCACCATTCGATGCGGACCGCCTGTTGCGTGAGATGCACGGCGAGCAGCCGTTCGGTTTCGTTCTGGGGGATCATGAGCGGATAGCCGAACGGGCTCTGGACGCCGGCAATCGTCACGTGAGAGATCCGCTTGCCGCCGCTGTAAACGCTCGCGCCGGTCGCCTTGAGCCCCGTCTTGACGAAGGTGTCGGCGAGATTCAGGTTGGCGAGCAGTTCGAGCGTGCGGCTCCAGACGACGAGCGCCTTCGATTTGTCCGACGCCACCGCCGCCTTGTCGACAATGCGACACGTGAGACCGTAATGGTGTAGCGCGGCGGCCATCGTCAGCCCCACGGGGCCAGCTCCGACAACCAGCACATCGACGGTTCGTTCGGGCATGGAAGCAGCTCCTTCGATTGAACGATCCTCGGGCCGAATCTCGTGGGCCTCGGGCGCAATCTTACGCAATCGGCGCGGTCACACAAACGGCCGACGAGCCCGAACTGCCGGCGGGTGAGTGCGAGCGCGGGTCGGGAGAGGAGACCGCCGAGCGGTCAGGAGAGGAGTGGCGCACCGTCGTCGTTGCGATTTTTTTCGAGAACGACGCGGTTGCCGCGTTCGTTGTACTCGACGACGCTGAGGAACGCGCGCATCAGCATGATGCCGCGGCCGCAGGGCTTTTCCAGGTTCTCGTCTTCGGTCGGATCGGGCACGTCCTCGGGACGAAAGCCGTTGCCTTCATCCTCGATGATGATCCGCACTTTTTCGCTGGAGACCTGGCAGGCGACTTGGACCTCTTTGTTGGGGTCCAGCCCGTTGCCGTGCTTGATCGCGTTGACGAGTGCCTCTTCGAGGGCGAGGCGGACGCCGAAAATGCCGCGAGCGGGAAAGTCGAGCTCCTCCAGGAGCTTGATGATTCGCTCCTGGACTCTCTGCCCCTCCATTGTGGAGCTGGGGATGCGGACCTGGAACTCTTCAATCCACGTCATGCTGACAAACAGCCTGGCGCCCGTTGGGGTGACCGTCACCGGGGACGAATCGGCGAAGCCTGGCGGTTCACCGAAATCGCGCTCCGGGAATGAGCTGACCGAACCAAGTGTCAAATTTGCTGGAGTGACGTATCACGAGGAGAAAGCGCTTCCCGAGCGGGTCTCTCTGATCACGATCGGTCGCGGCGGGAAGTCCAGGCATGGGATGTCCCGCGGCGGTCTGTCCTACTCGGTGGGTCTGAATCGGCCGTCAAAAGCCGTCGAGAGCGCGTTCCTGGTCCTCGTAGATTTTGAACAGCCGATTGAGCTTTGTGATGGCGAATACTTCGTAGATCTCGGGCCGAATGCAGGCGAGCCTCAACTTTCCTTTGGCCGCCTTCACTTTTTTCTCCATCGTGATCAGTTTGCCAAGCGCCGCACTGGACAAATACTCCACGTTGGAAAAATCGAGGATGATCTTGGTGCGGGCGTCCTCATCGACCAGGGCAAACAGCTGGTTGCCGATGATTTGAATGTTGTTTTCGTCGAGGATTTTCTTATCGATGAATTTGGCGATTGTGACGTCGCCGACATCTTCGATATCCAGCCGTTGGGAGCTGCTCCCCATCGTTGACTTCCAGTGCCGAAATGCGAATGGCCGGGCGGAAAAACCGTGTTTTGACGATCATCCAGCCTGCGAATCGCCATGTCAAGGTCTTGTCCGGCGCGCGACGTCGTTTTCCCGCGAGAGGAAATCCGCGGCCGGCAAGGGATTGCGCCGTCTGCCGTTTCGAGCCGCCCGAGCGTCGAATCGGCCGCGGCCAACTCCCAAGACTTGCCGCGCGGCGAGCGGCTCAGGGCCAGCGGGCCGCTTCCTCGCCGTCCAGACGGAGCGTGAGGCACTTGGCGCTGCCGCCCGCCTTGATGAACTCGTCCAGCTCCGTGCTGTGGGGCGTGTAGCCGTGGGCGCGGAGATCGATTTCGAGCCGCGGGCAGCCGGTATTGATCACGACGTGACGACCAACGACCACCGCGTTACAGGCGAAGCGCTGCGCCTCCTCGGGTGCGATGGCGATCAGGCCGGGGATGGCCTCGGTAAGCGAGCGCTGGGCGTACTCGTCGAAGGCCGGAGGGAAGTAGAGCGCCTCGGTATCGGAGAGCGGGCAAAAGCACGTGTCGAGGTGATAGTAGTACTGGTCGACCAGCTGCAGCGGCAGGGTGCGGCAGCCAATCTGGCCGCCCAGCCAGTGCAGGGCCCCGGCGTCGCTGCGAATCACGTAGCCGCCAAACAGCGTGTCGCCGCAAAAGAGGGCGTCGCCGGCGCCTTCAAAGCTCCAACGGTCGGGCAGCGTAATGCAGTCAAAGCCCTGCTCGCGGAACCAAAGCTCGTCGACGGCCGTCTCAGGTTGGCGAGCCGGGTAGCGGAACCTCGCCAGATAGATGGTGTTACGGACAACGAGCGCGGCATTGGCCGTGAAGACCAGGTCCGGCAGTCCCCGCACCGGCTCCAATAAGCGGATTTCGGCCCCCAGTTGCTGCAACAGGGCCTGGAGTGCGGCCCATTGCTGCCGCGAACGCTCCGGGTCGCTTTGGCGGCTGCGGCTCATCCAAGGATTGATCTCGTATTCGATCCCGTAATAATCGGGCGGGCACATGAGGATGGCGGGAGAGGGGCGACTGCCGGAACCGCCGGCGGAAGGTGATTTCGCCGCGGAGGGGGATTGGGCTGAGGGCAAGTCGGCCATGGCGAAGCGGACCGTCCTGGTCTTTGGAGTATTCCGTCGGCCCCGGCGAACGCACGAGGCCCGCGAGTGTCCGAATCTTAGCAGACCCGCCAAATCGCCAGTAAGATTGAGTCCAGGCAGCCGAATAGCGGGCGCAACGCGGAGCTGGTATTGGGAAGAATGGACCGGGGTATCGGCCAGAATGGGCTTGATATCGGGCAGAACGGGGCTGCTTTCGGGCGCAGTGGGGCAGGGCGATTTGCTAGAATATTGCCCGCGCGGGAACTCGGGGGCCCGGCGATCCGAGGTGGCACAACGCGGTTGCAGCGGCAGGGTCGGGGGCGGAATCTCGATGGTCGTCAGGCACATCGCGCAGCGCTTTAGCCCTTGGCTGCGGCCGTTGCTCGTGCTGATTGGGTGTCTGGGATCCGTCGGCGCGGGCTACGCGGCGGCCGGCACGTCCGCGCTTTCCAACTCGGCGGGCCGCGCCTTCGACGGGACCTGGGTGGGAACGTTCGAGCAGGACTCGTCCAGCCTCGGCTTTCTCGCGCTGCGGATCGATGCCAGCCAAAAACGGCTGCGGATCAACGTTTCGCTCCGCAGCGAGCGGATTGCCGGCGCGGGCGACCGGGGTTATGCTGGACGGCGATCGGCTCACGTTCGACGTGCATCCCGAAGACAACCCCAATCGCGCGGCAGCGGATTGGCATTTCGACTTGCAGGGGGCCAGCCGACAAATCGCCGGTGAGATCGAGCGTCGCTCGACCGGCAGTGCGGGACAGGGACCGAGCCGCTTTTCGTTGCACTTGCAGCGGGCGCTGGATCTCAAGCTAGAGCAGTTCCGGCCGTTTGTCGGCAACTACCGTCTGGCTGAGCGGACGGAACCCGCGCGGGCCGGCGACGACGCGGACGGAGACGTCTTTTTCGTTGGCTATGGCAGCAACCCGGCCAACCGCGGCAACTCCAACTATGCTTACCTCACGCGCGGTGATCGCATGCAACAAATTGTGCCGATCGCGCCGGGAACGTTTTTGGCCGATGACGGCGCCCGCGTGGTGTTCGAGCGAGACGCGTCCGGCCTGGTCAACCGCTTGCGCTGGACCGACGCGAAGCAAGCGGCCGCGCTGACTCCGGTCTCGCTGGGCCCCGTTGTGCAGCGGCTCGGCGGGGCGGCGCCGCCGGCCGGCCAGCTTGCCGACCGGGTCGAGTTGTGGCGGCAGGAAGAAGTCTCGTTTTCCGGGTCGGGGGCCGTGCTGTCAGGCACGCTCTATTTGCCGTCGTCGCCCGGGCCGCACCCCGCGCTCGTCTTCGTGCATGGTTCGGGCCCGCAGACTCGACTCGATAACTGGTCGATGGCCGACCGTTTCGCGAGGGCCGGCATCGCCTGCCTGTCGTTCGACAAACGGGGCACGGGCAAATCGACGGGCGATTGGGAACAAGCCGACTTCGATGTGCTGGCCGACGACGTCCTAGCCGCAGTCGAGCGGCTCCGCGCACGTCCCGAAATTCAGGCCGACCAGATCGGACTGTGGGGCGTCAGCCAGGCGGGCTGGGTCATTCCGCTGGCCGCCAACAAATCGGATCATGTCGCGTTTTGTATTCCCGTCTCCGGCGGAGCAGTCTCGCCCGCCGAGCAGGAGTTGTGGCGCCGCACGCAGTATCTGCGGTTTTTCGGCGGCGACTCGCGACTGTTGGAAGGGATGCGGCGGGCCGTCGCCATGCACTTTCAATGGGAACAACTTTACAAGGCCGGGAAGTTTCCGATTCCGCCGTTGTTCGACGTCGAGCCGCTCAACATGGATCTCGATGCGCCGGCTCTGATTCGCGGCGTGCGGCAGCCGGTGTTGGCGATCTTCGGTGATTCGGACGTGCTGACGCCACCCCGCGAGAGTGCGGCGATTTGGGCGAACGAGCTGGCCGCCGGCGGAAACAGCGACTATGCGGTCCGTCTCTTCCCGCACGCAACGCATGGCCTGTTGGTCTCGGATCGGCCGTTTGAAGTCTTGCCCGAATCGCGGCTCGCCCCGGGGTATCTCAAGACGATGGTCGACTGGATCGCCGCTCACACGACGCGGGGGGCGGCGAGCGCACACAATCCGATATCGACCTCCGGCGCGGCAGCGGGGGACGGTCCCGCGCCCGCGCGAATTCCGATGTGATCGAGATCACGGCCGGCACGCCGGACGTTGTCGAGTCGCGCGGCCTGGGCAAGCTTCCCTGGTACGGCTCGGCTCCCGTGCAGGTTACGCTCATGTTGGCCGCCGCTTTAGGTAGCTTCTGGACGCTGGCGCTCTGGCCGGCCGCGTGGGGGATTCGCAAGTTCCGCCGCATGCCGCGGCGCGGCCCGCCTGATCGCCCGACGATCGTCATGGGTTGGATCGTGAATTTGAGCGCGCTGGCGATGTTCCTGTCCGTGCTCGGCTTTTTGCGCTTCCTGGGTGACGCCTCTCCCAGCGGCTATTACAAGTTGAGCGAGCTCGGCCTGGTGCTGCTGGCGTTGCTCGCGCTGCCGGTCGCCGCGGCGAGCGTGCTCTTGCTCAAGTCGAGCGTCGAGTCGAGTGGCGCCCGTGGACGCTCGCGCTGGGAAGCGGCCTCGGCCTGGATCACGGGCGGCTCGGTCGGCCTGTGGTTTTTCTTCTTCGTGTATTGGACCTGGGGCCCGCTCCTGAGCTAGCTGGCCGCGGTGCGAGGGTAACCATTCCCCATTTTGACAGCCTTTCGCCCATCTGCTAAAAGAGCCGCGTCTGGAAAACACGGAGGTTTTCGATGCGCGTTTATGGGATCATCCCGGCTCGGCTGCAGTCGTCGCGGTTGCCGCGAAAGCTGCTCTTGTCGGAGACGGGCAAGCCCCTGTTGCAATACACTTGGGAGCAGGCCTGCCGGGCGAAGTCGCTGGCCGAAGTCATCGTGGCGACGGACAGCCTGGAAATCGCCGCCGCTGTCAAACGGTTTGGCGGCCGCGCCGAAATGACGGGCGAGCACCCCAGCGGCACCGATCGCATTGCCGAGGTCGTTCGCCGCAGCTGTCGCGACGCCCAGCTCGTCGTCAACATTCAGGGGGATGAGCCCGAGATCGATCCCGAGCACATCGATCTGTTGGTGAAGACGCTCGAGGCGCATCCGGCCTGCGAGATGTCGACTCTGGCGACGCCGATCACCAGCCGCCGCGAGCTCGACGATCATTCGTGCAACAAGGTCGTCTGCGCGGACGACGGGCACGCGCTTTATTTCAGCCGGGCGACCATTCCGTTCGTGCGCGACGCCGTCTGGGACGAGCTGCTGCAAACAAATTCGCCCTGGCTCTTGCACCTGGGCCTCTATGCCTACCGGGTCGAGTTCCTGCTGCAGCTGGCGAAACTGCCGCCCTCGAAGCTGGAAAAGTTGGAGAAACTCGAACAATTGCGGGTACTGGAAATGGGGGCCCGCATTCAGGTCGCGGTGGTCGAACAACGTTCGGTTGGCATCGACACGCCGGAGGACTATGCTCGGTTTATGGAGCGGATGCAGAGACGCGCGGCAGCGTAGCGTTTTCCGCTCGCAACGCGAAAAACTCGGAACACACGGCACTGGCGGCTTGTCCGCCAGTGTTGTTTTGGTGCGGTCAGGAGTGTCGTTTCGCTCGTCACCTCAAACTCCTGGGGGCAACGCATGGGACAGACCAAGCACATCTTCGTGACCGGCGGCGTCGTGAGCAGTTTGGGCAAGGGACTCACATCCGCCTCGATCGGCCTCTTGCTCGAGCGGCGCGGCCTGAACGTGCGGATGCAGAAGCTCGATCCGTACATCAACGTCGATCCGGGCACGATGAGCCCCTATCAGCACGGCGAAGTCTACGTGCTCGACGACGGCTCCGAGACCGATCTCGACCTGGGGCACTACGAGCGTTTCACCAATAGCCCCCTCTCGCGCGAGTCGAACTACACGACCGGTCAGATCTATCTGAGCGTGATCGAAAAAGAGCGTCGCGGCGAATACCTGGGTCGCACCGTCCAAGTGGTTCCCCACGTCACCGACGAAATCAAGGCGGCCGTCCTCAATCTCGACAGGCCCGGCGTCGACGTGGTGATCACGGAGCTGGGCGGCACGGTGGGCGACATCGAGGGGCTGCCGTTCCTGGAAGCCATCCGGCAAATCCCGCTCGACATCGGCAAGCAGAATTGCCTGTTCGTGCACCTCACGCTCGTGCCTTATTTGAAGGCGGCCCGCGAGGCCAAGACCAAGCCCACGCAGCACAGCGTCGGCCAGTTGCGGCAAATCGGTATCCAGCCCGACATCCTGATCGTCCGCACCGAGCGGCCGCTGGGTCGCGAAAACTGCGAGAAGATCGCGCTCTTTTGCAACGTCGAATCCAAGGCGGTCATTGAAGAGATGGACAAGGAATTCTCCATCTACGAAGTGCCGCTGGGGCTCGCCGAGCACCGCCTGGACGAGCAGATCGTGCAGAAGCTCGGGCTGTCGGCCGGAACCTTGCGGATGGACGACTGGCAGGCCCTGATGCGGCGGATCCGTCATCCCGAACAGGAGGTGACGATCGCTGTCGTCGGCAAATACATCGACCATCGCGATGCGTATAAATCGATCTACGAGGCCCTCGATCATGCCGGCTTCGCCCACTCGGCCCGCGTGATCGTGAAGCGGATCGAGGCCGAAGAACTCGAGACGCAGGACCCCGACTCGCTCTTAGCGGGCGTCGACGGCATTCTGGTCCCCGGCGGCTTCGGCATGCGGGGCGTCGAAGGGAAGGTGCAGGCCTGCCGCTTTGCGCGAGACCGCGAAATTCCCTACTTCGGCATCTGCCTAGGCATGCAGTGCGCCGTGATCGAGTTTGCCCGCAGCGTGCTGCAGTTGTCCGGGGCCAACAGCACCGAATTCGAAACGGGGACGCCGCATCCCGTGATCTGCATGCTCGAAGAGCAGCGGGGCGTGACGCACAAAGGCGGCACGATGCGGCTGGGAGCCCAACCGTGCGCGCTGGAAGAAGGCTCGCGCGCGGCGGCCTGTTATGGCGAAACGCTCGTCCGCGAGCGGCATCGCCATCGCTATGAATTCAACTCGGACTACCAGAGCGACTTCGAGGCGGCCGGCTTCGTGGTCACGGGCGTCAACCCGGACCAAAAGCTCGCCGAGATCGTCGAGCTTCGCGACCATCCCTGGTTCGTCGCCGTGCAGTTCCATCCGGAATTCAAGTCGAAGCCGCAACACCCGCACCCGTTGTTCTTCGGCTTCATCGAAGCGGCGATCAACCGCCACCAAGTCGCGGATGCCGATGACGGCCTGAGCAACGATACCAGCTACGAAGCGCAACGGGTGGCACTGGCGGCTTGTCCGCCAGTGCGTCTTGCGTGCGCTGAAGACACTGGCGGACAAGCCGCCAGTGCCACCCATCGATCAAGCCTCCGCCACATGTCCGACCTGCGCCGGTTTGGCATCCTCAATATCGACAAGCCCGCGGGGATCACGTCGCGCCGCGTTGTCGATCACGTGGCCAACCTTGTCCGGCCCGAGAAGGCTGGCCACGCGGGGACTCTCGATCCGCTGGCCACCGGCGTGCTCGTCGTCTGCGTCGGCAAGGCCACGCGACTGATCGAAGCGGTGCAGGACCAGCCCAAGTCCTATCACGCGACGTTCCTCTTGGGCCGCCAGAGCGACACCGACGACGTCACCGGGGCGGTGACCGAGGTTGGCGTCGCGCGGGAGATTTCCAGAACGGAGGTCGAGCGTCATTTACCGGCATTCGTCGGCCGTATCGAGCAAGTGCCGCCGACTTTTTCCGCCGTGCATGTCGCCGGCCGCCGCGCCCACGAGCGGGCCCGGGCCGGGCAGACGGTCGAGCTGACGCCGCGACCGGTCGAAATCTTTCGTCTCGAGATCACGCGGTTCGCGTATCCCGAGCTGGAATTAGACATCGACTGCGGCTCGGGCACCTACGTCCGCTCGATCGGCCGTGACTTGGGCCAGGGACTTGGCTGCGGCGCGGTGATGTCGGCCCTCGTGCGCACATGCGTTGGACCGTACCGGGTTGTGGATGCGACCAAGCTCGACCAATTGACACGCGGGAATTTGGATCGCCATTTGCTCGATCCCACGACGGCCGTCGCCAGTCTGCCAAAGCGTGTAGCGAGCGATGAGGAGATCGGGCTGTTGCGCGCTGGCCGGGCGATACCGAGGGGGAATTTGGTAACGTCCGGCGAGAGCATGCCGGTGACCATCGTGGACGGAAGCGGTGCCGTGCTATCGCTCGCGAGGCTCGACGCGGCCGCCGGCCAGCTTCTTCCCTACCGCGTGTTTATCGACCAAGCGTGATCGAACGGCGAGGTTGCGTGGGTTCCCGATCCGAGGCGCGTCGGCACCGACGGCAGCTTCCAGGTGAAACGATGTCCATCAAGTACTGCTGCGACACCCTGCGAGGACACCTGGAATCACGAGGAAATCGTGGGATTTCGCTAGCGGTCACAGGCGCGCCGAAATATGCGGGTTCGGAGTTGGTCTTTGAATCCGGGCCGGTCTTCGTGCTTGAGAGCCGCGCTATCTCTGAGGCTGACCTTCAGACAGCGCAGGTCTCCGCCGATTGCCCGATCTACCTGAGCAGCATGGTTTGCATCAAGTTCTGTCCGTGGTGCGGAGCGCCGCCTGGCAAAGCATTACGCACGCTTTCAATCGGAGCTGCCGCTTGTTCCCGATTTGCTGAAGGAATTCGGCATCGGCGCCTAAGAGGGCCACAGCAACGACCGGCCCAGCTCGCCCGGCGTCTCATTCATTCGGCGCGTCAGCGCGTGGCCGTGTCGGCCTTGGCCGCTTTCTTGGCCGCCATGAGTTCCGGGACGGCCGTTTTGATTTCGTCGATGGCGGTGGTGACGTTCGTCACCTCTCCCTGGCGATCGACGAGGATCATCACGGGTGGCACGATGACGCCGAGCGCCATGGCCGGCTCGCTCTCCGTGCCGCCCGGCTGGAAGATCTGGGGCCAGGGAATCTTGTGCTGCTCGAGGTAGGGGACGATGGGCGGCGCCGTCACGTCGAGGTTCACGCCGACGATTTCCAGGCCCTGGTCCCGGTAGCGCTTGTAGAGATCCTTGAGCACGGGAACGTCCTGCGTGCAGACGGTGCACCAGGTCGACCAATAGGCCACGAGCAACACACGGCCCCGATACGCCTTGGCGTCGAAGGTGCCCCCGTCGAGCAGCGGGCCGGTGAACTGCAACGGCTTGCCTTTGAGGTCCAGACGCCGCAAGGCTCCGGCCGCGCGGTGGCCGGGCCGCGTGTCGGAATGACCCGTGGCCAACTCGGTGTACCATTTCTTGGCCTCCGGCATCTTGCTGGCGAATTCGTAGGCGATGGCCAGCTGCAACAGGGCCTCGGGCGCGTCTTCGGCGGTGGGGAAGTCCTTAGTGAAGTTTTCGAGCTTGTCACGCCACCACTTTTGGATGTCTTGCTGCTTGGCGTTGTCGGTCGTCGCCTTTTGCTGGGTCGTGTAGTCGGCGAGCAACCGGCGATAGGCGACGTAGGAAACGAGGGGCGATTTGTCCGGTTCGCTGCGCAACTGCGTCTCGAGGGATTTGAGCCGCTCCAGCCCGCCGGGGAACGCGCCGATCTGCACGGCCGAGGCGATGCTGTCGATCATCTGCCGCATCCACTGGTTGCGATCGTCGTTGTTCTTGGCCAAAGCGACCAGTTGCCCCAGCAGGTCGGCGCGACTCGCGTTGTAGTTGGCGAGCGCCGTGGGCGAGGCCGAGGTCTGCGGCGCCTTTTGATCGAGTTCCTGCAGCTCCGAGAGAATCTTTTGCACCTCGGCGCGGGGGCCTGCGTTCCGGCGACCGCCGTGCCGGCGGCCAGCGTTGGCTGCATCAGGGTGCCGCCCGCCATCACCTGGGCGTTTTGGCCTTCGATCGGCTGCGGAATCTGCGTCAGTTTCCAAACGTCGCCGATGCGCACCAGCTCGCCGACTTGGACGAGCCCCGTCTTTCCCTGCGATTCGACGATCGCCATCGCGTTTTCGTAGACGATCAAATCGTCATGTGCCTTGCCCTCTTCAGCCGGGATGGTGCAGGGGCTGAGGTTGTCGGCTCGCGGCGTCGCCGAGCGGTCGGAGAGAATCTTCGATCCGGACACGGCGTCGCGCAGCTTGCGGCCGGGGTCGCTCACCGCGTCCATGATCTTCGTGGCATACGCGTCGGCTACGCCGATCGTCTTCAGTTCGTCGCGGGTAACAAGCACGCTCTCCAGCAGTTTTTCGTCCTGCTGCTGCATGGCGTAGATCGCCACGCGGACGGCTTCCTCGGGCGAGAGAACTTTCCACGAATCGATGCTGCCGTCTTCCTTCGAATCGACCGCCCACCGCGAGCCGCCGGTGTTCAGCCAGCGGTGCTCGTCGGGCTTGTGGTTGTGATTGGTGTCGATATCGCGATAGACCTCGAGTCCGTGGTTGTAGTAGCGCCACTGGTCGACCGTGTGGTCGCCGTCCGAGTCGACGAACCGCCGCAGCACCTGGCCGGCCGGCCCCAGCACGACCCAACCCGACGTCTTGCCGTGCACTTCGACCTGCTTCTTGCACTTGCTCCATTCGGAGCGGGGCGGCGTTTCGATCTCAACGTCGGGCCGCATGGGGCGATACGCCGAGAGCATCTGTTCGACCGTCGGTCCATCGGCCGCCTGCGCCTCGGGGGCAAGAAGAGCCAGCGTGAGGAGAGCCACGCCGAACAGGGCGGAGGCGCCAAAAGCGGCAAGGCGCGGGAGGGACCAGGTCGAAAGATGTCTGCGGCTGGACATGTGCGGGGAACTCCGGGTCCGTGCCTGGCGGATCGCAGAGGCAAAGTCCAGGCAGCGGCTCGATTTGCGGCGAATAGCCTCCCGGGGAAGGAGGCCTGGGTCTCGCAGTCCGAGTTCGGACTTATGACCGAATTCTAGTGAATGGGCCGCAAACAGGTCACGCCCAGTTTGGAGGCGGATGTTCAGTTCCGGAAAGCCGCCCCCATCTACGCCATTTCGCCTTATAAACCCGGCACGAAGTCCGCCCTCAACGATGGCAACAGCCGAGATGGCAATCCAGACGTACAGGGAGACGGGCCATGAAGATCGTGATCGACGTCGACAAGCTGCTCCACGAGGGGCGGATCAACCGCGAAGAATACGACCGGCTCAAGTCGCTGGCCGCTCACGAGACGGGATCGTTGGCGTTCAACATCCTGATCGCATTTGGCGTCGTGGCGACGGCGGGCGGAGTGCTGGCGCTCATTCCGGCCGGCGCGACGGCCCTGGTGTTGGGCCTGGCGCTGGCGGCAGCGGGCGTCGTGCTCTCTCAGAATCACAAAGAAGAGTGGGGCCTGCTCGGCACGCTGCTGTTGCTGGTCGGCGCGATTACGACCTCGGGGGGCCTCCTGTTCCTCACGAACGGATCCCTCATCGGCTTTATCACCGTGGCTGCGCTTTTGCTCGCGGCCGCCGTGACGGTGAAGAGCGGCCTGTTGGCGACGCTGTCCGTGATCGCGTTGATGGCGGCTGCCGGCGGCGAGACGGGCTATTGGCATGCCGAGTACATGCTGGCCATCTATCACCCGACCCTCACGGTCGCGCTCTTCAGCGTGATCAGTCTGGCGGCTTTCCTGCTGTCCAAATCGCTGTCGCGCGAGAACGAGCGGCTGGCGATCATTGTCGCGCGGACTGCGCTCTTCGTCGTGAACTTCGGATTCTGGATCGGGTCGCTCTGGGGAGACAACCCGCTCGATTTCTCCGTACATCGCACGATCTGGTCGCCAACCGTTGCTCCCAACGTCTTCGTCGTCGGCTGGGCAGTGGCACTCCTAGCGACGGGCGTCTGGGCGGCCCGCAGCAACCGCCGCTGGGTCGTCAACACCGTGGCCGTCTTCGCGGCCATTCATCTCTACACGCAATACTTCGAGCTGCTCGGCGCACACCCGGCATCGATCCTGTTCGCCGGACTGTTCGCGCTGGGAATCGCCTTTGGCCTGTTCCTCTACAACAAGGGGCATTTTAATACGGGACGCCGCTTGCCCCTCAGCGTCCCCGAGGTCACGCCTCAGCTGCCGTTGGCCGGCCCGAGCGTTTCTCCGTCCGCGGGCGAATGAGTGTCGCGTGAGACAACGGCGCAGAACGTCCGAGTCCGAGCGCGAAAGCGCTCTTTAGAGGCCGCTGAGTTCGCGCTTGAGGGCCGCCAGCTCGTCATCGATCGCGCGGGTTCGCGGGTCGTCTTCGATGGTGGCGGTGTTGCCTCGCGACGAGCCGACTGTCGCTTGTGGGCTTGTTTGCAGCTCTTGCTGTCGGCGGCGGGCTTCGGAGAGGCGCGCTTCGAGTGCGCGGAGTGTCGTGTTCATGTGGTCGCGGGTGGCGCAGGCCGCTTTGTGCTGTTGCTCGAGGCCGGCGACGACGTCGACCACTTCCTGTTTGCGGATGAGGGCCACGCGGGCCGCCGATTCGTCCTGGTTGCGGAGGGCATCGCGGGCTTCATCGGTCAGCTGGTCGGATTGACCGCCCAGCTCGGCGATCTCGCGGCGGAGCCGTTCTTCGTTGGCGGTGGCGGTCCCTACGCTACGGCGGGCTCCCGCCAGGCCTTCCTCCATCTCGGCGATGATTTTTCGCAACGCGACGGACGGGTCGGGCTCGCGAGCGAGCATTTCGGCCAAGTTGCAGGTGACGATGTCGGTCAGACGGCTGAAGTAATTCATCTCCAGATTCCCTTCGCGCTTCGCCGCTCGTCTTGACCGGGTCGGCAGATATGGACGGACAGTTTAGGGCATGGACACACAGTTGGTCGCATGAATGCTTCGAAAACTTTCGCGCCCGGCTCGACGCGACACGCATCGTTCCGGGCCTCTGTCACTGTAACGGGGACATCTCGGGCAAGGATCTGCGCGCCTGGGTCCCGATCCGGGAAAAGTCGGAAAATCTTTTTGGCGCGGCGGAACTATGCGCCTTACGACCGAAATGCTCCGCGCGCTTGACAACGAATCTTACGGCCGGTTATCAGTATAGATCAACGTGCGCTTATGCAAGTGCCGAACATCCTTGCAGTTTGCCGGCCGGCATACACCGCACGCCCTGCCCACCAACGAAATGCCCGCTCGCGAACTGCACGCTGCCGAACTGCCTGCTGACCTGCCCGCAAAGCCTTCCGCTCTCTAGGAATCGTCGCATGTCCCTCCGCATTGATGCCGGTGGATCCGCGCGTTATTGCGATGGCCTGAGCCGTCGCAGCTTCGTCCAGCTGGGTGTGGCCGGGATGGCCAGCCTGGGATTGGGGGACATCCTGCGGGCCAAAGCACTGTCGGCCTCGAGCGTGACAGGGCAGCGCGGTCCGAGCAAGAAGTCGGTCATTCTGATCTGGCTCGACGGTGGCCCGAGTCACCTCGATCTCTACGATCTGAAGCCCGAGGCGGCAAGCGATATTCGCGGTATCTGGCGGCCGATTCGCACGAACGTCCCCGGCTTCGAGATTTCCGAGCTCTTCCCCCGCCAGGCCCAGATTGCCGACAAGTTCTCGATCGTCCGCTCGCTGTATCACGGCACGGGTGACCATTTTGCCGGCGGCCATCGCATGCTGACGGGCAAGGAGATGGGGGTCAACGGGGCGAACCAATCGGGCCGCTTTCCGTCGATCGGCTCGATCATCGCTCGCGAGCGGGGAGCGAACCGCGCGGGTATGCCGGCCTACATCGCCGTGCCGATCGCCGCCAGCATCGGGCTTGTTCCCGGATATTTCGGCGGCAACTGGCTGGGGGCGCAGTACGATCCGTTCCAAACCGGCGGCGATCCGAACAGCGCCAGCTTCAAGGTGCAGAATCTCGACCTCGTCCCCGGCCTGAGCTTGAGCCGGCTGGAAGACCGCCGCTCGCTGATGCGGCACCTGGACAAGGTGCCCCGCGCGGTCGACTCGGTCGGCAAGTTTTCGACGCTCGACCAGTTCGATCGCGAGGCCTATGAATTCGTGTCGGGCAAACAGGCCCGTGACGCCTTCAGTATCGATCGCGTACATGCGAACACGCGTGAGCGCTACGGCCGCCACACGTGGGGGCAGTCGACGCTTTTGGCCCGGCGGCTGGTCGAGGCCGGCGCCACCTTCGTCACCGTGCATTTGGGCGGCTGGGACCATCACTGGAACCTGCAGTCGGGGATGGAGCACAACCTGCCCATTGTCGACAAGTTGCTCGCCGCGCTCTTCTGCGACCTCTCCGAACGGGGGCTGCTCGATTCGACGATGGTCGTGATGTGCGGCGAGTTCAGCCGCACGCCCCGCATGAACAATGGCGGCAACGGCGGACCGCCCCGCAGCATGGGAACGCCCGGCCGCGACCACTGGGGCGACGCGATGTTCTGCCTCTTGGGCGGCGGCGGCATCCGCGGCGGCCAGATCGTCGGCTCGACCGACGCCAAGGGTTATCGCCCACACACCCGACCGCTCAAGCCGCAAAACATTCATGCGACCATCTACAAGTGCCTGGGCATCGATCCGGCCCTGAAGCTGCTCGATCCCCAAGGCCGTCCGACTCCCGTCCTGGAAGACTCGTCGCCGATCGCCGAACTGATCTAGCGCTGCCCCGCCAAACTGAATTCCGCAATAAAAAGTTGCGGCGGGATTCGGGCCGGGTATCATGGCGGCAAGCGCAAGAGATTCAGCGCACGTCCTAAGGCCGACCTTCGCGGTTCCGCGATCGAATCGATTGGCCGGTTGCGAGCGCGGATGATCCGACGGCCTGCGAAGGTGCATCTCGTCACAGGAGAACGCGGGATGAAATCGCTCCCCCGACATCGCTCAGTCGCCGTGTGCCTTGCCGTTCGATGGAGTGTCTTGGCCTGCCTGGCCGGCGTTTGGCTCGGAGCAAGTGTCCGACCGGTCTCTGCCGGAGGCGGTCTCTTGGAGACGCTATTCGGACTGAACTCGCCTTCGACGGCCAAGGCGCCGAGCCAGCCGACCAATACGACCCACGTCTTCAAGAGAGGTGTGGTCGTCCGCAGTGCCGACGGCCGCATGAGCATTCTCTCGTTCTGCCTGAACAAAGACGGCCAGATCATCGCGCTCGTCGGCTCGGAGACGGGCTATGTCGGCGGACAGGAGAGCCCCACGCAAAGCGGCGTGAAGGTGCTTTCGAAGGAAGGAGAGGCCCTGAAAGGATGGAAGGTCGATTTCGCGGCCCAGTCGATCAATGTCGGTGCGGATGGGACGGTGTATGTCGCCGGGAGCGGGATCGTCGCCAAGTTCTCGCCCGAGGGGAAGCTGCTGAAGAAACTCGAGCTGCCGCACATCGCCGAGTTCCTGAAGAACAAAGACGTCATCCGCAAACGGGCCGAAGAAGAGGCCCGCGAGCGGGCCCAGCAAATGAAGTCCTTCGTCACCGCCTCCAAGAATCGGATCAAACGCCTGGAGAAAATCCCCGCAGACAAGCGGACCTTGTCCGACACAGTGGCGATCGAGCAACTGAAGACCTCGATCCGGCTGATGGAAAAAGACCAGACCAATGAGGCCAGTATCGACTCCATCGTGCGACAAATCACCGCGCGGATGCGGATCATCAATTCGGTCGCCGTCTCGGACCAGGACGTGTTTATGGTCTGCGGGGAAAACACGGGTTACGGTTATTCGGTCTGGAGGATGGATCACGACTTCGGCAGCCCGAAGCAAGTCATGAAGGGGCTCCAAGGCTGCTGCGGCCAAATGGACGTTCAGGTGCTCGGTAACGATTTGCTGGTCGCCGAGAACTGCAAACATTCCTTTGCCCGTTTCGATCGGGATGCCAAGAAGATCGGCGAATGGGGCGGACGCGCAATGGGTGACGACGACGGCAAGTGCTTCGGCGGTTGCTGCAACCCAATGAATGTGCGCTGCGGTCCCAACGGCGATATCTTCACGGCCGAGTCGGAAGGGGTGGTCAAGCGGTTCTCGGGCAATGGGGACTTCGTGTCCCTCGTCGCCAAGCGGCCACTTTCGGGCGGCTGCAAGAACGTGGCTGTGGCGGCATCCCCGGACGGCAAGTTTGTCTACTGCTGCGACAAGCCCGGATCGAAGATCAATATCTTTGAAGAGAAACCCAAAGCGCTGGCCCAGGCCAAACCGGCCGGAAAATAATTGATCGCGGCCGCCGGCGTTCCGCTTCGATTCATCGTCCGCGCAAGGAATCTGCCGATGAAGACTTTCTCCCTCAGCCTGATGGCCGTCGTGTTTGCGCTGGCGCAGGCCTTCGTGCCCGGCGATTCGCTTGCCGCGGAGGGTGGCGATGCCGGGCTCACGGTGATCGTGATGGATCCGCTGGCCCTGCCGCTCTCGTGTCCCTGCGTGAAGGGCTACGCGCAGCGCGACTACGATCAGCTCGGAAAGTTTCTCGAAGGCCGCTTGCATCAGCCGGTCCGCGTCGTCTTCAGCGAATCGGTGCGCGAGGCGCTCGATAAGAAGACCGAGGGCAAGGCCGACCTGATCATCGGCAAAGACTCCGTCGTGCGGCGTCAGGCGAAGCGGGCGAGAATCGGCGTGGTCCACGTGGCGGCCCTGACCGGGCTCGACGGCAAGACGGTGCAGACCGGGCTGTGGGTGGTGCCGGCCAAAGATTCCGGCTCTCTCGATCTCCGACCTCAAGGGATATCGCATCATCCTGGGGGCCGAGGATTGCGACGAAAAGCATCTCGCGGCCCAAAACCTGATGGTGGAAATGGGGCTGCCCAAGATCAAGAAGCCCGAGACCTGCTCGGCCTGCAGCGACGGGGCGACACGCATCATCGCCCTCTTCAAAGAGGGGACGAAATCGGCCACGGTCATCTCGAGCTATGCCAAGCCTTTGCTCGAGGGATGCGGCACGATCAAGAAGGGCGACTTGCGGGTGATCGGCGAGACGGAACCGGTTCCCTTCGTCGCCGCGTTCGTCAATGACAGGCTGCCGACCTCGACGCGTGAGGCGATTCAAGCGGCGCTGCTCGACGTCGGTCGCCATCCCAAGCTTTGCAAGGCGATCGAGACCAAGTCGGGATTTGTCGCGTCGAGTCAAGCGGGCGCGTCGGCCAACGTCGCGGCTAAAAAAAATTAGCGATCGCTGCTGCGGCATCGCTTTCGGGCGTCCGTGAGCGAATTGTCGCGGCTGGAGTCGGCTCTGGGCAGGAACCGCCGGCACAATCGCCGCCCGCCGTCGCCTGGACCGGGTGGCGCGGTGCGTCGCGCGACGGGAAGGTGCCCTGGCTTCCGCCGAAGCTCGCAACCAAACCCACCATCGTCTGGCGGCGGGCGTTGCGCGTCCGCGGACTTGGCGGAGTGGCCGCGACGCGCGATCAGGTGATCGTTTCCGATCGCGAACTGGGCGATAAGGCCGACGCTTGGCGCTGCTTGGATCCCAAAAGCGGTGCCGATCTCTGGATCGACCTGGTTCCCTGCGTCGGACATCTCGATTTCGGAAATTCGCCGCGTGCCACGCCGCTCATCGACGGCGACCTTGTGTATCTGGCCGGCGCCTTCGGACAAGTGCAGTGCGTGAAACGCGCGGATGGCGATACCGTCTGGGCGGTCGATCTCAAGGCCGAGTTCAAACCCCTGGCTGAGCTGCCGTGGGGTTATTGCGCGTCGCCCTTCCTCATCGACGGCAAACTCATCGTGAACCCCGGCGCCCGACGCCTCGCTCGTCGCCCTCGACGCAAAAACGGGACGCACCGTTTGGAAATCGCCGGGCGGGCCGCCCAGCTACGGATCGTTCCTGGCCGCCAGGCTCGGCGGAAGATTGCAGATCGTGGGGCACGATTCGGCGTCGCTGGGGGGATGGGATGCGTCGACGGGTCAGCGGCTTTGGCAGATCCCCACGGGCGTCTCGAAGGAGTTCGGCGTGCCAACGCCGATTGTCGTCGGCGATCGGTTGCTCGTCTGCTCGGAGAATCAGGGCACGCGGCTTTACGGCTTCAATCCGGACGGGAAAATCGACCCTCGGCCGCTTGCCGTCAATCCGGACCTCGCCCCCGATTGCCACACGCCCGTCGTTGTCGGCGATCGGGTCTTCGGAGTCTGGAGCGGACTCTACTGCCTCGACCTCAAATCGGGGCTCAAGACCCGTTGGCACGCCGAACAAGACGCCTTTGCCGGCTACGCCGGCATCATCGCATCCGACAACCGCTTGCTCGTCACGTCGATCGACGGCGACGTTGTGCTCGCCGAGACCGCCGGCGACAAACTGCGGATTGCGGGACAATGGCGTGTCTTTCCAGACGACCACGGCGTGTATTCCCACCCGGCGCTCGTCGGCAGCCGCCTCTATCTGCGGGGTTCGTCGGAAATCGTCTGCATCGATTTGCTCGGCCGATGAGCCCGACACCGCCGCTACGGCGAGGTACCCCGTCTCACATGACCGGACCGGCCACATTCGTTATCGTGGCTGATTCGGCATTTCTTTCTCGAGAACCGGCAGGCTAACACCTGCCGCTCGCCGGGGCTCTGTCGTTTAGGATGGATTGCATGGCACGTTGTCTGGTCACCGGCGGTGCGGGATTTATCGGGAGCCACCTCGTCGAGCGGCTGCTGGAGCTGGGGCACGAGGTCTCGATTCTCGACGATCTTTCCACCGGCAATCGGGACAATCTCGAGAGGATCGCCGCCCATCCCAAGTGTGAGCTGCGCATCGGCTCGATCACCGACCCGATCGTGCTGGCCGAAGCCGTCCACGGAGTCGACATCATCTATCACCTGGCGGCCGCGGTCGGCGTGAAGCTGGTGGCGGACGACCCGGTGCGGACGATCGAGACCAACATCTATCCGACCGAGATGTTGCTGCGCTTGGCCGGGCAGGGGGGACAGCGGTTCTTCCTGGCGTCGACGAGCGAAGTCTACGGCAAGAATCCGAAGGACCGCTGGACCGAAGAGGACGATCTGTTCCTTGGGCCGACGTCGCGGCCGCGCTGGGCCTACGGCTGCTCGAAGGCCATCGACGAGTTTCTGGCGCTGGCCTATCACCGCAAATACAACCTGAGGGTCGTGGTGGGGCGATTCTTCAACGTCGTCGGTCCGCGGCAGGTCGGGCATTACGGCATGGTGATTCCGCGATTCGTCGATCAGGCGCTCAACGGCGGTCCGGTCGTCGTCTACGACGACGGCGGTCAGACCCGCTGCTTTGCCCATGTTCGCGAAGTCGTCGAGAGCGTAATCACTCTCGTCGACACCGACGCGGCGGTGGGGCGCGTGTTTAACATCGGCAGCGATGAAGCCGTGACCATTCGCAAGCTGGCCGAAGAGATCATCAGCCGGGTCGACGCGAAAGTGAAGATCGACTATCTTCCGTACCGACGCGCCTACGGCGATGATTTCGAGGACGTGCGGCGTCGCGTGCCCGACGTCACGCGCCTCTTCGACACGATCGGCACCAAGCCGGTTATGACGCTGGGCGCGATCCTGGACGACATCATCCGCTGGAAGCGGGCCGAACGGGACCGAACCCAAGAGCCGCGCACAAAGTAATCGATCGCTCGGCTTTCGTACGAAGGGCCGAGCGGATCGCGACTGCGGGCCCGCGGGCTCGACAGGTCCCAGAAGGAATCGGGGACGGCCGTGACTGTTGTCGACGATGCCCGGCTGTTGGAACTTGCTGCACGTCGCCCGAAGGATGTATTTCCCATCCTGGAGCGGGCCGCGTCGCTCTCGCCGCTCGTCGTCGTGCTCATCGTGTTGCCTGGCGTGGTGGCTTTGCAGTCTGCGACGCTCTCCGAGCCGGATGCCCAGTGGCGGTTGAAGGGCCTCGAGCTTTCCACCGTGCCGAGCATTTTCGACGCGGTCGATCCGGCCGCGACAAGCAGCGTGACGGCGCTCAAATTCCAGCCGCCTTTGGGCAGCTGGTTGATCGCGGCGGCCGACCGGTGGTTGCCCTTCGATGCGAATTCGGTGCCCCTTCTGGAATATCTCTCGGCGGCGTGCCTGGTGCCGGCCTGTTTCTTCTTGATGTCCCGATTGGCCGGCCGGCGCGTGGGATTCCTCGCAGCCGCACTGGCTGCGTTCCACGGAACGTTTCTCCAGCAATACCGACACGCCGGCCCGCAGGCTCTGGCCGTGGCGGCGGCGCTCGTCGCGTTTTGGGGCTTTTTGGGCCACATCTGGCAGGCGACGGAGATCGTTTCGATCGACCTTTTAATCGGCGGCCTTGCCCTCGGCGTGTGCCTGTTGGCGGGCGGCCCGCTGGCTTTCGCCGTGGTCGGTGTGCTGCTGTTGGTCTCGCTGGTGCGGATCGACCCGCGCATTGAGACGCGCCACGGGGGATTTGGGCGCTCGTCTCCCGCCGCGTCGACGAGTCGTGGCCGACGCCTGTGGTCCGCCTGGCACGCGGCGCGCTCGGTGGGCGTGATGGCGGCCACCGCCTTCGCCGCCGGCGGATGGTGGGAGTTGATGATGCTTTACTCCTACGGCCGCGATTTCGGCGCCGCGTGGCTTTTCGCACTGCCCGGTTCCACCGCGTCGGGGCTGCCCGCGGAAACTGCACACACAGCCGACATGGCTCCGCAAATCTTCAGCGAGCTTTTAGCTGCCGGCGGCGCGCTCGCCGGCCTGACGGTGTTGGGCTTGTGGATCATCGGCCGGCGCACATTTGCTCGCGGAGGCCACTTCGCGCCGGCCAACGCGGAATCGCGGGGAGCGTTGCGATTTGTCGCCATCTGGGTTGTCGTCTCTGCGGTGGTGTTCGCGGCGACGGAGTGGCGCGGAGGCTCCCCGTCGCTTTATCTCGACATGTGGCGGCTGTTCCTCTCAGCGGCTTGCGTTTGCACGGCGGCCGTGGCCATCGACGATGTGATCCGACGCAAGATCGGCCTGCTCGATTTTGTCTGCCTGACCTTCGCCACGTTGGGCTGCGGTTACGGATTCCTCCTGACCGAAAAGCTGGTGCCCCACGCTTCGATGCGCGGCGTGTTCATTGCGCTGGCCGCCTCGCTTTTGTTGGCGAGCGCCGTTCAGCAGTTCTGCCGCCGGGGCGAGTTGCGGGAGTGGCTGTTGATCAGCGGCCTGTTGGCGGCGTTCGTCCTCGGCGATGCGGTCATGGGCATCTCCAGGCTCGAGGCGGCCGACCCCGATTACCAATCGCTGCACGCATTCGCCCGCAGCCTGCTGCCCGATCATGTCGATGCCGAGGCCTGCCTGTTGATCAGCGAAGGGCCGCCCCCCGCGCGACTGCAGTACGCGCTCAAGTCAGTCTGGCCCAAGGCCCAACTGTTCGCGGTGAGAGACTGGGACCAAGCGCTGAAGGTGGCAGTCGGTGAGAGCGGCACGCCGAAGACGGCCGTCGTCGTCGACTGGAGCCACGGCAACTCGCGTCCAGCGAATCCGACCGGTGCCCGCTGGGACGCTCCGCCCATCGGCAATCCACAGTTCTTCGGTCAGCGGCCCCTGCGGGCGTACGTGCTCGTCTGGGAATGATTTTGGTTCGCCCGCGTCGATTCGCGGCCTCGTTCACCGCCCGGACCCGACCGCGATTGATTCGTCCGATTGACGCCGTGGACTTCTACAACCGCCGACGCACGGACGAGCGGTTGCGTTTTTTGGGGTGCCATTCGGCGGTTATTGCCGAAACTTTGCGGGAGGCGGGAGCAAAACGACGTCGGCGGCAAAAAAATCTAAAAAGCAGAGATTCCGTGTTGACGCGTTTTGTCAAAAGCCTTATCGTCCCGCCCGCCATTCGACTGCTCACATCAGTTCGCCAACAACCTGACACCAAAATACTGCCGGCCAAAAGGAGACGCAGCGCGCGACCTCGCGTGCGAGCTTGTCGAAATCTTTTCGCGCGGCTCACGAGCCAATCGCCCCCGGAAGCGACAGGTGTCCTATGCCCCCCTGGGACCCGTCGCTTCCGGGCTTTTTTATGCGCCGACAATTCGTTCCGCCAATTCACTGATCGAGAATTGCGGAACCGCTTACTTCGGGCGCCCATCTTCAGACGAATGCTGCTGCCTCCCCTCGCGCGACCGGGCGGCAGCATCCAGCAAGTCGGCGGCGGAGAACATCAGCGTCTGTCCCGGCTTGTGCGCAGGGATCCTCCGCCGGTTCTTCATCGCCGAAAAGCTGCGACCATTCGCCAGGTTGAAGAGCGCGGCCCAGCCATTCGAATCGAGCGTCAAGCCATCAATGATGCACGCGCTCGTGGCCAGGCGCAAAAACCGGTCGAGAATGATGCGCGCACTCTCAGACTCCGCCGCACCGCGAATTGATCCGATCAACCAATTGAGATTATCGATTAATTCGTTAAGCTGCGGTGCGGGCGCAGGCGGTGAATTCTGCTTAGGCCTGCGGCTTTTTTCTTGACGCTTTCGGCGCGCAGCGTTAGCGTAGCGGTTGTTGGCCACGAGTTTTTCCCTTGAAGCGGGGTCAACTTAAAGCCGGCAACCTGGAGTCCCTCGGGCGCTACCACGCTCGAGGGCTCCTGGAAATCATGCCAGCGCGCCGCGTCCGCCGCTCACGGTCTCCGAAACGGGCGTTCTACGGCCGAGCGCCTGCTCACCCTTTCGGCCCAAGGGTGGGACACTCACGGCAGCTCGAGCGGCAGGAAATCACCACAGTTGAAACAAACTGTGAGGTCCGGTCGGTCGTTGCGATAGCGCCGCACCATACACTTGCCGTGCAGCTCGCAGGCGAAGACTTCGAACGGCTGCGCTTTCATCCCGCAGGCGTTGCACGTCGCCTTCTCCAGCACGGTCCCTCGGTGAACGCAGGGCGTCGTAAACCCGGAGCGCATTTCGTCCAGCGGCGCGCGCGGATGATCGCACAGTCGGAAATAATTCTCGGGCGATTGCACGGTGCGGCGGACAACCCCGCAGCGTCGACAGCTGATAACTCCCTCAGCGATCGTTGCAAATTGGCAGCGCATGCTTTCCGGGCGAATCCTGTTTTTCAGGACCCGGCGGGCGCCATCGTGATGGTCGCCGGCGCGTTGGCCTTGTTTCCGTTCGAATACTTGAGTGTGAAACTGTCGTTGCAGTTGGCCGTGCTGGCCCCGTAAATGACGCTTTGGTTCTCGCCTTGCGTCAGGACGTTCACGGCGGAAGAGAAAACGAGGAAGGGCCACAGGCCGCCCGCTTGCCGCAACATCTCGACATAGATCCAATGCGCGGAGTCGATCTCCACCTGCCAATTGCACGATATGCCGTTGTCGAGCGCAAACGGCACTTCAACTGTGCCGTTGAAGGGGTCGCAGCCGGCGCCGTTGAAACAGGGACTGCCCCAACCGCCGCGGTTACCGCCCATTCCTGCGGCGCATTTGAGCACAGCGTACACACGCAACATGGCGCGCACGGGTTGTAGAAGTGGCTCGCCATTTTAGCTGTTGTTCGGAACGTATCCGGTAGAAATTGGCGTATCGCTCTTGCCGCGAGGAATCGGCTTGTCCTGACCGCCCTTGTTCGTGCCGCAGGCGGCGGCCACGACGACGAAGCCGAAGAGGCTGTTGTCCCACTCGATGAACACGCCCGTCCCGCTGGGGATCGATTGCCCGCTCGGCAGCCCGATGTTTTCGTAAACGGTCAGCGTGTCGTTGATGTTGTTTCCGAAGCAATCCTGGTAGGTGACGCTCGCGGTCGACTGGCCCTGCGCCGCAAGCGGTGCCGTCAGCGTGCCCGCGATTCCGATCTCATAGCGGCTGCCGGTGATGATGCCGACGACAATCCCGTTGAGTGCCGCGACGATCGTCCCCTGGAAGAGATAGGTCTGATCGCAAAACAGGTAAGCGTAACTCGACGATTGATTCACGATCGGCTGGATGTTGCTCTGGCCGACCGATTGGGGGAACGTCGCGCCCTGCAGGAGTTGGGCGTAGTAAACCGTTGGCAACGACGACAACAGGGGATAGGCGGTTTCTCCCGGACCGGCAACTGTCATGTAGAGCTGCATCTGCGCCGGGGCGCCGGCGCGATGAGCGCGTAGCCCTGTTGCGGCTGCGAGAGCATCATGAATCCGGGATAATCGCGCGCCACCTGCCAGGAGCCCTGCACGGGACCGACCAACCGGTAAGGGCTGTCATTGGCGTCGGTTTGCGCCCCCGGCGATCGCGACGAGAAGGGGCGTGGAGAGCGTCGGCCGGGCACAGACGCCGTTGCCTCCCGCGGGAACGGTCGCCGCACCGGTGATGTAGCACGCGTAGGGATTGATTGGATCGCCGGGCTGTTCCCCGAGAACGATGGGCGAAGTGACGCTAATGTCGGACCCGCTGGGGTCCGGCATCTGCCAGCCGGAGGCTTCGACAATCGAGTAGGGGGGTATGTCCTGACCGGATTGGTTCTCGAAACCAATCCAACGGATGCGGCCGGCGAATCGTGAGGTCAACTCTCGAGCCATCAGGTGAT
Organism: uncultured Planctomycetaceae bacterium; assembly: GCA_963800135.1. Lineage (GTDB taxonomy): Bacteria > Planctomycetota > Planctomycetia > Planctomycetales > Planctomycetaceae > DASPSM01. The sequence goes on along the minus strand of CAWCZR010000003.1, from coordinate 532,947 downwards.
CTCATCAGCAGGCGAATAATCGCCGAGCGGAGCCGCGTCGGCGCGGTTCAAAAGCCGCCCGTGCGCGTGTCTAAGACGCTCCGCCCGAATTGGGTTTGCGAGTAGGCGGCGTTGCGTTCCTTCTCGTTTCGCCGCCGGACCGACCACGGGAGCACGTAAGGGTTGTGCTCGGTCGCCAGCGAGGCGCGAGTCATCGTCGAACCGCCGGGCCCGGACGAGATGGAATAGGTGACCTGCTGGATCAAGCCATCGACCTGAATCGGCACGAGCCCCGCGTAAGGCACGTCGAGGGAATCTTGTTCGATGTATTCCTGGGCGGCCGCTTGCAGATAGTAATTGGCCTCCGCGTTCAGATCGTCGGAGTCCGTGTTGTCGGTGAAGTCGGTGAGGTCGAAGTTGTTGTCGAAAGTTCCGACGGATTTGCCGAATATGTCCTCGTGGCGGATGATGCGAGGCTGCGTCGGCACGGCTGAGGTGAGCTGCAGATCCTGGGTGTAGCGAAAGAATTCCCAGCTACTCGGGTCTCGCACCGAATAAGCGATCTTCACCTGGATGTTGGCCGAATCCCAGTTCGCTGGCAGAATGCAAGTGTGGAACAAACACGCGAGCTATGGGAGACGCCGGCAACGCCCGATGGTGCGGCCGGTGACTTGGGCCTGGGTCCTATTTCTACGCGCATAGAAATAAGTCGGAAAATATTCCACAGTCGGGCTCGGGTCGCTGGCTTCATGGGAGGGACTCTGGACATTGACCGCCCAATTGCCGAATGACGAAGCGTGAACCGCATTGATGTCGGGGAACGAAATGGCAAATACCTGCCGTCTGACGCGAGTTTCAAGGCTTCCGCCCGTTGAGGTTCGGCGGGCTACCAGGGATTTCGGCATCCGAATTAAAGCCTCGTTATCCGTGAAATTCCAATTGCTTTTTTTGAAGGGCGTTGGCAGGCTGATGGCCCGGAGACTTATTCGGCAGCGAATGCTGGAAGTCTTCGATCACGAACCGGTCGGTCGACCGGTGCTTTGCTCGCGATGTTTCTCAGTCAGCGCTTTCTGACCAACTACGCGGGGAATCAGGAGTGGCTTACATCGTTAAGGCGGTGAGTGCGTCGGGTTGCAAATTGTGGGTGCAGCCTTCCAGGCGAAAATCTCACAGAGATTTTGGGCCACGTGAAGACGCCGAAATCTTCCGGACACAAAAGGACGCCCAGGCCGTCATCGACACGCTCCCGGAATCGTTTCGGCGAATCGGCTTCAACTTCGAGGTCGAGTCTGCCGGCTGACGAGCTCGGCAAAAGCGTGCCCATCCGAGCAATTCGGGATCTTCCAGACGCCCCATGCCGGGCGGATGCGTCTCGGGATAATGCCGCAAGCGGTGTGCCGGCAGCCGTCGTTACCCCTGGCGCCTGTAGTGAATCCTCATTTGGATCTGCTCCTTCGCGTCCTTGGGAGAGAGGGCGCGGAGCGACCAGTCATGGTGGTCTGCGTCCTTCCAAATGTCGACTTGCCGCCAGGTTGTCATTTTCCCGGTTGAGTCGTCGCGGCCCGTGACAGTCAATGTGAGCGTCTTCGTCTGCGGATTGTAAAGCCCCTCGCCGGTCGCGAAGCTCGTGGCCATCGAATCGACCCAGTTGAGCACGAACTTCTTTGCGATTGGGTCGTAACCGAGCACTTCGTGGCCAATGAACGGGGAACCCATGAAGGTCCCGTCAAAATCGCTGACCAACCACCGCCCGCCCGAAAGCTTCACCGTCGACTTTGCCGAACTCGTGACTGGTTTCCCATCGCGCCCGGTCGATTCGATCGTGGCTTCCCACTTCCCGACCCACTTTTTGAGGACGTCGATCTCGGGCGGCAGGGCCGGCGAACTAGACTCAGGCTTCTTGTCTTCGGCCGAAAGCAAGTTTCCGAGGTTCATCACAACAATCGCGGCGAACAATGTCCGGAGAATCATTTTCATAAAAAGCATCCTCAGAGTCGTCGTGCGCCACGGTGCCCGAATCTACAGCTGGCAATTGTACTCAACTGACGGGATCTAACCGAGCGGCGCGCGAACTCCGAAGGGCTACCGCGTCGACACAACGGTCTTCGTCGTGTACCCGCACTCGCAATATCGGTACTGCACTCGGGTGTTTTCTTTGAGCAACGTGCGGCGGCAGCGGCAGTAGGTTTGACACGTCGGGCAGATCGGCGGGGCTTGGTGCAGTTGCCACAGGCGCATCGGGCTGGCGATGGGGAATGGTCCGATTGTATTCGATCGATCTGTATTCGATCGGTCGAGCTGGATGTTGCCGTCCTCCATCAGGTGGCCTCCTCGTCGTTCGAGTTGACAAGCATACGAATGAGCGTGACGGCCATCTCCAATGCATCGGGGCCGTCGTCGAAACGGCCGTTGGGAAGTTCTCGAAGCTGTTCGACGAGCAGCGTGGACCCGACGCTGTTGCGCTTGAAGCGGAGTCGAAAGTTGGCCAGCTGCCAGTTGAGCGCGGCTTGAATGCGGGCGTATTTGCTGACCGTGTGCCGGAGCGGATGGACGCAAATCAGGCAGCCAGTCCGAGCGAGCATTTGGCCTAGCTCGTGCGAGATCAGGTACTGGCCAAAGTTTTCTTCGACGGCGATACCCACCGTGGGGAAGCCGCGGAGGAACTCCACCGCGTCGCTGAAGATCCGGCCGGCTGCTTCGGTGATATCCGTGTGGTCGAGCGTGGCGTCGACGTACAGGGTGCCGGATTGGTGCAGGGCGACGCGGACGCGGGCACAAAAATCGCCGACGCCGCCTCGGCTCTCGCTCTGCCGCCGGGCAGAGCCCTTCGGATCGCAAGCGACCACTTTGCAGGTCAGCTCGCGGGCGGGGGGCAGCTCGTCGAACCAGATAGCATTGTCGTCGAAATAGGCGGCGTGAAACATCGCCGCGTGCGAACGAGCCGGCGGCCGTTGCTGCAGTTGCCCTTCGGCATAGTGGCCGAGCTGGCACTCCTTGTCGGCGACGGTGCGGGCGTCGATGCCGTTGGGCCAGAGCAGCTCGCCGTCGGTGACGCGAGGATCGGTCCAGCCGAGAGAGGTCGGTTTTGTCATAGCAGAGGTCTCGAAGCGCATGGGGAGACAGAGATGATCCAGGCCCTCTTTGTTCGTGTTTAACATCCAACCGGAGAGATCGTCGCGATGCAGCCGCTGCATGATGCCGACTTCGCGAACGTCCCGTGCCATTCCGCGCAGCGTGATAGTGGCCGCCCGCCAGGTTGAAACGCGTTCGCGCTCGACCTGGCTTTCGACGTCGTTGACATTGTGCGGGTCGTCCCGCACGACGAAGTCCGGGTGCTCACCGGTTCCGCGTCCGCCGGTAGAGGTCGCCAGTCGCCAGCCTCCCGCCGAATTTTGAAACTTGGTCTTCTGGTTCTGGTCGGCGAGCAGCTGCACGCGATCGCCCCAGTGTTCTTGATACCACTCACTTTCGAGAATCTGCCGGCACTTGAGGCTGTCTCGCGTGGAAAGTTCCTGCCCGTAAGAGGCGAAGAGCCAGCGCGTCTGCGGACGGTTCTGCGGTCCCCAGACCCAACACGCCCAGAAGACGCAGACGAGCAGGCTCTTGCCGCAGCCTGGGGGTACGTTGATGAGCAGCCGCTTGATTCGCCCGTCGGCGACCGCCTCGAGATGTTCGCAGATCGCCCAGATATGCCATCCATCGACGAAGGGACATCCCGGCTCGACGATCGCCCAGGCCTGCTCGACGAAGTCATGCAGTCTCTCCGCTCTCTCCCTCGGAGTCCTGTGCGTCATCAATTGAGTCAAAAGGTATTCGACTTCCTCCGGGCGGAATTGGGTTAGCCAATCTTCGAGCTCGGATTCGCTCACCGATAGCAGCGAGTCGGCGTCGTCGTTCCTCGGCGGAAGCGTTGATGAGGACATTCGCGTTGCCGGAGATGTGAATGTGTTGAGAGTGCTGTTCGTTGCGACTCTTGATGTTCTGGGCGTTCATGTTCGCCAGGCAGCGGGCCGCGGCCGTCGCCTCACTGTTCTTCGAGTTGGGGTTGGTAGCAATGGCGACCTGCCGCATCACGACCGGTTTTCGAAACGCGTCGGGGATCGGCCATTCTTCGCGGACCGCGCGAGCGATCAAACGAGTGTCCCGCATGCTGCCGGGCTCGCCCGGTGCGGCGAAATTGTGGAGTGGATCGGTCGGATTGTTCATGGTGGTCACTTTGTGAAGGAGTAGTAATCACGGCAGTTATGAGACACGAACGGCGGGCAAGACGCCGAATTGCCGGGCCTCGGCCGCGCGAGGAGGGCCTACGAAGCGAAAGCTGGCCGCCAGCCGACCTGCGCTCCCCCGTCGCGCCAAGCCGTCGCGAGAGTGTCGAGGGGCGAAAGCAGGGCGGGAGACGCAGGCCCAATTCGGTGACCGCAGGCGATGACGAATCATGCCCGGATGGGAGGTGCGCGAGAAATATCGTTTGCGCGTCGCATACAGGCTGGCGACAAATTCGGAGATCGCGTTGCCGATTCCCACTCCCTGATAGTCCGGCCGGCAGACGACGCGATGCTCGCGAAAGTGACCGCCGCGCGGACCCGGCCCGCTGATCACCGCGGCAAACGCGGCCGGCTGCTCCTCGACAAATGCTGCATAGCACTGCGCGGAGGGGTTCAGATCGGCGCTCAAATAGTGATGATGCTTGAAGAGTCGCCATGCCGAACGACGCACGCGGCAAATCTCGAGCGCAAGCGAGGGACGTCCTTGAAGAGACCTCCAAGTAAATTGGTCCGCGGCCGGATCGTACGTCCAGTCGGGATCGAGCCAGTCGATGACGTCATAGTGGCAAGTGACGGCGACAAACCTCTGTCCGTCGGCGCGGACCGTTCGCGCGATTGCGGCCGATCCGATCCGTGCCACCGTCCGGTCGACGACTGACGTAAATTCGTCAACAACGGTCAGGCCAGGGGATTCTGCCAGGCCCGGGCAATTCGTACGCGGAATTGTTCGCCTGTCGAGAGCGCGCGATACGGTCGCAGCCAGGCGGGCGGGCTCGAGAAACCGACGCTCGAAAGCAGCGCGACGATTTCCTTGACCCCGAGTTTCGGCGGAAATGCGTCCATGATCGCCCGGTCGTCCGGCCAGGTCAGCGCCGGCTGTGCGCCGAAACATTCCCGGGCCAGCGTGCTCTTGCCGCAGCCCGACGGACCCACGATCAGCCCGATGTTCCACTCGCGCTCTTCGATCGGCAGCGTGACCCGCCAATGCCGTTCGCTCCGATCGGTGGGCGGCACATCGAAGAGCCCTTCGAGCAGCTTGACGCGCGGCGTCCGTTCGATCGTCACACTTCTTACGCAATCAACGCGCGGCATTCCAATCCTTCCGATTCGAGACGGGTCAGGAGCGCGATCTGTTCGGATTCCGACTGGCACTCAATCACCACGCAGAATCGCTCGACGTATTCGGGAATAGCGATCAGGGACGGCTCGTTGGCGATTCCAGCCTGAGCGGCCAGTTCCGCCAACATCGCTTCGACGGCCGCGCTATTGGTCGTGACCTCGCGCAAGAGTGAGTCGAGGTGTTCGGGACTTGGTTCGGCTTTCGCGGCGAGCGGGTCCAACGTGAGCAGGATCTTGCTGGCCTCCGCTTCATCGACATCGAGCACCAGCACGGGGACCAGCTGATCGGGGGCCGTTTCAGCCCGCAAATGTCCGTCTACGAGCTCGAGCCGGCCGTTCGGCAGCTCTCGCGCTGAAGAGAGCGTCGGCAAAGCCAATCTCCGCGAGCACACCGGCGAGCGCAGCTCGCTGCGAGGCCGGATGGAGCCGCCAGTTGCGCGGGTTGGGCGACAACTCGGAGGCCCGGACACGTCGCAGTTCGCGAATGCGATCGCGGAATTGTATGTGCGGTGCGTTCATCAGAGGGTTGTTCCCCAAACATTCAGCGTTTGCGTTCGCGGCGATATTCATCGAGTCCGAAGCACGGGACGCGTTCCACCTGCACCTCGCGATTCGGCGCGCGGGCCTTCGCCACACGGTGTGCCTCGCACACGTCGGCTGCGAAGATCATCTCGGTGCGACGAGTGCGGACTTCGCGTCGCACGCGCCAACGACCGACTCTGGCGAACCTTTTCATTCGATATGCGGGCATGACCAGACCGACAAGAACATGACTGGGACCGACCAGCGGGAGAACCGATCAGAAGTCTTCGTCTGCGGAGTTATCGCCTTCCACTGGCAAGTGCCTCGATTTCACAAGGGAATCCGCGCGGCTTCGTGGCGCTCTCCTACGCGCTTGGCCCACTCTTCCGGGCTCCACTCCGCGCGAATCTGTTCGCACGCCTGGCGAATCTCTTCTGGCGACGGCACGAACGCCACGCGCGCTCGTGGTCCCCGCGGCGGCACTTCGCGCTCACTGCGATCGACTTCCTGGTTCCGTCCGACGCGCGAGGTCGACATAGCGGTGCTGCTCCTTCTGGGATCTGAGAGAAAAGTAGACGTAGGCTCTTTCAGTTGCCCGTCGGCGGGGCGGGCAGGCTGACGTCGTAGCCCGCGTTGGAAAGCGCGACGACGACCGACGTGGCCGCCGTTTGCGCCGCGGCCTGGTCGGCTGTCAGTTGGGTTTGGGCGGCTGCGACGGCGGCCTGAGCGTTCGTGCTGGCGGCTTGCGCCGTCTGCAGTGCCGTCGTATCCGTGTCGACGGTTTGCTCGGCCGATTGCAGTGCCAACAGGGCGACAATGATGGGGTCTGTCGAAATCGTGCTCATGCGATGTCCTTTGGAAAATGTGGTTACTCGGGACAGGGCGCCGCACGGTGCGCTGCGTCTTGGTAGGTCACAAACTTGTTGCCGAAGTCCCAGGGAGCGCAGGCGTCTTCCACGTCGACGTCACCCGAGAAGCCTTCCGACGAGCAGTAGTCCCAGTAAGGGATTGCCGCCGGCCGTGGGTGATCGGCGGCGATCGCCACGCGTCGGGCGCGATACCAGTCGAGAGTCATGAGCGGACGTCCGCTGAACGCGAACGCGCGGCGGTCGAGCGTCTCCCAGACGCCGCGATTGATGCGGACCGCGGGGAGGTGGAAACGGACAGAGAGTGGCGTCTCGTCGGCGGTCACGTACACGATGCGAAAATAGGCACCGATCTTGGCGGCCAACGCGTTCAGTTCCTTGCCGCGCGTTTCGAGCTCCTTTTTCTGTGGCCGCGTCAGCCGGATTGTCGGATTGGGCCGCGTCCAGTTGCGTGTGAGCTCACTGCGGAGCATCTGCGACTGCGATCCGTCGTCGAGTGCGATGGCGAGTGTGGGTTTTCGCGCGTCTGCTGCTGACGCTCTGACAGCGCTAATCGCCAGCGCCAGGCAAGTTATTGCGTGCACGAGGCGACCGATCTGATGGGCCGAATGCATCAATCCCAGTCCTTTTCCGACCACCACGCCCACAGCGCCACGCCAATCAGGCCAAGCCACACAGCCGCGAGGGAGACGGCGATCGTCAGGAGGCCAGCCATGTCACCAATTCACCGACGTACCGATCGAACCGCCGATCAGTGGGAACCCGAACAGGCTGAGTTGTGCCGCATGCGTCGCGGGCCTGAACGTCACCCCGCAGCTCGGACAGGCCTGATAGGCGATCGGCGCTGCGTAGGTGTAGGTGTAGACCGGCTCGCTGTAAGTCACCGAAGTGACGATCGGCGCGGATTCGTAGATCGTGGGGGTGTAGCTCGGGCTGCCCCAGTTCGAAGCCTCGTTTACCGAAGTCACGTTGGGCGTCGAGCAGTTCGGAAGGAGCAGGGGCGTGCCGCAGTTGGCGAGCATCGGGGCGGAGTAGAGCGGGGCGTCGTACCAAAGAGGCGAGGTATAGGCTGGTGCTTCTGCCGTGCCACTCCGCGACCATTTCTTGGCCGATGGATGCCGGCCGGCGATTCGCGCCAATTCGTCCGGCGTGCTCCCATAGCCAGTGATCCGCGGAGGCTGCTCGATGCCGTCGACGAAGTACACGGTCTGCGGCGTTGAAGGCACGCTCCGCTTTTGGAAGTCGGCCAGCGTCAACAGTTCGACCAGTTTGAAGTGATTGCGGTCACTGACCCCGCATTTCCAACCGGCCTTTCTCAGGTCCCGAATCTCCGTCGCGCACGGAACGCATCCCGGTTGGCAGTAGATGATGGCGCCGCTCCAATGCGGCGAGACGTCAGGGCTCGACTCCGAAGTTACGGCGGCGACCGCGTCCGCATCCTCGGCCGGCGGAGCAGGGGGAGGATATTCGCCTGTGCGCGATTGCGGACCGTTCGGCATTCTTCGCTGGTCGGCATCGTGACTCGAACGGTGCGACGGTTCAGCAAGATCGACGGTGGGAGGGCCTCCCGTGATCGGCGGGCGGGCGAGGGCGGCGACAGTTTCTCTTTCGTCGGGCGATGAACTTACGACGGCCGTCGGCACTTGACGGAAATCGGCCCACGGATTCGCGGGTTCCGTCGTCGGAGCGCAACCGGTCAGGGCGCATCCGCTCAGGGAAATCGCCAGCGTGCCGGCGAGGGCGAGCAGCCGTGGGCCGCTGCTAGAGGGTCGCAAGATGCACATCACGCGTAGTCCCAATTGAGCGCAGTACCGGAATCGTCAAACGAGGCCAGGCTGCTCATGCCGATGATTTCCACCTCGCCGTGCGTAATGTTTTTGCAGAGGTAGTCCCACGCGGCGGGCTGGATGAAAAAGAAGCCTTGGGCTCCCCAACCGTCGCTGCCCCAAGAGTTTTGGCCGATTAGCCAGGCGCGGCCATCGCCGGCGGGTTGCTGGATCGTGCTCGGCTCGAGGTACCCGACGACAGCCAAGGCATGGCCGCCTTCGGGATTTCGCGCATCCTTTTGGACCATCTGTGCCGTGAGCGGACCCGAACAATTTTGGAACTGGTCGCCGACGGGGATGCCGATCTGAATCACGCCGGCCGTGCCCAGGTATTGAAGGGCCGTCTGGTAGTCGTGGATGACCGAATGCGACGCGACGAGGTGTAGCTTTCCTTCGGCCGTAGCGGCCGCCGGGATGGTGTCCGTGTATTGGCCGGCAGCCATCGCGGCGGTGTACGGAAAAAGCGATTCTTCGCAGACGCCTTCTTTGCCGGCGGCCGCGACGCTTCCGGCGATGGTTGCACCGTTGTCCCCTCCCGCGCAGCCGCACTCCTGCTGGTTCGTGAGGTAGCAAAACATGGCAGAGAGCGCGGGCCCCTTGGCTCCGGTCGCCAGATAGTTGAGCCGCTCTTCCAGGCTCGATCGACTGAATCCCGAGCACGCCCCGAGCTGACCTTGGTCCTTGATCGTCTGGCTCACTCGACCGTCGATTTCCTCGGGGATTCGGTACGCCACAAAGTGCGAGCGATCGAATCGTCGCTGGTTGGCGACGAGCCAGGCGTGATTCTCCTGGTCGCGATTCCAGCCCAAAGCACGTTGCATCAACTCGGTCTCCCTTCGTTAGGAAGCGCGGCTTTCAATGCGGATCGTTGCGGCCATGCGCGTCACTGAATGGGTGTCGAGCCGTGTTTTCAGGGCACGGCCGCTGGCGGAGCCGGATTGGGAGTTGGTGCGGGCGGCGCCGGAATTTTGCCGTTGCTGAGAAGACTCAGTGCAGACTGCAGCGCCGTGATTTGCGCTTTCGATTGCTGCTGATAGCTGGCCACCTGCTGAGAGATGTTCGTCAGGTCGCACTTGGTCGCGGCGTTGGGATCGACCTTCGAGAGCCAGGCGAAAGCCTTTGAGAGCGACTGCAGCGGCCACACCAGCGCCGCGGCCGGACTGCTGCCTTGTGCGAGCATGTCGTAGAGCACGATGCCGAAATAGACCACGATGGCGGTTGTTAAAAGTTGTTCCATGTCTGTCCCTTGCTCGGCACTGTCGGAGGTCGTTGTTGCAGCGTCATGTGGAGATGCGCTATTGCGTGGCAATCTTGCGGCACGCGGCCGCCACGCCCTGTTCGTCGAAAGCGACAGGCTTGCCGTCCGGTCCGGTCAGTGCTTCCGCGAGCGGCTTGCTGATGCCGGCGAACGACTTGCTTCGCGCGGCATCGCAGGCGGCCGATAGCCAGTCGTGCAGGTCCTTCGCAGCCGTCGGGCCGCCGTACTTGTGCGCGAGGACGTCCTTTTCCGCTTGCAGATGAATCTGTTTGAACTGCGCGCGTAGTCGGCCGCGGCCTTGTCGACTGTGGTTTGCAACGCCGGGGCAATGGTGACCCACGTCGGGAGTGTGAGCTTCCCTTCCTGCTGCGCGATCACAGCCGCGAAGCCGCCTACGATGACGAGCGTCACCAGCAATTTGCTCATTGCGCCCCCCGCGACGACCGGAGAGAGACTGCGGATTGAGTCGTTTCGCCCGCGGCCGCCGCCTCGCTCGCCCACGCTTGCACTTGCGCGTCAAAGGCATCGGCAGAGACGACATATCTGCCGCTGGCCATTTGACTGGTCAGGCTCGCAAACAAAACTTTGATGATCGCCGCAATCACCGGCTCCAAGAGGGTCGAGAACGCGGCCGTCGGCGGGCAAACGACTCCCAGCACGGCCGTGATGATGGCGGCCAGGAGTGTCGACGGATCGATGGCCGCAGCGTGCGAAGCCGCGGTTCGCAGCCGAGTGAGGTGCTGCAAGCCCGCGCGAGCGAAAGTGTCTCTGATTTGATGGGCCAAGAACTCGGTGGTGAGGATCGGCCCATTGCCGGGCGCGGCAGCGCTTGTCGCAATTTCCCAGCGAGCGTTTTGGATCGCCACGATCAACTGCGGCGTGTCGAGCAGTGGTTTGATCGCGGCATAGGTCTGCGACCAATCGACCGGCGTCGTTTGCGCGGCGATCGCCTGGATGCCCGCGTCATGAATGCGGTTGAACAGGGATTGAGCATCGGTGCCGTTGCCCAACAGTCCCACGCAGTCCCACAATGGCCCCCAGGTCGGGACGAGGCCGAAGAAGGCCGCGTTTTGCCGGCAATACTCTTTAGCGTTGGCGGAGCGCAGCTCGGCGTAGGTCACGTCTGCTCCTTAGCGCCAGGTTTGACGACGGCGGCATGAATCTCGTCGATCTTCCGCGGCATGCTCGCGAAGTCCCGGAGTAACGCCGTCAGGCGCATCCACGCGCATCCGACGCCAGCCGCCCGCGCTCCTGAGACGAGCAACTGCGGTACAACCAGGCCGAGGACGAGCGCCGCAGCCCAGCGAAAGAGCGGCGGTTGCACGACGATGTTCACGTCCTCGGTCGTCGAGAACGCGTCGAAGTGCCAGAGGGCCCATAGTGCGATTCCGACGCAGGCGAGTGACGCAAGCGCGAGAATGAGGCTTTGCTTTTGCAGCGTGTCTGTCATTGCGTTTTCAGTGGTCCGATCTTTTCACCGAGTGCCAATGCGCGTCCGATCACGGCCTCGGCGACCTTCGCCGAACAGATCTGCCGCACGTCTGTTCCCGTTCGCTTGGGATCGACGCGTGCCCAGTGACCGTCGCGATCGCGGCCCGGTTCGATGCTCCAGATCGAGTACGAGAGTGGGTTTTCGTACCGATCTCGCGTGACCCAGAATTTGCTTGCGACGCTGGCACTTGGCCGACCGGCATTCACTGAAAGGTCTCCCTGTTGCTCATGCGGTGGCTGGGGGCTCGGGTGTCTCGGATACGTCGCTTAAACCTGGTCGGCTCCGGATCGCGTCGTAAATCTCCTGGCGGTGCACGGTGACATGGTCTGGTGCCGATATGCCGAGCCGACAATGGCCTTTCCTGCAGGCGACAACGGTCACCACGATGTCGTCGCCGATCACGATTTGTTCGTTCGTACGTCGTCCGAGAATCAGCATCCGTGCTTCCCTTTCAGTTGCCGTGTTTGCGATGCGTCCAAATCCAGCTCACGCCGAGCGAGGCCAGCCAGACGCACAACCAGGTGGTCAACGTTTTCCCTTTGGCCGTGATTCGTTTGCCGAAGCGGAAGAACTTGTCCGCGGACAGTCGGATTTGCGTTGCAGTTCAGCGAGCAAGTCATTCTTGACGCCTCGCGTCGTCAACTCCGAGACGCGATTGATCCCCTCGGCAACCCGTCCCAGATGTGCCCGCAGGTCGTTGTCGTGTTGGATGTGGAAGAGCCGCAGGTCGGTCTTGGCGCTCGAGACGCAGTCTTGGGTGTGACCGATCGCGCCGAGCACTTGCACAAAGGCCGTGTGCCCAAACAGGTAGAGGCCCAAGAACCCGATCCCCCAGGGAACGGGCAGTGTCCCGAGCAACATCAGAGCGCCATCGCCGATGACGATGATCAGCGTTAGTGCGCACAGAAATGTGCCGCCTAAGTGACTCAACACGCCGTCGTGATCGTTCACGGTTTGGATCCTTTCTTCGTTGCGTCGGTTCTTCGCTCAGCCGTCACCGACAGTTGAGCCCGGGCCACAAGTGAGCTCGGTCGGCCATTGCGGATGACTGGGCTTGGTGCCAAATCCGGCCGTGACCTTCAGGCACGTTATGCACAGCCCCTGATGCGCGACCTTCTGATCGAGCACACGCAGTTCACTCCGCAGTTCGCGGCGGTCGCGCTGCGAGTCCTCTTTAAAGCCTCGAAATGCCTCCACGATTTGGTCCAACTTCACTTCCGAACGGTTGACCAGTCGGTCGATCCGCTGGAACCAAAGCGCGAAGGGGATGCACAGCGTGACCGCGACGCCGCCGCACGTGCCGATCGCGATCCAAGTTTCGGCGGTCACGGGAGCGTCGCTTTGCGCATAAAAGGAGCCCGTCCCAAGGATGTCCCCGGACTGGGCAGAGCGCAAAAAGAAACGAGCGATCGCCCAGCACAGGGTTGTGCAGACGATGGCTCGCGTTAAGCGACTTGTGACCCTCTACGGGTCTCCATCGGTAGTCAGTTGTTGTCTAAATCTATCTTTGTCGACTTGTCCGATTCATTCAAGATCAGTTTCTTGTCAAAAACAGTCTCCCCGGGTTCGCACTTCGATCAATGACTCATTGCCCAACGGCATTGCTCTGCCGCTGCAACCGCTTATTGCAGACGCGCGTGCTTGTTCGTGTTCTGCTCGCTGACTGGTGCGTCCCTGTTCCGAACCTTGCGAACTTCGTAAGCATCGGTTTCGATCTCAAGCCTGACGGATTTGCCCGTACAATTGCGGATCCTCGCTCCTCGAAAATGGAACGCTTCGCCAGCCAGCAAATTGACGACTTGGTGGAAGACGTCCATCTCCGAGCTCCTTCCCTCTCGATTCGTACGAATTCAATGTCCGTTCTTGGGGCACGGCGAGGACCTTCGAGAGCAGGCCAACTGGTTCGTCGCAAGCGATCGACGTGCTATTTGTCCTCTTGAGCGAAGTATTTTGTCAGCCGGTTCGTGAGTGCATACATCGTCGGGCACTGGCGGAAGAGCGAGTAGCGCATCAGGATGCCGTCACGCCTGCCGCGGAAGTGGTTTCGCAGAACCGAGACGGCGACGAATCCGTGTTGATGCAACGCGACGAGTTCGGGCACCTGGCATTCGTGAACGAAGATCTCCGCGCACGAGCGTGATCGGTTGAGTTTGTTGCGAATGGCGGTAACCACGAGCTCCAGCGTGGCGGCACGATGCTCACCGGGGCCGATCATCAGACGCTCGACGTGGACCGTCGTGCGCTCAAGCCGACACGCGAGCGTGCCAACGACGTCGTCAGCGACCAAAGCCACCTGGACGATCTGGTTGCGGGCCTGGAGAAACTCGCGATAGGCGTCTTCGGTCCAAGGATCGGCAGCCTGCTCGAAATCGAGCCGTGCGACAGCCGGAAAATCTTCGCTGAGCAACCAGCGGATTTGAGGTTTGAGGCGACTCATTCTTGCTCCTCGCGGCTGAGTTGACGTTCGCAATCCTGCATTACACGCGACGTTGGTAAGCGAGGTTGGGACTTGAATCTGTCGCGAACGCCTCGAAGGGAGCCTCCAACCGCTCTCCAGGCTGCAGCTCTTGCCCGACCCGGAAGAGGGCAACGCTTCGGGGCAGATAGATGCTCGCGGGACGGCCCGGATTGCTGCTCGTGCCGATGTCGCTGTACCACTCACCGCATTCATCGGCCGGCTCGGATGTGAAGAGTTGATGGCACTTGTCGCCGCATCGATCACGACAAATCCCAAAACTGCGTTTCATGCGCGCACCTTCCTCGCAGAGAAGTTCCGTAGTTTTTCGGAAGAACTCGCCAAGGCCGACTTCGCGAGTCTCAATGCACAGGCCGACTGCGTCGGCGTCGCACTCGATCGATCAGCGCAAGCCAGCGTGCCCAGCCGAGCGCTCGACGTGGAACGCGATCGTCCACTCACCTGCGGCGACTGCCGGTCGTTTCTGCGTGCTCATGTTGGCCACTGTAACCGCGTCGATTCTTGCGTCAACGACCCTTGGTCGTCCTTCGCTGATTTCAATCGAGGCGTACTGCGACGGTGTGGTTGCCGTGTTGCGCGGGTGTTGCGCTGCTGTCGATTTTGGACTTTTTTGAGACTTTCTTGGAATGCTTCGCTCGCGCGAGCGTGAGCGCTACAAAAAAGCCCCGCCGAAGCGGGGCCGGTCAATCACTCGAGCGAATTCTTGGTCGCGTTCAGCAAGCGGTTAACGCGGCGGGTTTGCATTTGGCACGGCGACCGTCAGTTCATTGCGAACAGAGGAGACGGACGGTTCGAGCATCGCCATTTGGGCGGCCAAGAGGCGATCGTTCTCGGAGCTCACGGTACCGCGCAAGGTAACCGTATCGCCCTGGACGCTCACGTTCACGGTGCCAAAGCGACCGGATAACCCGGGCGAATGCCACGGCGCGGCGACGCTCGCCTGAATCACAGCGGCTTGAGGCTGCGGCACAGCGAATCCAATGTCGATTCGTGGCTCGAAATAAGTCTGAGCGCTCCCAGGCGCTCCCGTATTGCCGCCCGGCTGCCCCTGATTTTGCGACTGGCCCGTGCCTCTGCTGCGCGAACCACCTTGTCGACCTTGGCCGGCGCCGGATTGACCATATTGGCTGGACGAGCGGTTTCCGTACTGTGACGAGTTGTTCGTGCCGGTTCTACCGGCGGCATTGGCACCTCCGTAACCGGTGCCCCCGTACATTCCTCCTCCGGACATTCCGACCATGCCGCTGGCCGTCCCACTCGACGAACTTCCCGTGCCGCCGAGAGCGCCGTTGCCGAACTGGAGTCCTCCGCTCGAGCCACTACTGCCGAAGGTGCTTCCCGAAGATCCGAACATGCTCCCGGAGGATCCGAACGCGCTTCCCGACGATCCAAAGGTGCCCCCTCCTCCGCTTCCACCGCCGCCGCCTCCCCCGCCGCTGTAGCCAGAAATCTGCGAAAAGGCGGATCCCTGCCCATACACTGTAACCAGCAGGGCACCCAATGCGATTGAAACGAGCCGATTCATGACGCTCCCCCCGCGATGCTCCAGGTTTAGCGGACTGCGAAGTGCATTCGCGGCTGTGCTGACGCCGTCATTCTAGCTCGTTCTTTCGCCGTTTCCTACCGCGATGGTGGTTTTAGTCAATCGGCGAGAGGATGCGCCGGCCGTGTGACGGTCGAACCGCCCGACGCGCCAAGGGGTCGTTGAGTATCCGGACTTTCGAGCCCCTCTGGATCAGACGTCGAATTGGAATCGGCCGAGGCCGCCGTCAGCTTGATTCGCCCCGACGACGAAAAGCCGTCGGAAGGTGTCGCATCGGCGGTGCCAGCCATAGAGTCGGGTGGACCGTTCGGTTGCGACTGGCCGCGATAATTCATTCCGGCCGTCTGAATAATCGGATTGCCGCGCATGTTCGAGCCGCGTGCCATTTGAGTGTTTGTGTAAGCCGCCAGCGACGGGCTGGATTGCGGATTCAACAAATCCTCCGGTCGCGCGCGAGCGGTCGGTGCCGTCGTCGAGGCAGCCCCAGACTGGTCACTTATCGCAACCTGGCTCGTCATTGCCCCTTGCGCCGCGGCCATTTGCGGATTCATGGCAAACGGCCGCGAATCCGTTTCGAGGCGCGGAGTCCTCCACGCCGGTTGGCTCAGAGACTGAGCCTGGAGCTTTTTTGCAAGGGCATCCAGTGGCGAACTCTGTGTGACCTCGGTCAGCGGATGGAGAGGCGGTCCGGGGAGCATGATCGTTGAAGAAGCGGAAAAAAGCGGGCGACCTTTGAGCGGTGTGAAGCGGATCCGCAACGAGCAGACCGCCTGGTGATAGTCCTCGCGGGGATAAGGGATGAAGACCCCGTAGGTCGGCCCGAGCTTGGAGCTTTGCAGATGCGCCGTCCATGATTGTCGGTCGAAGTCGAATTGGCGCAGAGGTCGCGCCTGTTGCTCGGCAGAGCCGTGGTCGTCGAAGACGTAGATGCGAGCTTTGCCATCGACGGCCACGGGTGCCGCGCGATCCTGAGTAAAGAAGAAGATCTGCCCGGCGAATCCCCGCGTAGGAATGCCGCCAATACCGGGGCCCTCGGCCGCTTGCCAGACGGCCAAAACTTCGATCGCCGGATGTTCGGCATCGGCCGTCGGGACTTTGTCCGTCTTGAGGTTGAGCAGCTGCATGCTGGCACACCCCGGCCCGCTGAGCATCAGGACGGCTGCGAGAAGGGCGGGAAGGTTGCTCCCCCCGCGCCGGATTTCGGTGTTCCATAACTTCATGGCATCATCTTTCCGTTGACGATCGGATCGCCGGAAACCTATCTCGCGTCCGCCGGCATCAAAGCCGCGTTTGATTCACTCGGAGTGGGCGATTGTTGATAGCGGACGGACCCGGCTTGATTCCCCGACTTGGCTCCCGGACTGAAGAAGCTGTCGCCCGCCTGAGTCGGGTTGCCGAGCGGCCTCACGTCATGGACTCCGGTGGACGGCATTTGTGTCGTCGGCACGTTCGGGTCATCCATATAGGTTTCTCGCGGAATGGGCGGCGCGACTCCCGGTTTAACTGGCGGGGCCATTCCCGGTGCAACCCCCGGCACCGGTGCAATTCCCGGTGCCGGCGGTGCTCCCGGCAGCATAGGAGGCAGCTCCGGCGCCATGGCCGGTTGGCCTTGCCGCATGCTGGCCGGCGGCGCGACCGGCGGAGAAGCACCCGGAGCCGGCGGAACCGCTCCCGGCACTTGCGACTGCGGCATCGTGAGCGGCGGACACTGCTGCAGCAATCCGCCGGCGGGCTGCGTCGAGAGGATCGGCCCATGGATCGACTCGGCTTCGTCCAGCATGAAGTGCAATCGTTCCGTTTCGATTTGCTTGAGAACTTCATCGTCGGCGTCGCTACGAATGACGCGCGGCGTCAGGAAGATCAGCAGTTCCGAACGAATCGTCGTCTTGGTGTCGTAGCGGAAGAGCTGTCCCAAGATCGGCACATCGCCGACCCACGGGACTTTGCGCTCAGTCGTGTCGTCCTGGCTCGTAATCAAACCGCCCAGAACGACCGTCTCGCCGCTGGCTAGGCTGACCGTCGCTACAGCCCTAGTGACGTCCTTGACCGGCGACGTAATCGTTCGACCCGTGGTGGAGTCGGTGACGAGCACGACGCCTCCCGACTCGTATTCGCTCTTTTCGATGGACGCTGCCATCACGATCATTCCTTCCGGCGTGATCCGTGGCTTAACGTCGAGGATGATCCCGGCGCCGTCATAACGAACGATCGGCGCCAGTGAACCGACTGCCGTCGTCGTGAAGCCGTAGATAATCGGTACGTTCTTCCCCACCTGGACCGTGGCTTCTTGGTTATCGACGGTGCGGATCATGGGGCGGCTTAGCACATGCAGCGTGTCTTTGTAGGACAAGGCCCGCAGGAGAAAGCTGACCGACTCCGAACTGGCTGCCAGAACCAGGCCGGACCCATATTGTGGGTTGACACTGCTGGTGCGACCGACGCCGAAGTTCGTCAACTCCTGGGTTCCGACTGTCCCCGTATTGACGATCGAGTTGGTGCCCAGACCGTCGGTCCCCAGATTGGGATCGGTAAACTGAAAGCCGGGGGCAGCCGAAGTGCTCAAATTGATGTTATTGGAGTTCGACGTGACGCCGTTGTTACTCACGCTCGTCGTTAAGGTGACCGGCGCCCCGAGCGTGCTGCGGTCGAAGAGCACGGGCGACTGGAAGCCTAGCTCGATGCCGAATTCATCATCGTTGGTCAGGGTGACCTCGACGATCATTGCCTGAATGACGACTTGCGTCGGGGCTTCGTCCAGCTTTTCGATCATCTTCTTAAGTTGGACGAAGTAGCGCGGCGTGGCGCTTAAGAGCAGATTGTTGCTCACCGGCTCCGAGACGATGAACACCTCGCGTTCCAAGAGTTCGACGGTGCTGACGAGATCGGGATCGAGCTGCGCGATGCTCCGTTCCGAAGTTACGAAATCGCTGATCGCCTTCTGCACCGCGTCGGAGCTGTTGTTCCTCAGCTTGATGACGACAGTTTCGCGCTGGTGGGCGTCGGTATTATCCAGTCGCAGAATCACCGCTTCGACGGCCCGCAGGGTGTCGGGCGGGCCGACGGCGATGATGGTGTTGGTCCTGACGTCCGCCGAGAGTCGCAGTGTGGTCGGCGGCGTCTCGCCCGTCTCTGTCGTGGGCACTTGCGTGGCGGCCCCTTGACGCTGGTTCGGAGTGACGAACAGGGAATCTAGCAGCCGCACGACGGTGGCCGCGTCACCGTTGGTCAGCGTGAAGACCTTCAGCGTTGCTTGTGCAGCGGTAGGCCCATCGAGCCGCGTGATCAGCTTGGCGACTTCTTCCAGGTCTCGAGGCCGGGCTTGCACGATTACTGAATTGGTTCGCGCGTCGGCGACAGCCTC
Organism: uncultured Planctomycetaceae bacterium; assembly: GCA_963800135.1. Taxonomy (GTDB): domain Bacteria; phylum Planctomycetota; class Planctomycetia; order Planctomycetales; family Planctomycetaceae; genus DASPSM01. The sequence goes on along the minus strand of CAWCZR010000003.1, from coordinate 514,240 downwards.
AACCACGGTTCCCAGCCCCGTGCGGCCTTTGTAGAAATCGTTGACCGATTTGGCGATCGAAGCGGCAATGCCGTGCTTCAACGGGAAGACTTGGAACTCGGTCTCCGGAATCACCGGCTTGTCGAGTTGTTCGGACAGCTTGATCACGCCCGGCATTTCAGCCGGAGGGGCGATCACGAGCACAGCGTTCGGCTTGACGATGGCGTAGAACTTGATTTGGGGTTTGGGCGTGGTCTCACTTGTGCGCAGCCCATGCAAATCCTGGTAGACGCTGTTCATCAGCGTGGTGAACGATAAAGAGTTGACGAATTGCAGCGGGAGAATATGGATCTGCGGAGCAGCGCCGGTACTCAATCGCTCGATCTCGCGGATCATTCTCATCACGGCGTCGACGTCGTTCGGATTGCCGCGGAGAATCAGGATCCCCAACTCGGGGACCGATTCGACGGTCACGTCGCCCTTGAGTCCCTTGATCAGCTCTGACAGATTGGGCTGCCCGGGTGTGACCGGCATCGTGGCGCGGCCCGCCGCCTGCTCCGGAGCCGGAGCGACCGGCGCCTGGCTGTTTTGAGCGATTAGCTGGTTAAGCTCGGCTGTGACGTTTCTGGCGATCTTGGTCCGAGAAACGTCCGCCGACACCAGGCGCAGATTGTCGTCGGTCAACTGGTCGGTGCCGTCCAATCGCCCAAAGACCTGAAGCAGCGCGGATCGTTTCTTGGCCGGCGCTTCAATGACCAGCCGATTGTGCTCGGTGTCGATGCCGACCGTGCAGGTCACGCGGGAGCGTGCACCGGCCGCGTCGAACACGCGAAAGCTTGGCAGATTCTCCGGGCCCGAATCGACCAACTCGGAACGGCTCTTCAGCGCTGAGTAGAGTCGCCGCGCGACGGCTTCGGCCCGACGATGCTGCGGCACAAAGTCCGTGCCGGAGCCCGTCTGGCGAGGCAATTCCAACGCGGACGAGGAGGGTGGCGGAGACAGAATCTCGTCGGCACTACGTGCATGACCCGACGCCGCCGACGGAGCCGGCAAGGCGTTGGCCGGAGGAGGCAGTGTCGGCTCGACGTCCGTCGGGGCCGGCAGCAGCTCCGGAGCGTCTGCCTGGCGTTCCAAGCGAACCGGTTGGATCCTCCGCACTCGTGGCGTTTCCGACTCGTCGTCGGCCGCGCTCCCGTCGGCGGGAATAACTGCAGAGGTCGAGGGCGCAGGCAGTGCCGGGCTCACCGGCGGAGCGGCCGGCCGGGCTTGGGTGATCATCTCTTCCTCCGGATGCACCGGGTGTCGCAGATGGCCGGCCACCGGACGCTCGTACTCCGAACGCAGATCCTCCTTGTCGATCACCAGGAGGAACTTGTCTTCCCGCTCGAGTCGGAAGTTCGATTGATCGGATTCGAGCTCTTTGTTCAAGAAGGCGATGATCTCGTCGGTGCGGTATTTCTTCCAGTCGCGGAACTTCACGGTATCGCTGGGGACCTTTTTCGCCACCAACGTCAATCCACTCTGGTCGCAAAGGCTTTGCAGAACCTGCGGCCATTTGGCGGAGACGAACCAGATTCGGATTTGCGGCGAGTTGTCCGCCTTTTCGATTTTCTCTTCGTTGGGAGTCTTGGGCTCCTTGTGTTCCTTGGCGGCATCGGCCTCTGCAGGCGGGGTCGCGCTGTGGCCAGCGTTTGAGTCAGTGTTGAGCTCCATGATCGCCGGGGCGACATTTGCCTCGGGCGCGTTTGCCGAAACCTGAACTGCGTCAGTGGTCGTGGGAGCCGCGCCGGCCGCAGCCGTCGGAGCAGCAGGTGCCTGTGCCGCAGCGACCGTTGGGTCCTGGCGTGGACGGATAAAGCTGGGGCTGTTGTAACCCGAACGCAGCGAGTCGAGGTTCAGCACCACCAGGAAGCTGCCCTGCTGGCTGGCCCGATAACCGAGCGGCTCCAGCTGGCGATTGACGATCCGCAGAGCCTCGGGAACGGAGTGCTCCGCCGCATCGGCACAGCTGAACGTGCCGGGAGGCGTAGCCTTCATCACCAGCTCAATGCCGCCGTGCCGGGCGATTCGCCGCAGCGCCTTCTTCCACGATGCCCCCTGCATGTTCAGGCGGACGCGACCGTCCGCCTTCGTGCTCGAGGCACTGCTGGGCTTGGCGGCTGCGCCGGAATCGGATTGGGCGAGTGCGACGTTGAGGTCGCCGGCCAACATCAGTCCCGAAACCGTGATGCAGCCGGCGATCCGGAGCGACCGGCCAAAGATGCTCGGCGCAAAGCGCGTATGATGGCTGGCCATTTGCTGACTTGCCCCCCTCTGAACGATCTGTTCCAGAATCGCGAATTGCGGCAATTCACGAAGTCGGCGATCCGGCCATTACAACCGGAGTTTTCGTTACTATCGGCAAAGTCAGATCAGGCGTTTAGGTTTGACAGTTTTGGATGCCAGAATTCAGGTTCGGAGGCAAGCTTCGCGCACGAAGCGGCTCAGCTTTCGCGCGGCAGGCGAAACTAGGGTGAGTTTGACGGCGCCGCGCGCTTCAGCGAGAGAGCTGGTCGGCTCGCCGGAAATTGAGATGAACGCCTCAGCGAGAGGGCGTTTGGCGAGTGAACTGTGGTAGACGCCGCTCTTGAAGCGAGCACGCGATCAGCTTCTCCAGGCGATCGAGGCGCGTTGATTCCCGCTTCGCGCTCATTACCCACCAGGCCGCGGCTCGGCGGTAGGAGGCTGGCTGCGCTTCAAAGAAGTGCCAGGCCGTGGCATGCTCTCGCAGTCGGCGACGGTACTCGCCGGTGATCTCTACGTTTTTCTGCTCGTACGAGTAGACCGACGACTTCTTGGCCTGCCGGGCCTGAAAAGCGGAGAGCCCGGCCGCCTGCATCTCGCCTGTTGCGATCAGCGCCTCGGCTCGCCGGATGTTGACGCTGCTCCAAACGCTGCTCGGCTTTCGCGGCGTGAAACGAATCGTGTACCGCCGATCGTCGAGCTTTCGGCGGACGCCGTCGATCCAGCCGTAGCACAGAGCCGCATCGACGGCCTGGGGCCAGGTGATGCTCTTCGTGCCCGAATCTTTCTTATGAAAGCCGACCAGCAACTCCACGGCTGTGGCATGGTTTCGCTGCAGCCAATCGCGGAACTTCGCCGGCGATGCGAAGAATTGCGGCTTCATACGCAGGGCACGAGGCTCACGGGGCACGAAGGCTCACACGCCGTGATAGGCGCGATACCAGCGGACGAATTGTTCCACGCCGGTTTCGATCGGAGTGGAGGGGCGGAAGCCGACGTCGCGGGAGAGATCGTCGATATTCGCGTACGTTGCCGGCACATCTCCCGGCTGCAGGGGTTGAAAATTCAAAACAGCTTTGCGGCCCAGCGACCGCTCCAAGATGTCAATCAGCGCCATCAGCTCGACGGGGCGGTTATTCCCAATGTTGTAAATTCGATAGGGCGCGAAGCTCGACGCCGGATCGGGCGCGATCGCCGACCAGTTGGGATCGGGCGCAGGGACGCGGTCGGCCACGCGCACGACGCCCTCCACGATGTCGTCGACGTAGGTGAAGTCGCGGCGCATCCGGCCGTGATTGAAAACGTCGATCGGGCGGCCTGCCAAAATCGCATCCGTGAACAGCCACAGCGCCATATCCGGACGGCCCCACGGACCGTACACGGTGAAGAACCGCAGGCCTGTCGTCGGCAACCCGTAAAGATGGCTGTACACGTGGGCCATCAGCTCATTCGATTTCTTGGTGGCCGCGTACAAGCTCACGGGATGGTCGACGGCGTCGTGGACGGCGAACGGCATCTTTTCGTTCCCGCCGTAAACGGAGCTCGACGACGCATAGACCAGGTGCTGCACGCTCCCGGCGGCGCGACAGCCTTCGAGCACGTTTAAGAATCCCGCCAGATTGCTGGCCAGGTACGCGTGCGGATTTTGCAGCGAATAGCGCACCCCGGCTTGCGCTGCCAGGTGGATCACCGTCTCGAACTTTTCCCGCGTGAAGAGCTGTGTGACGGCGGCGCAATCGGACAGATCGATTTTCTGAAAGGAGAAATTCGGTTCGGGCAGGAGCTGATCGAGGCGGGCTTGCTTCAGGCCGACGCTGTAGTAGTCGTTGAGATTATCCAGCCCAACGACCGTGTCGCCGCGCGCAAGAGCCGCTGGCTGGTATGAAAGCCGATGAATCCGGCCGCTCCCGTTACCAGGAACTTTGCCACCGCAGGCCTCGCGTGTCGTGCTGATTGTCAGGGCGGGCACCCGCGACGCTTGGCCGATCGGCGAAGGCCCAAATTCGTTTATCCGAGATTTGTCGAGCGGCGACAAGACGAGCGACTTTGCGTTTCACGTCTCCGGCCCGGCGGCCTCAAGCTGCGCGTCGCGTCGTGACTTGTTCCGGTGTGGCAAACGAACCCGCCTCAGCCGCCACGCCGGCGGCGCCGGGGATGGTGAGGATCGTCGCCTGCAGCTCTGCGCCGACTCCGGCGCTCGTTCGCGATTCGGCCGTAGCGGATTGCAGGGGCACCGCGATCGCCGTCCACGAGTGGCAGAACGTATCGAACAGGCGAAACAGATCGATCAGCCGCTGCCCCTTCAGCCGGTTCTGCAGGTTGCCGCGGGACGTCAGCGTCGCGCGCACTCCGTTTCCTCCCGGCACCGAATAGTTGAATTGCCAGGCCGGCTCATCGTCGGATGTCCGCCATTCGTTGGTTGCGGGCCGTTCGCCGGCCCAACGCAGACGGCAGATGACGGCGTCGCTTCGCTCGTCCCAGCAGACGAAGTCGAGATGGGTTCCGCCCATCGACTCGACGTGCTCGGTGATTTCCTTCCAGTAGTTGATCGGATCGACTCCGCGGCTGCGGGCGATCCGGTCGACGACGAGTTGAGTTTTGAACACTCCCGAAGATCCCGCCAGGAGATTGCTTATTGCCTGGATATAGCGAAAGAAGAGCACCGTCTCGTCGTAGCCGAACACGCGTCCGACGATCAGCAGTGCGAGCAACGTGAGACACAGCCCCAAGGCGAGCCGATCGTTTTGGAAATAAGCGGAGACGAGCGTGACGGCCGCCATCGCGACGCAGAGAGCCGAAATCACGAGCAACGATTGGGCCCGCGAGAGCCCCCGGTTCTGCAGGCAGTGATGAATGTGTCCCCGGTCGGCCTCGCCAATTCCCCGCCCATTGAGCTTTCGCCGCAGGATGGCCATGCACGTGTCGAAGACCGGCACGCTCACCAGCACGAGTGGAATCGCCAGCGCAAAGCCGGTGGCCTTCTTCATCGAAGACTCGATGGCCAGCGCGCCGATCACGAAACCGATCGTCAGGCTGCCGGAATCTCCTAAGTAAATGCTGGCCGGCGGCCAGTTGTGTAACAGGAAGCCGAACAGCGCGCCGGCAAAGATGATCGACAGGGCGAGCGGGCCCAACAGCCCCTGCATGTCGCACAAGCCGGCCACCGCCGCGCAGACAATCAAGCCGATGGTTCCGGCCAGCCCGTCGAGGCCGTCCACCAAGTTAATCACGTTGGAGCAGCTCACCAGCCAGAATACGGTGAAGAGCGAACCGAGCAGCCCCATCCCAATCCGCGCGTCGAAGACGTGCAGCGATTCGACCGTGCGGCCCCAGATGACAAACGGCAAGCAGGCCAGAACCTGGAACAGCAGCTTGGTTCGCGGCCTTAGGCTGACTCGGTCGTCCCACAGCCCGAGAGCGCAGAACAAACCGGCCGAGACCAACAGCATCGAAACGAAGTGTCCCTGATCCGCGTCGGCATGGAGCCACTTCCAATGGTAGACCTTGGCAGCGACGGCCACCGTGCCCGCCAGCGAGAGGTAAACGGCCAAACCGCCAAGCAGGGGAATGGGCGCGCTTTGCGACTTGCGGCGACCATCCGGGTGGTCGAGCATTCCGGTGCGCCGCGCGATGACTTTGGCGACGGCGGTGAGGGAGTAGCTCGCCGAGATCGCCAGCAGGACGAAGCCGGCGGTCATCGAGTCGAAGTTCGACAGCATGCGTGCGACCGCTTCTGGGCGACGAGGCCACCGGGCGAGAAGACGGGCCGGGGGGCCGGCCGGGCGCTCGAGCGGTTGGTCCCCCCCAGACGCGGGGGAGTATACTGACGACCAAGATCCGGTCAAGGCGATTGCTGCCGGACGGAGGGGTGTAAAGCTTGTAACCATCGCGGTTTGTCAACGTCGCCGCGCCCCCGTGCACCCGCGCCGGGTCCCCCTCGCATGTCGATTGGTCGGCCACGGTCTTGCCCGCCTGCCGTCATGAGCCGCTTCAATCCCGTCCCATCTTGTCGCGTCCCGTCCGGTCACGGTCCGGTCCGGGTCCCGGTCCAACGGTTCAAATGAAAGTGTCCGGACCGAACGAGTCCGGACCCTGTCCCCGACGCCGGGACTTGATTCGCGCGACTTGTCCCGTCCCATCAGAAAGCTGTCCTAACCCGCTTTCCCGTCAGCAATTAAGGTGGGACACGTTGCGAGCCCCGACTTTCCCAGAAGTTCGAGTCCCACACCCCGTCGGGAAGGGCGTGCCGCCGACGTCCGCGTTTCGGCGCCCCAGGAGCTCGTGAGCAGTTCAATCCCGTCCCGTCCATGTCCCAACCCGCTTCGCAACAGAGTGTCCGGACCGGCGGTGACCGGGACCGTGCGAGGATCTCCTGACTCCGGATCTCGCGAGCTTGTCCCGTCCCACCCGTCGTTCGTCTTAAGTCGATTCCCGAGCGGGGATTAAGTTGGGACAAGCTTGGTGTCCCATTTCATTCCGGTGGGGCAGGCTCTGCCTGCCGTCGGCACGGGGTGCAAATCGACGCGGACGATCCCCATCCTGGTCGCAGGTCTCCTAATTAATAGCGGGAGACGTCCCCGTGTCCCGTCCCAGTCCCGTCCCAGTCCCGTCCGAGCTGCGATCGGAGGTTGGGTCATGAATTTCGTGGGTCACCTTCATGTGAAATAATTCGTGACCCAACCCCCCGTGTTTTCCCCTAGCCCATTCTGCTGCACTCTCCGCGCGCATGCGGAGCGCTACGAGCGGTGATCGCTCAAGAGTCGGCCGAGCAAAAGTGCCAATCTCCATTCTGCCAGAAGAGCCCGATCGACCAAGATCAGTTTCCCTTGGTTTTCCCAGGGCAAGGGTGCCGCTCGGATTTGTTGAATCTTGCCCGGGAGGGAGCTTAAGTTGCCGGATCGACTTCGACCCCCAGTGCCGGACGTTGTATGCCGCCAACCTATCTCGCTTGTCCCACCGCCGTCGTCGAGGCTCCAATCGAGACAGTCTGGCAGCTGCTGACGAACTTTGCCGGCTGGGGCGACTTCTATGATGTGCGAGTGCTCAGCGTCGAACCGCCGGGAACGGCAGTCGTAGGGCAGCGGATGCGGGGCGAATCGGGGCCGCGGTGGCTGCATCTTGGGGGAATTGTTTCGAGCACACGCTCCTCGACGCGGCCAACCACAAACTCGAGTTCGACGGCCGGCTGCCGCTGGGGCTGACGGTGCAAGAATCACTCGACTGTGTCCCGCTCGATGCCCAGCGCTGCCGGGTTAATTACCACTGCCACTTCGGTTTCCCCGATAATTGGCGGGGCAAGTTGCTGCGAGCGTTGCTCGGCCGGGGCACTCTCCGACGGGCCAGCTGATTCGCTGGCGAGACTGAAAGGCGCGGCCGAAGCACGCGCGGCAAATTGACTGAGCGACAGTCTGAAACTGTCTTACACGTGACGGCTGATTCCCATGTCTCTGTCCGGCATCATTTCGCGCGGGCTCGGTGTGCTGGTCGCGGTCGCGTACCTGTGCCTGGCCTCGGTCGGGTATCTCACGCCGAATCTGGCTGGGCCGATTCTCGTGGGCATGGTCCTCGGGATGCTGCTGATCTGGTTTCCCGAAACGATCGGCGGTGCCCTGGCACATTTCGGTCCGAGAAGGACCGCCCCCGAAACACCACAGTTTCTGGTTGCCGTTGCTGGATGGCTTTTCCTGTTGGGGGTACCGGTCGTCGTGGCGCTGTTGGCCAAATAGACCCGCGGCTTGCCCGCGAGCCCTCAATATTCGCCAAAGTCCCAGCGACCCGTTCACATCTGTACCCTCGACCGACAATCCGATGACGGGCCGCTTGATTTGGGTCCATTTTGGACCGAAACTGGAAGACAGGAAACCGGTTTCGTCAATTGGCGCCGTGTCCGAGGAGGGAGCGTGGCTGCGAAGCGCCTGGCGGCTGTCGGCCGCACCGAGGGACGTTCGATGCTGGCAACCCCGATGGCTGCTCAGTCCGTTTTGGATCGCGAGTATCTCGAGATCCGCGCCAAGCTGCTCGAAGTGGCTGCGTCGTTCGACCGTCTCGATCGCGGCGGCGGTATCGCGGCCGACGAGCGGCGCATACAGCTCATCCGCCAGGGACTGAAAGTTCTGCTGGACGAAACGGGCGACCGGGCCGAGCAGATTCAACTGATCTTCTCCCGGTCTTACGACGATGACTGGCAGAAGGAGTTTGGCCTCGTGCCGCCGGCTGCCGAAACCGCCCAGGTCCAGGAGTAAGCGGGATGTATTACTTCGATCCGCACATCCACATGGTCTCCCGGACCACCGACGACTACGAGCAGCTCGCCAAGATGGGTTGCGTCGGGTTGAGCGAGCCCGCGTTTTGGGCCGGCTTCGATCGGGGCAGTGTCGACAGCTTTCGCGACTATTTCCGCCAGCTCACCGACTTTGAGAAACGCCGCGCGGCGAATTACGGCATCAAGCACTTCACCTGGCTGTGCATCAACGCGAAGGAGGCGGAGAACGTCCACCTGTCGCGCGATGTGATCGCCATGATCCCCGAGTTCCTCGATCAGCCGAGCGTGCTCGGCATCGGCGAGATCGGGCTCAACAAGAACACGCCCAACGAAGCGATCGTGTTTCTCGAACACGTCGACCTGGCCGTGCAGCACGACCAGTCGATCTTGATTCACACGCCCCACCTGGAAGACAAGTTCCAGGGGACGATGATGATCCTGGATATGCTCTGCGACGACAGCCGCCTCGATCGCAATCGCGTGCTCGTCGATCACGTCGAAGAGCACACGGTGCGCCACGTCCTCGAAGAAGGCTTTTGGGCGGGGATGACGCTCTACCCGGTGTCGAAGTGCACGCCGTCGCGGGCCGTCGACATGATTGAGATGTACGGTCCCGATCGGTTGTTGGTGAACTCGGCCGGCGACTGGGGCCCGTCGAAGCCGACGGCCGTTCCCGATTTCATCCTCGAGATGCGCCGCCGCGGCCACTCGGAGAGCCTGATCCGCCGCCTCGTCTACGACAACCCGATCGAGTTCTTCAGCCAGAGCCGCAACTTCCAGTTCCAGGCTCCGGACGCCGTCGAAGAAATCGTCCGCTAAGGGAACGTGTGGGGACATGAACGGCCCGCGCGTGCCGCAGAATCCGGGAGAGTTTCCGACGACGCGGATGCGCCGCAATCGGCGGACGGCCTGGTCGCGGCGACTCGTGGCTGAAAATCGGCTGAGCGTCGACGATTTGATCTGGCCCGTATTCGTGCACGACGGCAAGGCGAAGCGGGCGGCCATTCCTTCGATGCCCGGAGTCGAACGGCTGTCGATCGATCTGTTGGCGCAGGCGGCCGGGGAAGCGTGCGAGCTGGGCATTCCGGCGATCGCGATTTTTCCCGCGACCGACCCGGCCAAAAAAACGCCCGACGGCGACGAAGCCCTCAATGCCGAGAACCTGGTCTGCCGCGGCGTCCGCGCGATCAAAGAGGCGTGTCCTGAGATCGGCGTGATGTGCGACGTGGCTCTCGACCCGTACACGACCCACGGCCACGACGGTCTGTTGCGGGAAGGTCAGATCGTCAACGACGAGACCGTGGCGGTGCTCTGTAAGCAGGCCGTCAATCAGGCTCAGGCCGGCTGCGACATCATCGCTCCCTCGGACATGATGGACGGCCGCGTCGGCGCGATTCGCCGGGCTCTCGACGAGGCGGGCTTCGACAGGGTGCAGATTCTGGCGTACGCCGCCAAGTATGCGTCGGCTTTTTACGGGCCGTTCCGCGACGCGGTCGGCTCAGCGACGAATCTGGCCGGCGGCGACAAAAAGACCTACCAGATGGATCCGGCCAACGGCGACGAGGCGCTCCGTGAGGTGGCCCTCGACATCGCCGAAGGGGCCGACATGGTGATGGTCAAGCCGGGGATGCCGTACCTCGACATCGTGCGCCGCGTGAAGGAAGCCTTCGGCTTGCCGACGTTCGCCTACCAGGTGAGCGGCGAATACGCGATGCTCTGCGCGGCGGCCGAAAAAGGCTGGCTCGACCGCGAACGCGTGATGCTCGAAAGCCTGCTCGCGTTCAAACGTGCAGGCGCCGACGGCGTGCTGACCTATTTCGCGCTCGACGCGGCCAAGCGGCTCAAGCGCGGCTGAGCGATCGATCGGCGCCCGTGTGGTCCACGCAGCTTGTCAGGCGGCCTCGGCGTCGTCCTTTTTCAAGACCTCGTCCTCTTCGTAGACGAGGAAGAAGATGCTGTTGATGGCATCTTCGATGTACGTTTTGATGTTCTCGCTCTTGACCGTTTCCGACAGGCGTTCCAGCTGCTCGACGATGCGATCCACTTCGTCGCTGGTGATTTCTTCGTATTCTAGGCCGTCGTTCGCTTGATCGTCGAGCTGTTCGTCCGCCATGATCCGCGCTCCTGAAAGACGGGTGGTTCTCGCCTTTCATCGGCCGCGAACAATGGACGACATGAATTTCGGCAGGCGGGGCGGACTGGGCGGAACTTGGACGCGGGGGGTTCGACTTGCGTCCCGGGAGTGCGCTAAGCTTGCGCGCGAAGGATTGCCCGCCTCTAGCGAGCGCCGCGTTTCTTCGCGCTCGCTTTCTTTTTGGCCGTTGCCTTTTTGGCCGTCGTCTTCTTGGCGCTGGCCTTGGTTGCCGGCGATTTCTTTTTTGCCCCTTTGGCAAAGACCTTGTCCCAGCCGTCGGAGAATTTGAGGGATGTACCGGTGTGGACGGTATAGCCGGTCATGTGTAGTTCCTCATGAAGTCAGCCAAAGGGAAGCGCCGAGCGCGTCGGCACGCGGCGCGAGCTCTATTAGAGTCCAAGTAATTTGCGAATCCCCAGCCAGCTTTGAATGTACGTGGCGAAGGGGAGTCCGTCGACCGTTGCTTCGCGGCGGCGCGTCATGCCGTCGATGGCCGGACCTTCGGTCACCATCCGCTCGAGAATTTGGTGTTGAAACTCTGCATCCAGCGGCGCGAGTGCGTCGACGCGATTTCGGTAAACGAGCGTGGCCGCGGCCAGCGCGTTGGCGCCCCAGTTGCTCGTGCCGGCGATCACGTTCCAATCGGTTGCGACGCGGCACGGAATCCAGGCGGCCGTCTCGCCGCCGATTCGTCGCGCCAGATCCTCCCACGGGATCGCGCCCATGCCGATCTCATTTCCGCCGTCGCCGATGCCGATGGTTTTCAGGCTCGGCCGTTGCCGCCTCGCGTGCTCGAAGATGAGGTGCAGGGGGGCGGTCGAGTCGTCGATCAGTTTTCCGCGAGCATTGTGGCAACGGTCGCGATGCTCGGGGGGAACTTTGGCGACGAATTCGGCAAGAGGTGCCGCTCCCGCACGCGGCTGGGCACTCAGAGATTGTTCATCGTGGCTGGGACCGACGCGTTCGATGGCGATCACGTGCGTCAATTCCGAGCTACGATCGGTCTTCACGAATTCTTCGAACCAGGCGATCGGCGCTGTTGAGCGTTCGCCAGGGCCGGTTTCTACGGGGCAGACTTCGACGGGCAAGCGGCGAATTCCCGAGGCGCGGGCCGCCGCCTGCACGGCCGATTCGCACAGAGAATCGGTGACGAGCGTGCAGCGGATGCCGGTCGCTTCGAGGGCTGCGGCCAGCACGACCGCGCCCGGCGGTCCGTCGGTCTCGGCCGCGGGGAGATCGGCATCGGGTACAAAGAAACCGGTGACGATCGCCACGCTGTGCGCGGTCGTCGCCAGATTCTCGGCGGCTTGCGCCAAATGCCCCGGACAAAGCGGCCCCATTTGCGACTCGGTCGAGATCAACCCGCGGCCGGCGGGGTCGCGGCGGACCAACGCTTCGATCTGGTCGAGCAAAGCTAACGAGGATGTCACGTGCCGCCGACTCCGCGCAGGCTCGTTCGCGACGCAAAAGTTTGGACGGCAGCAGTAGAACGGGGGACGGCCGCCATCTCAAGCCGCCGCGCTGCCGCAACTTCCCACCGCTGAGAATAAGGTCTTCTGCTGGTTTCTTGGTTCTGGGAAATCTTTTTGGGCGTTGCTTCTCAGAGTAGACAGTGTGCGCACGCGCTGACAGAATTCCGCGAAGCGAACCCGGTTTCGGGCGGGCTCTGTGCGCGCATTTCGATGCCCTCAGCACCATTTCGGTCGTCGAAGCCCGTCTGGCGAAAGAGTCCGTCTGGCAAAAGAGACTGACGCCCCGCCCCGTCTGACAAAACGAAAACGTACGGGCTCCGGCGAATTCATCCGCCGGCTCGTAGTTTAGTTATCGGGGCAATTTGCCGGGTCGACATTTGATTTGGTTGTGAGAAAGAGCGAGATGGCGAAGAAGCTCTCCACGGCGGATATTCTGAAAGCGGCGCGGGCTCAAGCGGGGCAGGAAGGAGAAGGATCGCCGGCGGCTGCAGCGCCGTCGAGCGAGCCAGCAGCCGCAGCCCCAGCGCCGACCGAGCCGGCGGCGGCCGAAGAACCCGTCGCGGCAGCGCCTGCACCAGCCGCGCCGGCAAGTTCGGCAGCCCCGAAATCGACCAAAGACATTTTGGCTGCGGCCCGCGCAAACCGGTAGTGGCGCAGCAGCCGCGGCCCCCAAGGCAGCCCCGGCGAAAGCTCCAGCGGCACCGGCAGCCGGAGGCGCGCCCAGTTCTACGAAAGACATTCTTGCGGCCGCCCGCGCACAAACGACGGGCGGGGCCGCTCCGACAGCGGGCGCAAAATCGACAAGCGACATTCTGGCCGCCGCTCGGGCTCAATCGGGCAAGGGGGCTGCGCCGGCCGCACCAACGTCGGCGGGCGAAAAGCTGGCCAAGGCTGCGAAGCCAGTCGCCGCCGCCGCAGCGACAGCCCCGGGAGCGCGACCCTCCGTTCAAGAAATGCTGAAAGCCGCGCGCGAAGGCCGTGGAGCCGCTGCCGCTCCGGCCGCGGCGACGGCAACTGCCGTCAAACCGGCGCCGGCCGCGCCGGTCATTCCGCAAAAGCCAGCAGCCAAGAAGGCGGCAAGCGCTGACGCCGAACCGCGCCGCGGGTTCCTCGCGGGCACGGCCTGGGTGCTGTTCGGCTCGCCGTTTCGTCTCGCGTGGACGGCCTTCGCCGCGACAATGGGACTGGGCGGGCTAGCGACGGCCCGATTCATGATGCCCAACGTGCTGGTCGAGCCGCCGAGCAAGTTCAAAGTCGGGCCGCCTTCGGACTATCCACCGGCCAGCGTCGCCACGAAGTGGACGGCGCAGTACGGCGTCTGGCTGGTCCATAACGAATACAACGGCAAAGACCTGATTTACGCCCTGCTGACCGTTTGCACGCACCTCGGCTGCACGCCGAACTGGCTGGAAGGCGAGCGCAAATTCAAATGCCCGTGCCACGGCTCGGGCTTTTACATCACGGGAATCAATTTCGAGGGGCCCGCGCCGCGACCGCTCGAGCGGATGGCCATTCGCCTGGCCGAGGACGGGGCGATCGAAGTCGATAAGAGCCGAAAGTTCCAGCAGGAGCTGGGTCAGTGGAACGACCCGGCGAGCTTCGTGGAGGTCGCCTGAGTGTCGCCGTCCGGGAGGGATGCCCGATTTCGCCAGGCGGCGCTGGCCGTCGGTTCTTGTCGGGTCGCCGAGCCGTCGGTGGCCCGAGAGCGATTTAAGGACTGAAGTACCCGTCATTTCAAGGCTGGCCTGAACCAACATGTCTGTCGGCGATTACATTCGCGATTCACAGATCTGGAAGAGCATCTTTCGCCACCCGGCTCCGTACGATCGGCGGAACCGCGTGGTCGTCATGCTGACGAACTTCTTCCTGCATCTGCATCCGGTCTCGATCAAGCAGCAGGGGATCGCCCTCTCCTACACCTGGTGCATGGGGGGCATCACCTTCTTCTTGTTTCTGGTCGAGACGATTACCGGCGTGCTCTTGATGTTCTACTACCGCCCGACTTTGGAGTGGGCGTTTAACGACATCCTGGCACTTCGCGACGTGACGACGTTGGGCATCATGCGGGAGATCCATCGCTGGGGCGCCCACGCGATGGTGATCGCCGTTTGGCTGCACATGTACCGCGTCTTCCTCACCGGCAGCTACAAGCCACCACGCGAATTCAACTGGGTGGTGGGCGTGCTACTGCTGGTGATGACGCTGATGCTGTCGTTCACGGGATACTTGTTGCCTTGGGACCAGCTGGCGATCTGGGCCATCACCGTCGGTTCGAACATGGCCCGGGCGACGCCGTTCCTGGGTCACGAGGGTCCCGGCAACCAGCTGCTCAATATTGGAGGGTTCGACCTGATCACCAACGGGAGCGATGCGCGCTTTTTGCTCCTCGGTGGGCGGTTCGTCGGCGAGGCGACGCTAAATCGATTTTACATCCTGCACTGCGTGGCGATCCCGCTAGTCGCGGCCGGATTGATTGCGATTCATTTCTGGCGCGTGCGAAAAGACGGAGGCATCAGCCAGCCGCTGTGACCTGCGTCTCGATTACCGAGCCGGGGGCATCAGCCCGCGGACGTCTCCAGAATCAGGGGAATCTCGGTCGGCTGAGGCCAGCCGTCCAGACTGATTCGCGGCCGCAGGACCGATTGGCCGACTGCAACGAAACGAACGACAGCAAGAATGCACAGGGACGGGGATGCTTGAACCTCATCCGGACTTAACACTCGACGTCATTCACGGCTTGGGATGGATTTGGCTCATCCTGGCCGCGATGAACTTCGCCTGGGCGGTCCACGCCTTTCGCAAGGGATCGCATTTTCGGACCGGCCTCGGTGGGCTCTTGAGCCACCCGCAGGACGTGCCGAGCGCGGCCCCTTGGGCGGCCTACGCCACGGTGCTGCTCTTGATCGGGCTTGCGCATGTCGGCCGCCATGCCGATCCCGAAAGCTTCAAGATCTTCCTGCCGGCCGCGATCAAGCAGTTCGTCAATACGGTCGTCGCCAGCCCCCAGATCTATTTCTGCATTTCGATCGTGGGCTTTGGCCTGGTCGTGACCTTGCGTAAGTGGCTGGTGAACTCGACGGTCGCCTGGACTTTGCTCAACCTGGCGCTGTTGTTCCTGGTCCTCAGCCTGACCGACTACAACTTCCGTCAGATCGTCGGCAAGCCGGACAACGTGCCGATCGTGTCGATGCTGTTCATCGTCGCCTTTTTCACCTGGCTCTACTTCAAGCGGGCCGTGGAAAACGACGAGCGGATTGCGGCAGGCCGACCGGTCCTCGAGGCCGAAAACAACGAGAAAGTCCTGGTCTGGCCCGACCTGGTCTACACCGAACTGATCTGCATGGTGGTGCTGACGGCCGTGCTGGTGGCGTGGGGCATCGCGCTGCAGGCGCCTTTGGAAGAGCCGGCCTCGTCCGTGCGCACGCCCAATCCGTCGAAGGCCCCGTGGTACTTCCTCGGCTTGCAGGAAATGCTGGTCTATTACGACCCGTGGCTGGCCGGCGTGGTCTTCCCGAGCCTGATCATCGTGGGCCTGATGGCCATTCCCTACATCGATTTCAACAAGAAGGGGAACGGCTATTACTCCTACAAGGAGCGGTCGTTCGCCGTCCTGACGTTCATGTTCGGATTTTTGCCGCTGTGGATCGCCACGATCATCCTGGGCACGTTCCTCCGCGGCCCGAACTGGAATATTTTTGGCATTTATGAATTCTGGGACGTCCACAAGCTGGAAGTCCTCAATAACGTCAACTTGTCGGAGTATTTCTGGCTCAGCTGGATGCATACCTCGCTGCCGGTGGCCCCGGCCGATGCGAGCGCAATGACCAAATTGGGCTACATTTTGCTGCGGGAATGGCTCGGGTTCGTGGTGATTTTTGCGTACTTCTTCTTGATGCCACCACTATTGGCACGGATGCCGTTCTTCTCCAAGTTTTACGCGCGGATGGGATTCATCCGTTACATGGTGTTCGCCAACCTGCTGCTCTGGATGGCCGCCCTGCCGATCAAGATGGTGCTCCGCTGGACGGTGAACTTGAAATACCTGGTCGGCATTCCAGAGTGGTTCTTTAATATCTGAGCGCGCGCGGGTTCCCACGCGACCCGTTTTGGAGTTTCAGACGCGATGCCGGCAACCGAATCGAATTTCCGCGACGTCAAGAAGGTGCACGTCGTCTTCGCCGTCACTTCGATCCTCCTGCTGTTCACCACGTTGTGGATGATGGAGGCCGACCAGGCGCGGGAATGGACGGGTTACCAGCGCAAGTTCGAGGACCTGCAGACCCGCAAGCAACTGGCCGCGAAAAACGCAATCGAGACGAGTCCCCAATACAAGACGTCCGAATCCGACCTGACGGCCAAGAAAGAGTCGGCCCAGAAGCAGCTCGAATCGATCCAGCCGGAGGTCGACAAGGCCAACAAGGAGTTTGCCGAAGCCGATCGCTTGTTCGACCAGATCAGCCGCCAGGTGCGCAACGTCCGCGCCTATCGCGACAAGGCGCGGGCCGACTTCGACTTGGGCGTGCGCGACGGCGTTTCCGAAAACAAGCTGCACGACCTGCAAAAAGACTTCGATAGCAAGCAAGCCGTCGTCGACAAAGCCGAAGGCGAGATGCAGGAGAAAAAGGCGGCCCGCGACGCGGCCCAGACCAAGGTCAAAACGATCACGAAGTCGCTCGACGACGCCAACGCCGGGCTTACCAAGCTCAACACGGAACTCGACCTTCGCGAGAAAGCGCTCGCTAAGCTCGACCCGACCGGCTTCTCCGCCTTTAAGAAGGAGATCATGGAGTGGCCGATCATCAACGGCTTCAACTCCCCGCTCAAGATCACGCAGGACTGGCTGCCGACTCTGACCATTCAATTGGGGATGGCCCGCACGGCGCGGTTTGACCGTTGCCGCACCTGCCACGCCGGCATCGATCGGGTCGAGGCGGGCAACGTCCCCTCGTTCCCGTTCGGCCATCCGAGCGGCACGGGCCTGGCGAACATGGTGCTGGAGGCCAAGTACCCCAATCCGTATTCCACGCACCCCAATCCGGATCTGTACCTCACCGCCACCAGCCCGCACCCGTTGCAGAAATATGGTTGCACGATCTGTCACGACGGGCAGGGCTCGGGCACGTCGTTCAAAGACGCCTCCCACACGGCGAACAATCCTCACGAGTACGAGGAGTGGCACACCAAGTACCACTACGCCTCGAATCATTTTTGGGAATTCCCCATGCAGCCGGAGCGGCTGCGCGAGAGTACCTGCATCAAGTGCCATCACTCGGTGGTCGAGCTGGGCGTTCATCCAACCTTCGGTGCCAGTGCCCCGAAGTTGTACAAGGGCTACAACCTGATCAAGGAATACGGCTGCTTCGGCTGCCACGAGATACAGGGCTTCGACGGCACTCGGCCGATTGGTCCCGATCTGCGGCTCGAGCCGTCGACCGAGGCCGAGGCGGCCAGGATCGCCGCCGATCCGACGCAGATTGCCGGCACGATGCGGAAGGTCGGTCCGTCGTTGCGGCACGTCGGCAAGAAGCTGACACCCGAGTTCATCAGCTATTGGGTCGAAGAGCCGCGGCGGTTCCGCCCGACGACGCGGATGCCCCAGTTCTTCCACACCACGAACCTGGACGATCCGATGGCCCAGCGGCTGCAGCCGCTCGAGCTCGCCGGCATCGCCCACTACCTCACGGCGAACAGCGAGGACTACCGCCAGCTGAAGCCGGCTGAGGGCTACACGCCCGATCCGGCCCGCGGGAAGGATCTCTTCTCCAAGCGCGGCTGCCTCGCCTGCCACAGTCACGAAGCGTATCCCGATTCACACGCGACCTTCGGCCCCGAGCTGAGCAAGGTGCACGCGAAGATCCGTCCGGGCGAAGACGGTTTTGCCTGGGTCTACAGCTGGGTTCGCGATCCGCAGGCCTACCACAAGCGATCGCGGATGCCCAACCTGTTCCTGGAGCCGTACCTGGAAGGGGGCCAGCAGATCGATCCGGCGGCTGACATCGCTGCTTTCCTGTTGCAGAAGGGGCCCGAGAAGTTTCCGACGCCCTCGACGCCGCAAACCGAATTCGACACGACACTCAACGAGCTGGTGAAACTCAACCTGTCGAAGCAACTGAACACGGCCGACACGGATCAGGTCTTGGCGACCCGCAAGTTTCCGCATCCCAAGTCGAAGATTAAGGGAGACGAAATCGAGCTGGCCACGGCGAACGGCGAGCCCGCCGACGCCAAAGACTGGCAGGCGATGCGGCTCAATTACGTCGGCCGCCGCACGATCTCGCGCTACGGCTGCTACGGCTGCCACGACATCCCGAACTTCGAGACGGCCCGTCCCATCGGCACCACGCTGCAGGACTGGGGCCGCAAAGACACGAGCCGTCTGGCGCCGGAGCATATCGACGAATACCTGGAGGCGAAGGGCGAGCCCGACGGCACCTCCACGCGTGACGTCGTCGTCGAGGCGATGAAGGCGGCCCGCGGTGGCGGCACGGCGACCGGCGAGTTCAAGGGGAACGAGCAAGAAGTCGCCATGCGGAAGGCCTACTTCTACAACGACCTGATCCATCACGGCCGGGCTGGCTTCCTCTGGCAGAAGCTCCGCGATCCCCGCAGCTACGACTATTTGAAAACCGAAACCAAGGGGTACGACGAGCGGCTGCGGATGCCCAAATTTCCCTTCAACGAGGAAGAGATCGAGGCGATTTCCACCTTTGTGCTGGGCCTCGTCGCCGACCCGCCCGCCAAGGAATACATCTTCAATCCGGGGCCGCAGGAAAAAGCCCGCATCGACGGTGAACGGCTGCTCGACCGGTACAACTGCGTCGGCTGCCACATGGTCGAGATGCCGGAAATTCATTACGCGGTCGAGCCGAGCGAAATCAAAGCCAGCACACTGCAGGCGGGCGACTACCCGGCGGCCCGCGATTTGTTGCTCAAGCTCAAGCCGCCACGAAAGGCGCTCACGGGCGAGAAGATCAAAATGACGCTGGCGGGCGCGGAGAAGACTCTGCCCGTCATGCGGTTCCACGGCTTGATCATGAACCGGCCCGATCCGGGCGACGCGCCGGAGGACCAGGAATACGCGTACGACTTGTGGGAGACGCTCGACGCCGATGGCAAGAACCGTCTTCCCGGCCACCCGCATGCTGGTGAAGAAGCCGCGGCTGACGCCGGGAGCCACGGTCCAGGACGGGTATGCCGTTCCGCCACGGGGCGGCGACTTCGCCCAGTGGCTCGTGGAAAAGCTGTCGACAGTGCGCGATCTCAATCGGCAATTGGCGTGGCAGATGGCGCCGCCCCCCCTCTATAAGGAGGGGACCAAGGTGCAGACGCCGTGGCTCTACCAGTTCCTGCGGGAGCCGTATCGTCTGCGGCAGACCACCGTGCTGCGGATGCCACGGTTCAACATGAGTTCGGAAGAAGCGCAGACGCTGGCTAACTACTTCGCCGCGGTAGATGGCGAGCCCTTCCCGTACCAGAAGATTCCGGAGCGCGATCCCGGCTATCTCGATTCACAAACGGCCCAGTACGAAAAGTATCTGGCGCCGCACAAGGACGGCTATCTCGCCGAAGGCTGGCAAGTCTTCAACGGCGCGGCGTGCATCAACTGTCATTCGCTGGCGGGCCGCGAAGTGAAAGTCGGCGATCCCAAGAAGGACATTCGCGGTCCCAACCTCGAGTACGCGTCCGACCGGCTGCGTCCCGATTGGCTGATGCTCTGGCTCTACAGCCCGCGCTGGATTACGCCGTACACGTCGATGCCGCAGGTCTTCCCCAAGAGCCAAGCGGCGGCCGGCGATCTGGCGAAATACTTCGGTGCCGACAACGGCATCCAGGTAATCGCCACGCGCAACGCGCTGGTCAACTATCACCGCTTAATGGAAGAAGGGGCCAACAAGAAGTCGGTCGCCCAGGGCCCGGCGGCGCCGCCCGAATCGGGCCGAAACAGCGGAAGCAGCGGTTCGACGACCCGCCGGCCGCGGACCCGCGAACGCCGACCCGCACCCACCGAATCATCGTCCACCGGAGGTTCTCAATAGTCCTATGTCAATTTGCAAAAACGGGCTCTGTTTGTCGGCGCTGGCCGTCATCGGGTCGTTTGGCCTGACGGCCGCAATCCTGTCGGGTTGCGGCGGAGCGCAGGGCGTGACGACCGGAGCGTCCTCGCCCACGTCGATTACGATCAAGCACGGCAAAGAAAAGTCGGAAGGCGGCGCTGCGGTCGCTTCGACTAAGGGCGAAGGCGGCGGCACGGCGGCACCGGCGGCCGAAGGGGGCTTCGGCAATTTGAAGGGCCGCGTTGTCTTCCAAGGCACCGCGCCCACGCTCGAGCCCCTGACGGAACAGGCTAGGGCGAAAGACGCGATCTGCGTGAAGGATCACGGCATCCCCAACGACAAGCTGATCATCGGCAACGGCAACGGCGTTGCCAATGTCTTCATCTTTCTGCCCAAGGCTCCGGCTGGCGTGGCGGTGCCTCCCGTGCCTGGTGATGTGGTCACGTTCGACCAGAAGGGCTGCCGGTTCTTTCCGCACGCTCTTTTGATCCGCACCGATCAGACGCTGAAGATCCTCAACAGCGACAATCTAACGCACAACACGCACATCTTCGCCACGCGAAGCGAACCGTTTAACCAGGCCATTCCGCCGCACAACAGCACGGGGCTCGACTACAAGTACCAGAAGTCGGAAACGAAGCCGGTCGAGGTGAAGTGCGATATTCACACCTGGATGCGGGCGTACCAGTTGCCGGTGGATCACCCGTGGGCCGCCGTAACCGGCCCGAATGGCGAATTCGACATCAAGAACGTGCCCGCCGGCGCAGAAGTTTCAGGTCTGGCACGAGGCGGCCGGCGGTGGCGGGTATCTCGATCGCAACCTGGTGATCACCATCAAGCCCGGTGAAACGACGACCAAAGACATTCCCTTCGATGCCAGCAAGCTCGAGCTTTAAGAGGTCAGCCGTGCGTAGCCTGTTTGCGTCAAGGTTCGTGGCCGTGCCCGGTACGGGAGTCGGCCTCCTCGCGGCGCTCGTCGCGACGTTGACGATCGCCGGCTGCAATCAGTCGCCGGAACCGAAGTTCGTCTTCGCCGAGTCGACCGGCAACCTCTACCGGCCCGCGCAGAAGGCCGTCGAGACCGAGCTGGTGAGGGATTTTGGCGAGCCGAATCATATCGTCGTGTGGGAGAAGCTGCCGGTCGATTTCGGTGCGTTCGACGGAGTGGTGGAGCAAACCGCCGCGAACTTTACCGACCCTGTGAAAGTCAAGCTGACGCGCAAGGCCAACTCGAAGGTGCCGATGTCAGCCGACGACCTGCGAGGCGCGGGCCTGATTTGGACGTCGGGCGCGAACTCGGATGCCACGGCCTGGGATTCCAAGGGACGCGAGGTTCCGCTCGATTACGAAGTCGCGCACTACGACCCCAAGGCTTCGACTCTGGCCGTCAGCGTCGCTCCCGCCATCGCCGGCGAGAAAGGGAAGCTCGATCCGCCCAAGGCGGGCGACAAGTTCACCGTGCTGGGGCCGATGCTGCAGCAGGGTCACAAGCTGTACATGACGCATTGCGAGCACTGCCACGGCGTCAGCGGTGACGGGAAAGGGCCCACGGCCAGCTATTTCGACATCAAGCCGCGCGATTATCGCCTCGGCCGCTTCAAATTCACCTCGACCAAGAGCACCGACCGGGCGACGCGGGACGACCTGGTCCGCACCGTTCGGCAAGGAATCCCCGGCACCTACATGCCTTCGTTCCTGCTGTTTACTGACGAAGAGATCGGACCGATCGTCGAGTATGTTCGCTGGCTGGCGATGCGGGGCGAATTCGAGGAGCGTTCCGGCGCGGAGTTTCTCAGCGGCCAGTTCGGCTCCGAGGACGTCTCCCAGCGGGTGAAGGGGGGCGAGACGCGCGAGGCAATCGAGAAATCGCTCGATGAGTACATCAAGTCGCCCGACCAGTGGCCCAAGGCGGCCGACGACCTAGCGGACCGCATCAATACGTCGTGGACGGCCTCCGAGCAGCCGGACGCCCTGGTGACGCCCAAGATTGCCCGCACGCCCGACACGCCCGAGTCGCGGGAGCGCGGCCGCAAGCTGTTCCGTTCCGACACGGCGAAGTGTCGCAGTGTCACGGTCCGGCGGGCAAGGGGGATGGGCCGCAGACCGAGGATTACCAGGTCATTCTGGGCACGAACAAGAAGCGAACTGTCCCCGGACTGTTCGACGACTGGGGCAACCCGATCAAGCCACGCGACCTGACGTCGGGCATCTATCGCGGCGGCCGTCGCCCGCTCGACCTCTATCGCCGAATTTATTCGGGCATCAAGGGGACGCCCATGCCCCCCTTCGGCACGGCCCTGAAGGAAGAGGAGATTTGGGACCTCGTCAATTACGCGATGAGCCTCCCGTACGGATCGGGGTCGGAAAACTCGGAGCTGCGCCAGTCGAAGATTGCCTCGGCCTCGCCGGTCGGTGGAGGGTGAAACGGTGAAGAGACTCTGGGCGTTCTTTTTTATTCTCTGGCCGATCGTCGCGATCACTGCCGGCGTGATTTCGCCGAGCATGCACTGGTGGTTTCCCGGCGCAGCCCAGTCGCCGATCGGGCAGCGGATCGACGACCTGTTCTACATGATTCTGATCATCGTCACGGTGGTCTTTATCGGCACCCAAGTGGCGATGGGCTACGTGCTGTTGCAGGGCGCCCGCGATACCGACGCGCCGGGCCGGGCGATGTTCACCCACGGCAGCCACGCGCTCGAGGTGATTTGGACGGTGGTGCCGGCGGGCGTGCTCTTGTTCATCGCGTTTTACCAGCTCGATACCTGGGCCGCTTACCGCGTCAAAGAGAACTATCCGATGTCGTCCCGGCTGTCGCCGGTCGCTGAAATCACCGCGCGGCAGTTCGAGTGGCGGATCCGCTATCCCAACCCGAAGCGAAAATTTGAAAGCCTGCCGGAAGTCGACGCGTGGCTGCGACAGCCGGCGCCGGACGACTTGTACGCGGTGAACGAGCTGCACGTGCCGACGGGGCGTGCCGTCGTCGTGCATTTGCGTACGGCCGACGTGCAGCATGCGTTTTTCGTTCCCATCCTCCGCATCAAGCAGGACGCGGTGCCCGGCCTGGTGATCCCCATCATCTTCGAGGCGCTCAAGCCCGATGCCTATGAATGGGTCTGTGCCGAGCTGTGTGGCTGGGGACACTACAAGATGAAGGCCCGCGTCAAAGCGGAGCCGAAGGACGATTTCGAGAGCTATCTCAAAGGGCTCGAGCGCGAGCAGTTCGACGACGGCGTCTCCGGCCACGGCACAAAGAAGGCCGCCGCCGGCGAATCGAAGTCCGAAGCTGCCGCGGACGCGCCGAAGTAGGAACGTCTGAGCCGGCAGACCGGGTCTTCCGCAACGGAAGGCCGGGCGAGCCGCAGAACGAGGTGGATTGGTGAGCACATTAGAATCCGGCCCTGGGGTCGACAGGTGGCGGTCATGCGGTCGAGCACGCACATGGGCATGCTGTCCATCACGAGCTGAGCTTCTTTCGCAAGTACATCTTTTCGACCGATCACAAAGTCATCGGCATCCAGTTCCTCATCACCACGATGCTGATGCTGATGGTGGGAGGGGCGCTTGCGCTGGGCGTTCGCTGGCAGTTGGCCTTCCCCTGGTCGGACATGCCGTTCTTCGGTCGGCTCGCCTTCCCCGAGCAGGGAGGGCAGATCTCGCCCGAGTTCTACACCATGCTCTTCACCATGCATGCTTCGGTGATGATCTTCCTGGTGATCATCCCGGTGCTGGCCGGGGCGTTCGGCAACTATTGCATTCCGCTGATGATCGGCGCGGACGACATGGCGTTTCCGCTCCTCAACGCGCTCTCCTACTGGTTCATGTGGCCGGCGATCGGCTTCTTCATGGCCAGCTTCTTTGTTGGGGCAGGCGGACCGGCGTCTGGTTGGACAGTTTATCCCACGTTGTCGGCCATCAAATGGGCGGCCCCGGGCTCAGGGACGGCGCAGACCTTCTGGCTCTTGGCCCTGACCTGCGTCGGGTTCTCCTCAATGATGGGCTCCGTCAACTACTTGACGACCATCATCAACATGCGGGCCCCTGGAATGACTCTCTTCCGCATGCCGCTCACCATTTGGGCCATGTTCATTACCGCCATCCTGCAAGCCTTCGCGCTCCCCGTGCTGACGGCGGCTGGCTTCATGCAGCTTGCCGACCGCGAATTCGGCACCTGCTTCTTCATCCCGTCGGGTTTGATCGTCAACAACCACGCTCCCACCATCGGCGGCGGGCAGCCGCTGCTGTGGCAGCACCTGTTCTGGTTCTATTCGCATCCGGCGGTGTACATCATGCTCTTGCCGGCGATGGGTATGGTCTCGGACATGCTGGCCACGATGTGCCGCAAGCCGGTCTTCGGCTACAAGCCGATGGTCTTTTCGATCGCCGCGATCGCCGGGTTGGGATTCATCGTGTGGGGCCACCACATGTTCACGAGCGGCATGAACCCGGCCCTCGGCATGACGTTCATGGTTTCGACGATGATGATCGCGTTGCCTTCGGCGGTCAAAACCTTCAACTGGCTGGGCACGATGTGGGGCGGCCGGCCCCGCTTCAACACCGTCTTCCTCAACTGCTGCGGCTTCTTGTCGATGTTCGTGGTCGGCGGCTTGAGCGGCATCTTCATGGCGGCCGTCCCCGTCGACATCTACTTCCACGACACGTATTTCATCGTGGCCCACTTCCACTACATCCTCTTCGGCTCGACGCTGTTTGCCGTCTTCGGCGGGATCACCTACTGGTTTCCCAAGATGTTCGGCCGGATGATGAACGAGTCGGTGGGCAAGCTGCACTTCTTCCTGACGTTCATCGGCTTCAATGGCACCTTTTTCCCGATGCACATGCTGGGAATCGCCGGCATGCCGCGTCGCTATGCCGATCCCTACATCCATCCGTACCTCGAGCACTTGCTGCCGATGAACCAGTTCATGACGTGCTGTGCCATCCTGATGGGTTTCGCGCAGTTCCTGCTCTTGGGTAACTTTGCGTACAGCATCTTCTTCGGCCCCAAGTGCGGCCGGAATCCGTGGGAGGCCAACACGCTCGAATGGTCCGCTCCGACGCCGCCTCCGCACGGCAACTTCGACGTGCCACCCGTCGTTTATCGCGGGCCTTACGAATATTCGTCGCCGTCCCATCCGGAAAGTGATTTTTGGCCACAGACCGAACCGCCGAAGAAGGGGCCGCAGCAAGACGACTCGCCCGATATTTCCCACGGACCCGACGGGACCGGACCCCACTAGTTTGTCCGTAACCGCACTCATCAGATTCTGGACCGACCAAACCTGATTCGATTCGACTTCTTCCGATGCGATCCGCACGCTTCCGACCGCTCTTGTTTGGCCTGGCCGTCGTCACGGCGGCGACGGCCTTGCTGCCGATCGTGGTCGGAGCGCTCGTGACGTCGCACAAAGCGGGGATGGCTTTTCCCGACTGGCCGACGTCGGACGGGCAGGGGATGTTCGCCTACCCGTGGCTCAAGTCGGCCGGCGACAAGTTCATCGAGCACGGCCATCGCCTGGCCGGAATCTTGATCGGCTGCGTCAGCATCGTCTTCGCCGTGGCCTGCTTCGCGCTCGAGCCACGGCGCTGGGTGCGCTGGTGCGGGGTCGGTGTGTTGCTGGCCGTGATCACGCAGGGACTGCTCGGCGGCGGACGCGTGCTGGCCGACGCGCGGGCGCTGGCCATGGTGCACGGAGCGACCGCGGCCCTGGTCTTCACGTTCATGTCGTCGGTGGCGCTCGTGCTGGGCCGGAACTGGAATCAACCGCCGGTCCTCCCGGCAGGCACGCGTTTGGGAGCCCTCAAGATCCTCGTTGTCCTCACGCCGCTCGTGCTGATGCTGCAGTACGGATTGGGCGGACTCGTGCGGCACTTGGGAACGGCGCTTTACGCGCACGTCGGCACGGCGTTTCTGGCACTGGGCTGTATTCTCGCCATGCTGATCGTCGCGCACCGCACACGGATCGGCTGGCTGCGACGCCCGGCGTGGCTGTTGGCTGG
The DNA here is from genome assembly GCA_963800135.1 of uncultured Planctomycetaceae bacterium. Taxonomy (GTDB): domain Bacteria; phylum Planctomycetota; class Planctomycetia; order Planctomycetales; family Planctomycetaceae; genus DASPSM01. Next base: position 488,059 of record CAWCZR010000003.1, on the reverse strand, counting down.
TGCGGCGCTTGCGCAGGTGCTCCTGGGTGCGGCCGGGTGGGTGGCAAAATTTGGATACGCCCCGTGGGGCTACGTGGCGGTCGAGCGGTCGCCGCTACAAGTCACCCTGCTCACGTCGCATACCGTCGTCGGCATGCTGCTGGTGATGCTCTCGATCAACTTGTTCCTGCGAGTCACGCGAATCGAATGGTGCCGCCGCGCCACCGGTCGGCCGGCCGAGCGTACGGCCACGTCTGTCGCGGCGTCCGTGCTCGTGTCTAACGTCTTGGCGCCGCCGGTTTTGGAAGGGAGCCTGCGATGACAGTTCAGTCGGCTCCGACCTATTCGACCTCGGCATCGACTTGCGTCGCGGCGCCTGCCAGTTGCGTGGCAGTTGAGACGGCTCCCGCGAACGAGCTCGCATTGGGTCGATTGGCGATTGGCCTGCGGCTGTCCGATTATCTCGAACTGGCCAAGCCCCGCATCGCGGCGATGGCGCTCTTGACGGTGCTGGTCGGATACACACTGGGCGGGGGCGCCTGGAATCCCGCCTCGCTTTCCCGGATGCTGCTCGGCATTGGACTGGTGGCCGCGGCCAGCGGGGCGTTCAATCAGCTGATCGAGCGGCGGACCGATGCACTGATGGCCCGCACGGCCAATCGACCGCTGCCGACTGGTCGTCTCCAGCCGGCGGAGGTTGCGCTTTTCGGCGTAGCCTGTGCTTCGATCGGCGTGAGCCTGCTGTACTTCACCGTGAACCCGACGACGGCATTGCTCGCCGCCCTGACGCTGGCGCTTTACGTCGGTGCCTATACGCCACTCAAACGCTATACGGCCCTCAGCACGGCCGTCGGTGCGATTCCCGGAGCGTTGCCGCCGATTCTCGGTTGGACGGCCTCCGGCGCAGAGTTGGACTGGGCCGCCTTTTCGCTCTTTGCCGTATTATTCGTCTGGCAGTTTCCACACTTCCTGGCGATCGCCTGGCTGTACCGCCGCGATTATGCCGCGGCCGGGCTGCGAATGTTGCCGGGCGGCGCGTTCGCCCACGATCGACCTCGTTCAGTGGCGGGCTTTTTGGCCTGCGGATATGCGGCCGTGCTGGTCCCCGTCAGCCTGTTGCCGGGACAGTTGGAGCTCGCCGGCGGGCCCTACCGCGTGGCCGCGCTCTTGTTGAGCTTGGGTTATCTGGCCGCGGCGGTGCGATTCGCCTGGCACGAATCGCGGGAGACGGCCCGCGGATTGTTGTATTCGTCGCTCGTTTACCTGCCGGCCTTGCTCGCCGTGTTGACCTGGGATCATCTGCGGTTGCTGAATTGATCTGAACCGTAGTGATCCGATCCGGTAGTGATTCGAATTCTGAATTGAGCTGACTCGAACTGAGCTGACTCGAACCGAACTGAGAAAATGTCACACGCACCCGCCCCGACCGATCACATTGCTCCGCCCTTGAAGATGGGATTGCCCATCCCCAACTCGAAGCTGGGAATGTGGCTCTTCCTGGGCACCGAAATCATGTTCTTTACGGCGTTCATCGGCACGTACATCGTGCTGCGGCTCGGCTCGCCCGACTGGCCACACGATCCGAACGTGACCCACATTCGCATCTGGGCGGGCGGCCTCAACACGTTCGTGCTGCTGGCGTCGAGTTACCTGGTCGTCGTCGCCCACGAATCGATGGTGGCCCGCAATATCCCGCGAGCGAAGATGTACCTGACCGGCACATTTGCGCTCGCTTGCCTGTTCTTGGGCATCAAGAGCTACGAATACTACGGCAAGTGGCAGCACGACATTCTTCCCGGCCACATCGCCGAGGACGACTTCCAGGCGATGACCAAGACGCTCGACGACTTCGATCGGACCCTCAATCGTCAGTACGCGAGTTGGGTGCCCGATTCGGAAGCCGCTCGTCTGGCCGACAAACGCGCGGTGATCGACTCCAAGACCAAAGACGCGTCGTCCGAAACGCGGGCGAAGATCGACGCCCTCAAATCGCTCGACAAGGAGTATCTGGCCCTCCTCGCCCAGCACAAAGAACTCAAGCTGCAGCTCGTACCGCTTTCCGAAAAAATCGAGAAGCTCAAAACCAATCCGGAGTATGCCAGCTTGATGGGTGACTTGGAGGCCCATCATCCGATCAAGTACGGCAACCTGTTTGCTTCGACCTACTTTTTGATGACCGGATTTCACGCGATCCACGTCATTGTGGGATTGATTCTGTTCGCGATCCCGCTGTGGGTCATCTCGCTGGACCACCGCTGGACCGATTACATCGAGAACTGCGGCCTGTATTGGCACTTCGTCGACCTGGTGTGGATCTTCCTGTTTCCGCTGATCTACATCATTTAGTGTGCGCGAAGAGTTTGCCGCTCTGCGCAGCGACGACATACGAAAACTAGAACCGGCGGCCTGACACCCGCCGCTCGCCGGGTGAGAGTAAGGATCGGGATTATGACCGACGGTCATTCGACGGACGTTCATCACGACTCGCACGCCCCGCATCACGTCTGGTATTTCGGCGTGTTCGCGTGCCTGTGCGTCCTGACCATGCTTTCGGTGCTCTTCGATGTGTTTAAGATCGAAGGCCACACCACGATCGGCGGGATTAACCTGCTCTTGGCGGTGCTCGTCCTCTCGGTCGCCACGGCCAAGGCGCTTTTCGTGATGACTTACTTCATGCACCTCAAATTCGAGGGGCGTTGGAAGTTTCTGCTACTCAGTCCCACGGTCATCCTCGCGATGGGGTTGCCGCTGGCTCTGTTGCCCGACGTCGGCGTGCACTACTACCCGACCGACATTCCGCAGAATTCGGTCCACGCGACGGAACGATCGCACACGCCGTTGGAGACGACGTCCGAAAGCCCGCACTGATGGGACCCGCGCCCGCGATCGAAGTTCGGGGCTTAAGCCACTCGTACGGCGAACGCCGCGCACTGGACGGAGTCGAGTTCTCGGTCGAGGCGGGGACGATCTTCGGCTTGCTCGGTCCCAACGGCGGCGGCAAGACGACCCTCTTTCGGCTGCTGAGCACGCTCTTGCCCATTCAAGCGGGGCAGGCCTGCGTCTTTGGGCTCGATTTGGCGCGACAGTCGAACGAGGTGCGTAAGCACATCGGCGTGACGTTTCAATCGCCCAGCATCGATCCCAAGCTCACCGTGGGCGAAAACCTCAAGTACCAGGGGCAGATCTACGGCCTCTTTGGCTCCGCGCTGCGGCAGAGGATTGACTTGCTCGCCGAAAAGCTAGGATTGAGGGAGAGACTCGGCGAACGGGCCGAGACGCTCTCAGGCGGGCTCAAGCGTCGCGTCGAGATTGCCAAGGGTCTGCTGCATCGGCCGCAACTGCTCTTGTTGGACGAACCTAGCACCGGGCTCGATCCCGGCGCCCGTCACGACTTGTGGCGGTACCTCCGGGGCCTGCGCGAAGAGGACGGCGTGACCGTGCTCGTGACCACGCATTTGATGGAAGAGGCCGAGCGCTGCGACACGCTGGGGATTCTGGATCATGGCCGGTTGATCGCGCTCGACACGCCGCTGACCCTGCGGTCGAAGCTGGGCGACGACTACGTGACGGTGCAATGCGATGACCCGGACGAACTTTCCCAGCGGATTCACGAACGGTTCGGCGTGACGCCGCAAAAAATCGGCGGTGCTTTGCGAATTGGCAAGAGCCGCGGACACGAATTCGTGCGCGATCTGGTCGAGGCCTTTCCGGCCGAGGTGAAGACCGTGTCGCTCGGCAAGCCGACGCTCGAGGACGTCTTCATCGAGCGGACGGGGCACCGGTTTTGGGACGAGGAACCGCAATGACGACGACGGCCGCACGGCTTGCCGAAGCGCGGAACCCGCCGAGCGCGCGGGACGCGCGCGGCGTTACTGCGCCGTCCGTCGGCTTTTGGCTGCCGGCTTGGTCATTGGCGAGCCGCGAGCTGGTTCGCTTTTTTCGACAGCGCACGCGAGTCGTCGGCGCGCTTGGGCAGCCGTTCATCTTCTGGGTGCTCTTCGGGGCCGGCTTGGGCGGCACATTTCGGCGCCGGCCTGGGCGCCACCCGGGATGAGCTACCAGGAATATTTTCTGCCCGGAGTCGCCGTGCTGATCGTGCTCTTCACGGCCATCTTCTCCACGATTTCGATCATCGAGGATCGGCGGGAGGGGTTTTTGCAGGCGGTGCTCGTGGCTCCGTTGCCGCGCGCCTCGCTGGTGATGGGCAAGGTGATGGGGGGGACGGTGCTCGCCGTGATTCAGGCCGCCCTGTTCTTGCTGTTGGGGCCGCTCTTGTGGCTGGTCGGACTGTCGCCGCACATGAGCCTGTCTGTTTCGGCCGTCGACGCCTTAGGGATTCTCGCCTTCTTGGTGTTGCAGGGTTTCGCGCTCACGGCGCTCGGGTACGTGATGGCCTGGCCGCTCGATTCGACGCAGGGCTATCACGCGCTGATGAGCGTGTTATTGATGCCGATGTGGCTGTTGTCGGGAGCGTTTTTTCCCGTGCCCGACTCGGGCTGGCTGGCCTGGGTGATGCGAATCAATCCGCTCACCTATGGGGTGGTGGGCCTGCAACGGATTTTGTTTGCTCACGCCGAACAGACGGCGGGTGCCGGTTCGGCTTCGGCGCAGGCCGGCTTGCCAAGCATTGCCACGTGTCTGACCGTCACGGCGCTCTTTGGCGTCGTGGCTTTTGCGGCGGCGGTCTGGCTCACCGGTCGCCGCTCAGTGCGCAATGCGCGCTAGAAAAGTTTTGCGTTCGTCATGTCGCAGCAGTTGAACGATTCGGTTGCGGAGAACGGTCCAGCGCCCACCGCGGGTGATGGACCGAAACGCGGCGCCACCGACGGCGGCCGCAGGACGCGGATCGTGCTGGGGCTCGTCCTGTGGGCGATCGCACTGGCGATGGGTTATTTCGTCTGGCAGGCGTCCCGCCAACTGCGTGAGACGATGCAGGCGCGGGCCCAGCAAGCGTCGACGCAGACGCCGCCCGGATTCGACATCATCCCCGCGATCCCCGAGTCTGCCGCGAAGACCGCCGAAACCAAGTCATCGCCCAATCCGCCTCTGTGGGACCAGGCGGGCATTCAGGACTTCGCGTTTACCGAGCGCAGCGGCAAGAAGGTCACCAAGGCCGACCTGCTCGGACATCCGTGGCTGATTTCATTCATTTTTACCCGCTGTGCCGGCCCGTGTCCGAAGGTGAGCGGAAGGATGGTCGAATTGCAGAAGCTGTTGGTCGGCACGGATGTGAAGCTCGTCACGCTGACCGTCGATCCCGACTTCGACAAGCCCGACGTGCTGACGCGCTACGCCCAGGCGTTCGGAGCCGACCCGAATCGCTGGCTCTACCTCACGGGCGATAAGCAAAAGACCTATCGGCTGATCAACGAGAGTTTCAAGATGCCGGTGCAGGAGACGACCGGAGCCAATCGGGAGCCGGGTTACGAAGTGCTGCACTCCGTGAACATTCTCCGCGTGAACGAGAAGGGCGTGGTCGTCGCGAAGTACAACGCCTTAAACGACGTCGACGTCGCCCGCCTCGAGCACGATCTGGCGCCCGACATCGCGAAGGCCAAAGCCCATCGCGCCGAGTCGTCTGCGTCACCTTCCGCGCCCGCATCGGCGCCGGCAAAGGGGGCACCCCGGTGAACGTCCCCGGATGGGTGCGGCTCTTGCCACACTTAAACGGCAGCCTGAACGGCTTGTCGCTGATCTTGCTGTTGGGCGGATTCGCGATGATCCGCGGCGGCCGCGTGCGGGCGCACAAACGGGCCATGTTGTCCGCATTTGCGGCCTCGAGCGTATTTTTGGCCTGTTATCTCCTTTACCATTTCGCGCTCGGTTACTACACGGGGAGCGGTTCGCGGGCGTTCACCGGGACCGGCTTAATTCGCAACGTCTATCTGACGATCTTGCTCACACACATCGTGCTGGCGTTCTTCGTGCCGTTTTTGGCCCTGCGGATGATTTATCTGGCCGCGAAGGGACGCTTTGCCGCGCATCGTAGCTGGGCGAAAGTGACGTTCCCGGTTTGGGTTTACGTATCGGCCACAGGCGTTATCATTTACGCAATGCTGTATCACTTGCCCGCCGGTTGGGGCAGTTGAGGGGGAGGATTGGACGTGCGCACGCGGACTTGGATGCTGACGCTGATCGCGGGGCTCTTGCTTTGTCTGTCGGCCGCAAAGCCGGCCTCCGCCTGCCCAATGTGCAAGCTGGCCAACGAGTCCGATAACCGTCTGCCTCGCGCCTACATGTACAGCATCCTCTTTATGATCGGCATGCCGATGACCGTTTTGAGCGGTTTCAGCATCGGTTTCTGGCGGCTCTCCCGCAAAGCGGCCCAGCTGCAACGCGAAGCGATGGAACAGTCAGTGGCTGGCGCGAGCGATCCCGCCGTGCAGGCCGTCCAAGACGCCGAACCGCGCGCCGCCTCGCCAGTGCAAAACGGCCCGCATCCCGGCCTGTCTGGTCCCGGCTTCGTCTTCCCGTAGACGGGCTTGCCGCGTTGCCGACCTGTTCCTAAGTCAAGACGCTGTCGCCGCGCGCCGAAGCGATGGGGCCACGCATCATTGGCCGTCTCATTCCTTGGCCGGGTCGAAGCCGGTCGGATCGACGTAGTAGTCGATCGCCAGCCAGAGCGAGCGCGCGTAGCGAAAGAAGTAGAGCGGGAAGAGCATGCAAAACCCCGCCAAGGGCGCCGCCAGGGACGTGTTGCTCCAGCCCACGCCAAAGTGCAGGGCGAAATAAACGACCATGACGGCGATGACCGTCGCGCCGTAATTGATATAGGTCGACCCGAGAAAATATCCGGGAGCACGCTCGTAGTGCAGGCGGCAGTGCGGGCACGTCTCGTGCATGCGAAACCAGCCGGCAAACAGGCGGCGTTGTCCACAGCGTGGGCAGCGCAGGCGGAGAGCCCGGCCGAGGATTTCCCCCAGCGTTGCCCGCGGGGCCGTCGATTCGGTGGGTGGGTTCGTGGTCATGAGGTTCGGAGGGCAATCTTAATCAGTCCGCCGCTCAGCGCGCACCGATATTGCCGATTTAACCCCGACTTCCACGAAAACGAATCGGCTGAATTCGGCCAGGCCCGCGTTTTGACAGAGCTGGGAAACTCTCCCTGGCCGCCGTGTGCGAACCTTGCAGACACGCACTCCGCAATTATTCGGCCAGCTCGAGCGGGGCGAGCCGTTGGAGGAAGTCCTCAACCTCGGCGACGGTCAGAGGCGAGGAGTTTCCGAGCACGGCGTTCATGACTTCGGAGGTTCGCTGGGGAGCGTTCGTGGTTCGCGGCGATGTGCCCGCCGCGTCGGAGGCGTGCGATCCGCGGTGGTGCGTTTGCCCGCGGTCTCCCAATTCTCGCCCACTTTCCAGCGCAGGTTCAAGATTCGCGAGCCGCCGATTTGCTGCGCCCGCAATTGCAGCTCCTGCCCGCGGAGCGACTCCGCGTCGGGCAGCGCGTAGACCTGCGTGTCGCGGCCGTTGCCCAGCTTGGTGACGATTCGTTGCATTCGCTTGCGGTTGGGAATGTAGAGATTGCACTCGAAGTTGAGCCGTTCTTCCGGCTTCGTATTGTTGACGATCAGTTGTTTGATCTGCAGGTCGCCGTTCTCCAGCCGTGCATCGACGACGGAAAAGACAACGTCCCCCAGGCCCACTTCGTATTCGCGATAGACGCGAAACGCATAAGACGACAGCGTGAAATCCAGCACGATCCGCTGGCTGCCCAGGCTTGTGTTGGAAGGGAGTTCGAGCGTGATCGGAATGTCGTATTTTTCGCCGGCTGCCAGCGAGAACCGCGCGTCGGGGGGTTCGACCTTCCAGTCCTTGGGCACGATGATCCGCACTTGCCCGTTGACGCCCTGGTGAAACGTGTTGATGCCGTGGATCACTTCGCGCTGCTTGCCGGTTTTGCTGGGGAGCCGCCCTTTCTCGAACGAGACGGCCGCCATCCACCGTGCGATCTGCTCAGGAAAGTGGCGAATGACGAGCGGACTGGGACCGACCCGCAACTTCTGCCGCAGCCCGTTGGCATTTGTGGTGAGATGAATTCGTCGGCCGAGCACGTCGGTGACGATCGATTCCTCGCTCAGATACAGGTCTTCGTCCACCGGCTCGTGGTTCCAAACGACAATTGCCACGTCCCCTTTGCGGGAAAAGGCAAAGTTGCGGCTGCCTTCGGGGAGATTGAACGAGCCGATGAATTCGGCCCCCTGCAGGGCCATGGCCGTCGTCCGCCAGGGCAGAAAGAGGGGAGACGGCGAGCCGCCGGGAGCCAGTAATCCGCAATCTTCGTCGAAGACGTCGTCGATGAAGATTTTTTCCGCGCCGCCGATTTTGGCCTCGACCATTTTCTTGACCAGATCGCTGCCCCGCTCGTCGGCCGTGAATCCCGATTTGGGCAGCGGTTTGACGAGCACCCAGCGCTCCGGCGAGCCGGCGGCCGCCAGCGCCTTCAACTTCGAGACCAGCTCGTTCTCCTTGAGCTGCTGCCGCGTGGCGATGGAGAGGAAGATCCCGCGGACGTCGCCGTGGCGGGGCGGGGGCGTCTCCCAATTCCAGTGGACGCCTATTCGCGTGTCGCGGCCGATGCGGTCGAACTCGTTTTTGACCCGCGCGATGGTCTGCGACAGGTTCTGCGCGGACATGCCGACAAAACTTTCGTCGCCTTCTTCGCCCAGCTGCCAGTAGCGGACGTGCGAGGAGTAGCGGGCAATGACCTTTTCGATCGACTCGCGCCAGAACTCCGTCCGCATCGTGAATAGCTCGCTGATGCCCGTCCAGTCGCGGGCAAACTGGCCGCGGAGCTCGGCCGGCGGCTCGTTGAGTAAGCCGACCGCCGTGATGTGCCGGAGCGACAGCTCCTCGAAGAAGGCCGAGATTTGGGCCGGCGTGGGCGTCGCACCGGGGCCCGTTCCGGCGGTGCCTGTCGTCGAGCTTCCGTCCGACACCGAATTCCACAGCGGATACTTGAGCCAGTTGATGCCCGCTTGCGACGCCAGTTCGGCCAGCTCTTTGAGCGCGGGCATGTCGCTGGCGCGTCGGATCGTCCAGCCGAACTCCCCTTGGTCGACCATGTCGGAAAGCGTGTCCATCACGGCAAACGAAGTTCGCTTGGTGAGGATCGGCCGGCCGTCCTGGCTGAGCACGGCCTCGACTGCGTAGAAGCCGTGCGGCTGAGCACCGAGCGTCCAATCGATGGGCTTTTCCTTCTTGGAGTGCCGATCAACCGCGACAGGCTGCGTCGGTGCAGGCTGTCCCGGGCGAGGCGCCTCGGGTTGGGAGGGGCGGCGCGAGAGATCGAACGCCGTGGCCGCGACCTGCTTTCGTTCGGCATCGGTGACCGCAATGTCCAAGCGGTAAGCCCGCCGCGGGTCGAGCCCGTCGACGTGCGAGGTAATCACGACGGGCGAATCGTGTTCGCGAAAATGCGATTGAAAGTTGCTGTCGAGCGAGAACAGCGGCAGCTCGCCCATCCACAAATCGTCGAACCAGGCAGCACCGCGAATGTCGGAACGGTTCCTGGGGATGAGGTGGCAGCCGACGGCGACAAAGTGGACGTCATCGTGCGGCACGATCGGACCGATCGTCACCAGGCACCAATCTTTGTAGGTGCCCGTCACGGGTTTCGTGAGGTATCGCTGCACGCGCTGCCGCTTGTGATTCAACAGCGAAATCGAGACCAGCGCCGCGTCGTTGTCGAGCATCTGCGTGCGGACATAGCCGCGAAAAACGTACGAGTGATAGGGATCGACGACGATCGGCTTCGAGTACATCGTGATCCGGCCGCCGTTGGCCTTGAAGCAAAGGCTGGACCCCTTGGCGCCGTGTCCCCGTTCCCGGTCGATCGCCCCCTCGATGTAACGCGGGAAGTCCGGGCCTTTGCGGCGAATCCAACCGTCCGGATGCCGATCGAAATCGCGATCCTCTTCCTCTTCAAAGCCGAAGTGAAAGACTTCGACGGCCCCTTCGAACGGATCGCCACTTGCAGCGCCCGGCAGGGGCGGTTTGGTGACGGCCGCGGATTCAGCCGGCGCAGTGGCAGCCGGCGCGGCTGTCGCAGGTTCGGACGGAGCCGGGTCGGACTGAGCCTCAACGCTCGTGCTTGGCGCCGGTTCGACCTGCGCGATCTCCGGCTCGACGCCGACCAGCAGCAGGCAGGCCGCCAGGAATAACGTAAACATGGGGTACGTTTGGGAAAGGATGCCGATCGTAACCATCGCTCAAGATCGGCCGAATTGCGCGGCACTCTCGATGCAAGATCCGGTGAGGCCGATTGGCGCGGGTTTACCGGTTATAATGCCGCGGGCGCGATGGCGAAGGCCGGCGCCCTGGCCTCCGGCTCCGGGCCAGAATCACATACAAAGGCCGTAACCAGCGGGCCGCTCGCCTGGATCGCGCAAAAGAAATGTCGTCTCAATGAGGCCGCTTCCAATTGCAGTTGCCACGCGTTGCCTGGGCCAGCCGCTCAAGCCAGCGCTCGTCCTGGCTGCCCAGTTGGGCGCCGCGGGCGTCCAACTCGACTGCCGCAACGAACTGAAGTCCGACGAGCTGTCGGCGACGGGTCGCCGCGAACTCTTGCATCGAGTCGAGGAGATGCGGCTGTCGATCGCCTCGCTCGACTTTCCGCTGAAGCGCGGACTGCTCGATCCCGATCGTCTCGACGCGCGCGTGGCGGCCCTCAAGCAGGCGATGGATTTTGGCTCGTTGCTTCGCTGTCGCGTGCTGACGGTACGCCTGGGCGGGTTGCCTGCCAAGAGCGAGGACCGACCGGAGTTCGCGTTGGCGGTGCTCAACGATTTGGCCGGGCACGGCAATCATGTTGGCGTGACGCTCGCGCTTGCACCCGCCGGCGAGTCTGCCGACACGCTGCTCGAGCTCTTGCGAGGAGTCTCGGCGGGTCCGTTGGGAATTAACTTCGATCCGGTCTCCCAGGTTTCCGCCGGCCGTTCGCCGACCGAGACTTTGGCCGAGTGGGGGACGTTTCTCACGCATCTGATGGTCCGCGACGCGACGCGAACCGGTGACGGTATCGCGACCGAAGTCCCGGTCGGCCGCGGCGAAGTAGCGTGGCAGGAGCTGCTGGCGGTCGCTTACGAACTCGACTATCGCGGCTGGTTCTGCGTCGATCGCACGCAGGGCGACGACCGGGCCGGCGACGCGGGTCGCGCGATCGAGTATCTCCGCACGGTGCACCTCGGCTAGCGGTAAGGAAGACACGTGGCCGAGCAGGAAGTGCTCTCGATCACCGAGCTTTCGCGGCGCCTCAAGGCGCTCGTCGAAATGAGCTTCCCCTACGTTTGCGTCGAAGGGGAGGTTTCCAATTTTTCCCGCGCGTCCTCGGGCCACGCCTACTTCACGCTGAAGGACGAAAACGCACAGATTCGTGCCGTGCTCTGGCGCAGCGCCGCCCAACGCGTGCGATTCGACCTGCACGACGGGTTGCACGTCGTGGCGGTGGGCCCGGTCGAGGTCTACGTTGCCCGCGGAAGCTATCAACTGGTCGTCGAGCGGCTGGTGCCGCAGGGGATAGGCCCGCTCGAGCTGGCGTTTCGGCAGCGCTACGAAAAACTGGCGGCGCAAGGGCTCTTTGCCCAGGAGCGCAAACGCCCCTTGCCGCGGTTTCCTCGGCGGATCGCCCTGGTAACGAGCCCGACGGGGGCCGCCGTCCGCGATTTGCTACAGGTGATCACGCGTCGCTGGCCGGCTTGCGATCTAATTATTGTGCCCGTGCCGGTGCAGGGGGAGCAGGCGGCCCCCGCGATCGCCGGCGGATTGCGGGCAGCAGCCACGCTGCCGCGCGTCGACGTGATCGTGACAGGCCGCGGCGGTGGTAGCTTGGAAGATCTGTGGGCCTTCAACGAAGAGGTGGTGGCCCGCGCGATCTTCAACTCGCCGATTCCGGTGGTGAGCGCCGTCGGTCACGAGATCGACGTCACGATCGCGGATCTGGTTGCGGATCGGCGGGCGCTCACGCCCAGCGAGGCGGGTGAACTCGTCGTACCGCAGCGGGCCGATGTCCTCTCCGACCTCGCGCACCTGGGAATGAGGATGCAGAGTGCCGTTGCCGAGTCCGTGCGCCGCCGTCGTCAGGCCCTCGACGCCTTGGCCGGCCGCCGCGCGCTGAGCCGTCCGTTCGACCTGGTGCGCGATCGCCAGCAGCGGCTCGATGAGCTGTCGCAACGCCTGGACCGGGGCATCCGCCGTCGGTTCGAGCGGGCCGGGCATGAGCTGCGGGCACTCAGTGCGCACCTCGACGCGCTGAGCCCGCTCAAAATTCTGGGTCGCGGCTATTCGCTCACCCGCCACGAAGCGACGAACGAGATCATCCGTCGCGCGAGCGATGTGCAGGTCGGCGAGCGGATCGGCACGGTCTTGGGCGAAGGCCGGCTCACCAGCGTCGTCGAAAGAGTGGAAGGCTGACGCGGCGGCGGATAAAAGGAAGCTAGGAGCGATGGTTCTCGTCTGCCCGTTTTGAAATGGATTGCGCTCGTCATGCCCGATTCGACCTCCGGTGGCTGTCCGCCCGGTGAACAGAGCTTCGAGGCCTGCCTGGCCGAGTTGCAGAACATGGTTCGGCTGCTCGAAGACGGAACGCTGGGGTTGGCCGAGTCGATCGCCGGCTTCGAGCGGGGAATCGCCCTGTTGCGGCACTGCTATCGCACGCTGGAACAGGCCGAGCAAAAGATCGAGATCCTGTCGGGCTTCGATCAGGCGGGCAACGCGGTGACGGCCCCCTTCGATGCCGCGGCAACTCTGGAGACGGGGCAGGGGACTGCCGGCCGTCGCAGGAAAAAACCGGCCGCGCCGACGCCCGAACCGGTTTCGTCCGGTGGCAGAACGCCCCGTGCCGAGTCGGAGCCCGAACCCGAACCGGGGTCTGACCTGTCTCTTCCTGACGAAGGACAGCTTTTCTAAGATGACACGCGCGAAGCGGCCGATCTAAAGAGGGCGTTTCTGGCGTGGGTCGTCGCGAGCCGATGTTACGGGATTTCCCGCCGACGCGGCACGCTGCCCGGCCCGTCGGTTCCGTTCTGCGAAAACGACCTCGGTTCCATGCAAACATCCTCACGCCCCGCCGGCTCTGCTGCCCCCGCTTCTGATCGCAGCCTCTTTCGTCCGGACATCGATCGCATCGAGGGTTACACGCCGGGTGAGCAGCCGCAAGAAGCGGGCTGGATCAAGCTCAACACGAATGAGAATCCCTATCCGCCGTCGCCCGCCGTTCGCGCGGCCGTAGTCGCGGCGGCCGAGGGGCGTCTCAACATTTATCCGGACCCGCTGGCCACCGCCTTTCGCAAGAAGGCGGCCGCTTTGTTCGATGTGGACCCGGAGTGGGTGCTACCCGGCAACGGCAGCGACGAATGTCTCACGCTGATCACCCGCGCGTTTGTCGACACGGGCGAGCTGGTCACGTTTCCCTATCCGAGCTACGTCCTCTACGAAACGCTGGCCGACCTGCAGGGGGGCCGGCACGAACGGTTGGTGCTCAACTCCGATTGGTCGTGGAACTCGGCGCGGACGCAGCCGCTGATCGAGCGGAGCAAGCTGACGTTCGTGCCAAATCCGAATTCACCATCGGGCAACGCGTGGACGCGCGACGAGATTCGCCCACTGATTCCACCGGCGGGCATGCTCGTGCTGGACGGCGCCTACGCCGATTTCGCCGATCGACCCGACCGCAGCGACGTATTGCAGGAGGCGGGCGGAGTCGGCCAGCGCGTGATCCTGCTGCGGACCTTCAGCAAGTCCTACAGCATGGCTGGCGTGCGCTTTGGCTTCGCCCTCGCGCATCCCGACGTCATTCGCGGTCTGCGGAAGGTGAAGGACAGCTACAACTGCAACACGCTCTCGCTGGCCGCGGCGGTGGCGGCAATTGACGACCAGGCGTGGATGCGGGCTAACGTGGAACGAATTCGCGCGACGCGTGCTCGACTCATCCAGTCGCTGCGGGCCTCGGGATTTCATGTCGTCGACAGCCAGGCGAACTTCGTCTGGGCGACGCGACCGGCCGGCGGGGTAGGGCCGTCGCACCGCGAGATTTATCAGCAGCTCAAGGATCGCAGAATTCTGGTCCGTTATATGCGTTTTCCGGATGCCACGGCCGCGTCCGGCACGTCGTCTGAAGTCGACGGATTGCGGATCACGGTTGGGACGGACCCGGAAATCGACGGTTTGCTTTCGGCCCTAAAGGACGTGCTCGCATGACGCGCCGCGCCACGATCAAACGCAAAACGGCCGAGACCGACATCGAGCTGGAGCTGGACCTCGACGGGACCGGCAAGACCGAGATCGAAACGGGCGTCGGCTTCTTCGATCACATGTTGACGCTGTTGGGCCGGCATTCGCTGATCGATCTGTCGATCAAAGCCCGCGGCGACTTGCACGTCGACCAGCATCACACGGTCGAGGACACAGGCATTTGCCTCGGCAAAGCGCTGGCGGAGGCGCTGGGCGATAAGCGGGGCATTGCGCGGTACGGCAGTGTGACTCTGCCGATGGAGGAAACGCTCGTGACGGCGGCCCTCGATCTCAGCGGCCGTGCCTGGTTCGTGAATCACGTCGTCATTCCGACGAGCAAGATCGGCGAGTTCGACACCGAGCTTGTCGACGTCTTCTGGCAGGCCGTTTCCGCCAATGCGCTCATGAATCTGCACTTCGTGTTACATCACGGCGCTAACAGTCACCACATTGCTGAAGCTGTGTTCAAGGGTGCGGCCCGCGCGCTGCGGCAAGCGGTCGCCATCGACCCGCGGCAAAAAGATGTGCCCTCGTCGAAAGGCACGCTGACGAATTGAGATGCGCTCCGCGCACTGCGCGTAAGTCGCATCCTCGAAAATTTTTGACGACCAATCGGTTGACAAGAATTTCTTTACGTGTAGTTTAGGCTTCTTCATTCGACGGCGAGTGTCGGCACGCGACGGACGAAACGAAGAGGCTCGCTCAAACGAGAAGAGCACGCAAAGTCTCGGCCGAGGCGCCTGTCATCATCGGGCAGCGCCTGGACGAGCACCATCTCTGGAACGTCATCTCAGTTCCTTGAGCGCGGCGGACACGTTGAGCGATCTTGCGGGCCGGCCGAAATTTGACTTGTGGATTCACAGACGCATTTCGCGTTTTGATTGGTTGAAGGCTCGACGCGTCGTCAGTCGTGCGCAGTTCGGTTTGCACGCTGGCCGGTCAATTTGCAATCCGACTCAATTTTCCATCGAACGGTCGCGACTTCGAGTTTCGATTTCTCGGCGGACCGTTTCTCACGAGCTTCTCAAAGAGAGTAGCGGGGGCATCCGGGCAATCCCGGCTTTTGCCAATACGGACGGCACCAGCGGTTGTTTTGACAGTCCATCTGCGACCAGTCATCGCGATGGGCTGCCTAAGGACCGGTGGCTCAGTATCGGATTCAGAGGAGCGCGGGCCTCGCGTACAGAGAAATCGCAAGCCCGGTTGTTCCCCGCTCTCTTTTCTTGATTTGCATCGGCTCGGACGGCGGGCAATGCCCGGTGCACTCAGTGCCTGACTTGCTGGAGCGCCTGACGCGTTAGTGAGTCCTGGTTCCTCAGAGCCGCTGACCGCCCCTTCCAGCTAAGCTGTCCGAACTTGCGGATCTCGCCCGAGTCACGCGTCTTGGCAGCCCCGGCTAATTGTGCGGTTTCGCGGTCCTTCCCGTTCCTCCTGACGTGAAGCGAGGCGATTTGCCTCACCTCCAGTCGACGCCGCGCGGCATGGAGTTCCCTTCGCGAATTGGACCTAGTTGGGGAATACACTTACCATCCCGCTACCAGGCCTCATCACTCCTTGCAGACTACCTGCTTTAACGTGTCGTCTGGGCTAGTCGCGGCGGCTTTTCTAAAAAACTAAAGTTTGCCGGAGTCTCGGGCCGATGGCCTTCTATTACAGGGGGGCGTCTTGGCTTAACGAGTCATAGATGCTCTACGGACTTTACCTGTCCGCCCAGGGAGCGCAGGCCCAATCGACCCGCCTCGACGTCCTGTCGAACAACCTCGCCAATTCCCAAACCTCGGGCTTTAAGCGGGACCTGGCTGTCTTCCAGAGTCACCGCCCGTACGACGTCGAAAATGGCGGCGTCTCCGACGCTCCTGGCAATCAGGGGGCGTTCTCGGGCGGTGTCGGCACGGCCAAGATCGTTACCGATTACGGCAGCGGCCCGCTCGTTCACACCAACGGCGAGCTTGACGTCGCACTGAACGGCCCGGGCTACTTCCAGGTCAGCGACGGCAACCAGCAGTACCTCACCCGCAAGGGGACGTTCACCCTCAGCTCCACGGGTGACCTGATGCTGCAGGGCACAAACAAGCACGTCCTGTCGAGTTCCGGCGGCGTGATCAATGTGCCGAGCGACGCGACCCAGATCGAAATTTTGGCCGACGGCTCGATATCAGCCGCCAACGCCAGCGGTGCTCAAGTCCAGGTCGCCCGTTTGGGCCTGTTCAAGCCCGGCTCCGATCAGCAGTTGCAAAAAGTCGGCAGCAGCCTGTTTCGCGCGAACGACGCCGTTTCACCGGCCGGGAACGACCTGACGGTCCAACAGGGATTTATCGAGCAGTCGAGCGTCAACCCGGTCAACGAAATGATCGAGATGGTTCAGGCCTCACGGATGGTGGAAGCCAACGTGAACATGATCAAGTACCAGGACGATGCGCTCGACCGTCTCCTCCAGTCTGCCGCTCCGCACTAAACCCCACCCGATTTCGACACCCGCGATGCTCGCAGAAGGATCACGATGACCATTCAAGCGCTCTACACCGCCGCGACTGGGATGTCTGCCACGCAGACCAATCTCGACGTCATCGCCAACAACCTGGCCAATGCCAGCACGACGGGATTCAAAGAGTCGCGACTGAATTTCGCCGACTTGTGCTATCAGAACTACCAGCTGCCCGGCTCGCTCGACAGCAACGGTCAACCGATTCCGATCGGCATGCAGATCGGAACTGGCGTGCGTACCAACGGCACCGAAATCGATCAGACCCAAGGGAGCTTTATCCAGACCAACGGCAGTCTGGATATGGCCATTTCCGGGCTGGGCTTCTTTCAGATTCAGGATCCGCAATCCGGCCAATTGCTTTATACGCGGGCCGGCAACTTCACGATCAACGCCAACGGCCAAGTGGTGCTGGGCTCGCCCGACATCGGCCGCTTCCTGCAGCCCACGCTGACCATTCCGCCCGGCGCGACGAACATCACGATCTCGAGCGACGGCGTGGTCTCGATCGTCGAACCGCCGGCGACGACCTCGACGAATATCGGGAATATTCAGCTCGCCAACTTCATCAATCCGCAAGGTCTGATTGAGATCGGTCAGACGCTGTTTCAAGCCAGCGACGCGTCGGGCTCTCCGCAGATCGGAGCCCCGGGCGTCGAGGGCCGCGGGCTGTTGCAGCAGGGTTACCTGGAATCGTCCAACACCGATCCCGTCAACTCGCTGGTCGATTTGATCAAGACGCAACGCGCCTTCGAGCTCAATAGCAACGTCGTGCAGGCGGGCGACCAGATCTTGCAGCTGCTGACGAGCTTGCGACGGTTCTAAAGATGAGCACAATCTCGAGCGATTCGCGAAACCAGGCCGCCGGCCCCAGCGGGCGATTGTGGCGGCGCTGGCTGCAGTGGGCGGCGCAGCTTTGGGACGACTTAAAACGATCGTCGATGGACGTCCGTTATTTCCCCTCGTGAACAGATCGATCCTCAGATGATGCGCAGTCAGACCGTTCTTGAGCAGGGCCCTCGCCCAGGGCTTGATTCTTGCTTGCGCGGCTCTGCCCGCGGCTGCCACGGAGATCTGCTTTCGACCGAACGCCACCGTGTCCGGCCCCGCCGTCACGCTTAAAGACGTGGCAAGCGTGACCGGAGGCGACGCGGCCACCGTCGCGCGCCTCGAAGGGATCGTGCTGGCTCCGGCTCCCGCTCCGGGACGCACGTCGCGGCTCGATTTCGAGTCCATCCACTCGCGGCTCGAGGCCACTGGGCTGGCGACAGTCGACACGAATTTTTCCGGCTCAACGGTGGTCGTCGTCTCATCGACGCAGCCGGTCGTGCCCGTCCTCAAGAAGTCCACACATAAGTCGCACAAGAACGTCTCGGCCGCCCAGGTCCGTCGCGCCGAGAAGGTCCTGACGCAGTCGGTCCGCCAGTCCTTGCGGAGCAAGAGCCGCGAGGCATCCAAATGGTTCCTCGACGTTGTCGTCGATCCGACGGACGCCCCCATCGTGCTGGCCGGCGCCACCGAGGGGTTCGAGTTCGGCGCGATCGACCCGACGAACGTGAATCCTCAAAACGTCGACGTCCACGGCTTCGATTCGCAGGGGCGTTCGGTCCGTTTTCAAATTCAGTGCGTCGTCTCGGAAAAGCCGCAGGTCCCCGTGTTGAGCCGTTCGATGTCGGGCGGCGAAGTGATTCGCGAGGACGACCTGGGTTGGAAGCAGGTCGACAACACCGAAGGGCTGTTGACCAAGGTCGAAGAAATCGTCGGCAAGGAGGCCAAGAAGGGCCTGCACGCCGACGATCCGCTGCGTGCCGACGATGTCCGCTCCATTCCGCTCGTCCGGTCCAACGATATTGTGACCGGGATCTGGCAGAAGGGGGGCATTCGCATCATGGAGCAGTTCAAGGCCAAGTCCGACGGCGGCAAAGGGGATGTGATCACGCTGATTCAGCTCACCGGCCGCGAGCAGGTGCTTGGCAAAGTGACGGACGTGCACGAGGCGATGATTGTCAGTGCCGACGCGGTCCGCACCTCGAAAACCGAAGTGGCCGACGATGACGACGACCCGGCGGTCCATGTGCCCACTCCCGTTCAGACAGTCGCCCACCGGACGTCGGCTCGCAAGAAGCGGAAGAAGCCAGCGCCGTCGTCGGTCGTCAACGCGGATGGGGTTTTTCCGGCCGCAAGTGAGACCGGAGGAGCAGGTGTTCCGGCGACGAGCGCCGCCGCAAGCGATGCCCGAACAACACGCGGCGAGCCGAGCGAATTTTCTTCACGTTAAGCAGGAAACTTTTCTGGGCAGGTAAGTTTTTGATTTGAGGGGGGATGAGATGAGGTCTTGGATTTTGTCACCCGTCCTTTTGATGCTGCTTTGGCAGAGGCGCCGGCTTCGGACCGGGGCCAGTCGAATTCGCCCTTTCCGCCGCCACCCGGCGCAATGGGCGGGCCTCCGGGCGCACTGCCGCCCGTGCCAGAAGGAGGCGGTGATTTCTACTCGCCGCATCCGCCGATGTTGGTGCGCGACTTTGCCTGGTCGTTCGTCGACACGCCCAAGCCGACGGAGGTGAAAGTCCACGACATCATCACCGTGACGGTCAAGGAAGCGGCCCAAACGCAGGCGACCTCGACCTACAACCGGCAACGCAACGGACAATATACGGCCCAGCTCGCGCAATTCATCCGCATCAATGCCCAGGGCAACTTGGACACCGCGGCCACACAGTCGCCCGAAATCGACGGCGAGTTGCAAAGCCGATTGCAGTCGACCGGCCAGGTGACTGAAAACGAATCGATGAAATACCGGATCGCGGCCACGGTCGTGGACATTCTGCCCAACGGCGTGCTGGTTCTCGAAGCGCACAAGTCGATCGTCGACAACAAGGATCTGTGGGAATACACATTGACGGGCAAGGTCGATCCCAAGAAAGTCTCGCCCGACGGGTCGGTCCTGAGCGAAAACATCGCCGACTTGAGCATCGCCAAGCATCAGCAAGGCAAGTTGCACGACTCGACCCAACGAGCCTGGTTCATCCGCCTGTATGACTGGATCGGACCGTTCTGACGGGGAATAGACGCATGATTCATCACATCAGTCGAATCGCAGGGACCATCGCGCTGTTGGCGGCGTCAGTCCACAGCATTCGCGCAGAAACGCCGAGACCTCGAACTTTCAAGGTCGGTGACGTCATCACGGTGACCATGCAGGAGGCGTCTGAGACAAACGGCAACTCGACCGACAACCGGCAGCGCAACGGGCAATACACCGCGCAGCTCGCCCAATTTATTCGCATAAATTCCGAAGGCAATCTGGATAACGCGGCGCTCAACTCGCCGGAAATCGACGGAGTGCTGCAGAGCCGGCTCCAATCGACCCGCCAGGTCACCGAGAGCGAGTCGATGAAATATCGCATCGGGGCCAGCGTCGTCGAGGTCCTTCCCGATGGTGTTCTGGTCCTCGAGGCGCATAAGTCGTGGGTTGACAACGAAGACCTGTGGGAATACACGCTTGCCGGCAAAGTCGATCCGAAGGGAGTTTCTCCGGACGGCTCGATCCTGAGCAAAAACGTCGCGGACTTGAGCATCTCCAAGGTCCTGCACAGCAAGGTAATCGACTCGACCAGGCGGGCCTGGTTCATTCGTCTGTACGACTACATCGGACCGTTCTAATGCCGACTAGCCGCCTGAGAATTCAGATGTTCGCCTGGCTCGCAGCCACCGCCTGGGCGGGGCCCAGCGTTGCCGGCGCTGCCGAACCGCAAGCGGCCGCCGCTCCGATCCCCAGTGGGGTCACGGTGGTGTTGCACCTCGTCAACGAGCCGCACGACTTCATCGTGCTGGCCGACGTTACTGCCGTGCAGCCAGACGGTGTGCTCGTGCTTAAGGCCCACGATTGGGCCGTTGATGAGGCCGGCCTCTATGAATACACATTCACGGGCACAGTGCCCGCGAAAAATCTCACGCCAGATGCCTTCGTCTCTTCTGAGAGAATTGCTGATCTTTCCTTCGGCAAGCACTACCCCGCCGAGCCGCGCGCATCCACGCCAACCTCCTGGTTGTTCGACTTCTGTTCGTGGATTCGCTCGCACTGACTTGGGATCCCTCCCATGACGCAACACTCCCGTCTCACACAACACGCACGCCAACTCGTCGCGATCCTCACTGGGATCATTTGCGTGACGCTTTGGGCGCCGAGCCCGGCCCCCGCACGGACGCAGCTGCGAAACATCTGTACGATTTATGGGCAGAAAGAAACCCCGGTGATCGGCTTGGGGCTGGTCGTCGGTCTCAGCCACACGGGCGACGGCGGCAAGAACGCCGCGGCCATGCGGGCGCTCGCCTCGACCCTGCGGTACCTCAACAATCCGATCGAGAGCGGCAAAGAGCTGACCGACGCGGCCAACGTGGCGATGGTGGCGATCTCCGCGACAATTCCCAAGGAAGGGGCCAGCAACGGCCAGCGAGTGGATTGCTACGTCACCTCGACCTTCGGGGCCAAGAGCCTGAAAGGTGGCCGCCTGCTGATTTCGCCTATTCGCATGCCCAACGTCAACGACCTCACGGTCGTGGGACTGGCATCGGGGCCCGTTGTGATCGAAGACGCCGAAGTGTTGACGTCCGGCCGCGTCCCCAACGGGATCGTGCTCGAGCGGGACTTTCGCACTCAGTTCATCGACATGAAGCACGGCAACAAGGTGACGCTGGTGATCGATGCCCCCCACGCGACGTTCGGCGTGGCCAGTCACATTGTGGAACGGATCAACACCGAACTTTATCCGGTGTTGCACCTCAAGCCGGCGAGTGCCCTGGGCCCCGACCGCATTGAAGTTGCGGTCCCCGACCTCTATCGCGACGACCCCGTCGGTTTCATTGCCTGGCTGCTTGATATCGACGTGATGACGCCGCAGACCGAGGCCCGCGTCTGGGTCAACACGAAGTCGAAGACGGTGCTCATTCACGGCGACGTGCAGATCAGCCCCGTGGTGATCTCACACAAGAACCTCAAGGTGGAAGTTGCCGGCTCGCCTTCCGATCCGGCGCCCTTTGCTCCCTTGGGCTCCGGCCAGGAAAACCAGCAGCAGCTCGATGACCTGTTGAAGGGGCTGCAAGCGCTCAAAGTGTCGAACGAAGACGTGATCGCCATCGTTCGCGAGTTGTATCGTTCCGGAAATCTCCACGGCGTTTACGAGGAAAAGTAGTTCCTCGCCCGTCTGCCTCGCGCGACCGCGTCTCTGCCTTCTCTCTCTGCCCACCGCCTACCGCGACCCCTTCCTCAAGGGAACAACCCATGCCCGCGATCGCCTCTCTGCGAACTTCGGCCGCTCAAAGCCAGGATTCGACCAATCGTACGGCCAACGCTGCCAATCACTTGTCCAGCAACACTCAGGGCGGCAAATCCGACTTGCAGACGAACTTTCAGGACTTCGTCGCGGGCACGTTCTACAAGGAAATGCTCAAGTCGCTGAACAAGATGCACGGGAAGCCCGCCTATTTCGACGGCGGACAAGCCGAGAAGATGTTCCAGGGACAGCTCGACCAACAAAT
The DNA here is from genome assembly GCA_963800135.1 of uncultured Planctomycetaceae bacterium. Taxonomy (GTDB): domain Bacteria; phylum Planctomycetota; class Planctomycetia; order Planctomycetales; family Planctomycetaceae; genus DASPSM01. The sequence goes on along the minus strand of CAWCZR010000003.1, from coordinate 465,837 downwards.
GGCCGAGAACCTGGCCCGCAGCCACGGCGGTCAGTTCTCCGACGGGCTGTATCAGGCCTTCCTGCACCACCAGCACGCCTAGCCTGCGGCTAGCCGGCTGACTTCGCTCCCGGCTACACCCGCGGCTTCGCTCACTGCTCCGCGCTGCGCTTTACTGCCGCGAATCGCGACGGCCGCGAATTTCAGCATCGCTCGCGCGCTGAGCGATCGTGTGCCGTGGTGACTTTGCGAAACCTTGCCACCAAGGTCTGAACAGACGGCGCGGAGTGGGGGTTGCACGGTAACCTCTGCGGCCCTTCCGAAAAAATAGACCGGAAGAGCGAGCATCGATTTTACCGAATAAAAGGAGAGGGACCGTTCCCGCAAGGAATCCGGTCCGGCTCCGCGTCGTCTCGGACAAGCAGAGGCAGGCTGCCAGTCTGCACGTCGTCTCGGGACGCGGCGCTCGCCCCAAGGTGTGCGATTGGACGGGAGCGAGCGGGCGAGAGCAAGCGTAGGGGCAGGGGGGCAACAGATGGCCGATTTGGCGCGCGATATCGAAGCGCTCCTCGACGCGATCGAGGAGACGCAGTCCGCTCTTGGCGTGACCTACCGCGACAAGCGCGCGGCGATCCGCGAGGCCAACGCTCCAGAGATCGAGCGGCTGACCAAGGTCGAGGAGCGTCTGGTCGTCGATCTGCAGGTGCATCTGCGCGTTCGCGAACAGATTCTGCAGTATGCCCGCCAGCGCGGGCTGCCTTCCGATTCCCTGGGCAGCGTCGTCCGCACGTTTGACGAGCCGATCCAGGAACAGCTCCTGTCGCAGCTGGAGCGAACGCGAGAAATGGCCGACGCCAATCGCCGCGAAAGTTGGATTCTCTGGATCGTGTGCAAGCAGTCGTTGCGATTTTTATCGGAAATGATCGAGTTGATCGCCACGGGGGGCCGGCGCAACCCCATTTATCTGGCGCGTTCGGGCGGGGGCATGGAGCTGTCGACAGGGGGGGCCCTGTTGGACGCCAAGGTCTGAGCTCCCGCGCGCGACCGACGCGCGCGCGGGAAGGCGGCGAGGGCAGAAAATAGGAACGCGAGCGTATGGGACTGGGTGCGGCTCTCAATATCGCCGGTAACGCGCTCAACGTGTTCTCGACCGGGGTGCAGGTCACCGGTCAGAACCTGGCGAACTCCACCACGCCCGGATATATCGTCGAAAACCTCAACCTGCAGACGGCCCCCAGCTACGGCGTCAGTCCGCTGGTCCTTGGGTCGGGCGTACAAGCGGCCGGCGTCACGCAGCAAGTGAACCAGTATCTGCAGCAGCAGATTCTGGGCGCCAACTCCGACTACAGTTCGTCGAATCAGCTCAACTCGGTCTATACGGCGCTGCAGCAGCAATTGCAGGCGCTGGGGGACAACAACCTGTCGACGCAGTTCAGCAATTTCTCGAGCGCCCTGAGCAGCCTGGCCAACCAGCCCAGCTCCGCTTCGTTGAATGCGCAAGCCGTTGAAGCCGGGACCGAGCTGGCCAGCTCGATCACGTCGCTCAACGGGTCCGTGAATACGGAGCGTTCCAACGACAACACACAAGTACAGCAGCTCGTGAGCCAGGCCAATACGCTGATCCAAAACATTGCCTCGCTCAACCCGCAGATTACGAGCCTTGAATCGGGCGGGTTGTCGCAGAGCCAGGCCGGCTCGCTCCGCGATCAACGCTATCAGGACTTGAACCAGCTTTCGCAGATCATCCCCGTCACCTACACAGAAAACAGCGACGGCAGCATCAACGTATATAGCGGGGGCAACTATCTGGTGCTGGGCAATCAGTCGCAGCAGCTGCAGACGGTCAACTCAAGCAGCGGCGGCATCGCCACGCTCAACGTACAGATTGGTCCGACGGGGCAGACAATCACGGCCAACACGCCGAGCACGGGAGAGCTGTCGGCCGTGTTGCAGGGGCGCGACAACGTGCTGGGGGGATTCGTGCAGAACCTGAACACGCTGACGTCGAACATGATTTCGGAGTTCAACCAGGTCTACGCGTCGGGGCAGGGGACCGATGGCTACACGTCGATCACGGCCGCGAACTCCGTCAGCGACCCGACGGCCGCTCTCAACCAGGCCGGTCTTGCCTTCACGCCGCAAAACGGCTCATTCGAGGTACAGGTCACCAACCAGAACACGGGGCTGACCACCACGTCGACCATCAACGTCAACCTCACCGGCTCCGCCAGCGACACGACGCTCGACAGCCTGGCGACGGAGCTCAACGGCGTGGCGAACGTGTCGGCCAGCATCTCGCCCGACGGCTATCTCGAGATTGATGCGGATCCCAATTACCAGATCCAATTCTCCAACGACACGAGCAACGCGCTGTCGTCGTTGGGGGTCAACACATTCTTCACCGGCTCGGACTCGTCGAATATCGGCGTCAATTCGGTGGTCGCTGCGAACCCGAATACATTCGCGTCGGGGCAGGGGGGCGGTTCATCCGACGGCAGCAATGCCCTGGCCCTCTCCCAGTTTGCCAGCAATCCGCTGGCTGGCCTCGACGGCGAGAGCCTGACGACCAATTACAACGCCCTGGTGACCGGCGTCGCGAACAATGCCTCGGCGGAGACGACTCTCTCGACGAGCCAGAATGATTTTCTGCAGTCGCTCACCTCGCAGCAGCAGCAATACTCGGGCGTCAGCCTCGATCAGCAGGCGATCCAACTGATGCAATATCAGGAGGATTACCAGGCGTCGGCCAAGGTGGTGACGACGATCGACAATCTCTACCAGGTGTTGATGCAAATGTAGGGCGGCCCGTGACGCCGGCGGGAGACCGGCCGCTGAAGGAAGAAGTGCCATGTCAGTTGTCGGCGTCGGAATGGGATCGATCCCGAACAGCCTGATCGCGTCCCAAAATACCACCAACATCAACACGCTGATGCAGTCGCTGCAGCAGCTCGACCAGGAGGTGTCGACCGGCCTGGCCTTCAATTTGCCCGGGCAAAACCCGACGGCCACGGCCGCGATCCTGCCGCTGCAGCAAAACATTTCGCAGCAGACGACCTACCAGAACAACCTGACGACGGACCTTGGGTTCCTCAACACCACCGATACGTCGCTGCAAACCGTCTCCTCGTCGCTCGACCAGGCGAACTCGCTGTTGTTGGGCGGGATTGGCTCGACCGCCACCCCGGCGGAAAACCAGGCGGCGGCCACGCAGGTCGGCTCGATCATCAGCGGACTGGTGAACGTCGCCAATTCGACCTTCGAGGGGCAGTATCTCTTCGGTGGCAGCGAATCGAAGCAGCCCCCCTTTCAAGTCACGTCGAGCGGGGCCATTCTCTACACCGGCAACCAGGCTTCGATCAATTCGCAGGTCGGCTCGGGCCTGGTTGTGGCCAACAACATCAGCGGCGTGACCGCCTTCGGCGCCATTTCCACGCCGGTGGGCTCGGATCTCAACCCGGCGGTGACCTCGCAGACGAACCTATCGGACCTCAACAACGGCCGCGGCGTGCCCGCCGGCTCGATCCAGGTGACACTCACTCCCACGAGCGGACCGGCGACCACGGAGACGATTAATCTGTCGCAGGCCAAGTCGGTGGGCGACGTGCAGCAGGCGATTCAAAACGCCTTTCCGGCCGGAGCCGTGACAGTCGGCATCTCCGCGAGTCCGCCGGCCGATTCACTCACTATCACTCCGGCCTCAGGAACGGTCGCAGTCAGCGATCTCAACGGTGGGTCGACAGCCCAGTCGCTCGGCATCGCGGGCGCGGCAGCGCCTTCGATCGCCGGCGGCGATCTCAATCCGACGCTCACCCTCTTGACACCGGTCTCGGCGCTCAACGGCGGGGCCGGCGTCGACACCACCGACGGCCTCATCATCAGTGACGGCTCGGACCAGCAAACGGTGAGCCTCGCCGGCGACACCACCGTTCAGGACGTGCTCAACTCGCTTCAAGCCGCCGATCCCAACTTGATGGTCGGTATCAACGCGGCGGGGAACGGGCTGGCGATTTCCACCCGATTGAGCGGCGTCAATTTTTCGATCGGCGAAAACGGCGGCACCACGGCCACTGACCTGGGCATTCGCACGATGACCGGGTCGACGTTACTGAGCAGCTTGAACAACGGGCAGGGCGTGCCGGTCACAGCCACCGACAGCAACGGCAACCTGGAGCCGGCGGATCTGGACATCACGCTTCGCAGCGGCTCGACCGTCGACGTCAATCTCGCCGGCGCCACGACCGTGCAGGACGTGCTGAACGATATCAACGCCGTCGATCCGGGAACGCTGGTAGCGAGCCTCAACTCGGTCGGTAACGGTATCTCGATCGTCGACAACGACGGCACGAGCACCGGGCCGCTTACCGTCGCCAGCAACAACGTGGCAACGGCCCTGGGGCTGGCGGGCACGCAGTCCAGCACTGATCCGACGCAGCCCCTCGTGGGAACGGATGTCAATCCCCAACAGGCCAATGGCGTCTTCAATCTGTTGTTAAACCTACAATCGGCCCTGCAGACCAATAACAACACGGAATTGACGAACTTGCAGCCGCAGCTACAGCAAGAGCTGGCCCGCGTCAGCACGGTCCAAGGGAGCGTTGGCTCGCAGCAGCAGTTGTTGACACAGGTCCAGTCGGAGGCGACATCGAACCAGACGAGCCTGCAAACGTCCCTATCCAACGTGCAGGACGTCAACCTGGCGACTGCCATCACACAGCTGACGCAAATTCAAACCTCATTGCAGGCGACGCTCCAAACGGCCGCCAGCTCAATGCAGCTCAGCATCTTCAGCTATCTGTAACCGCGGACAGCGGGCAACGCAGCCGATGCCTCTGCCGCCGCGAAGGCACGTCTAACCGGCTTGTCTTTAAGCAGTTGGGTGCATTTGAGCCGGCCCGATGGCTCCTCGGCTGCGGCCTCAATCGTCGTCGACGACGGTCAGCGGCCGGCCGGGCAACTTTCTCGTCGCTTACCGTTGAAGGCCTGCCGCAAAGTCATTATCCTCTTCGTTTTCCGCTGTCGGCCGGACTCGGGCAGGAGGCCGCGGCGATTTGACCGTGGGGTGGCTGCCAAAAGTCCCCGCGCGGTCGCCTCAAAGCGGGTGGCGCAGCACCGCAAATCGTCTGGGAAGGTATCAGGTTTAACAATGTCCGTGCACATTCGTTCCAATCGTGGTCGCACGACGCTCCTGCGGAAGGAAGATGCCGACCCGCAGTGGTTCATCGTGGACGCCGATTCGCAGATCGTCGGCCGCCTGGCGGCAAGCCTGGCCACGGTCCTGATGGGCAAGCACAAGCCCACGTATACGCCTCACGTCGATTCGGGCGACTTCGTGATCGTGCTCAACGCCAAAAAAATTCGCTTCAGCGGCAAGTCGCTGGCGCATCCCGAACACCAGAAGTTCACCGTCAAATTTGCCAAAAAGGTCTACGAGCGCTACACCGGTTACCCGGGCGGTCGCCGCTTCACCTCCGGCACGCAGATGCTGGCTCAACACCCCGAGCGGATCATCACCGAGGCCGTGCGGCGAATGCTGCCCAAGAACAAGCTCGGGCACAACATGCTCAAAAAGCTCAAGGTGTACGCTGGGGCCGAGCATCCGCATCAGTCGCAACAGCCGCAACAGTTTCCCGAACACCTGATGCCTTGAGGCTTCGCTGACATAGACGAGGGCGCCGCAGCCAATCTGCTGACACAAGCTCTTTATTAGAAAACTTAGACGAGACGATTCATGGAGATGAGTGACTCGACCACCGCGGAAGCTGCTGCCGGGACCACCTCGCACACCGCCCAGCCGACTCCCGAGTTGACTTTGGGCAGCGGCGCACCTGCCGAGGAAGCGCCGAAGACTCACGCCGCTCCCACGATGCGCGGCCGTATCGACAGGTTCGGCGTGGCGATGGGGACCGGGCGCCGCAAGACGGCGGTCGCTCGCGTGCGGATTCGTCGCGGCACCGGCAAGATGACGATCAACAATCGTCCGCTCGAGGACTATTTCCGCGTTGAACGGAATCGGGCCGTCGTGCAGGGGCCGCTCGAGGCGACCGAGATGGTCGGCCACGTCGATATCTGGGTCCGCGCCCAAGGGGGCGGCACGACGGGGCAGGTGGGAGCGATCGTGCTCGGCATCGCCCGTGCCCTGCAGGCGATGGAACCCAGCCTCCACGTCCGGCTGAGCGAAGGCGGCTTTTTGACCCGCGACGGCCGTATGGTCGAACGCAAGAAGTATGGGCGCAAAAAGGCCCGCCGCAGCTTCCAGTTCTCCAAGCGCTGACCTTGGCGGGTCGCTTTCGGTCCCGGTCTCGCTTTTCGTACCAATTGCTGGGCGTTGAGCGCGTGCGCGCCTGGCCGGATCAATCGCGTTGACCTCGATCGGGGCTCGCGGATACACTTCGACCCCCGTCCGACCCGTCCGCGTTTTGCGGTTGGCGCTCTGAAGCCAGAGCCCGCTCGTCTGCGGACGAAACGAGGCGAAGGAGCGCCGCGTGAGAGTTCGCAAGGACGCGCCCGGCCCGCATCGCGCGGCCGCGTGCCTGCTGGCCGTCTGTCTGGCCGCTGCCATCTTCGTCCCGTCGCCATGGCTGAGCGCGGGTGAAAATCCGCGCGTGGCGAGCCAGGCGCCGCCTGACCCGTTGGCCGGAATCGCCCCCATCAAGGCGGAGCCGATCACTGCCGAGATCATCGAGTCCCGGCGGAAGGACGTCCGCAAGGCCAAAGATCTCGACGAAGAAACCCGGGCGAAAATCCTCGATCTTTATCAGCAGTCGCTCGATCTGCTGAAGGCAGCCCAGTCATTCGCGGCCAAGACGGCTGCGGAAAAGAAGGACGCCGAACACGCACCCAAGCTGGCCGAAGAGGCGAAGGCTGACATCAAGCACCGGCGGGACGAGCAGGAGCATGCCGTCGCGGCCGCAAAGACCGCGGCACCGACGTCCCCAGCGACTCCGTCGGCCGCCACCCAGCCAGCGCGCTCCGTGACGGAACTCGAAGGGGAGCTGAGCGCCGCAAGCTCCTCGCGCGAAGCGCTCACCCGCAAGCAGACGCAGCTCGAAAAGGAAGCCAGTCGCCGTTCGACGCGCCGCAAAGAAATCCGCGAGCGTCTGCTGGCCATGCACGACGAGTTCGTCGAGGGGCGGAAGCAGGTTGCTGCGCCGCTGTCTAAGGATGAAGCGGCGGCGATGGCTCTGGCGCATCACAGTCTGGCACAGGCCAAGGTGCAGGCGCTCGAGCAGGAGGCTCCCTGTCTGCGTGCCGAGTTGGCTCAGCTCGACGCGGAGGACGCCGTCGATCTGGTTCGCCTCCAGCGCGACGTGCTGGTGCAGCGCATTGCCGGCGAAGAGCGTCACATCAAATCGGTCACGGAGCTGTTGGACAAAACACGCCGGGCCGAGGGTGATCGCGCCGTGGCGGCCGCCCGCCGCCTCGAGGTCGAGACCGATCCGCTCTTGCAGGCGCAGGCAGCCGACAACTTGCGCCTGGCTGAGGAATCGCAAAAGCTCAGCAAGCCGATCGAAACGGCCGAGCAGGAACTCAAGAAGGCCAAGGCCGCACTCGAAAAGTTCACGAAGCAATTCGCGCAGATCAAACAGAAGGCCGACGGTGTCGGGCTGACGAATCCGATCGGGCAGCTGTTGCGCAAACAGCGGGCCGACCTGCCCGATCCTCCGCAGCGGAGCGTCGACGCCAGCAGTCAAATCATCGATACGATGCAGTTTCGGCTCTACGAGTTGGACGAAATCCGCTCGGGCGTCGCCAATTCGGAGCCGATCGTCAAGGAGATTCTGGGCCGCGCTCCGGCGAACATGAGCGAGGAGAGCCGGCGGCTCTTGGAAAAGGCCTCCCGCGATGTGCTGGAGAGCAAGCAGAAGTCGCTCGACACGCTGACGCGAAACGTCAGCAATTACTGCGACACGCTGCTCGAGCTGGTCTTCACCCAGCGCAAGTTGATCGAGCTGTTGAATGAATACGCGCAGTACATCGACGAGCGCGTGCTCTGGATTCGCAGCAGCAAGCCGCTCGCCGCGTCGGACGTCTTTCGTGGTCGGGCGATCGCCTGGCTGGTTCGTCCATCCAATTGGGGACAGGTAATTTCCGCGCTCTGGACCGACGCCCGCGCCAACCCGTTTGCGGTCTGTGCCTTCCTGCAGTTGGCGGCCGCCTTCTGGTACTTTCGCCGCCGCTTCAAGAGCGAGATCGAGAATCTGGGACACGATGCGCACCACTCGAACTTCACGCGGTTTCTGCCGACCCTGCGCGCCTTCGGACTGACCTTGGGCACCTCGCTTGCCGGGACGGGCATCTTGGCCTTTTTCGCCCGGCGGCTGGCCGTCTCGGCGTACGATGTCGACTTTCCCGCCGCGGCTTCCGACGCGCTTTACGCGACGGCCTGGTTCTTCCTGCCGCTCGATCTCATTCGGCGGACATGCCGCAGGGACGGCCTGGCCGAATCGCACTTTGGCTGGCCGAGCGCCGCCGCGCGAGCCGTCGCCCGGGACGTCTGGACGGTGATGGCGGTCGGTCTGCCGCTGACCTTTGCCTCCGAGCTGTTGCATGCCGCCGACCCGGACAGTGTGCGAAACGCCTGGGATCGCTTGTTGTTTGCCGCGGGCATGGCATCGATCGCGTTTTTCATTTTCCGCGTCGTGCGACCGCACGTCGGGCTCGTTCGCGAGCTGTTTCCCGCCGAGCAGGACGAGTGGGTGGTCCGCCTAGAGCGGATCGGCCGCTGGGCCGGGGCGATCGGCGCGCTGTTGATCGCGGCCCTCGTGGTCGGCGGCTACGACTACACGGCCCGCCAGTTCGTGTGGCGGCTGTACCTCACCGGGATGGCGCTGCTGGGCGGTTACTACACGCGGGCCCTGCTGTTGCGTTGGATCCTCGTCCACCGGCGGCTGATGGGCATGCAGCAATTGAAGGAGCGGCGGGTCACCGAGCTGCGTTCGACCGTCAACTCCGACACGTCGGTGGTGGCGGCCGTGCATTCCGAACCGGTGCCGAAAGTCGACCTCGCCGCACACAGCGCGCAGACGCGGACGTTGGTGAACGTCGGCGTCCTCAGCTCGCTCTTTGTCGGTTTCTGGTGGATCTGGGTCGACGTCTTCCCGTCGATGGGCATTCTCAATCAATGGGAGCTGTGGCCGACCACGATCGGGGACCGAGTCGTGCAAATCACGATGGCCAACGTCGTCACCGCCGTCGCGATCGTCACGCTCACCTGGATCGCGATGCGGAACATTCCCGGACTGTTGGAGATGACCATCTTGCAGCGGCTGCCCATCGATAATGCAGGCCGCTTTGCCTATAGCACGCTGGCCCGCTATGCCATCGTGGTGATCGGGCTGGCGTCGGCCTCGAGCACGATCGGCATCGGCTGGCAAAAGGTCCAGTGGCTGGCCACCGCGCTCACTTTCGGGCTGGCGTTCGGTTTGCAGGAAATCTTCGCCAACTTCATCGCCGGCCTGATCATCCTCTTCGAGCGGCCAATCCGCGTGGGGGACATGGTCACGATCGATAACGTGACGGGCGTGGTCAGCCGCATCCGCATCCGCGCGACGACGATCGGCGACAGCGACCGCAAGGAGTACATCGTCCCCAACAAGGAATTCATCACCGGCCGCACGCTCAACTGGACTCTGTCCGACACGATCAACCGCATCGTGATCAACGTCGGTATCGCCTACGGTTCTGACACGGAGCTGGCGCGGGATTTATTGCTCAAGGCGGCCCACGATCATCCGGCCGTCCTCCGCGATCCGGAGCCGAGTGCCTCGTTCGAGGAGTTTGGCGAGGCGAGCCTAAAACTCGTGCTGCGCTGTTTCTTACCCAACCTGACCGAGCGCACCCGCGTGATTCACGAGCTGCACACGACGATCAATCGCTCGTTTGCAGCCCACGGGATCGAGATTCCCTTCCTCCAGCCCGAGGCCGCGGCCAAGCCGACCTTCCCTCTGATTGCCAAGAAGGGCAGCGGGGAAGGGGAGGGGACCTTAATCGGGCCGCCCTCCGGTCACCACGAGCCGGAAGCGGCGTGAGCTGGGGTCGCGTGAACTTGCGCCGCTTAGACGTCCAAGCCCATCAGCCGCATGATCTCGAGCGCGTTGCTCTTCTGCACCACTCCGGAGCGGATGCGGTAGTCGAACGTCATCTTGCCGTCGAGCAGCGAATCCTCGAAATGGAAGTTGATCGCGTGGCTGTCGAGGCGGTTGACCAGCTCGGTGAGTGCGAGGTCGTGCGTCGTCACGAGCCCGATCGCGCCGCGCGTGACGAGCGCGCGAATGACGCCTTCCGAACCGATGAGCCGATCGTGCGAATTGGTCCCCTGCAGGATTTCATCGAAGAGGAAGAGCAGGGGGCGGCCGCCGGACGATAAGTCGACGACCGACTTGAGCCGGCTGACGGCCGCGTAAAAGAGTGATTCGCCGCTTTGCAGCGAATCGTGGATCCGCATGGCCGTGCCGATTTGAAAGACCGAGGTGTTTAGCCGCTGCGCTCGAACCGTGGTGCCCGCCTGGGCGAGCACGAGGTTGGTGCCGATCGTCCGCAGCATCGTGCTTTTGCCCGACATGTTGGAGCCGCTGATCAGGATCAGCCGCGTCTTTTCGTCGAGGCAGACGTTGTTGGACACGCACTGGCTGCGGGGGATGAGTGGATGGCCGATCTCGCTGGCCTCGAAGCGGGTGCCCGCGTCGAGGATTTCGGGAAACGGCTGTTCGGGCCGTTCGTAGGCAAAGCCGGCCAGGCAGGCGAGGGCCTCGAATTCGCCGACCGCCCCCAGCCAGTCGGGAATGTGCGGCCCGACCTCGCCCCGCCAGACTTCGATCGCGTGTACAAGATGCACCGGAAGACCCAGCACGAAGGCGATCGGGGCGAAGAACTGGTTTCGCAGGCTGTTGTTGAGGTAGTCGATCAGCCGCTGCAAACGGGCGATTTGCCGCGAGGGAGGGAGCCCCTGCGTGTCGAGGCGACGACGAATGTCGGTCAACAGGGGAGCGGAAAACTGCTCCTGCTCGAGAATCGCCAGGACCTGCGACAGGATCGACAGCCCCGACGCGGCTTCGTCGGCGGTTTGGGCCAAGCGACGAATGTGTCGCCCGTGCGAGATGGCCACCACTCCCTGCACGATCAGCATGAAGACGAAGGGAAACAGAATGTTCCAGACGCAGAGCACGATCAGCGTGGCGACGGAAAAGGCGGCCAGCACCAGCGCGGCCACGCGGACGGGGCCGCTGATCGGCCAGGCCGTCTCGGAGGCCCAGGCGCTCAGGCGATTTTGATCCAAATCGTCGCGCACTTCAGCATCGAGGATGGCGATTCGCTCGCGCAACTCGATCTTTGGCGCGAGTTCCGCGACCGCTTCTTGTCGCTGACGGATAACTTCCGGCGCAACCGGATTGCGCAACCAGGCGGCGAGCGTATCTTCGCCCAGGCGAGTGCGGGCCTGGCACAAGAGCTCGAAGAGTGAGCCTCGCCCGAACAGGTCGAGATCGCCGGCGTAGAGATGAGCTTCGTCGCTGTAGCGGTCCCCTGGGGTGCCGTCGCCGCGCCAGCGATCGGCCAGGCGGCGGAGGCAGCGCTCCCAATAGGCGGTCGCGCGGCGGGCCTGCTTGAGCCGGTCTTCGACGGAGTCCTGCGCCAAAATCGAGCGCAACAAACAGCACCAGAAAGCCGATCACCGGCCGGAACGATCCGTTCTCCGACCAGTACCAGAAGGCGGCGGCGACCAGGGCGGCGAGAAACACGAAGCCGCGGGCCGCGGAGATGCGATCGTCGATCGTGGTGAGGCGTTTGAGCCGGGCGAGGCGATCTTCCAGGCGACGCTGATATTCCGACACCCGATCCGCAACCGGGGCGACTGTCATCGGCATCACGCTGAGATCTCAAACGGTGGGGAGGGCGGATGACTGCGGTTCTTCCGCTGGTCGTATTCCGCCGCTGACAATCGTCGCTTTGCGTTTCGTTTCGGCCGGTGGCCTGGCTTTAGCCTTTGAGTTCGGCGGCCACGCGTTCCAGCAGCCGCTTGGTGGCCCGAATCCCGTCGGGCTCGCTGATCTTGTTGCCCTCGTACTCGATGCCCACTCGGCCATGATAGCCGGCATCGAGCACGATCTTCATCATCCGATGATAATCGGTCTCGACGCAGTTGCCCTGCGCGTCGAAATCGTGCGTCTTGGCGCTCACCCCTTTGGCGTAGCGCATCATTTCGGCCACGCCTTTGTAGCGGTCGTAGTCGTAGAAATTGCCGAAGTCGGGCAAGGTGCCGCAGCGGGGATTGTCGACCAGCCGCATCACGCCGGTGAGCCAGTCGCCGTGGGACGAAAGGCCGCCGTGATTTTCCACGATCACGCTGATCTGCTGCTGGGCTCCGTATTCCACCACCTGCCGCAGCCCGTCGGCCACCAGCTTCATCGTTTCGTCGTAGGTGCCATTGCTGTGGGCGTTGACGCGGATGGCATGACCGCCGAGCGTCTTCGCCGCGTCGACCCAGCGATGATGGTTTTGCACGGCCTTCTGACGCTTGGCAGTGTCGGGATCGCCGAGAGCGCCCTCGTCATCGATCATGATCAGGACGTTCTGCACGCCCTCGCCGGCAGCCCGTTTGTTGAGCTCGGCCAGATACTTTTGGTCCTGCGCCTTGTCCTTGAAGAACTGGTTGACGTACTCGCACGCCCCGATTCCGTAATCGCGCTTGGCGACGACGGGAAAATCGAGGTTCGTCAGCTCGCCATGCTTCAAGGCGCGGTGCAGCGACCATTCGGCGAGCGAGATCTTAAACAGCGGCTCCGTCGAGTCGGCCGCCCACAGCTTCTGCGCTTGCGGCAACAGGCCAGCGGTGAAGGTCCCGGCCGCCAACACGGCCGACTGCCGCAGAAAATCTCGACGATCGAAATCTCGACGATCCGTAAGCTGCACCATCGAAAGTCCTCACACATCCGGCGGGGCCGGGCGCGTCGACCGTGGCCAAACGCCCGCGCTCCTGAACGGCATTTTAGTAGCGGTAGTACTCGGGCTTGTAGGGTCCCTCGACGGGCACGCCGATGTATTTCGCCTGCTTGGCTGACAACTGGGTCAGCTTGACCCCCAGCTTGTGCAAGTGCAGGCGGGCGACCTCTTCGTCCAGCTTCTTTGGGCAGCATGTGGACGCCGACCGGATACTTACCCGTGTTGGTCCAGAGCGCGATCTGGGCGATGACCTGATTGGAGAAGCTGTTGGACATGACGAACGAGGGATGCCCCGTCGCGCAGCCCAGGTTGACCAGCCGGCCCTCGGCCAGCACCACGATCGCTTTCCCGTCCGGGAAGACGAACTTGTCGACCTGCGGCTTCACGTTGACGCGGCGGATGTCCTTGCGATTTTTGAGGTAGGCGATTTCGATTTCGGAATCGAAGTGGCCGATGTTGCAGACGATGGCTTCGTGCTTCATCGCGTCCAGGTGCTCGCGGCGAATCACGTCGCAGCAGCCCGTGGCCGTGACGAAGATGTCGGCGGTCGCCGCGAACTCTTCCATCGTGCCGACCTGGTAGCCTTCCATCGCGGCCTGCAGGGCGCAGATCGGGATCGACCTCGGTGATCACCACGCGCGAGCCGAGACCGCGCATGGCCTCGGCACAGCCCTTGCCGACGTCGCCGTAGCCGCAAACCACGACCACCTTGCCCGCGACCATGATGTCGGTGGCCCGCTTGATGCCGTCGCCCAGCGACTCGCGGCAGCCATACAGGTTGTCGAACTTGCTCTTGGTGACCGAGTCGTTGACGTTGATGGCCGGCACGCCGAGGCGGCCTTGCTCGAACATCTGGTGCAGACGGTGGACGCCGGTAGTCGTCTCTTCGGTCAGCCCGCGGATTTCTTTGAGCAGATCGGGAAAGCGGTCGTGGACCATCGCGGTCAGGTCGCCGCCGTCGTCCAGGATCATGTTGAGCGGCTTGCCGTCGGCGAAGAACAGGGTCTGCTCGATGCACCAATCGAATTCTTGTTCGTTCATGCCTTTCCAGGCGAAGACGGGGACGCCCGTCGCGGCGATCGCGGCCGCGGCGTGATCCTGCGTCGAGAAAATATTGCAGCTCGACCAGCGGACCTCGGCCCCCAGGTCGGTCAATGTCTCGATCAGCACGGCCGTCTGAATCGTCATGTGCAGGCAGCCGGCAATCCGTGCCCCTTTGAGCGGCTGGCTCGGCCCGTACTTTTCGCGGAGCGACATCAGGCCGGGCATTTCGTTCTCGGCCATCTCGATTTCTTTGCGACCCCATTCCGCGAGCGACAGATCGGCGACCTTGTACGGCAACGAGGCAACAGTCGACATCAGCATCTCCAATTCGGTTTCAGGCGTCGGACGGATGGTCGGTCAGATCGACGTCAGTCGAGGCGATCGCGACAGCAGAGCAGGGTGTGACAGCACGGCGTTCGGCCCTGGTGACAGCACGCTGCGCGGCCCGCGAGCCTTGCGGCTCCGCAGATCGTACCATAGGGGGTCTGGTTCATTCGAGCAACCTTGTTGACTGACTGAATGGAGCGTTTTAACGTACAGATTGGGGGTTTGGTGACGCTAAACATCCAGAGGATCCTGACGATGAACTGGCGGCGTTTTTTGGTTCTCGTGTTGGCAGCGGCCGTGACGACAGTTTCCGTCGCCGCTCCGCCCTCGTCCGAGCGAAAATCGTCGACTAAAAAGGGATCCGGCCTGGCGCGAAAAAAGGCGAAGGACGACGATGCGCCCGAAACGGAAACTCCCGCGCAGCCGCCGACTGCCGCGCAGCCGGGTTCGGGGCAGATCGTGATCCATCGTCAGCCGCTGCACCTTCGCGCTCCCGAAAAATATCAGGTGCCGATGCACCTCGAGCCGCTGCAAACGGTTCGCGTCGCGTCTCCGTTCGACGGCGTCGTCAAAGCCCTCTTGCGTAAGCCCGGCCAAAAGATCGAGACGGCGACCGAGATCGCCCGCATGGATGTGACGGCCAAGCAACTCATGCTCGATCGTGCCAAGGCCCTCTATCGGGCCGCGCAGCTGGAAGCCGAGCAGCTTGGAGGCGGGAAGGCGGGTTCGGAGGGAGCCGGAGCGTCTACAGCGCCCATCAACCGACAGCTCGCCGACGCGCGACTGGCTGCCGCCAAGGCAGACCTCGACCTGGCCTCTTACTGGGTAGACCAGGGGAGCCTGCGAGCGCCATTTTCGGCGGAGGTTTTTGGCGTGCTCGTCGCGGAGGGACAGGTCGTCCGCATGGGCGATCCGCTGGTGGTGCTGGGCGATATCAGTTCGTTGAAGGTCGAAGTCCCCGTCGATCGCGCGTCGACCTCGGTGGGACAGAGTATTTCAATCAAGGTCGAAGACCAGGTGATGAGTGGCAAGGTGGAGGCGCTCTTGCCCCTGTCGTCGCATTTCGAGCCCTTGCGCGACTTGCTGCCTTCGGCTGCGCTTGCCACCGTCGTGCTCAAGAACTCCGAAGGGGCGCTGAAGGCGGGCCAAACTGTCTACTCACCGCTCGTGCCCCGGGACCTCGTGGCCGACGTGCCGAACAGCTGTATTGGCAACGTCGGGGATGGTGGGCACAAGGTTCAGGTGCTGCGGGGCGACACCGTTCGCGATGTGGCGGTCGCTACGTTGGCGGCGGTCGGGGACGGCCGCTCGTTTGTGACCGGCCCATTCCGGGATGGGGACGAGGTCATCGAGTCCAGTTCGCAGGAGTTGGCCGACGGCACCGTTGTTCGCTCCTCGCCGATGGCAGCGCCTGCCAAATCGAAGGCTGGCGCGACGGCGGGGCACGCCGCCACGAGCGATAAGCCTGCGGGCGAGAAGCCAAGCACCGGCGGTATCTAGCGGCGGGCCTCGACCGAGCGGGGGCGTCGGTGTCGAGCCGCGGCGTCGAGCTGTAATAAATATGAGGGGCCGATTGGCCGCCGTTCTGAGCCTGATCCGTCCCCGCTTGGTCGTGCCTGAGGCGGGTCGACTCCGGTATACTTAGAGGACGGGGGGCTCGGGCTTCTCAGGCCGATCCTGTCCGAACGCCGATGAACCGCTTTTCTGCGGAGCAGTGCTTTGTCCGACGAAATCATTATCGACGATTACCTGTTGCTGAACCACATTTCGACGGGCAGCTCGACGCAAGTCTGGGAGGCCAGCGACAAAGGTGGAGGGGATCGGCGCTACGCGATGAAGGTCATGCTGCCCGAGGCGCTGGCCCAGTCCGAGCAGCGGTCCGTGCTCAAGCACGAAGCCAAGCTGGCCGAGCGCTTCGAGCATCCCAATCTGGTGCGCTTCCAGAAGCTGGTGCTAAACAAAAAACGCGGGTACATCCTGATGGACTACTTCCGCGCGCCGAATCTCAAAACGCAGATTCAATCCGAACTCATTTCGGTGCAGGCCCGCTTCACGCGGCTGGTCGAACAGCTCTGCCAGGTGCTGGGCTATCTTCATGGCCTCGGATATGTGCATCGCGACATCAAACCGGACAACATCCTCTTCAACAAAGCTTCCGAGTTGAAGCTGATCGACTTCTCGCTGACGACTAAGGCCGCTGGCGCCGTCGCGAAAATGCTCGGCAGCAAAGAGAGGACCATCCAGGGGACGCGAACCTACATTCCGCCCGAGGCGATCCTCAAGGCGCCCATCACGCCGCGATCGGACATCTACAGCCTGGGCGTTACGTTGTTCGAGGTGCTCACGGGCGATCCGCCGTTTCGCGGCAGCAGCCCGGACGATTTGCTCAAGAAACATCTCACCGGCCAGGTGCCTGAGCCGTCGGGATTCAATGCCAACGTGACGCCGGAAATGGACCGCATGATCCTCAAGATGCTGGCGAAAAATCCTAAGAAGCGTCAGCAGGACACCCACGAGGTGATGGCCGAGTTCCGCAACATCAAGCCGTTCAAAGAAGACGTGCTGGAGGTCGACCGCCGACGCAAAGCGGAGGAAGCAGAGCGCTACAAGACCACGCTCGACAAGGCGGGGCGGCTTGATAGTCGCGCCGACCACGAGCGGCAGCAGTACTTCAAGGCGAATCCCGATTTGGTGGTCAAGGAAGCTCCGAAAAAGGCCCCGCCTCAAGCCGGGAAGACAGCGAAGGCCGCGGATACGAAGGCAGCGCCGAGCCCCGCCAAACCAGCAGCCGCTGCGGCGCCTGCTCGTCCGCAGCAACCGGCGGCGCCGCAGCCTGGTGCACCGCAGCCTGCCCGCCCGGCACAGGCACAGCCGCCGATGCCACAACAACCAATGCCCCAACACCAGCAGCCGATGCAGCAACCCATGCACCCGGGCTACGCGAATCCTTACGGCCTTCCCGGCTACGGGCAGCAGCCTTATCCTTATCCGATGGCCGGCTACCCCGGCGGCGCGCCCTACCCGCAGCAGCCCGGGTATCCGGGCGGGCAGTATCCCGGTGGTGGCTATCCACAGGGTTATCCGCCACAACAAATGCCCGGGCAGATGCCGCCGGGACAGATGCCCCCCGGTCAGCCGGGCGGTTATCCACCAGGCGCTATCCCGGCGCGCCGGGTCCTTACGGGGCGGCGCCGTACGGCAGCCAGATGCGGATGCCAACGCCCGGTCCGCAGCCGGGTGCCCCCGGTCAAGCGCCCGGTCGTCCAATGGCGCCTGGTGTCCAGCAACCACCGCAACAGCCGCCTGCGCATAACCCGGCCGCGGTTGCCGCGCAGCAGCAGTTGCTCCAGCAGATGATGGGTGGAGGCCAGCCAACGCCCGCTCAGCAACCTCGGCCGCAGGTTCCCGCGCAGAAACCGGCGGGCCCGGCCAAAGATCTCCCCTTGATGGATCAGTTGCCACCCGTTAAATGACGGGCTGATCTCGGCAAATCCTGGCCGTGCGGTCCTGCTCCGCTTCGCCCGTTGGAAGGGTTGGTCCCTTTGGCGTCGACGTACCTCGAACTCGCATTCGAAAAGCAAATCCACGAAAAGGAGCGGCAGCTCTCCGCGCTCGAGTCGCACATCAGTGAAACGCCCGACGCTCGAGAAGCCATCCGCACCTTGCGGGCCACGATCCAGAACGAGCTCCGCGAGCTTTACGAGAACCTGAACCCGTCCGACGTCGTAAAGGTCGCCCGGCACTCGGCCCGGCCTCAGGCCCTCGACTACATCGAGCTGGTCTTCGACGAGTTCGTCGAGCTGCACGGGGACCGCGCCTTCGGCGACGACCGCGCCATGATCGCCGGCTTTGCCAAGCTCGAGGATCAAAAGGTCCTGGTCGTCGGTCAGCACAAAGGCCGAACGATCAAGGAACGCGAGGAGCGCTTCTTTGGCTGCGCCCATCCGGAGGGCTACCGCAAGGCGCTCGAAAAGATGAAGCTGGCGGCGAAATTCCGGCTGCCCATCATCTGCCTGATCGATACGCCCGGGGCCTATCCGGGAATCGGGGCCGAAGAGCGTGGCCAGGCCAGTAGCATCGCCGTCAACCTCCGCGACCTGTCGCTCTTGCGGACGCCCATGGTTTGCGTCGTGATTGGTGAAGGGGGTTCGGGCGGAGCGCTCGGCATCGGCGTCGGCGACCACATCGCCATGCTCCAGTTCGCCTACTATTCGGTGATCAGCCCGGAAGGCTGCGCCGGCATCCTCTGGAAGACCCGGGACGCTCGCAACGTCGACCAGGCAGCCCGGGCTCTGAAGTTCACTAGTGCCGACCTGCTGCGGATGGGGATCGTCGACGAGGTGATCAAGGAGCCGCTGGGGGGTGCCCACCGCGACCATCGGCAGATGGCAGCCACGCTCAAGGACTCGTTGCAGAAGGCGCTGCGGAAGCTGTCGGCCATCCAAACGGACACGCTGTTGACCCGCCGCTACCAGAAGTTCCGCAAGATCGGCGTCTACGAGGAACGGGTCGTCGAAGAACTGGTGACAGAGAAGGCGGAGAAGAAGGCCAAGTCAGACGACCCGGCAAAGAACAATGGCAGCAACGGAAAGACCGGCAAGTGAATCGCCGGGCGGGGCGCCTGGGGCCCGAACAGCCGTTTTCAGGCCGATCCGCAACGTCCGATAATGTCTGTTATGTTTAATTCGTTCCCGAAAAACTCCGGGAAAAACGGCCTTTTCTTCTAGGCCGAGCCGCCTGCGGACGCTGGTTGCTTTGAGCCACGCCAATTCCGGAACGAAATCTCCCCCGTTCCGGCTCGGGGGGCTTCCGATTCAAGCCTTGAGCGGCCTCGTCCGACAGCCCAGCCGCCAGCCATCTTTGTTGGAACCGTCCGTTGTCCCCCTAGCGACGCTCCCCACCACGGAGGCGATCCTGGGTCGCGCTGTCCAGGGTGTGCATCGAAATCCCCGCCCGGCTCAGCTCGCGTCGGATGCGGCGCACGAGGGTCGTGCCGTCGACGTCCCGGGGGTCTGATTTTTGATCGCGGAGCTCGGTCCGCCAGCCCCTCAGGACGTTGAGGGCGACGTCGTCCGGGATGCCGTTGAACTGGGCCTCGATGTCCTCCGCGGCCATCGGCCGATCGGAGCCACCGCTGAGGCTGCCCAGAGAGCGGACGATCTGTCGCTCGAGCGAGACTCGTTCGTCGCGGCGGTCCCCCGTCGGTCCTCGATCGGCTCCCAGTGGACCACGATCGTCTCTCAAACGACCTCGGTCAGAGTCGAGTCCTGGCAACGGACCGCGATCTCGATCTGGGCCGAGTCCGGGACCGCGATCCCGATCGGGCGCCAGACCTCCAGGCAACGGTCGATCTCGATCAGGGCCGGGACCTCGATCTCGATCAAAGCCGCGATCCGAGGCGAGCTCGGGACTGCCGCCCAGGCCGGGACCATCGTCGAATCCAGGAGCGTTGGATGAGGCCGGGCGGCCGTTCTGCCAGTCGCGGAGCGTTTTGCGAATCATGTCGGGCACGGTGCTCGACGAGAGCAGTCGAGACAGCTCGCCGCGGTGCTCGGGCCGGGTGGTGCGCGCAGGCTTTCCGCGCCAACAGGCGGAGCCCCTGGTCGAGCGCGGCCGGCAATGACGAGAGCCAGTGGCTTTCGTCGTCTCCTGGCGGGCCCAGATCGTCGTCGGCCACGGCGCGGTCACGCCGCGTCGGAGCGTCGAGTGCCGCGTCGTCGAAGGCCGGGTCGCGGCGGTCGCGCGGACGATCGGGAATCGCGTCGCGCCGCATTCCGTCGTCGCGGCGATCGGCGGCGTAGGGACCGTCGTCGCCCGGGCGGCCGTCGTTCGGGCCCCGATGATCGCCATCGAAGCTGCGATGATCGTCGGCGCGGGCATCGAGATCGCGACGGGCATCCGGATCGCGGCGATCGTCCGGTCGGTCGTCGTCGACAAACGGATCATCGCGATCATCTCCCTGACGTCGTGCGTACTCCTCGTCGCGATGTTCGCGCTCGATGCCCCGTGGGTCCATGCGTCGCAGATAGGGCTCCAAGAGCGCGTGCAGGTCGCCGGGAATGACCGGGTCGAGCCGGTCGATGGCGACGGCCGCCACGTAGCCGCTTTCGGAATTGATGATCGACTCGCGGGCCGAGTGCGAGAGCGTCACGAGGAAGAAGGTCAGGAACATGCTGAACATCGCCCCTTTGACCAGACCGAGCAGGGCGCCCAGATGACGGTCGAGCGCCTCGATCCGCATATTCTCAATCGCATCGTGCATGACCCGCGCGATGCCAAAACTGACGAACGAAAAGCCCAGGTAGAGCACCAGCATGGCGATCCACTTGTTGAGCGGCTCCTCGACGCGAATGAAAGGCGCGACGACATGCGACAGCGATCCCGAGAAGAAGAAGCACATCAAGAGCGCGGCAATCGTCGCCAACTGCCAGACGATCCCCTTCATCGCGCCGCGAAACATCGCGTACATCAAGATGCCGAGGGTCAGAAGGTCGTACCACATGGGCGGCTTCCCTGCCTGGAATGAAAAAGGGGCCTGGCGCGCGCCGTCCAATCGGCGACTGCCAAGGGGGCGGGAGTATAGCGAAAGGCGGCAAAACGGCAAAAGACCAAGTTGGCGGCGATAGGGCGGAGCGGGGGGCCGGCCCGAGTGGCGAAACCGGGCGGCTCGAACTCAGCTTTTGGCGGCCTCGCGCATCTCACGCGTATCGAGAATCAGCGTGACCGGACCGTCGTTCACCAGCTCGACGTCCATATGTTCCTGAAAACGCCCCGCTTCGACTTCGGCACCCTGCCCTCGAGCTTCCGCGACGAAGCCTCGATACAACTCGACGGCCTGTTCTGGGCGGGCCGCCTCGATGAAGCTGGGGCGTCGCCCTTTGCGGCAATCCCCCAGAAGCGTGAACTGACTGACGACGAGCATCCGGCCCCCGACCTCCAACAGCGAGCGGTTCATCTTCCCCTCGTCGTCCGGAAAGATCCGCAGGCCCACGATCTTGGCGGCGAGATAGATCACGTCGTCCTGCGTGTCGTGCTCGGCCACTCCCAGCAGCACGAGCAGTCCTTTGTCGATCCGCCCGACGACTTCGCCGTCAACAGTGACGCTCGCCCGCGACACGCGCTGAATGACGACTCGCATCAGTGTCTCGCCCCCTTAGATGTCTCGCCTTCAGACGCTCTCGCAGAGGCAGCATCAGGTTCGCGCGGCGATTGCCGCGGCTTGAGGTCGATCGGACTGATAGGGCTCGAGCGAAACGTCGGTCTCCTGGTCCAACAGCGCCTGGCGGGTGAGGCGGGCGGTCCCCGGCGACATCTGCAGCCCGTTGCGAAAGTGGCCGGCCGCGATGAACAGATTGTCGAATCCCGCGACGCGGCCTAAGTAGGGAAGGCCGTCCCCCGACCCCGGGCGCAGCCCCGACCAGGCCCGCTCGAACCGCGCCTGCGCAGCGCGGGCACCCGGCTCGCGCCAAACGCCAACAGCTCGCTGACGGCCGACGCTGTGTTCGCCTTCACGAAGCCCACGTGCTCTTCGGTCGCGCCGATCAAGATGTGGCCGTCGTCGCGGGGCACGATATAGCGCGGCCCGGTCTGCAGGACGTGCGTGAGCAGTTTCGAGCTCTGCGAGACGAGCACGATCTGGCCACGGACGGGGCTGATCCCCACGTCGACGCCGACCGACGACAGCAGCCCGCGCGACCAAGGTCCACCCGCCACCAGATATCGGCCCGCTTGCACTCGACCCGAGTGCGTGAGGACGCCGTCGATCCGCCGGCTGCGGTCCTCGCCATCGACCGGAGCCGGCTCGCCCGGCGTTTCGTCCTCATCGAGAGTTGTCTCTGAGCCGTGCGCTCCTAACCCGTCGAGTGCGACGACCGGCGTTCCCGGACGCAGCCGAACGCCGCGAGCCCCGCAGGCCGCCAGCAGTGCTTTGATCAGGCGCGGATTGCGCACCTGGCCGAGATCGGGGAGACGATAGGCACCGGCGATTTCAGGAGCGACCAGCGGCTCGAACTCACGCAGCGCGTCCAGGCTGAGGGTCTCGACCCGGACGCCTTCCCCGCGCAACGACTCGACTTCGTTCGACAGTTGATCCAGGCCCTCGTCGGCTCCCGCGCCGCTCGCCGTGCGCAGCTCCAATCCTCCACACCGTGTGTAACCGGTTTCGATCCCCGTCTCGGCGGCCAGCGACTCGGCCCAGTCGGGCCAGAGGGTGTGACTCAGGGCGCGGAGACGCGATTCGGGCGTCGTCGCGGCGTCGAGATTGCCGGGGGGCAGGATGCCTGCGCCGGCCCAACTCGCCTCGCGGCCGAAGTCCCCCTGCTCGAGCACAGTGACGGCCGCCCCCTGCCCGGCCAATTCGAGCGCGACCGACAGACCGATCACGCCGCCGCCGATCACAATCACGTCGTCCATCTGGGCCCTGACAGTCTTGAACTGGATTGAGTCGTCGTCGCGCCCGGCTGTGCGAAGTCGGGCTGTGGCGAGCCAGACTTGATTTGCGCTGGGCTAATTATCGCCGACTTTGGCGCCCTTGGCAGCTTGCTGCAAGAAATCGTCGGCCAGCGCGGGCATCGGTCCCGTAAACGTCTCGAAAGGCGTCGGCCTGACTGGCGCCGTTGACCAGTTGTTGCACGAACCGCGGGAACAAAGTTTTGCCCCGGCGATCGATCAGAAACGCCGTCACCGCCTCGCCGACGTCGGCGAGGGCCGTCGAAGAGAACGAGCCGTCGGCCAGCAGATCGTCGGGCTTTTCCAGCGAGCCGACCAGCCGATAAAGGGCCGCCCATTGTACGCCCGCGAGCGCCGGCTGGCTGCCCCCCGCTGCCGCCACGCGGCCGCTGCCGGCGACGATCCAGTCCGGGAGTTTTTTGTCGGCTCGTTTGAGCAAAGCCGCCGTCAGCTGTTCGGTGAGATTCTTTTCAAGCGACGCCGGCTGCCCCGCTCCGCCCTCGGACGCAGACTCGCGGTCCTCGACCACGATGTAGGCCTCCTTGAGATCGGGCCGCACGTCGGCGGCGCTGTGAATCGCAGCGGCCGGCTCGCGTTTGGCGATGGTCTGACTGAATTCCTCGAACGAGTTGCGATCCTTGAGCACGAACACGGCCAGGCCTCCCTTGAACGCCGGCTTGGACGTATCGCCCAGGAAGTCGCGCGCGGCTCGCAATCCCGGCCGGCCAGACGCAACGCCTCTTTCAAGCGGTCCTCGGAAACATTGCCCAAGAGGAGGAAATCTTCATTCTCGACGCGCGCCGGCTCAGTGCGGGGAAACGTCCGCCGCCACTGATCGTCGGTCCGCGAGCGGCGTTTCTCCCGCAACTCGTCCGCCGACGTGCGGGCCAGCTCGGCTTTGCGACGATCGGCGTCGGTGGGGACAAGGCTCGCGAGCCGCCGTTTTGGGTCGCTGCCGTCAAACGCAGCGCCCTCCTCGATCCAGGCCCGCAGCTTGGCCCACTGGGACCGTGTGATGCGTTCGTCGCCCGGCGGCATTTTGAACGGTTTTTGTTCGCCGGCCAGCTGCCACAGCCGACTCTTGCCCAGTTGACCCGGATCGATCACCGGTCCGCTCTTGCCCCCCGTCCAGAGCTGGTCGAAGGACTCCATCGAGAGTCCGCCCTTCGGTTCGGTCCCGCTGTGACAACGGAGGCAACTGTTGACTAGGATGGGAGCGATGTCTCGCGTGAAGGCGACCGTCTCGCCCCCTTTCGGCTTTTGGATGTCGATCTTGGGCGTCATTGGCGCGCTCTTGGCTGTGGCCCCCGCGGCGCTCGCCGGCGCGCCGCCAGCCGGCGCGAGTTTATCGAGCGGCTTCGACGGATCGTCGCCGTCGAACTTGGCTCCGCGATTAATCCACTCGGCGATCTTGAGGCAATCGGCCTCCGCGAGGGGCTCACCGCCTTTGGGCATCCGTGTCGGGCCGGGCACCACCAGCCGACCCATCAGCAGGCTGTTTTGTGCGTCGCCGATTACGAGCAGCGGCCCGGATTTGCCCCCTTTCTCCCAGCCGGCGAACGTGTCGAGCCGCAGCCCCCCTTTGGCTTCTTTGCCGTGACAGTCGAGACAGTGCGCCTTGATGATCGGCGCGACCTGGCCGACGAAGCTGTCCCCCTGCTCTGCCTTCTTATCTGTTTTCTTAGCAGTCCGATCAGTCTTCTTTCCTCCTTGGTAGCGTTCGCGAGCTTTGACAATGGCCTCGCGACGCCCGGTGATCAATTTCTTGAGGCTGACGAGATGCGAGTCGTCGGCCGACAACCCCGAATCCTTGATGAACGTCTCCAGACGCTGCTCGGCGTCGGCGGTCTTCTTTTCCGCGTCATCGATCGCATCGCGGTGGACAGGTACGTGCACCTTAGTAATGGCCGCGCGAATGGCAGCCAATTCTTTGCGTTGAGCGGCAGTCAATCCGGCGGCTTGCGATTGCTCGGCGAGTGATCCGAAGCACAGAAGCGCGACGAAGCTGCACAAAAACCAAACTCGAAAACAACCATCCATCTGTTCACCTGCGAAGCGCGACTCTCTTTTCGGAGTTTAATCGAAAGCAAATTCGCGCGACCACCGAGCGCCGCACGGCCTGTTTGCGTGGGTGGAAGCCACGCGTCAGTCTTTCGTCGGGCGACTCGCAAAGAACAAGCCCCGTGGATGCCGCTGCGCGGCCCCGATATAGTTCAGGTATGAGCGAATGTGATTCCACTCTGGCTGCCAAGCGCGATCGGCTGCTCGACATTCTGCGAGCCTGCGGCCGCGTGGCCGTCGCTTACTCGGGCGGCGTCGACAGCGCGGTCGTCGCCAAAGCGGCGCAATTGGCGTGCGGAGCCGATGCCGTGGCCATCACGGCGGTCAGCGCCAGCCTGGCATCGGGCGAGCGCGAAGCAGCCGCCGCCCTCGCCGCCCAGGTCGGCATTCGACACGTTGTGATTCAGACCGACGAGTTTTCGAACCCCGACTATCTCAAGAACGCTCCCGACCGTTGCTACTTCTGTAAGACCGAGCTCTACACGCAATTGGAGAACCTGCTGGCGAAGCCGCACGCGGACTTGCCCGAGTTCGACGTGGTGGTGAACGGAGCCAACCTCGACGACCGCGGCGACTACCGGCCCGGAATGCAGGCGGCCCGCGAGCACGCCGTCCGCAGCCCGCTGATCGAAGCCGGGCTGACGAAAGCCGACGCACGCCAGTTGGCCGCTCACTGGCAGCTCGTGGTCTGGGACAAACCGGCCACGCCCTGCCTGTCGAGCCGCATCGCCTACGGCCTCGCCGTCACGCCCGAGCGCGTCGAACGAGTCGATCGGGCAGAGCAGTTTCTCCGAGAGGAATTCGGCCTCCGCGAATTCCGCGTGCGTCACGAAGCGGGGGACCTGGCGCGGATCGAAGTCCCGCTCGAGGCCCTGCCCGGACTGATTTCCGATCCGGCCCGCAAAACAATCTCCGACAAGTTGCATAGCTTGGGCTTCAAATACGTCTCACTCGACCTCGACGGCTTTCGCTCGGGCAGCATGAACGCCGTCGTGCCGCTCGAGAGTCTGCTGTCGAGCAAAACAGTGTCGCGCTGACTTGTGGTGTGCCAAGGCCGCAACGTCCGCCTTTGGTGGACAGGCACACCGTTTTCGCTTCGCAATCTTCCTGAAGAGCCGTGCCGGCGCGTGGCTTGCAATTCCGACTAACTCAGCGGTACGTAGATTCGAGGTCGATCGCGATACTCGCCATCCTCGATTCCAAACAGCAACTCGGCGACATCGATGGCGACTTGCTCAGCATATGCGGAATTTTTCTCGAGCATCGTCTTATTTGAGACGGTCAGGATCGGGAGGTCACCGGCGTGCCACTGTTCCCGCAGGATCAACTCCAAAGACGTCTCCCCCTCCGCATTCCGATTGTCGGTGAAGAGCACCCAGCCGTCTTCCTGGCAGAACGTCCAGAGCGCTCCGTCATCGATGCTGTTGCTGAGCCCGGTCTCGGCAAGCGTGCTAAAGCGTAGACCAGTCTCCGTCAGCAAATCCCACAGATCGATGCTCGAGGATTCCTCGCAGAAGCACCATGGCGTGGCGCTGCACATTCACGTCGGCCAGGAGCCCCCGCATTTAGCGGTTGTCCCTGCCACGAGCTCCCTCGTTGGCCAGCCACACGTTAAATGTTGGTCGTTGGGACTGAGGTTCGGCTTCCGAGGGTTCACGCTCGCGGAGCCATTCCTTGAAGCTGACCAATCGCTCATGAATTCGTCGGGCCGACTCGATCACCTCGGGCGGATTCCCTTGACTTAGGCGCTCCTCGATTTTCATGTGTTGTGCCAGAACGACGTCGGCATTGTTGAGCACATAGGCGCGAGCGGCGGCAACTTGCTCGCGCGACAGCCCGTATTGGTCGCAGATGTACTCCTCGGTCGCCGTAGGATCCAAGAAGTGCGGCAGCAAGTTATAGACGGTGATCCGGGTTCCGATGAGCTCGGGACCGCGACCTCGATCATGGATCAAGTTTTCGACCATGGCGTCTCGACAAGCCTTTCCCACTAGCCATTCTACCACAGCCGCACGTCGTCGGCCGCATTTACGCAATCCCCGGCACCGGGTAACTCTTGGTGACCTCCGCGATCTCGCCGCGGACCCGCTGCAGGACCTTTTCGTCGGTCGGGCGCGGAGCACTTCGAGGATCCACTTGCCGACCCGCTTCATTTCGTCCTGGCGCATGCCGCGGGTGGTGAGGGCGGCGGTGCCGATGCGGATGCCGCTGGGGTCGAGGGGCTTGCGCTGGTCGAAGGGAATCATGTTCTTGTTGACGGTGATGGCCGCCTTGTCGAGCGCTTCCTCGGCAATCTTGCCGGAGAGGCCGACCGAGGTCATGTCGCAGAGCATGAGGTGGTTGTCGGTGCCCCCGGAGGCGAGGCGGATCCCCCCTGCATCAGTGTTTCGGCCAGCGTCTTCGCGTTGACCACGATCTGCCGGGCGTAGTCCTTGAAGCTCGGCTCCGCCGCCTCGCGGAAGCAGATCGCCTTGGCGGCGACGATGTGCTCGAGCGGTCCCCCCTGCATCCCCGGGAAGACCGTTTTATCGAGGGCCTTGGCGTGCTCCGCGGTGCAGAGCACGAACCCCGAGCGCGGGCCGCGGAGTGTTTTGTGCGACGTTGACGTGACGAAGTCGGCCACCGGCACCGGGCTGTTGTGAACGCCACCGGCGACCAAGCCCGCATAGTGCGCCATATCGACCATAAAGAGGGCGCCCACCGAGCGGGCGATTTCCGCGAACTTAGCGTGGTCGATCTCCCGAGGATAAGCGCTCGCCCCGGCCACGATGAGTTTGGGCTTGTGGTCGCGAGCTTGCTTGGCCACGTGATCGAAATCGATGCGATGATCGCTCTCACGCACGCCGTACGACACCACGTTGTAAAGCTGCCCCGAGAAATTGACCGGGCTGCCGTGCGTCAGGTGGCCGCCCTGGGCCAGGTTCATCGCCAGGTAGGTGTCGCCCGGCTTGAGCACGGTCAGGTAGACGG
Organism: uncultured Planctomycetaceae bacterium; assembly: GCA_963800135.1. GTDB lineage: Bacteria > Planctomycetota > Planctomycetia > Planctomycetales > Planctomycetaceae > DASPSM01. The sequence goes on along the minus strand of CAWCZR010000003.1, from coordinate 438,072 downwards.
CCATGTTGGCTTGCGAGCCGGCGTGCGGCTGCACGTTGGCATGGTCGCTGCCGAAAAGAGCACACGCCCGCCGTCGGGCCAATTCCTCGATGGTGTCGATCACTTCGCAGCCGCCGTAATAGCGGCGACCCGGATAGCCCTCGGCATATTTATTGGTGAGGATGGTGCCGGCAGCTTCGAGCACGGCCGCGCTCGTGTAGTTTTCCGAGGCGATCAGTTCGAGGCCCAGCTTCTGCCGAGTCATCTCGCGTTTGATGGCTGCCCAAATCTCCGGGTCCGTCTTTTCGATCGCCGACATGGGAACTCCTTCGCTTGGGCAGACTAATTCGGGCATTCAAAGTGACGAGGCAGGTGGCGGCTCTGAAGATAGTTGAGCATCCGGGTGCCGACAAGTTGCGAGAGCCCGCCCCAGACTCGTTCAAATTCGTGGATTAGCGGGACACCGTTTCGCCTTGGTAAGATCGACGCGTCGATTGGACCGGCAGGAGTCGCCGTCCCGAATTCGCGCACCAGGATGCCGAAGTGATCAGCAAAATCCGTTCGACCGACGCCTCCACGACCGATGCGGACACCGAGTCGTCCGCGCCGCGCCGGAAGCGTCGGCAGTTCGCCGAATCTCGCCGGAGAGCGGGTTTCCTTCACCGGCACGCTGGCCTCGATGACGCACCTCCAAGCGCACGAGCTGGCCCAGCAGCACGGGGGCACGGCCACCCAGCACGTCAGCCGGCAGACCACCATGCTCGTCGTCGGCGAAGAGGGTTGGCCGCTGGAGCCCAACGGGCACCCCTCGCTCAACATGCAAGAGGCGTCGCGGCTGCAGCAAGAAGGCTTGCCGCTGCGGATCGTCAGCGAGTCGGACTGGCTGCGGCTGTTGGGGCTCGACGGCCGTTGCCGCGAAGTGCACGCCCTTTACACCCCCGCCATGCTGTCGCGCTCGCTCAACGTGCCGATCGGCACCATCCGACGTTGGGAACGAATCGGTCTCATTCGCCCCGTGAAAAAAGTCTATCGCCTCCCCTACTTCGACTATGCCGAGGCCGCCGGCGTGCGGCGGTTGAACGATTTGCTGCAGGCGGGCGTCCCCCGCTCGCAGCTCGAAGCCAGCCTCGCCAAAATTCGCCACTTACTGCCCGGAGTCGAGCGGCCGTTGGCGCAGCTCAACTTGCTGGCCCAGGACGCGCGGCTCGTCGCTCGGGATGATCGCGGTCTTTTCGAGCCGACCACCGGACAGCGCTGCTTCGACTTTAGTGCCGCGGCCCCGCACGGCACTCCCCTGCCCTCCGCCGCGGATGCGGCCGAAGCCGAAGACGGATCCATTTTGGCATTTCGTCGCGCGGAGGCCGACAGCGAGACCGACGCCACCGCGACGACGGAGTCGCCGGCCAACGACGCTCGCAAGCACTGGTCGAGCGAGCAGTGGTTCGCCGAAGGTTGCCGACATCTCGATGGCCATCGCCCGGAGGCAGCGATTGAGGCGTTTCGACTAGCCCTCATGGATCGGTCCGAGAGTCCGGAGATTCATTTCCATCTGGCCGACGCCCTCTTCCGCTTGGGGCGGGCGGACGCCGCGCTCGAGCGGTACTACGCGGCCGTCGAAGTCGATCACAACTATCTCGAAGCCTGGATGCAGATCGGCTCGCTGTTGGCCGCCCGCGGCGAGCTGGAGCCGGCCCTCGAGGCCCTCACGCTGGCCCTGTCCATACACGCCGACTACGCCGACGCCCACTGGCAGACGGCCGACGTACTGCTGCAGCTGGGCCGAACCGAAGAAGCGGTCGACCACTGGCGGAGCTATCTGCGCTTCGACACCCGCGGCCCTTGGGCAGAGGAAGCACGCCAGCGGCTCGAAGAATTCGGTACGCCGTCCGAGTGACTCGCCTGTATCAGTTCGCGAGTACACGTCTCGGGCGTTCGCTCTTCAAGTCGTTGATTTCTCAGTGCGCCTGATGGTGGAAAGTCCACCAGCCGACGCCGGACATCACGATCACGGTGTAGAGGAAGAAGATCGCCAGCATCTTGCCGATGCCCCGTCCCGCGTCGGCATCGTCTTCTTCGAACTGCTCGATTTGTTGCTCCGAGAACGGCCCCCCCTCGCCCGGCGAAGGAGGATCATCGTGCCCAAGCACCGCCGTGGCAGAAGCGGCCGGTGCGTGGACGTCAGCGTGGATCGGCTCCGACATATCAATCCGACTCCCGAGAATTCCCAGATCGCGATCTCCCAGAATTGTGGCGTAGAAACGCCTTCTTGTCGAGCGATTCCTGTGCCAGTTTCTGGGTGCGCTGGCCTCGGGGCGCAGGCTCTCCGGATGCCACGGCTCAGACGCCTCGGCTCAGCCGTGTTTTTTGGTCTCGGGAAATTAAGTTCGTCAGCAAATGAGTGCCGTCAGCCAACGAGTCCCGTCCCGATGTCGGCTGTCCCGGTTCGTGTCCCGCCCCGATCCGGCTCAACTTCTGATCCCGTGTCCCGTCCCGACTTTTCCTCGACCGGCCCTGGTCCGCCCGCGGGATCCATTGCGGACGCGGTTCGATCGGCAAAGTGTCCCGTCCCGACGCCGTGTCCCGTGTCCCGTCCCATGTCCCGCGCCAATTCCGGGACGGTGGGTGGCACTGGCGGCTTGTCCGCGAGTGGGTTTTGGTCCGTCGCCGGCAGAGCATTCGCCAACGAGGCGGCAGTGCCGCCCGATATGGCCAACTGGGTCGGGAGTCCGTCGGCCGCGGCGAGACGCGTCCCACCATGTTGGGCGCCGGCCGCACCGGGTGCAGGGGCATTGCCCCTGCCGAGGAAGTGTCCCGTCCCGACGTCGTACACTTTTTCATCGGGCCTCACGGGCCGCGACCGGATCGCCTCGGCCGATAGGTCGAACGCCTGCACTCGGCTGTAGGTCACGATCGGCCGGCGGCGGTCGATGATCCGGTCCTCCGTCCGCACCACGACCCCCTTCTCGATCAGCCGGTCGAGCAGGCGGTTGATCCGATCGCCGCTCATGCCGAGCGTGTCGCGGATGAAGCGGGCCGTGCGTCCCTCCGGGTAGGCGGCCAGCAGCTCCAACGTCCGCTGAGGCTGGCGCTCGAACGCCAGCGCCCGGCGGCGGAGGTTGCGGTCTTCGCGGTCTGCGACAAACTGTTTGTCCGACAGCATCCGCGGCGAGGTCGCCGGACGAACGACTGTCTTCCACCGGCGACCTCCCGGCCGCGTCGGGCCGGTGCCCTGCTCGGCCGTCCCTTCGTCGACGTCGAGCTCCCACAGTCCCTGCTCGCCGGCCCGGCTGCCCGTGGTGAGCCACAACTCGTGATGTCCCGTCCCGTGTTGTCCCGGCGCGACCTCGAACGGCCGCCGCCGCGACACCAGTAGCCATTGGTCCGAGAATTCCGCGACCCCGCTGCCGGCAAGGTCGCCCAGCATGGCCGGCTCGCCCGCTCGGCGACTTCGCGGCGAATGATGCACGATGAGCACCGCGCAGCCGGTCGACTCGCACAGCTCGACCAGCGGCCGCAGCAGCTGCCCGGTCTCAAACAGGCTCCGCGATTTCTTGCCGGCACTCCCGCCTCGGGCCCCACCCCGGCCGCCGCGCCCGCCGCCGGGCCCGAGCGCCAGGAAGCCGGGGTCGATCACGACGCAGATCGGCTTTTCTCTCTCGACCAGCTCTGTGAAGGCCATCACGTCGAACGGGTCGCTGAGATTGGGGACGTCGGGCGAGCAGACAAAATTCTCCAGGGCGTCCAGCGACAGTCCCCGCGCGGCACAGATCCGCCCGGCCATCGACTTGATCGCCGGCAAGCCCGCCTCGCCGGATAGAAACAGCACCCGCCCCGACTGCGTGACGGGAAAGCGGCCCAAAAACGGCGTCCCGCTGGCCAGCGAGATTAAGAGGTCAGCCGCCAGCGACGTCTTGAGCGTCTTGAAGGCCCCAAAGATTCCCCCGAGCTGACCGGCCGCCAACACGCCGGGGATCAGATAGCGGGTCCCATCGCCGTCATCGCGCAAGGCACGGCAGCGCAGGCGACCCTCCCCACATTTCGCAACAATGTTGAGTCTCGCATCGCCCTTCCCTTTTGAATGAATTCACGCGGGCTCCATGGCGCGTAGGGTGCCACACAATTCTTCGGTTCGTTGCTCGTGCCGTCACACTTCGTTCATCCATAGCTTGTACGTCACGTAAACAAGCCCAATCCCAAGTCCGATCCCTCCGCAGAAAGCCGTGACAATCCCAACGAAAAGCATTGCCCAACCAAAACCCTCGCCAAAAAAGTCGTTTGGGATTCCGTTCAGCGCCAAACGAATCGCCAGCCAAGCCACGCTCCCGCCAAATCCCAAAATCGCGCCGGCCCAAGTCGTCAACGACATGACTGAGGCAATCCGCTTCATGCCGTCATTCTAGCGGCGGCGAAGATTGTTTGTGCGGAGGTGCCGCATGGCGCGGAAGGTTGGGAGCGCGATCCGCTTTCGACGCAAAGTCCGCCTGAAGAGTGTCGCCCCCGTTGGGGGCTTCGGATCACTCGCGATCCGGATCCCACCGGTTGACACGACTCGACTGAGCTCGCCGAAGTCCGGTGGCAAGAAGAGTGGCGCCCCCATTCGGGGGCTGCAATCCTGCGCTCTGATTCGGATGCAAGTCGTGCGGCGACATCAACACATCAACCAGGGATTCCAAGCAGCGCCGCTAGCCGATTGTCGTGCGGATACGGGTGGCCGGTGTGTTGGCGGAAGGCTTCGCCGTATTTCGTGCCGATTTCTTTGCCGCGGGCGGCGGACCAGCGTTCGCCGTTTTGCATGTATTCGTCGATGCCGTGTTGTTTGCGGAGCCAGTTGCGCTGGCTTTCGTGGCAGGCGAGCATTTTTTGCTTCGTCGCGAACGTCGCGGTTACGTCGATGATGAAGTCGGGTTTCACCGGGCGGCCGAACGTGTCGGCTCCCTCGATCGAGTCGACGTAATACAGATGCGGGATACCGCCGAGTGGCGGGGCCGGCGACCATTGGCGGGTCGAGTAGTTGGGGACCGAGGCGGAGAAGCAGGCTTCGCGGACGAGCACGCTCGTCAGCTCGTGGTCGGTCATGTAGTCGACCGGCGGAGCCGTCAGCACGATGTCGGGCCGGGCCCGGCGGAGGCACTCGCAGACCTTGCCGCGGCTGGCGTTGTCGACGGTGATCGACAGGTCGCGAAATTCGAGGCAGACGTATTCGGCGCCCAGAATCGCGGCCGACGCGCGGGCCTCGCTCCGGCGGATCTCGGCGATTTCCTCGGCCGAGTGCTCGGCGCTGCCGCAGTCGCCGGGGGTCATCGTGGCGATGGTGATCGCGCAGCCCTTTTGGGCCAAGAGGGCCAGCGTGCCGGCGCATTGAAATTCGACGTCGTCCGGATGGGCGTGAATCGCCAGGATTCGCAGGGGAGAGACGCCGTCCGAGGGAGACGTGGAGGAAGAGTTGCTCGAGGCACCGCCGCCAGCCATTGAATTCGCTCTCAGTCTCGATGTCTAATAAAGCTTGGACGACACGATTTTTCAGCTGTCGGATCGCATTATATAGACAGGAATTCCGTCTCCAACATGGCCATCGATCTTGCCCCACGCACCGCCGACAAAGCCCAACCCCAACCCGCTCCGGCTCAGGCCCTCCGCCAGACCAAAGTCCCCACGCTGATTTTCGGCAACGCGCGCGAGGTCGATCGGCACGTGGCCCTCGTCGTCGAGAGCTTGATTCGCGAGAACAACTCGGCCGGACTGAAGACCGTGCTGGGGCTGCCGACCGGCTCGACACCCATCGGCGTGTATCGCGAGCTGATTCGCCTGCATCGGGAGGAGTCGCTCGATTTCTCGAACGTCGTCACGTTCAATCTCGACGAATATTGGCCGATGCCGAAGGATTCGATTCACAGCTACAACCGTTTCATGCGGGAGACGTTCTTCGATCACGTCAACATCCGGCCCGAAAACATCCACATCCCCGACGGCACGATTCCGCTCCGCGACGTCGACGCGTTCTGCGACGCCTACGAGCACGCGATCGAAAAGGCTGGCGGCATCGACTTGCAGATTCTGGGCATCGGCCGCACGGGGCACATCGGCTTCAACGAGCCGGGCAGCCCGCGCGACAGCCGCACACGGATCGTCACCCTCGACCCAGTGACCCGGCAGGACGCGGCCAGCGACTTTTACGGCGAAGAGAACGTGCCCCAGCAAGCGATCACGATGGGCGTGGGGACGATCCTGTCCGCGCGAAAAATCATCATCATCGCGCTGGGCGAGCATAAGGCGCCAATCGTCCGCCGCACACTCGAAGAGCCGCAGAGCGAGGAAGTCACGGCCAGTTTTTTGCAGACGCATCGCAACGTGACGTTTGCCGTCGATCACGCCAGCGCGTCGGAGCTGACGGCGATCCGCACTCCATGGCTCGTGGGGCCGGTGCGTTGGAATTCGGCGATGGAAAAGCGGGCTGTGATCTGGCTCAGCCGCAAGATCAAGAAGCCGCTGCTCAAGCTCGAGGCGCGCGACTTCGTCTCGAATCACCTGCACGATTTGCTTCGCGAATGCGGGCCGACAGAGGCCATTCGCCAGCGGGTGTTTGAGGGCCTGCTCAACGGAATTTGCACGAAGCCGAGCGGCACGGAGCGGCAGAAGATCATCGTCTTCAGCCCGCACCCGGACGACGACGTGATTTCGATGGGGGGCACGCTGGCGACGCTCGCCGACCAGGCGCACGACGTCCACATCGCCTACATGACGAGCGGCAACATCGCCGTCTTCGACCACGACGCGCTACGGCACCTCAATTATGTCAGCGAGTTCCACAAGCTGTTCGAGCTGCATTCCGAGTCGTCCAACAATCTCTGCTGCCGCCTGCGAAAAGCCATCGTCAGCAAGCAGCCGGCTGATTTCGACACGGACGAAGTTCTCAATGTCAAAACGCTGATCCGCAAGACGGAAGCGACGGCCGCCGCCAAGGCGGTCGGCGTGCCGGAAGAAAAGCTGCACTTTTTGGATCTGCCCTTTTATCGCACGGGCAAGGTCTCGAAGCGGCCGATCGGCGACGACGACGTGGCCATCATCGCCAGCCTGTTACGGGAGATTGCGCCCAGCCAGATTTACGTCGCCGGCGACCTCTCCGATCCGCACGGCACGCACCGCGTGTGCGCCCAGGCGATTCTACGGGCCCTCGACGTGATCCGCGCGGAGGGCGCGGCGGGCCCGGAAGTGTGGCTCTATCGCGGCGCCTGGCAGGAGTACGAGCCGCACGAAATCGAGCGGGCCGTGCCGCTGAGCCCCGAGACCATGCTCCGCAAGAAGCTGGCGATCTTCAAGCACGAATCGCAGAAGGACAAGGCCCTCTTCCCCGGCCACGACGAACGCGAATTCTGGGTGCGAGCCGAAGAGCGCACGCGCAACACGGCCCAGATCTACAATGACCTCGGCCTGCCCGAATACTACGCGCTCGAAGGCTTCGCGCGATTCTCGGGCCAGCTCTAGCGGCCGGCGCTGACCGCGGATCGGTCGCGCACTCGTCCCCCTGAGCGGCAAGCGTGACTTGCCGAGGTCTTTCTCGCGAGACGAGCATATCTGATGCGCGCTTCGCGCGCGTCTCGGGGGGCTGACGCCCCCCGCTCGGAGCGAGACGGCGCGACGTCGATTCTAGGTGTACTGGATCGTCAGGATCGCGGCCAGGTTCGGCGGAGGGACTGGGTCGTCGTCATACGTGGTGACGATGGCACGCCCGAGAAGCCCCTGAGTCGGGATCGCCAGCACGACCATGGCGTTGCCGGACACCCATCCGGTGGAGGTGCCCACAGGCTGGCGGTTGACGACTTCCTGAACGGCCGCGGAAAGGTCGCCGGAGCTGGTCCATCCGGTACCAGACGCGAAGTTCGCGGAGTTTACGGTATGCGGCCTGTCGAGATTCAATAGCGTCGGCATAAATGTCGGCGCGTTGTCCGCGGCCTGCAAATAAACGCTGCAAGTGCCGGGGCCGGCTGTGACATTGAAGCTAATCGAAGCGGCTGTGATCGTCGCGCTATTCGGCACCGTAACATTCTGGAACCGAAAGCCGCTTTCGCTCGAATTGACAAGATCGATAGTGGTGCTGGTTGTGTTGGCCGGAAACTTTATCAACTCGTAGGCGTCATCCGACGACTGGCTGACCTGGCCGGACCACGTGTTGGTTTGCGCCCTGAGTTCTTTGGGGACTGCGAACTGGGCGACCACTAAGCCAGTCCCGCCGATAATTCCCGTCCGCAGAAAATCGCGCCGATTCGGTCGATCGAACGACAGCTTCTTCGTCATCACAGCCTCCTTCTCGCAAGTGTGGCAGATGTTTGACGCGGGCCCGCGCGGCCCGAGCGGGGCGAGAGCTGAGATGGGAAACTTCGCAGCGTTCGGACGTGAGTGCAGATTGAACCCCGGCCGCATTCGGAGAGTGTCGAACCTTGCAGGGAATTAGTAAAACTCTCCCCAAATGCGCTCTTGCACATATGTCGCTGGCAGCATGACTTGGAAAATTGAAGACGATCGAAATTGAAGATTGAAATTGCTGATGCGCGCACGAACCTGAGCGGCAAGCGTCAGCTTGCCGAGATGAATTTGCGAGATAAGACGCGGTGCGCTCGACGCGAGCTTGTGTGGCGCGTGCTCTTCTCTCGCGTGGCTCGGGGGGCTGACGCCCCCCGCTCGGGGCGGTGGCGCCACGCTCTTGGGTGGCGCGCGCCGGTTGGAACCGCCTGCCGGGCGCGGACTCCTCTTCCCAGAGTTCTCCCAATCGCCTAAAACATCGCACGAAGTACGGCTGCTTGCCGCAGGATTTGCGCGCGGCCGTCTGCGGGATTTTCTTTGAGGGGGGCGCTGGTCCCCCCATCTCTCAACGGATGGAGAGACCCATGGCGATTTCAACCCGCTCCAACGCGCTGGCCGCGGCGGCCTTGTTCGCGACTCTGGGAGCGATCAGCAGCCTTACACTCACCGGCTGCAACGAAACCGGGTCGGACCCCGTGACGGCCCAACAGGGCAAAGCGGCCGATCCCTCGATTCCCACGGCAGCGTTCAATAACCCGGGGGGCGGCCGCGGACAAAACGGCTCCGCGACCGGCGATTCGGGCGTGGCCGCCAACGGCGAACCGAGCCAAATGCCTCAGAATCAGGGGCCCGCGGATCCCCAGGCGGTCCCCGGGAAAGAGAGCCCGGAATGGCTGGCGGGCCAGTTGCTCGTGCAGCGGTCCGAGCCGGCCAGTCCCGAGCGCAATCGCAAACTGATTGCCATGTCGCTCGAGCTGATCGAGAAAACGCACGAACAAAAGGCTCTGGAGCCGATCTTCAACAAGGCTGTCCAAACCCTCTGTGAGGCCCGGCTCGATCTGGCGGCCAGCGGCAGCGCCGACGACGCCAAGGCCCTCCAGGACGAGGCTGAGGAGTTTTATCGCCGCGACCCGAATTCCGCCGCGGCTGAAGACTCCGCCTGGTACCTGACCCGCTTCGCCCACACCAACGCCCGCCAGGCGCGGAACGACCGTCGCAAGATCCAGGCGTTCGCCATCGCGGCCCGGAATTTTGCCACGCGTTTCCCCCACTCCGACTCGAAGGCACTTCCCCTCTTGCACGCCGCGGGCCAGACCTGCGAGCTCTTTCACCTCGACGGGGAAGCCATGAACTGCTTTGCCGTGTTGCAGGAAAAATTCCCGAAAACGCCGCAGGCCGACCAAGCCACGGCCATTCTGCGGCGGCTGGAATTGAAGGGGAAAAAGGTCAAATTGTTCGGCGAAACGGCGGACGGCCGTTTCCTCAAGAACGGCCAGTTATTGGGCAAACCGGTATTGGTGGTCTTCTGGTCGAGTGACTCGGACGCCTTCCAGGAGATGCTGCCGCTGCTCTTGAAAGTCACGCGGCCGTACGAGCGTTCCGGTCTGACGATCCTGGGCGTGTGCCTGGACGAGGATAAGGCCGAAATGGAGTCCTTCATCGCCAAGAACCGCCTGAACTGGACCCAGCTGTTTTATTCCGACCCGGACAAGCGGCACTGGGAACATCCGCTGGCCCAGTATTACGGCGTCCACGACATCCCCTCGCTTTGGCTGGTCGACCAGGAAGGGAATGCCGTCGACACGCATGTCACGCCCGATACGCTCGACGGGCAGCTGCGATACCTGATCGCCAACGAGGGCGGCCCGCAGCGGCAATAAGCGGCTGCAATCGGGTTGCGGGACCGTCGGAAAGCCCAGGTGCACTTCTTGGCGCGACGGCTTTCGTCTCAAGCGGCGTCTGGCAGCGCGGAAAGCTTTGGTTTCGTGCCTCCGATCGCGCGCCTGCGGTCCGATTGCAGACCACTTCCGCCAAGTGTCTCGGCCAATCGCTTCGCGCGTACTGGTGTGTAAGCCTTCGCTCACCGGTGATTGCAACGCGGCCCGGGCACGCTCATTTCCGCGCTCAGGCAATGAATGTGCACGTCTCCCAGGTCGCTGAGTGCGTGGACACGCGGTGACGCTCAAATCACTATTTTTATAGCGCAGAACTGTGCGCACGTGCGGTTATCGAATCGGTTTTCGCCGATGTGAGACGCACCGCGCTCATCGCGCGACCCACCAAAGGCTGAATCTCCGCGGAGAGATTGCCAGATTACATTTTGTCCTTAACGAGTTTTGGCAGCAATTGGCAGTTGCCGAATGCACGTCCGTATATTAGGATCGACACGTAGGAGATTCACCCAGCTCTAGAGCTGAATCAGGTTGCCGCGAGCAGGAGAGCCGAATGTCAACGAGCATGCTTGAAACTAAGCCGGCACTCACCAGCCGCCAAAAGCAAATCTACGACTTCTTGAAGGACAAAATCCTGAATCGCGGCTACGGACCCACGGTTCGCGAGATCGGCACTCACTTCGGCATTCGCTCGCCTAACGGCGTGATGTGCCACTTGAAGGCCCTCGAGCGCAAAGGCCTGATCACCCGCGAATCGCACATGTCGCGGGCCATTCAGCTCTCCGAGTCGGCCCAGCAGCGGACCAGTCTGCGGCTGGCCGGCCAGATCGCTGCCGGCAGCCCGGTGCTGGCGGTCGAGGAATCCGAGCACATCGATTTCGCTCCCCTGTTCGAGCCCGAGGATCACTTCTGCCTGCGGGTCAAAGGGGACTCGATGGTCGAGGACCAGATCGCCAGCGGTGACTACGTCGTCGTCCGCCGCCAGGACTCCTGCCGCGAGGGAGAGATCGTGGTGGCCCTGGTCGACGACCACGAAGCGACGCTCAAGCGGTTCTACCGCGAACGCGACCGCTTCCGCCTCGAGCCCGCCAACTCGACCATGAAGCCGATCTATTCCACCAACGTGAAAGTTCTGGGAGTGGTGGTCGGCGTCGTCCGGCAGTATTAAGCGATCGCCGTATTAATCGATCGCAGAACCGCGCGATCGTTGGGCCGTATTGAGCCCAAACGGCGAAACGGAGAGGGGGCCTCGGGTAGGCTATCGATCTTGGTGGCTGCCTGAGGGCTCAATCTCGCGAGAAGGCGTCGATCGCTTTCCTGCGTGGCCGTGGCATTTTGCTTGGTGGTGAGCGAAAGACTCTGTCGCCCCTCCCGGGGCTTTTCGGCGTTTCGTCGCTGCGCTTTAACCCAACGTTGGCACGTTGGGCTATCCTCTTCGGCCCCTGCGGGGCCGAGTCCGAGTTCCGTCGAGCCGCTATCCTCGGCTATGCGACGGCAGTGCTCGCATTGCGGCTCGACCGCTTTGTCAGCGCAGATTCCCTCGCTCCTGCTCGCAAATGACTCTCTGCCGCAACCGGCTTTGCACAAAAACCCCCTTTAAGCGGGTAGTTCTTGTGCAGACGTAGATTCTGCCCAAAAAGTCGGCTCGATTCCAAGCTCGATCATTTCGTGGATCAAGACCACGATGTTGTGACAGAGCAGTTTGCAGAGCGCTTCGTTGACCATCGCCACGTCGGTCTTGCTGCGAATGTCAGGCGGTTCGATCGAGATGGCTCAAGGCCGGAAAGCTCAAGGATGAATTGAAAGGCGAGCTAATTGGCCCGACCGCCCCGGCGGTCATCGAAACAGCTGGCGATCCCGGAACGTTTTCGATGTTCCGCGGCAAAGTGAAGATCGGCGATCTTGAGCTTGAGTGCCACGTCCTGAACGACGGTCGCCGGGTCATGACACAGGGTGAGGTCGTCAGGGTGTTGACCGGGGGGACCGATAGTAGCAATTTAGCCCGGTACCTGAGAGCTAACCCGTTGCTGGACACGGACTTGATCGGGGGGCAGATCCTTCAATTCAAGGTCCCGGGAAATCCCCAGATTGCCAACGGTTACGAAGCAACCCTGCTTGTTGAGATCTGTCAGAAGTATCTCGAAGCGAGGCAAAAACCAGGATGCCTGCGCAAGAATCAGCTGCACTTGGCGGCACAAGCAGAAATCGTGGTCCGCTCCTGTGCCAAGGTTGGCATTATCGCCCTTGTCGATGAAGCAACCGGATACCAACAGGTTCGGGCCAAGCGCGCTCTTCAACTGAAGCTGCAGGCATTTATCGCGGAAGCGTTGCAAGAATGGGCGCAAATGTTTCCAGACGTGTTCTGGATTGAGCTGGCGCAGATTAGAAGGCATCCACTATTCGCCAAGATCGCGACCGCTGCGATGGGGCAAATACGTGATGATGTTTGTGTACGACGCCGTGGATGGGGATGTCGGACGCGAATTGCGGAAGAAAAATCCCAACCCGCACTTCTTAAAAAACCACCACCAGTGGTTGCAAAAGTTTGGGCGAGAGAAGGTTCACGATCAGATCCAAAAGGTGGTCACGATCATGCAACTTTGCGACAGCATGGACGAGTTTCGATTGAAGTTTGCGAGGGTCTTCAATAAGGCGTCTCTGCAGAAGACCTTTGATTTTGATGACATCAACTTGGCCTCCTCCTAAAGCCCTGCTCCCCGTCCCCTGCTCCCGGTACAATCGCGGCATGAGCCGACGACGCACAAAGGCACAGCAAGAGAAGCCGATCGCCGAGATCAAAGGGGCCACCGCGAAGTGGAACGCGATGAGCCGACGCAAGCGATACGTGTTAATTGCGGTTGCCGTGCTCACGGTGCTCTTCTCCGCGTTCGTCTTGATCGCGTCATATGTCCAAAATAGGTCTTATCAGGCGATCCTCGACTATGAAGGTCGCGCGGAATGACGGCATGAGCGAAGGATCGCACAATGCACGATAACTCGATCCGTCGGAGAATCCTGGCACCGTTCCTTGTAGTGCCAGTTCTGTATGTGCTCTCGATCGGCCCCGTGGCCGGTTTGAGCGGCACCGACTTCTTCAATCAATCACTGCTTGCGACTGTCTACTGGCCACTCCGTGAAGCCAGCCGGGTCGACTGCATTGGCAGACTGACAGTCGCTTACATCAACGTGTTCATGAATACAACGGAGCGCGAGGCGGGTCGGGATTGGGACAATCGTCCGGGCATTGGTTGGGGGCGAGGAATTCCCTTTGACCACGAGATGGAACAGATGCCGCCGCCACACAGCTCCAACCTGCAACCGCCCAATCCGCCACACTGAACTCCCGTGCCATTCGCTGAGGTGACGGCATGAGCGACGAACCAAAGAATTATCAAGGAGCTTTTTGGGGAACTGTGATTGGCATCCTCGTGACGCCGGTTACCTTTTTCCTGGCGATTTATTCAACCGGAGCCGGGCACGGGGACTACGGATATTTCGGCGTTTTCTATCCGGGCCTTTTGCTACTCATGAAGCGAGGGGGGATCGGTATGGGAACTATCGCGGTTTGGGGACTTTCGCAATTTCCGGCCTACGGTGCGATTATCGGGGGCAGCGGGTCAAGCCGCCGCGCCGCATTCTCTGCCGCGCTAATCTTCTTTGTCCATCTGGCGGCCGTATGCCTCTGTTTCTGGCCGTGAAGGTGACCGTTGGAGCGTCAACAGAGTCGCGCACCGCCAACAGAGTTTTTGTGCAGCCGCCCGAGTTTTTGTGCAAACGGGCGTTTTTGTGCAAAGCCGCCGCAACCCCAGGAACGCCGACCCAGTCAACACTGTCCGACAGGCGGCCCTCAGTGACTGATCTGCACTCCTCGACCCCGGAGGGGTCGGAGAGGATAGCCGGGGGTGAAACCCCGGTTACCGGGCGTACAACGTTGCTAATTAGCCCCCGTCAGGGGGCGACAGAGAAACCACACTCGCACCACGCCGAGGGCAACCATGCCCCAAACGTACACCAATCTGAACTACCACCTGATCTTCGGCACGAAAGACCGTCGACCATCGGTGCGCCCAGAATTTCGCGACGACCTTTGTCACTACCTCGGTGGCATCATCAAGAACAGCGATGGTCATCCAATTGGAAATCAATGCGGTCGAGGACCATGCCCACTTGCTCGTGCGGCTGCCGCCCACCGTCGCAGTGGCGGACGTCATCCGTGCGGTTAAAGCCGGCTCCTCGAAGTGGCTGAATGAGACCAGAACGAGTCAGTCGAAGTTTGCCTGGCAGGACGGTTACGCGGCCTTCAGTGTCAGTCAATCGCATCTGCCGCGCGTCGCCGAGTACGTGAGAAACCAGGCCGAGCATCATCGCCGCCAGAGTTTCCGCGAGGAAGTGGTGGCCTTCCTGACGCGGAACGCAATCGCGTATGACGAGCGCTATTTGCCCGATTGATCGCCGCTGCGGCTCGCTCTTCGAGCTACCGAGCGATCGACGCCCAGACGCCGCTCAGCCGGCCGCGGCGCTGGCCTGGTACTGGTTGAGCTTGTTGTAGAGCGTCTTGAGGGCAATCCCCAGTTCGTGGGCCGCTTTCGGCTTGTCGCCGGCGTGCTTGTCGAGCACCTGGTGGATCACGTCCATCTCGATTTCGCGGAGCGTCTTGCCCTGTCCCGAGCCGATTGAGGCGACGGCCGGTGTCCGCATCCCGATCCCAGAAACGCTGGCCGGCAGATGCTCCGGCAGGATGGTCTTGCCGTCGGACAGAATCACCGCGTGCTCCAGCGCGTTGGCCAGCTCACGGACGTTGCCGCTCCACTCGTGCGAAAGCAGCAATTCGAGGGCGGCCGGCGAGAGGATGTCGGCTGGGGCCTGGGCCCGCTTCAGATGCCGGGCGATCAGCGTCTTGGCCAAACTCGGGATGTCGTCCTTGCGTTCACGCAGCGGCGACAAATGGATTTCAAACGTGTTGACGCGGAAGAACAGGTCTTCGCGGAAGGTCCCTTCGGCCACCATGGTCTGCAAGTCGCGGTTGGTCGCGCAGACGATGCGGACGTCGACGTGAAAGAACTCGTTTTCGCCGACCCGCCGAATCTCGCCCGATTCCAAAAACCGCAGCAGCATGACCTGCATGCTCTTGTCGAGATCGCCGATTTCGTCGAGGAACAGCGTGCCGCAGTGGGCCACTTCGACGAGCCCTTTTCGCGGCGTGTCGGCGCCGGTGAAGGCCCCTTTGCGGTGGCCGAAGAATTCGCTTTCAACGAGGTTTTCCGCCAGCGCCCCGCAGTTGACGGCGACGAACGGGCCGTCGACCCGCAGGCTCAGCTCGTGAATGCGGCGGGCAACGAGCTCCTTGCCGGTGCCCGTTTCGCCCTGAATCATCACGGCCGAATCGGTCGGCGCGATTTTGTCGACGAGCGCCTTCACCCGGCGCATCGACGCCGTTTCGCCGATCAGGCTGGGGCTGCCTTCCACGCGTTCGAGCTGCCGTTCCAGGGCCACGGTTTTGCGAGTGAGGGCCAGCTTTTCGCCCACGCGCTTGAGCACGTTGGCAATCTCGAACAGCTTGCACGGCTTGGGCAGAAAGTCGTAGGCGCCGCGGCGGAGGGCCTGGATGGCCTCTTCCATGCTGCCGTGGCCCGTGCTGATGATGACTTCAGTGTCGGGGGCGGTTTTCTTGATGTGATCGATGACGTCCCAGCCGCTGAGGCCGGGCATCCGCAGATCGACGATGGCCACGTCGAAGGATTGTTTGTCGAGAGCAGCGATTGCCGCGGCCCCGTCTTCGCAGATCGTCGCGTCGTGCCCCATGCGGGGCAGCTCGATCTTCATCACGTCCCGGATGGGGGGTTCATCGTCGACGAACAGGACGCGTAACTTGTTGACGGGAACAGAGTTCAAGCCGCCCTCTCCTTGGTGCGTAGTCCGCCGAATCCGTTCGGTGGCCCCCGGGTGGTGGAGCCGCTTGATAACACATTGCCCCAAACGTGGCAACCGGTTTCGCAGCATCATTTGGGGGCGAAAATCGGACCCCAATCAGGCGCTGCCGCCGCCCAGCAAACTCAGCAACTCTTCTTCTGGACCATCGAACTGCGCCGATGGAACCACTCCGCCATGGCTAAAATCGAACTATCTGCGATCCGTTTTGTGCCGCCGCTGCCGTTCAGGCTCGGGGACGTATTATCTGTCAGACCGATAGCAAAAAAGCCGTCTCAAGCACGGAGGGGACGCAAATGAGTCGTCTTTGGCTAGTACTGGGAATCGCCGGCCTGTTGCTCGCGTCGTCTCGCCGAGCTTCCCTCGCCCCTGCTTGCTGCCCCGCGCCTCCGCGTGGCAAGGCCGTCGTAAACGCGGATCAGACCGTGATCATCGTCTGGGATGCCGCGCACAAGACTGAGCACTTCATTCGAAAGGCTTCGTTTAAGGGCGATGCCGCCGACTTTGGCTTCCTGGTGCCCACACCAACGCAGCCCGAGCTGGAAGAGTCGGGCAACGAAGCTTTTCCATTTCTGGCGAAATTGACCGCTCCCGCGAAGGAAGTCAGGCCCCGTCCGGAGCATTGCAGCATTTGTTGCGGCGAAGAGGTTAAGTCGACAAAGAAGAGTGAAGTGAGCGTGCTTGCCGAAAAGTCCGTGGCGGGCTTTCACGCGGTCGTCCTCCAGACGAAATCATCCGACGCTTTGGTGCAGTGGCTGAAGGAGCATGGCTACGCATTCTCTCCCGAAGTCCAAACCTGGGCGAAGCCCTATGTCGAAGCCGGATGGAAGATCACAGCTTTACGGGTCGAGAAGGACAAACAAACGGCAGCCGACGCGCAAGTCGCAACTCCCGCATTGCGGATGACATACAAGAACGGACCGCCCGCTGTTTCCGTATCGTGAGCCGGATCCCAAGGCTTTCGCACAATCATTGTCGGCCCAGAAGCGACTGTTGCGAATCTTCTTCCTGGCCGAGGCACGCTACCGAGGCGAAATAGTCCACAGCACATGGTCGGGCAAAATCGCTTGGGCGAACAGGCTAAGCCCGGAGGACCGGACGGAAACACTCAGGCTGCTGAAGATCAAAGATGTCGATCAATCGGCCGGGAACTGGCTCACCGAATTCGAGGACGACTGGGCTTACGCGGCGGCCCCGGCCGATGTGACTTTCTCCCCCGATCCCATCCGGGGCCCGATCACGCGTGAGCCGATCATCGAATACACCGCTTCGCCCTGGCCAACGGATCCCACAGCCTACGGACTCGTAGCGCTCGTCGTCGCTCCTCCGCTCGTCCGCCGATTCCGTCGCGGGAAAGTTCGCGCTCGGTAGACTCGACGCTCGAGCGGCCAGAACCACGCAACGCGGGCTTTCGGGCCTTGCGCGGCTCGCTCAGGCGGCGGTGCCGCTCTTGATGGCTTTGCGCGGCAGTCGCACGCGGAAGGAGCTGCCGCGGCCGGGGCCGGCGCTTTCGACCTGGATTGCGCCGCCGTGATCGGTGACGATGCGGTGCGTGATCGACAGGCCCAGGCCCGTGCCGCGGCCATTGCGGCGCTGGGTGAAGAAGGGCTCGAAGAGATTGTCGATCACTTGCTGCGACATGCCGCAGCCGTCGTCGGTGATGATCAGCGTGACGTGGTCGGTCTGCTCGGTGATGGTGATGGTCATCGTGCCGCCGTCATCCATCGCCTCGAGCCCGTTGGAAACGAGATTTAGCACCACCTGCTGAATTTCGGGGCCGTTCATTTCCAATTGGCACGGCGCCGTGCGGGTGAAGCGGATCGTGCGATCGCGGTAGCGGCTCATGATTCGCACCACGCGGAGCACGTCGTTGACGATGGACGTCAGGTCGTGGCACGCGCAGCGGTCCCCGTTCCCGCGGGCAAATTCGAGCAGATTTTGCGTGATTTTCTGGCAGCGGAAGGCTTCCCGCTGGATCATCTCGAGATACTGCTGCACGACCTCGGCTTCCTGACGTTCGGCAGAAGCGGGCTCTTCCGCAAAACGCTCCGTGAGCGATTCGGAAGCCATGGCGATGGCGGAGAGGGGATTGTTGATTTCGTGCGCCACGCCGGCCGCGAGCAGACCGATGCCCGCCAATCGCTCGGAGCGGACGAGCTGCTTGCTCCGCTCGTAAACCTGGCGATCGAGGTCGCCGCGAATTTCCTGGAAGCGAGCCGTCATGCTGTTGAAGGCTTCGGCCAACTCCTTCATTTCGTCCTGCCGCGTGAAGCTGAGGCGGTAGTTGAAATCGCCTTGGGCGACCCGCGAGGCTCCTTGGTGCAGCTTCCGCAGCGGGGCGAAGACCCAGATGTAGCCGTAAATGATCAGTCCGCAGAAGAAGACCACGGAGAGGCCGGCCGACCAGGTGACGAGCCGAAAATTCGACTGGAAAAGCGCGCTGGCCTTGTCGAGCGTCGCGGGGATTCCCTCCTGAAAATCGGGGATCGCGTCGGCACTTTCCTGCAGCTGATCGGCCTCGAGCCGCAGTTGTTCCGCCGTTTTGCGGGCTCGGGCTGGATCGTCGAGCGCGGGGAGCTCTTTCTCGATCAGAGTCAGCTTGTCGCCGATCGCGCCGACCATGCCTTGTGCCATCGGGTCCATCTGGCGGTATTCGGGACGCGGCGGCAGGCGCTGCAATTTGAACAGGTAATCGCCGACCTCAGCCTGGGCGAGTTTCAGCCGTTCTTGAAAACGACCCTCCCGATCGTGCACGGCCAGAGGGTCGGAGCTGCCGTTTTTAAGCGCGGGCCGCAGCCGGCCGATCGCCTCGGTGAGCGCGTGCTTGCGCGGACACTTGTTAAAGGCGTAATCCAGCTCGCGGATGATCTGACGATAGGAGAAGTGGCTGTAGATGGCACTGACGGAGAGCAGGATCATCATCACAAGGACGATGACCAGCCCGCAAACCATCGTGCGCCGGATCGTGCGCGTAAAGAGCACGCGAGGACTCCCCCTCTTCCCTGCCCCGCTCCTCGCCTCCTTGGGATCCGGACATCCTTGGATCCGGAAATCCGGCTCTGGCCGGACGGACCGGGGGAGCGGGAGTCTATCTGCGTGCGCCCGAGTTCCACAACCCGAAATCCGGGCGGCTGAAATCCCGGCGATGGTTGAGATTCGGTCGCCGGCACCGTACCGATCGGAAACCGGCCTAGACGCCCCGCGCTGGGTGCCATGCCCAACGGCTCGGCGTGGGCATGTTTCCTGCTGCGAATCGCGCATGCCCACCGAAACCGGTGAGACCGTCCGGTAATTCGGGTGCCACGGCTGAGACGCTTCGGCTCAGCCGTGCCCTTTCCGGTTGCTGATGACGGTTCGTGACGCGTGAAGAGCGAGCAAGCTCAACCGTGGCACCCTAGGCAAATCTTCGCTCTCAATTCCCGGACGGTCTCACCGAAAGCGGTGGGCATGGCACCCGACAACTAGCGGTAGACTCACTAGCTCCCCCGCTCTTCGGAGCGGCGTTCGGGAGCCGGCGGAGCCGGTGCCGGCGCCGCATTTGGCGGGGCCGGTGGCGGCGTCGACGGCGAGATGGAGTCGCGGGAGGCCGAATCGCTGGTCGGGCTGGTGCGATTGGGCGTCGGCGTGACCGGCTTGCCCCATTTCGACTGGCGCTGCACCTGCTTGCGGTATTGCAGCAAACCGGCCATCAAAATGTCGATGACCTTGGCCAGTTCGGAGAGCGCCTTGGAATAGTTCTTCGAGTCGAGCGAGCTGCGGGCCAAGGCTCGGGCCGCTTGCTGGGCCGGCCAATCGATGGCCCAGCGCTCTTCGCTCGCCGCGCGCAAGTTCCCCTTCGAGGGCCGCCAGATGGTTCAAAAAGGCGACGCTCGAGCGGGCCGAGGCGGTGCGGTACGGCCGCCAGACGGTCGTTTCGACTCCCGCCTCGCCCAGCGACGTGTCACGCGGGCGCCGCTCCAGCCAGAAGGCGACCGCGCCGACCGCGCCGAACGCGGCCGCCGCGGCGAGATAGACGCCCGCGAGTGCATGCTCGACCAACAAAATACAGATCACGCCGGCCACGAAGATCAGCGCCAGCGTCCAAATCGTGATGATCCAGCCGAGCCCCAGGCCGCCCGTCGGCGCCGGAGTTTCCTCGTCTTCGTGAACTCCCGGAGTCGCGGCCACCCGCGCGATCACCACCGTCACGTTGTCCGAACCGCCCCGCAGGTTGGCCAGGTTGACCAGCATGCGGCAGGCCTCGGGCGGCGGCAGCTCGCGGGCGATGATGCCGATCTCGGCGTCCTGCACGTGACCCGTCAGGCCGTCGGAGCAGATCAGGTAGACGTCGCCGGGCAGAACGGCATACGGCCCCTCGATGTCGACTTGCACGACGGGCTCCGGTCCCAGCGAACGCGTGATCACGTGCCGCGATTCGTGGAGAAACACCTCATCGGGTCGCAATCGCCCCTGCCGCATCAACTCCCACAGCACGCTGTGGTCGGCCGTCAACTGGTCGATGCGTTCGCCGCGGATGCGGTACAGGCGGCTGTCGCCGACGTGGGCGATGACGGCCCCCTGCGAACAGAGGACGAGCGCCGTGCCGGTCGTCCCCATGCGGGCGAAGTCGCGGTTGAGCGAGCCCCGTTCGTTGATGGCCGCGTTGGCCGTTTCGAACGATTCCTTCAGGGCCTCGGGGACATCCGTATTGCGGAGCTTGAAGAAGGTGTGGCAGATGGTGTCGGCGGCGATCTTGCTCGCCAGTTCCCCGACGGCGTGCCCCCCCATGCCGTCGGCCACCATCAGGAGATGCCCGTGCTCGCGCCAGATTTCGGCGTCGGAGCAGATGCGGACCGCGAACGAATCCTGATTATTACGGCGGCGAAAGCCAATATCGCTGACGGAGGCATAGCGGATCGGCTGATCCCAGCGCATCCAGTTCATCTTATCCGGGGCCGTTTTAGCAAGTAAAGCGCCGTTCCAAGGTTCGTCCGGCGCAACTCCCGTCGCTGCAATCGATATGGTCATTGGCAGTCCAGCGCGTCGGACCGGCGGCGACTGGTCTGGCAGGGGTCGGGATCGACGAATAGAATCCCCCACCTGCAGAACGGCCCGCGTGGTAAGCGGAGCTTGGGCCAGCAGATAGGCGCACGGCCGATCGGCCGTACGGACTCGACGCCCAAATCTGCTAACCTTCGCGCGCGGACCACATGGGAATCTCGCCGACTTGGAGATCTCCGTAGTCGGCCAGATCAGTCGCCCGGATCAGTCGCCCTTCGGCTCGAATCGTTGACGATTTGACGCGTTGACTATGCTTTACGCCAACCTGCCCCGCGCGACCACGACGCACGTCGGCCGGACGTTGCCAGACAGCTCCGTCCGCGCGCCGCTCGGGAACCGATCGATTGGCGGCTGGCGACTGCTCATCTTGGCGCTGGCAACCTGCGGCGTCTGCTCATCGAGCGGCTGTGTCTACCGGCGGCTCGTCGTCAAATCCGACCCGCCCGGCGCCCAGGTGATTCTCGACGGCCAGGAAGTCGGCATCACGCCGGTGGCCGTGCCCTTCACGTATTACGGCACGCGACAGCTGACGCTCGTGAAGCCCGGCTACGAGACGCGCACTGAGCTGGTGAAGATTCCGGCCCCGTGGTACCAGACGTTCCCGCTCGACGTCGTGTCCGACAACGTGCTGCTGCACCAGGTGAACGACCGCCACGAAATCGCCTGGCAACTGACGCCGCAAGGCGTCGTGCCGCTGGAGAAACTGCAAGAGCGGGCCGACTCGCTGCGATCTGAGGCGCACATCGGCCAGTGACTAGGGCAAGCTGCCAGCTTACCCGCCGCTGTGCAGTCGTTGATTTCGGCGTACGAAACGTGGGACGCGGGGCAAGCTGGCAGCTTGCCCTACGTGCGGGTACTCCTCACCGTGGGATGGCGGCCGACGTAAGTTTGGCTCCGACGGCTTGCAGATACCGAAGCGAGACTTCCGGGGAATTGCCCGGCAGCATGGCGCTTTGCGCCGCGTGCAACAGTTCGCGAAGGTCATTCTCTTGGAAACGCAAGGGAGTGAGTCCGAAGGTCGAGAGGCTTCTTGGGGCTCGCATTCTAAGAACGATTTCCGCGTCACCGAGCGGCTTTCCGTCCGCCGGTACGACCAACGACCAGTTCCAATGGTCCGGTGCATTCGATTGGTACACCCAATGGTGTCGCAGCTCGCGCTCTCCGCGCGAGTTCGCGCCGAACGGGTTCGAGGTGAACGGGTCCGAGGCGAACAATGAGATCCCTGATAACCAGTCGGGGGCTTCCTCGGTTTTCGCTGTGGGCACGGATCGGCGCCAAATGATGAGAGCCGCTTTGTCGGAAATTCGCAGGGTCTGCCAGACCGAGCAGCGCACATCGTCGTTCGAGCCGTCGACCGTCGGTGCCAAATCGAGCACGGGTGGTTCTGTTTCCTCGTGAAGCGCCGGCGTTCCCGCGGCTTGGGGATGCCCGGAGCCGTCGAAACGGAAGAGGTCGTCGGGGAGTGGAACATTAATCGCGACCTCGGTCAGCTCGATCGCTGGTGAAAGCGTTCCGTCGGCCTCGAGTTGGCCGCGGACCACGCGGACGGGTAGACCGTCCTTGGGGTCAATCCAGACTCGCGATACGGTTGTTCCTCCTGCTTCGGGAGACCGCCCCTCGTAGAGATCGCACGAGCGCCCGTTCTGCTCCTCCCTGCCGATTCTTCGATAGTGTGCGTCTCGCGGGCCCAGCACCGCGAGATTGACGGCGATTTGCGCGATCAATTCCGTTTTCAGCAGGGCATCTAAACGACTCACACGACGCGCGACCTCCAATTTGTTGTTGTCGCCGTCGACGGTCCACTGGTGCTTTCCATCGCACAAAGTCAGGCTTTGGCGAATCGTGGGCTTCTGTCCCTGGTGAGACGAAATGCCCGTGCCCGTATACCGGAACTTGCCCGGACGCTCGACGATGAACTCCATCGGCACGCGAATCGGCGGCTGCTTCTTCTTCCCCTTGTCCCAGGGTATCCATTGCCAACCGCGGAGCCTGAATGACCGGACTTCCGCAAGCCGCTGCGGCACGTCTTCGATGCCGAAGGCAAATCCCTCGGGGCTGGTTGAGCGCCACGACCACGCAGCGAGCAACGTGATCAGGCAGGCGGCCACGATCGCCCACCGCTGCCAACGAATGCGAGCCGGTCTGGGGAGCGGCTGAGGTGTCCGCCGAGTGTCCGCCAGAGCGTCAAGAACGGCTTGCCGTTGTTCGGGGCGATTTTGCAGGAGGTCCGCATATCCGCTGCGAAGCAGATCGTCCAACTCAGGGTCTGGATTGAGATCGAGACTCATCGATATTCTCCAGCTCGAGCAGGCGGGCGCGCAAGCGGCACCGCGCCCGGTCGAGGAGCTTGTAGAAGCCGGACTGCGAGAGCCCCAATGCCTGTCGGGCCGTTTCCGCCGACTCGCCGCAGAGGTAATGAATATGGACGGCCATCCGCTCGCGTTCGGGCAGTTCGCGAACGGCCTCGCGAACGAGCGCGGCTGAGTCGCTGACCGCCGTTGCCGTCGCGGGCGCCGGATGGTCTGTGAACGCGGTGAATCGCTGCCGGCGTCGGCCCGATCGTCGGCGGAAGTCTTTCCCCTGCCGCCGCGCGATGGCGATCAACCACGCTCCGAGGCGATCGGGCCGCCGCAGCCGGCTGAGCTGCGTCAGTCCGCGGACGAAAACTTCCTGAAGCAATTCGTCGGCATCAGGCAGTGAGCCGGTGGCGTCGAGCAACACCGCGCGGACCAACGGCGCGTAACGGTCGTAAATCGCGCCGGCAGCCTCGCGGTCCCCGGCAAGAATCCGCCGGGTGAGCTCGGCGTCGTCTTCCATCAGCGACTCCCGGGTTTACACCTCTCAGGAGTCTAGACGACGAAGGGCGCGCGAATTCCACCGAATTCTGCATTCGCGCGATTCCGTAGGGCAAGCTGGCATGCCAGCTTGCCCTACGGACCGGCCGCCGGTTGCTTATGAAGAGTAGCCCGCGTTACTGCCGCGGCTGCGCGGGGGGACTCGGCCTCTTGGGGCGGGTCTTTCAGGCCCGAGCTGCCGCGGAGGGCGCCGCCGACGCCCAGCAGCTCGGGATGGCGGGCGACTTTGTCGCTGAAAATTCGCATGTCGTGAATCACCGGCTCGAGATTTCGCAGCAAGAGGGCCGCATTTTCCGAGGAGCGGGCGAGGTTCACGTAGATCTGCGGATCGGCCGCCAGCTTGTGGATCGTTCCTTCCGGGCTGTTGATCACCTTCGCGAATTGCGTCAGTTGTTCGCTAAGCGACTCGATATTGGCCAGCGTGTTCTCGATCCGCGTCGCCAGCGTGACGCCGTTCTTCGCCAGCGGAGCGGTGACGGCGTTCAGGTTGGTTAAGTTTTGATCCATCTTCTGCACGACCACACGAACGGCGGACACCGTTTGCTGAGTTTCTTCGGCCAGGACGGGCAGCGCGCTCATGGTCTTGCGCAAGTTCTCCTGGGTCTGCGGATCGCCGATCAGGCGGCTCGTGTCCTGCAGCGTTTGATCGACGACCTTCATCGTGTGGGCGACTTCAGTGAGCGCCTCGGCCGCGCGGGCCACCACCGCGTGCAAATTGCCTTGGTTCGTCTGCAGCACGCTGTTGAGGTTGTGCCCCACCGCCTGCCATTCGTGGCTGGTCTGCTGGAACGAATCGATGAGCAGGGCCACGTTTTGCTCCATCCGCGCAACGACGTTGAGCGGATCGATGGCCGGCTCCGCCTCGACCGTATCGCCGCTTTTGAGGGACTCGGAGCTTTTGCCAGGCAGGAACTCGATCGCCGAGTCCCCGAGCAGCGAGCTGACGAGCCGCACGCGGCCATCGGGCCAAAGGCGGACGCCGTCTTTGATCGAGGCCTTCACGAGCAGCCCGCCGTGCTCGTCGTCGAAATGCACGGCTGTCACGCTGCCGATGAGCACGCCGTTGCGGCGGACGGGGGTCGAGACGGCGATGCCGCTGGCCGACTTGAAGCGGATATTCACCGTGTATTTCGGGCGGAGATAACTTTGGATTTCGCCGAACTGAAAGATCAGCCCGACGATGGCCGCCATCGCGACGCTGACGAACACCCCCACGCGAAACTGCAGCTGACGCTCCGTCATCGTTTCGTCTCTTCTTCGATTTCAGGCCGAGGCGAATTTCTACAAGATCGGGTCGAATTTCGGGGCCGAGCCGATTTGCCGGTCTGAGTCGACTTTCAAGTTTGAGCCAGTTTCAGGTCAAGCAGGGATCGCGGGGCCGGCGCCGGGCCGACCGCCGCGTTCTTTTTCAGGCGAGCGACAGCTCCTCGATCCGCTCGCCGGCGTTGCCGTGCACGAACTGCGCGACGCGCGGGTCGGGCGAATCTGCGAGCTCCCGCGCAGTTCCCTCGAAGACGATCTGCGGCTCGTTCGGCCGCAACAGCGAGGCGGGATAGAGCATGATCACGCGGTCGGCCACTCGCTCGACCGTCCGCATGTCGTGCGTGACGACAATGCTCGTCACCCGGCCGCGGGCTTTGGTGCGGAGGATCAGCTCGTTGATCACGTCGCTCATCACCGGGTCGAGCCCCGTCGTCGGCTCGTCGTAGAACATCAGCTCCGGCTCGAGGGCCAGCGCCCGCGCCAGGGCCACACGCTTCTTCATGCCGCCGGAGAGGTCGGCCGGCTTGCGATCGCAGACCGCTTCGCGCAGGCCGACTTCCTTCAGCCGATCGCGGACGATCTCGCGGATTTTCGCTTCGGAGAGGTCGGTATTCTGTCGCAGGCCGAACGCCACGTTTTCGGAAACGCACATGCTGTCGAACAGCGCGGCGCCCTGGAACAGGAAGCCAAAGCTGAGGCGTTCCTTGGCCCGCTGCCGCTCGGACATGGCGGCGACGGGGCGGCCGCGCCACAGGATGCGGCCGGCGGTGGGGTCGAACAGAGCCATCAGCAGCTTGAGCGTGACGCTCTTGCCGCAGCCGCTCTCGCCGATGATGACGAGCGTTTCCCCTTCTTCGACGGCGAAGGAGATGTCCCGCAGCACGAGCTGGTTGCCGAACCGCTGGACGATGTTGGCCATCTCGATCATCGCCGGTCCGCTCGACGCACGTCCCGGCGGTCGCATCGCGGACTGCGGGCCTACGGGCGGCGCGACTGCGCCGCTGGGGCCGCTCGGGCGCAGCGGTAGTCCGGCTGCCGGCGGTGCGCTCCGCGGCGGGTTGGCGGGTTTCCGCGAGCCGAAGATTCCCATCGTCACGGCCCTCCCATGGAGGACGGCCAAATCACGTAATAGAAGTCGTTCATCAGGATCGCGAGCACGAAGTCGAGCACCAGGATCACGCCGAAAGAAAGCACAAACGCCTGCGTCGCCGCGCGGCCCACCCCCTGGGCGCCGGCGCTACAGTGAAAGCCGCGATGGCACGACACGATGGCAATCGACGCCCCGAAAAACATGCTCTTGAGCAGCCCGCAGTAAACGTCGTAGGCGGAAACGGTTTGCCGCGAGTGCAGCCAGTAATGAAATTCGTTGATCTCGAAGATGTGGCACGAGATGAACCAGCCGCTGAGCACGCCCGTCAGGTCGGCCAGGGCGCTCAACAGGGGAATCAACAGGCAGCAGCCGAGGAAGCGCGGCACGACGAGATATTGAATGGGGTCGGCACCAAGCGCCCGCAACGCGTCGATCTGCTCGGTCACCCGCATGGTGCCGATCTCGGCCGCCATCGCACTGCCGACGCGGCCGGCGAGCATCGTCGCGGCGAGCACGGGCCCCAGCTCGCGGACTAGCGACAGGTTGATGACGGCTCCGAGCTGCGTGTCCAGCCGCATCAGGTGCAGCTGGTCGTAGGTCTGCACGGCCAGCACCAGGCCGATAAATGCGCCCGTGAGGACGACCACCGGCACGCTCAGCACGCCGATCTGGTAGAACGACTGCAAGAGCACCGTCCGCTTGGGCAGCCGCAGCATCATCCACCGCATCATCCGCGCGGTGAACAGCGACAGGTCGCCGACCGTCGTGAGAAAGTTCAGGACCCACTTTCCCAGCAGGTGAAACGGCGTGTTGAACTGCCGGACCTGCGATTCGCTCGCCATGCGGGACCCCCTGCCCCGTTGACTCCGACCGCTCGCCACCTGTTTGGGCGCACGTCCAATCGCTTCGCGCAGTGAATGGCCCGACCGAGAGGGTCGGCCACTCGCCGGCTGTCACGGGGCGGGTACGGTAGTAAATTTGGCAAATTGGGGCGAGGCGAGGTTTGCGCGGCAGCGTAGGGCAAGCTGCCAGTTTGCCCCTATTCCACGTTTCAGAGGGCCCTGGAATCGTGGACTGGAGATCGGCGGGCAAGCTGGCAGTTTGCCCTACGGCGCCGGCCGCCGGAGTTTCTCGGGTTGGAGCGACGGTTTGGGGCCGGCGAAAGGCCGCGGTTCGCTGCACGCGGGTCAAATGGCGTGTTAGACTGGTGGAGCAGGGAAAAAGCCGCAGAATTTGGCCGCGCAGCCGCATGTGCGGGCGGTTTTCCCGCAGCTTAATTGGGAATTGGTCGAGGGATTTCGGTCATGCGACGCGCTTTTGCTCTGGCGACTGGTTTGGTGTCGAGCGGTTTCATCGCGAGCGGATTGATCGCTATGGCGGCCTGCGTGGCCCGTGCCGACGACAACAAAACGCCCAAACGCTCGCCGGCCGAGACGAAGGCCATCGCCAAGATCAAGGAGACCGGCGGCCAGGTCATGGAGCTGGCGCAGAACGACCCGCATTTGGAAGTCTCGTTCCACTTGAGTGGCGGCAAGGTCACCGACGAGCAGCTCAAGCCGCTGACCGAGCTGAAGGACGTCGTGCACCTGAACCTGCGGGGCACGGACGTGACCGATGCGGGCATGGCCACGGTCGGCAAGCTGACGTCGCTGGTCCGCCTGCACCTGGAGCGGACGAAGGTCACTGACGCCGGCCTGGCCCACCTCAAGGGGCTGACCAACCTCGAGTATCTCAACTTATATGGGACGAGCGTCAGCGACGCCGGGCTCGAGCAGTTGGCCGGGCTGAAGAAGCTCAAGAAGCTGTTCGTCTGGGAAACGAAGGCATCGCAGGACGAAATCAACAAGCTGAAGGGGGCGATCGCCGGCATCGAAATCGTGCCCGATCCGCAACTCGACATGCGGCGGGCCGCCCTCGAGCGTCACCGCGCCTTCGAGGACGCCCGGCTCCTCGTGGCCGAGACGAAGAAGTCGGTCGAGAGCGCGTCGGGCAAACTGCCCGACCTCGAAAAGACAGCCGAGGGCGCCACGGCTGCGGCGCTGGCCGCGAAGACCGAACTGGCCGACGTGACCAAGCTGCTCGAAGCCGTGCAGAAGATGGTCGACGCGAAGAAGGCGCAGCACGACGTCGCCGCCAAGAAAGCGGCTGAGGCGAAGAAGACGGTGGCTGCCGCGAAGAAGAAGGTCCAAGAGGCCGAGAAATCGGCCGCCAAGGCCGTCGTTCAGCTCGAGGAATTCGACGTGAAGAAGCAAGCCGCCAAGGCCATGAAGGCCGCCGAAGCTGCGAAGCACGCGGCCGACGAGGCCAAGAAAGCCGCCGACGCCCAAGCCGCCAAGGCCCAGGAAGCGAAGAAGGCGGCCGAGGCAGCGGCCAAGAAGGCCGAAGAAGCCACCCAAAAGGCGCAAGAGCTTTCCAAGCAGCTCAGCGAGCCGAAGGCCGACGTCAAATCGGCCGCCAAGGCGAAGTGAGCGGCGAACGGTGACCTTGCAGGCAGCCTACCGCGAGGCCGTCTGCAGCGGGCCCAGGTCGTAACAGGCGGCTTCTTCGCCGTTGCGGACGAACAGGCGGCCGTTGCTGTAGGCCGGGTGGTTCCAGGTCTTGCCGTCGACGGCGTGGAAGCGGGTCAGCTCCTGTGCGTTGCTGGGCGAGACGTCCACGAGAATGCCGTCTCCCTCTTCGGAGATCACGAACAGCACATTCTCGAACATCAGGATCTGGCCGTAGCCGTAGTGGCCCCGCTTCCAGCGCTGCTTGCCGGTCGACAGGTCGAAGCAGGCCAAAATTCCCTCGTCGAGGCCGTAGATGACGCCATCGCGGACGACGCCCGAATTGAACTTGAGCTTGAACTTGTTGGGGGCCTGCCAGCGTTCGCTGACGCCCCACCGGTCGTCCGTTTTCTTCACGTCGAACAGAATGCTGCCGGTGCCGTAGCCGCTGCTCAAGAAGAGCGCGGTTTCGCTGCCGGCGTCTTTGCCGACGATCGGCTGGGCGCAGTTGTTATGAAATTGGTTGGTCCAAACGGGCGTACGCCAGAGTTGCTTGCCCGTGGCGGCGTCGTGGCCGGCCGCGCCGAGACCGTCGACGATGACGACCTGCTTGACGCCGCCGAGCGTCGCCAGGATGGGCGTCGTATAAGCGGCCTGGTAATCGCCGGCCGCCCAAACCTCTTTGCCGGTGAGCCGGTCGTAGGCGATGACGGCGCGGCCACTCGATTCCGTTCCGTCCTGCGATTGCCGCGGACCGCCCGGATTGACGACGACCAGCTTGTCATACACGAGTGGCGAGCCCGCCATGCCGAACTGCAACGGCTTCACCCCGGCGTCCTCGACGGCGTTCTTCGACCAGAGCACGATGCCGTTTTTGGCGGCGAAGCAATTGAGAATGCCCGTCGCCCCGAACGTGTAGACGCGCGAGTCGTAGACGGTCGGCGTCGCCCGCGGCCCGATGCCTGCCATCGTCTGGTCGAAGCGCTGATTCGGATCGAGGTGAGCCCAGATGTGTTTCCCGTCGCGCGCGTCGTAGCAGACGACCGCTTCGTCGGTGCCCCGCTGTTCCTGCGTGAAGGCGTAATTGCCGACCACCGCAAATGACGACCAGGCGGCGCCGACCGGGTGCCGCCAAACTTGTCGCGGCGGCTGCTGCGCCCAATCCGTGCGAATCCGCGCGGCGGACCGCCCGTCGACGTGGGCCCCACCAAATTGCGGCCAGTCCTCCGGGCCGATTTCCAGTTTTTCCACGAAGGTCGAGGCGGGTTTTCCGTCGGCGCTCGAGACGACTGTGCTCTTCTCGTTGCGCCAATAGTCAGCCGATCGCTGTTCGGCGGACGGGATTGAGCGCCGCTCGAAGTGCGGCACCATGTCGCCGCTGAATTCCTTGAGCCGGTAAAACCGCCCGAATCCCAGGGTGGCCACGATCAGCAGTCCCAGCACCGCCAGGCGAGCCTTCCAGGTGAATCCCGAGAGGAACAGCCACCAGAGCAACACTCCGAACACGATCGCCGGTGCGGTCCACCAGGTGTACATCACCTGCTTGGTCCCGTCGCCCGCGTTGTGGATCCAGATGTAGGATATGAGCGCGACGCCGATCGCCAAGAAGGCGATCAGCAAGCCGTACCGCCAAGCCGAGGAGCGCTTGGCAGGCGTCGCGGGGATAGCACGCGCCTGGTCCACTGGATTGGTTGCAGTCGCAGTTTTGGCGTTTTTCGATTCGACGGACATCGGCGACGACTTTCTGTTTCTGAACAGCAGGCAGGGACCGAGGTGCGAAAGTGTCGTAGCGCTGGCGCTTAGTGTAGTGGATGGCGGCGCGCGGCACAGCAGGAAAACACGGCTGTGCGCCCAGCCTTCGATCGCCGCGAATTCGCAGAGAGCGCTCACCCTCTGCGACTAAAGGCAAGAAACGGCCGTTCGGCGGAGGGCCCCTCTGGTTGTCTAAGTTCCAGCGCTGCCCCTGATCCAGCAACTCCCATTCGCGAACGGCCGTCTCGGAGTGCGCCAGGTCGTAATCTCGCTGCTCTTTGTGATTCCTCCAATGCTTGAGCGACCGTCGAACCAACTCGAAAATCCCCGCGGTCACAACTACGACGGCCGCAAGCTCGAGCCCCCGTGGAATTCCGACAAGGAGTGCACAACAAAGCATGACGAGACCGAACAAACGGAACGCCCACGCGAGATGATCAACGAGCACATCGACAAATAACGCCAGTGGAAACCAACCGTCTTTCGTCACGGTCCGAACGGGAACGAAGTAACGAACAGTGACCCAGAAGAGACCGGTCAGTGCCAACGGCAGAACCGTGATCGTCCAATTACCGAGGATCCCCACCCAACGCCAATACAACGCCGCGACCGCCAGGTCGGCGAAAAATAGCGATGAGAACAGCCGATCAAACTGGGCGCGGGAAAACACGACTTCAGACTGCCGGGTGTCGCTGTCGGGGTTTCGTAGCGGAATGGCAATTCTGAGGCAGAAGCCGTTCCATTCCTGCTGTATCGACTTTGCTAACGCCTCCCGCAGAAATTGGATCATTCGTAGCGACGCGTCGGGCGAATAGCGGGCGAAAAGGACCGACACTTTGTCGAAATTCGTTTTGAGCACGACGCCGCCGAAGCCATTCAGAATCCAGTCGACATCCGTGACGTCCGCCAGGCAGATTTCGGTTACCCCAAGCAAGCCCCGATTGACGATCCGCCTGCTGTCGATTTGCAGCCGATGCCGCCAGCAATACAGCAGGTGCACGATCAGCGATCCGACGGCCAATGCATACCCAATAGAGATCCCCACCAGTAAAAGTGTGCCCAGTGCGCCGGCCACGCCCAAGCACAGCCACTGCACAAAACCGAGCAGAGCGCAAAGCGCCAGGCAAGCGCCGGCTGGAAAGACGCGATACAAACGTCGGACGGTGAGGGTTTCGTTCATCAACGCTGTGTGACGTGGAGGGAGACGGCTCTCACGGCAGAAAACGGGCTCGCTCTGTCGGCGTTGGCATCCGGCAGGTTTCCTTCTTGCCGAAAATCGCGTAGCGGTACCGCGCGACGAGCGAATAGCCGACGTCGCGCAGTGGACGGGGCACGAGCCGCAATGTGCCGCCGATTAGACCCCACACTCCGCCCAACCGCACGAGAATTCGTGTCGCGGCCGTCGACTTGCGAAAGACTCCCTGCTCGTCGACGAGCACCATCGTGTTAACGTCGCGCACGTCGGCTGCCGGCAGTCGCTCCTGCGCCGTTTCTCCCTGCAGCGGCGCAAAGCGAAAGACTCCCGCCCGATCTCGCTTGATGACAAAATCGATAAAGCGATTGCACAGCCCGCAAACGCCGTCAAAAAAGACGATCGGCCCGTCACCGCCGGAGGATGCGGACGCAGTCCGTGGAGCCCCTTCCACGGCTGCCGCGGGCGGGCTCGATTGGGGCGAAGCCAATTGTGGTCCGCGGATATCCATATTGAATCGCCGATCCTGGCTGGGTGCCGGTCGTTCGTTCCCGGGTTCGCGGCCATCCGAGCTTCCCGAGGCGGGCACAAAACCCGTTGGAATCATCATAACCGGATTGCCGGATTCACATTAACGAGCTTTCTCCAGCGGGTCGAAATCTGATTTGCGGCCCGCCCTCCGCCTGTCCGTTTGTGCCGCGATGACCTCAGCTGACCCGCTTGGCTTTCCACCGCTTGCGCCGGTCCAGGAAGCAGGGGTGCGACTCGAAAGCAGGCGGGCAGTATAATAAAGCAAGAAGGATAGGAAGATTCGGCAATCAGGATCGAGTTTGCCGTGTGTCTTCCGGGGCCGTTTCCCAATCATTTCGCACGTGTTCGCCACCACTATGCCCAAGCTCGCCCCCCGACCATGGCACTATGCCATGACGGCATCGGCCGCGCTGCACGCGCTGCTGCTCGTGGGGGCCGCGTTGTTTGCCATTCAACTGCGGGCGTCGGGCCCATCGGCCGACACTCTGGAAGGTGCACTGCCGGCCGCCGAAGCGGGCGAAGTCGCCACCCTGTCGTCGGCACGCCTGATTGAAGTTACCCCGGCCGGCAGCGACAACACGGCCGACGCCGGTCCGCTGGGGACCGGCCAGGGATTGCCCAACGAGCCGCCCGGGCTCGCCGGCGTCGAGAGCCGCTCGTCGCAGGTGCGGCTGGCGATGAACGCGCAGCCTTTGGGCTCGCTCTGGTCGAGCGACACGCGAACGCGCGGCGGGTTGACCGACATTGTCGGCGCGGCGATCGGCCAGAAAGGGCCGGCCACCGATGGCGATTCCAGCGGCGGATCAGGACGCGGCGGCGGACATAAAACCAGTTTCTTCGGGCTCGGCGCTTCGGGACGGCGGATCGTTTTCGTCGTCGACGCGTCCAACAGCATGAATCATCCCTACGCGGGCGAAGGACGCACGCGGATCGGCCAGATGAAGATCGAGCTGGCCAAATCGATCCTCGGCATGACGGAAGAGCAGCAGTTTTTCATCATCTTTTTCAACGAACACGCGATTCCGATGCCTGCCAACGGAATGGAAAACGCCTATCCAACAAACCAACAGAGATATTTGAACTGGCTCGTCTCCGTGGAGGCGGCGGGCCTGACCGATCCGCGACCGGCTCTCAACCTGGCCTTGAGCCTGCGGCCGGACGTCATCTATTTACTCACCGATGGCACGTTTCCCCGCGATGTGCAGGGCGACTTGAATGCCCTGCGGCAAACCGTCGTCGAGGTGAACACGATCGCCATCGGCGATCCCCGGGCCGAAAAGTCGCTCAAGCCGCTGGCCACCCGCAACGGCGGCCGGTTCACCTTCGTGCCGTGAGAAGTTCGGGCGTGTCTTGAGAGGGTCCGGCGCGGGCCGGCGATCGAGGTCCGTCCGCCGATTCCGGTTGGCGATTGATCGAGTTAGGGAGCATCTCTCGTGTCCGGAGGAACCGGCAAAAATCGATTGATCCGGCAGTTTCGGGCTTTTTGGCGGATTTTGGGCACTTTTTCTGCGTGATATTCTTGGCGTCGGTTGCGCCTGTCGAGGGATGAACACAAACACCTTAGACGACCGGTCGAGCGTACGTCGTCGGTCTGTGTCCGAGCCCTCGGCCGTTTCGAATCAAGCGAATATGGAAGCGAATTCGGAGTTATCGCAGCCGCGCGGACGGGGCGGATTGGCCTCGCCGAGCTTCATCGGCCTGTTGCTGACCCAGTTTCTGGGCACGCTCAACGACAACATGTTTCGTTGGTTCGTCGTGCCGCTGGGGAAGGACGTGATCGGCTCGGCCCTGGCGTTGTCGCTGGGGCTGTTTTGCTTCACCCTGCCCTACCCGTTGCTGGCAGCGCCGGCCGGCTATCTTGCGGATCGCTTCAGCAAGCGGACCGTGATCGTCGGCTGCAAGATTGCCGAAGTCGTGCTGATGATCCTCGGGGTCTTGGCCGTCCTGGTCGGCAGCATTCACCTGCTGTTCGTCGTGGTGATGCTGATGGGGGCGCAGGCGGCGCTCTTTGCACCCTCGAAATACGGCTCGATCGCCGAAATCCTGCGGCCGGAGAAACTGACAAAGGGGAACGGCTTGATGGGCCTGGTGACCATCGTGTCGTCCGCGGTCGGTTTCGTCGCCGGCAATGGGCTCTTCGTCCAGATGCAGAAGCTGTTCGATGGGAATACGCCGATTCTGACGGTGGGGCCGACCTTGAGCTCGGTCGCTCGCGCAGCGACGGCGTTCATCAGCGTGGCACTGTTGGGGCTGGGAGCCAGCCTGATGATTCGCCCGCTGCCCATTGCCGACCGCGCCCGCCGCTTTCCGAAACGAATTGTCACCGGAACGCTTTCCGAATTGCGATTGCTCGCCCGTGATCGGACGCTGTTCCGCACCGCGCTCGGCATTGCTTTCTTCTGGTTCCTGGCTTCGCTGGCGCAGATGAATATCGACTCGTATGGGACGAAGGTCCTGGCGGTCGGACAGGAAAACATCGGGCCACTGTTGGCGATGCTGGTCGTCGGCGTCGGCGTGGGAAGCGTGCTAGCAGGTCTCTGGTCGGGTGACAAAGTCGAGTTGGGGATCGTGCCGCTGGGAGCGGCCGGCATCTGCGTCAGCGCATTTCTGCTCTACGTCACCGGTCACTCGCTCACCGGCAACCCCGCGGTTGAGGCGACGGCAACGCACCGCGCCTTCGTCTGGTCGTGCGTGTGGCTGACGGTGCTGGGCGTTTCGGCAGGCCTGTTCGACATCCCGCTCGAAAGCTACTTGCAGCAGCGCAGTGAAGTCAAAACCCGCGGCACGATTCTGGCCGCAGCCAACTTTATCGCCTACAGCTTCATGCTCGTGGCTGCCGGCCTGTTTTGGTTGATGCAGGCGAAGCTGGACTGGTCGGCCGCGACGATCTTCTTGGTCGCCGGTCTGGGCACCGTCCCCGTTGCCATCTACGTCGTTTGCCTGATCCCACAGGCCACGGTCCGCTGCATCGTCTGGATTCTGAGCAAGCTCTTTTACCGGCTCCACGTTCGCGGCCTGAAGAATCTGCCGGAGCGCGGCGGCGCGCTGCTGGTTGCCAATCATGTTTCGTGGCTGGACGGCGTGTTGCTGCTCCTCGTGTCGAATCGTCCGATCCGGATGATCGCCTGGTCCGATTATGTTTCGGGCTGGTGGATCAACTGGCTGACGCGGATGTGGAACGTGATCCCCATTCGCGGCACCGACGGGCCCAAGGCCCTGCTCCGCTCGCTCCAAACGGCGACGGAAGCCCTGAAGGAAGGGGATCTGGTTTGCATTTTCGCCGAGGGAGGCATCACGCGCACGGGCCAATTGCAGCCGTTCCAACGCGGTTTATTGCGAATTGTCGAGGGGACCGACTGCCCGGTGATCCCGGTGTATCTGGACGGGCTTTGGGGTAGTATCTTCAGTTACAGCGACGGGAAGTTTTTATGGAAGATGCCCCGCTGCTGGCCCTACCCCGTCTCCATCCTGTTTGGCAAACCGCTCGCCGATCCCGACGACCTCAACCAAGTCCGCCAAGCCGTTCAGACCCTGGGAGTTGAAGCCGTGGAGGCAAGGAAAGACCGCATTCTGGTCCCGCAACGCCAGGCCATTCGGCGACTCAAACGCAACCGCTTCCGTTTCAAAGTGGCCGACTCCAGCGGGCCGGCGGCCGACCTCACGGCGGGCAAGCTGCTGACGGCCGGACTCGTGCTGCGTAAGCTGATTTCGCGAGTGATCGGGCCTGACGAAAAGATGGTCGGCATCCTGTTGCCGCCGGCCGTGGGCAGCGTCGCCACCAACCTGGCCGTCTCGCTGATGCCGCGCGTGGCGGTCAACTTGAACTACACGCTCTCCAACCCGGACGTCAATCACTGCATTCGCGAAGCGGGCATCAAGCACGTGCTGACGAGTGCCCGATTCCTGGAGAAGCGTCCCTTCGACCTCGACGCCAAAGTCGTGCTGCTCGAAGACCTCCGCAAAGAGGCCACCCGTCTCGACAAGCTGATTGCCGCCTTCCAGGCGTTCGTGCTGCCCGCCTTTGTGCTGGAGCGAATGCTGGGGATGCAGCACATCAAGCCCGACGACATGATGACCGTGATCTTCACCTCCGGCTCGACCGGCGAGCCCAAAGGTGTGATGCAGACGCACAAGAACATCGCCACCAATCTCGAATCGGCCAATGAGCTGTTACGATTCAACAGCGAAGACGTGCTGATGGGCGTGCTCCCCTTCTTCCACTCGTTCGGCTACACGTTTCCACTGTGGCTGATCGCCTCGGGCGAGCCTTCCGCCGTTTACCATTTCAACCCGGTCGAGGCGAAAGTCATCGGCAAGCTGTGCGACAAGTACGGGGTGACGATCATCGCGGCCACGCCGACCTTCATTAAGCGCTACGCCAAGCGTTGCGAGAAGGAACAATTCCGCACCGTCAACCTGGTGATCACCGGGGCCGAAAAGCTGCCGCAGGATCTGGCGAAGGAATTCGAGGACAAGTTCGGCATCTTCCCGACCGAGGGTTACGGCACGACCGAGCTGTCACCCCTGGCCGCCTGCAACGTGCCCAAGAGCCGCGCCGCATGCGGAACCGACGAGGCGGAGCGCAAAGGGACCATCGGCCGCGCGATTCCTCACGTCGCCGCCAAGATCGTCGATCCGGAAACGGGCGCCGACCTGGGCCTTAATCAGGACGGCCTGTTGTGGATCAAGGGGCCCAACGTGATGGCCGGCTACCTCAACAAGCCCGAGAAGACGGCCGAAGTCATTCACGACGGTTGGTACAACACGGGCGACATCGGCAAGATCGACAACGACGGCTTCATCCACATCACCGGCCGGCAGAGCCGCTTCTCCAAGATCGCGGGCGAAATGGTGCCGCACATCCGCATCGAGGAGCTGTTAGAGAAGATTGTCGAAGACCCCAGCGACGAAGAGGGCGAAGGCGAAGCCCGCATCGCGGTGACGGCGGTTCCCGATCCCGACAAGGGCGAGCGAATCATCGTGCTCCACAAGCGGCTGTCGAAGCCGGTCGACGAAGTGCTCAAGCAACTCGGCGAAGCCGACATCCCCAACCTCTGGCTCCCCTCAGCCGACAGCTTCATCGAAGTCCCCGAGATTCCCATTTTGGGAACGGGCAAGCTCGACTTGAAAGCGGTCAAAGAGCTGGCGTTGGCGAAGACGGCGAAGTGTGCCCCGGCGCAGCCGGCGGCTCGCTGACTCTCTTGGCTTCCCCCGGCTGGGAATCGCTCGACCCCGGTTCGATTGGCCCTGTAACTTTGCGCTGAAGCCAAAAATCTCGAGTCGCGCCGGCGCCATGGTGCGCCGCGCCCTCCTCAAGAGTCATGCGAATCGCGAGGTGCCAGCATGAGCTCTCCGACGCCCGCAGCCGCCGATCGCGTTCCTGCCCTGGTCACGCTCGCCGGAACGTTTTGGATCGCGACCGGATTGTACGGCGTGTGGTTGGGAATCGGCTGGCAGTGGGCCATTCTTGCGTTTGGCCACGCGCGGGACGCCAGCCCGATTCCGCTTCAACTCATTTGTTTCGGCTCTGCGACGGTCTATCTCGGTGTGCGGCTGGCACGCGGCAAGCAGCGGAGCGTGTTGCTCGCGTTGGCGTTTGCCTGCTTCTATTCCGCCCTGCTGTCCGCTTCGTTGATGGGCCGCCGGCCTTATGAATTGCTGCTCTGGGCAGTCACGATGGCGCTGGGCGCGCCCGTCGCGCCACAATTTCAGCACGACCCTCCCGGCCGGCTGGTGTGGCTGATCGGCGGGGCAACGATCCTTGCCGGTCTCTTTGCGCTCGTTGCGCGGCCGCGGTACCAGGCTTATCGGCGGCAAAACCCCGCGGGGGTTCGCGGGCTCAAGCCGGTGGCTGTCGCACTGATCCTGCTTTTGGTTCCTCCGCTGGCGTTCGCGGCCCGGCTCTACGTCCTCAGTCTGGAATTTCATCGGCGGTTTCCGGACCAAGGCGAGACTAAGCTCAAACAGTTGCGGGAGATCCAGAATCCGCAGGCCGTCACCAGTTTGGATCTGAGCTTCTGCTCGCTCAAAGACAAGGACCTGGAACGGCTCCGGACATTTCCGGCGCTGACGAAGCTCAACGTGGCCGGTCCCGCGCTCACCGATGCCCGGATGAAGCAGATCGCCGAATTGTCGAATCTGGAGGAGCTGAACCTGGACGTGACGGACGTTTCGGACGTGGGGCTGAAGGAACTGCCGCGACTCAAGAAACTCAAGGTTCTGAGCCTCAGCCGCGACCTTGGGACACAGAGTGGCCTGATCACCGACAACGGAGTCAAGGAGATCGCTCGCCTCCCGGAACTGGCGCAGCTCAACCTCGCCGACAACGACGCCATTCGGGGAGAGAATATCGCCGAGTTGCAAAAACTTACGAAGCTGACGCAACTCGATCTGACGCTGACTCGCGTGACGGGCGCCTGGCTGCGAGAACTCCGCGGCCTGCACGAGTTGTCGGTTCTAAGTGTCCGTCAAACGGGAATCGGCGACGCGGATCTGAACGCACTACTCGAGTTCAAGAACCTCACCGAGCTCGACTTGTCACGAAGCTCCGTCACGGATGCCGGCATGAAGGAGGTGGGGCGACTCACGAAGCTCACCAGCCTGCGCTTAGGCGAAACCAAAGTTGGTGACGCTGGGATCAAACAGCTGCGAGGGCTCACCCACCTGAAACGGCTCGATCTCGTCGTCACCGAGGTGACCGACGGCGCCGTAGGTGATCTCGTGGCACTGAAAGGGCTCGAAGAGCTCAATCTCATTCGGACGAAGGTCACGGATCAGAATCTCAACCGCCTGGGCACCCTCGCGAATTTGCGAGTGCTGCAGGTCTCCGGAACTCCTGTGACTGCGAACGGAGCAGACAGCTTTCGCAAGCGGTTTCCACGCGTCAAGGTCGAACGCGCATTCTCGCAATTCGAGTGAACGGCCGCGCGTCGCCTCGATCCGCGGAGTTTGCACGGCGGCTAAGGGGCGCGGCGACGGCGGACGAGCGTCCGCACGCTACGGCCGAGCCACGTCGCGGGCCACGCTGCCAGCAGGCCGACGATGAAGGCGAACGCGATCTCGATCGGGAAGAGATTGTGCGTGGTCGGATGTTTTGAAGTATCCATCAGCACGCGAATCAGGATGATCGTCGGAAAGGCCAGGTTGAGCACGATCCCGATCGCGCGCGTGCGGATTTCGGTCGCCAGCGCCAAAAGAAACGCCGTGGCCGCGATCACACCAAGGGCGATCAACGACCCCGGTCCGCTCTCCATGTACGCCTGATAAGAGCGTGTCCACTCGACGCAACCGCCGACGAGCACGCAGAAAACGAATGCTCCGGCCAACGCCGCCACTCGATCGCCCTTGGGTGTCATCATCTGCTCATCCTTCTCCGCAGCCCAGTCGGACGAAGCCGTCTTACGGTAGGGCCGTCTCGGCTCACGGCTGAGACGAAGGTTGATGCACTCTGCGTGCCAGAACGAACCGTGCTACCGCGAGTGCCCGGCGTGGAGTTCGTCCCGCCCGTGATAGGGGTGGTTGGGCAACAGCCCGATACTGGCGAGGTCAATTGGCTCGAAGCCGAGCTTCCACGCGGGTGAGTCGGGCTTCAGATGTAAATCGCCCTTCTTGAGATCCACGAATCGCGGATCGGCGGAGAGACTATCGTTCTCCACGCCCAGCGGTTGCTGCCCGTCGAGGTATCTTTGGCCCCAGGCCGGATCGGTGGGACACCAGTAGAGGTTATGGTCGGTGTGTGTCCCCTTCAGTCGGTCGCCAGGTCCCGTGGAAAAAGAGCGGTACTCGAGCACCGGCAGGTAATCTTTGCGCGGCGAGTAAACGATGTTTCGCTCAATCCGCGCCGGTGATGTCCAACTTGGCGTTTTTGGGGCCGTAGGGATAAAGGCCGGGCAGGCAGATGTAGCCGTGGACGATGTTCGCCGGCCGCATCACCCTCGGGCTTGGCCGAATGTCCGCGATGATGTTGTTGAGAATGTGGTTCCGGCCCGTCATCGAGATGCCGACTTGCACGCTGTGGATGCGAAAGATCACGTTGCCTTCAACGATCGTTTCGTTCTGCACGTCGTCGCAGCGGATGCCGGCCCCCATGTGCGTGCCGGGGCAATCGTGGACGAAGTTCTGAAAGATGTGATTCGCCCGGCCGCAACCCGAAATGTAAATCCCGTTGCCGTCGCCCATCGATTCCATCACGTGATGGATGTCGTTCTTCTCCACCAGATTTTCGCGGGCGTGGAGGAATTTTTCGTAGTCGTACCACTCGCTCCAATCAAACGACAACTTCGTCTCGCCAATCTCGTGCCAGCGGACCGCTCGTGATGCGTCGCCGGACGGGTCTCCGCGCCCCATCGAGACGCGTCCGTTCACCGCGATTCCCGTGTAAGGCGTGTTGTGAATGAGATTGTGCGCGACGTGATTGTTTCCGCTCTGCCACACCATGATCGCCGGCGTCGCCCAATAAACCTCGCCGGTGTGGTGCACCCAGTTGTTGACCACTTCGTTGTGGTCATTCGTGTTTTTGGTGCCGGGGCCGTAACCGGCCAGCAGGATGGCGACCGCACCGACGTGGCTGAATTCATTGCCGACGATACGATTGTGCTGACACGTCAGGTCTAAGCGAATGCCCGTGCCACTGAGGGCCGTGAAGCGACAGTTCTCGACCGCGCAATCGGCAGCTCCGCGAAAACGCACGGCCGCGGTGGGGCGGTCGAAGATTTCCCAACTGTGCTGCAAACTCCAACCGGTGGAGCCGTGCCAGGGGAACCGGTCGGTGTGGGCGAATGTCAGCCCTTGGAAGACGAGACGCCGCACCGGCTGATCGCGCGGGCCGTCGTAGTCGATTTTCCCTTCGACTTTGACCAATTCGGTGAGCGCCGGGGCGACGATCTCCTCACCCGGCCGATCCCCCTTGGGCCAGAGATAGATTTTGCGTTGGGCGGCGCTCGTGACCCACTCACCGGGCTCGTCGAGGACCTCCAAGATATTCTCGACCCATAGCGTTTTGTCGAAATACTTGACCCGTCCGATGGGCCGCGACGGAGCCAACGCCGTCCTTGCCACGCTGGCCTGCTCATCGACCGAGGCGATGGGCAGAATGTTCATTTCGTAGTCGCAGCTGGGGATGACCAGTAGCTCCGCCTCCTTGAGGTCCGGCCAATTCTTCATCGCACTCGCCGGGAAACGAAACTGGTTGAGCGGTTGGTTCGCCTTCACGAATCCCGGCGGCGTGAAACCCTTGGTGCGAGCCCGCGGCAGCCGCTCCAGACCGTCGTATAAACTGAGAACCCGCTCGAGCCCGGCCGGCAGGTCGGCAACCCATACCTTGCCGCGCGCTGCGGCTGGACGTTCCGGCAGATTCTCGCTCAGCCTGCGCCAGCCGCGAATCGGCGCCCCCGAGCTGATAATCGCCGTCTCGCGCGGAAAGGCAGCATACGTGATCGTCCCGCCGTTCCGTCCCGAGTCTTCTAGCGAAAAGGCGAGCGTTTCCCGCAGCGAATAAGTGCCGCCGCGAATACTCACGACGAAGTTCTTTTTCTTCGACACCTTCTTCAACGCGCGCACGGCGTCGCGCGCGCGGGTTAGAGTCGCGAACGGCCCATCCGTGCGGTCAGCTCTCGGTTCCGCGACTCGGCCGGACCACTCGTCTCGTCCGGTGGTTGCGACATAGAAGTCGGCGGCAATCGTCCGGGCCGGAGCTTGTGCATTGGAGCATTTTGCCAGCAACGCGATCAGCACCAAGGCGAGCGCGGCGATCGGCTGGTGAGCGCGGAGTGACCGTTCTTTCATCTGCAACCCAACACCGCGCTGACTACTCGTGAGTTCCGACCACGCTCTGGTCAAAGTCGATGATCGATCCGGTCATGAGCCCGGACCTTTCGGAGAGCAGGAAAGCGGCCACTTCCGCGACTTCGGTCGGCTTCACGAGCCTGCCGAACGGCTGTTCCTTCTCCGCCTTCTGGAGCCAGTCGTCGCTGGCTCCGTGGAACTTCTTCTGCACGACGTGCTCGCCCGGGCTGTCCATCCAGCCGATGTTGAGGCCGTTGACGCGGATGCGGTGCTTAAGCACGGAGCACGCGACGTTCCGAGTCAGCGTCGCCAGGGCGCCTTTGGAAGTCGAATACGGCGAAAGGAACGGCTGCCCGCCGTGGCTCGACATGCTGAGGATATTCAGGATCGTCCCGGCGATGCCGCGGTCGACCATCGTCTGGATCGCCCCTTGCATCAGAAAGAACGGGGCGCGGAGATTGATCGCCATGATGCGGTCGAACAGTTCGGGCGTCGTGTCCAGGATCGTGCCGCGCTCGGAGGTGGCGGCGCTGTTGACCAGGATGTCGATGCGGTCAAACGCCCGCCGAGCCGTCTCAATGACGCGCCGGCAATCCTCGACCACCGCCAGGTCGGCGGGCACGAACACCGTGCGGCAACCCCGCGCGCTGAACTCGCGAGCCAGCCCTTCGCCGTTTTCGGCACTTCGCCCGCAGATCACCAACCCGCCAATCAGTCCCTCATCGACCAGCCGCCGAGCGATGGCTTCGCCCAGACCCTGAGTGCTGCCGGTCACCACCGCCACTTTTTCCGCGCCGCTTACCATCGTTTGCCGCCTAACATCGCCCTGAGGTGCCTCCACGCTCGTGAAGTTTGCCTGAATGGCGCTCGTCGATCAACGCCTCAGAGCGCGGGGACGGCTTTCTTCGAGTGTCCCCCGGCTCGCGAGATTTTTCCCAGAACCTATTGACTACACGCATAGTCTCGCGTATGTTGACTATGCACATAGTCAGGAGGGCACACATGACGCCGCCACGCGATCCCCTGGGGCATCTGGAACTCGATGTCCTGCGATACATCGCCGACCACCACCCCATTACCGTCCGTGAGGTAGCCAATCATTTTGCGGAAACGTCCGGCCAGGCGCGGACCACGCTGTTGACGGTCATGGAACGACTGCGCGCGAAGGGCTATCTCACGCGCCGCAAGTCGAGCGGCGTGCACCGCTATTCGCCCACCGTCTCGAAGAAAGAGCTGCTGCATCAAATTGTGGGAGACTTTGTCGAGGACGTTCTTGGCGGATCCCTTTCCCCGTTCGTCGCGTATCTGACCCAGTCGACGGTGCTCAGTCGTGAGGAGGTCCGCCGGCTGGAGGGGCTGATCAAGCGGATGGAATCGCTCGAAGAGAGAAGCGAGCCATGAGCGAGCGGTTACTCGCCGTCGGATTCTGGGCTGAGCCATGGAGCGAACGGATCTTCCAGGC
Source organism: uncultured Planctomycetaceae bacterium (assembly GCA_963800135.1). Classification (GTDB taxonomy): domain Bacteria; phylum Planctomycetota; class Planctomycetia; order Planctomycetales; family Planctomycetaceae; genus DASPSM01. The sequence continues at coordinate 394,521 of CAWCZR010000003.1, read as the reverse complement.
GTCGTGGCAAGGTGCCATCGTGCTGGCCGTGGCCTGGGCGATCGGACGTTGGTGCACGTTTCTTTCGCCGCGGGTGATCTGCTGGGTTTGGCGGTTGGCCTGTCTCAAACTCGTCGTGGCTTTGCTTTTGGTCGAGCCGATCAACCTGCCGCTCTTGTCAGCAACGCCGGCCGCGGCGGTGTCCCACGAGACAATCGAACCCCGTGCGCCCTGGCACAGAGCGCCCGGCCAAAACCGTCCTTGATCGAACGCACCGTGTTCGTTGGGCAGAACGACGCTCAGCCGCCAGCAGAGACAAATCGAATCAGCCTGTTGCCCCTGTTGCAGCTGCTCTGGTTGGCCGGCATTTGCGGCTCTGTGGCGGTCACCTTCGGGCGATGGCGATCCGTTCGCAGGCTGTGCCGTGAGGCGCAACCGACCCGGCGCGCTGTCTTGCATCAGTTGCTCCGGCTGGAGGCGGAAAATCTGGGAATTCGCTGGCAGCCCGAAATTCGGTGGTCGGCACAGGCAGACGGCCCACTCTTGGCGGGAATCGGGCGCCCCAAAATCGTCTTGCCCGATCGAGTTAAGGAATCGCTCGACGAAGCGGAGCTGCGGCTGATCCTGGCTCACGAGTTGGCCCACCTGAAGCGCCGCGACCTCTTGTGGAACTGGCTCCCGACGATCGTCGGCTGGCTCTTCTGGTTTCACCCGATGGTCTGGTTGATGAAGCGCGGCTGGACCGAAGCCCAGGAAGCCGCCTGCGACGAATTGTTGATCCAGACCCGTGTGGCCCGTCCTGCCGAGTACGGGCGACTGCTCTTGAAACTCACGCTCCGCTGGCAGCAGCGATCGGGCACGACACTGATTGCGGCCCGCATGTTCGGTTCCTCTCACTACCTCGAACGGAGGATTCGCACAATGGCCCGAGTCCGCGCATTTTCATCCCGCAGGCTGATCATCACGGCCCTGATGCTTTTGTTGCTCGCCGTCCCTGGGATCGTCCCCTGGCGACTCGTCGCTCAAGAGTCGCGTCCAGCCGCCGAGCGGGCCGCCAAAACTTCGACGAGTGCAGCTCCGACGCAGCCTACCAGCAGCCTCCAACCGAGTCTCATCGGATCGACTTCCAGCGACGGTGCCCTTATCAATTTCTCAGGCTTTGTCGCGGGCGAATTGCCCGGCAAGATTTACACGTGGGCTTCACTCGAATTGAAGACGCCGAGCGGCGGCACAGAAAAGTTCAGAGGGCCGATCGCGATCGACCCCAATACCGGCAAATGGGAGAAGCTCGACATCGACGGTACGTCGATCCGCGTCTCGCCGAGGGAGGATTCTGATCGCCTTTTGTCGGCTCCATCGGGTCGAGCCGAAGGGCCAAAACACGGTGTCCGAACTTTTTTACTCGGACCTCAAAGGGCCTCCGGTCCGCGTCGCCGAGAGTGGAGCCAGTCAGGTCTGGTCGTCTGACGGAAAGCGTCTGCTTTACAACATGAGCAATAAAACTAAGAGCACAGAAGACGTCGGCTTTCGCGGCATAGCGTGGATTTTCGATCTTGCCTCGAAGCAAGCGACTAAGCTCCCTTTGCCGGAGGCAGACGAAGTGGACGATTGGTCGCTGACAGGCGATTGGCTCGTCACGGTCTCCGATCGCCACCCCCCCTTCGGCCACGGCTATCAGCTGTACGTCATGCATCCGGACGGGACCGACCAGCGCCGGCTGACGGAGGGCGGCGGCCTGAATTGTTACCCGCGGTTCCAACCCGGCACGAATCGTATCGCTTACCACCATTCTGGGAATGACTTCGAGGGCTTGTGGCTTGTCGACTTCGACGGCTCAAACCGCAAACAGCTTCTCAGCAGCGATCAGGAGGGGCGCGGCGGGCTGAACGGCGCCGCCTGGTCGCCGGATGGAAAATGGCTCGCGGTAGCCCGATTCGATTGGGAATCCAGATTCGTCGGCGAGGGAAAGACGAAGAAGCGGGAGTTCTTTCGGGGCGGCGGCTCTGCCAAAGATCGACTGGAAATCATTGCCCCCGATGGAACAAGCCGAGGGCCGTTAAAACTCGATCGCGTCGTCGACGCGAGCTTCTTCGCGCAACCGGATTGGCGGTAGGCCGGGTCTGACTGCGCATGATCCCGCCCTGCATCGCCTATTTCGGCACGCGCATTCCTGCGTGTTCGCGGAGAATTTGAACGGCCAGATCGATCGTGCGACGATGGGTCCGCAGCCCCAATGCGGCCATTCGCAACGTGAATCGACCGTCGAGCATGGTGGACGACAAGAAGATCCGGCCGTCTCGGCGGATGCTGTCGACGATGGCCTCGTTATCGCAATTTTGCTGTTCCAGGCTCGCACCCGCTCTCACCCAGCGAAATGTCACGATCGAAAGATCGGGTGGTGGGCCCACTTCAAATCCGTGTGATTGGATTTCCTGGCGGAAGTAACGGGCCAACAGCAGTTTTTCCTCGAGTGCGGCTCGGAATGGCCGAACGCCCAGTAACACGAGCGGCAGCCACATCCGCAGCGCCCGAAAGTGCTTGGTGAGTTCCGGTGACAGATCGGCGGGCGAGACTTCGTCCATCGATTTCGTGACGTCCTGCATGTAGTTTCCGGAGTAGTGATGGGCTGCCGCGAGGGCCTTGCCGTCCCGCACCACGACGATGCCCGCGCCCCAAGGCAGGAACAGGCTCTTGTGCGGATCGATCACGGCCGAGTTCGACCGCTCGATCCCTTTGAGCGCCGTCCGTCCGTGTTCGGTTAGGAGAAAGAAACCGCCGTATGCTGCGTCAACGTGAAACCAGCAACGCTCGCGTTCGCAGATTGTCGCAATTGGTTCCAGGGGATCGACTGCGCCTGTATCCGTGGTGCCCGCGGTGGCCACGACGAGCCACGGCTTCAGGCCTTGCTTGCGGTCGGTCGCGATCGTTTGTTGGAGAATTTCGTGCCGCATGCGGAAGCGCTCGTCGGTTGGAATGTGACGAACTTGCGCCTCGCCCAGCCCTGTGATGCCGAGCGCCTTGCCGATGGAGTGATGAGCCTGACCGGTCAAATAGACGACGGCCCTGGGGAAGTCGGCGGACTTCAGCCCGTGGGCGTCGCGTGCCGTGGCGATGGCGGTGAGGTTGGCGATGCTGCCGCCGGACGCAATGTTGCCGGCGGCTCCGTCTGGATATCCGAGCAGATCGGAGACCCACCGCAGCAGCATATTTTCCATGCGGACGGGGCCCGGTCCGGCGAAAAAGACGCCCGCATACTTATCGCTGACCGCGGCCAGGTAATCGCCCAGCGCCGCGGGGTAGATCCCGCCTCCCGGAATGTAGGCGAGGTACCCGCCCGAGGCCGGATGACCGCCGGGTCGGACCACGTCGTGCTCGAACAGCTGGATCGCCTTTTCGATGGGAATACCCTGCTCCGAGATCGGCGACTGGAGCAGACCGATTCCCTTGTCCTCGGTCTCGATGTAGGCCTTCAGCGATTCGACCTTCCGCAGGAATCGCTCGGAGGATGCAACGACGGACTTGCGCAAGCGTTTGCGAACGGTCGCTCCCGGCTCCAGGGGTCGGGCCGCTCTTTCGAGGCGACGGAGGTGCTGAAGCAAATCCGCGGGGGCAAGTTCGCTGGCGGCTTTCGCAGGCTCGAGCATGGCGACGGCCTTCTTGTTGATCCGGTCGCCATCGATCGCGGCTTTGCGAAAAGGGGCACGAGGCGAGGAGCAGTGGAGCGTCGATTCCTGGCGTGATCGCGGCAAACCGCCAGTTATCAAGGCGGCTCGCGGTTATTCAGCGTACTCGCGAGGCGCGCGCGTTTTCCAGTCCGGCTCCGATCGAAGGCAGCGACCACGCGCACGTATTGAAGTGGGCAGAGACGGCACGTCTCCGTATTTAGCAGCCCCGGGCGGCGAACGCCAAACCTCTCTCTTCACCACTTTCGGTACGGAAGAAACTTGCCGTTGTAGGTGACGACGACCCGATCTCCTTTGGGATCGGACTGCTTCTGAATGTCGATCTCGAAATCGATGGCGCTCATGATGCCATCGCCGAACATTTCGTGGATCACGGCTTTCATCGCCGTGCCATAAACCTGCGTGATCTCGTGGAAGCGGTAAATGAGTGGATCGACGGGGACTTGTTGATCGAGCGACCCTTTGAAGGGCGGTTCTTGCAGCACCGGGGCGAATTCGTCGTCCAGGCCCAACAGCGCGAGCAAGGTGCGGGCTTCTTCAGCGGAGCAAGTGGCCTGGCCGTACAACGCGGCCGCCGTCCAAACCGGATGTCGCTTGATCGCCTTGGCCAGAGACTCCAAGGTTAGTTTTTTGGTGCGCTGGGCCTCCAGCATTCGCGAGGTCAATTCTGCTCGTGAGATCATGCTTCGTTTCCTGGGATACCAGACAGAACCAGCGCTGCACCGTCAGCGAACAAGTCCGCACGAACGATACGTCTGGACCCGCGAGCTCGTCAATTTGTGCGATTGTATTCTCGCGACTTCTGCTCCGCGGGGCCTCTCACTGCGTCACTTGTGGGTCGTTTCATGGCGGATTCGAAGAGGATTTGGAATCATGGGTTGATCGCGTCCAACCGGATGAACCCTCGCGCTGCGACAGGTATCGATGCTGGCGGGAATGGGCATTTCTGCGACCAGAAGGAATCCTCAGTGCACACAAGAAGACTATTGACCGTTGCGTTCTCGATCAGTCTGCTGGCGAGCCTCAATCTCGAGAGGGCCGTCGTTGCGCAGCGGACACAGCCGCGCAAGGCGCGTCCGGCACCCCCTGCCCGCGAGCCGAACACGCCGGGCTATGTCCAAGCCAAAGAGTTGCCGGACGGCTCGATTCCGCCGGCCGATGCCGACGGAAACTTCATCATTGGTCCGACGCACAAGCGCGCCCCGGAAATGACGGCGCAAGAAGGTGTGCCGAAGGGCACAGTGCACGAGCTAACCATGAAATCGGCCGACAGCAAGATCTATCCCGGCATCGCCCGCGAGCCGAACACGTCGGGAACGGTCGACCCCGCGGACCCCACCAACCTGGTGGTGACCACGAGCCACCCTGCTCCTTACACGCGACGCGTCGCCGTTTACGTCCCCAAGCAGTACGTGCCCGGCACGGCCGCGCCGTTTATCGTCGGAGCGGACGGGCCCGATCGGCTGCTGTTTACGGCTCTGGATAATCTCATCGCCCAGCATAAGGTGCCGGCGATGATCGCCATCTCGATCGGCAATGGGAGCGGCGACGCGCAAGGCAGTCAGCGCGGACTGGAATACGACACCATGTCCGGCCTTTATGCGGAATTCGTCGAGAAAGAGGTGCTGCCGCTCGTCGAATCACAATGCAACGTGAAACTGACGAAGGATCCGGAGGGCCGATCGACGATGGGCTGCAGTTCGGGCGGTTCGTGCGCCATCATCATGGCCTGGTATCACCCGGAACTGTACCACCGCGTGCTGACCTATTCGGGCACCTTTGTGAACCAGCAATGGCCGCACAGTGCCGAGACGCCGCACGGCGCGTGGGAGTTGCACGAACGCCTGGTCCCCAACAGCCCGGTCAAGCCACTGCGAATCTGGATGGAAGTTGGCGACAAAGACCTCTTCAACCCGAATGTGATGCGCGACAACATGCACGATTGGGTGCTCGCCAACGAGAACATGGCCAAGGTGCTGGCGGACAAGGGCTATCACTATCAATTCGTGTTCGCCCGAAACGCCAGGCACTGCGACGGGGGCGTGAAACAACAAACCTTGCCGGAAGCTCTGGAATACGTCTGGCGGGGGTACCCGATCGCGGAAACGAAAAGCACACCGTCGAGCGGCACGGCCGGTTCGGCGCAATAACGCGCGCATTCAGGGGCCGCGCCCGATTACGCACACCCCTTAAAGGCGGCGCAAGCTCAAGCTCGGACTTATCCTGGAACACCCCTCGCCGCTCACGGTCGTTTCCAGGCCGCAATCTGATCCGGAAAGGCAACTCGGACGATGGCCCGGAGCGTACTGATCGTCGGCGCAGGGCCAGCCGGGGCAGCACTTGCTTATCTGCTCGCCCGTCGCGGAGTGGCCGTGACGTTGTTGGAAAAGCACCGCGACTTTGCGCGGGCCTTCCGGGGGGAAGGATTACAAGCCAGCGGCATCAATGCGCTCGTGCAGATGGGAGTTGGTGAGAAGCTGGCCCAGCTGCCTCAGGTCAGCGTGAGTTTTATCGAGCTTCACCGCGGGGGACGACTGCGCGCCAGGATCAACACCGAGCAGTTGGGCTTTGCCGCCCGATTCGTGTCGCAACCAGCGCTTCTTGAGATGCTATCAGCGGAGTGTCGTCGCGCCTCCAATTTTCGACTCGAAATGGGGGTCAGCGCTCGCGAGTTGCTTTATGAGGATGATCGGGTGGTGGGCGTCCGAGCCGACACGTCGACCGGCACGCGCGTTTATCATGCCGACCTGATCGTCGGCACTGACGGACGGCATTCGATTACGCGGAAGGCAGGCGGGTTCACCGAACTCGAGGTGCGGCAGAACTTCGACGTGGTTTGGTTCAAGGTGCCATTTCCAGAGTTCTGGCCCGATCGTGCAACCGTGCGGCTGGAATTGGGACCGGGTTACATTTCGGGAGGAATTCCTTCGAGCGACGGTCAGCTACAGACTGGTTTCACGATTGCCAAGGGGACCTTCCCACAGCTACGGGCACAAGGGGCGGAGGCGTGGGCCGACGAAATCCTCCTGCGACTGGCGCCGGATCTCGCCGCCCACCTGCGAGCGCACGCCGAGGCTGTCAGCAGGACCGTGCTGCTTGATGTCCTGGTCGGACGGCTGATTTCGTGGACAAAACCGGGCCTGTTGCTCCTGGGCGATGCGGCGCACCCGATGTCGCCCATTGGCGGTCAGGGCCTCAACGTCGCGCTACGCGATGCCCTCGTCGCCGCAAACCACCTTTGTCCGGTGCTGGCGAGCGACGCAGGCCAAGCAGCGATCGATTCAGCCGCACAGCGCGTGGCTCAGGAACGGTTGCCCGAAATCGTAGCGTTGCAGGAGCACCAGGACAGGCAGGCGAAGCTGTTCTTGGAGCCGCGCTGGACCGGCCGCCTGGCGATCCGACTGCTCCCACTTCTCGTACGCACGGGCCTTTTGCGGACTCTCCTTGGAAAGCGGCTGCGCGCTTTCCAGCATGGCGTCGTTCCCGTCAACCTGACCGTCTGATCTTGCGCACCCGCTGGCTTCTTCGGTCGCGGATTACAGAGCGTCCATCGTCTAAGTCGGTCACCGCAACTCGGCGTTGGGATTGCCCGATCGATAGTCACAGTCCGCGGGGGCGTAGGTCCGGAAAAGGCCGCCTACGAGCGCATTTCAAGAAAACGCACGAGTCTCCGGCACAAAGAACCGTCTGCCGAAAAACGTGTGGCTTTCTGGTTATCATTGAAGCTCCCCCGAAATTGCGGCGTCGAGACCGAACCGTCAACCTTGGAGAAGGACGAAACAATGGGTTACGAAGGCAAAGTGGTTCTGGAATATCTCAGTCGAGCGCACGACACAACGCTGCTCTCCGATCGCGAGAAGCACCTCGTCGGTCTCGCCGTGACCATGACCCGGGGGTGCCAGGTCTGCACGCGGGGCCGAATCGAGAAGGCACAAGCGGCCGGCATTTCGGACGATGTGCTCAACGCCTTGGTGGAAATCGTGTCCGCCGTCAACGCCGGGGTCGCCGCGGCCACGGCTCGAGAGGGCTTTCGCCAAGCCGACGCTTCCGCGGTCGAGTCGTGCGGCGCGCTCTGTGCCGCGGAGGCTGCTGTGAATCGCTGAGGAACGAACTCCGGCGCGGGAATTCTCGTGCCCCAGCATTCTTTGAGCGCCGAGAGAGGTTCGTTTTCCGGTCCAACATCGTCACGGCAACGCGCGAGTTCGGGCGCGGCGTACCCATTTGGCGGCTGGGCATCGTGCTCGCTGAGAGTAACCACGCTTCAGTTTCGATCCAGCGCCTTTGACGGGCCGTGATGGTCCTCCTCGCTCTCAGGTTCTTCAGCACTCAGACCGTCGCGGAAGTGAACGGATTCCAGGTTAGCATCGCTCTCTTGCATCCAAGGGATTAGAAAGAAAGTGGTGACAATGCCGCTGTCCGTTGGCGCTGGCGAACCTTCATCACATGAGTCGACCCGATTCGCAGATTCCTTCTGATCCCCGGCCAGCCGATCCCCTGTCAGCGCGGGCCCGAGTGAGTTGGTCCGAGTTCGTTTCCCGGATCCGGAGCGACCGCTGGCTGCGCCTCGCGGTGGTGTCCGGCCTGATCCTGCTGGTGGTGACGCCATTGACCGTGTGGTGGGTGGTTTATCGGTTCACCCATTCGATCACGGACGACGCCTTCGTCGAAACGCACGTCGTTAACATCGCCCCGCAGGAGGTTTCCGGCCACCTCGTCCGCTATCAGGTTCAGGAATACGACACGGTTGCCGCGGGCCAGCTGTTGGCTGAGATCGACCCGGTGCCGTACCGCGAACAGGTCGCGCTGCTCGAGGCGAAGCTGGGCGTCGCTCAAGCACAATTGGCCGCGGCGAAAACGTCGTTGGAGCGGCTGCAGGCCCAAGTGCCGCGAGAGATCGAAGTCGCCGAGCGGGCGCTGGACGCCGCGAAGGCCGAGCAGTCCCAGGAAGAAAAGACGCTGCAGTTCACCATCGAGGATGTGGAGAAGGGCATTCACGAGGCGCGGTCAGACCTGGAGGCTGCCCGTGCCCGGCTCGACCTCGCGGAAAAGGATCAAACCCGTTATGCCGCGCTCTTCGCGAACGAGGCCGCCACGCAACGGGAGTCCCAGGTGGCGACCCGGACGTACCAAACCACCCGCGCTGACGTGAAGGCGTCGGAAGCCCGGCTTGGGCGGGCGTTAGCGGGAACCAAGAAGGTGGAGGCCGCCCGGCAGGCGGCGATTGCCGCCGCCCACCAGGCGCAGAAGGCCGAGCGGTCGGTGTCGGTCGCCCTGACCCGGCGGCTGGAAATCACGGAATCCGAGCGGCAGGTCGAGGTCAACAACCAGCGGGTCGGCGAAGAGCGGCGTGCGCTGGACGTGGCGAAGACCAATCTGCATTACACGCGGATCGTCGCCCCCTTCTCCGGCGTTATCGTGCATTTGTATCGGCATCTGGGGGATCATGTGCCCGCGGGGACGCCGGTCCTCAGCATCTACAACCCTGAGCTGACCTACGTCACCGCCAATTTGGAAGAATCAAAGCTCGAGGGCGTCGCGCCGGGCAACCGGGCGCGGCTGGACGTCGTCGCCTTCAGCGAGCCGTTCCGCGGCCGGGTGGTGTGGATCAACAAGGCCACCGGCGCGAACTTCGCGCTGGTGCCGCGGAACCTGTCGTCGGGCGAGTTCACCTACGTCGTGCAGCGCGTGCCGGTGCGGATCCTGGTCGAGAAGGACGAGCGCTGGCCGCAACTGCGGGCGGGCCTGTCGGTGACCGTGTCGATCGAACACGGGCCGGGCGACCCGGAGTGGGCCAAGCAGGCGGCCGACGAGATGCGCGCACTGGAGGCGACGGTCAAGCCGAGCGGGGACTGATTCATGTCCGCAGCGCCCGCCGTATCGACGACGCCGACCGGGACCCATCGGGGCGCGCTCATCGCCACGATCCTGGTGGCCGGGTTCGTCTTCTCGCTCAATGCCCGAGGCTACATTCTGGAGAGCGACGTCGTCACCCAGGCGTTCGGGCTGGACCGCTACAACATCCAGTGGGTGACCGGTCTGGAGGGGATCGCCAGCCTGGCCTCTCTGTTCACGGCCATTTACCTCATGAAGGTGTTCGGGGCCCGTTGGGTGTTCCTCCTCGGCCTCGTTTGTATGGCGGTGGGCGCGCTGGGCGAATCGGTGGCGCGGACGCCGATCGAGTTTGGCGTCACCGGGGTCCTACGCAGTTGCGGGGGGTTTCTGGCGATCCCCGGACTGATCCTGTTTCAGCGGCTGATGCCGGGGCACAGTCGCTTTGCGTACTGCACCTGGCTGACCCTGGTGTACGGCGGTCAGGTCGTCGTCGAATCGGCCGGCGCGCTCGTCGCATTTAATCCGTCGTGGCGGGCGCTGTTCTTCGGAATCGGGGTGTGCGGAGTAGCGCTTGTTGTGGCTGGGACTGTGCTTCTTCCCCGACGACCGGCCCAGCCAGCAGCCCGAACATGGCTTCGACTTCGTCGGCGCGGGCCTGTTCCTGGTGTTCTTCGCGCTGATCTTGTTCCTCTTATACCGTGGCGATTACCTGGGCTGGCGTGTGAGCACGCCGATCTGCGCCGCCGTTGCGGGCGTCGTGGTCGTCACAGCCTTGTTCATCTGGCGCGAGCTGGCCGTATCCGAACCGTTCCTGCACTTGGGCGGGTTCGCGTACCGGACGGTTGCGCTGACGATGCTCGCGTCGGCGTTCTGGTGCGCCGCGCTGTACGGAGTCTCGATCCAGTTGCCCGATTGCCTTTTGGCGCTTGGTTACGATCACTGGAAGACGGGCTGGGTGATCCTGCCCATGGGCCAGATCGTGCTGGTGGTGATGTTCCTGGGCGGCTTCGTGTGGCAGCGAGGCGCGCTCGTGTGGCTCTATCGGATCGGCCTGGCCGGGATGACTGTCGTGGGATTTTGGCTGGCACGGATCGACATTTACACGCCCTGGCAGTGGGTCATGGGGGTCTCCAGCCTGTGGGGCGTGTTCGCCGGAATGTGCATGTCGCCGATCTCACAGCTCACCTTCCAAGGGCAACCCCCGCCAATCGCCGGGGCCACAGGCGCGATAAAGTTCTTCATGCGCTCTTTTAGCGGCACCGTGGGCATCCTGCTGGCCGGCGTCCTGATCGATCAGGGGGCGTGGTGGGGGCTGGACTTCATCCGCGACGCGATCGTGCAGGGCCAAGGCCCGGTTCAAGCCGACCTGCCCGGCATCCGCGACCACCTGATTCGCCACGGCAGCACACCAGCGGAGGCCGTCGCGCAGAGTGAGGCGGTTCTGAACGAGTGGGTCAACCTGCACGCCCACGTCATCGGCTACCGCAGCGGCCTGCGGTTCTGCGCTTACCTGAGCGCGGCCGGGCTGCTCGTCTCGTGTTTCATCAGCCGACGCAAGGAGCCGAGCATTTTTGACGCCGGCTGAGCCCAGGGACCAACTAGGGACTGGGCGCGGCAATCGCACCGGCCCCTTTGTTTTTGGGTGACTCCGTTTCGAAGACTTCAAAAGACGACACGACCCCACCGTCCTGGCCTGGACCGTTCGGCGGCAGCGACAGGTTTTGCGACTCGCCACCCGTCACGTAAGTCAGCCGGGCCAGTGACGACAGGTAGTCGATCCGCGCGGAGACGTAATGCTGCTCGGCCCGGGTCGCGGCAGTCTCGGCGTCGATCACGTCGGTCGGCGTCGCTGTCCCCTCGCGATACCGCCGGCGAACGATCCGCAGCGCCTCGGCCGACTGCTCGACGGCGGGGCGAGCCAGCCCGACTCGCTCTTGGTTCGCCACGACGCCGCGGTACGCCAGGTTCACCTGCAGGCTGATGGCGTCCAGGATGGTCTGGGCGTCCGCGAGCGCGGCCTCGATCTCGGCGTCGGCCTGCCGCAGCTGGCCGCGGTGCTGTCCGCCGGCGTAGAGCGGAGCGTCGATGTGCAGCCCGGCCCCCTCCTGCCAGCCGGTAATCACGTTCTCTCCATCGGTGTGGCCCGCGGCCGCGCGGACGAATATCCGGGGCAGGAACTCCCCTTTGGCCGCTTGCCGTCCCTCCTGGGCGGCCACCACTGCTTCCCGCGCCACCGCGACTTCCGGCCGCTGTCCGGCAGCAAGATCGAGGAGCTCAGCGAGCGCACCCGGCAAGGGCGGCTGCGACTCCATGTCCACGACCTCGAGCGGCCAGCCGGCGTTGCGCCCCATCGCGTTGTTCAGGCGGGCGACGGCATCGAACTCCCCTTCGCGGGCCACGACGAGGGCCTCACGGCTCTCGGACAGTTGAACTTCCGCACGCAGCACGTCGTCTTTGAGCGCGACGCCTTGCTTGCGCCGCGCGACCGTATCTTCCAGGATCGCTTCCGCTCGGCGCACGGCATCCTCTTGCACTCGGCGGGAAGCGCGGGCCAGCAGCACGCCCAGGTAAGAGTTGGCCACGTCGAAGTCCACGGTCTGGTTCGCGCGGGCGAGTTGGAGTTTCGTGATGCGTTCGCGCGCGACCGCCTGGAGGTAGTGGCCGCAGGTCCGACCGAAGTCGTACAGGGTCCATTCCAGCCCCACCTCGGTTTGTGCGTAGGTGCGGGGCCCCGTGCCGTTCGGCAGAATGAACCCCTCGTTGCCGGGTATGCCCGGAGAAAAGGTGGAGGAGACGACGCCGTACTGTCCCAGGAGATCGATTTGCGGCAAGAAGGGAGCAAAGGCGACGCGCTCTTGGCCCTCCGCCCTGAGGATGTCGGCGCGGGCCGAGCGCAGCCGCGGGCTGTTCTGCAAGGCAAAGGCGATGGCATCCGAAAGCGTGAATCTCGTTGGCGCGCCACCCAGTTCGGGAGGCAACAGCGCGTTCGCGGACGCCTGGCTTTGTGCGTCCGGCTTGACGACAGTTTCAGTCGGGTTGGTGTTGAGATCGGGGGGAATCAGGACCCGCGCCGACAGGCCGTCTTGGGTAAGTTCCGGCGGGACTGGCAACCCGGGTCGAAAAGAGGCACAGCCCGCGATCAGTACCACGAGAACCAGGGCGCAGACTCCGCGCAATTCGCGCGGCGCCCCATTGGCGGCCTCTGGAGTCGGCGGCAACGCAATTCGGGCCACAAGGAATGACCTTATGGGCGGGCTCGACTCAGCCCCGGCGGGTGCGACATCGACGCCTCCTTGCCCAGATGAGATATTCAGCATTATCGGCATAATCGATAGCGCCCTTAACCCTCCGCAGCAGCGATGTTCGCGCGCTGACCAAAAAGTGTTGCTTGCTGCAAGGTCCGGGGCGGGCGTCCACGCCCCGCATAACCCTGGTTCGTGGGTACTGCCCCAAATTCTGGCGCATTAAGCGTACGATTGGGCCCGTTTCTCGCAGACCCATCCGTTTTGTTTGAAATCCGCAAAGCGATGGTTTTCTCGGACTCAGCCGCCGACCTTTCGCGCGCGTCGGTCACATCGACGAAACGCACCGAGCCCTTTGGTCTCCCCAGCGAACTGGAGGACGTGAGCGGTCGATTTGCTCCAATCGACCGCGGATCGTCCTACGGATGCGGCCGAACCAGGATGTTGCTAGGTTGGCGAGTAAACCCCGTTCGGGCGCACGCCGCCGTTGAAACTGAAACAACGCTCCCGAGAAGACTATGGCGACTCCGGATCCGCACAAGGCACTCCGTGAACACCTCCTCGAACTCCTCCGCGGCGGCGGTGCCCACCTCCATTTCGACAAGGCGGTGGCCGACATTCCGCCCGACCTCCGCGGCCGCACTGTCCCACCGATGCCCCACAGCCCCTGGCGGCTTCTGGAACACCTGCGCATCGCCCAATGGGACATCTTGGAGTTCAGCCGCAATCCGAAGCACGTCTCGCCGCCTTGGCCGGACGGCTACTGGCCACACGGCGACGCACCGCCGAACGACCGTGCCTGGGACCGAGCCGTCGACGCGTTCCGCGCGGGCCTGGAGGCGATGTGTGCCCTGGTCGCCGACCCGACGACCGATCTGTTCGCCGCCATCCCCCACGGGGATGGGCAGACCGTCCTGCGGGAAGCGCTGCTCCTCGCCGACCACAATGCCTATCACCTCGGGCAACTGGTGGTGGTCCGGCGTTTGCTAGGTTGCTGGCCCGAAGAGGACTCGTGAGAGACCCATGAGGCGTGAGGTGTCCATGAGCGCCCTTTCTTTCCTTGCCGGCGTCGGCCCCTGCCTGATTTTCGCCTCGGCGTTGCTCGAGCCGAGCTGTGTTCATTCTGCGCCGCCTCCGCCTGCGCCACGGGCCGAATTGAACGCCGACCTGTTCAAAGCCATTCGCGACGGGGACAGGAGCACCATCAAATCTCTGTTGCAACGTGGTGCGGACGTGAACGCACGAGACGAAGATGGGGCCTCGGCGCTCATGCACGCAGCCGGCGATGCAGACCGTCCCGTGATGAAGCTCCTATTGGAGGAAGGTGCCGACGTCAACGCCACCAGCAAGAGTGGGGCGACGGCGCTGGTTCGGGCGCTCCACGACGTGGAAAAAGTCGCGCTGCTTGTGCAGCGCGGCGCCAAAGACCTGGATGGGGCGCTGCTTGGCGCCGCCGATATTCCGGGTGCCACGCCCGTTTTGAAACTCCTGGTGGAGCACGGTGCCAACCTCAATTCCAGCAAATCCGGCTTCACTGTTCTGATGGCCGCAAGCCGCGCCGGGAACTTGAATGCCGTTCGATACCTCATCGACCACGGTGCCGATGTCCAAGCGAGAACCAAGAGCGGCTACACCGCCTTGTTCGCGGCACTCTCCTGGCCCGGCAACGCTGCCATCGTCCAAACGTTGCTTGAGCACGGTGCCGACGCCAACGCGGAAGTGGAAGTCTCTCAGCCGGCTCACGATTTGTACACTCCCGTGTTGCTCGCCGCGCTGCACGCAGATGCGGAGAGCCTCGAGCGGCTGTTAGCCAAAGGAGGCAAGGTCAACAGGCAAGGCGGGGACTTCGGCCGAACTCCCCTCATCGCCGCTGCGACCACAGGAAGCGAAGCGACCGTCCGGCTGCTCCTGCGCGCGGTGCGGATGTGAACGTCAAAGATGCTCTCGGCAATTCTCCTCTGCAATGGGCCAGACGACGCGGCGAAATAAGCATTGTGCGTCTGCTCGAACAGGCAAGCACCCGCCCCCTCCCACTTGAAACTCTGAAGCCGGCGCCCCTTCGGACGGCGCCCGGAAACTCGCCAGAGAAATCTTCCGTGGAACGCGCACTGGCCAGGAGCCTGCCCTTGTTGCAGGAAAGTGCCCAGACGTTTACTGCGCGGCGAGCGTGTGTCTCCTGCCACCACCAATCGCTTGTGGCCATGACGGTCGGGCTGGCCCGCAAACAGGGCTTTGTCGTGAATGACAGTCTCGCCGACCGGCAACGTTCCGCAGTGCTCGACACGCTCGCGAAGAACCGCGACGCCATTCGACGCGGCGGCGGGGTCACCGACGACTTGATCCCGGCTTATGCCCTTGCCGGTTTGGCCGCTGAAGGGCAAAAGCCAAACTCCTTGACCGATGCTCTCGTGCACTACCTCGTTCTCAAGCAGCGCACGGACGGCTCCTGGAAGACGCCAGTTTACCGGCCGCCGCAGGATGCCAGCGACTTTACCTTCACGGCACTAGCGGTTCACGGCTTGAGCATTTTCGCTCCGAAAGGCCGTGCCCGAGAAGTGGAAGATCGCATCGGGCGCGCTTGCGCCTGGCTTCTGCAAGCCGTGCCCGTGGAAACAGAAGACCAGGCGTTTCTGCTGCTTGGTTTGAAGTGGGCAAACGCGGACTGTGCCGCGGTTCAACACGCTGCTCGTCGGCTCCTGGGCGAGCAGCGCGCCGATGGAGGCTGGGGCCAACTGACGACGCTTCCCAGCGACGCCTACGCGGCGGGCCAGGCCCTGATCGCGCTTCATGATGGCGCCGGGCTCTCCCCAGGGACACCTGCCTACGAGCGGGGCGTGCACTACCTGTTGCAAACGCAGCTTGCCGACGGCTCCTGGTTCGTACGGTCTCGGAGTTTTCCCCTGCAACCCTATTTCTCAACAGGTTTTCACCACGGTCGGTCGCAGTTCATCTCCGTGTCGGCGACCAGCTGGGCAACGATGGCGCTGGCCTCGACCTCATCCGGCCTGGGCAGTCGCTAGAAAAGTGGTTTCGGCTTCTGGGAAATGTAGGTGCATCGCCAAGCGTGGGCGAGCTCAGTGCGTTTCGATTTGCCGCGACGATCAAAATAGGCGACTCAATTAACTGCGGGCGGGTGTTCAGAAACAACTCGTACAGGAGATAAGAAGATGTAAAGGGCGGTGCAAATGGCACGGTTGGTGTCAGTCAACGTGGGTCTCCCCCGCGAGATCGCATGGCGCGGGAAGACTGTCTACACGTCCGTGTGGAAGGAGCCGGTGGAGGGACGGCGCCTGGTTCGACGGCTCAACGTCGATGGTGACGCACAAGGGGATCTGGCCGGTCACGGTGGCGAGCACCGCGCTGTGTTTGTCTACCAAATGGATTCTTACCACTACTGGCAGCGGGAGCTGAAGCGGGACGATTTTACCCTCGGGCAATTCGGAGAAAACTTCACGGTCGAGGGCTTGGCGGACAATGAGGTCTCGATCGGCGACCGCTTTCGGATCGGCACCGCGCTGTTCGAAGTCACTCAGCCGCGCGTGACCTGCTACCGCGTTGGCATGCGCATGGATGAGCCCAGGATGGCCTCTTTGCTGGTCGAACATCGCCGCCCTGGGTTTTATTTTCGCGTCCTACAAGAGGGAGAGGTGGGGGCGGGCGACGAAATCGTCAAAGTGGCCGAGGACCCGGAACGTTTGTCGGTCGCCGCGGCCGACGCGCTGCTCTATCTTGCCCGGCCCGGCAAAGAAGAACTTGCCAAGGAAGAACTTAAACGGGCTCTGCGCATCGCGGCCCTGAGCCCGGGCTGGAAGTCTTCATTTGAAGCTCTCCTCCGGCAGATGATGCAGCCGGGTTCGCGGACCGGGAATGCCGGACTGATGTCACCCGAACAGATCATCACGGCGGATCCTGGATTCCGGCCTCTGAGAGTGGCCAGAACGAATCGCGAGAGCAGCAATGTGGTCTCACTGGTGCTGGAGCCAGTGGACGGTCGTCCCCTGACGATCCCTCTGCCGGGGCAGTTCGTGGCGGTGCGACTCCGTCCTCAATCTGACGCGCCTCCCGTCTTGCGCTGCTACTCCCTGTCTGATCTGCCGGGCGCCGGTTATTATCGCATCGCCGTCAAGGAGGAACCGCATGGAATCGCCAGCACTTACTTGAGCCGGCGCCTTCGTGCAGGCGATGTCCTGGATGTCAGCGCCCCCGCGGCGCCTTCATCCTGCAGCCGGGCGAGCTGCCTGTGGTGCTGTTGAGCGCGGGCGTGGGTGTGACTCCGGTGATGGCCATGCTCCACGCACTGGCGGCACGCACAACGTCGCGCCCGGTCTGGTGGATCCATGGAGCGCGCAATCGTCTGGATCACCCCTTTGCCCGAGAAGCACGCGAGATGCTGGCTAAGCTGCCCCATGCCCGGAGCTACGTCCAGTACAGCCGGCCCGACGCGGCTGACCAGCTGGGCGTTGACTTCGATGCGGCCGGCCGGCTGACCGCCACGGTCCTCGAAAAGCTGGACGTAGCTCGCGAATCCGATTTTTATCTGTGCGGCCCTCCCGCATTCCTTGAGGACTTCAAGGCCGGACTCGCTGGTTGGGGCGTGGCCCCTGATCGCGTCCACACGGAGATTTTCGGTTCAGGCAAGTCCATCACGCCGGGTGTGAAGGAAGCGCCGCGCCGGCAACCGCACACGCCTGCCGGGTCGCCCGGCAAAGGTCCCAGAATTTCATTTGCTCGAGCCGGCCTCACGGCCTCTTGGGATCCCAAGTTCCAGAGCCTGTTGGAGCTCGCGGAAGCCTGCGACATTCCGGTGCGCTGGTCTTGCCGCACCGGAGTTTGCCATACCTGCGAGTGCGGGTTGATTTCCGGGTCGGTGAACTATGATCCCGAGCCGCTTGATCCTCCGGCGGCCGGAAACCTGTTGATTTGCTGCTCTCGCCCGCGAGAAGACCTGGTAATCGACATTTAGAGACGGCCCGCGGCGGTCGCGTGGCTGAAGGTCCACCTGCGTAGTAACGGAGAGGTGCAACAATGGCAGAGAACGACAACCTGCGCTATACGAAAATCGCCCTCAACAATGGATCCGGTGCGATCCCCGCCCTCGGCTTTGGCACACTGATTCCCGATCCCATCGAAACCAGAACCGCAACCAAAGCTGCGCTGGAGACAGGATTTCGTGCGTTCGACGCTTCGGAACGCTACCGAAATGAAAAGGAGGTTGGCGAAGCGATGCAGGAGGTGTTCAAAGCGGGGAAGATCAAGCGCGAGGACGTGTTCGTCGCCACGAAGGTTTGGAACAACAATCATCGTCCGGAACGCGTCAAACCCGCCTTCGAGGCCAGTCTCAAGAGGCTCCAACTCGACTACGCCGATCTCTATCTCATCCACACTCCCTTTGCCTTTCAACCGGGAGACGAGCAAGACCCGAGAGATGCGGGCGGCAATGTGATTTACGACAAAGGAGTGACCTTGCTCGACACGTGGAGGGCGTTGGAGGCCCTCGTGGACGGAGGCCGGTGCAAGGCCATCGGATTATCCGACGTCAACCTGGAACAGGCGAAACAGATCTTTGATGCCGCGAGGATCAAGCCGGCCGTTGTTCACGTCGAATCCCATCCGTACCTTCCGGAATGGGACCTTTTGAACTATTGCAAGAAGAACGGCATCGTTCTCCAAGCTTTCGCGGCGCTGGGGCACGGTATGGAGCCCAAGTTGTTCGAACATCCCGTCATCACCGCAATCGCCAAGCGAGTCAACAAGACCCCGGCGCAGGTCTTGCTTGCCTGGGCGATCCAGCGCGGGACGGCCCTCCTGACCACCGCGACGACTTCCGACCGGATCAAGGAGAACTTTGAAGTCTCGACCCTTCCTGAAGACGCCATGCGGGAGATTCGCGAAGGAATCACGTCGCAGATCAGGTTTAATGCCGTCGTGGGGACCGGCGTTCCCGGGTTCATTCCGAGAGAAACGAAAGTTTGAGAGCAATCACTCTCAGGAGCTCCGATGCGACCCGACATTGTTCCGGGGGCGGTCTTTCCTGACTACGAGTTGTCCGATCACACTGCGAAACGGCGGAAGCTCTCCGAACTGCAAGGACCACATCCCCTGGTTCTCGTCCTGAGCCGTGGCGGTTTTTGCCCCAAGGATCGCCGGCAGCATGAAGGACTTCTCGAACTTCACCGTGAGCTCGAGGTCGGTTATTGCCGGCTGGTCACGATCAGCACGGACAACATCAGCGAGACGAATGAGTTTCGCTCGGGAGTCGGCGCGCACTGGCCTTTTCTTTCCGACTCGGCGCGCAAGATCCAAAAGGATCTCGACATCGCTGAGTACACCGATCCGGGCCACAATCCGATGATTCCGCACACGATCGTGCTCGAGCCGGGTCTTGTCATTTACAAGATTTACAACGGCTACTGGTTTTTCGGCCGGCCGACGCTGGACGAACTCCGTCAGGACCTCCGTGCCGTGACCAAGAAATGCCGGCCGGACTGGGACATCACCACGCCCGAACTCAAAGCGGCGTGGCAGCAAGGCCGCAAGGAACTCTTCTATCCGTACGGTAAAACGTACGTCCAAACTCTCGGTGAACAGGATTAGGAGCCGACCCGCAGTGCAACCGTGGCTTGAGTGAGACTCAGCGTCCGTGCCTACCGGCGTTTTCCGACATTGCCTAAGCGTCGAATCCCGACTCCCGTGCCGGTCATGCTACAAAGCAAAAAGCCACTTGCGATCGCTCGCAAATGGCTTTGAGTGGAGGATAGGGGACTTGAACCCCTGACGATTTTCCCGGGAAATACGGCTCTGGCGGGTGAAAGCGGTGCATCACGTCGGCGGTCGCCGCGAGATGGAACTACCGTTGCGAGTGCTCGGCGTCGGTTGCCCACTCGTTGCCAGGCTTACTGGCGGTGAAGATCAAGCACCGCAGGGGTCCTGGTTCTTCAACGACGAAGGGCAATGGACCGATGAAGGCCGACCCAAAGCCAGCACCGGATCGGCGCGACATGACCGTGATGAAGGAATTCACCCTCGCCTCTGTTTGAATCGGCGATGGCAGGACGCAGTCGGCGGGCGGGATCCTTGGTGTCGGTGTTATCGCTCGGCAACGCCAGCAGGTCGCCAGCGTTCCAGGCCGGTTTGACGAAGTCGACTGGTCGGCCCCCGCGCCGTTCGAGATACCACTGCATGCCCCAATGCCCCTCGAACCAGAGCGGTCGGCCTGCGGCTCGATCGGCAACCTTATCGGCCAGGTCGCGCCAGAATTCGCCCACGCGTAATCGGACTGGGCGACCGCGAGGGAGACGATCAGGGCGGCGCGAGCAGGAACCAATTTCTCCCGCTCAATCCTGGCGCCTCGTCGAGCCGCTTGGCCATCAGCACTCCGATCGCTGGGGCCATCGGCAGCACGCTTCGCACGTTGCAGCCCCAATTCACGAATGCTGCGAAAGCGAACGTCCCGAGCACCTACAGCGACAGCACCGAGAGGGCTCTGTCGTTGCCCAATTCGCGGAAGCTAGGCACGCCGAGCGCGAACACGAGAATCCCGGCTCCAATGAACAGGCCAAGTTGGATCGCGAAATCCCACGTTGCCGGCCGATGCACGCCGATCGCGCTCAGCTCGGTTCGCAGGGCGACCTCTTTCGTGTAGACCGCGACTGCCGCCGCGGCCAAGACCGAAAGGGCAACAACGCGCTTCGAGAAGATGAACGGAGCGCAGAAGATGATCGGCAAGAACGCGCCGCCAACGAAGGCCAGGCCAATCACCGTTTTTGCCCAGAGCGGCACGCCTCGGTCGACGCCCGCGGCAAATGCAGAGGCGCCGGCGATGTGAGCGACACCGTAAAGTCGCCACGTCCAATACTCGTACCCAGCGAAGAGCGCCGCCGGGACTGCCAGCCACACGATGGCCAGGTATTGCCGGGGGCGGCCGACGATCAACGTGCCGGCCACGAGCAGCGGAAAGAGGCTGAGCGCGAAGTATTTGCTGAGGGCCGCAGCGGCGACGAGAACGGAAGCAAGGGCGAGCCGTGTCCAGCTTGGTTGTCGAAGTCCGTCGATCCACAACGCCACAGCCCACACGAAGAAGCAGAGCGTCAGCGTGTCGCACATGACGCTCGTGCTCGATGCCATGACCGCCGGAGTGGCCAGCGTCGCGATGGCCGCGAAGGCCCGGTTCGAGGTGACTTGGGACGCGAGCTTCCACGTCCCGAGGATCGCGCCAGCGCCGGCAGCATGAAAGCCAGGTGCAGCGCGACCTCGGAGGTTCCGATCACCGCCCCAACGGCCGCGATGTAATAGCTCCCGAGAGGCGGATTCTGTGCAATCTCCCACATCGGTTGCCAGGTGCCGCACCAGTTCACGGTAAATCCGTAGGCGTCGAGCGGCCGCTCCCGAATGTGCTCGGCAGCCCACAAAAAGAGGGGGTCGTCGAGGGCGAACGCCTTGAACACGAACGGCAACAGGCACGCAGCCGTAGCAGCGCAAACGATTGCGACCGGCTTAAACATTGGACGGCGCCCGCAGCGACTCGAACACGGTTCTGCCCGAACGTTGCAGGATCATAAGCGAAATGCACGTCGTGCGCAGCGTGGCTTGGCAACTCGCAGAAGATCGCGAAGGAACACTATCTCCAGGTCACCGAAGATCACTTCGCGAAAGCGGTGCAGAATCCGGTGCACCAAGCCATGTCAGCCAGCAATAAGGAGACACGAGCACAAAGCGAAGACCCGCGGGAAAAACGCGATTTCCGCGGGTCTGCACTATGTCAAAAGGTGGAGGATAGGGGACTTGAACCCCTGACCTTCTGGCTGCCAGCCACTCAACTGATGTCGGCAGACAGGACAAAAACGCCTTATTTTGCAGAGTCTAACGCGTTTCACGGATGCGTTGCAAGGCGTTGCACTAATTCTCGGGGGATTTCATCCGGTTTCGCTCGTCAGTGGTAGTTACGTGGTAGAACTGGCGCAGCAACAGCGCCCGACTCCTCGGGTCGGGAAAGACTACTGCCTTTGGTCGTCGCCAGACGCTGAACGGCCGCTCCGACACCTCGTTTGCAAACGGAATGCGGATGCGCTCGGGGATCGGTGGATCGCGGACATCAAAGGGACCTCTGAACGCCGAGGCTTGCACCAGTCCCCGCCTTCGGAATTCGAATCCGGACGGGCCGGCCGGAGAAGCGTTGTCACGAGACGGCTCCGGCACTCGTTCGGCACGTGTGGTCGGCCTCTCAGGACAGCGCCACCCAACAGCAGCAGCAACAATCCCAATAGTAGTCGGCTCCGGTCTCCACCCCGGCTGGTTGATGTTCGCGCCTAGGATGCACCCAGTTGATAGTGTCCTGAGGCTGCGGCAGTCTGTACTGCTGCTCGGGTGGCGTCCAAGGAGGATTCCCAGCACGAACCGCGACATTGATCGTCCCGCGGTTCCTAGGCAAATCCAGCGTGGCAGTTCCGCCACATCCGTTGCGACGGGACCGGCTAGCCTTCGTTCAGTCTCTGAATCATAGATCGTTACTTCCTTGCCGTCGCGCACTGGACGTGCCATCGACCACATTAACCCTTAGGCTGACCTGGGCGAGAAGGGTTGCTGCGAACGCCACATGGACTACAGTCATCATCTAGCTGCAATACTCGCTGGCACCATTGCCGTAATAGTGACGGCCTCCGTGAGGTTATTGAGCGAGCTTCGCAGCGCCGCTGGATTAAATCCGTTTGATCGTTCCCGCGCCATCATCTTAAAAGTGAGCCTGACGGATTCGTTGGGACGCAAGGAACGAACGACCACAGTACACTCGTCGGTCTTCCCATTCCAATAATCGCCATTCAACACAACCCGCGCTTCGGTCGAGTCCAGCTTGACCCAAATTGGCTTCCCTTGTGCTGCATCGAGCGTCTCTCGCTCAACCAAAATCTCGTTGTTTGAGACACGCCATGCAGAATTGATCGATTTAGCGAATCGCAACTTCATTTTCAGGATGTCGGGAATGACGCCGCCATCGAAAGTCGAGGGCTTGATGATCGTCTTGAAGCTAACCCCCTTCATCCCCTTGAAGTCGTCCGATTCGAACTCGTACTCCTCGGCGTCAATCGCTTTTAGAGTCACCTTAGGGGTCTGAGTCGGCAAGTGGCCCGCGTAAGCGATCCAGGGCACAGTAATCATTCCACCGACGATAATCCAGAGAACTGCGAAGATGCAGTAGCATCTGGTTCCGCTGTCATACGAACGAAATCTCACGCCGTGTTTATTCAATTTAGTCGCTCGAAGCATACCGGAAACCATTCCGAGCAGTAGTAGGTTTCCAAATTCATAAAACCAGATGCCAGTAGACCCAAAGTCGAGATAGTCCTTGCTCTTTTCGTTCAGACAAAGGGCTCCCACCTGAGTCACGGCCGCGGCCAATATGCCCGATACGACGGCGATGCCGGATTCGCTCTTCGGAGTCGCGTACGGTGGCTCCAGTCCGAGAGGGACGGCGACGATGCGTGACGTGACGACTGCTCCCCAGAGGGGTGGAGCGGCTTTTTTGACGAGACGCCAGATCTCTACCGCCCGGTTCACAGTTACGTATGCGATCAGCACCGCAGCAAACAGGCCCATGAAAATCGCGGACACTGGTGAACGGCCACCACTGGAATTTTACGGGGGCGTTCCGTGCAAATAATCTGCACTCCTGCCAGCACAATAAACGGTTGGCTCTCGCGAAGGCAAGCATCATTCGGAATGCGACGCCCTTCCCGAGGTACGCGGGCCATTTACGCAGCGCCGGCCGATCATCAGGGGGGCGGACACTCTCAGAAAAGGCCGTTTTCGTCAACCCGGCTTGCCAGTCGGACAAGCAAAGAAAAGCCCGGGATTGGAAGCCGCGCGGTGACTGCCGGTTCGGCATCTTGATCCGCTCCCTGCGATGGTCGACACTGTTGGCATGGACTCCCGCAGCCTGGAACCTTGGCAGCTCATCCGCGTTCGCGACAGGGTCAGCCGGCATCTTCCCACGGTCCACGGAATTGCCAGCCGCCTTGCGCGGCAGGTTCCGGGGTCCGAAGTCTCGGACTCGGCAAACGCTCTGTACGATGCCGTCCGCTCGCTCTGGATCTCCGCCCACTACGCGAGTTGCTCCAGTGGTGTCGCCAAGAACCCGCACCCGACTGACCCGCCGAGACTGTGAGCCCAAGAAACGCTGTCGATGTATCCGCACGTCTGGCGTCGCACCGTGCTCGGCTTGGATTTCGCCGCGATCATCGGTGCCGTTTGGCTTTTCCGCTGGGCGACGGGCTGGCGACTTTTCTTTGAGGCCGCGATCCGGCCTCTTGCTTCCGACGCGATCCGGCCTCATGCTGGCAGTTCCCATCTCAGCCGTCGCCCAGGTCGGGCGATGCGGGTTCCCTGCGCTAAAAGCCAGAGAGGGACAATCCGGGCCATGACGATCGAATTCTCCTGCCCCCAATGCGGGCACCCGATTCGGGCCAAAGATGAGGCGGCCGGCAAGAGCGGAAAGTGCAAGGACTGCGGGGAAACGATTCGCATCCCGTCGCCGCGAACCGTCGACACGCGCATAGCGAAACGCGCGGCTGCCCTCATTCCTGAAGTCGTCCCGCGGCCGCCAGCTCTCCCCAATCGTGAGTATCCGATCGCGCGAGCGCCGCTTCCGACCTACGCTCCTCCGGCTCCGATTCCGCCGCCGGTTGCCGTGCAGGTCAACATGCCGATAGTCGTGCCCGGTGGCGTACGGAAATATTGCCCGCATTGTCGCAACTACGGACCGTGCGCGCCCGAGCCGATGAGCACTGCCCTGCATGTTCTGTTGACGATTGTGACGGTGGGCTGGTGGCTGATCGTCTGGATCTTGCTTGCGCTCTCGCGAAGCTACCGCTGCCCAATCTGTGGAAGCCGCGCCTACGGTAGCATGATCGGCTACTACGTCGAGATGACGGTCAAAACTGTGGCGTTCGCCGGCGCAGGCGCTCTTTGGGCTCGCGATCTATTGGAGCTACTCGCATCCCCGAACGTTCAACGATCGCGATCCGCAGCCCGTGCAGAATGCCGGCTTGTTCGCCTTCGGCTAGATCGGCTCCCCGAGTCGTCGATCCGAAGCCCCAGGCACCGCCCGCACAAGCACAAGTGCTGCCCGAGCCTGTCACTCAACCGAGGACGGAGCCGAAGATCGAGGCTGCCCCGCCGGTCGCCGCGAAACCGGAACCTCGTGCCCCCGTCGCCCTTACTGACCAAGAGCACGACAAAAGTTCAAAGGCACTCTCGGAAACGGCCGCCAGCTCGCCAAATTGAAGATCTACGTCAATGCTCGGAAGCAGTTCCAAAAGATCATCGATGGCGCACCGGGAACCGAGATTGCCGCCGAGGCTCAGACGGAACTCGACGCGCTTCCGGCCCACTGACGGCTGGTCTGGATCGACCCCCCCTTGAACCGCGGCAGTCCCCGCGCCATCATCATTGCAACGGATTTGCCACAGGACCCCGTTATGGAGAACGGACGTGAAGGAACGCACTGCGCCCCAGGTCGAGACACTCGATCCAGTCGCCGCTGTTGAGGCATACCGCAACGCTGTCGATCGTCGAGACAATCCGGCGACTCCCCAGGCAGCCCGCGAGAAATTCGCTTTGGCCGCGAAGCAACTGCGGGAGCGATGGGCGGCTTGGCAAGGTGAAGACGGGTTGCATGAAATGGCTTTTGGCGAGCCGGTCGAGTGACCCATCGACTGCTGGCCGTCGCCGTCCTGTCGATCGTTGCCGCTGGCACTGCTCTTGCCGCCAAGCCGCACTACGAGCTGACCGGGCGCGTCGTCGCGATCGCTGACGGGGACACGCTGACCGTCCTCGACGGATTGAAGCGCAACACAAGATCAGGCTCGCGGGGATCGACGCCCCCGAGAAGGGCCAGCCGTTTGGGACAAAGGCCCGCGAGAATCTCGCCGGCAAAGTGTTCCGGCAGACTGTTCGCGTCGAGGTGATCGACGTCGACCGCTACAAGCGCGAAGTCGGCCGAATCTACTTGGGTGAGCGGTTCATCAACGCTGAGATGGTCCGCGACGGGTTCGCCTGGCGCTACGTGCAATACGATCGGCCCGGCGAGTTCACTGCCGCGGAAGCCGACGCCCGCGAGCATCGACGCGGCCTGTGGGCTGATCCTCATGCCGAGCCCCCTTGGGAGTGGCGACGGGCAAAGCGGGCTTCGTCGAAGAACGCGCGCTGATTTTGCTTGCCTCCGACCGCGTTGTCGCTCATGCTGGCGGTTTGCTCCGAGGGCCACGTCGATGCCGAGAGTTTCCTGCCCCCGCTGTTCCACCAAGCTGGATGCGCCGGCCGAGTACGATGGTCGCGGCACCAAATGCGTGAAGTGTGGCACGCCGTTCGTTTCTGAACTTCAAGGCCCCGATAGTCGTCAAGGCGCCGTCGCTTCCGAAGAGTGATGAAGACGAATCGTCGCTAGAGTTTGCCGAAGTCGAGGACGTGCCGCCGGTCGCGTTTCGGCCCGCTCCGGCAATCGCGCCTCCAAAGATCCCATTACTCAAAGAAATGGCGGCCGTGTTTGTTTCCTTCATCGCCGTTCTTACATTCACGGGCGGCCTGTTCTGGTTCATCGTCGCCTTAGGCTCAGATACCACGGTCGAGACGTCTCGCGACACCCGCATTCACAACCAAGGGCTGATGCACCAGCGTGAAGTGGGGGTCATTGGTTCGGGAATCGTGATGGGACTATCGGTCCTCACCCTTGGGTTTAATTCACTCCGAATAAGCGCGGCCCGGACGGACGTGGCGATCGCGAAGTTGACCGCGAGCATTGAGCGGCGCCGTCAATAAGCCACCGCAGGACCGGGGACCGCGTTTGAAAGCAGAGCGAATGTGGGCGCGACGACCGGTGCGAGATTTGCGACCCGAGATACTGATCTTCGCAACCGCCACGTTCACCGTAGTTGTGCTCTTTGCGGTCTCGTATTGCGCTGAGCGTTAGGATTGATCCGGAACTGAGATTCCTCGATCCTCGCCGGGCCCCAACACTCGACGAGGCAACTGTCGCCCAGCCGATCGAATATGCCCTGCGTTCGTCTGAACCGAACGACGTCGTGTTCTTTGGTGACAGCACCTGCCGATACGGGATCGACCCATTCGCGTTCGAGCGATTCTGCGGATTGACGGCCTATAATCTTGGCAGTCAACGCTCGCTTGGTCCGGAGGGGATGGCCACAACGGTGACGGCCTACCTCGCACATCATCCCGCGCCATGCTGTAGTTATGTGCGCGTCTCCGTTCTGCTTCGAGGTCGATCTTGGAGCGGGCCGCGGAAGTTTGCAATGGCGTTTTGCGCAAAGCTACGGCCCAGAAGTCGGCGACACGTTGGCTATCAAGAACATGACCTATTTCGCCAAGCGCGGTGCCGTTGCCGCGTTCGATCGGCGGTCGAGAGAGGTTCGCGATGATCCGCTCGACGGGCTCTCTAAAGAGACCTATCGCGGCCTCGCCGCAAAAATGTGCGCAACGCGTGGATTCTTCGCGTTCCCGAGTAATCGCGGACCGGCGAGGGGGATCAATCGACCCGGTCCAGCGAAGATTATTCACGAGAAATGGGACCGCTCGATTCGCGACATTGCGGCTACCTGCGATCGCACCGGGGTAATCTTCGTGGTCGTCTTTTCTCCGATCGTCTGTACAGAAATAGACGCCAGAGACTTCCGCCAGCTCGAATCGTGGGCTCACGACTTGGAATCGTCTCAATCCAACGTCCGTGTCATGCGCCCGCTGGTGACCCCCTACGATGCGTCTTTGATGTACGACAGCATCCATCTCAACGCCGCCGGCGTGGCCAAGTTCATGCCGGTCGTGGCTACGGATGTGCAGGCTACGCTGAAGTAGCTCGCTCACGTCGTCTCTTTCATAAATAGCCAGCCGGCCCCGGTTCAACACTCAACCGCGAAGGTTTGCCGAAACCGGCTGGCGAACGTTTTTAAAAATCCCATCGCGCCAGCCTTTCGCCATCGCCAGGACCGGGGCTTCGGGACGCCCTGCCAAGCGCTGACGCGACGGGGGGAACAATTTTCAACCGAACAGTTCCTTGTAGTTTCTGCACGAGGCGCCAGCCCGATATCGCTCCCAACCGCGGCGAATCGTCGCGCCGCTGACGCGTTCGGGTGCTGCGAAATAAAGCAGCTCTGCGCCCGCCTTGAGAAACCCGCGGTGCTCAACAAGATCCTTGATGACTTCGTCGCGTCGCATCCGAGCAAATTCAAACGACCCATGCAGGCGCGCATCCTTCAAGTTTTGCGAGATGTCGCATTCGTAGACGTTGAACAGCGTAGTTCCGGCCCACCCGGCCAACGACACCCACCAGTTATCGAGGTCGTTTGAAGGCAGGTGAGCGAATTGCACCTTGCCGGATGCGTCGAGCCGGACGCACGCCCAATCAATCTCCGCATGGCGCGTTTTGAGGGCAGCCACACAATGTGAAAATTCATGCACGGCGCACCCCCAGTGCCGACTGTTTCTGTCAATGACCCAACCGAGAGCCGGCCGCTTCGGTTTCGCCGGCGCAGGGGGCGAGTGCAAGTCCGCCGCGCTGCCTCAATACGGTCCCGCAGTTTGCGATATTCATTCTCGCGCACCGCCTCGTCGACTCGGGCTCGCAGTTCGGCGTCGGGGTGCGGCGCGGGCGGTTTGATGTCCCGGGGAATGTTCCTGTAGCCGAAGTCGCTCGAGGTCACCCGCGGCGATCGATGCCGCCATGCGTCCTTGGGTCGAGCTGATCTCGTCAGCGAACCCGAGCCGGAGAGCCTGCTTCGCGTCGAGCCAGGTCTCCGCGTCCACCATTCGCGCAATCTCCGCGCGAGGCTGCTTCGTGCGCCGCGAGTAAAGGTCGATCAATTGCTCGGTCAAATTGTCCGCAAGGTCGGCCTTCTTCCGCAGCGCGTCTGAGTTCCCGCCAGTGGGCGAGTAAACCCGATGCACCATCATGCGCCCCTGATCGCTGATGCGGATTATGTCGCCGCTCATTGCGACGATCGACGCCGCGCTAGCCGCGACTCCGTCCACGTCGACGATGATCCGCTTACCGCTTTGACGCAAAAGTGTATAGATGGCGAATCCCGAAAACGGGTCGCCGCCAGGACTGTGGATGTGGACGTCCAAAGTCCGTGAGCCCTTGGCCGATCGAATCGCATCCTTGACGTCGCCCGGTGTTACGTCGCCCGGTTCAGCCACGCCGTCGGCGTCGATGACCCCGTAGATCCAAAGTTCGGTCGTGTCGCCGACGGTTTGGCATCGCAGGCCGCTTGTCAGTGTGCTCACGCTTTAGACTCCCATCAATTGGCGGTTGTCGTTTTCGAGCTTCGCGAGTCGTTCGCGATAGTTGTTTGCGTTCTGCCGCCCTGTAGCGCAAATCGGCCACCTTCATGCTGCGCCATCCCGAGCCGATCAGAGGCGTCGCGTCTCGCCTGTTGGTCCTGCGAATAGCTCAGGTCCGCATATTGCCGCTGTGCCGCTTCAAGGTCGCGCAGGGCAGCGTCGAGGTTCGACTTGAGTGCCGCTTCGTCCACAGCCGCAATCTGCCGCCGCAAGCCCTCTGCGGACGTCAGCGCGGCCCACACGCTCGATCAGGAAGCCTCGGGTCACGCCACAAACTGCGATCAGCCCATCAAGTGCGGTGAGTTCTCCATCGTCGAGCGAATCCGCCTGTCTGGCTGCTAGGTCGCGGGCCGCGTTGACCAATTGGGGCGGGCTGCCTCTTTGCGGGAGTCGTCAGCGAATCGGAAGCGTTCGGAAAGTTCACGCGGTTGCAAATTTGTTCCCCTTTTCAGGTGATTTAGGTCGGATCGATGTCGGATCGATGCTCAATTTCGGCAGAAAAGAATCGCCACGAGACTGCGGTTTGCGGCTGCTGAAGTCGCAATGTTTGCGACCCCCCAGTGGGGTGCAGGGGTCGATGCCAATTTCGCGATTGTTCAGAGAGCAGAGAGTTGCGGTTTCAGTCATTCGCCGGCAGAAGTTGCTCGACCGGCTTATGGGTCTAGACCCCCCTAGCAAAACTCCCCGTGTGCCACGTGTGACTACAGAGCGGTTAGACACCCTGGAAGTGGTGGAGTTGGCGAGGCCCCTAGGCATTGCGTCGCCCCCTTGCGTACCGACCGCATTCCCAAGCGCGGCGAGTGTTGCAGCTACGGCACGAGGGTCGCCACAGGTTGCGATCCCAAAACCGTGTATCGTTCGCGTTCTCGACGTGTTCGCTGTGGTCGGTCAACGTCGCCCGGACGTCGCCCTTGCCCCGCAGACGGCACCAATGGCAGAAGCGGTTGCAGGGCTGGGCTAAGAATTCGCGGGACGCCTCGGCCCACTTCCAGCCGTAGCCACGAGCCGCCGCGCTGGGTCGGTTCTCTACTCGCGGTCGGTGTCCGTTGGGGCGGAAAATGCTCGCAGCGTTAGGCACAGGGCACCTCCGCGGAATCCGATACCCCTCAAAACTTGCCAAAGAATGCGTGCGAGAATCGCGTGGTTTGCCGGGACAGACTCCCAGAGTTGCCGACCGGCCCTGGGGATGGTGACCCCCCGGCAGTTTTGCCATGAAATGGATGCGAGTTCATGGCGGTTAGGCGAAGGCAACTCGGAATGTTTGTTACCCCCCCTAGGGTCAGCAGCCCGCGAGGTAGCAGCGCTATACAGCTCGCGACCCCCTAGCCCCCCATCAAAAGGCTGACGCGGAAGTGACGCGAAACCGCTCTCACCTGTTACACATCCGCTTGCACCAAAACCGAAAAGGTGCTGGCGTGGAACCTTTTTGATTATTTCGCAGTCGTGTGTGAGATGGGGGAGAGCGGTTTCGCGCTCGTGCTCTGTAGAGTTGCCGACGGCCCCTGGGGTATTGGGGCAATAGCCTGCCAGATGGGACGCATAGGACGGATGTTTTCTATTGTTGTTTCTCTCCGCGTGCGTGCGCGTACCCGTAAATGAACAGAGGGTACTATCCGTCCTACTCGTCCTATGTGCCCTCATGAGCGGCGCTCCCGCGTCGAAATGCGAGCTTCGATGTCGGTCGTGATCCCCGCATCCCCCGCCTTTTCTCCAATCCACAGGAATCCGCGGCCGTAGGCTCGACAGCGGTTCTGAGCCAGTCGCCGGAACTTGCCTTCCTCAATCTGTTGGTTCAGCCATCTACTGGCGCCAACGGTCGTGTAGCGTTCGTTCGTCGCCTGGTTGAGCCAGTCGCGGGCGATCGTCGACGGGATGAAGATGCGTTCGGTCTCGACGCCACACTGGAGCCCCACGAGCTGTGAGCCGACGTACTCTTCCACGATGTCGACTTCTTCGCGTTCGGCGTCTGAGGCTCCCTGACGCTCCAGAATCACGCGCTGTGCGTCCGCTGGCTCGGGCAGTCGGGACAGGACGTCGTGCTCCCACGTGCCCCACCGAGAGTGCTGGTCGAGCTGTCCGCGTTCGCTACGTAGAAATCCGATGATGTCGCCGATCAGGCCGGCTCGATGCTCGTCGACGAATCTGAACGTCTCTTCCGCCCAGGACGCATTGTGCTCGGGCTTGGCCAGTTGGATGATGACGGCCCGCTGAGCCAGGTCGGTCGCGAGGCTTACGCCGTTGATAGTCATCGCCCAAAGCAGGGTGTTCGGTCGGCTGCCTTCGCCCACGTACATGCGCTTCCCGCTGATCGTGCGAGCGGTGACGAACGCCTCCAGGTCCGCGTTGCTGATTCCTGAGCCCTTCGCGTTGTCGATGCAGACGAGTCGCTTGGTCATCCCCTCTTGGCTCAATAGGCGCTGCTTCACGACTTCGGCGTCTTCGTGCATCCCCATCTCGATAACGCCGCCGGCCAATCGCCCAGCAACTTGCACAACGGTTGTTTTGCCCGTCCCACGACCGAACGGACTGGTGAGCGCGAACATTGGACGCGAACCGCCCGGGCCGCCCCAGAACGGCGTCACGAGTAGCGCGAGAATCAAATCCGCGTCGATGTGGGTTGCTGGGCAGAATCTCGCGACCAACTCGCGGAGCAGGTCGCCGTTGCCCGCCGGAGGCACATCGCACGCGTAGAAACTGCCTTCCATCGTCGGCTCGTGAGGCAGCGTCTCGACCGATTCGTAGGCTGTTCTGCGCCGTCTCAGTTCGGCGGCAGACTTCGGCCTTCGTGTGAGCCCCGGGGTTCGTGTAGAACGTCGGCGGCTGTCCGGTCACGCTTCCGACATAACCGAACACCTTTGGAGGGTTGTCGAGAAAATCGAGCTTGCCGTTGTCATAGACGAACAGCTGCTGCCCAACAGTCCGCGGCCAATCGCCCGTTGCCGACCGAATCTTGCCGATGATCTCAGTCATTGACGCGGCGACAAATCCGTCTTCCGACGGGCAGCCGTTGGTGACCGCGCCCGTGGCTGCTGCCGTTCCTGTTGCCGTACCCGGCGAATGGCTGCCGTGTTTGTCAACGGCCGTTGACACGAGCAACGTCCCGCGCGGCCCGGGTTGCTTGTTCGCGTCGTCGAGTTTGTGCCGCAAGTCCCGCTCGTTGAACGGCGGTTCACAGGTCGCGTTCCAGTCGCAGAGAACGCCCCATGCTTCGTCGACGCTCAGCCCGAACCCCAGCAGTAGCGTGCAAGCAGCATGGAATGCGCGGTCGTGCCCACGCTGGCCAGAGACGGCGGGATCCATCTTGGCGATGTATTTCCGTGCCCGCTCAATGATGCGGCTGCGGTCGTGCCCGCGCAACTTGCCATTCGTATGACCATTGCTGCCGTTCGTGGCGACTGGATTCGTGAAGTGCTCCGCCCGGATGGCGTCGAGTTCCTGTTGGCACTCCCGAAGCGTGTCCGGGCGCCCGGCAGCTTCGCGCCGGTGACCGTGAAATATCGCCCGCGCGGATAGACTTCGATTCGGTCGGTGCCGTTTACCAGCTTGTTCTTGCCGGTGCCCTCCCAAGTCCCGCGCAGGAATAGCTTCACGCCTTCCCCGCTGGGCGAGACTTCCGCGTATGTGTTGAATCGCTCGACGATCTCTTCGGCGAACAGCGTCAGCTTCCCGGTCAGCGGGTCGCGGCAGTCATCCAGGTCGATGCCGACGAAGCCGGAATCACCAAACTGGAAGCCAAACCCGTCGAACCGCTGTGCATGCCGGGACGCCTCGTCGAACGTCGCCCAGGTCGAGGGATCGTTGCTCTTCGCATTCGCCCCTGTCCGCGGGATGCAGGGAACTTTGGTCCAATCGTCGTCGCGGAATTCGTATCGCCAGTTGACCCATTGCGGGAGTTCCCGCAGCTGAACCGGGATGTTCTCCGGGATCGGCCGCGGTGCCTTCGGCTTGACGGGACGCACAGCGTCGTCGGTCGCAATCACCGTGGCGCCCCCCGCTTCCGTTTGGGTGCCGGCCTGCGGTTTCCCAACTCAACCACGGACGCACCGTGCCGTCGTCCGAAACGACGATCCTATAGCCGCAGTTTTCGCATTGATGCCGATCGGCGACTTCATGCAGCAGCTCGGGCTGTTGCAGGCTGGGCAGATCGGCGTGGTTGTCGTGACCACGTTCACTTGGTCACCATCGGCACCGGCTCGCCGCCGTTGACCTTTGCCAACCAGTGCTTAAGAGCATCACGATCGACGAAGATCCGGCCTGCAATCCGGGTGGCCGGCAGTTTCTCGCCGCGGACGCCACGCTCGATCCAACGCCGAACCGCCTCAGCCGTTCGCTTGCCCGGCACGGAACTCGCGACCTGGGCGGCAGAAAGCAATTGTTTGTTCGCGCTCATGTATTCCTCCGACTTGAACACGTCGGGGAAGAGCGCAAACAAAACGCGCATCCCGGACGCGATACTCCATTCGCGATTTCCGAGACGCACGTCCAAAACCGTGCATCATTTCCGCCGGGCTAATCACTTCCCAGCGAAGGCGATCAGCTAGGTCGCCTTTTCGGTCTCTATGTATTGTTGGTTTTGATGGTGCGCTTGGCAAGATGTGTTTTGTATGTCGTACAAGTTCACACACCTTTGCGTCATCCGTGACGTGGTGGTTCATTCTGTCGCGGCCTCCGCTGCCAAGTATTCTTGGTGGCTTCCAAGTGCGAGGGCGGCCTGCCTCATCTCATCTGAGAAGTCTGGCCCCAACTCGAACGGGGATCCGCAGACCCATGCACAAACCTCGCGGTTGTGCTCGGCTTTCAGTCGCCGATAGGTCGGTCCAAATTTGATCTTGTTGGCGTTTAGCTCGGCCCACACCTCGGGCGAAGCAACCCGCTTTAGCCACTGACCCATGAACAGGGTCGTGCGACCCAAACCGACTAGCCGTGCTCGCTTCGCTGCGGTGCTCGCCCAGTGCTCTCGGCACGGCCATCGTCCGACAGGCGGGCCGCCCCGTTTCCGGTCGCGATACCCCTTCTGTCGTGCTGCGTTACTCTGAGCGTTCATCGGTGAACTCTAGGCGTTACAGTTTCGCGGCCTCGGCACAAATCGCCGCGTCGAGTTCGTCGGGATCCTGCCCGTCGAATCCCGACAGCTCGAAGTTGGGACCGCCGCAGTCGTGGCAGACCGACTCGACGTACAGCTGCGCCGCTTCGCACACATCGCAGGCCGCGGCGATGATACCCAGCGAACGCCATCCGCCATCGAGCACGTCGACGTGCAAAACGATTGCGAAGCCTTCCTCAGGCACCATGGCCCCCGGTTCCTCGTGACCACCACAGCCGGCCACGATTTCGATTCCCGGCAGTTCTCGAAGGGTAGTCAACAAGCTGCTCAACCGATCCACAGTGCATTCCGGCATGTTTCACTCCCTCGGGTCAAAAACTCCGCCGCAATGGGGGCACCCCTTGTCGCGGAGATGGGAAACCTATCAACCACAGCATCGCCAATGCTGGTGACGACGTGCGGCTCTCCGGTGAACGCCTTGCGACGCCAGTCCGTTTTGTTTTTCTCACAGTTGGCCGCCAGCACAGACCGAACCGTATCGAAACAAGTGAGGGCATTGCGGCTCGCTCACAGAAGCCCAGCGGATTGCAACTTGTCCTGGGTCGATGCGGATCGCTCAGGCGCCGCTGCCGGTCGGTCGGCTGTCGTCAACGCCTCGACGAATGCGTCGAGATCATCGGGACGCACGAACCGCCGACGTCCCACGAGCACTGTGCGGAGTTTTACGCCTTTGATTCCGCGAGTCCGCCAGCGCCACAGCGTGGAAGGATGTGGCCGGAACGGAAGCGCTCGAGCTGCCGCTGACAGACTTAGGAGTTGTCGCGGGGGAGAGAGAATCGATTGCATTTGGGAACGCTCCAGAGAATCGCAGTGCGAACTACTGCGACCTACGATAGAGTGCTTTCCAACGACTCAAATGGCAGTTGTTTCCGCCGGAAACAATAGAAATAGAAATAACGCGACAGCGCGTCTAGCCCTTGCGGCGGCGCGGCCTCACCTTGTAGAGACCTTTGTCGCGCATCACATCGAGCAGTTTCTTGAGTGCGTCGTTGCTCATTCCCTCGCCGAATTTCTCTCGCAGGTGTTCTTGAATCGTTTCCTGAGTGGCTGTGTTGCCTCCTTTGACGAAGCGAAGGTACTGTTCTACAGCCTCTTCGACCAGTTTAGCGCCTGGCCGCGACGGTTTTTTCTCCGTTTCCGTCGCTTGCCTGAGCAGCTGTGGGTGGTGGCGCAGTTTCCTTTGCTCCGTTTAGCGCTACGCCGATGCCTTTGGCAGGGAAGGAAGAATCCCGATCAGCCGATCTCACGTCCTCTTCGTCGCACCATAGAATTGTCGCAGCGATATCGCGGCGGGCTGTCGCCCAAGTGGGAGGGTCCTGTGGTTCCGGCGGACGAAGCCGCCCAACGATGTGATGCATCATGGTCCACGCGACCCGACGGATTGCAGCCGGGATGTTCTCTGCCGCCACTCGACCATTGGTCGTATCGCATACGGGTGTGCAAAACCGCTGTGCTATTTCGTCAGCCTCGGCAACTCGCCCAGCGCGTATATTGCTATCGAGTCGCATTGCTTCAAAGAAAACGTCGATGTCTGATTGCCGCAGTGCCAACTCTCCCTCGGGAACTGCGCGCCGATTGCTCGCATAAAGCCTTGGGCAATCTGGCACCATGCGCGAAGTTCGCCTGTATTGCGCACGTTTAGCTCGATTGCGAGGCGAGAGCAAAGAACCTTCAGCCCGCTGGAGTAGCCGCCCTGAATCACCTTCATAAAAAGTGGATTGGCCGAGTCGGTCGCCGGCCGGATGGCCCGCTCAAACCAAAGGCGAAGCGACTCGAACGCCTCATGGATCGATGCCAAAACCTTTAAAGGCGGATCCGCGCGGATAGCAGCCACCCACTCAGGCGCACGTAAAGCCATCGGAAGAAAGCCTGCTCAGAATCAATCTGCTGAGACATTGTTGTGGCACCTTTCGAGCCGGCCGGCCAACGCGCCCGCCCGGTGCCACCGAAGCGAGGCGCGTCAGCCTATGCGGGTAATTAGTCCGCGAGCCGACGAAGAAGATCGAGTCTAACCGACGATCGCCATGATTTCCCGCGCCCGATCCATGTCACGTTCAGCGTAAAGTTCGGTGATGTCCGTGTTCTTGTGCCCCCAGAACGACGCGGGCCGTCTCAATTCCCGCCTCCCGTCGCAGGAGCGTGCCCGCGTTGTGGCGTAATCGGTGCGGGTGCCAAGCTGGGACTTCTGCGCGAACGCACGCGCACTTTATCGCGTTGCGATAGGCATCACGGTTGTATCGTTGGCCGGGCTGCCGCGTGCGGCCAGCTGTCACTGATCGCACATCGCGAGGAGAAAACACAAACGCCTGTGTGTCCCGCTTCAAAAATGGATGCAAAACCGCCTGCAGCCTGCGGGCCGATGAAGACGACCCGCTGCTGCCCGTGATGCTCGCCTTTGTGCTCCGAAGGCCGATACTCCCAATCTTGCCGGACGTGTTGAGATCGCACCCACGCATTGCAAGAGCCTCGCCCGGCCTCATGCCGGTGAGCAATTGCAATTGAATCGCCCCCCAGACCGGAGGACTGACGTAGGGCCGCACGGCGTCGACGTAGGCAGTTGGGACCGGCAGGACTCGATCGGTCTCGACGGCCGCAGAGCGACCCGCTTGCAATCCTTGCACTGCCGCTACGGGCGCCGTAGACCTCGGACGGGACGTATTCGTTCTCAACGCCCCAGCGGAATAACCTGCGGATGCGTCCGATGTGCTTGTTGATGCTACGCCGGCAATGGCCGTCGGCGATCATGGCATCACGTACGGCCTTCAGCGCTCGAGGCCCGAAGTCTCGGACGCGGCTCGTGCCATACAGACGGATGACATATCGGATCGCGGTCTTGATGCACGACAGCTCGGACGTCGGCCGACCGTGCTTGCGGTAATGCTGCTCCGCGTGCTTGACGTAGAGCAGGGCGAGGTCGTCGAGTTTCAACGTCACGTGCCCGGCGTCGCCGCGGCCAAACCATTCGACGATCAGATCGTCGTACAGCTCGCGCATTCCGGCGACCCGTACGCGCCCGAGGTAGTGATCCTTGCCCTTGATTCTGACGCGGGCTTGGCCGGACGGACGGTGCAGCAGATAAGACGGCTTGCGTTGCCTTGGCATCGCGGCTCCCCCATTTTGATGGTGGTAGAAACGTGGTAATTAACCAGCGTTTCACCGCGCTGCCCAAAGGCAGGTAGTCGCAAATAGCGACTCAGCAAGTGGTTGTGGTAGTGGAGGATAGGGGACTTGAACCCCTGACCTTCTGGCTGCCAGCCAGACGCTCTCCCAACTGAGCTAATCCCCCGGAGCGCGCTAACCATAGCACCTGACCGGCTTGCATGTCAACGAGTTCGGCGCAGGGCGGCGAACCGCGGCTTTTTGCCGGAAACTGGCTCTGAGGGCCTCTGCTGCGGGCGTCACTCGGCCACCGGTGCGGGGTCGAAATCGGAACGATTTCCCATGCGGGCTTGGCTGTCGTCTACGCAAAAACTAAGACCCGTCACCCTGCCCACTCCCCATCAGAATGGGGCGAAGGTATCGGTGACTGATCATTGATTGGACCGCCGACCGCGGGCGTGCGGGGCGCATCGCCGACCGTGGCCGCGGCTTGGTGGGATCGCGGCACGGCCGGCTGCGCGTGACAACCTAGTCTGCGACAGAAGCGTCCGCGGACAAAAGGTCACTTGGCTGAGCCTGTGTACTTTGCCGGTTCGGCCTTGGCTTTCTTGGCGCAGTCGTCGCAGCAGACGACGAGCTCTTTGCCGCCGACTTTCACTTTGATGCCGGCGTCCTTGATGTCCCAGTCGCACACGGGGCACTTTTTGGTCGTCATCACGTCATCTCCTCGAACTTGCTCGATGGTCGTGGCCGCGAAACGTTCGCGGGCCGTTCTTACGAGGAGATCCTAGTCCTGCGGCTCGAATCAGGCTTTCAGATTCTTGCTCATCTGGCGCGGCCTGCTGCGGCCGTTTTTTCGACCGCCTGACTTTGGCACATCCGGGCCGTTCTTTCGCACGTCTGACGGCGTGCAACCGAACTCGCGGCGGAAGGCGTCGGTGAAGTGACTGTGGCTGGAGAAATTGAGCTCGAGGGCGAGCGCCGTGAGGTCACGGGCCCCCTGCTCCAGTCGCTCGAGCGCCGTGCGGAGACGCAGCCGAGCGAGGTAGCGATGGATGGGCACGCCGGTTTGCCGCTGAAAGACTCGCGCGAGATGAAACGGAGACGTGTCGACGGCGCGGCTGACTTCCTCGAGAGTCACGCGTTCGCACAGGCGAATGGCCAGCACATGTTTCACGGCTTCGGTCAGCTCGGCGTGCTCCGCTTCGGTGTCAACGCGCCGCTTCTTGCGCGGCAGTCCGTCGCGGGCGAACGCCGCCTCGAGCACGTCGGCGACGAGCTGCAGCGCAGTCTCGTCGGCCCACAGCGGTTCGAGCGGCTCGACGGCTGCCCTTTCGAGTCGTAGCACCAGCTCACGGTGCTTCAAGAAGGACTCTTTGACGCACGGGCCCGTGAGGAAGGGAAACGGCTGGTCCGGCCGCTCGTCGACGGTCGGATCGAGCTCGCGAATGATGTCGACGAGCACTGACGGCGCGGGAGCCAGAATCGTGCCGCGATCGCCGCAATCGGCCGGATGGCTCACGCGGTAGGTCGAGCCCTTCGAGAAGAAGATGCTCTGATTGACGTCGGCCGTCACGCCGCGTCGACCGAAGTGCTTGCAGAACGCGCCCGACCGCATCAGCACGATGCTGTTTTCGTCGGAATATTCTTCGGCTTCGGGCCCGCCGCGGCAGGCCCGGCAAACGTATCGCGCACGCTCAGCAACGGGCTCTGGTAGAGCACACGGAATTCTAGCGGCAGCTCGGCGGCCGTCGACATAAGTCCATCGTAAGTTTTTGGGTTCGCGGAATCAAAACCGCGCCGTGCCGCTGGGACGGCGACAAAATGCGGTCGATCCTATGGAGAGCAGTGAACTGGCATACGAATCGCTCAAATTCTCGGCCGGCTGAATTTATCGAGGGCCAGAGCGCCGATCTCGCTATCCGTTCGCCCCCTTCCGACGCAAAATAGAGGTAGACGCCGCAGATCGCGCCATCCCCGGACGAAGGGCAATCGCGGCGAGGCTCAGGGGTCTTTATGCAGATGTTCACTTCGACGTCGCTCGTCCGCTGGGACGGCAACGAAGGCCGGACTGCGGTCGACGAGCTGGTGGCGGAAGAGCCGCTGGAAATTCGCGTCGCCGGACGAGCGGTCAGCGTCACCATGCGAACGCCCGGCCACGACGCCGAACTGGCGCTGGGCTTCTTGCTGTCGGAGGGGGTGATCCGCGGCCGCGCGGACATGCAGCGGATTCACTCGTGCGCGGGGGCTAACAACCTCCTGAACGTCACGCTCGATCCGTGCGTTTCCGTCGACTTGCAGAAGCTGACGCGACACGTATTTGCCGCCTCGAGTTGCGGCCTGTGCGGCAAGGCGACGATCGACGCGATCCGCGCGCAGCTCGATCCGATCGACGACGCAACGATGCCGCGAATTGCCGCCACGGTCATTGTCGGCATGCCGGACGCGATGCGGAAGACGCAGGCGACATTCGATCGCACGGGAGGCCTGCACGCGGCTGCCCTGTTCGACGATGCGGGTCGCCTGCTCGTGGTTCGCGAAGACGTCGGCCGGCACAACGCCGTCGACAAAGTTTTGGGTCACGCGCTGTTGAACGATTGGATGCCGTTGGGGCGCCACGTTCTGGTCGTCAGCGGCCGCTCGTCGTTTGAGATCATGCAGAAAGCGCTGGCCGGGCGAATCCCGATTGTGGCGGCCGTCTCAGCTCCGTCGAGCCTGGCGGTCGACTTCGCGAAAGCGAACGGGCAAACGCTGATCGGCTTTCTGCGAAATCGGCGGATGAATGTTTACTGCGGGCAGGCTCGGATCGATTTCGGCGCGGCCGAATCCGGACACGGCCCTGCGTTGCATCGCAGCGAATCGGATCGCGAGCCTGTGTCCAGCGAAGGACGCGGCTGATGGATCCGCACGAATTCGATAAAAGCCACCGGTTGGAAAACGACACGTCGTCAAACGGCACGTCGGACCAAACGGACGGCGAAAGTGATGCTGCCGATCCGGGGTTGCAAGCGTTTCCACTGGCGGACAAGCCGCCAGTGCCACCCGGAACGCACTTGGTCGAGGGGGCGGAGCCGCCACTGGAAACGACCGGTGCACACGAGGGCCATCGACACAAAACGGCCGCTGGGCTGTACGCCGTCTACGAGACGACGCGCCTGGGTTTCAAGCATATGGGCATCGTCCGCAGCCTGCAGACGCTGCTCAAGGTCAATCAGAAGGATGGTTTTGACTGTCCGAGCTGCGCGTGGCCCGACCCCGACGGCAAACGCAAGACGGCCGAGTTCTGCGAGAACGGCGCCAAGGCCGTCGCGTTCGAAGCGACGACCGCGCGGCTGACCCCCGAGGTCTTTGCCAGCCATCCGATCTCCGAGCTGCTCAAGGAGCGCGACGTTGCGCTTGACGAGTTGGGCCGCATCACGCATCCGATGCTCCGCCGCAAAGGCTCCGATTTCTACGAGCCGATTGCGTGGAACGACGCGTTCAACCTGATCGGCCGCGAGCTGCGTGCGCTCGATTCGCCCGACGAGGCGGCCTTCTACACGTCGGGCCGTGCCAGCAACGAAGCGGCCTTCTTGTGGGGACTGTTCGCCCGCCAGTTCGGCACCAACAACCTGCCCGACTGCTCGAACATGTGCCACGAATCGAGCGGCACGGGTTTGAACGAATCGATCGGCATCGGCAAAGCGTCCGTGCGGATCGCGGATTTTGAGCATGCCGACGCGATCTTCGTCATCGGCCAGAATCCCGGCACCAATCATCCGCGGATGCTGACCGAATTGCAGAAGGCGGCCCGCAACGGCTGCAAGATCGTCAGCGTTAACCCGCTGTTCGAGACGGGTCTGATGCGTTTTCAAAATCCGCAGGAGCCGCTGCACATGCTGGCTCCCGGCACGAAGCTGGCCTGTTTGTTCGTGCCGGTCCGTATCAACGGCGACGTCGCGTTCCTGAAGGGCATGATGAAGGAAATGCTCGCCGAGGACGACCGCACCGGCGGGAAAGTGCTGGCCCACGACTTCATCCAGCAAAACACCGAGGGCCTTGAGGCGTTTGCCGACGACCTCCGCCACGAGAGCTGGGAAAGCATCCTGCAGAACAGCGGCCTCTCGCGCGACATCATTCACGAGGCGGCGCAAATCGCCATCAAGTCCGAGCGGATGATCTGCACCTGGGCGATGGGCATCACGCAGCACAAAAACGGCGTCGGCAACGTGCAGACGATCGTGAACTTCGCCCTGTTGCGGGGCCAGATCGGTCGCCGCGGCGCGGGCCTCTGTCCTGTGCGCGGCCACAGCAACGTGCAAGGGGACCGCACCGTCGGCATCTGGGAAAAGATGAGCCCGGAGTTTATGGCCGCGCTCGGCAAGGAATTCAATTTCGTCGCCGCCGAAAAAGCACGGCTTCGACACGGTCCGCACGATCGAAGCCATGCACGACGGACGGGTCAAAGTCCTCATCGGTTTGGGCGGCAATTTCCTCAGCGCGCCCCCCGACACGCAGTACACGGCCGAAGCCATCGAACGCTGCCGCCTGACCGTGCACATCTCGACCAAGCTCAACCGGGCCCATCTGATCACGGGCGAGCAAGCGCTGATCCTCCCCTGCCTGGGACGCACCGAGCGCGACATGCAGAAGTCCGGCCAGCAGATCGTGACCGTGGAAGACACGACCTGCGTCGTCCACATGTCGCGCGGCGTGTTGTCGCCGGCTTCGGAACACCTCCGCAGCGAGCCGGCGATTGTCGCGGGCATCGCGCGGGCCACGCTCCAGAACAAAACGACCGTGAACTGGGAAGGCCTGATCGACGATTACGATCGCATCCGCGAGCACATCGAGCACGTGATTCCCGGCTTCGAGCAATACAACGTCCGCGTCCGCCAGCGGGGCGGCTTTTATCTGCCGAACCCGCCGCACGAAGGGCGCTTCAACACTCCGTCGAAACGGGCCCGCTTCATCGCCCACCCGATTCCCGACCATTTCGTGCCGGAGGGGCGGCTGCTCTTGATGACGATCCGCAGCCACGACCAGTTCAATACCACCATCTACAGCGAGAACGACCGTTATCGCGGCATCTATGACGGCCGGCGGGTGATCTTTCTCAACGCCGACGACATCGCCCGCCTGGGTCTGCGGAAAGACCAATGGGTCGATATCACCAGCCATTTTGGCGAGGAGACGCGGCGGGCCGAGCGGTTCAAGGTCGTCCCCTACGAAATTCCCGTCGGCTGTGCGGCCGCCTACTATCCCGAGACGAACGTGCTGGTCCCGCTCCGCGACACGGCCAGCGGCAGCAATCAGCCGGTCTCGAAATCGCTGATTATCTCGCTTGAGCCGGTGGGAGCGACCATCCCAGCGACGGCCACCGAGCCCAGCCTGACCCACGGATAGCGGCCGCGAGCGTGGGGCGGAAAGCCGTCAAAAGCGGTAATTCCGCGGGAATTTGCGCCAGCATCGCGCACGCTTTCGCTCCGCGCGACTTGCGATACACTGAAAGTCTGCCAGGAAGCAACGCGTAATTTTTCCGCACGAGCGGCTGCGAAGGGCTGGGATGTCGTCGTCGCCGGGCTGCCCTTGGAGGTTCCGATGACCCGCCTGTTGCCCGCTGTCGCCTTGTTGTGCCTTGCCCCCTGGACTGCTTTGGCAGGCAATCCGTCCGAGTCAAAGTCGGCACCGATCAAACTGTTTGTCGATCTCAGCAGCGCTTCGCAACGTATCTATCACGCACGCCTCGAATTCCCGGTGCAGCCCGGGCCGCTCACTCTGTATTACCCCAAGTGGATTCCCGGCAATCACGGACCTTCGGGGCCGATTGCCGATCTCGCCGGCCTCAAGATCAAGGCCAGCAGCAAGGACGTGCCCTGGCGGCGTGATGACATCGACATGTACGCCTTCCACTGCACCGTGCCCGAGGGCGTGGGGACGCTCGACGTGGCGCTCGATCTCCTGGCGGCCGGCCGCGGCGGATTCGGCGATGCCACGCAGAACATCGCCGTCCTCCGCTGGAACCAGGTCGCCCTGTATCCGAAGGGCAAGCCGATCGACAGCATCGACTTCCAGGCGTCGGTCAAGGTCCCGGCGGGCTGGAAGATGAGCACCGTCCTGCCGATTCAATCGCAAAACGGCGACGTGACGAATTTCGGCGTCGTCGATTTGGAGACGCTGGTCGATTCGCCCGTGATCACCGGTCGCTACTTCCGCGAAATTGCCCTCGGCAAGGGGGAACCAAAGCACTACCTCGACCTGGC
Organism: uncultured Planctomycetaceae bacterium; assembly: GCA_963800135.1. Classification (GTDB taxonomy): domain Bacteria; phylum Planctomycetota; class Planctomycetia; order Planctomycetales; family Planctomycetaceae; genus DASPSM01. Next base: position 350,996 of record CAWCZR010000003.1, on the reverse strand, counting down.
CTCCGACAGCGCGGCCGGCCTCGAAATCACGCCCAAGCAAAAGGCCGCCTACGAAAAGCTGGTGGCCGAGGCGGGGGCCCTGTTCGGATCGCGTCATTACAAGCTCTACCGTTTCCTGGTCACGCTCAGCGACAAGATGCCCCATCACGGGCTCGAACACCACCAATCGAGCGACGACGGCATGGGCGAACACGCCATGTCGGACGATGAAAGCGGAAAAGCCATCGCGACACTGCTGCCGCACGAGTACGTCCATTCGTGGAACGGCAAGTTCCGACGCCCGGCCGGCCTGGTCACTCCCACGTATCAAGAAGACAACAACACTCGGCTCCTGTGGGTCTACGAGGGCCTGACCGATTACCTGGGGATGGTGCTGGCGGCCCGCAGCGGCTTGTACACGCCCGAAGAGACACGCGATTATCTGGCAATCACCGCCGAACATCTGCAGAACACCAAGGGCCGCGAATGGCGACCACTGGAAGACACCACGCTGATCGCGCCGATGCGCGGCTATGAGTCGTCGGGATGGACGGCGTGGCGGCGCTCCGTCGACTATTACGATGAAGGCATCCTGATCTGGCTCGAAATCGACACCAAGATCCGCCAGCTCACCAACGACAAAAAGTCGGTCGACGACTTCTGCAAGCTGTTTCACGGCGGGCCGGGCGGAAAGGTCGAGGTCAAGCCCTACGAGTTCGACGACGTGATCGCCGGACTCAACGCCATTGCGCCCTACGACTGGAAAACTCTGCTCAACAAGCGGCTGACCGAAACCGCCAATCACGCGCCGCTCAACGGCATCGAGCAAGGAGGCTGGCGGCTCACGCTCAGCGAAAAGGCGTCCCCCTTCGAGAAGGCCACGGCCGGCGGCCGGCGCCGCGGTCTCGATTTGTCAGCCTCGCTGGGACTTGTGCTCGGCACCGAGGGCAACATCATGGACGTCGTGCTCGATACACCGGCCTATAAGGCGGGAGTTGGCCCGGGGATGAAGCTGGTCGGGGTCAACTCGCGGAGGTTCAGCCCCAAGGTGCTCGACGAGGCGCTCGCCGCGACCAAGAAGCCGGGGAACCCCGTGGTCCTCTTGATTGAGGACGGCGACTTCTTCCGCACCTACACGCTCAATTACCAGGGGGGCGCACGGCACCCGCACCTCGAGCGGATCAAAGGCCAGCCCGACTACCTCGACCAGATCTTCGCACCGCTCACCGGACCGGTGGAGAAGCATCCCTCAAAGGGGCACGACAAGGCCGGCCACCAGGCGGCCGCTGGCTGACGCAGCGAGGGACGGGCGGCGAATTCCGTAGGGCAAGCTGCCAGCTTGCCCTTTTCTTACATTTTCTCGCGCTTTGGTTCGGGAAAGATCCAAGGGCATGCTGGCAGCTTGCCCTACAGGCGCGCGGACCTAGCTGCAGCACGACTCTTTCGACTCCGCACTGCGACCGGAGCGCTTGGTTCCGGCGTCGATGACCATGCGGATTTCGTCGGCCGACATTCCGCGGCTCAGCATGTCCTGTTTAAGGGCGGCGGCGATTTCGCGCTTGCGCACGTCCGACCACATTCCGCCCCAGATGGCGACCAGCGAGATGACAAAGCCGCCCCCGACGACAAAGAAGCCCATCAACTCGCCGAAGTTGAACCGCGTCAATAAATCGCTCATGCCTCGATTTCCCTTGCTGGATCTTGTGACTGCCCGCTGACTCTCAGCTGCTCACTGGCTCGAACTGGCCACCGGCTCGAACTGGCCGGAGCCGCGTCATTTACCGGTTTATCACTTCTCGCCGTCTGGGACTGCTATTTGTTGATTGTCGTCGGCGTTGGCGTCCGAAGCGAGTCCTTCGCTTTTGGCCGGCCGCTTCCAGATCGATAATTTGTGTCCCGAACCGACCCGTGCCTCAAAATCCCGCGGCCGCTCCTGGCCGGGACCCGTGTAGCACAGCGTGAATGTTCCGCTCTCCAAGGAGTAGATGCCCGGGGCGACGTCCTTGCTTTCGAGCGTGGCGTCGATTGCCTTGGGGGTCTTCGAGGAATCGAGCTTGATCGTCACTTGCTCGACGACCTTCCCGTCATGCAAGAAACGGACATCGCCTCCTCGCACGACGCAGCGCATACTGTCGGGCGACCGGACCACCGACTCGACCCCGTTGACCCGCCCCGAGACCATGGTCCACTCGCCTTGCAGCCGATCCAGGTCCTTGGGCGGCGCAGCCGACAATCCATCGGCCCCGGAGAGCAACATCAAGGTCAAAAGCAGCGCGGGTTTCGAGCCCATGGAATCGCTCCGGCGGTGAGTCGTTTCGGACAACAGGGAGCCCAACGTGCCCGCTATTCGCCCACGTCGGCTGATTCTTTGGGGGATTTTTCGACTTTTCGACCTGAATCTACGGCAAGAATCACTTGCTCCCGTCAGTCGATCAGCCCCGAGTGGCCAGTGGGCGATGTTGAGGGCCAGCTGGCGGTTGTCGCAGTGGGGCACGTTCATTCCAACTCGGCGGGGTGGGCTGCCATAGATTTCGGCTGCGAGGGTGTTGGCTTCGCCCAACACGACCACGCGGCCCCGCCCGAATTTGAGCGCGAGGGCCTGGGACCGGCCGCCCGCTGAATTGCCGGTGCCTGGACTATTGTCGGTGGCCGTGTCGGCGAACTTGAGCAAGGCGACGCTGCCGGGCGAACCTGTGAGCGACTGCCCGTTGAAGGTCAGGACGCGATTGATGCGCTCCGTCGCGCTGCGGCCGCGGAGGATGGCATGGTCCCCCAGCTGGTTCTTCTCGCGAGTGAACGCCAGGCCGTTGGCGACGCGGCTCGACGAATCGAAGGCGAGCTGCCGGCTCATCTCGACGCCGAAATACTTGGCCAGCTCCGCCGACGCGGAGGCAAACGACTGTTGATTCGCGATCAACAGCAGTCCACCGCCGCCTCGCACCCAATTCTGCAGGCTTTCGCACTCGTCGCGGGTGAATGCCGATTTCTGCTCGCTCTGCAGGAGCTGGGCGTTCGCGACGACCAGCACGTCATAGTCATCGAGACGGCGGGCCGTGAACGGGTCAAGGATCGCGCTGACGCGATACCCGTCGTTCGATAACAGGTCCAGGAAGGGCTTATAGCGATTGGCCGCGGTGTCAAAATTGCGGTGGTTCTCGTCGACGCCGACCGTGGGGTGTTTGGCGGCGTAGGCCGGCTGAGGCACCTTGACACTAAAGTCGGGATCGTTCCGCTGGCCGACGGCGCGACGAGTGACCACTCGGCGCGGCGCCACCGCGCGCAGACGGTTCGGAGCGCCTTCCGGCGAGCCGAATGGTTTGAGGCCGGTCCGCTGGCGAAACGCGGCCGAGTCGAGAATTTCCATGGCGCCGCCGGGCTTCTCGACCAGGAAGACGAAGGACGAGTCGATGAGTCTCGGCGGCCCGGAGAGAAAACGGCCGTCGGCGGAGATCACGATCGAGTCGTCGGCGTTGGGGTAGAAAATGATGGTCTCGGGCCGGCTCGACTCCGTCGACCAGACACAAACGGTCGGACTCCTTCCGGCCGTGACAAAGCGGCGGCCATCGGGGCTGAAGCTGGCGGTGAACAGCGGCCCGCCGTGGCCGTCGAATGTACGCAACAGTGTCCCGTCGGCCCGCCACAGCTTCGCCAAGCCGTCCCAGCCCACGGTCGCGAAGCACGCTCCGTCGGGACTGTAGGTCACGTCCATGCAGCTGCCGAAGGCGTGGGCCGGCGACGAGCGTCGGGGTCGGCTTGTGTCGCTCAGGTCCCACTGCTCCCAGTGGCCGGCGTCGTAGCCTAGCAAAACCTGCTTGCCGTCGGGGCTGATGTCGACCGCATCGACTTCGCCTTTGAGATTCTGGAGCGTAGCCAGCGACTCGCCGGCCGAGTTGTAAACGCGGACTGCGAACAGCTTCCGGCCTGGCGCGGCCTGCAACACGAGCAGGCGGGTGCCGTCCGCGCTCCACCGCAGGCTGTCGACGTTGCCGGACGCCCGAATGGTCGACTCGACTGGGCCGCCCGGTTTCGCGACACGAATTATTTGTCGGGCCACCGACGCGAATAAACCGGTCTTGGCGTTCCACGCCACAAATTGGGTGGGCGTCATCAGCTCGAATGGGACCGTCGCCGGGCCGCCGTTGGGGTCGGTAATGATGGGCTCGCGTCCCGAGCGGACAACCACGCGCTTGCCGTTGGGGCTCCAGGCGATCTGACCGCGCCCATCAAAGGGGAGGATCGCGTGTTCCGTATAGCCCACCAGAGAACCGTCGCTCCGGCGGAATTCGACGCCATTCCTCGTCACGACGGCAATCCGGTCGCCGGCGGGGCTCCAATCGGCGTAGCTGTAGTTGGGCAGCGTGTAAGGCGATGCATTCGACTCGCGGACCTCACCCGTTTGCTGGTCGAGAGTCACGAGCAGGCTGTCTCCGCCGAAGGCGAGTTTTTTCCCGTCGGGCGACCAGGCCATCGAGGTCTGGTCCATGCCTTGAAGTGGCCCAATGCTTCGCGGGGCCTGATTTTCGCCAGCCTCGTTGAGGGCAACGAGCTGGCCGGTCCCCAGGAGGGCCAGCAAAAGCCCGTCGTTACTCCACCCGAGACCGTAGACCTGGTCCGACTGGCTACGAGCGGCGATTTGTTTGCCCGCCGTGTCCCAAATCTGCAGCTCAACCGAGTATTGCGAGTCGTCCGTCGAGTAGACGCCGCGGGTCGCCGTCGCCAGCCGCTTGCCGCTGTTGCTCCAGGCCAGAAGCTTGACCGGGCTTCGTTGCTCCGGAAACGTGACCGCGAGCGTGCCGTCGACGTTCCAGATTTTCGCGAGGTGCTTGTCGTCGCCGGTGGCGATCTGGCGGCCGTCGGGGCTCCAGGCGAGGCAATTGACGGCAGCGTCCGCTGCGCGGAAGGTGCCAACGGTCGAGCCATCCGCCTTGACGATGCGGACTGTCCCATCCGCTCCGCCCCAGACCAGCCGGTCGCCGGTGGGCGCCCAGGCGGCACAATTGATGGGGCCGTGCGGACTCGTCAGCATGGTCAGCGGCACGCCGTCGGCCGACCAGATGCGGACGGTCCCGTCGAGGCTGGTCGACGCGATCTGGTGGTTCGTGCGATTCCAGTCGATCGAGCGGACCTGCTGCGAGTGGCCCAGCAGGATGTGACGGGTCTCGAACGTGCGGGCATCGCAGATGCGGATCGCGCTCGCCTCTTGGTAGGCGATTTGCCCGCCGTCACTGCTCCAGGCGATCGCGGTGATCCGGCCGCGCGGAATCTTGTAGGCCAGCTGCCAGCGGCCGATGCCAGGCAAAGGCCGCGGCGCGGCAAGCAAACCGGGCAGCGGTTCACGCCCGCCGCGTGGTGCCGCCGCGTCGCCCGCGATCGCAGCATCCCCACAAGCCCCTGCGGACAAAACAACGACAGCCGCGAGCCAGTGGCGAGACAGGGTCATGCAATCACCCTCCGAACACGAGTCGTCGCGGCCCGTCGATCGTTGTTGTCCCGTGCACCATACCCGCCGGCGTGGCCGATATTCAATCGGCATTTTCCGGCGTCCGACGAGGTTGGCTCGTTCAAAGCGCCGATCCCGTTCGCGGAATGGCGCAACGCGAAACTATAATCGGATCGGTCGAAGGCGACGAAAGCGCGGTTCGAATCACGATCCGCGCCACTCAACTCGTGAAGGAAGAGTCGATGCGCGGAATTGCTTTCATGTTACTCACGGGTATCGTGATTGGTGGCCTCGCTTCTGCCCGTGTTCGCGGCGATGAGCCCAAGGCCGAAGTCGGCAAGCAGGTCGCGACGACGTTCGACGGCAACGTGCACGTGACGCTCAAATACCTGCTGTATCTGCCGCCCGACTACGACAAGCACGACAAGTGGCCGCTGGTGCTGTTTCTCCACGGAGCCGGCGAGCGGGGCGACGATCTGAATGCGATCAAGCGGCACGGCCCGCCCAAGCTGATCGAAGGCGGAAAGCAGTTTCCGTTCATCGTCGTCAGCCCGCAGTGCCCGAAAGATCATTGGTGGAACAACGAATTGGTCTCGCTGACCGCCCTGCTCGACGACGTCGTCGCCAAGCACAAAGTCGATCAGGACCGCGTCTACCTCACGGGCTTGAGCATGGGGGGCTTCGGCACGTGGGCGCTGGCGGGATCCACGCCCAACCGCTTCGCCGCGATCATTCCAATCTGTGGTGGCGGTGAGCCGCTCCTGGCCCGCGCGATCAAGCACGTGCCGGTCTGGGCCTTTCACGGCGGCAAGGATCCGATCGTCCCCGTGAAGCGATCACAGGATCTGATCGACGCGCTCATTCGCAATCACGGCGATGCCAAGCTCACGATTTATCCGGAAGCGGGCCACGATTCGTGGACGGCGACCTACGACAATCCGGAAATCTACGAGTGGCTGCTCTCGCACAAGCGGACGGCGAAACCGGAGAGCTAAGATTGCCGGCAACTCGCTGCGATTGAAGAGCCCTCGCCCACGCTTCGGGCTGGTATGACGCGCGCACTCACGCGACGCGTCAGCGAGGGATATTGCATTCACTAGCCCGAAGGGTCAGCGAGGGGCTGACAGGAAATCCGGCTTACCCTGGCGGCAGGAGCGTGAAAATCCCCTGCCCCTTGGCAGAGGGAATCGTGAAGTAGACTTCGCCCTCGGCGTCAGTGCCGAAGGACATCACGGTCGGGTTGCCGGGCGCGGGGATCGGGCGGTTGGCCGTCACTCGCTTTTTGTCGAAGTCGTACCACAGCGCCCACAGTTTGCCCGAGACGTAGTCGGCGTAGATGTAGGCGCCTTGCAGTTCGGGGATCTTTTTGCCGCGATAGACCGGGCCGCCGATGATCGACTTGCCGATGTTGTGATCGTATTCCCAGATGGGATCGATGGCGTTGGCCGGCTTGACCGCGTCCGCGCGTGGCTTGCGACCCTTGGGTGCGAACGGATGGAGCCCTTCGCGAATGTTCCAGCCGTAGTTGCCGCCTTTCACGATCAGGTCGATCTCCTCGTACATGTCCTGGCCGACGTCGGCCGCCCACAGCACGTTGCCGTCGAAGACGAACCGCCACACGTTACGGAGGCCGTAGGCCCAAATCTCCGGGCGCGCATCCTTCTCGTTGACGAACGGGTTGTCCGGCGGAATCGCGTACGGGAGATCGCCCGACTTGTGGTCGACGTCGATCCGCAGGAGTTTCCCCAAAAGCTTCGATAGGTTCTGGCCGTTCTTATACGGGTCGTTGGCCAAGCCGCCGTCGCCGACGGCAATGTAAAGGTAGCCGTCGGGCCCGAAGACGATCGTGCCGCCGTCGTGGTTCCAGAACAACTTGTCGAAGGTGATCAGGATTTCTTCGGAGGCGGGGTCGGCCTTGTTCGGATCGTCCTTGCTGACGTGATACCGGGCCAAAATGTTCTGCCGCGGCCGCGCCTGGTTGGTGTAGTAGACAAAGAACTGGCCGTTCTCCCGATACTTGGGATGAAACGTCAGGCCCAGAAATCCCTCTTCGTTCTGCTTGTCGCGATAGGAGACCTTTTTTGACACGTCGAGAAAGAGGTTCGCCGTCGTCGCCTTCTGATCGTTGGGCAGCACGTAAATCACGCCTTGCTGCGTCGGCACGAACACGCGGTTCGTCCCGTCGCCGGCGGGGGTCACCAGGATCGGCCGAAACTGGTCGGCGATGCCCGTTTCCTCGGGGCTCTTCCAACCCGGCCACTGCACGTCGGCAAACGCGGGCTTGATGGCCAGCGGCAACGGACGGGTGTCGACCTCGTCGGCCCTCACGGAAGCGAGGGGAACGGCGGCGGCGAGGGAACCGGCAACGAGCGCGGCGAACAAGCCGAGCATCTTCACAGCGAACCGAGGCATCGTGGGGTTCCTCTTGTGGGTCGGTCGCGCGGTTGCGCCGATCGGCCTGCCGCAAGTCCGAGCCGCAATTCCCGATGAGCCGCCGTTATAAGCGCGATGCGGCGGTGGTGCCAGCCTCTGGCAACAATTTCGCTGTGCGGGAAATCCGCCGCGCAGCGACGCAGGTCACTCGTACCGCAACGCTTCGATGGGGTCGAGCCGCGAGGCTTTCCAGGCGGGGTAATAGCCGAAGACGATTCCCACGCTAGCGGAAACGAGGACGGCTGCCACGACGGCCGGCACCGAGGTCTCGGTCGGCCAGTGCAGGACTCGCTGGACCATCATCGAGCAGGTGCGGCCCATCAGGATGCCGATGGCTCCGCCGATCAAGCACAACACCACGGCTTCCACCAGGAACTGCCGCAGGATGTTGGCGGCCCGTGCGCCGACGGCCATTCGCAGGCCGATCTCGCGCGTGCGCTCGGTGACCGAGACGAGCATGATGTTCATGATGCCGACGCCGCCGACGACCAGCGAGATCAGGGCCACGCACAACAGCAGGCTCCCCATCAGGGCGGAGGTCGAGGAGAGAGTGTTCGTCATTTCGGTCATGTCGCGGATCACGAAATCTTCCGGCTGACCGGCCTTGATGCGATGCCGTTCCTTCAACAAGGCAGTCATTTCGGCGATGGCAGCTGGGATTTCCTCGGTCGAGCCCGCCTTGGCCATGATCTGATCGATGTTCGCAAAGCGTACGGGTTGCGGCGTGTCGGCGGTTTGACTCGCCGCGGGAGTCGGGTAGAGGGCCGTGGCTTGCGGATAGAGGTTGCTGAGCGTATTGACCGTCGTCGCGGCCACGGTAGGGTCGGTCGACGCCGCGGTGGCCGCGCTTTGATTGACGTTCGAGAGCGTGCTGTTGCTCACCCGATACTTGATGGTCGTCCAGGGGGCCAGCACGATGTCATCCTGGTCCATGCCCATCATGTTCGCGCCTTTGCGCGAGAGGACCCCGACGATCTTGAAGCCGACGTTTTGAATGCGGATCTCTTTGCCCAGCGCCGGCTCGCCGTTGAACAGCTCGCGCACAATCGTTTGGCCGACGACGCAGACTTTGCTCGCCGCGCGGACGTCCTGATCGAGGAACATGTTCCCCTCGTCCATTTCGCGCCAATCGCGAACTTCGAGGTACGAGGGGGTGGTTCCGTAGATATAGAAGGGGACCCAGTTCTTGTTGCCGTAAACGACCTGCGAGCGGGCCCGGACGATGGGAGACACGTCGATGATCGCCGGACACTGCCGCAGGATTTCGGTGGTGTCATCCGGAGTCAGAGTCATGATGCTCCCCGTTCCAAACGAAACGCCGCCGCTGGTGGACGCGCCGGGATAAATCGCCAGGATATTGGCGCCCATGCTGGCAATCGTCTGCTGGAGCGCATTCTTCGAGCCCTGGCCGATCTCCATCATGGCGATGACGGCCGCCACGCCGATCAGGATCCCCAGCGTCGTGAGAAACGAGCGCGTCTTGTTACGCTGCAGCGCCTTGAAGGCGACGCTCAAAGTGCGCGGCAGGATGTGCATCGACAGCGGGGCCCTGCGCGAGCGGTGGCGCGTTTCTTCCTGGGCGGTCTTTCCCTCGACGGGCTGCGCGGCGACGGGGGCGGCCGGAGCTTGGAGATCCAGGGCGTGGGCTGCGTCGATTTGGTGGGCCGCCACCGATGAGGGGGGCGAGTCGGCGCCGACTCCAACCAACGCAGGTTCAAGGACCTGCGCGGCGCTGCCCCGGTTCGCTGTCCGCCGTTCGCTGATCCGCCGTTTGAGCCCGGGTTAGGCGCGTGACTGCTCGGCGCGCGACCGTGAGCCCCTCCAGGCCCGGCGGGAACGGCGCCATTATCGCCTTCGATCTTGCCGTCCCGCATGTGAATGATTCGCGAGGCGTGCGCCGCGACGTTGGCGTCATGCGTCACGATGATGATCGTTAGGCCCGCCGCGTTGAGCTCCTGGAACATCCGCAGGATTTCTTCGCTCGTGCGCGAGTCGAGGTTTCCGGTCGGTTCGTCAGCCAGCAACAGCTGTGGGCGGTTGACGAGGGACCGCGCGATGGCCACGCGCTGTTGCTGTCCGCCGGACATCTGGCTCGGCTCGTGGTGCATGCGGTCCGCCAGCCCGACGCTTTCGAGCAGGCTGCTGCCCCGTTCGAACTCCTCTCGATCGTGAATTTTGCGGGCCGAGTACGTCAGCGGCATGACGACCTGGTCGAGGGCGTTGGTTCGCGGAAGCAGGTTAAAGCTTTGGAAGACGAACCCGATTTTGCGATTGCGCAGATTGGCCCGCTTATCGGCGCTGTAGCCCGAAATCTCCTCGTTGTCGAACCAGTAACGCCCCGAAGTGGGGTGGTCGAGGCAGCCCAACAGGTTCATCAGGGTGGTCTTACCCGAGCCCGACGCTCCCATCAGCGCCGACCATCTCGCCCTGTTTGATTTCGAGCGAGACGCCGCGCAGGACGGGCACATCAATCTCACCCAGATGATACGTCTTGGTGATGTCTTCGAGGCGAATGAGGGGCATGCGCGGTTTCCGAGGGTCTTAGCCGGCCGATGCGATGCACGATTTCCTGCGAAATTGAGACGGGTCAGCCGATTGGCGAGTGTAAAGCGGCCCAAGCCGGGTTGGGGGGTGCCGTTACTTCTCTTTCCCCTTTTCTTTTTCTTTCGACGAGGGACGGCCGCCACGCCCGAAGAAGGTGGGAAGAAACGGATTCTTGGTCTCACTGGCCTCTTCATGCCGGACCTCCCCGACGATGACTTGCGCCCCTTCCTTCAGATCGCCGGCGACGACCTCAACCTGGGTGCCGTCAGTGAGGCCCGTTTCGATCTGGACCGGTCGGGCAAAGCCATCCTCGTCGATCCACAGCGTCGGTTTCTCACGACGGGGTCCCGCCTTTCTGGGCTTGTGCAGGTCGCTCGTCATGCTGCCGGACTGATGGCCGTTGCTTCCGGCGCGGTCGCCGCGCCTCGTGCGGCCGCGGCCGTCCACTTTCGTCGAAGCGGCCCCCTCCTCCTTTGATGCCGCCTCCTCTTTCGAGGGGCGCGCGTCCTTGGATTCGGAGGTCTCGTCACCGGCCGAGGCGTCGTCGGACTGATCGTTTGCCGCGAGTGCCTCTTCACCCTTTGATGCGGTGCTTCCCGGCGATTCTTTCTGGGACTTGGGAGCTTGATCGGACTTGGATTGCTGCGGCCGTCCTCCGCGACGTTTCGATGACTTCGCGAAGGCTTCTCGCGCGTCGGCGACGACCTGATTGGGCTGGGGTTTCCACGCAGGGCCGCGCTGGGAACGAGAAGCACTTTGTTCCGCTTGGCGACCTCGAACTTGACGTTCGCGGTCATATAGGGCAAGAGCCGGCCGCTCGAGTTATCTGTCGTCACAACGACGGTGTAAGTGACGACGTTTTGCGTCATGTTGGCATTGAGTCGAATTTGCGACACCTCACCGCGAAAAGTCGTGTTCGCAAAGGCATCCACAGTGAACTGCACCGGCTGGCCCGCGTGAATCTGGCCGATATCGGCTTCATTCACCGACGCCCAAAGCTGCATCCGCGTCAGGTCGCGGGCGATCAAAAACAAGCTGGGGGCGCTCAGGCTCGAAACGACGGTCTGGCCCATGTTCACGCGGCGATCGACGATCACGCCTTTGACCGGCGACGTGATCGTGCAGTAATTGACGTTGGTCTGCGCCGTCTCCAGGTTGGCCTTGGCGACTTCGACGGCAGCCTGAGCCGCGTCGAGCGCCGGCGTCTTGGTTTCGAGGTCGGCCTGGGCCGAATCGTAATCGGCCTGCGACATCACCTTGCGATCGTGCAGCGTGATCGCCCGCTGCCAGTTTTCCTGGCTCAGCTTGAGATTGGTCTTCGCCTGTTCGAGCATCGCGACGGCATTGTCGAGGTTGGCTTTCGCCTGGTGCAGGGCCGCCTTGTAGAGCGCAGGGTCGATCTGCGCCAGGACCGTGCCCACCTCGACGTGGGAACCGTAGTCGATGTTCTTGCTCGGATCCTGCAAGTCGTGTCCGAAAGCCTGGACCATCCCGGCGATTTGGGCGCCGACGTCAACGACTTCCTCGGCCTCGATCACCGCCGTGGCGTTGATTGTGGCCAGCAGGTTGCCCCGCTCCACGCTCACCGTGCGAAAGGTGCTCGGCCGGTCAGCCGTTTCGTGGACGTACCAGGCGGCGACGCCGCCAACGACGCCGGCTAGGCCGGCCAAAAAGATGAGGGATTTGATCATAAACGTGTAATTCTCTACAGCGGCGGCTGGAGTAACAAGTCCCAACGAGATCGTTCGCCAGCCAACCGGACTCGTGTGCCGCCTAAGCTTTACGATTCCTGAAGACAGAGAACTGACCGCCCCGGCCAGCGTTCGTCCAGCCTGTGCCCGCGCGTCGGCCCTTCCTCAGTGTACGAGAGTTCCAAACGGCCCGCTGGACTGGCGACAGGCCGATCCGGGCGTTCGTCAGGAATGAGGTGAGAAAATGCCGGATGTTGGCGGATTTGGGGGCGCGACGACGGCGTAGGATTGGCAAGGGTTGCGGCCGATTGGCCCGGTTCAGCTCAGACTTGCCGGCCCAGTCTCTGGGCGGTCAATCTTCATTCACGTAGAGGCCGTAGACGCTACGCAGGTTGGCCAGGGCGGCCTCCAAACGCTTCTCACGGCTGGCGTCCCAGTTGTCGCCGGTCGAGAGCATACCGGCGATGACCTGCTCGGCCGTGGCCCGCGGGGAAGATCCCTCCGAGTCGGGCAGGTCGCAGAGTGAATCGGCAAAAGCCACGCCCCGCTCCGGCGAGTCCAGGCCGAGCGCGCGGACGACCCAGAAGTTGGCCGGCGTGCCGCTGAAGCTCCGTGCGCGAGCCCGCGCCGCGAGCGGAGCCAGCAATCGCTCCGACAGAGGCCGATCGTAAAACCGCACGAGACCCGCCAACTGGCTCGTATCGATGTCGAGCATGTCGCGCTCGTGGCTCTCTCCCGGCAGCACGACCTGCAGCGATAAAGCCCGCCAGAAGACTTCGCCAGCGAGAGCCGGATCAAACCGGTCGGCCACCGGCACGAAGAGCCCCATCAGCCCGGCCGGCGTGTGATAGAACTGCGAGGTGGGATAGAGATAGCCCGTCCGCAGCGGCTTCACGAGCGCGATGCCCTGCTCGACGGTGCGCCGTGCGGCGGCCGGCTCGCGGGCCGCGGCCCCCTCCGCGATCAGGCTATAACAGCCGGCCTTGAGCTTCGTCACCTGAAACTCGAGGAACTCCTTCGAAAGGTTGAGCCCGAACGAGCCGCCGATCCCGAACATTTTTTCGGCGTCGGTCTTGGGCTCCGGCACTTGCGCGAACTTGAGCAAGAGCCGCTCGGCCGCGGCCGGGTCGACCCGCGCCACGCGGAAACACAGGCTGGGCAGATTGTTGGCGACGCCGCGCAATTGCGCCAGCGAGAGGTCGCCCGGAGCGTCGGCAACCAGAGACTCAACTTCCTTCGGGTGAAAACGGGCGACCTCGGCGGCCACCCGGATCGATTGATTAGGCTCGAGATCCGCCGCCAGCTTTTTCGTCCGCGCAAAATCGAATCGCGACACGGCGATCGCCAGTTGTATCTGCAGCGCGGGGCGGCCGTTCAGCTCCTCGGGCATCTTGTCGAAGAGCGCGACGCATTCGTCCAGCACCTTGCGAGCCCCGTCGTGATCTCCCAACTCCCACAGCTGTGTGCCCATTTCGCACAAGAAGAAGGGGCGCTGCTGCGGAGCAATCGGCGTCGCGAGCAGGGCCCGTGCCTTGGCGAGCGCTTGCCGGTGCGCGTCCGGCGATTTCGTCCGAACCGCCTCCGATTCGAACCAATACAAGTAGGCCTGGAGTTTCGCGACGGGTTCTTTAAATCCCTCGATCATTTTGAACGCCTGCTCCGTTTTGCCTTGCTGCAGGAGCGCGGCGCCCAGCGAATACCGAATTGAGTACGCGCTGTTCGGGTGGTCGAATTTCAGGCGGTCGAGGTGGGCCAGGATCCGCTCCGGATCCCGCCGTGCCGCGGACAGCACCATACTGAAGTCGTTCTCGCCGACGGACGACTTCTCGAGCACGCGGGCGATCATCGGCTCGCTGATCCTCCGCACTTCCGCCGCTCGCTTCTCCGCAGACCACGGGTGTCCCGCGTCGGCGGCCGGCGCGAGGACGCGCGGATGCGGATCGCCTGTGCGCTCCAGCTCGATTCGCACATCGTGCGACGGGCACGCGAGCGCGGCACCGTGAAAGCGAAAGCCGGCTGCGTCGAAGCAAACGATGGCCTGCCCCTCCGGGACGCCGGCGAGATCGAAGTGTCCGTTGGCGTCGGTGACGGCTTCCAGCCGCTTCGTGCCGTCGCCGGCTTGAATGACGGCCGCCTTGGCGATCCCCTTCCCTTGCCGGTCGACGAGAGTTCCCGCGACGCTGCCGAGCCGCCGCAACGCGACGGTCGGCAGCTCCACCGCGCCGGACTGCAGCGGATGGGTCCACCGCGTCGACTCGGGCGCGAAGCCCTCGGCGTGGAGTTCGAGAACGTAGGCCGTTTTCAGCGGCAGCGCCGACGACTCGATGAGACCTGCGGCGGTCGAAGGAGGCGTCGTGCCGGTCTGCTTGATACTCGGCCCCGAATCGAACATCCCTCCGCCCCGACTCGCCGCCAGCTTGAACACTGTCCCTTTCACACCGGAAACGGGCTTGCCGGCCGCATCGTGGACATGCACGCGCAGGCGGATCGAAGTCGCGCCAGGATCTTTATCGGCGGCGCCGGCAACGTGAGCCAGGCAGGCCGCGCTGAGCGCGAGAGCCGGCGCGATGGCGAGCGCGACGCAATGGGCGAGAAGTCGTGGGCCAGTGGACATCGCGAAGCTCAGCACTGGGGGTCGGCAGGAGGGGAATGGGACCAGCGTACAGACGACTTTGATCCGCCGATTTGTCTAAGTCTCGATTCTCTCAGCAATTGAACGAACGGTCAGCAGCCGCGTTCGGCCGGTGGAGAAAACTCATGCCGGCGATTACGATCGACCTGGCCGATGCCAATCGAGGCGAGCGAGGCCGCGTCGGCATAGGAATCAATCGTCCGGATCACGCGCGATCCTGGCAATGACCAAAGTCGGATGAACAAAGGCGGTTTGATACTTATGAACGCACCACAGCACGCGGCCAACAGCCGTACCAGTCGTCGCCGGTTTTTGGGAACTGCAGCGGGAACTCTGGCGGCTGGGGCGATTGGCGGACCGCTCGTGCTGTCGCGACCCGCCAGGGCGGCCGGCCGGGTCGGCGCCAACGACCGTATTCGGGTCGGCGCGATCGGCGTCGGCGGCCGCGCGAGCCTGCTGTTGCAGCAACTCCCCGAGGACGCAGAGATCGTCGGCCTTTGCGACTGCAATCTGCCGCGGGCCGAAGGCTTCAAGGCCAAGAACAAGGCGTCGTGGCCCATCGTGCAGGACTATCGGCGTCTGCTCGATCGCAAAGACGTCGACGCGGTGATCGTGGCGACCGGCGAGTTTCAGCGGGTCGTCCCCTGCATACATGCCTGCCAGGCCGGCAAAGACGTCTACGCCGAAAAGCCGCTCACGCTCTACATCAGCGAGGGTCGGGCGCTCGTAAATGTCGTGCGACACTATAACCGCATCTTGCAAGTTGGCTCGCAACAGCGGTCGATGGCGATGAACCGCGTCGCCTGCGAGCTGGTCCGCAACGGCGGACTGGGCAAAATCCTCGAAGTCCGCGCGATCAATTACACGGGCGCCGAGGCATCGCCCGCCCAGCCGTTCCCCGCCGAGCCGGTGCCCAAGGGGCTCGACTGGAACGTTTGGCTCAACCAGGCGGCGTGGCGCGAGTTCAACCCGCACTGGATGGGCTGGATGCGATGGCGCGATTTCTCCGGCGGCGAAATGACGAACTGGGGCGCCCACGGCGTCGATCAGATTCAATGGGGCTTGGGCATGGACGGCAATGGGCCGACCGAAATTCGCCCGCTCACCTCTGGCTCCAACGGCCAGGTCGCCATGCGCTATCCGAGCGGCGTGGAAGTCAATTTCGTGCTGGAGCAGGGGCACGGCCCGATGGGGGGCGCGATCTTCATCGGCGAGAAAGGCAAGCTCGAGATCAACCGCAATAAATTCGCCTCCAATCCTCCCGAGATCGCCGAGGAATTGCGCAAGCACCTCGACGTGAACGAGGAAGAACGCAAATGGAGCGACAAGCTGGCCCTCTGGCAGGCGCGCTGGCACATGCAAAACTGGCTCGACTGCATCCGAAGCCGCAACCTGCCGGTCGCGGACGTCGAGATCGGCCATCGCTCGATCAGCGTCTGCCACCTGGCCAACATCGCCCGCGCCGTCGGCCGCCCGCTGCGGTGGGATCCGACCCACGAACACTTCGTCGACGACGAAGAAGCCAACCGCTATCTCACCCGGCCCCGCCGCAAAGGCTTTGAGCTGGCGACGGTCTAGTCCGCCGGCAACGCATCAGGTCTAGCGTTCTTGTGGGTGGCACTGGCGGCTTGTCCGCCAGTGGTCTTTTTCGGACGCGGAATGCGCCGCACGCCCAAGGCCGAAAACGGTTAGAATGACCCGTATGAACGACGACGAAAAGAAGTGGGTGAAAGAGCGACGCACCTACATCTATCTCCTGGCGGCTACGTCGTACGTCTGTGGGCTGCTCATCACGCACACGCTTGTCGGCGCCGGGCGTCCGTTCGAATGGACGCCAATCCTGATTGGCACTCCATTAGGAGTCGTGATCGCCGTGCTGGCCGTGAGGGCGGTTCAGAAATTCCGCCGCAAGTAGTCGCCGGTCAATCAATCCGATCGACCCTCTTGACGTCCGAATCGCGACGAAAATACATACTGGCGGACGAGCCGTGACTCGATGTTTTCGACCCTGAGGCTCGCGACTCGACTGAGCTCGTCGAAGTCAGAGCCGAAGGGAGCTCGCCGAAGTCCAGTGCACCCGGATGACGGGCCGGTCGACGAGTTACTCGCCGCTTTTCAGGAACGTGCCTTCCTGCAGTTCTTCGTACGCCTGCTGCAGTTGCTCCTGCGTGTTCATCACGATCGGGCCATACCAAGCCACCGGTTCTTTGAGCGGCTTGCCCGAGACGAGCAGGAAGCGGATGCCTTCGTCGCCGGCTTGCACGACTACCTCGTCGCCGCGGTCGAAGAGGATCAGGCAGCGGTTTTCGGCCGCTTGTGGCGGCGTCGTGTCGAGCCAGCCGAGGCCTTCGGTCGGCACGGCGAGCGGGGCCGAGGCGTTGCAGAATTTTCCGCTGCCGGCGAAGACGTACGCGAACGCATGGCGATCGGTTTCGACGGGCAGTGTTTTCCGCTTGCCGGGCGGGACCGAGACGTCGATATAGATCGGGTCGGCAGCAATCCCGTCGATCGGACCTTTCTTGCCCCAAAACGTGCCGCAGACGACGCGGGCCCGTGTGCCGTCGTCGTCGATCACGTCGGGAATCTGGGCGCGTGCACTTCCTGATAGCGCGGCGCGGTCATCTTGAGCGATGCGGGTAGGTTCGCCCACAATTGAAACCCGTGCATCTGGCCGAGCGAGTCTCCCTTGGGCATCTCCTGGTGAATGATGCCGCGTCCGGCCGTCATCCACTGAATGTCGCCCGGGCCGAGCGAGCCCCGATTGCCGAGGCTGTCGCCGTGCTCGACATTGCCGGCCAGGACGTAGGTGATCGTTTCGATGCCGCGATGCGGATGCCAGGGGAACCCGGCGAGATAATCCTCGGGCACGTCGTTGCGAAAGTCATCGAGCAGCAGGAACGGATCGAAATCGGACGTGGCGCCGAAGCCGAACGACCGTCGCAACCGCACGCCGGCCCCTTCGACCGTCGGCTTGGCTTTGATCACGCGCTTGATGGGTCGCAGCGACATGGTTTGTCTCGCAAGCAAGTTTTCGATCAATGACTTGCGCCGAAGCACAGCCACGCGAAACGCGGCTCAGACGAACTTGTGCAGCGCGGCGATGATTTGCTCGAGGTCATTCTCGACGACGATCGGCCGATTGGCAAATCGCCCGGCCGCGCGGCCGCCCTCCCCGGAGTGATAGCCGACCGTCGCGTTGGGATCCTTCAAGCCGTGCCCGGTGAGGATGCAGACCACCCGGTCGTCGGCCGCGATCACTCCCTCCTCGCGGAGCCGCTTGGCGCCGGCGATCGAGGCGCCGCTGGCCGGCTCGCAGCCAAAGCCGCCCGCGCCGACCTGGGCCTTGCCGTCCATGATTTCGGGGTCCGAGACTTCGCGGACGACGCCGTCGCAGACTTCCAGCGCGCGGAGACATTTGACGAGGTTGACCGGGCGATTGATCTCGATAGCGGTCGCCAGCGTGGCCGCCCGACGGCCTTCGGCATCCATCTGCGAATAGAAATCGTCGATGGCCGACGTGTCGGTCCGCCCCTCGTTCCAATGCACCTTATGCTGTTCGTAGATTTGGTACAGCGTATTGGAGCCGGCCGCGTTGATCACGGCCAAACGCGGGATGCGGTTGATGAGCCCGAGCTGTTCGAGCTCGGAGAATGCTTTGCCGAACGCGCTCGAATTCCCCAAGTTGCCGCCGGGCACGACAATCCAGTCCGGCGGCTCCCAAGCGAGCGCCTCGAGCACGCGATACATGATCGTCTTCTGCCCTTCGAGCCGCAGGGGGTTGACGCTGTTGCACAGGTAGATGCCCAGCTGCGAGCAGACTTCGCGGACGCGGGCCAGCGCTTCGTCGAAATCGCCCTGGACCTGCAGCGTGAGGGCGCCGTAATCGAGGGCCTGCGCCAGCTTGCCGAAGGCGATCTTGCCGCTGCCGACGAAGACTACCACCCGCAAGAGGCCCGTCGTGCTGGCGAAAACCGCGAGCGAGGCGCTGGTGTTGCCCGTCGAGGCGCAGGCCGCAGTCTTCGCGCCGACCATTCGTGCGTGTGTGGCGGCGGCCGTCATCCCGTTGTCTTTGAAGCTGCCCGAAGGGTTCAGTCCCTCGCATTGCAGAAACAGGCGACCCGGGTTCATGCCGACGTAGCGGCCGACGCGGTCGGACGACTGCAGAATCGTCTGCCCCTCGCCGATGGTCACGATTTCTTCGGAAGGGGCGAAGGGCAACAACTCGCGGAACCGCCAGACGCCGCTCACATCGAGCGGATTGCGGCGATTGGACCAGCGGGCCTCGAAGTCGCGGAGCGACGCGGGCACGGGAATCCGGTCCCAATCGTAGCGGACGTCGAGCAGGCCGCCGCAGGCGTCGCAGGCGAACCGGACCTCGTCGATGGCGTAGTCCCGTCCGCAGTCCGGCGCGATACAGACCTGGCTGGCAAATTGGGAAAAGTCGGTTTTAGCGGAAATTAGGAAATCCCTTTCAGGCGGGCCTCAAGCGTCTTCAGCATAACGCTTTGCCCGGAATCGTCCTAGAATGGCTGGATGCAGCCCACTCTCGTTCATCAAGCGCTTTTGGCCTCAATTCTCGAAGCAACGGCAGCCAAGCCGGGCAACGTGCATCCCGAGGCGTCGTTCGAAGATATGACGTACGAAGACTTCGTGAGGTCGGCCGTTGTGGCGGCTCCGGCCTTCGAGAACGCGGCCGAACGGGGCGTCGGCGCCACCGTTCTCGACGCCGTTCAACGCACACGCGAAGCCGTCGGGCGAAACACGAATCTGGGCATCGCTTTGGTCGTGGCTCCACTGGCCGCGGTCCCCGCTGAGATTCCGCTCGCAGAAGGAATCGGCGCGGTTCTGGCCAATCTGGATGTGCGGGATGCCGAACAAGTCTATGAGGCGATCCGGCTGGCCAATCCGGGCGGCCTGGGCCGCGTCGACATGCAGGACGTGGCGGAGTCGCCGAGCGTCACGCTGCTCGAGGCGATGAAGATGGCCGCCGACCGCGACGGGATTGCCGCCCAGTACACGTCGGATTTCTCTACTGTCTTCGAGGGCGCCAAGCGACTCGCGCGGTTCGAGCCGTTTGCCGAGCGGTGGGAAGAGGCGATTGTCGATTTGCACGTCTGGCTGATGGCGCAGTTTCCCGACACGCTAATCGCTCGCAAGTGCGGTCCGGAAGTCGCGGCCGAGGCCGCCCGATTCGCCAGTATGGTCCTTTCGGCAGGAGGGCCTCAAAGCGCGATCGGCCGGAGCCGCATGCGCTACCTCGACACCTGGCTGCGCGTGAACGGCAACGAGCGCAACCCGGGAACCACCGCCGATCTTGTCGCCGGCTGTCTGTTCGCGGTCCTCCGCGATGGGCTCGTCGAGACGCCGCAGATTCCCGCGTCTGCGCTCCCCTATCTGGAGAGCGGAGCCACGAGATGAGCCGGCCGCCCGATGACGGAGCAGGCGGCCCGTCCGGCAGCGCTCAATTTCGCGTGCGCGTCACGAAAGACCAGCTTGTCTTTAGTGCCGCTCACTTCATCACGTTCGCGGGCGGCATCTGCGAACGACTGCACGGGCACAACTGGCGCACGGCTGTCGAACTGACCGGCCCGCTCGACGAGAACCACTACGTCTTCGACTTCATCGCCCTCCGCGACGCCCTCCAGAAAATCGTCGACGGGCTCGACCACCGCGTGTTGCTACCAACGCGGCATCCCGCGATCCACGTCGAGGAACGGGCGACCGAAGTCGAAGCGACCTTCGAGAACCGCCGCTGGCTCTTCCCACGCGAGGACTGCGTGCTGTTGCCGATCGAAAACACGACGGCCGAACTGATCGCGTTCTGGATTGCCGGGCAATTGCGGCAGGTCATCAACCAGACGGGGCAGCACGCGCTCGAGTTGCTGCGCGTCGAAGTCGAAGAGAGCTTTGGCCAATCGGCGTTTTGTGAGCTGCGCCTGGCAAATCAATGACGCATTGCGCCGAATGTCCTCCCCTGCGTTAGGCGTTGAGCCGCCGTCGTTGGGCTCGCTGGCGAATCTGGCTAAGATTGCAAGGACGTAGTAAAGAGCCATCGACGAACGATTGATTCAAGCCAGGAGAGCTGCCATGCCGCTAGTCAATGTCAAGCTCATCGAAGGCGTATTTACCGCAGCCCAGAAGCAGGAAATGATCCGCAAGCTCACTGACACGATGGTCTCGATCGAAGGCGAGAACATGCGCGGGGTGACCTGGGTCGTGATAGAGGAGGTGAAAAGCGGCGACTGGGCGATCGGCGGCAACGCGCTGACCACAAGCGATGTGAAGGCGCTGGCGGCCGGCAAGACCAAAGGCTGAGTCCCTGTTGGGAAAACGGCGCGGCGCGAGCGAGTGCTGCGAAGTGCCGCTCGGCCGGGCTTAAGTCGCCTCGCTCTGCTTTGTAGGGCAAGCTGCCAGCTTGCCCCGAGAGCTTCACAGCATGGTGGGCAAGCTGGCAGCTTGCCCTACGAAGCCATCTGCAGCTTCACTTCCTCGGCCTTGAGCGAGACGATGGCGATCCCCAGGCGATCGGCCAACTCGATCACTTCGGGCTGATCGAGCATGATCGTCATTTCGCTTTCGACCGCCAGCACGCGGGCACCTGCTTCGCGCATCGTTTGGATCGTCTCGACGCCGATGGTCGGGACGTCGAATCGCATGTCCTGCTGCGGCTTGGCCACCTTGACGATGGTGAAACCGCCGCGGCGGCAGAGCGTTCCTGCGCGGCGGATGGCTGCGTCGGTCCCCTCGATGGCCTCGAGCGCGATCACCGCCATGTCGTTGACGATGGCCGTCTGGCCGATATCGAGGCGGCCCAGTTCCTTGGCGATTTCCCAGCCGAAGCGAATGTCGCGCCACTGGGAGGGGGTTGGCTTGCGGCGGGTGAGGAATCCGTGTTTCACGAGCAGCTCCGGACAATAATTGAGGGCCGAATCGAATTCGATGTTGTCCCGCGCGTACTCGCGGATGATGGCCAATAAGAGCGTGTCGTCTTTCCGGTTCTCGCGGGCGTAACGCAGAATCATGTGGATGGCCCGCCAGTCGGGCAGGTGGCGGATCCAGCGGAATTTCTTGAAGAGGACCGTTTTGTCGATCTTGCCCGCCATCACTACGCGGCTGACGCCGGCCCGCTTGAAGATCGCGATCGACTTGCCAATTCGTCCCAGCGAAACGGTCGTGTAATAGTCGCACAATTCGCGCAGCTCGTCGGGAGCCATACTCAAGGCACCGACGCAAACGACGGAGAGCCCCTGCTTTCGCGCAGCCTGGGCGAACGCGATGGGAAATCGGCCGGCTCCGGCCAGCAGACCGATTCTTCCCCGGCTACTCAGCGCGATCGTTTGACCTGGTGCATCCATAAAGCGAGACGTGTCAGGCGGCGTCGCGGAGACGTCGCGTTTCAGGTTCCGCGCTTGGGGCCGACTGGGCCTCGGCGCTTGTGATCTGTTTCCGCAGCTCGTCAGCCAGCGCCGTCAACTCGGCCACCCGGCGCTCGAGTTTCTTAAACTGGTGCCGCATCTCGGGCAGCTTGTGTGTCGCCATCACGGCACGCAGACAGTCCGCTTCGGGAATGGCCGGGATGCCGACGTAGCGCTGACCCTCCGGCACGTCCTTGTGCACGCCGGCCTTGGCTCCCAGCACCGAGCGGCTGCCGAGATGGACGTGATCGGCGACACCCACTTGCCCCGCACACACCACGTAGTCGCCCGTGGTGACCGAACCCGCAAAGCCGACTTGCGAGGCGAAGAGGTTGTGCCGCCCGATCTGGCAGTTGTGGCCGATCATCACCAGATTATCGAGCTTGGTCCCCTGCCCGATCACCGTTTCGTCGACCAGGGCGCGGTCGATGGTCGCGTTGGCGCCGATTTCGACGTCGTCCTCGAGACGCACCGCGCCGAAATGGGGAATGTGCTCGTGCCGGCCGTCGACCGTGCGATAGCCGAATCCCTCGGCTCCGATGACGGTTCCCGCATGCACAATCACGCGGTGCCCCACGATTACGTCGTCATACAGGACGGCATTCGGATGAATCACGACGTCGTTGCCCAGACGGCAGCCCCGGCCGATGACGGCGCCGGGGTGGATGTCGCAACGGTCGCCCAGCACCACGCCCGCCGCCACGTGGGCTCCGGGATGGATATTCGTGTCCCGCCCGACGTGGGCCGTGGCGCTCACGTAGGCGTCGGCCGAGATGCCGATCTCCGGACGCGTTCGCCGCGGTGCGAAGCTGGCGGCCGCCCGCAGGAAGGCCTCCTTGGGCTCATCGACAAAGATGAAGGCACAACCGCTCTTGGCCAGCGACGAAATCTGGGCGCGCAGCTCGCGGGAGACGAGGATCGCCGCCCCTTCGATCGGCTGCAGACCCGTGGCCCTCGTGGCGGAAAAAAACGTAACCGACCCTGGACCGGCTTTACCGAGTGACTGAGCCCGGTCGATCAGCAGCGTCTCGTTGCCGAGGACTTCACCTTCGAGCCACTCGGCCAGCGCCACGACCCTGATCGCCATTGCGGAATCCTTTCCGACGGACGGAATCATCACCGAGCTAAGATTTAGGACCGCGATTCGATAAAAGAGGACCGCTTCCGGGCGGCCGCCGCGACGGTTTTAGCTCAATTCCTGGAACCGGGACAAGGCCGGTTTCTAGCAGCCGGGGCAAGAGGTTGCTGATGCTAAGGCGAGTGGCTGCCGTGGATTGGATCGAGCGTGGCGCGGTCCTTTCCGAACCGTCATCCTGCGAGTGCCGGAGTGGGGGGTGGATTTCGGCGAGTTGACCGCGCGGGGCCGTCTTGCTACAAGAAACGCTCCCTGTCTGCTGTCGATTCGGCCGCGACAGGAGCCGCACCGTGAACTCGCGCTCCAAAAGACCGAGCGAACAGAAACGTAGAGACAGAAGCGAATAGACATGGGACGAGTCGAACGCGACCGTGAGATTGCCCGCCGCCGCTCCCGCCGGTCGAAGCTCAAGAAGCTCAAGCTCCGCTACGCCAAGGCGACCGACCAGGCGTCCAAGAGCGCGATCGTGGCCAAGGTTCGCCGCCTCAGTCCGTTCGCCGTGCTGGAAGAGCCCAGCAAGTAGCAGCACGCGACGCACGGCTTCAGGTCCCGACGCGGCTTCGGGTTCCCGGCAAACGCAATCAGACGCGGACGCGTTGCGCGGGCCCACACCTTGTGCGCGGCAAGAAGCTGGTATTGGCCCGACCGGCCGATTCCACTATCTTCCCGTGACTCCTCGTCTTCGGTAACCACGCACGATTGTTCGCCGCGAGACCCGTCGATGCTGCGCTCTCCCTATTCACCTGCCGCCCCGCGGCAACGCTTCCGGTCCGGCCTGATTGCGGCCCTGTCGTTGACGGGCGCGCTGGCCTTCGGCCTGTCGACGGCGCACGTTGCCTCGGGTGACACCCGCTCGACGCGGAAGATCGAGCGGCAAACACGAACCTTCTCGATTTCGATCGACGGCACGCGTCGTGGCACCTCGACCACACAGATTCGCAGCAACGGCAGCGCCGTCTTTTTGAAGAGCGCCAGCGAAATCAAGGTCGACTATTGGGTCTACAAATATCACTACGCCTCGGGCGGCACCGAGCTGTGGAAGAACGGCCGGATCGTCGCCGTCGAAAACACGGCGGACTACAACGGCACGCAGTACGTGGTCAAAGGGGCGCCCGTGGCGCGGGGCATGCAGATCACCACCAACGGCGTCGACACCCTGGCCAGTCCGGACATCTGGGACACCTCGTACCTGATTCTGCCGGAACGACTCGTCAACGTCGATACGACAACGGTGGTGCTCTTCGATTCGGACAAGGGCAAGTGCCAGGTCGGCAAGATTCAGTACATTGGGGAAGAGGCGCTCACCGTGGGGGAAGGCCGCACGAATTGCTCGCACTACAAGATCGCCGGGGATGCGCACGTCGACGTCTGGTACGACGCGTCCCGACGGCTCGTGCGGGAAGAATCGCAGGAATCGGGCCACAAGGTCCGCTTCGAGCTGCTCTCAGTGACGGCCGAATAATCGTCGGTTCGTCTAGCGCACCGGAGTGGCCGGCCGCCCGTAGTTCGGGTCGTACCAGGCATTCTGCCCGTACGCAGGTCCGCGGACGAGGTCCCGGCCAAAGGGCAACAGTGCCAGCGGTATTAGCTTCAGGTGCTGCAACGCGAACGGAAGCCCGATCACGGTGATCGCCAGGAGCGCTGCCCAGAGCAGATGGTGCAGCGCCATCACCCAACCCAACGTGAAAATCCAGATCACGTTGAGCACCAGCCGTGGCGGCGAGTTCGCATCCGGGTATTCGACGAGGTCGCAGCCGAATGGCGCGAACGTGGCGATGCCGATCTTGATCTCCTGGTAGCCGAACGGGATGCCGATGATCGTGAAGCAGAGCGCGATCCCGCCGATGATGTGCCCTAGCCCAGCGAACAGGCCGCCGCATACCAGCCAGATGATGTTGCCTACCAGCGACATGGATTCGCCTCCGCTTCGGGCGATTGGGGCAATTGTTCGTTCGGTCCTAACCAGACATTCGCCCTTGCTGGGGCAATCTTAGATTCGATCCGCCAGCGCATGTAGAACCTGCTGCGTAAAGTCTGTAGCGCCAATGCTGAAGCGTAGTTACCCCAGCTGCTTCAGTAACGGAAGGTAAATTGTTGTTCCGAAGACCAGCATAACCAGAAGCGGCACCAGCGTCATAAAGAGCGAGAAACGATTTCGAGCCGTCTGCGAGGCCCCGTTTCTCCAAAGAGAGGAATAAATGATCCCGTCAAACGCCAGCACAATTGCGCAGACGATTAGCATGACCAATGGCTGAGCCATTTGGATGACCAACAGCGACAAACTGGACAATTCGATCCCAAAGTCCTGAAACATCTTTCCGGCTCGCGGTATCCAGATCGTCGCGGAGACCAAAACGACTGCCCAGCTTGCGGCATGTGCTCCGAGTTCCATTGCGACGGCTGCGTCGCGTGCTCGCTGCCGCAAGGGCAGCAAGCCGACGAGCAAGACGATTGCCGTCAAGAGGACAAGCGGAAGCAGGTACCAAGTCAACAAATGCATGCTGGATCCGACTGAGTCGGGAACTCCCGTTTACTCCGGGTGATCCATTTTCCACAGTCGTTCCACGTGTCGGCCGCCCTCGAAGGGAGTTTCGAGCCACTTGCGCACGATGGCCAGCGCTAGGTCCTCGCTGACCATCCGCGCCGAGCGACAGCACGTTGGAGTCGTTGTGCTTGCGACCCAATTCGGCCGTCTCGAGATTCCAGCACAACGCGCAGCGTACGCCGATGATCCGGTTGGCCGTCATCGCTTCGCCGTTGCCCGAGCCACCCAGCACAATGCCCCGCTCGAATTCGCCTTTGGCGACGGCCAGGGCCGCCGGGCGGATGAAATCGGGGTAGTCGACCGGGTCGGTCGAAAAGGTGCCGAAGTCGTGGACGGTGTGTCCCGCTTCGGTGAGCATCTTCTTGATGGCTTCCTTGTACAGGTAGCCGGCGTGATCGGTTCCCAGAGAAATCTTCATCGCATTTCCTCCCGCAGACGGTCCTCCGGCAGATTGGATAGATCATAGACGGCCCGCCGGACGGATGCGACGGGCCGGCGGGCCTCCACAGAGGAACGCGACGCCGGGCGGGGACCGAGGGGGCGTGTGGAGCGACAGAAGGGCCGGTGGCGGACGCGTTCACTGGCAGAGCGGCACCCCGCGCCTTAGTCTTGAGGCAGAGGAGTTCCCGCATGATCACGATTCGCTCGGCGGCCGCACGTCGAGGCATTCTGCGACGCGTCAGCCTCCTGATTTGTGCCGGCCTGTTGGCAGCCGCTCCGGGCTGCAGCAAATCGGCGAAGCCCAAGGCGGCCGCTGAACCGGCTGCCGAAGCCGAAAAAGAGGAAGCCCCGGCCGCGCCGCAAGTCGAGAAGAAGCCGGAGGCCAAGCCGGCGCCGTCCGTCGTGGTCCATCGCGTCCCGCCTGATCCGACGAAGTGGCAACTCGCAGATCTGCAAGCCGGCCTCACCACTCATGACATGCGCTTCGTGCCGGCAGTGCTGATTTTCAGCATGCAGAGTAGGAACGGAGCCAGGCAGGCCGACGACCTGAAGGGGCTGCTCGAACGCGCGGGTCAGATGAAGGACGACCCCTCGATAGCCCTCCCGCTGCCGCCGGCGCCGAACGCGACCCCCGTGACCGCCGCGAAGCCGGTGGTCCCCGGACAGCCCGCAACCCCGCCCGCCACTCCGGTCGCTCCCCGTCGGGGGCGGCGGATGGGCGGCAACATGCGCGGCGCCGGTGCAGGCAGCTAGTTCTGCCGTCCGAAATGCTCGCGGCGCGTCAGTGAGTGGCCCGATTGAAGCGACGCGCGTCGACCCGCCGTCAACCTCGTTGTGAACGGTCTTTTCACCGAATCCGCGCGAACCGGAACACGTCAGAGCTGGAATTACCCAGCGATCTGGACGCCGGCCGACGAAAAAACTCAAGGCCGCCGCGGCTCAACAAGTTCGGCTGCGAACTAATCGCCCGCGAGCCCGATATCAGTTTGTGGCGATCTCTGCCGACTGGGTGTTCGTCCGCTTTTTTTAGTCGCAGGCGGGGACGGTGACGACATGGGGCGTGACAAGGTCCTGGGACTCTCGCTGGCGATCCTGCTGATCGGATTCGGCGGCGCGTTCTGCTTCCGCAACGAGCCGTTCGTTGAGAACGGGCTGAAGCTGGCCCGCGCGAAAATCCTGGACGAAGGCATTGCCCGGCGAGCGGGCCCCAAGCCCTATGTCGCCGAGAGCAAACGCGACTCCTCCCCTGCCCCGGCGAGCAAACCGACCGTCACGCTCGGCGGCATCGAGGCCTTCGAGCCGGTCGACCCGCCGAAGGTCGCCCGACGCCTGCACGCAACCAGATCGACCCCGAAGCCGCGGCTCGATCAAAACGTGCCGACGACCCCGCGCGATCCGCCGGCGTCGCCGCCGACGACCGACCAGTTCGTCTCCGTCCAAACGGAACGAAGAAAGCCCGCGGTCATTCCGACCACCGTCACTCCGGTCGACCCGCCCGCTCGGCCGAAAGATCGCTCCGCCGATCGCGTGAAAGACGACCAAGCGAAAGACGATGGCATGACGGAAGACCGCGTGAAGCACAACACGGCCAGCGTCGACCGTCCGATCGAATTGTCGATTCGCCCGGCTTCCCCCGCGTTCGACCCGCCCGATTCGCTCCTGGACGATGCGGCGACCTGGCAGCATCTGCCCGACGGACGCGACGGCTGCCCCGCGATGACCGGAGCGGACCACAGCGAAATCACGTCGTCGAGCCGACCGCCCGCGGCTTCGGTCACGACGTATACCGTCCGCCGCGGCGACACGCTGAGCCGCATCGCGTTGCGCCTGTTGGGTGACGCCAATCGGTATCGCGAGATCTTCGCCGCGAACCGGGACCAGTTGCCTTCGGTAAACGCGCGGCTCAAGGTCGGCATGACGCTGCGAATCCCGGACGAGCATGCGCACGCGCGGCGCTCGACCACTTCGACGGCTTCGAAAACGAAGACTTCGCGAACCAACAATCCGAGCAACACCGCCCCCAAGACGCGACAGGTTCCCGCGCAGCCGGTCTCGCGCGTCCGCGAAACACCGCGGATCCAGCCGCGCGAGGCCGACCGACCGACGCCACCGGCCAACGACGATCAGGTTCAGCAGCCAACCGGCCAGCTGCGTTTCGTGCCCGTGCAACGAGGCCCTTTCTTGCGGTCACGGGGCGACTCGAGCACTGGGAGCGGAGGTGGTCGCGATCTGTCGCAACGGCCGCCGACCACCAGTGAGCAGTCGCGCCACAAGCGAGACGTTGATTCGCAGGACGGGGCTGCGAGTTCGTCGTCCACGAAGCAGAATGCGAACGGAGGCGACACAGACCCGATGGGCTCCGGCGGCGAAGGCACCTGAGCGCGGCGGCCGGCATCGAGCCTGGCTCACTCGGTCCGACGTCCAAGCAGCGACAGAGCAATCTGTCCCGCGTCCTGCTGGTCGGCGTCGCCCGCTTCCCCACCGGGGTCGCCTTTGTTGGGAGAGCCGCCCGCGGCCTCGACCCCCAGTTCGTTGAGCAGAAACTCGGCCCGCTCGTAACTGCACATCCGCTCGAGCTGATTCAAGAGCGGGGTGAAATCGGGGCTGCGGAGGGCGTCGGCCGCGGTCGAAAAGCGGCCGATCAGATGGGCCGGATTGTGCTCGAGCACCAACTGGCGACAGCGGTCGGCCACGTCGATCCAGCCGGCGCGTCCGGCGGCTGCCGTCGCCAACACCAGCAGCCGATCGCGACCGGTCAGCTGGTGCTTGCGCTCGGAAACGGCCGCCAGCTTCACGTAGGCCAACATGGCGGACTCGTGATTCATCGGAGTGTGCGCTCGGCCACGTGCGAAAGGTTGCTTCCGTCGTTCTACCGCAAGCCGGAGAGCCGCACAACAAGCGCCCGGCCACTGCCCGCTCGGGGCGTGAACTCTTTGACAGGTTCGCCGCGAGGTGCTGTAATCCCGTGATCCACTCGCTGCCCGCGGGCGTTGTGCCCGAAGGACGGCCAGCCGGCCCTCGTCGCGCGCTCGGCCAGACTCGGGTTTGTTAGAACGGATTCGCATTTCCGTGTTTCACCTCGACGTTCACGACTTAATTCGCCACTACGGCTACCCGGCGATCTTTTTCTTTTTGTTCATCGAGAACTTCGGCATCCCCGTGCCGGGGCAAGCCTTCTTCATTGTGGCGATTTGGCTGACGGCCAAGGGCGAGCTGCAGCTGCTCCCTGTCGCGCTCACCGCGTTCGTCGCGTCCGTGCTTGGAGGCACGGTTGGCTTTGCGATCGGGCGGCGCGGCGGCCACAAAGTTTTGCAGGAATACGGCCGCTACATCTGGATCACGCCCGAACGGCTCGCGAAGGCGGAGGGATTCTTCGCCCAGTATGGCGGCGGGGTGATCGTGCTGGCGCGGTTCCTCGAAGGGCTGCGGCAGATTTACGGAATTCTGGCGGGCAGCCTCAACATTTCCTGGCGCCGGTTTTTGCTCTGCAACATCGCCGGCGCATCGCTCTGGGTGGCGGTGTGGATTGGACTCTTGTTGTGGTTTGGCCGCCACGTCCGCCACATCTGGGAGGTGTTTCGGGAAAACCAGCCCTACCTGCTGCTGGCGGTCGGTTGCACGGCCTTTCTCGCGGCAGGAATTCTGCACTTCGTCCGGCGGGCCAAAGCGAATCGATCGGGGAGCGCCGAATCTCGCGTCGGCCCGGAGGGCGATTCGACGCGAACAACGGCCGATCTCTAACAGCGGACGACATCTGATTGCGGCTAGGGCCGCGCTTGGCTGGTAATCGCCGGCTGTTTTTGCAGATTCGCGACGCCGGCAATCGCACCCTTCACGATGACGTCGGCGAGCGTCGGTCCGTAAAAGCTCATGCTGGCCTCGTACTTGCCCAGGTTGTATTGCTCGATCGGCAGGATGTAGCTGATCCATTCATCGGCCAGTCCGCCGATGATCGGATGCTTGGCGCCGGTGATTTCTCCCGCGCGGTGCTTGACTTCAAGGCCGAGCTTGGCCGCCAGCTCACCCGGGATGCCGACGATCACCAAGTCCCCCAAACGCAGCGAAACACTGTCGGTTCGCGTCGGGAAGAGTTTGGGCAACATTTCGCGCAACAGCTCCTCGGTCATGCCGTACTCTTTGCCGCCCGTCTCGCGAAAATTCGGGTGCCATTGCCGCTTGGGCAATTCGATTTCTTGGCGCCAGAAGGCGAACACCGGCGTGCGAACCGGCGACGTTTTCTGCCAGAGGTGCCAGACCTCAACGCCCAGGTCGCGGCCGTAGCGTTCGGCCCGTTCCCAGTGCGACTCGCCGGAGTTGGGCCGCGAGACGGTCGCCTGATCCCCCTCGGCTCCGTTGGCGTACATCGCCTGCACGTCGTCCCCGATCAGCGACTCGAGCGTTCGCTGCATGTGGCCGGGCCAGTCGCCCGAGAACCACATATCCTCCGGCCCCATGAAGGTGGGATGGGCCGTCCAGTTGACGAACACAGCGAACGGCCG
Organism: uncultured Planctomycetaceae bacterium; assembly: GCA_963800135.1. GTDB lineage: Bacteria > Planctomycetota > Planctomycetia > Planctomycetales > Planctomycetaceae > DASPSM01. The sequence continues at coordinate 320,242 of CAWCZR010000003.1, read as the reverse complement.
GCCGCCGAGCCGATCGATCCGCGTGACGGTCAGTTCCGGATCGATCGTGCCTCCCGGGATGCGGCGATTGCGGTTCCAGCCGGCGAGCATAACGCTCGACGTGCCCACGGCGACGGGCACCAATTCCTTTTCCGCGTCGGCGACGACCTGCGCGAGCCGGTTCATCGTCAGCTCGAAGAGCGGCGGGTTGTGCAGGCCGAGCTGCGGCACCTGAAAATCGTTGAGCGGGTTGAGCGCGTTCATTTCTATCGCGGTGTGCGAGTGACTGGCCAACAGCATCAGGTTGTCGGCCGTCCATCCCTTTCCGGCAAGCCGATCGAGCACGGCCGTCTTCACCGGCGGAGCAAAGCCCAGTGCATCGACCGTGACGAGCGCGAATTTCTTGGTCCCGTCGGAAAGGACCAACGCTTTCGCGAAAATGCGATCGTGCACGCCTGTGGCCGGCTTATTCATCCGATCGCCATAGCCTCCGAGGGCGACTTTGAGCGACAGCGGCGGCGTGATGTCGATGCGCGCCTTGCCCGCCTTGAGCTCCCCGGCCCGGGCCGGTTCGCAAACGAAGAGAACGGCAGCCCAACCGAGCACAACGGCGACAACAATCTTCACGGTTAATCCCCCAGGAGCTTTCGACCGGGCGCAGGCCCTCCGCAAGGTCAGCATACCGGGGTCGGTGTCTCGCTGCACCGCTTCGCGGTCGGGTGGCAACTGGCGACTTGTTCGGCTCGTCCGCCATTGCTCTTCGCGGCCCCGGGGAACCTGAACGCTGAGTGGCTGCTCAGGACTCCATCGGATTCGAGTTGGGCGCGAATCGCCGACCTGATGCGCGCCGTTGGTCCGTCGCTCGCTAGAATGACGCCCTGAGTGATGGGGGTTTCGATGACTGACAAGCCGCAGACCGGGCGAGATCACGTGATCGTTTGGCTTTTCGGAATATTGCCGCTGCTGCTAGTGCTCGCTCTGGGACTGATCGGACTGTTGCGGCGTCTTTGAGGCCGCCGTGCGTAAGGAGCAGAAAAGGTGGAGCAGAAAAGGTGTCAGGAACCTATTTCGCCTTCGACCATCCGCTCGCGCCAACCGATTCGATTCGTCAATAAGGTTCCTGACACCTTTTCTGGCCCCGGGTCTGGGCCATTGGGCGCTGGTGTGCAAAAAAAACTGATCTTGGATGAATCGGTCTTTTGTGGCTGAATAGGGATAGGCGACTTGCAGCTCAGCGATGTCGCTGTGCGCCGGAGTTGCGCCTGGCACGGGGCACCTTGGGACGGGATTGAATTGTCCGAGCCCCCGTGTGAACGGGGGGAGATGATCGATCGTTCCGGATTCGGTGGACATCTACCGGAGCACGGGACGGGACAGAAAGATTGGGACGGGATTGATTGGGACGGCACGCGCACGGGTCGGGACGTCGAGGTTGGGACGGGACACGACGATCTCCCGCGTCAGAGCGGATCGCTGAATCCTTGCTGGTGGTGGGGATCCGTTTTCACTAAGGGGACCAAGGATCCCCAGCAGCCTCGGCAGGCCGAGGCCGGCTCGAGAATCCGGTCCGGACACATTCGACCACGGGACGGGACTCGAACGGTGTGACGGGATTCGACCTCGGTACGGGACACGAAATCGGGGCGGGACACGGCCACGGGACAGCTCGATCCCGATCGAACTTGTCCCACCTTAATCCGTTCGCGAAGAACGAGTTCGGACGAAATCAGAGGGGACCGGACTCCGGACGGGACACGAACCCAAGGATTGGCGGCGACCGCTTGATGAACCTGGCACCCGCCGGGAACGAAAGAAGGATCTGCTGGTGGTGGGGATCCGTCGTTTTCACTAAGGGGACCAAGGATCCCCGGCAACCTCGGCAGGCCAAGGCCGGCTCGAAAATCTGGTCCGGACACGTTCGACGACGGGACGGGACACGAACGGTGGGACGGGACTCGATAACGGGACGGGACTCGACGAATTCCCCTCGCCCCCCGGCCCCTCTCCTGCGGCGGGGAGAGGGAGAAGATTGGGGATAACATCGAAGACCACTGGCGGACAAGCCGCCAGTGCCACCCCGGCCCATCTATCGAGCGATGAACGCGAAGTAGTAAAACAGCAGGCCCGTGGCCGAGGTCAACGCCAGGTCGGTCGCCGAGCTCCAGCCCAGGAACTTGTGCAGCGGGCTGTGCCGGGAAGGCGACGGCGGATTGCCGAATCGTGGCAGCGCCAGGCTGATTGTGGCGATCCACAAGAGGGGCGTCGAGATTGCGAAGATCAGATGGACGTATAGCACTTTACGGGCAAAGTCGAGGCTCTCGGTCGCCATGTCGGGACGGGCCTCTTTGACGATGTTCTCCCATCCGTGGTGCATGCGGATGTCGACCTCGAACGCCGCCACCGCCAAAAAGAGCACGGCCGCCAGCGTTAATTGCAGGCGGCGGTGCCAGGCATACTGTCGACGGAATTTGACGAGGTAGATGCTCGTCACCAGCGCCGGCACGAGCAGGACCAGCGCGGCACACGACGACGTCGAGCATGAACGTCGCGTGATAACCAAGGAAGCCCTGGGACATGATGGGAGTCTGTAGCAGATGCTACGACCCATTCCAAGGGAAGTCGCCGCGGTTGTCTTCGGGAGGTCGAGACTCCCGGCGTGCTTCGCCCCTTGTCCATTTGGGGAGCGATCATAATCACCCTCTCCCGGTCTGCCGGCAGAGGGCCGCGGTGAGGACCGCCCTAATAGCGCGAGAAGAGCCCTCACCCGACCCTCTCCCATCGGAATGGGAGAGGGAGTTCAAGCAGCGTCCTAGCCGAATTCGGGCCGGCGGCGGCGGAGCTGATCTTTGAGCCGGGCGACGATGCTCGAGTGCATCTGGCTCACGCGGCTCTCGGAGAGTCCCAGCGTGTTGCCGATCTCCTTCATCGTCAGCTCTTCGTAGTAGTACAGGATAATGATCAGCCGCTCGTTGCGATTGAGCCCCTTGGTGACGAGCTTCATCAAATCGCGTTTTTGGATGCCGCGGGTCGGGTCCTCGCCCTTGCTGTCTTCGAGGATGTCGACTTCGCGGACGTCCTTGTAGCTGTCGGTCTCGTACCACTTCTTGTTGAGGCTGACGAGGTTGACGGCGCTCGCCTCGCACTTGAGCTTTTCGTATTCGGGGAGCGGGATGTGCAGCCGCGAGGCCATCTCCGTGTCGGAAGGGGGACGGCCAAACTCGGCTTCGGCCTCTTTGCGGGCCGACTCGAGCTTGCTGGCCTTGCTGCGGACCAGCCGCGGCACCCAATCCATTGTCCGCAATTCGTCGAGCATTGCGCCGCGGATTCGCGGGACGCAATAGGTTTCGAATTTGACCCCGCGACCGAGGTCGAAAGCGTCGATGGCGTCCATCAGGCCGAACACGCCGGCCGAGATGAGATCGTTGAGATCGACGCCTTCGGGCAGCTTGGCCCAAACCCGCTCGGCGTTATAGCGGACCAGCGGAAGATATCGCTCGATGAGGATATTGCGCAGCTCTTGGTTGGATTGGTCCTGTTTGTAAGACTTCCAAATCTCGGCTACGTCTTCCGTGACCCGTGTCGCCATACCATCCTCCATGAAGAAATCTCACCGGCTCAGGCTGGCCGAGGCGTGGTTGCCGATCCCAGTGCTGTTTGCATTTGCCGCGCAAGTTCGCTCTTGATGTTTTCCTCGACGATCCGTCGCGCTGCTTCGCCCAGAACCAAGCCCAGGACGTAGAACACCCCCAGGGAGACCAATGCGGTTTGCATCGTTGCGAAGAAGTCGGTCTCGCAGAACAATCCGCGCAGAGCCGCGGTGGCAAAAGCGATCAAAGCCAGACGTTTGGCGAATTGAGTAGCCACCGAATTGACCCGCCGAAGGACCGAGGGAGTGCGGGCAAGGCGCGCCGTCGATGGCGCGTCCGCGCGGGAATGAAAATTCCCGTACATCCTTTATCGGTCGGGCCGACCCGATCATTTCAGAATTTCTTTCGCAAATTTTGCAGTCGATAGGACCGGCAAACTCGGCGGAATGGGTACGAACTAGCCAACTTCCAACAATTGGCCGGTGTGCAGGCGGGGAAACAGCGAGCTGCAGGGCGGCTGCGCTTGGAAAAACTGCCGCAGGCGCTGCGCCAGTTGCCCGACCGCTTGCGAGGCGGGACAGTCGGGCGCGGCGATGACGAATGGCTTGCGGCGAGAGACGGCCGTGACGACTTCGGGGTCTTGGGGGATCCAGCCGGCCGGGGCGACTTCCACGTGCAGGAAGGTGCGGGCCGTTTCGCGAATGCGTTCGGCAATCAGGGTGGCCTGCTCGGCCGAGGCACATTGGTTGATCAGGATTTCGAGCGTCGGCACGCCGCTGCCCGAGAGTGATTTGATTGTCGCGTAAGCGTCGGCAATGGCCGTCGGCTCGGGCGTGGCGATGACGAGCACCAGCTCGCAGGCTTCCAGGAATTGTCGCACCGAGCGCTGAATGCCGGCCGCGGTGTCGACCACCAGAAAATCGTGGGTTTGTTCGAAGTCGGCCAATTGCCGCACGACGTCAGCCTGGGCCGCCTCCGGCCAGTCAGCCATCTCGGAGAGGCCGCTGGCCCCGGGGATGACCTCAATGCCGCACGGGCCCTCGAGCACAATCTCGTTCAAGTTCCGCGCCCCGGTGACGACGTGTGAAAGATTCCAGTAGCCGTTGAGTCCGCATAAGAGGTCGAGGTTGCCCAGGCCCAAGTTCGCGTCCAAGAGCGCCGTTCGCGCGTCGAGCTGGGCGAGGGCGATCGCCAGGTTGAGGGCCAGGCTCGATTTGCCGACTCCCCCTTTGCCGCTGGTGATAGCGATCGAGCGCGCGCGAGGCGTGCCCGCCGCCGGACCGACGACGTCGAGACGCTCGGACTGCAGCCGCTCCATCAAGCCGCGGAGCGCTTGTGCCTGATCCCCTTTCGCACGTGCCGTTCGGTTGGTCATTTCACGGCCCTTTCCTGACCGAGGATCATCCGCGCAATCCGCCGCGGGTGGGCCGGCTCGATATCGTCCGGGACGGCCTGTCCGGCGGTGAGGTAGCTGATCGGCAGTTCGACGCGCCGCGCGAGCGAGAGGATGGCTCCCACTCCCGAGGCCTCGTCGAGCTTGGTGAGAATTACGGCGGTGGTGCCGGCCGCCTGGAATTTGTCGGCGGCCGCCTCGAGGCTTTGTCGGCTGGAGGTCATGCTCAGCACCAGATGCACTTCGTCGACGTGGGCCTCGGCCAGCAGCGATTTCAGCTCTTGAATTTGCAGCTCGTCCTTCGGGCTGCGGCCGGCCGTGTCGATCAGCACCAGGTCGAGGCCGGCCAGCTCGTCGAGGGCTCGGCGCATCTCGAGCGGATTGGTGACGACCTTCATCGGCAGGTCGATGATCTCGGCGTAGGTCCGCAACTGCTCGACGGCGGCCACGCGATAGGTGTCGACCGTGACGAGTCCCAGCTTTACGCCGCTCCGCAGACGAAAATTGGCGGCCAGCTTGGCGATGGTCGTGGTTTTGCCGACGCCGGTGGCTCCGACCAGCGCGACGACGCGACGGCGGCCCGGCTTCGCGGCGATCGGCTCGCGGCAGCGGATTTCCGATTCGACGAGGGCCGTTAAGAGGGCCCGGGCGGCGTCCGCGTCGCCTAGTTGGGCCGGCGTGGCGTTCCGCTTCAATTTGTAGATCAGGTCGCGGGCGACGTCGTCTTCGACTTCCGCGTCGATCAGCTCGGTGTAGACCTGGAACAGCTCGGGAGGAACCTGATCCTGCCGCGCGTGGTTCGCCCGGCCCAGGTCGTGGAGCATCTGTTGAATCGAGTCGAGCCGTCGACTGAGCGCGGCCGTCGGGTCGGATTCGTCCGCGGACGATGGATTGATCCCGATCGGCCGGCCGGTGAAGCGGTTGAGCCGTCCAGCCGACTCGAGTGCCTCGAACGGCCGTTTCTGTTCGTTGGACTCCGCCGGAGGCGCGTCTTTGGTCGTGCGGCGGTACGGTGCCTGGGGGGCGCGGCTGGCCGCGATGCGGGCGATCGTCGCGGAACGCGAGAGCAAGTCTTCGAGTGTTTCGGTGGGTTCGCTGGTCAGGTCGAGTCGCGAGCCGACGGAGCCCGCTCCGCCCGATCGAGTGGCCGGCCCGCGCGACGCAGGTTTTTGCCCGCTCGGCTTGGGGGCGCTCGTCTTGGATCCGTTCGGCTGCTGCCCGGGCGTCGACTGCGGTCGTTTGCGTGGTGTGCGCTCTTCGCGCGGCGCGGCTTCAAACGTGAGGCTGGCGGTGATTTCGACCTCATTCGAGCGGCTTACGCCAAGGGAGGAACCGACGGCGGGCGACTTGGCGCGTATGCAGGATGACCGCGTCGGCCCCGAGTTCTTCGCGGACGAGGTCGAGGGCCTCGCGCATCGATGCCGCTCGAAAAGTTCGCACGTCAGCCATGGCTTCGTTGCTCCGGTCGTGCTGGTATGCGGCGGTGTGAAACGCGAGGGGGGCGCCCGCGTCGCGGACGTTGGTGTGAAGGGAACGAGTTGTGTGCGGGAAGTTGCAGGAGTCGGTCAGGCCGCCGTCGCCATCGCACCTTCCAGTGCGTCGATGCTCACCTGCCCCGAGGATTCGACCTCGGTGTCGCGGGTGATTTCGTTCAGGCTGATGACGGCCAATTTCGGCAGGGTCGAGGAGGTGATTTGTTTGAGTCCGGCGCGGACGGTCGGGCTGCACAACAGGATGGGCGTGCGGCCCAGCGACACGACCGGCTTGAGTTCGTTAGCCACCGCGCGGGTCACAGCTTCCGAAATCTGCGGCGACAACTTGATTGTCAGTCCGCGTTCGGTGTAGTCGAAGCCGGCGGCCAGCACGTCTTCGAGCGCCGGATCGATCGTCACGACGTGCAGCACGCGGTTCTTGTCGCGGAGCCGTTGGCAGATCGTTCGTGCCAACGAATGGCGGACGTATTCGGTGAGGATGCCCAGGTCCTTGGTCTTGTCGGCGTAGTGGCCGAGCGTTTCCAGGATCGTTTCCAGGTCGCGGATGGGGACTTGCTCGCGGAGCAGGTTGTTGAGCACCTGGTGCACCTGGGGCACTTTGAGCAGGTCGGGGATCAGCTCTTCGATCGCCTTGGGGGCCGACGTCTTCAAGTTGTCGAGCAGTTGGTGGACCTGCTGGCGGGTCAACAGTTCGTGGCTGTGCATCCGCACGACTTCGGTGAGGTGCGTGATCACGACGGCCGACGGCTCAACGACGTTGTAGCCCAACAGCTCGGCGCGCTCTTTTTGCGATTGCTCGATCCAGCGGGCCGGGCGGCCGAACGCCGGATCCTTGGCGGCGATGCCGGGGATTTCACCGCTCGTGGCGCCCGTGTCGATGGCCAAGAGCGCGTCGCTATAGACTTCACCCCAAGCGATGGGAACGTCGCGGATCTTGATTTGGTACTGCCGCTGCTCGAGGCGGATGTTATCGCGAATGCGAACCTTGGGCAGGATGATGCCCAGCTCCTGCGCGATCCGATGGCGGACGCGGGTCACCCGCTCCAAGAGGTCGCCGCCGGCCGACGGATCGGCCAGGCGAATCAGTCCAACGCCCAGCTCCAGCTCGAGCGGATCGACGGCGAGGTTGTCTTCGGGCGCGGCTCGGGCCGCTTCTGCGACTTTTGCGTTTCTTCCTGCTTCTTCTGACTGGCCGCCGTCTTCTGGCCGCGACTGAGGGTAAAGGCCAACACGCCGCAGCCCGTGCTCATCGTCAAGAGGGGCACGGTCGGCAAGCCGCTGAAGGCCATGGCGAAGAGAAAGACCGAGGACAGGCCGAGCGCCTGGGGATAGCGGAGCATCTGCGCGACCACCTCGGCCGGCAGGTCGCTGTTGGTCGACGTGCGGGTGACGATCAGGCCGGCGGCCACCGAGATCAGGAAGGCGGGCACCTGCGTCACCAGTCCGTCGCCGATGGTCAAGGTCGTGTAGACCTCCATCGCGTGACCCAGCGTCATGCCGTGCTTGAAGACGCCGATGCCGAAGCCAGCCAAAATGTTGACCAGGGTGATCACAATGCCGGCGATGGCGTCGCCGCGGACGAACTTGCTGGCACCGTCCATCGCACCGTAGAAGTCGGCCTGCTCGGTCACTTCGGACCGGCGCTTGCGGGCGATTTCCTGCGTGATCAGGCCGGCGTTCAGGTCGGCGTCGATGGCCATCTGCTTGCCCGGCATGCCGTCCAAGGCAAAGCGGGCGGCCACTTCGCTGATGCGCGTGGCACCCTTGGTGATGACCACGAACTGGATAGCGATCAAGATCGCGAAGATCGTAAAGCCGATGAACAACTGCCCGCCGGCGACGAATTCGCCGAAGGCCTGGATCACGTGACCCGCGGCCGCCGTGCCGTCCTCGGCACCGCGGGTGAGGATCAGACGTGTCGAGGCGACGTTGAGCACGAGCCGGGCGAGCGTGGTGCCCGAGCAAGATCGAGGGGAAGACGCTGAAGTCGAGCGGGCGACCGACGTAGATGGTCGTCAGCAGGATCACGACGGACAGCGTGATGTTGCACGAGAGCAACATGTCCATCACGACGGGGGGCAGCGGCGCAACGAGGACCAGCACCGATGCCACGATCAGCACCGGGAAGATCAACGCACGCGAGCGCAATCGCGCCGCGCAAACCGAGTTCGGTTTGCGAAGCCATGACCGCTTCCGACTGTGAGGAGACGACGCTGAGGAAGTGACGCTGTGGAGATAACGAGGAGAGACTGAAGTGAGGCGGACGGGCTCGCCACGACGGCGATTCGAGCGCGAAGCGCGAGGCGCCGACGTCGTCAGACGAGGGCGGGCCGAGGATCACGTCTCAAGGTGAGAGCGCTTAAGACGTTACAACGGCCACTCGCGGCAGGGCGAACGGTCGCAAACGCAACGAGCAGTTCGACGGAAACGAATGATTTTCGAGAGAGTGGTGGCTTGAATTCGGTGGAGAGTTGAGGGGCGGATTTTTAGTCGAAGCGGCCTCTAGTGTCCAGACGGAAACTCTCGGCAAAAATGGCCGAGTTTTCACCGTTTTCCGCGCGGGAGCGTCGACGTGAAGCGGCGCATTGGAGGCTCGACGGGCGCCGCCGGCGCGGCGCAGCCTCTTGGTAGGCCAAATGTTTCGCTAAGATTCTGAAGCCGCGCGAACGCTGCACTCACCGCACGAGAAATTCATCCAGAGCTGAAGGCCCGATGAACAAATCTGCCAAGCTCCAACGCGTGAAATCGCTGGCTGCGCCCCGGACCGGCCGGAAGATGCGAACAAAGGGACGTTTGGGCGCGTGATGGTCGTCGCGGGCAGCCGTGGTATGAGCGGCGCGGCTTGCCTTGCCGGCGTGGCGGCGCTACGGGGCGGCGCCGGGTTGGTGACCGTCGCCACCGCCGCCGGCGTCGTGCCAATCGTGGCGGGAATCGAGCCGTCTTTGCTCACGCTACCGCTGCCTGAAGACGCGGGCGGAAAAATCAGCCAGGCGGCCCGGCCGGTGCTCGAATCGGCACTGGCATCGCAAACGACGATCGCGGTCGGGCCCGGCCTCGGACAGTCCCCCGAACTGGCCGGCCTGGTGCGATGGTTGTTCGAGAGCGTCGACCGCCCCGGGGTTTTTGACGCCGACGCGCTCAACTTGCTCGCCGCTCATCCGGCCGCCCTCAAAGCCCGGGCCCGGCGGAGCGAGGCCGGTCCGCCTCGGGTGCTGACGCCGCACCCCGGCGAATTTGCCCGCTTGATCGCCGCGGAGATTCCCGAGGTCGAAAAGAATCGCGAGGCGCTGTCGGTCCAGTTCGCCGCGGAGCACAAACTGGTGCTGGTGCTCAAAGGGCATCGCACATTGATCACCGACGGCCGGCGGGTGGCCCTGAATTCGACGGGCAACAGCGGCATGGCGACGGGCGGTTGCGGCGACGTGCTCACCGGGCTGATCGCGGCCCTCTTGGGGCAAAAGATGGCCCCGTTCGAGGCGGCTCAGCTAGGGGTCTACTTGCACGGCCTCGCCGGTGATCTGGCGGCGAAGGCGCTTTCCGAGCCGGGACTCATCGCCTCGGATTTGACGCGCTGGCTCGGCGCGGCGTGGCTCACGTTTTTGAAGTCGGCCGGTCGCCGCTCGCGGAAGTGAAAACGGCCGTCCCTTACTTGGCGCTCGGCGGTGCCGGACTGGTCGCGGGCGTGCGTGCGTTTCGCGGCGACGGCTCTTCCAATAGCGCCTCAAAATAGCGTCGCACCAGGTCGTCGTAGGCCGGCAGCACGGTTTCGCTGAAGTCGACGCGCATGCGCTCGCGGACTGCCGGCGGCAGATGACCCCAAACTTCGCGGACGAGAGTACGATCGCCCGTGCGGGATGATTTGGCCGCTACGGCCCGGGGGTTGCGGAGACCACCGCGGCGATTCGGGGGTGAGCCACCCGCCGTCGCCGTGGGCCCGTCCCCTTTGTCTCTGCTGGCTGCCCTGCCCCTGTTTTGGGGACCCCTGTTGCTGAGGTGAGCCGTCTTCCCCTTCACGAGGCGACTTTCCGCCGCCCGGCGACTTTTGCATGCCGCGGCTGGGCTGCGATTGCTGGCGGGAGGCGGCGTCGATCAGTTTGTCGAGATCGCGGACCACTTGCGCTTGGATGCCGCGCGTGTCGGGCCCGGTATCTCCGCCCTTGAGCCGCGTCTCGACGGCCTTCATTTGCTTGACGATCGGCGTGACGGGATTGGCGGCCGAGGCGCCGAACCCGCGGGCCGCGGCAGCTTCCTCGGGCTTGTTCTCGGGGCCGGCCATCGCCCGACCGGCGCCGACAATCGCGAGCCCCACGCTCGCGGCCAGCATCATTCGAGACAGCGTCACTCGTGAGACAGACCCGGTCATTGCTTGCTCCGCGGCGCGGGGGGCGTGATCTGGTGCTCGCCGTCGCGATTGCTGAAGAACTGGGCGGCCAGCCGTTCGATGAGCGACGCCAGCTCGCCCTGCTCGTGGGTTACACGTGCTAACTCGTCGGCCGACTCGCCGGCCGGGTTCGTCGCCGAGTCTTTCCGCTGGGTGGCCGTCGCGCGCTCTCGGTCGAGATCGCTCGTGCGGCGGAGCAAGTCCTGTTGGACGATCTTGAGCAGTTGCAATTGCGCGACAGTGGGCACGCCTCCGTCCGGCTTGGCGGCGCGTTCCTGTTGCTGGTTCTCATTCGCCTGCGATTCTTGTTCGGGGCGGTGTGATTTCGCTTCTGCCTTGAGGGCCTGGACGACGTTTCGCAGTCGCGACCAGGCTTCGCTCTCCAGCGCGACCGTCTTGGCGTCGGTCTGACGTTGGCCGAGACGATCGGCGGCCGCCTGAATCTCCTCGACGCCGCGCCGCACCACGAAGACGTAGGCTTCGGCCGGTGCGAGCCGATCGGCGATGCGGCTGGTTTCGTCCTGCAGTTGCCGCTCGAGCTGCGCGATGGTTTGCACGCTGCGGAGCTGGCCCCGCGTCCACTGCGACTGCTGGGCCCGTTCGCCGTCGAGGCGTTTCGTTTCGTCCAGAACCGTCTTTTGACGGGCGACCAGGCCGGCGATTTCGTCGGCGATCTTCACCGCCGATTGTTGGGCCAGTTGCGACGCCGCCTCGCGCTTGGCGCGACTGAGAGCGGCTTGGGCCTGGTTTAGTTGCTCGACTGCCTGAGCCTGTTCGTGCGAGGTGTCGGAGGTCGGGCGCTGCTCGAGCTGCTGCTCGGCCTGCGCCATGTGCTCGGCCGCTTGCCCGGCCGACGCGCTCGATTCTTCCGTGCCCAGGCGGCGCAACTCGCGGGCGACGTCTTCCGCCTTTTCACGAAGGCCCCCCTGCTCCTTCCGCAGCTTCTCGATCGCGGGCGGCGTTTGCTTCGCTTTGTCGGCGCTCAACTGCTGCGTTTGTTTGCGGAGTTCTTCCTGTTTTTTGCGCAAGGCATCGATCTGCTGTTCGGCCTGCTCCATCTTGGCGACGGCCGACCGCAAATTCCCTTCGGGCCGCTGGGACAACCGATTGTCGAGTTTTTTCAGTTCGTCGAGGAGCTGGTGCTGGTTGGTCATGGCCTTGCCGACGTTGTTTTCCGCCAGCTGGCCGCCGATGTCGCGCATGGCCGCCTCGGGATCGGACCGCTCGAGCGACTTCAACACGGCCGCGGCATCGGCGGCTGCCTCGGCATTGGCGGGCGGATCGCCGTCCGCAGTCGGCGCTTGTTTGTCGGAAGGCTGTTTGTCCTGTGGTTGTTTGGAACCGGCGCTCGTTTCGCGCAGGCGTCCCTTGAGGTGGGCGACCTGGTCGGCCAGCTGAGCCTGGCGCTCGGCGAGCCGCGCCAGATCGGCCTGACCTTGCGGCGTGAGTTCGGCAAACCGTTTGGCGACCGTGCCGCGGGAAACGTCCGACGTGTCGGCGTTGAGTTTTTCCTGCGAGTCGACCAGTTCGCGGAGACTGTCGTGCACTCCCTGCCAGTCGCGCCAGCGGGCCAGCTCTCCGAGCATGCTGCGGACCGATTCCAGGACGACTCCCTGTTCGTGCGCGGCCGTTTTTAGGGATTTCGCCTGCTCGCGGGCGGTCGCCGCGTCGGGAGCGCTGCGTAATAGTTCCGAAGTTTTCACCGCCCGCGTCAGTGTGTCGTCGAGCGCACCCAGGTGGGATTCCCGCAAGTCGGCCAGCTCGCGCTCGAAGCGTTCGAGCCGCTTCTGAATCTCTCCGCCGGGCAGTTGGTTTTGACGCATTTCGGCCAAGAGATCGCGGACCAGGCTGCCGGCCCCCTCGGTCGGATGGGCCAAAAGCTCGCTGACGTCGCGCTGATCGGACTGCACGCGTTTCAAAATGTCGAGATCGGTGGGCTTGAGCCGGCTCGTCTTTTCCACCTGCACCACCAGGTCGTCCGTCTGCGCGGCTCCGCGACTCGACCTGTTCGGCCCGCTCCAGAATGCGGAGCACGTCGGACTGCCGCGCGACGATCTCCGCCTCCTTCTGCGGGGCCGAGACGACGATCAGCGTGCGGACGGGGCTCTTACCGACGTGCGGCGGACCCAGGTCGAACCAGTCGGTCGCCTCGGCATGCAGGGCGATCCGCATCCCGTCGCTCAAGGGCAGCTCCCGCAGATTCCAAACGAGCGAGACGCGGTGATGCTGCAGCCTCGGGAGGTCGAAGGCCATCGGGATCGTGGCTTCGGGCGTTGTCGACGAGTCACCCAAGCGAAAGCGCAGTCGCATGTCGCGCAGGCCCAGGTCGTCCTTCGCCGTGGCGGTGACGGGCAACTGGGCGACCGCGGTGACGGTGGCGTCGGCCGCCGGCTGATCGATGGTCACGTCCGGCACGACGTCGGCGGCCGCTTCGATTTCGTAGCGCGGCGCCTCGGGGTTCTCGATCCCCTCGGTGTCCTTGAGCTGAAACGAGTAGCCGTACGCCCCCGGCTCGGCGATCACGAAGCCGCCGTGAAATTCCCGCGCGTCGCCCGAGATGGCGATCGTGCCGGCCGGCTTGTCCTTCACCCGCAGCGTTGCAGTGGCGAGCGGCTTGCTCGCGCGGGCGCGAAACGTGACCTTCGTGCCGACGGTGCCCCGCACCTTGCCGTCGCCGGGCGCCAGCGTTTCGACCGGCCGCGTTGTGTAGGCCGGCGGCGTGAGCACGACTTCCAGACGTTCGACGATCGGCGGCAGCACGACCTGCATTTCGGACTCGGGCAGACTGTCGTCGTCTCCGCCCACCACGCGGAACCAGACAGGACCTCGATCGGCGGGCAGGCTCAACAGGCAAACGTCATGCGACATTCCGGACGGGTCGCGAAGCGATGCGTGCCGCAACGGCTCGCGCACTTCGGAGTCGTCGGGGAGCCGATACTCGAGAAAGACGTCATCGGGCAAGCGGCCTTTGCGGTCCTCGACCAAAAGATCGAGCTTGCGGCCGCGGACGATTTTGAAGGGGGAGGCGGTTTCCGGGTCGAGCGGAGCAAACTCCGTCGTCAGGTAAAGCAGGTTGGTGTGACGCGGCCACGAGCCGGCCGAATACGGCAGGAAGAGCCGTTCGGCCGCGAACAGGGCTTCGGCCGGCGCGAGGCAGATTAAGACGGCGGCCACCAGCAGCACACCGGCCGCTGAAACCAGCACGGGTCGCGCGGGGGCTAGCGGCACAGCGTCGGTCATGTCGATCGAGCGGGCGACGTCGACCGTCTCGGCGATTGCCTGCCGCTGCAAATCCGGAGAGCCGAGAGCCGGATCGCAGCCCGCGTTCATGAACTGCAGCGAGCTGGCGAGCCCCTCGCGAAAACGGGGGAACCGCGCTTCGATCTTCATCGCCAGCGCGGCATCCGAAATCGGGAAGACGAAGGGTGAAACCAGATACCGCCAGCAAATGAGCGAGGCGGTACCCAGAATGATCGCCAACAGACCGAGCCGCGCGAGGGGCGAATCGACATGCACCGACCGATCGAGTAGCGATGCAGCCACGATCAGCCCGCCGACCGTAATCACGAGCCAGGCGGCGCCCGAGGCCACGAGGGTCGACCGAGCCCGGCGGCGAACAAGGCCAATTCCGCGAGACAGCGCCTCGGGCGTCGGCGGCGGCATAAAAACTCCTGGAGAAATCATAACAGCCGCGCGCGGCGACGCAAAATCCATTCAGCTGTCAACAGGCCGGCGAACACGGCCAGCACTTCCCAATGATTCCAGAGCGGAATCCGCTCCCGCGTGCTGAGCGGGATCGGGTGACCGGGGGGAATCCGCGACGGCAGACTGGCGGCGTCGGTCACGGTCAGAAAGTCGCCGTGCGTGAGTTGCGCGGTTTGCTCCAATTCGTGGCGGTCGAGGTTGCGGCGCAACAGTTCGTCGGAGGCCGCTTCGACGCGGAAGTCGACGGCGGGGGGTGCTTCGCGGAACGAGGGACTCGCCACCCAGGCGTGATAGACGCCCAAGGGCAGCGACGTGGCCGTCCCCTCGAAGATCGTCGGATGGCCCGGGCTGCGGTTGAGCGCGACCGTCCGCCGCTCGCCGTTCCGCCGTTCGAGCGTCACGCTCACCGCGATCGTGGTCGCGGGCACGAACCGCTCGTCGAAGAAGCGGACGCGCAAGTTGGGCGATTCGCCTTGTGAGTAGAGCGAGCGATCGGTGGTCAGTTCGGCCGTGCGGTCGCGGCCTAGCAGGCGCGACCGGCTGAGATAGCGGACGGCCCGGCTCCAGAACGGACCGTAATACAGGTCGCCGACGCGGAATCGCCAGCGCCAGAATTCGTCGGTCGTGTGGTACAGCACCTTGCCGGCGCCGACCGGCTGCATGACGACGATCGGCACGTCGTTGATGGCCGCCGGGCCGCGATGCCACGTCGCGAAGACCCGCGCGGTGGGTTTGGCGTGAGCGCTCGGACCGACCCAGTGCAGGTTCGGCAGCTGTTTCCAGATCTCCAGCGTGGCGGCTTCCGTGTCGGCCATGCGGAAAATCGAAGTTCCCCGCAGGCCGTCGATGGTCAGATCGGGATGAAAGCCTTCGGTGAGGGTCGAGTCGTCGACCGGCGCGGGCGTCTCCGACAGGTCCAGCGGCACCAACTCTTCCCAGGGAGTGCCGCGGTAGGCGCTCGGATTGAATTCGGCGCCGGCGATCATCAGCACGCCGCCCCCCGAATCGCGGACAAAACTCCGCACCAGCTCCATCGACCAGTTCCCCAACAGGGCCGGGTTGAGGTCTCCCAGGATCAGCACGTCGTACTGAAAGAGCTCGTCCTTGTTGAGCGGAAAATGCGAGAGTGCCGTCTGGTCTTCGGAGGCGTACTCGGGATCGGACTCCTGCAGGACGGTTTTGACGCTGACCGTCGGATCGCGTTCGAACAGGGCCTTCAGATAACGAAATTCCCAGCGCGGGCCGGAATCGGCCAGCAACACGCGAATCTTCTCCTTGCGGATGCTGACGTGCCGCGTTTCCCGGTTATTGTCGCGATTGGTTTCGCCCGGCAGCGGCGGGGCTTCGATCGCCACGTCGAG
Source organism: uncultured Planctomycetaceae bacterium (assembly GCA_963800135.1). Classification (GTDB taxonomy): domain Bacteria; phylum Planctomycetota; class Planctomycetia; order Planctomycetales; family Planctomycetaceae; genus DASPSM01. The sequence goes on along the minus strand of CAWCZR010000003.1, from coordinate 304,343 downwards.
CTCGCCCGGTTCGCTCGGCACGTAGGCCAGCTCGAACGGCAGCGGCGTGCCGTCGGTCGCCAAGTTCACGCTGCCCTGCGCCAGCACGCGGCCGCTGTCCCTCTCGGTGAGGCGGACCGGAACGACGGTCGCCCCGAGCCCCTCCCCTTTGATCTTGCCGGAGACCGTGTAGGGATCGCCGACGAACGCCAGGTCCTCGGCGGAGACGTCGTACAGCTGCACATCGCGCGAGGGCTGCTCGCTGCCGATGCCGACCGTCTCGACGGGGACGAAACTGGCGATGGCCGCTTCAGCGGCGGGCGAGAGCCGATCGGCGTCCCCCGTGCTGGCGACGCCGTCCGAGAAGAGAACGACCGCTGCGGGCGGGCTGCCGCGAAAATCCTCCAAAACTTTCCGCAAAGCAGGGCCGGGTCGCGTGCGGGTGCCTTCGGCTTTGAGGGCCTTGATCGCGGCGATCATCTCCAGGACGTCGCCCCCGCCGGCAAAATCGCGGGTGCCGAGCCGCGTCGCCGTGTCCGAAAAGCGATACAAGCGGAGCTTGTGATGTTCGAGCAATTCGCGGAGGAACTGGCCGTCGTCGCGGGTGAGGATCGACTGCGTCAGCGCCATCCGTGTTTTCGCCGTCTGGTTGGAGTCGCGGGCGAGGCGATCGACCAGTTCGTTGGTGCGATCGTCCGGATAGCGGTCTTCGAGCCCCATGCTGGCCGAGTCGTCGATCATCAGGGCGATGACCGGCAGTCCAATCCGGCCGACCGACAGCGTCAGTTGAAAGAGGCACAGGGCGGCCAGTGCAATCACGGCCAGCCGCAGACCGGGCAACAGGGCCTGCATTTGCCGGGAGCCCCGGCCCGCGTCGCGGCGGTAGGCGTACAGCAAATAGACGACGAAGAGCCCGCCGACCGTAACGGCCGCCGTGGAGAGCCAGTCTCTGCCCAAGCCGCTGAACTCGAACCGCCAATCGGTTCGCTCCCCCGCCTGGGCCGGCGGGAGGCCCAGGTAGTTTTCGACGAACCGCTGCAGCGCCGATCGAAACACGCGGCATCCCGCCACTGAGAGTTTCCGGGCCTGCCGGCGTGCACCGCGGCACAAAACCGGGCCGAAGGCCTAAAATCAATGTATGTGCGGCGCCGAAGGGGGACAAGGAGCCGCCAAAGCTGTGAGGGGGGCAAGGGTCAGACGCGGGAGGGCCGGTGATCAGCGAAACGACCATCAAGAATGTGCTGACGCGGACGAGCGGCTTCTTGCGGACCGTGACCTCGCACTCGCTGCAGCCGTATTGCGGCTGCACGTTCGGCCATTCTTTGTGCGGCGTCGGCTGTTACGTGCGTCACAACGGCCGCCTGCTGAAGGGGCGAGACTGGGGCAGTTTTCTCGAAGTCCGCACGAATGCCGCCCAGTCGTACCTCGACAATTACGAGGTGGAGGCCGCCTGGGCCCGCCGGCGGCCGGCCGAAGAAATGGGCGCGAGCGCGACCGACGGGCTGTTTTCGATTTTCTGCTCGAGCTCGACGGATCCCTTCCTTCCCCAGGAATTCCGCTACGGCATCACCCGCTCGATCCTGGAAGCCCTTGTGCGCCGGCCTCCCGACCGGTTGATCCTGCAGACGCATTCGCACCAGGTGGCCGAATACGCGCCGCTCTTGCGGGAAGTGGCCGCCCGGTGCGACCTCCGCGTCCACGTGTCGATCGAAACCGATCGCGAAAAGATTCCCGGCCTGCCGCCCCATTCGAGTTCCGTACAAAATCGCCTGGACGCCTGCCGGCGGTTGCGGGAGGCCGGGCTGCGGACGGTCGTCACTGTCGCTCCGCTCTTGCCGATCGGCGATCCCGAGGGCTTTTTCGCGCGGGTCGCCCAGGTGGCCGACGCGGTGGTGGTCGATCACTTCATCGGCGGGGACGGCTCGGCCGATGGCGGGCGCACGCTGCGGACTGCTCTTCCCGCCGCGATGCAACAGCTCGCCCCCGAGTCACTCGAACTGGCCTATCGCGACCGGATGGTCGAAGTCGCCCGCCGGCACCTGCCCGGCCGCGTGGGGATCAACGTGGATGGCTTTGCCGGCCGATACCCGGTTTGAGGCGTCTCAAAAAAACAGATGCGAGAAGTCCGACAAAAAAGTCGGTGTGAGCGCGTCTCCGGCGATGGTCGCCGTTACAATTTGCCGACGAACGCAAAGTCCAAGCCACACGAAATCCAAGAAGGCGAGCCACGCTCGCGGGTTCAAGACGGCGAGCAATGCTCTCGGGGGCGATGAACGCCCTCACCGGTCGGCCTCGGTCGGCGCAGATCGGGCGATTTTCTTGGCGGGACCGGGCAAGACGCTGACGGGACGAAGGGAAAGGCCCAGAACATGACGAGCATGTTGCTGCTGCCCGAGCTGCGGTCGATGTTGGCCGAGAACGACCGGGAGGGGCTCACGGCGCTGATGACCGAGCTGCACCCGGCCACGGTCGCCGACTGGACCGAAGGGCTCTCCGTCGAGGAGACCTGGAAAGTCTTCGAGCATGCGGGAATTGACCGGCAGGCGGAAGTTTTCGGCTTCTTCCCCATTGGCAAGCAGGTGGAAATGGCGACGGCCGAGGGCCGGGTGCGAATGTCGCGCTTGATCGAAGCGATGGCCCACGACGAGCGGGTCGATCTGCTCCAGCGGCTCGACCCGGAGGTCGTGGAGAGCCTGCTGCCTCTGGTCGCCAAGGCCGATCGCCAGGACATCCGCACGCTCTTGAGCTATCCGGAGCACAGCGCCGGCTCGGTGATGACGACCGAATATGCCACGCTGGCCAGCGACCTCACGGTGAGCGACGCGATTTCCAAGCTGCGGCTGCAAGCGACGTCGGCCGAGACGATTTATTACGTTTACGTGGTCGATGCCGAGCGGCACCTGGCCGGTTTCGTTTCGCTGCACGACCTGATTCTGGCCCGGCCGACCGCGCGGGTCGACTCGATCATGCAGAAGGACGTGATTTCGGTGGCCGTCGACGCCGACCGCGAGGACGTGGCCCAGACCATGGCCCGCTATGACTTTTTGGCGATTCCCGTCGTCGACTCGGCCCAACGGCTGGTCGGCATCGTCACGCACGACGACGTGATCGACGTAGTCGTCCAGGAGGCGACCGAGGACGCGCTGCGGATGGGCGGCGTCGGCACGATGGTCGAGCACTATCTCGACGCGCCCTTCCTCACCATTTGGCGGAAGCGCTCGGTGTGGCTGTCCTGCCTGTTCGTGGCCGAGCTGTTTACTTTTTCGGCCCTCACCTACTTCGAGGACGCGATCGCCAAGATCATCGCGCTCAGCCTGTTTGTGCCCTTGTGCATTTCGACGGGGGGCAACTCGGGCTCGCAGGCGGCCACGCTGATCACCCGCGCAATGGCCCTGCGGCAGGTCACGACGGCCGACTGGTGGCGCGTGATCCGTCACGAGCTGCTGTTGGGAATCGCGCTGGGACTGACGCTGGGGGCAATCGGGTTCGTGCGAGCCTCGCTCACGCCGGCGTCCGTGCTGGGCGGAGCCGACCGCTGGATGCTGGCGCTCGTGATCTCGCAAGCGGTGGCGTCGATTTGCCTGTGGGGGACGCTGGTGGGGGCGACGCTCCCCTTGGTCTTTTCCAAGCTGGGCTTCGACCCGGGTTACGCGTCCAGCCCCTTCGTGGCGACGTTCGTCGACGTGACGGGGATCGTGATCTACTTTTCGATTGCCACGGTTTACCTCCTATGATGTCGACGTGAGCGAAGAACTGGGCCAGGGGGACTGCTGTGCGCGATGACGGGGTGAAGTCGGGAAGTGGAGATCGCAGACTGACCGGTGTGCGGACGACCGGGCTGTGCTTGTTGTTAGCCGTGCTCGGCGGCTGTGATGCGGGCGACCCTGCGCGGACGGTCGACCCACCGGTGCGGACCGTGGCCGCGAACGCGGCTGCGGAGACTCACACGCCCGGAGCAGCGAAAGACCAAAAACGGCTGCGGACGGGGCCGTTCGAAAAGTCGTTCGACGGAATCAATTTCTCGGTGCCGGCCGGCTGGCAGGAGGTCGAGCTGTCGCCCGCCCAGCAGGGTTTTATCGATGCCCGTTTTCAGATCCCGACGCCGCACGGCGACGTGACGCTCACGTGCTCGTCGAATTCGGGCGGGATCGAGACCAACGTGCAGCGGTGGGTCGGCCAGTTTCATCCGCCGGAAGGCAAGCGACCCGTGATCGGCGATTTGGATGTCGGAGGCAAGAACGGCCACGTGGGTCGATCTTGCGGGCGAATTCGACGCCGGTCCGATGGCCGGGGCCAACGCGGGGAAAAGTGGACCGATCGAACGGATGCTGGGAGTGGCCATTCCGCTCGGCTCCCGCGATTTTTATCTCAAGCTGACCGGCAGCGACGCGGCCGTCTCCGACATTCGCTCCGCCTTCCGCGAATTCGCCCGCGACGGCCGCCCAACGCACTGAGGAGAGCAAAGCGAGCGGTGCGTAACGACCGCGCGCAGCAGCCTTTGATTGGTCACGGCAGCGTCCCCGGTCCGCTCCTCCCCCATCATTTCAAGCGATCGCGCACGAAGTAGGCAGCGGGAGACAGCCCCAATCGTCAGCGCGCCGCCCGGCCGCAGGAAATTAGTTGCGGCGGCTGGAGCGGCAGATGGCGTAGAGGGCGCCGCCGATGAGGGCGACGACGATGAGCCAGTCGAGGATCGGCCAGCTGCCTCCCTCGGCCGCCGCCGGTTCGGCCGTGGTCGTCGCCTTTTGGGCCTGGGCGAGGAGCGGAACCATGTCTGCTCCCCAGCTGGCTTGGGCCGCGCGGACGTATGCGATGGTGGCCGTCAGCAGCACGATCGAGAGCCGGGCCAGCGTGCGGGCGACGGGCCGCCGGCCGGAGGAGCGAGTTCTAGCGGAGGCGGGTGGTGGTGCCGACGGTTTTAGCATCGCAGCAGCTCCGCGACGGAGATCCGCAGGTCCCGGTATTCGCGGCTCGGTACGGAAACGGTCTCCCAGCTTTGCGAGCGGGCGTGCATGGCCGTTTTGTATTCGTCGGCCCAGACGCCGAAGAAGGAGTAAAAGCGGCCGCGAAAGAAAAACGGAGCGGCGTGGCCGCTGGGCATCCGCGCGTCGGCCGTTTTCGCAGTGTTTGTCGAGTCGTCGGTCGGCGTCGAGGTGCGCGTTTCGGCAGCCAAGTCCTCGGCAGACCGGGCATCGAGCAACTCGTAGGCAAACACCAGCATCGAGCGAAAACCGTCGCCGAAAACCTCTTGCCAGCGGAGCAGGCTGTCGAGGTCGTCTTTGGTCGCCCAGTTTTCCCATTTGTGGCCCGACCGCCCGCGATCGGGGCCGCAGCCGGACGGGAAGTGTCGGCCTTTGACGTCGACGAGTAGATTGTGGCTGCCCGGCGCAGTGACGATGAAATCCATCGACTTGAGCGAGACCTGGTTGAGGCGCGCGCGCGCGCCTCGTCGACGACGACGAACGGCACGCCGACGTGGCGGAGGTAAGCCTCGAACGCCGCGTCGTAATGGTTGGTCCGCTTCATTGCCCCGCGCCCGGCTGGCCGCTCAAACACGGCCGCGACATTTGTCCAGCCGACTCCGCTGGCCATCTTAGAGCACGGGCGGACCTTTTGCGATAGGCCTCTTCTGCGGAATGAGGCAACGTGAGGCGGTGCGAGCTGACTCCGGTCGCAGGCCGCAACCAGGCCCGGCGCATCCCCGGCGTGATCGGCCGGGGGAGCCGCGCGGTCGGGGGAATCGCGACGGAGCGGGGTTGGTCAGGCGACGCTGAAATCGAGGCGCGGCTCGTCCGCGCCTTTTCGCGCACGATCCTCGGCGGCTTTCGCCTCGTCGACCGTGAGCCGCGGGGCACGCGGGCGGCACGCCTCGAAATCCTCGAGCCGATATTCGGGGAGCATCGTGTTGATGCGTTTTTCGATCTCGGTGAGCTGTTCCCCCTGCTCGCGCGTCACGAGGGTGATGGCCCAGCCCTTCTCGCTCGACGACAAGCGCCCGCGCGGCCCACGCGGTGAATGTAATCGTCGCAGAATTCCGGCACGTCATAGTTGACGATGTGCGAGATGCCGCGGACGTCGATCCCGCGTCCCACCACGTCCGTCGCCACCAACAAGCGAATCTTCCCGGCGCGGAAGCGGGCCATGACCTGGTCGCGCTTGGCCTGCGGCAAATCGCCGTTCATCATCGCCACGCCGGGAAGCTTGCCCGAGAAGCGGTGATGCAAGCGTTCGGCCCCGCGCTTGGTGCGGGTGAAGACGAGGGCCTGTTGCGGCCGCTCGGCCGCCAGGATGCGGACCAGCACGCCGAATTTACGGTCTTCGTCGACCGTCATGTAGTACTGGTCGATCGTGTCGACGACGACCGTGTCGCCCGACAGGTCGACCCGCTTCGCGTCGCGCATGTAGCGCTTGGCCAAACGCTCGACCGGCGGCGGCATCGTCGCCGAGAGCAACAGGGTCTGCCGCTCGGTCGGGCAGCGGCGGAGAATCTTTTCGATGTCCGGGCGAAAGCCGATGTCGAGCATCCGGTCGGCTTCGTCGAGCACCACGATCTTGATCGCGTCCAGATTGAGGGCCCGCCGATCGATCAGGTCGATGATCCGACCGGGCGTGCCGATGGCAATCTCGACCCCTTTTTGCAGCTCGTTGAGCTGCGGCCTGAGGGGCCGGCCGCCGACGAAGACGGCCGTGCGAAACTCGTGGTTGGCCGCCAGCCGATGACATTCGACCGCGACCTGTTCAGACAGCTCGCGGGTGGGGCCCAGCACAATGGCCTGGGTCCGCGTATCGTTGGGATCGAGCCGTTCGAGAATCGGCAGCACGAAGGCGGCCGTTTTTCCCGTCCCGGTGCGGGCCTGGCCAGTGCAGTCCTGCCCGGTGATGGCAATCGGAATGAAGGCGGCTTGAATGGGACTCGGAGATTCAAAACCGATAGCACGAATTCGTTCGAGGCTCTTTTCACTCAGGCCCAGGTCGCTAAACGCGACGGCGGGCGAACTCAACTCTTGCGACAAAATCTCACCATCCTACGAGCGTCCCTGCGTGACGGGGTTGCTCCGACGTGTTTCACTCACAGGCCCTGCCAACCGGACTTTCCGGGAGAGCCATCCACGCAAAGTGACTTGGCCGCGTCTCTTGGCCGCCTTTATCCCGCGACCAAATCTCGGCGAGAACGCCGTGACGCACTCAATTTTCCGGTTAAGAATAGGCCAGCAGGCAGGATGCGTCAACTGGCGTTGATGGATTCGCTCGGGACGACCCCTGGACGCAGGCAAGTCGCGTCCGAATTCGCAGCTTGGCTCGCGCTCAAAACTCTTTGTCGGCCTGCACTTTACGACCGCGGCTCGCGAGAGCGTGACGCCGCTAGGGGGTGACCGACGACGGATAGGGCAAATTGAGGTCCGAGGGCTTTTCGCCGTTCTTGCCGGCACGTTCGCCCAGAATCTTCTTGAGCTCGGTCTGCCCCAAGCTCTCGTTCTCCAGCAGGGCGCGGGCGAGCCGCTCGAGATCGTCGCGGTGCTCGGAAACCAGGTTGAACGCCCGCTCCTGCGCCGACGTCAAAAACCGCTGCACTTCGCGATCGATGACGTGCGCCGTCTCTTCGCTGAACTTGCGCTGCTCGTGGATTTCTTTGCCCAGAAACGGATGTTCTTCCCCTTGGCGGAAAGCCACGGGGCCGATGACTTCGCTCATGCCCCAGTGGGCCACCATCCGCCGGGCCAGCTGCGTCGCTTGCCGCAGGTCGTCTTCGGCGCCGGCCGAGTATTCCTCGCAAATCAGCCGCTCGGCCGCGCGTCCGCCCAAAATGAAGGCGAGCTGCGAGTGGAGCCGCCTCTCGCCCGCGTTGTACCGCTCTTCGTCGGGCACCAACTGCGTGACGCCGAGCGAACGACCGCGGGGAATGATCGTCACCTTGTGGATCAAGTCGACGTCGGGCAGGAGCCAGGCCAAGAGCGCGTGTCCCGCCTCGTGATAGGCGGTGATTTCCTTTTCCTCGTCGTTGAGGATGTCTTCGCGGAGCGGGCCCAGCAGAATCTTGTCTCGGGCGTGCTCGAAATCTTCCATCTCCACCGCGTTCTTGGAGACGCGGGCGGCGATCAGGGCGGCTTCGTTCACCAGATTCCGCAGGTCGGCCCCGGAAAAGCCGATCGTGCTCGAGGAAATCGTGTCGAGATTGACGTCGTCGGACAGGGGCACCTTGCGGCAGTGGACCTTGAGGATGGCGGCCCGCCCCTCCCGCGTCGGCCGGTCGATCGTCACGTGCCGGTCAAAACGACCGGGCCGCAACAAGGCCGGGTCGAGCACGTCGGGCCGGTTGGTGGCCGCCAGCACGATCACCGCTTCCGTTTGCTGGAAGCCGTCCATCTCGCTCAGGATTTGATTGAGCGTTTGTTCGCGTTCGTCATGCCCGCCGCCAAAGCCGGCGCCCCGCTCGCGTCCGACCGCGTCGATCTCGTCGACGAACAGGATGCAGGGGGCGTTTTCCTTGGCCGTGCGAAACAGGTCGCGGACGCGAGACGCTCCCACGCCGACGAACATCTGAATGAACTCGGAGCCGTTGATCGAGAAGAAGGGGACGCCCGCCTCGCCGGCGACGGCCCGTGCGAGCAGCGTCTTGCCGGTGCCCGGCGGACCCATCAGCAGCACGCCCTTAGGGATTCTGCGCCCGAGCCGCTCGAACTTGCCCGGATTCTTGAGAAACTCGACGATTTCCTGCAGCTCGATCTTGGCCTGCTCCAGGGCCGCCACGTCCTCGAACGTGGTCCGCTGATCGGAGGGCTGAAACCGCTTGGCCTGGCTGCGGATGAAGTTGCCCATCATTCCGCCGCCCAGCGGATCGGAGTTCCGCCGCATCATATAGATGAGGAAGAAGACCAGAATCACCGAGCCGACGAGCCAGAACAAAGTCTGCTGGGCATAGCTTGGCTCACGGGCCGCATTGTCGACGTCGTGGACTTTTTTCCGCAGGTCGTCCCAGAAGGAGCGATCTTTGGCGACCCCTTCCGGCAGGATTGTGTTGAACTCTTCGGTCAGCTTGTCGCCATTGGGAGTCGGCGGCGGGGGGATTTTGTTCCAGACGCCGGTCAGGTTCTCGCCGTACGCCTTGACGCTTTTGACGTTCCCCTTGTCGACCTGCTCCTCGAAGAAGCTATACGAGACGCGGGTTCCCGTGTTGCCCGGCCCGCGAAACAGGTAGATGACGGCAATTGCCACCAGCCCCAGCATCAACAGCCAAGGGGCGAACGACATCGAGCGAGGCGGCTCGTCGAAGCGGCGGCGTGGCGTGGGGCGGCGGGAAGGTGTCGGGTTCGGTCGATTCACCGGCGTCGGCGAGTCCATGCTCGATCTCAGGAGGATCCGGTCTAGGCGGCGGTCTTCGCGACGCTACGATACCCCGTCGGTGGCCCCCACGGCCGCAAGATTAATCGAAGGTTAACCAGGGTCTGCCTGCTTGGCAACCAAATCTCTGGGGCCAGCCTCGGGGCGCATCGACGGGCGCCGCCCGGTTCGATCAACCAATTATAGGCAGAATCGCCGTTCCGAAACCGACCGACCCGTCGTCCGTCTGCGGACGGATGGCGGCCAAGCCACTCAAACCGGCCGCTCGGAGACTCACCTGCCCGCTATTTCGAGGCGACTGGCTTGGGCCGCGTCGCGTCGCCCGCTGCCTTCGACTTGGAGGGACTTTTGTCGAGTTCGGCCCGCAATCGCTTGGCTTCCTCTTGGGCCACCTTGAGCTGGCCTTGCAGCGTTTTGACCTCGACGGCTAGTTCCGCAGCCTTGATCCCCTTCTCTTTCGCCTCAAGCGTTCGCTCGCGCAGATTGACCGACATTTCCTTGACCGAGAACTCGGACTCCTTTTTGGCGACTTCCAGTTCCTTGCGGGCCAGCTCGAGCGTTTTGGGGTCGGGCTGCGCCTTGAGCGCGTCTCGGGCAGCCGCCAGCGATTTTTGAGTCAGGTCGAGCGACTTGTGGGCGTCGTCGCGGTCCCGTTCGGCTGCGGCCAGCTTATTCGTCAGCTCGGTTGCGGAGGTCTGCAACTGCTTGAGCTTGGCCAGCGCCTCGTCCCGCGCGGTGGAAAGCTCCTTGCGGACGGCTTCCGCGGTCCCTTCGGCTTTCGCCAGTGATGTCTTCAGAGTTTCGGCCCGGGCCACCGCGTCGTCGCGGGCTTTCTCGGCCTCGGTCCGTGCTTTCTCGGCGAGGCCTTTCTCGGTGACGGCTTGCTTGGCCGCCGCGCTCGCCTGATCGCGAGCCGCTTCGGCCTTCTGGCGGGCCGCATCGGCGTCGGCCATCGCCTGGGTCGCCTGAGCTTTTGCACTTTGTGCGTCAGTCACCATTTTTTCGGCTGCCTTTTGGGAGGCGAGGGCCGCATCGCGCTCCGCCCCGGCCGCAGCCAGCTTTTTGTTGGCCGACTCGACGTCAGCGACCGCCGTTTTGAGCTTCGAATCGAGTGCCTTGAGCTCGTTCTCGAACGACTTTAATTTCGCTTCGACGCGCGCCCGGGTCGTCTCGGCCGTATTGAGGTTCTCTTCGAGCAATTTCCGCGATGCGAGGCTCTCATCGCGGACCCGCTCCGCCTTGTTGCGATCTTCGTCCGACTTGGCGAACGCGGCCTTGGCGGCGTCGCGCTCCTTCTGTGCTGCCGCTAGTTCCGCGTTGTGCTTCTTGAGTTTTTCTTCCGCCTGCTTTTGGGCGGCTTGCGCTTCTTGTGCCGTATGCTGGGCGGCGGCCAGATCAGCCTCGAGCTTGGCGCGGCGCTGCGCGTCCTGGTTCGAAGTGTCGAGGGGCGCGGCTGGGCGCGATTTGTTTGCCGCCAGTTGGGCCTCGAGCATGGCGACCTGGCCCAACGCATCCCGCCGTCCGCTTTGCGCCCAGAGCACGGCCGCCAGCAACAGCAGGATCACGCCGCAGGCCACCGGGATCAGCAGGTTGGGCTGAGACGTTGGTTCCTCGGCCGCGGGCGGCGCCGGATCTGAAAGTTGAAGTGTCATCGGACGGCCCTCTCGCTCTCAAGGTTTGGTGTCGGATAACTTCCGACAAAATCAGCGGATAATGCGCGTAGAAGTGCGGCTCCAGCATGGTCGATCGCGCGGGTCGAGTCAATTCCCATAATCCGACATTAGCACTTCCGAAACAGTCAATCGGGCCGCTAAAGTGCGCGAGTGGGCGGAGTGTGCTGACCATGGATTCCCGGACCAGATCGCAGAGCGAGACACAGACCGCAGCGCCGGGCGGCGCGCGGCCCGGCACTCCCTCGCGGGCGACGTCCGTCTCGACTGCGGCGGCTACTTCGACCGGAGTCGACGCGCGGATTCGCCTCGGCTTGATTGGGCTGGGCCCGGCAGGCCAGTTTCACGCCGAACGCCTGTCGCTGCGTCCCGAGTTCGAGATCGTCGCCGCTTGCGATCCCGCCGGTCAGCCGGCGCGACGACTCTTCGGCCCACGCGGCACGGATCGGTCGATTAATTGCGACCTGGCGGAGCTCCTGGCGCGGGCCGACGTCGCCGCCGTATTGATTACGGGTCCCACCCCACACGGCGCGGACTGGGCCGAGCGGGCTCTGCGGGCGGGCAAACACGTCTGCCTCGACCCTCCTCCGTGCGCGAACGCGAACGAGCTCCGCCACCTGCGGTCCGCCGCCCGCGGCACGGGACGACGCCTCACAGTCCTGCCCACGTTTCGCGGCAGCGCCGATTTTCGCACGGCCCTCGACGTCGTGCGCGGCGCGCGCTTGGGCAGCCTGAACGCGGCCCGCCTAGTCTCGTGGGGCACGGTCGTGCCACCGGTGGTCACCGCGCCGGCGTCGGCAAGCGCGGCACCCGGCGCCATTGGCTCGGTTGTGGGCGAAGTCGATCTGTTCGCGCACTTCGCATATCAATACGTCGACCAGATGCTGCAATTGCTCGGCCGCCGTCCGCAGTCGGTCTTCGCCCGGATTCTTCCCATGCGAGCGGCGGATACCTCGATCGCCTTTACCCTGGCGATCGCCTTCGACGCCGGCGGCGATGCCGCTGCCGACGCGCTCATTGACGTCAACCTGGCTAGCGGAGCCATGTTACAGACGGGTTGGATGCTGGCGGGAGCTGACGGCGGCTACTGTGGCGGCCGCGTCTATCTGCAGGAAGACTCAGGCGAAATCTGCGACGAGCCTGTGCCCGCAAGTGATCGACCGGCTTCCGACGTGTACGGAGAGTTGGTCGCCACAACGCGCGACGAATCACACGCCGCGTCCTCCGTCGACGATGCCGAAACGGTCATGCGCGTGCTCGACGCGGCCCGCGAATCGTCACGCATTGGGCAGAGCGTGCCGCTCGAGACGGAGTGATCGCTGTCCTTCGTCACATCGCCCGTCGCTCGCATCGCGCGCTCGCGGCGTTGTCTCACCCCGTTGGGACTTTTCGCCCGCTGAGGGCGGCGTTGGATCCCGGGCCTCCGCTGTGCTACGACCCGGGCTATAGAATCTCGCCCCTTCAGGCCCTTCAGGGCTCAAATCGTCATTTATGTCGTTTAGGGCAGGCTGTGCCTGCCGTGCCTCCGCTCAGTTGGGGGCCGGGAGGTTCGCTTGCGCCGCCAGGCGAGCGACCGCGAAGGCGCACGCGGCCTCCGCCACGGCGGGGCCGAAGATTTCGAGCAGGCTTACGGTTGCGACGTTGGCCAGCTGCGGGCAGCTGGCCAACACACGGCGGCCCAGAAAACTGCCGACGCCGGAGAGGAAGAGGCGGTTGGGCACCAGCGGTTGCCCGCGCAGCACGGCCTCGAGCGCGCTCGCGATGTGCCGCCGCTGCGCCTCGGCGAGTCCGCGGGCGGCCGTCTCCGCGTCTTCCCGTGAGAATTCGTCGCTGTCGCAGCCGATGCAGCGGGCCAGCCGATCACGGGCGCACGAGACTGTGGCCGGTCGACCGTCGGCCGTGTCGCAGTCGGCCGGGTCTTCCAGCAGATCGCCCGTCGTGAGATAGGCATCCAGCGTGGTGGCGAACAACTCGGCCATCACCGGGCACCAGCCGCCACGGAACGGCACGGAGCCGGCGACCGCGCAGACCGGCGTTCGTCGCACGCCCGTGTACACCAGCTCGCCCGCCTGCAGGCGCTCGCGATCCGTGCGGCCCGCGGGCACCGGCTGGCCGTCGGCCAGCGGCACGATGTCGCACGTCGTCGTGCCGATGTCGATCAACAGCGCGCCGCCCGCCGGAGCGAGCGGGCCGAGAAAGGTCGCCAGCGCATGCCAGTTGGCGGCAGCCGTCAGCAATGGTTCGGCCCGCGCCTCGGACGGCGGCACAAAGTGGCCCGTCGTCTGCCAGACTTGCACCAGCGTGCCTCCGGCCGCCAGCTCGACGGCGCTGAGAATCGCATCGACGCCGTCGCGTTTAGTGCGATAGCAGTCGGCCAGCTCGGCGGTCATGGTGACGGCGAGGCAATCCGGCGAATTAAACCCGGCCCGGAGCGCGTCGATCTCGGCCGCCAGGCGGTCGGGGTTTTTCCAGACGGCGAACGGACGCGTGATCGCCCGGCCGTCCGCGTCGGCCGCCTTCAGATTCGCCCCACCGATGTCGAGTCCCACCACGCGCACAACGACTCCTCACGCGACGTCCAGCGAAGGGATGTCAATTTCGATCGACGCGCCGCGCAGCGCGGCCGGCCGCACGTCGCCGTCCGCGTCGAATTCGACGGCGGTGAAAGTTGACGCGTCGGCCGCCGCGGAATCCGCCCATTCAATCGGCAGCCCAGCCACTCCCGACAGCAGCCGCGCGGCCAGGTTTTCCTGAGTCAAGCGGCGATAGCCGCAATAAGAAGTCGTCAAACGCGGATTGGCTTCCACGATCCGCACACGCGGGTCCGCACGCGTCAGCAAGAGATCGAAGCCAACCCACCCCGCCAAGCCGGGCGACGATCGACACGCGGTTTCGACAACGCTGGCGGCCTCGCGGGCCAGCTCCGGCTCGAGATCGGCCGCGGGAATCCGACCGCCCAAATAGCCGAAGCGCCCGTCACGGCTCAGTCGCTGCTCGCCCACCGGCAAGATCTCGATGTGCCCGGCCGAGCCAATCACGGCGGCCACAGACAGCGAGCGTCCCTTGAGGAACGGCTGCACGATCGCTGTCTGTCCGGCGTCGGCGAAGCTCTGGGCCAGCTCGCGCTGCCGCCCGGCCAGTTCGTCCGCGTCGCGAATCAGAAACGTGTTGACCGAGCCGGCTCCGTCCCGCGGTTTGAGGACGATCGGGAACGAATATGGCGAACGGTTCGCAGAAAAATCGAATGGCGTCGTAGGAAGAGTAGGCAGCGAATGCCGCGTCAGATGTTCGCAAAACCTCAGCTTGTCGCCGCAGAGTTCGAGGACGTCCGCCGCCGGGCCAAGGAACCGGCCGCCGGCCGCGTCGGTCATGCGTCGGCGTTCGAGCAAGATGCCGCCGGTTTCCGGTGCGATCACCAGCGTGGCCTGGGCTGCCCGCGCCAATTCGGAGAACAAACAACGTTCATGATCGGGCGACGCCGTCCAATGCACGCGCGCCTGTGCCTCGAGGCGGGCAACCGCGGGCCGTCCGTGCAGCCGCCGGTCGACCGTCGTCACGACCGAGTCACGGGCGTTTTGAGCGTCGGCGGGGATTTGCGAGAAATCGGCGACGGCGGCGGCCAGCATGGCGAGCCCCTCGCGCGCGAGCGAACTGTCGCTCAAATCGCCGCCGAACGCGCCCGAGCAAAAGAATTCGTGGACGAAAACAGGCATCGTTGCCGCCGCGGGAAAGGGACAGGTATCATACCGGCGCGTTTGGCGTTACAAAATCGCGCCCGCCTGCAGAGAGTCACCTGATGAGTGCCGATTCCGTCTCTCGACGCGACTTTTTGTCGCTGACCGCAACCGCGACGGCCGCTGCCGCAACTACCGCTGCGCTAGCTCCCACATTCGCGCGGGCCGCCGGCGAGCCCAAGTCGAACCCGCCGCTGCACAAAGCGGTCAAGTTCTCGATGGTCCGCCGTAGCGGCTCGCTCTCCGACACCTTCAAGATGGTCAAGGAGTGCGGCTTCGAGGGGATCGACATCGACCGCCACGTCGATCACGACGAGGTTGCTCAGGCCAAGCGGGATAGCGGCCTCATCGTGCACGGCGTTGTCGGTTATGACCATTGGGCGAAGCCCCTCTCCGATCCGAGCGAAACGGTCCGCAAGGCCGGCCGCGACAGCTTCATCGGTTCGCTCCACGATTGCAAAGCCTACGGCGGCACCACCGCTCTGCTCGTCCCGGGCCGCGTCACCAAGCAGGTCTATTACGCCGATGCTTACAAGCGCTCGCAGGACGAAGTCCGCAAGCTCGTGCCGATTGCCGAAGAGCTGCAGATTTTCATCTGCATCGAAAACGTCTGGAACGACATGCTGATCACGCCGCTGGAAATGGCCCGCTACATCGACGAAATCAACAGCCCGTGGGTCGGCTCCTATTACGATATCGGCAACAGCGTCCGCTTCGGCTGGCCCGAACACTGGATCGCCGCCCTCGGCAAGCGGATCAAAAAGGTCGACGTCAAGGAATACAGCCGCAAACTGATGAACACCAAAGGGCCCGGCGCGGGCTTCAAACTCAAGATCGGCGATCCGGGGGGCGACTGCGACTGGCCCAACGTCTTGGCGGCTCTCGACGGCATCGGATACCACGGCTGGGCCACGGCCGAAGTCCCCGGCGGCGGAGCCGAAGAACTCAAGGACATTTCGCAACGGATGGATCGAATCTTCGCCTCGCACGATTTGGCGACGAGGTGACCGCGAGAAAAGCCCGGCGAGCGGCCCGTGTCAGCTGGCCGGTGCTTCAGTGTTTTCTCCTCTCAGGCCAGTAGAACCAGTGACCGCCACGGCGGGCACCAGCAAATACAAATAATCGGAGCGACAAATGCGTTTGCGAGGGACAGCGTTTTATTCAGCCCTGGTGGCGACATGCCTGTTTGCGGTCGGTCGTTCGGCGCAAGGTGAAGACGCCAGCAAGCCCAGCCCGACCGTCGACGTTGCCGGGGCCAAACACGTCACCACGATCGAAGGGATCTCCGAGTACCAGCTCGAGAACGGCCTGCAGGTGCTGTTGCTTCCCGACGCGTCCAAGCCATCGGTCACCGTCAACATGACGGTCCTCGTGGGTTCGCGGCACGAAGGCTACGGCGAGGCCGGCATGGCCCACCTGCTCGAGCACATGCTGTTCAAGGGGACCCCCAATTTCTCGGGCCCTAAAGAAATCCCCAACGCGCTGCACAAGCGCGGGGCCGAGTACAACGCCTCGACCGACGTCGACCGGACCAATTTCCACGAGACGCTGCCCGCCAGCGACGCCAACCTGGAGTTCGCGATTCGGCTCGAGGCCGATCGCTTGATCAACAGCTACGTGCACGCCGCCGATCTCAAGTCGGAGATGACCGTCGTTCGCAACGAGTTCGAGGCGGGCGAGAACAGTCCCGTCGCCATCCTCGTGCAGCGGATGATTTCGGCCGCCTACGACTGGCACAACTACGGCAAATCGACGATCGGCAACAAATCGGACATCGAGCGGGTGCCGATCGAAAAACTGCAGGAGTTCTATCACCGGCACTACCAGCCCGAAAACACGGTGCTGACGATCGCCGGCAAGTTCCAGCCCAAAACGGCCCTGACCGAGATCGTCAAATACTTCGGCGCGATTCCGCGCTCTGATTTCAAGCCCGACCACACCTACACCGAAGAGCCCGCCCAGGACGGCCAGCGGATCGTGCGGCTCAAGCGGGTCGGCAACGTGGCCGTCGTTGGTGCCGCCTATCACGTTCCGGCCGCCGCTCAGGCGGACTTTACCGCCTGCGAAGTGCTCGAGGGGATTCTCTCGGACGATCCCTCGGGACACTTGTACAAGGCGCTTGTCGAAACCAAGCAGGCGGCTCGCGTGTTTGGGTTCACCTTCCCCTACCACGATCCGGGCATGATGGTGTTCCTGGCGCTGGTCGTTCCGGGAAAGAAACCCGAAGACGTCCTGAAGACGATGGAGGCCACGATCGCCGACGTCGCCAAGAAGGGCGTGACCCAGGCCGAGGTCGATCGCATCCGGCAACAGCTGCTCAAACAGCGCGAACAGACGGCCGCCGACAGCTCGCGGCTGGGAATCGAGATGACCGAGTGGATTTCCCTGGGCGACTGGCGGCTGTACTTCCTGAATCGCGATCGGCTCGAAAAGCTGACCGCAGCCGACGTCAGCAAGGCGGCCGCCAAGTATCTGAAGCCCGACAACAGCACGCTGGGCCTGTTCCTGCCGACGAAGAAGCCGGACCGCTCCTCCGTCCCGCCCGTCGGCAACCTGATGGCCGCGATCGGCAATTATCAGGGACGCACCTCGGTCAGCGGCGGCGAGACGTTCGACGCCAGCCCGGCCAATATCGACGCCCGGACCCAGACCGAAACGTTAAGCGGCGGAGTGAAGGCGGCGCTACTCGCAAAAAAAACACGCGGCAGCGAGGTACACCTGAAGCTCGAACTGCATTACGGCGATGTGCAAAACCTGCGCGGTCTGCGAGTTGCGGCCGACGTCCTGCCCGATTTGATGCTGACGGGATCGAAGAACCTCAACAAGCAACAGATCCAGGACGCGCTCGACAAGCTGAAGGCCACGCTCAGCGCCAGCGGCGGTCCGGGGAACGCCACGTTTACGATTCAGGCGCGCCGCGAGACGCTCCGCGACGTGTTGAAACTGCTTAAGGAAATCTTGCGCGAGCCAACTTTGCCGGAATCGGAGCTCGAACTGATTCGGCAGGCTGAGCTCGCCCAGTTAAAGAGCCAGTTGTCCGAGCCGGGCGCCCTGGCGGGCAACGCGATCCGCCGGCACATGGCGCCGTATGACAAAGACGATCCCCGCTATGTGTCGACACTTCCCGAGTCGATCGACGCGCTGCAAGGCGCTCACCGTCGCCGAGGTGCGCAAGGTCTATTCCAATTACATGAATGGCAGCCACGGCGAGCTGGCGATCGTTGGCGACTTCGACAAGGCGCAGGTTCTGCCCGTGCTCAACGAGACGCTCGGCGACTGGAAGGCCGAGATGCCGTACGCGCACATCTCGCGCGACGTGACTGCCGAGATTCCGGGGGGCACGCGCGAATCGAAACACCCGACAAGGCCAACGCAGTCTATTTCTCCGCGTATGTCTTCCCGATGCGCGACGATAATCCCGACTTTGCCGCGCTCTCGTTGGGTGATTTCATCCTCGGCGAGGACACACTGACCTCGCGTCTCGGCACGCGCGTGCGGCAAAAGGAGGGGATGACGTACGGGATCGGTTCGCGATTGGAGGCCTCGGCGCGGGACCAACGAACGTCGTTCGTGATCCGGGCGATCTGCAATCCGATTTTCATCAACAAGGTGACGAGTGCCGTTGCCGAAGAGATCGACGCGCTCTTTTCCAAAGGCGTGCGGCCCGACGAACTGGCGACTGCCAAGCAGAGCTATCTGCAGCAGCAAGAACTAGCTCGTACGTCCGATAGCGATTTGGTGAGTATGCTTCTCGAAAACCTGACGGTCGGGCGGACGATGAAATACTACGCCGACCTCGAGAAGCAGATTGCCGCGCTGACCTCGGAGCAGATCGTCGCCGCCCTGCGGAGCCACATCAATCTCAAGCGCCTCTTCATCGTAACAGCCGGCGACTTCAACAAGTCGCAGGCGTCCAGCAGCCGATGAAACGCGAGCGCAGCCGAGAACAGTTCGCGCGGGCGCGCCGCGTGATCCCCGGCGGGGTCAATAGCCCCGCGCGGGCGTTCGGCGCGGTGGGGGGCGAGCCGCCTTTCATCGATCGGGGCGAAGGGCCCTACCTCTACGACGTCGACGGCAATCGCTATCTCGATTACGTCGGCTCGTGGGGGCCGCTGATCCTGGGCCACGCTCATCCGGAAGTCGTCGCGGCAGTCGAACAGGCGCTGCGAAAAGGGACGAGCTTCGGCGCACCGACCGAAGCGGAGAGTGAACTGGCCGAGATGGTGATCGAAGCCGTCCCGTCGGTCGAGCGGATTCGCTTTGTCAGCTCGGGAACCGAAGCGACGATGAGCGCCATCCGTGTCGCCCGCGGCTTCAGCAAGCGCGATAAGATCATCAAGTTCGCAGGCTGCTACCACGGCCACGTCGACAGCCTACTTGTGAAGGCGGGCAGCGGCGCCATGACGCATGGCAACCCGTCCTCGCCGGGCATTCCCGCCGGCTCGACCAACGACACGATCGTCGTCGAATTTAACGATGTGCCGGCGCTCGAAGCGGCTTTTGCCGCCGCCCGCGGACAGATCGCCTGCGTGATCCTCGAGCCCGTCGTGGGCAACATGGGCGTCGTGCTACCGGAGGACAACTTCCTCAAAGCGCTGGGAGAACTGTGCCAGGCGAACGGCGCGTTGGTGATTTTCGACGAAGTGATGACCGGCTTCCGCATCGAGTACGGCGGTGTGCAGAGACGGTTTCTCGCTCTTGTGAAGCCCGACCTGACCACGTTCGGCAAGATCCTCGGGGGCGGCATGCCGGTCGGCGCCTACGGGGGCCGGGCCGACGTCATGGATTGCGTCTCGCCCGTCGGACCCGTTTACCAGGCCGGCACGCTTTCGGGCAATCCGCTGGCGATGGCCTGCGGCATCGCGACGCTTAAGGTGCTGAAGCGCGACATGCCCTACAACCGCATGGGGTCCGAAACGTCTCGGCTTCTGCGCGGAATCGGCGACGCGGCCGCTGCCGCCGGGATCCCGCACACTTTCAGCTGGGTCGGCAGCATGTTCACGCTCTTCTTCAATTCGGAAAAGGTCGTGAACCAAACGGTCGCCGGCCGATCGGACACCAAGCGCTTCGCCCGTTACTTCTGGGGCATGCTCGACCGAGGCTTCTATCTCCCCTGCAGCCAGTTTGAGGCGAACTTCGTCTCGGCAGTCCACACGCACGAGCAAATCGATCAAACGCTCGCCGCCGCGCGGGCAGTTTTGACCGAGCTAAGCGGTTGAGGCGCTGACTTTATTCTTTTTAGTTGGCGTCATCGGACCGTTCGATCGAGAGGCTGCAGGAGGCTGATTCCCTCGGGCTTTAGGAATTCGGGCTGCAGAGTGGGTTGTTCGGCCGGCGACATCCAAAGGAGCCGCGCCGGCTCGTGGTGCGCCTGAACAACATAACGATCATCAACGGCAACCGCTTTGCGAAACTGCACGATCGCTTCGTCTGATCGTCCCTGTGCCTGCAAAATGTTTACCGCGATGTAGTAGGCACGCGCATCGGTGGGATCCAGTTCGATGGACCGCTGGACATGCACGAGTACCTCGGGAAATTCCCCGCGTCGGAAAAGCGCGTAGGCCAGGTTCTGGCGGGCGATCGGATTATCGTCCGCTACCGCCAGCGCGTGACGAAACAGTCGGACGCCGTCATGCCACTGGGCCACCTGCACGAAGCCCAAGGTCGCGTACACGATGATCGCTCCCGTCGCGGCGACGGTCAGCCCGCGCTTTCCCAGTGGCGAAGCCGGCACAAGCGACCCAACGAGGCCGACGACCGCCACGTAAAGTCCGATCAACGGGAGATACACGTAGTGGTCCGCCAACTGCTGCTCGCCGATCTGCACCAGTCCGCTCAACGGGACCAAGGTCCCCAAAAACCAGAGCCACCCAAACAACAGGAAAGGGCGCCGCCGCACCTGTGTGATCGCGATCAGCGTCACAGCGACCAGAAAGAGCGCGGCCAATCCGACCCGCGCGACGCTGAGCTGCGCACCCGGATGCGGATAGTACACAGCCAGATTGACAGGAACGATGGCTTTAAAGACGTAGAGCGCGTACACGAGCACGGCGTTCAGGCACCGCGTCGCCAAGGGGAATCTTGCGAGCGATTGGAGCTCACCGCCGCGCTGATGGGCCCAAACGGCAACGGGGCAAACCATGGCGGCGGCCGCAAAAAAGGGAAGTTTCTCCAGCAGGAGCAGACTGACTCGTTGAAATTGCCCGGTGGCACTCGTGGCTCCCGCCGTTCGCGCGGGTCCGACTGCAAGCCGGCCCAGCGGCCAATAATCCAGGAGCTACAACAGAAACGGCAGAGTCACGAAAGCCTGCTTGGACATCAGGCTGCAACAGAAAAACACCAACGCCAGCGTCAAAAGCGCGCGGCGGGGCGCAGTGCGCTCAAGCTGTGCGTAGCGCACATAGGCGAACAGCGACAGCAAGCCAAAGAACATGCTTAAGACGTCCTTGCGCTCGGCAATCCAGGCGACGGATTGGGCATGCAGGGGATGCACGGCAAAAAGCGCGGCAACCAACGCGCTCGACCGCGAGTTTCCCGTTGCACGGGCGAAGATCGCAAAGACTAACAGCACGTTGGCCAGGTGGAGCAGTGCATTCGTGACGTGGTAACCGCCGGGCCAGCTCCCATAGCACGTCGCATCGAGCATCAGCGAGAGCCACGTCAGCGGGATCCAATTGGCAACGTGAACGTCCCCGAAAGCCCAGCGGACACTGCCTGCGTTCAAACCGCTCAGAACGTCCGGGTTGGAACTCAAATAAATGGGGTCGTCGTAATCGACGAACTCAAATCGATAAACCTGACCGTAGACCGCGAAGGTCAGCGCAACCAGACCGAGCGCGAAGACCCCCTCGCGGCGGATGAACCGGAAAGAGCGGCCGGAGACATCCATTCTGGCACCCGAGTGCGTCGCATCCGAGGGCAACCCGCAGCCTGCGAAGCGACAAATCGTAGCCAGGACTCGGGAACTACGCGAGAGAGATTTCCACCCAAGATTACGGCGCTGTCTTGAACCCAAGGGCGCAACTGTCCCGACCTCGATTCACCGTGACGGGACGTGCTGCCGACAACGTGCATCGCTTCGAGGATACGAACGTTTTTGGCGCAAACTTGCCTTCAGCATGATCCGCAGTGCGCCAGGCGTCGTGTCCTTATGGTCCGCTGACGCCTGTCATCACGTAGTAGAGCTGTCGGATCAAGAAGACGGTGACGAAGACCAGACCCCAACGTAGAAGAGGGCCGTCAAGTCTGAACAGCCAGCGCGAGCGCAGGTGAGACAAGTAGGCCTGGACCGTCGCTTCGGCCTCTTCCGTCGGTGTCTCTCCCTGGCGCCAGATATGGAACACGCCACGGTCTTTGTACAGGCCAGCTAGCTGCCGGATCTCCCAGACGCCCCAAATGCCCTGACCTTGATTGATGCCCGTGTAGGTAACCCGATGCCTGCCCAGGTACTGCTTGACCCAGCGGCACTTCCCGTCGGCCAGATCGTAATCGCCGTGGAACGTGAAAGGACCGACACGATCCGAGCCCTTCGCCTGCAATTGCCCACGGCCAAATGTGAGATCGATCATCATCATGTGCCGGCCGGGCAGCCAGCACTGAAGGTAGAAGCCAGTCCACGGCCCGCTCGGAAACTTGGGATCATTCTCAACGGCTGCGGCGTCGAATGGATCCACGATTTGCGCTCCTGGGAAGGATGAATGATTTTCGCATATGACCCTGTGCTTTCAAGAGAGGTTGGCCGGGGGCCAAGTAGAAAATCGGGAGCGCGCGGAATCGTCCTTGGTCGCACTCCGCGTGGCGGCGCTGGCGGCCCATCGAAGAAAGCCAAGGGTTTTGACACGTTCGGCAAGTCGATCCCCGAGGGTGGGCGGTCGATCAGTTTCCGGAGGGGTGTGCTTCGGTTTTGCGTCTGGCCTCCGGTCGCCAGAAAGAAGCAATCGCCGGCCACTCCCGCGTCGATGTTGAGCGCTGGGCTGCTGTCGGCGGTGAAACGGGCCCGCGTCAGGGCCACCCACTGCCCGTCTTTCGAGCGGATCCAGCCATTGCCGAATCTCGCCCGGCGTGCTTCGGTCGCCGAGACCCCGTTGCGGCGAAAGTCTTCGATGAATGAGTAGTACCCGCGGAGTCCGCGGCCCTGGCTGATGGTCGAGAACGTCACCAGGTGCTTCCAGACTTTCTTTTCGGGAAGGTAAAAAAAGCCGGCGAACTCGGTGCGATCTCCGGCGGGGCGGGCCGTCACAAAAAAGCCGTAGGTCTTTCCCACGTTCCAGTCGTAGTCAAAAAACGACTGCCCGCCGGTCCCTTCATTGCCAAAGCGGCCGACGCGCACCCCTTCTCCGTGATACAGCGTCTTAACCTGCTTGTCCTTGTCGACCTGTTTGGGGTCGGCCTGTTTTCCCGGGTCCCAAACGGAAAAGATCACGACTTTCTTCCCCGCATCAAGCTGCTGGATCCCGAAGTAACCCAGATCGAAACCGCACGCCATAAAATAGGTGCCGGCCGCCGATTGACCGACGGTGACCTCGTTGTAAAACGCGACTCCTTCGGGCGCCTGATAGAAAAGGTGGACGCTGCGGCAGGCAGCGGCAGCCGTCGTCTTCTCGTCGGCCCGCGCGGACGCACACAGCAGGAACAGCAAACCGACTCCTGCCAGCAAGCGGCCGGCGTTGCAGGTTGTTTTAATGCGTTGGTCTCCACCGCGAGAGAATCTCAGAAACGCCATCGCAGCAACGTAACATGGGCTAATCATTCGCACACGATCACAGCGGCCATTTCGCCCCTGGATCGAAATTCACGATCTGCGTTGCGGGTCCGGTCGGGATCTGTGGTCGCAGGTACGGCTTGTCCGCTGCTTTGTGGCACGCGTAGCAGCTCTCCAAAGAGAACTTGTAGGCCGCGACAAAGCGTTCGTGATTTTTTGATTTGATGCCAGCCTCCAATTGCTTCAAGGCGCCGTTCTCCACTGATTGCAGGATGGAAACCAGGTCGACTTCGTGCCCGGCGCGGTCTTTGCGCTTCGGGATGATGCGCACGGCCCAGCGCAAATGGTTCCGCGTCTCCCCCAGGTAGAAGTTCGCCAGATCCCAGTGCTGCTTTCCCTCGGCGAACCACACGTTGGTGAACTGATTCGCGACGTCCTGCATCGCATGAGCCTGATCCGGCAGCCTGTCCTTCAGGACCTGGATTTCCGCCTTGAGCGCGGCCACTTCCGAATCGTGAGAGCTGTCGGCGGCTTTTGTCTGGCGAACAGGGCCCCGGTTCTCCGACGCAATCCCCAGGCAGAGGCCGCCCAATAGGGCGACAACGATCGGCCAGTGACGTTTCATGGCATTCTTCCTTTGGAGCCTTTTTGGCGGTCTATCGAAAGGCGACGCGATCGGCCAGTGCGCATCCCGAGTTCTTCCGGGCTGCGCACTTGCCGCGGACAAAGTTGCTGCGATATTATGTCGGAAGTCAACATCGAAGTTCAACATTATGCCCAATGATCCGGTTACCCGTCATTTTTTCCACGGCTTCATTCGCCTGCATATCCTCTATCACGCGACGAAGGAGCCGATATACGGAGCCGAAATCACCGAGGAGCTGGTGCGGCACGGGTATCGGCTCAGCCAAGGGACCCTTTATCCGACGCTTCATTTGCTGGAGGAAATCGGCTACTTGAAGAGCCGCCACGAAGTCGTCGCGGGAAAGCAGCGGAAGTATTACCAGGCGACGAGCGCCGGACGACAAGTCCTCGCCGACGCGCGCAAGAAACTCTTGGAGCTCGTCTCGGAAGTTTTGGAGGACAAGGACGAACCGTTTCGGGCCTTGCGGCGGAAACGGAATTCCCCACAGTCCCACAGGCCGCAAAGAAAAGACCGTGCAAAGAGGGCTTAAGGAATCTGCGTTTTCTGCCCGCGCTCACGGAATGCCGGCGGATCCGTCATCAAACCACCGGCCCGGGGTCTCAGTTTCGTGAATCCCATCGTCTTCGCGCTGCGTCATCCGATCACCGTCATGGTCGGGATTGCCGCACTTGTCGTCGGCAGCGGTCTGGCCGTGATGCGGATGAAGGTCGACATCTTCCCCGCTCTCAATTTGCCGGTCGTTTATGTGGCGCAGCCGTACGGCGGGATGGACCCCGGGCAGATGGAGGGCCTGCTCACCAATTATTACGAGTACCACTTCCTCTACATCTCCGGCATTCATCACGTCGAATCGCGGAACATCCAGGGCGCCGCCCTGATGAAGCTTTACTTTCATCCCGGCACCGACATGGCGCAGGCACTGGCCGAGACCATTGGCTATGTGAACCGGGCGCGGGCCTTCATGCCGCCGGGCACGGTGCCGCCGTTTGTGATGCGTTTCGACACGGGGAGCGTTTCGGTCGGCTATCTGGTTCTGTCGAGCAAGACGAAGACGATCGGCGAGATCCAGGATCAGGCTCTGTTCAAAGTTCGGCCAATGTTCGCCAGCCTGCCGGGGGTCTCGGCTCCGCCGCCGTTCGGGGGCAACCAGCGGACGATCGTGATCCGCACCGACCCTGACCGGTTGCGCTCCTACAACATTTCGCCGGAAGAAGTCGTTCAGGCGCTGGTGACCGGGAACACCATCAGTCCCTCTGGGAACATCCGGGTCAAGGACCAAATGCCCATCGTCCCGGTGGATTCGATGGTCGTGAATCCGAAGGACCTGGGGAGCATTCCGGTGCGCCCGGGAACCGACGTCTATCTGCGCGACCTGGCCACAATCGAAGACAGCACCGACATCCCCACGGGTTATGCGCTCGTCAACGGCAAGCGGGCCGTCTACATCGTGGTGACGAAGCGGGCCGACGCATCGACTTTGTCCGTGGTTAACGCCGTGAAGGCCAACCTGCCGAACATGCGGGCCGCCGTTCCGGAAGACATCGACGTCAGCTTTGAGTTTGACCAGTCCCCGTACGTGACGCGGGCCATTTGGGGAGTCGGCACGGAAGCTCTGTTGGGAGCGGCGCTGACCGGGCTCATGGTGTTCTTGTTCTTGCGCGACTGGCGGAGCGTGATCGTGGTCGTGCTCAATATCCCGTTTGCCCTCTTGGGAAGCATCGTCGGACTATGGCTGACGGGGCAGACGATCAATCTGATGACGCTGGGCGGGCTCGCGCTGGCGGTCGGAATCCTCGTCGACGAGGCGACGGTCGAGGTCGAAAACATCCACACGCAGTTTGAGCACACACCGAACATCGCCCGCGCCGTTCGCCGCGGAAATCACGAAACGGCGGTGCCGCGACTGTTGGCGATGCTGTGCGTGTTGGCCGTCTTCATCCCGTCGTTCTTCATGGAGGGCTCGGCGCGGGCCCTGTTTGTGCCCCTATCGCTGGCGGTCGGTTTCGCGATGGTCGCGAGCTATTTTCTGTCGAGCACGTTTGTGCCCGTCGTGTCAGTCTGGCTGCTGCGGCACGTGCACCAATCGCAAACAAACCACGAAAACGAAGCCGGCCACGAGCAAGGCGGATTGGGCGCGACCTACACAGCATTCTTAGGCGGTCTAATGCCGCTGCGTTGGATCGGCGTGCCGATCTATCTGGCGGCGGCCGTGGGGTTGGCCTGGCTTGCCGGCGGGCAACTCGGTCGGGAGATTTTTCCGACCGTAGACACGGGGCAGTTCCAGCTCCGGTTGCGGGCGCCGACCGGCACTCGCATCGAGGTGACCGAACAGCTCGCGATCGAGTCGCTCAACGCGATCAAGAACAAAGTCGGGACGGAGAACGTGGCAATCTCGCTCGGCTACGTCGGGCTGATCCCGTCCAGCTATCCGATCAACACCGTGTATTTGTGGATGAGTGGACCGGAAGAGGCCGTGCTGCGCGTGGCCCTCAAGCCGGGCAGCCGCGTGCATGTGGCCGAACTGAAGGAGGAGCTGCGGCACGAGCTGCCGGATATTCTCGAGCGCTCGCTGCGCGAGAAACTGGCGGCTGAAAGAGTCTCCGCCGAGGTGGTCGCGCAAAGAGTGCGCGGAATCAAACTCTCGTTCGAGCCGGCCGATATCGTCAACGAGGTGATGAGCTTCGGCTCGCCGACGCCGATCGAAATCGCGGTGAGCGGGCCGAAAATGTCGGACAACCAGGCGTTCGCCAACAAAGTTCGGCAGGAGCTGGAAAAAATCGCGTCACTCCGCGACCTGCATTTCGTTCAGTCCCAGGACTATCCGGCGGTCGCAGTCACGGTGAATCGCGAGTTGGCCGGCGCAAGCGGCATCACGGCGAGGGAGTCGCCAACTCGCTGGTCGCGGCGACATCTTCCAGCCGGTTCCTTGTGCCGAATTACTGGCGCGACCCCAACACGGGCATTGGCTATCAGGTGCAGGTGGAAATTCCGATCGCCCGCATGGACTCTGCCGCGCAAATCGGCGTCGTGCCCATCGGGACCACGAATGCCGCACCCGGTCGCAACGGACGCAACTCGCGCGTCCCGATGGATCCGTCCGGCCAGGTCTTTTTGCAGGATGTCTCGCGAATTCGCGAGGGGACGGTGCCGGGCGAATATGATCGCTACAACATGAAGCGATTGATCAGCATGACCGCGAACATCGAGGGCGAAGATCTGGGGCGGGTGTCGCGCCGCGTCTCGCAGGCCTTGCAGGCAGCCGGCGAGGTCCCGCGCGGCGCGACCGTGGACGTCCGCGGCCAGATTGTGCCGATGCAGCAAATGTTTGGAGCGCTCGCCGGTGGAAAAATTTACGAGGGTCTGACGGCCGGCCTGCTGTTGACGGTGATCGTGATCCTGCTGTTGCTGACGGCCTATTTTCAATCGTTCCGCTTGGCGCTGGCGGTGGTGTGCACGATCCCGGCCGTGCTCGCCGGCGTCGTGCTCGTTCTTGTGGGCCACGCGGACCACGCTCAACCTCCAATCGTTCATGGGTTCGATCATGGCCATCGGGGTTGCGGTCGCCAACGCCATCCTCGTGGTCACCTTTGCCGAACGTGCGCGGCGCGAAGGGGCCGCCGCGAGCGACGCGGCGATCGACGGCGCCCGGCACCGCGTGCGTCCGATTCTGATGACCAGCTGCGCCATGATCGCGGGCATGATTCCGATGGCTTTGGCAATCGGCGAAGGCGGAGAGCAAACGGCCCCACTCGCGCGGGCCGTCATCGGCGGGCTCTCCGGTTCCATGATTGCGACACTCTTTGTGCTGCCCGCGATCTTTGTGATGTTCCAAGGACGAGCCGGCGTCCAGTCGGCCTCGCTCGATCCGGACGACGCTGGCAGCCCTTATTTCGATCGGCAGCAAGAGAACCATGTCAGCCGTGAGTAAGCGCCTCGTAACACTTCGCTTGATCGGCGGCGTCCTTGTGGCGGCCCTCCTGACCGGCTGCGAGCAGGTCTTGCCGAGCGCGTCCAAGACTGGCGCAAGCGGGGGGCCACAGGCGGCGGCCGAACAGACGGTGCGCCTCGTCAGACCGGAACGAAAGACCGTGCTGCATCCCTTTGAGCAGCCGGGATTCAACATCGAGCCGTTCCAGGAAACGCCGATTTACGCCCGCATCACCGGCTACGTCCAAAAATGGAACGCGGACATTGGCGACTGCGTGAAAGAGGGGCAGATTCTTGCCGTGCTGCACGTCCCCGAGATGGAAGTCGAAGTGAAGCAGAAGCAGGCCGCCGTCCGACAGGCGGCCGCGCAGGTCGCACAAGCCAAGGCAGCCATTCTCACCGCCGAAGCCCAGCTCAGGCGCTCGCAGTCTCAATTCGAGCGCCTCTCACGAGTCGGCAAGAGCGGGGTTCTCGATCAGGAAAACGTCGACGAGACGCAGCTGGGATTCGAGGCCGCTCGAGCCGGCTTGGTGAAGACCAAGGCGGACGAAGCCACGGCCGAAGCGCAGCTCGAAGTCGCCAAAGCCAACCGCGATTATGCCCAGACCATGTTGCAATACGCCGAGATCCGCGCGGCCTACAAAGGCGTCGTCACGCAGCGGAACATCAGCGCGGGCGACTTTGTGCAGCCGGCTACAGGCACCGCGCGCCAGCCCCTGTTTGTTTTGAGCCAGATCGATCCGGTGCGGGTCTTCGTGAACATCCCGGGCAGCGATGCCCCGTGGATCAGGGACGGCGACCCGGTCAGCCTGCTTGTGCAGGGTGCGGGAGGAGAGCCGCTTCACGGCACGGTCACCCGCAACGCGCGGGCCCTTGATCCGCGGTCACGAACGCTCCGGACCGAAATCGACCTGCCGAACCCGCAGGGGAAACTGCTGCCTGGCATGTACGTTCAAGCGAGCATTGTGGTGCAGCACGCCAACGTCTGGACCGTGCCCGACGCGGCCATCCTCACCGAAGGAAATCAGGCGATCTGCTACCGGGTCCAAAACGGAAAGGCGATTCGCACGCCTTTGCAAATTGGCCTCAAGGGGGGCGGACTCGTCGAAGTGCTGATGCTGCAGAATGCGCCCGAATCGCCCTCCGCGGAGGGACACTGGATCCCGATCTCCGGGAACGAACAGATCGTGGTCTCCAGCTCGGCCCCGCTTGCAAATGGGCAATCTGTGCGCGCGATGCAAGCCGACAAATAGGAAAGCTGCGCAACTTCTGCCGGCTCTCGACCGCTTCTCAAGGTCGACGCACTGCCAGTTTGTCCGTTGGCCAGCATCGAGACGACCGGTTCTACCGAATCTAATGATTGCGTAGGCTCTTGCGCGTGAAGGGGATGCTGTTCACCGGAGGGACCGTGGAACGCGGTACCTGGAGATCGTTTCGTGTCTGGGCAGTGGTCGCCGCACTGCTGTGCGGCACCAGCGCGTCCGTCAGCGCCCAAGAGACGTCGTACTCCGGGAAGATCGTGGCATCGTTCGACCCGGCCCCCGCGCCGCCCTCTGATCACGGGCCGGCCGATCAGCCCGTCGCGCCCTGGGCCGATCGTCCCTTCCCGATCAATTTAGCAACGGCCTTCCAGCTCGCCGGCGTGCAGCCGATCGACGTCGCGGTCGCTTCGCAACAAATTCAGGTAGCCGCTTCTCAGTTGACGCAGGCCAACCTGTTGTGGCTCCCGACCATTATGATCGGTCCCGACTATTCTCGTCACGACGGACAGATCCAGGACGTGCAGGGGGATGTTGCTCCCGCGAGCAAACAGTCCTTCATGGTCGGAGCCGGTCCGTACGCAGTGTTTGCCGTCAGCGACGCGATCTTTGAACCGCTGGCCGTGCGCCGAGTGGTCGAGGCGCGCAATGCCGCCTTGCAAACGGCTCGCAACGACAGTCTCTTGGCCGTTGCGGAGGCGTATTTCACCGTGCAGCAAGCACGCGGCGACCTGGCCAGCGCCGAAGATGTGGCTCGGCGTGCCGACAGCTTGGTTCAGCGGGTCCAGGCGCTCTCTCAAGGTCTGGTGCCTCACCTCGAAGTTGTCCGCGCGCGGACCCAGGCCCGGCGCAGCCAACAAGCGGTCGCATTGGCGCATGAGCGATGGCGGACCGCCAGCGCCGACTTGATGCGTGTTCTTGCGGCTCGACGCGACGACGGTTGCAGAGCCGGTCGAACCTCCCCATTTGCAGGTAACCCTCGTCGCCCCGGACCAGCCGGTCGAGGAACTCGTGACGATGGGCCTGACGAACCGCCCGGAACTTTCCGGTCAGCAGGCCTTGGTGCAGTCGACGTTGGCGCGAATCCGCCAGGAAAAAATGCGACCATTTTTGCCGAGCATCCTGCGCGCGGAACCTCGACGTCCGCCACGGGAACGCTGGCCGGCGGATTCTTCGGCGGCGGCACCAATGACGACCTGAGCAACTTCGGCGGACGCTTCGACTACGATGTCACTGTGTTGTGGGAACTCAAAGAGCTGGGTTTCGGCAATTATGCACTCGTGCGGCAGCGCCAGGCTGAGAACGAAGTCGCCGTCCTGGAGCTCAGCCGACTTCAAGATCGCGTCGCGGCCGAGGTCGTGAAGGCTGACGCCGGCGTCCGCTCGGCGACCATTCGCGAGGCTGAAGCCGAAGCGGAACTGAAAGACGCCGTCGACTCTGCCGACAAGAACCTCGAAGGCCTCCGCCAAACGAGGTCTGTTGGCAATATGGTCGTGCTCGTCGTTCGGCCCCAGGAAGCGGTGGCCTCGTTACAGGCGCTCACGCTAGCTTACGCCGATTACTACGGCGCGATTGCCGACTACGATCGAGCCCAGTTCCGGCTCTATCACGCACTGGGGCATCCCGCTCAAGCCGTCGCCAACCACCAGCTCACAGAGACGGCGACACCACCACCGCCGATGCCCGACACCGGCCCCAAGCCTTGAAAGCCGGCGCATTTGCCGCTCACCCACTAAAATCGACTTGCTCAGCCGCAAGGCAAACTGCAGCCCGGTAACCGGAAAAACGGCGAGCCAAAGTTGGCGCCAGACGACGCGAATGTTCGGGCGCGCCGCATGAGAGAAGCAACAGCAGGCCATTGGCGATGCAGAGATCAAGCCGCCGCTCTCGACTCTGCTTGCAGCAAAGATCGTCCCCGTTTCCACGGGACGTGCTGCTCGGTAACCGGATCCCACAGCTTCAACCGCAAACAGGCGGCGATGTCGCGAGGACGTAGCGAGGTCATCACGGGTGCCTGCAGTTCTTTGATCGCACTCATCGCCTCTGGGAGCCGATAGAACGGAATCTTCGGATTCAGGTGATGCACGTGGTGGTAGCCGATATTTCCGGTGAACCAGCGCATCAACAGACCCATCTGAATGTAACTCGATGAATGCAGAGCCGCATCGACATAGTCCCACTCACGACCGGGCTGAAGCCTGGCGCCCGGAAAGTTGTGCTGTGCAAAGAACAGGTACGCGCCGACCGCCGAGCTGATCCCGAACGGAATAATCCCAGCGAACCAGAGGTCTTCGAGCCTACCGGACGCCAGCCACAGGAGAATTCCCGCGTGGCAGACGATCGAGAGAGCGGCGTCCAGATGCCGTTTCGGGTTCACTGCGAGCGGCACCACGCACATCCCAAAAAGGAAAATCGTGACGTATCCCGACACGATCGTCAGGGGGTGGCGTGCGGCGGCATACCGTAGCCGTTGCCAGACGGAGGACTTCTCGTAGGCCTCGACGGTCACCAAAGGATACGAGCCGACGTTGGCGCCAAAGTTCTTGCAATTGTTGCCATGGTGATGGTCATGTGACCGGTTCCACACACTCGGCGGATTCAGGGTCGCCAGGCCGAACGCCAGCATGACGGCATCGGCAAACTTCGACCCTTTCAAAATGGCGTTGTGCTGGTGGTCATGGTAGAGGACGAAGAATCTGACGATGGTCAGCCCCGAGATGATGCTGAAGAGGAACCGGATCTGCCACGGAATCTCACTACGCAGAATGGCCGTGAGCACACCAAGCACGCCCATCGTCGACCACAAATTCCACCAGCTGCGCAACCGCTGTTCGCACGCATACGGACGAACCGCGAGCGCGATCTGCCGCGAGTTTCGCATCCCGAGCGGACTTGCCTCCCTGGGAACGCTTGCCATCGCCGGCACATCGAAGATGGCACTGAGATGAACGGTCATTTGCGGCTTCCGAGACGGAGTCGGCGTCGGTATCGAAAGTGATCGCCTGTTGCCGCTGCGCTTTGCGAGAAAAGGGAGTTGAGTCACGCAGCGTGCTTCCTTCGATACGCGTCTCGAGAGAGGCCCCGCTTCGACTTTTCCGAAAGGAAATCCAGCAATCGACGTCCGGCTTTACTCGAGATGGAACCGGAGAGGTGCTCAACAGCTGCGTGATGCGTCAATCCAGAACGGTAGATCACGCGAAAGGCCGCTTTGATTTCTTGCCTTTCAAGAGACGTCAAACCGGCCCGCATCAAGCCGGTGCGATTTTCACCGACGACCGCCCCGTCTCGATTGGTCATGAAGAACGGCGGTACGTCCTGAGCGCCCTTGGCTAAACCGCTCACCAGCGCCAGTTCGCCGATTCGGACGAATTGATGAATGGCGGCATTGCCTGAGATCGTCGCACCGGGTCCGACGCGCACGTGGCCGGCAAGTAAGGCTCCGCTGACGAGCGTCACGCCGCGCCCGATTTGGCAGTTGTGGCCAATGTGTGAGTTGGTCATCAGCAAGCAGCTGTCACCAATGACAGTTCCCGTACCGGCCGCTGTCCCGCGGTGGATCGTGACGCCCTCTCGGATGGTACAGCCCTCACCAACCCGGCAGAAACTTTCCCCGCCATCAAACGCACGATCCTGTGGGAGATCGCCGATCACGGCATGCGAATGAATCTGGCATCCCGCACCGATCTCCGTGCTCCCAAGGATCACGGCGGATGCAGCGAGACGACACCGCGGCCCGATGCGCACCGGACCGCTGATCACAACGTACGGCCCTACGATCGTCGTGGGATCGACTGTCGCCTGCGGGTCGATAATGGCAGTTGGATGAACGCTCATTGGCCGGCCCGGAGCCGTCGGCAAAATGACATTTGAAGTGAAATCCAAGTACGCGACGAACGATTGAGCGCGGCGAGATCAGGAAGAAGCGTCTGGATCGCTTGGAGGTGAGGCGGGGATGGTCGGACAAACGGGAATTGCTGTCAATCTCGCGTTTGGGTCAACGGGCCCGCGCAGAGACTGACCTGAAGAAGGTGAAGTCGTGTGCCCAGCTAGGGATGCGGACGCGTCGCCTGTCTCGGACTTAAGGAACTTTTCACCTTCTTGGTGTTCGGCCTTGCGCTTCGATGTTGGGACGGTTTTGGCCCAATTGCCAAGACCGCGAATGACGCTGGATCCCCGTGCCTTGCGGCTGTAGTGCGCATCGGCTGTCAAGCGGGCCTATTTTGTCGATCGGTGCGGCTTAGCCGAACCCGAAGGGCCGTTGCTTTGCCGTCCCGCAATCGGAGCGTTTTTCCGCAAAAAACGCCGAGCCAAAGTTCGCCTCGGACTGCTCGGATATTCGACCTCGCCCACGCTGATCTGTCGAAACGCGACGCGCCAGGCTCGCAGGGCGGGTGTAAGCACTGTAGTGTGGGACAGGCTAACCGCGGCCGCAGGATGTCGCACGAGCCGCTGGATGGCCGACCAAGAGTTGGCCGAATGTTCCCGACGGGCCTGTCTGCTGCTGACGGCAAGGTGTTGAACTGAGCCACGAGTTGAGGGTCTCACGATTCAGATAGGCTAACCCGCTTGAACAAAAACGGATTTGCACTGTCGTGCCTGACGGTCGCCTCCCTCTGTTGGCTCCTTCCGATCGAAAACTGGCAAACGGCGTCATTCGCTGCCGAGACGCCGCCGGGTCAACCGGCGATCGCCAATTTCGCACTCTCTGACATTCACGCCCAGAAATGGTCGCTCGATGCTCAGAAAGACAAGCAGATCGTGGTAGTAGCTTTTGTCGGCACAGAGTGCCCGCTCGCCAAACTCTACGGACCTCGGTTGGCACGGCTGGCGGCTTCATTCGCCGGCAAAAGCGTGGCCTTCGTGGCGATCGACTCGAACGTGCAAGATTCGCTCGCCGCATTGTCGGCTTATGCGTGCCACGCGAAGATCGATTTCCCCGTCCTGCGGGACGTCAAGAACGAGGTGGCCGCCCAGTTCGGGGCCGTTCGTAATCCGCAGGTTTTCGTGCTCGACCGGGACCGCGTGGTCCGATATCACGGCCGGATCGACGACCAGTACGGCGTGGGATTTGCCAGAACCGAGCCGAAGCGAAACGACCTCAAGCAGGCCGTCGAGGAGCTGCTGGCCGGCAAGGCGCTCACGGTTTCCGAAACGCCCACGGTCGGCTGCCTGATCGGCCGCGTTCGCGCGCCGCGGGCTGACGCGCGAGTCACCTACTCCAATCAGATTGCGCGGCTCTTGAACAAACGCTGCGTCGAGTGCCATCACGCGGGGGATATCGCCCCGTTTTCACTCACCAACTACGAAGAGGCGTCCGGCTGGGCCGAGATGATCGCTGAGGTCATCGATCAGGGACGCATGCCACCGTGGCACGCCGATCCGAAGTATGGCAAGTTTTCGGACGTTCGCCGCCTCACCGACGAGGAGCGAAAGCAGATCCACGAATGGGTCGCGGCCGGCGCCCCGCAGGGCGATCCCAAGGAGTTGTCGGGGGTTCCGAGCGTCTCGCCGACAGAATGGCATGGCGACCGCCCTCCGGATCTGATCCTGGCGATGAGCGCGACGCCTTTTGTCGTCAAGGCCGAGGGCGTAGTCCGGTACCAGAGCTTTCGCGCCGAGACAGGATTCACGTCGGACAAGTGGGTCGAAATGGCCGAAATCATGCCGGGCAACCGGGCGGTCGTGCACCACGTCCTGGTCCATTGCCGATCCGCCCACGGCCGCGGTGGCGACGCCTTGGCTGGGCAGGGATTCCTGGGTGCCTACGTTCCCGGGCTACGACCCGTCGCCTATCCCAAAGGGATGGCCAAGCGGATTCCGGCCGGCTCGACGCTGACGTTTCAGATCCACTACGTGCCCAACGGCTCCGCCCAGAATGACATCACGCGCATCGGCCTCTGGTTCGCCAATCCGAAGAAGCTCACGCACGAGGTCACGACGGTCGCCGCGGCCAATCCGCTCTTTGTGATTCCGGCGGGGGACGACAATTTCGTAGTCGAGGCCATGTCCAACCGGCTTCCGGGCGGCGCCCAGCTCTTGAGCTTCATGCCACACATGCACTTGCGGGGCAAATCGTTCTTCTATGAGGCGATCTTCCCCAACGGCAAGCGCCAGACGCTCCTCGATGTGCCGAAATACGACTTCAATTGGCAGACCAATTACCGCCAAGAGCGGCCGCTGAAGCTTCCTCCCGGCACCCGCATCCACGCCATCGCGCACTACGACAATTCGGAAGACAACCTCAATAATCCGAACCCGAAAGCAACCGTCACCTGGGGGGACCAAACCTACGAAGAGATGATGATCGGCTACTTCGACCTCGCCGTCCCGAAGCACGACCAGCCGGACAGCGAGCGTGGACTTCATGCGGATCGCGGCCGCGGCGGTCTGTCGTTCAGCAGGTTGAGCGAAGACGGGCTCAAGAAGCTGCTGAAACAACTCGACGTGAACAAAGACGGGAAGATTTCTCGCAACGAAGTTCCCGAGTGGCTGCGCGATTCCTTTGACCGAATCAGCGGTGGGAACGACCGCATCTCGCTCGAGGACGCCCAGAAGCGGCTGGTGCGTTTGATACGGCGAACGGACGGGTCGTAGCGCGCCGCGTTCTCTATCCGTCGTCGATCACCGACGGCTGGGCATAGCCGTCGTGTTGGGCTCGAGCGGCGCGGCATGCGATGGGTACAAATAGCCGACTGCGGCATCTCCGGCGGGAAACATCGGTCCGTGGCCGATGACGTACGGGGTGTAGTCACCCACAATCCAGAAGGTGCTGCCGCCCGAGCCCCCCAAGCCGCAGCCTCCGCACCCGCCGGCCCCACAACCACCGTATCCGCAGCCGCCGCAACCGCCGTATCCTTGCCCCCCGCACCCACCGGCCGAGCCCCAGCCATAATGTCCCCCGGCAGACGTTTGGCCGGTAGAGGCTACCAACACCAGAATCGCAGTCATACAAACGGTGCTCACCACGCGGAGAATTTTCATGACGGACTTCTTTCAGGAGTAGCGAGGGGTGTGACTGGTATGACTGGTGTGATTGGGACGAATCTGCAGAGAGGAGCCAGGGGGAATCGCTCCGAATCCCCCCGGTGACGTCAATGAGCACCCTAAGTGTGCGCCCAGAAACAACCGCTGTCAAATTTCAAAAGCGCGCCCGGCCGGCTGATCAGTCGAGAACCTCGTTGCCGACGGCTTTGCGGTGTTTTGATTTGCGAGATGAGACTGTGGGAATCACCGGCAGACGTCTTTGTAGACTCATGGCGCCCGCATCGTAGCCGCGCGCTCTGTGCGAATGGAGCCACGGAAGGGGCGGCATTCATCGCGCCGTGTTGACCGGCTGCTTGGCGCTGCTCGCGCGAAGTTCTTAGCATCAGGCCAAACGGTTTTGTACGGTAGTTTACAGAACGCAACCGCTCAAGCTGGTAGGAAGTGGGTCGGCGGGCCGTCGACGATGGCAAATTGGAGCTTGGTTCGCCGGTCCATCTCAGCCTGGAGTCTTCCGTGCTGCGAAAAGTCTTGCGCTATCTGACCTACCCAGTGTTGGTGGGCATCATTGTCGCGGCGGTGTGGTACTCGATCGTCAATTTTCCGACCGACAAACCACGAGCGTCCGGAGGCTCTTACGGCATCCAGCAGGTGCCCAAGGAAGCTTGGAAGCCTTCCTCGAAATTTAACGCGGAAGCCAATGCGGGTTTCACTTTCGACACGGCTCAAAAGGACAACGCCCCGCTAGCCGGCAAAAGCGTGGGAGCCGACTGGCCGCAATTCAATGGGCCGCATCGCGACAACAAGTCGCTGGAAAAAGATTTGTCCCCGCGCTGGCCCAAAGAGGGACCCAAGCTCGCCTGGACGAGCCACGGAATCGGCAGCGGTTTTTCGAGCGTCACGGTCGTCCAGGGTGTCGTCTACACGATGGGGAATAAAGGGGCTAGCGAAACGGTGATCGCGCTGGACGCCGGCACGGGGGAAAAGATCTGGAGCACGCCGGTTTCGTGGGCCTCGCACCCATCAGCCGGCGAGGGCCCGCGGAGTACGCCCAGCGTGAGCCAGGGCTTGGTTTTCGCACTGGGGGGAAACGGCGAACTGACTTGCCTCGACGCGAAGACCGGAACCATCCGCTGGCAGCAGAACATCATGAAGGAGTTTGGAGGCGACAGTCCGGGTTGGGGGGTCTGCGAGTCGGTCCTCGTCGACCAGAACCGGTTGATTTGCACGCCCGGCGGCAGCAAGGCCACTCTCGTTGCGCTCAACCCGGAAAATGGCGAAGTCATTTGGAAGGGGCTCGTGCCGCAGAAGGATCGCGCCGGCTATGCCTCGCCGGCGGTCGCCGAGGTCGGCGGCCTGCGGCAGTACGTGCAGTTCACGAACAGCGGGACGGTCGGATTGCGGGCCGACAGCGGCGACTTTTTGTGGCGAGACGACAGCGCATCGAACGGCACGGCCAATTGCTCCTCTCCCCTGGTGGCCGGGGATTTTGTTTTCACCTCGTCCAACTATGGAACCGGCGGCACGCTCGTGAAGCTGGTCGCAAATCCTTCAGGCGTGAAAGCCGAACGCGTTTATCACACGCAGCGCATGTCGGTCCATCACGGCGACATGGTGATCGTCAACGGTTTGGTCTTCGGCGCCAGCGATCCCGGAGTTTTCACGTGCCTCGATCTGGCGACCGGCAAGGTGAAGTGGGCGAGCCGCGCGGCCGGAAAGGGGTCGCTGACCTACGCGGACGGCCGGCTTTATCTCCGCACGGAGCAGGGAACGATGATCCTCGTGGAAGCCACGGGGGACGCCTACCACGAACTTGGCCGGTTCGAGCAAGCGAATCGCGCCGCGAGCGCCGCGTGGGCACATCCGGTGGTGGCCGCCGGCCGACTCTTCCTTCGCGACCAGGATCTGCTCGTCTGCTACGGTCTGAAAGGTTCGAAATAGCGAGGGGCGCTCTCTGTCGCTGCGTTCGTTGATTGCTGTACGAACCTGCGTTACGCTTTCGCGTGTTCGGCCTCGAACGAGATCCCGCAATCCAAGTTGGATCTTCCCGAGCTTGCTGATGGCTCGACCGTGCCGCTACGTTCGCAGAGGAGCCGGAGCGATGAGCGCGATCACCTTGCTGGGGAGCGCCCGCCGAGGTTGTCACGGTCCCACTCGCCGTGAAGCGCTCCAGGCGGGGGCACTCTCGCTGCTCGGCGGTTTCTTCAATACGCCGGCACTCTTGGCCCTGGAGAATCCCGCCGATCAAGTCGTGCGCCCGAGCCGAGTAAAAAGTGTTGTCCTCTTGTATCTGCAGGGTGGGCCTCCCACGCAGGACATGTTTGACCTCAAGCCGACGGCACCGGACGGAGTCGGCGGAGAGTTCAAGCCGATCGCCACGACGGCGCCTGGAATCGAAGTCTGTGAGCTGCTCCCCCTTACGGCCCGCTGGATGCATAAGTCGGCGATCGTTCGCAGCGTGTATCACAACGGCGGATGTCACAAGAACCTCCCGATGTACACGGGATACGACGTCAACCTTCCCGACGAAGAGTTCCGCGAGAGCGATCCCCCCAGCCTGGGCTCGGTGTGCGCGTACCTGGAACGCGACCGCCCGAAGCAGTTGCCAACCTATGCTTATCTTCCCTGCCCGCTGGGTTGGGGCGAGGCGCGAAAAAAAGCCGGGCCGCACGCCGGATTTCTCGGTCGCCGGTATGATCCCTTTGCCACCGAATGCACGGCCTACGTCGACCATCCGCCCGACGAGATCTGGAAGCCACAGGTCGTGAGGGGCGAGCCGCGTGTGACCGACGCGGATTTACTTGACGGAGTCACTCTCGATCGGCTCAACGGCCGCCGGCGACTCGTCGAGCAGTTCGACGACCGGTTTCGCGAGCTTGAGGCGCAGCGTGACCCCGCCAGCTTCTCGCGTGAGCAGCGACTGGCATTCGACCTGCTCACCTCTCCCCGCGTACGCGAGGCCTTTGACCTGAGCCGCGAGGAACGAACGACTCGTGCGCGTTACGGGCGCACGCTGTTCGGATCGTCGACACTCCTGGCCCGCCGGCTCGTGGAGCGAGGCGTCCGCTTTGTCAACGTGAGCTGGGACAATTTCTCGAAGCGATTCGAGGTGAGCAAGGCGGCCTGGGACACGCACCAGCAAAATTTTCCGATGCTCCGCGAGACGCTACTGCCGAATTTCGATCAGACTTATTCTGCCTTCCTCGAAGACCTCGATCATCGCGGACTCCTGGAGCAGACACTGGTTGTGACGATGGGGGAAATGGGGCGCACCCCGCGAATTAACGCCAACGGCGGCCGGGACCATTGGACAAACTGTTATTCGGTCCTTTTGGCCGGCGCGGGGATCCGCGGCGGCACAATCCACGGCGCCTCGGACGACCAAGCCGCGTTCATCAAGGACAAGCCGGTCCACATCCGCGACATCTGTGCGACGATCTATCATCTGCTGGGAATCGATCCGGAGATGCCGGTCTACAACCGCGCGGGCCGCCCGATCCCGGTCGCACACGGCGGGCACGCGATTTTGGACATTTTGGGTTAGCTTTCAGCGAAGCGGCCGCCTCAGTCGAATGCGATGTAAATCGACCGATAAGTGCCGCAGCGACAGGCCGGAAACTCATCTGTTTTTCGGCACGCGGTTCCTGCACCAGATTCCCCATCCGTTTTGGCGGAACGCGGGCCCAGGCTGCGCGTGCGGATAAGACGCCCTGAAAACGGCGCAGCAATCGAACGTTTGTGAGCCGATCTTGCGCCGCCATCGCGCGGCGTAGGAAAG
This sequence comes from uncultured Planctomycetaceae bacterium, assembly GCA_963800135.1. Classification (GTDB taxonomy): domain Bacteria; phylum Planctomycetota; class Planctomycetia; order Planctomycetales; family Planctomycetaceae; genus DASPSM01. Next base: position 264,329 of record CAWCZR010000003.1, on the reverse strand, counting down.
CGGCTCAGGGGAGAGTTCTAGCCGGGCGGAAACCAATATTGAAACCATGGGCGGACGGTGCGGCATCGCTCCGGTGTGAGAAACGGACAAAATCCGGGTTATCGTTGAACGCGCCGCCACGCAACACACGGTCTAAATCGGACTTGATCGTTTCGCTCTCGCTGCTGGCTCTCTTGGCATTCCGCTGCCACCGATCCTGACACCACTCGGAAACGTTCCCGTGCATGTCGAACATGCCCAGAGCGTTCGGCCTCAATCTGCCAACCGGCCACGTTCGGCTGTGTGAGTTGTCCTGATACCAGCCATACCGCTGAAATAATTCCAGCGGCTCTCCGAACGAAAAACTGGTGTCGGTATTCGCCCGACAGACGCATTCCCACTCGGTCTCGGTTGGCAGGCGATACCCCGTCCGTTGCACAAAGTTCGCTGGGGTTTTCATTCCTGCTGCGTAATCCCCCTTTTCGTTTGGCTCGTAGCACCACTCTTCTTTCGGAATGCCCTCCTGGCGGCTGAGCCAGTTGCAGTAGGCTGCTGCAGCAAACCATGTGACGGTTGTTGCCGGGCAATCGGGTTCGGGGGCATAGCGTCGAATTTGCACGTAGCTGGCGGTGAACGTCATGAATTGCGCCACGGTCACTTCGTGGGTCGCTATTGCGAACCGGTAGGCGCTGGCGGCTCTGTTCGGCCCTCGTTTGCCCCCCATCAGAGAATGTTTGTCGCCCATCAGAGAATCCATTGGGCCATTAACCACGATGAAGGTCTGGCCTTGTGAGTTGATGAACCAACGCCGGTTTGTTCCGCTGTCTTTGCGTCGCTGTCTTCTCGAACGCTGTCTTCTCGAACGTTGCCTTCCGCAGCTCGGCGTCGAGACGGGTGACCGTGTCGACTGCTTCGTATTGCGCGAGCGTCCATCCGGCCGCCGAGTGGACACCGGGGTCAGGATCGTTCCGGTAAAACGCCGACAACTCATTGACTAACGTCCGCCGCTCCTGCTCGGAGAGCTTGCCTGCGTCGAATTCACCCAGGGCAAGAATCAAAGCCTGCCGAATCGAAGGATCCGATTCCTGCTCCAGGCGATCGAAGAGAATTCTGTAATCGGCTCCCAAGCGAGCCAGCCGGTCGACAATGAAACTCCGCAGCGACGGATTTTCACTGTACTTGAGCAGCGGCCAGACGCGCTCTTGTTCGTCAAAGCCCAAGAGGCAGACGGCGGCGTTGGCTTGTTTCTTCCAGAACCCGTCTCGGACAGTGGTGGCTTCAGGGTCGGACGGCGGTGACTGACTCAAGATCTGGCAGCACTCGTCGACGCACGCACTGCGATGCAAAAGGAGAGCCTGTAGGAACGGGACAAACTCCCGGTCGTTATCCGCCAGAAGGATCAGATCCGTGAGCTTCTTCGGCTGGTCTCTCAAGAAATCGGCCAGCGCCAAGGCTGCCAACGGCCGTTCTGCGTCCCGAACGGGTCTGCGATCACGGTAGCGAGCCTCAAGTGGCTCGACGAGCTGCGTGCCGACGGGTCGCAGCATGATGATCCAAAGATTGGATTCTGTCGGATCGATCGACACCAGAGCCGTGACGACGTCCGAGCGGACCTTTTGCCATTCCGCATTCTCCGGGTCATAAGCCGCCAGCGCCGCCGCAGCATGCAGGCGCGCGCTGCTTGTTCCCTTCTTGACCGCCTCCCACAGTCGTTGTTGAACACGGCTCTTTTGCGGCTCCATCAACGTGATGATCACCGGGACTTCCTCGACCTGTACCTGTGCACTGAGTAGCTGCTCCGACAGGTAATCGGCTTGCGACGGGTCGTACGCGAGCAGGGCGAGGCTGGCATGCAGCTTCTGCTTGCGGGTGAAGTCTTTGCCGTCGACGACATTCCTCAAGAGCGGGACAACCCGCTGGCGGTAGTTATCGATGTCGCCGACGAGATCAAGGACGTTGGCGGTCTTGACGCCCAAGAGCGTTTGCACCAGGACACGGGCGTTTCGATCTTGATACCGTGCGTTGACGGCGAATCCCACCGCAATCACCGCGACGATCGCCAGGCAGACCAGACCCGAGCGAGTGCCGTGCACGCGCCCAGCCTTGCCCATCATGTTTCGTTCCGACGAGGTCCATCTTTTTCTGTCGGTCAGCAAACGGATGTTGAGAAACTCCCACAGCGACGGCAGATGGCGGTTCTCTCGCTTCTGACTCCACAAGGCCGCACGATCTGCCAGCCGCAACTCGGCCCGACCCCGCCGAGTTTCCCTTTGCTTGCGGGTGAGCCAGTCCCGCAGCGAATGAACTAAATAGTCGTGAGTGAGTTGGTAATGCTTCTGGCCAACGTCGACGGCGGCCTTCGTCTCATCGGCCGCTTCAGTCCCCTCTGGGTCGGTGGGGGTGATGAACCGGATTTCGCTGTCCAAAATCCGCAACAGATCTTCGAACTCCTTAGGATGACTGCCGTAGCCGGAGGTTTCCAAGAGTTCCTGATACGAACGCATGTTGCCTTTGATGTCAGTGCCGGATTCAGGCAACAGGGCCTTGAGCGTCGCACGAGCCGCTTTCTGGTGCAGACGGTGCTCGGGAGATGCAGTCGAGGCGCTGAACGTCTCCTCCAGGAACGTGACACCCACGCCTTGGGTGCCGCCGACCTCAACGAGCGTGGAGGGCGTCCACGGCTTGCCCTTCATCATTTCGGCGAAGAGGGCCAGGCGGACACAAACGATTTTGCCATCTTCAGCCAGGCCGGTTACGGCCTGCCTTAAGAAGATGTTGGCCTCGGTTGTCGAGTCACTCTCCTTCTCGGGGAGACGGCCGAAAGCTCGCCCGAATGCACGCAAGATCTTCTGCGCGTGATCGACATCGACGAGATCGACCAAGCCGATGTTGCGCCCTTCGACCAAAGGGACTTCCAACTCGCGCATAAACCGGCTGACCCCGAGCCAGAAGTCGTCGCGGACCATCACGATGCACTGGGCCCGACCTCCATCACACTGCCGGACCGCCTGGACCAACTCGGTGTTCTCTTCCTTGCCTTTGCTGTGGAGCCATTGCTCGAACTGGTCCAGGACGATCAGCACCTTCGTGCCGGGTGGAACGCCTTGCCCGCGTCGCAACGCCGCCAGCGTTTCTTTCAGGTCCAGATCGACGGGCAACGCCGGACACCGTTTGCGTAGTCCGTGCAGCAACCTGGTTTCGGTCTCCTCGGCGGTTGACTCGACGTACACCGGTACGACATGCACGCCCAGGCGGGGGAGCAGGCCCGCCTTGACCAGCGAGGATTTGCCACACCCCGATGAACCGTAGATCAGGCCGACACGGAATGTCTCGTCCGGATCGGTCTGTTCGATCCGGTTCTTCCAGAAGCGGATGCTGTCAGGCAGGCCGTCCCGGTCCCGCGGGCCAGGAAGCAGTTCCAGGAAAAAGTCGGCATCCTGTGCATCGAAAGATCGCAACCCTTTGGGCACGATCTTGACCGTCCGGCCGTCGGCGGAGGGGGTTCTCGCGGCCTCGCGGCTCTCAACGGGTGTTGCTTTGGTCGAGTGCTCAAGGGCGCCCTGCGGCAGCTCACCGAGAAAATGCCGCAGATCGTCGGCGAAGTCCTTAGCCGTCGTGTATCGGTCGGTGGCCCGTTTCGACACGGCCTTCAGGCAAATCCGCTCGAGTTCCTTGGGAATCGAATCGTTGGTCTGCCTGGGAGGCTTTGCCTCTTTGCTGGTGATCAAGAAGAGGGATGTTGACCTATTCGATGCTCGGAAAGGATTCGCACCCGTGAGCAGTTCGCAGAAGACCACGCCCAGGCTGAAGACGTCGGATCGTCCATCAACAAGATGTCCCTCCCCTCGAGCCTGCTCTGGGCTCATGTACGTGGGCGTGCCGACGAGTTCATCCTGTGAGCCTTTGCCAAAGTCCTCGTCTCGAAGGGCGAGCCCAAAATCAGCGACGTAGGGCTTCCCCTTGTCATCAATCAGGATGTTTTCCGGTTTGATGTCTCGGTGGACCAATCCCTTCGTGTGAGCATAGTGAAGCGCTTCGGCAACGGTGGCGACAAGTTGCGCCGACTCGGCAACGGGCAACCGATGCTCTCGAGTTCGGTGCCGCAGATCGGACCCTTCGATAAACTTGGACACGACGAAGCACAGGCCGTCCTCTGCCCGCCCCACGTCATGAACGGGAACAATGTTGGGGTGGTCGAGACGGGCGAGGATGCGGGCCTCGGTCAGATACGCCTCGGCATCCGCAATTCGCTCGGGATGCGGAACCTTGACGGCGACACGACGCTCTAAGTCTTCGTCATAGCCCAGGTACACCGTGGCAAAACCACCGCAGCCAAGGACTCGCTCAATTCGGTAACGCCCAATCCGGTCGGGAACGGGGACCGCCTCAAATACCGGGGACTGCGCCATCGCTCCGGGGAGGAATCGTGGTGCTCTGGGCGATCCACGGTTTCGTCAATTCCGGCGGTTGGAACTTCGTCCCAAGAGGCTCGTTCGAAGTGGGATCGCGAGGGGAATCCATTGCGCGCCGGGCCCGTAAGTGACGCGTCTATCCGACGATTCGGCAGCCACATTCTGGCTCGCCCCAATGGGTCATGCAAGACGCGGAGCTGGGACGGGTGTTTGCCGGAATCAGGCCCGTAGTGGGGAAGACAGACCAAAAAAGGTCTGTCGCCGTTTGCCCAGGCTTCCAACGGGAAACTTTCCAAGTTGTTTCTGCGCGCGTGGAAACTCGGGATTCCTGGCGGCCGCGTTTGCCGGTACGCTGGCCGTAGGGGTCGGTCGGGGTCGGTCGCGCCGCGGATTGGCGGTTGCCGGGGCCACGCAAGAGGTGCGCGCTCACCCGGGCTCGGTTGTCGGAAATAGCGGGAGTGGGCGAAGAGAGCGAGTCGGAGGCGGTTAAGATATGTCCGGTGGGTCGGTGGGTCGGGACACTTTGTTTCAATAGGGAGATGACCCACAAAGTAGTTGACCCACCCCCCGGGTGAGTCCAACGTCCAACGTCCAAGGTCCAAAGTCACGGCGAGCCCTGGGGGCGCGATCATCTCTTGATCAGGCCCGTAGCCGCGGGACGGGACACTTTGTTTCATCGAGAAAACCAGGGCAATTGGCACTCACCCGACTCGACTGAGTTCGTCGCAGGCCGACCCTCTCCGGCTCGACTGCCTTCGACCCTGAGGCTCGGCTCGACTGTCTTCGACCCTGAGGGTCAGACCCGAAGGGAGCTCGCCGGACTCCAACCAACTGGGCGACGGCGAAGAACTAGGACGGGACATCGGGACTGGGACGGGACAAGTTGTTTTATCGAGGAAAACTCGGACGGTCCGGTCCGGTCACTTTGTCTGAGAGGTCGTTGACCAAAGAGACCGGTGACCGGTGCAGGCGCAGTCTGCCCCAGCGAAGTTGGACTTTCGACCTCCGACTCCCTTGGTCAGTTCCTTGAAGTCTTCGCGTTGGGCTCCGTCGCCACGCGGGTGGGATCGGCTTCGGCGCTCATCACGCGGCCGAAGGTGAAGTGGGAGCCCATTGGCAGCGTCTGGATCTCCTCTTTGTCCGCGACCGTGCGGCGGAGCGTGACTGGGTACGGGACGGGGAAATCGCTCGATTCGTTCGGCTTCAGCGTGAACGGTCCGCCCCACGGGCTTTGCGGGCCGCGGACTTCGTAGGTGATCGGCTCGGATGTTCCGTTCGTGATGCGGGTCCGCGCGGGCAAATACGAGAGCGAGATGAACGGGCCGATCGTCTCGACCTCGGACACCCGCAGGTTCGAGGTGCCGATCAGGCGGTCCTTCATCGCGACTTCGTCGACCAGGTCGAGCTTGCCAGCCGCTTCCCAGGCGGTCCGCAACAGCGCGGCGATTGCCTCCGGGTGCAGCGTTGAATCGGTGGCCGCATAGCCGGCAGCGAAATGTCCCTTCACGTCGATCTGTTCGGGCGACGTTTTCTTGAGCTGGAACGTCCGCTCGGTGAAGGCCGGCTCACGGACGGTGAGCTTGAACTCCTGCACGGCGCGGAGATCGAACTCGGCAGCCGGTTGCCACTTGGCCTGCGACGGGGATGTTTTGATTTGGACGGACACCACTAGGTGCGGCAGCCCGAGCTGCACGAGACACTTGGGGACGGTGTTCGCCGCGTTAGTATCGGCCAATTTGGTATTGGCCGAGTTCGCGTCGGCCGACGATTCGCCAATGCCCCGGGCGGTCACGGGGACGGTGGGCTCGATGGCGTTACAGAGAATGGGCTCGACCGCGAGGAACCGCGTGCGGATCTGGAGGTTGTTGCCGTATCGCAAGAGGTCGGGCACGGCCTTGGCGATCTGGTCGATCTCGCCGAACGCCCCAAATTCCTTGATCGACATATCGTTGGCGTTCATCACCGCCGCGCCCGAGTCGACAATGGTTCCCGTCAGCCCTTCAGCAAGCGCCCCGGAGAAACCCAGCGTGAAACCGCGGCCGACGTTCAAATTTTCGAGTTTCACGGCCGGGCGCTCGACGCGGCGAACCGGACGCGACGTCGGATTAAAGCCGGGCTGCGCCGAATACGGCCCCCAAAATCATGCCGACGCCGCCCTGGTTGACGTTCAGGGAATCGACCCACAGGCGGTAGCGCGGCTGCAGCGCGGGCATCGGCCAGCCGCCGATCTCGCGGGTCGACGTCAGCGACTTGTCGAGTTCTTGTTCCAGCCGCTGGACGAGGCCGGGCACGGCGTCGACGACTTTTTGTTCGATCTCGGTCTTACGCTCGTAGGCCCCCTGCACCAGCTTAGACGACACGGTATTGGCGATGCGATTGCGGATCAGCGGCGTGCCGACCGCAACGCCCACCTGCGGCGTGGTCACATAGTAGTTGTCGGTGGGGATGTCGAACTGGCGTCGGCCGATTTCAAATTTCACCCGCTTGTCGACGACGGTCGGCCGCACATCGAAGATCAGCCAGACGGGCCGCACCTGGCCGACGACGATATCCATCGGGCCGGCGCTCGCGGCGATCATGCGGCTGCGGACGGTGGTCGAACCGATTTCCGCGATCAGGTTTCGCAGACCCAGGTTGATCGTCACCCAGCCGTTGTCTTTGGTCGAAACGACGACTCGTTCGAGCGTGCCGCGATAGTTGATGCCGGCCAGCGTAATGCGGAAGCGGCTGACGACCCCCCGGCGGCTCTGATAGATGTCGGGCGCAGTCGCCGAAAGGGCGTCGGCCGGCACCAGCTCCGGCAGGGCATAGCAGAGCGTTTCGATCGCCTGTGGGTCGAGGTGAACGTAGATGGCCTGCGGAATTTCGACGCCCGGCACGAACGGCTGGAGGAAGTCGTGCTCCATCTGCGGCTTTTTGAGCGGCCGCCTGGCACTCTGCAGCACGCCTTCCGACTTCGGCTCGGTTTGCGGGTTGAGCATCCATTCGTAGACGGCGTCGTTGCTGAACACGATGTTCAGAATGTTGTGTCGCACTTCCGGCAGCAGCGTGAAGTAAGCGCGGCCCCCCGCGTCGCGAACCGCTTCGATCATCCGCTTTTGCTCGGCCGGCTTGACCTCGAGATCCTTGCTGCCGTGAAACGCCCAGATGGGCACATTCTTGAGGTTGCGGGCCCTCGACACATCACCGAGCCCGGCCACCGGCACGATGGCCGACCAGCGCGACGGCGTGACGGCGGCGATGTTCCACGTGCCGAAGCCGCCCATCGACGCACCGGCCAGAATTTCGTGCTGGCGATCGACGCTGAACTCTTTTTCGACCTCGTCGAGAATCGCCAGCGCCCGCTTAGCGTCGGGTCCGTCGGCCCGCCAACCGACGGCCGCCCGCCCTTCCACGTCTTCGCACTGCGGGAAGACGACGAGCATAGGAAGCGTCTGGGCGCGGGCTTCGATCTGCGGACCGATGCCGCCGATGAGCGGCAGCCGGCCATCAGTCCCGCGGGAGCCGGCCCCGTGCAGGTAAAGCAGCACGGGCCATTTCTGGTCCGCCCGGTAGGCGGCCGGAATGAAAACGGTGTATTTATGCTCGCCGGCGTCGTCGCGGTAGATACGCCGGAGAAAGCCGGTGATCGGTGCTCCGGCCGGCTGCGTCTGCCCGTCGGCGGCGCTCGCCAGGCTGACGGCGACGACGGCTGCGTACAGTGCCGCAAACGAGGTCACCTGCACTGTCAATCGACGAAACGATCCCCAAACGCTCGTGCGCGTCAGCATCGACATCAGCCCCTCGTCTCAAAAATTTTCGGCCGCCCCTCGTGCGAGCGAGGGCTGGCGCGCCGGCCGAGCATCCTTGCGTGGCTGATTCGATTCCGTCGAAACGGTCGCGTCTCTTGTATCGGCGGGCTGGCAGACTCGTCTGTCCGAGCCGGAACAGCACGCATCGTGAAACGCCGAGGTTTCTTCGGGCGAGGCGGCACAATTGAAGCCGCCGTTGCGTCGTGGACTTCACGCGCGAGCGGTGCCCGAGGCACGCGCACGACAGGTCGCAAAGTTTCCCATCGCCGCGCGACCCGCTGTGCCGAAACATCTGGCACGGCTCTTCGCGCGCCAAGCGAGATGCGGTGGCGGGCAGAGTGGGCGAATCGCCGGAAATTCGACTACGATCGGGCGATGGCCCTGAAGGAATTGCAATGCACCGTCAACGCGCGCCAAACCGGTCGGATCGATCGGGTTGTGCAGGCGCTCACCGGTCGGTCGCGAGGCGACGTCCGCGGGCTCTTCGATCACGGCCTGGTGCGACTTAACGGCGAGGTCTGTCCCCACGCGGGCGCACTGGTGGCTGAGGGGAACGTCGTGAACGTCCGGCAGGATCCACGCATTCATTATCGCTCCAAACCGCGCCAACGGGCGGCGCCGGGCACAAACGCGGCGATCGGGCCGTTCCGGCTGGTGTTCGAGGACCGCGACTTGATCGTGGTCGATAAGGCCGCGGCGGTGCTCACCGTGCCGACCGATCGCGGCGAAACCAATACGCTCTTGGATGCCCTGACCCGATCGCTCGGACGGCGGGGACAGCGTGGACGGGTGACCGTCGTGCACCGGCTCGATCGGGGGACCTCGGGCTTGTTGGTGTTCGGCAAGAATCCGCTCGTCGGCCGCGAGCTCCAGGCACAGTTTCGCGTCCGGAAAGCCGAACGAGAATACGCAGCCCTCGTGGCCGGCCGGCTCGAGCGACCAACCGGCACGTTCGACAGCCGTTTGGGGACCAGTCGCAGCCTGCAACGGTACTCAGTCCGCGACGATCGCGACGGCGAACGGGCTGTTACCCATTACCGCGTCGAACGGCAGTTTGCCGACGCGACTCTTGTTCGCGTGACGCTCGAGACCGGCCGGCGCAACCAAATTCGGGTCCACTTCGCCGAGGCCGGGCATCCTGTGCTCGGCGACGGACGCTACGGCGTCGAGGCGGCGCGCCATTCGGGCTGGCGCTACAAGCGGTTGGCGCTCCACGCGACGAAGCTCGGCTTCGAACATCCGCACACGCACGAACGACTGCGATTCGAGTCACCCGTGCCACCTGAGTTCGAATCGTTCATCGCCCGACAACGCCGGAGCGACTGAGTTCGACGCGCGCCAACACTTCAATGAGACGACTACCCGACAGCCGCACAGCCTAGTGCCACAGGCCGAGGATGGCGGCGAAGATCAAGAATCGCACGACGTGATAGCTCGAGTCGATGAGCCAGTGCCGCCACGGGCGATTCTCGAACGTGTCGTTGACGCCGAAGCTCGCCGCCACCAGGCAAATGCCGACGATGAGACCCTGCCGCATGGCAAAGCCGGGATCGGGCGCCGCACCTAACAGCAGGGCGAATCCGGACGCGGCCACGAGTTGCAGCACAAACAGCAGCAGGAACATCTGCGGCGTCGGCGTGGGCGGCTTTTGGATTTGTGCCGCCCGAATCCAGATGTGCAAAAACCCCCACGGCGAATACCAAAGCAGGCCCAGCGCGTAGCCGGCGAGTGCCGCCACGAGCGCTGCCTCCCAGTTGATGCCGGACATGCTGCTTTCCTTACTCGAGTTGCGATGGATCAGGATTTGCGGCCGATATGGCGTGCCGCAAAGTCGGCGACGGACTGCAAAGTTTCGGCGCGCACCACATTTCGACAAGCGCACTCCCCTCGGCGGCCGTCAATTGCCGGGCCGAGTCGCACAGGGGCTTGCGCAGCGCGCGTTTCGTGGCGGCGTAAACGGCGCTCGGAATGGCCGACAGTCCGCTGGCCACGTCGCAGGCCCGTTCGATCAGGCGGTCGGCATCGACCAGCTCGTCGACCAGGCCGCGAGCGAGCGCCTCCTCGGGCGGCCAGGTGCGGCCGGTGAGAATCAGCGACGCCAAGTGTTCGGGCGGAGTGGCGAACCGCGCGATCTCGAGCGCCACGAGGGAAACTCGACGCCGACGCGAATCTCCGTCAGGCCGACGCGGGCCTTGCCGCGAGTGAGGATCCGCTGGTCGCAGGCCAACATGAGGATCGCGCCGCCGGCAATCGCGTGTCCGTTGACAGCGGCCACCAGCGGCTTGGAGAACGTCACCAGTCGCTCGAATCCGGCCACCATCTGCGGGACGAAGCGACGGACATAATCGGGACCGCCGCTCACCAGTGCGGGCAGATCGACGCCGGCTCCGAACACGGCTCCTTGTCCCGTCAGCACGACCGCCTTCGTCGGACCGCGCTCGAGAGATTGCAAGCACTCGTCGAGCGCCTGGGTGAATTCGAGGTTGAGCGCGTTCCCTTTGCCAGCGACCATTCGTAAGAGGGTGACGACGCCTCGCTCTTCCAGCTCGATCATGGTGTCTCTCCCGCAACGGATCGGTCGTGCGGCGCATCATAGCGGATCCCCTCAGCGCTTGGTCGTATTCGCAAACTGGCCGTCCGTATCTGCAAACCAGGCCGACGTTATGCGGACGGGCTCGAAATTTGCGGCTCCCGGGCAGGCTCGGAGCGAGGCGCGCGGGATTCGTGGGAATAACGGCAAGAACGGGTTGCTGAACTGGGATCCGGCCGAATTGTGTGGTTCGGCTGGCGCCGAAGTGGGCCGAAAATGACCCGGGAAATCGCTAGATCCTGCCCGGATTATCGGCTCTTAAGCTTATCGTAAGGTGTTGCGACATTTCAGTCTCGCTCTGGTTGCGGCTGCCTTGCGATTTGGGCATAGTGAGCGCAACCGCGGGCCGGTCGTCGGGTAGCTTGGTTGTGGCCAAACACGGCTATGCCCACTTCAAGTTGGCCGCGGTCGACCGAACGGTTCTTCCCTCACCGTGTATTGATCATCGTGTATCAGCCCAGTCGGGTTTTCGATCCGCCGCGACGGCGGAGCTTCCAAACAGCAGTCAGGAGAAACGTCATGCTGAGAAAGAGTTTGGTTCCGTGCGTGGCGGTTGCCGCCCTCGCTTTGCTCGTCGACGTCCAGGTTGCCAATGCCCAAGGGCGCCGCGGCGGCGGCATGGGCATGCGCGGCCCGCAAGGCGTCAACGACATCTACGTTGCCAGCAACGAAGCGGCGCAGAAAGAAGTCGGCATCAAGCCGGACCAGAAGGAAAAGCTTCACGACCTGTCGCAGGACGTCCGCGAGGAAGTGATGCAGGCCATGCAAGCCTCCGGCGTCAGCTTCCAGGGTTTGCAGGATCTCGCGCCTGAAGAGCGCCAGAAGAAGATGGCCGAACTCGGCGCCAAGATGGCCGAAGTCACGAAGACGGTCAACGAGAAGTTCGCTCCGAAGCTGGCCGAGATCCTGGACAAGACGCAGGCCAAGCGGATTCACGAGCTTGCCATTCAGCTGGCCGGAGCGCAGGCCCTGCTCGACGCCGGTGTGCAGAAAGACCTGAATGTGACGGCCGACCAGAAGGAAAAGCTCGCGTCGATCAATAAGGACTTCCAGAAGCAGCTTGCGGAAGTGCCTCGCGCCGAGCGCCAGACGAAGATGCACGAGCTCAATGAAGAGCAGCTGGCCAAGTCGACTGAAGTTCTGACCAAGGACCAGCAGGCGCAGTTCGCGTCGCTGAAGGGCAAGGCATTCGACACGAAGTTGCTGCGGCCACAAGGCGGCGGACGTCGCATGCGCGCGAACGCGGGCGCTGCCAAAGGCCAGTAATCGATCCCCAGCGCAGCCTTCCGGGCTACGCAGTTGACCAGCGTAGCCTCCCGGCTGCGCCAGTTTGTACAGAACGCACGGCGCGCGGGAATTCAGCGGCGACAAGGCCGTTGAATCCCGCGCGCCGTGCTGTTATAACCGCGCGAGTTGCGCCCGTGCAGGGCCTGATGACGAACTCGGAAAACCGCGACCTCCGTTTTACATTCGGGAATCAGCCATGGCGAAGGACGATGTTAAACCTCCGACCACACCAGCCGCACCAGCCGCCGGAGACACGCCTCCCCAGACGATGGTGCACGTCGACGATTCGTCCTGCGTGGCCGGCTACGCGAATTTCTGCCGCGTTTCGAGCACGGCCGAGGAGCTGATTCTCGACCTGGGGCTCAACCCGCACCCCTATGCCACAGGGGAAGCCACGGTCCGAGTCTCGCAGCGGATCATCATGAATCACTTCACGGCCAAACGGTTGCTGGGCGCCCTTGCCGCGGCACTGCAGCGCCACGAAAACGCGTTCGGCACGGTCGAGACCGACGTTCGCAAGCGCGTCCGCTCGACCCCGTAAGCACCCGACCCGGGGCGCGGCGCATCACGATCGCGGCCCGCCCGAACCCTACCAGCGAACCTGCCGCGATGCCTGACCACGGACCTCCGGAGAATCCCGCGATGGGCCCGCACGCGCCCGGCGACGAGGGGCCCTTCTGCGAGGAGATTCAACACGCGCAGATCAGCGCCGTAGTGCCCGAGCGGGTCGCCCGCGGCGTCTTCAGCACAGGCGCCGTGGTCGTCCAGGGGCGCACGAATTCATTCTCGATTTTTTGCTCCGCATGTCTCAGCCGCAGCAGGTGGCCGCCCGCGTCGTGCTGCCGCCGGGCGTGGTGATGCAATTCATCGCGGCTTTGTCTGAGAATTTGAAGAACTACGAATCGAAATACAACATGCCGCTGGTACCCGCGCCGCAAACGGCACCGGGCGCGGCGGCCGGCGGACATGTTTCGGCGCAGGAACTCTACGAGCAGCTCAAGCTGCAGGATGACGTCCTGTCGGGCAGCTACGCCAACGCGGTGATGATCGGCCACACGCCGAGCGAGTTTTGTTTCGACTTCATCACCACGTTCTATCCGCGGTCGGCCGTTTCGTGCCGCGTGTTCATGGCGGCCCCGGGTGTGCCGCGGCTGCTCGAGTCGCTCAAGCACTCGTTCGACAAGTTCCAGCAAAAGTGGGCGCAGCACGCGAACCCGCAGACGCCGCCCTCGCCCCCTGCTCCGCCGACTCAGCCTCCTCCCGAGGGACCGCGCGAGTCGTGAATCGGCGGGATCTCGCTCGACTGATTTCGATTACGTCCCTCGCTGACGCTTCGGGTTAGTGTGCGCGATTCACCAACCCGAAGCGTCGGCGAAGGCTCTTTTATTGCATCAAGCTCCCGAACGGACTGAAGAGCCGGGGCGAGCCAGGCTAGCGGCGGGCCAGCTTCTTCAGCACTTCGACGCCTCGTTCAAGCGTGCGACGCTCGGCCGAATACGATAGGCGGAAGTGCGTGTCGCGGTCGCTGAAGACGTTACCGGGGATGATCAGCAGATTGTGCTTGATCGCCTCGGCGACGAATTCGCTCGCCGTTCCCCAAGGTGCCTTGGCGAAGAGGTAGAACGCGCCGCCGGCGGCGCGAACTCGTACAAGCCGGAGAGCTCCGCCACCATAAAGTCGCGGTTGCGGCGGTATTCGGCGACGCGCTCGGAGACGTCGACGTCGCAAGCCGTGAGCCCCGCCCACTGGACTGGCTGTGGCGCGCAGACGTAGGTGAACTGCTGCAGCTTGATCATCTGCTGGATGACCTCGCCCGGGCCGTGCGCGTAGCCCAGCCGCAGCCCGGTCATCGAGTGCGATTTGCTGAATCCGTCGATGACGATCGTCCGCTCGTTAAACCGGGCCGGGCTGATGAACGGCCCGTCGTAGACAAACGTGCGATAGATCTCGTCGCTGATCAGGGCCACGTTGCGCTCGGCGGCCAGCTCGGCCAGCCCCCGCAGGTCGGCTTCTGAGAGCACGGTCCCGGTCGGATTGGCCGGGCTGTTGCAGAGGATGACTTTCGTGCGCTCGGAGAGTGCCGCGCGAACCTTGTCGAGGTCGACTCGAAAATCGGGATAGGTGTGGACGGCGACCGGCTTACCGCCGACGAGCGTCGTCAGGTGCTTGTAAACGACGAAATACGGATCGAAAAACAGCACCTCGTCGCCGGGATTGATCAGCACCGACAGGGCCAGCATCAAGCCGCCGCTCGTGCCGCTGGTGACGAACAACGAGCGGTCGGCATGCTGGAATTCGGTGTCGACCCGCTCCTGCAACTTGCGCACGAGAGGGGCAATGCCCTGCGTGGGGCTGTAGGCGTTGCGCCCATCGTCGATGGCTCGTTTGAGTGCGTCCTTGACCGGCTGAGGCGTGTCGAAGTGCGGCTGCCCGATGCTGAGGTTGATCGGGTCCTGCATCGTCGCCGACAGGTCGAACACCTTGCGAATGCCGGAGACGTCGATCCGCTGCATCCGCTCCGCGATCCAGGATCGCGCGCCAGCGCATGTCCGCTTCATTCCTTTTCTGCCATCAGCCGGGCCACGGTCGGCTCCATTGCGCTGGCCCAGATTTCGTAGCCCCGTTCATTCGGGTGCAGCAGGTCGGGCATGATGTCCGTGGTGAGCGTGCCGTCTTCCTTCAAGAACCTCTTGTTAATGTCGAGGTAGAAGACGTGCGTTCCGTCGGCGAGCTTCGCGATCCGCTCGTTGGCCGCCTCGTTCACTTTCCGCAAGGGGTAGTCGGGATTCGGGCCCCGGGGAAAGATCGCCAGCACGAGGACCTTGGTCGCGGGCAGGCTCAACCGCAGTTTCTCCACAATCGCCCGCACTCCCGCGGCGATCTGATCGGGTGTATTACCGCCAGCATTATTCGTGCCGATCATCAGCACGGCCACCTTCGGATGGATGCCGTCGAGGTTGCCGTGCTCGAGCCGCCAAAGGACGTGCTGCGTGCGGTCGCCGCCGAAGCCCAGGTTGACGGCGTGGCGATTGCCGTAGTACTTCTGCCAGACTTTGCGCCCCTTTCCTTCCCAGCCATGCGTGATCGAGTCGCCGATCATCAGCAGCTCGGCGCCCCCCTTCGCGACCTCGGCGTTGGTTTTCTCCTGGCGTTTCACCCACCAGGGGTCGCTGCGCGGCACCGGGGTAACGGTTTCGTTTTCCGCAGCCTTCGGCCGTTTTTTGACGGCCGGAGCCTGGGCGAGCGCGATAGACGATGCGAACAGGAAGAGCACACAGATTGCAAGATGTCGGGGACGGCAAAGCTCGGACATGTTCCATTCCTCTGAGGCAGGGGAAATCATAACGGCGGGTCGAACGAGGTTGAGCCGCCAGTCTAGCCATCCGTTCAGACGCATTCCAGCAGCCGGCGCCCAAACCCCGGCCGTGCCGCTACGCCTCGGCGACTTGAATCTTTTTTGGCAAAACCGACTCGGCCCTCACAGAAAGCTGAAGCGCGCTCGCGCGCGGTGACAAACTTTTAAGTTTTTTGAGTTATCGAAGACATTTGACAAAACCGATCGAATGAGTGAGGTCCGCGCCGCGAGGGACTTTTTCGGACACTGTTCGGCGTCCGCGTCGATTGGGGTATCCACGGAGTTGTGGATCCCCATTCGGACGAGTCGTCTGCGTCGGCCGCTCCTCTTTTCGAGAATCGGGTGACTTATGTCGGGTTTAAGCATCAGCTCGCTCAATCAGTACTTCTCCTCGCCCTACGCTCAGAACAGTTCGAGCACGCAATCCGATCTCCAGAACCTGGGCCAGGCGCTGCAGTCAGGCAATCTGACGGCGGCCCAAAGCGCGTTCGCCACGCTGCAGAAGGCCTATCAGACGCAGGGTTCCCAATCGTCGAGCACGAGCGGGACTACGAGCCCCGTGTCGAGCGATCTGACGACCCTCGCCAACGCGCTCAACACCGGCAACTTGACCTCCGCGCAGGCCGCCTTCTCGCAGCTGCAGAAGGACCAGCAGTCCCAGAGCGGCGGCGGACATCACCACCACCACGGTGGCATGGGCGGAGCCGTCCAGTCGCTGATTTCGCAGCTGTCGAATTCGTCCTCGTCGTCGGGCAGCGGCACGTCGACAACGGGCCAAACGCTGAACGTCGAGGCCTAGCCGAAGTTCCAGCTGGGAAGACGTGGCCCGCGCCTACGCGCGGGGCCGACTCGCGCTCGCGCCAGCGCAGGATTGCGTTCTCGCGCTCGACCCGCGTTTGCACGAAGAGCCGCCGCCACAGCCGTTCCTGCGCGGGCGTAAGTTCGCAGTTGCGCCGCTCCATCGCGGCCCGGGCTGTCCGCAGCGTCCGCTCGAGATCCATGCCTTCGGTCAGTTCGCCGCGCACGACTTTGCAAAACGAGGGGACGTGTTTGGGCGCGAGTTGGCCGTCCGGCAGAATCATCGACATCGCGCCGATCGACGTGCCCGTGTTCAGCAGCGTGCCGATCGACGTCTTGGCGTGGTCCGCGATGAACGCCCCCATTTTGGTCAGTCCCGTGTCGAGCGATTCGCCGCGGACGGGCACGCGGACGTGCGAGTAGTCGTTCTTGAGGTCGCTGTTCGTGGTGAGCGCACCAGGTTGACCCACGGGCAGATGTAACTGTGGCCCAAGAAGCCGGCGTGATACTTGTTCGCGTAGCCGTGCAGGATCGACGACTCGACCTCGCCGCCGACGCGGCAATAAGGGCCGATGGTCGACCCGCCGCGGACGTTCGCACCGTAGAGCCGCGCTCCGCGATCGATGTGGCACGGACCGGCGACCCGCGTGAAGGCTTCGAGCACCGCTCCCGGGCCGATCGTGATCGGTCCCTCACTCGCATCGAGCACGACGAACGGCTCGATCCGCGCGGCCGGAGCGATGTGAAAGTTGTCGCTCGGACCCAGCGTCGCCACCTGCGGCTGCAGCGCGAAGGCGTGACGTTGGCCGATCAGACGAAAATCCTCGCGCAGCATCTCGACGTTCTGCCGAACGACGTCCCAGGGGAACTCGAGAAACATACCGCGGGCGTTGACCGCCGGCTGCGCCTCGGCCAAGAGCGAGAGTGACTGCTCCCAGCCGGTGCGGACGATTAGCTCGGCATCGAACGGTTCGAGGGTGAAAAAGGCGGCCTGGCCGCCGCAGATGCCAGCCGGCTCGTGCGTCAATTCGTCGCGCAGAGCGTCGGCCGTCGGCAGCCAGCGACCGTTGATGATGAGAGTCGGTGCCGCGGCGAGCCAGGCAAAATCGTTGACGTGCGCTTCGGGATGTTCTTCGCGATATGCGTCGGCCAGATGGTCGCGTACGAATGCCCCCCACTCGCTCACGCCGCAGTTCCGCACGATCCGTTCGCGGAGCGAATACTGCCCGCAGACCAGCTCGAAAACGGGGCGAGCGAGCGTCAGCGGGTGCAGGTTGGCTGCATTCGGATCTTCGACGAAGGCGACGCGCATGCCAGGGTCCAACCGGGAGCGCAAGGGGAGATGCTGAACGCGCGGCGACTATATCTCTTCCCCTACTTTGATGATAGACGCGTCCCGCGGTCCGCCAAGTGGCAGCCAGCACGGGCCGCCGTTTTCTTCACGGGTGGCCGCCAGGCGGTTTCGTTGTCGCGATGGTCGCCGCGAACTAGAATCACCCAGCGGTCGAGGACTCGGCCCCCCCAGCTTTACCCGCGTGCGGTCCGAGCGCGTTTTGCCTCGATACAATTTCCGTCGTCGCACCGCGACATTGTTGCGCTGTCTTTTTGTCGTGCAGAGGAGCCCGAACTGTGGCTGTCCGTGTTGGGATCAATGGATTTGGACGCATCGGAAGAATTACGTTTCGCGCTCTGGCCGCCCGGCCGAAAGAGTTCGAGGTGGTCGCCATCAATGATTTGGGCGACCCCAAAGCGCTCGCGATGCTGCTCAAGTACGACAGCGTGCAGGGGCGTTTCCCGGGCACGATCGAGGTCGAGGGCAGCAACCTGATCGTCGACGGCAAGACCGTCCGCGTCTGTGCCGAGAAAGATCCCTCAAAGCTTCCCTGGAAAGAGCTGTCGGTCGACGTGGCGCTGGAGTCGACGGGGTTCTTCACGGGCCGCAAGAAGGACGGCAAACCGGGCTACGACAGCCATCTCGACGCCGGCGCCCGCAAGGTGGTCCTGTCGGCTCCCGCCAAGGACACGCCCGACCTGACCGTGGTGTTAGGGGTCAACGACCGCGAGCTGACGGCCGCGCACAAGTGCGTGTCGAACGCCAGCTGCACGACCAACTGCCTGGCCCCGATGGCGAAGGTCCTGCACGAGGCTTTTGGCATCGAGCAAGGACTGATGACGACCGTCCACGCTTACACGAACGATCAGCGGGTCTCCGACCAGCTCCACTCCGATCCGCACCGGGCCCGCGCGGCCGGCCTGAACATCATTCCAACCTCGACCGGAGCCGCCAAAGCGGTCGGCCTCGTTCTCCCCGAGCTGAAGGGGAAGCTGACCGGCATTTCGCTTCGCGTTCCGGTCCCGGCCGGCAGCATCACCGACCTCGTTGTCAACCTGAAGAAGGATGTCACGGTGCAGGACGTCAATGCGGCCATGAAAGCGGCCGCCGCCGGGCCTCTCAAGGGCATCCTGGAGTACACCGAAGACCCGATCGTCTCCAGCGACGTTATCGGCAGCACGTCCAGCTGTATTTTCGACTCGACCTGGACGACGGTCATTGGCACCCGGATGATCAAAGTGCTCGGCTGGTACGACAACGAATACGGCTATTCGAGTCGGACGGCAGACATCATCGCCCGGGTGGCCGCGCTTTAAGCGTATTGACCGGCGGAGAGTTTTTCGCCGCAAAAGATTACGCCCGATGACTTTATGGATGTCGTGCCCGCGGCCCTCTGCTGGGGCCGGCCAGCGGTTCCACTGGACTGCTCGGCACGTCTCGACCACAATAGGATTTCCGCGGCTTTGACGGCCGCGCCTCGCCGCTTGGCTCTAACGGGGTAACGCCCCGTCGCGAGCGAAACCGTCCGGCCGGATTGAACGCCGAGTTGAGGACGACTCCCATTCCGATGAGCCGACAAGGCCTGCTCGAACACGTCGCGGGCTCGATCCCGCTGATCGCCCCGTCGATGCTCAAATGCGACTTCGGCAACCTCCATCGCGAGGTGGACCTGCTGGAAGCGGGCGGAGCCAGAATCCTGCACATGGACGTCATGGACGGGCATTTCGTCCCCAACCTGAGCTATGGGGCGATGGTCATCGAACGGGTGCGAGAGCTGACCGAGCTGCCGTTCGAGGCTCACTTGATGATTTCGGATCCGGCCCGCTACCTCGACGACTTCCTCAAGGCGGGCTGCAGCCTGCTGACGATCCACTTGGAAGCTGTGCCCGAGCCGCGGCCGTTATTGGCCCGCATTCGCGAGCACGGCGCCCTGGCCGGCTTGGCGATCAATCCGAAAACGCCTGCCGAATCGCTCGAGCCCTACCTCGATGCCTTCGATGTGGCCCTGGTGATGAGCGTCGAGCCCGGTTTCGGCGGCCAGAAGTTCATGCCCAGCGCCCTCGACAAGCTCCGCTGGCTCAAGTCGCGGCTGAAGCCGGGGACCTTTGCCTCGGTGGACGGCGGCATCGACCTGGAGACCATCGGCGACGTCGCGGCCGCGGGAGCGAATATTTTTGTTGCAGGCAGCGCGATCTTCGAGGCCGGCGATTACGGCCACGCCATGACCGAATTGGCCGACCGGGCCAAATCCGCCGCGGCCGCCAAGCCTCGCTGAAGGAATCCCCCCTCCATGCCAGACGTCGTTTTAATCCGTCCCGGATGCACCGATTTCGACGAGCAAAATCGGATCCAGGGCGTGCTCGATCTGCCGCTGAACCACCGCGGCCATGCGCAGGTGCTGGGCTTGGTGGCGCAGCTGCAGGAGGTCGAGTTCGACGTCGTCTTCACGGCTCCCGGCGAGCCGGCCCGCTCCACGGCGCTCGCCATCTGCGAGCAAAACGGGGCCTCGCTCAAAGATGTGGACGATTTCCGCAACCTCGACCACGGTCTGTGGCAGGGGCTGCCGGTCGACGACGTGCGGCGGAAATACCCCAAAGTTTTCAAGCAGTGGCAGGAATCGCCCGAAACCGTCCGCCTGCCCGAGGGGGAAACGGTGGCCGAGGCGGTCGAGCGGATTCGCCGCGGCCTCCGCAAGTGTCTCAAACGCAAACGCACGATCGGCATCGTGGCGTCGGAGCCGCTGGCGACGATGATCAGCTGCGTGCTACGCGGCCAGCGCCCGTCGTTCCCGGAATCGTGCGACCGCAAGTCGCTGCGATCGACGATCGAGCGGATCTCGCTAGCGACGGCCGCGCTGCCCGAAGCCGACTCGGTTCCGTCGAACGGAAAGACCGCGACAGGTCGAGCCGCCGCCGCGCCGGCCAACGGCAAGCCGACCAATGGCAAGTCACTCGCCAACGGCGCGCAGTCTCCGAACGGTGCTGCGTCCGCAAACGGGCGCTCTGTCACGCTTCCCAAGTCACGGAAAGACAACGGAAACGGGAAAGACGCCGGAAATGGGAACGGCACGAGTTCGGCCGTGGGAACCGGGCCGAGCTCGACCTCCAAACGCGGGACTCACGAATGAGTACCGTCGACAATCCGAATCTTGAAGGGACCGAGGCGATGCCGCGGCAGCGTCCGAAGCGTGGCGTGCCGGAAGGCCTGTGGATTGGGTGCGACGGCTGCGGAGCGAGCGTCTTTCGCAAAACGGTCGACGAGAAGCTGGGCCTGTGCCCGGAGTGCGGCCATCACTTTTATATTTCGGCGCGAACCCGCATTAAGCAGCTGTTGGACGAGGACAGCTTTGAAGAGTGGTTCGCCAACATGGCGCCGCTGGACCCGCTGGGCTTCGTCGACAAAAAGCCTTACAGCGAAAGGCTGGCCCAGGAGCAGGCGCGGACCGGACTCTTGGACGCCTGCGTGGCCGGAAGAGGCTATCTCCGCGGTCGGTCGCTGGTCTTTGCCGCCACCGATTCGGCGTTCATCATGGGAAGCATGGGGTCGGTCGTCGGCGAAAAGCTGACCCGCGCCATCGAGGCCGCCACCGAGCTGCATTTGCCGCTGGTCATCGTCAGCGGCTCGGGCGGCGGGGCCCGCATGCACGAGGGAATTCTGTCGCTGATGCAGATGGCCAAGGTTTCCGCGGCCATCGCCCGCTACCAGCGCGACAGCGGACTCTTTATTTCTGTGCTCACGAACCCGACAATGGGAGGGGTGGCCGCGAGCTTCGCGGCGCTCGGCGATGTGATCCTGGCCGAGCCCAAGGCGCTGATCGGTTTTGCCGGTCCGCGCGTGGTCGAGGCCACGGTCAAAATCTCGCTCCCGAAAGGCTTTCAAACGAGTGAGTTTTTGCTGGAGCACGGGTTTATCGATCGGATCGTGCCGCGACCACAGTTGGGCGTGGAGATCGCCCGCCTGATCGACTACTGCTCGATGTGAGCGGACATGGGTTTTCTGCGGTCCTTTTTTGGCGGCAAACGACGCGCGGCCAATCCGCGTGTCGACGTGTCGCAGCGGTTCGACCGGGTCAGCCGCCTGGGCACCGGCAGCATGTCCAAGGTTTGGCGGGCCGTTGACCGCAAGTCGGGGCAGGTCGTCGCGCTCAAGATTCTCGATCGCGACAAGACGGCCCGTTACGAGGCCCGCTTCACCGACCGGGTGAAGCCGACCGAAGGACAAGTCGCGTCGCAGCTGTCGCACCGGCACATTGTGAAGACGTTCGAGCACGGCGTCACGACCGACGGTGAGCAGTTCCTCGTGATGGAGCTGGTCGAGGGAATCGGCCTCGCCTATCTCGTCGACGTGCAGAACGAGACCATGCGCGAGAACCGGCTGCGGGTGATGGTCGAGCTGGGCGAAGCCGTCGAATATCTCCACAAGGAAAAGTGGATCCACCGCGACCTGTGTCCCCGCAACGTACTGCTCGACAAGCAGCACCGCACCAAGCTGATCGACTTCGGCCTGGTGGTCCCCAACACGCGGGCCTTTCAGGAGCCGGGCAATCGCACGGGGACCGCCAACTACATGGCGCCCGAGCTGATCAAGCGGCAGCGGACGGACCAGCGGATCGACATCTTTTCCTACGCGGTCACCTGCTACGAGATGTACTGCAAGACGCTGCCCTGGCCGTCGGATAACGGCGCCTCGCTCGAAATGATGCTCAAGCGGATCAACACGAAGCCGCGGGACATCCGCGAGCTGGTCCCGAAGCTCGACGAGCAGATCGCGAGCGCCATCATGCGGGGGCTGGAGGCCGAGCCGCAGAATCGCTGGCAAAACGCGAGCGAAATGGTCTCGGAGCTGCGCGTCGCTTTGCACCGGCTACAGCCGCCGCCCAAACCCGAAGAGACCAAGAAGCGCTCCAAGAAACGCAAAGACGCGTTTTCCGACAAATGGCAGTTTAAAACGCAGTGAGCGTGGCACGGACTGCCGCGACCGGACGGCTGCGCGACCTCAACGAACGGCAGCGCGAAGCCGTCCTCACCTTGTCCGGGCCAGTCCTGGTCCTGGCCGGCGCCGGCACGGGAAAGACGCGGGTCATCACCTACCGCACGGCCGAGCTGATTCGCCGCGGCACGCCGCCCGATCGGATTCTCTCAGTCACCTTCACGAACAAGGCGGCCCGCGAGATGCAGCAGCGGACGGCCGCCCTGCTCGGCCGGGCGCCGCGTGGTGCCGCGCGGCCGCTCGTCACCACGTTTCACTCGCTCTGTGTGCGAATCCTGCGGCAGGACGCCACGCATCTCGGACTATCCGCCCAACTTCGCGATACTCGATCGCAGCGACCAGGAATCGGCCGCGCGGGCCGCGCTTCGCGAAATTCGCGTCAGCGACAAAACGCTGCGCCCGGGCGACCTGGTCAGCCGCATCAGCCGCTGGAAATCGGCCGGCATCGCCCCGCAGCGGGCGATTGACTTCGTCGAAAACGATCTCGATATGCTGGCGGCCTCCGCTTATCGCCGCTACCAGCAGGCGATCAAGAGCCGCGGCGGGGTCGATTTCGACGACTTGCTGCTGCTCACGCATCGCCTGTTCGAAGATTTTCCCGACGTGCTGGCCCGCCACCAGCGCCGCTTCGATCACCTGCAGATCGACGAATACCAGGACACCAACGGCACGCAGTTCGCGCTGGCCGAAGCGCTCGTGCGGCCGCACCGCTCGCTCTGCGTCGTCGGCGACGACGACCAGTCGATCTACGGCTGGCGCGGGGCGGAAGTGCGGCACATCCTCGAGTTTCAGAATATTTTCCCCGGCGCCAGGGTCATCCGCCTCGAGCAGAACTATCGCTCGAATCCGGCCATCTTGGAGATCGCAAACCGGCTAGCCGCGAACAATCCGGGTCGCCACGCCAAGCGGCTGGAGGCTTGCCGTCCGTCGGGCAGCGAGGTTCGCTTTCGTGGCTTCGAGGACGAGCAGGCCGAGGCGGCCGCCGTGGTGAACGAGATCGCGGGACTGGTGGCCGGCGGCACCACACCGGGCGACGTGGCGATTTTATTTCGCACCAACGAGCAGCCGCGACTGTTCGAGTCCGAGCTGCGCCGCCGCCGCTTGCCGTACATTGTGATCGGCGGCCAATCGTTCTTCGATCGCAAGGAAATTCGCGACTTGCTGGCTTATCTCAAGGTGATCTCGCGGACCGACGACGAGCAGTCACTCTTGCGGATCATCAACACGCCGCCGCGCGGCATCGGCGACGCGGCCGTCGAAAAACTGACGATGCAGGCCGTCCGTAGCGGCCGCACCGTCTGGGACCTAATCACGCGGGCCGAAGGGTCGGTCGATCCGGACGGGAATCTCGTGGTGAGCGGCGAACGTCCAGAAATGTCGGCCAAAGCGGCCGCCGGCGTCGCCGAGCTGCGGTCCGTGATCGAACGCTTTCGCGACGAGTTCGAGACGCTCGCGCAGCCGTTGCCCGACCTCTTTCAAAAACTGGTCGAGGACGTTGGCTACGAAGCCGAAATCGAGCGGCTCAACCCCGAGCCCGAACAGCAGCTCGCGCGGAAGGCGGCTCTCGAGCAGCTCCGCGAGTCGATCAAAATTTACTCCGACCGCGCAGAGACCGTGTCGCTCGCCGGATTTTTGGAGGACTGCGCTCTGGCCGGCCGCGACGAAGAGGACGAGTCGGAGCGCGAACGGAGCGGCGTCGTCCGCTTGATGACGTTGCACAGCGCCAAGGGGCTTGAGTTCCCCCGTGTTTATCTGGTCGGCCTGGAAGAGGGATTGTTGCCGCACCGGCGCTCGCTCGAAGATCCCGACTCCCCTTCTCTGCCGGAAGAACGCCGGCTGGCCTACGTCGGCGTAACGCGGGCGATGAACGACCTGACGATCAGCTGGGCCGAGAGCCGCATGAAATGGGGCAAGCGGCAGCCCACGCTTGTCTCCCGCTTCGTCGCCGAAATGCGGGCGGACGATGCCGAGGAGGACGATGCCGACGAGAATGAGCCAGACGGGGATCGCCAAGACGGGGACGACACGGGCCATGGCGATGCCGATGGACGTGAAGCCGGCGACGTCAATCGCGAAGCCAACTCATGACCGCCGCGCCTAACGAGTTTGACCCGCAGTCGGCCCTCGTATTGGGCATCGAAACGTCCGGCCTGGCCGGAGGGATTGCGCTCTTCCGGGGTGGCGACTGCTTGAGCGAAGCGCAGCTCGAAGAGGCCCCGCGGCGGCACGCGCAGACGCTCATCGCGCAGATCGGCACGCTCGTTGGCGCGGCCGGGTATCGGGTGCGCGATCTTTCGGCGGTCGCCGTCAGCATCGGACCGGGAAGTTTTACCGGGCTGCGGGTCGGTGTCGTCTGCGCGAAAACGCTGGCCTATGCGACGGGCTGTCGACTGGCCGCCGTCGATACGCTGCGGGCGATCGCGGCCAACAGTCCGGCCGACGTCGCCCGCGTACACGTGCTGGCCGACGCGCTTCGCGGCGATGCTTACGTCGCCAGTTATCAGCGAATTGAGAACACGTGGATCGCCCAAGAGCCTCCGGCCCTTGCGGCCGCCGCGGCGTGGCTGGCCGAGCGCGGACCCGGTGGCGTGCTTTCCGGACCGGGGCTGGCGGTCTACGCCGCCAATATTTCTCCTGCGTGCCGACAACTGCCGGCCGACTGCTGGACACCTCGCGCCCGCGTCGTCGCCCAATTGGGGCTCGAGCAGTTGGCCCGCGGGCAGGCGGCCGATTGCGCGAGTCTCGTCCCGTTTTATCTCCGCCGCAGTGCGGCCGAGGAACGGAAGATGCGGGCCGAATAACGGTCGACTTCCTTGCCCGTTGCCGCGCCGTGTGATGGATCAGTTTTCCGGCGCGCGATATAATCGCTTGCGGTTGGAGGGGAGCAGGGCGGGCGAACAACGATTGACGCTCACCGCAGGCGAGCCCCGTCGCGGGCGAATCCCGCGGGGGTGCAGGAGAGAGGACGTCGTATGGCGCTGTACGAGATCGAGACGACCCAGCACATCATGATCGGCTGGGCGGATTCTCCCCAGCAGGCCCGAGAAATCGCCGGCCAGCACTACCCTCATGAAGACGTCGTGCGGCTCACCAAGCGTCCGCGAGACATCTGGGTCATCTCCAAGGGGATGCTCGGCGTCAAAGGGACCAGCGAGCCGAACGACGCGGCCCGCGATTGCCTGGCGCGCGCCAAGGGGGACAAAGTCCACGCGATCCGGCTGTACATGCTGGATACCGGTGCCGACCTCCACGAAGCGCAACGCGCCATCGAAACGAACATGTCGCTCGGCTGGTAACGACGGCTGCCTGGCTTGGTCACCCCTTTCGGCTGCTTCCTCGGCCCCATTTGGCCGCCGCATTGCCCGCTCACGCCACACTCGCGTTGGAGCGGCGCAAGCGACGTTCGGGCCCTCGCTTTACCCCCTCACTCAAACGCGTTGTAATTGAGCCAACGGCCTATTGTCTCTCCCGCTCTTTGTCCTTCCCTCCGCTTGAGCCAGGAACTTCAACATGACGCTGCGGAATCTGCTCGTGAGTGCGATGGTGCTTGGTGCTGGACTGTCGTCCGGTGAAATCCGTTCGGCCAAGGCCGAGGACATGGTTTACGAGCTGCGGACCTATACAGCCAGTCCCGGAAAAATGCCCGAGTTACAGAAGCGGTTTCGCGATCACACGATCCGCATTTTCGAGAAGCACGGCATCAAGAGCATCGGCTACTGGGTCCCCGAGAAGCAGCCCGACACGCTGGTTTATCTCGTCGTTCACCCCAGCCGCAAAGCGGCCGACAAGGCGTGGGCCGCCTTCATCGCCGATCCGGAATGGCAGAAGGTCTTCCGAGAGTCGCAAAAGAACGGTTCGCTGACCAAGAAGGTGGAGCGGGTCTACCTCAATCCGACCGATTTTTCCCCGCTCAAGTAGCGAACCCGATGGCCGACGTGATCCCCGAGACGACGCACGCGACGCCCACCCTGGCCTGGATCGGCGGAGTGGGCGGCTCGCTGCGGATCATCGACCAGACCTTGCTGCCGGGCGAGCTGCGACTCATCGATCTGGCGACGCCCGAGCAGGTCTGGGAGGCGATCCGCGTTCTCCGCGTCCGCGGCGCGCCGGCGATCGGCATCGCAGCCGCTTACGGCGTCGTGATCGGCCTGCAATCCGTGCTCGAGGCGTCGCGGGCCGATTTCGATCAGCGTCTCTGTGAATTGGCCGAATACTTGAACGGCAGCCGGCCGACTGCCTTCAATCTGCCCTGGGCGCTGGCTCGCATACAGGACGTGGCCGCCGCGCAACCGGAGCTGACGTCGTCGCAGATGGCCGCGCGACTGCTCGAGGAAGCGCGTCAGATCGAAACGGAAGACCGGGAGATGTGTGCCGCCATCGGCCGCGCGGGGGCCGGCCTCCTGACGGACGGCACGGGTGTGCTGACGCATTGCAATGCGGGAGCGTTGGCGACGGCGGGCGACGGCACCGCGCTTGCCGTGATCTATGCCGCTGTGCGCCAGGGGAAACGGCTCCAGGTGTTTGCCGACGAAACGCGGCCCCTTTTACAAGGGGCGCGGCTCACCGCCTGGGAGCTATCCGAGCGCGGCATTCCGGTGACCCTGCTGTGCGATTCGGCCGCGGGCTGGATCATGCGAGAAGGGCGAATCCAGGCCGTCATTACTGGGGCCGACCGGATTGCCGCCAACGGCGACACGGCCAACAAGATCGGCACCTATTCCGTCGCACTTCTGGCTCGAGCCCACGGGATTCCGTTTTACGTCGCGGCTCCCTCCACTACATTCGACCTGAGTGCCTTCGACGGTCGTAGCATCCCGATCGAGGAACGCGCGGCGAGCGAAGTCACCCATCCCTTCGAGCGACAGACGGCGCCGGCCGCGATCGCCGCCCGCAATCCGGCCTTCGACGTGACGCCCGCGGAATTGATTACAGCGCTGATCACCGAACACGGCTTGATTCAACCGGTCAATCGCGACACCATTCGCGCCGTCGTCGGCCGCCCCGATCCGCGGCCCCGGAGCTTGATCGGCACATGAACTTCGCGCTGATCGGCGACGACCCGGAAATCCTGCCGCTCGTAAGCGCGATCGCCGCCCGACCCACGAACCGTCTTGAGTGCGCGGCCCTGGTGGGCGAACTCGCGTCGGACCTGCGCTCGATCGCTCCCGCCGTTCGTCTGCTGCCCCGTTGGGACGGAATCTTGACGGCTGGACAGATCGACGCCGTCCTCGTATGCGGCAGCGACGACGCCGTGCTCGAAGCGGCGAGGCAGTTAGCGGCGGCCGGCAACCCTCTCATTATCTTGCCGCGAAGTGCGCAGGGTTCGACCTGGATTTACGAACTGTCGCTGATCCGGGACGAGGGGAACGCCTGGATCGTGCCGATTTTTGTCGATCGCGCGATGCCGGGCTTCGAGCGGATTCGCGCCGCGCTTAACGCCGGCGCGCTGGGACGGCCGCTTTACTTGCGGATCGACCGCGAAATGCAGACGGCCGCCGACACCGGGCATCCCGGGCTGTCCAAAGTCGCGCTGGAAGATGCCCTGCTCCACGATGCCGACTTGCTGCGGAGCCTGGGCGGCGATTACAGCCGAGTCACCGCCGGTCTCTCGGGAGCCGTCGACGATCGCGTGGCGGCCGCGGCGATTACCCTCTCCGGCGAGGGGCTGCCGGAGGCGACCTGGATGGTCCGCGGCACGACGAGCCCGTCTCGTTTCAATCTGGTCATTGCCGGCGAACGCGGCGAAATTGCCGTGACCGCGGCGAGCGATCCGCCGGCATGGTCGGTGCGGACCGAGAGAGTCGCACTGCCGGAGTTCGACGAAGCGCTCTGGACCGACGACGGCTCGGCCGCCTTGGACTCAATCGAGCGACTGTTGGCCCGCCGCGCGGAGGGAAATCGACCGGCTGTCTCCGCGTCAGCCAACATGCGCGCGTCGCATTCCGATCGCTCGGACGCGGCCGCCTGGACCGACTTGGTCCGTGCGTTCGAGGTCGTCGACGCCGCCCGCGTGTCGGTTCGACGCCGGCGAGCCATCGATCTGCACTCGGAAACGGCGTCCGAACGCAATCTCTTCAAATCGCAGATGACGGCACTCGGCTGTCTCACGCTGACGCTTACGCTCGTCGGCGTGTTGTTCCTGCTCTTGCTCATGCCGATGCTCGACGCCCGCAGCCGCGATCAGATCGAAGCCGAGCGGGCGGGCTCGATCGTGCGGCGCGACGAATTCAAGCCGAAGAGCGCGGAGCTGAATGAGTCGGGCATCGACCATCTCCACCGCCTGGTGCCGCGGATGGGCGAATCGCGGTTCCCCGTCCTCGTCGAGACGGCGCCCTCGTCGGACGATCGGGCCCTCAACGAGAAGCGCCACGACATCGTGGTCGACACGCTCAAGATGCAGGGAGTCGATGACGCGGCCCAGCGGACCCAGGTCGTGCCGATCGTCGGCGAGTGGTATCCGCAGGCGCTACGATTCGTGCGCGTGCTGGTCTTTGCGCCGCTCGCCCTGTTTCTCGTGCTGCAGTTCTTCGTTTTCCTCACACGGCCCGGGGCACGCTAAAGAGCGAATGACGAAGCACGAAAGTTACTGTGCCGGGCGGTGCCAGTATTGTTGGCTATACGGCGAGGCCGGCGAGAGGCCCCAGCCGCCGACGATCTGCGACTGACTGAGGACGTGCTTGTAGTTGTACGGGCGGAACGAGTGGAAACCGGAGTAGGCCGGAATTTCCTGCGTGTAGCCGTGCAGCCAGGGCGCCTGGTAATCGAAGCAGTAGCGGGCCTCGACCGGGGCGACCGTCGCTTCGACGAGGTTGGGCTGCGGCGCCGGCATTACGGCGGCCGGACCGGCCCCCAGCAGAGCCGACACTAAGACGGGCCAGCAGTTCGCCGCCATCGGTAACCTCCGTGCCTTCAGGGGCGCGTCATTCCCACGCGCTGGGATCGAGCCCTCGTCCGTGAGGGGAGTGTCGCAATCTTCCGTAATCTATCGGCTCGACCGTCCGACCCCTGCCGGTGAACGGGGCCGTCCGTCGTCGGCGGTGCCGGATTAGTCTGCGGTCGCCGACGCGGTTCGCCCGTTTGTCGCAGTGTGAGATCTGTGGCAGTGTGAGATCAGTTCGCAGGCGAACTGGTGCCGGCAATTCCCAGGGTGGAGAACGTCAAAGGCGGAGGTTGTGGGAAACTGATTCTTGCGAGGGCCGGCCAGAAGCCGTTCGGGCGGCAAAACCCAAACTTCCCGTTCAATTCACAAGACCCGCATAACCGATACGACCGTAAACACCCGTCTCTGAGCCATTTGCACGGACGGATTGCGCTCCAGAGAAATCGGATCCCCGATGTCTGACATGTTTGCGGCAACACCGCATTCTCGACCGACGCCACGACGAATGCTCCTTCGGGAGACGGTTCGCCGGTGGCGCATTCGCACGGCCGCCTGTTTGCTCGCCGGCTGTGGCCTCGCCCTGCCGACGACGCGACTGGCCGCACAGCAACAACAGTGGGCACCCGTCCCGCCGGCGCCCGCGGCCGTCGTCGCGGAAGCGCCGCCGCGGGCTCATGCGACTCATCCGCTGCCCGAGCAAATCAGCGCGATGCCGAGCGTTTCCGAAAACCTCGACATCGTGCAGCATCACAGCCAGCTCTTGGTCGCGCGCACCAACGTCGTGCGGACGGCCGTGGCCGATCCATCCATCGTCGACATCGTGCAATACAGCCCGAACGAGCTGTCGATCATCGGCCTGGAGTTGGGCAGCACGACGCTCACGCTCTGGTTCGACAACAGCCATCAGCCGTTGATCTACCAGGTCAACACGATTCGCGACCCCAACGTCGAAGAGCGCCGCCGACTCGACTTCAGCAAGCTCGAACGGAAGCTGGCGATCCTCTTCCCGAACAGCAAGGTCTACCTGATTCCCTTCTCCGGCAAGCTCGTGGTGAAGGGACAAGCCCGCGACACCGAGGAGGCGGCCAAGATCCTGCAGATCATCCGCGGCGAAGTCGCCGTGCCGCCGCCGGCGCCGCTCGAATTTGCAGAGAAGCCGCAGCAGGCAAACCGGCGACACGTGACAATCAAGGCGGACGAATCGGCCGCCCCGGTTGCGACCGACATCGTGAACCTGCTCGAGGTCCCCGGCGAGTTCCAGGTGATGCTCCGCGTGCGGATTGCCGAGCTCAACCGCTCGCTGCTCCGCAGCATGGGAGTCAACCTGAACAACGTGCTCTTCGATCGCCGACACACCGTGCAGCAAATCCGCAATACGCGTCGGCAGTCGCTGGCGGGGATCTTTGAAAACGGCGAAATCGACGCGGCCATTCATGCTTTGGTGTCGAACAACACGGCCACGATCCTGTCGGAGCCGGTGTTGACCGTCATCAGCGGGCGCTCGGCCAGCTTTCTGTCGGGCGGCGAATTTGCCGTCCCGACGATCGTCGGCGTCGAAGGCGTCGGGGCGCAGCAGACGACGTTTCATGGCTTTGGCACGTCGCTCGTCGTCACGCCGCAGGTGCTCGACCACGATCTGATCCGCATGAAGATCTCGCCGGAGTTCAGCCAGCTCGACAGCGCGAACACGGTCAACGGCATTCCCGGCGTCGACACGCGGCGCGCCGAAACGACCGTGCAGCTCCGCGAGGGACAGACGATCGTGCTCGCCGGGCTGATCTCGCGGCAGAACAACACATCGGTCGCCAGAACCGGCTGGAGCGACATGCCGGTCGTCGGACCGCTGTTCTCCGGCAAGCGTTCGCTGCAGGAAGAGACCGAGCTGTTGATTCTGGTGACGCCGGAGATCGTGCGGCCGATGGACGCCGAAGAAGTGCCGCCGGTGCCCGGGCACGAAGTCACCGCTCCCAACAACTGCGAATTCTTCAAGTGCGGCAAGACCGAAGGCTGCCCCGATCCCAACGTTTACCAGTCGGCGCCCTACGGCGCCGGCCAGAACGCGGGTGTGCCGGTCGGCTTCCAATTGTTCAATTCGCACTCGTCCACGCCGATGGTTCCCGCCCAGGTCATGCCGACGCCCGCGGCGCCCACCGCACCGCCGGCTCCGGGAGCCAGCACGCAGTATCGGCCCTACCAGCCGATGCAGACGCCAACAGCACAGGCGCCGGCCAGCGGCACGCTGCAATCGCTCGGCAACGCGCAGACGACCAACCACGGCGCGCCGACCGATGGCCCGATCGTGCAGACCGCTGCCACCTTCTCGGTCTCGGACTCACCGCAAACTGATTCGTCGGATCCCCGCTCGAAGTGGTACCAGCATCCGTTCCGCAGCTTCGGCTGGTCGCAGTCGACCCCGCAGCGTCCGGCCGACGGCGCGACCGCCGCGTCATCGACTGCCGCAGCGCCAGCTTCCGCAAGCGGAACGGATGCGGCTCAACCGCAGCAGGTGCAGCCATGAAGCGTCCGGCTGCTCGATCGACCTTTCACTCCGGCTTCTGTGCGGTGCTGCTGAGCCTGTGCGGCGGTTGCGGCTGGTACGCCGCCTGCCAAACGCCCGTGCCCGACGTCTATCCGCTGGGCGCGGTCAACCGGGCTCACT
Organism: uncultured Planctomycetaceae bacterium; assembly: GCA_963800135.1. Lineage (GTDB taxonomy): Bacteria > Planctomycetota > Planctomycetia > Planctomycetales > Planctomycetaceae > DASPSM01. The sequence goes on along the minus strand of CAWCZR010000003.1, from coordinate 232,256 downwards.
ATGAAACGATGCAGGCCAACGGTCAGGCGGCCGAATTCATCCTGCACCAGAACGATTTCGTCGGCAGCACCAGCGAACTTTCTCCGGCCGGCAAGGACCACGTTCTGGAAATTGCGGCCCGAGCCCGCACGATGCCTTTCCCGGTGCTCATCGAACGCTCGGAAAACAACACGAGCCCGGCCCTCGACGAGCATCGCCGTGCGAGCATCGCTCAGGTTCTGACCGACCTGGGCATCGCCGACGCGCAGACGCGGACAGTCGTCGCCCCGGCTTACGGCAAAGGACTCGCTGACCGCGAGATCGAAACGGACGGCTCGGCTCGCGATTAGTTTCGCAGACCGTTGTCGCAGCCCCTCGGGCGGTGTGCCTCTTATTGCGGATTCTGTTCCGCGGCACGTTCCGTCGTCGCGGATGCCGGAGATGTCGGAGATGTCGCGACCGGCGGCGGGTTTAATTTTTGAAGCAGCGTGGCGGCTGCGGCTGCCGGGTCGGCGGCGCTCGAGTATCGCGTGACTGACGGCGATCCGCCGGGCGCCCGCCGTTGCGACCGCGGCCACGTTCTCCGCGTTGATTCCGCCGATGGCGAACCAGGGGAGCGAAATCTCGGCCGCCACCGCGCGGACCAGCTCCAGGCCGGCCAGCGACTCGAACGCTTTGGTCGCCGACGGGAAGACCGGTCCGACGCCCAGATAGTCGGCTCCGTCGAGCACGGCACGGCGGGCCTGCTCGATCGAGTGGGTCGAGACGCCGACCAAGCGACGCGGGCCGACAATCGCCCGTGCCTCTTTCACTGGCAATTCGTCCTGCCCCAGGTGTACGCCGTCGGCATCAACGGCGACGGCTAGGTCGGCGCGATCGTTCATGATAAAGAGTGCGCCGGCCTCGCGCGTCCAAACCCGCACGCGGCGTCCCAACTCGAGCAGTCGCCGCTCGGGCATTTCCTTTTCGCGTAACTGCACGATGGCCACACCACCCGCCAAAGCCGCGCGGATGGCGGGGCCGATGCCGTGCGGGCACAGCGCATCGGTCGCCAGCAGATAGAGTTGCCGATCCGCAAATTCGTGGGCATTGAAGTCGGCCAGAGCGAGCGCCTTTTCCAGCGTGTAAAGCTCGTAGCGAAGCCGCTCGAATCGCGCGGCGGCCAGGGGCGACACAAGCTTGCCGAATTCCTCGAGCGAGCGGACGGCTTCCTGAGCCCGCTTGAATGCGGCTTGGGCCACTTCGGGCGGGCTCTTGCGGGTCATCTCGGCCTGCGTGCTGATCGTCGTGCCGACGTCGGTCTGCGTGTCGCGCGAACGGACGAGCCCAGCGGCGGGCAAACCGGTCAACGCGTCGCGCAGCGCGTGTCGAACCTCCTTCAGCCGCCGCGTCAAATGCGCGTCGTCGAGCGCGAAACGCGCGTAATCCTCCAATACGCGAAGCCCTTCCCGCGCGGTTGGCGGCGGCGTCTAAGAATCCGCAGCGTCGCCGTCTGGTCCGTCGCGGACGTTTGTCGCCAGGCAATTTGAAAATCGACGTCGAGCGGCGCGGGGAGCGCGTCGATCGCCGCTTGCGAGTCGATATTCGGTGGAAGATCGACCTGTGCGAGCGCGCGTGACGCCGCCGATTCGACGCGACGAAGGGCTGCCAACAAGTCCGCGGTGCCGACCTCCGCTTCCCGCCCGCGACTGGCGGCCGCCTGTGCCGCGGTGGCGACGACTCGGCGAAAGTCTTCACTCGCTGTGGAGTCCGCGGGATCGCTGGTCTCCGGATCAGGGAGTTGCGCGGTGAGAGCCTCGATCGCTTGCGGCAAGGGGCAGTGGCGTTCGAGATGCGCCCGCGTCACGCCACCAGATTGCAGTGCGGCCGCAGCTTCGGATTCGTCGAGAAACATGGCCCACAAGAGGTGGGCGGGGTCCCGTTCCGACGCACCACACGCGGCAGCCAGGGCTGCGGCCCGCTCCAAGGCCCGGCGGGCCGCTTCGGTCATCTGATCGTCACGCATACCACCATTTTAGTGTGCTGGCCGCGCGAATTGCCGTTAGTTGCCGAGGATCTTCGCCCGGAGCGATTCCAGCAGTCGGACGGCATGGCCGATGTCGGCTTTCTGGCGTTCGCGGTCATGGGCGATTTCTCGCTCGATGGTGAGCGGGCCGTGATAGCCGAAAGTGTGGAGCGTGCGGAGATAGGTCTCCATGCCGACGTCCCCCTCGCCGAGCGGGACTTCTTGTCCCCATTTCTTGGTGCGGGCGTCGGCGGGAGCCCACTTGGCGTCTTTGCAGTGGACGCTGCGGACGTAGCGGCCCACCTTGTTGAGGGCCTCAATCGGATCGCCCGTCCCGTAGAGGATCATGTTGGCCGGGTCGAAATTGATGTAGAGGTTATCGCGGGCGACGTCGCCGATGAATTCGAGCAAGTGATCGGCCGACTCCTGCCCGGTCTCGAGGTTGAGCTGCTGCGAGTTTTTCGCGAGATGGTCAAGCAGGTTGCGCGTGGTGTCGAGCAGGCTGCGATAGCCGGCCGACGTGCGCTCGGGCGGAACGAAGCCGATGTGCAGGGCGACCGTGCTGCAGCCGAGGATCTTGGCGAAATCGGCGATTTCTTTCATTTCCTGCAGCCGGGCCACCCGCGTCGTTTCGGGCACTAGGCCGACCGTGCGAGCCGTCGTCGGGATGTCGGCATAGCTTTCGCCTTCGAAGCCGCCGAAGACGGCTGTCACGCGGATTCCCGCCTGCTCGCAGCGCTTGAGGAAGTCTTCGGCAGCGGCCGGCGTGCGGTTGCACTGGTGCGGTCCATGAATCTGTACGGTCGGCACGCCCAACTCGCGGGCCACCTCCAGGTGGACGCCCAAGCCGGCGTCGATCGACGCGAAAACCCCAATTTCCCAGTTCTTCATCGCAGCGCCTCGCGTGGCAGGAAAACAGCCGGTGCATAGTACCCCGGCTGGATGGCGACTGTCTAACGCCCCGTTCTCCGCGCCGAAGGATCGTTCGGCGGTCGAAATTCCGCCGGCTGCCTTGCCCAAATCTCCCGGTGTTCGGCGCGACCGTTAGAGTCGAAACGACCGCTAAAGTTTTCCTATTCTCACAACCGATCTCACAGTGACTGCGCCTCATTTCGCGGGGGGGCGAGGCGCAGATTTCGAGCACAAGGCAAATATGCGCACGATCCCCCGCCTACAAACTGTGGCCGGTCTGGCACTCGCCTGGTGCACGTTCGCGGCCGTCGGTTGCACGACGCCGCTCAAGCACGACTTCGATCCGTTCGCGCACTCGGCCTGTTCCGACGTGCCTCGCGAGCTGCAGAAGGCCGTCCTTCCCGAATATCGCGTCGAACCGCCCGACGTGCTGTTGGTTGAAGTGGCCCACAACGTCCGCAGCCCGAACGAGCTGATCAAAACGGGCGAGGACCTGACCATCCGGGCCGATCTGCCTTCGGAAACGACCGGCGCGGCTCCCAATCCGAACCTGACTGCCGCCGGAATCACCGGCTTCAACGACTACCACCTGATCAACGGCTACTATCGCGTGCAGGCCGACGGCACCGTCGACCTGGGGCCGATTTACGGCGCCGTACGCGTGTCGGGTATGAACCTGGAAAGCGCCCGCTCGACCCTCGTGCAACACTTGCGCACCATCAGCGGCATTGCCGACGTCAAAGCGTCAATTTCGTACGTCGACACGGCCGGCCGTCAGTTGATTGCCGGCGAACACCTCGTCCGTCCCGACGGGCAGATCTCGCTCGGCGTGTACGGCAACGTTCGCGTGGCGGGCATGACGCTCGACCAGGTGACGGCGGCGGTGACGGCGCAGCTCAACAAATACCTGGATGATCCGGAAGTCCGCGTCGACATGCTTGGCTACAACAGCAAGGTGTTTTACGTCGTCACCGACGGCGGCGGCAACGGCGAGCGAGTCGACCGCATTCCGTTCACCGGAAATGAAACCGTGCTCGACGCCGTCTCGCAGATTCAGGGTCTGTCGGACATTTCGTCGAAACGGTTGTGGGTGGCCCGACCATCGCCTCCGGGCTGTGCCGGTTCGCAAGTCATGATGGTCGACTGGCGCGGCATCACTCAGGACGGCGTGACCACCACGAATTATCAGATCCTTCCGGGCGATCGCATCTACATCAAGGCCGACGACCTGATCGCGCTCGACAACTACCTGGTTAAAGTCACGGCGCCGATCGAACGCGTGATGGGTGTGATCCTGCTCGGTGCCGGCACCTACAACCGTGTCTTGAACGCGGGCGTCGTCACCAGCAGCTCGTCGTCGACGGGGACGGGGACGGGGTTCTAGTCCCGATTTGAGAATCTGCAGTAGAACCTGGCAGGAGCCTCGAAACGTTGTCCTCACCGGTTGCCTGGGATATGATTTTGCGTGATGCAAACCGGTTGCGGGCGACGGAGCGCTAAGATGAAATTAATCGTGCTCATCGCGGGGGGCGCCTTCCTGGCATTGGCCTCGGGCGACCAGGTATGGGGTCAAATCCCCCAATATCAGGCGGGACCGCAAACGGGCAGCGGCGGCCCGACGCTCAAGCGCAGCACGCGACCCGTCGTGAGTGCGTACGCCGGGCTCTTGGGCTCGGGCGTAGGCGCCGATCGCGCCGTCGGCTACCAGTACTTCACCCGGGTGCAGCCCCAAGTCAGTGCGGCCCGCGGCCTCGCCACGTTGAACCGTTCTGTCAACCGCCTGCAGTCGACCACCGGTTCGAATTCGCTCACGCTGGCCCAACAGCAGCTGCTGTTAAGCCAGCAGGGGCTGGGCTCCACCTTGGGGCCGACGGGGCATCCAACCGGCTACTTCTCGCACACGCGTTACTTCGGCACGAATTTGCAGGGCGGTACTCCCCTTTCCAGCGGGGCGGGCGGCCTCGGTGGACTAGGTGGTGGCCTGGGCGGAATTTCCGGTTCCTCGCCCGGTTTTGGAACCGCCGGACTGTCGAGTGGCGCAGGGCTGCGACACTAGTGATTAGCGGCCGGTGCTCTATAAGTGGTGATCCTTAACTGGGGAATGGTGACGCGCGTTTGACGCGCCTGGGGTGAACGACAACGCCGGTAAATGTGCCCGGCGACCGCTCGAAGAATCATCGATCTGTCAGGGATGGCAAATCGGAGTCAATGGAATGATCTCGATGAGACGCACCCTGCTTCCGGGGATGCTCGCCGCGATTGGGCTGGGCAGCCTGTGGTCGAGCATTGTGAGCGCGGCCGATCCGCCGCTCTGCAATACACCCGCTTCCTATCGCCTGTTCAACCCGTCCACGATGGGGCCACGGACGAGCGGCTGCGGGCGCAACGAGCCGCTTCCCAACTGCAATTCCGGTTGGTTCCTCGACAATCCGCGAGGCACCGGCACGGACGATCCGTGGCGGCCGCCGCACGTCTGGCCGCAAACGCGCTACCCGGTGGTCCCGGCGTACACGCGTCCCAGCTACGGCTTCTACGAAACTTCGTGGAGGGTGTTGCCATTGTGCAACCCGGCACCATACGTCGCTGGCCCTTTGTCGCCGCCGAGCCTGGCCTATCACCAGCCGCCCATGCCGCCAGTCGCGCCAATTCCTGGCCAACAAGCGCCGGGCGCGAATTCAGCCAATCCGCCGTTGCCGCGACCGCCCGTCGTGCCGCCGGCAGTGCAAGCGAGTCCGGGCGGTCCGGCCGCCGCGACTCCGCCCGCCGCCAAATCGCCGAATCCGAATGGACAAACTGCGCCGGGCGGCGTGCCGACGGCCGTGCCCCCGGTTCCCCTGCAGCCGCAGAAGCCGACGGAACCGACCAACGAGCTGCAGCCGCAGGTCCCCAAGGCCACGCCGCCGACCAATCCACCCGGGTTGAGAGGCCCGAATCAGGGGGCCCTGCCCCTCGATGGATTCCAGCGCTCGGCCATGCTCGAATCGCCGGCCCAAGAGCAAACGGAAATCCGGGTCCAGCCCTTCTAGTGAGGGAAGCCGTTCTCCGCTGACGCCGTGCGCGAATTTGTTGCGGTTGAGCGCGCTCTCCCTCGCTCACGCTTCGGATCAGTGCTTTGCTTTACCAACCCGAAGCGTCAGCGAGGGCAATGCGAACCGCGGATCATGCTATGCCGGCGGCAACTTGCGCCGGAAATTATTTCCGCAGCCGCCGCTGGATCTCGTCGACGATGTTCTTGATCGGCAATCGCTCCTGAGCGAGCGTGTCGCGATCGCGGATCGTCACGGTATTGTCCTTCGCTGTTTCGCCGTCGATTGTCAGGCAGAACGGCGTGCCGATCTCGTCCTGCCGCCGATAGCGCCGGCCGATGGCCGCCTGCTGATCGAAGTAGCTGGCGATGCCCGCGTCTTTGAGATCGCGATAAATGGCCAGCGCCGCCTCCGGCATGCCTTCCTTCTTGATTAGTGGCAGCACGGCCACCTTGATCGGCGCGAGCTTGGGGTGCAGCCTCAGGACCAGCCGCTCCTGCAGCTCGCCCTTTTCGTCCGGCTGCGAGTCTTCTTGATAGGCCTCGCAGAGGAAGGCGAGCGTGCCACGGTCGGCGCCGGCGGCCGGCTCGATCACGTGGGGGATGAAGCGTTCCCGCGTTTGATCGTCGAAGTAGGTGAGATCCTTGCCGCTGCCGCGGTGGCGAGGATTGCCCTCGGGATCCTTTTCGACGACGAGCCCGTCACCCTCGTGCACGAGCTTGCCCTCCATGTGCGAACGCAGGTCGAAGTCGCCGCGGTGGGCGACCCCCTCCAGCTCGCCGTACTCGCCGGGTCCGAGGAAGGGATAGGCGTACTCGACGTCGGCCGTGCCGACGGAATAGTGCGACAACTCGTCGGCCGTGTGGTCGCGGAGGCGGAGATGCTCCTTGGAGATGCCCAGGTTGATGTACCAGTTGTAGCGGCGGTCGCGCCAGTACTGGTACCACTCCCGCGATTCGCTTGGATGGCAGAAGAACTCCATCTCCATCTGCTCGAACTCGCGCGAGCGGAAGGTGAAGTTCCGCGGCGTGATTTCGTTGCGAAAGCTCTTGCCGACCTGCGCGATGCCGAACGGGATTTTGACCCGCGTGCTGTCGCACACGTTCTTGAAGTTGACGAACATCCCCTGGGCCGTCTCCGGCCGCAGGAAGGCCGTCCCCTCTTCGCCGGCGAGGGCGCCGATGATCGTCTTGAACATCAGGTTGAATTCGCGGGGCTCAGTCAGTTTGCACTTCTCGAACTCGCCCGGATGCCGGCTCGGCTTGAGCGGGCACTCGCTGGTCGACACGTGGTCGGCGCGAAAGCGGGCCTTGCATTCCTTGCAGTCAACCATCATGTCGTGAAAGAGGTCGTAGTGCCCCGAGACTTTCCAGACCTGCGGATGCATGATCAGCGACGATTCGAGCCCCACCATCGAGAAGGCGCGCGGCGCGCCGGCAGGCACCGAGAACTCGTCATGGTTGGTGACCATGTCGTGGTACCAGGCGTTGCGCACGTTGCGCTTCAGCTCGGTGCCGAGCGGCCCGTAATCCCAAAAGCCGTTGAGGCCGCCATAAATCTCCGACGACTGAAAGATGAACCCGCGCCGCTTGCACAGCGCGACGATCTGATCCATCGACTTGGGGCGGTCCGTCGATTGTGACATGGGTGGTTGGTGGCTCCGGTGCGTCGCGGCACTTATTCAGTAAACACGAATGACGAAGCACGAATGACGAAGCAATGTCTAAACGACCAAAGCTCGAATCAGCGGAGTTTTCAATCGGCTTGATCGTTCGTGGTTCGTGCTTTTCCCGCAAAGGGGGGACGCCGGTAGGGTAGCGGAAGGGGCTCGGAACGCACAGGGTAATCACCCAGGCCCGCCGATCGTGATGGCCCGCGTGAACGACGAATACTCGGGGACGACGGAGATCGTATCGACTTGTGCGGCGCGTGCGATGTCGTCTTGGAAACCGAGTTTGACCAGGTTGCTGCCGCCCGGACTTGTGTTGAGCCACTCGCCCAAGCGGTCCGCCGGAACTCCGTCGGGCCAGTGTTTGGCGGCGCTTTGCGTCGTCTCATCCCACAGTTCGACGTCGTCGAAGCGGACCAGTCCGGCTGCGATCGCGCCAGCTCCCAACAAATCCTCGGAGGTCAGGCGCCCGTCCGTGCCGGCGCAGATCAGGTGCACGGGCCGTCCGTCGGCGTGCAGCGCTTCCACAATCGCCCGTCGATTTACGAGTGCACCGATCAGCACGCGGGCGGCGCCGTCGGTGCGTAGAAGGGCCGCAGTGCCGTTGGTGGTCGTGAATGCGATCGACTTGCCGGCGATCCGTTCGCGCGAGTACGAAGCGGGCGAGTTGTCGAGGTCGAACCCCTCGATCTTCACGCCCCCCCGTTCGCCCCCCGTCAGCGTGTTGCCGGTCTCGTCTTCCGCGGCCAGGCTCCGAGCCGTGTCGACAAAACCGCAGGGGATGACGCGGGCCGCCCCGTTAGCGAGGGCCACGATGATCGTGGTCGAGGCCCGCAGCACGTCGATTACGACGGCCACGCCGCCCGCCAGATGCCCCGGCTCGATGTTCGCCGGCAGCGGGTAAATTCGGACGGTTTGCCGGCCGGACTGAGGCTGATCGCCGGGCTGAGGTTTTTTGACGCGATCCATGACGCGATAATAGGTCCTCGCGGAAGACGGGTCGAGCGGTCGGAAATTCCGTCGCAGATCGCCCGGAGACGGGCATTCCCGCGGTCGCCGGGTCAGCAACTTCGGCGGTCGAAGGACCGACTCCAGCCGATAATTTCGCTTCCGGTTTTGACCGTGGTCTGCGAGCGGAGATAGGATAGTGTTGAGCCGCGAGTTGCACATTTCCGTGGTAAAACAGGCTGGTTGAATCGATGAATCTCTGCCGCGCCGGGAAGTTGGCCGTTGCCGTAGGTGCCCTCTTTTGTGCCGAGGTTCGCGGGGCGGATGGACCTCGCGTCACTGTCGCACTTGTTTCGGCCCAAACCAAGACGCCGTCCGCCCAAGCCAAGACGGGCGACGCCGATCCGGCCAAGCAGTCGGACGAACCGAAGGCCGAGGCGGCACCTCTCAAAAAGCTCACCATCCGCGCCCTCGATGCGGAGGGCAGTCCCGTTTCCGGAGCCCACGTCGGCCTGGGAGTGCATTTCGGCGGAGTCGAGGAGCCCAAGAAACCGAGCGACCGGGACGCCGACGGCTTCGTTTACGAATGGCACTGCCTCACCAATTCGCGCGGCCTCGCCGAGCTCGAGGCGGGCGGCGCCGACCTTCGCCCTCTGCTCGGTGAGCGCGGGATCTTCGTGCGCGAAGACAAACGGCACCTGGCGGCCGTCGTGCATCTCGATGCGGGCAAGGCGAAAGACAAGCTCGACGTTTCGCTGCTCCCCGAGTGCCACGTAACGGGCAAGGTGCTGTCGCCTCAGCTCAAGAAGGACGAAAAGCCGCTGGGGATGACGACCGTGTCGCTCGGCGACGGCGACCGGGTGACGCTGACTTACACCTCCGAGGGGACGGGCGACTATCACTTCTTCGTGCCTCCCGGGGACTATCTCCTCGACGCGGGCGGGAGCAACATCGTCCGCGTGTTCGCGACGATCGAGGTTCCCAACAAAGAGCACGACTTGGTATTCGAGCCGATGACGGCCGCGCCCAGCAAGCTGGCCCTCCTCGAAGGCCAAGCGGCTCCCGAGCTGCGCGGCGCCGTCGCTTGGAAGAACGGCCCGCCGCAGACGATCGCCGCGCAGAAGGGAAAGTGCGTGCTCTTGTTTTTCTGGCGGGCGACGTCGCCGGCCTCGCTCGAGGCGGTGCCCGCCGTGGTCGATCTCTACGACAAGCTGAAGACGCAGGGGCTTGTCGTCCTCGGGGTGCAAGTCGACGTCGACGCCGACAAGAAGCCGATCGACAGCGCGCAGAAGCTCGACGACGCAATCGCCAAGGTCCGTCAGGAAAGCTGGGGCGGACACGACATCCCCTTCCCCGTCGCGATCGTGCCGCCCAGCCCGACGCCCTGGGGTTACAAAGCGGATCCCACGCAATGGGCTGACAGTCAAGCGGCGGCCGATTACGGCGTGACCCAGTACCCCACGGTGCTGTTGATCGACCGCCACGGCGTGCTGGTCAGTGAGCTGGTCGACTCGGACCAATCGCTGGCGCTGTTGGCGAAGACGCTTGGATTGCGGCCCGCGGTTGCGGCTTCCACGCCGCCCAAGCCGTCGGGAACGTCGCCCAAGACGCCGGCCACGCCGCCCAAAGCTCCGGATCCCGCAGCGAAACCGGCCCAAACGCCGTCCCGCTCGCCCTGATCCTGTCGATTCGCTGCGTACCGGGCGTTCAGGACCGGGACAGTGGACGCCTGGCATTTGGCTCGCCAAAACATCGCTTTGCCCTGAGAGGACTGTTTGCCGTGGTTCAGCGCTGGTTGTTCCGCATCTTTATGCTTGCCGTCATTCTGGGCGGCCTGGCGTGGATCGTCTCACTGACCATTTTCGGCGAGCCCGCTCCGGAATTGGAGTTCGAGGCGAAGGGCGACCAGGTGGTTGACCTCGAATACTCTCCCGACGGCACGAAGCTGGCGGTCGTGACCTACGAATTGAAGCCTCCCGATGGGGCCAAGGTGCAGGTAACCCGCATCTACCAGGCGAGCAGCGGCAAGCCGGTCCATTCGCTTGAGCACGCCGGCTGGCGGTGCAATTGGAACTCCGATGGCTCGCTGCTCGTTGTCTCGGAAGTGAACGGTAAGGACTTCGACATCTATGACACGGCCAAGTGGGAACTCAAAAAGCACTTGACGCTGACCCCGTCGCGGAAAAGCTCCGACGCGGAGTCAAAAGACAACGCGGAGTCAAAAGACAGCGTACAGTCCAAAGACAGTGCAGAGTCGAAAGACAAGAAGGACAAAACGGACTACAAAGAGTACGAGCCGCCCAGCCCGACCGCCTCTCACTTGAAGGCGATTCCCGGCATCGTTCAGTCGCTCGCATTCACGCGTCAGGGGAGCTTGTTCGCGGTCATTTTTGCCGAGGACGCCGACTCGAGCTATCAGCTCAATCATGCCAAGGTCTGGTGGGACCCGCTGCACTCCTCGGCGGAAGCCGAGTCGATCGGCTCCTGCGATGGCGCGTGGGATATGGGGGTCGTCAGCTCGGGCATGGACGCGATGCTCGCCCTGTCCTACAGCACTTCCTGCCCCCCCGAAGTTCTGAACATTTCACCCCGCGGCAATTCGATCTTCGTGCAGGGCAAGGTGGAACTGAAAAACCTGCCGCACCCGCTCGTGGCCCCGCGCCTGCGGCTCACGCAGGATGGGAATTATCTGGTCGCCCGCGATGAGCAGCGCCTCGACGTGATCACGCTCTCCTCCACGGGACCGCAAGTCGTTTCATCCACCACTTCGCCGACCAAGGCGGTCAAAGGCGCGATGATTTACTGGAAGGAGCTCGAGCTTTCCCGCGACGGGCGTTTTGCCGCCTACGCGTCTGAACCCTATCTGCGCGTCATTCGCATTCCCGACGGCAAGCAAGTGCTCGAAATCGTGCACAAACCGTGCGCGTTCGCGTTGGCGCCCGACGGGTCGCAGCTGGCCGTGGCCGATCGCGACCACTTCTCGATTCGGCTCTACCGTGTTCCGTAGCGCCGTGTTCCGTAGCGCCGTGTCGCGTAGCGCGTGCCGCGCGGGGTGGCGGGTAGCGTCTAGTCCTCGCGCGCCTCGCTGAGGTAGAGCGTTTCGGTCGTCGGCGAGTAGCCGAACAACTCGGCCGACCGGCCCCAGTTGACGATCGTGTCGAACAGGGGCTCGACGTCGCGGGTCGACATCCGCATGACCAGCTCTTCCTCGACGATCTCTTTGGGCAGCTCGTGTTCCGGGGCGGCCTCGAGACGCTTGATCAGGAAGCGGAACAGGTCGAGTTTGAGCACCTGTTCGCGGAGGATCGTCTTGCGGTCGGCAATGTCCTCGACGATGAAGTGACGCCCCAGATCGGTGAGCACGACCATTTCTTTTGGCGTGTCGAGGAAGTCGAGAATCTCGCCCGCCATCACCAGGGCCAGCGTGTGGCCGAACTCGGCGTCGGTCAATTTTTCGAGCGTGAAGACATCGACCTTCCCCTGGTGGTCGTGCACGATTTCCAGGAGACCGAACACCTGCTCCAGCTCGACGCAGGGGATCGGTTCCATCGCCATCCCGGGAATCGACGATGCGGCCTCGGCCTGCGGCGGCTCGTCCGGCATGTGCTCCGACACGATGATCTGGTGGATCTGTCGCACGAACTGCAGAAAAGCCTGCGACTGCGCAGTTGCGAGGGTGCGGAATCGTGTTGCGCATGATTTGGCGGATGTGCCCGGGCATCGTTCCCATGATCACGATGCGGTCGGCCAAGAGGACGGCTTCTTCGATCAGGTGCGTGATCATCACGATGCTTTTGAGGCTCGACGGCGCGGCGAGGCGATCGTTCGAGGCCCCGCTGCGGGCCACCCACAGGTTGTAGATTTCGCTGCGTAGGCTCTCGGCGGTGAAGACGTCGAGGGCGCTGAACGGCTCGTCCATGCACAACAGCTCCGGGCCCCGGGCCATGGCGCGGGCGATGCCCACGCGCTGCTTCATGCCGCCCGACAGTTCCTTGGGAAAGGCTTCGCGGTGGCCTCCCAGCCCGACCATCTGAATCGAGCGGGTGACCCGGTCGGTCGCCTCTTCTTTGTCGAGGTTCAAGCCCGAGAGGGCCATTTCGACGTTCTGCTTCACCGTCAGCCAGGGGAAGAGGCCAAAGTTCTGAAAGACGAGGGCCACGCCCGGATGCATGCCAACGAGCGGCTTGCCGTGAGCCAAAACGCGGCCGCGCGTGGGCGGGATCAGTCCGACGAGCACCCGCAACAACGTGCTCTTGCCGCAGCCGCTGGGGCCCAAAATCCCCAGGATTTCGTTCGGGCAAATCTCGAGCGAGACATCCTCGAGCACGTTGCCGCACGTCGGGCCGTATGCCAAGCAGACGTTCTGCGCCGCAGAAATGGCGCATTCGCTCATGGCCGGCAGGGCAATCGACGATTCACGCAGGGTGGTCAACGGGACGTTCCGAATGTCGGGAGCGAGTTTTCGACCGGGCCTAGGCTCAAGCTCGAGCAGCCTCGTTCAAGTTTACGCGCGTCGCTTAAGTTTATGCGCACCGTATAAGTTTCCGAGTGCCAGTCAAGTTTACGTGCAGAGAGGTCGTGACGACCATCCGATCAAGTCGTCAAGCTGAACCGCCGTTCGGCCAGGCGATAGAGCTGTCTCCAGAACGAGCGATTGAGCAGAGACGACGGCCACGGCCATCGTCACGACGCTGGCGGCCAGCAGGGGAAAATTCCCGTCGGCCGAGGCGTGGTTGATGATCGAACCCAGACCAAAGGCTGTATACGTTTGCCCCTTCATCACGACATATTCGGCCACGATCGTCGCATTCCAGGCACCGCCCGCGGCCGTGATCAATCCGGTTACCAGATACGGGAAGACGCAGGGAATGTAAAGGCGGGTCCAGCGTTGAAATGCAGTCCAGCGATAAATGGAGGCGACTTCCCGCAGGTCGGCCGGGATCGACGAGGCGCCCGCAATCACGTTGAACAGAATGTACCACTGCGTGCCCAACAGCATCAGGGCCGTGCAGCCGACGTTGAAGTCGACGTGCATCCGGGCGAGCAGAATCGTCACGAGGGGAAAGAGCATCGGCGCGGGAAAGCTGGCCAGCACCTGAATCATGGGCTGCAACCGTGACGACCACCGCGGCGACAGGCCAATCAAAATGCCGGCCGGCAGCGTCCAGGCCGCCCCCAACAACACGGCCGTCGATGTCCGCAAGAACGACGCTCCCAACGCTTCGAAGACGCTTCTCCAGTCGTCGCGGCCGGAGGAGCTGACGAACGACAGCTCCCCCATCAACCGCAGGAGCGACCAGCCTCCCCAAAGGACGATCGCCAGCAGGCCCCCCAGCAACAGATAGCGCACGGCCGTGCGGATCAGCGTGACGACTTGGCCGCGGTCGCCAGAGGGCACGGCCATTTGCCGGGCGGCGGCCGCTGTGAAACTTGTCATCAACAACGAGTGGCGCCACCGGTCGAGGGCGGCCAAAAACTCGCGGAGCGGGGCCGAACGGCGGATCAAGGTCAGCACCCACGACTTGGGTTCGGTCGTCGCGGCCAGATCCTCGACCTTGAACCGCTGGCTCCAGGCCACGAGCGGCCGCCACACCACCTGGTCGACGAACACGATCATCATCACCATCGCGATCACGGCCGCGACCATCGCCGGCACGTCCCCCTGAATGATGGCTTCGTTCATGTAGGAGCCGATGCCCGGCAGCCGGTAATCGTGCCCCTTGAGCGTGAAGGCCTCGGTGACGGAGAGGAAGAACCAGCCGCCGGCCATCGACATCATCGAATTCCAGACCAGGCCGATCATCGCCGACGGCAACTCGAGCTGAGAAAAGATTCGCCAGTGCCCGAGCCGGTGAATCGCGGCCACTTCCCGCAGCGTCTGCGGAATGGCCTTGAGGCTGCCATGGAAGCTGAAGGTCATATTCCAGACCTGCCCCGTGAAGATCATCACGATGCAGGCCGCCTCGAGCCCCAGCTGGTGGTTGGGCGAAAGGGCCACCAGGGCCAGCACCACGCCAGGCATGAATCCCAACACGGGAATCGCCTGCAGCACGTCGAGCACCGGAATCATCACCGCCTCGGCCCGGCGATTGTGCGCGGAGATGGTGCCGTAAATCAGCGTGAAGGCCAGCGACAGGAAGTAAGCGGCGAAGCCGCGTCCCAGGCTGAGCAACGTGTATTTGGGGAGGGAATCGATCGACAGGTCGATGGTGGTCTGCTGGGCGAACGGGGCGGCCATTCGCTGTCCCACCATCAAGATCGCGCCGAAGATCGCCAGGAACAGCGCGACGAGCAGCATGTCGGCGCTAAACGCGGCCGGCTTCTTCAGCGCGTCGCGGACGTGTCTGGAATAAAGGCCGGTCAAAGCCATACGGGTCCCGATCCGCTCGTCGTCAGAGGCAAAGTCCTAGTACTTAGCCCATCGGTGTGCCTGCGGTAAAGGCGGGCGAAGCCGCGGAGCGGAATTTTGTGAGTCGGCCGTCGCCGATGCCGCTTCGGGTTAGTGAATTGCGGGCGGCGAACTCCATTAATCCATCCGTGACCGCCAACCCGAAGCTTGAGCGAGGGCTCCTCGATCGCTTTGAATTCCCGGACGGACTCACGCCGAGCCGTGGGAATGGCATCCATACCTGTCAGATAGCGATGGACGGACCAGTAGCGTCAGGCTGCTCCCACACAATCCACACAACCGATCAATCGAGTCGGCTCGTCAAAATCGCCCGCGATTCTGCGCGACTTTTAATAAATTCTCGCCGAGAACATTCGGACCGGTTCCGTCTACTGCGCGGACGTGAGCTAGTGTTCCCGGTGTAGCGAGTCCGCAGCCCCTGCGCTGCCCGACCCTTTCGCGCGAGCCCCGAGCGGCCGTGCCGACCAACTGCCCGGACTACCCCTTGTTCGCTCGACTGCAATCGCCCACCGCCGGAAAGTTCTTGGAACAGACCAACATGCGCAAAGTCATCAAACCGCTTTGCGTGCTGATTGTGCTCCAGGCAGTCTGCCTGGCGGCCGGCCTCTTGATTCACGATCGGTTCCTGATTTCAGCCGCTCGCTGGAATGATCAGCTCGGCCAAAATCCGGCCGCGGACGCGCCGGCCGCCGCCGATGCGACCCCTGTGCCTGGCGAAACCGCGCGACTGTTTGCCGCCATGCCGGCCGCAGGCGCGATGGCCTTCGTCTGGACGATTGGTCTACAAGCGGCGATCGCCTACTTCTTGTTGGCCCGTTTGCAGGGCGAACATTCGCGTCGGCAATCAAAGTCCGACGAGCAATCGCTCTACCACACTCGCGATCTGCTGCGCACCCGCGATGCGGTCATTTTCGGCCTCGCGAAGCTGGCCGAGTCACGCGATCCGGAGACAGGGCATCACTTGGAGCGAATCTCGCTGTACTCGACGCGATTGGCGTCCGCCATTTCCCGCGACCCCCGCTACAGCCGCGTGATCACGCCCGGCTTCGTCCGCCTGATCGGCATCAGCTCGGCGTTGCACGACATCGGCAAGGTGGCGCTCGAGGACTCGGTGCTGCTCAAGCCGGGCGAGCTGACCCCGGCCGAACGATTCAAGATGCAGTTGCACGTCGAGGTGGGGGCCGATTCGATCCGCGAAATCGAGCGGCGGTTGGGTGCGTCGAACTTCCTAGAGATGGCCCGCGAGATCGCCAACTCGCATCACGAGCGCTGGGACGGGGCCGGTTATCCGAACGGCCTGTCGGGCGAGCAGATTCCGCTGGCGGCCCGCATCGTGGCGATTGCCGACGTCTACGACGCCCTCACCGCCCGCCGCGTTTACAAAGAACCGTTTCCACATGCCGAGTGCGTCGAAATCATCCGCCGTGAGGCGGGCCGGCAGTTCGATCCCGAGCTGGTGGAGATTTTTCTCGAGGTCGCCCCGCAGTTCGAAGAAATCGCCCAGCGGTTTGCGGACGCCTGGGGCACGTGTCAGCCCGATTCGTCCAGCCATCCCGAGGCGTTGAGCGCGCGGCGGCTCTCTCCCGAGCAGGAGCAAACGCTCCTGGCCGCTCTGGCCGACTGCGAGGATCCGCAGGTCGTCCGGTCGGTGTCCAAGAAGTGAGGTCCGTGTTCTGGCAGCGTCGGGCCTGCCGGCGTGCCGCGTCTTCCAGTCCTTTAATCGAGTCACTTGTAGCCTGAGTCACCTACAGCCGAGGCGGGGAGCCAGTCGATGAATCTGAACTTCAAACATGCCAACTCGCGGGTTCTGGAAGCGATGCTGGTGCTCGTCACGCTGGTGCTGACCTGCGTGCTATACCAGACGGTCGGTTACAAGGTGATCGTGCTGAACCTGTTCTATCCGCCGGTGATTCTGGCCGCGTTTTTCCTTGGCCGATACCGCGCGGGCGTGCTCGCCTTCTTCAGCGTATTGTCGGCGTCGGTCGCGCTGTCGTTCAACCTGGGCGAATTTGCCGCGTACTCGTCGCCGCTGGTCGTCGCGCTGTCGGTCCTGGTCTGGGGCGGCGTGCTCGGCCTGGCGGCCCTGCTCGTCGGCACGCTTAGCGATGAGCTGGCCTCGCGGATGACTGAGTTGCACGAAGCACACGTCGGCGTCGTCGAGGTGCTCTCGCATTACCTGCAGAGCGCCCATCCGAGCCTCAAGGACCATTCGCATCGCGTGGCGTCGATCTGCCGCGACCTGGCCGTGCAGCTTAAGCTCGGGCAGAAAGAGGTCGACGACATTCGCGTGGCCGCCCTGCTCTGCGACATGGAAAATATCGAGATCACCGCCCGCGTCATTCGTAAAGCCATCGGCGACCTGGGCGACGTACAGAGATCGGGCGGACAGCACACGTTCCACGGCACCGAGCTGGTTCGCTCGCTGGGACCGTCCCTGTTCGGCGCTTTCCCGCTCGTGCTGAACCAGTCGGGCAACGACCAACACCGCTCGGTCGGCGAAGCGATCAGCCACGCGCAAGCGCCGCTCGGCGCCCGGATCATTAAGACCGTGCGGGCCTACGACGCCTTGATGCACTCCAAGTGGGGCTTGCCCGACACGACGCCGTCCGACGCCATCAAGGAACTGTGGCGCGACGTCGAGGCCGAGCACGACCCGATGATCCTGCACGCCCTAGAGCGCGTCGTCACCCGCGGCAACCAAGTCGACCGCACCCTGGCCGCCGCCGCGGCTGCCAGCGAGACGCCGACCGTCGGCGCAATCTAACTGACCGAGCACACGGATTCGGTGCCACTGGCGGCCACTTGGCCGCCAGTGTTTTTTTTGCGACCGTCGGTGACCCGCGCTCGGTTGCGGCATGAGTCCCCTGAGATCCCGGCGAGTCGCCAGCGTGAGCTGGCGGGTGCATCGCATTTCTGCGTTTTGGTCTCCGCGTCTTCAGTTCGTTGTCCCTGGGTTCGAGCAGAAAAGGCAAGAGAAGAACCATCGGGCTGACGCCCGACGCTGGCCGGGCTGATTCGTCGATGAAGGAGCTGAGTGTGACTCCGCTACGAGATTGCCGCCGCCGGGTGCGCGAGGCGATCGGCGACTCGATCAAAATGCGACCATTTTCCCGGCTGTCGCTGGCGTTCGCCAGCGGCCTGTTGTAAACGTCGGACTGGCGAACGTTTCCCAGGTCTCTCAACAGGCAATCGCCAATGGCCGCCACACCGGAACTGCAACTGCTCAACCTGACGAAGCAACTCTTGAACGCGATCGCCGATCAGGATTGGAGCGTTTACGAGCGATTGTGCGATCCGTCGCTCACTTGCTTCGAGCCCGAGTCTCGCGGGCAATTGGTGAGCGGGATGGAGTTTCACAAGTTCTACTTCGATCTGAAGGGGAGTCGCGGGCCACGGAACACTACGCTGGTGGCGCCGCAGGTCCGCCTGCTCGGCCCCGATGCGGCCGTCGTCAGCTATGTGCGGCTGATCCAAAAACTCGACGGCGACAGCGGACCGGTCACGAGCGCCCTCGAAGAGACCCGCGTCTGGCAGCGAATCCAGGGCGAATGGAAGCACGTGCATTTTCATCGCTCCGAGATCCCGGCCCCGTCCAAGTCGTAAGATCGCGACTTCGGTGCCACTGGCGACGGCTCTGAGCCGCCAGTGCCTCTCACTGACGGTGCGAATACAAAGACACTGGCGTGCCAAAGTTCCCGCCAGTGGCACCCAATGACGTCCCTTTCTCTTCATGGGGGATGAGTGCGATGCGGCATTTGGCAATTGTCCTCGCGACCATCTGGGGGCTCGGTGGGATTTGGTCGTCTGCTCCAGCGGGTGAAGGTCGACCACTCTCCAAGAACGTGGTCTTCCTCCTGGTCGACGATCTCGGTTGGCGGGATCTCGGCTGCTTCGGCAGCACGTTTTACGAAACGCCGCACATCGATCGACTGGCCGCCACGGGGATGAAGTTCACACAGGCGTATGCGGCGTGTCCGGTTTGCTCGCCGACGCGGGCCAGCATCCTCACGGGAAAATATCCGCAGCGGCTGGGACTCACCGACTACATCGCCGCGAATGGCTCGAATCAGCCCGAGCATTGGCGGCGGAAGACGCGCCTGTTGCCGGCGCCCTACGTCGACCGCATGCCGCTGGCCGAAGTCACGCTGGCGGAGGCGCTGAAAGCGTCCGGTTATGCCACGTTCTTCGCCGGCAAGTGGCACTTGGGCCCGGAGGGGTTTTATCCCGAGAACCAGGGCTTCGACGTGAACAAAGGGGGCTGCGATTGGGGCGCGCCGAGCGGCGGTCGTCGGTACTTCTCGCCCTACGGCAATCCGCGCCTGCCCGACGGTCCGCTGGGTGAGCACTTGCCCGCACGGCTCGCGGCCGAGACGGCCGACTTCATCGCCGCGCACCGCGATCAGCCGTTTCTGGCCTACTTGAGCTTCTACTCGGTCCACATTCCGCTGATGGCCCGGGACGACCTCCGCGCGAAGTACGAAGCCAAAGCCCGGACGCTGCTGCCGGCCGCGGCCCGCTTTGGCCACGAGGGCTCGAGCAAGGTGCGGCTGGTGCAGGATCACGCCGTCTATGCCGCGATGGTCGAAGCCATGGACCAGGCCGTCGGCGTCGTCCTCTCGAAACTCGAGGAGCTGAAGCTCGCCGACCGCACAATCGTGATTTTCATGTCCGACAACGGCGGCCTGTCGACGGCCGAGGGAATGCCGACGTCGAACCTGCCGCTGCGTGCCGGCAAAGGCTGGCTCTACGAAGGCGGCATCCGCGAGCCGATGATCATCCGCGCCCCCGGCCTCACCAAACCGGGCAGCCAATGCGACACGCCGGTGATCAGCACCGATTTTTATCCCACGATCCTCGACCTCACCGCCCTACCCCCGCGCCCCGACCAACACCGCGACGGCCAGAGCCTAGTGCCCCTCCTCCGCGGCCAACCCCTCGCCCCACGCCCGCTCTTCTGGCACTACCCCCACTACGGCAACCAAGGCAGCACCCCCGCCGGCGCCATTCGCGTCGGCGACTGGAAGCTGATCGAATGGTACGAAGACGGCCGCCGCGAACTGTTCAACATCCGTGAAGACGTTGGCGAGCGGCACGACCGGGGCCGAAAATCCGGCGACGGTGAAAGACCTCGCCGCTCAACTCGACGCCTGGCGCCGCTCGGTCGGGGCGAAAATGCCGACGACGAGCGGGCGGAAGTAACTCCCGTCGCGGTGCCAATCCAGCGATCGATTGGAATCGCCTGCCCAGTCCAACCATTCCGACTTGCCGTACCTCGCCACATGCGGGGCTTGGCTCAAGTATCAGACGAGCGAAGAATGAGTACCCAGTGCTGAGCGGCCCAAGTGGGCGTTTGGCCAGCGGGAGCTGTGCGCCGGCTGGGCGATCAATCGGCGGACGCAGTGGAAGGGGTCGGATCGGGACGGGATTGGACGGGACCGGATCGATCGGGACGGGACACTGGGACTGGGAGTTCAGCGGACGCTGGCGCGGGTTGAACTCAAGTCATTTAGCCAAATGACTTATGTCGAAACCTGAAGTGGGACGGGATCGGGTCGGGACACTTTGCGGACTGGAAGCTTCAAAGCAGTCCCGATCGTCTCGATCACCCCTCGTGCGCGAGTTCTGATGTCAGGAGAGAAATCTCCAGATCGACCAGTGCGCGGATCAGGCTGCGGAGGTTGTGGGGGCGGCGGAAGGGTTGTTTGGCCAGCATCTTTCCAACCAGGTCCGAGAGCTCGCGCGGAGCGTCCGGGCGGTGGCGGCGGAGGAGTGTCGGTTTCACCTGGCGGTGCTGGACCATCAGCTCGGCCGGCGAATCGCCCACGAACGGGAGGCGACCGGTGAGCATGCGGTAGAGGGTCACGCCCAGGGCGTACATGTCTTTGGCGACGGGCAAGGCGACGCCGGAGACGAGCGATTCGGGAGCCAGATATTCAGGAGTGCCCAACAGTGTGTCGGCCGCCCCGGGGCCTGGCATCGCGGCGATCGACCGCACGAAGCCCAGGTCGAGCAGTTTTACTTCGCCGCCCAGCGTGATGAAGATGTTTTGCGGCTTGATGTCGCCGTGGGCCAGGCCGCAGCGTTCGAGGTCCTGCATGCCGTCGGCCGTTTGCCGCGCCATCCAGACCGCCCGCCGCAACGTGAGCGGGCTGACGTCGCGGAGTTCTTCTTCGAGCGTGCGGCCTTCGAGCCACTCAAAAACAAGAAAGGGAACGTCAGCTCGCGGCTCGGCCTGTAATAGTTTGAGCAAGTGGGGACTGCTCACCGCCTGGCAGGCCTGCGCCTCGTTGCGGATCAGCTGCAGGGCGGTGGCGTCGTCGCACCGGTCCGGGCGGAGCCGCTTGAGAGCGCAGATTCGCTCCGTGCGAATTTCGACGGCTTTCCAGACCTCCGCAAAGGCCCCCATCCCGGCCAGCTCGAGCGGCTCGTAGCCGTGCGGCAGCGAAAAGTCCGACTGCCGGGGCGACTCGTGCGCGATGCGAGTGCGAGATTCGGAGTGCAAGGCGTCGTGGACTAAAGACATACAGCGATCCGCCGGGTGCCAGGAAAGGGGATACGGCAACGAGGCCGCCGTATCCCCTTTATCGACCGTCGACAGCGGGTCAGAGCAGATTTGCGGGCGGTCAAAAGAAAAAACCGGGAAGGCGGTTACCTTCCCGGTTTTGATTGAAGGGTCGCGCGCGAAGCGCGAGTTGTAACGAACTAGTTGGCCATGATCGTCAACCAGCCGCCGAACGCCTTAATGTCGGAGATCGTCAGGTCGGCGTCGGCCTTACCCTGGCGCGGCACATGGATCACACCGTCGATGGCCATCGGCGTGATGACCGTTTCCAGCTTCTTCCGCATCACGCCGGCGCGGACGACTTGCGCAGCCCGGTCGGCATTGGCGGTGGCCGGCGCGACTTGCACCGTTCCGCGATCGACGAGCACCTGGTTCCCCTTCACGGTGAGCCGCAGGGGGACAGTGATCGACTGGGTCGGGATGTCTTCCTTCCCTTCCTGCTTGATTCCGGCGCGGAGCACGAGGCTGAGTTCGCCGTTCTCAATCGTGAAGCGGATCGGATCGTCCTTGTCGAAAACCAGCAAGCTGTTGTCGCCCGAGGCTTCGGCAGCCGCCGGTGCGGGAGCCGGCGCCGGGGCAGGCGTCGCGCCGGGTGCCGGGGGTACCGGACCGGCCGGCTTGAAGGGGGTCGGCGTAGCGGCGGCCGTCTTGCCGATCTCGATCTTACGACCGGCCAACAGCGTCAGGAACCGCTCGAGTTCGGCCTTCACTTGGGCATCCGTCAGCGACTGGCCGGCGAACTTCATGCGGCGGGCCGCATTGGTCAGCAGGCTCTCATGAAGTTGCAACACCAGTCCGGCCGGCTCGTAACCCGTGGGAGGAGCCACGTCGCCGCCCAACTCAGCCTTGTCGGCGATCTCCGCGCTCAGGCGGAGGAACGACTGGTTCGTGCTGGCGTGAATGGCCGAGGGATAAACGCCCGCTTCCTTGAGCCGCTTGTGCAGCTCGCGGTGCAGGCGGGAGTTCGAGTCCTGGATCAGCTGGTCGACGCGGGCATCGACTTCCGGCAACACGCGGCTCTGCACGCGCTCGGCGGCAATCGCCTCCGACTCGCCCCGGCGCTTCTCGGCTTCGTTAACGGCGATGCTGTCGGCGATGGCGCCAAAGATCGGGAAACCGCTCATCGCGGTCGACGCGCCGGTCGTCGTGTTGCTGGGCTGCACATAGGTCATCACGGCCGGCCCGGTCGTAATGTTTTCGCCGTCGAAACGAATTTCTTTCGTGGCGCCGAAGCGGTGATAGCCCGACGTATAGATGTTGGCCTGGCTGGTCGCGCCGACCGTGCTGCTCTGGACGGTGCCGTCGAGGACGAGTTCGACGCGAGCCGCATGACTCGAAGGCACGAGCCGGACGGAGACGGTGGTGTTGGTCCACTGGGTGCCGCTGACGTTCGCACCCAGGATGAAGTCGGTGACCGGTCCGGTGGTCTGCGAGGTCTCGCCCAAGAGCCGGGTGAGCATGGCGTCGGAAGCCACCGCGCTCAGGTTGTAATTCATGTAGTGCGGACGGACGCCCGCGTCGAGGCGGTCGCCTTCATCGATGGCGGTCTTTTCGGCGGCTGCCAGCGTGTCGACGACCTTCTTGGAGTCTTCGGACGTGCCGTTCTCTTCGTAGGCCTCGATGGCACTTTCGAGGTTCGTGAGATCGGTTCGCAGCGCCTGCTCGTCGCCTGCGCCCGGCTTCATCTCATCGGCGTGACGCAGCTTGGAGAGTGCCTGGGCCAGGTGGCGGAACGCCGGACGGGCCAGGAATTCGCGCTGTTCGAGGTTCTTGGGAGCGCTGCCCGATTCGAGCTTGTCGTCGACGGCCGCAACTACGGAACCCGGAGCGCCGGACCCCGAAAGGGCGGTGCGGAGCTCGTCAGCCTTCACGTAGCCCAGCCACGCGTTGCCGTTGGGCACAGAATTGAGATAGTCGACGAGTTGATCGAGGTGACGCAGGGCGTGCTTTTTCTGACGCTTGATCGCCTCGGCTTTGACTTCTTCAGGATTGAGTTCGAGCGTATCGAGCATGGCCAACGCCACGTCGACGCGACGGGCCAGGCGTTCGCGGACGCTGGCAATGGCATCGCCCAGCGAGGCGAACTTCGGGTCGGCCAGGGCCTTGTCCATCGTTTTGATCTTGCCTTCGAGCTGCTTGAGCAGCTCGCGCTGGCCGGCGGCGTCCAGCTTGTCGTCCGTGTAGAGCTTAGTGACCAGTCCGGAAAGGTCCTTGCCCCACTTTTCCCAGGCGCCGTTCAGGACGGTGAACGAATCTGCTCCGAGGTCGGCGGGGACTTCTTTGGGCAGAATCCCCTTCAGCCCCTGCTTGCCGCCCGACGGGGCCTGCAGGGCACGTGCTTCCGAGAAGGCCGCGACGATGATTGCACCGGACGCCGCGACGACAAATCCTGCCGTCAGAAGCCGAACGCGGTTCGGCCCCCCGAATACTCGATGCCACCGTGCCGCTCGAATTCGGTTGAACTCCATCGTAGTTGCACCCCATCTGTGGTGATGGAACCAGCGTCAGGCCAACGTTGCGCCCGAGACCCCGAACAGGCAGGGCATCAAAGCGCGAACGTACGGACCTGTCGCGGTTCGTGTGTTGAGAGCTATCGACATTTTTTCCGGGGGCCGGTTCTCTCACCGCGGACGAAATAAACTCCGGCATCACCCGAACATCCACCCCGACTATGTCTTCACCCAGTTTTTCCAAACGGATCGAACTGGGCGTTCGCCCGTGTCTACGTAATCGTCATGGCTAGCGATACCGGCAGAGTCTACTGTCCAGGGGGTGCATCTTCAATTCACCCGAACCCGCATTTCCCCCGTCTTTCCGAATCCAAATTTCCCTCAGCGAACGGCGTGCCTTTTGGCACTTTCCGCCGGCACAAATTTCCGACTCAGTATAATTTTCCAGGCAACGGGCGAGCCCGAGGTTCGCCGCCCGGGACCCCGCGGCCCGAGAGATTGGACCGTTTATCTCTACTGACACTAGACTTCGGAGCTGAGACTGGGGACCGTTTCTGTCGTGGACCGTCCGGACGACCTAACGCCGAGCCAACGCCGCGCTGTCGAGCAGACCGAAGGTCCGCTCCTGGTCGTGGCGGGACCCGGCTCGGGGAAGACCCGCGTGATTACGCGCCGCATCGCGCGGATCGTCGATCGGGGCGTCTCGTCGAGCAATATCCTCGCGCTGACCTTTACTAATAAGGCGGCCGGCGAGATGGCCGAGCGCGTGGCCCGGCTGATCCCCGGCACTCGCGTCTGGGTGAGCACGTTTCACCGGTTTTGTGCGCGGCTCCTGCGGCGCCGGGCAGCGGCCGTCGGCCTCAAGCCGAACTTCACCATCCTCGACGCGGCCGATCAGCGGCGCTTCGTGCGGGACATCGTGCGGTCGCTCAATTTCGACAGCGTCCACTTTCCCCCCGAGCGGATCGCCGACCGGATCAGCCGGGCAAAAAACGACCTGCTAACTGCCGAGACATTTCAAAAAGCGCTCGAGGATCGGGTCGGCACGCTGATGGACTCGGTCGTAAAGCAGGTCTATCCCGAGTATCAGCGGCGTCTGCTCGACTCCAACGCGGTCGACTTCGACGACCTGTTGCTCTGGGTCGTGCGGCTATTAGAGGAGAACGAGGAGATCCGCCGCGAGCTGGACGAGCATTTTCGCTACGTGCTGGTCGACGAATATCAGGACACCAACCGTGCGCAATACGCGATCGTCGCCGGCCTGTCGCGCGACTTTCCCAATCTGTGCGTGACGGGCGATCCGGACCAGTCGATCTATGGCTGGCGGGGGGCGCGGATCGAAAACATTCTGCGGTTCGAGGCCGATTATCCGCGTGCCGCCGTCGTTCGCCTGGAAGAGAACTTTCGCAGCACCAAGTCGATCCTGCGGGCGGCCGACGCGCTCATCGCCCACAACGTCCGCCGCAAGGCGAAGACGATGCGGACGGAGAATCCTGAAGGCCAGCCAGTCGAGCTGTTGCGTTTCGAGGACGCACAGGCCGAGGCGGAAGGCGTGGCGCAGGCAATCCGCGTCGGCGCGGAGACGGGGCAACTGCGTTATTCGGACGTCGCGATTTTCTACCGCATCAATGCCCTGTCGCGCGAATTTGAAATCGCTCTCGCGCGGAACCGGGTTCCCTTCCAGGTGGCGGCCGGGCAGGCGTTTTACGATCGCACCGAAGTGAAGGACGTGCTGGCTTACTTGCGGCTGATCGCCAATCCGCTGGATCGCAGCGCGTTTCTCCGCGTCGTCAATGTTCCCGCGCGGGGCATCGGCAAGAAAAGCATCGAACGGCTGACGGCTTGGGCCGACAAAGAGCGCGTTCCGCTCCTGGCGGTGGCCGAGCGAGCCCCCGACATTTCCGGGATCCCCCGCAAGGGAGCGCAAGAACTGTCCAAGTTCGCGCGGGTGATCAGCGAGCTGGCCGGCACCCCGATCGTCTCGATCGCCAAGTTCCTGGAACTCGTGCTGCACCGCACGGAATACCTCGAACAATGGCGGGAAAGCCCTTCCGAACAGGACGAGCAGCGGGAGGCTAATGTCGGCGAGTTGCTCAACGCGGCCGCTCAATACGACGCGGTCGAGCGGGAGCAGCCGACGCTCGAAGGATTTTTGGAGACGACGGCGCTGGTCGCGGATATCGACAGCGTCGACCAGGCGGCCGAACGGGTGACGCTGATGACGCTGCACGCCGCCAAGGGGCTCGAGTTCCCGATTGTGTACCTGGTGGGAGTCGAGCAGCGGCTGCTCCCCTACGAGCGGGCCCTGCAATCCGACGACCCGGGCGAATATGAAGAGGAGCGACGGCTCATGTTCGTCGGCATGACCCGCGCCCGCGAGCGATTGTGGCTCACGCGGACCCAAGTCCGGGCTGTCCGCGGCCAGCGGCTAACGTCGATCCCCAGCGAGTTCTTACGGGAAGTCGGCGTCTCCGAGACGCCGCTGTCGGTGGCGACGCCGCGCTCACTTCCTCCGGGCAGCAGCGTCCATCAATCGCCGGAAAGCGAGCACGAAGGGCATGAACCGGCCCCCGATTACGAAAACCTTTGCGAGCCCGGCCCGGACGACGAGTCCGCGACCGGCGCGGCCGAGCGGCGTGCACCGATGTCAGGCTCCAGCGCAGGCGTCGGCGATCTCAGGCATTCCGGCTTGATGACCGGCGCCGATCTCTTGGCGGCCGCCGAGTCACGCGAGCCGCCCTCTGCCGGCGGCTTCACTGTCGGCATGTCGGCCCGCCATCCGCGTTACGGCGTCGGCAAGGTCGTCAAAATCAGCGGAGTCTCCCGCAATCGCCTGATCACGATTCAATTCGACGATGACGGTCGCACCGAAACGTTCGTCGCCGGCAAGAATCCGCTGCAACCGGTCGGGGCCGGATGACCGGCTGAGTGCTTCAGGCTTCCTTCGTCGTTCGTGCTTCGTCATTCGTGCTTCACCGCTCCGTCCAACCGATATGAATGCTGCGGCAATCGATTCGCACGCGGCGCATTTGGACGGTGCTTGTGCCTCCCAGAAAACGGCCACCGACAGGGACGGCAGCAGCGACTTTGATCGCTCCCGGTCCGGCCGTGCATCTGCCCGCCTTCTTGCACTACCTGCAATCCGAAGCGGGTATGTCGGCCAATACGATTGCCGCTTACCGCACCGATCTCGTCCAGTTCCTGGAATGGTTCGACAAGCACGGGCCCGGCTCGATCTTCAAAGTCGACCTCAAGGTGCTGGCTCGTTTCCTCGACCATCTCCACAAGCGGGGTCTGGCTTCGACCTCGATTGGGCGGCACCTCGTGTCGCTCAAGATGTTCTTTCGTTACCTCGTGCTCGACGGCGTACTGACCGAAAGCGCCGTCGAACTGTTGAGCTCGCCCAAGCTCTGGCATCACCTGCCCAAGGTAGTGAGCCCCGAAACGGTCGACCGCATCCTGGCCGCGCCGATGCCCGACGATCGCTATCCGCTGCGCGACCGGGCCCTGCTCTGCTTCCTGTACGCGACCGGCTGTCGCGCGTCGGAGGCAAGCGGTGTCCGGCTCAACGACGTGCACTTGGAAGAAGGGTTCGCCCGCTGCGTCGGCAAGGGGAACAAGGATCGGATGGTCAATTTGAACCCGGTGGCGCGGGCGGCCATCGAGGCCTATCTCAAGCACGAACGCCCGCGACTGCTCGTTCGCACCGACTCGGACCGGCTGTTCGTCTCTCGCCGGGGATCGTCCCTCTCGCGGATCATGATCTGGAATTTGGTGAAAAAGTATGCGGCCCGCGCGGGGGCCAGTGCTGAGGTCAGTCCGCACACCCTGCGACACAGCTTCGCCACCCACATGCTGGCCGGCGGCGCGGAAATTCGCGCCCTGCAGGAAATGCTCGGCCACGCCAGCGTGCAGACGACGCAGATTTATACCCACGTCGAGCACAGTCGGCTCAAGGCGGTCCACAAGCGCTGCCATCCCCGCGGCTGATTGCTCGCCGGGCGCGTCTAGCTGGAAGTCGGGCGGCGGAAGTCGGACAATAGGGCTAGTCTCCTCCGCCGATGAGGGTCATATGTCCTCGTTCTTGTGCCGCTTGACGATTGCCGGTTGTATCGTCGGGCTCTATACGTCGCTCGCGGTCGCTCAGACCCGGGACGATTACGACCACGCTCGCAACCAGATGGTGACCGAGTTCGTCGAGGCGGCCGGAGTCCATAATCCCCGCGTGCTCGATGCGATGCGGAAAGTGCCGCGGCACGAATTCGTGCCGGCGGCCCTAAGGCCCAAAGCGTATACCGACGCCGCTTGGTCGATCGGCTACAAGCAGACGATCTCGCCGCCGTTCGTCGTCGCCTACATGACGGAGACGCTCGATCCGCAGCCGACCGATCGTGTGCTGGAGATCGGCACGGGAAGCGGCTATCAGGCGGCGGTGCTGTCGCACGTGGTGAAGGACGTCTATTCGATCGAGATTGTCGAGCCGCTCGGCCGGTCGGCGGCGCGACGGCTCAAGCGGCTGGGCTACAAGAATGTGAAGACCAAGGTCGGCGACGGCTACCTCGGCTGGCCCGAGTTTGCCCCCTTCGACAAGATCATCGTCACCTGCTCCCCCGAGAGCGTGCCCAAGCCGCTCGTCGACCAGCTCAAGGAGGGGGGCAAAATGGTGATTCCCGTGGGCGAGCGATATCGCCAGGACCTCTATTTGATGGAGAAGAAGGACGGCAAGCTCGTCCGCAAGCAGCTCATTCCGACCCTCTTTGTCCCCATGACGGGCCAATCCGAAAAAGAGCGAGTCATCAAGCCCGATCCGCTGAATCCGCAGCTTTTCAACGGCGGCTTCGAGGTCCTGGAAGATTCCGGGCAGCCGGCCGGTTGGCACTACCAGCGCGAAATGACCCTCGTCAGCGAGTCGCCTCCGGAAGGGCGGCACTTCGCCCGGTTTGAAAATGAAGATCGGGGCCGATTGGCTCAGGCGCTGCAAGGACTGCCGATCGACGGCCACCACCTGGCGACGCTGGATTTCCGCGCCAGCGTCCGCAGCAAAGACATCGTCGAGAGCGTGAACGCCTACGAGCGGGCCGGCATCCGCGTCTTCTTTTACGACGAAGAGCGACGGCTGATCGGCGACGAGCAGGTGACCCGCGTCTTCGGCACATCCGACTGGCACAGCGTCGAGGGGAACGCCAAGATTCCGACGAACGCCCGCCACGCGATCGTCCAGGTCGGGCTGAACGGTTCGACCGGCCGGCTCGACGTCGATGACGTGCGGTTGACCGTCGGGAAGCGATAGGCGGTCTCATGCAGTCGCTTTCCGCCCTTCGCGCCCGCCAGCGGCAAGCCGGAGCTCTCTTTGCCGCCGACTCGTCGGGTCTGCCGGGCGACAATCGTCTGCCGCTGCACTTCGGCGATCCCCGCGCGGAATATGCCGCCGCCCGAGAAGCGGCAGCTCTCTTTGACTGGACGGATCATGGTCTGATTGAGCTGACCGGGTCCGATCGCGTCCAATTCCTACACAACTTCTGCACGAACGACGTCAAACGCTTGCAGGTCGGTAGCGGCTGCGAAGCGTTCGTCACCAACGTGAAGGGGCGGATCCTCGGCCATCTGTGGATCGAAGCCGGCGACACGGCCCTGCGCCTCGACTTGGGCCCCGTGGCCACCGAACGACTTCTGACGCACCTCGAGCGTTACATCATCAACGAAGACGTCGTGGTAACGGATCGATCGTCCGACTTGGGCGAACTGCTCGTCATCGGACCGCGGGCTGCGGAATCGCTCGTCCCCCTGAGCGCGGACGTGCGGCGACTCGCTCCGCTGCAGCATTTGGACGTCGCGGGACCGTCGGGTGCCGTTCGCGTCTCCCGCCGCGACGTGGATCGGTTGCCGGCCTACGTCGTCTGTGGGCCACACGCGGTGCTCGGCGAGACCTGGGAGCAGATCAAGGAAGCGGGTGCACGGCCGGCCGGGGCCACGGTCTGGTCCGCGCTTCGCATCGAGGCGGGGCTGCCGATCTGGGGCGTCGATCTGACCGACGAGAACCTGGCACAAGAAGCGGGTCGAAGCGCGAGCGCAATCTCATTTACCAAGGGCTGCTATCTCGGGCAGGAGCCGATTGCCCGACTCGACGCAATGGGACACGTCAACCGCGAGCTGCGCAGCTTGCGGGTCGCCGGCGAGGCGATCCCGTCGCCCGGTGCCCGTGTCTTTTCCGATGCGGCAGGTTCCGCAGCGGTCGGCGCCGTCACCTCGGCCGCGATGTCCTGCGGCGGCGCGAGTCCGGTAGCGCTGGCCCTGGTTCGTTCAAGCGTGTCGGCACCGGGTAGCCAGGTCTTCATCGAAGTCGGTCCGACGCTCGTCCCGGCGACCGTTTTCTGGGCTCCGGCCGCCGAGCGGGGGACGTAAGTCCCCCGAGCAAACGGTTTGGACGCAGGTTGCGGTTTTCAGCCCCGAGTCCTAGATTAGTGCCGGTTTGGACGGCCCGGATTTGATCGCTCGCACCGCGGTGACCGACGCATGATTGTCAGTTGGGAATGGCTTCGCGACTACGTACCGCTCCAGGCGTCGCTCGAAGACGCGGTGCGCCGCCTGACAATGGCGGGGCTGAAGGTCGAATCGCAGACCGCCGCCGGCAGCGACTGGGCGATCGACGTCGAAGTGACCAGCAACCGGCCCGATTGCCTCGGGCACTTGGGCATCGCCCGCGAATTGAGCGTGCTCTTCGGGCAACCGCTCAAAATCCCCGACGCCAATGCGGCCGCTACCTCGGCCAAGACTTCCGAGGCGACCTCCGTCGCAGTCGAGTGCCCGGAACTCTGTCCTCAATATTCGGCGCGGCTGATTCGCGGCGTGAAGGTCGGTCCGAGCCTGGCCTGGCTGTCACGGCGACTGCAGGCGATCGGTCAGCCCTCGATCAACAATGTGGTCGACGTCACGAATTATGTGCTGATGGAATGCGGCCAGCCGCTGCACGCGTTCGACTTCGACCGACTCCGCGGGCGGAAGATTGTCGTGCGACGGGGACGGCCGGGCGAAAAGCTGATCGCCATCAACCAAAAGACCTACGACCTCACCGCCGACATGTGCGTGATTGCTGACGCGGAACGGCCGGTGGGAATCGGCGGCGTGATGGGGGGGCTCGAAACGGAAATTGGCCCGAGCGCCCGCAACGTGCTGATCGAGGCCGCCAACTTCACCGCCCTGCCCCTGCGAAACACGGCCCGCAAATTGTCGCTCTTCAGCGATGCGTCGTATCGCTTCGAGCGGGGCGTCGATCCGCTGCAGCTCGATTGGGCCAGTCGACGCGCTTGCCAGTTGATCCTCGAGCTGGCCGGCGGCGAGTTGCTCGCCGATGCGGTCGTCGCAGGCACGCCGCTGCCCGGCAAGCGGCCACAGATCACGCTCCGCTTTGCCCAGGTGCCCCGCGTGCTAGGAATCGACGTGCCGCGCACTGAGAGCCTCCGCATCCTTTCGGCCTTGGGCAACATCCCCGATGGTCCGGCTTCGGACGAATCGGCCCGGTTCGTGCCTCCCTCCTGGCGGCGCGACCTCAGCCGCGAGATTGACCTGATCGAAGAAGTGGCCCGCATCCACGGCTACGACGCCATCCCGCAGAACGTCGACGTGCCTCTGCAGCCGAGCCACCGCAGCCGTCGCGACCGTGTGACGGATGCCGCGCGGTTTGTCTTTACCGCCGCCGGTTTCTATGAAGCCGTGACGATGGCCTTCTGCAGCGATGCGGAGTGCGACTTGTTCACCCCACGGGGCGAGTTGCCTCGGCTGCGCGTGGAGCACTCGTCGCGGAAGCACGAGAACATCTTGCGTCAAAGCTTGGTTCCGGGCCTCCTGACGTCGCGGCAGCTCAACGAGCGGCATGGGACGTTCGACGCCAACCTGTTCGAGATCGCCAAGGTCTACCTCAAGTCGGCGTTCGAGGAGCCCGAGGCGCGGCGCGAGCCACCCATGATCGGTCTGGTCACGAGCCGCCCGTTCGCCGACGCCAAGGGGATCGTTGAGTCGCTCGCTCATCGCATCGCGCCCCACGTGTCGGTCATCGCCAAGCCGTCGGACGTGAAGCAATTCGCGCTCGGACGCGGGGCGGACATTTATTTGAACGGCACGCTCTGGGGCTGGCTGGGCGAACTCGATCGCGCGGTGACCGACGGTATTGACCTCAAGGAGGCGATCACTGTCGCGGAGCTCGACCTGACCTTGCTCGAGACGAACGCCCAACTCGTCCCCAAGAGCGTCCCGCTGGCTCAGTTCCCAGCCATCGACCGCGACCTGAATTTCGTGGTCGACGAAGCGGTCACCTGGGAGGAGCTGGAATCGGTTGTGAGTGCGGCGGCCGGCACACTGCTCGAGCGGGTCGGCTTCGGCGGTCAGTATCGGGGTAAACAAATCGAGGCGGACAAGAAGTCTTACCTGGTGACGCTCAGCTACCGCGCGACCGATCGAACCCTGACCGCGGAAGAGGTCGACGGTTGGCAGAAAAAGGTGATCGACGCCTGTGCGGCCCGCCTCGGCGCCCGGCTGCGCTAGCCACTTGACCCGGCGATCAGCGCCGCAAGCATGGAAACAGGGCTCGCGCGGTCGCGAACGTTCTGGTGCGCGTGCGCGGGCGCGTTAAGTAGCGCAAGCGGAGAAATCTGCGTGATTTCATGGGCTTTGGGAGGCTTTCGTGTCGAGTGAGCTGCCCTCCGATCAGAAGCGCAAGATCGCCGCCGATTGCTGGATGAAAGGCAATCAGGCATTGGCCAAATCCAATTTCGACTATGCCATCGAAATGTATGGCAAATCCGTCTCGCTCGCGCCCGACAATCTCAGCTTCCGCCAATCATTGCGCGGCTCGGAATATAAGAAGTACTCAGACAACAAAACGGGCGCGAAGCTGGCCTCCGTGCGACTGGCCGGCACTCGCAATACCATCCGCAAGCTCCGGGGCAAGAAGGAATGGGCGGCCATGGATTCGGTTGCCGAAGAAGGGCTCATCATCAACCCGTGGGATGCCGGGCTGAATGCCGCCGTGGGGGAAGCGTGCCGCAACCGCGGTTTCTTCGAAGTTGCCGATTTCTCTTATCAGCGTGCGGTCGAGAGTGATCCCGATACCAAGGACTATCTGCAGAACTTGATGGAGATCAACGAGGAGCGGGGCAACTACAAGCGGGCCATCGAGTGCGCGAAACGCCTGACCACGCTCGATCCCAACAACGGCAAACTCCGCGCCCAACTGATGGGCATGGAAGCCAAGCAGGTCATGGATCGCGGCGGCTACGACGACGCCAAGTCGACACAGCACGTCCGCCGCAACGCGTACGACGATTACCGCCCCGCCACCGAGAAGTACGTCCCCGACACGGTCGCCGGTCCCGGAGTGTCGCTCGAGCAGGATCTCCGCCGGGCCATCCGCAAAGCCCCCACCGAAAAGGGAAACTACATCAAGCTGGGCGAGCATTTTCAGAAACAAAAGGACTTCGACAAAGCGAGCGAAGTCCTCAAGGAAGCGCTCGACGCGACGGGCGGCGACGTCAACATTCGCGAGTTTTATGAGGACAATGACCTCATGAACCTCCGGCAGCAGATCGAGAAGGCCAAGTCCATCGCGGCCGACGATGAAGCCGGGCAAAAGCGAATCGCGTCACTCAAGCGCGAGCTCTTGCTCCGTGAGATCGAGGTCTACAGCTCCCGCACCGAGCGCTATCCTAACGACGCGCGGTTCAAGCACGAGCTTGGCAAGCGCCACATGCTGATGAAGGACTACCGCAAGGCGATCCCCCTGCTCCAGCAGGCGACCGTCGACCAGCGGCGGGCCCCGGCCGTGCAGGTGCTCCTGGCGAAATGTTTTCTCGCCGAGAAGCAGCCGAGGCTGGCGCGGTCGAACCTAGAGCGAGCTTGCGAAAAGCTGAACCCGCACGACGAGCCGGAAACGTACTGCGAGGCGCACTACATTCTGGCGCGCCTCTGCGAGGAGAGCGGCGACCGCGACGACGCCGAGCACCACTATAGCATCCTCTTGAGCGTCGACTACGCGTACAAAGACGCCCGTGAGCGATACGAGAAGTTGCAGGGCGGCGACGGCAAGGCCCGTGGTTGAGACGGCAGATCGATTGGAGATCGGCGCCGCGCCTGTCAATCAAGCCAAATTACGCGCGGTCGCGCCAATCGCAGTCGGCGCGGGCAGCTACGAGCGGCCTTCGTCCGTGTGTTTGGCGGCCTTGGCGGCCTCGATCTTCTTTTTAAGGTCGACGTATGTCATGCGATCGTCGCACTCGATGCCCAGTCGCTGCGCCTCTTCCTTTTGAGCCTTGGTCGCCGGCCGCGGCACGCCACGCTGCGTCTCGGAAGTCGCGCTGGCAATGCGAATCACGTGGCCGCATTTTGGACAAACCCCCTGCTTGCCCGCGTATTCGTCGCGGACTTTGAAGGACCCTTTGCAGGATGGGCAGAAGATGTAAATCGCCACGCGAGAGGCACCCCGGTCATCGTCGAGCACAAGCAAATCGGCGGTTAATTTCGAGCCTTCATCGTAAAGGATGCGTGCGGCAATCGGAAGGGGGCTCTGTCCAGAGCGCAAAGTGAGCGTTGAACTCGCCTGTCCCAGTCACCAGAATTGATTGACCAGTCACCAGAATTGATAGACTGGAGAGATTGTGTGTTGCGAATTTGACGCCGGCACTGCCGGATCGCGGAGGGGGGCCGCTTGGACGAAAAGCGGAACGAGAAGACCGAGCCCAAGGCCGAACCGAAACGCCGCGTTGGACCGTTCGAACTCGAGCGGAAGCTGGGCGTTGGCGGAATGGGGGTCGTCTATCTCGGCACCTACCTCAAGAACGGCCGCAAAATGGCCGTCAAAGTACTCGCTCCTGAAATGTCCGCCGACGGGCGGCTATTGCGCCGCTTCCTCCGCGAGATGGCCATTCTGAGCCGGCTGCGGCATCCGCACATCGTCCGCTATTACGGCGGCGGCAAGGATAAAACGCAGCACTTCTACGCGATGGAATACATGGACGGCGGCAGTGTCGAGCAGATGCTCAAGAAGAAGGGCCGCTTCAGCTGGGAAGAGACGATCGGATACTCCCGGCAGGTTGCGCTGGCGCTCGAGTACGCGCACAATCACGGGATCATTCACCGCGACCTTAAGCCCGCGAACCTGTTCATGGGCAAGGATGGATTGGTCAAGCTGGGCGACTTCGGCATCGCTCGCGACACTCAGGCGACGGCCCTCACCGCGGCTGGGCGCACCGTCGGCACGTACGCGTACATGGCCCCCGAGCAGATCTCGGGAAAGCCGCCCGTGTCGCGCAAGACCGATCTCTATGCCCTGGGCTGCGTGATGTTCGAGATGCTCACGGGCAAGCCCCCCTTCACCGTGCCCACGGCAGCCGAGATGCTCTTTGCCCACCTCGAAGAAGAACCGCCCGACGTCGCCTCGACCGCGCCCGATTGTCCGGAGGCGGTCGGTAAACTGGTGAGCAAGCTGCTCGAAAAGGATCCGGAAGAGCGATTCTACGACGCCCTGGCTCTGCAAGTGGCCCTCGACGAGGTCACCCAGAAGGTGACCGAGGAGCGGACGGCCGCCCAGCAAACGATTGCCGGCGCAGGCGCCGGAGTCACCGTCCCCGGAGCCGAGGGCCAGAGCACGCTCACCAAGAAGAAAAAAAAGAAGAAGAAACAAAAGTTCGTTCCCGTCTACGAGCGGATCTGGTTTCTGGTCTGCTGCCTGGCCGTGTTGCTGATCGGCGCGACCTGGGGGCTTTGGCCCCGCAGCGAAAAGCAGCTCTTTGCCCAGGCTCAAAAATTGCAGGCGAACGAGGATCTGCTGGGGGCCAAGGTCCAATACGCCCGGCTGCTCAAGAGCCCCGAATTCGGCGACCAGGCGAGGGAAGAAGTCGACAAGATCGACATGGAGCTAACGGAGACGCAGGCCCAGAAGGCCATGCGGCTCAATCGCGAACCAAGCTCCGAGGCCGAGCGCCTGTACATCGACGGGCTCCGGTTCGAGCAGTTCAAAGACCGGATCACGGCCCTGGCCAAATATCGCAGCCTGGTCGAATTGCTGAAGGATCGCGAAGCCGACCGCAAGTACGTCAACCTGGCCCGTAAAAAAATCAAAGAGATCCAAGAATCGGGCGGCACCAAGCAGGACGTGATCTCCCTGGTCAACGATAATCTGAAGCGGGCGGACGACTTGGCGACGAAGGGAGAACTGCTGGAAGCCCAGAACATCTGGAATTCGGTCGTTACGCTGTACGGCGCCAATCGCGAATTGGACCAGCAAGTGACCTACGCGCGGGCCCGGCTGAGAGGCGACAAAGTCGAGAAGACCGTTTTCGGACTCCCCAAAGCTCCGGCCAAAGAAGGACCGGAGAAAAAAGAGGGGGCGGAAAAAGACGGGCCGGACCATCCGGTGAAAGACGGGCCAGCGAAGGAGAAACCATGAGCGGAGAAGCCGTCGGGCGGCCGATGGACATTCTGCTAGTGGAGGACAGCCTGACGGCTGCCCGCATGGCGATCGGCGCCCTGAAGAAAGGTCCCGTCCCGCATCGGCTCACCTGGCTGACCGACGGCCAGGATGCAACCGAGTTCGTGTATCGGCGCGGCCGGTTTGCCCGCGCCCCGCGTCCCGATTTGATCTTGCTGGACCTGACCCTGCCCAAGAAGGACGGCCGCGACTTCTTGGCCGAGATCAAGTCCGACGAGGATCTCCGCACGATCCCGGTGGTCGTGTTAACCAGCTCTACCGACGAAGAAGATGTCGCCCAGACGCAAGTCCTGGAGGTCGAGAGCTACATGACCAAGCCGGTCGATATCGAAAAGTTTCTTAAGCTGATCCGGGACCTTGCCCGGTATTGGCGTGCGGACATGATCCTCCCGACCTGATCCCGACATGAGTCAATCCGAACTCGACTCGGTCCCGGACGAACCGGTCCGCGATCTCAGCCGCACCGTGCTCCCCAACCGCCTGGTGGCGGTGGTGATCGCGCTGGCGTTTCTGCCGGCCGCGCTCAATGCGCTAGGGTTCAGCTTTTCGGCCGTGTCGCCCCCGATGACCGCTAGCGACGACGCGAATCCGCCGCTCGCCGACCAGGTGCTGATCGCCCAGCAACTCAGCACGGGCGAGATCATTCACGTTTTGATGGAGTGGACGGCGTTCATGATCGCCGTGGCGACGGCCGTCTTCGCGCTCAACCACTACTTCGTGGCCCACGACGTCACCACTCCAACCCTGAGCACAGCCCTGTTCTTCTCCGGCATGATCGACGGTTTTCAATCGCTGGCCGCCGTGCACTTGTTGCCGTTCGTCGTGGATGTCGAGAATTTTCTGCCGTTCACCTGGTTCGCGTCGCGAATGGTCAACGTCTGCTTCCTGATCGCGGGCACCATCCCGTTCGTGTGGTACCACCACCGCTGGAACGCACCCCCTCGCAACCGCGACCCGCGGTTTTTCTTGTTGGCCGCCGTGCTGTTTATGTTGATGGCGTACGTGATCGTGTTTCTGTGCGCTGGTCGCCGCACCTGCCGACGGCCGTTTATCCCAACGCCCGCATCGTCCACCGACCCTGGGACCTGATTCCGCTCTTCTTATATCTGTTCGCGGGTGCGGTGATTTTCCCGCGGTTTTATCGGGCCCAGCCGAGCATTTTCTCGCATTCGCTTTTCGTAAGCGTGATCCCCAACGTGGCGGCCCAGATCTATGCGGCCTTTGGCGCCGTGCAGCTCTTCGACAACGCGTTTAACATCGCCAGCTTCGAGAAGATCGTGGCTTACGCCGTTCCGCTGATGGGTCTGTTGCTCGATTATCGCCGGACTTACTACGCCGAGGTCGCGCTTCAGGTCACGCAGGAGAAGCTCCGCGTCGCCCGCAACGTCCAACAGGGCCTGTTGCCCCAGGCACCACCGCAACTGCCCGGGTACGACATCGCCGGCTGCTACGAGTCGGCCGACGTCGTGGGGGGCGACTATTACGATTACATCCCTATGGCCGACGGCCGCATGGGCATCGTGGTGGCCGACGTCAGCGGGCACGAGATTGGAGCCTCGCTGTTGATGGCCAAGACGCGGGCCTATCTGCGGGCCCTGGCCAAGAGCGACGACGACCTGCAGACCTTGCTGGGGCGGCTGCATGAATTCCTCGTCGTCGACACGCACGACAAGTGGTTTGTCACGATGTTTTTTGCGGCCCTCAATCCGCAAACGGGGGCCATCGAGTATGCCGGCGTCGCTCAACAGGCCCACATCGTTCATCAAGACGGGTCGGTCACCGTCCTCCGTAGCACGTCCACGCCGCTGGGCGTCTTCGCCGACCATCCGCCCCTCTGTTCAAGCCCGATCACGCTGGCCTCCGGCGAACTCCTCGTGGTCCTGACCGACGGCTATGTCGAGGCCAAGTCGCCTGCCAACGAGCAGTTTGGTAACGAGCGGATGCTTGCGGTCATTCGTGAGAACCGAACTCGTCCGGCCAGCGAGATCATCGAGGCCCTCGACGGGGCGGTCGCCCGCTTCTGCGGTTCCTCCCCTCCAACCGACGATTTGACGGCCGTCGTCGTGCGCCGCACGGTCTGAGTCGCCCCAGAGACGGGATTGACCACGCCCGCCGGTTGGGCCACGATTGGTAAGAGCCCGCGCCGGCGACAACAACGACCTCAACACGATCGCCCCATTGATGAAACCGCTGCGTCATCCCATTCAGGACCTGTCCCGTGCCAAACGGTCCGTGCTGTTTGGCGTGACGTTCCTGGTGGGGTTTGTGCTCTGGTACGCGCTGCAGCAGCTCGACGTGCCGCTCGAAACGCACGAGGCGCGGTGGGGCATCGTTTCGCTCGAGCTGTCGGGCACCGTCGCAGGGAGTCAGGAAATCATCGACTCCTGGAAGGGGACGGCCCTCGACAACGCGCGAAGCGGACTGCTGCTCGATTTCATCTTTCCGCTCTGCTACTCGACCGTGTTGACGATCGCCTGCTTTTGGGCTGCGTCGCTCTTCCGCGAGCGCGGATTTCGCAAAACGGCCTGGCTGGCCACGGGCGTCGCCTGGCTGCAATGGCCTGCCGCGCTGTGCGACTACGTCGAAAACATCGCGCTCTGGGTGCAAATTCGGGGGCCCGTCCAGGATCCGTGGCCGGGAATCGCCCGCGATTCGGCGCTGATCAAATTCGCGCTGATAGCCTTGGGGCTGTGCTCGATCGTCGGTGCCGCCGTGATTTTGGTGCTTCGTCGTCGCGCACGGCCGACGCAGCCGTCTCCTACGGGTCCGGCCGCCGCGGAGCCGGCCGTTCTGTCGCCGCCGACCCTCGATGCGGGCATTCGTCCCGTGCCGTGACACGTCTCGAAAAGTCGTCACGGTGCGTCAGACCAGCGGCACCTTGTGTTGCTCGCCGGGAACTTCGCGAACGTATTGCGGGACCGCGTAACCCGGAAGGCGAGGCGCAGCTCCTCGATCAATTCGAGTCCGCGCGTCACGGGCACCTCGAAGTGCGCCGTCCCCATCACCCGGTCGAGCTGATGCAAGTAGTACGGCATCACGCCGAAGTTGACCAGCCGCAGGCTGAGCTCGGCGAGCGGTTCGGCCCGGTCGTTGATGCCCGCTAAGAGCACGGTCTGATTGAGCACCGTCAGGCCGCTGGTCACCAACAGCCGCAGCGAGTCGCCGCACTCACCCACGATTTCGGCCGGATGGTTGGCATGAACGACGACGATCGGCGTGAGCCGGAGGCTGCGCAACAGTTCGATCAACCGATCCGTCACTCGTGACGGCAGAACGATCGGCAGCCGCGTGTGGATCCGCAGTCGATCCAGATGCGGAATCTCGTCAAGTCGGCCGACGATTTCCGAGAGACGTGCGTCGCTGAGCATCAGCGGATCGCCTCCACTCAGGATGATCTCCCGAATCGACGAATCAGCCCGCAATTGGGCGAAGGCGGGCTCCCAGTCGGCTAACCGCCGCGGTTCGTCACCGTATGGGAATGAGCGGCGGAAGCAGTAGCGACAATGAATCGCGCAGGCCCCTGTCGAGATCATCAGGGCCCGTCCGACATACTTTTGCAACAGCCCCGGCGCCCGATGAGCCGACGCTTCTTCAAGCGGATCGGTCGTGAACTCGGCCGGCGAGTGAGTCTCAGCCGCCAGCGGCAGCACCTGCCGCAGCAGCGGGTCGTGCGGATCGCCCGGCTGCATCCGCCGCAAAAAACTCTCGGTCACGAACAGCGGGAACAACTCGGCTGCCTGCCGCGCAGCCGCACGCAGTTCGTCCGGCAGACCGAGGCGGTCGATCAGAGACATCCGGATCGCGGATCGCTTGGGCCAGTTCCTGCTGCCACGTCGCCGGGCGCGGAAGGGCTTCGGTTGGGGATTCGATGACGGGCTCCAGACGTCGGGGCGCGAGACGGGGTCGGCATTTCCCGCCCGGAATCGTTATGTTATCCTCCCG
Source organism: uncultured Planctomycetaceae bacterium (assembly GCA_963800135.1). GTDB lineage: Bacteria > Planctomycetota > Planctomycetia > Planctomycetales > Planctomycetaceae > DASPSM01. Next base: position 191,876 of record CAWCZR010000003.1, on the reverse strand, counting down.
GCTTCACGCCGACATAACCGACGAGCGGGCGGCCGCTTGGTCACGACCTTATAGTCTTCCAGCGATCAGAGTTGAAGAGAACGGAGCGATGCCTCAAATCAACGCGGGCGACTTCCGCAAAGGAATCAAAGTAGTCGTCGAGGGTGAGCCCTACGAGATGACGGAGTGCAACTTCGTCAAGCCGGGCAAAGGCCAGGCCCTTTACAAAACGCGGCTGCGAAACCTCCTTAAGGGGACCCTGCTCGACCGCACTTACAAGAGCGGCGACGGTCTCGAAGAGGCCGACATTCACAAGAGCGATGGCCAATTCCTCTACCGGGCCGGCGACGAGCTCCACTTCATGGACAACGAGTCGTTCGAGCAATACACGCTGTCCGCGGACCAATGCGGGGATGGTGCCAAGTTTCTGCTCGAAAATGCCACCGTGGGGTTGATGTACTGGAATGGCCGGTTGATCGAAATGACGCCTCCGGCCCAGGTCATCCTCCAAATCACCTATACCGAGCCGGCGGCCCGTGGCAATACGGCTACGAACGTGAACAAGCCGGCGACCGTGGAAACGGGCGCGACGGTTCACGTGCCCGCCTTCATCAATCAAGGGGATAAAATCAAAGTCGATGCCCGCACCGGGGCGTACATTGAACGCTTTCGCGAGTAGCGGCCGCTCGATCCTCGCCGCGGAGGAATGCAAAGCCGGTTGCGGGACGAGAACTCCAGGGAAGGAGTGGTCATGGAAAAGCTGGAGATTGCCCTCTACGGCGCGGCCATTTACCTGGCGATCAAGTCGCTCGTCTCGCTGATGTCCGATCACAGTCGTGCCACCAAGCAACGCTTCGCCGTCGAGTTGGCCGCCGCTCAGCAAGCCGCCGCAGCCAAGGCGGCCGAACAGGCGGCTGCCGCGGCCGCACTCGAGAAACCCGAACAACGACCACTCAAAAAAGCCGGTTAGCCTGCCTTGAGCGTATCTCCGCATTTCGGTTGTCCGTGCAATCGACATCGGTGCTAACCCGGTAGCCCGCGGCTAGCCCGCAAGACAATGCACAATCGTAAGCTTTATATCGAGACGGTCGGCTGCCAGATGAACGAGCTCGACAGCGAGCTGGTCGTGGCGGCGCTGCGTCGCGAAGGCTACGAGCTGACCGCCGACGTGCAGGAGGCCGACACGGTCCTCTTCAATACGTGCAGCGTCCGCGAGCACGCCGAGCACAAGATCTACAGCCAGTTGGGTCGCCTGCGGCACAGCAAGAAACGCCGGCCCAAGCAGGTGATCGGCGTGATGGGCTGCATGGCCCAGAAGGACCAGGAGCTGATCTTCCAGCGGGCTCCGCACGTCGACTTGGTCGTGGGCACCGGTCAGCTTTCGGAAATCCCGCGGCTGATTGCCGAGAGTCGCGAAAATCGGCAACGGGCGCTGGCCGTGAGCCTGGACCGCACCGAAGGCAGTCGCCTCGAAGTTTCCGAGAGCTTTCAGAGCTTCGATCCGCTCCGCGAACCGGAGATGCGGCCGTCGCCGTACCAGGCCTACGTGCGGATCATGCTGGGCTGCGACAAGTTCTGCACGTACTGCGTCGTGCCGATGACGCGCGGACCGGAGCAGAGCCGCCCGCCCAGCCAGATCGCGGCCGAAGTCCGGCTTCTGGCCGAGCAAGGCGTCAAGGAAGTCACTCTGCTGGGACAGACCGTCAACAGCTACAAGTACACCGAAGCCGGCAGGCTCTATCGGCTCAGCGACCTCTTGGCATTGATCCACGACACGGCGGGCATCCTGCGGATCAAGTTCGTGACGAACTATCCCCGCGACATGACCGACGATTTGCTGAGCGCCGTCCGCGATTTGCCGAAGGTCTGCCGCTATTTGCACGTGCCGCTCCAGTCGGGCTCCGATGACGTCTTGCGCGTGATGAAGCGTGGCTACACCGTGGACCAGTATCTCGAGATGCACGACCGCATTCGCGAGGTCATGCCCGACTGTGCCGTGTCGAGCGACTTCATCGTCGGCCATCCGGGCGAAACAGAGGCTGAATTCACGAAGAGCATCGACCTCGTCCGCCGTTGCCGCTTCAAAAACAGCTTTATCTTCAAGTACAGCCCGCGTCCCGGGACGAAGGCGTTCGAGCGCTACCCCGACGAGATTCCGGAAGACGTGAAGCGCCGCCGCAACAACGAACTCCTGGCGATCCAGAACGAGATCAGCGAAGAGGACAACACGACGTTCATCGGCCGGGAAGTGGAAGTGTTGGTGGAGGGGCCGAGCAAAGCGGCCCGCAAACTCCAATCGGAGCTCGCGCCGGACGGACCGGCGCCGATCGGGCCCATCCAGCTCGTCGGCCGCTCCACCTGCGACCGCATCGTGGTCTTCGACGGCAATCCGCGCCTCGCCGGCAGCCTCGCCCGGATCGCGGTTTATGACTGCACGGCGACGACGCTCCTCGGCACGATCGTGACACGCGAGATCGAGCACGGCTCGAGTTCTCTGTTGCCGATTCTCGCGTAGGGATCAGTTCGGCGACCCGCTGGTCAGACCGGGACGCCCGGTCGCCGCGCAGTGCGGCTCCGGTTAATTGCCGCCGTAGGGCGAGTCAGTGAGACGCCCGGTGGATATCCGCAGCTCAGCGGCGAATCGCAATGGTTTCTCCCGACGCCGCTTGAGATAGTGGTGAAAAATGGACGCGTCCAAAGCGCGTTGTCGTCAGCACCGTTCATCACGCATGAGACCATCGAATCCCTGAGGTCGCAATGAGAGATCAAATCCGCTGGCTGCTGTGGATCGGCATCGGGTGCGCGAGCTATCTGCCGTCGCCCCTGCCGGCACAAGATTCGAGATTGATCGCCACACTCAAGGGGCACAAGAATCCAGTGTTGTCCGTTGCCTTTCGTCCGGACGGCAAACGGATTGCCAGTGGCAGCTTTGACGGGACCGTCAAAGTTTGGGAACTGGCGAGTGACGAGGACATTGCGGGGGCTGTTCTCACAATGTACGGACACCTCAGTACCGTGAACGGCGTGGCGTACAGCCCCAACGGCAAGTCGATTGCAGCCGCTTATGCGGGGAGCGCCATGAGCGTCTGGGATGCGACCAACGGCAAGTCCGTCTTCACGGTCCACATCCCTCGTTACGGCGTGTCCAACGTTGCCTTTAGCCCCGACGGCAAGCGGATCGCCACCGGTAACTTCGACACGACGATCCGCGTGTATGATGCAGCGACCGGCAAAACGATCCTCGTGATCGGGGAGCCGAGCCGCCCGCGCCAGGGGGTTCGCGCCGCCTTCAGCTCGGACGGCAAGCAGCTTGCCAGAGGCTTCGACAACAACGTCCGGATTTGGGATGCAACGACCGGCCGCGTCGTCCGCACGCTCGCCGGGCACACCGAACCCGTCCTTTGCGTCGCATTCAGCCCGGACGGAAAGCGGATTGCCGGCGCAAGTATGGATCACACCGTCAAGGTCTGGGACTCGACCAACGGGAAAGAACTGGTCACCTTCAAAGAGCACACTGGCCTCGTCGGCCCCGTGGCATTCAGTCCCGATGGCTTGCGGATCGCCAGCATAGGCAGCGAGGGGACAGTCAGAGTGTGGGACTCGATGACTGGCCGCGAGAGCTTGACTCTGAACGGACACGGGGGGAGACTTCTCTGCCTCGCGTTCAGCCCGGACGGCACACGGATTGCCGCAGGGGGCACCGACAACACGATTATCATTTGGGACGCCACGCCCAAAGGCAAGTGAGGCTGGCGCGAAATAGCGGGCTCTAAATAGTGCCGCAACGACTCAACCGGCCGACGCCGATTCGGGCGTGATGTTCACGTCGTCGATGTGATAGACGGCGTTCGGCTCCGACACGTCCGGGTTCGGCGAGACGCGGTCCGGGGCTTTTTCCGCCGAGGTCCGAATCGTCGGCTCGGTGCGGTAAGGGCCCGTGCGAAACGAAAGTCGCTCGACGCTTTTGGCGTACTCCGCGAACTTGGCGGCCGCGGCGACTGGCTTGCCGTCGAGCGAGACGTCGAAGGTTTGCCGCCCGACGTCGACTTTGAGCGCAATCTCGTACCACTTGCCCGGCTCGTACTTGGCGAGCGCGGATGTGTCGCCTCCGTTCTCGATCCGGATCTTGCCGTCGGCGGCGAAGATCAAGCGAATGGGCCGGTAGCCGACGTGATCGGTGAGCTCGATTTCCAGCGTGCCGTTCCGATTTTGTTCAGCCTGCACGCGGAAGTGGACGGTCACTGCCTTCGTTTCTGGAAAGACACGCACCGCGCGGGCGTAGTCGTAGGGGTCGCGGTCCTGGAGCTCGAGGCTTTTGTTGGTCGTGCTGGGAAAGGCGGCAATCGCGACGGGTGCCCACTTGGGGCTGTAGGTGTTCCAGTTCGCCACCGGGCCGCCGACTGCGAGTTCGTCGAACGTGTCGTGGATCGGGCCACTGACGCGGCCTCGCACCGGGACCGGGATGCGGCTAACCCAGATGTCTTCCTTATTCACGCTGTAAGTCACCCACTGGTCGGGGCCGGGGGTCTGGCCGTTCCCTTCTTCGACCATGCGGTTGTATTGCGGGCCGAAGTCCTTGTAGCGGCCGGCAAAGCGGCGGGGCGGCACTTCGCAGTGCACGCAGAGCATGTGGCCGAAGAACACGCCGTCGTCGCCCGTCACCACCACCAGCGGCCAGCGATGGTCATCGTCGATATTTGAGGTGTAGACGAGGGCGTAGCGGCCGTCGCTCGTTCTGCGCCCGGAGATTTTCGCGCCGGTCATCTGCAGCGTGGGGCATTTGACCGGAGGCGACCAGGTCTTGCCCTCGTCGTCCGAGAGAGCGGCCATCGACCACTTCCACAGTCCCACCACCTTGCCGTCCTTGCGGTGAAACCAGTTAAACGCCTCCTGGGTGCCGTGCGACTTCACCGAAAAGAAATCGCCCTCGAACAACTCCTCTTCTTCCCAGAACTGCTCGCGCATCAGCCGGTTGTTGAGGAATGCGTCGCAGGCTTGGATGAAGCCCGCGTCGGGCGCGGTTTTGTAATAGGGAAATCCCGTGTTGCGCTCGCCCCATCCCGACCGCGTGTTGTAACGCAAAAAGTAGATCGGGCCGAAGCTGCCATCCTTGTGGATCTCGCGGACGACGCGGCCGATTCCGCCGGGGCCGAACGGATCGGGAGCGTGCCCGTAAAAGGCCATCGCCAGCAGCCGCTGATCGGGGGCGATGTAGAAACCCATCCGCTGATGCATCATCGCCGTTCCCGGCGGGTCGGGCGGCAGCAGTTTGTAAATTGGAAAGACGACCTGCGGCGGATCCCAGCGGCGACCGTCCACGGACGTCGAGAGGAACGTCTGCCCCGGAGCGATGTGCTCGCCGACCGGGTTGCTCAGGTACTCGATGTAAAAGCGGCCGTGCCAATAGGCGATCATCGGCGCGTGGTTGTAGGTCCAGCCAAACTTGTCGGCGGCTTCGGGGTGAGTGCGGTTGGCCCGCAGGACCTGGACGGTCTCCACACCGACGGCTGGCCGCAACTGACCGTCGTGCGCGGGCGGAAAGGCGCGGGCTTCGCCGATGTAACGCACGGGTTCGTGAATGCTCCCGGTTTGAGCGGCGAGAGCGATCGGAAAGCAGAGGATCGCGCTCGCGACCATCGTGCGAACGACGCGACGGTAATCTTGAATTGGCATGTACCAAGTGTAACGTGGCTGCAACGGGGCGGCACAAGCGTTGCGCCGGGTGATAGTGTCGGATCGTCGCCGGTTGTTGATTGCTAGCTGCGCTTCCCGAGCCGCGTCGCAATCTGCCACGTGTTGCGCCATTGGTCCTCGACCATGCAGCGCCGATCGCCGTATGGCGTGTCCAAAGGCTCTTCGATCACCTCGGCACCTGCCTTGAGCGCGCGCGAAACGTTGTATCGACGTCGCTCACATAAACGTAGAGAAACGCGGGCGACGGTTTTCGGACTCCGGCTTCACTGACCATCACGATCGAGTCGCCGACTCGCAGTTCGGTGGGAATGTTTTGGCGATACCGACCGGTCGCGTGGAACACTTTGCGGAGAAATCCCACAAGCTCCTTTGCGTCGCGAGCGACGATTCGCGGCGTGACCGTGTGCCAGCCCGCGGGCGTGAACTGGGATGGGCTTGCCGATTTTTTCATCGCCGCGATCCCCTGTGCACGGGACCTCCCTTTTGACGCAGCTCCTGCGTCGAGTACCAAAGTCTATCAGGCCCTTGGCGCAACACGGTCATTACAGTTGAATGGTGCAGGAGGATCTTTGCATGCAACCCATCTCTCGGCGTGAGTTTTCCCAGCAGGCACTCGGTTCGCTGTTGACCTACTCGTTGCTCGAGACGCTGTTTGCCCATGACGCCTTCGCGTCGGGCGTGCGGCCGCAGACGGTGGAGTGGCTGGCCGGCGTGAACGCGCTGGGGCAAGAGGTGCAGGGACAAAAGCTGCCGCAGGTGGAGTGGCAGAACCAGGTTGAAAAGCTGTTCAGCCAGGTGAATTTGCCCGATCTGCTTCAGCTGATCGACTTCGACCGGTTGACCAAAAACATCAAGCTCGTCGACCGGGGGGCGCTGAGCCTGTCGTTCAAATTCCCCAAGGTCGAGGGGCTGCCAACGCAATATGTGTTCGGCAAGCAGATCTTCGGGCTCAAGAGGGGTCGCTCGGTGGTGCCGCACGGGCACAACAACATGGCGACCGCCTTCCTGATCCTCAAAGGGGACTTGCGGGGCCGGCACTACGACCGCTTGGAAGACTTGCCGGACGCCTACATCATCAAGCCGACGATCGACCGCAAGTTTTCGCCCGGCGAGTGCTCGACGATTTCGGACAAGAAGAACAACGTCCACTGGTTCGAGGCGCTGACCGAGCCGGCGTTCATCTTCAACATTCACGTGCTCAACGTGACTCCGGGCCTCGGCGTGCCGACGGGCCGCGTGTATCTCAACCCGGAGGGCGAAAAGCTCGCCGGCGGCCGCATCAAAGCGCCGCTGATCGATTACCACACGTCGGTGAAGTTGTTCGGCTGAGACGACAGCACGCGACCCGCCAGACGCGAAACACCCGCCAGCTGACGCCGGCGGCTCGCCGGGCGTTTGGCACACACGTCACTCAGTGCGCCATGTGTGCTGACGCCGCGGAAGGTTCCCGGTGGCCATAGAAGGTGTAGAGCACGGGCATCAGGTAGCGGGTCAAAAAGAGCGTGCTGATCATGCCGCCGACCACCACGATGGCAAGCGGCCGCTGAGTCTGCGAGCCGATCTTGGTTGAGAGGGCGGCGGGCAAGAGCCCGAAGATGGCGGTGAGCGCCGTCATCATCACGGGGCGGACCCGTTTCTCGGCCCCCTGCAAGATCGCCTCTTCGAGCGGCAATCCCTGGAAGCGCAGCTGATTGAAATACGAAATCAGCAACAGGCCGTCCATAATTGCCACGCCGAAGATCGAAATGAAGCCGACGGCCGCCGAGATGTTGAAGTTCGTCCCCGTCAGCAAGAGGGCCCACACGCCGCCCAGCGACAGCGCGACGACGTTGGAGAAGACCATGATCGAGTCGAGCACGTTGCGAAACGCCATGTAGAGCAGGATGAAGATCATCGTCAGCGAAAGCGGGACGATGATCATCAGCCGCGCCTCGGCGTCCTGCATTTCCTCGAATTCGCCGCTCCAGACCGCGCGGTAGGGGGCTTTGAAGATGTCCTTGGTGCGTTCCTGGGCCTCGGCGACGGCGCCGGCCAGGTCGCGGCCGCGGACGCTGAACTTGATCGCGATCAGCCGCTTCCCCTGCTCGCGATAGATCATCGACGCGCCCGGCCGTGTGAAGTGGCCGTCGACATCGGGGGCTCCGTCCTCTCCCACCGGCGTGACCAGGTCGCGCAGTCGCAAGCGGGGTGTGTTGCTGATGATGTTGCCCGTGTTGGCGAGCGCCCCGACGTTGGACGGAGCGGCCGTGCCGTGTCCGATGGCGCTGGGGATCACGCCCGCGCCCTGATTCTGAACCACGCTGTTGTTGCCGATGTCGACGGGGATATCGAGGATGTCCGTTTCGCTGCTGCGCAAACGCTTGGGCCAGCGGACCGAAATGTCGAAGAGCTTTTCGCCTTCCACCATGCTGGAGAGCGCCTTGCCGCCGAGCGCGCTCGTCACCACGTTGTTGACGTCGGCCGTCTGCACGCCCCACCGCTGGCATTTCTCGGGATCGACGCGGAACTCGAAGTGCGACTGGCCGCGAATGTGGAAGATGCCCACGTTCTCGATGCCGGGGACCTGCTGCAGCTGGTTTTTGGTCTTTTCGGCCAGCGTCTCGAGCTTGTCCAGATCGGGGCCGATGATCTTGACCGAGTTGTCTCCCTTGATGCCCGAGAGGGCTTCCATCACGTTATCGCGAATATTTTGCGAGAAGTTCCAGGAGATGCCGGGGAGCTTGGCTTCGAGCTCGGCATTCATGGCATCGACGATTTCGTCTTTCGTGCGGGCCCGCTTCGGTCCGAAGAGCCACTTTTCCCAACCGGTGCGGTCGGCGACCAGCGGCCATTCTTTTTCGGGCCGCAGCGGCACGAAATACTCGCTGTTGTAGTAGCCGTCGGTATCGGTGGCGTCGTCCGGGCGGCCGAGTTGGTTGACGATCGATTCGACCTCGGGGTAGGTCGCCATGATGGCGCGGGCCCGATGTGAAATCTCGGTGTGCCGCTCCAGCGACGTGTTGAGCGGGGCCGTGCCCCGGATCCACAAGTTGCCTTCTTCGAGCGCCGGCATGAACTCGCGGCCCAGGAACGGGAGCATCATCAACGTCCCGACCGTGAGAGCCGACATGATGCCGACGGTCCCCCAGCGGTATTGCAGGCAGACTCGCAGATTTCGCAGGTAGCCTTCCTTCATCTTCCGCACCAGCCAGTTGTCCGGCGTGGGCTGCAGATTCTTGAAGGAGAGCAAGCACAGCACGGGGGCGACGGTCAGGGCCAGGATCAGGGCGCCTGCCAAAGCGAAGGCGTACGTGTCGGCCATCGGCCCGAAAATCTGTCCTTCCGGCCCCTTCATGGTGAACAGCGGCACGAAGGCGCAGACCATGATGGCCGTGGTGAAGAACAACGCCCGCTCGACCTCGTGCGTGGCCTTGAGGATCCGCTGCTTGAGCGTCAGCTCGGCATATTCGCCCGAGCTGAGGTGGCGATAAATGTTCTCGACCATGATCACGGACGAGTCGACGATGATGCCGAAGTCCACCGCCCCGATCGAGAGCAGGTTCGCCGACTTGCCCCGCATGAAGAGCACGGTGAAGGCGAAGCACAGGGCCAGCGGAATGTTGATCGCCACGATGAGCGCACTGCGGACGTTGCTCAAAAACATCAGCAGGATGATCGTGACGAGGGCCATGCCAACCAGCAGGTTTTCCCGCACGGTCTCGGTGGTGATCGCCAGGAGGTCGCTGCGGTCGTAGTAGGGCTCGATCTTCACGCCCGGCAGCATTCGCCCGGCATCGGGACCGTTCAGCTCGGCGACCTTCGCTCTGACGTCCTTGAGCGCGGGGCGAGTTTCCTCGTTCTTCCGCATCAGCACGATGCACTCGACGACGTCGGGTTCGTCGTGACCGATCTGGGCCAGTGTTTGCTTGGAATGCGGCGGCCGGTCCTTGTCGGCCTTCCAATAGCCGATGCGTCCGAGGCGCGTTTGGTGACTGACGACAACGCCCTGCTGCCCCAGATCGCCGTCCGAAGCGCGGCCCCCTTCCACAAGGTCTTCGACGCGGACCGGCTGGTTGTTGACTGAAGTGACGACCAGCGCACGGATGTCCTTGATGCGACGCTTCTCCTCGTCGCGAAGGATCGAGGATGCCTGCTTGGGATCGGACAGCCCCAGCACCTTGACTGTCGGGTCGGCCCCGCCGCCGAAGAGACCGACACTGCGGACGGTCATCGCCACCTGTCCCTGGTTCACGTAGTCGCCGCCGACGGTGGCGTTGCTGTTCTGGATGGCGTTCTGCAGCTGCGCGAGCGTGATCCCGAATTTGCGGAGACGATCCGGATCGGGCTGCACCTCGTAGCGCCGGACGGTGCCTCCCCAACCGCACACGTCGACGATGCGGGGCACGGTGCGAAATTCGCGCTCGAGCACCCAATCCTGCAGTGCCTTCAGATCGTTGAGCGTGTACACGTCATGCCCCGACGAATCGCGGGGCACGTTCAGCACGTAGCGATAGATCTCGCCCGTGGGCGACTCGGGCGAAATCTGGGGCGTGACCCCGGCCGGCAGCGGCTGCGAGAGTGTGGCCAGGCGATTGATGACTTCTTGCCGGCCGGCTTCGTAAGTGTAGCGGCTGCCGTAGTTCCAGCTCATCTTCAAGTCGGCCAGACCGAAGAGCGACTTGCTGCGGATCGCACTGAGGCCCGGCATGCCCGCGAACGTCACTTCGAGCGGGACGGTGACCTGGCGTTCGATTTCCTCAGCCGACGCACCGGGAAACTGGGCGAAGACCTCGATGATGGCCGGCGCGGGATCGGGATACGCCTCGACGTTCACGTTGAGGAACGAGTACGTGCCGACGAAGGCCAAGCCGACGGCCAAGAGCACAACGAGGAGCGGGTTAGCAAGTGCCCACTCAATGACTTTGCGGACCATGAGCGTTCGGTTTCCAAACGGCCAGCGTGCGCCGCCTCAAGGTTCCAGATGACGCGTGTCTGACGCGTCAAATGTTTCAAACGGCGCGAGCGTCTTGCGTCGGTGGGCGGTGCAAACCTGCCAGACGCAGGATGCGAAGCGAAAATTCCGTCGGCTCGCGCCCGTCCTGCTTCGTGCGTTACTGACCTGATTTCGGCTCTGGATGCGGTTGCGACTCTGGATGCGGTTGCGATTCCTTGTCGAGCAGCGCGGTCTTGAGCTCGCCGACCCCCGTCCCCAGGATCCGCTCACCCGGCGCCAGCGGACGTTTCGGGAGCATTTTCAGCTCCGCTTCTTCCTCGCTCCGCTCTTCGGCCTTGGTGAACGGCCGGTTGCGGACGAAGAGACTGTGATCGAAACGCCCCACCAGCTCGACGCGACGCATTGTGTATTGCTGTTTTTGGGCGTCGGTCTGCACGAAAACGATGCTTTGTTGCCCGTCATCCGCGACCGCGTCCGTCGGCACTTCGACGACGTCCTGCGGCGGCGGTAACTCGACCTTGGCCGAGATCATCTTTCCGGCCAAGAGCCGGCCTTCCTTGTTGTCGATGTGCCCTTTCACCTTTGCGGTGTGATCGTTCGGGTCGATGATGTAGCTGATGTCGTCGATGTAGCCTTCCATCGGCTCGCTGCCGACGGTGGTGATCGTCCAGCGCCGCGCCCGCTCGGGCAGGGACTGCAGCGACGGCAAATCATCCTCGGGGCAGTTGGCCACGACATACAACCGCGGGCCGCCGCCGTCTTCGTCCAGCTTGGCGATCTGAAACAGGTTCAGCGTGTTGTCGGAGACGACGGTGTGGGCCGTGATGTTTCTCTCGACGATGACTCCATCGTCGGGAGCCTTAATTTCTACGCGGGCCCAGCGGTCGAAGTTGGATCGATCGCGCTGCTTGAGCCGCTTTTCGGCATCCTCGGGTTTCACCTTCTCGGCTTCGTCGCGGACGGCCTGAATGTCCGCCTCGGGAATGTTCCACGTCCGCAGCGTGCTGACGGCTCGGTTGAGGGCATTGACGTCCGCCTCGACCGCCTTTTTCTGTTGCCACAGCATCACGTCGGGCACGACGGCCGCCTTGGCCTGCCACCGCTCGAGGATTTGGCTGTCGAGCTTGAGCTGATAGATCGCGTCGATGAGATCGTTTTTCTTGTTGCCGACGTCGACGCTGTAAAAGACGGCCAGCAAGTTGCCCTTGGTCACGCGATCGCCTGAGCGCAGCTCGCGGCGGTGGCTGGTGGTGGAACCGGTCTTCAGTCGGTCTTCCTCAATCGTGCCTATCTCGACGACCTGGGCCGACGACGGGGAAGGCGCGAAGAGTGCCCGGATGGGGATCAGCCGCGTCGGGTCGAGCATGGTGGTGCCCGGCATCAGCAGCGGACGCGTGCGCGTCGGCTTGGCGGCCGTCACGATCTGGTCGACGCCGTCCTTGCGGATACCCAGAGCGGTTCGCACATCCTCCGGAATAACGAGGGTGTGCGGTTCGCCCGGCACCAGTTCAATGGCCGCCGCCGCGTCCTTCTTGGGTGGGTCGGCTTCGGAGCCTGCGGCGCTGTCTCGCCCGGGCAGCTTGAGTGCGCCGTTGGCCGCACCGATCGTGGCGACGACAAGCAGCAGGACGAGCACTCCTGCCGTGTATCGCGCAACTTTGGAATCACGCAAACGCATCGACGGCTCCTTACCGAATCTCGAGGCTGGCTCTGGTTGTTTGGTTGTGATTGGGTCAGCGTCTTGGACTGACCCGGTGGTGGGAACTGACTGCATGTTGGGGACTGATGGTGTCGCGGGCGATGGGGCCTGCTCCGCCTTCGGTCGCGAACCGATCTCGCCGGCGAGGGCCGCTGCGACCGTTTCTCGCAGGCTGGACAAGTCGGTCGACTTGCTCAACACCTGGCCCGCGTGCCATCCGGGAAACTCGCCTGCCGGATGGGAGGCGGCGGTCAGCAGGATGAGCGGCAGCCCGGCGTGCTCCGCGCGAATGGCTTCGGCCAGTCGCGGACCCGTCCCCTCTCGGAGGCAGGTGTCGAGCAAAACGAGCCGAGGTGAATGTACGGCGACTTCTCGCTCGGCCTCGGCCGAGGTGGCGGCGCGGCGGATGACGTACCCATCCTTGGCCAAGGTCTGCCCGAGCACTTGGCTGAGAACGGGGTCATCTTCCACGACCAGGAGAGTCACCGGGTCCAAACCCGAGGACATGGCGTGTGGTGGGCTCCGAAGGAAGCGCGTAGCGGCGGGCTAAATCTTAGCCGCTGGAACCGCGTTCTAGCCAGAGGTGCCAGATCCTAGCCGCAACGGCTTTAAGCACTTCAAGTGCCGGAGCGATGAGATGAAAGTCACTAATCACAAAGCAATATGAAATAATGATTTGCGCTGCATTGCGGGATCGAAATGATCAGGCCGCTCGCACAAATGTCTGGCCACAATGACCAGATTATGAACAACCCATGCACACGTCGTGACGAAGGTTTAACCTTGTGCATCCCCAAGGGTTTACGATTTCTGCGGCCGATCAGGGAGTTGGATCCGCTGTCGGCCCCACGAATTCGGCGAACTGCCACCACCCCTCGCCCTGATCATCCGCTGAAGCAGCGTAGGGCCTGGAAGTGGCGCTGCATCCTCAGGCTCGTCGTGGCTCGTTTGGCACTTTTTGACACCGCTTTGCTGCCTGTCGTCACAGAGTGCGAGGGTTGGCCGAGCGGTGATTTGGCAGCACAGCGAGACGCGCGTCGGCCGTGTCGAGGCCCACGCACGCAGGCTCGGCGGCGCCGAATAAGCCAGAATTTACGTTCGGCTCGCGGGTTCGACCGCCCCACTGAGAGTACAATCGGCCCCGATCTGATGCCCAATTCTATTCAAATCTGAGCGATTCGGCGTTCGAGCACGCGCGTTTTTTTTTTGCATCCGGGCCAGGTCGGGGATTTTCGATGAGCACGTTCACTCGAGCCTGTGTAAACACCTCGATCGTCGTCGCAATCACATTGCTTTCAGCACGGCCGACCTTCGCAGACAAGGGGACGGGGCCAGGGACGGGGCCGTTTCGCGTCTCCCAAACGATGGCGGTGGGTGGCGACGAAAGTTGGGACTACGTCGCCGTCGACGCGGATCGCAAGCTCCTGTACCTGCCCCGCAGCTCGCATACGATGGTTATCGATGCGACCAACGGCAAAATCGTCGGTGACATTCCGGGACAAAAACACAACCATGGTGTCGCACTCGTCCCGAGCGCCGGACGCGGATTCATTTCCGACGGGAGCGATGCCGCGGTTGTTGTCTTCGATCTGAAAACAAGCGCGGTGCTGGGCAAGATCAAGGCCGAGGAAGACGCGGACGGCATCATCTGCGATCCGGCCAGCCGCAAGGTGTTTGTCGTCTGCGGCGATGCAAGCGTCGCGATCCCGATTTCGGCGGACGTCGACCCAGCTTCTGGTAAGGCGGACGCCCCAATCCAATTGGGCGGCAAGCCTGAGTACCTCGCCTCCGACGGCCAGGGCAAGCTTTACATTGACCTGGTCGATAAAGATCAGGTTGCCGTCGTCGACACTAAAACAATGCAAGTCGTCGACAAATGGTCGACCCGCCCCGGCGGCAAACCCGTCGGCCTGTCAATCGATCCCAAGCAGCGCCGATTATTCGTGGGCTGCCGCAACCCACAAAACCTGATCGTGATGAGCGCGGATGACGGCAAAGTGATCGCCGACCTGCCGATCGGCGCCGGCTGCGACGGCACGCAATTCGACAACGGTTATGCCTTCGCCAGTTGCCGCGACGCCTCGCTCACCGTTGCTCACGAAAACTCTTCCGGAAAATTCGAGGTTGTGCAAACACTGCAAACTCGGGACGGTGCCAAAACTCTCTGCGTCGATCCGACCACCCACTCCGTGTTTCTTCCCGCACCCAGTCCGAAACCGAACCCGTTCGTGGTCCTGGTCGTGACCCCGTCTTCGGACAGGTAGAGGATGGGGAGATTAACGCGGCGGGCGTTCTGTCGTATTGTGCGATTAGCCCGATCTTGTGCGTGTGTCCAATTCACCCAGGGTATGAGGTACCTTATGAAGAAGTTTCCCCAAAACCGCAGCACCCTTCTTGCGGCCGCCGTCGGCCTGTCGACGTGTTTCGGCCTCGCCCACATCGTTGCGGCCGACGACATCGCGGCCAAGCCCTACAAGATACTTGCCACCACGCAGATTCCCGCCGCCGGGCGGATCGACTACGTTACTGCGGACAGCGTCAATCGCCGGGTTTATGTCGCCTGCGGCAATGCGGTCAGTGTTTTCGACCTCGATACCTACAAGCTCGCGGGCACCCTGGCCAACGCGTCGGGGCATGGCGTCGCGATCGACCCGGAAAACCACACCGGTCTGGTTTCCGGCAATCCCGCGACTTTTTTCAACACGAAGACGCTCGAAGCGATCAAAACTCTTCCGGCGCCGGGTGCGGACGGCTATCTCTTCGACGCCCCGACCCACCGCTTCTTTCTTCTGAGTCATCGTGAACCCAACCTACTTGTGGTCGACTCCAAGGACGGTTCGATCGTCGGCAAGGTGGAGGCCATCGGCCCCGACGGCGAGAATGCGGCCGTCGAGCAGGGCGCCACGGACGACGAGGGACATCTCTATTTTGACGTGGCCAACGCGCACCACATCGCCGTGGTGGACGCCAAAACCTTCAAGGTGACCGGCCATTTCGACCTCGGCGAAAAAGGCAAAGGGCCGGCGGGCCTGGCTATCGACACCAAGAACCACATTCTTTTCGCGATGTGTCGCGGCGGAAGACGGGGCGAGGGCACGCCCACTTGTGTCATCCTGAGTGCGGTCGACGGCAAGATCATCACCACCCTGCCTCTGGCCGGCGGCAGCGACGGTGCCGTTTTCAATCCTCGCACCATGGAGGCCTTTAGTTCGCACGGCAACGGCACGCTGAGCGTCATCAAGGAAAACAGCCCCACGGAATTTGCGGTGGAAGAGACTGTGAAAACCAAAGCCCGCGCTAAAACCTGCACGCTGGATAACAAGACCGATCATGTGATCGTGATCACGCGCGAAGGCGGTCGCCAGGGCGGCGGCCCGCAGCTCCTGGACGTTATGTTTATTGGTCGATAAGTTTTTGGTATCGAAACCCCCCGGGTGCCATGCATGGCACTCCTGCGGATGAATTCGAGTCGTCTGTGTAGCCTGCCCGGGCAGCCCCATGGGCATCGCACCCAAAAGGCGTCGGACCGCACCTCCTCGAAGCTCCCGCTTCGTTCCTGTGAGTCAATCGGCGGCGTCAGTCCCGGATTCCGCAGAAACTGGTCTTGGACGAATCTCGGTTTTGTGGCTGAATGGAGAGAGCGGATCTCGACGCGAGCGGTTTTGCGCAGCGTTGATCGGCGCGCCCGCGGGGACCAAAAAAGATCCCCGGCGGGATGGGGATCCTTTTTCTCACAGGGGGAATCGAGAGAGAAAAAGATCCCCGCGCGCGGGACAAGTTGTCCCGCCGGGTCCGCCTAAAGTGGTCTCGCCGGGACGGGTCTCTCACAATTGATATAAGGGGGGTGGACCCACCGACGAGAGTCCCACCGGTTAGCGGCGATCCGGCCCGGCAATCGGGACGGGATTGATTCAGACCAGCGGGACAAGACCGAAGATTTGTCACCACAAGAACACCAAGAAATCCGATCCGCTGAGTAGGGATTAACTGAATAGGTTCTACTTCGCGCCTTGTGGTTGAAAGCCTCCCCTCCGAGCGGGACGGGACACGATGTTTCACCGAGAAAAGCCCGGAGAAATCCTCGGGAGGACCGACGCACCCGACAGCGCCGCGGCGGATCGGCTCGCCTGGGCCTGGCGCGTCGCGGGAAGAGTGAGACGGGCGGGTGGAAAGGCATTGGACAGGGGGGCGCGCGGGCGACAATTAGGAGCAGGAGTTTTGAGCAGGAGGCAACAGAGGTTAGAGCGAAATGGCTTGGATCTTCCCTCTGTTAGCTCCGTTAACTCCTGTTAATACCCCCTTCCCCGGCTCGTCGGGACGGGACACCGGGACTGCAGCGATCAGTAGTTGTAGTCCACGCGGAACAGCACGCCTTCCGTGTAGATCTGGGCGCCCGAGCCGCTGGAGGCTCCCAGGAAATCGGCGAACTGCCACCACCCCTCGCCCTGATATCCGATGAAGCAGCGGAGGGCCTGGCAGCTGGGCGGTCTCCAGGCGACGCCCAGCGACCAGTTGGCGGTCGGCGCGGGCTGCGGATTGGACCGAATTGTCTGAGCAGTGGCTCCAGAGGTGGCGGTCTCGAAGAATCCTTGACGGTCTTCGCCGATGAAGAGCGCACCGTCGAGACGGCCGACCAGCGTGAATCCCGAATCACCGATCCGCCGTTCCAGATCGAGCGTCCAGCTCGGGCCGAGGCCCCAGAAGTTGTTGTTCACGCGGCGCTCGTAGATGCCGCTGGCCCCGGGGGCTCCCGCGGCAACCTTGCTCTCATCTGCCGTCGAGTCGAAGAAGATATCCGTGCCTCGCAAGCCTAAATGCCACTTCATCCACCAGGCGCAGATCGAGATCTCGTTGCTCGCGTACTCAAAGCCGGCCTCCTGAATGTCGAGGCGGCTGAGGAGCGAGGCCGGACCATCGGGCGCCGAGCCCGGGCCTTCAATCGTCCCCGTGCCTCGCGAGGTAATGAAACGGTAGGAGAAATCGAACTCGCCGAACCCGTCGGGCAGGCGATAGCCGAGTTGGAACAGCGGCGAACCGGTCCAGTCGAGCCGCGCGTTCCCCACGGCAACCTGGCTCGTGACGCCGCCGAGGGTGACCGTGTCGTGAATTCCATTACTCACGTGCGGCAGGTTGACGTCGACCTCGACGTCCGCCACCCAGCCGGGCTGCGGCAGGCAGAACGGATCGAGCTTCGGGTCACAGTCGAAATAGGGGCACTCCGGCGTCGAGCACGTGTAGGTCGGCGTCGCCGGAGCGTAAAGCGACGCGGGGATGTTGGGACTTTGCGGCAGCCCACTCAAGAACGGAGTTTCGCTTCCGCTCGAATTGGTCGGAGCGGCCGCCGTCGGCGCGGGGTCCGCCGACAAGATCGAGACGGGCAACTGCGCCGAGGCCCGCCCCGATTGGACGACGAGCGCGGCCAGGGCCACCAGCGGCACGAGAGCGCGGAATCGTCCGCCGCGCTGAGCCGGGCTAAGGGCCAAGCGTCGCTGGCTAGGGCGTCGCGCGGGAAGGCGGCTGGAGCTGGCGAGGATTTGAGTTTGCGGAATCATGTCCGACCTCTGTGGCAGATGTTGTCCGATGTCCATTCAGACCCAGGCTCGTTCACGAATCGGTGTACGAGGCTTAATTGGCCGTATGGATCTCCGAGTCTGGCAGCTCGGGCGCCTTGAGCGGGGTCTCGTTCACAGCGGGCAGGAGCGAATGGCCGGCGGCACTCGAAACCGAGGGAACTCCCGCTGTCGGGGCAACGCCGGCCACGGGAGTGACACGGCCCGGCTGCGGGGCGCCAAAGTTGGCGGCGCTTTCGGTCGGGCTGCCGTTGGCCAGCGAACGGATCGCCGGAGACTGGTTCGCCTGCGCCGCGGGAGCCACGGCGGGCGAGAGAGCGGCATGCGAGACCGTGGCAGGCGGGACGGCCGCGGGCTGGACCGCGACAGCCACTCGTTGGACTGTCGGCGGCGATCCAGCCAGAGAGCGAGGAGCGTTGGATGCCACATCGTAGTGCACGAGCGGTTCGCCGGGCGCGCTCGGATGGCAGCAGGGGAACGGCAAGAGCACGCCCAGGTCCGGCAGAGACGGGACGGCTTGCGGATCGGCCAGCTGGAAAATGTCGTCCGTTTGCAGCATGTCGGCCACGTTGACCGCCGACGTCCAGAGAGTGTTGAGCACGCCGAGGTACTGCGTCACGAAGCCGGCCAGAGTCTGCTGGGCGCCGAACAGGTCGCTAAAGGCGGCATTCGGATCAAGCTGACGCCGTTCCAGCACGCCGCGATAAGCCCGCACCTGGTCCGGGAGGATGTGATTGCGATAGTAGTCCAGCGCCTGGAGATTCGTTTTGTAGCCGTTGAAGTTAGTGGCCAGCTGGTTGCGAGAGGGCCAGCCCCACGCGGTGGGATTCTTCGGTGGCACGCACGAGGGCTGCCTCGGCGGCGATGATGTTACCCTTGTTCTGGTCCCAAATCGGCAGCGGGAAGCTGATCGTGGCGGTTGGCGTCAAGCCCTTGGGTTCGACGGTGAGATCCTTCAAGAGCGCCACGTTGATTTCCATGTCGGGCACGGGAATGACTTGCGACAGCTTGAGCTGGTACTTGGCCTTGTCGAGCACGTTGCGCGCGGTGAGCACGTCGGTGTGATTGCGGAGGACATAGTTGAGCACCGTGTCGTAGTCGAAATACGGGATGACGGCGTCGATCCGTCCTTCCACCTGGGTCAGCGGCAATTGGCGCTGGTTGATCGTGGCGACGAGCTGTTTCCAGGCATAGAGATAGGTCTGGATCGACTGGTCGTACGCGAGGCGGACCGAGAACGCCTGTGCCCGCAGGGCCATCGGTTCGTAGGAAGCGGCGTTTCCGGCTTGCAGCAGGCCCGCATGAAGCATGTAAACTTCGTCGGTGAACTGGGCCAGCGCCCGGTTCACGCGGACCGTCTCCTTCGCCACCAAGAGCGAGTAATAGGCCTGACGGACGCGAGTCGCCAGATCGCTGCGCGCCCGGCGCAGCGCCAGCTGGGCGTTTTGCAAATCCATCTCGGCCGCGGCCGAGGCAAGCTTCAACTTGCCGCCGGTCTTGATGACCTGGTCGATGAACGGTCCGTCCGTGCTCATGACGCTGCCGTCGTTAGACGGGGTCAATTGCACGCCCACGGTGGGGTTGGGATAGGCGCGAGCCTGGATCAAATTGCCGCGGGCAGCTTCGACATCGGAAGCCGCTTGTCGCAGTTCCGGACTATTCCCCGCCGCAATGAACTGCAGCTCGGAAAGCGTATAGGGGTGCCCCTCGGGGCTGGGCAGCGCGACAGGTTCGGTGGCGAGCGGCGGAAGCTTCGGGAAGAGCAGGTCGATCGCGTGTGTTTTGTCGTCCGGGTCCTTGGGGAGCTCAATCGCTTTGGCTTCGGACCCGGGGAGGTCCGAGGGGATCTTCGGCTCAAACTTCTTCGGCGCCTGGTCGGGAACAACTTCTTCGTATGAGGCCTGCAGATACTTGGACGTCAGCACGTCGACCCCGGCCCCCGCCGCGCCCGAGCCGCCCGTGCTCGACGTCTTTCCATCCGTGGAAGGAGTTGTGGGGCCCGGCGGTGGAGTCGCACCGGGCGTCGTTCCCGACGGCGACGTGGACGCGGGAGCATCCGCGGCCGGAGGGGCCGGAGGCGTCGCAGCCGCGCCGGCAGGCATGGTGTCGTAAGGATGCGAAACCAGGCTGGCGACCGTTCCATCGGTACGCTCGCGGGCGTGATACAAGCACCCGCTTAGCGACGCGACGACGCAACAGGCGAGCAACGGGCGAATCGACATGGACCAATTCCCTTACAAGTCCGTGTGAACGCTGCTGATGAACTCTGCCGTGGCAAACTGCGATGACTTTTTCGAGGGTGGCGATTTGCCACGGCGTGCGCATTGCGCAGAACCTGCGGACAATGGGAGATCGTCCTGACTTTCCAGTTGTAATGAGAGACGGGGCGCGCGCACCGTAGACCCCCACAAGGTTGCCCAGTTGACGGGTTTTTGATTGAAGTTTCGCGCGCGAAGTGAGCAGTTTCCGTGCTTTTGAGACAGCGAAAAGTCAGATCAGCGCGCCGCGGGGCGAATCTTCGGGCAATTTGCGCGAGCTCACCCAAGATGCAACCGGTGCTGGAGGGACGATGTAGCCGCTGCTCGGTGGACCGCTTACGCGCGGCGCTCGTGCATCCGCTTCGAGATCACGCCCGCCAGATATCCGCCTTTGAAGCCGGCGTCGATGTTCACCACGCAGACGTTCGAGGCGCAGCTGTTCAACATGCCGAGCAACGCGGCGATTCCGCCGAAGTTCGCGCCGTAGCCGACGCTGGTCGGAACGGCGATCACCGGACACGCGACCCATCCGCCGACGACCGAGGGCAGCGCGCCCTCCATACCCGCGACGACGACCACCGCGTCGGCCGCGTCGAAGCGGTGCTTTTGCTCGAGCAGACGTTGCGGTCCGGCAACGCCGATATCGACGATCAGATCGACACCGCAACCCATCCAGCGGAGCGTTTCGAGCGCCTCTTCGGCGACCGGCCGATCGCTCGTCCCGGCGGTGATTACGAAGACGGAGCCGACGGGCGTGTTGGGAGTCGCCGAGGGCAAACGAATGGTGCGGGCGAACGGGATTATGCAGCGCCGTCGGAAAGCGCCTAATGACTGCGGTCGCTTGCTCGGGAGAAACTCGCGTGGCAAATCCCCGCTCGCCGTGCTGCGACTGCGCCTCGAAAATGGCGACGACGGCCTCCGCTGTCTTCCCTTCGCTGTAGACCACTTCCGGAAAGCCGCAGCGGCGGCGGCGATCGAGATCGACGTGTGCGTCCTCGATTGCCAACGTCATCGGTGCGACTTCGCCCGCTGCCTGTTCGACGGCCGCGTCGACCGTCAGGCGACCCGCGCGACACTTTCGAAGAGCGACGCCAGTCGCGTGTTTCCGCCAGTCCGGGATGATTCATCGTCGTTCGTCAAGCAGTGACCTGATCGTCCGGGTGAAGAATTCGCGGCTCGAGTGATTGGTGTCGCCACGGTCGATCTGAACCGTGCGGAGGCGGAGCCGCTCGGGTTACAATAGCGATTCTAATGACATTGCGATTCTAATAGTGGGATCTGAGTCAACTGCGATTTTAAGAAGCCGCCGGCCTCGGCGGCAAATCTCTCAACTGGGAAACGGCGAGATGGGATTCGGAAAGTTAATGGCGGCTTCGGCGGTGGCCCTGGCGGCGCTCATCGGCGTGCTGATTTTCTATCAGCCGGCGGCGCCTCACCCTCAGGCCGGTTCGGGAGAAGCCGCGAAGACGACTCCGCCGACGATCATGGTTTACTGTGCCGCCGGACTCCAGCCGCCGGTTGCCAAAATCGTCTCGGAATATGAGGCGTCCCACCATGTGGTGGTCGAGACCAAGTTTGCCGGCTCGGGTTCCCTCTTAGGCCAAATCCTCATCGGTGGCGGGGATTTGTTTGTGGCAGCCGATCGAATCTATCTGGACAAGGCCGCGGAACAAAAGCTGACGGAGGAAATCCAGGGGATCGCCTACCAGTTTCCCGTCATCGTGACGCAAAAGGGCAATCCGAAACATATCGCTGGCTTGAGCGACCTGCTCAAGCCCAACGTTCGGCTCTGTTTGGCCGATCCCGAACGCGCGGCCATCGGCAAGGTGGTGAACAAACTGCTGGAAAAAGACGAGCGTTGGGAGCCGCTGTGGAAGAAGGCGGTGATCCATCGGGAGACGGTTAACGAAGTCGGCAACGACGTGAAGCTGGGCGCCGCCGACGCGGGCATCGTTTGGAACGCGACGTGCGCCCAATACCCCGATCTGGCCGTCGTGCATGTGCCCGAATTCGACCACGCACGCGGACAAATCGCCGTCGGTTTGCTCTCGGCATCGAAGGATCCGCTCGCCGCCCAGGAGTTGCTCAACTACATTACGGATCCCCAGCACGGGCTCAAGGTGTTCGCCGAGTACGGCTACGACGTTATCGCCAAGCAGCCGCCTGCCGCGCACTGAGCCCACGATCTCCGTCATTTCGGTCCGCAGAACGTGATCGCTCGGCGGGAATCCGATTCCACCTGGTCAAGAGCGTCAAACATGTCTTCATCCTCGATCGTCTCGCGCGCGAAGTCGGACGCTCCCTTCTACACGGCGCTCGGAGTTCTCGGGGGCGGTTACGTCCTGTTGATTGTGGCGATGGTCGCCGCCGAAGTCGGCTATGCGCGATTGGCCGATTTCTCCCGCATCTTCGCCGACGAAAACATCCGCTTTGCGATTCGCCTGAGCGTCATCTCCGCCAGCATCAGCACGATTCTCGCGATGTGGGTCAGCGTGCCGATCGCCTACTTGATGTCGCGCAGTGACTTTCGGGGCAAGCAACTCGTTGATGCGATCATCGATATTCCGATCGTGCTGCCGCCGTTGGTCGTGGGACTGTGCCTGTTGATCCTGTTCCGCCAAACGCCGCTCCGTTACTTCGACGATCGTTGGCCGGTCGCGTTTCACGTTCCGGCGGTCATTCTGGCCCAGTTTGCGGTCGTGAGCGCCTTCGCGGTGCGGACGTTACGCGCAACCTTCGACGAGATTTCGCCGCGCCAGGAACAAGTCGCCCTGACGCTGGGCTGCCGTCGCGCGCAGGCATTCTGGCGAGTGGTGCTGCCCGAGGCCCGCTACGGACTGCTGTCGGCCGCGACTTTGGCTTGGGGGCGGGCGTTGGGCGAATTCGGACCGGTGTTGGTGTTTGCCGGAGCGACTCGACAACGGACAGAGGTTCTGCCGGTGAGCGTCTACCTGGAGCTGAGCATCGGCAACGTGGAAGGGGCTGTCGCCGTGTCGCTCGTGATGATCGCCGTCTCGCTCGTCGTTTTGGTCACTGTCCGAACGTTGGCGCACGGGCACTTTCGCGGCCGGCTGCTGGGCGAGCAGCTCTAAACGCGTCAAGGCGGACGCCGCGGGGGGGGGGACGGACAACTCCTTGGCATGCGGATTGCAAAGGTTACCCAGCAGGGCTCGTGCGCGAGCAACATGTCGCGCCCCGCCCCACGGCGCAACTTCAAGGAGAGCAGTTATGTACGAAACAAAGATTTCCTTGCCGGAGCTCGGCCTGGTCGGCGGCACGCGCGCGGTGCTCGGTCTGGGGCTCGGATTGTTGCTGGCCGGACGGATGAGCGACGATCAGCGCCGGGCGGTCGGCTGGTCACTCTTTGTCGTCGGGGCCCTGAGCACCGTCCCGCTGGCATTCGACATCTTGGGGAAACGGACGGCCTTCTCGGACTGAAACCGGCTCTCGGGACGATCGTTCGCCGATCGGCGAACGCAAGAAACAAAAAACCCACGGGGGGCCAGGCCCTTCCGTGGGTCTATGAAGAACGATGGTCGGACCATCGGCTATTGTCGACCAGGCACGCCATAGCGTGTTTAGGCGATCGTCCGGGCAGTGAACCGGCGGGCAAAGCGGATTGAGCGGTGCCGCGCGTACCACTGCCGCTTGACCTGGTTTGGCGAGTGCCGTCGCTTGCGCGTCCCGTCGGCCAGGAAAACGTTGGCCCTCGCGTGACTCATGCGGTGCGTTGCTCGGTGGGTACGCCTGCTGTCGTCCGCGGTTCGGCACAATTCGCCGCGAGACCGCGACCGTGACAAACGCTCCAACTGTTGTGCTCTCTATCTTCGGCCGAACACCACCTCGCGGCGCGCAAAAGTGGGGCAAACTGGCGTTCTCCGCCGGAAGCACGGACAGGCAATCCGTGCGGGCAAATCGGGTAGGCCTTTTCGCGTGCGGGCCTTGCCGGGAAGCGGGAGAGCGGGCCAAAAGGGGCAAAATTTGCCGTCCGCCCTTGGGGATTGCGGGCACGCGCTCTGGGGCTGACAGCCGGCACCGAACTTGCTATGAACCCACCCCGCGGCAGGGCTGCCGCTCAATTTCCAGCCAAAAATCTCGCATCAGAGACGGATTTCCAGGGGGAGACACGGATGGGCGTTCCCGTATCGCAAATGGTGACGGTCGCACGCTATGTGATCGGCAAGACGCTTCGCCGTGAAAAACGCTATCCGCTCGTGTTGATGCTCGAGCCGCTTTTCCGCTGCAACCTGGCCTGCGCTGGCTGCGGCAAGATTCAATATCCGGCCGACATCCTCAAGAAGCAGCTTTCGCCGGAAGAGTGCTTTCACGCGGTCGAGGAGTGCGGCGCCCCGATGGTGTCGATCCCGGGCGGCGAGCCGCTCTTGCATCCGCAGATGGACCAGATCGTCGAGGGTCTGGTTGCCCGCAAGAAGTACATCTATCTGTGCACCAACGCCCTGCTTTTGGAAAAGCAGCTCCACCGATTCAAACCGTCGAAGTATTTGACCTTTTCGGTCCATGTCGACGGACCGCGCGAAGAGCACGACGTGGCCGTCTGCCGCGAAGGAGTTTTTGATATCGCCGTGCGGGCGATTCGCGTGGCGGTGGCGGCCGGCTTCCGCGTCACGACGAATACCACAATGTTCAACACGGCCCATCCGCGGCGGATGCGGGAGATGTTCGACATTCTCACCGACTTGGGGGTCGAGGGGATGATGATCTCGCCTGGCTACGCCTACGAAAAAGCCCCCGACCAGGACCACTTTCTGCAGCGGGCTCAGACCGTCGAGCTGTTTCGCCGCACGCTCGCGCGTCCCAAGCGCGGCTGGGTCTTCAACCAGTCGCCCTTGTTCCTCGAGTTCCTGAAAGGGAATTGGGACCTGGAGTGCACGCCTTGGGGCAATCCGACTTACAACATTTTCGGCTGGCAGCGCCCTTGTTACCTGCAGCAGGAGAGTTACTGCGGCACGTACCAGGAACTGCTCGAAACGACCGATTGGAGCGCCTACGGCCGGCAGAGCGGCAATCCGAAGTGTCGGGATTGCATGGTCCACTGCGGGTACGAGCCGACGGCGGTGGCCCAGACATTCAACTCGCTGCGGGGCTTGGCCGCCGCCGCTCGATTCACGCTGCTGGGCCCATCACGCGGCAATGAGCCGGAAAGTGATGATCCGGTCACCTTCGCAGCGCCAGCGCCCATGCTCTACCAGCTCGATTCGCTGGCCCCTCCACCTCGGCGCGAGCCCGTCGAGGCATCGCTGCAGGCCCGCGCCGGCTGAGCCGCCGACGGTCAACACTCGACGCTCACACGAAAAAAGAAACGGCCGAGGAGAGGATCCTCGGCCGTTTCGTCATTCCGGGAGGGCGAGGCCCCTACTGAGCCGCGTTCGCCGCGTTGAGGACGATCGCAGCGAAGCGTCGGCTCGGCGGGAGCCTCGCCCTCCCCCGTCTCCGCGGTTCGTCAGGACTTTGGCGAACTCAACCTCGTCCCGGGAACCACTGCGCACTTCACGGATCAACCGTCATAGTCCACCACGACAACGCCATGTCTCGAGGTGATGTTCACCGCGTACTTGCCATAGTCATAGCGAACCTTTTGCCCATCGTGCTTGGTGCAGATCTTCGGGCAACCGCAGGGCGGCACGCAGATCTGAACGAACACGCATTTGGGCGGGCCGCACGCGTCACAGGGATCCCGATGCGCACACGGATCACGGACGGCGACGACCATTGCCACGGCACACGGAGCGATATGACGCTTGTCGTGATACTTGACTCGCGGGTAGAGCGCGAGCCCCGGGGCCATAACGATTGGCGGACCCCCGGCCGCCGCCGATCCCATCTGGAACCGGCTGCACCGATGGGGGCAGCGACTGGGACATGGGTCCCGGCGGAACCGCGCCCTCGATGCCCGGTGCGGGCGGGGGTGCTTCAAAGCTCCCCACCTCGGCCAACGGAGCCGTTCCAGAGGTCAACAGGATCGCCCGCTCTGCCGGGGTCTCCCTGCTTCCGGATCGGTCCGAAGGTCGCTCGTCGGCTGCCAGCGTGGCCGCGCCGATCAACGCCCCGGCGATAGTGACAAACCCGATCAAACGTTTCTGCATGCGGTGCTCCTTCTCAACTTTGTCGCTGACACTTCCGGTCGAACCGATCGATCACGGCCTGCGAGCCCCCTGCCCTTCGCCGCGGCAACTCCCGCCGACGATTTGGCTCGAAATCAGCGACAAGACCGTTCTCCGGCGGGAGTGGATCGGCCGTGTTTCAACGGAACTCGAAAGCAGGCCCGTCGCGGGCCGGGAATCGGGCGCGGACGCAGGTTGGGAGAGATTTTCCCACGGTCTTTGCTGCGCTGCGCCCTTCGTACACGGCTGTACTCTCGGAGAATCCAACTTGCGGATCAAGGCGCCCAGGTCATCGGCCGCTCCGCGACAGACGGCCGCCGTAGTGTTCCTTCGGCTTTCGCTTCGCGCGAAATCCTTTCGCGTCCGACCGATCGCCAAAAAGTCGGGCCGATTGCCGTCCGCGAGTGCTCGACATCCGGAGAATTCCTCGCTCGACGGGTGACAGGACTGTCCCGCTGGGACTAAACTCACAACGTTGGCCCGCCTTGCGGGTTGAGACACATCGCCCGATCGCGTAAACGACACGCGTCAAGCGCACGTTCCTATCCGCGCCGCCCGTTTTATCGCGAGACGTGCAACACAGCTGCTGTGCTCTGGCCGATCGCAGCACACGAAAGACTCAAGCGACCTCCATGCCCTTCTCACCTGACGATCACTCCGCTGCCGACGACACGAACCCCGCGGCCGGCATTCGCCTGCAACGGTTCCTGGCCGCCACCGGACTCGGCTCGCGCCGCAAATGCGAAGCATTTATTGTGGACGGACGGGTCAGCGTAGACGGACACGTCGCCCGCGACCTGGGCACGCGCGTCGACCCCGGCAAGCAAGAGGTCCGCGTCGACGGGGAAATCGTCCGCCGCGATCCCCCGCGCTACTTCCTGTTGAACAAGCCGCGGGGCTATCTGTGCACGACCAGCGATCCCGCGGGCCGTCCCCGCGCCCTCGATCTGCTGGCGCCAAGCAAGTTGCGGCTCTTCACAGTGGGCCGACTCGACGAGGGCAGCGAAGGCCTCATCCTGTTGACCAACGACGGCGAGATGGCGCATAAGCTGGCCCATCCGCGGTTTCAGGTGCCGCGGACGTACGCCATCCAAGTCGCCGGTCGGCCGACGCCGGCGACGTTTGCCACGCTCAAAGAGGGACTCTATTTCCAGGAGGGCCGCTTTTACGTTCGCTGGGTGAAGCGGGTGAGCACGAAAGGCAACAGCACCTTCCTTCAAGTTGGACTCAGCCACGGGCAGAACCGTGAAATCCGCCGGCTTTTTGCCCGTGTCGGACATAAAGTGATGCGACTGCGCCGCGTGGCCTTCGGGCCACTCCTGCTCGGCCACCTCGGTGAGGGACGGCATCGCACGCTGACGCATGCCGAGTTGGTGGCGCTCCGCGAGTTGGCGACGACTCGCAAACCTCGCCCCCGGTACCGGCCGGACGATAAACCCAGGCAGGCCGACCAACAGCGCGAACCCGCCGGTCGCGAGCGGCCGCGCAGGAGTCCGCCGAGGGCGAACGGAGACTTCGCAAGCCGCGCGTTGGTCGCCGGGGCGAACAACGGAGAGTGCAAGAGGAATTCGCCGGCGAGCGACAGCGCTCGCTGCAAGGCGGCGGGCCGCGCACGCGGCAGCGGGCCGGCGCTTCACAGAAAACAGCCTCACAGAAGACAGGCGGGCGTCGCGAGCGGGTCGCTGCGGCACGCACTCACGGCGAGGGTGGACAGGGTGCGCGAAACCATGGTTCGCGCGGGCCGCGGAAGCGTCGCCAGCGCCATGCCTGATCCGGCCCCACCAATCGCGCCGCGGCCCCCTGCCCTCCAACAGCGGGTACGCGTCCTCTCTCAGCGTCAGCTCGCTCGCGACACCTACGCACTCGCGCTCGAATCGCCCGAACTGGCGGCCGCCATCGTGCCGGGCCAGTTCTTCATGGTTCGCGCCGCCGATTCGGTCGACCCTCTCTTGGGCCGCCCCTTCGCACTCTACGACACTGTGATGGACGGCGATCGGCCAATCGGCGTCGAATTCGGATATACGGTGGTCGGCAAACTCACCGGGCTGATGCCCTCCTGGCGCCCAGGGGATCCCGTGGAAATCTGGGGGCCGCTTGGCAACGGATTTCCCGTCCCGCGCGTCGACCATCTGCTGTTCGTGGCCGGCGGAATCGGTCAGACGCCGTTTCTGGCCGTCGCCCGCGAGGCGCTCGGTTTGCGGACGTATGGGCAGCCGCCCCGCATTGTCGGCCGACGACCGCGGAAAGTGACCGGCTGCTATGGCGTTCGCTCCTCCGACTATCTCGCCGGACGCGACGACTTCGCGTTGCCGGGCCTCGAATTGCGACTCGCGACCGATGATGGCACTTTCGGGCATCATGGGTTTGTCACTGAGCTGCTGGCCGCCGCTCTCGACGGCGCCGATCGCCCCGATTGCGTCTATTGCTGCGGCCCCGAGCCGATGATGCACGCGGCCGCGCGGCTCTGTATCGCGGCCGACGTGCCCTGCTGGCTGTCGCTCGAAACTCCGATGGCTTGCGGCTTCGGCGCGTGCTTTAGTTGCGTGACCGCCGTGCGAATGGAAAACGGCGAATGGGACTACCGCCGAACCTGCGTCGAGGGGCCCGTCTTTTCCGCCGATCGCCTCGTGCTCAACTGAATCTGCCGCTCGGACTCGCATCGGGATTCACTGACAGCGATTCTGCACATGGACCCGGCGAGCGTCTGGCGTCAGCCCGATGGTGCTTTTTGTTCCCTTTCTTTTTCAAGAAAATTTGCGCAGCTCCGGAGAAAGTAGTAAGTCAAATTCAAGCACGCGCCAGCTCACGCAGGCGGCTCGCCGGGAGTAACGGCAATTCTCAGCTCTCGTCGATCACGCACGCGAACTCGCGGAGGGCCGCCGACACGACGGGCGCCGGGCAGGACCAGACGAGGAAGAACATCGCCTCGCGAACAGTGCGCTCGGCCGGATGGCCGACGACGAAACCGGCGCCCTTCGATGCGGCCAAATACGCCTGGGCGGCCCGCAACACGAGCGAGTTGGCCTTGTGGCGGACCGATTCGGCGCTCGGCGCCAGCCCGTTCGTGACCGCTGCCGAATAAAGATCGGTGCGCGCGGACGCGTGCTCAGCCTCGAGGGCCTTGAGAATCGGCACCAGTTCGGCGCGACGTTGCGCCTCGCCCCCCAGTCGGCGGAGGATGCCGGCAGTGAGACCGACGGCCAAGGCCGACGTCGTTAACGAGCCGGCGCCTCCTCCTCCGTGTCTCATCACTTGTTCGATCGGCCCGAACAACAGGTTGCGGCGAGGGACGCGCACGTTGTCGAGCGCGAGCGTGGCCGTTTGCGACGCTGAGAGTGCCAAGAGGCGCATGGGCGGTTGTCGATCAACGCCGGCCAGCGCGGTCGGCACGGCCATGAGCACCTGACGTCCGTCGGCAAGTGTGCCGCCGGTGACAATGTGTTTGGCCGCTGCCGCGCCCGTCACCCAGGGAACCGTCCCATTCAGCACGAACTCGTCCGAGGCTTCGACGGCCGACACCGCCGGCTGCGCCAGGTGCTGCCGCGACGTCGTCAGATGCGAAATCCCGACTGTGGCAAAGGTCTCGCCGCGACAAAGCGCCGGCAAGAGTCCCGACTTCATCTCGAAATTGGCGCTGGCCGCGATCCGCTGGCAGGCCGCGTTCCTCTGCGTGAGGACGAAGGTGGTCGTCAAACAGGCGGCAGCCAATCTTTCGTAGGCGGCCATCACCTGGACGTCGGTGGAAGGGTGCCCGCCAAACTCAGCCGGCAAGCCCCAGGCCAGGACTCCCGCATCGGCCAGCATACAAATCTGTTCAGCGGGCCAGTCGTCGATGTTCTTTAGTTGCGGCGATAGCTCTTCGAGCTGAGCGCAGAGCCGATCGAAATCGTCGGGCAACTCGACGGGCAGACCAGAAGCGGGTTGGTTCATCGTTACGGTCGCTCGGAGTGGGGCAAGCGCTCGTTGTCGTCGCGTTGCCCGACGCGGCGATTCAAGTCAGGGCTTCGAGAAACTCGGTCATTTCACGTTCGGCGTGGCCGTCACCCACTTTGCGCGCGATCTGTATCCCCTGCGTCAGGACGGCGCGGGCGTCGTCCGTTCGTCCGCGCTCGGCCAGGGTTTGACCTTTTTGAAAATAGGCGGGGACGTACTCCGGATGCCGGTCAATCACGGACTGATACTGCGCGAGGCCTCGTTCGACGTTTCCCTCGTTGACGCAGGCCTTGGCCAGCGCGTACTGCAAAAACACGTCGTCTGGATCGGACTCCAGCAATTGTTCAAGCTGTCGGGTCGTCGGCAAGTTTGAGTCCTGGGAAAGTTTTGCTGAAGCATCCGATCGTCCGCGGCTTGCGTCGAACTCGTCGCCTGCGGCTGAAACTCAACTCTGGTGTCCGATTCTAGCAATTCTGTCGGTCGCTCAGAATCGGCCGACCGCCGAATGACCGTGAGGCCTCCCCATCACCGCAATTTGCCGTCGGAACTGAAGGGCAACCGCGGAAAAAAAACGCAGGCCGGCAGCGACGCGGGGCGACCGCCGTCAGATTCTGCACACTCGTAACTCGGTTCCAGCTAGGCAAGTTATGCACGTCGCCTCTCACGCTATCAAGCGGCGGAATTGGATTAGTCGATTCTGGCGTGGCGGAGGCACGATGGAACGCGCTCCGTGAAGCGGACGGAACCTCACCCACCTGTTGTTCACTCGTAGAGTCTCCCCCCGCTATGCCGAAACGCCCCCTCGCACACGCGTTGTTTCTGGCCCTGATCCTCGCTGCCGGCGCCGGCCTGGGTGCTGGCGGCGTCGAGGGCACTGCTGCGCAGCGCGCGGAAAACCAGCGGGAAACTCCCCTGGTCCGCGCCGTACAACGCGCTCGAGCGGCTGCCGTCAACATCCATACCGAGAAGACGACACCGGTCACCGACCCTGCGTTCGCCACGCCGGGCCGACACGGCCGCAAGGTCAACGGCATGGGGACCGGCATCATCATCGACGAGCGGGGCTACATTGTCACCAATCACCACGTGGTCAATGGCGTCGACAAGCTCAGTGTCACCCTCGCCTCCGGCAACACCTTTGACGCGGTCGTGATCTCGGAAGACCCGGTCCGCGACCTGGCCGTCCTCAAAATCCAGGCCTCCGTTCCCCTGACTGTCATGCCGCTGGGCACCTCGTCCGACCTGATGTTGGGCGAAACCGTGTTCGCGATCGGCAATGCTTTCGGCTACGAAAGCACGATCACCATGGGCATCGTCAGTGCCCTCCACCGGGACGTCGAGGTGAACGATACCCAGTCGTATAAGAACCTGATCCAGACCGATGCCGCCATCAATCCGGGCAACAGCGGCGGCCCGCTGATTAACCTCAACGGCGAAGTCGTCGGCATCAACGTGGCGATCAGGGCCGGTGCCCAGAAGATCGGCTTCGCGATTCCGATGGACGACGCCCGCAAGATCATCGCCGACTTGCTGAAAATCGAGTACTTTGACGGCACCTCGCACGGACTGATCGCTCGAGACGTGAAGGCCGGCGACGATCGCCGCTTGGTCGTCGAAGGGGCACGAGCCGGCAGCGCCGCCGACGTGGCCGGGCTCAAGCCGGGCGACGTTGTGCTCAAGGCCGGCGAGATGCCGATCGTCGACAACGCCGACCTGGAACGGGCCCTGCTCGGTCATGGCGTCGGCGACGAAGTCCGCCTCACGGTGCGACGCGACGGTCACCCCGAGCAAATCGGCCTCAAGCTGGGTCCTGCGAACGGTGAAACGCTGGCGGCCGGCGCGGGCAGCGTGATTGTCCACCCAGGCGAGACCGACCCCATGTCGGAGCGCATCTGGGAGGTGATCGGGGTCCGCGTTGCCAAGGTGGCCCGCAGCAATTCCAAGTTGGTGAACTCGAAATACGAAGGGGGCCTGCAGGTCGTCGCGATTCGTAATGACAGCCCGGCGGCTCACGGCGGCATCCAACCGAAAGACGTACTCGTCGGACTGGATCGTTGGACGACCGTTCGCATGGAAGACGTCTCTTGGGTGCTTGACCATCGCGAGAGCGAAGTTACGCCGCTGCGGTTTCACATCGTCCGCTCGACCGAGACCCTCTTCGGTGACCTGCAGTTGATGACGCAGCAACGGTAGTTGACGTCTCCCCGTGCGGGTGGCCCGCCGGATGACGCCTGCCACTTGCCGCGCCCCTCCGTCACCCGACTAGAATGGTAACCGGTCGATTGCTCTTGGCCGGTTCCATCATTGCGTGCCAGAGATTGCGTGCCGGATCATCGCGTGCCAGATCATCACGTCACTGACGTCCGCTCCGAGTTTTCCTTCATCAACTGGATTCGCTCGCGCACCCCGGCTTATCCCGGCGTGCAGATCGGCATCGGCGATGATGCGGGCCTGTTCCGCTTCGGTGAAGCAGGCGAATGCCTGATCACTACCGACATGCTGATGGACGGCGTCGACTTCTGGTTGCATGAGCTGGAGCCGTCGGTCGTCGGTCGCAAGGCCCTGGCGGTCAGCTTGAGCGACATCGCAGCGATGGCCGGGCGACCGTTGGCCGCGGTGATCGCCGTAGCCCTGCCGAAAGACGGAGGCCGCCAGCTTGCCGAGCGGATCCATGCCGGCGTGAGCGCGCTGGCCGCCGAGTTTCAGGTTGCGGTGATCGGCGGGGACACGAATTCGTGGAACGGGCCGCTCGTCATCTGCTCCACGGTGCTCGGCAGTCCGACGGCTCGCGGACCCGTGCGTCGAAACGGCGCCCAGGCGGGCGACTGGATCATGGTCACGGGCGACCTGGGCGGAAGCATTTTGGGGAAGCATCTGGCTTTCCGGCCGCGGGTCCTTGAGGCCTTTGCGTTGCATAAGGCCGTCGATCTGCACGCGATGATCGATATCAGCGACGGGCTGGCGGCCGACCTGCATCATCTGCTCGACGAAAGCGGCGTCGGCGCGACCATTCGAGCGGCCAACCTGCCGATCAGCGAGGCTGCGCTTCGGATCGACGATCTGCGGTCGCCGGTCGAGCACGCACTCGGCGACGGCGAAGACTTCGAGCTGCTCTTCACTGTTTCGCCGGAGGACGGAGGACGCCTCTGCGCGCACCCGCCCTGCGACGTCCGACTGTCGCACATCGGCGAGATTACGGCCGACCCCTCGCGCACGCTCGTCGAGATCGATGGCCACGGCGTTCCTCTGGCGCGGCAGGGCTGGGTCCATTCGCTCGGCGATGACTCCGAGCGAAAAGCGTCCAAGTGACGCTGGGCGTCGCGGCAACCGGCGAGCGCGTAAGCCTCTGACGCCATTTCTGCCCTTTGCTCGCTAGGAACCGCCAGGGCCCTGCGCGGGCGACGGAACGCTGCCCGCGTCTGCTTGCTCGCGTTGCGCGGACGCACCGCTCAGCGGGGATGCGGGACGTCGCAAGGTAAAGATCCAGTTGCACCCCAGGCTGTGGCAAACTTCCCAGAGCGCAATCGGCCCGTAGAGACCGGCCGCCGTTTGTGTCAGCAGGTGGGTGAGCGGATCGTGGACACCGTAGCGCAAGAGCGCAGTCCTGACCGCCGCCGACACGATCGTGTGTGCGACGTAAATCTGCAGCGACAACAATCCCCACCGTTCGATGAACGGAGCCACGCGGTAGGTCGCCAGCGCGCTCGCGAGCGCGATGCTCGCTCCAATGCCGACGAAAGCCAAAACCGTCGGTTCGACCGGCCAACCCCGCGCGACGCAGGCCGCGATCAGTCCGTATCCGCAGACCGCAGCCAGCAACCGCGCAACCACGGAGCCGGGGACGCGAATCGTGCCGCGTTCCAGCCACTCCGCCGCGACGGCTCCGGCTGCCAGGTAGATCCCGTGCTTGCAAAACTCGTGATAGACCCAGCCCATGATCGGGACATCCGTATAAAGGTGTCCCGCATGGAGCACCGCGGCGATGATCAACACGCCGATCCGCGGCACTCCCAGCCGCCGCAGGCCGTAGTAGGCCAACGACAGAAAGAAGAGCACGTACAGAAACCAGAACTGCATCATCGGCCGGTAGAGAATCCGCCACCAGTCGGCGGCCGTGCCCTGCGAGATGCCGGTCAGCTCGCGAAGTGACTCCTGGAGCAGCGACCAGAGCACGTACGGCCAGGCGATGCCGCGGAGCCGACTGGAAAGCACGTCGCGAAACGGCTTGCGGACCAATCGCTCTGCGAGCGAGCCGGACAGGAAGAAGAAGAGCGGCATGTGGAACGCGTAGATCCACGCGACGGCTCCGCGCGAAACCGCGAGGCTGTGCGGGAACGACGATTCGGCCAGAATGGCGTGATCGTCCAGTCCGATCAGCACGTGCCCCAGAGACGACCAGGAAGATGCCGATGCCTCGGCCGTAATCGTTGGCGACAATTCTGCGTGACGTTTCGATAAACATCGAACCGGGCGAGTCTGGCGGCGGCGAAAAGGCAAGGAATCGCAAGTCGAACCGCGCGGGCCCGCAGTCTGCAGAATCTCGATCGTGGTTGTTCCAAGTCTCGACGCCGATCCGGCACCACCGACGCGAGCGGGCTCCTTTCTACCACGCCGCCGCGGTCACGCAAACGCTGCGACCCCAGACCGGACAAGAAGCCGTCGGCCGATCGCGGGTAAGGATCATCGCGCCGTCTGACGGGCATGCGGGATTTTTAGCGTCTGCGCGAAGTCCTGAATTTTTCGCTCGGTGGCGAAAAAGTAATTGCGGCCGGCGCGCGAGTCATTTACAGTAGCCGGCTCAGGCCTCTCTGCAGGCCGTGATGTTCACGCATTCGGGCTCTCTCCGTCGGTTTCCGCACGCAAGTTCTTTCCGAATTTCTGTGACGTTCGGTTCGCCGAAATCCATTCCTCGCGGCCGTCTCCACGGTCGCCTGGTCATTTTTCCAACTTGAGGCGCTTTCATGTTTTTCCCTAGTCTCGGCCGATCGTTTTCTCTCGTGGGCGGCAGCACGGCGCGGAGCCGTCGCCGGGTGAAGCAGCTCGCTCCTTGCGCTGCGGAAATCCTGGAATCGCGGCTGCTGCTGGCCGCGACGCTGTTCGTCGATCCGGCGTCCAGCAATCCGGCTGTCTTTCACACCATTCAGGGCGCCGTCAACGCGGCCTCTGCGGGGGACACGATCCAGGTCGCGCCCGGTCTCTGCAGCGAAGATGTGACGGTATCGACGCCCGTCACCATCCTGGGTGGGCAGCCGCAACTTCCCGGCGAGAAGGGACCATCGAAACTGCAATTCGAGTCGACCGGGTTCACCGTATCGGCCAGCAGCGTGACCATCGAAGGTTTCCAGATCGGGGCTGCGAACCCGCTCACGTCGACTGACACCGGTATCCTCGCGACCGACTCCGCCAACTCGACCTTCGATAACAATGTCTTTCTCACAGCCGGGATTACGTTCAACGGGGGCGTGACTCAGACAGAGGTCGCCAACAATTCCAGTCCGGCCGGCAAAGCCTTCTCGATCTATGTGTCGAGCAGCGATCCCAGCGTCAGTAACGCCAACGACACGTTCACGAACAACATCCTCAATCTCGGCTACCTCTTTCTTGATGCGTCCGCGACGGGCGCCGTGGTCGCCGGCAATGTCGTGAAAAACGGGGACGGGTTCCAGAACGCCGCGGACAACGTGACGTTCCTCAACAACACGGCGACAGGCAACGGGAACCAGGGGTTCCTTTCGACCGGTGATGACGACAGCTTTCTGAACAACACTGCGAACAACAACGAGAGTACCGGGTTCGACCTGTCTGGCAGCGGGATGCTGGTGAGTGGCAATATCGCGAATAAAAATACTGACGGCGGTGGATTCCAAATTTCCAGCGACGACGTCACCGTGACGGGCAATACCGCGAACTCCGACCCGCTCATCGGCTTTTCGATCGCTGGGGACGCGCCGACGGTCACCAACAACACGGCCAACAATGCCGGCTGGTACGGATTTTCGATCGCCTCCGACTCGGGCGCAACGGTCACCGGGAACACAGCCAACGGAGCCGCCCAGATTGGATTTACGGTCGCGGCCGGGGATGGCACGACGATCAGCGGCAACACGGCAAACGGAGCCGGCGATTTCGGATTCTCGATGGCCATCGGGTCGGCAACGATCAGCGATAACACGGCCAACAACAGCGCCGGCAGCGGCTTCTCGATGGCCGCCGGAGGTACGCTGATGCTCACCGACAATGTCGCCCGGAAAAACGCCGATTATGGATTTGAGATGGCCATGCAAGATGGCACGCTCTCCGGCAACATCTCTAATTCCAACGGAAACGCAGGCTTCTCGATTGCCGCGGAAAGCATTTCGTTCCTCAACAACACCGCCAACAGCAACGCCGCTTCCGGAATTGGCATTGCCATGGAGGCCGGCACTGTCAGCGGCAACACGGCCAATGGCAACGGGGCCGC
This sequence comes from uncultured Planctomycetaceae bacterium, assembly GCA_963800135.1. Classification (GTDB taxonomy): domain Bacteria; phylum Planctomycetota; class Planctomycetia; order Planctomycetales; family Planctomycetaceae; genus DASPSM01. Next base: position 155,228 of record CAWCZR010000003.1, on the reverse strand, counting down.
AGGCATTGGCATTGCGGGTGACGCACCTTCCGTCCTCAACAACACGGCCAACAACAACCTGCAGGCCGGTATTCTGGTCACGTGCGACGACGGCACCATCAGTGGCAACACCGCCAATGGCAACCAGGGGGCCGCCAGCGACGTCGGCAACACCGGCGGCTTCGTGATCGGAGGCGTCGGCAATTCGATCACCAACAACATCGCTCGCAACAATATCGGCGACGGACTGGTCCTCGACGGCCTCGCCAACAGCACGGTGTCCGGGAATACCGCTAGCAAGAATGGGGGCGACGGAATTCACCTCGTCGGTGCGTGGGGCAACTCACTGTCCACCAATACTGCCAACAACAATGCCAACGACGGCTTCGACGTCGACGTGAACTCCTACGACAACACTCTCGATAGCAACACGGCCATGGGCAACGCCGTCTTCGATTTGTCCGACGGCTCGGTCGGCACCGACACCGCAGGCACGGCCAACATCTGGACCAACTACCAACCCGCCCGGCATCTAGCCAGGGGCACGCCCCTGGACCCGTGCGTCCCGGCTGGCTGTGGGGAAGGTTGCGGTTCGACGCGGCTCGCTGTTCGCGCGCCCGCCATTCGGACGGTCGGGCTGCGCCCGGCGGCAGCTGCCAATCTGGCGGCGATCCTGATCGTTCGTGGGGACGCCTCCTGAACGGGTTCCGTCCCAACGTCCCGTCGGGCGTTTCCTGCCGGGTAGCGTTCGGTATATCAATCCCGTCCCATGCGCGGGTTGTTCGATCGTTGGGGGTGGTTCCGTGATCCCGTCCCGCCCACAGCATTCCAACGGCGTCGAATCCCCTCCCGTCCCGTCGTTTCGAGTCCCGTCCCAATCTCGATCGTCGAGTCGGTCACCGGATTCGGTTGTCTTGGTTTCCTTCGTGGCTTGGTGGTGACCCCTCTTGGTTGCCCGTTGCGCGAATCGGAATTCAATCCCGTCCCAATTTAGCTTTCGCCGCATCTCTTGATTGAATCGAGCGTTCGACGCTTCGTGAGTTCCAGTCCCAATGACTCGTTGAGTCCCATCCCAACCTTGCCGCCGGTCCATTTTGGCTAGAGAGTTGTGGCCAGAGAGTCGGGCGGCACAATCGAATCCCATCCCGCCAGTCCCGTTCCGACACATCCCGTCCCCGACTCGAGCGGTGGCGTCCCGGACGAATCCCGTCCCGAGATCCTGATTGCGGCGAAGGCCTGTGGCACAAAGGTCGCTGCCGGCTTGGCAAGTACCATTCCGTTACGAGCCGCCAGATTGGCAGCGGATCAGAGCTCATCGGCGTTGCGAACGGCGCACTCCCGGCGATCGGGGCCTGCCGCGGTCAGCGCGGTGGATTTGCCTTGGCGGCGCGGAAGACAGCGCACCGCGATCGGGACAGGGATCGGTGATCCCAAATTCCATTTTGCCACAGACGGCCAAATCACCAAGATCAGTTTTGCAAATCCGCTGTCATCGACAGCCGGATCGCCAATTTGAAGTGGGACGCCGAAGGGCGTGCGCGGCTCTTAGAGGCCGAAATCGGCGGGGTTGAAGTCGCGGAGCCGGGCTTTCTTCGCCGCCTCTTTCAGCTTGGCGACGACGAAGTGCTTGTGATTGGCGACCGCTTGCTCGCTGATCCCGAGGCGTTCAGCGGCGGCTTTGTTCGTCCATCCCAGCACGAACAAGAGCTCAATGCACTGCAGCCGCTCTTGTTCGCCGTTGGCCTTCCAGCCGTCGATCAGCGTCCGCATGCACTCGGCGATCAGTCCCTCTTCGGCCACGCGGCGTTCGCGGCTTTGGGCCAGGCTCGAGGCGCGGCGGTCGTTGCCCGCGGGCTCGTTCCAGCCGCCTTGCGAGTCGGGCGCGAGCAGCGGAATCGTCGGCCGGCGCCCCTTGCGCCTGAGCGCGTCGGTCAGCTTGTGGGCGGCGATGGAAAAGAGGTACGTTTCGAGCGGCGTGGCAGAGTCGTAATTCGGCAGGCTGACCAGAAAGCCCAGGAACGTGTCCTGGACGATGTCTTCGGCCGCCGTGGGATTGCGAAGCCGACTGTCGACGAACGCAAAGAGCCGCCCCTCATAGCGGGCGATCAAATCCTGCCAGGCTTGCTCGCTCCCGCGGCGAACCTCGACGACCAACAGCGACTCGGCGGCATCTCTGGGCACGAATCCCGTCCTTCAATCGATCCGGTCCAATCCGCGGCCGATCATGCCGACGATCAGATCAGCGCCGCGGCGGCTGCCACGCCGGCGCCGATGACCGCCACGGCCGCAACCTTCAGCCGGCCGCGGTAACGGCCCTGCGTCCGGTCATCCAGTCGAAAATAGGCGGCCCCGGTGGCGAACGTCAACGTCAACAGGGCGGCAAAGCCGGCGAGTGCCTCGAGCCGACGCGGCACCACTTCTTCTTTCCAGCTGGAGAGCAGCTGCGAATAGACGGCCGGCGACAGCTCGACCTGCTTATAGGCCCGGTAGACGATGAAGGGCGTCCCCGAGCTGAGCGTCTTCCGCGGAATTTTTTCGACATACGTCAGCCGGACGGCCACTTCGCGCACGGATTCGGCCGGCGGCAGCCACTTGCCGACCTTGGGATATGCCCGCTGGATCGCGTCGCCCAGCACGAGCCGAGCCGCTTCCAGCGTGTCGTGCTCGGCCTCACTCTGCGTGCCGGCGAAACCGCCTTGCACCACCACCAGCTTCCGATTGCTCTCGTCGACGATGTCGGTCTTGGCCCAATCGGGCAACTTTTCTCCAGCAACGTCGGCGCTCGGGGACGCGGCGGGGGCGGCGTGCGGTGCAGCAACGGCAACGGGGGCAGCGCTCGGCGCGGCGGGAACAGCGGGAGGCGCGGGTTGTGCTTGAGCGGCGGGAGGCGACGACGGAGGCGCCGACGGCACAGCCACTACCACGTCGACTTGTGGCGCTCCTGCCACCGGCAAAGCTGGGGCATTCGGTTCAGTCACCGCTGCCTCAGTTGTCGGCGTCGAGACGGTGATCGAGCGAGCGGCGGGGACGTCGTGGTGTCGTTGGGCGACTTGATGTCCGAGATGCTCGATCTCGCGGATGAGCTGTGCGGCAGCGTGCTCGAGCTGCTGGGCCATGTCGGCGGCGCCCTTGTCGAGCTGTCGCGACATCTGGTCCGTACCGTGATCGACCTGCCGGTCAAGTTGCGCTGACCCGTGGGCGAGAGCCCGGTCGACCTGATCGCTCGCGCGATCGAGCTGCCGTTCGAGCCGCGAAACGGCTTCATCCAGGCGCTCGCGGCGGCGTTCGAAGGCGACGGCGGCGACGGGGCGATTGTCCGGATCGACGACGGTCGTCGTGTGCACGTGCTCTTTCATCCCGCGGCTCACCAGCACCACCGCGGCGACGGCAAACAAGATCGCCCAAAATCGCGACGGGCCCCGACGGTATCCGCCCCGAGGATCATAACCGCGCGGCCCGCGACCCGCAGACATTCCGGCGAAGCAACACATCGCCACGCATCCCAAAAGAAGTGCCGGGAACGGCCACCAGACGAAACCGAGGACGGCGTTCTGCGATCCGAATTGCAGGGCGAACGACAAGCCGTCCGTGCCTTGACTCAGCAACAAGTTAAGCATGGTTGGCCGCCTCCATCAGTGCCACGCGTTCGTTCGGTGAGAGCCAGGTCGCCGACAGTTGGACGGTGGCCGACAGGGCGGCCGCCCAGACGGTGCCCCACACCGTGGGGAACGGGAAGAGCGCGGTGATCGCCAGTCCCACCAGGGCGGAGGGGATGATCGCGCCGACGGCCAACCGCTTGCGACGGAAGGAATCGGCCTGTCTCCACCAACGCTTCAGCGCCAACAGTCCGCCGAAGAAGACCATGTATCCCGCCAAGGACGGCTGCCCCTTCGAGCCGGCCTCGACCAGCGCGTGCGGCCCGATGTGATCGACCGCGGCGTGGAACGAGTCGGCCGTTGGAATCGTGACGACTAAGAGTTGGTTCAGCCACAGCGACATGCCGCCGATCGCCAAACCCGAGAGGACGAGCGCGATGCGGCGGGTGGCCGAGATCCATTCCCGTGCCTTCCGTGAGCTTCGACTGGGCGAGGATCAGCCACGAGCCGGCGAGCAGCGTGCCGCCGAACTGCGCGACCTGCGACCAATCGGTAAAGAGACCGGTCGCCCAGTACAAGCCGCCCACAATCAGGGCCGTCGAAAAGGTTGCGTAGGTCAGCGACAGCATCAGCTCGCTGAAGCGTTGCCGCAGCGGGATCGAACGGAGCGTGTCGGGATCGAGCATCGTCCAGCGCCGTACCCGAGGCGCACCGGCCTGGCGGACGGGCACGCGGCCCGGCGGAGCGTAGGCGTAGGGAACGGCGGCGGCCGCCGGCGCGGCGCCAGGTGGCGAAGGATTCCCGGCGTTTGTTTGGTTCGCCGGCGGCACCGCCGATCCTCTCACTGTCCCATTGAGGGCGAACGTCGCACTTCGGAAAACGAAGTAGGCGACGACCCCGATGATTGCGCACAGGGAAATCGTCTCGAACTTGGCACTGGCGGACGATCCGGGCATGACCGCCAGGACCACCAGTCCGACGGCCAGCACTTTGAACCAGGGCGTGCGAGAAAATCCGACGTGGGTCGGCGGATTCCAATGCGGCTGTGGATATTGCGGCGCCCCCTGCGGAGCCGGTTGCTGATAGGCGGCCGGCCGGACTTGTGCCTGGTTGCGCCTCGCGTGCCAGCCCCAGAAGGTCGGATACTGTTCGCGGAGCTTCCGCGCACGGCGGACCCATTTCTCGCGTTTGCGGTCGTACTTCGACTGCTTGCGGTTGTACGCCTTGTGGTAGACTTGGTCCGCAATTTCGCCGGCCCGGCGGGCCGCTTCTTCGGCCACCTTGATCGCCTTGGCGACGTCGCCGCGGAAGATGTCCTTCAAGTTGGGCGGTGTGCCCTTAGGCCCCGGTCCGGGCGAGTCCGGTCCCGGCTGCGGGGCGTGCGGAAAGTTGATCGTGGCGGCGTGCGCCCGTTCCTGTCCGCGTTCGCGATCGATGGTCGATGAATCAGCCATCGTGTGGTGCACGAACGACTCGTCCGGGATTGGCTGCGGGGCTTCGTAACCGACGGCCGCTCGTTTGAAATCCTCGAGCAACTGTCGCACCGTCGGCGTTCGTCGCAGCGGATCCTTCTCGAGCGCTTGCGCGAGGATCGGGCGGAAACGGCGCGGGATGGGCTGCAAGTCGGGCCGCTCGGAGAGATGCTTCATCAGGATCTCGCCGGCCGACTCGCCGATAAAGGGAACGCGGCCAGTCAACAATTCGTAGAGCACGACGCCCAGGCTGTAGATATCGACCTCGCGGCCGTAGCGGCCGTGGGCCACTTCCGGGGCCATGTAATAGACGGTGCCGACGCTTTGCGTTTGCGCGCTGCGGTGGCTTTCGGAGATGAACTTCGACAGCCCGACGTCGCCGATCTTCACCACGCCGCTTTCGATGAAGACGTTGCCTGGCTTCAAGTCGCGATGGACGATCCCGCGATCGTGCAGGAAGTTGAGCCCCTCGACCATGCCGGTCATCCAGCGCGTGACTTCATCGACCGGCATCCCGTCTGGATATTCGTCGAGCACTTGCGCCAGGCTCTTGCCCGCGACGAACTCCATGATCACCCAGTGATCGCCGTCGGCGTCCGTCTTGACGTCGAAGATCGTCACCAGGTTGGGGTGCTTGAGGTTCAAGCACTGCGAGACGCCGCGCAGCTCGACGTCGTAGTGCTGCTTGAGCAGCTTGAGGGCGACCTCCTTGCCGGCGTCGGTCAGAGCGTAATAGACCTCGCCGAAGCCGCCCCGATGGATGGCCCGCTTGATCGTATAGCCGTCGAGCGGCTTGGATTCGGGCTGAAAGGTGAACTTCATGGATTTGGGGCCGTTAGGCTGAGGTTCCTGGAACTTGTCCGCGAAGGCCAATGTTTCGACCATGGCAGCCACCCGCCTCTATCGGCGACATCCCGCACATGACTCGCCGTTTTCCTATGCACCGACCAAACCTCGAACACCTCGACCTTAACTGCCCAGTACCCGGATGCGCTCCGGACGCCGGAACAAGTAGTACACAACGGCGCCCACGTACGGCACGAACACGTTGATGATTATCCAGACCAGCCGTTCGTTGCCGACCCGCGTCTCATGCAGCGCACAATCGACGATCATCCAGATCATAAAGACCGTGAACGCCAGCCAGAAGACGCCGCTGATCACACCCACAATGGAACTGACCAGGAATTCAATCATCGCCGTCCTCACTTGCAGGCTTCCAGCCGAAAACCGAAATCGTTACCGCTGACGTAGCTGCCGGGTTTCACCGGCCCGCCACTTTCCGACATCAATTTTCCGTCGATTTCAATCTGCGACTGCGATTTGGCCCAGAACCCGTCTCCCTTGCGAAACAAGAGCACCGTCTCGCTCCAGTCCGGACACACGACGTGATTGTCGGCCGTGGGCCCCAAGAGGCAGGTCTCGTCCATCAGAATCACGCCGTCGATGCTGCGAGTCGGTCGATGATCGCTGAGAAAGTCGATCACCGCCGTCGCACTCAGCACTGAGGGAACGCGGAACCGCAGCCGCACTCCCGAACCCAGCTCCAGACGATAGTTGTTGTTCAAATGGGTGCTTCCCTCGACCGCTCGATCGGCCACCTTGCAAGCGGCATGAGCTTCCAACACATAACCCTCTTCGGAGCGTAGAAAGGTTGCATGCCTGCGAGACAAGTTGGCCAGCAGCACCAGGTCCGCCGGCTGCTTGTCGCGAGTTGGTCCCCCGAGGGTGACCTCGCCCGACGTAAAGAGTTGAAAGGCTCCCACTCCATCGACCCAGAGGAAGTAGCAGTCTTTGGCAGCGGAACGTTCAACCGACGTCGGGCCGTTCAAAGCGGAGTCGCTCCTGGAGAAACCGGTCGTCATGGTCGTCTTCCGTCCCACTCAAGCCGGCTGCGGATCGTTGAGCAGTCGCTTGAGACCGTTTTCTCGCCGCTTCTCGCATCTTAACGCATCCGACGACAAAACGGTTCATTCGAGAAACGTTTAACCGATCTGTCGTGCGGACCTGTCTGGAAATAGCGGGTCGCGTTGCCTGTTCACCACGTCTCTCGGCACACCGCGTCCCCGCCACTTGCCCCCGCGAGCGGCCAGCGTAAGCTGGCCGGTGCTTCGATCCCCGGCCGTTCCAGTTCCTTACAGCGGGCACCGGTTTTTGGGGCCTCGAAGCGTCCGGCCAGCTCACACCGGCCGCTCGTCGTTTCCGGGGCCGGTCCGCCCCGCCTCGGTCGCACGACTTCGGTGGGGCAGTCGCTCTTGCCAACAGGGGTCGGAGTGTTACTTCGACCGTTCGGCGGTCACGACCTGAGGAGCCGGCTTTACGTCGTCGGCCTTCTTGTCGGAGGCCGGCTTGAAGTAGGCGTCGATCTCAGCCGTCACGTTGCCCATTTCGACCGCCGGCTTCGTCTCCACAGGAATCAGACCGGTGCCGAACTTGCCGTTCGAGTCGAGCAGTTTCTCCTGCACGTCGAGTTGCTTGTTGACCTCGGAGATCAGCCGCTTGACGTTGGACAGCTCCGATTCGTCGATGGCCGGAGTGCTGACGGACTGTTGAGCGCGAATGGTCTGCAGACGGGCTTCGAGCTGCTCGACCTCGGCTTCGAGATCTTTCTTCTGCGACAGCATCTGGTCGAGCTGCTTTTCGTGCGCATAGAGCGCGACCGAGCGCGACTTCTGAATCTTCTGATCGCGATCGAGCATGGCCTCCGCGGCCTTGTACCGCTCGAACCGCGTGCGGATGTCACGCCGCACGTCGTCCGCCGTGTACTCGATGCTGGCGTAGCGGAAGGTCGACTTCCCCGACTCCAGATCGTGCTTCAGCGTCATCAGCTGCTCTTTGGCGGTCGACATGTCGGCCGACCGATCGTGCATCTGATGGTTCATCTGCTCCAGATCGACCTGCTGTTCGGCAATCACCTTCAGGGTGTGCTGAATAGCCGGGTCCAACTGCTTGACGGACGTTCGGGCCCGCTCGATCTGGAACTCCAAGGGCACTTCGCGTTTGACCGCCTCGCGTGTCGCCGACCAGGCAGTCTGGGCATAGTTGACGACGTCGCGGCCGAAGATCAAAGACCCGAGCAACGCCACCGATCCGCCACCAATCAAAAGCTTCTTCAACATGACTGACTCCCCTCGCACGAGCGATCAGGACCTGGGAAAACCGTGAAAGCTCACCATGTAAGCTGCCGCGGGAGGAGCTAACTGCTGGCTCCTATGGGATGTTGTTCGCCATGCGAAAACGAATCTTGAGGCGAATTCGACAGGACTTAGGGAAATTATTGGCAATCTTTCCGCCGCTGTTTGATCCGGGGCGCATCCCTCTCAAGCGCAAGGGCGAATATGACTTGCGACGATAAGACGCCGACGACACATTGGCGTTCGCTGATGGGTCGGCCGCTCACATTTTCGCCCGCTGAGCGCGCGACCAGCGCTTCAACAGTCTCGCCTCGTCCCGACGGAGTGAGCCACAGAGCGAGAAATGGCCGCGGCGGGGGGGCTATTCGCTTTCTCGCTGCCGGTACGCGAGTGAATCAGGCCTGCTTGTCCCGATCGCGCAGGCGAGCGCTCGCACGGTTCAGTTGCCGGCGCTCGGCGTCGGAGAGCGAACTCATGCCTTGCTGATGCACTTTTTCCAGAATGGCGTCGAGCTGTTGCTGCGCCTGTTCGACTTCGAGCTTCGCGCGCCGCTCTTTTTCGGCCCGGCGTTTTTCCCGCCAGCCTTCAATCCAGCTTTTGCGTCGCTGGGCGGCCGGCTGGTCTTGCCGGGCCGAACGTTCCAGGCTGGTGTAGCCCTGCGAGAAGTCGTACCCCATGAACGAATCGTCCAACGTGTCGGCCGTCCGCAGCTGCACCCACTCGAAGAACGTGTAGAAGAGCACCAGCGACCCGAAGAACACGACCCAGGAGCTGTCGAACAAGAGGCCGGCCGCCATCGTCAGGCCGGAGACGACGAAGCTGATGCGAATCGCCGAATCGGCCGCCGACTCGATGTCGACGCGGTGCTTCAGCACGGCCAGCGTCATGCGGATTCCGTCGAGCGGGAAGACGGGCAACAGGTTCACCAGCAGGAGAATCCAGTTGCACCAGAATCCCACTTTGAGAACGTCGTTGACCCAGAATTCTCCGAGCGCGTGCGACGGATCGACGGGAAAGATCAGCGGATTCAAGACGGCCGGGAAAGCACCGGTCCGCCATAGGAATGCCGAAATCGACCCGCAAACGACGAGGTTGGCGAACGGACCGGCCGCGGGCGTGAAAAACTGCGAGCGAAACGTGGCCGCCGGCTGCACGAAGGCCAATCCACCCAGCGGCCAGATCAAGACTTCGTTGCCGACGCCGCCGGTGAGCCGCACGGCGAACACGTGAGCCAGCTCGTGCACCAACAGCGACGCCAGGAAGATGGCCCCCATCACCAGCGACAGGCGAAAGCCAAACTTCGGCATCGCACAGAGGATCAGCAGCGGCACGAGCAGGCTGACGCGGACGCGCGTCATAAACCAATTGCCGCACGGGATCGACCAGAACAGAGGATTGTCGCGGCTGTCCATAGGGCAGTGCACCCTCTCGCGTCGCCAAAGCTCAAGCAGGTCCGGGGAGCGGCGGCGGCACAAGCTCGCCCGCGAAATGCGGCCGCAAATTGCTCGTCAGAACGGCCGCCGATCGCGTCGGCAGCGTCATTTTAACACCGCCATTTCGGGGTGGCAATTGGCGTCTCGACGACTTGTCAACGGCGGCAATCGAAGCGAGAGGGATCTGTGAAAAGGTCGACCCGACCGATAAAATTGCGCCGGTCCCGCAAGTTCTTGAATCTCGCCCGTTCTTGCGTCGCACTCGCTCGAGGGTCGACGCGAATCACCTCGGAAGGATTATGGAACTCCCGTCTTGTCCTTCGTGCAAACAGTCGGTGCTCGATGACGAGGCCGAACTCTGCCCCTTCTGCGGCGCCTCGCTGAAAAAGGGAGCTGCCGCAGCCGCCGCTCCGGCCGCTCGTCGCCCCGCTCCGCCCGCGGCTACCAGTCGACCCACGACTCCAGCGGCGGCCGGTCGGCCGGAATCGCCCAAAGCCGCGTCGCCCAAGCTGTCTACCTCGCCGAGTCGACCCGCTCCGAGCAAATCGGCCAACCCGATGCGGTCGGCCGGTTCGCCACCAGCCAAAGCGTCGAGCGGCAAAGAGATGTCGGCAGCCGAGCAATCGGCCCGAAGCGCGGCGGAGGCCGCCCTCGAAGAATCGCTCAAGGTTGACTCGAGCGCCGGGCTCGACGTGCCCCAGGCCTCGCGGCAGCGATCGCAGACCAAGTCGTACAAAGTGCGCTGCCCGATGTGCGACACCGTCGGCTACGTGCCGCGCTCGTCGGCCGGCAAAGAAATCCGCTGCGCCAATCGCGACTGCATGGTGCCGGTCTTCGTCGCTCCGCGGCCTGAAAAGAAACAAGAGGACGAAAAGCCGGCCAAAAAGCCGCTGACTCCGGCCAAGATCATGATGGTCGTCGCCTGCCTGGCGATGCTCGGCTTCGCCGGCTATTTTTTCTACATCAATCAGCCCGCGCCGCCGCCACCGCGGAAGGACGCGGAACTCCCACATCAGCAGATGACGCAGACGCCTTCCAAAGACCAGGAACCGAAGCCCGTCGCGCCGCCGCCGGAAAAACCGCTGCTGGTGTCCGCGGAGCGTCAGGATGCACTCGCGCTCATGGCGCGGGCCTCCCAGGAGAAGAGTCACAACCGCAGCCGGCCTCTCTGCGAGCGGCTCACGGCTCACACCGCCGCGGACTGTGGCGACCTGACGATGGCCAACGACTTCCTCGGGCGATTGCAGCATGCGGAGAACGGACTGAGCTTTTATCGTGTCACGCCGTTGACGGCCATCGCCTGGCGACAGCTTAAGGCCCGCGACAGCGTTAAGGCCGGCGACAGTGTTCAGGCCGGCGACCAGGCCAAGAAAACTCTCGCCGACGCGGTGAGCGCCACGGCCGAGCTGCCGACCGTCGGCACGTTTTCGATGAAGTCCGCCGCCTGGCTGGCCGCGGCGCTGGCGACGGCGGGACGGGAAAGGGAAGCCCGCACGCTAGCTAACAGGTTTCCCTGTAAAGATTCGGCGGGACGCCTGGCGGCGGCCGAAGCTCGAGCCACGGCGTGGAACGGCTACAACGTCGACACGAGCGACCAGGAGCGGCCGCTAATCGATGCTCAATCGGAGCAATTGCCGCTCGTCGTGGAGCTGATGGTGGCGTCCGGATTCCCTACGGAGGCGTTGCACTTCGCCCAGTCCGCTCCCGATCCGAGCTTACAAGCCGAGTGTGAGCTGGCGTGGGTCGAAGCGGTCGCACGCGCGAAATTAGCTAGAGCGAGCAAGCCGCCGGCCACCGCGGACGCGTCGCCCGATACGGTGCTGGCCAAGCTAAAGCCCGCCGCCCAGGCGCGGTGCCACGCGCGTCTCGGTCTGCTCGATCTGAAAAAGAGCGATCGCGCCGCGGCCGAGGCGCAGCTTAAGGCGGCCCAGACCGCGCTCGGATCGTCAAAGCCGGGCGCCGAGTTTGTCCTGCCGCGGGTCAAGGAAATTTACGACCTGCATCCGACCGACCCCGAGCCAGCCCGTCAGAACGCGCTCGCGTTTGCCGAAATTGCCCGCCTGCAGGCAGGGCTGGGGCAATTGACCGACGCCCATCACAATTTGGCGCTGGCTCTCGATTGCCTGCGTGCCTCCGCTCCCAGTCCGGCCGCCGTCGATGCGAGACAAAAACGGGACCAGCGCAATCGGTCGGGCCTGCGCTCGGATCTGAAAAACGCCCTCAAGCTCCGCGATAATCAGGTCGACCCCGCATTCGGTCAGTACGGTCGCAATTTGCGAGACCAACTCGGGCACGCGGCCGACGCGCGTTTTGCACTCGAGGCCAACATCCTCGACACTGCGCTCTCCTGGGCCGATCCTTCCGAAATCTGGAACCTGATCGGCAACCGCGTGACGGCCGGCGATCCGGATCGTCGCGAGCCCTTCCTGCTCACGCCGCTGCCGTGGCAACTGACCGTTCGTCTCAAAAGCAAAGGGGTGAAGCCGGACGAGGGGGCCTATCTGGCGATCGGCAAGGTCGCCGGCGACGCGCCGCCCAACCCCGTGGGCCGCCTCGACCTAGTCATCGCGCAGGCCAACGACGCCGAGCCAGGCGAATTGGTCAACAACCTCAAAGCCATCGAAGAAGTCGAGCGCTCCGATCGCGAACGCGCCGGCATGATCATCGCCGATCGACTGGTCGCGGCCGGCCAATTCCCGAAAGCATTCCAATTCGCGCGACTGCTCGATGACCCCGCGATGAAAGAGGAGACGATGGAGTGGAGCACGGCGCTCGCCTGCCGACAAGGCCAAGCCCGGCCCGTCAAACAGGTGCTCGCCGCGGCAAATTCCAGCTTCTCGCCGACCGAGCTCGTCTCATCCTGGCGAGGCTTCTTGATCGGTCTCTTGGCACGCGAAGCCACTGAACCTGCGGCCGACTCCGCAACGCCGCCGGCCGCCCAACAACCCGGCGCACAACAGCCTTCCGCCTCGGCCAAAGTGCCGGCCAGCGAACCAACCAAACGGGCAGTTTCTTCCAAAGGCTAAATCTCGGGCAGCTTGCGATCCGGATCGTCCATGAAGTCGCGCACCGAGTATTTGACCTTCAATCTCCCCGAACGGATGGCGTTCGAGAACATCACCGACCGCGTCGAGGCGATCGTCGAGAAGAGCGGCGTGCAGGAAGGCCTCGTGCTCGTCAACGCCATGCACATCACGGCGAGCGTCTTCATCAACGACAATGAGTCGGGCCTGCACGAGGATTACAAGAAGTGGCTCGAGCGGCTCGCCCCGTTCGACGCATCGCCCAAGACCTACGCGCACAATCGCACGGGCGAGGATAACGCCGACGCGCACCTCAAGCGGCAAGTGATGGGCCGCGAAGTCGTCGTGGCGATCACCAAGGGGAAGCTCGACTTCGGCCCCTGGGAACAAATCTTCTACGGCGAATTCGACGGCCGCCGGCCGAAACGGGTGCTGGTGAAAGTCATCGGCGAATAGTGACTGCGGGGACATGCGCCACGACATCATCGAAAACTCGTTCAAGCCGCTGTACGGCGAACCGTGCTGGGAGGTCCACCACGAGCGGTATTTGAATTTGTCGATGAATTTCGGACGGCCGCGGCTTCGGGTTCGGGAACCGTACGAGACGACGTCCAAACTCGAACGCGTGCGGGAGAACGCTGCGCAGCGGATTGTCACCGTTCGCGGGCAATGGTGGCTTTGGATTACCTCCGCATACTGGCGGCTGACTTCGCATGGAGCTTCGTTAGCAACCGCTTGCTCGTCGAGTAAGAAAATCGAGCGGGCGAGATTTGCGCTTCAAGGTCAACAACTCGTTAGCGTGGCCGTGCAGCCCAAAACGGGGGCCACGCGCTTCACCTTCGACCTCGGGTGCGTGCTAGATGCTCGCCGTCTCAAGCCGAACTCCGATGCGGAGATCTGGATGTTGTACAAGCCGAATGGTTATGTCCTCTCCGTTTATCCAAATGGCACCTTCAGCCACGAGAGAGGCAATACTGTCCGCGAGCGTGCCGCAAATCGATTGATGTCAGCGCACGTGCCGTTGGCAAATAGTGCTTTGCGCGTGGGAGCAAATTTTCCACGGCGGGTTCAACGGCCGCCGCCCGAAACGCGTGCTGGTGAAAGTGATCGGCGAGTGAGGTCGTCCGCGGATCCTTGACGGCCGCGCTGCACTCATAAAGAGCCGCGCACGAAGTAAACGGTCGGAAAAGCGAAGGGGCTTTGGTTGTGATGGGAATGAATGCGAAGACACCGCTTACTGGCGTGCGCGGCTCCTTTCTGGGTGCTTGATGGCGTCCAAACTGGAACAACGCGTCAGCCGGTCGCTCCGGGAGATGCTTGCCGAACTGTCGATCGGCGGCTCCTTCGCGGAATCGGAGTCCAAGGAAGTTCTAGAATTCCTCTCCAGCTTGGATTGGCTTCTTGCAGAAATTCTCGGCGAAGTCCATCCAGAGTGGCTTGAGGCAATGGGCCTGAATGCAGACGGAACCGATGGGATTGTGCCCCTCGCGGCCCGAAAAACCGGGCGCGCGAGGCAGAACTTTTCGAGATTTGCTACTTGCTCACGAACGAGTGTCGACGGACAGAGACGACGCCGATTCATGTCCGGCTGCAGGTCGCTCCGGTCGAAGACGAGATTACATGGCTCGAATTGCGGCTCGGAGAGCGCGATCAAGAGGGAAGGGCGCGATACCTCCATGACCCCGTCAGCGTTTTCCCCAAGCGCTACTATTTGTTAGACGGGAACTACGACCGCATCGAATGGTTTTACAAGGTCGCGTACGGCCAGCGCTCCGGCGAATAAGCGTGAAAGAGCCGCGGACGCCGTAAGCGGTGTCTTTTCTTTTTCCACCGCTTTGGCGTTTGCCGCAGTGAACAATTGCAACCGAAGACACAAAGGCACCGCTTACTGCGTGCGCGGCTCTTTCACTTCCCGATGACGAGCAGGCTGTTGTTGTGCGGGCCGACTTGCACTGGGTTGCCGGGGTCGACGCGGCCTTTCTTGCCGTTGACGAAGAACCGGTACTCGTGGCGGCCGCAGGGCAATTCCACAGACGCGGAGTAGAAGCCGTCCTTGTCGGGCCCCGTCATCCGGGTCTGATCTTTCTTCCAGCCGTTGAACGAGCCGGCGAGGTACAGCGACTTCGGCGTCTTCGATGGACGGTAGCGAAAGACGGCTTCGTAGCGGTCTTTGCCCTTCGGGGTCACTCGCGGAAGTCCGAGCGTAAAGTCCTGGTTGGCCGGGCAGTAGTAGAACGAGCCGACCATCATTTCGTCCCACGTCTGATCGCCCCAGTGCACGGGCCGCGTCGGGTCGGGGTTGGCCAGGTTGTCGGCCGAGTTGTCGAAGACGGCTTCGCACAGCAAGCGTGAGCCGGCCGGCATGAGCTTGGGCTCGGCCAGCCAATACACGTTCTGCCAGTTGAAGTCGTAGTGCGGCACGTCCAGGAGCACTTCCCGCTTGCCGCCGGGATAAATTGCCGTGTAGCGGAACGCTTTGCCGCGAAAATGCATGTGAGGCAGCATGGCGTAGATCAACGTGTCTTCGTCAAAGTCGTCATCGGCGTCGAGACGAAAGTCGTTGGCGCCGGGGGAATCAGGAACTGGAAGTTGACGATGGCCCCCATCTTCAGCTCTTTGCGAATCTTCGTCGGGTCGTCGAAGACCAAGCCCACTTCGCTCTGGTCCCACTGTTCGCTGCCGTTGGGCGTGTAGTGCATTTGGAAGACCAGCTTCGAGCCGGCCGGGATGCGACGCGAAACACCGTCGGGCGGCACCATCGCCGGGGTGCCCGGAGCGAATGAGCCGATCGTGCGAAACAGCGGATCCTCGGGGCGCGGCTCTTTCTGCTCGGGCGGCACGAAGAACAGCACCATGTGGTGCACGACCGACGCGTTGCCCGCGTGGCCTTCGCTTTCGCGAATCCAGACGTCGTGCTTAAAGCCGGGGTCGATGGTGAAGTACTGGTACTGCACGATGCCCGTCGCACGCACCTTGAACGGCTTGGGCATCCGCACGATCAGGTCGGGCTTCGAGATTCGCCAGCCACTGGCAAATGCCGGCTTGGGCGATTCGTAAAGAGCGGCCGGCGGCGTGCCTTCGCGCGTGCCCTCGGGGGTTCCATTGTCGATCCAGGTGCAGAGCAACTGGCGTTCTTCGTCGGAAAGCCGGCAGTCGTTGGAGAACTTGCCGTACTGCGGATTGGCGAACCAGGGAGGCATCCGCCGGGCTTCGACCACTTCGCGAATGGTGTCGGCCCAGCCCGATGCGTCGGCATAGGTGTTGAGTGCGAACGGAGCGATCTCGCCCGCCTGGTGACAGCTCACGCAGCGCGACTGCAGGATCGGCGCGATCTGCCTGGCGTAGGTCACATCGCCTTTGGGCTGGCGGTTCACGCGACCGATGCGGCAGCCAACGGAGTCGACCGATGCGGTTTGCACGTTCTTACCGTCCAGAACCGCGTCGATCGCGTCCTCGAGCCAGCGATGCACCGGCTTGTTGCGGGAATAGCCGATGCCGAACTGATCGTCGATTCGACCCCAATACCGCACAACGTGCCCGCGGTCGAGCAAAAAGACCTCCGGCGTGCGCCGTGCGCCGAATTCGCCGGCGACCTTGGTGCCCAGATCGCGAAGGATCGGGAACCCAACTTTATGCACCCTCTGAAACTGTTCTAGCTCCGCCAGAGTGTCCTGCGGATTGGCGTCGATGCCGACAAACTGCACCCGCTTGTCGGAGTACTTTTGCGCCATCGCGTCGAGCTTCGAGGCGTACTGGCGGGCAAGCGGACACTCGGCACACAAAAAGACGACAACGATCGCCTGCTTGTCTTTCCAATCGTCCAGCGATCGAGGCGCTCCCAGCACGTCGCGCAGGGCCAGATGCTCGATCCGCCGGCCGACGGACGAGGTCTGCGTCGTCGACGCGCCCGGAAGGGTCGAGGCTTTAAGATCGGGTTTTCCCGGCGTCCGATTATGCGGTGCGGGATTTTGGGGGGTGGGATGCGGCGTGGCCGAGAGCAGCAGCGTCAACAGGAGCGATGAGGAAGCGCCTACCGTCATCGACTGTCTCCCAGGGCGCACACCGACCATCCTGGCCGTCGGCGTCCCGCTTAAGAAATCTCATCCGCGAGATGGGAGTGACCAAACCTTGTCGGCAAAAAAACTGCGGGAACTTGTTGAAATGAAACGGCCGCACGCGACAACGCGGCCTCCCGGTTCGTTTCCCGATGCTCGTCGGCAAAGGCGGCCCGGTCCGACGCGGGAACGTCGAACGGGGGTCGGTAATTTGTAAGGCCCGGTCGCAGAGCGTTGGCCCGCATTTGCGAAGATTTCAACTGCGACCGGGCCAGATCAGTAAACGGCTGCTCGCGGAGGTGGGCTGCTCGAGGCGAAGAGGATTCGAGTTAGCCGCTCCATAAGTCCCCGTGATGGACGGATTTTCATCTCGAGAACGATCCGATACAGTTCAGTACGCGATGAATACCCTTCCCCCGCCCCGTCCGGTTTCACGACCTCCGTTGAAATACGGCACACTCACCCTTTCCTCGCGATATTTGCTGTCGCCGCTGGCCGGATTCACGAATTTGTCATTTCGGCGGACGGTTCGGCGGATCGGCGGCGTCGGCCTGACGACCACGGACCTGGTAAACGCCCGGGGCCTGTTGGGGGGCAGCCCCAAAACGCTCTCGATGATCGAGACGTGTGCCGAGGAATTCCCGTTTGCGGTCCAAATTTTCGGCAGCGAGCCCCCGATCCTCCGGGAGGCGGCCCAATTCCTGGAAGCCCGCGGCGTGCACTCGGTCGATATCAACATGGGTTGCCCGGTCGAACGGATTACCAAGAACGGCTCGGGGGCCAGCCTGATGTGCCGACCGGCCGATACGATCGACCTGGTGCGGCACGTCGTCGAAGGGGTGAACATTCCGGTCACGGTGAAGATGCGGCTCGGCTGGGAAAGTTCGCAGATCACGGCCCCCAAGTTTGCGGCCGAATTCGAGCAAGTGGGCGTGGCCGCCGTCGCCATCCACGGCCGCACGCGAGCACAGGGCTTTAGCGGGCAGGTGGACCGCGACGGCATTCGTCGCGTGGTCGAGGCCGTGTCGCAAATTCCCATCGTCGGCAACGGGGATATTCGCACCATTGCCGACGCGGCCCGCATGTTCGAGGAGACGGGTTGTGCGGCCATTTCGATCGGCCGCGGGGCGCTGGCCAATCCGTGGATCTTCCGGCAGCTCGTCCAATGGGAAGAAACGGGCCGCTACGATCCGCCCGGCAACTTCGAGGAGCGGCTCGAATTGCTCCGGCGACAGTTCAACTACCTGGCCGAGCTTCGCGGCACGCGCTCGGCGATTTCGATGTTTCGCAAGACGGCCCACTGGTATTTGAAGGCGATGCGGGTGCCCGCGCGGCTCCGCGCCCGCTTTCAAGCGGCTGCCGACGCGGCCGAGATCGAGGCCGCCCTAACGGCCATTCAGGACCATGGACCGATCGGCGGCGATCGCACCGGCGTGCTGCCCGATCTGCAGGTTCCTGTCCCCTCGGGCCCGGTCGAACGCTGGTGAGCAGTTCTTACGGGCGATGGTGCGCCGCTGGATTTTCGGTGGAGCTGAGCCTAACCTTACAACCTGTTCATTCCAGTCTGCAGTCGTTCGACACACATCGGGAGCCAGGGCATGCGGAGTCGTTGGATCGCGACGATTCGAATTCTCGGAATCGCAACGGGTGCGTGGGGGCTCTTGGTCTCGTCTTTGATTGCCGCCGATAACTGGCCGCAGTTTCGCGGGCCGGGCTCGCGGGGAGTCAGCGACGAACACGATCTGCCCGAGGTCTGGAGCAAGACCGAGAATGTGGCGTGGGTGACCAAGATCGCCGGCCGCGGCTGGTCTTCCCCCATCGTGTGGGGCGACAAGGTGTTCATCACCTCGGCCATCCAGGTGGACGGCAAGGCCGAGAAGGTGAAGACGGGACTCTACTTCGGCGGCGATCGGAAAACCCCGAAAGTCCCGTACCGCTACATCGTCGTCTGCCTCGACTTCAACACCGGCAAGGTTCTCTGGGAAAAGACGGCCTTCCAAGGCGTGCCCAAGTTCGGACATCACCTCAAGAACTCGATGGCATCCGAAACGCCGGTCACCGACGGCGAGCGCGTTTACGCGTATTTCGGCAACGTCGGCCTGTTTGCCTACGACCTCGACGGCAACCAGAAATGGACCCGCGAGCTCGGCGCCTACCCGATGGCGCTCAACTGGGGGACTGCGTCTTCGCCGGCACTCAGCGACGGCCGGCTTTATGTGATCGACGACAACGAGAAGCACTCGTTCCTTTCGGCGATCGACGCCGCGACCGGAAAGGAGCTGTGGCGGAAGGATCGCGACGAGAAATCCAACTGGGCAACCCCCTATGTGTGGAAGAACGAAAAACGGACCGAGATCGTCACCTGTGGCGTGAAGCGCGTCCGCTCGTACGACACGGACGGCAACTTGCTGTGGGAGCTGTCGGGGATGTCGTCGATCGTCATCCCAACGCCCTTCGCGGCCGACGGGTTGCTGTACGTGACCTCGGGGTACGTCCTCTCGCCGAAGAAGCCGCTGTTTGCGATCAAGCCGGGCGCATCGGGCGACATTTCGCTCAACGCGGACAAGAAAGAGACGTCCAACGCGCATATCGCCTGGTCCAATCCCAAGGCCGGTCCGTACAACGTCTCGCCGGTGGTGTATAAGGACGTGATTTACGTCCTGTACGACCGGGGATTTCTGGCGGCGTTCAATGCGCGGACCGGGGAGCCGCTTTACGAGCCGCCGCTTGCGCGTCTGGGGGCGAGCGAGCACTACACGGCCTCCCCCTGGGCTTACAACGACAAGATCTTCTGCCTGAGCGAAGAGGGGCAAACGGCCGTCGTACAGACCGGGGGCACCAAGCCGAAGATTCTCCGCAAGAACGATCTCGACGAGCTGTGCATGGCGACGCCCGCCATCGTCCGCGGCAGCCTGCTGATCCGCACCGAGTCGCAACTTTATCGCATCACCGCGAAAAACCGCGTGGCGCTTGCGCCATGACGGTCGATCGCACGCCGCTCGGGCAACCTTGAGTCGTCGCGGGCCGGCGTTTAGTATGCTTGGGACCTTTGCTCGCGCGTGAAGGACGTCGTCTCTATGTCCCATCCCACTTACCGGGCGATCCTACTCTTCGGCGCACCGGGTGTCGGAAAAGGGACGCAGGGGCAGCGCATCGGACAATTGCCCCACTTTCGCCACGTGTCGATGGGTGAAGTCTTTCGTTCGGTCGATGGTGATTCGCCGCTCGGGAAGGAGGTCCGTTCCTACACCGAGCGCGGCGTGCTTGTCCCCGACGAGCTGACAATCCGCATTTTTCAGCATTCAATCGCCCGGCTCGTGGCCTCGAAGCAGTTCGACCCGGCTGGCGATACGCTGGCCCTCGACGGCATTCCCCGCAACGTCAACCAGGCCCAGAACCTGAACGGAGCGCTCGACGTCGCCCGCATCATCTACCTGGTCAGCTCGGACGAGGGGGTGATGATTGACCGCATGAAGCGCCGGGCCGAAGTCGAGGGCCGCAAGGACGATGCGGACGACAAGGTCATTCGCCGCCGCCTCGAAGTTTACCGGCAGGAGACGAAACCCGTGCTGGACTTCTACCCGCGCGAGTTGATTGCCGAAATCGACGCGCTGGGGACTCCGGACGAAGTGACGGCCGCCATCAAAAAGGAGCTGGCCCGTTCATGATCCGCAAAAGTCTGCGCGTGATGTTCGAACGGAGCCTATTCTCTCGATCGCGGACCACGGCAGTGACTTTGGGGGCGGAATTGGGCAGAACGGGCGGGCGGCGGCGCCGCGGTAACCGCGGAATTCCAGGAGCGGCCGGCTCCGGCTTCTCCCCCTTCCGGGCGATCGCTAGAATGCGACGTTTGCCGTTCGATCAACGCCACGCGATCAGAAAGCGAGTGACTCTGTGTCGAAGACCCAGCGCAAACTGAAGAAGGCCAATCATGGCAAGCGGCCGGCCAGCGCCAAGGCCAGGCGGCTGAAGCGCCGGCAGATCCGCACCTAGAACTCGAGCGTCGTCGCGCCGCGTCGGTCTTCGCCAGGCACGTCCAGCCGGCTTAATCTTCGCCCGGCATGCTGTCCGGGCCGCGGGATCTGCGGAAGCGGAACCCGCCACCACCTCGGCCGTCCCGATCGCCGCGCGCTTCGCGTTCGGCGCCGTCGGGAGCGCGTACCGCGCCGGGTTCGCCAAACGGCGGACGTCCGCCGCGGAAGCCGCCGGGCCCACCCAGTCCGCCGCCCGGCATGTCGCCCATGTCCATCATATCCATGCCGGTCGACAGGTCGTCGGCTCGGACCATCGATCGCAGGTCGCGGCCGATGTTGAGCTGGTAGATGTCGTTACCGCGCTTGATGTGGATGTACTTGGGCTCGACGGCGACGACTGTTCCCTGAATTTCGCCGACGGAGATTTCGGTTCCCTTGTGGACGACCGTCTGCGTCTTGGTCTGGACGTTGTAGAGGCACGCAGTCTGCTCGTCAGGCTCGGCGACGGAGGCAATCAGCCGCGTCTGGCGGGCCGGGTCGTTCGGATCGATCGTGCGAGTGACCGCCCCCGGCTTGACGAACGGATTGGCGACGAGCGCTTGCGCACGTCTTCGAGTTTGATGTCTTTGCGCTCGGGCCGAACCGGATAGATCTCGACCTCCGACTTGGGAGGGTGCGACGCTTTGGTCGTTCCCTCGAGAGCGCGCTTGACGGTCCATTTGTCGCCGTCGACTTTCGTGACGAGCACCAGTTCCCTCTCGATGCGGAGGCCGAAGCCGGGCTCGGTGGGAAAACCTTCGGTGGAGGTGACCTTGGCCGTGTCGAAGCTCCTGGGGAGCGATTCGGCCAGCGTGGTGCGGGCCAAAAGCCGCGTCTTCGGGGCGCTGTCGTCAAACAGCAAGCCCTCGGCAACCATCGTGACCTTGAGCGGGCCGGATATCTTGGGCCCCTCCACCTTGATGCTGGCGATGCGATGCAAGAGCGCGATCCGCTGGAACTCGTGAAGGAACGTGGTCAATTGTTCGAAGGTCGCCTCGCCGGTCACCTTGACGCTGATGCTCTTCCAGCCGGGACCGGTCCCCTGCCGCTGCTCGGGAGTGACGTGCAGTTGCGTGATTCCCGAGGTCTGGCCGAGATCGGTGAGCCATTGTTGATAAAGGCGCAGCGCCTCGAGCGACTCGTTGGGCAGGCTGCGGTCGCGCCAGTCGCCCATTTTTTTCATCGTGTTGAGCAGGTTCTGCTCTTTGGCTGAGACGTTCGCCTGAGTTTCTTTCACGAGCGCGAGCTTTTCTTTGCGTTCGTCGAGTCGACCGAGAAAGATCCGGTGGACAATCCCCGACCCGTACCAGGCGAGCACGGCGCTGATCAACAGGAGCGCCAGGATTTTTTCGCGACGTTGCATTGGATTGAATTCTTTGGGCCGGTGGCCTCTTGAGTATTGCGGTTAGCCCTTGCTCGTCGGCGGTTGAGGCATGGGCGACGGACCGTTCGTGCCGGTGTCCATTGCGGGCTGTCCCTCGACTTCGGGCATCTGCATGGGATTGTCCGACTGTTGCCCGTTTGCCGGTTGGACGGCGGTCGGCGTCTGGACCGGCTCGTTGACGGCTTGCTGCGGCGCAGCGGCAGCCACAGGCGCCGGGTTCGGCACGGCCGGCGCCGGCGTGTTCGACGCGGTCGGTGTCGACGCCGGCGGCGGAGTCGACGTAGCGGGTGCGGACGCCGGCGCGCTCGACGAGTTGCTCGGTGTGGCGGGAGGATGTGCTCCAGGTCGCGTGATGCCGGGGCCGGCTTTCGGCTCGGCCGCTCCCGCCGACTTGGGCACGATGTCGAGATTCAGGTCGATTTTCACCGGATAGAGCCGATCGCTCGTGTCCTCGGAGATTTCCTTCGGCGTGACGCGAAAACCTTGGTCGTGCAGGTGGTCCTCGAAGTCGTCGACCTCGTTGGGCAGCTTGGCCCGGCCGGCCGCCACGATCGTCGCCAGCTTGTCGCGCGTGCCGACGTTCGCGTCGAACATGGTGAGGTACAGCTTGTCGGCACCGCCCTTGGCCTGCTCGATCACGCGGAACTGCTCGAGCCAGTCGATATCACGCTGCGTCCAATCGTCGACCGAGCCGGCCGTCTCGAGCAGCGGGGCATTTTTCTTAAGCAGATCCTGGGCTTTCTTGTTGCTGGCGTCGATCGAGGCGATGTCGTCGTCCAACTGCCAGACCTTGCGTTGAATGGCCCCCCAGATGCCCACCAAGAGCAGCACAGCGGCCACCGCCCCCAAGATCATGTAAAGCTTGCGGCGATCGGGCTTGGGGTGTTGGCGGCGCGGATGCAGAAAATCGACCGCGTCGATTTGCTGATTCGTGTGTTCCAGCAGCAGCCCCAAAGCCGGCCAGGCCAGCGGAGCATCGAGCAGGGCGGAACCGGCGTCGTTCGTCACGCCCGGAGTCGAGGCGGGATCGGTCAGCAGGTGGAATTTGAATGCGAACCGCTCGGAGAGTTTTTCCGCCAGCGACGAGCGATCAGCGCGAGTGCCGATCAGCCAGCCGGACCCGATCTGCACGCCGGGCGCCGCCTGCGACAAGGCGACGGTCGCGCGGGAGGTCTCGGCCAGGATCTGTGCGAGCTGATCTTCAGGAGTGTCGTGAGCGGAGAGCGTGGCAGAGTGCATCAGCACGATGCGGCTCTGCCAGATGGCCGTCACCTCGACCCGCTGATCGACGCAGGTGACAACAACAATCGCGGGGTCCGCGGCCGCGCCGGACGCCCCCGTCTGGTGTGCAATGAGCTCGGCCGCACCGAGCGAGCTGAGTCCGATCGCCTCGGCCTGCAATCCGGCGGCCGATAACAGCGCCTGCACGCGGTCGGCGAATGGTTTGCCGATCGTCGCCATCCAGACGCGACGTCCCGGCGCTTCTTCTAGCGCGGGCAACGGCAGGTAGTCGAGCAGGAGTTTTTCGAGCGGCACGGCCGAACGCGTGACGGCCTGGAAGCGGACCAGTTCGGGCAGCTCTTCGTCGCTGCACTCGGGCAGCTCGAGCAGCCGCACGATCGCCTCCTCGCGCGGCAGCGAAACGATCACCGGTCCGTTCGACGCGGAGACCAGGTCCAGCTCCGCCCGCAGCCGCTTGCCGGCGGCTCCCGGCTGCTCCGAAGGAGTCTCCCCTTCCGCCCACTTGAAATCCAGGACCGCGCGAACTTGGACGTTTTTCGACGCCAAGTGCGCCGCCACGCCCACCAGTCGCTGGTCGTCCCAATCGAGTGCAAGATAGTCGGCCATCGATCTCTCGAAGTTAGTCCAAAGTCCGCCGTTCAGAACTCAAAGTCGCCCGCACGAATCAGGCGCACGTCACGCCTGATAGGGCGACCTTGGTGTTTGTGACGGATTCCTTAAGCCTAGGTCCATTTTACGGCTCGCCCGACCCCCCTGTCGGGTGGTCAAGGCACTCCTAACTGTTGTCGCGTAAATCCGCGGCCGAGTTCGCTCAGGTCGCGGATGTTGAGGATTCGCGCGGGCTGAACGGCCGCATCGATCACCGCTTCAAGCCGCACAACCGGCCCTCCGTCGTCAAAGTAGCCGACCGACTGGGCGCGGTAGACGTCGCCGCGGGCGGTCAGGTAGGGGTCGAGCCCCTGCATCGTGTTGGCGGAGCAGAACCCTTCCATCACCAGCCACGCATTGGTGGCCCGCGGGCTCTGCGAGCTGGCCGCCTGCGACGTGCTGCCGGCCGTTTGGGCGGCGCTGATCTGAGTGGCCAGTTGCACCGTCATATTCGGCAGGCCAAGCAGGACCTGGATCGGGGCGGTGTTGACGTTGACTCTGCCCTGGATGAACAGGTCGTCCGTGAGCGTCAGCTGATCGAGCAGTTGTGGGAGATACGTGGCGATCTGGCTCTGTGAGGAGGAGAACGGACTGGTGAGCGTTGTCGCCCGGCCGTTGACAGTTGCGCGGACCGTGCCGCCGATCACCTGGTAGACCGAGGTGAATGTGTGGCTGCCGGTTGCTGGCGGCATGGGGATCTGTAGCCCGTCGCGCAGGGCGGTCTGACTGCTGTTGCGATTGCCGCGGCTGGGCGCGTTGCCCGAGCTGCCATTGGTCTGCCCGCTCGAGCCGCCGCCGGATCCGCCCCCCGAACTGCTCTTCGACGAGCTGCTCGAACTGCCCCCCGAGCTACTGCCGGAACCGCCGCGACCGCCGCCCCCGCCCCCGCTGCTGGTCGTGGCTGCGGCGCCGTTCATCCGCCAGGCCACGATGTACTGGGCCTGCTTCACGCCGAGCAAGCCGGCCAACTGGTCATAGAGCCCCGGCAGGTCCTGTTGATTGATATTGATCCTCGAAGAGCCGTCCTGCTGAATGTTCCGCTCGGCACTATAGACCGTAAAGTAGGCTGACCAACCGCGGTCGAAATACCCGTCGCCGTTGACGTCCTCGCCGGGATCCATGACGCCGTTGCGATTGAGGTCTTCACCGTAGAGCAGAGCCGGCGTGACCCCTTTGACCAGCAGCAAGTCGTCGAGGCTTTGGAGCGGTCCGTTGGCGGCGCGGTACGGGGGCGAGAGGGTCGAATAGTAGTCACTCTCGACGCCGTATTGGCGGGCCGTGTCATCCGGATCGATGAAATCCAGGATGGCGTCGGCCAGGTCGTTCGTCATGTAGGGCAGGTTGAGGAGAAAGTTGCGGGCCGTCGTGTCGTTGATGTTCAGGGCCGAGTTCTGCTGCCACAAAGCCAGCGCGTTGAGATTCAACTTGCCCGACTCGTCCGTCAGCCCGTAGCGCACGCCCTTGGCGGCAGGGTCGCTGGAGTCGCCCGCGATGACGCTGAAGCGGCCGCGGCCGCGGGGAACGTCGGACTGCTTGACCACAACGGCCTCAAGCGCGTCGGGCCGGTTCATCACGAACTCCGGCTGCAGGCGCTCGGTCGGGTCGCTCAAGATGGTGACGGCCATGTCGATGCCCGACTCGGCGAAGGCGCGGGCCTGGGCCGAGCGACCGAAGCGGTTCGTGGCTTCGTTCTCGGCGACACACATCTCCACGAGCGTGTAGGCAGCCAGCGCCAACAACACAATGATGACGAGGACGATCAACAGGACGGTGGCCTGTCGAGAGGCAAACGGTTTGGAGATAGGTCGTTTCATCGGGATCTTCACCGTTCGGATCATTGGGTCATGTTGGTAACGGTGCTGTTGATCGTTTGCTGCGAGATCGGTTGGGGCGCCGCCGAGCTTGTGATCGCAACGACGTGGCGATAGCTGCGGGACGGCTGGTCCTGACTGGCCTGCGTCCGGGCGTTGTACGGATCGTTTTTCCCGACGCTGATTGTGATTTCGACGGCTTGCGGCAGGCTCTGCAAGGTCGCGCCGCTCCAGCTCGTCTGCCAGGTGGTGCCGTCAAAGTAGCGAAAGCCGATCGACTCGATCTCCGGTGCGACGACGCGGGCGCGCAGTGACGATGTCGACCCAGTTTCAATCGCGTAGCCGATCGCGGTCCGCTCGCCTTCCACACGCGCTAGTCCGGCGGTGATCTCTTTGCCATCGGGCGTCATCTGTCCGGAACCGCCGGCCGCCAAAATGGGAGACTGGGGGCCGCCCAACACAAAGTACGCGACCACCTTCATGTCGCCGTGCACGCCCGAGATTTGCGAGGGACCGGCGCTTGAGGTCTGCGAAGCCGACTGTGCTCCCGTCTGTTGCTGGGCGGCCAGCGGGAGGGGATGCGGCGTCAGCGTGTTGAGGACCAGCGAATTCGCATCGCCATAGAGCCCGAACACGCTTCGCGAGTAGACGTATTGAAGCGGATCGGTGCCCTGAGCGCTTTGCGTGCTGGACGAACTGGAGCTCGAGCTGGAACTACTGCCGGAGCTGGAACCGCTCTTAGAGCCGGAGCTGCTGCCGGAGCTCGAGCTGCTGCTGCCAGAACTGGAGCCCGCGGTCGTCGTGGCGGTGGCAGCGATTGGCTGCGGAGGGACGAGGTCGCGGAGATCGACTTCGAGCTTGGCAAAAACGGCCCGCACGAGCCGCGTTTCGCTCATATCATCCGTGGCGGCCGTCGTCATCCGGCGGTACAAGTCGATCGCGGAAGCGATGGAGAGAATCAAAAGAGCGCTCAGCCCAAGTGCCAGGATCACCTCGATCAACGTAAAGGCCGCGCGGCTGCGCCGACGGCCGGCGAGCCTGTGCCCTTCACGCATTGATTGGAGGGTGAGCTGCTTCACGGGGCGATTCTCACTGGCTGGCCTGCGATTGCTGCTGAGTCAGTCCCGACTGCAGGGCTTTCTGCTTGGCGGCTTGGATGGCACTGCTGACGAAGGCTTGCTGGTCGCGGACGAGGCGAGTCATCGTGAACGATGCATCGACCGCCTGCTGCGCCTCGCGGCATTGGACGGTCACCTCAACCTGATTAATCCCCGTATGTGCGCCGGGGCTCACATTGACGCTATACGTCCAGCCCTCGAGTCCCGGCTCGCTAAACGACGACTCGCCCGACCCGCTGCTGGGAATTGCCCCGCCGACGACTTCGGCCATTTTCGTTTGGCACAGCAGGACGGCCTGCGACTGCAATCGCGCCTGGAGGGCCGCCCGCGTGGCCGTCGCGAGAGCCTGCGACAGCGCGGTGATCGCGCCGGCGAAAATTGCCATCGCGATGACCACTTCAAACAGGGTGAGGCCTTGGTGCTGTGAAAACCCGCCGGCCCTTGCGATGCTGCGGTTTTTCGCTCGGCGCTTCATCAGCGAGCCTCCGTCTCGAGAGTTTTGACGAAGATCTCACCCGTGACCTCGCGGACGGTGATGCGATAACCCGACCCGCGCGTGTCGACGATCGCGAAGGTGGCGTCGGAGGCAGTGCCGTCGACATGGAAGTAAATCGGATCGGACCAGGTGGCCGACGCGTACTCTTGCGCGTTAGGCAGCTTTGCCATTCCGGCCAGCCAGCCCGGATCGCCCGAGGCGGGCAGCGGGGGCGAGTCCGGCGGCGGTGCGCTCGACGTGCTGACTTGAAACGAAAGCGTCTCCGGCAGAGTCCCTGCGACAAACATCCCCGGAGCCAGCGACGCTCCATCGGAACTCAGGGCCGTTCCCGGAGAACTCAGGACTTCGATGTCGATCGGCACGGCCACGTAGCGGCGGCCCCCCGGCTCGAAGCGAAACTGATAGGTCGACGTAGCGTCGATTGCGTGCACGCGTGTGCCGGCAAGCGCCGCTTGCACCTGCTGCGTCCCATCCTTCAGATGATAATTGGCCAGCACCCCCATGACCGACGGCGCGACCGCCCCCGCGCAGATCATCAAAATGCCGATCACGAGCAACAGCTCGAGCAGGGTGAAGCCGACCCGCGAACGGCCGCGGCGACCGGGCGCGCACCGACCCGCGGCGGGCCAGCTTGCCGCGGATCGAATCTGCCCGGATCGCGCCCTATCCTGCATGAAATTGGCCCTGCCGCTGGTCTGCGACGATTATTGTTCGCTCCAACTGTTGATGTCGTCGCCCGAGCCGTCTTCGTTCTGACGATTCGGTCCCGACGACCAGACGGCCGGCTTGTCGCCCTTGCCTTTGCTGGTCGGGTATTCGTAGTACAGCTGCTCGCCCCAGGCGTCCTTCGGCGTGGCGTCCATGTAGGCGCCGATCTTCTTGCCGTGATAGTCCGCGGCGCTCGTCAACGAGGTGAGCGCCTCGCGGCCGCCCGACGGATACTGCCCGTCGTGGTCGAGAGCGTACATGGTGAGAATCTGCTGCAGGGTCTTGACGTTGTTGCGGGTCTGCTGCTCATAAGCGGCCTGTTGGCGGCCCAAGAGAGCCGGCACGACGGCCGCGGCGATCACGCCCAGAATCGCGACGACCAGCAAAACTTCGATCAGGGTAAAGCCCGAACGCTTGGCTCGACGGAGACGCTGGCTACGCATGTTTCCAATCCTTTCGAATGGCACAGGTTGAGGGTTTGTTGGCAAAACCGGGGGGTTCGGTTTCAGTTTTGGGCTTTCAGAATTCACAAACAAAGTCTTTGTTTTTTCAGCAACGTTTAGAACACCGTCGACGACTGCAGAATCGGCAGCAACAGCGCCACCACGACGAAGAGCACGATGCCGGCCATCACGGTGAGCATGATCGGTTCGAGCATTCGCACGAACATGTCGAGCGTTCGGTTGGTCTGCCGCTCGAGCGTGTCGGCCACGTCGATCAGCACCTGTTCGAGGTTGTTGGCTTCTTCGCCGACGGCGATCATCTCCACGATTTCCGCGGGGAACTCACCGCACTGCGACAACGGATCGGCCAGCGATTTACCGGTCGAGACGTTGTCGGCCGCATTGCTGATGGCCGCCGCCAAAACCTTGTTGCCCGTCGCGTCCTTGGCGATTCTCAGGCTTTCGAGAATGGGGACGCCGTTCTTCAAGAGCGTGCCCAGGATGCGGCAGAACCGCGAAATGGCAAAGTTGCGGAAAATCGGACCGGCGCCGACGATTCGCAGCCGCGCCTTGTCGAACCAGAGCCGACCTGCATCGGTCTGAGCGAGCCGCCACAAGTAGGCCCCGAGACCGCCCCCGACCAACAGCAGAATCAGTCCGTATTGCTGCAAGGTATCGCTCAGCCACAAGAGCCACGTGGTGGCGGCCGGCAGGCTTCCCTTTTGCGACATTCGCTCGAAGATCGGCGTGAATTTGGGGACGAAGAAGGTCAACATCGCCGTGACGACGGCCGTCCCCATCACCACGAGGAACGCCGGGTAAACCATGGCGCCGACGACGCGGCTCTTGAGCATTTCCTGGTGGTCGGTGAAGTCGGCGATCCGCTTCAGCACGTCTTCGAGGAAGGCCCCTTCCTCGCCCGCGCGGACCATACTCACCGCCAGGTCGTTGAAGACTTTGGGATGTTTGCGCATCGCTTCGCCGAGCCGCGTTCCTTCGGCGACATCCTGCCGAACCATTTCCAGCACCGCCTTGAGCGACGACTGTCCGGCCTTGCGTTCAAGGAGCTCCAGGGACCGCAGCAGAGGAACGCCTGAGCGGAGCAAGTCCGACAGCTGGCTGTACGCGATTGCCAGGTGCTTGGGGCGCACGCGGCGCGTGCGCACCTTGCGTTGGGCCACCGCCGCGGGTGCCAGGTTCAGCCGCAGGGGAAAGAGCGCCTTGCCCGCCAACTGGCTGAGCGCTTCCTGTTCGGTCCCCGCGGACAGGACCCCCGTGACCTGCTTCCCGCCGGCGGCCCGTGCTACGTATTGGAAATCGGACATGCTCGACCTGACTACCCAGACGCGGCTCGTGCCGCCTTTCGTCTCCGCACTGATCTCTTTCTGACCGATTCGTTCGACGCCGAGCGACTTCCGCTAGAATCCTCCCGGAAGCTCGGAACCAATGATCCTCTTCCACCGCAAAGTTCAGCGCACTTGGCGACCACCATGCTGGTCCCGGGTGGCCGAGATCCAAGCTGAGATCGGCGGCCAGACCACGCCCTCTAGCACGCTAAAGTGACGTTCCCTTGGTGACTCGCAGGACTTCCTCGAGACTCGTCGTGCCCGTGCGGCACTTTTCGTAGCCGCTTTGCCGCAGCGTCTTCATTCCCATCTTGAGTCCGTATTGCAGGATGTCGCCCGAGCTGGCCCGCTCGACGCACATGTGACGGACGGTCGAATCCGTCTTCAACAGCTCGTAAACGCCCGAACGACCCATGTACCCGGTCTCGCGACAGACGCGGCAACCCACGGGGCGAAACAGTTCTTCCGGCGCCGGCTGGGGAAAATCGTGGGGTAAATCGTCGGCCGTGGGCCGATAGGCTTGTTTGCAACGCGGGCAGAGCAACCGCACCAGGCGTTGGGCGAGCACGCCTTCGATCGTGCTGGCGACCAGGTACGGTTCGACGCCCATATCGACCAGCCGTGTGAAGGCGCCGCACGCGTCGTTGGTGTGCAGCGTGCTGAAGACCAGGTGCCCGGTCAGCGACGCCTGGATCGCGCTTTGCGCGGTCTCGCCGTCACGGATTTCTCCGATCAGAATCACGTCGGGGTCGTGACGCAAAATGCTTCGCAGTCCCATGGCAAACGTCAGCCCGATCTTCGAGTGAACCTGGATTTGGCTGATGCCGATCGTGTGATATTCGACGGGATCCTCGACCGTAATGATCTTAACGGTCGGATCCTTAATGGCATTTAAAGCTCCGTAAAGCGTGGTCGTCTTTCCGCTACCAGTCGGGCCGGTGACCAGAATGATGCCGTGCGGCAGGGAGATCAGCTCGCTGAACGGTTTGAGCACCTCCTCCGGCATGCCCACACCCCTCAAGTCGAACTTCATTCGCTCCTTGTCGAGCAACCGCAGCACCACGCCTTCGCCGTAGAGCATAGGGATGATCGAAACGCGGACGTCGATCTCGCGGCCGGAGACTTTGAGCTTGATGCGGCCGTCCTGCGGGAGACGCTTTTCGGCAATGTTCAACCGCGACATGATTTTCAGTCGCGTGACGATCGCCGCATAAAACTGATTGATCTCCTGCGGAACCGGTTGTACTCGGAGCATGCCGTCCAGGCGGAAGCGGATCGTGAGTCCGCTTTCCTGCGGCTCGATGTGCACGTCGCTCGCCTGCAGCTCGAGGGCTTCAACCAAGAGTTCGTTGACGAGCCGAATGACCGAGGCCGACTGGGCGATTTCCGCCAGGTCGCCGGCCCCGTCCCCTTGGTCGGAGACGACTTCGATCCCTTCTTCCAGGCTGCGGGAGACGAGCTCGTTGATCGTGTCGCCGCCGACGCCCAGGTGCTCTTTGATCCGCTGCAGAACGTCGTCGCGGCGGGCGAGAACCGGGTCGAGCCGAAAGCCCGAGAGAGCACTCAGCTCGTTGAGGGCTTCCAGGTTGAACGGGTCGTCGATGGCGACTTTGACTTTGCCGTTCGTTCGGCTGATCGGAAGCACAGCATGCCGGAAGACCGCCGACGTGGGAAACTTCGCCAGCAGGGTGCGATCGATCTCAATCGACTGAAGATCGACGAATTTGAGGCCCAGGGCCTCCGCGAGAGCTTTGAGGGCGTCTTCCTCGCTGACGATCCCCTGCTCCACCAGCAGCTGATCGATACGCCGACCGTTCGCCTGCGGAACAGCGGCATCGAGCTGATCGCGCGTGACAAGTCCGCGTTTTACGAAAAGTTCGCCAATATCCACGGACAGTCGCCTCGCGGGAGGGAGCCACCCCGGTTTTAGAGAGCTAATCTCTCTAGGGAAGCGACAGGGTGGTCAACACTGAGAGCCGCGGGGAGCAGCTCCGAAGGTGTCAGGGTCGCTGCAAACGTCGTCTTGAAAAGGTACTTCTTAAAGATCCTACGCTCGCTCAGACAGGCAAGCAAGGGTGACCTGCGTCTTCGGAACTAGAGACGCAGAAACACCTTCAGGTAGAATTCAGCGTTGCATAATGGATTTGGGCAATGCAATACTTTTATCTGTTCCATTGACCCAAAGAGGGGGTGAGATGAGTCGCCACGCTGTGCAAAAAGTTCTCGTGCTGGCCTTGTTGTTTGCGCTGGCCGCTCCTCCGATGACCGCTTTTGGGCAGCCGTATCCCGGTGGCGGCGGCGGACGCGGGGGATTCGGCGGAGGGCGGCGAATGCGCGACTGGAGCCGCATGTTCCCCAACGGCATGCCCACTCCTCCCACCGCCACTCCCGCGACGGAAGAACCGAAAAAAGACGAAAAGAAGGACGAGAAGAAAGACGCTCCTAAAGTGCCGACCGGCCCGCCTCCGGTGATTCGGCCGCCTGCGATAGATAATCCGGCTGTGCTGGAAACGCAGAAGATGCGGGTCGACGACAAGAAGCACGACGTCAGCTTCAACTTTCAAGAAGCCCCGTGGCCCTTCGTGCTCGACGAGGTGGCCCGCGTCTCGAACATGACCCTCGACTGGCAAACTTTGCCGGGCGACTCGCTGAACCTGCGTTCCAGCGGCCGCTACCCGATCGCCCAGGCCCGCGATGTGGTCAACGCCCAACTGTTGGCCCGCGGCTACTCGATGCTGGTCGACAACAAGTCCCAGTCGATCAACGTCGTCAATCTCGACAGTCTCACCACCGCGCTCGTTCCACGGGTCGCTCCCGAAGACCTGGAAAACCTGCCGCCGCACGACCTCGTGAAGGTCTCGTTCCATCTCGATTGGCTGCCGGCGGACAAGGCAGTCGAAGAATTCAAGCCGATGCTCTCTCCGAAGGGGAAACTCTTCCCCTTGAAGGCGACCAACCGGCTGGAGGCGATCGACGCGGTCGAGAACCTGCGCGAGATCGCGCACTTGCTCGACGAAGAACAGAACAGCAAAGGCGACCACGGCGTGAAGATCTTCGAGCTGCGCTACACCCGCGCGGCCGACGTCGTCGACCAGCTGCAAAGCTTCCTGAACTTGAAGAAGGATCAGCCCGCCGGTGCCGCGCCGCAGGGCGGGCCGCAATCGATGATGGCGATGGCCATGCAGATGCAGCAGCAACAACAGAACCAGCAACAGCAGGCGGCACAGGCGGGTGCGCAGCAGAAGCCGGAAATTCGCCTCTTGGCGCTGCAGCGCAATAACAGCGTGCTGGTGAATGCTCCCCCGGACCAGATGGGCATTATCCGTTCGGCGATCTTCAACATCGACGTTCCGTCCGAACGCGCCTCGTTGGCGGGGAACGGGACGCTCTTCCACGCTTACCGGCTCGCGACGCTCGATCCGGAATCGATGATCAGCATGCTCGAGGCCGTCGCCGATCTCGACCCGCAGACAAAGCTGGAGGTCGACAAGAAGAACCGCACGGTTATCGCTTACGCGAGTCCCCGAGATCAGCAGGTCATCGCCGCGATGGTGCAGAACCTGGACGGCACTGATCGCTTGCTGCACGTGATTCGGCTCCGCAAGCTGGATGCCGACATGGTCGCCGGCACGATCCGGGCGCTGCTCGTCGACGAAAAAAAGCAGGATAATAACAACAACGGCGGCGGATTCGGCTTTGGGCGCCGCTTCTTCGGCGGATTCGGTCAGCAGAACCAGCAGGAAGAACAGCCGACCACGAAGTTCCGCATCGAGGCGGACGTGGTGGCCAATCGGTTGCTGGTCTTTTCCAACAAGATCGAGCTGGATCAGGTCGAAAACATGCTCGCCCAGTTGGGCGAAGTGCCGCCCAAAGAGGGCAGCGCCGAGACGATGCGTGTGCTCGACTTCGGCGCCGGCGACGACGAGCAGCAGCTGTTGGAGCGTCTCAAGCACGCGTGGCCCTCGATGGGCAAAAACGGCAACAAGCTGATCATCGACGTGCCTCCGCCGGCGAAGACCGCGCCTCCGGCGACGGACGACACCCACAAGGAACAGCCGGCCCCCAAGAAAGACGGTGCCAAGGCTCCCTCGGCTTCGACGGCAGAGCCAGCCGCACCGCTGCCGAGCGCGCCAAGGTGCAGATCCGCATGGCCGGTCTCGAGCAGGGGACGCAGTTGGCGCAGGCCGACGCCAAGCCGGGTCCGGCCGACAGCAAGACTGAGAGCACGCCAAAACCCTCCACGGCCACACCGCCGAGGATAAACAAAGAGCGCGATCCACGACGAAACGGTTTTCGGCGTGGCCGCATGCCGCGTCGGGTGCCGGAGGCTGTCGACGCGCCCGCTCCCGAGGCACAATCGGCCGCTAAGCCGCCCGCCGACAACTCAGTTCCGGGCGATCCGATCTACATCACCCGCGGGTCCGACGGTCGGCTGCTCATCTCTTCTCGCGACACGCGGGCCTTGGATGATCTCGAAGAGATCATGCGCGCCTCGCCCCGCCGCGGCAGGATTATAAGATCTTCGCGCTGCAATTCACGACGGCTGCCTCGATGCGGATCATGCTGGACGATTTCTTTTCGGTCGAAAAGAAGGAATCGGCGGCCGATCAGCGCATGCGCCGGTGGTCCTGGTTCGACGATTCGAATGACAACAAGAAAGACGACACGCCCCGCCTCTCGCAGCGCAAGCCACTCAAGTTCATCGATGACGACGCGACCAATACGATCCTCGTGCAAGGGGCGTCGGCCGATCAACTGCGGCGGATCGGAGACATCATCAAGATCTACGATCGACCGGAAAAGCCGAACTCGCGGCAATCGCGGATCACCCAAATCTTTCAGATCAAGCACAACAAGGCGTCGGTCATCTCCGACATGGTCAAGGAACTCTACAAAGATTTGCTGAGTGCCAACGACAAGGCCCTGGAAAGCTATAACCAGTCGAAGAACCAGGGGGGCGGGCGTGGCGGACGCTTTACCACCATTCTCGATTTCGGCGACCACGAGGACGACGGCAAGCTGAACCAGGGGCGGTTCAAAGGTTATTTGTCGCTCGCCGCCAATGATGCCACCAATACGATCATGGTCTCCTGCCCGGCCGTGCTGATGCCAAACATCGAACAAATGGTGGATAAGCTCGATCAGGCCGCCGTTCCCGTGGCACAAAGCATTCAGGTGATCAAGATCAACAGCGGCATCGACTCCGCATCGCTGCAGAAGAAGATCACAGATCTGTTGAAGCCGACGACGACGCAAGGCGAGGTCAAGACGGGCGAGACGCCGGCCGGTCAAACGCCCGGTGGCCAAGGCCAACGTCGCGGCGGCGGTGGCGGTGGTGGTGGCCGCGGTCGTGGCGGCAATGGTGGCGGTGGCGGCAACGAGTAACGCTCCGCGCTGATCCAAACAACCAGAAATTGCGTGTGAGGGCGATCCGTTACGGCGGACCGCCCTCACTCTGTTTTTGGACGGCGCAGTTGGACCACCCTGCTGGACCCCGCTGTTGGATTGGGTGCAAGAGCGTCGCACTCATCGGTCGACATTTCGGTCGGACGTTGTGTCCTTTGGGAGTTTGTCCTTTCGCGAGCTCGTTCGCTTCCGCGCGCAAATTCGGCGCACTCTCATATACATTCCCGCGGGAATTGTCCGCGCACCGTGGAGTGTCGTTCGTTCAGCGCGTACGCGCGTTTCTGGTGAGCACGCACCGACTTGCTGAATGCAATTGCGTTTTTCGCGCGTTCACTGGCATACTTGAGCCGTGCCTCGGCCGCTCCGTGATTTTTTGCGGGGCGAGAGTCGGTTCGACGGTTCTGGAGAAGGAGAGGACGATGCGGCTGTTCGAGAATTGTCCGGATTGTGCCGGCGGAGAATTGTCGGCAGTCAATCGCCGCCAGTTTGTCAAAACGATCGGCGTCACCGCCGTCGCCGCATCGAGCGTTACGCTCACGGGGACTGCTTTCGCCAAAGACGCCGCTGGCTCCGGCAACGCGGCGCGGCCCGAGACATTCGCCCAAAAGCTCTACGCCTCCCTCTCGCCGACGCAGCGGCAAAAAATCGCCTTCCCTTGGGACTACACCGACAAGCGCGGTCTGCTGCGGATGCACGTCGAGAACAACTGGCAGATCACCGAAGAGAAAGTCGCTAGCGACTTCTTTACTAAGGACCAGCAGGACATCATCGAGGCGCTTTACTTCGGCCTCTACAACCCGGACTGGAAAGACCGCATCAAGAAGCAGCTCGCCGACGACGCCGGCGGCTACGGCCAGGCCCAGTCGATCGCCCTGTTCGGCACGCCTGAAAGCGGCAAATTCGAGTTCGTCATGACGGGCCGCCACCTGACGATCCGTTGCGACGGCAATTCGTCCGGCCACGTCGCCTTTGGCGGGCCCATTTTTTACGGTCACGCTGCCCAGGGCTTCAACGAGAAAGCCGACCATCCCGGCAACGTCTTCTGGCATCAGGGGCTCAAGGCCAACGCGCTCTTCAAAATGCTCGACGGGCGACATCGCAAAGAGGCGCTGATTGCGCAAGCGCCGAAAGAGAGCCGTGTCCAGTTCCGCGATCGCAACAAGATCGAAGGTTTGCCGGCCTCGGAGCTGTCCGCCGACCAGAAAGCCCATCTCAAGGGGGTGCTCGAATCGCTGATCGAGCCTTACCGCACGTCGGACCGCGATCATGTCATTCGCTGTCTCGACGCGCAGGGCGGCCTCGACGCGTGCCGCATCGCCTTCTATCAGTCGGGGGACATCGGCAACGACCAGGTGTGGGACATCTGGCGGCTGGAAGGCCCCTCGTTCGTCTGGCACTTCCGCGGCAGTCCGCACGTGC
This sequence comes from uncultured Planctomycetaceae bacterium, assembly GCA_963800135.1. Taxonomy (GTDB): domain Bacteria; phylum Planctomycetota; class Planctomycetia; order Planctomycetales; family Planctomycetaceae; genus DASPSM01. Next base: position 118,502 of record CAWCZR010000003.1, on the reverse strand, counting down.
ACGTCTGGGTGAATGTCGCGGACGATCCCTCGGTGCGGATCACTGCCGTCGGTTGATCCGCGCGGGCCAAATTAAAGATTGCCCGCGTCGGCAGGGACCGTTATGCTGTGACGCTCTTGCGTGGCCCACAAGATGAGGGCCGGTCATTCGAAAAGACTTCGAGGCAGTTGCAATTGGGCGCGGCACACGTGACTCGGGCCTTTCGTCACATCTCGCTTGCGGGCCGCGCTCCCTATGGATGCGGCCATTGTCTGTCGGCTGCCCTGCTGCCGACCGCTCTGCAACCGGCCGCGCACCGCCGCGCCGGTCCGCCAGCGCTCTCGTTTGTTCGCAGCCATTGATCGCTTGCGCTATCTCTTGCTCTTTGTCGGGCTGAATCGCAGTGTTTGAGGAAATGCCGGGCCGTTAGACAGACGCAGTTGAGGGATTAGACGAGACGCACTCACGGAATCGATGCCGTCCTACATTTGGGACGAATTTCGCGGTCGCCCCCGGACACCACCGGGACGAGCCGCGACAGAATTCGACAGGGCCGAGGCCAACTGTGAGACAGGGATCACCGGGCCCGGGGATAACCCGGGCGGGCAGCCGCGAATCACTGGAGAAATCAATCGTGGTGGAACAGTCGGCATTCACGCGGTCCGCAGCCGAACCGCGACTTCAACCGCAGTCCAAGACCCCCGACATGCTGCGGCTCGCGGTGAATCAGCTCACGACCCTGGCCTGGGAAGTCGACGACGAGGCCATCGCCTACCACAAAGAGGGCTTTCGCGCCCTGGGGCTTTGGCGGCCAAAGCTCAGCCAGTTCGGTGAAGAGCGGGCGGCCGAGCTGTTTCGGGAATTGGGGATTTCCGTCTCGAGCCTGTCGTGGGCCGGCGGTTTCACCGGCAGCAACGGCTGGAGTTTTTTGGACTCGCTGGCCGACGCCCGGGCGGCGATCAAGGCGGCCGCGCTGGTCGGGGCCGAGTGCCTCAATGTCGTCAGCGGGCCTCGGAGCGGACACACCGACAGACATGCGCGGCGACTGATCTCCCAGGCGCTCGCCATTCTCGCTCCCGAGGCGGCCGACGCGGGCGTGACGCTGGCGCTGCAGCCGATGCATCCCGATTTTTCCCGCTCGTGGACTTTCGTGAACGCGCTCGATGTCACATTTGAGGTCATCAGTAACATCGATCCGCCCGTGAAGATCGCCTTCGACGTCTATCACCTCTGGAACGAGCGGCGGCTGCTCTCGCGGATTCCCGAATTGGCGCCGCACGTGGCGCTCGTGCAGCTGTGCGACGCTTGGCGCGGCCATCGCGGCGGCCGCCGCATGCTGGGCGACGGAGAGATTCCTCTCTCGGCGATCGTGCAGGCGTTCGAGGAGGCTGGGTACGCCGGCTACTATGAGCTGACGACCTGGTCGAGGCTGCTGTGGCGACAAGACTACTGCGAGCTGTTGCGCGAATGTCGATCCCGCTTCGACAATCTCTGCCGCCGGCCGGTCCCTGCCGCACTAGCCGGCAACTGATCTCTCCCGGATCTGCCTGGCCAGAAACCATCGAGCCACGCCGCGAGTTGCGTGTCCGCCGTGGACGATTCGTCTCGATCTCGTTGCGTGCCGCGGTGCTGTGCCTTGTCGCTGCCACGGTCGCTAGCCGCCCTGCTCTAGCCCGCGAGCCGATTCCCGATCGCCTGGTTGTGCTCACTTTCGACGATTCGGTGAAATCCCACTTCACGATCGTGCGGCCCATTCTGCTCAAGCACCACTTCCGCGCGACCTTCTTCATTACCGAGGGCTTCAATTTTAAGACCGACAAGCTGAACTACATGACCTGGGAAGAGATCGCCCATCTGCACCGGGACGGCTTCGAGATCGGCAACCACACCCGCGATCACATGGCCGTCACGCACAAGAATCTGGGTCGACTGAAGGAACAGATCGAGGCGATCAACGACCGCTGTGCCGAGTTCGGCCTGCCAAGGACGACGGTGTTTGCCTTCCCGGGCAACGGCATCGATTCGGGCGCATTGCCGATCCTGAAATCGCTCGGCTTCAAGTTCGCCCGCCGGGGCGGCGCACCCGAGTTTCCGTACAAGGAGGGCCGCGGCTTTGCTTACGAGCCGGGCCGCGATCACCCGCTCTTGATCCCGTCGGCCGGCGACGCGCGGCCAGACTGGACGCTCGCCGACTTCAAGCGGGCCGTCGACCAGGCACATTCCGGCCGCATCGCGGTGCTGCAGTTTCACGGCGTGCCCGACCTGGCTCATCCCTGGGTGCATTCGCCGGTCGAGCGATTTCGAGAGTACATGCAGTACCTGGCCGACCATCACTTCCAGGTGATCGCGTTGGGCGACCTTGAACCTTACGTCGACCCGAGCGACGTGCCATCCCATCCCTGGGCCGTGATCGAGGCGCGGGAGCGGTCGCTGCACGCGCCGATAGCCGCGCCCGCCGGACGGAAATAGCCAGACAGGAGCGGCAGTCACGCTCCATTTCAATGGGTATCGCTTCAGTCTGCGACGCTCTCTGGGTTATGCTGAGGCTGCGATCCTGCGACGCACGCGGCGGGATCGACAGTGCCGCCCGACTTCGCGATGCACGCCCCGATCTTCCTCGCGCAGGAGAAGCCGCCGATGTTCGCCCGAGAGACGCTCGCCCAGAATTCCGCCCTTTCCCGCCGCCAGGTGCTGCAGCTTGCCGCTACCGGCGCCGCGGCCGCATTGGCCCCGAGACTTGCCCGGGCCAGCGACGAAAAGGACCCCTATGCCGGCCTGAAGATGGGCATGCAGAGCTATTCGCTGCGGGCTTACGATGCGCCGACCGCGCTTAAGCACACGAAGGAGTTGGGGCTCAAATACTGGGAGTCATTCCCGAAACACATCCCCCTCACCACCCTGCCCAAGCAGATCGCCGACTCGAAAGCCCTCCTGAAGGATGCCGGCATCACGCTGATGGGGTATGGCGTTGTCGACTTCGACGCCAATGAAACGAAAGCTCGCCAGACGTTCGACTTTGCGAAGGCGATGGGGCTGTTCTCGATCAGTTGCAACCCGAAAAAGGACAAGGCGACCTTCGACCTTCTAGACAAGCTCGTCGCCGAGTACGACATTCCGATCGGCATCCACAACCACGGTCCGCACGCGCGTTACAGCAAGATCAGCGACGTGGCCGATATCGTGAAGGACCGGAACCCGAAGATCGGCGCCTGCGTCGACATGGGGCACTACCTCCGCAGCGACGAGAACCCGGTCGAGGCGCTCGAGAGGCTGGGCAATCGCCTCTACGGCGTCCACCTGAAGGACGTGCGGACGGTGACCGAGAACGGCCGGCGCAGAAAGATCTTCACGATCGTCGGCCAGGGAGATCTGGACGTGCTGGGCTGCCTGCGCATGCTCAAGAAACTCAACTATCAGGGCTGCCTGTCGCTGGAATACGAGGAGAACGAGCAGAACCCGCTTTCCGACATCGCCGTCAGCCTGGCCGCAGTCCGCGAGGCGGCCGCGAAGTTAAGCTAGCGCGCGTGAAGCACGAAATGACGAAGCACGAATGACGAAAGAATGCCCGAATGACTGAAGCACGAAGCGCCCCGATTTCATTCGGGCTTAGTGCTTCGTGCTTCTTTCGTCATTCGTGCTTCGAGCTTTTCGCCGCCGTTAGTGCTTGTTCGCCGGCACGATGTCGGTGTCGAATGCGGGTGCCGGCAGGCCTTCGACGTTTTGCAGGTTCGGGTCAGCCACCTGGTCCCAGGCGAAGCGGACGGCCACGGGTTTGGGCACCTTGGCCGACGAGACGATCACCGAGTCGCCATCGATGGTCGCCTCGGCGTCGACAAACTTTTTGTCTTCCCCGGCGATCTGGAACCAGTTGAGCGGCTTGTTGTCGCGGGCGACCAGTCCGCCGCCCACGTGTTCGAATTTCACGCGGATCTTGCTGCCGTCGATGCTCATCGACTTGTAGAGCGGGCCCGAGTAGACGATTTGCTTGCCGTACGTCTTGGCCAGTGCCCAGAGCGCGAGCCGCTTGCCGACGTCCTGCTTATCCTTGGGATGGATGTCCGTCGGGTTGCCGACGTCGAGGGTCACGGCCATGCCGGTATCAGGAATCGAGAGCGCGGCCGTTTGCGCTTCCCACAGCTTCGGCAAGAGAGTCGGGTTGGCGGTGCCGTAGCGGTACGGTGCCAATTGGACGAACAAGAACGGGAAATCGCCCTCGTTCCAGACCGACCGCCAGCCGTCGATCAGGGCCTTCATCTTTTGCAAATAGAGCATACCGTCACCCAGGTTCGATTCGCCCTGGTACCAGAGGGCACCGCGGATCGCGAACGGGACGAGCGGGTGGATCATGCCGTTGTAGAGTCCGGTCGGCGTGTAGTTGGTCGACAGCGGACTGACGGGCCACTCGGGCGGCGAAGGAATGTATTCGTGTTTCTCTTTGGCCTTCTCAGCGCGGCCCAGCCATTCGGCGTAGCGAGGCAGCGCGGCCGCCGTCGCTTTGGCAAATTCGGTCCGGGCTTTTTCAATGTCCGCGAGAATTCCCTTGAGCTCCGGCACGTCGCGAAAGCCGACGATCGGCGTCCAGGGCTCGATCCGCGTGCCGCCCCAGGATGAGTTGACGAGGCCGATCGGCACACCCAACTGCTCGTGCAGGTCACGCCCGAAGAAATAGCCAACGGCCGTAAAGTTGGGGACCGTTTTAGACGAGCAGGCCGTCCACGCTGCGGTCACGTCCTCCGCCGGGTCGCCGGCCGGCCGCATCGGCACCGTGAACAGGCGAATTTCGGGATGGTTCGCCTCTTTGATCTCCTTGCGCGCGTTATTCGACGAGGCGACGGTCATTTGCATGTTCGACTGACCGGAGCAGACCCAGACCTCGCCCACGAGCACGTCGTGCAGCACAATCGTGTTCTTGCCCGCGACCTTCACTTCGATGGCGGACTTCGCGGAGACCGGCGGTAGCTCGACTTTCCACGCGCCGTGCTCGTCGGCCGTGGCCTCGGCGTGCTCGCTGCCGATCGTCACGGTGACCTTTTCGCCCGTGTCCGCCCATCCCCAGAGTCGCACCGGCTTTTCTCTTTGCAACACCATGTGGTCGCCAAAGATGTGCGGGAGCCGCACGTCGGCACGGCTCGAACCGACCAGGCCGGCCAAGACCATCAGAGAGCTCAGAGCAACGATTCGCGATTCGTTGTGGGCGGGGCATGTGGAGTCCTCAAAGGTGGGAGAAAGGGCAGGCTTCCAAGCTCTCACAAATATGCCTTTTTTGATCCGAACGCGAAATGCACCCGCCACCATGATCTGACAAACGCGCGAACTTTTTTTGCGACCCGTGCAGGCCGAGTGTTCAAGCGTGAATCTGATGCGGGCGCGGCTAATGCAACATGCCGCGAGCGGCGATCGGCCAGATGGCTTCCAATCGCTCGCCGCGGAAGACGCAAAACTCGTCGTGCAGCACGGTGGTGAAGTCGGCATAGCCGACGATGAGTTCGATCTTGTCGCCGATCTTGAGGTCGTGCGAACCGGGGCCGACGTCGATCCACCCGTGCTCCGCGCTCAGCTGCACCACGTTCGCGTTGGCAAAACCCTTCACGAGCGGCATGCACATGTCGCCGTTGACCGCTTTCCTGCCGGCATCAACGATGGCCCGCTCGAGCTTCGTTCGGCTGACGACGGTCGTCAGCACGGTGAGCGCCGGCTCCAGCCCGGTCACGCCGTACTGACCCGTGTATTTCGGGTCTCCGAAGATGCCGCCGCCGCACTGCAACTCGGTGACGGCCGGGTGATCGGCAGAGAACTGGTACGAGCCGGTGCCGGCAGCGCTGACGATATCGCAGCGGATGCCCTTTTTGGTCAAACCGTCGCGGCAGTACTCCAGAGACACCCATCGCCTCGTCGATCTTCGCCCGCTTTTCCTGAGGGTCGGCGACCTGATGCAGGTGGCCCTCGTAGCCCATCAAGCCAACCATCTCGACGCCTGGCAACCGATCGATGGCCTCGGCCAAATCATAAGTGTCGCGCCCCGGACGAATGCCGACTCGATCCATGCCCACGTTGACTTCGATGACCACGCGGCAGCTCACGCCATTGCGGTGGCAGGTTTGGGCGAGTGGTTCGATCTGCACAAAATGGTCGCAGGCGACGATCGGATCGGCCGAGCGGCACAGCGAAACGATCCGCTCGAGCTTGGGCTGTCCGACGATCATGTTGGCGATCATCACGTCGCGGATGCCCGCAGCCGCCATCACCTCCGCTTCCGAAACCTTGCCGCAAGTAACACCGATGGCACCCGTCGCCAGCTGTTGGAGCGCGATCGTGGGCGACTTGTGGCACTTCATGTGCGGCCGCCACTGCTTGCCCCGCGCGGCGATGAACCCGGCCATCGCCGTCATGTTCCGCTCCATCGCCGACAAATTGAGGCACAAGAGGGGCGTATCGAGATTGAGTTTCTGTGAGCCGATCAGCGGTTGCATGCGTGAGGTCTCAAAATCGTGACGTCGAACGATCAAGATCGAGATGCGTCACTGTACGTGTGTCCGATTTCCTCTGGCAATCGTCCTTGACAGCTGTTGTAATCCTGCCACGATGACGTGGAACGAATTCCTGCGACACGAGGAGGAGTCATGAATTTCGCCGCGGTCTTTGACCAGGGATTGAGGTACGAGGCGTTTTTGTCCAAGTATGGCAGCGACGAGCAGCGCCGACGCTGGGAAACGGTCTATTCGCACGTGCTTCTGTCGACCGATCAGAACCGGTTGCTCGCCAGCTTCGTCCGCGAGATGAAGGTGTTGGTCGTCGCGGGCACGTGGTGCGGCGACTGCGTCAACCAGTGTCCGATCTTCCAGCACTTTTCCGCGCAAAACGACAAAATTCGCATCCACTTCTTCGATCGCGACGAGAATAAGGAACTGGCCCAGGAACTGTCGATCTGCGGCGGGCCGCGCGTCCCTTCGCTTCTGTTCTTGAGCGAGGATGGATTTCCCTGCGGCCGCGCCGGCGACCGGACGATCTCGACTTACCGTGATATCGCTGCCAAGCAGCTCGGTCCTTCCTGTCCGACGGGCATCGCGGCGCCGGACAAAACGCTGCTGCAGAACGTCGTCCAGGATTGGCTCAATGAATTCGAGCGGATCCAGTTGATGCTGCGAACCTCGGCCCGGTTGCGGCAACTGCACAACGACTGAGTTAAACGCCCGAGTGGAGCAAACTGCGGATGTCCGGCGGCGGTAGCGAAACAAAAGACGGACAATCAGCCGACGTGCTAGTCGTCGGCGCCGGTGTGGCCGGGTTGATCGCGGCCCGCGAGCTGGTGAAGCGCAACCGCAGCTGTCTCGTGCTCGAAGCCCGTGATCGCGTTGGCGGACGCACGTTCACGCAGAAGCTGGGCCAAGACTGGGTCGACCTGGGCGGACAATGGATCGGTCCGACACAGGACCGGCTCGCAGCGCTGGCCCGCGAGCTGGACGTGCCCATCTTTCCGCAGCATCACGAAGGCAAAAAGCTCCTCTCGTGGGGGGGCAAGATCAGCACGTTCAAGGGGAGCTTGCCCTGGTTGTCGCTGGCGACGCAGCTCGAGCTGGGACTGCTCGACCTGCGTGTGAAGCGTTTTGGCAAAACCTTCCCGGCCGACGCCCCCTGGAATGCCCGCCGCGCGGCCGAGTGGGATGGTGAAACGGTCGAATCGTGGAAGCGGCGTCATTTGCGGGCCGGCGGCTCGCGGCTGTTTCTGGACATCGTCGTGCGGGCTGTCTTCACGTCGGAGCCGCGCGATTTGTCGTTTTTGTATTTCTTGAGCTACATCAAGTCGGGGCACGGGCTGGAAATGTTGACTTCGATTCCGGGCGGGGCCCAGGAGTCGCGGTTTGTCGGCGGGCGCAAAAACTGTCGATCCGCATGGCTGAGGCGCTCGGCAATCGCGTGGTGCTCGAATGTCCCGTTTGGTCGCTCGAGCAAACGGCCGACGGCGTGATTCTGGAGACGCCGCGAGGCACGTTTCGCGGACGGTATGCGATCCTCGCGATTCCCCCCCTGCTAGCCGGCCGCATTCGTTACGCGTCGGCCCTACCTCCGCGCCGCGAACAATTGATGGCGCGGATGCCGATGGGCTCGTGCATCAAATACGTGGCGACGTACGAGCGCGCGTTCTGGCGCGAGGCCGGCTTTTCGGGCGAAGCATTCAGCGACACCGGACCGACGACCACCACGTTCGACGACTCCTCGCACGACGGTTCGCAGCCGGCCCTGGTGACGTTCAGCGACGGGGGCGCGGCTCGCATCTGGGGTGATCGTCCGCCCGAAGAACGCCGTCAGGCCGTGCTCTCGGAATTCGCCCGTTTCTTCGGGACCCAAGCCGCCCATCCCACCGGCTTTCTCGAAAAGAACTGGAGCGACGATCCCTGGAGCGGCGGCTGCTACGCGGGCGTGATGGCACCGGGTGTGATGACGGACTTCGGAGTGGCCCTGCGACAGCCCTGCGGCCGCATTCATTGGGCGGGGACCGAAACGGCCGTCGAATGGACCGGGTACATCGACGGGGCAATCGAGTCGGGGCAGCGAGCGGCCGGCGAAGTAGCCGCGCGGTTAAGCGAGTAACGGCAGCCGCGGGCGTGGCTGTCCATTAGAATCGCGAAGAGGGCCTGCCCCGCCCGTTTTGCCGCGGACCCTGCAATCGGGCAGTTTGAACGCGAACCCCCTGTCGGGAACGCGTGTCGCCTTCGCATCCGAACGTCGCCACGGGGTTGGGGTCGGTGCATTCGCGTTGCGGGTGGGGACGTCAAGTGAGCCGCCGCGAACGCCGATTCCGTGCATCAGTCGGATCGGGAAGTCGGATCATCATGGCCGGGATTACGACCTCTGCGGAAGGGACTGCCGACAGGGAAAGTCACCCGGCTCTCCCGCTGTCGACCCACGTCCGCGAATCGGACGGCGACACTCCGGCAACCGCTGCACCGGCCGCCGGGTCTCCCCTCTCTCCCTGCGCCGGGCAGTCTCCGCGAGTTGATGACGGTCGCCGTGCCGCTGATCCTCAGCAGCGGCTCCGTCACGCTGATGATTACGATCGACCGCTTGTTCCTCACCTGGTACTCGGAGGAGGCGCTCGCGGCGAGTCTGCCCGCCGCGGCCATGCACTGGACGGTCATGAGCGCGTTCATCGGCATGATCAATTATGGCAACGCATTCGTCGCCCAGTACGAGGGGGCCGGCCGCAAGGATCGCGTGGCCGCGTCGGTCTGGCAGGGAATTTTTCTGGCCATTGGCGCGGGACTCGTGTTTCTCTTGGTGATTCCGCTCGCGCCGTTCCTCTTCGCGCAAGCCGGACACGACCCGGTCGTGCAGAAGTACGAGACGCAGTTTTTGCAAACGCTTTCGTTAGGCGCCGTGCCGATGCTGTTGACGATGGCGTTCGGCTGCTTCTATTCGGGGCGTGGCAAGACGCGGGTGGTGATGTACGTCGACTTTCTGTTGGCCGCGACGAACATCGCGCTCGATCCATGCCTGATCTTCGGCTTGGGACCATTTCCGCGATTGGGGATCGTGGGGGCCGGGCTTGCGACGGTGACGGCTTACACCGTCGCCGTGATCGCGTACATCGTGCTCTCTTTCCGCCACCGCGATTCGATCGAATACGAGTTTTGGAAACACGTCGGCCTCGACCGGGAGCTGCTGGGACGCCTGTTGCGCTATGGGATTCCGACCGGTCTGCAGATGGCGGCCGAGCTTTCGGCCTTCACCGTGTTTTTGGTGCTGATCGGCCGGCTGGGTGAAGGATCGCTCGCCGCCACGAACCTGGCATTCAACGTCAACATGATGTCTTTCGTGCCGATGATCGGGCTGGCCACCGCGGTCATGACGCTTGTTGGCAAACGCGTGGGCGAGGGACGACCCAAGTTGGCCGAGCGCACGGTGTGGCTGGCGGCCGGCGTCTCGGGAGCTTACATGCTCTTCTTCGCCGCCCTGTTCGTGCTCTTCCCGAAGATCATTCTCCGACCTTTTACCGGAGGGAGCGCGGCGGCCGAGCTGGTCGGCATTGAGCACACGGTCATCGTGCTCTTGCGGTTCATCGCGTTTTACACCTTCTTCGACGGCATGCAGCTGGTTTTCGCGTTTGCCATTCGCGGCGCCGGCGACACCCGGTTTCCGTTCTATTACACGCTGGTGTCGGCATGGTCGATACTGGTGTTGCCGACCTGGTTGATCGTCCGCACCGGGCACGGCGGTCTCTTCGCCTGTTGGACCGCCTGCTCGATTTACATTTGCCTGTTGGGAACGGTCTGCTGCCTGCGATTCGTCTACGGCAAATGGAAGACGATGAACGTGATCGGCGCGACGGGTCCGCCCATGCACGCGTAGGGCAGTCATACTGCGCTACGCCGAGAGTGCGTGCCGAATCTCTGCGAGCCGCGCTTGGTGGACAGCTTCGGAGAGCACAGGCGACAGGTCGGCTGTCGGCAATTCGCGCCCGAGATCGACCCACGTGCGGCAGCCGACGAAGTGCGGGCTTTCTGGCAACTCGATCGGCTGGTTCAGACGGTAGATCCGCACCGGCAGCACGAACAGGCCCGGCGTGCGATAGTGGAATCGGCGCCTGAGTGTGGCCACGCTCAGCATCTGCAGCGTGCTCAAGCGTTCGAGCCGCGATTCGTCGGCCAATTCGACCGCTTCGTCGACGACCGCATGCAGCGTAAACCGCACCTGGCCGGCCGGTAGAGCGGTGGCCGCGGCCTGTGCGACAAGCGCAACCGCCTCGGGTCGAAACTCCTCGGCCGCCTGATGAAACTGCGTCGGAAAGAGCCAGAACTCCGGATGCTCGACGGCGAAATGCCCCCCGCGATCGTGAATGCCCCCTTTCTCAGCAGCAGGGATTGGCGGCCCTCTGCGAGCGCCAGGCAGGTGGCGGCCCATTCCTTGAAGGCGTAGCGGTTGGTCGGGGGCATCGAGGCCGATCCTCACGTTTGAGCCGCGGCTCGCTGGCGGGCCTCGGTGAGCGAAATTTATTATTCCCCACGCCTGTGATAGAGTCGATGGGTCCGGGAGCCAATCGATGAATCGCTTCGAGCCGACCCACGAGCAGATTGCCGCCTTCGACGACGACGGCTTCTTCATCGCTGAAAACCTACTCGACCGCGAAGAGGTCGACTTGCTGCGCGACATCGCGCGAGCCGACACGCAATTGGCGGCAGGCGCGGCGTTGCGGGCTGACGGCGAGGGGGGAGCGGTCAAGGTCCGCGTCGAGAACGAACTGGGCGAGAGCGACATCTACAGCGCCATCGTCCGCAGCCGGCGGATCATCGAAACGATGGAACTGCTGCTGTGCGACGAGGTCTACCACTACCATCACAAAATGGTTTTCAAGGAGCCGAAAGTCGGCGGCGCCTGGGCCTGGCATCAGGACTACGGCTACTGGTACGACAACGGCTGCCTGTTTCCCTACATTGCCAGCTGTCTGATCGCCGTCGACCGGGCGACGAAAGACAACGGCTGCCTGCAGGTACTCAAGGGCTCGCATCACTTAGGCCGCATGAACCACGTGAAGGTCGGCGACCAGACGGGGGCCGATCCGGAGCGCGTTGCCGTCGCGGTCGAGCGGCTCGAGACCGTTTATTGCGAACTTGAGCCGGGCTCGGCTGTCTTCTTTCATTGCAACGTGCTGCACCGTTCCGACCAGAACAAAAGCGACGATCCGCGGTGGGCTTTCATCTGCTGCTACAACGCCCGCGAAAACGATCCCTACAAGGAGTCGCGGCACCCCCGCTATTCCCCGCTGCCCAAGTGGCCGGATTCGATGATCCTCGAGATTGGACGGCGGCAATGGGCCCGCATGCAGCAGCCGGTCGCGTGAGCGCCGTGCCCGCGCCGCCCGCCACTCTCTCTCCAACCGCCTTGACCGACGCCGTGAAGGCCGAGGCGCTGCGGATCGGTTTCGACCTGGTCGGCATCGCGCCCGCGACGTCGCCCGGCGGACTCGACAGCTTTCACGACTGGCTGCGGCAGGGCTACGACGGCGAGATGGCCTGGCTTTCGCGTCGAGAGGCCGCCTACGAGCACCCGCGCCACGTGCTGGACGGCGTCCGCAGCGTGATCATGCTCGCGCTCAACTATCGCACCGACGATCCGGCCCCGCCCGGTCCCGGCACGGGCCGCGTTTCCCGCTATGCGTGGAGCGACGCCGATTATCACGCCGTCGCCCGCCAGCGCCTGCAGCGGCTGGCCGATTTTCTGCATGCCCAACAACCGGGATGTCGCACGCGTGCCGTGATCGATTCGGCGCCAATGCTCGAGCGGGACTTTGCGCAGGCGGCCGGGCTCGGTTGGTTCGGCAAGAACACGATGTTGATCAACAAGCGGCAAGGCAGCTGGATCTTTCTGGCCGGCTTGCTGACCGACGTGGTGCTCGAAGCCGATCAGCCGCACCAGACGGCGCATTGCGGCACCTGCACCCGCTGCCTCGACGCCTGCCCGACCGATGCGTTTCCGCAACCGTACGTTCTCGATGCCCGCAAATGCATCGCCTACCTCACGATTGAGCTCAAAGGTCCGATTCCCGAATCGCTGCGTAGCGGCTTGGGGGACTGGCTCTTCGGCTGCGACATCTGCCAGGACGTTTGTCCCTGGAATCACAAATCGCCGCGGAAAGACGAGCCGGCCTTTCGCCCGCGCGGCGATCTCAATCCGGCCCATCTCGAACGGCTCCTCGATCTGGATGAAGCCGGCTTTCGCCAGGAGTTCGGTGAGAGCGCGCTGGCTCGCCCCGGTCGGAGCGGCCTCCTCCGCAACGCGGCCCTCGTGCTCGGCAATCAGCGGAATCCGGCGGCCGTGCCGGCGCTTGCCCGAGCGCTCGGCGACTCGGAAGCCGTCGTCCGCGGAGCGACGGCCTGGGCGCTGGGTGAGATCGGCGGTGACGTCGCGATGGCCGTGTTGAAAAGCCGACTTAGCGTCGAGGATAATGCGACCGTTCGCAACGAGCTCGACGCGGCCCTTCGCGCCTGCCAGGCGTGACTTTCCTGGGAACTTTCATGTCCGAGAAAATCAAAATCGCGGTGAACGGCGCGGGCGGCCGCATGGGACAGCGGATCATTGCTCTGGCCAGCGCCGACGCGGGTCTCGCCGTCACGTGCGCCGTCGAGAACAAGAACTCGCCCCTTCAGGGCCGCGATGCGGGCGACGTCGCGGGAATCGGACCGATCAACGTGCGCATCCAGCGGCAACTCGACGGACCGATCGACGTGGTGATCGATTTCTCCGTGCCGGAATCGCTGGTGGGGCTGGCGGCGCTCTGTGCCGAACGCCACCTTCCGCTCGTCGCCGCGACGACCGGGCTCACCGAGGTCCAAAAGTCGGAGATTCTGGCGGCTGGCCATGTGATTCCGCTGATTCTCGCGCCCAGCATGAGCCTGGCGGTTAACCTGACGATGAAGCTGGTGCGGGACGCGGCCCGGGCGCTCGTCAAATACCCCGCCGGCGTTGATGTCGAGATCATCGAGCGACACCACCGGATGAAAGAGGATGCCCCCAGCGGCACGGCCCTCGAGTTCGGCCGCATCGTCGCTGAGGAAATGGGTCAAACCGAGCATGTTCACGGCCGGCACGGTCGCCCCGGCAAACGACCCCGCACCGAGATCGGCTATCACGCCGTCCGCGTCGGCGACAACGTCGGCGAGCACACGATCGTCTTCGGCCTGATGGGCGAATCGATCGACCTCCACGTCCGCGGCCAATCGCGCGATAGTTATGCTTACGGCGCGCTGGCCGCCGCCAAATTTCTCATCACGAAGGGTCCGGGCGTTTACTCGATGGCCGACGTTCTCGGGCTCGCTTGAGACTCGCGGCAATTCGTCCGAGGCCGCATTTTCTCCAGTTTGCCAAATCGGCAGAACCCTCAAGTTCCGCACGGTCAGAGACCGATCCATGGGATTGAGTCGGTGCGCCTCGCGGTCGCGCTTTGATCGCGAGGTCCGCGCCTCGCGGGACGGGGCGCGGCTCTCCCCGGCTCAATTTGAGACTCAGAGGCAGGGACGTGCAAAACGGAGAACAGACGCCGCGGGCCTATCTGCATCGACTGCGCGAGTTGCTTGCAGTCGACCGGGCGGCGGGTCTGGCGTGGGCGTTTGTGGCCAGCCGACGCTGGCTACTCGGCGCCATGCTGGCCACGTGCGGCCTCTTATGCGTTCTCTCCCTGGGCCAAACGAAGCACTCATTCGTCGCGCCGGCGCCCGATTTACCGGAAGAGAAGTTTGACGACGTCACAAATTTGGCGTCCGCTTCCGCACCAAGCGGCTCGTGGTTGCATCGCTGGATGGGGGGAAACGAGAAACCTTCCAACCAGGTGCCCGGTCTCACGCTCGGCGTGCCTCCAGCCGACGATAGCGAGCCGCCGGAAGCGTCGCGTTTGACGCGTCGCTTGGACGCCGTCCGCTCCCGACAAGGCAAGGGCGCGGTGTTAACCGGAACGATCGACCCCGTCAACACGACGGCCCGTCAATACTCGAACGCACCGCTGCGTCCGCCGGCTCAGGTGCAGGCGCCGCAGACCGCCGACTCTAGCAGCAACGCGCGCTCCACGCCCGAGTCGGTCTTTCGTTGAGACACCAAGGGGACAGCTGATGTACGAGCGATATTGGGATCTGGCTTGCCGGCCGTTCGAGAATCAGTTCTCGACGCCATTCTTCTTCCACAGCGAGACGCACGAATCCGCGCTGCTCAAGCTGCGCTACGCGATCGAGAATCGCCTGGGTGTCGGCGTACTGTGCGGCGGCATCGGCAGCGGCAAATCGGCCGTCGCCGCCGAGCTGACGCACGAGCTGAGCGTCGAGTGCGGTCCGGTGGTGCACGTCCTGTTTCCACAAATGCCGGCCGCCGACTTTCTGGCCTACCTGGCCTCCAAGCTGGGCGGCGGAGACGCGCCGGCCGACTTGCGGACGGGCTTGGACCGCACGCTGCAGCGGATCGAGAGCGTGCTGCACGACTTCGCCAAGAAAGGGCGGCGGCCGACGATCGTGATCGACGACGCGCATCAGATCGACAATGTGCGGGTCTGGGAATCATTGCAGCTCCTGCTCAACTTCCAGCACAGCGCCGAATGCGACTTTTCGCTGATCCTGGCCGGCGGCCTCGGCCTGATGGGACGCCTCGAGCGCACGCCGCAGCTGAACGATCGCGTGGCCGTGTGCAGCGTGTTGGAACCACTGTCGCGGACGGAGACCATTCGCTACATCGCGCACCGCATGTCGGTCGCCGGCGCCAAGCGGGACCTCTTCGACCGCAGCGCGCTCGACGCTTTGTGCGAACGCTCGGGAGGCGTTCCCCGTCGCATCAATCGGCTGGCCGACCTGGCCCTGGTCGTCGGCTACGCGGACGAGCTGACGGAAATCACGGGCCACGAAATCGACGCCGTCGCCGAAGAGCTGCCGTTCGCGGCGGCCGCGTAAATGGGCCGGAAGCGCGAATGCTGCCTCAGTCCGCCCGCGGCGGGATGAAAGAAGCACGAAGTCCGAAGCACTAAAAATGCGGCGTGGCGCCTCTTGTGCCGGCTTCCGTCATTGAGTCATTCCTTCGTCATGCGGATTTCGACATTCGTGCTTGGCTCGCGGTACATGCCGTGCTCGTGAATGTAGACTTCGCACGGCCGCGGAGTCATGAAGCGGATGCTCTTGCCTTCGCGCACGCGGGCGCGGATGTCGGTGCTCGAGAGATCGATGCCCGGCATGGTGACGAGCCGCACGCGGTCGGCGACCTTGTCGCCCAGCGTGCGGCGCAGCCGAGCGAGATCGGGCAACGGCCGGTCGCCCCGGTTGACGGCCACGATCGTCGCCAGCTCGACGATGCCGGCCGGGTCGCGCCAGCCCGGCAGATCGGCGAGCGAGTCGGCGCCGATCAGAAAGAATAATTCCCGCGACGGTTCCTCGGCATGGATCTCGCGGAGCGTGTCGACGGTGAAGCTCCGGCCCACCCGTCCCAACTCGAGCCGATTGACCTCGAACTGCGGATGGCCGGCAATCGCGAACTCGACGAGCTCGGCTCGTTGTTGGCCCGCGGAAATTCCTTCGGCCGCCTTGTGCGGCGGCTGGCCGGCCGGCAGGAACCACACGCGATCCAGCCCGCACTCCTCGCGGCACCGCTCCGCGAGCAGCAGATGCCCAAAATGGATCGGATCGAAGGTTCCGCCGAGTAGGCCGAGTCGCATCGTATGAGTCCGTGGGCGAGGCACGTGCCGATCCAGCCTCGAATGGCCGACCGGCCGCCTCGATTCCGGAGAATTGTAGACTGCCCCGGAACTCGGGGACCAGCCGGCACCCTCGGTGCCCGTCCATTTCTGTCGACCCGGGTGCTTGGATAGGATTGCCGTCGGATAGAATTCCGTCGGATAGAATTGTCCTGGGAGGGACGCCCGAGACGTGGTGGCAAAGAAAAGTTCGCAGCCGGCTCTGTTCGACGCCGTAAGCTTTCCGCCAGACCCACTGCCGTGGGAGGTGGCGGCCGAAAACGATCGGCTGGTCGCGCGGCTGGTGTTCAATCGGCCCATCGATACGCCGTTTGACTACCTGGTGCCGGATGGATTGCGGACGCTGATTGCGCCCGGGCAGCGCGTCAAAGCACCGTTCGGCAAGGGCGACCGGCTTACCGTCGGCTACTGCGTGGCGCTCGCGGCGACGAGCGAGCAAAGGCGGCTCAAAACGATCGACTCGATCCTCGATCGCCGACCCCTCGTCTCGGAGAGCATGCTGCGGCTCACGCAGTGGATTGCCGACTACTACCTTTGCAGTTGGGGCCAGGTGCTCGAATCGGTGGTGCCGGCCGGGGTGAAGCAGCAGGCCGGCACGCGGCTGGTGACGTCATTTGTCTGCGCGGACCAGCCGGCCGGCGAGGGAGCGGCTCCCAAACTGTCGGCCAAGCAAAAAGCTCTGCTGGAGGTTTTGGCGACCGCCGGACGTCCGATGGATGCGGCCGAGCTGACGCAAGCGGCGGAATGCGGTACTGCACCACTGGCCGCGCTGCGACAAAAAGGCCTGATTCGCGCCGTGCGACAGCGCCAGACGCAGGGCCGCCCGACAGAGCCGCCGCCGCGCGAAGATGATCTGGCGCTCAACGCCGATCAACAACGGGCCCTCGACACGATTTTGGGTCTGCAGCGCGCCGGCCAGCACCGCACCGTGTTGTTGCACGGAGTCACCGGCAGCGGCAAGACCGAGGTTTACATTCAAGCGATTCGCGAGGTGGTCAGTTACGGTCGTCAGGCGATAGTGCTGGTGCCGGAGATCAGCCTCACGCCGCAGACGATCCGCCGATTTCGCCGCCGCTTTGCTTCAGTCGCCGTCTTGCACAGTCATTTGAGCGACGCGGAGCGGCACTGGCACTGGCAGCAAATCGCCTCGGGCAGCGTGGAAGTGGTGATTGGCGCCCGTAGCGCGGTCTTTGCACCGACGCCCAACCTGGGCCTGATCGTGATCGACGAGGAGCACGAAACGACATTCAAGCAGGAGACGACGCCCCGCTATCACGCGCGGGAAGTCGCGCGTCAACGGGCCCAACTCGAAAGGATTCCGCTGATCCTGGGCTCGGCCACGCCGACACTCGAATCGTGGCTCCGCGTGCAGCAGGGGCAGGACACGCTGGTGTCGCTGCCCAAGCGGGTCGAGCGCCGGCCGCTGCCGCCCGTGATCGTGGTCGACGTCCGCAACGATCCGATGGTCCGTCGCGGTGCGGCGATCGGACGGGCCCTCGAACAGGCGATGCGACACGTCCTGCACGACGACGACGCCGGCCAGATCATCTTGTTCCTCAATCTTCGCGGATTTTCGCCGGCCATCTGGTGCCGTTCGTGCGGGGCCAGCGTCAAATGTCCGACGTGCGACGTCACGCTGGCCTGGCACAAGGATCGCGGCAAGGCTTTGTGCCACGTCTGCGATTACGAATGCGACCCGCCCGCCTTCTGTCCCGGCTGCAGCCATGCCGGGCTGCGTTACGTGGGCATCGGCACGCAGCGGCTCGAGCAGGAAGTGCGAGCGCGGTTTGCGGGCGTCGCCTGCGTGCGGATGGATAGCGACGCCATGCGAAAGCGAGGCAGCCACGACGTGGCCCTCGAACAATTCCGCCACGGCCACGCCCGCATCCTGCTCGGCACTCAGATGATCGCCAAGGGACTCGATTTTCCCAACGTCACGCTGGTGGGCGTGGTGAATGCCGACACGATTTTGCATCAGCCCGATTTCCGGGCTTCGGAGCGGACGTTTCAGTTAATTTCCCAAGTGTCGGGTCGGACGGGACGGGGTCCACGCGGCGGTCGGGTGCTCGTGCAAACGTCCGTTCCGGACGAGCCGTCCATTGTCCTGGCGTCGAAGCACGATTTTGCCGGGTTTGTCAAACAGGAATGGGGGCACCGCCAGGCCTTGCTTGCCCCGCCCGCTCGGCAATTCACGCGAATCATCATTCGCGGTGAGCACGAGGACGAGGTCCGCGAAGAGGCCCGTCGCATTGCGACGCTGTGCAGCGAAACGGCCAAAGCGCAGGCACTCGATATCCGCTTGCTTGGCCCGGCGCCGGCGCCGATCTCACGGATCAAGGGGCAGTATCGCTTCCACGTGATGCTCGCGGCCCCGCAGGGCGATGCCGTACGAACCCTGTGGAGGCAGGTGGCGTCGCAACTTTCACCGCGCGAGGACGTCGAGTGGACCATCGACGTCGACCCGATCAATTTGCGCTAAGACCGGCAATTCGCGCGACGGCCCTCAATCTGCGATAAGACGGGATCGGTCGCTCGCTTTTCGAGCGACGGCGGAAATGAAAAGTGCGGAATCTTCGCCATCGAATCTTCATCATGCACGCAAGGGCGTGCGGCGCAACGGTTTCGTCCGGTGAATGCGGCCCCATGGCCCCCCACAATTTGACGCCCGTTTTTTCCAGCCGATATAATCGGTTGCACTGTCGGAGGTTCCTTATTGGGCGCGTGCGCCACGGGCCGATGCCAGCGCGGTCTCAGCGAGACAGTGACGGCTCTCAGGCCGGTGCACTGTCCGGGAGACGGCGACGTAGTCCGCCAATGGTGATCCGGCAGCGACCGGATCAACCTGCCCCGTTTGAGTTGGGGGCGGGCCCACGTTGAGTCTGCCGCAATTCGGGAAGCTCACAGTCTATGGATTGTCTGCGAACCTCGTTGGCACGCTTGGGGATCCTCCTCGGGGCCTGTCTGTCTTTGGCGACGCTGGACGCCGCAACGGCGCTTGGGGCGGACCCGCCGGACATCCTCGCCGGCATCAAAAGCGGGGGCGATAAAGCGGTCGACGCAGCCAAGCCGCCCGAGCAGCCACTCGGGAAGTACATCACGGTCACGAGCCCGGTCGACGACCTGGTCTTCGGCCGCGTGAAAAATGCCGTTCTGAACCTGGAGAGCCAGGCCCAGCAACAGCATCGCAAGGCCGTGCTAATTCTGGAAATCACGCACGGGACGACCCCCTTTCATCAGGTCTACGGGCTGGCGAAGTTTCTGACGTCGGCGGAGATTGCGGACGTCAAAACGGTCGCCTGGGTCCCCGAAAATGTGACCGGCAACAACGTCGTGATCGCGCTGGCGTGCAATGAAATCATCATGCACCCCGACGCCGACTTGGGGGACATCGGACAGGGCAAACCGCTCGACCGCGACGAGCAGCAGGACGTGCTGCGACTGATCGAGAAGCGGCACAACCCGCTGCTCAGCCCTGCCCTCGTCCTGGGCATGTGCGATCCGCAGCGGGAGACGTTGCGGGCTAAGGTGCAAATGCCGCCGTCCGGTAAAGACGCCAAGGAAACGACCGAATTTCGTATCGTCACCAAGGACGAGTTGGAGCGGCTGCAACGCAGCAAGCTGCCCATTCTCGACGTGCAGACGATCAAGGAAGCGGGCGACCTGGGGACCTATTCCGGCAGCAAGGCCCGCGGCCTGGGCGTGCTGACCGTGCAGACCATCCAGACGCGGGGCGAACTTGCCGACGTTTACAACCTGCCGCGCGAGGCCCTCCGCGACGACCCGATCGCGGGCGACAAGCCCCACGTGCAGATGATCAAGGTCGACGGAGTGATCGATTCGGTGCTCGAGGCGTTTCTCGAACGGCAGATCGACCGGGCCGTCGCGGCGGGCGTCAACACGTTGATCTTCGAGATCGATTCCCCCGGCGGCGGCTTGCTGCAGAGCACGAGTCTCGCCAACGCGATTGCCGATCTCGACCCGAAAAAAATCCGCACCATCGCCTACGTGCCGAAAGGGAAGCAAGCGCTCAGCGGCGCGGCGATCATTGCGCTCGGCTGCGACGAAATCTACATGGATCGCGACGCGCTCACTATCGGCGACGCCGAGCCGATCGAGCTGCGGACGGGGCACCAGTTCGAGCACGTTCCGGAAAAAATCCTGAGCAACCTCCGCGAAGTATTGAAGATCTTGGCCACCCGCAAGGGGCGGCCGCCGGCGCTCGCGGAAGCGATGGCCGACAAGGATCTCCAGGTCTTTCAAGTCAAAAATCGGCGGACCGGCCGAGTTTGGTACCTATCCGACGCAGAGATTCAGGCCTCCAACGGCGAGTGGGAGCGAGGCCTGCCCGTTCCGGAGACGGGGCAAAATCACCTGCTGACGCTCTCGCCGACCCGAGCCCACGAACTGGGCCTTGCCGAAACGCCGGTCCGCGATTTCGACGATCTCAAGCAGCGGCTGGGCATTCCGGCCGAAGTGACCGTCGCCGAAGCCAAGCAGACCTGGGTCGATTCGCTGGTGTTTTGGCTCAACACAGAGCTGGCGCTGTTCTTCCTGGTCGTCGTCGGCTTCATCTGCATCTACATCGAGCTGCACCTGATGACGGGGTTGCTCTCGATCATCGCAGCGCTCTGCTTTGCTCTATTCTTCTGGAGCCATTTCCTGGGCGGGACGGCCGGCTGGCTCGAGGTGATTCTGTTCCTGATCGGCGCCACGTGCCTGGCGCTCGAAATGTTTGTGATTCCCGGCTCGGGTTTCTTCGGCGTGACCGGCGTGCTGTTGATCTTCGCTTCGCTGATTCTGGCCAGCCAGACGTGGGGAAACCTCGAGCCTAACGAAGACTACAAGCGGCTCTCGTACACGATGGGCACGCTCGGGGCGTCGATCGTTTCGATCGTGGTGATTGCGCTCGTCACGAGCCGCTTTTTGCCGCACGTCCGCGTGTTCGACAAGCTCGTGCTCTCGCCGCCGGGCGGTCCGGACATGCAGCGTTTTGGCCCGCGGCTCAATCCCCGCTTGGCTGACGACGGCGCCGGCCACTTCTCCGAGCATCCCCGCTCGCTGGTCGGCCAGGAGGGAACGGCACTCACCGTGCTGCGTCCGGCCGGCAAAGCCAAGATTCACGGCCGCACGATCGACGTCGTGAGCGAAGGGCCCTTCATCCAGCCGGAAACTCGGGTCGAGGTGGTTGAGGTCTCGGGCAACCGCGTCGTCGTTCGCCAGATCGTCTAGGGCATTCCCGCGTTATTTGATCACGGCGGGAGCGGCTCCCAACAGCACCTGGCTGACGAAGTCCCAGCTATCCTGCAGCATCACTTTCAAGTTGCCTTCGACGAGCACGATGTCTCCCGGCTGCAGCAGGATGTTTTCGTTCTGCTTGCGTGAGGCTTCGCGGAGGCTGACTTGAATCAACACGCGGTCGTTTTGCCCGGCAACCTCGCGGCAAACGAGCACCGAGTCGATCATCTTGTACGTGGCTCCCTGCGCACGGGAAATCGCGTCGAGCACGCGAAACTCGGTCCCGATGGGGAACTCATAGCAGCCCGGCTTGTGCACCATTCCGGTGACGACCACGCCCGGCGGATCGTGCCGCTCGACGCTGACGACGTCGCCGTCGGCCAGCTCCTGTTGCGCGAGATCGGGTGAGCCGACCGCCAGATGAACTTCTCGATTTTCCGAGAGCGGCGCCGCCGGCGTATTGAGCAGCGCCGGCTGCGCAGCGTCCGACGGCGTGGAGCCCGCAGTCGCCTCGGCTCCCGCCGGTGAGACGTCCGGTGTGCGGCGGCTGTGAATGGAGATCGTCGTGCCGGCATCGCGCGAGAGTCCGCCTGCGGCCGCCAGTGCCGAAACCAGGTTGCTCGACTGGCGCGGCAGCGTATAGAGCCCGGGATGCTGCACCGCCCCCGTGACGGTGATGTGGTGCTGCCGCGGCTGCACGAGCGACACCTGCACGAGCGGTTTTTGGGCGAGCCCCTGCTGGTGGCAAGCCTGCACGACCGCGGCTTGGGAATAATCGGTGGTCACGCCGGCGACGGGAATTTTACCCAAGAGGGGCAGTTCGACAGCGCCGTCGCGGCCGACCGTGGTGCGGAGCCGCATCAAGTCCGTGTTGTTTAAGCCTGTCGCTACGAGCACTTCCACTTCGTCGCCCGCATCGAACTTCGGCGCGGGGTGGTCGGGAGTGCTCGCGGCCAGATCCACGCCGCAGGGGGCCTGCCAGCGCGGGGCCCGCAATTCGCTGGGCAGCTCTCCAGCCATGTAATGATGCTCGGTCGCCGCGCAGCCGGGCGAAAGGCCCGCGCACAACAGCGCGACCAAAAGCACGCAGCGCATAGCTCGCGGAGTCCGGACGGAATTCCGCCGGACGGCGTGCGCCGGGAACGAAAGCATCGTCACCATGGGGGTGGGTGAGGCGTAGGAAAAAGCAGAAAGGAATTGTGGAGAGGTTGGAGGGATGCGGACTTTATGCCGACCGCGGTGTGCGTGTCAACGTTAGTTCAGACGGTGAGTTCGGACGGTGAGTTCAGACGGCGTTAAGGCGGGGAATTCGCGGCGAGTGGGCGCGGCCAAGCCGTCGTAGGTGGGAGTGGCTTTGCCAACACGGGCAGGAACACGGCGGAGGCGGTCGCGGCCGTCAGGCGGCCTGATCGTCCCACTCGTTCTCGTGGCGCCTCCGTTCGGCCGACTGGGCGTTGAGCGACGAGTTGAACGCGTCCTTGCCTTCGATGATCGAGCCGGCGTCGAACCGGTGGCCGAAGTAAAGGTCGCGGGCCATCTTATCGTTGAGCACGGTTTCGGCGTCGCCGCTGACGACGACCTTGCCCGCGCAAATAATGTAGTTGCGGTGGGTGATCGTGAGCGTTTCGCGCTCACGGTGGTCGGTCAGCAGAATCGAGATGCCGCTGTCACAGAGCTCGGCGATGATGTCCTGAATGCTGGCGATCGTGACCGGGTCGATACCGGTGAACGGCTCGTCAAGCAGAATCAGCGAGGGCTTGCTAGCCAGGCAGCGGGCGATTTCCAGCCGCCGCCGCTCGCCGCCGGAGAGCGTGGAAGCGATTTGCCGCCGTTTGTTTTGCAGCCCGAACTGATTGAGCAGTCGATCGATCATCGACACTCGCTCTTTGCGGCTCAGGTCGAGATATTCCAGAATGGCTGACACGTTCTGCTCGACCGACAGCTTGCGGAAGATGCTGTTATCCTGCGGCAGAAAGCCCATGCCGGCCCGAGCCCGCTTGTACATCGGCCAGCGCGTGACTTCCTTACCTCCCAGGCGGACCGTCCCCTTGGTGGGAGCGATCAGGCCGCAGGCCATGCGGAACGACGTGGTCTTGCCCGCGCCATTGGGGCCTAGCAGGCCGACGATCTCCCCCCGCTCGACGTAGAAATCGATGTCGTCGACGGCCCGCTTGCCCGGGTAATCCTTCACCAGGCCTTGGCATTCCAAAAGCGCCATGAGACGTCCTCCTTGACGGCTCGCCGCGCTAGGCGGCGGGTTCAGCGGATGCGGTGCATGCGGGCGATATCGGGGTAAAACGGGATCCGTCGCTTGGGATAGTTCCAATCGATCTCGGGATCGCCGTTCGAGTCGCGGGTGTAGTTGTAGAAGAATGGTCCGGTGAAGTCGTTGTGCAAGATCGAGTCCGGGCCGTCCGGATAGCCACGCCCGTCGTTGAGGAACGGGATGCCGTGCGGCCAATAAATGAAGAAGGCCTTGCCGACCAGCGCCTCTCGCGGCACCGCGTAGTTATGGGCGGCGTGCCGGGTATTCCACCAGAGCCGGCTGTCTTTGCTGCGGGGGCTGTTGTCCCCCATCATGAAGAACTCGTCCGGCCCCAACGTGAAATCGAAGGAGATGGTTTCGTACCGTTCGCCCGGACCGTGATGGCGGGAAGCCAGGCCGTTCTCGTAGGTGCGGTACCAATCGGACGGTCGGGTCTGCTCGGCGACGAGCTGGCTCTTGTCGCCGTCGAATTCCTCGATGTTTTCGTAGGACGACTCGTCGGTGTACGGGCCGCTTCGCTGGTGGACGAAGTCGTTGCGGTAATAAACGTCCCGCTGCAACACCAGGTGGGACACGGTGGCTTCGGCCCCCTTCGCGCCGACCCCGGCGGGAATCAGATCCTCGTCCCACGGCCGCTGGATATCCGAGCCGCCGTAGGGGCTGTAGCAGGCTCCCTGACCGAAATCGATGAGTCGATTGTCGACCCAGAGACAGAGACGATCGTCGACGTTTGCAAACGAGACGTCGTGCTGCCCGGTGCCGATGAAGCGCGTGTCCGCCTCGGCCAGCTTGTGTTCCTGGCCCGGATCTTTTTTGTCGCGCGGCTCGGCGTAGACGAGAGCCGCCCGGCCGCTGGCCAGGTCGATGCGGCAGCGATAGACCCGCGCGCCCTCGTTGAGTTCCAGCACGACTTGGCTGTCCGGCTGGGCCTGCTGCACGTCGATTCGGCAATTGAGCGTCAGGTCGCCGACCCAGTAGAAGCCCAGATCGTCCGCCGCGATGCGACCGCTGGAGAAGGCGTTATAGCCGCAGAAGTCGGTGATCAGCCGCGCCTGGGGCGTCTCCAAACGCTGACCCTGCCCGGCCCTGCGCCAGGTCTCCTCCGTCGGAACGTAATTGCGATAGCGGAACCACTGGATATCTTTGGCCCCGCGGTCGAGCGGCAAATGGAACGTGCGGGTTTGCCCATCGGGCACCCAACCCTGCACATCGGGCGCCCAGCCGGCGATGGCGGTGGCGCCGTCCCCCCGTTTGACGGCCGCCCAGCGCTCGGGCCAGCCGGCGTTCAAAAGGTCGCGCTCGGGATGGTCGTTGTCGTAGACGTTCATTTGCAGCACGCGCTGCTTGTTCGGATCGTCCTTGCGGAGGATCTCCCACGCGTCTTGGTCGTTCTTGCGGTACAGATTCCCCTGGCGAATGCAGATCGTTTCGTTCGGCAGCGCGACGCACCGCTTGATGTAGTTGGTCTTGGGCTCTTCCGGATATTTGAAGACGACCACCTGCCAACGCTGGGGATCGCGGATTTCAAACGAAAATTTGTTGACCAGAATCCCGTCCCCCTTGAAGACGGGGACGTCATAGATGTCCTTATGGTCGAGGCGATAGCGGCAATTGGGGCAAATGGCCGAGTCGATCCGGGCGCCGGGGATGACGTAGTCGGTTTCGGTCTCGACCTCGTCGCTCGCGCCGATCGTGAACTCGGCGCCGCACTTGGGGCACGTGGCCGCCTTGTTGCGGCCGTAGAGCGTGGGAGCCATCGAGCCCGTGGGGATGACGAACGCCTCCGCCTCGAAGGTTTTGAACATGAAGGCCAGGATGAACGCGACGACGATCGATTCGATCGTTTCGCGCATGGCCGTCGGGCGGGCGGTTTCGGGCGGCGCAGCGGCTTTCGAGGCGCTGGATTTGCTCTTGGCCTCGAAGGGCCTTGCGGGTTCGGGCGACGGTCCTTTGGGTTTTGTCGTCGAGGCCATGAAAGACCTGGCTGCTCCGTATGTTGTCGAGTCTGGTGGGGTCGGGTTCGGGCTGACTCTCGAAGTTCGTCCGCGCGGCCGAAAGCTTGGTTTTGTCGCTTGGTTCTGGCCTCGTCTCCTCGTCGCAACCCGAGATGCCGACGTCACTACCGAATATATCGAATCCGGCTGAAATCAGGAACGCGAATGTAACGCGTGTACCCGCCGATGCTGATTCGGCCGGGCCGCGACGGCAGGTGCACCACGAACGGTTTCCCGAGCAGTTGCGATTGCTTGATCGCGCCCTGCAACCAGCTCCGTCCGTCGTTGGAGACGGGGCTGTTGTCGCCCAGCACGAAGTATTCGTCCGCTCCGAGCTGGATCGGCTGGTCCGAGGCGTTCCGCCCGCCGCCCCGAGTGTAATAAATGTCGCGATAGACCGAGAGTCTCGAGACCTCGACGGCGACGCCGCGGGCTCCGATCCGCACGGGAACGCGGGACGGTTCGGCTTCGTTCGTCGGGCACTCCCATGGGGCAAACAAGAGCACGCCGTTGACGGCCGCCAGTACCTGGCGATCGAACGTGGAAAACTCCAGTTGAAACGGCTTGTCCAGGGCGCCGGCCGGGCAGCGCGCGTGGCGGAGCGGCTCTCGCTGTCCGACGAGGGCCAGCTCGGCGTCCCCGCGGCGGCGATTCAACACGAGTTGAAACGTCAGCCGGCCGTCGCCGATCTCGAAAACGGCATCGCCGTCGCCCGAGCCGAGGGCCACCCGGCAGTCGAGAAACAAATCGCGAACCGACAACGAGATCAGCCCGGCGCTGGCGCGGTTGTAGCCGCAGTCGTCCGTCACGGCGGCCACGTGCGACGCGGCCGCCAGCTCTTCGATCGCGGCTCGCGTGGCGGGTTGCGTGTTGAGGGCCAGCAGCCGATCGCGCTCGGCCCGATCGACGGCGCCCGTCGCCTCCAAGCGGCGATTCGCCTGGTCGTAGCGAACGTCGGGAAAGAGGCTCACCTTCAGGTGCACCACCGGTTTGGCATCAGCGATCGGCACCGACGTGTGAAAGCGTCCGCCGTGCCGCACCCAGCGGCGAAAGGCGATCCAAGCCGTGCGGTTTTGTTCGCCCGTTCGGCCCAGCGACTCGCTCGGGCTGGCTGCTGGTGCGCGATTGTCCGCGCCTTGGCCGCCAGCTGGAGGCGCAAACGCGAAATTGTGCCCCTGCTGTGTGGCCGACCAGCCGCCGTTTTTGTCTTCGATCGTCCAACAGCCCTGACCGTCCGGAGGATCATTGGGCAGAAAGTCGTTGTCGTTGACCAGGATTCGCATGGCACGCTGAAGGTCCAGGTCCTTGCGCGAGATCGCGCCGTCGACGTAGATGTCGCCGTTGCGAATCTGCACCGACTCGTGGGGCAGTCCGACGACCCGCTTCACGAAGGGGGTCGGGCGGGACGGGCTTTTCAGCACCACCACTTCCCAGCGCCGCGGCTTGCGGAACTCGTAGACATTTTTTTGGACGAGCAGCTGATCGCCGTGATTGGGGGGAACCGCGCGGATATCGATGCGATCTTCCCCGCAATTGGGGCAGCGCACCTGGCCCGGCCCGTCCCGTGACACTTCTTCAGTCGTGTCGGCGGTCGTCCCGGTTTCGTCGACGGGAATGCCGTGGGCGAACTCGTAGCCGCAGGTCGGGCAGACGACCCGCTTGTGAAAGCCCAGCAGGTGGGGCGCCATCGATCCCGTCGAGATGATGTAGCCTTCAATCTCGAACGTGCGGAACAGGATCACCGCGATGTAGAGACACAGACCCGCGTCGATGAGCCCCCGTGCGCTGCCGCGGGGCTTCTTCTTGGCACGAGGGGCGAGTGTTTCCGGCTGCGGGCTGGCTGGAGAGCGCGGCGCGGAGTCGAGCGCGGTCACCGGATCAGACTTGGGCAGCGCGGCCATCGCGAACCGATCCTGAGAAGCATCATTCGTCGCCGCCGACTTCGAGCACCGACAGGAAGGCCTTTTGCGGAATTTCGACCTCGCCAAACTGCTTCATCCGCTTCTTGCCTTCGCGTTGCTTTTGCAGCAGCTTGCGCTTGCGGGTGATGTCGCCGCCGTAGCACTTGGCGGTGACGTTCTTGCGCAACGCGGAGATCGTTTCCCGGGCGATGACCCGCGAACCGATGGCGGCCTGGAGCGGAATCTCGAACTGGTGCTTGGAGATTTCGCCTTTGAGCCGCTTCACAAGGGCGCGGCCCCGCTTGTCGGCATTCGAGCGATGGACGATCGTCGAGAGGGCATCGACCCGATTGCCCTTCACCAAAACGTCGAGTTTGACCAGGTCGGCCGGGCGGAAGCCGATGACTTCATAGTCCATCGTGCCGTAGCCGCGGGTCGCGCTCTTGAGCTTGTCGTACATGTCGAACACAATTTCGCCCAGCGGCAGCTCGTAAATGAGTTGTGCTCGCTTGGGGCCCAGGTACTCCGTGCCCTTGTAGACGCCGCGCCGATCCTCGCACAGCGTCATGATAATCCCGATGCTATCGGACGGCAGAATGAAGTTCACTTTGGCGATCGGCTCGCGGAATTCTTCGATCTGGCCGGAGTCGGGCACCATCTGCGGATTGTCGATGGTCATCAGCTCGCCGGTGGTGTTCAGGATCTGATACGTGACGTTCGGCGCCGTCTGGATCAGGTCGATGTTTTGCTCGATCTCCAGCCGCTGCTGAACGATCTCCATGTGCAACAGGCCCAGGAACCCGCAGCGGAAGCCGAACCCCAGCGCATCGCTCGTTTCCGGGATGTAGGAAAAGCTGGCGTCGTTGAGACTCAGCTTCTGCAGCTCCTCGCGCAGGTTCTCGAAATCGGTCGCGTCGATCGGATACATGCCGCAAAAAACCATCTGTTGCGGCAACTGATAGCCGGGGAGCGCCTCCGCCGGGGGATTCTGGGGATCGCACACCGTGTCACCGACGTGCACGGTCCCGAGTTCCTTGAGACCGGTGATGATGTAGCCCACTTGCCCCGGACCCAGCGAATCGCAGGCAACCATGTTCGGACGGAACTGACCCAGCTCGAGAATCTCGTGCGACGTGCCGGTCCGCATGAACCGCATTTTCTTGCCGGTCGTCAGCGTCCCCTCCATGACCCTTACGTAAGTCACCACGCCGCGGTAGGTGTCGTACTTGCTGTCGAAGACCAGGGCCCTCAGCGGATCGGTCGGGCTGCCTTTCGGGTGCGGCACCTTCTTGATGATCTCGCGGAAGACGTCTTCGATGCCGATCCCCTGCTTGGCGCTCACCATCAAGGCTTCGGTTGCATCGAGGCCGACGACCGTCTCGATCTCCTCGAGCACTTCGTCGATCCGTGTCACGGGCAGGTCGATCTTGTTGATCACCGGGATCACGACCAGGTTACCGTTAATCGCCGCGAACGCATTGGCGACGGTCTGCGCCTGCACTCCTTGAAAGGCGTCGACGAGCAGCAAAGCTCCCTCGCAAGCGGCCAGGCTGCGGGAGACTTCGTAGTGAAAGTCGACGTGCCCCGGCGTGTCGATCAGGTTGAGCTCGTATTCTTGCCCGTCGAGCGTGTAGTGAATGGCCACGGCCCGGGCCTTCACGGTAATGCCGCGGTCCCGCTCGATTTCGAGATCGTCGAGCACTTGCTCGCGAAACTCGCGCTGCGAGATGGCCCCGCTCATCAGCAGGAGCTGGTCAGCCAGCGTGCTCTTCCCGTGGTCGATGTGGGCCACGATGGAGAAGTTGCGAATGAATCGCGAATCCATGGTCGGTCTGTCGGTTTCGGTCTTAGGAGGACGAAGATGCGTCCCAGGGCTCGGTTCGAGCCGTTGGCCGGTTGCTGCGTGAAGCGTTCGCCAGGACCACCTTGTCCGCCGGTCCCCCATTAGCGGCAACCGCGGACATTCCCCGCAACCCCTTGGGGCGCCCGCAGATCAAAGCTTATTCGATTAGCTGGCGCACACCGGGGGCGATGGCAGCGTGCCGGGGATCAAAGCGCGAGAATAATATCGCCTGGCCGCCCACCGGTCGAGTCGGAAATGCCGCTGCGGCCCGGACGACGAAGCCGCTTAACAAATTGTAGCGGCTGTGGTTGCGTTGACGAGAGTTGAGCCGTAGGTTGGGAAAAAAAGCTAGGCCCGCGGGCATCCGGCCGCCTGACCGAATCGGCCGGGCCCGTCCATCCGCAGACCACTTGCTGCCCATGAGGCTCAATCATGCCCTTCATCGATATCAAAACGATTCCCCCGATCGAGGCGGTGCCCGGGTGCCGGATGCGGACACCGTACGGCACACACCTGATGCTCTCGTACCTCGAGATGGATGAGGGGGCCGTGGTGCCCTTACACAATCACCCGCACGAGCAAGGGGGGATGCTGCTCAAGGGCAAGATCGAGCTGACGATTGGCGGCGAGACGCGGGTCTGCGAGGCCGGCTCGATGTTTTTGATCCCGCCCAACACGCCCCACAAAGCGGTGGCCGTCGGCGGGCCGGCCGTCGTGCTCGACGTCTTCAGCCCCGTCCGCGAAGACTACGCGGCGATGTACAACAAATACATCCCTCAGGCTGAGTAGGACGCGAGCGAGGCGAGGAACCGTGCACTCCGCGCGACCGACTATTCGGCGGTGATCTGCACCAGGTCCATCAGCACCTTGTGGCCCGACTCGACCGACTGCCGGCGGATGAGGCGGAGACGCGCGTCGTACCAGAGGTGGACGTCGACGTCGCCTCCCACGTGGTAGTGCACGCAGGGCTTTTGCTCTCCGTTGATTTCCATCGTCTCGTCGCCCACGCGTTGCAGTTGCCCCAACACGCGGCCCCCTTTGTCGGCGTCCAGGACCATCACGCTCCGCACGCCGGGGGACGATTCGGTCTGCCAGTGCTTGGGCAGCTGGTAGCAGGTGGTCGACCAGAGCTCAGGCGAGTTCAGCGACGAGCGACCGTTGGTCTCGACCGTCAGTCCCTCGCGGCTCGCACCGGCCGTCACGTGGTATTGCGTGCCGTTGAAGTTGGCCGTGCGGTCCATCTGCAGCAGGCGGCCGTCGTTGAAGAGGGCCGTGCCCCACGAACTAAAGCGGTACTTGTAGACGTAGTAGTTGAACAACAGGCCCGCGTTGCCTTCCACCAGGTCGTTGCCGTCCTCGCGGTGATGAATCTGCATCGTGCACTGACCGCGCTCGGTGCCGTCCACGGAGATGCGAAAGACGCGGGTCTCCCGCTCGGTCTCTCGGGGTTCCCGGCCGTCGGTGCGCAGGCCGCAGGCAACGACGCTCACGGCGCACAGGCAAACTGAAAATCGAAACATCGCCTGTCGCAGGCTGGCAAAAGAAACGGGCCGCATCGGTGCACTCCTTGCCCTGCTCACTGCCCTGACACATCCAGAAGGTCGCACGCGCTAAAAAGCGGCCATTGGCCGAGCCATCTGGGGCCCGCGATCGCGACCGGTGCCGCGGTTTGGCAATGCGGCGTAATCAGTATCGGTTGGCACTGGCGATGGGCTTGCCGGTTAAAAATTCCAACGGCGAACCGACCTGGGTAAGGCTGGAAGACTTTGCCGACGGTCCGCCTGAGCGGCCGAGTGCTAGTCCCGGCCGGTTCTTTAGTCGAAATGATCGCCCCGCGCCAGGGAGGATAAATCGACGCCGGGCAGATCGCGAATGCCAGGCGCCCGCGGCATCCAGGCGCTCGTCTGCCAGTTGTCAGCCGTCTGTCGCTCGGGATAAAAGCGAGGCAGCGTGAACGAAAGATACTGCCCCAGGCCGTTGACGAACGGCTCATACATGCCGCGGAGCTCGCGAAGGCGCGACTCCATCGCGGTGACATCGACCGAACTGGCTAACTCCGTTTCCGGAGATAACACGCCGCCGGCCGCCTTCAGCCGCTCGACCAGCTCGCGATAACCTTCCGGCGGCAGGCGATTTTGGGCGGGCCCTTGCGGCTGGATCTTGAACACCAGGCACAAGTCGACAGCGGCGTGCCGGGCCATCGCAAACGTCAATCGAGCCTGATAGACGTCCCGCCCGCCTCCGCCACTAATCGCCAGGGCCGACGTATCGAGCATGACGGTCAGCGCCGCAAGCCACGACTGGTTGTCGTGCTGCGAGCGGTAGAGGGCAAGCACGGGGAACGACAGGCATCGCTCGAGCAATTCGGCACACCAGACCTCCCACTGCAGGAAGTATGAAATGATGACCTCCGGCCGTCGCCCGGGCTGGCTGCGGACGAGCACTTGCTCGGCCGTCGGGGGCGAACCGCCGCGCGCGTCGAGGAGCGAAATCATCGTTTCGCGCTGTGAGAAGGCTTGGGCGAGAATTGGGTGATAGCTGAGCACGAGGGCCAGAAAGCCAAAACCGATTCCGGCCTCGGCGACCGACAGAAATCGGCCCACGCCGTCAATAGGCGCGAGGTCACCGTAACCAACGGTAAAGAACGTCACGCCACTGAAATAGGTGTACGAGCTCAGGCCTTGCGCGGCGTTGGCGGCGGCCATCCGGGTTTGAACGGCCCAGTGCAGCAGGGCGAAGGCGAGAATCATGCCGACGGCCCAGGCCGCAAACATGATCAAGAACGAGAGCGGCGCGAAGATGCTCAAGAACGACTCGCGCCGTCGCGGCGAGGCGAATAGTCGGCTGATGCCGATCCAACCCGGCCAGGTGACCTGGTAGAACAGGCGGATCAGCCGGTAGGCGTGGGTGACCCGCCGCGGCAACAGCACGGCCTCGAACGCATCGACGAGAATCAAGCCGATCGTCGCGATTCCGAGGAGTCCGGCCAAAAATCGCATGGAAGTCTCCGGTAGTGTGGATCGCGGCCTGCACGCCAGCGACGACAAATGCGTGGCACACGTTCATCGCCGCTTCGGCGCGATCACCACGGTACATTAAGCCGGTCGCGAAAAGAAATGCCGGCCGCGTCGCGCGTGAGCCGTCGCCCGCGTCGCCGAAAGAGATCGAAGCGGCAGGGCTTGCCACCGCACCGCGCGTTGGTTCAGCTGCCGGAGCGATCGTCGGTCGCGTAGCGTTCCGGCGACTGCGGCGAGGGCGGGCTGAACGTGTGAAATACCGCCGCCATGTGGCCGAAGCACCAGTTCACGCTTTGAAACGGCAGACGCACGAGGGCGCGTGCCGCCAGCGTCAAGGAAAAGTGCTCGACGGGAGTCAGTTCGAACTGCGTCAGCGAGACGTAGAAACCTGCGGCTCGGGCCGGCGGGCCGGAGTCGGCGGAACAGACCGAATAAATCCGGCCATCAAAAGCCATCCGCCCGGTGTCCATCAGCGGTGCGACCCAATCGGCGACGTCCGCAGGCAAGTAACCGAGCGGCTGCTCGTCGAGCGAGGCGACGATCACCGCGTGCGGGTCGTGCTCGTTCTTCCGCTCACGCACGAGCGCTACGCGCGTGCCTGGTTCGAGTAATGCCCGGCCGCTCGGCCGATCCGCTGCTTCCTCCTGGGCAATTGGGGGTCCGTCCACTCGGACTGGCTCAAACTGAGCGACGCGGCGCCATTGAATCTTTCGTCGGCGCGCACGCCTCATCATGGGTGATCCCTGAGATGTTCCTTGTGCCGAAGTCTTCCCTCTGGTTGTTTTGGCGAAACGGTCGTTGCGGCGGAAGGGCCCGCGGCCGTGAGTTGTACGTAGTGAATTCTACGCAGGGAATTGTACGCAATGCAGGAGTCGCTCTTCAGGCTTTAACGCCTTTTAATCGACCGAACTACCGCGAAACTGCGATCATAGCCCCGCGGGAAAGCGATTTCCAACCGCTCTTTTTCCTTACGTCGCGGATTGCCCGAGGCCTCTCGTGGTGCGCGAGCGTTTCTCGACAGGCACACCGTGCTATTTGGCCGGGGACCGGACCTCCAGCTCCACGCCGTCCGGGCCGGTGAAAATGAGCCGATTCGCTGCTCGGGCAGTCTCGAGGCGGGCAGCATCCGGGCGGGGATTGCTCCCCCCTCCGACTCGCAGCCGCTCCGCCATCGAATCGAGGTCGGCCGTCCAGATAAGTGGATCGATCGCCCGGCCGCGCGTGGATGCCGGGGGATGTTTAAGGGTTTTCACCAATACCCACACGTCCCCATAGCGGACGCCCGCCAGCACGCCGGCATAACGCGTCACCCGGTTGCCGAAGATGTCGGTGTACCAATTCAAGGTGGCCTTGGGGTCGGTCGTGGCGAGGTGGACATGATGGAAGCCGTGAATCTCACGGTCCTCGACCAGCTCGATCAATGTCCCCCAGCGGTCCCGGACAAAGGCGTAGCGGATCGGCCCCTCCTGCTCGACTCCGGAAACAATCTCAACGCCGGTCGTAGCAAACCGCTTCATCTCCCGGTCCAGGTCCGCGTAGCCAAAGCCCAGATGATCGATGCCGGACCCGACGCTGCCAGGCACGGGGCTCTTCGTCTCAGTGGGATGAAACTCGAGCGCCGTTTTGCCGAACCGCACGACACGCACACGGTCCCGTTCCGCCGAGGCGTCACCCGCGGTTGCCGGCGTCGGACTTACGAGTGTGCCGCCCATGTGCTCGCAATACCACTGGGCCGCCGCGGTCGGATCGGAGACGTTGAGCTGCACGCCGCGGAACTCGGCCGCGGCGCGCGCGACCACACCCGCGGCCAGCACGACGCACGCGACTGTCGAGCCGACGACAATCCGCCGCTGCCAAGCCCGCAACGACCGGTCTCCGATTCGGTTCGCAATCGGCTCGAACATCACGTTCCCCCTTTCGTTATGGTTTCGAGCGTCACCGTCTTGCCGCGAGTGGCGGTCGTCGACCGAGGGACGTTCGCGGCTGGATTGTACCGCCGGCCCCTCGCGGGATTCTCGGAAATCCGCACGCAGATTGTCCCGATTTTTGTGGAATTCGCGACGGCGTGCTGACTACGATCGGAGGCTAACCCGCGGCTTCTTGCCGCGGCTTGACTGCTGATGACTCGAAGGGTGCGGCGCGCTTTCCCATTCTTCCTGGCTCTCAGTTCATTGCTCCCAGTTTATTCGCGACTCAGCTCGCGTCCGATCATCTCGCCCACCTTTCTGATTGATACCGATTGCCTCGAGCCGGGGCCCGCGTTTGGCGGCCGGGGATGAGGCATCCGTGTTGTCTGCGAACATCCTCGTTCGACCCCGACAGCATCGGCGGGCCTAGCGGTGTCTCAGCGGGATCGTTTGCTCGCCCGGCTCTTTCGAATGCCGGGCGACCGGACTCAGCGAACCGATCAAATCCTCAGCCGCGCGGCTGAGGCGCATCGGCGGCTCTTGAGCTGCGCCGCGTCCGAGGCGACGACGAGTCGGCCCGCAGGTCGCCTGCCCGCGGCGATCGCGTTGCTCGTGGACCACTTCACCAGCGTGGCCGCCAATGCTCCGAGTGCGGCGTCATCGGGACGAGCGTTCGCGAGGCGATTTCTTGTCGATCCGGCTTTTGTCGAGGGGCTGCATCGCGCGACGGTCCTCTCGCCGACGCTGGCTGAATGGCACCGGCGGGTCGCCGAGCCGAGCATCGCGAACATCGCCCCGCCGTCCGATACCGAGTCCGCGCACCGTTTGGGCAATTCACTGCTGCCCCTGCTCTTGCGTGTCGACCCCCAATGGCGCGGAGACGTCGCCTTGCGGACCGACGTCTACGGCCGACTGCGGTTTCCACTCTGCGACTGGAGCATTGCGCTCTCGCGAACGGCGGACGGGCCGGGCTGTGTGCTTTCCGACGATCTCATCACCGCGTCGCTGACTCGTCGCGAGGTGCGCCTGACGCTGGGCGAAACTTCTGGAGGCACTCTGCTCGTCATGCCGCGGGACGAGTGGCTGCGGATGATCGTCGCAAACGACGCCCATCTCGACGGCGACCGCATTCGCTTGGGGACCGCCGACGTCACGGCGCGGCTGCAATACGCCGGCCCGTTGCCCGGTCGGCGCGTGCGGTACGAGCCGGTCCGACTGGCTAATGGCAACGACCATTTCGCACTCACCGGTGGCATCATCGCCGCCCTGCTCGGTGCGCTCGGCCGGCACTCGCCCGCGATCGCCCGCGAATTCGACACGCTGATGTCGACCGTGCGCGGCTGGGAGCTGCCGGCCGCCGCTTACGGCACGATCCAATCCTTCTCCGATCCGACCCTGCCGCGAGTGATGGCGCTCAACGTCCCCTATGGGCGAGGCGACGAGCCGCGTCTCTGTCCGTTTTGCTTCACCTGGCTCGGACACGAGCTGGGGCACACCAAGAGCTACCTGATCGAGACGATCCTGCACGTTCGCGGCGAGGTCCTGACGACGAACCAGACCGACCACACCGACGTCCTCCCCCGCTACGGCCGGGCCCTCTCGCTGCGGACGGTGCTGCAGGTTCCCTACACGCACCTCTACGAATGGACGCTGCTGATGGATTTTGCGGAAGCAGCCTTCGCGGGACTGCCGTGGGAGATCACCGACGATGTGTGGGAATTCGGCGAAAACATCCATCAGGAGATCGTCGAGGCCTTCGACCAAATCGAACGCATTGCGCAGCTCACCCCCTGCGGCCGCGCGGCCGTCGCCCGCTTGCACAGCCTGTGCAGCGAAGGCCAAGTCCGCTGGCAAGCGCTAAGCAGGAGCGTCCCCAACCCTGCGGCTCGCACGAACGTGTGACCGGCAATCAAGGCGAACCGCGATCCTCGAGAATCGCGCCGCAGCGGCGGAAGTGCTCGGCTTGCTCGGCGTCGTACTGCGCTCCGCGGAGGTCGACCAGGTAGAAATCGACGCCCGTGACGATCGCCCCGCGCAGATCGGCGTTCCGCAGGTTGGCCTTGCGAATCTCTTCGGGGGCTTTGAAATCTTGCTCGTTGAAATCGTCGGTATAAAACCCAGTGCGGCTTCCCTCGGAGGCGATGGGCGAGCCGACGAGGCCGCTGCGAGATGACCCCAAGTCAAACGAGGCGCCACGCATGTCGGCGTCGCGCAAGCACGCGTCCTCGAGATTGACGTCGGCCAGGCCGGCTTCACGGAGCACGCACCCGGTCAAATCGGCCCCCTCCAGGGACGCTCCCGTCAACAAGGCTCCAGCGAGTTGGGCCTCGGCGAGTTCGCTGCCGACCAGTTGCATCCCCTCCATGTCGGCGCCACAGAGGTTGGCGCCGCGCAAGCAAGCGTTTGTCAGAATCGATTCACGCAGAATTTGATTGGCGAAATTGGCTCCGCGGAGCTCGGCTTCGGTGAAGTCGGCCTCTGTGAGTTTTGCCTCACGAAAGTCGGCCTCAGAGAGTATGGCCGCACACAGGCTCGCGCCGGTAAGATCGGCGGAGAGGAAGTTCGCGCCCGACAACTGCGCGTGGTCCAGTTTGGCACCGACAAGCTGCGCGGACAGAAATGACGCGCCGCCCCCACGAACGGCTGTCAAATCGGCCTGGCTGAAATCCGCACCCCCGCCCTGAAAGTTGGTGAGCGACGCGTCGAGCAGACTAGCGTGGTTGAAATCCGCATGAGTCGCCACGGCGCCGTCGAGATTCGAGAAGAACAGTTCGGCACTACTCAAATCGGCATCCGAGAACTGCACTTTACGCAGGTCCTCGCGCGGCCAGTGAATCGCTTCCAAGTAGGCGCCCGTCAGATTGGAAAGCGACCCTCTTCGCGGCGAAAACCTGCCCTCGATGGCATGCAGCAGACTAGCCGCCATCGGTTGTTCGGCGGGAATGAGCAGCGCGGCCTTTAGTCGCCTATACCACAACACGTTTCCTCGGAGGGATCGCGCGACGGCCTGCACCAGCGAGCGCGACAGCATCGGGGGCAAGTGAAACTCCGGACGTCCTTCCTTCACTTGGGTCGCCAGATACTCGGCCGCCAGCAGACGTCGCAGCGGCCGGTGGTCAAACAATCGGACAACGTCCTGCGGGACCGATGCGTTCGACCAATCGGTGCCGTCGGCGAAACACGCCGCCCCGAGTTGCTCCCATGTCTCGGGACCTGCGGTCCGCGCGCGGAGGTGGCGCGTGAGAGCGGCCGCCGGCGTTCTCAAGCTCTTGTCGAGCGCCATCTCGTCGAGAATGATTCGCCAAATGGCCGGACTGCCCCCAAATTCGCTCAAATCGTCAGTGGAAATCCGGGCGATCACCGCCGCTGTCCGCTCCGGATAGCGAGCGAGCAGGTATTCGATGAATTCGTCGCGCTGCCAGGGGGCCAGCTCCAAGCGTTTGTTGGGTCGACCGATCGGTAGCGACGTGCCGACGAAAATAATCACGTCGTCGGGTCGGTACTCGACGTCGGAGCGGGCTTCCCCGGCGTCGATCAGCCGCAAGCGGCTCGCCTGCGGAAAGACAGCCGCCAGATGCGCGAGCGCCGTCGATTTTCCCCCGCCGGGCTCGCCGCCGAGCGCGACGAGCATCTGGCCCCGCCCGTCGAGGAGCGTCTGCACTTCATCCTCGAGCGGCAGCGCGGCGCGTGTCGCCGACGCGAGAATCCGCGGTTTGACCGGGGCACGGGCTGCTACGGGCATGGGAATCGACCAGAAAGAACGACGTCGAGCGAAACCTTGCCGTCGGCCGTCATTGTACACGATCGATCGCAGCAAGACGCGACTCGGTCGGCGCGGGTCTCCGATCGAAAAAGTCGCGAAACTCATATTGGAGGAACGGCGGTTGTGTGGGTTAATGGAAAGTGGCGACTTGTTTCGCGCCACGCCGCAGACAGCGATCGCGTCCTTTCCTCGGTGAGAGTCGGTGGCCGCGAGCGTGGAGACGATCCGCCTCGCCTGTCAGCCTCGCACAAACGAGCCCGGTCAAGGATTCGCCGGTCGGGAACGGATCCCCGGCGGGGACGAAAAATGGATCCCCGCAGGTGATGGGGATCCGATTTCACTAAGGGGGAAACAGATCCCCACCAAGGCGGGACGGGACATCCAGGTTGGGACGGGACACGAACGGTGTGACGGAACAGGAACGGGACGGGACACGAACGCTGGGACGGGATTGATTGGGACACCGTTAGGACACCAGCACGAAAAACTTTTACCACCAAGACACGAAGGCACCAAGAAAGCCAGATCTCATTGCCGCGTTTAACCTTAGTGCCTTGGTGTCTTTGTGGTGAGAATTCCGGCGAGGACCGGGGCGAAAGGTTGGGACCGGACTCAATCCTCCGCAGGACCGTCACCGGCGACCGCACGTGATCGCCGAAACGGAGTAAGCCGGTAGCGTGATTCTGTCGCCGGTCAGCTCATGACCCACCGTGTCGATTCGGTTCGGCGTCTCCCAGTGATTCATCACGTCGGGTTGGCGGGAGTCGTGCGTGTCGCAGACGGTGTCGATCGTTCGCGCCGTCATCGGCCCCGCGAGTTCGCCGAGGTCGAGCGACACGTTTGCCGGCTCGCGATTGGAATTGACGGCAAAGACGCAGACGCGCTGCCGCTGTTCGTCGGTGCAGGCCACGACGTCGATGCCGCGAGGCGTTTTGCCGACGGTGAGGGGGACGGGCAGCGCGTGTTCGGCGTAGAGCCGCATCACGTGGTAGCTCGGGCGTTTGAGCACACCTGAGGCGTCGGTGCCAATGATGCCGCTGCAGAAGCTGTTCGTCATGTTCGAGCGGCAGGCGATGTCGACGAGGTTCGAATAGCGGACGAGCAAATTGAGGTAGCGAGCGTTCAAGAGCGCCCCTTCGAGCGTGAGCATCTGGCCTCGCAAGAGTCCCCAGTCGCCGGCGGTGAAGTTCCACTCGGTGACGGCCAAGCGCAAATGGCTGCAGCCGGGCGTGTGGGCGATCATCTGGGCGAGATGCTGAAAGTCGGCTTCGCAAGCGTGCAGGTCGCGCGTGTAGTGGTGCGGAGCGAGGAAGGCGAGGTCGCGGCCCAGCACGTTCAGCACCTTCTGTGACGGGAACGAGGAGACAATGTCAATCGACGGATCGACCCGTTTCATCGCCCGGATGAATTCGGTGCACTTCTTGATGTACGCGTCGTCGTCGCCGCTGATCTCGTTGCCCAGCTGCCAATACTTGACGGAGTACGGCGCGGAGTGACCGTTGGTCGCCCGACGTGCGCCCCACGTGCTCGTTGCCGGGCCGTTGCAATATTCGACCAGGTCGGCCGCGCTCTGGGGACCGTCGGAAAAGCTGACGCAGACCAGAGGCTGCGCGTCGACGAGCATGCAGAACCGGCAGAAGTCGTCGATGCCGACGTCGTTCGGATCGATCCGTCCCCAATTGACGTTCTCGAACGGCACCCGCCGATCGCGGTCTCCGATGCCGTTCTTCCAGCGGTAGCGGCCCGGATCGACCGCGCTGCCGCCCCAGCGGATGAGGGCCGGTCGCGCGGCGCGAATCGCGTCCACTACGTCCCGTCGCCAGCCGTTCAGCTCTCCCGTCGCGCTCTCCTCCGGCATCAGCGACAGCTTGTCGACCCAGACGCTGCCTTGGCCGACGACGCGCAGCGCGAACACGGCGTGGTCGGACGTGCCCTTCGACTCGAGCCGGGCGGACGAACGGGCCCAGGCGGACGAGGGTGCGGACAAGTCGGCCACAGCCAGCTCGGCAAAGCGGCCGTCGGTCAGCTTCGATTGGAGCACGGCCTGCACCTTCAGTTCGCCGCCGTTGCTCCTCAACCAGCCGGAGAAGCGATAGGCGTGGCCCGTGGTCACGGCCAGGCCCGATTGTGTGAGTTCGGCCGCGCGGCCGCCGCGAGCCGTGATGCGAGCGCAGCGCGGTCCATTAAATGGACCTTGCGTGTCGATCGCCCAGTCGGCTCCGCGGTCCCACTGCCGATCGCAGAAGGTCGGCGAGCCGTCGTAGTAGACCCAGTTGGCGGGCGGCCGGACTCCCTCGAAGCCGCGATCGTTGAGCATTTCGGCCCACATGCCCGGACACAGGTCGTCGAGCAGTTCGATGAAATTCCCGAAAAGCATCGGATTGATCCGGCCGTCGTGCAGCGGCCGCGGGGAAACTTTGAGCACGCCGTCCGCCGCGCGGCATGTCCTCCAACCGTCACAACCGGCCCACAGGACGAGCGCGATCAATGCCCAGCCAATTCCAATTGGACGTGTCTTTGCCGCTCTCATCGCTCTAACCCTCACGACCCAATCGTCGCAGACGGGAACGGCGCGGGCCGTTGCGGCCGGCGCGTGCACAGCAGATACAACCGTTCGAGACGATACGACCCGCCGCGCTGACCGGCCGGGAGAGACCCTCGTTCGCCTGAATTTTTGGCGTCCCGAACCCGTGGAGCGACATAGATTTCTGTGGGTAATTTGGGCCGCTTTTGCCGCGCCCGCACGTTTGGTGGTTTGCCGCTCATGGGTGACGAACGCAGGAAATACTATCGCTATCCGGTCACGACCGGGAGCGACGCGGTCGTGGTCCGTCATCACGGGATCGAACGGCCCGCGCGACTGGTCAACCTGTCGTCCGACGGCTTCCGCGTCGACCTGGACCAGCAGTCGATCGAGGTCGACGAAGAGTCGATCGTCGAAGTGGGCGACATCGTGTTGATGGCGACGTCGAACGGCTTTCATCGCGTCCGCGTCGTGAACGTGGCGCGCGGCGACGGCATACTGCAGCTCGGATTGCAGCGGCTGCAGGACCTGCCGGCCAACGCGGTCGAAAAGCACGAAGAGGCGGAAGGCCGTTCTCGGCCCAAACGGCGTCCCAAGGGGGGCGTTCACGCCACCTTCGCGCAGATCTTGGTGCCGGCTGCGCTCGGCATACTGATCCTGGGGACGATCGTCTGGACTTGGAACTCCGAGACCGATCCCGTGGGGACGGTCGTCGGCACGGACGGATTCGACACGCCGACGAGCGATTACGGGCGACGGCGGCGAGCGGCTTCCGAACCGAGCGAGACCGTGGCCGCTAACAATGACAAGCCAAAACGGCGGACGGCGACCGGCGAAGGCCGCGACGTCGCCGGCTCGACCCCCTGGATTTATGGGAACAGCTCGGACGACGACGACTCGAAGACGCGGCGCGGCGAACGCGCCAACGAAACGGCGACGTCGACGGCCGATGCGTCTGTCGCCCGGTCAGACGCGCCCCCGGGCGACAGCGTCCCCGCGGACGGCGCTGGTGGCGGGTCACCGAGCGAGTCGTTCGGCGGGACGACCCTGAGCTTCGATCCGCGCTCCGATGCGAAGGCCAACATCGAAGTGGCCCTGCACACGGCCAGCCGCGAGAATAAGCGAGTGCTGGTCGAGTTCGGCGGCAGTACGTGCGACTCGTGCAGCCGGCTGAACAGCGCCATCGCCAAGGACTCGGAGATCGCGAACGCCTTTCAAAAGGCCTTCGTGCTGGTCCTCGTCGACATCGAGGCGAATGAAAAGCTCGCGGCCCGCTACGTGCGGGACGAGCTGCGCGAGCCGTTCCTGGCCCTGCTCAACAAAGAGGGCAAAGTCCTGAGACGGCGTCGGACGGCCGAGCTGCAGGAAGGTTCCAAGCTCAACGTCGGAAAGGTCAAAGAGTTCTTGCAACTCTCGGCCGGCTGACAGGCCGCGTCATCTGCTTACGACGCGTCGCGAATTCGAATCGTCGCGGTTTGACTGCGGCGGCGTTCGCATTCGCTTCGCGGCCTGCGCGCGAGGGCGATAGGATGGGGCCGCTTGGCGTTCGTTCCGGAAAGGACTTCCGACGATGACACGGTTCTCCCCCGCTCGACCGCGTTTTTGGGCCTCCTGCGTTTTACTTCTCTCGGCGCTGTTCGTGCTCTCCGGATGGGACGCGATGGCGGTCGGCCAGCAGCGTCGCCCACTCGAAACCAAGGCTCAACCGAAGCCGCAACCCAAGCCCGCCTCCAAACATGCCGGTCCGAAGAAATTCTTCGTCGTCGCCCCCGAGGCTTTTCATCCGGCCCTGGCCGAATATCTCGAGTACAAGCGCTCGGTCCGCCCCACGGTCCTGATTTCGCTGGAGAAGGTGCTGAAATCGAACGCCGGGTTCGACGATCCGGAACGTCTCAAGCACTTTCTCTACAACGCGTGGCACAAGCAGCGGCTGGGCTACGTGCTGCTCGTGGGTGACGTGGATGTGATGCCCGTGCGGTACATGGTGCTCGACCGCAAGACGCCGGCCGCGTTCGACTACGCCTTTTATCCCTCGGACCTCTATTACGCCGACCTCGCCCGGAAAGACGGCAGATTCGACGATTGGAACGCGGTCAAAGAGGGCTTTCACCGCTTCTATATCGGCGAGGTTCGCGGCGAGAATTTCAAACGCGATCGGATCAATTACGATCAAATCGCCTACGAGCCCGAGATCGCCTTCGGACGCTGGCCCGTCAGCACCGAACAAGAAGTGCGAATCATCGCGGCGAAGACCATCGCCTACGAAAAGAGCATTCGCAGCGATAGCCACCCGGGAGAGCGACGGGCCGCCTTCTTCAATACGGCCGGCTACGTCGACGTCCGCGACCAGATGAGCGGCTGGAGCCGCCAGCTGCCCGCCGGCTGGAGTGCCGACCGCTACTTTTACACCGACAACAAAAAGCCCTATCACACGTCGCCGCCCGATCAGGTCCACGTGCTCGAAGCGGCCAACCAGGGTTGCGGGCTCATCGCGCACGTCGGGCACGGGAGCGACAATTCCTGGTACCGGTCGATCTCGACGCGCGGCCTCGCCAAGCTCAAGGACGCCGATCGCCTCCCCATCATGATTTCGGTCGGCTGCAGCACGGCCAATTTCGCCCCCTTGCCCCCGTACAGCGCTTACGTGGACATTGCCGGGAAGGAGCATGCGGGGACAAACGATAAAGAAGTCTTCCACGCGCCGCCCCCGCCGCCGTCGCCCTATCAAAAGGGCAAGTACAACCCGACGGGGCTGGGCGAGCAGCTGCTCAAGCATCCCGACACGGGGGCGGTGATTTACATCGGGTGCAACACGGGGGCCCAGCCGTGCGCGATCAGCCTCTTAGACGGGTTCTTGGCCGCGATGCGGAGGCGCGAGCCGCCGCTGGTCGGAGACTGCTGGGTCAGCGCGATTCACGCCTACTATAAGAAGGAGCGGCTGGCCGAGCTCGTTCCGAACAACGACTGGTATCCCCCCTCGATCTTCTTTCAAGGGGAGAAATTCATGTTCTTCGGCGACCCAACATTGCCGTTCGCCCATTCGCCGCCGGTTGCGGCGAAGTGAGACTGCGGCTAAGGACCAAGCAGGCCCCATTCGCTCCGCATCCAGCGGCGCCACGCGTCGAACCCGAAGACGCACGATAAGAACGCAAACGGCAAGGCGATGCGCCAGTGACTCTCGTGGTCCAGCACGAGTCGACCGGCTATCGTCATCGCCACGAACAACAGCAGCACGCCCCCGATGGCCAGAAAGCTCGCCAACATCCGGTGTCGCAGCGTCAGCAACCAGAGTCCGCCCGTGATGAACAGCGCGGCCGCCAAGGCGATTGCCATGCTGCCCAGCCGGATCACCGGCATTCCCAACCGCCATTGGAGCGCAACGTCGCAGAACTTCAGCGCCGCAAAGAGCACCGCCAGAATTCCCAGCACGTCCAAGACGTACGCGACGAAGGCCGCGCGGGCTAATTGGCCCCGCGTCCAGGGGTAGAGCAATTGAACGGAGAAGGTTTTTCGCCGTTGCCACCAGTTCGAGAAAATATGCGACAGGGAGATCAGCCAGCCGGCCGCGAGCAACAGGCCGACAAGCAGCGTCGAAAACAGGCGCGAGGGCCAAGGAAACAGGCTCGAGGGCCAAAAATAGTGGAGCAAGACGACCAAGACGATCGGCGCAACGATGCGAACGACGACTGGCATGAGCACGTCCGGGTTACCCGCATGGATCGCGCGGATTTGCCAGAGCCACTGCGGCAACCAACTCGGCCCGCGGAGCCGGTCCAGACGACGCTCGAAGTGGATTGGCAGGACGCCGCGCTCGACGCGGCGTTTTTCCATGTCCTGCAGCGAGAGAATGGGTGTCGCCCCGGCTTCGCTCATCGCCACACAATGGTCGGGCATCCGCACGGCAACGGCGCCGCCGAGGATCCCTCCCGTCAGCAGGAACCCGGCTGTCAGCCAAGGCAATTCTCCGAGCAGGTAGCTTTCCAGCACGAAGGGGCGAGCAATAAAAGTCACACAGCACAGTGCGAGCGCCGTCAGGAGCACCGCCCCGCCGATCTGGCCGCCGACGGGTCGCAAAGTTATCGCGGGCAAATCCCCCGGGTTTGGTGCGGAGCTTCGCAATCGCCGACGAATCGCGGGGAAGGACAGCACTCGAAACGTGAACGCGCTCCACACTCCCCAGGCAAAGACCTGGAGGGCCGCGGACGTCCAATAATCGTTTCCGAATTTACCGGCAACCAGCGTCGCCGCGCCGATGCCGGCGGCGCTGATCGTCAGCGGCACGAGCAGATGGGGCACCACGTACCGAGGGAATGTGCGCCCCTGCGGCAACGAAAAGA
Source organism: uncultured Planctomycetaceae bacterium (assembly GCA_963800135.1). Taxonomy (GTDB): domain Bacteria; phylum Planctomycetota; class Planctomycetia; order Planctomycetales; family Planctomycetaceae; genus DASPSM01. The sequence goes on along the minus strand of CAWCZR010000003.1, from coordinate 73,520 downwards.
GTGCCTGGCTTTGCTGCAGCACGGCGCCCCCCAAGGTCAACGTGGCGAGCAGCAAGAAGAGCTTCGAGGCGAGGCGGCCGCCGTTGAGATCCAAATGCCAGACGCGGATTCCCGGCAACTGACTGCACACTCGGCGAAAGGCGACAGGATTGTGGTAGCCGCCGAGGTAGATGGATTCCAGACTCGGCAGGTCGTTGAGCGATCGTTTCACGTCGTTCAGGTTTTCCCGGACTGTGAGACGGCTGCTGAAGAGATCCCCGTACGAGCCGACACCGTCTCTCACAATCAGCGACCGGACGTCTCGCAAATGCTTAATCCGGCTTTGCCCGCCGATCCTGTCGGTGGCGGGGTTGAAGGCATCCGCCGGAAGGAGAAACCGCGGGCATTCGAAGTAGGTGTCTGTCGCGGAAACCGGCGCCAGCCATCCGCTGGTGAGCACGCAGGCGTACGCAAAGAACCACAGCCACAACAAGCGGCGGGTCGTCCACGCGCGGATGACGACGGCCAGACGTCTAAACAAGGTGCATCTCCACGAAGATCTCTTCGAGGTTCAGATCCTCCACCGAGACGTCGGCATTCCAACGGGTGCGCAGCTCCTCCACGAGTCCGGCGTCCACCGAGGCCATCGCCACGAGCGCGTTGCGGCCGTGCACCTCGGTTCGCAGGGCGCCGCCGATCGCGAACGACCGCGGCAGGTCCGCCACGGCCGAGATGCGGAGGCGCTTCACGCGATCCTTCAAGTGGTCGAGCTCGTCGCACAAGACAATCTGCCCGTCCTTCAACATGGCCAGGTGCGAGGCGATCCGTTCGAGGTCGGAGGTGATGTGGGTCGAAAACAGGATCGTGTTTTCGTCGCTCTCGGCCGCTTGCATCAGCGATTCAAGGAACTGCCGCCGCGCGACCGGATCAAGGCTGGCCACTGGCTCATCGAGGATCAAAAGTTTGGGCCGATGAGCCAGCGCCAGCACGATGGACACTTTTTGTTTCTGACCGAGCGAAAGCGGGCCAATCCGTTCATTGGCCGGCAGCCGCCAGCGTTCGACCAGCTCCGCCGCAAAGGCGGCGTCCCAGGTGGGAAAAAACGCTGCCGCGTACGCCAGTTGCTGCCGCACGGTCATCCACGGCAGGAGCGCCGGCTCTTGCGGGACGTAGCCGATCTGGGCCTTGCTCGCGGCGCTCAGGTTCCAGGGGTCCTCGCCGAAGACGCGAATTTCGCCCGACGTGATCCGCAGCAATCCCAGCAGACACTTGATCAGGGTCGACTTTCCCTCCCCGTTGGTGCCGACGAGTCCCAGCACCATCCCTCGGGAAACGGTGAGATCGACCCCGTTCAGCACGGGCTTCGTCGCGGACCGCCCGTACGATTTGTGCAGGTTGCGAACGTGGATGACGGCATCGGACATGCTGAACACCGCTTCCTCCTGGGCAAGTTCCTCTCAAGCGCTGGCGGTTTCCCGCAATTCGCGCTGCGAGCTTTTGACCACACTCAGCATTTGTTCGTCGGACAGCGACAGTTGGATCCCCCGCACGACCAATTGTTCGGCGAAGGGTTGCAAATCCTTGCGGCGATCGGCGACCGTACCGCCGACATCGACGCGGTCGACGACCATCCCCTGCCCCCGCGACCGGCTGACGATGCCCTCCGCCTCGAGCTTCGAGTAGGCCTTGGAAACGGTCATCATGTTGATTCCCAACTCGGCCCCCATTTGTCGCACGCTGGGGAGCGTGTCGCCGGGGGCGAGTTTGCCCCCGGCGACGAGGGCCCGCACCTGGTCCATGATCTGCCGGTAAATGGGGACACCGGAGGAGGGATGAACTTCGAATTGGAGCGGGGTGACTTGCATGTGTGCATTACGACTGTAATACAGCCCCCGAAGTGTCGTCAAGCAGTTTTCGGAGGCTATGCAAAGACAGTCACTTTACTTCGAACGCGTTGTCGACTGTCATCGTCAGGACGCCCAGGTCGACCGGCCTTTGCGACAGCTTCTCGTCAATTGGCGGCACGACGAAACGATGGTTTGTGACCCGCCCGGGAGAGGCCCTCTTAGAAAAGTGCGCGAACAGGGCGTAGTTGCCCGGCGGCACGTCATCGATGCAGAAGTTGCCCCGTCGGTCAACCGTCCCCGTGAAATCGGGGCCCATGGCACGTTTAGTCGGATCTTCCGGCGTGACGTTGACGAAGGCAAAGTTCCACGGAGCCTCGCCTTTCGCTTCCGCGGAACGCCGCAACTGTCCGACGACCGGTCGGCCGGAACCGCCGAAGTCGAGCTTTTTGGATTCACCGGCGGCGAGTAGGACTGGAACCATGAAGCCCGAGTCGAGTTTGGTCGTGCCTTCGTTGGGTGAAAACTCGAAATCGTGGTTGATCCTCACCCGGCCGGGGACGACGCGCTCAAAGACAAATCGGCCGTTCGCGTCCGTCTTCTGCAAGTCCCGGATGAAGACTGCTGGCGCGTTTGCCGCGACGGTGGGATTGTCGAACTCATAGAGCTGGATTTTGGCGTTCGGCTGGAGCTTTCGCGCAACTCGAAAAACGCCCTCAACACGCGCCCAGGGCGAGAGTTTAAGCCTGTTGGCATCTGAATTGGGCGAGCCCTTGATCGTGGCGAAACCGGTGTTGTGTGTGATCACAAACCAAAAGTCGCCGTCCGGCGGTGAAAATGCAAAGCGCCCAGTACTGTCAGTTTTTCGCCGGACGGGTACTTTGAGGCGTGGGGAGATCGCACCATCGACGATTGCCACCTTGGTCCCGGGCACAGCGATGACAGCATCCGCATTGGCGGCCGGAGCGCCGCTCGGTGTCAGAACGATTGCGGTGAGTTCCTTGTGGGTTGCGGTCTGGGCCGAGGTTTGCGGCGAACTCGAGTCGTTCTGTGGTGGAACGCTACCGCCTTCGCTCGCCGACAGATTGGGTTGGGGGCAGACCACGAAAAGGGTCAACAAAGACGCGACTAGAGTTGGGAGCGTCACTGCGGACGCACCGTGCGAGCAACTTCGATGTGTCATCCGAGCCTCTCAGGGGGTGGATTCAAAGTTCTCAAGCTGCGCTCGTTTCGGGACGTTTAGCGGCGGCACGAGCCAAATCTGACGGCCGCTGTCACAGATTCCGTGGCGACGACTGATTTGCATGACTGCATTGCGACTGTAATACAGTCGATCGTCCTCGTCAAGCGTTTGTTCGGGATTGGCAAAAATGCGATAATTTTCGCCGTTGGGTTCGGGGACCGCTCAGCCGGGACGGATTCGCTTTCAGGAGCATCGCATGCGATTTCACGAGACGCGTAAACAGGTCCTGCCGAGCCGCGCAAACGGCCAGTGGTTCTTGATCGCTGTGGGGTTCTCTCTCCTCGCAATTGTGTTCCTCCTCGCGGCCAGCGCCCACGCCGAGCAACCGGCGCCCGCCGTGCTTCACGCCCAGCCCGCCGAGTTGCCGGAACGCGCTCAGGACGAATGGTTCAACTCTTCTCCGCTCAAGCTGTCGGCGTTACGGGGGCAGGTGGTCGTGCTTCACTTTTGGACATTCGGCTGCATCAACTGCAAGCACAACGACGCGGCCTACAAGTCCTGGTTTCAAAAGTACGCCGCCAAAGGGGTCACCATGATCGGCGTGCACACGCCCGAGACCCCACACGAGCACGATCTCAAACGGCTCAAAAAGAGCATTGAGGAACGGGGACTCAAGTATCCGATCGTCGTCGATGCCGACGGCAAGACCTGGACGGCGTGGGGCAACCGCTGGTGGCCCTCGATCTATCTGATCGACAAACAGGGCTTTGTCCGCTATCGCTGGGACGGGGAACTCGGCTGGAAAGGGGCCAAGGGCAAGGCGATCATGGAAAAGAAGATCGACGAGTTGCTCGCCGAAGAAATTCCAGCGACAGCGAAGAACTAACCGTCTCGGCCCTGCATCGTGGGGGCGGGATCGGCCCGCCGCTCGCGGAGAAGTCGCCATGTGCCAATGCCTGTCCCCGGGCGGGTTTCTGGGGAAGGTCGTCCGACACCAGGCTTGCGCCGGGCTGTCTTTGACGGAGACTCGCCACCCGGCGGGTGCCCGTTTGCCGCCGCATTGCCACGAACGGGCCTACTTCTGCCTCATCCGCCGCGGCACCTATCGGGAAGAGTACGGGAACCGACAACGGTTTTGCGGCCCGCACATGCTCGCCTTCCATCCGCCAATGGAGGTTCACGCAGAACACGTCGATGCGGAGGAAGTCTGTTCATTCAATATCGAAATCACCTCGTTGTGGGCGCGCGGATCAGCAGGCAGAACTCTCCCTCTGAGCCCAACCCTTCGACTGCCACGCGGGACCGGCGGTGGGCCTCGCGGTGCGAATTCTTGACGAATTCAACTGTTTCGACGCGTCATCACCCTTGATCATCGAGGGGCTGACGCTCGAACTCTTGGGAGTTTGCGACCGGCAGGTGCGCTGTGAGACGGCCCCGCCCCGTTGGTTGCGGAGGGTCAGCGAGCTGCTCCGCGAGCGCTGCACCGACTCATGGAACCTGGCGGATGTCGCGGCCGAAGCTGGCGTCCACCCGGGTTACCTCGCGACGTCATTCCGGCGCCATTTCGGCTGCACGATTGGGGACTTTGTGCGCCGCCAGCGGATTGCCCTGGCTTGCCGCGCCTTGACCGAGGACGACACGCCGCTGGCGGACGTTGCGTTGCGAGCTGGATTTGCCGACCAGAGTCATTTCACCCGCGCGTTCAAACGCCAACTCGGCATGACTCCGGCAGCCTACCGGAAAGCGACGTCGCGCTCTGCGGACCGTTCCAAAAGCTGAATCCCGTTCAAGAGCCCTCGCCTTCCGCTGCCTACGATAGCCTCTGACGATCAGGGCTGTCCGCTCGTGATATTCTCTCGGAGCGGCAGTTTCGAAGTTCGGAGTTTCTCGCAAGGAGAATAGGTTCATGAGAGGCACTCGTGCGTGGCCATGGGCCCTGCTTGCCGCACTGGCAGTACTCGTCCCTCAAACGTGCTCGGCGCAGGTCCGATTCATGATCAGGCCGGACCAACCGCCGCTGCCGATCGACGCGGACACGGCCAATGCGGTGATCGACGAGGCGCTGAAGCGGCTCGAGGCGGAGTACGTCTTTCCCGAGGTGGCGGCGCAAATGGTCCAGGCGATCCACAAGCGACAGGCCGACAAGGAATACGCTTCCATTAAAACCGGCCAGGCCCTGGCGGACCGACTCACCAAGGACTTGCAGGCCGTCTCCAAGGACAAACACCTGCGCATCACGTGCAGCACCGATAAGTTGCCGAAGCTGCCAAGCGGGCCGGAACGGGACAAAGGTCCGACGCCACAAATGAAAGAAGAAATGCGGCAAATGGGCCAATGGATGAATGCCGGCTACCGCGAAGTGAAGCGTCTGAGCGGCAGCGTGGGCTACCTGGCTGTCGACGGTTTCCTCCCTGCCGACGTCGCGGCCGAACCGGCCGCTGCGGCCATGAACTTTCTGGCAAATACAGACGCACTAATCATTGACCTTCGCAAAAACGGCGGCGGTGACCCCGAAAGCGTCGCCCTGCTCTGCAGCTACTTCTTCGGTAGCCAACCGGTCCATTTGAACAGTCTCTACTCGCGCAAAGAAAACAAGACCGAGGAATATTGGACGCGCAGGGAGGTCCTCGGCAAGCGTTATTTGAGTAAGGATGTCTACGTTTTGATCGCGCCGCGGACGTTTTCCGGAGGGGAAGAATTTGCCTACGATTTGCAAACGCAGAAACGCGCCGTGCTCGTGGGCCAAACGACCGGCGGCGGGGCGCACCCCGGCGGCCTCGGCCCGCTTGGCGATCATTTCATGATGTTTGTGCCCACCGGCCGAGCCATCAACCCCATCACCAAAACCGATTGGGAAGGCGTCGGGGTAAAGCCGGACGTGGCCGTCCCCGCCGACGCGGCACTTGAGAAGGCTCACGAACTCGCAACCCAGAAGCTCTTGAAAAACGCCAAGGACGATGAGGCGCGCGAACGAATTCGAATGGACTTAAGGCGCTCCGGTGATCGACCGATGACCAAGGCGACGGCGAGGGCCCGGTGATTCCGCTGCGCAAATTTGAGCGGGCGACTTCGCCGATTGCGCCCTGTCGCTCAGCGCCGTTTCTTGCGGCGGACTGAAAAGGGCTCGAGCGCCTTGAGCATGGCTCGCGCGGAGGGAAACCGCGCGGCGGGGTCTTTGGCCAGCGCGCGGTGCACGATCTCCTCCACCCCGGACGGAACCTGCGGCGCCCGCCCGCGGAGCGGGACCGGCTCATCTTCCAGCACCACGGCGAGCTTGTTCTTGTCGCCGAAGTCGAACGGAAATTCGTTGGCGAGATAACGGTAAAGCGTCGCGCCGACGGCGTAGATGTCTCCGGCCGGCCGCGCCTGGCGGCAATCGATCACCAGTTCCGGAGCGAGGTAGGCGATCGTGCCGCGGATGTCGCCCAAGCGCGAGATTTCGCTCAAGCCGGCATTGGCGTAATTCTTCGCCAGGCCGAAATCGGCGAGCTTGGCGTTGAGTTTTCGCCCCTTGCGCCACAACAGCACGTTCTCGGGCTTGATGTCGCGGTGCACGATCGACATCTCGTGCGCGTGGTCCAGGGCCAGCAGAATCTGACAAATGATCGCGCACGAGACCCGTGTGCGGGCGGACCCTTGTTCTTCGAGCACCGTTTCGTACGGGATCGCCGGAACATACTCCATGATCAAATGCAGCTGTCCGCAGTTGTAGCCGAAATCGAGACACTGCACGATGTGCGGGTGATTGAGCCGGCCCAACAGACTGGCTTCGCGCACGAAAAGCTGCATCGCCGCCTCGGAAGCCGATTGCCGCGGCGAAATCACCTTGATGGCGACCGGCTTGGCGGTCGCCGAATGGACAGCGCGGAACACCACGCCCATCGAGCCGCTGCCGATTTCTTCTTGCAGCTCGTATCCGGGAATCTCGCGGACGGAGGCGAACTTCGTTTCGAGCCGGGTCTCGGTCGGCCTCTCGAAGGTGATGGTCGACTTAAACGACCCCAGCACGGTGGGCGCGTCGACAGCGACGCGCGGCCGACCGGTTGTGACGCTCACCCGGATTTCGGTCTTGCCTCCCGAGATCACGTCGCCGTTGCGGAGAAACGTAGCGTTGACGCGGTTCCCGTTGACGAACGTGCCGTTGCGGCTCCCCAAGTCGACCAGGTAGCAATCGGGGGGACGGATCTCGATCCGGAAGTGGTGCCGCGAGAAGTGCAGATCGTCCTGCAGGCACAGATGGGACCACGACCCTCGGCCGACAAGAAAGGTGTCGTACCGATCGAACTCGAAGTGCTTGCCTTGGTGCGGGCCGGAGGCGACTTCGAGGGCGACCCGCACGGTCTGCCGCTGCCGAAGCTCGGTGTCGCCAGGCATCCGCCGGTCCCTGAGATGGATTCGGACATGCGGATTATCCCACGACCCAATGGCGGCAACAAGAACCCTGATCGCGGGCAAGGGCAAGCTGAGGGTTAACCCCTAGAGGCGGTTTGCGAACCTTTTCGCGGCGATGCGGCGTCGCGCGCGATCAGTCGAAGCGGGTTGATTCGGACAAGAGTTGCTTCTCGATCGCCAGGCCGAGCGAGCGCAACTTGCCGCGCAGCGTTGTCCGCGAGATGCCGAGAATCTCGCTGGCCCGCAGCTGGTTTCCCTTTGCGTGGCGGAGGACCGTTTCAATGACCGCGCGATCGACGGCCGCGCAGACCTTGTCGTAAATATCGGACTGCTTGGATTGCAGCATGTCAGTGACGAGGGCCGCTACGTCGAGCTCGCGCGGGTCGGCATCGGCCGCATGACGGACTCCGGGTGTCTCGAGGCGCATCGCGGTGCCGTCCCCTTGCAGGTGGTCAGGAAGCGAATCGCGGGTAATGACTTCGCCCGCCGATTGGATGTATGCGAAGCGGATGGCGCTTTGCAGTTCGCGAACGTTGCCCGGCCAGGGATACGATTCGATAATCCGCATCGCGTCGGGAGCCACCGAGCTCACCCGCTTGCCGAACTGCCGACTCAACTGCGTCAGGAAGTAGGAAATCAATAGCGGCAGGTCGTCCCGCCGCTCGCGGAGCGGTGGGATTGTGATCGTATAGACCCGGAGGCGGTACAACAGATCGCCCCGGAATCGGCCGGCGGCGACCAGTTCGTCCAGGTTCTGGTTGGTGGCGGCGATCACGCGGACGTCGGTGCGGATGGTCTCCTCGCCGCCGACCCGCTCAAACTGCTGCTCTTGCAACAGCCGCAGCACCTTGGGCTGCGTCGCCAGCGTCATGTCGCCGATTTCGTCGAGGAACAGCGTTCCGCGGTTGGCCTGCTCAAACTTGCCGATGCGGCGGCGGTCGGCCCCGGTAAATGCTCCCTTCTCGTGGCCGAATAGTTCGCTTTCAAGCAGTCCTTCGGGAATGGCGGCGCAGTTGATGGCCAGGAACGGCCCCTCACTGCGAAGGCTGTGCTGGTAAATGGCGCGGGCGACGAGTTCCTTGCCTGTCCCGCTTTCACCCTGGATCAGCACTGGCACGTCGAGCGGCGCGACGCGGCCGATGCACTTATAGACTTCGCTCATGGCGGACGTGTCGCCCACGATGCGATCGACGCGTTCGTCGTCGGCCGAACCTTCGTCGGGAAAGACGGCCGGCACGTGCCGCAGACGGCTGAGCTCGACCGCTTTCGCCACGAGCGTGCGAAGCGACCGGAAGTCGACCGGCTTGAGCAAGTACTCAAATGCGCCGCGCTTCATCGCCTCGATGGCCGTGTCGGTGCTGCTGTAGGCGGTCATGATGATTACGGGCAACCGCGGATCGAGCTGGCGGATGCGGTCGAACGCATCGAGTCCCGACATATCGGGCAAGCGGACGTCGAGCAGCACCGCGTCGGGCGGCTGGCGGCGGACTTGATCGATCCCCTGGCTGGCGTTCGCGGCCGTGACGACCTCGAGCGTCTCGGAGCGCAGGCTCTGCTCGAGCGAGTAGCGCAGGTTCGGCTCGTCGTCGATGATGAGCAGGCGTGGACTCATGTTTGTCTGCCGACTCGCGGGCGACGCCCCACCGGCGTCGGGTCTGACCCAATGGAGGTCAGGGGCTCGAAGGTCAGTGCGCCATGCTGCCGGCCGAAGCCGGCGGTTCTCGGTGTCCATAGAAGCTATAGAGCACGGGCATCAGGTAACGGGTCAAAAACAGCGTGGTGATCATGCCGCCCACCACCACAATGGCCAGCGGCTTTTGCGTCTGTGAACCGATCTTGGTGGAAATGGCGGCTGGCATCAGGCCGAAAATCGCCGTGAGCGCGGTCATCATCACGGGGCGGACCCGCTTTTCGGCACCGGTGAGGATGGCCTCCTCCACCGGCAGCCCCTGCAAGCGAAGCTGGTTGAAATAGGCCAACAGCAACAGCCCGTCCATGATGGCGACGCCGAAAATCGAGATGAAGCCGACGGCTGCCGAGATGTTGAAGTTCGTCCCGGTGAGCAAGAGGGCCCAGACGCCGCCGATCGACAGGTCGATCACATTCGAGAAGACGATCACTGCGTCGAGCACGTTGCGGAAGGCGATATAGAGCAGCAGGATGATCATCCCCAGCGAGAGAGGCACGATGACCATCAGCCGCGCTTCGGCGTCCTGCATTTCCTCGAACTCGCCGCTCCAGACGGAGTGATAAGGCGCCTCGAAGAGGTCTTTGGTTTTCGCCTGTGCCTCGTCCACGGCGCCGGCCAGGTCGCGGCCGCGAACGCTGAACTTGATTGCGATCAGCCGCTTGCCCTGTTCGCGATAAATGGTGGAAGCCCCGTGCTGCTGGAACTGCCCGTCCGGCAGCGGGGCGCCGTCCTCGCCGACCGGCGAAACCAGGTCGCGGAGCCGCAGCCGCGGCGTGTTGCTGATGATGTTCCCGGTGTTGGCTTGCGCTCCGACGTTGGACGGCGTCGCGTTGCCGGTGCCGATCGAGGTTGGGACCACGCCTGGGCCCGTGTTCTGCACGACGTTGTTGTTGATGATGTCGACGGGGATATCGAGGATGTCGGCTTCGCTGTTCCGCAGCCGCTTGGGCCAGCGGACCGAGATGTCGAAAAGTTTTTCGCCTTCGACCATGCTCGACAGTGCCCGCGCCCGAGCGCGCTCGTCACTACATTGTTGACGTCGGCCGTCTGCACGCCCCAGCGCTGGCACTTGCTCGGATCGACGCGCCATTCGAGGTGTGATTGGCCCCGAATGTGAAAGATGCCGACGTTCTCGATGCCCCGGACCTGCTGCAGGGCGTTCTTGGCCTTGGCGGCCAGCAACTCGAGGCGATCCAGGTCCGGCCCGAAGATCTTGACCGAGTTGTCCCCTTTGATGCCGGACAGGGCCTCCATCACGTTGTCGCGGATGTTCTGCGAAAAATTCCAGGTGATGCCGGGGAGCTTTTCACCCAGCTCGGCGTTCATCGCGTCGACGATTTCGTCCTTCGTGCGTGCCCGCTTGGACCCCAACATCCAGCGCTGCCATTTGGGACGTTCGACCAGCAGAGGCCAGTCTTTCTCCGGTCGCAGCGGGACGAAGTATTCGCTGTTGTAGTAGCCATCGGTGTCGGTCGCGTCGTCGGGTCGGCCAAGCTGATTGACGATCGACTCGACCTCGGGATAGGTGGCCATGATGGCCCGCGCCTGGGCCGAAAGCTGCGTATGCCTGGGAAGCGAGATGTTGAGCGGAGCGGTCCCGCGAATCCACAGGTTGCCCTCCTCCAGCGCGGGCATGAATTCGCGGCCCAAGAGGGGCAAGAGTGCGGTGGTGAAGATCGTGAGCGCCGCCATCACGCCGACCGTCGCGTAGGGGTGCCGCAGACAGAACCGCAGGTTTCGCAGGTAGCGGGCTTTCATGCCGCGGACGAGCCAGTTGTCCGGCGCAGCCTTCAGGTTCTTGAAGCACAACAGGCACATCACCGGGGCCATGGTGAGTGCCAAGAACAGCGCGCCGCAGAGGGCGAACGCGTAGGTATCGGCCATCGGCCCGAAAATTTGTCCTTCCGGTCCCTGCATCGTGAACAGCGGGACAAAGGCGCAGACCATGATGGCCGTGGTGAAGAACAGGCCCCGCTCGACCTCGTGCGTCGCCTTGAGGATCCGTTCGCGCAAGCTGAGCTCGGGATATTCGCCCGAGCTGAGATGGCGATAGATATTTTCGACCATGATCACCGACGAGTCGACGATGATCCCAAAGTCGACCGCCCCGATCGACAGCAGGTTGGCCGACATGCCTCGCATATAGAGGATGGAAAACGCGAAGCAGAGGGCCAGCGGCACGTTGATGGCGACGATCAGCGCGCTGCGGACGTTGCTCAGGAACATCAGCAGCACGATCGTCACCAGCCCCATCCCCAGGAGCAGGTTCTCCCGAACGGTTTCGGTGGTGACGCCCAGCAGTTCTCGGCGGTTGTAGTAGGTCTCGATCTTGACGCCGGGCAGCATCCGCCCGCCCTTGGGATTGTTCAGCTCAGCGACCTTGGCCTCGACGTCTTTGAGCGCCGGCAGAGTCTCTTCGTTCTTCCGCAAGAGCACGATGCACTCCACGACGTCGGGCTCGTCGTGGCCGATTTGCGCCAGGCTCTGCGTCGATCGCGGCGGGCGCCCCTTGTCGGCCCGCCAGTAGCCGATCCGGCCCAAGCGCGTCTGATGGCTGACGACGACGCCACGGTCAGTCATTTCGCCAGGCGATGCTCGTCCCCCCTCGACGACGTCTTCCACGCGGACTGGCTGGTTGTTGGTCGAGGTGATCACCAGCGAGCGGAGGTCCTGCAAGCGACGCTGCTCTTCGGCCCGCAGGATGGCGGACGCTTGCGCGGGGCTCTTCAGACCGAGCACTTTGACGGTCGGATCGGTGCCGCCGCCGAACAGGCCGACGCTGCGGACGGTCATCGCGACTTCGCCCTGGTCGACGTAATCGCCGCCGACGGTCGCGTTGGCTGTTGGAAATGGCATTCTGGAGCTGGATCAGCGTGAGACCGAATTTCCGCAACAGATCGGGATTGGGCTGAACTTCGTAGCGGCGGACCGTTCCGCCCCAACCGCAGACGTCGACGATTCGCGGCACCGTGCGGAATTCGCGCTCGAGCACCCAGTCCTGCAGCGCCTTCAAGTCGTTCAGCGTGTAAATTTCGCGGCCGGCCGCATCCTTGGGCGAATTGAGCACGTAGCGGTAAATTTCGCCGGTCGGCGACTCGGGAGAGATCTGCGGCGTGACGTTAGCGGGCAGCGGCTGCGAAATGGTGGCCAGCCGGTTGATGACTTCCTGGCGGCCGGCCTCGTAGGTGTAGTTGCGGCCGTAGTTCCAGTTCATTTTGAGGTCGCTCAATCCGTAGAGCGACTTGCTGTGAATCGAGTTAAGTCCCGGCATGCCGGCAAACGTGATCTCCAACGGCACGGTCACCTGGCGCTCGACTTCTTCGGCCGACGCACCGGGGAACTGGGCGAAGACTTCGATGATCGCGGGCGCCGGGTCGGGATACGCCTCGACGTTGATGTTGAGGAACGAATACATCCCGACGATCGAGAGCGCGATCGAGAACAGAATGACGACGAGCGGGTTATGCAGTGCCCACTCGATCAGTTTGCGAACCATCGAAGACAATCCAACCGAAATTCGGGTGTTGGTTGTTTGTTCGGGCGCTTTGGGGGGAGTCCGCCCGCTACGTGGCCCATCTCCGTCAGGAGACACTCGGGGCCAGAGACTTCCTTGGGACTTGCTCTGCCCGACGTTCCCAGCTGCCGCAAGGCGTCATGGCGTGGCCGCCGCCTCATTTCGAGCCGGCGCGTCCTTTTGAGACGCCGTATTTTTCTGGGATGCCGTGTCTTTCCGAGCCGCCGCGACCTTCTGCGCAGGCGCGTCTTTCTGAGCCGAGCCGTCTTTCTGTGGTTGAGATTCCATCTCCGTCAGGGCCGACTTCAGCTCGCCCACACCGGTGCCCAGAATTCGTTCGCCGGGCAACAGCGGCTGCTTGGTTGTCATGCCCAGTTCCTTCTCCTCGACCGTGAGCTGCTTTGTGAACGGCCGGCTGCGAACGAAGACCGATTTCTCGAATCGCCGCACCATCTCGACGCGGCGCATCGTGTAGTACTGCTTTTTCGCATCCGTCTCGACAAAAACGATGCTTTGCTGGCCGTCATCGCCGACGGCCGAGGGCGGCACTTCGACAACGTCCTGCGGCGGCGGCAGCTGCACCTTGGCGGAAATCATCTTCCCGGCCAAGAGGCGGCCTTCCTTGTTGTCGATGTGTCCTTTGACCTTCGCCGTGTGATCGTTGGGGTCAATGATGTAACTGATGTCGTCGATGAAGCCATCCAGTGGCGCGCTGCCGACTGTGGTGATCGTCCAGCGCCGCGCTCGGTCCGGCAGGGCCTGTAGCGCCGGCAGATCGTCCTCGGGGCAGTTGGCGACGACGTAGAGGCGGGGCCCGCCACCGTCCTCATCCAGCTTGGCAATCTGAAACAGGTTGATCGTGTTGTCGGAGACGACTGTGTGGGCGGTGATGTTGCGTTCGACAATGATGCCGTCGTCCGGGGCCTTGATCTCCACGCGGGCCCAGCAGTCGAAATTGGCTTTGTCGCGCTGCTTGAGCCGTTGCCCGGCGTCTTCCGGCTTGACCTTCTCGGCCTCCTCGCGAACGGCTTGAATGTCTTCCTCGGGAATGCCCCAGGTTCGCAGCGTGCTGACGGCCCGGTTGAGGGCGTTGATGTCCCCTTCGACCGCTTTTTTCTGTTGCCAGAGCATGATGTCCGGAACGACGGCCGCTTTCGCCTGCCATCGCTCGAGAATCTGGATGTCGAGCTTGAGCTGGTAGATGGCGTCGATGAGGTCGTTTTTCTTGTTGCCGACGTCGACACTGTAAAAGACGGCCAGCAGGTTGCCCTTGGTTACTTTGTCGCCCGAACGCAGCTCGCGGCGATGGCTGGACGTCGCCCCGGTCTTGAGGCGATCCTCTTCGATCGTGCCGATCTCGACGCACTGTGCCGAGGACGGAGAAGGCGCGAACAGCGCGCGAATGGGGATCAGCGCGTCGGGTCGAGCATGGTGGTGCCCGGCATGGGCAAGTCGCGCGTGCGCGTCGGCTTGACGGCGGTGACGATGTTGTCGACGTTGTCTTTGCGAATGCCCAGTGTCGTCCGCACGTCGGGCGGCACGAACAGTGTGTGCGGTTGGCCTGGCACAAGCTCGACGCCCAAGCCGGGCTTGGTTTCCGGGTCCTCATTCCGCTCTTCGCGGTCGGCCGCCAGTTTTTGCAATCCGACCGCCCCGCCCACCAGCAGGGCGGCAAAGAGAATCATGCCAATCGTCTCTGACGGACTTCAGCTGAAACACCCGCATGGAAATTCCTCAGAACTCGAAACCGGACCGGGCTCGAAACCGGGCCGGCGGACTTAATGGTTCATCGACGGGCGACGCGTGCTTGCGGCGAGGCGGCTTCCGTTGCCACCTCAAGTTGCCTCGGACTCAACTAACGCAGATTCGCGCAACGCGGCGTCGATCGTGCGGCGCAGTTCGGGCAGATCAATCGATTTCGTGACCAATCGTTCTCCGCGGCTGGGCAGGTCGGATTTTTCCAGGCGGTGCGTTGTAAGCAAGATCACCGGCACCCTGGCTTCCGTTGACCGGATCGTCTCCGCGAGTTTCAATCCCTTGCCATCCCGCAATCCGGCGTCGACCAGCACGAGCTGCGGGCGGCCGGCTTGCATCTGCTGCAGCGCCTCGGCTACCGTCCGCACGTGGAGGGCGATCCGACCGTCGCACGTGAGGACCCGCGCCAGCACCTGGCCGAGGACCTCGTCATCCTCCACAATCAGAATGGTGCGGGGCCGAATCGTAGCAGGCGGGAGGGTGGCGGGAATTGAGGAGACCGGCATGACCACCGCACACCATCCGAACCGTAACGGGGATCGACGGTTCAAGCGCGAAACCGCCAAGGCGTCCTTAGCACTTCGGATGCCAACTGCCGGAGTGTGTCGGCGGCTTCATCAAACGGGCATCAGTTGGGATGATTTCGACGAATTGTGACTGGTTTTTAAGCGAGTCGACCATCAAGCTCTGGTCAACTCGATCAATTCTTTCTCTCGAATCTGTCCATCGAGACCAGAAACTATACAGGGCTGCTAGGAACACGAGCCGTCATGAATCAACACCACGACCATCCGGGCCATCACCATCACAACCATGAAGGTCATCACCACGAGGAGAAGCCGGGTCGTCAGTTCCATAAAGACTGGCGCGTGTGGCTCGCGGTTGTCGTGATCCTGGCCGCGCTGGGGATCTACGTCCTCACCAATGGCGAAGTTCTTCGCCCAGCGCCGCCGCCGCAACCGCCCGCCCAAGTGCCCGCCGCGAAGTAAGACTCGCCATGTGCCACCCTGCTGCTGGCAACGATCGGTCGGCACGCGCGATTCCTTCACACGGTGCGCGTGGCCTCGTGCTCACCGCCGACGGCTGGAGCCGGCACGGGGGCCGTTGCCGCGTGATGCGCGTGATGCCCATGCTCGCCGGCAACCGGCAATGTCCAGCCGCGGCGGACAGCGATCAAGCGCAGGCCGAAGCACAAGACCGCTCCCAGAAAGGCCGCGATCGCCGAGGGAATTTGGATTCGGCTTCCCAGGACGACAATCGTCGCTCCGCCCAGCGCGGCCACTGCGTACAGCTCGGCTCGCAGCACGATGGGAACTTCCGCCAGCAGAATGTCGCGGGCCATGCCGCCGCCGATGCCCGTCAGCATTCCCAGGACGGCCGCCGGCGCGGGGTGCAGTCCAAAGGTCAGCGCTTTCTCCGCCCCCGCCACGGCGAACAGGGCAAGCCCGGCCGCATCGAAGATCAGCACCGGATGTTTCAAGCGCTCTACAAATCCGTCGGCGAAAAAGACCACGATGCCAGCCAGCAGAGACACGACTCCGTACCGCCAATCCCGCACGGCGACCGGTGGCACGTCCCCGATCATCAAATCTCGCGCGATGCCCCCCGCGGTGGCCGCCGCAAACGACAACACCAGCACGCCGAATAAATCGAGCTTGCGCCGGACCCCGGCGGCAGCGCCGCTGATGGCAAACACAAACGTCCCGCAGAAATCGAGCACGGACAAGAGCGTGATCATGGACGGCTCCGAGGCGCGAGTCACTCGACCGAGCGCGCTGCTTGGCACGGACGGCATCTGCCGCAGAGGATAAAACTCGGTCCGCGCGGCCGTCTACTTGGCACTTTTCAACTTGAGAATCACGCGGGTGCCTCGGCCAGGCGTCGAATCGAACTGCAGAGTGCCGCCGATCAACTCGGCGCGGTGCCGCATAATGCGCAGCCCCATCCCCGCGTTCCCGGCGACATCTTTCGGCAGACCCGCCCCGTTGTCTTCAACCGAGAGTCGAAGCGCACCGTCGGCCTCTTCGAGTTTGATCAAGAGTTGAGTGGCGTCCGCGTGCCGGGCGGCATTGATGGTGGCTTCGCGGGCGATGAGGAACAGCTGCGTGGCCGTAAAGTTGTTTTCGACCGGTGGGGCGGTTTCGCATTCGCATCGGCAGGAAATTCGGTAGATCGACGTCGTCTCCTTGGCAAGCTCCTCGAGGGCGATCCGCAGACCCTCCGAATCGACGTCGACCGGGAAGAGCCCCTTGGAGAGTGCCCGGATTTGCCTCTTTGCTTCGTCAATACTCGTGTCCAACTTTTCGGACAGTTCGGCGGCCGTGCGCTCGTTCCCCTCGTGATCCTTCAATGTCGCGGCTAGCACGCCGATCGCGGTGAGTTGCTGACCCAGCGTATCGTGCAGCGCTCGGCCGAGCCGTTGCCGCTCTTGCTCGGTGAGATCGGCCATTTCGTACGCCAACTGTTCCAACTGATTCGTCCGTTGGGCGACGTCGTTTTCCAGCCGCGCGCTATAGTCCTTCAGAGCCTGTTCGCGCTCCATCCGATCGGTGATGTCCTTGATGATAATCACGACTCCGCCGATGCGGCTGTCTTCCGTGCGGTAGGGAACGATCCGCCTCAGGTAGCTGCGGCCTTCGGTGTCTTGAATCTCCTTCGCGAGCGGCACGAGGTCACGCAGCACCCGCTGGGCATCCGGCAATAAGTCGTCGTCCGTGAAGTTTCTGGCGAGATCGCCGAGCGGTCGGCCGACGTCGGATTCGATCACGCGGAAGAGTTTCGCGGTGGAATGCGTGAACCGCTTGATGCGCAGATCCGGGTCGAGCAGGATCGTAGCCACCTCGGCGATCGACAGCAGGTTGTCCAAGTCATTATTGGTCGATTCCAGCTCGGCAACTTTCTGCTCGAGCTGGTGGTTGACGGTCTGCATCTCCTCGTTGAGTGACTGCAGCTCCTCCTTGGACGTTTCCAGCTCTTCGTTCGTCGACTGCAGTTCCTCGTTGACCGAGGTGACCTCTTCGTTCGCGGCCTTGAATTCCTCGTTGGAAGTCTCGAGGTCCTCGATGGTGCTCTGCAGCTCGTCGCGAGTCGTTCGCAAATGCTCTTCAAGTTGCGAGATGATGAGTTCGTAGTCGCAGTCCGACGATTGCGCCGCGCCGCCTCCTTCCGCGTGCGGCGGGGGCGACGTCCCCGCGCGGCTGCGATCGTGTTCCTCCTCGAAAACGACGAGGAGCAGCCCCTCGCGCTCGCCGTCTTTTTTTAGCGGCTCGACCGTGACGCGGGCGGTGACGGAGCTTGAACCGCGTTTGAGTGCGATGCCGGCGACGGCAACGCGGCGATTTTCCTGGACGGCCTTATGGATCGCGGCCCGCAGCTTTGTCCGCAGGCCGTCGCGGGCCATCGCCGCCAGGTCGGTCGCCGGCTCGCCGCTGGGAAGTTGCAAGTAACTGTCCACGGCCCCGTGCAAGTAGATCACTTCCAATTTTCGGTTGATGATCGCGCAGGCGGGCGCAAAGCGGCGAGCCAGGATCTCCTGCACCAGGGTGGTCAGCCGGCGGGCGCGGGGCTCCGGCGGCGCGGCGAGCCTCGAATGGAACTGGTCGGACGCGTGATGCGCCAGCCCGAGATCAGCCGACTTGGCGCCGCCCAATCGCCGATAGAGCCGCAATTTCCGCGAGACGGGCTCGAAGAACTGGCTCTGCTGGTTGATCGTTTCGCTCGCTCCCAGAAACAAGTAACCCCCCTCTTGGAGCGCGAAATGGAACAGCCGGAGAATCCGTTGCTGCAGATCGGAATCGAGGTAGATCAGCATGTTGCGGCAACTGATCAAATCGAGCTGCGAGAACGGAGGATCGCTGATCACATTCTGTTCGGCGAACACCACGAGATCGCGCACTTCCTTGCAGATTCGATAGGTATGTTCCCCACGGATGAAATAGCGGCGGAGCAGATCGCGTGGGACGTCGGCGGCAATCGTTTCCGGGTATACGCCGGACCGCGACTGCCAGGGCGTCGTGATCGATGTCCGACGCGAACACGTGAATGTCGAAAACCCGATCCTGCTTTTGGGCTTGTTTGAGGATCAAGAGCGCCAGCGAGTAGGCTTCCTCGCCCGTCGCGCAGCCGGCCGACCAGACGCGGACCGGTCTTTCGGGACCATGCGAGGCGACCAGCGGGGCGATGACCGCTCCGTCCAGGGCCTCCCAGGCCTTGGACTCGCGAAAGAAGCTGGTGACGCTGATCAGCATGTCCTTGAACAGCGCCCCGACCTCTCCCTGGCTCTGCCGGAGATATTCGATGTACTCCTTCATATCGGGGATATGATTGAGCCCCATCCGCCTCTGGATGCGGCGAATCAGCGTTCCCGGCTTGTAGCCTCCGAAATCGTACTTGGCCCGCGCCGCAGAATCCCGACGATGGTACTGAGATGGTCGGGCGTCTTTTCGGCGACCGGCGGTGGAGGCGGACCGTTCACGTACCAGTGCTTGACGTACCGGCTCAGGACCTTCGGCATTTCTTCCACGGGCAGCACGTAGTCGACGACGCCGGTCGCGATGGCGCTCCGCGGCATGCCCTCCCATTCGGTCGTTTCCGGCTCCTGGACCATCACCATGCCGCCCGCGGCCTTGATCTCGCGGACTCCGTTCGTGCCGTCGCTGCCGGTTCCGGAAAGCAGGACGCCAATGGCCTGCTCGTGCCGATCTTCGGCCAGGGACCGGAAGAAGAAATCGACGGGCACCCGCAGGCCGCGGCGCTCCAGCGGCTCGGAGAGATGCAGCTTCTCTCCGCTGATGGCCAGATAGCAGTTGGGCGGGATGACGTAGACGTGGTCGACCGCGATTTGCAGATTGTCCGTCGCTTCGACTACGGGCATTTCGGTCCGGCGGGCCAAAAGTTCGCTGGTCAGGCTCTGATGCGTCGGATCCAGGTGCTGGATCAACACGAACGCCATGCCGGGCTTTCCGGGCATCGCCGAAAAGAACCGCTTGAATGCGTCCAGGCCGCCTGCCGAGGCGCCGATGCCGACGACGGCGAATCCCGACTTGGGCTTCGTGGGGTGCGTTTGCGATTCCCCGTCCACGCGATCCTCAGCGGCCGGCCGGAGCGGACGGTTCGACCGGGGCGGACCATTCGATCCGCGTGGGCCGTTCGATCGGCGCGGGGACGGCCGAGTCCGTCGCTTCGCGGGCTTAGTTCGCCGGACGGACTTCTTGGCGCCCTGTGCCTTCTTTTTCTTCGCCATGCTGTTTCCGCTCGACGGCACAGGGAGACGATTCGCAGAGAACGCGGCGAAAGGTTTGGCCCGCAACCGGATCTTATCCCCGCCGAGCGGGGGTTCACAGAGAGCGGCACGCCGTCGGTCGTACGCCCGGCGGACCAGCCTGCGGTGCCGCGGACGTGTATCCGCGGCCGGCGTTCGCCCGTACCTCGGGCTGGGCCGCGGCGTTGCTGTTGACGAAATGGGCGAATTTGGCGAAACAGGCGACCTGTTTTGAGCCTGCCCGAACGTTTCCGGAAGCTTTCCTCTGTCCGCGCGCCGTCGGCCGCCGTCCCTGCGTTCGCCCGATCCCCATCCCGAGATCGCGATGAAGAACGAAGCTCGCAAAGGCCCGTCTCCTGTCTCTTCCGTCCTGCCGGTCGATGCGGCGGGTGCCCCGGGCGATTCTCAGCCGTCGATACGGCTGGCCGGCACGGCGCAGCTTTCGCAGGAAGAGTACGAGCGCGTGCTGCAGCAGGTGGCCTCCGAGCTGTTTCTCAACGACGAGCAATATCGCAAGTCCGTCGTGCTCCGCGAGGTCCGCAAGGTCGTGCTCGGCTGGGGGACGGCCATCGGCATCGGTAGCCTGATCGCCGTGATGACGCTCTATGTCAACGCGGGATGCGCTCAAACAGACGACGACGACGGAATTGTCGAAAGCGGTCAAGGAGCACGTTGCGTCGCGGAGCGAATTGCTCAACGACTCGATCAAGTCGCTCACCAACACTGCGATCGGACAGATCGTGCATGTGCAGAAGGAATTGGACAGCGCCCAGAGCGCCCTCGACCGGTCCGAGCAACAGCTGGCTCTCGCCAATCAGCAGAGCGCCGACTTGCAGCGACGCATCGCCAGCATCTCGGAGACGCTCAAGCTGGTCCAACAGAACGCGGCCTGGCTGGGAGACATTCAAAACGCGCAGCGCGTCGCCAGCTTCATCCGCACGCTCTCGCAGGAGCGGAATGCCAAGACGGTCGGCGACCTGCTGGTGCGGATCGATCGCGTCGAAGCCCAACAGATCGAGAGCGACATCGTGCGATCGGCTGCCGCCAACGAGGCGCAGCGCCGCGCGATTGCCGCCGACATGACTCGCCTCATCTTAAACGCGCCGAAAGAGCAGCAGGGGAAAGTCGACCCGGTCAAGAGCCGCGCCTTCGATAAATGGGACGCCTACATCAGAGACGGCCGACCCGCCGAAGTGACCGGCGGACGTTACGGGCAGCGGTTCGAATCGCCGGGCAACCTGCTAAAGTTGGGTAATCGGGCCGCAAATTGGCGCGGTCCGAGCCGTGGAGGCATCCCAGCATGACATCACCCAGCATGGCAGCGACTGCTCGTCGTTCTTCCGTCAGTCCGCGCGAACGGGCGACCGCGTTCTGCGCGAAATATGGAATGCGCGTGCCGATCCTGATGGCGCCGATGGCGGGTGCCTGCCCGGCAACGCTGGCCGCCGCGGTGGCCAACGCGGGCGGGATGGGAGCGATGGGAGCCCTCGTCAGCCAGCCGGCCGCCATTCGCGCGTGGGTCGAGCAATTTCGCTCGGCAGGTGGCGGCGCGTTCCAACTCGATACGTGGATTCCCGACGCTCCGCCGCGCCGCGATGAAGAGGCGGAAGGCCGCGTCCGCGAGTTCCTGGCCGCATGGGGACCGCCCGTCGCCACCTGCGCGGGGGACGCCGTCCCGCCCGACATGAATGCGCAGAGCGATACGTTCCTCGAACTGAAGCCGACCGTTGTCTCCTCGATCATGGGGCTCTATTCGCCCGAGTACGTCGCGCGGCTCAAGCAAAGCGGCATCGCCTGGTTCGCCACGGCAACGACGCTCGACGAAGCCCGCCAGGCCGAAGCCGCGGGCGCCGACGCCATCATTGCGCAAGGGGCAGAGGCGGGGGGCCATCGCGGATCGTTCGACCAGGCGGCAGCCGAGCGGCAACTGGTCGGGCTCTTTGCCATGCTGCCGCGACTGGCCGATCACGTCGGCATTCCGATCATCGCGGCCGGCGGCATCGGCGACGGTCGCGGCGTGGCGGCGGCTCTCGTGCTCGGCGCGAGCGCGGCAATGGTCGGCACCACCCTTCTCCGCTGTCCCGAAGCCAAAACGCATCCAGCCTGGGCCGGCGCGCTCGACCAGCTCGAGCCGGAGGGTACGACGCTGACCCGCGCCTTCACCGGACGTCTGGGCCGCGCGATCGCCACCAACTACGTGAAAGCGGCCGCCGCGCCGGGCGCGCCGCCTCCCGCGCCCTACCCGGTGCAACGCGGATTAACGGCCGCCATGAAAGAAGCGGGCGCCACGGCCAACGACGTGCACCGCATGCAGCTCTGGGCCGGGCAATCGGCGGCGCTGGCCAAACCAGTCCCCGCAGGCGACCTCGTGCGGCAAATCTGGGACGAGGCTCAGACGCTGCTGGCATGAACGCGAGTCGCGCGGCCAGTCACACTTTCGGAATCTGCTTCAGGTGATATGACTTCACGCGAGTGAGCGTCGAGTAGCCCAGGGCCGAGAGTGTGATGCCGCGGCCCGTTTCTTTGACGCCCGTCCACGCCAGTGCCGGGTCGAGATAGTCGCAGCGGTTCATGAAGACGGTGCCCGTCTCGATCTGTTCGCCGATGCGTTCGGCTGCGTCGATATCCTGTGTCCAGATCGAGGCGGAGAGGCCGTAAGGGCTGTCGTTCATCAGGCGGATGGCCTCTTCGTCTGAGTCAACGGGCATGATGCCGATCACGGGGCCGAACGTCTCCTCGCGCATCACGGCCATCTCGTGATTCACGTCGACTAAGACCTCCGGCGCGAGATAAGGGGAACCAGGCTTGTCAGGCGGAAACGTATGGGGCGGCACGAGGCGCCGGGCTCCCTGCACGACGGCCTCGTCAATTTGCTTCCGCACAAAGTCGGCCGCCGTCCCGCGGACCATCGGGCCGAGTGTGGTTTCCGGATCGAGCGGTTTGCCGAGCACGTATTTCGACGCAAAATCGACGACGCCGGCGACGACACGATCGAAATGCTGCTTGTGGACGTAGACCCGCTCGACCGCGCAGCACGACTGGCCCGAGTTGAAAAAGGCCCCGTCGGCGATGTTCTCGATCGCATAGAGCAAGTCGGCGTCGGCCCGCACGTAGGCCGGATCCTTTCCGCCCAATTCGAGGCCTGTGCCGATGAACGTGCCGGCGGCCGCCGTTTCGATCTCGCGGCCGCCCGCGACCGAGCCGGTGAAATTCACCTGGTGCACGCCGCCCGAGCGGATGATCTGCCCCGTTTGCTCATGATCGAGCACCAGGTTACGAAACAGCCCCGGCGGCAACTCGGCCCGATCGAAGGCCGCCTGAAACCGCTCGCCCACGAGAAGCGTCTGGGCCGCGTGCTTCAGCAGGACGGCATTCCCGGCCATTAGTGCCGGCACGACCGAATTGACCGCCGACAAATACGGATAATTCCAGGGCGCGATCACGAACACGGTGCCGAGCGGCTCGCGTCGAACGAAGCGGCGAAAACCATCGACGGGCGCGGGACGATGGTCGGCCAGCGCCGCCGGCGCAATCTCGATCATGTGCCGGGCCCGCTCCGCCGTCCGCAACACTTCGTTGCGACCGTACCGCACGGGCCGCCCCATCTGCCGCGCCAGCTCGTCGGCGACCTCGTCGGCCATCGCCACCAGTGCATCGACGGCCCGCAGACAAAACCGCGCCCGCTCGGCGACGGGGGTGGCACGCCACTGCCGCTGCGCCGTTTGCGCGACCTTCAGAGCAGTATCAATCTCGGACTGTGCGGCGCAGGACCGTTCGGCGACAACCGAGCCGTCGATCGGAGAGATAATTTTGACCAAGGCCATGAATCGGGTCCCTTAGCCGCCGACGAGCAAAGTCAGTTTCACAAAGCTGATCTGAGTGCCGGCTCCGACCTCGAATTCCTGATCGAGGCTTTCGGCCTGCTTGTCGTTGACGAGGATGAAAAATCCGTTGCGGTTGAACGCTTCGAGCGCCCTTTCGAATTGCGGTTTCCACTCGATCTGGCGGTGCTGTTTTAGCCGATACTCGGTCCGCGCGCCGTTGAGAACCCGCTCGGCGTCTGTCGGCTGCACCAGGCCCCGGAAGACTCGTTCGTTGCTCTTGGAATTGAAATCCTGAACCTCCTGATAAACGCGTTCACGGATCAGCTCGCGGACAGTGATGCGCTCGCTGGGAAAGGTCAACGGCAGCTCGTGGAAGAGGTCGCCGGAAGTCGTTTCGTCCCGCACGGTCACGGTGACTGGCATGAGGCACATCCTTTCTCGAATCGTGCTCTGGAACGGTATTCGCGAACAGCATTCTCGGACAGTACGGACCGCAAATCTCTCGATGGATCGCCGAATGCCTCAACGGAGCTCAATTTGGCGTGTGATCGTCGGGTCCTTGATTTTAGTGTCCTCTGCCAGGAGCAGCGCCTTGCTGATGACGATGGACAGGGTCGAATCGCCCTCGAACGGCAGATACAGGTCGTTTTGCGAGACTCGGGCTCGAGCGTCCGGCACAATGCACAGGTACTGATCATCGGGTTCCATGAGGATGTTCCCCGAGCCCAGGTGAATCTTGTATGTCCGCTTGTCGCCGCGGACCACGAGAAAGCGATCGCTGAACGAGCACCGCTTGGCGATCTTGAGTCGGGGCACGAGCCGCTCCAGAACTTCCTTCCGCGTCGCGGCGGTCGCGGACAGCTCTCCGAACGAATAGTTCTGCCAGTAGTCGCGGTACCGACCCTGCGGACCGCCGTCCTGCCAGTTCGGATCGTTCCCCACCGACGCGACGCCGACGAACAAGTCGACGTCGCGCATGACTTCTGAGAACACGAGTGGCGGCACGTCGGCGAGCGGTAGCGGCTCGTTGATGCCGGCCGTGCCCGGACCAGCGGCGATGTTTTCGTAGCCCCCACCGCCGGCGTGAGCCAGATTGAACGCTGCTTCCAACCGATAAAATCGAACCTGATCGGTGGCGAGCCGCAGGTAAACGCCCGACTCGTTCGTGTCGCCGCCGAAGTCCTGGCCGATGCCTTCGACCCAGTATTCGGCCCGCAAATTCCACTGCGGCAGTTCCTTGCTTGCCGGAGGATAGACGTCATCAACCATCAGCCGCAATTTGTTCTTCCATCCACGAGCCGCGCAGAGCGCGTTGAACTGGTGCTGACGGATGACGTGGGCCGCGAATCGATTCGAGTAGGTCTGCGTATTCCGCTCGGCATCGGTGAGGAGATAGACCTCGCGATGCGCCTGTTTGAAGGGCTGTGTGATTCCGAGTTCCTCGAGCCTGCGGCGCCACGCGACGATCTCGTCGCTCGTGCAGCCGACCGGATGCCAGGGCGTCACCTCGGCAGTTTTCCCGTGAGCGATCGGTGCGCCCTCAACGTCGGTCGGCACGCCATCCTTGAAGAGAGCCGCAGCGCCATCCACGCGCCACAAGAGCCGCTGTGCGATCGTTCCGACGAGAGGATGGTCGTGATAGCGTTCCCGCCACTGGGCGATCGGCCAGCTCTTTTGCAAGAGGACAAGTCCGTCAATGCGATCGCGCTGTGCGGGCAGCATCGATTGAATGTCCTTCAGCGACTGTTGCAGCTCCTTGAGATCCTCCTTGAAATCGGACTTCACTTTAGCCGGCACGGATTTGAGCGCTTTGCCGCCGGCATCGAACCACTTCAGGTCGGCGTCGGAGCCGGTCACGAGCAGCTCAGCCCGATAGTCGCCGAACTCTTCGCACCGCCGACCAACCTCTTCCATGCCGTACGAAGGAACTCCCAGCTCCTCAATTTGATCGCGTGGGAGGGCGAGGGCCGTGGCGGCAGCGTCGAAGGCCTTTTCGATCTCCTTTTGGGCATTGGCCGTTTTCACACGGACCTTCAGCATCGCCAGCTGGCCGACGGCCTCTTGGGATGCGAGTTCTGCGAGGGCAAAGACGGCGGCGTTGCCAACTTTCACCGTGCGCGGACCGACGCCGGGAACTTTCTTATAGGCGGAGAGAGCCACCTGGGTGACGCCGCGCGCCATTCGATCGCGTTCCGGCAGCAGGGGCACGCACCAGAGCAAGCCACGCAAGCAATCTGCGTTCTCGTCGTGCATGGTGTCGCCCAGGCCGCGCGTATCGCCAGGATAGGAGCCGACCCTTGCAATCGATTGTCCCTGAGTAACGAGCGGAAACCAGCGCAAGAGCGCCTCGCGAACCTTCCCACCACCGATGGGTTGAATCCGCTGAGCGGCCGTCTTGAGCCATTTGGCCGATGGGCGTGTCGCAGTGGCCGTCAATGCGTGTCGGAACAACTCGACCCAACCGGACCGTTCCACCCGTTGCAAACCGGCGATCTCCGTGTTCACGGCGTCGGTCCAGGCTTCCCCCGGCGCCAGGTAGAACGACGCGCCATCATTAATCAGTGCCGCCACGGGCCGCACCGCATCGGGTATGACCCCGAGCGCCGGACCACCGATCAACGAAATTCGAAGCAGCGACAGTACATAGCGCTCGCCTTCAGTCAACGCCGAGCGAGAACTTTCTCGAGCGACCGTCGCGAAGAGTTTCGCCGCGGGTTTGGTAACTTTCTCGCGCAGCGACTGGGGGAGCACGGCGAGATACAACAGCAGGTCGAACGTGCCCTCACGGTCGAGTTCGAATTCGCACTCGAGGAACGTTGCAGCGACCCTGGCAGTCGCGTAGCGGGACTGCCACGTGCCGGGCGCATCTCCAACGCCCATGCCGGTGAGCAGCGCGTTGACATGTCGTTCCGCTGTCGCCAGCAGCAGGGAGCCCATCGCCGTCGGATCGAGCGGCAGCAGTTTTCGTCCGATCGCACTATTGCGGAGAGCCGGACTGTGGGAATTCCATTCACCAAATGCCGAACTCAGTCGGTCGTGCTCGGCCCGGAGCGGCGAGCCGTCGGGGAGCGGAAATTGATCCGGCCCGATCAGGGTGGTCGTCGGATTTGGCTCCTCGGGGGGAATCCCCAGGTAGCGTTTGAGCTGATTGAGGACGTATGGATTTCCGGCCGCCGCTGGCTGCGGCGGCGGATCAAACTCTGCGGGCGGCGTCTCGATCGCCGTCTCGACCTCACCATCGAGGCACAGTTGTTCGACCGTGGTGCCGAGCCGTTTGGCATCTTTTCCGTTAACCGCACGCAGCTTGGCTGCAAACTGCTTCATCGTTTCACGAAGACCGGGCTCGACGGTGTTCTTCGCCACATAGCGCTCGAGCGCCTTGACGAGGGATCCAATCGGATACCAAAACGGGCCCAGAGTGTCCGCGTCGCAGCACCACTTCATGAGCGCCTGGAGATCGGCTTCGTCGAAAGGGAGGCTGCGGCGCATGAGGGCGGCGATGACCGCCTGCGCTTGTCGACGCCGCCCCCATAACGGCGCCCAGCCCGGTAGATGATGAGCGTTAATTCGCTCGATTTCCGTTTTCCCTGAGTTGCGCACTTCGGCTGCGAGCGCGTCCCAATGTGTCGCTTGCGTCACGGCCGCTAGAATGTACCGCTTCGCTTGCTCTGGCTCTCCCGCGAGCAACAATGCGCCGGAGGGGACGGATTTGAGGTCGAGTTCCTGGTAGAAGTGCTGCTCGCCCAACGCCCGCACCGCGTCCTCGACGAAGGCCGCAACGGCGGCGTGCTCCTTGGCCAAGGGATCGTCGGGAGAAACCACGAGAGGCAGTAGGCCCTTTGGAGCCTCAGCCGGCCTTTTTTCGTCGAAATAGCGACATGAGCCGCTCTCCGATTCCCCGCGCGGTGTGTCCGACCGAACGCGGGACAGTCAAAGTTCTGGAAGGGACATCACCGAACGACTTCAGGCTTCAATGTGTCGCCGCCACGCGGCCGTAGCCGCGGACCGCCGCGCGGGTGCAATTGTACGCGTGCGCATCTCAAATTGCCGGTGCCGAGCGAGCTCGCCTGACGGCTCATCTCGTCTAACGGCGCGTTTTCGCGGGAACGGCCGGTCGGTCGAATTTCTTCAGCGTAATCATGCCCAGGTCCACCGGCCGTCGCGAGAGTTTTTCGCTGATCGGCGGCACCTCAAATGCATAGCCCATGACGAATAGCTTGCCGCGAATAGGAGGCACGCCCAGGTAGTATTTTCCGGCCGGCACGTCGTCGATGGAGAATTCTCCCCGATCGTCGACGGTGGCCAGAAAACTCAGCTCTCCCAATCCGCCTCTTCGATCGCGGTGGATCTCAATGTTAGCGTTACCCCACCGCGGCTCGGGCCCTTCTTCCGGTGCCTTCAGTCGTCCGATGACCGTGCGCCCCGCGTTGCCGAAATCGATGCGGGTGGTCTTGCCCGAAAGAAATTCGGCAGTCATCCTGCAGGTGGACATCATTTCGCGGGGCTCGCTCGGTTTGCGAGTGCGAATACTCCTGATGTATCGCAGGCCGGGTAACACGTGCTCGAAGACGAAGTGGCCGTGTGCGTCGGTCTTTTGCTGATTCGATGTCGTCAGGTGGGCGACACCTTCTCCGATCCACAAGTTGGTGTGCCCTTCGATTTCCAAATCGACATCCGCGCGGTTGACGAGCGATCGCGTACGTCCCTTCGGCTCTCGCCCAAGGCGACAGAGAGATCGTCTTCGACGGGGAGGTCCGCGTGCCCTTCACGTAAGCCCAGCCCGAAGGATGCACGGCAACGATCCAAAACTCGTCCGCGTCGGTCGTGAAATGCCAGTGACCGCCGGGGTCGGGCTTTTTCTGGTGCGAAACGGGTGGCTGGATCAGCTCGCCGTTATCAATATCGGCCGATTCACCGAGTTCGAGGAGAACGACCTTGGCATCGGTCACTGCCTTCCCGTCGCTGCCGACAACGGCAATCGAAACGTCAAGCGATTTTCCGGACCCGAAAAAAACTCCGGTCGCTTGGAGTGCTTCAAAGCATAAGAGCACTCCGGCGACGACGAATACGATGCCGAATTTCGCCCTGCGCAATGGAGGCGATCGCCGATTTGAAAAGTCCCGGTCGCTCATGCGTTCTCGTCTAACGCCGCGCTTTCGCGGGACCGGCGAATGGTTCGGGCCTCTTCAGGATGAGCAACCCCAGGTCGACCGGCCGCTGCGACAGCTTTGCGTTGATCTGCGGCACGGTGAAATGGTGCGACTGGAGCTGCAGGCGCGGCGGCCCGGGATCAATGGCGTGCAGGAGATAGTCACCGGGTGGAATCTCGTCGAGTGAGAAGTTGCCGTCGATGTCGGGCCTGGCGGTGAATGTGGGGACGGTTTCGATGTCAAACCAATCAATATCGGGCATGACCATAATCTGGGTCGAGCTCAACGAAACGTCGGATTTTGGTTCGGGCGGCCGCCGTAACTGACCGATGACGGGCCGCCCCGCGCCGCCGACGTCGACGTGCATGATCTGGCCGGCGGGACACTCGACCGGCACGGTAGTGGTGAAGGTGGTTTCAGACTTTCCCTTGCCTGCGATGCGTTTGACAACGATCCAATGCAGTCCGGAAGTGGCACGGTCGAACGCGAATCGACCTCGTGCATCGGTCGACCGTGTGTCGTGGTCGAGGGGCGGAGAGTTCCGCGCCGGCACGTTCGAGGCGGGCGAGGGGGTGTAAAGCGAAACCTCGACGTCGGACTGCGGACGTCGCGCGACCTGGAGCGTCCCTTCGACCCGCGCCCACGGCATCAACTCGAGCTGCCGGGGATTGGCGCCCGGGAGCCCACTTTGGTAGAGGTACCCCGAGGGATGCGTGATCACCAACCGAAAGTTGTTGTTCTTCACGGCAATCTGCACCCGGCCGGTTTGATCCGCGTCATGAACGTCGCGCTGGTTTTCCAACTCGCCCCGGCTGAGAGAGACGACTTCGTTCGGTCCCAAAACCGCCACTTTTGCTCCCGCGGCAGGCCGGCCGTCGGGCGTGAGCACGGTCGCCGCGAAGTCTTTGGCTTTGAGCAGCTCGAAATCGATCGTGGTGTTCCCCGCGTCCGACTTAATCTCGCGCGAGACGCTGTGCCAATATCCGTCGGCATCGATTCGCACCAGGTATGCGAGCTGGAGATAGGTCTGACGAATCTGATAAGTGCCATCCGCGGCGGCCGGCTTGGTCTCGTTCATGATGACTTGCCGCCCGATCGCGCGGTATCCGCTGGTGAAGCGAAAGTTGTGGATCGGCTGTTTGGTATCGGCGTCGACGACTCGTCCTGTGATCACCAGCTCCGAGGGAACGCGATACACATACTCGGCCTGCCTGGCTGTTACCCTCTGCCAGCCGAGCGTCATCCCGTTGGAGCGATGAATGCTGAGCAGCATTCTTTCCCCGGGCAGGTGGTGCCATTCCCAGGCTCCGTCCAAGTCCGTCTTCAGGGGGGCCTGATCGACTTCGAAGGCATCGAAGCCGAACTCGCCCCAAAGTGAGACTTGCGCTTTCGGCACAGGTCGCCCGGCCTCGTCGAGCACGCGCAGGCGGAGCGTCTTGCCTGGTTTGAGCTGAAAGTCGACCGACGCCTCGAGCGTGCCGAGTTCGAGCTCTCGGAGCTGTGCGGCGCACCCCTTGGCCGCGGCCACGAGCTTGAGTTGCGGTGTGCAGCCTTCGAGCCGGTAGCTGCCGTTCTTGTCCGAGAAGGCGGTCCGCGTGTCTTCGCCGACCCGCGCGGATGAGCGCTTTGGCGATCGGCTTGCCAGCCTCGTCGGTGACCTTGCCCATCACCGTGACCCCTCCTGCGAGGACGATTTTTCTGGTCGGTTCGTGTCCCGGCTCGATCGCAAATTTCTCGCGACTCAAACTCGCCTTGTGCGCCGGGTATTTGGGCTCGCTGACCTCCGCGCTGACGAGCTGCATCGACTCCGGCACGCTCTCGAACTTCCAGACGCCTTTGCTGTTGGTCCACAGACGATCGGAATAGCCCAGCTGGCCCGTCCCCGCGAAACGGATCTGCAGTACGACCCGCGCGTTCGGCACGGGCTGGCCTTTGCCGTCGACCACGACGCCACCGATCGTCCAGGCCTTCTGCAGCTTGATCGTCTGCGGCTTGTCATAGTGAAAGTTGTAAGTCGAGGAGTAGAAGCTGTAGCCCGGCTTGTGAACGCGGAAGTTGAGCGACTCCAAGTGCGGCGGCTGCTCGACGACGATGCGTCCCTCCGCGTCAGACTGCAGGTTGACTCCGTAGCGCGGCTTATTGAGCAACCTCCCTGCGCGGAGTCGAACTTTTTCCAACGGCGGCTGCGTCGCCAGATTGACCTTCGCCCCCGCAATCGGCTGACCTTCCGGCCCCACGATCTGCAGCTCGAACACGGGGTTCGCTGACTCGGGCGCGCTAGCGGGCTTGGACTTGACCCCTGTCGCAACCGGTTTGCCGTCGTCTGCCCGCACCGATGGCGTGGACAGCAGGGCGATGAGAATCGCCGCGCAAGTTAAGGATGACACCGGCCGAGAAGCCGGTCGCCTCGACTTCTTCGACTCTCGCCGGAGCTCAGTCTGCTCGTAGTCCATAGCAGCTCCCTTTACGGAGCATTCACTCGGGACTCAGTCTCAGGAGTCCTGAGTACTCGGTCACTACTTACCGGGTTCTAAGGTCAACACTCCGACGTCAACCGGCCGCGCCGACAACTTCTCGTTCACGGCCGTTACGGTAAAACGGTGCGGATTGAATTGAGATTGACCCGGCTTTAAGAACTGAAGGCTGAGCGAATACTCGCCCGGGGGGACGTCGTCGATGCAGAAGTTGCCTTCGGGATCGACTGTTGCTTGGAAGTCCCGACCATTTCCTGTCGCCTGGACCAGAACGAAGTTCCAGGCAATCGTCGGCTTTTCACCGTTTGCCGTTCGCAGCTGTCCGGTCACGGGCCGCCCCGAGACTCCAAGATCGATGTGAGTCGTTTGGCCCGCGGTGAACTTCACCGGCACCATGCTGCTCGACGTGATCTCGCTCGTTCCTGTGTCCATCATGATCAGGATGTAGCGGCCGATCGATCCTTGGCCAGGTATGACGTGCTCGAAGGCGAAATGTCCGTTGGCGTCGGTCGTCTGGTTGTAGTCCAGGTAGATCGATGCGCCGTTTTGAGCGCGGAGCCGGGCGTTGGCCTGGTGATTGATCGAGAGCTTGGCATTGGCCTGCGGTTTCCGCGCGACTCGATAGGTCCCTTCAACCCGAGCCCAGCGTGTCAGTGGGAGCGTCTTGGGGACCGACTTGGGCGAACACCACTGCTGGGCGTAACCCGACGGATGAATGGCCACCAGCCAGAACTCCGACGTTTGGGGGCCGAAGTGAACGCGGCCGGCTTCGTCAGCGTCCTGGCGGGGGCAGTTCACCTGGCCTGCGGCAAAGTCGCCATTTTCAAGCATGAGGTGCGCTCCGGCGTTGAGGAGCGCCACTTTTGCGCGAGGGGCCGGCGCTCCATCGGCCGTCACCACGGTCGTGGCGATGTCGTGGCCTTTTTCCAGCGCCAGATCGATCGTGACGTTTCCCTCGTCGCTTTTGATCTGGCGTGAGACGCCCGGCAAATGGCCGTCCGCTTCGACCCGCACCTGGTAGGCGTGCTGCTCGCGGTTCTCGCGAAACTGGTAGTGGCCGTCGATTGCGTCAAAAGCGTGGTCGGTGTTCCAAAAGACATTTGCATTCGACCATTGGATGCCCGGAATGACGCGAAACGACTTGATCGGCTGTTTCGTTTCGGCGTCGATCACTTTTCCCGAAATCACGAGAGCCGGCGGCACGCGGAACACCTGTTCTTTCTCGCCAGGGACAAGCGTCCGATTGCCGAGTTGCATGCCATCCGGGCGGCAGATGTCGGCTTGGATGGGGTCTACGGGCGCGTCCTTCCATTCCCACAGTCCGTGCTCGTCCGTGAGCTGCGGCACATTCTCGAACTCGAAGTACTGGATGCGACCATGCCACTGTTGAAAGAAAATCGTTGCTTTGGGGATCGGCTTGCCGTGCTCGTCGAGAACGCGGACGCGCAGTGTGGCGCCGGGCTGCATCTGAAAGTCGATGAGCGGATTGCGCGGACCGATTTGCACGTCTTGTAGCGCGCGAGCGTGCCCCTTCGCCGCCACGACAATTCGGACCGATCCTGGCTCGCAACCCTCCAGCCGATACACACCCGACGCATCGGTGACGGCCGAGTGCTCGTTGTTGCCGACTTTGGTCCAGACGTTGGCTTTGGCGATCGGTTTCCCGACTTCGTCGGTGACCCGACCGGTGACGATCAGGCCGCGATTCAGAACAGTTTTGGCGGTCGGCGGATGTCCCCGCTCGACCTGGTACAGTGCGCACGACAGGGTCAGCCGCTGCACCATGAAGAGCGGATCGTAGATTTCGACGGGGACAGCATTGAGAGAGCTGGGGACGCTCTCGAAGGTCCACTCCCCTTTGTTGTTGGTCCGCACTCGGTCGCCGGTCCCCATTTGCCTCGAATCGCCGGGGCGTTTGGTGAATTCGACCCGAAGTCCCACACGCGCGTTGGGAATGGGTTTGCCGTCGCTGTCGACGACAACGCCCCCCACCGTCCACGCGGGTTCCAGCTTGATCGTGAGCGAGGCGGGGATCGGCTCGGAATTCGAGGTGAGAGACCATCCAGCCCAGTAAGGGGCGTAGCCAGGAATCTTGACGTAGAGATCGAACCGTTTCGGGTTGGCCGGCCGGTCGAAGGAAAGCCGGCCATCGGCATCCGCCGTCGCGTTCGCGGCGTAGCGCATTCGGCGCAGGTATTTGCCGCGGTGGATCTGATTTGCCTGGATAACCGGCGTCGTCCGCAGTTCGATTTTGGCCTCTGGAACCGACTTCCCATCTGGCCCGACGATCCGCAGTTCGAACACGGGGGTCGCCGACTCAGTGCGCTGGCCGGTTTGGACTTGATGTCTGCCGCGCTTGGTTTGCCGTCGTCCGCCCGCACCGCTAGCAACGTCAGGACTGAGATGAACATCGCGGCGCAGGTGGAGACACCCCAACTCGGATTGATGAGTTGCCGTGACGCGGCCGGTGGAGGCTGATGCTGATTCAGTTCGTCGTTCATGGGCAAATCCGATCAGCGCACTTTAGAGTTCTCTCGCGCGACACATTCAGCGGACGACTCTTGCCGCTCGCGCCCTTTCGGGGTTCGACATCGTGAGCACACCCAGATCGACGGGTCGCTGCCACAACTTCCCCTTAGCTTTCGGCACGACGAAACGGTGCTGCTGCATTTGAAGATTCTGCCCGTGAGCGTTGGGGATGTAGGCGTTCAACCAGTAATTGCCTGGCGGAATATCGTCGATGGCAAAGTTTCCGTCACGGTCGGTCGTCGCATTGAACTGCAGCCCCGACTCGCCCCACCTCTGGCCCCCCTCCTGGTTGATCCAGATCTGAGCCGAACCCAATTGGTCGGCCCTAGCCTCCGGCGGCTTGCGTAATTGCCCGATCACCGGACGTCCCTCGGCTCCCAAGTCGACGTGCGTGGTCTCGCCTGGGAGACAGTTCGTGGTCACCGTCATGCTCGACGTCATCTCGGCATCGCCGGGGCCGTTCGCCCGCGTGGAACTGACCTGCTGTTGGCCCGGCACGACATGCTCGAAGACGAACCGGCCGTGCACATCGGTCATTTGCATCGAGTTCACCATGATGTGCGGGCTGTTTTGGCCAAAGGAATACTGGACCCGGAACGCCGACATCTGCGCCCTCGCCCGTGGCTGCCGCGCGACTCGATACGTTCCCTCGATCCGTGCCCAGGGCTTGAGCTTGATGATTCGCGGATTCGAGTTGGGCATTCCCGGCAGCTCGGCATAGCCGCTGGGGTGCGTGACGACGATCCAGCAGTTCGTGTTCTTCGCCTCCGCACGAAGCTTGCCGTCCTTGTCGGTTTCGTGCACGGCGGCCCATCCGACTCGACCGGCCCGGCGAAATTGACGGACCAGTCCCACAATCAATCCTCCCAAGGGGCCTTCGCCGCCCTGCTCCTGCATTTGATTCCCGGAAATTATCACGTGCTCCCCCGGGCCGGGGATCGCGACCTTTGCTCGCGCGGCCGGGGCTCCGTCGGGCATTAAGACCGTCAGCGCGACGGTTTTCCCTTTGAGCAGCTCGAAATCGATCGTGACTTTCGCCTCGTCAGTTTTGATCTCACGAGACACGGCCGGCATGTACCCCTCGGCTTCGACGCGCACCAGATTCCCGCCGTTCTCGTACGTCTTTTTGATTTCGTAAGTGTTTCCTGTCGCCGCGACATTATTGTTCTGCTCCCAAACGACCTGCTGCCCCATCCAGACATATCCGGACATCAGCCGAAAACTTTTGATCGGCTGATGCGTTTCGGCGTCGACCACCTTGCCTGAGATGACGAGTGCCTTGGGGACGCGGAACACGTACTCTTCCTTGCGCGGCGAGAGGGCTCGATTGCTCAGGGTCATCCCGTTGGGACGACTGATGTTGGCCAGAATTTCTTCCGGGGGCGCCTCCTTCCATTCCCAGAGACCGTCGACGTCCGTCTGCCGCGGGGCATTGTCGACCTCGAAGTAATCGAACCCCGGCCGCCACTGCTGGAAATAGACTGTCGCTTTGGGAACCGGGTGCCCCTCTTCGTCGAGGACACGCACGCGGATCCTGTTGCCCGGTTTCAGCCGAAAGTCGATCAGGCCTAGTCCCGCGCCGATTTCGATTTCTTGCAAGGCGGGGGCGCGCCCCTTAGCCGATGCCACGATCCTGCGCTGCCAGGCCCGCAGCCCTCCAGGCGGTAGACCCCCTTTTTGTCGGTGAAAGCGCTGCGGGTGTCGCTGTTAGCCCTCGTCCGCACGAGCGCTTTGGCGATTGGCTTCCCGCCGTCATCGGTAACCTTGCCGGTGACGGAGAAGCCGCCCTTGAGGGTGATTTTTGCGGTCGGATCATGGCCGGGATTAACCGCGAATTCCGCGCGGTCGAGCGTCGGGTTTTCCGGCACGAATTTCGGGTCGCTGATTTGGGCGCTGACGGCGTTCATCGATTCGGGGACGCTCTCGAACTTCCAGATGCCCTTGCTGTTGGACCAGATGCGGTCCGACATGATGATTTGCCCGCCGGTCATTTGAAGCTGCAGGATAATCCGCACGTTCGGGATGGGTTTTCCGTCGCTGTCGACGAAAATGCCGCCGATCGTCCAGGCCCGCTGCAATTTCACGGTCTTCGGCGCAAAGTCCGTCTTGGCTTTGTTCTGGAAGTTCAACCAGTTCCAGTAGCAGCCGTACCCGGGTTTACGAATTTGATAGTTGAGGTAGTCCAAGCGAGCCGGCCGCTCGAAGGCCACGCGCCCGTCCGCGTCCGACTTCAGCACGAAGCTGTTGCGCGATTTGGTGACTAACGTCCCTGCGCGGAGCCGGAGGTCGCTGGGCCGCGGGGTCATGATCACTGTGACCCTGGCATCCGGAACCGGCTTGTCATCGGGCCCGACGATCCGCAACTCGAACACCGGCGCCTGAGGCGCGGGCGCGGTGGTTGCCTGCGGAGCGGGTGCCTGGGGAGTGGGTGCCGGCGCGATCGTCTTGTGGTCGTCGGCTTTGGCTTTGCTCGCGGCGCCTGGGCCGTCATCGCCGGCGGCCAGGACGGACATCGGCCGTGCGTCCGACCCGAGCAGCGCGCCGAGCGCGAGCAGGAGCGTGACGACTTCCCAGCACTTCGATCGCACTCGCCCGCCCGGAATCGTGATCGGTCGATGAGTCATGGCATCCTCTGCTTACGGGTTGCGAGCGGGCACGGCCTTCGGCTCGTTCAGGTTGAGCACGCCCAGGTCGATCGGGCGTGTGCAAGCTTCTCATCAATCTTTGGGACTTCCACGCGGCGGTTGAACCGGATTCCATTGTCGTTCGTAAAACGCACGCTCAGCGAGTAAAAGCCCGCCGGCACGTCGTCGATGCAGAAGTTCCCGTGAGGATCCGCCGTGGCGGCGAAGTGCAGGCTGTTGCCATCGACCTCGATGAGCGCGAAACTCCAGCGGATTGGTTCCTTCAACTCCGCGGGTCCCTGTAGCTGCCCGATCACCGGCCGGCCGGACGTTCCCAGGTCGACGTGCGTGGTGGTCCCCGCTTTCAGCTTGATCGGAACCATCGCCGACGAAGTCATCGCGTTCGACCCAGTGAAGGCCATGAGTTGGAGGTTTCGGCCGATGAGACCATCGCCCGGCGCGACACGCTCGAAGACAAAACGGCCGTTCGCATCCGTCGTTTGCCCGTAGTTGAAAAGAATACTGGGCGCGTTCGGCGCCATCACGTTCTGCGCCCACTCATTGATCCAGAGCGCAACCTTTGCCTGCACCTTACGGGCGACGCGGAACGTTCCCTCGACGCGCGCCCAGGCGGTCAAGCGGATCTGGCTCGGCAGATGTTCTGCCGAGCACTTGAGCTCGGCAAAGCCCGTCGGATGGGTCACGACGAGCCAGAAATCTTTGATTTGAGGCGTGAAGCGAAACTCCCCCCGCGTATCGGCGGTCTGTTTCAAGCAATAAGTTTGCCGGTCGTCGACGCGGCCGTTGGTGACCATGATCTGCGCGCCGTGGACGCCCAGGGCGAGTTTAGCCCCGGCCGCGCCCGTGCCGTCGGGGGCCACGACCGTGCCGACAAAATCTTCGCCTCTTTTCAGTTCGAAATTGGCGGTCACGTTCCCCGCGTCGGTGGGAATGTCGCCGGATTCCGCGGGGAAATAGCCTTCCGCTTCGATCCGCACGCGATAAACGCCTTGCGCGTAGGTCTCGCGGACTCGGTATTGGCCGTCCGTCGCCGTGAAACCGTCACGGGTGTTCGAAAAACTGGGGCTTCCCGGCACGACGCGAAATAGGGGGATGGGCCGCTGGGTCTTCGCGTCGGTCACCTTGCCTGAAACCACGAGCGCCGGGGGCACACGAAACGTGTACTCCTCCTGGCGGGCGATCAACGCCTGACGGCTCAGCTGCATGCCGTTGGGGCGACAAATATCGGCGGCAAACATATCGACGGGCGCTTCTTTCCATTCCCAAACGCCGTCCTTATTCGCGTATTGAGTCACCGAGTCGAACTCGAAGTATTGGAACGGACCCCGCCATGCCTGGAAGAAGATACGTGCCCGCGGCAGCGGATGGCCCTTTTCGTCCAGAACCCGTACGCGAACCGTTCGACCGGGCTGCATCACGAAATCCACGTTCGTGCCTCGGCCGATCGCTACTTGTTTCAGCTCGATGGCACGGCCCTTGGCCGACACGACGATTCGCGCTTCGCCGGGCTCGGCTCCCGTGAGCCGATACGTGCCGTCGGCACCCGTGACCGCTTTGCGGACATCGTTGCCGAACTTTGTTCGCACGACCGCGCCATCGATCGGCTTGCCGCCCTCGTCCGTCACTTTGCCCGTAACGATCAGTCCGGCTTGCAGCGTCACTCGCGCGGCGGGCGTTTCGCCCCGCTTGAGGCCGAACGTGGCCCGCGGCAGATCGGTCCGCAGAGTCATAAAGTCGTGCTTGCTGATTTCGACTTGGACCGACTTCACGGAATCCGGCACGCACTCGTAGAGCCACCGCCCATTGGAATCGGTGCGGAGATGCGTCCCGGTCACAAGCTGCCGCGTTTCGCCGGGTCGCTTAGTGAACTCGATGACGGGCCAAATCTGCGCCCCGACGATCGGCTTGCCGTCGCCGTCGACGACGACGCTGCCGACCGACCCCGCGGCCTGCAACCGGGCGGTGAGCTCGGCTGGAATCGGTTCCGAGTTCCTGTCGGGATTCCAGCCGGCCCAGTAGGGCGCGTAGCCCGGGATCTCGATCAGGAGGTCCAGAAACGTCAATCCGGCCGGCCTGACGAAAACAAGTCGTCCATTCGCATCCGCTGTGATGCCCACACCGTAAGTCGCACGCCGCTGGTATTTGCCGACGCGGACCTGCTCCGCTTGGACTTTGGGAGTGCTCCGCAAGTCGACCTTGGCGTCGGCAACCGGCTTGCCATCCGGCCCGACGATCCGCAGTTCGAACGTCGCCGCGGCTGGCGCGGGCGCGGCGGCCTTCGGGGAAGCGGGGGCGACCGTCTTGCGGTCCTCCGCTCCGGCTTTTCGCGCGGCACCAGATCCGTCGTCACCGGCGGGCTGGGCAATCGTCGCTCGTGCGCGGACCAGCATTAAAGCGCAGGCGAGGAAAACTACCATCGCGAATTCTCGCCGAGTTGATGTCATCCTCAATCGCGAGATTATGTTCGATTGCTGGGGCATGACGCGCGTCAATTACGGAACGTTGCGAGCGGGCGCGGCCTTGCGCTCGTCCGTGGTCAGGGTGAGTACGCCCAGGTCGATGGGGCGTTGCGACAGCTTTTCATCGACGGTCGAAACCGTGAAGGTGCGCACCGGTAGTCGTGGTCCGGGGATTCGGGGAAAAAAGCTGTAGATGACGTAGCTGCTCGGCGGGACGTCGTCGATCGCGAAGTTACCGTGGTCGTCCGCCGTGGCCGTAAAGGTCATGTTGGGCATGGGGACCGCGTCGCGCCCGACGAAGTGGACCACGATGCGGGCCCTGTTCAAGGGCGCGTCGATCTTCGAATTCGGTGGCCAGCGCAGTTGCCCCACCACGGGGCGACCGGTCTTGCCAAAATCGAAGCGAGTGGTTTGGCCCGCGGGACAGTCGACTACAGTCGACGAGCTGGACATGACCCGCGGTGGGTCGGCTTGCAGTTCAGCCACTCGGGACGCGATGCGTAGGCGTCCCGGGACGACCCGGTCGAAGACGAAATGACCGCGCGAATCGGTCATCTCCCGGGAGTCGAGGATGACTTGCGGTCCAATCTGCCCGACGCCAAGGGTGCCGCCCAGGGAAATCTCGATGCCGGAGACCCGCTTGCGAGCGATTTGGAATGTTCCCTCAAGCTGCGCCCAGGGGCTCAGCGTGATCGTCCGCGGATGCGTGTTGGGCAAGCCGGCCAAAGTTGCGCATCCAGCCCCGTGCACGATCACCAGCCAGAAATCATCGTTCTTTGCGGTGACGTGGAATTGCCCGGACGCGTCAGTCTGGCTCTCCGCGACAGCCCCTTGACGTTGGCCCAGCGCGCCGTGCTCGACCCGAATGGATTGCCCGCCGATGGCCAACACGACTTGCGCGTCGTGTGCGGGCGTGCCGTTGGGAGTCAGCACAGTTGCCCGAATGTCTCTTCCTTTGACCAACGCGAAATCCACATCGACAGTGTCCTCGCCGCTCTGGATCGGATGTGATACGCCGGGCAGATATCCGTCGGCTTCAATGCGCACCAGGTAGGCACCGGAGCCCGCGTGTTCACGAATCTTGTATCGGCCCGCGGTCTCAGCGAATTCGTTCTTGTTGAGCCAGAAGATATACGCCCCCGACGCGTACATGCCGGCAACCGCCCGGAATCGCTGGATCGGTTGTTTCGTTTCCGCATCGATGACGCGACCCGAAACGGCCAGCGCGGACGGGACGCGAACGACGTACTCTTCCTTGCCGGCCACGAGCGTCTGCGTATTGAGGAAGAGGCGATCGGGTGACCCAATGTTGGCCACGATCGGGCCCGGCGGCGCTTCGTTCCATTGCCAGATTCCGTTGTTGTCCGTCTCCAGCGGCGCTTGGTCGACTTCGAATCGGTCGTTCGGGCCGCGTTGCAGGGAGACTTGCGCTTTGGGAACCGGCCGCGCGCGCTCGTCGACGACGCGAACGCGAATCGTGCCGCCTGGCGCAAGTCGAAAGTCGACCGGCCGCATGCGGTCGGTGACATCGATGGCGCGCACGTTCGGCGCGTGGCCCTTGGCCGTCGCTACGATATTGACTCTGCCGGGCTGACATCCTTCGAGCCGATAGGTCCCGTTGGCAGCGGTGAACGCACTGCGGTAGCCGTTGATGACTCGAGTGCGTACGAGGGCTTTGGAGATCGGCTTGCCCGCGTCGTCGGTGACTGCGCCTGAGACAAACAGTCCGCGTTGCAACGTGATTTTGGCAGTCGGCTCGTGCCCCGCGGCAACGCCGAATTCGGCACGCGTGAGGCTGGTGTGGACCGGGATGAAATTCGGCTCATTGATCTCGACGGGAACCTGGCTCATGGAAATCGGCACACTCTCGAACCGCCAGACGCCGTTGTGGTTGGTCCAGGCCCGGTCCCCGATCCCGCCGGCGTCGCCCTCGCCGGGACGGCCGGTGAAATTGATCCGCAAGGTCACGCCCGCATTCGGGACCGGTTTGCCTTCGCCGTCGACCACAACGGCTCCCAGGGTCCAGGCCGCCTGCAACTTGGCGGTGAATTTCGGCCCGTCGCCCTTCACTCCACGCCAAAACGTCCGGCAAAAGGCGTATCTGGGCGTGCGAATCGCAATGACGAGAAAATTGAGATGGTTGGCCTCGGCCAGCACGACGCGCCCAGCAGCGTCCGAGCGGACAAAAAGCCCCACACGGGACTGCGAGAGAAAAGTGCCCGCCTGAACCTGGGCTTTGGACAAAGTGGACTCGCCCGAAAACTGGACTCTCGCCTCCGGGATGGGTTGGCCATCGGGGCCGACGATCCGCAGCTCAAACGTGGACGCCGAGGCCGAATCGATCGCAGCCTTGCTGGTTGCAGGGGCGGGTCTCGCTTTGCCGTCGTCGGCTCGCGGACGGGGCTGCGCGAAGAACGCGAGGAAAAGGCCGAGACAAATCAGGAGTCCAGCGCAAACGAAGCGTGACCGGGCGCCCGCTCTTCGCGGCGGTGACGATGTTGCCCTTCGACCAATCGCAGCCCGGCCGTGGTCCATCGCGGTCTCCGGTTCAAGCGCAGTCCCGTCCTGAGCGATCCGCTGGGACAACTGATTCTGGCAACGGCACGAGTTGAATTTCAATTCCTTTCCGGCCGACGAGCTTTCTACCTGAAGAAGTGCTCTCTGCCGTTGACCGATAGAAAGAGACAGGCAGACAGAAATTCACAGGCTGATTAGAAGTTGACGGCCCGAAGTTTCGTTCAACGTTCCGCCGTCTTGACCCACGGGCGCGGCGGTCCGCCGTCAATGCCAGAGGCGGGGATTGAACGGCAGGATGCCCAGGTCGACCGGACGTTGCGAGAGTTTCTCGTTGATCGCCGGCACCGTAAATTGGTCGAACCGGACGATTCGTGCGGCTGCTCTGATGAAAACCGAGATCCGATAGTCCCCGACGGGCACGTCGTCGATGCAGAAGTTCCCCTCATCGTCGACCGTTGCGAGGAACTGTCGCGGCTCCTCAGGCTGGGGATCGTCCGAGTCGACGATGATGTTGACGGAATCGGCACCAAGTTTCACAGCCGAATTCGGCGGGACTCGCAACTGCCCGATCACCGGCCGGCCGGAGGCGCCCAGGTCAATCTTCATCGTTTTGCCGGCCTGGACCTCAATGGCGTATACGGCGGATGAGTTTGGCAGATCGTGCTTGATCCCGAAGCGAACTCTCTTGGAG
Organism: uncultured Planctomycetaceae bacterium; assembly: GCA_963800135.1. Lineage (GTDB taxonomy): Bacteria > Planctomycetota > Planctomycetia > Planctomycetales > Planctomycetaceae > DASPSM01. The sequence continues at coordinate 31,614 of CAWCZR010000003.1, read as the reverse complement.
ATCCGAGTTCGTCCGGGGGCAACGTGCGCGAAAACGAACTGGCCCGCCGCATCCGTCTTCACGGTCTGAGTGGCCCCGAACCAGGGTTCGTGCGGCCCGTGCTGGTTGTGGTTTAGGAGTTCGATCGAGACCTCTGCGTTCGGTTGCACTTTGCGTCCGACGCGAAACGTTCCCTCGATTCGGGCCCAGGGCGCGAGCTCGATCACAGTGGGGACCGTGTTAGGCCCAAAGCGACGCCGCAGAAATCCCGACGGATGAGCGATCGCGAGCCAGAAGTCGTCGCTCGGCGTCGCGAGCTGGACGCGGCCAGCCTTGTCCGTGGCGCTACGCCTGCTCGGAGACACCCGGTCGAAAACCAGCTTGAATTGTTTCGCGTCCCACCGGGCCTGCGCCGTGTCCCAGTACAGCACAACCTCCGCGCCGACCGCGGGATCGCCATTCGGGAGTCGTACTAACGGAGCGATGTTTTTGTTGCTATGAGCGTCGCCGGCGGTTTGTTGCGGCGGCCCGGTGTCGACTATGGCCATTTTCTTCGTGGAGTTGCGCGGCCCGTCGTCGGCCTGCAGGCGCTGCGACAAGTTTTCGTCGATCGCCGGCAGGCTGAATTGGCAGCGTCCGGGAACCCGATGCGATCGATGAGCCCTCGCTCACGCTTCGAGTTGGCGGGTTGACGCCCGGCCGCGCGAAGCTAGCGCTGGCCGTATGGCGGCTGCTGGCCCGGGTGCGCATCCGGGTCGATGCCCATGCCGATCTTGGCCATCCGCTCGCGGTGGTTGATGATCGATTTCACGATTACGGTGAGCGAGCCGAATACGATCGCCGAAATCGGAATCAGCAGCGCAAACACGCCCGGATCGATGACGATGGGCGAGTCGGCAATCAGCGACAGGCAGCTAGAGGGCATCGCGGCCTCGCGAACAGTGACGACGGTAGCAGCGAAGATCAATACCCGCCGTGGGCCTGTGGATGATTCGGATCGTACTTGTTGGGATCGTAATCGGGATCGATCCCCATGCCGATCTTAGCCATCCGCTCCCGGTGCTTGATGACCGATTTCACAATCATGACCACCGATCCGCAAACGATCGCCACGACGGGGATGCACAGGGCGATCAGGCCTGCGTCCGGTGGGGGCCCACTGGAAGTTGCCAGAGCCGACATCAGAAAGGATGCCATGTTTGTTCCTCAGCCGCCGAGTTGCGAACTCGGGTCGTGCGGGCGTCGGTACGGCCCGGCACTCGCGTGCGGGTTATTCGGGTCGGCGTCGTTTGGATCGTAGTCGGGGTCGATGCCCATGCCGATCTTGGCCATCCGCTCGCGGTGCTTGATGACCGATTTCACGATCACGACCACCATGACGATTGCCGCGAGCGGGATCAGCACCCAGATCGTCTCCGCATCCGATGCCAAGACCGGGACCGCCAACGAATCGAAAGACATAACTGCGTTCCTCAACCCGTGACCACTGGCCATCCCAGGCGGCCGCACTGCGCGGGAGCTTCGACTTGGCCTTCCGCCCAGCCTTCCATTTGGACGTCTTCCGGCGATTCTAAACGGCTGTTCGCTCGAACGCACGGAATCTTGGGGCAATTCGGCGAAAAGCGGCCTGGAATCGCTCCCGGTCAGTTTCGCTGGATTGCGTCGTCGCGGCCATTGTGAAGCTTTCTTGAATTCTCGGGCGCTCGGTGCCTGCCGTCCTGACTTCTACCCGCCGACACGCGATGATTTGGTCCAGAGGTCCGGCGTCCGCGCTAAGGATTTGGTTTCGGAACCGACAGCAAAGCTGTCGGCTTGGGAAGGTGAACGCCTCAAAGGATTCCACCGCTGCTGGGTGCCGCTCGGCTCGCGCTCCAGGACTGGGAAGCAGATGTGTCATCCCGGAAATCGACGTTTTCGCTATCGGATCGTCCCTTGGAAAAATCGGGAGGCCGGCTCGCTGGCTCTTTGGGGCCGGTCGCGGGAAACTACTGGCCAGCGGCCCGAGTTTGCATCACACCGGACCGGTGCCAGTCCGGCAGTCACTTCGCGAGGATTCAGTCATGACCGTCACGGTTGGTCTCACGGTGGCAGGTGAAAACGCGCCGATCGAAAAGCTGGCCGTCAACACGATCCGCACGCTCTGCATGGACGCCGTCCAGGCGGCCAACTCCGGGCATCCCGGCTCGCCGATGGATATGGCCCCCACGGCCTACGTCCTCTGGCAGCGGTTTCTGCGGTTCGACCCGGACGATCCGATCTGGCCCAATCGCGACCGCTTTGTGCTCTCCTCCGGACATGCGTCGATGCTCCTTTATTCTCTGCTGCATTTGACCGGCGTGAAGGCGGTCAATTGCAAGTACGAACGGGAGGGCGGGCTGTCGGTGCCGCTGGAGGAAATCAAGCGCTTCCGGCAGCTCGGCAGCAAATGCCCCGGTCACCCGGAGTATCGCTGGACCAGCGGCGTCGAGACTTCGACCGGTCCGCTCGGCCAGGGGCTGGCCAATAGCGTGGGCATGGCCGTCGCGTCGCGGTGGCTGGCGGCGCGCTACAACGCACCCGGCTTCACGATGTTCGATTTCAACGTCTACGCGCTCTGCGGCGACGGCTGCATGATGGAAGGGATCAGCAGCGAGGCCGCGTCGCTGGCCGCCCACTGGAAGCTGTCGAACCTGTGTTGGATCTACGACAGCAACCGCATCACGATCGAGGGGCACACCGCGCTCGCCTTCAGCGAGGACGTCGCCACGCGGTTTTTGGGTTACGGCTGGAACGTGACCCGCGTCGGCGACGCGAACGACCTCGCCATGGTCGAGCGCGCGTTCAAGGACTTTCAGGACACGCAGGATCGTCCGACTCTGATCATCGTCGACAGCCACATCGCCTGGGGTGCTCCGAACAAGCAGGACACGAGCGCCGCTCACGGCGAGCCGCTGGGCGAGGAAGAAATCCGCCTCACCAAGCGGAACTACGGCTGGCCCGAAGACGCCAAGTTCCTGGTGCCCGACGGCGTGCTCGAGCACTTCCGTGACGGGATCGGCAAGCGGGGCAAAGAGCTCCGCGACGCCTGGTTCAAGCAGCTCGAGGAATATAAGAAGAAGTCGCCCCAGCTGGCCGACGAGCTCACGCAAATTCAGCACCGCGGACTGCCCGCGGGCTGGGACAAAGAACTGCCGACATTCGCCCCGGATCCGAAAGGCATGGGGACGCGCGAATCGTCGGGAAAGGTGCTCAACGCAGTCGCCAAAAACGTGCCGTGGCTGATCGGCGGTGCCGCCGACCTGGCCCCCTCGACCAAGACCCGCCTGACGTTTGAAGGGGCCGGCGACTTCGAGGCCGTCAGTTACGGCGGGCGCAATTTCCACTTCGGCATTCGCGAGCACGCGATGGCCGCCATCATCAACGGACTTTCGGTCTCGAAGGTGCGGCCGTTCGGCTCGACGTTTTTCGTCTTCAGCGATTACCTGCGTCCCGCGCTGCGGCTGTCGGCCCTGATGGAGATTCCGACGATCTACGTCTTCACGCACGACTCGATCGGCGTGGGCGAGGACGGGCCGACGCACCAGCCGGTCGAACAGCTGGCCTCGCTGCGCGCGATTCCCGGATTGATCACGCTCCGGCCGGCCGACGCCAACGAAGCCGTCGAAGCGTGGAAGTTCATCATGCATCGGCAGCACGAGCCGGTCGCTCTCATTCTCTCGCGTCAGGCGCTGCCCACGCTCGATCGAAAGAAGTATGCGTCGGCCGAAGGCTTGCAGCGAGGCGCGTACGTGCTGGCGGATGCGCCCGACGAAAAGCCGCAGGTGCTGCTGCTGGCGACCGGCAGCGAGGTGTCGCTGGCGCTTGGCTGCTACGAGAAACTTGCCGCGGAAGGCATCGGCGCTCGGGTCGTGAGCATGCCGTCGTGGGAGGTTTTTGAATACCACTGCCGGCACAACCCAGGTTATCGGGAGACGGTGCTGCCGTCCGCCGTCAGCGCCCGCGTGTCGATCGAGTTTGCCAGCACGCTGGGATGGTGTCAGTACGTGGGCACCGGCGGCGAAAGCGTGGGCATGCACACCTTCGGCGCGTCGGCCCCGCTGAAAGAACTGCAAACAAAGTACGGCTTCACGCCCGACGCGATGGTCACCATCGCCAAACAGCAAATTAAGAAGTGGTCGAAGTGACCCGCGCGTTCTCCCTCTCCCGGTCTGCCGGAAAAGGGCCGGGGGAGGGCCGATCGTTGTTAATTGATTTGAGCACGACACCACCGGCACCAATCGATGCTGGAATCCTGGGAACCATCCACCTTTCCCAAGCCGACGGCTCGCCGTCGGTTCCGGATTCAGTGGGCTTGGGAAATGTCGGGCCTGCTTGAAGCATTCACAGCGCAACGTTCAACCGACGTCGCTCGTCCTGGAAAATACGTGAGATCGCCTCGGTCGCCGGAGCAGCCAGCAGCAGGAGCACGAACATGACGGAGCCTCTCTCTCCCGACAAACTGCGGAAGATCGACGCGTACTGGCGGGCCGCCAACTACCTTTCGGTCGGACAGATTTACCTGCTCGACAACCCGCTGATGAAGGAGCCGTTGCAGCTCAAGCACGTCAAGGCGCGCCTGTTAGGCCACTGGGGCACGACGCCGGGCCAAAACTTCGTCTACGTGCACGTGAACCGGATCATTCAGGAATACGACCTGAACATGATCTATATCGCCGGTCCCGGACACGGCGGACCTGCCGTCGTCGCCAACACTTATCTCGAGGGGACGTACAGCGAACTCTATCCGGCCATCACGCAGGACGAAGACGGCTTGCGACGGCTGTTCAAGCAGTTCTCCTTCCCCGGCGGTATCCCGAGCCACGCCGCGCCCGAAACGCCGGGCTCGATCCATGAGGGCGGCGAGCTGGGTTACAGCCTGAGCCACGCATTCGGCGCGGCGTTCGACAATCCTGACCTGATCGTGGCTTGCGTCGTCGGCGACGGCGAGGCGGAGACCGGTCCGCTCGCCACCGGCTGGCACGGCAACAAGTTTCTCAACCCGATCCACGACGGGGCCGTGCTGCCGATTTTGCATCTCAACGGATACAAAATCGCCAACCCGACCATCCTCGCACGGATCGGTCGCGAAGAACTCGAGCAGCTGCTGCGCGGCTACGGCTACGTGCCCCACTTCGTCGAGGGGCATGATCCGGCCAAGATGCATCCGCTGATGGCCGACACGCTCAACGCGTGCGTCGCCGACATCAAGCGGATCCAGTCCGACGCCCGCAAGACCGGGAAGTTCACGCGGCCCCGCTGGCCGATGATCGTGCTCAACAGCCCCAAGGGATGGACCGGTCCGAAAGTCGTCGACGGACAAAAGGTCGAAGGAACCTATCGCGCGCATCAGGTGCCTCTGTCGGAACCGGCGAAGAATCCGGAACACCTCAAGATCCTCGAAAGCTGGATGCGCGGCTACAAGCCCGAGGAACTCTTCGACAAGCACGGCACGTTGATTCCCGAGCTGGCCGCGCTGGCGCCCAAGGGCAATCGGCGGATGGGGGCCAATCCGCATGCCAACGGCGGCATTCTGCTCCGCGACCTGCGTCTGCCCGACTTTCGCGCCTACGCGGTGGAAATCCCCAAGCCGGGATCAGTCGACGGTGAAGACACGCGCGTGCTGGGAAAATTCCTCGGCGACGTCATCAAACAGAACGCCGACCAGAAGAACTTCCGCGTCTTCGGTCCGGACGAAACGGCCTCCAATCGGCTGTTCGGCGTGTTGGACGCGACCAACAAACAGTGGGAGGCCGAGGTCATCGAGACTGACGATCACCTCGCTCCTGAAGGCCGCCTGATCGAGGTCCTGAGCGAGCACCAGTGCGAGGGCTGGCTCGAAGGCTATCTGCTCACCGGCCGCCACGGCTTGTTCAATTGCTACGAGGCGTTCATTCACATCATCGACTCGATGTTCAATCAGCACGCCAAGTGGCTCAAGGTCACCAAGGGAATCGAATGGCGGCGGCAGATCGCCTCGCTCAATATCCTGCTCTCCTCGCACGTCTGGCGGCAGGACCACAACGGCTTCACGCACCAGGACCCCGGCTTCATCGACATTGTCCTCAACAAGAAGGCCGAGATCGTGCGGGTCTATCTGCCGCCCGATGCCAACTGCCTGCTCTCGGTGATGGATCACTGCCTCCGCAGCCGGCATTACGTGAATGTCGTCGTCGCCGGGAAACATCCGGCTCCGCAATGGCTCAACATGGACCAGGCGGTCAAGCATTGCACGGCGGGCATCGGCTTGTGGGAGTGGGCCAGCAACGACGCCGATTGCGAGGCGGACGTGATCATGGCGGCCGCCGGCGACGTGCCCACGCTCGAAATCCTCGCGGCGATTCAGCTTCTGCGGGAACATTTGCCCGAACTGAAGATTCGCATGATCAACGTCGTCGACCTGATGCGCTTGCAACCGGCCAGCGAGCACCCCCACGGCCTGGACGACAACGACTTCGACACGCTCTTCACGAAGGACAAGCCGGTCATCTTCGCCTACCACGGCTATCCCTGGCTGATCCATCGGCTCACCTATCGGCGGCACAATCACGACAACTTGCACGTCCGCGGCTACAAGGAAGAGGGGACGATCACCACGCCGTTCGACATGACCGTGCTCAACCAGATGGACCGCTTCAATCTGGTGATGGACGCCGTCGATCGTCTTCCGCAAATCGGCGGCAAAGCGGCGTACATCAAGCAAGCCTGCCGCGACAAGCTGATCGAGCACAAACAGTACATTCGGCAGTTCGGTGAAGACATGCCCGAGATTCGCAACTGGAAATGGCACGCCTGACGCCGTGCCCCGTCGAGGAGCCCGTGATGTCTCGCAAATCCGACACTCCCGCCGTACCTCCGGCTTCGGCCGCCTCGTCCGCCCCGGCCACAACGTCCCCGTCTTCTCAGGTAGACGGTCAGAAGGGTTTGCCACCGGCGCACCGGCGGATCGCCCAAGCCCTGGAGCAGTACGAGTGCGGGCCCGTTCGCTTCTCCGGCGACGAGAATGCCTCGTACGAGCGGCACCTGGTCTACGATAACGTCGTCGATCCGGAAGACGCCGAGCCGCGACAAAGGTTCGAGGCGGTGGCCCGCTCGCTGCGCGACCTGTTGTCGCAACGCTGGATCAAAACGTCCGACACGTACGATCGGGCGAACCCCAAGCGGGTTTATTACCTGTCGATGGAGTTCTTGATCGGCCGCTCGCTCACCAACAACATTCACAACCTGCTGGTCGAGCCGATCGCGCAAGAAGCGATGAAGCGAGAGAAGCTGGGCCTGATGGAGCTGGCCGAGAGCGAGCCCGATGCCGGTTTGGGCAACGGCGGCTTGGGCCGCCTGGCCGCCTGCTATCTCGATTCAATGGCCACGCTGCAGCTGCCGGCGATCGGTTACGGTCTGCGTTACGAGTACGGCATCTTTCGCCAGGAGATTCGCGACGGCTTTCAGGTCGAAAGTCCCGACAACTGGCTGCGTCAGCCCGATCCGTGGGAAGTCTCCCGCCCCTCCGAGCAGGTGGAAGTCTGGTCGAACGCCCGCCTCCGTATGCAAAATGGAGTCGCGCGGATCGTCGGCGACGCGCCACACTCGCTCTTTGCCATTCCCTATGATCGGCCGATCGTCGGCTACGGCGGCAAGACGATCAACACGCTCCGCTTGTGGCAAGCTGTCCACCCCGACTACTTCGACCTCCGCGAATTCGATCGGGGCGACTTCTTCGCCGCCGTCCACGACAAGGTGTCGGCCGAGAACCTCACCCGCGTCCTCTACCCGGACGATTCGACGTCGGCCGGACGGCGCCTGCGGTTCGCCCAGGAATATTTTCTCGTCGCGGCCTCGCTGGCCGACATCATCCGCCGCTTCCGCCGTTACAACACCGACTGGCACGCCCTGCCCGACAAGGTGGCCATCCAGCTCAACGACACGCATCCGTCGCTGGCGGTCGCCGAACTGATGCGAATTCTGCTCGACGTTGCCCGCCTGGGTTGGGACGAGTCATGGGATCTGACCGTGCGAACCCTGGCTTACACGAACCACACGCTCTTGCCCGAGGCACTCGAAAAGTGGCCTGTCGAGCTGTTCGAGCTGATCATTCCGCGGCACCTGGAAATCGTCTACGAAATCAATCGGCGATTCCTCAACGATGTCGCCGCGCAGCACCCCAACGACGACGAGCGCGTCCGCCGCATGAGCTTGATCGAAGAAACGCCCGTCCGGCAGGTCCGCATGGCCCATCTGGCAATCCTGGGCAGCCACAGCACCAACGGCGTCGCGGCGCTCCACTCGGAACTCTTGCGCACACATACCGTCCGCGACTTTGCCGAGATGTTTCCCGAGCGGTTCAACAACAAGACCAACGGCGTCACGCCCCGCCGCTGGCTGGAGCTGGCCAACCCGCCACTGGCCGCCGTGATTAAACAGGCGATCGGCGACGGCTGGATCGGCGACCTGTCGCAGCTCACCAAGCTCGCACCGCTGGGCAACGACAAGGCGTTTCGCGACCGCGTCCGCCAGGCCAAGCGGACGGCCAAAGGGAACTTCGCGAAGTGGCTGCAGGGCGCGACCGGGCAAATCGTCGACCCCGACACGATCTTCGACAGCCAGATCAAGCGAATTCACGAATACAAGCGCCAGTTGCTCAACGCGCTGCACGTGATTGTGCTCTACAACCGGTTCCGCCACGATCCCAAATTCGATCCGCCACCGCGGACCGTGTTTTTCGCCGGCAAGGCGGCCCCCGCGTATGTTCTCGCCAAGCTGATCATCAAGTTCATCAACAACGTGGCCGCGACGATCGACGGCGACCCGGCCACCCGCGGCAAGCTCCGCGTCGTCTTCATTCCGGATTACAACGTCAGCATTGCTGAGCGGCTGATTCCCGCCAGCGACATCTCGGAACAGATCTCGACGGCCGGCTACGAGGCCAGCGGCACGAGCAACATGAAATTCATGATGAACGGCGCGCTCACCGTCGGCACCCGCGACGGCGCGACGATCGAGATGGCCCAAGCGGCCGGCGAGGACAACTTCTTCCTCTTCGGGCTGACGGCCGAAGAAGTCGCCGCGCGGCGCGGCCACTACGATCCGCACTGGCACTACGACAACGAGCCCGAGACGCGCGAGGCCCTCGACCTCATCTCTTCCGATCACTTCAGCCGCTACGAGCCGGGAATCTTCGCCCCAATCCACGAAACGCTGCTGGAGCACGGCGACTTTTACATGCACCTGGCCGACCTCACCTCCTACGTGAAGACGCAGACGGCGGCCGGCACGCTCTACGCTGACGCGGATGCCTGGTTCCGCAAAGTTGTGGCCAACATCGCCAACTCGGGCCGCTTCTCCAGCGACCGGGCCATTCAAGAATACGCCGCGGAAATCTGGCACGCACACCCCTGCGCCGTACCGAGCGCCTTGCCGTCGTAACGCGATCGGTGAACGTCGTCTGAAGGAGCCGCGCACGAAAGTAAGCGGTGTCTTTTGGTCCTTTTTTTCTTTTCGCCTCTTTTCGGCGGGAGAATTCGCCTCGACGAACAAAGGATCTGCTCGTGCCTCTCTCGCCTCTGGCCGGCAAACCGGCCCCGCAAAACCTGCTGATCGACGTCGCCGGGCTCGAGCGCGAATACGCCGAGCGGACCCCCGACCTCGCCGACCCGAATCAAAAGGTGATCTTCGGCACGAGCGGCCACCGCGGCACACCCCGCGACGGCACCTTCACTGACGCGCACATCGCCGCCATCACGCACGCCATTTGCGACTACCGCCGCGAGCAGAAGATCGACGGCCCCGTCTATATGGGGAAGGACACGCACGCCCTCTCCGGTCCCGCCCAGCGCACGGCCCTCGAGGTGCTGGCCGCCAACGGCGTCGAAACGATCATCCAGCGCGACGACGGCGTCACCCCCACTCCCGTCATCTCGCGGGCCATCCTCGTCTATAACCGTGGCAAGAGCGAACATCTGGCCGACGGCATCATCATCACGCCGTCGCACAATCCGCCCGAGGACGGCGGCTTCAAGTACAACCCGCCCAACGGCGGCCCGGCCGACACCGACGTCACCAGCTGGATCGAGAACCGCGCCAACGCTCTCCTGCGCGAGAAAAACGCCGGCGTCAAACGCGTTCCGTTTTCCTCCGCGAGCAAGGCCGCCACGACGCACGAAGAAGATTTCTGCCTCCCTTACGTTCGGGATCTGAAAAACGTCGTCGACATGGCGGCCATCAAAAGCGCAGGCCTCAAGCTGGGCGTCGATCCGCTCGGCGGGGCGGCCGTCCATTATTGGGGGCCGATCTGCGAAATCTACGGGCTCGACGTCACCGTCACGAACCCGGCCGTCGATCCGACCTTCTCGTTCATGACGGTCGATCACGACGGCAAGATCCGCATGGACTGCTCGAGCCCCTACGCGATGGCCCGGCTCGTCGGCCTCAAGGACCGCTTTCGCGTCGCCTTCGCCAACGATCCCGACTCCGATCGCCACGGCATCGTTTCGCCCTCGATCGGGCTGCTCAACCCGAACCAATTCTTGGCCGTCGCCATCGACTATCTGCTCGCCCATCGCCCGAACTGGCCGAAGACTGCGGCCGTCGGCAAAACGCTGGTCAGTAGCAGCCTGATCGATCGCGTGGTCGCCCGGCACCAGCGAAGACTCAACGAAGTTCCCGTCGGCTTCAAATGGTTCGCCCCGGGGCTCTTCGACGGCACCTGCTGCTTCGGCGGCGAAGAAAGCGCCGGCGCGAGCTTTCTGCGCTTCGACGGCACGGTCTGGACCACGGACAAGGACGGCCCAATCATGGATCTCTTGGCCGCCGAGATCACCGCCGTCACCGGCAAAGACCCGGGTGAACACGTGACGCGTCTCACAGCCGAGTTCGGCACGCCCTACTACACCCGCATCGACGCCCCGGCCACGCCCGAGCAAAAGGCGAAACTCAAAAACCTCTCGCCCGACGCCGTCCGCACCGAGACGCTGGCCGGCGAACCGATCGTCGCCCGTCTCACGCGGGCCCCGGGCAACAACGCGCCGATCGGCGGCCTCAAAGTCGCGACCAAAACCGGCTGGTTCGCCGCCCGCCCCTCCGGCACCGAAAACGTCTACAAGATCTACGCCGAAAGTTTCACGAGTCAGAGCAAGCTCAACCAAATCCTCGCCGAAGCACAGCAAATCGTGAACGCCGCGCTCGCGTAGGCTGGGACAAGGTCCGCTGCGGGCCGCAGCCCCACCATGCGACAATGACGAAGCACGAATGACGAAAGAAGCACGAAGTTCGAAGCACGAATGTAAGAGGTCTTTATTCGGGCTTAGGTCATTCGGGAATTCTTTCGTCATTCGTGCTTCGTCATTAGGAAATTGTTTCGATGCCCGCGAACTCCCCCGCCTCTTCAAAATCGCCCGTCGTCTTCCTCGTCGATATCGACAATACGCTCTTGGACAACGACCGCATCCAGGCCGACCTCAAGGAGCACATCGAACGCGAATTCGGCCCCGGCCCGCGCGACCGGTACTGGACCATCCTCGAACGCCTGTTCGACACGCTCGGCTACCGCGACTACCTGGGGGCCCTGCAGCAATACCGCGTCGAAAACCCGCACGAAGTGAAGCTCTTGGCCCTTTCGTTCTTCCTCGTCGACTATCCCTACGAGAAGGTCCTCTACGCCGGCGCGCTCGAAGTCCTCGAGCGACTCAAGTCTCACGCACCGACGGTGATCCTCTCCGACGGCGACGTCGTCTTCCAGCCCCGCAAAGCCCAGCAAGCGGGCATTTGGGACACCGTCGACGGCCACGTGCTGATCTACATCCACAAGGAACAAGAGCTTGAAGACGTCGAACGCCGTTACCCGGCCGACCACTACGTGCTGATCGACGACAAGCCACGGATCCTCACCGCCGTCAAGAAAATCTGGGGCCCCCGCGTGACCACCGTCTTCCCCAAGCAGGGAATGTACGCTCACGATGCGGAGGCAATCGCCGCCAATCCGTCGCCCGACGTCACGATCGACCACATCGGCGACGTACTCACGCTCGATCTGCCCAAGCTCTGACGCGGCGCGAGGTTGGCGGGCTCCGCGATTTTCTTCCCCTCTCCCCTTGCGGGAGAGGGGCCAGGGGTGAGGGAGGGTGAGGGGGCCAGCCATTTCGGCCCGGCGAGCGCGCGAGCGGCGAGTTCAGATTCCCGTCGAAGTTCCGGCCGGGGCCCTCGTCGGCGCGGGGCCGTGGGACGGCGTGGACGAGGGAGGTTGAGGCTTGCAAGCCGCTTCAAACTTTTGCAGCGACCGCTGCAATATCGACTCCAGCCCTCGTTGAAACGGGGCATTCTCTTGTATCTGCTCCAGGGCCTGCTTTTCGAGCGTCACGGCTTCCTGGGGATCGCCGGTTTGGAAATGCGCTTCTGCAGCCGTGTCAAGAAACTCAGCCGAGCGGCGCAGAGTGATCGCGTGGGTCGCCAATTCGAGGCCACGCTGGGGATTGTGGACGGCAGGGTCGTTGGTCGTCAGATAGAGCCACGCCAAATTGTTCAGCGTCAGTGCATCCTCCGGCTGATACGCCAGCAGCAGCTCATAGGCCAGGCTCGCTTTTTGATCGTTCTGCAAGCGCGATTCGGTAACAGCCCAATTGCGGAGGATTGCCTCCTTCGGCGGTTGAGTTTCTACGACTCTGGGCTTCTCCCGCGCCGCTTGCTCCGGGGCGGCGTCCTTGTCATTTCGATGAATGAACTTCTCGACCGGGACGCTTGACGTGTAACCGGCAACGAAGAGCCCAACTGCGGCGAGAATCTGGAAATTCAGGCGGCGTCCGCGGCGCGGGTTCGAGTCCGCGTCGGCTGGCTGGACGGCCACCGACAGAAACGGCCCCTCGTCCGCAAATTCGTTCGCCAACGGTTCCGCATCCCCATGCCCATCCGCCGCGGCAAGAGGCGGTGCCCCCCACGCCGGCTCGGAGGCGATCGGCACCTTCGTGATCGTCGAGCGAGCCACGTTCTCCGAGATGGTTCGCAGGTCGCGCTGGACCTGTTCGGACAATTCGAGCCGCGCGTCGGCTGGCATCGCCGCCAGCCGGCTGGTCACGTCTTCCAGCCGCACAATCGTCTCAGGGACGCCGACGTCCTCGGTATTCAGGTCGCCATAATGGGCGGCGTAAAATCCAATGCTCAACCGCTCGGCGGTTTCGGCGTCGATGACCCCTCGAGCCACGAGCACCGTCACGTACTCGCTGAAGAGCACGTTCGCGGGACGCCCCAGACCGAAGGCCGCCAATTCCGAAAGACGCATTTCCAGTGCGTTCGACGCTCCAACACTCGCTGCCATGCACGCGACTCCCGATTGTGCGGTCGAAATCGTGTTGCGCTGGTTTTAGCTTCGCGGCCGGAAAAAATCGACCACCAGTGGGTCAAGCGCGTTGCCGAAGGCCAGACAAATATTTTTGCCATCTCCCGGGTCGTAAACCACGCCAAAGGCTCAATGTTTTGCGTTTCCGCGGCACTTTCTGAGCTGTCCTGTGAGTCTCCTCACAATTCGCAGCGATGGGGCGTTGGAAGTCTCATTGACCGCGGTCCCAGGCTTGGGACTGCGGACAAGGTTGGAGGAAATCTGGATTTCGGCAGTCATCCGGCAGAGCGACCCGAGTGTCCCGCACCGGCTTGAAATGCCCAGCGCGTCGTGCCATGCTGCCGGCACTACTCTCGAAGCAAATCCAGCAGGAACGCTCGTGCGAGAGCTGAATCAACTGCGAATGCCGTCGTCGATCAGGCTGGGGGAGGACGCCTGAGCCAGCCGCAAGAGGCGGCCGACGGCGAGAATCTCGTTCGCTATTGAACCTCTTGCCGCGGCGCGAGACAGAGCGAAAGATCGACGCCGAAAGGTAGCAACGGCGTTGGGCGGCGGAGATTTTGATCGATGGATGTTCCTGCACGGCACCTGTTGCTGCATGCGGTGATCGTCTACATCGTCGGCCTCCTCGCGGGGCTCCCGTACGGCGCCGCGATCAATCGCGGCGATTCTGACGAGCGGATCCGAGCGTGGCGACTGGCGCATGGGAGCCTGGTCGTTGGGGCGACGATGATGGTCGCGATCGCCGCCGTTCTTTCGCAGCACAGCGTCGGGTCTCTCGCCCGCTGGTTGATCGCCGGTTCCTCGATCGCATCCGGCTATGGATTCGCCGTCGCCCTGCCAGTGGCCGCCTGGGTAGGCCAGCGTGGTCTTACGGCCTCCGGGCCGCTGTCGAACCGGTTCGTCTTCGCGGGCAACAGCCTGGGCGTCTTGACCTCCTTGCTCAGTGCGGTCGTCTTGCTCTATGCGTGCTGGATGTCGCTCTGACATGGAGGACCGGGCGAGCCTGTTGCGCCGCTCGCGCTAAACCGTCGCCAGCTCGCGCGCCGCCGGAATATGCTGACGCAGCGCCGCCTCCAACCGCTCCCGCTCGCTCCCCGTCAGCGACGGCAGGTCGTACGACATGCGCTGGGCGAACGGCGCATTCGGGTACCGCACGTTCAAGTGCAGCGTCGACCCATTGTCGCGATCGCTGATGTGAAATCGCTCGATCTGGTCCCAGGCGTAAATCCGCGTGGCGCGGAGCCGTGAATTTGGCTCGCGCACGTCGCTCTTCATCACCCAGGGACGCGTCGGATCGGTCGGCGGAACAGTCCCTCGCCGGCGATCAGCAGACGCCACGTCGAGTTCTTAAAGCCCACCCACTTCAAGGCGACGTATCCCAGCAACTCGAGAAAATGCCGGCTGACCTGCCAAATCGCCGCCGCTCTCGTGCCCGGCTCGGCCTCGTCGAGGGCCGCGTAGGCGTAGAAACAGAACCCAACCAACAGCACGCCACCCGCAATCTGCAGGTACGCCCGGCGGATCCACCGCGGCGAAATGGTGCCGCTGTAACCGCACCCCGTCACCACCATGTCGATCGGCCCAATCTCGGACAGCCGCCACAGCGGAGTGCGAACGTGAGCCAGATGAACCACAACCGCCGCGCCCGCACTAAGCGGCAAGGCGGCGAGAGCTCCCCACCACCCGAAGAACTCGGTCAAGATCGCGGCAACCAACAGACTCAGCAGGAACCACACCGTCCAATCGGCCGGATGTTCGTCAACGGAGGCAGTCGATTGCGGCGTCGCCATTCGCGGCTCGTGCTCGTTCCCATTCGTCAGACGCGTGGTTTGATTATAGCCAGCAGACCGAGTGTCATCTCAAATCGAAAACGTGCCCACACGGAGCCGTGGACATGGTAGCCCGCTCCTAGTCTTGAGGCCCAACGGGCTGAGATTCTATAGCCCAGGTCGGAGCGCAGCGCAGGCCTGGGATCCCCTGCCGCCATGTTTTCTCTTCCCCCCTCGCCCCTTGCGGGAGAGCGGCTGTGTTTCTTTTCAAGGGTTAAGTGGTTGAGATTGCAGGGTTCCAGTGCGTTTTGTTTTTGACCATGGTGTTGAGGATCACCAGCAGCTTGCGCATGCAGGCGGTGATGATGACCTTGGGCTTTTTGCCGAGGGCTTTCAGGCGATCCGAGAAGGCTCTGATGATTGGGTTGGAGCGTCGTGCGCTGAGCGTCGCCATGTACAGGCAACAGCGCACCGAACTTCGGCCGCCGCGGATCGCGCGGCGGCCTCGGAACTCGCCGCTGTCGCGATTGAAGGGGGCCAGGCCGATCAGTGCGGAGATTTTTCGTCGACTGAGCTGTCCCAACTCGGGGACCTCGGCGATCAGAGTGGCACCCGTGCCTGGTCCAACCCCCGGCGTGCTTTGAACAATCTCGAGCTTCTGCTTCCACTCGTCGTCCGATTGGACCAGTGCGGCGATTCGCTTCTCGAAGCGTCGGATCTGCTTGTTGAGCGCATCGACGCTCTCCTGAAGGCTCTTTTTAACGAACTTGCTGGCGACGTTTTCCTTGCGGTTCATTTCTGCGGTTCGCAGCTCGACGAGCTGTCGACGTCGGACGACGAGATCTTGCAGTTCGAGCTGTTTTTCCGGGATTTTGGTCTGGGTGCGCGGCACGACGGCCTGCCCGAAGCGTGCCAACACGACCGCGTCGATGCGATCGGTCTTGGCGAGAATTCCGCAGGCTTTGGCGAAGTCGCGGACTTGCCGTGGGTTGACGACCGCAACCTGATGGCCCGCGTCGATCAGTTCGGCGACGAGCGCACGCTCGTAACCGCCGGTGGCTTCCACGACGATCAAACACTCTCCGGGAGCAGGAAGCTTCTCTCGGAGTTGCCCTCGGCCCTTGGAATCGTTTGGCTGCTTGAGCGACGTTCGCTCCGGCAGCACGTGCACGTCGAGGGTCCGTTTGGCGATGTCGATACCGACGACCGATTTGAAGGCGACGTCCATGACGATGTCCCGTCCTTGCGAATGCGAGCTCGAGCGGCGACTGGCGCCCCGACGGCTCTGACGGCTGTTCGGGCTGATCTCATGAGACCGGCGGCGATCCAGCTCTCCCACGGTCTTCTTGGACCTGAGGGCGGACGATCTACCGCCGGCCGCCGTGGCAAACCTTGCTCCGCTACGCTTCGCAAGCTTTCCCACGGCTGTCCCCATCAAATGCGCAGATTGACCTTTTTTCAACATACAAGGGGCCGGGGGTGAGGGGTGCGTTTCGTTTTCTTTCCTGAGCCCAAGCGGGGTGACAGAGAGGACGGCGGATTGCGTCTTAAGCCGCGTGAGGCGGCAGCAGAGCCGGTTCCCGTCGACGCGATTCTCGCTGCTCGTGGGAAAAGAAGCTCTGACGCCCCTGCCGGGGCTTCGGAGATCTTTTCAAGGACTGCCCGCGTCACCCAGGGTTGAACACCCTGGGCTATTGTCGGATGCCCCTTGCCGCGGCTCAAATTCAAAATCGTTGCCGCAGGCCACTCGTCGGTTGGCAGGGACAAGGTCGCATCGTTGCCCAAACGGCTGGTCACAACAAGCCTCTTGCCGCTTCGCGGGCGGGACAACAAGTAGTCCCGGCCACCCGGAATTTTTGAGAAACTGATCTTGGACGAATCTCATTTTTGTGGCTGAATGGAGAGAGCGGGTCTCGGCGCGAGCGGTTTTGTGCGCGTGGATGGCGCTCGATGGAAAGAAAAAGGATCCCCGGCGCGGTGGGGATCCTTTTTTTCACATCTAGGGAGAAAAATATTCGCGGCAGCGTCGGCGAGCCGAGCGGACCGGTCGAACTCCGGTCCGGACACTTTCGCCAACAGGGGGCTAAGTACTTTCACGGGGGGTTGGGTCACAATTTTTTTCTCTATAGATGACCCACGAGATTCGTGACCGACCGCCGATCGCAGGTCGGGACGCGGGACTCGGGGAAGTCTAAGGTCCAAGGTCGAAGATCAGAGGCTCGCAATCCTGACTTTGGACTTTGGACCGCGGGACTTTGGACCAATGCCGGGACGGGACTCGTTGTTTCATCGAGAAAAGCTCGAGGAATATGCGAGGCGGAAAGAGATTGGCCGGTGGGTCGGGACGCTTTGTTTCACGAGGGAGATGACCCACCAAAGTAGTTGACCCAGCGCCGTTGCACATTGGGACGGGACACGTTGTTTCACCGAGCAAATCCCGGCGAATTCGGCCCTGGCAACTACCTGTCCGCACCTCGTCGGGAGAGCCGCGGACGGCACCCGAAACGGGATGGGACGGGATCGGACACCAAGGCGGGGCGGGATCGGGACTGGGACGGGATTGAATTGAGGCGGGACATGCAAGCGGGGCGCGTCCACCAAATCCGATTCCGTCAGTGAGGTGACGGGTCCGGTCCGGACACAATCGCGCGAATGGTACGAGCGGGTCCGGGACCGGCTGCTGGAGCACGGTTTGCGGACGGCGTTGGAAGGTTGCCTCACCCCGTTGGGCGCTTAAACGGTTCTGTCAGGGGATCTCGGATCCTGGGCCTGCGCTGCGCTCCGACCCAGGCTATCGATGTCTCGGCCCGTTGGGCCTGCGGAAAGCGGGGGATCGAACTGGCGCGGACCGGTGTGGTTTGGTCCGGACACTTTTGCGAACCTCGCTTCTTAGGCGCCTCGACTCGGCCCGTTAGGCCTGCGGAGAGCGCGGATCGAACCCGGCACTGACCGGGCTGATTCGGTCCGGACACTTTTGCGGAACGCGCTCGTTAGTGCTCTTCGACCCGCGATGCCAGAAACATCCGCGGTCCTCAAAGGGAGACGACAGCGGTTGCTGCGCAGTCCTGAGAAAAGCGAGTCGCTTGGAACCGTACTGAGCCTGCGGCTGCCATGTTGGCCCGCTCCCGGAGGGGCATTGCCGCCAAACGTGGACCGTTATCACCCGGCGAGACCGATTCGGCCGACACGGCATCTGCTTTGCTCTCGGCCTCTGCGACGGGTAGGCGGAAAGATTCAACGGTGGCTCAGAGCGTTGCGGCATTAACGCTCGCAGATAAGAAGAGATACCCCATGTTGTGGACTGTTCTTGTTAGTTGTTCTGGTTCTGTGGGCGCTCGGTTTTGGCTTTGGCGTCGCCGGAAACCTGGTTCATTTGCTGCTCGTTGTCGCGGTCGTCGTGCTCCTCCTCCAGCTACTTGGGGGCCGTCGGGTCGTGTAAGCGTTCGCGCGACACCGACCTCGGTTCCTTTTCAAAGGAGGCTCGTCAGTGCAAACCACGTCGATCGAACGGCCGGTTCACGGCCATCACAAGGTTGCTGCCGCAGTTTTTGTCGGGTCGCTGATCGTGGGCTCCGCAATGATCCTGTCCGCAGAATTGATGAAGCCGGAACGATACGAATTTCATCCCGGCTCGGTTCCGAACAGCTACATCATTTACGATCGGAACACGGGGCGAGCCACTTCCGCTCAAGTCGATTCCAAGAATCCGACCGCGTCGCTGGAGAACTGATCGCGGATTGGAGCTGCCGCCCTGTTGTTGTATTGTGGAAGGCGGTGTCGGGGGTGAGCGGTTTCGGGACATTGAGCGACAGGCATCATCAGTCGTGCGGCAACGTTGTTAATTCGCGTCGGCTACGAAATTGGCTTTGATTTGTCCCAGCCCACCGCGACGCTGATGATGCTCTACGTGCATCCGTCGCGCGCCTCGTCGATCCGCGAGCCCGAGCGCCTCGAGGTCGAACCCGACGTCCCTATTTCCGAGTACATCGATTCGTTTGGCAACCGGTGTGGCCGTCTGTTCGCTCCGGCCGGTAGCCTTGTGCTTCGCAACGACGCAGTCGTCGAGGACGACGGCCAAACGGATCCGCAAGGCTGGAACGCTCCGCAACACGAAGTTCGCGATTTGCCCGACGACGCCCTGCAGTTCTTGCTCCCCAGCCGCTATTGCGAAGTCGATAGCGAGCTTTCCGACTTCGCTGCCTCTCTTTTCAACCACGTGGCGCCTGGTTGGCCGCGAGTGCAGGCGATCTGCGACTTCGTCAACCAGCACGTTCGTTTCGATTATCTGCAAGCGCGGGCCAACCGAACCGCCTTGGAGACGTATCGCGAGCGTATCGGCGTCTGCCGCGATTTTACGCATCTGGCCCTGACGCTCTGCCGCTGCATGAACATTCCGGCCCGCTACTGCACGGGTTATCTCGGCGACATAGGCGTGCCGTCCTCGCCGCATCCGATGGATTTCAGCGCGTGGTTCGAAGTGTTTCTGGGCGGAACCTGGTGGGCATTTGACCCGCGCAACAATACCCCGCGGATCGGCCGCATTCTCATGGCCCGCGGCCGAGACGCGGCCGACGCGGCACTGACGACCACCTTCGGCGCGAATCAATTGGCATCGTTCAACGTCTGGACTCACGAAGTATTCGACACGCAATGACGATGCCGAGTTGCGAGTCCAGCACTCCGCTAGTCGCGTTGGGCCGTCAGGTGAGGATGTGATTGGACTTCGGCGAGTTGTTTGAGAGCCACGCGGTCGACTTTGCCCGTGGCATTCAGCGGCATTTCGTCGAGGACGACGATTTCCTCGGGCGCTTTGTAGCCGACGTGCTTTCGCGCGAAGGCGATCAGCTCGGCGCTGGTGGGCCGCTTGGCGCCTTTGCGGAGGGTGACGTAGGCCCGCACGTTTTCGCCGTGGACGAGATCGTGGACGCCGACGACTCCGGCGGACTCGATGGCCGGGTGTTCTTCCAAGGCTTCCTCGACCTCTTGGGGGCAGATGTTTGAGCCGTCGTGAACGATGATCTGTTTCTTGCGGCCGTGAAACCACAGGTAGCCGTCGGCGTCGACGCGCATCAGGTCGCCAGTGTCGAGCCAGCCGTCGACGATGGTCTCGGCAGTGGCTTGCTGGTTGCCCCAATAGCCGACGGTGATAGCCGGTGAGCGGACCCAAACCCGGCCCGAGTTGCCGGCCGACGCTTCGACGCCGGAATCGTCGCGGAGGGACATTTCAAAGCCCGGACAGATCTTGCCGATCGAGCCCAACCGGTTTTCGCCGGACGGCGGATTGAGCGTGGCGACGCCGATCTCGGTCATGCCGTAGCTTTCGTCGATGGGGAAGCCCGCCAGGCCGGTGAATTCCTGCTCCAGCTCGGCACTGACTTTATCGCCGCCGGAAAGGCACAGCCGGATCGACGAAAAGTCGTGCGGGCTGGCGTCGTGGTCGCGGACCAAGGCGATCAAAGCGGCCGGCAGCATGAACAGCACCGTCGGGCGATACTGCTGCAAGAGGGGCAAGATTTCCGGACCATCGCTGGCACGCGGAATGACCAGTCGTCCGCCAGCCGCCAGCGTCGACAGCCCGAACAGCGAGCCGCCGATATGCGAAAACGACGAACCGGGAAGGAGTGTGTCGTCCTCCGCAAGTTCCATCGCCTGGATGAAGGCCGCAATCATGCCGGCATAAGAGCCGTGCGTATGCGTGACGCCCTTGGGCTTGCCCGTGCTGCCCGACGTGAAATAGATGAAGGCCGGAGCACTCGTCGGAGGCGCGGGCAATTCGCCGCTGGCGGGCGGACCGTCAATCAGCTCCTCGTACTGCCGACCGCGGCCGTCACTCGCCTCACAACGAATCACGCCCTTCGGAAGCCGGCTGCCGAATCGGCTGGCGGCGACGTCTCCGTCACGCTCCGCGTGATGCAACAGCAGCGACGCGCCGCTGACCTCCAAAGCATAATCGATCTCCGGTGGCATGTAGCGATAGTTGAGCGGCGTCGCCACCAGCCCGGCTTTCAGGCAGGCGAGGTAGTGAATGACGAGCGACGGCCGATTGGGCATCAGCGACGCGACCCGATCGCCGGGCTTCAGGCCGAGTGCCAAGTACTGATCCGCCAGCCGCGTGCTCAGCTCGTCAACCTGCCGCCAACTCCGGCATGAAGTGGCTGAGATCAGCGCCAGATCGTCCGGTTTGGTCTTCAGCCCATGTCCCAGCAGATTGGCGATCGCCGTGGCACGCGTCAGAGGAGGTCCGGCAAGGGGCACGACCGATTCCTTAAGCTCAAGCGATCGCGAAGAATCGCGGCTGCCATGTTACGCCTCAGCAATTTTGCCATCTTTATTAAGCGGTATCGACCAATCGCAGTCTGCGGCCCCATCGTGGCGATTCAGGCGTTCCGACCACGCCTGCGGCGGCTCGCCCCGTTTTGAGTCGTAAATCGGGCAAGCCGCAACAGGTGCAGGGGCGTGCCCCTGCCGGTAGAATTCGGCCAGGAGGTACCACTATGACGGGCGATTGTTTGCCATTGAAGGCCATTCATCACGTTGAGTTGCTGGTCGGAAATGCGAAACAAGCTGCTTACTTTTATCGGCACGCCTTTGGTTTTTCGCAGCTGGCGTACGCCGGTCCGGAAACCGGGCTGAAGGATCAGGCCTCGTACGTGCTCTACCAGGGGGACATCCGCCTGGTGGTGAGCACGCCTCTGTCGCCGGACGACGCGATGGCCGACCATTTGCGGCGGCACGGAGACGGTGTGCTCGATATCGCCTTTCTGGTCGACGACGTCGATTCGGCCTATGCCGAGGCGGTGAAGCGCGGGGCCCAGCCGGCCCTGCCGCCTTACGATCGCAGCGATCCGTCCGGCCGCATTCGCCGGGCGAAGATTCGCACCTACGGCGACACGCTCCACTCGCTGATCTCGACGGCCGACTACACCGGGCCGTTCTTGCCGGGTTACCAGGTCCGCCGCCGACCGTCGCCGGGAGCGGGGCTGGAGAGGATCGACCACATCGTGGGCAACGTCGAAGACGGCCGCATGAACGACTGGGGGACGTTTTACAACAAGGTCCTCGGCTTCCATCAGTTCATGTCGTTCGATGACAAGGACATTTCGACCGAGTTCTCGGCCCTCCGCAGCCAGGTGATGGCCGCTCCGAACAACGTGGTCAAGTTCCCGATCAACGAGCCGGCGCCTGGCAAGCGCAAGAGCCAGATTCAAGAGTATCTCGACTACAACGGCGGGGCCGGCGTGCAGCACGTCGCGATTACCACCCGCGACATCATCCACACGATTTCGGTGCTGAAGGACAATGGTGTCGAGTTTTTGATGGTCCCGACTTCGTACTACTCGGATTTGTGGGACCGGGTCGGCGAGGTGCGGGAGGACCATCAGGCGATCAAAGATCTGGGCATCCTGGTCGACTGCGACGAGAAGGGCTACCTGCTGCAGATCTTCACCAAGCCGGTCGAGGATCGGCCGACCTTGTTCTTCGAGATCATCCAGCGGCAGGGCTCGGACGCTTTCGGAAAAGGCAATTTCAAGGCCCTGTTCGAGGCAATTGAACGCGAACAAGCCGCTCGGGGAAACCTATAATTCGGGTCGGTACGTGCTAGCTCGCAATGGTGTGCCGGCGGCCTCAAAGCCGCCTTGTCACACCCTACAAAACGCCGCGCCCAAAAAATGCTGGCAGTGCCACCCGAGTTGACGTTGTCGGGCGAATTGGTGGCGGGAAGCGAGGTGCTTTATGTCCTCGTATCATCGTTTGGGCGAATTGCCTCGCAAGCGGCACATCGTCTTTCGACAGCCGGACGGCAGCCTATATCACGAGCACGTGATGGGGAGCCGCGGGTTCTCCGGCCCCGAGTCACTGCTTTATCACCGCCGGCCGCCCACATCGATCATTTCGTCGCGGCTCCTGCAGAAATGTGAGTGGGCGCGGGACGACGATCCGGCACTGCGGATGCGGCACTTCGCCACGCACAGCTTGCCGCAGCAAAAGAGTGCCACGCTCAATCGCAGCCCCCTGCTCTTCAACGCCGACGTGGCGATGTCGTACGTGCAGCCGACGACGACCGACACGTTTTTCTACCGCAACGCGCAAGGGGACGAGCTCGTTTACGTTTCCGAGGGAACGGGCGTTCTGGAAACGATGCTGGGCGACCTGTCGTGCCAGGCGGGCGACTACGTGATCATCCCCCGGGGGATCACGCATCGCTGGAAACTTGCCGACAAGCCGCCGCGGATGCTGGTGATCGAGAGCACGGGGCAGATTCGGCCGCCCGCGCGGTATGTGAACGAGGTCGGGCAGTACCTCGAGCACAGCCCCTATTGCGAGCGCGACATCCGCCGGCCGACGACGCTGCAGTCGCACAACGTGACGGGCGAGTTTCCGGTCGTCGTCAAGCAGAACGACGCGCTCACCGAGGTGATCTTGGATCACCACCCGTTCGACGTGATCGGCTGGGACGGGAACTACTACCCGTGGATTTTGTCGATCCACGACTTCGAGCCGATCGTCGGCAGCTTGCACCAGCCACCCCCCGTGCACCAGACATTTCAGGGGGACGGGTTTGTCGTCTGCTCGTTCGTGCCACGGCTCTTCGACTTCCACCCCGACGCGGTGCCCGTGCCCTACAACCACTCGAACGTCAACAGCGACGAAGTGATTTATTACGCCAACAACGAATTCATGAGTCGCAAAGGCATTTCGTTCGGCTCACTGACCTTACACCCGGGCGGCCTGCCGCACGGTCCGCATCCGGGCCGCGTTGAGGAATCGCTGGGCAAGAAGCGGACGGACGAGCTGGCGGTGATGCTCGACACGTTCCGTCCGCTGCAAGTTGGCCAAGGTGTGCAGGCGATCGAAGACCCCGATTACGCCCAAAGTTGGTTTCGCCATTTGGCGAAATAGCAGTCGATAAGGCTCCTCGGGCGGCCAGCGTCTCCGATGAGCCAGCGTGTGATCGCGTCCCGGCATCTCGCACCGTTGAAGGCGGCACCGCCATGACCGTCGAACCGCAGCATCAGCAACGGACACAGGCCTACGTTCGGCCAGGCTCTTTCGTACCGCCTTCGCCTGCTGAGCTGGCCGCTCGGCTTCCCAATCTGGAAGTCACCGAGATGCTCGGCCACGGCGGAATGGGCGTCGTTTACAAAGGGCGGCAGCCGTTTCTCGATCGCACGGTCGCCATCAAGTTGATTCGCCCGGACTTCAACAACGAGGAGTCACAGCAGAACTTCATTCGCGAGGCGCGTTCGTTGGCGAAGTTGACGCATCCTTACATCGTGAACGTCTTCGACTGCGGCAAAGCGGGCGACTTGTTCTACTTTGTGATGGAGTTCGTGGAAGGCCACAGTCTGCGGCACTTCCTCGCCCAGAAATCGGTTTCGCAGCGGGACGTCCTCGACTATCTGCCCCAGATCGGCGAAGCCTTGCAATACGCCCACGACAGCGGAATCGTGCATCGGGACGTGAAACCGGAGAACATTATCGTCGATCGCCGCAATCGCGTGCGGCTGGTCGATTTTGGGCTGGCGAAATGGCTCGGGTCTGCGAGAGGTGACGGAGCGCGCGACACGGCGGTCGCCGGCACCTGGGGTTACATTGCGCCGGAGCAGATTGCCGCGCCCGAGAGCGTCGACCACAGGGCGGACATCTTCTCCACCGGCGTCGTCTGCTACGAGATGCTGACGGGCCAGGTGCCCCGCGATGACTTCCAGCCGCCGTCCAGATCTTCGGCGGCTGATCCGCGGTTCGACCCGATCGTCGGGCGGGCGCTGGAACGCAATCGAGAGCGGCGCTATCAACAAATGCGGGAAATGAATGCCGAGGTGCGGCTGCTGACCAGAACGCCGCAGTCGACGCTCAATCTGCGTTGGACCATTCATGCCCCGATCGAAAAAGTCTTCGAGGCCTGGACCAAACCGGACGTGATGACCAATTGGTTCGCGCCGACGGACGACTTCGTTGCCTCAGGCGTCGACGTCGACCTCAGGGTCGGCGGCAACTACCGCGTCGACATGCGGCCGAAAGACAGCACGGAGGTCTTTATGCACCGGGGGCAGTATTGCCGAATTGAGCCGCCCCCACTTATTGAGTTTTACCTGGTGCCCGGTGTCACGTGGCCCGAACACGCCGGAAACGCAGGTGACGATCGAACTGCGGCCCAACGGGAGCGCAACCGACTTGACGCTGATCCACGAGCGATTCCCCGATGAAGCGGATCGTGATCGCCACCAAAACGGCTGGAACGGCTGCCTCGGACGATTGGCCAGCAAAGTGGGAGCGAATGGCACATAAACGGATAGGGAATCAGGCGCGTGTCCTCGGAGCTGGCCGCTGGCTGCGCCTGGTTGACGTCGACGGCTGGGAATTCGTCGAGCGGGTGAAGGCGACCGGCGTCGTGGCGATCGTTGCGGTCACACCCGCATGCGAATTGATTCTGACCGAGCAGTTTCGGCGTTCGGTGAACAGACGCGTGATCGACTTGCCCGCCGGCTTGTCCGGCGATGGACCGGAAAGCGAAGAACTCGTGACAGCCGCGCGACGTGAACTGATCGAGGAAACCGGATACGAGGCACGGCGGTTAAAGCTGCTCGCGCACGCGCCGACGTCGCCGGGATTGACGACCGAGGTCGTCACTTTCTTCCGGGCGGCTGGTCTGAAAAAAGTGGCGCCGGCGGCGGCATCGAAGGAGAAGACATCGTCATCCACACAGTCAAACTGAGCCGAGCCGACGCGTGGCTCCGTCGGCAGGCGCGCTCCGGGAAACACATCGATTGCAAGGTATTCGCGGGGCTGCATTTCGCGCGGCCAGCCGGAGACCGGTGAACCGTCGGGCTCACGGCGACGTCTTAATTAGAGACGTCCATCGGCGAGACGTCTTCGTCCGCGAAGCTGCGAATTAGGCAGGCGTCTACTTTTCGGACTGCCCCGCGAGCGCCACCAGCTTGAGCGTCGTGTTCCAATTGCGGGCCGTGCCGCGCGTGCCGATCTTTTTCTCGATGATGACGTTGGTCAGTTTCGATTCGCCGATGCCGTCGGGGTAGACAAGGTAGAGGTGCTTGCCGTCCCCGCGGACGATCTCTCGGCCTTTGATCGCCTCCTGTAAGGCTTGCACCTCTTTGGCGCTGGTTGCCGACTTCAGGAACATGACAACCAGGTGGCTGGGGTCGGCCTTGGCTTCTTTGGGAAACGGATTGGCGGCGACGACTTGGGCTAACTCTTTTGCACTGCGGATCACGTAGTCGGCGGCGACTCCGAAGCGTTTCTCCGTTTCCTGTTCCAACTGCTTTTCGAGAGCTGAGGCCGACTTGCTGGCGGCAGTGAACACGAGATTGCCGCTTTGCAGCAACGTTCTGGCGCCGGTGAAACCCATACCGTCGACCATCTCGCGGAGGTCGGCCATGGCGACCGAGTTGCGGCCGCCAACGTTAATCCCGCGCAAGAAAGCGATGTGAACAGGCATGGTGCCACCGCGTGCTGTGTCCGAGCTTACCGTAAGAACCTGCCGACTCGCTTTCAGAGGGGTGGCGACGTCGGCGATTGATTATCTGTCGCTCGCGGCTGGGAGCGGGTGCCGACCAGCAGTAACACGAGCATCAGTCCTGCGAACACGATCACCGACGCCCAATCGACGCTGCCCGCAAAGAGCCGCAAATAGGGCTCGGTCGGCCCTTTGGGGCCTTCTAGCTTTTGGCCGAAATTGACCAAGTTTTTGACCCGTTCGAAGAACGGCAATTCCAGGAACGCGATCAGCACGCCCGCCAGGGTACCGCCTGCAATGTAACCCGACGACAGGAGCACTCCCGGCCCTGTTTCCGATTCGGCGATCGCCGTGGCTTCGTCGACCTGGGCAGCCGCCGGCTTAGTCGAGAAATGGTCCACTGCATAACGAATCAACCCGCCCAGGAAGATGGGCGTTGTGTATTGCATCGGGATGTAGACGCCGACTGCGAAAGCGAGGGAGCCGACACCGCACAACTCGAGGCCGACCGAGAGCATGGCTCCGATCAAGATCAAACTCCAGCTCAACTTCTGTTGCAGCACGCCGCTGATAATGATGCCGATCACGGCCGTCTTTGGCGCCTCAAACTTCATTTTGACGTCGCTGTCGTCGTCGCGCTTGTCCAGGCGGCCGGTGATCGCGGGATCTTCGAGCACGGCTGGTTTGCGATTGGCGTCAACCAAGTACTTGCCGGGCTGCACGCCTTTGACGTCCTGGGGGTGCCAGATTCGATATTCCGTTCCCTCAAAGACCTGCCGCTCGGTGAGTGCGTCGTAGTCTCTGTCCGACAGCACGATGTTGGGAACCTGCTGGCGGCTGTAGACCGTGCCCGCCTGATTGAAGAGGAGCAGAATGAATCCGATGACCAGGGCCGACGAGACCGCGCCAATCAGGATGGCCCATTGCTGGTAAATCGGCGTGGCGCCGACCAGGTAACCCGTCTTCAAATCCTGAGAGGTCGTGCCGCCGTTGGAGGCGGCGATGCAGACCACGCCCCCGATCGACAGCGCGAGGACGCTCTCGACCGGGCTCGTCATACCCAGCGTGAGGAAGATCAAGCACGTGAGCGCGAGAGTGGCGACGGTCATGCCGGAGATCGGGTTGGACGATGAGCCGATTTCGCCGGTCAGCCGTGAGGAAACAGTGACAAAGAGAAAACCGAAGATCAGCACCAGCCCCGCGCCGAGCACACCTTTGATCAGGGCGCCGCTCACGCCGGCGAGCGTCAACTCGCGAACGAGGAACACGGCCAGCAGGGCCAAAAGTACCGCTGAACCGATCAGGACGGCTTTCCCAGACAGGTCGCGGTCGGTGCGCGCGATGCGGCGGGCACCACCAGCTCCGCGCAGGCTGCCTAGGCTGGAGCGGAACGAGCGGAACACGAGGGGCAACGTCCGCATCATGCTGATGATGCCGGCGGCGGTCACACAGCCTGCCCCGATAAAGCGGAGGTAGTTCTTCTGGATTTCACCCAGATTCATCTCATGGATCAGCTTGTCGCCGGGAGCGACGACGGTCGTCAACTGGTCGCCAAAGGTGGCGATCGCCGGCACGATCACCAGATTGCCGATGACCGCGCCCGCCATCATGATGGACGCGACCCGCGCGCCGATCACGTAGCCAACGCCGAGCAGCTCCGGAGCCATATCGGTGGCGACCACCGCGACTCGGTTGAAGAATTTGAGGGGGATATTCACGGTCAGCCGCAAAAGCGTCATCCCCTCGATGACGAATTTCACGAGGAAGGCGATGCCGAAGCCGATGAACACGGTCTGGCCGCTCGCGCCCCCCTTCTCTCCCGAAATCAGCACTTCGGCACAGGCGGTTCCCTCGGGATAAAGCAGCGTATTGGGCTCACCAGGCTTGCCGTGCATGTTGACGATGAAGGCCCGGCGCAGCGGGATCATCATCAAAATGCCGAGCAAGCCGCCGAGCACCGAGACGACCATCACGCGGACGATATCCATTTCGAAACCGAGCAGCATGAGCGCGGGCATGGTGACGCCGACGCCGAAGGCGATCGACTCGCCGGCTGAACCCGCCGTTTGCGTGATGTTGTTTTCCAGGATGGTGGCCGGACGCATGCCGAAGATCTTGCTGAACGCGCGGAACAGCGTGATCGACAGCACGGCCACCGGGATCGAGGCGGAGACGGTCAGTCCGACCCGCAGGACCAAATAGAGCGACGACGCTCCGAAGACGATGCCCAGCAGAGCACCGGCGAGCACCGCTTGAACGGTGAATTCCGGGATCGTCTGTTTCTCGGAAATGTAGGGCTGATGCAACGGGGCGGTGCGCGTGCCGCCAACAGCTTCGTGGACCTGGCTGTCCGCATCGCCCGGAGGCGCTGCCAGTTCTCGGAGTGCGTCGGTCGGCTCGGTCATCACGTGGGCTCCGGCAGTGGGGGCGTAATCAGTCCGTCGCGGGCGTGGCGCCGGTCAACGAGTCGACCACTCGAAGCGCGCGAACTGCGGCGGACGCCGCCTGGTGCCGAGGCCACGGATCTCGATCTTGTCCAGGTCGCTCCAGCTTCGCAATGGCCGTCCGTCGTCTGCAACGAACTTGGTGACGGGGAGCGAAACCCGCTGCCAGGCGGTAGCCGCGTTCGGCGTGGGGACTCGAGCCGTATAAGTCTTCGATTGGGGCGTCCAATCATGGGCGGTGAGCCGGACCTCGAATCCGGGCGGTTCCTTGTCGTCCCTTCTCGAGGCTTGGCCGGTCTTGGGTGCCTTCTTTTCCAGAAACTCTCCGCGATATTCGAATGTCAGCGACAACCCGTCGCGTCCCGCGTAACCAGGATCGCCCAGGTAGTGCGAGACGATGCCGAACTGGAAGTGCTCGCCGAGGTTCGCCGCGTTGAGGCAGACCGCATTCGGGCGCTGGGGATCGTCGGATTTCACGAAGTAAGAGCGCGAGATATTCGGATCGGTGTTGGCAGTCGCGTAGACGAATGGCGCTCCCGGATCGTCCGGCTCGGCCGCTGGCGCAGCGCTCCACGCTAGCGAGGCCCGTGCTGGTCCCAGCCGGTCGGGAATCGCCCGGGCCAGGTTAGTGCTCAGGCAAACTCCTGCGCGATAGGTGACGTTCGCGAAGGCCCGTAACGGCTCGTCCGCCCGAAGGACCGGCAGTTTGGCCTGCCAAGATCGGGCTGCTTTCACAGTCGCAGCGCGACGCCAGAACCGATTCGGCGAAGGTTTTTCGCCCAGCGTGTAAAACACCTCCACTTTCTCGACCGCAGCTTGGTCGGGCATTTGCATGTCGGCCCGGGGGTCGCCGGCTGGGTCGAGTCGGAGTTTCAGTTTCGGCTCGGCGGGGAATGGCGGGCCGTCTTTGAGTTGCCAATCCATCCAGGCCGGCAAGTTTTTGCCTTGAGCGCTGTCGATATGGTGGTTGTAGCGCGGCGTGAACGCGACCCGCCACGGACCGCGGACTTGCCCGAGAATTTCGTAGGCGTTGTCCATCCAGCCGTGAAAATCGTTGGTCGCGTCCAACAGAAGCAACGGGCGGTGAATTAAGCCCGCGTAGCCTTCCGGCGCGAGCACACGCTTGAACAGGACAACCGCCGGTTCCAGTTCCGGGAACCCCCAGGCGGTCTTGTGTTTGTCGAAGTTGTAGCCGCACCCATAAATCGGCACCGCGGTCTTCACACGTTCGTCGGTAGCCGCGACGAGCCAGCAAAGTGTTCCGCCGATGCTGACGCCGAAGATGCCGAGGCGCTCGCGATCGACCTTGGGATGGTACGACAGGACGGTGAGCGCGCCGAGCCACGAGTGCCCAGTGATACCAGCTTGAGGCGCGGGGCGTGGGCCGAATTTGCAGTCCGCCGTTGGCATGTTGCAGATTCGCCTGCGTAATCGGTCCCCAGTCCGTGACGTCCTTTCGCCCCTCCCAGGGACCGGTGAAATCGAAACTGACGCACACGTAGCCTCGCCGCGCCCAGAACCGCACCCAGTCCAGCGATGCCGTCTGGCCGCCGCCGTGAATGTGCAAGATGCCCGGGAGGTGTTTGCCGTCGGACGGGGCGCCGCGGATGGCGAACACGCGCACGCGACCCTCGGGCTCGCGCTCGGCTGTAAAACGCAGCGTCTCGAAATCCGCCCCGTTTTCCTGCCAGCTGCGAAGAGTTTGAATCTCGAGTTCGGGCGAGTCGACCCGAAAGTCGCGCCAGAGCTTTTCGGGGGTATCCAGAACGGGCGCCTGCGCGAAAACCGGCGCCGTGCCACCCGCAAGGGCGGTCGCGAGCAGAACGGTCATAAGGGGAGAGAGAAGAGTCGTCGCGCGTCGTTTCATGGTTGTTCGTTCAAACTTGCGTCCCAGCTTTATGAAAACGGTTCGTCGTCGGGCGATCTGCGGCCGGAAGTTAAATGGAACGTGCCGAGTTGCTGGAACGTCTGCGACGCAGCGGCGCGGAAATCGTCGACACGCCGGCCGACCAGATCGCCGTCCGAACCATCGAAGGCTATCTTGAACTCAAGCGCAAGCTGCGGATGTGACCACGAACGCGGGGGACCGTGGCCACCTTCCTCCGATGAGCGGTCCGGACCTGAGCGAACTGACCGGACCGGTCCGGTTATTCACGAAAGTGTCCGGACCTGACGAGACCGGCCGGGTCCGCTTATTCAAGACGGAATTATGCACTTAACAAAGCAGGGGGCGAAACACTGAATTCCCATTGTCGAGAATTGTCCACTCGTTATAGTGGAATTGAGCGCTAGCACACTCAATCAGTTGCGTTTTCAACCGGCCCGCCGTTTTCGCAAAGTGCCGCTAGCGCTCGCGAATCGGCGGGCTTTTTTTCTAGGAAATTGGAGTCTTAGATATGGCAACTCAATTCAGTGGGAATTGGGCCTGCACTGGCATTCGTCAGCTAATGCAGGCAGGAGCGCCAAGGGAAGAAATCGCCCAGTGGCTCGCATCACAGGAGAAGTTCCTGGACGCGATCCAACAGGGGATTGATTCCGACAATCCCCGTCCCGGAGGGGACGGGGCGACGCATGCCGTCAATATGCTTTGCAGCGCGTTGACGGAGG
>CAWCZR010000002.1:0-90827 GCA_963800135.1 uncultured Planctomycetaceae bacterium | reverse complement strand
TTGTTCCCGCTGGCAATGTCACACATGGCGATGCCTGTGACGATCCGCGGGTGGCTCTTAAACAAGATGTCGGGCCCGTTTTTCCGGACGTTGCCCGCATCCTCTCCTACTGGGCCTTCTTCCTGCTCATCATGATGATCGTGCCGCTGGCCTGCATCGGAGGCGATGTCTTCATGGCCCAGGGGATCGACACGCTGATCGAAAACTCAACTACAACGGCGTCTTGTTCACGAAGACCGCGGAATTAGACAATCTGTCCAGGAACGCCGTCATACCGGAAGGCTTGCAGGAGTGGCGGGGCAAGAAAGAAACCGGCGGAACTCGATTTCAAGCCGTTCTGGATTCCAGCGGGGCTCGTCGTGCTGGCAGCCGGATGGTTTGGGGCGACGGCCGTGTTCCTGATGCGGGCCAACGGCCTCTATACCCGGTTTTTCCTCGACTACCTCGACCTCGAGACGATGGAGCCCGATGTCAAGTACGTGGCCAAGGTCTCGCGGCTTGAGGACCTCGAGGGGAAGAAGGGCCTCACCTGGCAAGCGATCCTGGCCGGACTCGGCCTGGCCGGAGTCTTCGGCTTTGCCTTCGGCGGGGGCAGCGAGGCGGCCATGGGCAAGGACTTCATACTGGGCGTGGGCGTTCGGCCTGTTGGTCACCGGCGTCGGAGCGATCCTGGTTGGACACTTCAGTTGTTGTTCGAGGCCTTCAAGGACAGCATGGCGTGGTTCGGCGCCGTCCTGCTCAGCAGCAATACGGCTGGGTCGCGTACGTTTTCGTCGGCCCGCTGGCCCTCTTGCTCACGCCGTTCCTGTCGCTCGTTTATGGCGGAGTGAACTGGTCGAACGCCGAGTTGGCTCGTGGTGGAGATTGTCGGGACGTTTGTCTTCGTCCCGCTCGGCCTCTTGATCGTGATCTACTCGATCGGGCCGGAGTTCCTGGGCTTCGCCGGCGAGGCAGCGGCTCCGTAATTCAGCGGACAGTACGGCACCGGCCGAATTCGCCGCTTCGATTTGTCGCTGGGAGCGGGCAAAAGGGCGGCGTCGCTCGCTCGTTCGACGTGCCCGCGTGCGACGCTCCCGGCCCCGCGACCGATTGGTCGCCGTTCGGCGGCGGAATCTCCAGCCGGCAGCAGCCCAGGTCGATGTGCTGCTTGTCCCCGTTTGCCGGACCCAAGACTCCTCTCGCAAGCGGTAGACCTTGAAACGGCCTTTCTTCTCTCGCTCGAGCAGTCCGACCGCGTAGGATGCCGAGGTAATGCGAGACGGTGACGACCTCTAGGTCGAGCGACTCGGAGAGCTCGCTCACACAGCGGGGTGCAGAGCGGAGTGCGTCGATGATCCGCAGACGCACGGGGTCGGCCAGCGCCCGTAGCATCTCGGCGAAGTGATCCGATTGTAGCGAATCGTCCGACACGTCTTCTCCGCCTAACTTTGCGGCCTCACCGGGCCACATTGGCCAAACTTGCGGCGGCCAGGGCGCCGCATCCCCGATTACCACGTCGATGAAAGTCGATCACACCGACGAACCGGGCCGGTCCGAGCGCAAACGAAAAAACGATTCCTCGAGCGGCCCGCCAGCGATCGACTCCCAGCGGGCGGCGAAATTCGCGTCCGCTCTCCACGACGAAAGACCCGGCCCGCATCGTCGACCAGTTGGCAAAACGGCCCTTTGTACACAACGACGACCTCGGCGTCTGCCTCGCTCGGCGGCTTGATCGCCTGCACGATCGTCTCGCGCAGCTCGACCCCTTGCACGGTGAACGACGGCGCGCTGCCGAACTTCAACAGTCGCACGTCCCCGAAGCCCGCCTCCGTCACCCACCCGAGCAACTCGGTATCGACGGGCACTTCTTCCACAACCGCGGCCGGGCCGGGCAACGGCAAACTCCCCGACGGCAGCCGCGAAGCTCCAGTGAGATGATGCAACACGATGCGGCCGCCCGGCGAAGAACGCGCAGGCACTCCGCGAGCCGGGCCCGACGCATCTCCGGCTCGCAGGGTACGTTGAACGTCCCGGCAGGCGAACTTCCTGCAGCGTGCCGTCCGCGAACGGCAATGGCCGCGGGAAGAGGCTGCCCAACCGATGTTCCCAATCGCCGGGTGGGGGGAACGCGTCCGTAGCGGCCGCGGGATCGGACGCGGTGCGTGGCACGGACGTCGGCGAGGCAAACCGGCCAGAGAGCGGGACCGTTTCGGGTACGCGAGCATCGCCGGCGCACTCGAGGTCCGACTCGAGCACGTAGAACTCCCATAGCGTGCGGTCCGGATCCTGCACCCAGAACTTCGTTTGCCGCGCTAACAGCACTCGACGCCTTCCTCGCGGATGCTGTCGATACCGGCGACCTCCAGCCGACGCTGCAGTTCGACAAGTGCCGCGGCGTCGGCGAGCCGAAAGCCGACATGATTGAGTGCCCCGCCACTCGATGCCCCACACGGCTCGAGCGACAGCACCAGAGGCGGATCGGCCAGCTCGAACTTGGCGTAATCGGCCCGGCGTTTAGCGGCCGGGGTGTTGAACAAGGTCTGGTAGAACTCGATCAGCGGCCGAGATCGACACGTTCAGCGAAATGTGGAACGTCGTCAGCTGAGTTTCCGTGGCCATGCTCATGGAAGGGAGTCTCTGCCGTTCTCGAAATCGCGTCGGCAACCGGTATTAAGAGTCGCCAACCCGTGTCAAAGAGAATAGGTGTCGGTCAGTCCGTACTCGGCATACTTGCGGCGGAGGAACCGGTGAAACTCGCGGTAGTGGGCCGCCCGTTGGTCGCCCCCGTCGGAGGCCGCGTTGTAGCTCAAGTAAAGTTGGCGTCGCCAGCCCTGCGAGCGGTTGGGGGCCGACGATGCGGCGCAAGCGCCGAAGACCGCCAGGTCGCCCGGTTCAAGGTCCAGCAGAACGCTGATGCGCCGCGAACCACATCCTCGGACAGTTCGTGATACTCGCCATCTTCGGGCGACAGAGCCCCCTGGCGATGCAGTCCGGTGAAGACCTCGGTGCCGCCGTTCTCCGCGTTGGTGACGTCGAGCGGCAAGAGCACGGTGAGAAAGCTCCGCGGGAAACCGGGCCAGGCGATATAGTCCTGGTGCAGGCCGTATCCCATCGTGCCGGGAGGCTTGAAGATCAACTTGTCCTTGAGGAGGCAGGCCGCTTCGCCGTAAAGCTCGCCCAACAGGTCGAGGATGCGGGGATCGACGGCGACCGCCCGAATCGGCAGGGACAGGTCGATCACGGGATCGAAGGTCTCGAACAGGCACTCGCCTCCCGCGCAATTCCCTTGAAAGCGGCAGCGGAGGTTCTGCTTGTCGATCAAGTCGGTCCTCGCGAGCAGCCCATCAGCCGCGGACGACAGGCGGGACATTTCGTCGGCGGCGAAGACTCCGCGCAGCACGACGAAGCCGGACTCCTCGTACGTCCGCCGGGCGTCGGCCGATAATCGGGATCGGTGGAAAAGCCTGCGAGAGTGGCCATCGCGATTTCTTTCTCCGCTTGCGAACGGGGGCCGGAGCTCAGCGACCTTTCTTCTTGCCGCGGTCAGCCATCACCGCGTGTTCGCCCGGCGTCGTGTTGGCGTCCTTGCCCGCGACTTGCAGGTCAAAGGCCCAATCGGTCTTGCCCGGAGGCGTTAGCTCGATGCGAAACTTTTCCTCTTTGGCGTTGACGTCCGGGTCGTTGTAGAGGTTCTTGAGTGCGTCGCCGTCGGCCTTCGGCCAGGCGAAGAGCACGATGTAAGAGCCGGCAGCCAGGCCATCGCCCGTGCTGTAGGTGTTGAATTCGAAGTGTCCGTTCTTGTCGCAGCGGGTCATGAAGGGCGCCTGGCGGCCCTTGGGAGGATGCTTGGGATCGTAGGCAATCACGAATAATGGCGTGCGTCGTTCGATTGCCGGCGTCTGGCCGTCGACAGTGACGGTGCCGGAAAACTTGGCGACCGACGTTTCGGGCCGTCCGTTCACTTCGAGCGACTTCTTGATCGATTCGGCTTCCGTCGGAGTGTGATTGCAGCCGCCCGCCGCGAAGCACAGAAGCGACCCCGCGATCAATCCGGCTGGCAAACAAAACGCGCGCTGCCGTTTCATTCCTCGACCTCGTTTTTCACTTTCTCTCGCCATCCGCGGACCGGCACACTGGTCCGGTCGCAACAGATCGCGGCGTCCGAGCGACCGTCGCTGGCCGACCGTCACGCGGAAAAGATCCAGGGGCCGCACCGATGCGCGGCCCCTGGACTCGATCGTTACAGTTTTCGCTCGCGCGGCCAAGGCCGCCCGAGGTTAGAACGAACTATCCGTGACCGGCGACTTGCCGTTGAAGGTGATCATGCGGCAGAAGGGGATGAGACCGATGTTTTCGCTCACCATGTGAGCCGAGCCGTCGCACATCGCCAATCCGCACGAACCCGGATGGAAGCTGTAGAGGTTCATCTTCGCCTGATTGGTGCAGTTGATGAAACAGACTGGCGCCGTTCCCGTTGAAGGGGCAGTTCCGCCCGAGAACGTCGAGCCGTACAGCTGGCTGTAGGCGTTGTCGAGACAGCCCCAGCACCCGCCCGCGTTGGCCGGCGGCGCGGGGAACCCGCTCGGAGTGACGGGCACGAGGTTGCCGCCCTGGCAGGCGCAACTGGCGATTTTCTTGACGCCGCGGACCCACAGGTCCGGACGGCCACCCAGTTCGCCGCAAAAGATGGTGGTCGAAGTGCCGTCCGTGATCATGTCGATCGACGTCGGCGGGTGGCCATGGCGAATGCTCAGCCAGTTGAGGACGCCGGCCCGGCGGATGCAGCCGCCAGGCGTGCAGAACGAAGAATGTCCCTGAGGATCGCAAGGATTGGTGGCATTGTCGTACGCGTTGGCCAGACCGCAGCAATAGCAATTGATGGCGGTGTAGTCGCTGGCGCCGGCCCAGTAGGGTTTGAGTCCCACCGGGTTGCAGGGAATCAGACCGCCGGTGAATTCGGTCACCAGGCCGCTCTCCTGGAACGGGTTGAGCGTTCGCGGGGCGGACGGGCAGTTGAAGATCGGAATAATGGCCGCGGCCGGACGAGATAACCCCGCGCAGCACGAGCCTGAGTTGAGCGCGGTGTAGCAGCCGGCGCTAAACGGAGGAGCCGACAAATTCACCGGCGAAAAGATCGGCGCATTCATGCAGATCTTTTGGTAAACGGTCGTCGCTTCCACGTACACCAGCAGCCGCTCCGCCCAGACGTGAATGTTCCCGTCCGTGTGACAGTAGCCGCAGCACGGGCTGGTCGGACAGAAGAGGCAGAACGCCCCGCCGTGCGACTGCAGCAGCAGATCGAAGGCCGGCGGAAACGTGTTGGCGACGTCGTGATAGTTGTGGGCCGCCAGCGCAATTTGCTTGAGGTTGTTCCGGCACTGGCTGCGGCGGGCCGCCTCCCGCGCGGCTTGCACGGCCGGCAACAAGAGTGCGATCAGCACGGCGATGATCGCGATCACCACCAGTAGCTCGATCAGGGTGAATCCCCGCGTACGCCGGTTGGCGGCGCGTGTCGACCGGGCGAGAATCGAGGCGTTCATGGAGCACTCCTCAATAACAAATGAAAAAATCACGCAGCGGCACAATTCGTTAAAACAGCCGACGTCGAAAGAAAGACGACTCGACGAGTGAATCCGTTCGGCTGATTGCGGACGCGGCACGCGCTGGCGGTCCCGCGAAATCCGGAGGCGGCCGGGTGCCCTTCTCAATCCAAGCGCGCATTCAGTCGTCCGCTAACACTTCACGTTAGCCCGCGACGGCGGGGCTTTATTCTGACGATGATCAGAATATCAGTACCGTGACCTGAAGAGGCCGTCAAGCGCGAGTGCAAAAAAACTCGCCGCTGGGCGACCGCGCCGGCCCCTAGGTCCCGGTGCTGCCTCGCGAGCATTCGTCCGAAAGTTGACCGGGTGCAGGCCGGGATTAGAATACAGCTTGAGCTTGCCGCTCTTCTCTCCTGCCCTCTTGTGCGGGCGAACCGAGTGGTTACGGTCGCAGCCCAGCGCTTGCGCTGCCTGCCATCGCCCCGGCCGCCTGCCGGCGATTGCGTCCGATCGCTCCGATGAAGAGGAGCTGTGCGCCGCCTGACGAGCGCGCGGATTCGCCCCAGGCCGTTCCAAAACGAATCGCCCATCTGCGCGGCCCCGATCCCCCGGGCGACGCGCGGCTGGTCCAACGTTGGACCGCCAGCACCGAGCCGGCGGCCCACGACCCCGTGACGACGGACAGACGACGAGAAGGACGACGCGATGGCCAACGAGTCAAAAGATCTCTTCAACGAGACCACGATGACCTTCGGGGAGCACCTCGAAGCGCTACGGATCCATCTCTTCAAGGCGATTATCGGCCTGGTGCTCGTCAGCATCTGCACGCTCATTTGGGGCAACTACCTGGTGGCCGTCATCCGCCAGCCCATCGATCGGGCCCTGCAGCGCAACAAGCTCTATAACGAGGAGGAGACGACCACTTTCTGGACGCAGGTCACCGGGTGGTTCACCAAGTCGAAGGATGTTCAGCCCGAAAAGCCCGCCGCACCGCCGCCCCCCACCGACCAGGCCACGATTCAGGTCCGCGTCAAGCCGAGCGACCTGGCCCGCGCGCTGCACGCGGCCGATCCCAAGCGATATCCCGAGACGCCGGCGGCCGAAGGCGAAAAGCCGGTCACGATCCCGCTGTCGGCGGCCGAATTTCGCGACTTCCGCCAGACAACCGAGCAAGCCAGCCGCCCCGTCACGCTCAACGTGCAAGAGGCGTTCATGATGTATATCAAGG
Organism: uncultured Planctomycetaceae bacterium; assembly: GCA_963800135.1. Classification (GTDB taxonomy): domain Bacteria; phylum Planctomycetota; class Planctomycetia; order Planctomycetales; family Planctomycetaceae; genus DASPSM01. The sequence goes on along the minus strand of CAWCZR010000002.1, from coordinate 84,077 downwards.
TCTCGCTGGTGAGCGCGGTCGTCTTCGCCAGCCCGTGGATCTTCTACCAGATGTGGCAGTTCGTGGCGGCCGGGCTTTATCCGCACGAGCGACGCTACGTGCACGTCTACCTGCCGCTGAGCCTGGGGCTCTTTCTCGGCGGCGTGTTCTTTTGCTTCTTCCTGGCGCTGCCGCTCCTGCTCGATTTTCTGCTGAGCTACAACAGCTGGCTGGGGGTCGTGCCGACAATTCGTCTTTCCGAATGGGTGAGTTTTGTTATCCTTCTCCCGCTCATGTTCGGCATTTGTTTTCAGCTCCCGCTGATCATGCTGTTCCTCGAGCGGATCGGCATCTTCAGCGTGAGCGATTACCGGTCGCGGCGGAGGTTGGCGGTCTTTGTGATGGCCGTCACCTCGATGGTGGTCAATCCTGGCGGCGACATGGGGTCGATGGCCCTGTTGTTCGTGCCGCTGGTCATCCTCTACGAATTCGGCATTGTGCTGTGCGGCTTCTGGAGGACACCCGGACCCTTCGAGGAAGCGGCAGCGACCTGAGGACCAACGCGGCGATCGGCGACAAAAATGGCGTCCGTTTGGCCGAAAAAAACTTGCAAGCGACTTCGCACGCGGGGTGCGTTCAGCGGCTAGAATTAATTTGAGACGCGCAGGCCGGACGAAGCGGCCGAGTGCGGGCCCAATCCAACCCAGATTCATCCACTCGCAGTCGCGCCCGAGCCAGCGGAAAGGAATCGACCAGCAGGGAGTGAGAATGAAGCCCGTTCTTGCCGACGGCGATTCGCTCCGCCGCGTTTTCGCCGCAACCACCGAACATACCTTCGAGGTCGACTTGGGCCTCGCCGATCCTCCTCTGATCGATTACCTGGTCGACCTGCTGTTCCGCTTTGTGCGCATGGACGCGATCTTCAAAGTTCGCGATCCCCGCGGACGCCGCCTGCACGAAGTCGCCGAAATGATGGCCGAGGCTGAGCAGCGGCAATCGAATCCGCAGCGCGAGGTCTATCGCCACATCGGCGATTTCACCCTCTTCTGGGCGGGCGTTTATCCCGAGGCGCTCTCGCCGATGAAATCGCCCGACCGCCAGGACCACCTCGTCGACTACTTTGTGCAGGGGAAGCGCTCTTACTACCTGGCGAGCACGTTCGACGAAAAGCCCTACGACCGCGAAGCGCCGATCCTCCGCCGCCTGAGTGAGGAATTCGAGCTCTGCACGTTCGGGCTCAACCGCGTCCGCCATCTCTGGGAGCAGGAAGCGGCCGAATATCGCAGCCGCACGCTGACGCTCTTGGAAGACGATCCGCCGCCGGCTTCTGCCTAGGCGCTCTCGTCGGGCCCGCTCGAGGCGATTGCGTGCCGGCGGCCGCAAGGCGGCCTGGTCACACCGATGAGGTTTTGGTTGTCAACCAGTGGTTTTGATTTTTTCTCTAGGTCTTTCGAGTTCTCCGCGGCGCGGGCGTTTGGAGTACGGAGCGCGAACTCAAACATCTATTCGGTGCTCGTCCCACGGACGGCCCCACGATAAAGGCATGCGAGGAGCGCCTCCATTCCCCCTAGCGTCGGTCGGTTTTCGGCCGCGGGACACGTGACAAGTCGGAGGTCGCCCGAGGTTCGCGTCGCGGATCGCTAGTCAGTTTGGTCCTTTCTCTCTCTGAGCCCAGATTTCTTTCCCTTCGAAGACGCTCTTTCCGTCAGGCCGCCAAGCGGTAGGCCCGCCCATCGCGGAGCATGGCAAACAGGACGCATAACAGTCGTCGTGCCACCCCGACGATGGCCTTCTTTTTGTGTCCGGTGGTGGTCCAGAGCCGCTCCTTCTCATAGTTTCACCCTACGACGCCGTCACCCTGGCAGCGGTTCAACCCGCACCCCGAGCGGAAACGTCACGGGTTTCATCGCGTAGGTGTCGGGGCCGAAGCCTTTGATCTGATCTCGCTTGAGCTCCGCCAGCTCCAGCGCGCCGCTCCAGACAAGTGCCTGGCCGGCATGATGCACCTGCGACGTGAGCACGAAGGCCTTTTGCAGGTCGTAGCCGAAGACCTTTTGCAGAACCTCGATCACATACTCGAAGGTGTGGAGGTCATCGTTCTCGACGATGACGGCATAAGGCGGCTGCTTCTTGCGACGCGTCTTCTCCTCTTTGGACTTGCGCTCTTTAACCTTGGGCGGAGGCGGCTCGAGGACGAGAGGTGCATTGGCATCGACTTCAGACATCGGAGTCTCCGACTCATCGGGCGACCAGACGGTGCGAGCCCACCGGTTGTCCAGTGTCGACAATACGAGTGTGCGCCAAACGCGAGACAACAACTCAGACCAGCAAACATCCAGAACCGGCGGGCTGACACCCGCCGCTCGCCTTACACACAAAATCGTAACAGAGATCGGTTGCGCGGCCAGATCAGTTCGGCTCGTAGCCGAGGTTGGGCCCGAGCCAGCGTTCGATCTCGCCGATCGGCATGCCCTTCCGCGCCGCATAGCTCTCGATCTGATCGCGCGTGATGCGGTCGACCGAGAAATAGCGGGCCTCGGGATGGGCGAAGTAGAGCCCGCTCACGGCGGCGGCCGGCCACATCGCGAAGCTCTCGGTGAGACGGATACCCGTGTGCTCTTCCGCGTGGAGCAGGTCGAACAGCGTTCGCTTCTCGGTGTGATCGGGGCAGGCCGGGTAGCCGAAAGCCGGGCGGATGCCGCGGTATTTCTCCTCGATGATCTCGTCCCGCGACAGTTGTTCGTCGCTGCCGTACCCCCAATCGATGCGAGCCTGGCGGTGCAGCATTTCGGCAAACGCCTCGGCCAGCCGATCGGCGATGGCCTTGGTCATGATGGCGAGGTAATCGTCGTTCTGAGCCTCGAACTCGGCGACGAGCGCATCGCAGCCAATGCCCGTCGTCACCGCGAACGCCCCCAAGTAATCCAAGCGGCCGCTATCGAGCGGTGCGATGTAATCGGCCAGCGAGCGGAAGTCCGCCTGCCCCTTGCGTTCCCATTGCTGTCGCAGCATCGGGAACCGGGCAATCGTCGTGCTGCGTGAGGGGTCGGCGTAAACGAGAATGTCGTCGTCCACCGAATTGGCCGGCCAGAAGCCGTATACACCCCGCGCCGTGAGGCGCTTCTCCGCAACGATCCGCTTGAGCAATCGCTGCGCATCGTCGTAGAGCTTTCGCGCCTCCACCCCAACCTGGGGATCATCGAAGATCTTGGGGTATTTGCCCCGCAGTTCCCAAGTCTGGAAGAACGGGGACCAGTCGATGTACGGAACGAGTTGTTCGAGCGGCTCCGGATCGAGGAACCGCAGCCCGAGGAACGCCGGCTCGTCGATCCTCACGCTGGCCCAATCGGTCGCAAAACGGCGAGCTAGAGCATCCGCATACGGCACCAGTGTTCTTTGCTGCCGATCGGCAAACTGCGTGCGGTCCCGCTCCTGGGCCTCGGCATTCTTCTGGATGAAGTCGGCCCGCTTGTCCGGATCGAGCAGGTTCTCGACCACCGGCACCGAGACCGACGCATCGAGTGAGTGGACCACTGGCTGAGCGTAGCTCGGGGCAATCCGCACGGCCGTATGCTTCGCGCTCGTCGTCGCGCCACCGATCAACAGTGGCATCGTCATTCCGCGACGCTGCATCTCTTTCGCGACGTGGACCATTTCGTCGAGCGACGGCGTAATCAGCCCGCTCAAGCCGACGAAATCTGCCTTGTGCTCGACGGCCGCGTCGAGAATTTTGTCGGTCGGGACCATCACCCCCAGGTCGATCACCTCGAAGTTGTTGCAGCGGAGGACGACGCCGACGATGTTCTTGCCGATGTCGTGAACGTCGCCCTTCACCGTCGCCATGATGATGGTGCCGCGGTGTTGCGGGCCTTCGGCCTGCTCTTTTTCGGCCTCCATGAAGGGGGTGAGGTAAGCGACGGCCTTCTTCATCACGCGGGCGCTTTTGACGACCTGCGGAAGAAACATGCGGCCCGAGCCGAACAGCTCGCCGACGACGCCCATCCCCTTCATGAGGGGGCCCTGAATGACTTTGAGGGGCCGGCCGAGGGCGACGCGGGCCTCTTCCGTGTCGGTCTCGATGTAGTCGACGATCCCGTTGACGAGCGCGTGGCTCAGCCGGTCTTCGATCGGCGCCTTCCGCCAGGCTTCGTCTTTCTCGACGACTTTGTCCTTGGCGACGACCGTTTCAGCGAACGCCACCAAGCGCTCGGTCGCGTCGGGCCGACGATTGAAGAGGACGTCTTCGACGTGGCAGAGCAGGTCCTTGTCGATCTCTTCGTAGACGTCGAGCTGACCGGCGTTGACGATCCCCATGTCGAGGCCAGCTTTGATCGCGTGATACAGAAAGGCCGCGTTCATCGCCCGGCGGACCGGCTCGTTGCCGCGGAACGAAAACGAGACGTTGCTCACGCCGCCCGACGTCTTCGCGCCGGGACATTCTCGCTTGATCTGCTTGAGCGACTCGATGTACTCGACGGCGTAGTTGGCGTGCTCCTCGATGCCCGTGCCGACCGTGAGAATGTTGGGATCGAAGATCACGTCCTCGGGTGGGAAGCCGACTTCGTCAGTGAGCAGTTTGAACGCCCGCTTGGCGATCGCCACCTTGCGGTCGACGGTGACGGCTTGGCCCTCTTCATCGAAGGCCATCACAACGGTAGCCGCCCCATAGCGGCGGACGAGCCGCGCCTGCCACAGAAACGATTCTTCGCCCTCTTTCAGGCTGATCGAATTGACGATGCTCTTGCCCTGCACGCACTTGAGGCCCGACTCGATGACCGACCACTTCGAGCTATCGATCATCACGGGAATGCGGGCGATGTCGGGCTCGGCGGCAATCAGGTTGAGAAACGTGGCCATCGCCTTCTCGCCGTCGAGCAGGGCTTCGTCCATGTTGATGTCGAGGACGTTGGCCCCGCTGGCGACCTGTTCACGGGCCACTTCGAGCGCAGCGTCGTAATCGCCCGAGCGGACGAGCCGCGCGAATTTTTTCGAGCCGGTGACATTCGTCCGTTCACCGACGATCACGAAGTTGCTCTCGGGCAGCAGCGTCAGGGGCTCCAACCCACTGAACCGCGAATAAGGAGCGACGCGGGGCCGCCGGCGCGGAGGCAGATGCACTGCGTCGGCGATGACGCGAATGTGCGCGGGTGTCGTGCCGCAGCAGCCGCCGACAATATTCAGCCAGCCGTTTTCCGCGAACTCCAACAAGAGGCGCCCCATGTACTCGGGCGTCTCGTCGTACGCGCCGAATTCGTTCGGCAGTCCCGCATTGGGATGGCAGCTGATAAAGCACGGCGCGATCCGCGCCAATTCCTCCACATAGGGCCGCATCCGGTCCGCGCCGAGGCGCAGTTGAGCCCGACGCTCAGCGCCGGGAAATGCGCGACCGAATTCCAAAACGCCTCCACCGTTTGGCCCGAGAGAGTGCGGCCGCTGGCGTCGGTGATCGTGGCCGAGATCATCACCGGCAACGTGATCCCGCGATCCTCGAAGATCTGCGAGATGCCAAAGAGGCACGCCTTGAGGTTCAGCGTGTCGAATGTCGTCTCGGGAAACAGAATGTCGACGCCCCCGTCGATGAGTGCTTCGACTTGCTCACTGTAGGACGCGACCAGTTGATCAAAGGTCACCGCACGGAAGCCCGGATCGTTGACATCTGGGGATAAAGACGCGGCCCGGCTCGTGGGTCCGATGCTGCCGGCCACGAACCGAGGCTTGTCTGGATTGCGTTCGGTGAACTGGTCGGCGACACGCCGCGCGATCTGAGCGGCGGCCCGATTGATCGCCTTTACCACGCTCTCGAGGCGATATTCGGCCATCGAGATCGAGGTCGAGTTAAACGTATTGGTCTCGACAATGTCCGCCCCAGCCTCGAAGTACTGCCGATGGATGTCTTCGATGATGTCCGGGCGAGTCAGGCTCAAGAGATCGTTGCAGCCCCGCAGCTCTTTCGGGTGATTGGCGAACTGCGTGCCGCGAAAGTCGGCTTCTTCCAGCTGATGTGCTTGAATCATCGTCCCCATCGCGCCGTCGAGCACGAGGATCCGCGTGAGCAGCAGTTTCTCGAGGCGGGCAATCGCGGGGGTGGGGGTTGAGACAGACATCAGATGGATCTCAGACTAGAACCGGCGGGCTGACACCCGCCGCTCGCCTGTTTGCTAGGAACGATGCAGCTCTCGCGTGGGAGACAATCCCAGATCCTCGAGGATCGTCTCGCATGCCTTCGAGCGGTTGAGGACATAGAAGTGGATGCCGGGCACGCCGGCTCGAAGCAGCTCGCGACACTGCCGGACGGCGTGTTCCACGCCAATCTCGAACTGTGCCTCAGCGTCGTTCTGCGCCGCTTCCAGGCGCCGTCCCAGCTCTTGCGGAATGGTCGCCCCACACATGCTGGTGATCCGCTTGATCCGCGAAAATTCCGTGATCGGCATGATGCCCGGAACCAGCGGCACCTTGATGCCGAGGCGGTGATAGCGGTCGCGAAAATCGAAAAAACTATCGTTGGAATAAAAGAGCTGCGTGAAGACGGCATCGGCCCCGGCCTCAACCTTGCGTTTAAGATTGGCCAGATCCGTCTGGCAATCGGGGCATTCTCGATGCTTTTCGGGATAGCCCGCGACCCCAATGCCGATGTTCGGGTGACGTTTTCGAATCAGCGCGACCAGCTCGTTTGCATAATGCAAACCGCCGGGCGCTGGCCGAAAGCTCGTTTCGCCCGCCGGCGGATCGCCCCGAAGGGCCATGATGTTCTGAATGTTGTGCTGGATGGCTTGGTCCAGCCACTCTTCGATTTCCGCGGTCGAACCTCCGAGACAGGTAAAGTGGGCCGTGGCGGTTAGGCCAAATCGCTTTTGGATATTGGCGCACCAGTCGATGGTTCGGGTGCGGGTCGTCCCCGCCGCACCATAGGTGCAAGAGACAAAGACGGGGTCGTAGGGAGCCAGGCGTTCCAGTGCCCGACCCAGGCTTTCATCCCCGTCCGCCGACTTGGGCGGAAAGATCTCGATCGACACGCCGCAACGGCCGGCTTGATAAATGTCTCGAATGCGCATCGACCGATCGACCTCGTGGAGAGGCTGTCTTCGCCTCGCGGATATGGCGACAAAAGTGGGACGGCGCAGCGTCGCCTCTCCGTGCCCCTCAAAGTATAGCCAACGCCTTGCAGCCATGACACGGGAAGTCGTGTGCAGGATCGGACTTCGGACGGATGAGCCGCCGACACCGGTGCGACTTGTCGCCTCCGGAGGGCTCTGTGAAGATACATGCTCCCACAACTAGCACCGGGAGACTCCCTTGCTCGCGATCGCGATCCCGACCGTCGCTTTGGCCGTATTGTCGGGTTCGTTGCCCGCCGAACAGGGGGCGATCGAACTGCGCTATCGCGGCACCTTCTCCAAAGCCTCGCGCGATGCCGAGCCGACGGGCGAACCGGTCAAGCGGTTTGACCTCTACTGCCTCTCGATGCCGCGGAACGAGGGGAGCCGGGAGCTGGCCTTTGTGCTCGATGAGCAGGGAGGCGGCGGTTGGCCGTGGCCGGCTCGTTTCGGCACGATCTCCGTCGACTCGAAGCTCCGACCCGCCAGAAACCGGTTGCATCTGCTGCACGAGCACAACGGGACCCCTTACGTCCTGGCTCTCCCCGTTCCCTATTTTGAATTCTTCGACCGGCTGGCCAAGGACGGCCGTTGGGAGGCGCCGCGGCCCGCCGAGCTGCCCAACCAAAATGATCCGGCGCCGTGGAAATATCGGGTTTCTGCCCGAACCAAGGTCGGCGCCCGCGACTGTTGGCGGGTCGACGTCTCCAATAATTTCGGCCCGCAGGAATCATTGTGGATCGCCGTCGATCAGCCGCTCCTGGTCAAAGCGGAACGACGCTTCGTGATCGGCCGGGGCGAGGTCCATCTTTTGAAGGTCGAACTCGACTCAGTGACTCCGATCAACGAGGAGGGCCTGGCCCGCGTGCGTCGGCCGTTCGACGGTCTGCTCAAACTGCAACGGCAACTCAAGCGGGCCGACGACGACCAGTCGGCCGAGTTGAGCGAGGCCCAGCTCAAGCTCATCGCTGATCAAGTGAAAACGCTCGAGTCGCAGGCCGAGAACACGCCCTTCGAGGGACTGGTGGCCAGCATCATTCGCGACGTCAACTCGCAATCACGCCGCTCGGACGACGTGGACAGTCTGGCCCGACGGATGACCGGCAAGGCGGCCCCGGCGATCCGGCTGAAGACGCTCGACGGCGAGGCCGTCCCGGCAGCCGATCTGGCGGGCAAAATCGTCCTGCTCCACTTCTGGACTTACCAGGGCGACCCGTTTCCGCCCGAGCCATACGGACAAGTCGGCTTCCTCGACTACTTGTATCATCGCCGCAACAAATTAGGTCTGCGGGTTTACGGCGTGGCGATCGACTCGCGGATCGCCGACCGCGGGCAGCTACCTGCCGTCGCGCGATCCGTCCGCAAACTGCAAAGCTTCATGAATCTGACCTACCCGGTGGTCGTCGACGATGGCACGCTCGAAAAGCTTGGCGACCCGGAGCGTGTCGGCGCCAAGCTGCCGCTTTGGGTGCTGATCGACCCAAAGGGTACGGTCGTGCAATACAAGGTGGGCAACTACGTCATCAAAGCCGACGAGGGACTTTCACAGCTCGACCAGGCAATCCTGGGGCTGATCAAGAAGCAAAAGGCCGAGACCGCAAAGTAACCGGCCTCTCAGTTTGGATTGAGCGCGGTCTTCCGCAGGCCCTCGGTGGTCGGCTCGGCTCGACGAAGTGTTCACAAAGACAGGGGGCAGCGCACGCTCGCACGCATGCGGCCGCCTATTGCCTGACCACCAGCCACCGATACACTGGATAGACGGACGAAAATGGAGTGGCTCTCGGCCGGTCGTTTGAGCTAGCGTCGGGACCGGGGGCCCAACGGCCCACTTTTGACTGACCGGGACAATGGACTCCGGATACCTCGCGATTTTGCTGCTGGTGGTCGGCCTCGCGCTAATTGTCTGCGAGGTTTTTATTCCGTCGGCGGGGCTCATTGCGGCCCTCGCCACGCTGTGCATTGCGGGATCGGTCGCCTCGGCCTGGAGCGCCTGGGCCTCCAGCAGCCCGACCTACTTCGCACTCTACGCATTGGCGCTGTTGCTGCTGATTCCGTCAGCAATCAGCGGTGCGTTTTACATGCTGCCGCGGACCGCATTTGGCCGTAAGGTGCTGTTGGAAGCCCCCGCTCTCGACGAAGTGACCCCCTACCAGGAAGAGCAGCGGCAATTGTTGCGACTGGTCGGCCACGTCGGAAAAACTCTCACCCTGCTCAATCCGGGCGGACTCATGGAAGTGGACGGCACGCGTCAACACTGCGAGAGCGAGGGCATGCTGCTCGAAGCAGGCACCCCGGTCGAAGTTGTGGCCGTAAAAGGCACCCGCATTGTGGTGCGACCGGTCGAGCACCCTCACGACCCGCCGAATGTTGAGGAAGAAAAACGGGCGCCCTCGGCCGGCGACTCGCTCGATTTCGATTTGCCGCGCGGTTGATTCAGGCTCCTGGCCTGCGCTGACGACGCATCGCGGTCATTGCGGCAACGTCGCGTCCATCGGCTGGGGCTTTGCCAGCGGGCGAATGAAGAAATCGTACAAGAAGGCGCCCAGCACGCCGCCCGCCAGCGGGCCGACGATTGGCACCCACCACCAGCCAAAGTACTTGGGGTCGCCCGCCTGGAATACGGCCCTCCCCCAGCCCGCCATTGCCGTAAATAATCGCGGACCGAAATCGCGGGCCGGATTGATCGCGTAACCGCAGTTGAAGCCGAACGTCATGCCGATCAGCACGACAAGTGCCCCGATACAGATCGGGGCCAGATTCGAGGGAGCGCCGATATTCTTGGCATCGGTGATGCCGAAGATGCAGGCCACCAAGAGGGCCGTGCCGACAACCTGGTCGATCAGCCCGCCCGGGACCGTGCTCAAGTGGGGCGAGGGATAGGTGGCGAAGATACCGGCCGTTGCCGTGTCGCTGCCGAAGCCCGGGACCGTCCTCACTCCCAGGTCGAAAGCCCCCATCGCCTCGACGTAGACCAGATAGGTCACGGCAGCGGCGGCAAACGCACCGGCGACCTGTGCAACCCAATACGGGATGACCTTCCCCCAACCCAGTTTTTTCTGGACCGCCAGGGCCAGACTGATCGCCGGGTTCAGGTGCGCTCCGGAAATTCCGCCGGCCACGTAGACGCCCATCATCACCCCCAGGCCCCAGCCCAGGTTGATCGACAGGTACTGGCCGTTTTGCTGCTTGCTGAGAATGACTTGGGCGTCGACAGCCGTCCCGAAGACGACCAGGATGAATGTGCCGAAGAACTCCGCCGCCAGTTCCCGCGTTAGGCCCCGCATCCTCGCATCCCCCTGGCGCAGTAAGTCTGTGAAGGTGCGGCGACCTCGTGGCTCCCGCAGACACGCAAGCGCAATCGCACCGGCACGAGCCGCTGATTCGCGTCCGATTATGGACGTGAATCAACCGAGACTGCAAATGCAAAATCATCGGCTCGGTGTTTTTGACTCTCGCCCCGCGGCGACCGGACACCCTCGCTCCCCGGGTCGCATTCACTGGCAGAATCAATCACACGCTACTAAATAAAACCTCCACCGAAGCGGAGCGCTGAGCGGCTAAGGAGTACAGGTCTGTGAAGCTGGCCGTTTGCAGGAAAAATGTTTTTTGAGCCGCGGCCCAATCGGTGACTTCTCGCAGGAGTTCGTCGATCGACTGACAGCGGTGATTGCGGGTGATCGTCTCGTGGAGGTGCCACCAGACGCGCTCGATCGGATTCGTCTCGGGCGCGTACTTCGGAAGAAAGTGGAGGACAATTCGACCGGGGTGTTGAAGCAGGTAATCGCGGATGGCGCGGCAATCGTGGAACTTGGCGTTGTCGCAGACCACATGGATCACCCGATAGGACCGCAGTTGCCGACGCAGGTCGTCGAGGTGGGCCACGAAGAGCGCCGCGTTGCGTTGCTTTCCTGGAGCCGACAACAACAGCCGTCCTGTCCGCCAGTGAAGCGATCCAGCCAAATGCCGTTTTTCGTTGTTGCCTGGCGTGACGACCTCGGCTTGCTGGCCGCGACGCATCCACATCGACCCGATCTTGGGGTTCAAATGGACATCCACTTCGTCTTGGAACACAACGGTCTCGTTGGCCGGCAGTTGTCCGATGAATCGCTGGATTTGCTGCAGCTTCCGGGCATGCTCCGGATCGCGCGGCCCGACGACCGGCCGGGGACGACGCCAGACAAACTCCCGCCGGTGCATCCCCCGGCGGACCGTTTCGGGGCTCACGCGGATGCGTTCCTGTTCCCACAACAGCAAGGCCAACAGACCGCACGACCAGCGGCTCCGGAAGAAGCCGAAGTCCTGCGGCGTCGACTTCAACAGCCACCGCACGACGAAAATCAGCCACGAAGGAACTGTGTCTGGTTGTTCTTCGGTTCGCAAAGCCATTCCCAGCCGACCTGTCGCAAACTCCCGTTTCACCGAGCGGATCAAAGTCGGGCTGGCAAAGGTGGCCGCGCGGATCTCGCGGTAGGAACGTCCTTCGGCCAGCAACAACAGGACCAGTGCTCGCCGAGCCGTCCGCGCTGTCCGCAAGGTCTTCAAACACGTCTTGCGTTCCCGCGTCGAAAGACGAAGATGGCCATCCATGGCTTGGTCTCCGGGGATTGTGGTCGTCTATCACCCACAACCTTAGAGCCAAGCCTGTTTTCTACTCCAGATCATTCTCCCTCCGCGCTACGCACGGTGCGAGGTCTTATTTAGCATCCGCAGAAGGCGGCCAAAGCGAGCAAACCCACCTCAGCGAGCGGTGAACGCGAGCAAAATCCACTCAGCGAGCCCCCTCATGCCACCCCGCGTCTGCGTCCTGCGAGCACCCGGCACCAATTGCGACGTGGAAACCGCGTTCGCCTTTGAGACGGCCGGCGGCTTGCCCGAGCGCATCCACCTGTTTCGGCTGCTCGAGCGGCCCGAGCTCCTGGACGACTTTCAGATCGTTTGTGTCCCGGGCGGATTCAGTTACGGCGACGATATCGGGGCCGGCGTCATCTTCTCGCGGCAGCTCCGCGGCCGACTGGGCGAAGCGCTGGGGCGATTTCTCGCTGCCGACAAACTGATGCTGGGCATTTGCAACGGCTTTCAGGTGTTGCTGAAGGCAGGCATCTTGCCGGGGGGTGGCTCGGCGTGGCCATCTGCGGCCGAAGAGCAACCCGATGCCACGCTCACCTGGAACCTCAATGGCAAGTACACGGCGACCTGGGTCCGGCTGAGGGTCGAGGCGCCCGGCAACGTCTTTCTGCGGGGCATCGACGAGATCGAGCTGCCCATCGCTCATGCCGAGGGGCGAATCGTCGTTCGCTCTGCGGACGTGTTAAAGGAGTGGCGCGACCACGCGCAGATCGCACTCCGCTATCGCCCGAACCCAAGCGACGTCGATGTCGACTCAGTTTCCGGTTCCGATGGGGACGCCTTATTGCAGTATCCAGACAATCCCAACGGGTCGACCGCCAACATCGCGGCGCTCGGCGATCCGAGCGGCCGCATCCTCGGCCTGATGCCCCACCCCGAGCGGTTTTTGCACTCAACACAACACCCGCAATGGACTCGCCAGTGCGCGAAGAGCGGCCCCGGTGCCGGGCTGAAGGTCTTCCAAAACGCTGTCGCGTATTTTGGCTGAGCGAACCAGCGGCAACGCCGTGTGCCCGAACTCTCGGGCAAATTGCAATTTAGGACAATTTGCGAGCCCGCCGTCGAATGGCCCGATCCATCGTGTCGCGAGGGCTGTTGTCTATAATTGTTCCAGCGAATCGGTCCTCTCGACGTAGTGAGAGTGGCCGCTGCCTGTTTGGAGATTTCGATGTTTTTCCATCTGTTCGATCCGATGTATTTCGTGTTCGTCGCTCCGGCCCTCTTGCTGATGCTGTTTGCCCAATTCTGGGTGAAACGCGCCTATGCGGTCGGCATGCAGATTCCCGCCCGCCTGTCCGGCGCGGCGGCCGCCCGTTACATCCTGGACGAAGCCGGTTGTCAGGACGTGGCCATCGAGGAGGTGCCGGGCACGCTCTCCGATCATTACGACCCTCGCTCGCGCGTGCTGCGGCTGTCCAGCGACATTTACCGCTCCCGCACGGCGACCGCAGTCGGCATCGCCGCCCACGAGTCGGGCCACGCGCTGCAGCATGCGCACAACTGGATGCCGCTGATCATCCGGAATGCGGCCGTGCCAGCGGCCACGTTCGGCGGCGCCGCCTTCTCGGTGCTGTTCTTTGGCGGCGTGATCGTCTCAATGTTTTTCCGCAATCCGCACCTGGGCATCAACCTAATGCTCTTGGGCGTGTTGCTCTATTGCGGCGTGCTGGTCTTTCAGCTGATCAACCTGCCGGTCGAGTTCGACGCGAGCGCGCGGGCCAAGCGGATTTTGGCCAACTACCAGATTGTTGACGGCGACGGCGCAGTTGCCGTGAATCGCGTGCTCAATGCGGCCGCTCTGACCTATGTCGCGGCAATGCTGCTGACGCTACTCGAAATCGCGTATTACCTGTTCCGCATCCTGGGCAGCCAGCGGAACTAGGCGCAGCTTTTACCGGCGGACGGGGCTTCGGGTACACTGAAAGCGACGCGTTGACGCTGCGCGTTTGCCTTCTCCCACCTCGTTCAGGAGCCCGCCCCGGTGAGCACTCGCAAGATCTCCGATTCCAATCCTTCCGCTAACCGCCCGGCGACCCGCCGCAACTTCTTGAAAACATCGGCTGCCGCCGCGGCGACTGCGCCGTTCTGGTTTTCGACCGCCGAAAACCCGGCCAAGGCCTTTCAGGGGCCGAGCAATCGCCACGTGCTGGGCTGCATCGGCACGGGCAGCCGCTGGGAGGGGGACGACGGGCCGCGAGCGATGAAGTACGCCGACTGCGTGGCGGTCTGCGACGTCGACGCCGGTCATGCCGACAAAGGCCGCGCGATCGTCGAAAAAGTGATGTCCAAAAAGGGACGCAGCGGGAAGCCCGACGTCTACGGCGACTATCGCCGCATTCTCGATCGCAAGGACATCGACGTCGTCACGATCGTCACGCCCGACCACTGGCACACCAAGATCGCCATCGAAGCGATGCAGGCCGGCAAAGACCTTTATTGCGAAAAGCCGCTGACCCTCACCATCGACGAGGGGAAGCAAATCATCAAGGTGCTCGACCAGACCAAGCGCGTGTTCCAGGTCGGCACCCAGCAGCGGAGCGAGATGCACCTCAACTTCTTGAAAGCCGTGGCCATGATCCGCGACGGGCGGATCGGCAAGGTGAAGCGGGCGATCTGCGATATCGGCGGCGCGCCGACGAGCCAGACGCTCGACCGCGTGCCGGCTCCCCAAGGGCTCAATTGGGACATGTGGCTCGGTCAGGCGCCGAAAGTCGACTACATGGAGAAGCGCGTCGGGAAGGAACTCGAAACCCGCTGCCACTACGAATTTCGCTGGTGGTACGAGTACTCGGGCGGCAAGCTGACCGACTGGGGAGCCCATCATGTCGACATCGCCCAATGGGCGATCACCGGCGACGAAATGGCCCACACGGGGCCGCATACGATCGAGCCAGTGCACTACGTGCATCCGGTCCCGTTCAAAAATGGGTACCCGACCGTCAACAACCGCTACAACACAGCCACGGAATTCACCGTGCGCTGCGAGTTCGCCGACGGGGTGGAGATCGTGATCAAAAATCACGTTCCCGAGGGGAACGGCATCGTGTTCGAAGGGACAAAGGGTCGCTTCCACGTCGGCCGCGGCCGCGAATCGCTCTTCGGCGAGCCGGTGGACGAACTCAAGTCCAAGCCGCTGCCGCCAGCCCTGATCACCGAACTCTACAAGGGGAAAAAGCCCGGCGATCACATGCGGAACTTCTTCGAGTGCGTCAAAACGCGCGAGCAACCCGTCTCGGACGTATACTCGCATCACCGCGCGATCACGACCTGTCACCTGGCGAACATCGCCATGCGGCTGGGCCGCACGATCAAATGGGACCCGAAGGCCGAGCAGATCGTGGGCGACGCCGAGGCTCAGCAGTGGCAATCGCGTGAGCAGCGGAAAGGCTACGAGATTCGGGTCTGAACCGGATCTATTTCCGATCAAGGGCCGCGTTAATTCGCGCGACCAGGTCCTCCAGCGGTCCTTTCACTTGCCGTTGGTTGGTCGGCCCGTTGGACGATTCCGAGATCGAGACGGTGACTGCACCCTCTTTCTCGGGCCACACCGCCGTAATGAATGAAGGGTTCACGAAGAACTTTTCGCCGGACGTCGGCTGAATGTCGATAAGGCGCATAGCATCACTCCACGAGCAGATCCCTTCCGAAAGAGGTCGCTTTGTGGGAATTGTGAGTGCACAAGAACTGTGCGGGCGAAATGCCTAAGCAAGTGTACTGCGCACAGTGCGGGACGGCGGGATATTCGTTGGTTTATCTGCGCTCGAGTAGTTTCCCTTCTTACGCTGGAATGATCGCATGGGCGGATTCGTCGTCAGGGTAACGAGAGCGAACGGGGACGCCTCTTGGCTTGGTCCACCGAAGTCGCCCGCCGGCCGATCTTACGTTGCGCGATCAGTCGCCGATGTATTTCCGACTTACGAAGACGCGAATCGAGCGGTCACCGAAACAGCACGCTTGGGTGATCCGGGACTGAGCTTCTCCGTCGAGAACCAATGGCGAACTTTTCCACCGACTGAAGTCCTAGAATGACGGCATGAGCGACGAACCGAAGAAACGGGACGGGAAGTGGCTGATCTGGGCGCCCCCCATCACGCTTGCCCTATTGGCGGCGTATCAGGGTGCGCACTACGCCACGGCCGCAGTCGTTCACTACCCAGGATTTTGCGGCGGCTGCTGTACGCACAAGATCGCGGGCAAAGGCACCTGAGTGGGTTGACGACTTCTTCTGGCTTGCGTATCGGATCGACGATTTGACGGGCGTCTATCCGTGGTACTGGCACTGAAATCCCGCGTCGATCGCCGAGGTGACGGCATGAGCGACGAACCGAAGAAACGGGTCGACATGATTCCTAGGTGGCGGCCGGCTCTACTCGGCGGGGCCATCGTTTGGGGGAGCTTTGCGCTCTCTCGAGTCGAAATCGGTAGAAAGCGGGGCCTCGGCGCTTTCGTGGATGTACTCACGAACGCGGTTGCGGTCATCTTAGCGATCGCCTTAGCCGCTTTGATTGCTTGGCTCATCGGTCGGCCGCGAGCTAGCCGGTAACGCCCGTGCCAATCCCCGACTTTCGTCCCAGGACGCGCCCCCCACTGCCGTCTACGAGCGCAGTTGAGCAAGGCTCAGCCGTCGCACCCCAAGCCAAATCTCCTGTCTGCTTTCCGCCGAGCAAACGCAAAAACTGAGCGGCGTAGAAAACCGATCTTGGTTGGTTGGCCATTTGTGGCAGAATGGAGTTGGCCCCGTCGTGACGGCCGGATCGGCTTGCGCCGGGGATGGGCGCAATGGGCACCCACGGGATTTCGTAGACGCTCGACAGTCGGCCATTCGGTGATCGGTTGACGACAGGTCCGGTCCGGACACTTTCATTTACACACGAAGACCGGCGGTCGCGGACCGGCGGGCGAGTCTGATGGCTCGACCCCAAACCACCCCTTGCTGGGCTCGACTGTGAGCACAAAACGTCGAGTCAGGTCCGGTCCGGTCTCATCTTCACAATTCGGATTTAGACCGGAGTTAAGAGGCGCAGCGGATGCGGTTTAGGACGAAGTCTGAATCCGGTCCGGACACTTTCGTTTGCACACGAGGACCGGCGGTTACGGACCGGGTCGCGAGCCCGACGGCCCGACCCAGCTACGCGGCACTTGGCTCGGGCATCGTTACAAACAGTCGAGTCAGGTCCGGTCCAGTCTAATCTTCACAATTTGGATTTAGACCGGAGTTAACAGGCGCAGCAGATGCGGTTTAGAACGAAGTCTGAATCCGGTCCGGACACTTTCATTTGCACACGAGGGAGTGTCCTGCGAAAGGCCCCGCCAAAAAGCGTGTTGGTTCGAATCCCACCCGAGCTACTTCACATCCACCACTAGAATGACGGCATGAGCATATTTTGGCTCGTCGTCGCGACGAGGATCGTAATCCCACTTGCATCCGCTGGGCTGGTCACGATTCTCCTGAGGCGCTCAGTCAAGGGGGTCGGGATGCTCACGTGCCTGGTGGTCGCTCCGAGCACGGCGGCCACGGCCGCCCTTTTGACAAAGCTGGCGATAATCTGGCTGCGCTCCTGAGGCGACGGCATGAGCGACGAACCGAAGAGGCGATCACGGGCGTGGATCGGCAAGACGCTAATCGTCTTGGCGTTTTTCTGCGTGAACGTGCTTGCGGCTTACGCATCCACACCGTTGCTTCTCAGGGAAATATCATTCGACAGCCACCCCAAGGATGCGTTCTTTCGCGTGCCGGTGGCGCTTGCTTACGTTGCAGTTGAGAACTATGCGAGGCCGAATCCCTGGGGCAGCTTCGAGCACTCTGTGCAGGCCGAGCGCGATCGGCTTCTGATCGGGCGGGGCTTGACTGTCGCTTTCTTGCTGGAACTCTTCGTGGCATCGGCAGCCTTGTGCAATTCGAGGTGGGCATTACTACCCATGCCGATTATTGTCGTCATCTACTCTCTGTTGCAGGGGCTGATCGTAGCCGTCATCGACGGCCTCAATGCCCTCGGGGGAGGGTGAGGAGTAGCTCAAATTCGCTTTTCAAACGCCCCCGCGACCCGGTCCGGACACTTTCGTTTGCAAAGGAAGACCGGCGGTTGCGGACCTGGGGCCCGTTCGGCTCAGCCCGACGACGGAGACTCTCCGAGGATGGCGCGCAACCGACGCAGCGCGCGGAGGTAGCGCATGCCGGCGGCCGCGGGGGTGAGATTGAGGGCTTGGGCCGTTTCGGCACTCGTCAATTGTTCGTGGTGCCGCATCAAGATGATCTCGGCGTCGTCTTCGTCGAGCTGTTCGAGGGCCGAGAAGAATCTCGCTTCGAGTTCCTTGCGGATGGTGGCGGCTGCCGGCGTCAACTCGGCGTCCCGCAGTTGGGCCGCCAGGTCGAGCGAGGAGCGATCGGGGAACGCGGCCGCCAGCGGCCGTTCGCGATCGACGCTCCGCCGTTGGGCCTTGCGATGTCGACGATGCGCGTCGATCAGGTGATCTTTGGCCAATTCTCGCAGCCACAGATGAAACGGCATCTTGGCTTCGCGAATGTAATCGGGCAGCCGGCGACTGGCTTCCCAGAGAACGTCCTGAACGATGTCGCTGGCGTCGACCCGGCCGGCGACCGCCCGGTCGAGCCGCACCTGGACCATCCGCCTCAACGATTCACGGTGTCGCTCGAGCAGGCGATTGACCGCTGCGCCGTCGCCTCCGCCAGCGTTCTTCAGCAGCTCCTGCGTTTGATCCGGTTCGGGCCACATCGAACGGGTCCGGGAGTCTGCGTCAGTCGATCGAAGGCTTGCGATAACGACGGGACAGCCAGGACCGCAATCCGCCGCGCTCTTGAGCGCACTCGGCCTCGTCGCGCTTCGCTGGCCGTCCGTTGCAGAGTACGAAGGCCGTCAGCACCAGCAGCGAGCTGGCCGCCATCAAAGGGAGGCGCACCGTGTGATCGTCGGCCAGCGCGCTCAAGAGCGGGCCGTCAAGCATTGCGGCCGGCGACGGTCGAGTGTCCACGGGAGCGCTCGCCAGCTCCGAGTCCCAGGTGGAGAGGCTCAATTGCGGACCCACGGCGATTCGCTCTTCTTTGGTCGGAGCGTCGAAATCGACGCGAGCCAGCTCGGCCGCGAACTGCGGATCATGCTCGAGGGCGTCGGCAACTCTTGCCAGACTTTCGGTTCGCCGCTCGGTCGACACGAGTTGGTGCTCGAGCCGATCGTAATCTCGCGAGAGTTCCCGATACGTCCGCAACTTGGGGGCCAACGCCAGCGCGGCGAAGAGCCCGGCCGCGGCGAACAGGCTCCCCCAAAAGGCTAACGCGGCAAGCGGGCGGAAGGGCGCTTCGCCTGAATCGTCGTCTCGGGTGGAGGCGTGTTCGACTGGCATGAAATGTCGGCTCTTAAGAGAGCGTGCCTCCGTAGCGGGCCGAAGGGCCGATGATTTCTTCGATGCGTAGCAGCTGGTTGTATTTGCACACGCGATCGGTGCGGCTGGCCGAGCCGGTTTTGATTTGGCCCGTGCCGAGCGCGACGGCAAGGTCGGCGATCGTGGTGTCCTCGGTTTCGCCGGAGCGATGGCTGATCACCGACGTGTAGCCGGCGCGAGTTGCCATCTGCACGCAATCGATCGTTTCGGTCAGCGTGCCGATCTGGTTCACCTTGATCAGGATGCTGTTGGCGATGCCCTTTTCGATCCCCTCCTGGAGGCGCTTCACATTGGTCACGAAAATATCGTCGCCGACGAGCTGGCACTTGGACTTGAGAGCGTCCGAGAGCAGCTTCCAACCTTCCCAGTCGTCTTCGGCACAGCCATCCTCGATCGAGCAGACGGGGTATTTGGAGACGAGGCCCGAGAGGAACTCGACCATGGCGGCCGAATCGAGCTTCTTGGTTTCGAGCGTATATTTCTTGGCTTTGGCGTCGTAGAACTCGGTGGCCGCGCAGTCGAGGGCCAGCTTGATGTGCTCGCCCGGGTTGTACTTGGCTTTTTCGATCGCCTTGAGGATCAGCTCGATGGCTTCTTGGGTCGTCTTCAGGTCCGGTGCAAAGCCCCCTTCGTCACCCACCGCCGTGCTCAGTTTCTTTTCAGTGAGCACCGCTTTGAGCGAATGAAAAACCTCGACCCCCGCGCGGAGCCCTTCGTGAAACGACGTGAAACCCGACGGCACGATCATGAATTCCTGAATGTCGATCGGATTATCCGCGTGGCGGCCGCCGTTCAAGATATTCATCATTGGGACGGGCAGGCGGTTGGCTCCCACGCCGCCGATGTAGCGGAACAGCGGTAAGAAGCTAGCCCGGGCCGCCGCGTGGGCACAGGCGAGCGAACAGGCCAGGATTGCGTTGGCTCCCAGGTTCGATTTGTTCTCGGTGCCGTCGGCATCGATCATGGCCTGGTCGATGCCCGCCTGGTCGGCCACGTCGAGGTCGATCAGCACTTCCGACAGGGTCTCGTTGACGTTGGCGACGGCCTTGCGGACGCCTCTGCCTAAAAACCGGTTCTTGACGTCGGCGTCGCGCAGCTCGTGAGCTTCGTGCTTGCCGGTGCTGGCACCGCTGGGGACGGCGGCCCGACCGACGGTGCCGTCCTCCAACTCCACGTCGACCTCAACGGTCGGATTGCCGCGGCTGTCCAAAATCTCTCGAGCGCTCACTCCGGTAATCGGCAAGGTCATCGCGATCCTGTTCCTTTCGGTCGTCTGATCCGGTCGTCAAATTCAGGCGTCTCGACGGGGTCTGACGCGGCAGGGTCTTCCTAGCCGGAAGTTCCGCCTCCGAATTCCTCGCCCCGACGGCCCCGGTTTTACCAGATCACGCGAGTGCCCTTCTACCGGCCGGCCGCGCAAGGGGGTCTCCGCAGCTCCCGTATCGAGTCATCGTCTTTCGGCTGGGACGCCGATAAAGCAATGGCGCGTCGCTGTCACGACCGATTCGGCAGCGCCTGCATAGGTACCGAGATCGTAGCGGGGCCGGTGGGCGCGGAACCCGATGAACCGCTCAAGATCGCGAGGGTTCGGCGGGCCATCGTGGCGTCATCGTAATGCGCATGCACAGCGGTCCGTCCTTCCCGGCCCAGTTGAGCGCGGCCGCCTGGATCCTTCAGCAGTTCCTCGAGCGCCCTGCGCGAGATCTTCCGGATCTCCGGGTTCGACCAGCAGCCCGCCCCCTGTGGCTTCCAAGATTTCCGGGAACGCGCCGTGCCGCGGCTGGACGACAGGAACGCCGTTCGCCAGCGACTCCAGGATGTAGATTCCTTTAGGCTCGCGGTAGACGGTCGGCACCGAAAGCACGTCGAGCGACTTGAGGAAGCGAACCTTTTCCTCGTGCGTCGGCGGGCTCCCGGCGTGGTCGAAGGCCGTGCCCAAGTCGCGGGCCTGCTCGCGGATCTTCTCGAAATACTCGCGATCGCGGGTCCCCAAATAGCCAGCCGCCCGCAGCCGCGTGTTTGGGTGCCGCTTGTGCAAGAGCCGGAAGGCTTCGACCAGCTGATGCAGGCCTTTCTCGGGACAGATTCGCGCGAAGTAGCCGACGGTGAATTGCTCGCCGTTGCGCTCGCTGGGAACTCCGTCATGCCCGGCCAGGTCGATGCCCAGCGGCACGATGTGGAATTTCTCGGCAGGCAGGCCGAGGTAATTGGCCATGAAGTCCCGGTAGTAGGCGGAATGCACGAAAAAACCATCGAAGCTGCGGGCTCGCTCGCCGATGGCGGCCAGCGCCTGGCTGCGATAGGGTTCGTGCAGGTCCTCCAGAAAAATATCGTCCCCTTGCAAGACACAGAAAATGCGGCCGGAGTACTGCCGGCGGATCGCGCCGACGGCTCCCACCAAGAGCGCATTGCTGAAAAAAATCGCGTCCGGCCGGAGCGTGTCGACCAGGAAAGTCGCCAGCTCGTTCACTTCCCGCGACTGCGGCCCCTGCTCTCCGGCGAGCATCGCCAGCGTGAGTTCGCCGAGCAGTTTGGCGTTGTTGCTGATGCCGAAACGCGTCACCAGATCCAGTATGGCCGGGCGATCGAGCCAGCGCGTGAGCGCTCGCGGCACTTTTCGCCAGAGCGCCGAACGGGAGTCGAGATAGACGTTGATGCCGCCGAGAAAGACCCGATGAGTGCTCTCGTCGACTTCGTCCAGGCGAAGCGGTGTATACGTGGGAACGAGCGTGACGCGGGCACCCTCTTTCTTGAGTGAGCGAGCCCACGTGTTGTCGTGCATGCACGATCCGCAAAACATCCCCGCCCCGCCGGCGGTCACGATCGCGATGTGCATGGGGTGCGTTTTCTCGTCGCCTAAACGGCAAAATAGGAGATTTTCTGCGCACTCAATGGTAGGGGGGCCATGAGGCCGTTGGAAGGGCATAAACGGCCGCCGCAGGCGGAGCACCGATCTCCGGATGTCGAGACGCGGCGTGCGTCGCTCCCCCTGAGCTGATCGCCCCACAGCCGACGCCCGCGGCTCGTTCAGGCCTCCGTTGCCCTACCCGGATTGCAACCCACGTACTGGAAGATCAACCGGGGCACCCGTCGCCGAACGATGGCAGCAGCCACTTCGCTGCGCAGCCGGCCGTTCGCGCGAGCCAGGCGTTCCGAGACCGTAGCCGGATCGGGAGCCGCGCCGGCGGACGACGAAGACACGACCACCAACAGTTGCGACGCGTTGGGAGCCGGCGTGACAGTGACCACTTGCAGGCACTGCAGACACTCGTCGGCACAGTCTCCGCTCAGAACCAGATTCAGCGTGTCGGCGACCTGGCTGCACAACTGCAGAGTCTTGCGGGAGACAGCCTGGGTCTGTTTCTGTGTACTGGAAACCCGTGGGCTGAAGAACTCTTTCGGATCGACGCCGTCGTCGGGATGGACGTCGGCGCAGAGCGATTCCAATTGCCTTCGCGAAGACTTTCGACGACTCATGGTCTCTCTCGTGAATGGCGTCGCGCGCGCAATGGTAGCGCGTGCGACTGGAGAATTGGTTGAGCAACCAGCCAGCAGAGAGAGCCCAGCCCCCGGGGAGGCCTAGAGTAGACTTAGCCGCCCGCGGAGCCCAGGCTCAGCCGAACACGAATCCGCGAAATGGACCGCATGGTGGACTTCCCGGGCGAATTAATGGACCCTCGATGCGGTGCGCGCTGCAACCAGACGATGAGCGCAGACAGCGGCGAGATCACCGCTCCTGAAAGACACCCGCACGAATAGCCGGTTCGCCCTGATTTTTGCCCGGGGCACGGTTACGATCGGTGCTCGCCGTTCCTGTCCTGGTTCGCTCCTGAATCGAGAAACCGATGAGAAGAGCAGCTGCCAACGCAGCCTCGAAGCCGCCGCGATCACCGGGTGGGCGGGCAATCACTCCGGAGGACTTGCTCGCCCTGCAGGTCGTGGCGGATCCGCAAATTTCGCCCGACGGCTCGACGATTCTCTTCGCCAAGAAGCACGTCGGCGAAAAGAACGAATACGAAACGAACTTGTGGGTCGTCCCGGCCGAAGGGCCTCGCGGGAACGCATCACCGGAGGCTCGGCAATTCACATCGGGCAAACGCGACTCGCACGGTCGCTGGTCGCCCGATGGACGGCAGGTCGCCTTCCTCTCAGCGCGCGACAAGCCCAAGTCGCAGATCTATCTGATCGCGGCGGGCGGAGGCGAGGCGACGCCCCTCACTCGGTTCCCGGAAGGAGCGATCAAGACCTTCAAATGGTCGCCCGATGGACGCCTGCTGGCGGTCGCCTTTCGCGAGACGGACCCCGACCGCACCAAAGAGGCCGAAAAAGCCCGCGAAACAAGTGGGACCAGCAAGCCTCCCTACGTGATCGACGACTTTTTCTATCGCTACGACGGCGACGGATATTTTGGCGGACTGCGTTTTCACTTGTACGTCGTCGACGTGGCGACCGGCGAGCATCGCCTCTTGCGTCGCGAACGAGCTGGCTCGTTCGACTTTGATTGGGCCCCGAACTCAGCCGAGCTGGTGCTCGCGGTGAACCTCAGCCGCGAGCCGCTGTTGGCCTGGTGGAAAGACGAACTCGTGCGGGTCGACGCCAAGACCGGCAAGTCGGAGCGGATCGCCGACGTGCCACCCGGACCAAAGCAGGCAGTCCGCTGGTCTCCCGACGGCCGCACGATCGCGTTCGCGGGCCGCGAAGGAAAGGAATCGTGGGGCGTGCACAACACGCGGCTCTTTCTTTACGACGTGACGAGCAAGCACACGCGCGACCTCATCGGGGACGAAGATTATTGCCTCTCCGCCGCAACATTGAGCGACAGCGCTGAGCCTTCGTTCGGCGCTCAGCCGGAGTGGAGCCCCGACAGCCGCCGCATCTACACCAACATCGGCTGGCACGGCGAATCGCACGTCGCATCGATCGCGGCGGCGGGCGGCCCGGTGACTTTCCACACCAAGGGGCGGTCGATCATTTCCCTGGGGAACCTGAGCGCCGACGGCAAGCGAGCCGCGCTCACGGTGAGCGACTCCCTCTCGCCATCAGAAGTTGCCGTCGGTTCGCTGAGCGGCGCCGGAAGCGCGCTCGAGACCAAGGTTCTCACCCGGTTCAATGGCCCGCTGGTGGGACAACTCGAGCTATGCGAACCGGAGCCGCACTGGATCGAATCGGCCGACGGAACGAAGGTGCATGCCTGGGTGATCAAGCCGCTGGGATTCAAACCTGGACGAAAATATCCGACAGTGCTCGAGATCCATGGAGGACCGCATGGCCAATATGGCGAAACGTTCTTCCACGAGTTCCAGGTGCTGGCAGGGGCCGGCTACGTGGTCGTCTACAGCAATCCACGGGGCAGCAAAGGTTACGGCGACGCCCACTGCTCGGCCATCAAGGGCAATTGGGGGCAAGCCGACTGGCGCGACATGCAGGCCGTCATCCGTTTCATGCGGGGGCTGCCGTTTGTCGACACGTCCCGCCTGGGAGTGATGGGCGGCAGCTACGGCGGCTACATGACCAACTGGGCGATCTCTCACACCAATGAGTTCGCAGCCGCTATCACCGACCGCTGCGTCTCGAACCTCGTGAGCATGGTCGGCTCGAGCGACTTGCCATTGGTGCCCGGTGAGTATTGGGTGGGCAACAGCTGGGACCAGACCGATGCACTCTGGGAACAAAGCCCGCTCAAACACTTCGGCAACGTCAACACACCGACCCTCATCATCCACAGCGAGGGCGATTTGCGGTGCAACGTCGAGCAGGCCGAGCAGGTCTTTGTCGCGCTCAAGCTCCGCAAGGTGCCCACCCGTTTCGTCCGGTACCCGTCAACCACCAGCCACGGTCTGAGCCGCTCCGGTCCTCCCGATTTGCGCTTGCACCGGCTGCATCAGATTCTGGAGTGGTGGAAGAAGTATCTCGGCTAGGCAGGCCGGTCAAACTGCTTGGGTGGCGGCCTCCGGCGCCGCAGGCTCGTGGCTTGCCGACTCCGCCCACAACGAGGCCTCGTTGAGGCCCTCGACGGCGGCGGCAATTTGCGAGACCAACTCGTCGGCTCGAGATGCGGGCGCTCCGCTGAACTTCGCCAGGTGAATCATTGTGACTAGCTCGCGGACCCAAGCCAGCGTGCCGAGCAGGTCGTCCAGGAGCCGTTTCCGCAGTTCGTGCAAGCGGCGGATGTTGGCGGCCCGCGCGTGATCGCTCCGCAGACGTCGATCGGTGGCCAGGGACGACGTGCCCGCAGGCTCAGGCGTCAACGGGTTGTCGTCCGCTCCATTGGAATCAGCCAGCAAAGCGTCGAGCTGGCGAATCCGCTCGGCCTGAGACCGCCACGCCGCGCGCAACTCCTGCAGTCGGCGGCCTTCGTCCGCGAGGGCTTCTTCCGCCCAACCGTCGAGGCTCCCCAATGCCCCATCGAGCTCGGATTCGACCTGTTCGATGGCCCGAGCCAGCGAATCGAGCGCCGCTGCGGGCCTCGGCGTCGCTCGACTGGTCGCGGGAGAGTCGGCAGACGGTTCGAGCAACAAGGGTAGATAGAGCGGCCAGAAGAACAGGCAGCTCGCCACTCGAAAGGCTTGCTCCCGGCCAGTCCGCCGTTCGTCACGTAGGTAGAGCGCGACGGCCACGCACGAGCCGATGAGCAAATAGAAAACAATCGACGTTGCGAAGCTCATAGGTCGCCTCGATCGAATTGCCGGCTTCTGCGCCCAGCCGAAATCTCACTCGTGGGGAGTCTCGCGTTCGGCCCGAAGCGCCTGCAGCTCGCATTCGACATCGTCCTCGAGCGGAATGTCGGACAACGGATCGACGCGCAGCTCGGCCAGAGCGGCCGCGTGGGCTTCCGCCTCGTCAACGCGCCGCGACAATTCGTTGAAGAGTCGAACGCAGCCAGATCGAAGGTGACAGAGCCCTCGGCCTTCGCGAACTCTCGCTGCGCGTCGGCCGAGCGTTGGCGGGCGATCAATACGCCCATCTCGCCTTTGGCCGCCGCCAGCCGCGTCCGCAGCTGCTCGAACTGCAGCCGCAGACGGCTGTTCGACTCCTGGCAGCGGACCAGTTGCGGAGCGAGGGCCGAGGCCATCCGTTCCAACTCGAAGCGGCGGGCCAGCGCGCTTCGCGCTGCCGTTTCGTCGCCCCGCTTGACCGCGGCTTGTGCCTGGGCCTGCCAGCCGTCCGCCGTGGACCGGGTTTCGGCGAGCCGACGTTCGAGCTGTTTTTCGCCGGCGATCGCCCGCGCGGTTGATTCCAGCACTTTTTCCAGCGTCGCCTCCATCTCGCGAATGGTCTGCTTGAGCATCCGTTCGGGATTCTCGAAGCACTCGACGACTTCGTGAAGCTGAGCGGTAATGACGGTGTTGACGCGTTTGAGCAGTCTCATCGAGCCTCTCCCCTTTGTTTGGCTGTCTGCAAAGATTCGTGCGAGTTATGAACCCAGGCTCCGCCAGACGGTGACGATCATCAGCGGCGCGATGGCCAGATAACAGCCGCACCAGGAGAGGATCAACCGCCTCAAGAAGCAGGCCCGCTGTTGCTGAAATTCAGGGGGCATTGTGTGGCACAGATCGACGAACCCGACGAAGAGCGACCGCGTGCCCCACAGGCCACCGATAAAGGGGAGGCAGAGCCCCAATAGCAAGATTGACGCCATGAACTGCTGGGAGACCGGCAGCACAATCGCTCCGAGCGCCAGGGCCAGGTAAATCGGCAAGATGCCGATCAAGGCGACGGCAGCGACGGCCGTTCCCTTGAGCGAATGGACAACTACGTCCGACATCGTCATCCGCAGGCCCGACAACAGGCCATAGAAGTAGAGACTCGGCAGGCAGATGCCCGAGGCGGCGATCAAGCCAAAGCTATGAGCGATCACCAGTCGAGTCGCCGGTCCGACCAACTGTGCTTTTGCCTGGCCAACCGCATCGAACGTCACGAAGCGCGGATCGCGCCCGTTCAGCCATTCGACGGGCACTGCCAGCCGCGGCCATTCTCGGGCAGCAAAGAAAGTCAGCGACATGGCCAGGCCGTAGAGCGCGAACGAAACGAGGGCGATTGACAAGAGTCGCGAGGCCAGCTCCACCTTGCGCTCCGTGAGCTGAGCAAATCGATCCAGACGTCGACGATCCTTGAGAATCATTTCAATGATCGGGGCGATCCCGAATTGCATTTCGCCCGTTGCCGCAGGGATCGCCGGTCCCGCGTAGGCCAGTTCGCAAAGTTGCGACATCGCCAGGTTCTCCAAGAAAAGTTGCGCGCCGTTCATGCTGACGCTCCGTTTGTAATTCGGCTGATGACCTAGACGGCCGGGAACTGGAACAGTCCCAGGTGGAAGAAGAGTTCGCTGCCGATTGCCGCCACGAGCACGAGCCACCAGGCGGGAAACATTTCCCGCGCGGGATCGAGTCGTCGCATCACGCGGCGAAAGACATCGGTCATCGCCACGCCGACTCCAGCAAACACAACTAGATTCACCAAGAGGGCAAAACCTGAGTGGGGAATCGCGGTCAGAAGGAACCAGTTGATGGGAATTGAAGCGACCATCGCCAAGCCGCCCCAACTTACGGTCACCAGAGCCGCCAGGACGGTGCTGCTGAAAGAAAGCTGCGAGCCCGACAGGCTGTTGAGGATGTAAAGGGCGGGCAGAGCCACCGCCCAGGCGGTCCCCGCAGCGAAGGTGCAGATCAGGCCTTTTTGCAAAACGTCCGGAGCTCCGCCGAGCAGGCCCATGGTCATGCCGAAAGTCGTCGTGCCAAAGATGGCCGTCCCCAACAGAGCCCCCCAGACCCACGGGCTGTAATGGGCGGCGCCGCACTGCCAGCGCTGGGCAAATTCTTCCGGTTCGCGGAGGGCGGCCCCGACATGAGCCAGCCCGGTTTGCAGTTCTGCTCGCATCACTTGCTCCTCGCCGACTGATGGTTCTCGACCCGTCAGTGGGAACCGCAGTCTGTGACGCTCTTTAACTGCAGGCATCTCCGCTATTTCGCAGAATCTGGTCTCGCTGGCTGCCGATGTTGATTCACCTGGCATCGCCCCGGGGAGAGTTCGGGGCAATCCCGGAATTCATGTGGGCTGCGGTCTTGTCTCCGCTGCTCAAGGGGCGCATGATTTGCGGTCCGGGGCCAACGCCCATCCGCGCGATCGGGCGGATCGCGTATCGACTGCTTCGTCCAGCGGGCAGAGAGGTAAGCGTGATGCGCAGCTTCGCGACATTTCGAGCCGCCTACGCGGCAATTGCAGGTCTTGGCCTTCTCCTGTGCGCCGCGCTTTTGCTGAGTGGATGTGCGCAGCAGTCCACTGCCGGAGCCGGCGCCGATGCGCCGCCGGTGACGGTCGCCTATCCCATCGAGAAGGAAGTCACCAACTACGAGGACTATACAGGGCGCACGGCGGCCATCGAGTCGGTGCAGGTCACAGCCCGCGTCACCGGGTACTTGGACAAGATTTATTTTCTCGAAGGGGCCGAGGTCAAAGTGGGGACCGTCCTCTACGAGATCGACCCGCGGCCTTATCAGGCGGCGTTTGACCAGGCGAAAGCTCAGGCTGCGCAAAGTCAAGCGGCCCTCGACCTGGCCAAAGCGAATCGAGTGCGATACGAGGAACTCTACCAAAAGAAAGTAGCGACGGCGCAGGACGTCGAAACCTACCGCTCGACGGAGGCGCAAGCCGCCGCAACGCTGGCAGCCTCGCAAGCCAATTTGGAGACGGCTCGCCTCAATCTCGGGTGGACGAAGGTGACTGCGCCGGTCGCCGGGCAGCTGGGTCATACGCTGGTCTCCCGCGGCAACCTGGTGACGGCCGATCAGACCCCGCTGACCACGATGGTCTCGCTCGATCCGATGTACGTCTATTTCGACATCGACGAAGCGACCGTCGAACGGATTCAGCAGCTCATCCGCGAAGGCAAGTTCAAATCGTCCTTGCCGCAGGAAATTGGCACCCCCGGTTCCAAAGGGCCTCAGGAGCCCGGGGCCGGCCCTGTCGTGAGTGCGGCGGTCCAAAAGAGCGGTCCGCTGGCGATCGCCATCGACGAGTTGACCCACCATGCGGACCAGTTGCGGCAGGTCTACCTGGGGCTGGCGAACGAAGCGAACTATCCGCACGTCGCGTACATCGATTTCGTCAACAATCAGCTCAACCTGGCGACGGCAACGTTGCAGGTGCGGGCCATCTACTGGAACCATAAGCCGCCCATCGGCCCGCGGGTCTTCAATGCGGGAATGTTCGTCCGCGTGCGCGTGCCGACGAGCCCCACCTTCCAAGGTCTGCTCGTCAGCCAAGAGGCGATCCAGACCAATCAGAACCTGAAATACGTCGACGTCATAAACGATCAGGACGAGGTCGCTCGCCGCGATGTGACGCTCGGAGGCATCCAGGACGGACTGCAAGTGATCGCAAAGGGCTTAGCACCCAAAGAGCGCGTCGTGATCAGCGGCATGCAACATGTGAAGCCGGGGGGCAAGGTGACGCCGAAATTGATCCCGATGCCCGCCATGGCCGAATCGGCAGAATCCCCGACCTCTTCTCCGCAAGTGAAGGCCCAAGAGGCGACCTCAAAGTCCGGGCAACAATAGGACAAAGACCGATGTTTGCCCGTTTCTTCATCGATCGGCCCATCTTCGCCTGGGTGCTCTCGCTGGTCATCATCCTGGTCGGCGGCGTGGCGGCGTTCACGCTGCCGGTCGACATGTATCCCCCGATCACCCCGCCCACGGTGCAAGTCACCTGCGCCTATCCCGGCGCAAATGCCCAGGTCGTTGCCGACACCATCGCCGCGCCACTGGAGCAGCAGGTCAACGGCGTCGAAGGCATGATCTACATGTCGTCGCAGTCGACGAACGACGGCTCTTATGTGCTGACCGTCACATTCGAGATCGGGACCGACGTCAACATGGCGCAGGTCCTCGTGCAAAATCGCGTCGCGCTGGCCACGCCCCAGTTGCCGGCCCAGGTGCGGCTCCAGGGAATCAATGTTCTCAAGACCTCGCCCAATATTTTATTCGGCATCAACCTCGTCTCGCCCGACCGCCGTTACGACGCTCTGTTCCTCAGCAACTTCGCCACCATTCAAATTCAGAACGAGCTGGCCCGCATCAAGGGGGTGGGACAGATCAAGATCGTCGGGATCGGCAATTACAGCATGCGGATCTGGGTCGACCCGTACAAACTGGCCAGCCGCAGCCTCACCGCCGTCGACGTCGTCAATGCCGTGACGAACCAGAACGTGCAGGTGGCGGCGGGCAACGTCGGGCAGCAGCCCGTTCCGCCAGGGCAGATCTTTCAGCTTCCCATGGATGCCTTGGGGCGGCTCGACACTGAGAGGCAGTTCGGAGACATCATCCTCAAAGCAGGCCAGGCCACCGTCAACGGAAATCCCTCGAGCCCGATCGTCCACGTGCGCGACGTCGCCAAAGTTGAAATGGGGGCCCAGAGCTACGACCAGTTCTGCCGTCTGGATGGAGAGCCGTCCTGCATCATTGCCGTGTTTCAACTCCCCGGGTCCAACGCCCTCGACGTGTCGAAGCTCGTCAAAGCGCGAATGGAGGACCTCAAGGCGCGGTTTCCGCCGGGGCTCGATTACCGAATTGTCTACGACACGACCCCCTTCATCACGCAGTCGATCGACGAAGTCATTCACACGCTGATCGAGGCGATCTTCCTCGTGGCCCTCGTCGTCCTGTTCTTCCTGCAGGACTGGAAGGCCATGATCCTGCCGATGATCGATGTCCCGGTGTCGCTCGTTGGCACCTTTGCCGTCCTCGCCGTGCTCGGTTTCAGCCTGAACAACCTCACGCTGTTTGGCCTGGTGCTCGCGATTGGGATCGTCGTCGATGATGCGATCGTCGTTTTGGAGAACATCGAGCGGCTGATCGGCACAGGCTTGGACGCGCGGACCGCGACGATCCAGGCGATGGACGAGCTGACCGGGCCGATTATCGCCATCACGCTCGTCTTGGCCTCGGTCTTCATCCCGAGCATTTTCATTCCCGGGCTGACGGGGCAGTTTTATCGGCAGTTTGCAGTCACCATCGCCACCGCAGTGGTCATTTCGGCGCTCAACGCGCTCACGTTGACACCCTCGCGGGCCGTTTTCATCTTCCGCACGGAAGAAACCGACGCGCATGGCGAGCCCAAAAAAGAGGCCCTGCCGTGGTGGATTTTCGGCGTGATCGGCGGGTACGTGACGTATTCGCTCGCCCCGAGTTTCGCCGGACTGGGGTTGGCTGTTCCCGGAAGCGAAGGGCAAAGCTGGCCGGTCTGGTTGGGCCTGATCGCGGCCTGGTTCCTCCCCGGAGCGATTGTCGGGGGCGTGATCGGCTGGTTCATCATTCGGCCGGTCAACGCTGTGCTCGGCGCGATTTTCGCGCGTTCAATCGCGTGTTTGACTACGTGACCGCGGTTTACGGCTGGATCGTCGGCCGACTCATGCGGGGCGCGGTCATCGTGGGAATCGTCTACGCCGGTCTGCTCTTCGCAACCTGGTGGAGCGTGGCCTACGCGCCCAAGGGTTTCGTTCCCACGCAGGACCAGGGGTACCTGCTGGTCAATGTGCAGCTCCCCGATTCGGCTTCGGTGCAGCGGACCGAAGTCGTCATGCAGAAGATCTCCAAGATTGCCAAAGAAATTCCCGGCGTGGCCCACACCGTCTCGATCTCGGGAACGTCATTCCTCTTGTCAACGAACGGGTCGAACCTGGGCTCGATGTTCGTGGTCATGGAACCCTTCGATCAAAGGAAAAGCCACGAGCGCTACGACGAAACCATCGCTCAAACGCTCCAAAGACGCTGCGCAGGAGGTCGAGGGGGCAATCGTGCTCGCCTTCCGCGCGCCCCCGTTCGCGGACTGGGGAATGCCGGCGGCTTTCAGTTTCAGACCGAGCAATACGGCTATTTTGATCTGCCTGAGCTGCAGAAGGAGACCGACGCGCTCGTGCAGCGGCTCAACAGCGATCCGCGATTTGCCGGGGCGTTCACGGTGTTTCGCTCTGCCACTCCCAGCCTGTTCGTCGACATCAACCGCACCAAGGTCGAGGCGCTGCAAATCCCCATCCAAGACGTCTTCACGACGCTCAACGTCTACATGGGGGGGCTCTACGTCAACCAATTCGATCAGTTCGGTTTGGTCTGGCAAGTCCAGGTCGAGGCGGCCCCGGAATTTCGCACGACGGCCGACATGCTCAAACAGTTTCAGGTGCGAACGAACCAGGCACAGATGGTGCCGATGGGCTCGATCGCCGCGATTCGCAATTCCACCGCGCCCCTGTTGGTGATGCGCTACAACATGTACGCCTCCGCCTCGGTGAATGGGAACTCCGCCCCCGGAGTCAGCTCGGGGACGATCGTCGACGCCGTCACACAGATCACCAAAGAGATGGGCATCCCCTTCGAGTGGACGCAGACGACCTATCTCGAGGTGCAGGCCGGGAACGTCGCGATTTTGATCTTTGCCCTCGGCACGCTGCTCGTCTACTTCGTGCTCGCCGCGAAATACGAAAGCTGGAACCTCCCGTTGGCGGTGATTCTCGTCGTCCCCTTGTGCATGCTCGCCGCGGTAACTGGGATGGTGATCGCTAAGCTGCCGATCGACATCTTCGTCCAGATCGGCTTGTTGGTGCTGGTCGGCTTGGCGAGCAAGAACGCGATTCTGATCGTCGAGTATGGCCGCGATCAAAGGCTCCAGGGCAAGGAGTTGCACGAGGCCGCCTTGACGGCGAGCAAAATTCGCTTCCGGCCGATCATTATGACGTCGTTCGCGTTTATCTTCGGCGTGATGCCACTGGTCTTGGCCACGGGCGCCGGGGCCGAAATGCGTCAATCGCTGGGCACGGCCGTCTTCAGCGGCATGATCGGCGTGACGCTCTTCGGGATCTTCCTCACGCCGGCGTTCTTCTTCGCGCTGTCGTGGCTGGCGGACCGCCGGCACGCGAAAGCCAGCGATGCCCCGGAAACACCGAAGACGGCGTGACGCACCGCGGCGCCGACAAGCCAGCGCGCGGCTCTTGACCGGCGGAGCGTTTAAGGCGACAGCATGTGCTTCCCGCCTGCGAATTGCTTGTGGCACGCGTTGCAGCTCGTGAGCATCTGCTCGTAAGTCTTGCGGCTGGCCGCGAAATCTCTTTGACGTGCGAATTTGTAGAGCTGGCTGGCCGCATCACGAACGGCCACGCTCGTTTCGTTCCACTTCCCGGGATCTTTTGGGGGAGTGTGCAGGAGCAACAAGTTGCTCGTCTCGGCGAGAATCAGTGAATCGGACTTGATCGTCTTCCACGCGGGCTCGGCCGCGTGCGACGAGTCCATCGCGGGCTTCAGCCGCCGGTAGGTGGGCTGGAAGACGTACTCCATGAACTCGTGCATGTTGGTTTCCACCGGCACAAGCTTGGTCCCCGCCGCAGAGTCGTCCGCCCGAACAAGTTGCGGCGCCATGATCCACGAACCGGCCAGCAGCGTTACCAATAAAGCTGCCGACAGAACAAGGCAAAAGGTGGGTGCGCGATGCACAGTTTGTTCCTCCGAAATTGTCGATCGTTGATTTAATCGATGGCAGAAGCGGCAGGGCCGGCGTGAACGCGGCACGAGAGCGCGGCGAGCGCTCCGATCGTAATGCGGCAGTGACCCTTTTGCCACGACGGCCCGGCTTGCGCGCACCGCGGAGGGGATTGCAGTCGGTCCAGGGCTTTGGCACGATCACGGGCTTCCGCGGCGCAGGAACAAAAGCTCCGCGTGACGGGACACTCCTACGATGAACGGCATGTTCGACGAACTCAGCCGGCATGGGCTGCTGGCGCTGATCGGCATGATCTGCGGCGGCATCCTCACCTGGTTTGGCACGCGCTGGAAACGCCACAAAGAGCGGCTGAGCATTCTCCGCGGCGATGCCCGCGACACGATCGTGATCCAGCAGCACATCGTCACCGCGGCCGAAGTTCCCAATCCGAACGGCCCGGGCGTCAAACGGTTGCCCAGCGTGATCCGCGTGCGGCCACTCGGGCAATCGGAGCTTTCGCGGGTGGTTCCGAACGGGCACTTGGCGGCCGAGCTATCACGCCGCGCATTCCGCGTAACGCCCAAAGATACGCTCATTTCGATGGACGGAGCGGAAGGTTCGTTCCTGCTGGAGACGCTCACGAATTTCGTTTGCGATCGCGTGGCCAACGCGCCGTTCGAGCACGATCTGTACGCGATGGCTCCCTGTTGCGAACCGGCCGGCATGGCAGTGCATCAACCGATCACCATTCTGTTGATCCCGGTTTCCAGCTTGGCGCTCTTTGAGAACTGGGCCGATTGCCGGGATGTGCAGGTCGAGCACGGCGCGACGGGGATGCGGATCCTGACCTTGATGGAACTTGCCCGCCGCTTTCGAACTGAGCAGGAGCGGCTGACCGTCCTGCGGCGCGAGGGGAAGCGCACGCTCTACGAAGAGACGATCTACACCCTCGATCTGTGCTTGGACCAGCGTTCGGCGGCCGTCCCGCTCAAGAGCGTGCCTTGGAGCCGGTTCGAGGATGTGCTGAAGAAGCTGAATCTGGAATAGCGAGGTGCCCGATGCGACGATTGTCGCCTCGCGGGCGCTATGCGCCGCCGGGCGGCACGGCACCGGGAAACAGCTCGGGGCATTGGCGGACCAGGAATTCCTTGAGTTGCTCGATCGGAAACGGCTTTTCCAGGACGTTCGCAGCACCGGCGTCGATGGCGTCCTGTTCCAACCCTGCAACCCCGTGACCTGTCATGAGAATGGCAGGCAATGAACTGCCGCGAGAGCGCAGTTCTTTGAGCAGGTCAAAGCCGCTCATGCCCGGCATTCGGACGTCGACTAACAGACAGCCGGTCCATTCGTCGCTGTACGACTCCAAGAACGTCTCGACTGAGAAGAATGAGTGTACGTGAATCCCCCAATGTGCCCAGCAGGCCCTTGAGGGCGGCTTGAATCGCCACGTCATCGTCAATCGCGAACACGGCCGGAAGCAGTTTCACGCGATCGTCTCACGGGGCCACCGGAACTGTAAAGGAGAAGGTCGTTCCGCGGCCCGGATTCGGGCGA
This sequence comes from uncultured Planctomycetaceae bacterium, assembly GCA_963800135.1. Taxonomy (GTDB): domain Bacteria; phylum Planctomycetota; class Planctomycetia; order Planctomycetales; family Planctomycetaceae; genus DASPSM01. The sequence goes on along the minus strand of CAWCZR010000002.1, from coordinate 48,960 downwards.
ACTTCGATGCGTCCGTTATGGGCCTCGACGAGGGTACGGCAAATCGACAATCCCAATCCTAACCCTGTCGATTTCGTTGTTTGGAACGGAAAAAACAGCTTCGCGGCGATGGCTGGGTCGAGACCGCAACCGGTGTCCGAGATGCTGACTCGAACCTCGCTTTCCACTCTCTCTGTTCGCAGGCAGAGCACACGCGCCGCATCGCCGTTCTGGGCCATGGCTTCGCCCGCATTGCGAATCAAATTGACGAGCACCTGCTGAATCTGGATCCCGTCGACCACAATCTGCGGCAGACTCTCGGCGAGGTGCAAGTCGACGGTCACAGCCCGCTCACTCAAATTATTTCCCAGCATCATCAGGACCTCGCGGACCAGCCGATTGATGTCCTCCGGCGCTCTGTGGGGCGAACTGCGACGGCTGAACGAGCGCATGCGGCGAATGATCTCGCCGGCGCGGAATGATTGTTCGCTGATGCGCCGCAGACAATCGGGCAAGCCGGGGGAATCAGGTTCCTTGGCAAGGAACAGGGCCGTGTTTGCCTCCATGTGGATGGCGCCCAGCCGCTGGTTCAGTTCGTGGGCCAGGCCGGAGGCGATCTCGCCCAGAATGGAAACCCGTTTCGAGTGTGTCAATGCGTCGCGCAGCTCGTTCGCCTGCGACTCGGCCTGCTTTCGCTCGGTGATGTCTCTCAGGAACGCAAATATCTGGCCTCTCTCCGCGGGGCTGTAGTGAACGCTCGCTTCGATTGAGTAAATTGTCCCGTCCTTGCGGCGGTGCCGGCTCTCAAAGCGGTCCGCGCCCAGCGCCATAATTTTCTCTATGTGGGCGGCGATGTCGGTAGTTGACTCGACGGCCTCCAGATCGGAAATGCTCATGGCCAGCAGTTCCTGTTCGCTATAGCCGCTCATCCGGCAATACGCCTCGTTCACTTCCAGCAAACGACCTTGCATGTCGAGCCGCTTGAATCCATCCATCGCCGTCCGCAGGATTGTCCCGTTCCGTTGCACGCTCTCCCGCAGCGACTGTTCGACCCGCTTGCGCTCGGTGATGTCTCTCAGGAACGCGAAAAACTGACCTGCCTCGCGCCTGTATTGCACGCTGACTTCGATGGGGTAAGTACTCCCGTCCTTGCGGCGGTGCCAGCTTTCAAAGCGGTCTGCGCCCTGCCCCACAATTTTCTGCATGTGGGCGGCCACGTCGGTGCTTGTCTCGGCTGCCTCCAGATCGGGAACGCTCATGGTCAGCAGTTCCTGTTCGCTGTAGCCGCTCATCCCGGCAATAGGCCTCGTTCACTTCCAGCACGCGGCCTTGCAAGTCATTCCGCCAGAAGCCATCCATCACGGTCCGCAGGATTGTCCTATTGCGCTGCTCGCTCTCCCGCAGCGACTCCTCGACCCGCTTGCGCTCGGTGATGTTGCGCACGATCGCGCAGTCCAGTTCGCGCCCCTCGTACTCGATAAAATTGGACGTGACCTCCACGTCGAGCACGCGACCGTCCTTGGTGACGTGGTTTGTCTCGAAGGTGTACGACCGCCGCCGTCGGAGCTCCTCCCACCCGGCTGCGAGCGCCGAGGGGGCGGCGAGTGGGTCGATGTCGTGGATGGTCTTGCGGGTGAGTTCTTCCATCGAATACCCGAGCATGCGGCATGCGGCATCGTTGACGTAAAGGATCATTGCGTCGGGGCCGACCCAGTAAATTGGACTGCCCGCTCGGTCCATGCTGAACTGCGCGAGCCGTAGCGATTGTTCCGCCCGTTTGCGGTCCGTGATGTCCTGAACCGTGCCGATCATTTGCGAGGGTCGGCCAGCGTCGTCACGGAACATCTCTCCCTGGCCGCACCAGACCCGCTCTTGTCCGTCGGGCAGAAGGACGCGAAACTCCAAGGGGCCTGGGGTTTTGCCAGCCAGAAAGGCCTCGACATGGCCTTGCAGCGGCCCGCGATCGTCGGGATGGGCCAAGGCGCTGATGGCCTCGGCCGATGGAACGAAAGTCTCTCGGGACACTCCGTAAAGCCGATAGGTTTCGTCCGTCCAGATCACGTTATCGGTGGTCAGCTCCACGCTCCAACTGCCGATGCGGGCAATCCGCTGTGACTGTAAGAGGACGGCTTCCCTTTCCCACAGCGCTCGCTCGGCCCGCTTGCGGTCGGTGATGTCGGTGAAGGTCGCCAGCGCGCACGCTTCGTCACCCAGCGCGATGTAATCCACCCCTTTGAGAACGTGGATGGTGAAACCGTCCCCGGTGTGCAATTCGAGTTCCATACCCTCGATCGGCTCGCGGCGGCCCGCGCGCACCAGCACCTCCGCACGCTGCTTTGGATCGACGTAGAGCCCCAGGTCTCCGACCCGTCGTCCGATGAGTTCCTCTTTGGAGCAGTGCACCATCCGCTCGAAGCTAGCATTGGTTTCGATGAGAACATCGTCGCTCAGGCGGCGAATGAACATCGCGACCTGATTGTGGTGAAATGCCTTAGAAAATCGATCTTCGCTTTCGCGTAAGGCTTTTTCGGCCCGCTTGCGGTCGGTGATGTCGCGAGAAATCGTGGAAAATCGCTCAACCTCGCCGCTGGGCGACTTGTGGGCCAGTAACACCATCATCACCGGGATCTCGCGGCCATCGCGGTGGAGGAAAGCGCATTCCCCGGTCCAGACACCTTCGCGGGCAGCGGTCGGAAATATCACTTCGCGCATTAACCGGTTCGTCCATTCAGGAAGGAATTCCGAAAGCCTCCGGTGGCTGAGACCGTCGTCGCTGGCCAGGCCGACCATCTCACGGCCGGCACGGTTGATGTATTGGATCTCCCCGGTTTTAGCATCGGCAGAGCCGACGAAGTCCGGCGTGCCTTCCAAGATCGCCAGTAAGCCTGCATTCGCTAACTCTACCTGCTTACGCTCGGTGATATCTTGAGCGGCGCCGACATAGCAAGCCTCTGTCATTGCCGTAGCAGGGACGGGAAAACCTCGGTCCCGAATCCATCGAATCGATCCATCCGGCCTGATGATGCGGTATTCATGCTCAAACGGCCTCTTCTCCACCTTCGCCGCCAGACCGCCGAAAACGCGTTCGCGGTCTTCCGGATGGATCGTGTCGAAGAACAAACGCGCGTCCTCGATCAAACTCTGGCTGGATCGTTCCCAAATCTGCTCGAAGGCGGGGCTGATGTAGTGATTCTTTGCGGTCTCCGCATCAGCAACCCAGAACACGTCCTGGACCGTTATCGTGATCTGTCGAAAGCGCTCCTCACTTTGACGCAGCAATTGCTCGGCCCGCTTGCGGTCGGTGATGTCGCGAACTGTGGCGCAGTCATACTCGTGACCTTCAAAAGTGAGGTAATTGGCCGTCACCTCGATATCGATGAGCCTGCCGTCTTTCGTGCGGAGGTTGGATTCGAGCGAAATTGAGCCTCGTCGCTTGAGATCCTCCCAGCGACCTGGCCAGGCCTCCGCGGGAAGTTGGGATCGATGTCGGAGATGGCTTTGCCGAGGATCTCTTCCCGGGAGTAACCGAGAAGGCGGCACGTCGCTTCATTCACATACAGGATCTCCGCATTCGGCCCGACCCACAACACCGAGTCGACCGCACGATCGATGCTGAATTGCGCGAGCCGAAGCGACTTTTCGATTGACTCACGCGCGGCGAGGAGTCTCTGTACATCTTCGACGACCTCCAGTAGCTCTGCCGCCCGCCTTCGTACGCGCCGCTCTAATTTTTCGTTCTTGCGGCCCAGAGCCTCCTCCACTTGCTTTCGGTGCGTGATGTTCTTGGGTGATGCCGATCATGCGTTGCGGCTGGCCGTTGCCGGTTTCCACAATGCGGCCGAGCGTGACGTACCAGGACTGTTCACCCTGGCGCGTCGGACCGCGGAACTCGATTTGGAAGTCTTGGCCGGTTCGCACCGACTCATGGAACGCGTCCATCAACGCCCCGCGGTCATCGGGGTGGACCGGTTCCAGAATCGACTCGTCGTTTGGGACGACCGTGCCGGTGCGAGGAAATCCATAATACGCGCCGTAATCTTGGGAGAAGGCAACTTCGTTGGTGCCGATCGTCCAATCCCAGGAGAGCATGCCGGCAACGTCGAGCGCCAGCCGAACACGACGTTCGTTCAGCAGCAACGTGTATTCGGACTGTTTTCGCCCGGTAATGTCGTGGGCAATTCCCAAGACTTGGCTGACACGACCGTCAAGTGTGCGCGCAAACACCGTGACCCACGAATGGACCCACCGCCAACGACCCTGCGCGTCTTGCAGGCGATACTCGAATTCTTCCACGTGCCGTTCGTCTGGATTCTCGCAATCACCGGACAATCGCAGGAGTTCTTCGTGGCCCGAAATCGTGCGGTGCAGATCTTCCGGGTGGACGCGGCCGACGACGAGTCGTGCTCCGTCGGCTGCCATAAGCTGGTCGCGCGTGCAACCCAGAAAGCGAACGATCGCCTCGTTTAAATACGAGTAGCGCTTCTCCAGGACGTCCAGAACACAGATCATGTTCGGAGCGAGGGCGACCATCGTCTCGAAAGAACGACGATCGACAAGGACTTCGGCGCCCGCCGGGGAGTTGCTGCTGCTTTCTGCGAGCGCCAACCGGGCGCCGCAGTGGCTACAAAAGCGGGCCGACGGCACCGCGGAAGTGTTACAAAACGAACAATCCATCGCTGACCGCCGCCCCGCGGCTCTCCGTTTGAAGCCACTCACAATTTCGTGCCGAGCGACTTTCGCGTACTTCGTAAGGGCTCCGGGTCGAAAGATAGTTTTATCCGAGCGCAGCCGTTGGCGCAAGCGCAATCCCTCGCGGGGAGGGGGCTGGCCAGTCGCACGGCATTGCTCGGCAATCGGAAACGGCCGCAAGCTGAGCTTTCGCCGAGGGAACAAGAGCGTCCGCTTCAATAAAAAGGGAGGCTTCAGCCGATCGCCTCTGCGCCGGACCGCGCTCGACGCCGCATCGCCGAGAATCGCGAGGCGAGACCCACCGCTAAGGCGTGTGTTCGTGGCTGGCCTGATTGACCGCGGCCGTGCCGGCTGCCTCGGGGAATGCGCGGATCAAGGTCAGATCAACGCCCACGTCGTTGTTGTCGGTCCCGCCGGCCCGGGCCGGACTGTCGCTCGGTAGCTCGAAGTCGTTCTTGCGAATCGAAGCGAACGACTTGCCCTGCCACGTGTGCGCCCAGGAGATGGTGCCCGTGTTCGAATCGTTCTCGTTGTCCCCCAGCACGTGCTTCCAACTCTCGAAATTGAGCGGCATGGCCGACGAGTCGCCGCCGGACGCACTCACCGACCAGTACGACGAAAACCGATCGTAGAAGTTGTGCGTTCCTTCCCAGCGGATGAGCCGCGGGAAGTCTTCTTCTTTCGTTCGTCCCGTCAGCAGAATCAGCGGAGTTTGAGAACTCGAGGCGAAGACATTGTTGCCAGCCGTCACGTCGAGCGGAACGAGGGTGCGGGGAACGTCGCCGGCGTCGAGTTGAAGCAGGCCGCCGCCAAGGAAGCACGAGAGGTGCTCCATCCGCAGGGCGATCCGTCGCATTTCGGTCGACGAATTTTCATCGCCCAGATTCGAGACGAAGGCTCCCTGCAACGCCACGGCCGACTCCCGACAGACGATGCGGCCCCCCTCAGTCGTGCGCAGTGCAAAGAGGCGCAGCTGCCGCGGATCAGGCAACGCTCGAGCTCGATCTCAAACTCCGGCGGGGCGCCCATGGGATTGGGCTGGCGAGACGGCATGGGCGTGTTGGAAGAGATGTCGACCACCTCCGCCTGCCGGTTGCCCGGGTTGGTGACGGTGATATTCACATTGCGACAGGTCAGCCGATCTGGACCGCCGAAGGAAAACAGCGACCAATGATCAGAGTTCGTGGCGTCAGGCACGGTGGCTTGCACGTCGACGTCGAAGAGGTCGAGCCTCGCGTTGTTGAGCGCGATCATCCGCCCCTCGAACCCGGTCGCCGGCAGTTCGCGGGGCGAGAATGAAATCACCGGGTGATAGCCGCGCCCGCGCGAATCGTCACGCGCTTGCCCGAGATGCGGAACGGCTTTTCCGAAACGGCACGGATGCCGTTGAACTTCAGCTCGATCGTGCCGCCATCTTTTGCGTCGGCAACGGCCGCCTCGAGCGTGATATAGGGGGTGGGTACCTCGCCGCCATCCGAAATGGAGATTTGTGCCGAGTCGTCCGCCGCGATCGGGCTGCTTTTGGGTTTGTTAGTGTTGGCCGCGACCGAAGACGGCGTGTCCGGCATGGGCGGAGCCGTCGCCGGTTTTTCAGGCTTTGGACTTGGGGTTGGCGTCTCGGTGCGGGCGGTGGATCCGTTTGTCGCCCCGGGCACGAGCGTGCCGCCGGGCGGATCAAAAGCCGCCTCCGGCTCCATCGGCGGGAAATCGAGCGGAGCGATCTCGCGCAGCATCCTTCGAGACGAGTCCCTTCGCGCCCACTGGCCCGTTCACGGGAGCGGAAGCCGGCGGTCCACTGTTTCCCGTGATTGCCGGCGGCTGAGTGGACGTGGCCGGCCCTGCCGACTTCGTCGGTTCGTCCGGCAGATCGATATTGTCCGGCGGTGCGCTGAAGGCGATTGGCTTGTGCTCGTTTGTGCCGCGCGGCTGCGGGGGAAAACGGTCGATCAGGAACGCGACGAGCGCGAGCACGGCGATGCCCGCGATCCAGACTACGTTTCGCTCGATGACTGATCGCTCCTGCGGGACGTGCGATGTCCAGACGAGCCCTTCGGGGTTCACGCCGCGCAAGCCCATCTCGGCGGCGATCGGCAGCAATTCGCGGATCAGATCGTCCGGCGTGGCGATGCGGTCGCGCGGATCGGGGGCCATCATGCGGCGGACGATCGCGGAAAGTTGCGGCGAAATGCGGACGTTCTTGGCAGCCGGATCGGGCACATCCTTCGCCTGGTGGTCGAGCAGCTTTTGCAGCACGGTCCCCTCCGGATAGGGAGGCGTGCCGGTCAGCATGTGGTAGACGGTGCAGCCCAGCGAATAGATATCGCTGCGAACGTCGACGTTTCGCGGATCCTTCGCCTGCTCCGGCGAGATGTAATCAAACGTGCCGAGCGTCGTGCCGGCGATCGTCAGGTCGCCGAACGATTCCGAGGCGACCTTCTTCGCCAGGCCGAGGTCGACCAGTTTCGCCCGGCCGCGGGGCGTGATGATGATGTTCGAGGGCTTGATGTCCCGATGGACGACGCCGGCCGCGGACGTATGCCTGAGGGCCGCGGCCAGCTGCAGCGAGTAGTTGACGGCCTCGCGCGGATCGAGTGCGCCGTGATCGCGAATGATATCACGGATTGTGCGGCCCGTGACGAACTCGTGCGCGATGAAGTTGAGTCCGCGATCCTCGCCGACGTAATAGACGCGAGCGATGTTGTCGTGATCGAGCCGTGCCGCGGCCCGCGCTTCGTTAAGAAACCGTTGGATCGAACCGCCGTCGCGGCTGAGCGACGGGGACAAGACCTTGAGCGCGACAACGCGATCCAGGCGCTCGTCGACCGCGCGAAAGACGGCCCCCATGCCGCCGGCGCCGATCGTCCCTTCGATGCGAAAGTGGCCCAGGCAGCAACCGACGGCCGTCGGCGCCCCCTCGGCCGGTGGAGCATCCCGCGGGAAGAGGCGCGACCAGAGCGAGGAATCCTCGGAGCGGGGCGTGATGTTCGAATCGCCCGTCGTGCCGCGCCGCTCCGGATTCACGACCGTCTGTGGACCGTCGAATTCAATCGGGGACTGAGCGAAGGGCGGGTGCGAGCCGGACGGGCCAGATGCTAGGGGTGCGCCCGAATGGGCAGAGCCCGGCTCGCCGGACCGGCCTGATAAAGACGATCCGCCGGTGGTCGGATAGTCACTCATGGACGGCTGAATCTCGGCCTAGGAAACAGGATTCCATCCCTGTCGACAACCGAAGCGATGCGGTGTGTTTCGCCTTCTTCCGCGATCGTTTCCAACTGCATCGCCGTCGAGTGCAGATTGTTGGCGTGACGTTTTGCCGCGTTCGTCGCGGCCGAAACGCCGGCTGACAATCCGACTCATTTCTTCGCGGCCACCGCCCGAGCGAGAGCTGCCGAAGCGCGTGCCGTCTCGATGGGAAATTTTTGACAGGAGTCGCCGGAACCCGCATTAAAACCCGAGCGCCGGCTACACCATTAGGTTAAGTGACCGGGGGCCGGCTGACAAGAGGCAATGGGGCCGGCCGCGCTTTTTGGACGTTTCCGACACGCATCGAATCCGAACATTTGGTCGCGCGTGGACCCCTGGCGAGCGAGGAGCGTAAGCTGGCCGCTGCTTTGCGTCACCGTCGCGATCGCTCATTGCCATAAACTCGACGTCATGCCAACCGCGGATCAACGATTCAAAATGAAATGGTGGGGCTGGGGATCGGAACAGATCCGCAAGGAGCTGCCTCACTCCGCCGCCACGCGGGACTATCTCCGCGCAAAGCTGGGAATCGAACAGTTCGCGCTGCGCAGCGAATTCAAACTCGACGCACTGCGACTGCCCGAGAGCCGCGCGGACCAGGCGCTGGTCGCGCGCTGAGCGCGATCGTCGGCGCGGAGAACTGCCGCATCGATCATCGCGAGCGGGCCCTGCACGCGCTCGGCAAGAGTTACAAGGACCTCCTGCGCGTCCGCCAGCTCGTGCTCGAGCGCGCTCCCGACGCCGTCGTCTATCCCCGCAGCGAAGCCGAGGTCGCGGCCCTGCTCGCCTGTTGCCGGGAGCTACACGCCGCTGTCGTGCCGTTTGGCGGAGGAACCAGTGTGGTCGGCGGCGTCGAGCCGGAAGCGGGCTCGCAACGCGTCGTCGTGACGATCGACCTGGCCTTGCTCAATCGCGTGATGGCGATCGACGAGGTCTCGCAAACGGCGACGGTCGAGGCGGGAATCTTCGGCCCCGAACTCGAATCGCGGTTGGGCGAACGGGGCTTCACGCTGGGCCATTATCCCCAGTCGTTCGAGTTCTCCACGCTCGGCGGCTGGATCGCGACTCGCTCGAGTGGCCAAAACTCGCTGGCTTACGGCGGCATCGAAAAACTTGTCGAAAGCGTCCGCGTGGTGACGCCTCAGGGGACCGTCGAAACGCTGCACGTCCCCCGCCGCGCCGACGGTCCTGACATCGCCCAGATGCTGATTGGTTCGGAGGGAGTCTATGGCGTGATCGTTTCGGCGACGGTGCGGATTCGTCGTGCGCCGGCCGAGCGCGATTATTTCATGTACGCGTTCAAGGAATTTGCCGACGGTGTGGCCATCGCCCGCCAGCTCGTCCAGAGCGGCGCGGCGCCGCTCTGGTGCGCGTCTCCGACGAAGAGGAGACGGCCGCATCGCTCGCGCTGGGCAGTCGCGGCGGAGGAAACGGATGGCGAAGCGCCGTCCGGCGAATGGCGCGAAAAACCATCGAGTGGCGGCTGGAACGGCTGGGAATCCGGCCGCCGGCCATGTCCACGCTGCTCGTCGGCCTGGAGGGAACGCTCGACGAAAACCGCCGACAGCGGCGACTGGTGCACGCCGCCCTTCGCGGTGCGTCGTGCGTCAATCTGGGTCGGACGCTAGGTCGGCGCTGGCTGGAGACGCGCTTCGATCTTCCCTACCTCCGCGACGAGCTGATGGATAACCATCTGCTGGTCGACACGCTCGAAACGGCGACGACCTGGAATCGGCTGTTCGAGCTGTACGCGGCCGTCCGTGAAGCCATCCATCGCGCGGCGGCGCAAGAGGGAGAACCGATCGTTGTCTTCACGCATGTCTCGCACCTGTATCGCGACGGCGCGTCGCTCTATTTTTCGTTGCTCGGCCGGCAGAAACGAGCCGACCCGATCGGCCAATGGTGGACGATCAAACGCGCGGCCGGCGATGCTATTCGGGCGCAGGGGGCCGTGATCAGCCATCATCATGGAGTCGGGCAGGACCACCGCGCGAAACGGGCCGCGGCCCTGTCGAGCAGCAAATGCTCGCCCAATTGAAAGCGACGCTTGACCCGGCCGGCATGATGAACCCGGGCAAGCTCCTATGAGCCGCCGCCGCGCCGAGATTCTCGCTGGCCTGCCCACCGCAAGTTACGACGTGCTGATCGTCGGAGGGGGAATCACCGGCGCCGGCATCGCGCGGGACGCCGCTGGTCGCGGACTGCGGTGCCTGCTGGTCGATAAGGGCGATTTTGCCTCGGGGACCAGCTCGAAGTCGGGCAAGCTGGTACATGGCGGACTGCGGTACTTGAAGTATCGGCAGTGGCAGCTCGTGCTCGAGGCGTGCCGCGAGCGATGGCTGCTCCAGACGAAGATTGCCCCGCACCTGGTGCGGCCGATTCGCTTCGTCGTCCCTTGCTACGCGACAAGCCGCACACCCCGCTGGATGCTGGCACTGGGGCTGGTCGCCTACGAACTCTTGGCGCTGGGCCGCAACGCGGGTCATTTCCGACTGCTTTCGCCGCGTCAGCTGGCCGAAGCGGAGCCGGCGCTGGACCAGGGCGACTGCCGGGGTGGCGTCGCCTACTTCGATTGTGCGTGCCTCGACTTTCGCTTGGTGATCGACACTCTGACGTCGGCCCAAGAAGACGGGGCCGATCTGCTCAACTACGTCGAGTTGTGCGGAGCGCCGGCAGCGGGAGCCGCGGGCCACTTCGAGTCGAGTGTCCGCGACGTGCTGACCGGCACGTCGCATCGAGTGCGCAGTCGGGCTGTGATCAACGCTGCCGGGCCGTGGGCCGACGACGTGCAAGCTCGGCTCGGCGTCGCTGAACGATTCGGACTGAAACTGGCGATCGGCGTGCACCTGATCGTGGCGCGCGAGCGGCTGCCGGTGAACAACACTGTCGCGCTGGAGATCCCCGCCGACGGACGGATGATCTATGCGATTCCCTGGGATCAGCACGTGCTCGTCGGCACGACCGATACCTTCTATGCGGGAGACTTGGACAGCCTGCCCGTGACGACCGACGCCGTCGACTATCTGTTGGCTGGGGTCAACCGCTACTTCTCCGCGTCGCGGCTGACGAACGACGACATCTTGCGAACGTTCGTCGGCGCGCGGCCCCTGCTGGGCGGTGAAGAGGGAGCTTCCGAAGACGCTGTCTCGCGCGACGATCGCGTGCTGAATCCGGCTCCCGGGATATGGGCGATCACAGGCGGCAAATTGACCACCTATCGCGCGATGGCGAAGCGGTTGGTCGATGGCCTGGTGCGCGAGAGTTTTGCCGGCCATTCTCTCCGCGCCTGCTCGACGACCGCGCCCTTGCCGAGCGCGCGACAAATTCTTCCCGGAGGCGCCTCGCCCGTCATTCGAGATTTGTGGAGCCGCTACGGCGCCGCGGCCCGCGCGATCGACCAACGCCTGACCAACGAGCCCGAATTGGCGGAGCGAATCGATCCGAGCGCTCCGTTCGTCTGGGCCGAAGTCGAGCACACCCTCGAACACGAATGGGTCGAGCGCTTGGACGACCTCGTCGATCGGCGGTTGGGAGCCTTCTTGCTAGCGCCGGCGTGCGACCTGCGGCCAAAGATTGCCCGCTGGCTGGAGGCCCGAGGTCATCGCTTCCAGTCGGCTCTCGGCGCTGGTTCCGGCATAAGCCAGAAGCGCGAATGACGAAATCCGAATGCCGAAAGAATGACTGAATGATTTGGGCCCAAATGAGTGGGGCCTTCATTCGGGTTTTATGCTTCCTTCGTCATTCGCGTCGGGGTTCAAATCGGCCTCGAGGCCTGTTACCGTGAATTCGCGTTCAGTCTCCCCGGCCACAGACGGCTCCAAGAGGCCCGGATCCGAATCGTGCTCAAGCGTCTCCGCGCGGAAAGAGTGGAAGTTCTTCGCCGTGCTTCCGCGGGCGAACCGGCCGCTGGCGGTCGCCTGGTGGCTGATCGTCGTGCTGCGAGGCGTGCTGCCGGCCGTCTTTGCCATCGCGATGGGCCTGCTCGTCGCGGCAGTCGAGAACCACGATTCCCTGGCGGCCGCGCTGACCTTCGTCGGCGCGATCTTCATCTTGCTGCAGGTCCTCACGCCCATTCATCAGGCCGTCGGCGCCAACCTGGGTGACCGCACGGCGGCCTGGCTTTACGATCGGCTGACTGACGCCTGCGTTCGTCCGCCCGGCATGGGACATCTGGAAGATCCCGAATTGACCAGCGACCTGACCGTCGCTCGCGATTTCGACCTGGGGATGACCGGACCGCCTCTCTTCATCTCGATGGACTTTATTGCGGGCGGCCTGGTCGAAATGATCGGCGGCGTGGCCTCGGCCCTGGTGTTGGCGGCCTACGCCTGGTGGGCGCCCTGGTGCTCGCCGGCGCGTGGTTGGCGACACATTACCTCTTGCGGGAGAGCGCCGTCTGGCGCGACCGCAACACCGACGGAAGTCCGCAGCGCCCAGCGCGACGCCGACTACGCGTATCGGCTGGCCGTCGATCCGCCCGCCAGTAAAGAACTCCGGCTCTTCGGTCTGGCTTCGTGGACGATCGATCGCTTCGTCAACCGCCGCACGCGGCTCTATCAACTCCAATACGAGGCGACGCGTCTCCGCGAGCGTTCTGTGTTGTTGAGCATGTTGCTGGTGGTCGGCGCCAACGTGATTGTCTTTTGGGCGCTCGCCGCCTCGGCGGTGAACGGTCACCTCGATCTGGGTCGCCTGGTGATGTTCGCCCAGAGCGCGATCGGCGTCGTCGATGATCGCGTTTGGCGGTCTCAACTGGGCGTCTGGACGGGGCCGCCTCGCCCGTGGACGCCGTTCTGCGGTTGGAGCCGGCGATGGAACCGGCCGGGCACCTCCCTTCGGGCACCACGCCCGCCAACGGCCGGCCCGCCCGCGAAATCCGCTTCCGCAACCTGACTTTTGGCTACACCGGCTGCGCGCAATGTTCTGGAGGGCTTCGACCTGACAATTCCTGCCGGCACGTCGCTGGCCATCGTCGGGCAAAACGGCGCAGGCAAGACGACGCTGGCCAAGCTCCTCTGCCGCTTGTACGACCCGCTTGAGGGGGCGATCGAAGTCGACGGCATCGACGTCCGCACCTTCGACCTGGGCTCGTGGCGATCGCGATTGACGGCCGTATTCCAGGATTTCACGCGTTTCGAGCTGCCTCTCCGCGAAAACGTCGCGCCGGCCGGCGCTCCTGATGCGGCGATTATCTCCGCTCTCGAAGCGGCGGGGGCGGCCAATCTCGCGACCCTCGATACGATCCTCGCCCGCGGCTACGAAGGGGGGACCGAGCTGTCGGGCGGGCAGTGGCAGCGTGTCGCACTGGCCCGCGCACTGTGTGCCGTGACGTTGGGAGCGGGCGTCGTGCTGCTCGATGAGCCGACGGCCCAGCTCGACGTTCGGGGAGAAGCGGAAATCTTCGATCGCCTGTTGTCGGCCAGCCGTCATTGCACGACGATCCTCATCTCGCATCGCTTCTCGACCGTCCGCCATGCCGATCGCATCTGCGTGCTCGAGCACGGGAAGGTTGTCGAGCTGGGGACGCACGACGAGCTGATGGCTCTGGGCGGGCGCTATCACACGATGTTCGATCTGCAGGCCCAGCGGTTCGCCGCGACCGAGGACGAGGAAGGGAAAACGTATGACCTCCTCGCCTAGCGCCGGCCGCAAGGTCACGGCCATAGCTTCCCCCGTGCCCGACACTCTGCCCCCCGCGCTGTCGTCGATGTGGCGGCTGTGCAAGCTGGGCTATCAGCACGAGCCGCGGTTGCTCCTGGCCTCCTTCCTGCTGGCCCTGCTGTCCGCCCTGCCCGACGCGCTTCTGGCACTGTGGCTCAAGCTGCTGGGCGAAGGCCTGCTCGAGCATCGCAACGAGCTCGTCTACACGGCCGCCGCGCTGCTCGGACTGTCGGCGGCGGCCACCTGGTTTCTCCGCACGGTGAGCACCCGCGTGCAGCGAGGCTTTCGCGACAAAGTCACCATCGCGCTGGAATCGCACGTCGCCCGGCTGCAGGCCACGGTAGCGACCATCGCCCACCAGGAGCGGCCCGACTACCTCGATCGGCTCTCCGTGCTCCGCAACCAGGTTTTCGTGCTCGACCACATGTATATGTCGCTGTTCTCGACCTGCGGCTGGATCCTGCGACTGGCCGTCACGGTCGGCCTGTTGATGTCGATTCACCCGGCGCTGGCCCTCTTGGCACTGTTTGCCGTGCCGACTGTTCTCACTTCGACGTGGCGGCCGGCCGTCGAACGGGCCGCCCAGGAACGCGGCGCTCCCTTCAGCCGTCTGGCGCGACACCTGTTCAACATGGCCACCACGGCGACGCCCGGCAAAGAGGTCCGGCTGACGGGCATCGGACCGCGGCTGGCCACTGATCGCCGGCAGGCCTGGGAGCGCGGGAACGATCCGATTGCGGCGGCCCGCTGGGGAACGGCCGCGTGGCACACGCTGGCCTGGGCGATCTTTGGCGGCGCCTACGTCGGCGCGGTCGTCTTTGTGTCGACGTCCCTCAAGGGGTCGCCCGGCGACGTGCTGCTCGTGCTGGCGGCCGGCTCGCGTCTGTCCGCGTACATCGGCGCGACCGTTGGCGAGATCGGCTTCCTCCGCGGCATCTGGATGGACGGCTCGCGGCGACTCGCCTGGCTCGAGGACTACGCTGCCGCAATCGTCGCCTCCGCCGATCTGCCCGTCCCCGCGCGACTCGCCCGCGGCATCCGTTTTGAGCATGTCTCGTTCGCCTACCCCGGCACCGAGCGGCTCGTGCTCGACGACGTAAATCTCGAACTGCCGGCCGGCAGGGTGATCGCGATCGTCGGCGAGAACGGGGCCGGCAAAACGACGCTGGTCAAACTGTTGGGGAAGCTGTACGAGCCCAACGAAGGCCGCATCCTGGTCGACGACGTCGAGCTGGCGCGGATGCCGGCCGACCAGTGGCGCACGCGGCTCGCCGGAGCGTTCCAGGATTTCTTCCGTTTCGAGTTTCTCGCCCGACAGTCGGTCGGTGTCGGCGATATCGGCCGACTCGACAACGAGCTGGCCGTCACGACGGCCGTCACCCGCGCGGGAGCCGACGCCGTCGTCGCCGGTCTGAAAGCCGGCCTCGAGACTCAGCTCGGCCCGACCTGGCCCGAAGGCGTCGAAGTCTCCTTTGGCCAGTGGCAAAAGCTGGCACTGGCCCGCGGCTTCATGCGTGACAGCCCGCTCCTCCTCGTCCTCGACGAGCCGACCTCCGCCCTCGATGCCGAAAGCGAGCACGAACTGTTCGAGCGCTACGCCGCGGCCGCTCGCGGCGACCGACCAGGCAGTCACCCCCTCGGCAGCGACGGCGCCTCGGCCAACGGCGTCCCGCTCGGCAGCACCGGCCGCATCACGATCCTCGTCTCACACCGCTTTTCCACGGTTCGCATGGCCGACCTGATTGTCGTGCTCGACGGCGCCCGCGTCGCCGAGGTCGGCACGCACGACGAACTCATGTCCCGCGGCGGCACCTACGCGCAGCTGTACGGCATCCAGGCCGCCGCTTACCGTTGAGCCGGGGACTCGCCAACTCATCACGCCGGAAAGGGATTTCATGCACGGTTCGGTCGCTCTGATTCTGGTCGCTTCGCTCGTCTGCCAAACCGCCGACCTGCCCCCCTTCCTCAAGGCGCACGACAGACTGCTCACGTATTACTACAAGTCGCCCACTCCCGAGCTGGGGCCGCAACTGCTCAAGGACCTGCTCGCCAAGGAAAACATCGAGGATCCCTGGTTCCGCGAGCACGAGCACGTCCTGCATCTGGTCAGCGCTCAACTGGGCGACATGGCGATCGGCAAACCCAGAATCATCCGCAAGTACGAAGCTCAATTTGCCAACGCGTCGCGACCCGGACGCTTCGTCATTCTCCGTGCTCTCGAAAACTGCGGCGACGCCGCGACGCTCAAACAAATCAACGCCTGGCTGGCCGACCCCCAATACGAAGACCTGCGGCCGCGGCTCGAAACCCTGAAGCAGCAGCTCAGCGATCCGGTCTCCAAGCACGTCCGCAATCGGGCCGCCCAGACGCCGGACGATCTCGACTTCCTCTGGGCCAACTTTTTCATCACGGGCGACTACGCCCCGGCGTCGCGAGTGCTCGACGTGCTCGAGCTTCCCGAGACCAAAGCCAACGCCGTTCTGAAAGGAGCAGCCGCCTGGTCGATGCGCTCAAATTTGCATCAACACCCCAAGCTCGTCGAGCTGTTGAAAAAACACGCCAAAGAGCGCTCGGCCGAAAGCCAAAAGCAAATCGCCGAACTGCTCAAGCCGTCGGCCCCCTCCAACTAGCAGGGGCAATGCCCCTGCACCCGGTGCGGGTCGCGCGGATTAACGTGGGGCCCTGGCTGCCGCGGCGTGCTTGCTGGCGCGCTGGCCGGCTCGCGAGCCGTCGATTGCGACAGCCCCCCGTCGATCCGACAACATCGCCACGCTCTAAGTCCGTGGACGTCGCTGCCACGGGGACTGCCTGAGCGCTGTGATCCCGCGACAAAAGAAACTGCGTGCGCTCGATTTTCGCGCGCGGGACAACATGCCCCCTTATATCAAAACACAGAGACCCGTCCCGCCGGGGATGAAAGTTCTTGTTATCTGTGGAAGCCCCAGGTGCGATACCCGGTCTCTCTCCGCTCGTCCGGCTTTGGGAGATTTCGCGAGTCAGCTTGCGGGATCGCATCAGGTTGCCACAACTCGCTGGAGCCTGCTTTGATTCTGACCGAGGTCGAGTTTGCCAGGACCCAACTCCATTCAGCCATAAAAGTCCAATCCATCCAAGATCAGTTTTCTCGAAAAGGGACTGTCCGTGGGCAGCGGTCTTCGACCTTGGACTTTGGACCTCAAACCCGACTTTCTCAAATGCTCTCAGCAGGACTTGAACCGGCGGCTGCCAGAACTTTGTATTGCAAAGTGAGTTGGTCCGCCGTAAACTGCGGTCACCTCATTTGGAAATACGTTCGCGGGCCCTGACCTCAGGACCCAATGCTCCGCCCAGCTAGAAGAGATTCATTGCATGAAACCCGTCCGACGCGTCCTTTCGACGTGGCAAACGGCTCTGGTCGCGGGGCTCGTGGCTGGCGCCGTCATCACCTACGTGGACAACTTCGCGTTCGGGGGCGAGGTCAGCCCGATTGTCATTATTGCGCTCCTGCTGTCCTCGTCGGCGCTCGCGGTGGGCGTGTGGGGGCGGAGGGGGTGGATTGCTGCGGGCATCATCTGGGCGTGCGTTCCCTTGGCTCACATCGTGAAGCACGTTCTGGGCTTGCCTGACACCTTGCACCCGAACACCTACACTTCGATCCTGTTTCTGGCCCTGTTCACGCTCGCGGTCGCAACGGCCGGCGCGGGTTGTGGGGCTCTTGTCCGCAGGCTCGCCACCGGCCCGCGCCCCGGGCGAGAACTGCCGGAGAACCAGGTAGCCGCGGAGGGCAGTTCGGGCAAGCGCTCAACGTGACTGCCGCGCGATGCGATTCAGCCCGTCGACCCAAGTCAAATACACCCGGCAGGATTCGAACCTGCGACCTGCGGTTTAGGAAACCGCCGCTCTATCCACCTGAGCTACGGGTGCGTTAGAGAAAAAATCGCCGCTTTTACCTCGGGTGGCCCGGACAACTTGTTGTCCGGGCTGCGCAGCTGCGCGAGGCCTCCAATTTAACCGCCGAATGGCCTTGCCGCACAGGGTGGCGGTCCGAGCCAAGACACTCAAACGATCAGGCCGGGCGCAGCCGAAACACCGTGATTTCCGGCCGCACGTTGAATCGCACGGGGAGCAGGTGGCCCAGGCCGCGGTTGATGTAGAGCCGGCGGCCGTGGCCCACGTCGAATTCGCCGCTGGTGTAGCGGCGGTTGCGGACTGGCAGGAGGGGCGGCGGGAGAAACGGGGGCTTGCATTGGCCGCCGTGCGTGTGGCCGGCCAGGATCCAGTCGCGGCAGTTGGCCAAGAGCGACGAATCGACGGCGTCGGGGTTGTGGCAGAGCGTGAGCGCCGGCTTTTGCCAGTCGACTTTCGGGACGACCGCTTCGGGACTGAAGTTGGGCGACCAGAGATCGTCGATGCCGACGAGCTGCAACCCGGCGACCAACCGGTGCTCATTGCGTAACAGGTGGATGCCCAAGTCGGGGAGTCGCCGCGCCAGCGTGTCGGCCACGTCCTTGCGCGACCAGCCCCGGCTGTAGTCGTGGTTGCCGAAGATCGCGAAACAACCGAGCGGGCCCGGCGACAGATGCTCGAGCACGCGACAGACGTGGTCCACCTGCTCGGTGTCGTGACACGTCATGAAGTCGCCGGTGATGACCGTCAAGTCGGGTTCAAGCGTCGCCACGCGCTGGAGGCATCCGATCAGGTACTCGCTGTCCACCGACCGGCCAACGTGCAAGTCGCTGAGCTGCACAAGCCGGCGACCGTGCAAGTCCCTCGGCAAGCCGACGATCGGCAGATCGCGCTCGACGACTTCCACCCAATGCGGCTCGATCCGCCCGGTGTAAAGTCCCACTCCGCACGCACCGAGAGCCGTGGCCGCCAAAAAACGACGACGGGTCAGCCGCGAGCGCCACGTGCGCCGAGTCCGGGGTTGTGCAGGACCGATGGTCATCCCATCAATTGTGACAAAGTGGGAGGGTAGAGGTTACGCCTCGAGCCGTTCACCGCCAGGCGACGCGACGGATTGCGAACGTTGGAGCGCCAAGCCGCAGGCGTGCGCCGTGTAGACTCCGACGATCGCGCCCGCGACTGTGCCGCCGATCACGTCGCCAACGAAATGATAGTTCATGCCGATCAAGCCGGTCGCCACTGCGAGCGCGGCGAGCACGCAGGTCCAGCGGCCGCGGGGATAGGCGACCCAGGCAACCGCGACGATTGCAAGTGTGCGGATCATGTGGCCGGACGGGAAACTGCCGTACTCCGGGCCCCGGTGGAACGGATGGAATCCATACGCGCCGCTCCCCAGGAGCGACGGGTTCTCGTGCGTCCAAGTTTCCGGCCAATAACGGCCGAAGCAGAATTTCAACGACGCTTCGAATTGCACGGCAATCAACAGGCTGACGCACGCGGCCAGTATCGCGAGCTGCCAACGCCGAAACGGTCCGCAGGCCCGGCGAACGGCCAGCGCGGCGAGGACGGCCGGTGCCCACCCCTGCAGAATCGGCGGCGGATACTGCAGCCAATAAAAGAGGCGCACGTCATTGGTGTGGTGATCGCCCACCCAAAACGCGACTGGCCGATCGACGAAGAAATAGCACAGCGTGACCAACGCCGCGCCACACAAAATCGCGACAAGCGAACGCACCAGGAGTGTTGTATAGACGCTGCGAGTGATCACGAGAGCCTGCCGCCGTTAAGGCCGGGAACCGTTTCTGCACATCTGCTCCATCCGCCTGCCTGGATTGGGCGACGGGTGGGGACCGCGCAGACCGCGTCCAGTCTAAACGAACGGACCGCGGCAGGCTGCCACTCGCGTGCGGCCTCAGCCCGTTGAATTCCTGCGAAACGGCTCCCCATAATGCGGGTCCGACTGGATTCCGCCCGCTTCAACCTGGGAGACCGGTCCATGCGAACGCCGAAGCTGCTGCTGCTGTTGCTCCTGTTCGTCTGCTCCCTGGCCCCTTTCGCTCCCGCTCCCGCTCAACAAGCGGACGACCAGGCCATTGCCGATTCCACCGAGGCGATTCGGCTGCATCCGAAAGACGCAACTGCCTGGTACAACCGGGGCCTCGCCTGGCTTGCGAAGAAGAATTACGACAAAGCCATCGCCGACTTCAACAGGGCGATTCGCCTAAGTCCGAAGTCTCCGTTGGCCTACTACAAACGGGGCAACGCCTGGCTTGCCAAGAGAGAAAACGACAAGGCGATTGCCGACTACACCAGCGCGATTCGCCTCAATCCGAAAGAGGCCTTTCCGCACAACAACCGGGGCGTCGCCTGGTCGAACAAAAAGGAGTACGACAAAGCGATTGCCGACTACGACGAGGCGATTCGCCTCGATCCAAACTACGCGCCGACCTACAGCAATCGTGGCGAGGCCTGGGCGAACAAGAAGGAGTACGACAAGGCCATCTACGATTACAACGAGTCGATTCGGCTTGATCCGAACTTCCAAATGGCCTACGGCAACCGTGCCGATCTTTGGATCATCAAAAAGGAATATGACAAATCCATCGCCGACTACAACGAGGCGCTTCGCCTCGATCCCGCAGACGCCTTCAACTGGAATGCCCGGGCGTGGTTTGCCGCAACGTGTCCCGATGCGAAATATCGGAACGGGAAAAACGCCGTTGCGGACGCGACGAAGGCGTGCGAATTAGCGGCTTGGAAGAACGGGGGCTGGATCGATACGCTCGCCGCCGCTTACGCCGAAGCAGGCGACTTCGAATCGGCTGTCAAATGGCAGACCAAGTCCATCGAGCTGGCGGATGAGAAATCGAAGGCCGACCTGCGATCGCGCCTCGAACTCTACAAAGCCGGCAAGCCCTACCGGCAGGAAGTGAAAAAGTAGACGCCGTCCGCCCGGGAGGGGACGAGCGATTGATCGATCGCGCGCGGGCGTCTAGCGGCCGGTGAAATTATTGCGGCCTTGTTGCTCTCGGACCTGCTGAAAGATCGGGTTTTCCTTCGCCCAGGGTTGCTCGCCGAGCTTGTTCGGGTCGTTCTTCGGGTCGGACCAATCGATTGCCCCCTCGGCCTTGGGCATCTCCCAATTCTTGGAGAGCTTTTTCTTCCAGGCGCTGGCCCAGGCCTGGTTGTTGTCCGGCAGCTTGACGCTCGCCGTGTTTTGCAGCAGCAGGAATCCGACGACCCCCAGTAGCACGCAGCCGACGACCATTCCCACAATCGTGTTGGTTCTGTCGGCGCGCCGATCTGCCTGGGCCATTTGATTCGAGCCGGTCATTTGATTCGAGGCGGACATCGCTCGGCTCCTCGTGGAGGCTTCTTTTGCTGCAACAGGCGGTGCCAACATTGGACCCGATTGGCCCGTGCACTACGCGCCGTGCAAAAGTATAGATCGCGATTCTTCGCCCGTGGGCCGGCCGCGGGGGGACGAGTTGCAAATCGGAGTCCAAGTGCAGACGATCCCAGGCTCGAATGTCGGCACGCGCATGCGGTAAAATTGGCCGTCGCGTTGCCTTTTCGCATCGTCACCAATCAACGGGCCGACATACGAGGCGATTTGGCCGCACACAATCGGGTTCTCGACGTCCGAGGGCACCGCGTTTAGGACGGCACTGCCATGAAGCCGATCATGATCTGTGTTGCGGCGACCGCTTGGGCGGGCGGGTTGTTGGGCGTGTTGTCGCTCCAATATCTGCCGGACCGGTTCTTCGGCGAGCACAGCGTTTGCGGTCCCTGGGGCTGCGGAGCGCCGCTGCCGGCACTCTTGGCCTGTCACGGATTTTGGCTCGTGCTCTTTGCGCCGGCGACGATCTTCGCCGCGCGGCGGCTGGGGCCGCGGGCCGTTTGGCGAGTCGGAGCGACGCTCGTCGCCCTGGCTGGCGTCGGCCTGGTGAGCGTCGCAGTGTGGCAAGCGCTGACCTGGTGGCCGGCCGTCGACAAGTCACTCCACCGGTTTGCCGGACAGCGCTATTTGTTCGTGCTGGCGACGCTCGTCGACGTGCCCGTGCTCGAGACATTGCTGGCGGGAGTGACGCTTTGGTGGGCCGGCATTTGGCGCGAGCGGCCGGCGGTTGCCGCGCGCAGCCTCGAGACGCATGACGCAAGTTGAGGCAACGGAGGCAGAGTCTTTGCGGGCGACGCGGAGCTGACGGGCGAACCTCGAACTCATGACGTAACACCTGACGCGATGGGCCGAACAATGCAGATGAAAACGGGGAGAGCGGCGAGCCGAGCGTTCGCGACGTTGGTCGTGATGATGGCTGCCGCCGTGGCGGGAAGGCCGCAGCTGCCGGCCGGTGAACCGGCGGCCGTCGAGCAGCTGCGGATCAACCAGCTGCAATTCCTCGGCACGCACAACAGCTATCACGTTCGCGACCCGAAAAAGCCAAACAAGAATTTCCCGGACTGGAGCTACAGCCACGCGCCGCTCGACGTGCAGCTCGAGCGTGGTGTCCGCAGCTTCGAGCTCGATTTGCAGTACCGCAACGGGGAGTTTCAGGTCTTTCACGTGGCCCTGCTCGACGAGGGATCGACGTGCCGCACGCTCAAGGAAGGGCTCGAAACGGTGCGCAAGTGGTCGGACGCGCACTCGCGGCACTTGCCGATTTCGATTCTCTTCGAGCTCAAGCAGGAAGGGCCGATGCTGGACCCGAAGGTGAAGATTCCGGACGCCGCCGCCCTCGACCAGCTCGACCGGCTGTTGCTCTCGGTCTTTCCCCGCGACCGCACCATTACGCCCGACGACGTGCGCGGCCGCGCGGCCACGCTGCGGGATGCCGTGCAAAACTTGGGCTGGCCGACGCTCGAATCGGCCCGGGGCAAGGTGTTCTACATTTTGCATGACGAACGTAAGGAGCGAGATCTCTACATACACGATCATCCTTCGCTCAAAGGGCGGGTGATGTTCGTGCGCTCCGACGAGAGCCGCGACGATGCCGCCACGCTGGTAATGGACGACCCGCGGGACGCGAACATTCCGCGGCTGGTGAAGGCTGGCTATTTCATCCGCACGCGGGCCGACTCGGGCCTCCGGACGAAGGGGCCACGACCGCTGGTCCGACGAAAGGCGGCCTTCGACAGCGGCGCGCAGATCGTGACCACCGACTTCCCCCCAGGCGAATCCCAGGCCCAGACGGGATTCGTCGTCGAGTTCACGCAGGCAGCTCCAGGCCGCGTCAATCCGGTGAATGGGCCGGAGACGTTGCGCGGGCAGGCGCTCGACCCGTGAACGAAAGTCCAAATGTCCCGCGCCCCCAGTTCGACAGGAGACAGGCCGAAGTCGTCGCCAGCCACTATCATTCTGCTTCTGGCGTTCGACTGCTTCTGACGATTGACCGCGGACCTGGGATCCTGGACTGTGAGTGAAACCGGTGCCTGGGCCCCGTTCCGCTGGGCCGACTTTCGCAGCCTGTTCGCGGCCGCCTTTTGTTCGACGCTGGCAAGCCGCGCGCTCGCCGTCGTGCTGGGCTACGAAGTCTACGAGCTGACGGGCAATCCGCTGGCGCTGGGCCTCTTGGGACTGGTCGAAGCGATTCCTTCGCTTTCGCTCGCGCTTTACGGCGGGCACATCGCCGACCGGCACGACCGCCGCTCGATTCTGCGAATCACGCTGGGAGCGCTGATCTTCTGCGCGGGGCGCTTTCGCTCTTGGGCGCGAGCGACGTGGGCGGACTCAAGTTGACGCTGCTTTACAGCGTCGTCTTCATCGCCGGCATCGCCCGCGGGTTTGCCGAGCCGGCTGCGTCGGCCCTCGAAGCGCAGGTCGTGCCGTGGGAGGTTCTGGTCAATTCGTCCACGCTGATGGCCAGCTGTTGGACGACGGCCGCCGTGATCGGACCACTCACCGGTGGCTTTGCCTATCAACAACTGGGGCCGGCCAAGACCTATCTGGGGATTGGCATCCTCTACGCGCTGGGCTGGGTGAACATCACGCGGATCGCCCGCCGGCCGCGGCCGCCGGCGCCCGAGGGAGAATCGGTCTGGCAGAGCGTGTCGGAGGGGGTGCGCTACGTGCTTTCCGACCAGGTACTGTTGGGCTCGATGTCGCTCGACTTGTTCGCGGTGCTCTTTGGCGGGGCCATCGCGCTCTTGCCGATTTTCGCCCGCGACATTCTCAACGTTGGTCCCAGCGGCCTGGGGATGCTGAACGCGGCCCCGACGGCCGGAGCGCTCGTTACCACGCTGGTGGCCAGCCGCCATCCGCCGGTGCGTCACGCCGGCCGCAATTTGATTCTGGCCGTCGCCGGATTTGGCGTGTCGATGATCGTCTTTGCCTTCTCGCGCTCGTTTTGGCTGTCGCTCGTGGCGCTCGCCTTTAGCGGCGTTTTCGACGGCGTCAGCGTCGTGATCCGCCGGGCGATCATTCGCCTCTTCTCGCCCGATCGACTGCGGGGCCGAATCGCCTCGGTGAGCATGATCTTCATCGGCTCGTCGAACGAACTGGGCGCCTTCGAGAGCGGCCTAACGGCGGCCTGGCTGGGCACGGTCCGCTCGGTCTGGGCGGGAGGCATTCTGACTCTGCTCGTGGTGGCGATCGCCTCCGGAGCGGCACCCGAGCTCAGGCGTTTAAGCCTCGACCCGGGGCAGGTGGTCCGCCGCGACGAAGAAGTCGACCGCGAGCTGGACGCGGAAGCAGTCGAGAACCTTTAAGCCGCGGCGCAAGGCGCCGACGCATCCCAGTGGCCGGCCCGCTTCCGAGAAAACGGTCCATTTTTGGTTGATCCCTGCAAACAAGTAGCGTCTTATCGCGTCGTCGCGGAGCGATGACCGATAAGACGCCGTTGAACTGAGCCGCGGAGCGCCACGGACGTTGAAGGCGTTGTTCTCTTGGGGATTGAATCAGACGGGGAGATGGGTTGAGTGCGTGGCGGCGGATGGACCGGGGGTGACGGAGACGGTCGGGGTGAGGTGACGGTCGCTGGTTTGGAGAGCTGGAGCTCGAGGGAGCCTTCGTAGAGCAGCGGATGGCCAGGCCTGCGCAGTGCCTTCGCAGTCGCAACCGGTGGCTGGCAATTCTGGCGATCAGAAGAACATTCAGGATCATCGCTGGGTCTCGGTTTAAGAAGTGTCCCAAAGGCGGAAGTTGCCTGCGCGGAGCGGAAGGCAGGGCTCGGCCAGCGACGGAACCGATGGCTGGAGTTCCTGCCGATACAACGTGGCCCCGCAACAGGGACAGCGCGTGATGTCGATGTCCAGCAGGACGCGCATCCAGTCGGCGGCCGAGTGGGGTTGGTCGTCACCCGTGGGCGGTCGTGTGCCGAGCAGCTGGCGGCACTGGGCCAGTTGCTGCCCCTTCACGCAATTGGCCAACAAGCCGTAATGCCGAATGCGCGGGAAGTGGTCCGGAAGCACGTGTTGCAGGAACCGGCGGAGGAATTCCTCGGCAGAAAGGACGTCGGTCTTCAGCCGGTCGCCATCGCGGCGATCCCGGTAGTGGTAGCGGACTTGGCCGCCCTGGCAATCGAGCAGGCGGTGATTGCTGATGGCCACACGATGCGTATAACGTGCGAGATAATCCAGCAACTTGCGCGGCCCGGCAAACGGGGCTTGCGAATAGACCACCCAGTCCTTCTTCTTCCACTGTCGCAAGCGCCGGTCGCGCGACGGTGCATTGGCCAGTTCGGCCAGTTGCGGGGGGATGTCCAACTGGCCCCGCGCCAGCAACGCCGCCAGGCCGTCCAGATATTTCGCGCGAAACATCTTGCTGAGCCCACGCACGGGAAAGAGGAACTTACGGCCGCCAGCGATCCACCGTGAGCCATTATCGGCCAGAGCGCCGGAGGCGATCAGGCCATGCACATGGAAGTGAGCCCGCAGTTGCTGGTCCCACGTGTGCAGCACGAGCGTGAAACCGACTTTGCCGCTCAACTCTTGGCGGCCAAACTCCAAGAGCGTTTGAGCCGCCGCGTCAAACAATAGCTTGAGCAGGGCGCGTTGGTTGCGCTGGCTGTACAGGATCAATCCGTTCAGCTCATGCGGCAGCGTGAACACGTTGTGAAAATAGGGCACCGGCAGGAGCTCTTGTCTGCGGGCCGCCACCCACGCGGCCGTGGCCGTCGTCTGGCACTTGGGGCAATGCCGGTTGCGGCAACTGTGGTACGCGTAGCGCTCGAAACCGCAAGCCGCGCACCATTCTCGATGGCCGCCCAAGGCGGCCGTACGGCAACGGATGATCGCCCAGGCAACTTTACGCTGCGCGGCGGTCAGGCGATGGGTCTGCTCATATGCCTCGCCGTAGCGCAGAAAAATGTCGGCCAGTTCGCAGCCAGGTGTCTCTGCCGGTGCCGTGCAGGCTTGCACGGCGTTTGGCATGGCGACTAGACCCCGGCGTCCGCAGGCTCTGGCAGACGGAGCAGTTCAAGCGGGCTGTGGATTTGTCCCAGGTGCTTGCTCGTGACGTGCAAATACTGGGCTGTCGTGCTCAGACGGTTGTGCCCCATCAATCGCTGGATGGTCGGCAGATCCACGCCGGCTTCCATCAAATGCGTCGCAAAAGAATGCCGCAACGAATGGATGCCGTGCCCATGCCGGATGCGCGCCCGTTCCTTGGCCCGGTAGAACAGCTTCTGGGCGGTATCCGTTGGCAAGGGACCGCTGCCGTTCGCGTTTGGAAACAGCCACTCCTGCGGCCGATACTCGCGCCAATAGGCGCGTAGTTCCTCAAGCAGCCGAGGCGAGAGCAGCGTGTAGCGATCCTTGTGCCCCTTGCCTTGATTCACACGCATCAGCATCCGCTCGGAGTGAATGTTCTTGCGGTCTCAGATGCACCAATTCCGCCACACGCAACCCGCCGCCATACGTGGTCATCAGCAGCACGCGGTGCTTGGTGTTCGTCGTGGCCTCGAACAACCCGGCAATCTCACTGCGACTGAGCGGTTCGGGCAGCCGACCCGAACGCTTCGCCGGGACGCGCAGGGGAAAATCGTCTCGGCGAAGGACCTGTTGGAAAAAGAAGCGGATCCCCGCCAGCCTCGTGTTGCAGGTGCTGAAGGCGACCTTGCGCTGGGTGATCAGATGGTGGATAAAATCACGCACCTCTTCGATCGAGATCGAATCGGGCGACCGCCGGTAGTGCCGGGCCAACTCGGCCACGGCGGAGACGTACTGCTTGATGGTACCAGGGGCCTTGCGATGCAGTTCGAGTTCGCGGATCATCTTGTTGCGCAGGGGAGTCATGTCGGCAGCTCCTTGCAAAAGGGGAAACGAGGAAGATCAACACCACCTTCCACTTTCCCCTCGCAAGACGCCGCTGCACCCTCTGCGCATCAAAAAAGCCCGGCCAAAACGGGCCAGGCAACCACCTCCTACACCTCCAGCTCTGCCGCGTAGCGGCTTAGTTCAACGTCCGAGTTTCTAGTTAATGGCGCTTGTCGGACTAGCCGGGAGCTGTCACCAGCGCTTAAACTTTGGCGTCGAGCAAATGGGTGCCTCAGACGGGCACCATCGGGCTGCCTTTGCTTGTTTCGCGACCGAATTTCGCGCAACGCAGGGGTACAAGGTTGTTGATTCGTACAAGGATGTTTTTTCGTAGGTGGCTGTCGTTCACTCGCAAACCGAGCACCAGGTCCGTAGCTAAGCGGCGGCGAAATCGTCGCGAAGCCTGGTTCGTCCAACAGGCGATCTGCAGCGGTCTGGGCGTCGAAGCTTTGGAGTCTCGACAACTACTGTCCGCGACCGTCTTGGGCACCTCCGCGCAGGCGATCGGCTTCAATGGGGCCGTGGGCTCCGGAGGCGGTCAGAGCAGCGCCATCACGCCTGCGGTCACCCCCGGCGTGACGCCAACGGTTTCCATCCTTGCCGGTTTCGGGGCGAATTCGCCCCCAAGCGCGAGCGCGCCTCCGACAGGAAGCGTGAACGAGAACAGCTCGCTCAGCTTCTCGACCGCTAACAGTAACGCGATTTCGATCACGGATGCGGCGGCGGTCGGCACAAACGCCGATTCGCTGACACTCTCCGTTTCGCAGGGCACGTTGACTGTCGCGTCGACCACAGGATTGAGTTTCACGTCCGGCGCCAATGGTTCCTCTTCGTTCACGGTGAGCGGGACCGTAACCAATCTCAATGCGGCCTTGAACGGATTGGCCTATCAGCCGACTTCTCTTTATTCCGGTTCCGATTCGTTATCCGTTTCGGTCACGGATCCTAGTGGTACGCTATCGGCTTCGACCAGCGTGTCGATCACGGTTGCCGCTTTGAACGCGCCGGCGATCTCTGTTCCGGGAAGCGGCTCTCTCAGCGAGAATGGCTCTTTCACGTTCTCCAGCGGGAACAGTAACGCGATTTCGATCACGGATGCCGCGGCCGGCGCGAACGCCGATTCGCTGACACTCTCTGTTTCGCAGGGCACGCTGAGTCTCGCGTCGACCGCAGGATTGAGTTTCACGTCCGGCACCAATGGTTCCTCTTCATTCACGGTGAGCGGGACCGGAGCCAACCTCGATTCCGCGCTGGACGGTCTCGTCTATCAGCCGACAACTCTTTACTCCGGTGCCGACTCCTTGACTGCATCGGTTTCCGATCCGACCGACAGCCTGTCGGCTTCGACCAGCGTGTCGATCACGGTCACCGCTTTGAGCGCGACGGCGATCAGCGTACCCGGCTCGCCCTCGTCAACCGGAAATGGGTCGCTCGCCTTCTCGGGTGGCGACGGCAGCGCGCCTTCTTTCACCGATTCTGCGGCCGGCGCCGACTCGCTCTCGCAGTCGGTTTCGCTGGGGACGATGGCTCTTGGCTCTGCGAACGGTTTGAGCTTTACCGCGGGCACCAACGGCTCGGCCACCTTCACAGCGTCGAGCTCAGCCGCCAGTGTGAACTCGGCCCTCAACGTAGGCACTTACACGGGAGACACGCTGTCGAGTTCGACCAACGCGTCGCTGACCGTCAACGCTCTGGCAGCTCCGACAATCAGTG
Source organism: uncultured Planctomycetaceae bacterium (assembly GCA_963800135.1). GTDB lineage: Bacteria > Planctomycetota > Planctomycetia > Planctomycetales > Planctomycetaceae > DASPSM01. Next base: position 20,538 of record CAWCZR010000002.1, on the reverse strand, counting down.
CACCGGGCACGATGCCAGAGACCGAGAACATCTCGCTCGTTTTCTCGAGCGGCAACGGCAGCGGAATTTCCGTTATCGACGCCGTTGCGGGTAGCAACTCCGACTCGCTTTCGCTGTCGGTTTCACACGGAAGGCTGACTCCGGGTCCCACAACCGGGTCGAGCTTCACGGCCGGCACCAACGGCTCCCCCTCGTTCACCGCGACAGGCGCGATCGCCAATCTGAACGCGGCCTTAAGCGGACTGACGCATGCTCCGACCACCGGTTCCACCGGCGCCGACTCGCTTGGGGTATTGGTCCCCGACCCGACCGACAGAGTTTCGAACTCGAGCAGCGTCGCGCTGACGGTCAAGGCGGCCAGTCCTGGGGCGATTACCGCGCCCGCGACGGGATCGAAGAGCGAAAATCGATCGCTGGTTTTTTCGACGGGCAACAACAACGCCGTCAGTTTCACCAATGCTGCCGCGGGCGTCAGCACCGATTCGCTGTCTGTCGCCCACGGGATGCTGACGTTGGCATCGACCACCGGCTTGAGCTTCACCACGGACACCAACAGCTCGGCGTCGTTCACCGTGTCGGGCTCTGCCGCCAATCGGAACGCGGCTCTCGATGGCCCGACCGACAAACCCACGTCCGATTCCTTGTCCCTTTCGGATTCGCACCGGGGTCACAGTCTGTCGGCCGCCACGACTGTGGTTTTCACGGTGACCGCGCTCAGCGCGCCGGCGATTGTTGCGCCCCCCTCGGGCACGCTGGACCAGAACGGATCGCTCATCTTCTCGACAAGCAACGGCAACGCCATCGGCTTTAAGGGCATCGCCGCTGGCAGTAGCTCGAATTCTCTCACGCTGTCGGTCTTGCACGGGACGATCACGCTGGCGTCCACCACCGGCTTGACCTTTACCACGGGCGTCAACGGCTCGGCTTCGTTCACCGTGATGGGGACCGCCGCGAATCTGAACGCGGCTCTGAGCGGAATGATCTATACGCCGACCAGGAGTTTTTCAGGGTCGGATTCGTTGGCCATGCAGGTCTCGGATGCCAACGGCCATTCCGCTTTGACGAGCGTGGCACTTAGGGTCAACGTGATCGCTCCGACCTTGACGGCTCCGACGACCAGCACAGTGCCCCAGGACGGGACGCTGACCTTCTACAAAAGGGCGATCAAGATTGCCGACGTCAACGCCAGCACCGACATCGAACAGGTCGTGCTGGCAGCGACGAGCGGCAACCTCAGACTCGGGTCGACGACGGGGATCGCATTTGTTTCCGGTGCGAACAATTCTCCGTCGATGACGATCAGCGGGACGTTGACCAGTCTCAACGCAGGGCTGAACGGCCTGAGATTCACGCCGACGACCGACTTCAGCGGCTCTGGAACGATCAGAATAAAATACACCGACGCCAAGAACGGTCTTTCGGTCTCGACGAACATCGGTGTCACAATTGGGACAAGTCACGCGAGCTTCGGACCGCCAATCCAGGCGGCGTCGCATCAATCGACCGTCGTCTCACCCGCCTCGCAGTCGACTCCGAGCACAGTCGGAGGAACAATCAGCTCAGCGGATTTGTTAGACACCGTGGCGGCCGACGAATTAGCGCGTTGGGACAAGTTTATAGCCGAAATGGGACTGCTGAACGGTTCGTGAGTTCGCGGGCAAACAGAAGCATCGTTAGACCGGCCGGGCCAAGGACGGGCGATGGATGTCGGCTCGGCAGAGCAGCAGCGGATTATTTGGGTTAACGTCGCTTTCCTCGATGCAGCTGCAGGAAGCGCGTGACCGACTCTACTCCGTCGTCGATCACATGATCGACGGAATCGTCACCTTCGACGATCGCGGGAGTATCGAGTCGGCCAATCCGGCGGCGCAGGCAATGTTCGGATATGCCGCCAACGAACTGGTCGGTCAAAGCATCCAGATCTTGATGCCGGGTCTCAGCAAAATGCCGCACGAGTCGGTTGCGGCCTACCTGTTTGCGGACGGCGGACGACGTGAGATCGAGGGCCGCCGGAAGGACGACACGACCTTTCCGATCGACCTCGCGGTGAGTGAATTTCGGCATGAAGGCGGGCGATACTTCGCCGCCATCGTTCGGGACATCACTGAACGCAAACGCGCGGAAGAGAGGACTCGTTTCCTGGCGCGCTCGGCGGCTCTGCTGTCGAGCATTGTCGACTCAGCCAGTCTCGTTGGGCGCATTGCCCAGATTCCCGTGCCACTCTTTGCTGACTGGTGCGTCGTCGATCTCGTTGGCGAAAGCGGTGAACTCCAACAGATCGCAGCCGCTCACCGGGACGAGCAGAAAGCGAAAATCCTTCGACGGCTCCAGAGGCATCGCTCTTGCCCTCGACGATCGGGTGCGCTCATTGCAGAAGTTGTGCGGGAGCAGCGGTCCCAATGGAGGGTACGAGCGGTCGATCCCTTTGAAGTGATCGAGCCGTCCGATCTGCAGGAACGGCAGCTGGTGTCGCAGTTAAACGGGCAGTCGATGATCGCCGCTCCTCTCGCGGTACACAATCGTACGGTGGGGGCCGTCACGTTCGTCCTTTCCGAGGGGTCGCGACGATACGACCCACTTGATGTCGCGCTGGCCGAGGATTTTGCACACCGAGCAGCAATCGCGATTGAAAATGCGCGTCTTTACGACCAAGCGCGGGAGGCTGATCGACGCAAGGACGAATTCCTGGCCATGCTAGCTCACGAGTTGCGCAATCCACTGGCACCTATTCGGAATGCAGTCGAGATCCTCAGGATGGTCGAACTGGGATCTGGCCCAGCCAAGGCGCTCAATGCGATTGACCGGCAAGCGAGCCACATGGCCCGCCTCGTCGATGATCTGCTTGATGTCTCGCGTCTGATGCGAGGCAAGATTCAATTGCGGTTTGAACGAATCCAGGTCCGCGAAGCGATCGAAAAAGCGGTCGAGTCGTCCGGACCGATGATCCAATCCCGTCAGCATCGGTTGCTCGTCAGGCTTCCAAAGAGACCCGTCTGGCTGCGCGCTGATCCGGTGCGGTTGGATCAAATCATCTCCAATCTTTTGAACAACGCCGCGAAGTTCACGGATCGAGGAGGGTGCATCCGGTTGACGGCGCGTGTCCAAAAAGACGACCTCCTCGTCAGTGTGCGCGATAACGGCGTCGGCATTGATGCGAAGGTCCTGCCCAGTATCTTTGAACCATTCCGACAAGCCGAATCGACGCTGGAACGCAGCCAAGGGGGGCTCGGAATCGGGCTCTCCCTGGTCCGCAAGCTGGTCGAAATGCATGGTGGGAAAATCCTGGTCCACAGCGAGGGTCATGGGACAGGCGCGGAGTTTATCGTCCGCCTTCCGATGCTCGAAGACGATCCGTCCTTTGCACCAGTTTCTCATATGGACGACGTCCAACGACCTGGTTCCACGCTGAGCATTCTCGTTGTTGATGACAATCTGGATGCGGCCGAGATGGTCTCCACTCTCCTCGCGCTCGAGGGCCATCACGTCGTGAAAGTCCACGATGGACTCTCCGCATTGACTGCAGCCCAGGAACAGCGACCCGACGTCGTGCTTCTGGACATCGGCCTCCCACATCTCAATGGCTATGAAGTCGCCAGACGGTTGCGAGAGGAAGCTGGTCTTCAAGCGACCCGGATCATCGCCATGACGGGTTATGGGCAGGAATCCGATCGGAAACGTGCTCTGGAAGCCGGATGCGACGAACACCTCTCGAAACCCGTGGCCCCTTCTATGCTGCGAGCGTGCCTGGCCGGAGTTCAACATTTGGATGGGCACTCGAGTCTCTGATCGCTCTCCTGACCCGCTGTGTGCCAAAATACCGCACTTCTGCAGAGCGTTTCAGTAATCGCCTAGCGGCACTCGCGCCTCGAAATTCACGTAGATGAATCAGCGCGAGCTATCGTGTCCCCCAGCAAGGCGATCCCAATCGTTGGGGCACCCGCACGCCAAGTTCACGCACGCGAACCGACACATACGACGGCGGAGCCTTCATGCCAATCGCGGCTCTCTAGCCGGCCTCGTGCTTATAACTCGGACGAAGGTGTCCTTCATCGGACCGCGGTGTGCGGCTCTCCCGGGTTGCCAAGTCACGGCTTTGGCTTCGCGCTCTCCTTCGCGCCTTCCAGCTTTGCGAGCAGCTTCTTGAAGTCCTCGCGGCTGCGCAGAGAATTGAGATCGGTGTCCGTCTTGATTAGAGCCACGTCCTTGTATCCTGCGGCGACGGCCTTCTTGAGACACTCCATCGCCAACTCGGCTTGTTTGTTGCGGTCGGCGGATTTGGGAATCATCAGTGCATTGCAGCAGGCGATGTTGTAGAGCGCCATTAACGTGTCAGGATGATTGGGACCGAGCTTGGCGATCTTCAGGGCAACGGTTTCTTCGTGAAGCTTGAGGGCGTCGGCGTAGCGGCCAAGGTTGGCATAGGCGGTCGCCACGCTATTGGCGGCGCTCAGCGTGGTCGGATGGTCGGGTCCGAGCTTGGCCTTGGAGAGCGCCAGCGTCTGTTCTCCCAGCCTCACGCAGTCGGCGTACCGGCCGGGCGTGTAGTAAATGCTCGTCAAATAGTTCATGCAGCTAATCGTATCGGGGTGGTCGGATCCAAGCCTGGCCTTGGAGAGCGCCAGCGCTTCCTCGCCAAGCTTTACGGCGTCCGCGTACCGACCGAGCACGGCGTAGGTGTATGCCAGACGTCTCCTGGTTGACTGCGTGTCAGGGTGGTCGGGGCCGAGCTTGGCCTTCCGCAGCGCTAGTGTCGCCTCGCGGAGCTTGAGGGCCTCGGAGCGGCGGCCGAGGGCATCGTAGCTGTTGGCCAGGTTGTTCATGCTCGCCAGCGTGTCGGCGTGGTCGGGGCCGAGCTTGGCCTTCCGCAGCGCCAGTGTCTCCTCGCGGAGCCTGAGGGCCTCGGCGCGGCGGCCGAGGTCATCGTAGCTGTTGGCCAGGTTGCTCATGCTCGCCAGCGTGTCGGGGGCGTCGGGGCCAAGCTTGGCCTTCCGCAGCGCCAGTGTCTCCTCGCGGAGCTTGAGTGCCTCGGCGCGGCGGCCAAGGTCCTCGTAGCTGGCGGCCAGGTTGTTCATGCTCGCCAGCGTGTCGGCGTGGTCGGGGCCGCGGTGCCGGGCGTAGAGCGCGCGGGCCGCCAGCTCCTGTTCCGCCGCCGTCCGTGCGTCTCCCAGGGCGAGAAACGACAGCCCCAGCGTCAGCCGCAGCCGGGCCTCAATCAGTGGCTGGTTCGGAAAACTCTTGTCAACGTACGGCAGGGCCGACTCGATCGCCTTGCGTAGCGTGACTTTTCGGCCTAGGCCCTCGGACTCCCTCTCGGGGCGCGCCGCAGCAATGATTCGGGTCTCCACGAACCCCAGCACCGCCTTGGTCTCCGCCTCGCGTGCCAAGGCGTCCTCTTTCGCTTTTCTCTCGCCCTCGGCAGCAACTAAAGCCCGCGTTTCAGCGCGCGTGGCCCGAAACGCCTGCCAAACGGAAACTGCCGTCCCCGACACGAGCGCCACGGCCACCGCGGCCACCGTCAGCACAGTCGCTCGGTTCCGCTGGGCGAACTTCTTGAGTCTGTATGCCCTCGATGGTGGCCGGGCCAAGATCGCCTCATTGCGCAGGTAACGCTCAATGTCCTCGGCGAAGCTCCCGGGCGTGGCGTAGCGGCGGCCTCGGTTTTTTTCCAGCGCCTTCATCACCACCCAGTCGAGATCGCCGGACAAGAGTTGCACCAACCGCTTGACGTCCAGACCGCGGTTGCCTGCGAGCACCGTGGCCATGTCCCCCAATGACGAGAACCGCGTGCTGGGCCGCGGCGGCTCTTCCTCTTGAATCAGCCGCTCATTTCCGAATACGCCGCCACGCGCAGGCGATTGGCTTCCAGCGGCGTCGTCCCGGTGAGCAACTCGTAGAGCAACACACCGAGCGAATAAACGTCGCTGCGGGTGTCGATGTCCAGGCCGCTCATCTCCGCCTGCTCGGGGCTCATGTAGGCCGGCGTGCCGACCATCTGGCCGTAGGCGGTAAACAGCGTCCGCTCGGTCAGCTTCTGCACGGTCGCCTTGGCCACGCCGAAGTCGATCACCTTCACGACCGGAACCTCGTCATGCAGTGTCACCATCACGTTGGATGGCTTAATATCGCGGTGAATGATCCCCTTGTGGTGCGCGTGCTGGATGGCGTGGCAGACATCGACGAACAGCTTGAGGCGCGCTTCGGGCGGCAGGTAGTTCTTGTCGCAATACTCGGTTATCGGCACTCCCTTGACTAACTCCATGACGAAGTAAGGATGGCCGGAAGCGGTCGCCCCCGCATCGAGCACCTTGGCGATGTTGTGATGGTCCATCAACGCCAGGGCTTGGCGCTCCGACTCAAACCGGGCAATCACCTCTCCGGTGTCCATGCCCGGCTTGATGATCTTCAGAGCGACGACGCGGCGGACCGGCTTTTCCTGCTCCGCCATGTACACCACGCCGAAGCCGCCTTCGCCGATCCGTTGCAGCAGCTTATACGGACCCACGAAGTGGCCGACCTGCTCCGGGGGCGCATCGGTGATGAAAGTCGCCGCGAGTACTTTCGGTGGATCTTGGGATGCGTCGTTTGGGTCGTTCATGGCAAGCTTTACTCGACGCTCAGGTGCCTCCGACCGCGCCAACGAATTCATTTTGCGGCTGTTTCGACGGCGACGCAACAGGCGGCGAGGATCACGGATCGATCACACCTTTGAGGCCATTTGCGCGTCCGAGAAATCGTTCCTTTTCCGCTTCTGGGCGTCACTGCCACGAGTCGACTAGGATTTCTGTCCCGTGATTCCCAAAACTCATCTCGTAATTCAAAGCACCGGAAAGCCGTGGGCACCGAGGTTATCGAGATAGTCCGCCGATGGTTTGTCGGTTGGCCTGCCCTCGGAGAGGCGGCGTGAAGCGCCGGCTCACTGATGCCGCGCACGCCGGCCCGACCCACAAACGTTGCGCCATCTTCTCAAGTCCGAGATTCTCGACGATTGGCTCATCCTATTTCTGGGAGAACCGATCGTGGCGCTGCTGACCAGTTTGACACCGGCGAATTCCAATCAATGATCAAGGCGCTCGACTGATGGCGTCCGACGACGACGTCGATTCCGTCCTCGACATCACATTCGCAAGGCGCGAACGATGCTCACGCGGCGACGGGCGCTGGCAATTCTCGGGTCGGCAGGGATTGGTACGGGAGTCTTTCAGCGGGCATTGGCCGCAGGGGCCGGGGACGGACCAGTTTCTCCCGAAATGGTCGCGGATGCCGAGTGGATTGCGGGGATCAAGCTCACCCCGGCCCAGCGCGAAGCGGCCGTCAAGAGCCTCAACAAGTATCGAGGGTCGACGAAGCGCATTCGCGCCATCGACCTCGACAATTCGCAGCGGCCCGGGCTGGTCTTCAGGCCGTTGACCGGCCCGGACTCACTCCCCGACCCGCGCGGTTATCAAGTTGTGGCCTCGCCGAGACCGGTTTCGCAGGCGGTGGCGCGCCCTAACTCCGACGAGGAGCTGGCGTTTGCTTCGATTCGACAAATCGGGGGCTTGTTGCGCGCTCGAAAGATTTCCTCGGTCGAACTGACGAAGCTCTATCTTGCCCGTCTGCGCCGCTACGACCCCTTGCTCAAATGCGTCGTCACGTTGATGGATGAGCTGGCGCTCCAACAGGCGAAGCAAGCGGACCGGGAGCTGGCTGCGGGGAAGGATCGCGGGCCGCTGCACGGGATTCCGTGGGGGGTCAAGGACATCATCGCCTATCCCGGCTATCCGACGACCTGGTGCGCCCCGCAGTATCGCCACCGCGTTATCAACGTGAAGGCGGCAATCGCCGAGCGGCTGGAAGATGCCGGGGCCGTGCTCATCGCCAAGCTTGCGAGCAACCCCTTCGCAGGAGGCGGCGTTCAATGGTATCGCGGCTTGACCCGCAGTCCCTGGAACCCACACATGGATGCAGCGGGGTCGTCGTCGGGGTCTGGATCCGCGACCGCCGCCGGACTCGTAGGCTTCTCGATCGGGACGGATACAGCGGGCAGCATTATCAACCCGTCGATGCGCTGCGGGGCCGTGGGGCTGCGTCCCACCTACGGGCGCGTGAGCCGACACGGATGCATGCAACTCTGCTGGTCGCTCGATACGGTCGGGCCGATCTGCCGCAGCGCCGACGACTGCGGATTAGTCTTTGCCGCAATCCACGGCGCCGATCCGCGCGACGCAGTTTCCGTCGATCGGAATTACGCGTGGCCGTCGTCTCGCGACATTTCCACGATCCGCGTCGGCTATGCCCCGGAAAACGGCAAAGACGCAGATCGCGAGGAACTGCGGGTCGTGCGTCAGCTGGGTGCCCAACTCGTGCCGATTCGACAGACAAAGCTCTTGGAGGATTACGGCCTGACCTTCGATCTGATTGAAGCGACCGTCGCGATGGAGGGAGCCGCGTCGTTCGACGAGCTGACTCGTCGCGGCGAACCAAGAGGAGTCCACGGTTGGCCGAGGTACTGGGCCTACGGCCACCTGTTGTCAGCCGTCGATTACCTGAAAATCAGCCGATTGCGGGCGATCTTGATGGAGCGACTCGAGAAGTTGATGCAGACCATCGACGTCTATCTCGGCGACGAGTTGGCGCTGTACACAAACCTCGCGGGGCATCCGCAAGTTGCGTTCCCCAAGAAGCTCGAGCAAGAACCAGGGCTTCCTGATCCCTCGACCGCAGTTGACGGCGGGTCGCGCTTACGACGAGAGCACGTTGCTTGCTCTGGCGGACGCCTATCAGCGGGCGATTGGCCTCAAGGAGCGGCCGCCGCTCGAGAAATTCCTGGCCGAGAAGGACCAGTTTCTCAAGGACGAAAAATTCCCTGACGAGAACAAACTTTACACCGACTAGACTTCGTCTAGCCGGGGCGCGAACCGCCGACGATCGGCCTCGAAGGCGAGGCGGCGCCGCCAGATGTCGAGGTCGCGGCGAGGTTCGACATGGTCGCCGGTGGCATGCGGGCAACTTCTCCGCGCGGCCGCGCTTTTCTGTAAGTCGACGCTTATTCCCGTGACCAATTATCTCTGAACGGCGATTTCTTCGCGTTGCCGAGCTGGTTCCTCGGTCAGGGAATCGCGTCGAGACTCACCCGTCGAGGAACGGGGCACAAACGTCCTTAATCTTGTGAGGTTTCGGCTATGAATGCTCCGCTGCGCACGTTGGCCCTCATTTCCATTGCGGTGAACTTTTGGATCAATGTCCCCGCCGTGTTTTCGCAGAACCTGACAAATCAACGAGTCGAGAAAGCGTTTCGGCCGTTGGTTCAGAATCGGACCGTCGACGGGCTGTCGATCGGATACATCGACGGCAAACATCAGGGAATCGTGCATTTGGGAAGCGCAAACCAGGCCGGGAAGCGTCCCGACGACACGACTTTGTACGAGATCGGATCGGTGAGCAAGGTTTTCACGAGTCTGATGCTGGCCGATCTGGTCGTGCGGGGTGAGATTGATTTGAACGCGGCAGCGGACGTTCCGAATGCGGCGGAGATTCAATTGCCGTCGCGGGACGGTCGGCCGATCCGGTGGATTGATCTGAGCACCCATCGCTCTGGGTTGCCGCGACTCCCCGACAATTTAGCGCCGACCGACGAGACGGATCCGTACCGCGATTACGATTCAAAGAAGGCCGCGGCTTTTCTGAACCATTACAAACTGTCGCGCCAGCCGGGCGAAACGCAGGAATACTCGAACTTTGGCGCGTCGATTCTGGGATATCTCGTCGCGCAGAAGGCGGGCAAGTCGTATCAACAGTTGCTGCGGGAGCGAATCGCGACGCCGCTGGCAATGACCGATTGCACCGTTGACCTCAGCGAAGATCAAAAAAAACGCCTCGCCACGCCGCACGCCGAGTTCGGCTCAGCCACGGCCCCCTGGACGTTTGCGGACCTGCCGGGGGCCGGGGGGATTCGCGCCACGTTGGGCGACATGATGCGTTTCGCACAGGCTCAATTGACTCCGCCCGCCGGCAAACTTGGCGAGGCGATCGAGTTGGCTTGGAAACAACAGCGCGACCGCGACGCATCGGGTCCAAGAATGGGACTGGCCTGGGTGATTGCGGCCGACGGCGAGACTCGCTGGCACAACGGTGAGACCGGTGGGTCCCATTCGATGATCCTCGTCAATCGCAAGTTGCACTTCGCGCTCGTTGTGTTGTGCAACACGGGCTTCAAAGGGGCCGACAGCAACCCGGTCGACTTGGCGGCACTGTTGATCCTGGCAGGCCGGGAACCAAAGCCGAAAGCAAGCGAAGCGTCCGACCAGGGAACGGTCAAGGTTCCCATCGACGCGACGCTCCGTCACCGGTTGGAGGGCCGGTATCGGCTGACGCCGAGCTTTATTTTCACCGTCCGTGATCGCGACGGGCACCTGATGGTTGGCATTACCAATCAACCCACCCAAGAGGTCTTTCCAGATTCTCCCACTCGATGGTCCTATCATGGCGTCGACGCCACACTGGAATTCAAACTGGACAAATCTGGTCCCGCCACAAGCCTGGTTCTGCATCAAAACGGCATTGAGCAGACCGCTCGCCGGGTCAAGGACTCGAAGCCAGGGGAGGCGCCCGACCAGGGACCGGGCCCAGCCATTGATGCGAAATTTCGCCATCGGTTGGAGGGCCGGTATCAATTGACGCCGAGCTTTATTTTCACCGTCCGTGATCGCGACGGGCACCTGATGGTTGGCATTACCAATCAACCCACCCAAGAGGTCTTTCCAGATTCTCCCACTCGATGGTCCTACCATGGCGTCGACGCCACACTGGAATTCAAACTGAAGAAAACCGGTCCCGCGACAAGCCTGGTGCTGCATCAAAACGGCATTGAACAGACCGCTCGCCGAATTAAGTGAGCCGTCAACCTGTCGGCCGTCGGCCTGATCGGTTCGCGCGACTCGCACTCAGGTGACGCGGCGATCTTTTGGAATTTGCCGGCGATCGTTGCCGCGAACCTGCCACATCGGGTGGAATCGCTCGAAACCGATGAGGTTGAGCGTTGCGGGACGAAGAGCACAAATCGCTTTTCCTGACTTGGCTGGGCGAGCACAGCGCCGCGGTCATGAAGGTGGCGCGGGCTTACACCGTCACCAGCGAGGAGTGCCAGGACCTCGCCCAGGAAATTCTGCTCCAGGCCTGGCGGTCCTTGCTGAAGTTCCAGCAGACGGCCAGCGCCGCGACGTGGCTTTATCGCGTCGCCTTACACACCGCCATGAATTGGCAGCGGAAGGACAAACCACGCCGCAAAAGACAGGCGCCGTTCCTCGAGGTGCAAGCCCTAGCCACCCCGGGGCCCGACAGTGCCGAAGAGGCCCAGCAGCGAGAGACGGTCGAGCAGCTCTACAAGGCCATCAACCAGTTGCCGAAAGGGGATGCGGCCTTGGTGCTGTTGTACCTTGATGAGCTTTCTTATCGAGAGATGGCCGAAGTGCTCGGGATCTCGGAGAGCAACGTGGGTGTGAAGTTGAATCGGGCAAAAAAAGCTCTGACTGATTTGATGAATGGGATGCCCCGTGGAACCTGACAAATATCAGCAAGCCTGGCACGCGCAGTCATCCCAGAGGCGTGTCAGCGTCGATGCGGACTTGCTGCGGAAAGAGGTGCAGCGTAACCAACGCAATTTTCGAGCGGTGATCTTCTCACGAGATCGTCGTGAGCTGATTGTCGCGCTGCTGCTGATTTGCGTCTGGTTTTGTCTGGGCTTCACGATCCCGCTGCCCTGGACGTGGTGGCTGACCGTGCCGGTTCTCGTGTGGATGGCCGGGTTCATGCTGGTGTATCGCAAGCGTCACCAGCCGAAGCCCAGCGCGCCGGATGAACCGCTGCTTTACTGCGTGAAGAATTCTTTGGCCGATGTGGAGGCTCAAATCTGGTTACTACGCAATATTTTCTGGTGGTATTTACTGCCGCCGTTTCTTTCAATCTCCGCGTTCTTTGTCGATGTCGGCTGGCGGGTGCGTGCGCTCGGCTGGTTGCCTTCCTTCGGCTTTTCGGGCCTGCTCATGGCAATGGTCGCCGTGCTCTACGCAGGACTTTATTTCGTGAACCAGTACGCCGTCGATTCGCAGCTCGAGCCGCGGCGCCGGGAGTTGCTCGCGCTCTTTGCCAGTCTCACCGATGAAGCCACGAGCGAAGTGAGCGGCGGGTACCCAATTCTCATGGGCGCAGAGCGCGTCGCCCCCTCGCGTTGGCGCATGGTCCTGTGTTTCGTGGCGGGCCTGGTCCTTCTCGTCGCAGGTATTTTTCTTGTTCCTGTGTTCATGCGCTCTCTCGAGCCCTGGCACGAATATCCGTGGAAATCTCCCTTCGCCGCAGTGCAATGGCAGGAATCGCAACCGGAAGTCAAGGTGGGCGACGAGTGGTTTAAGCTTGTGTCGCTGGACGGAATCCCTGCCTCCGAGATCGTCGCTTTCAGCCGGCGGACCTATGGGAAGAAGTGGCAGATGGGATTCGAAGAGGACCTCGTCGAGCTGCTCAGCTCCATGGGACATCCGCCCAAGGACACGGTCACATTGGTTGTTCAATCGCTGACGTCGCCGGAGACGCGGACTTTCGAGAACGTTCCCATGACGGAAGCGAATCGACGGGCGATCAAGCGCGCGGCCATGGCACGGCAGCGTTCGCAGCCGTAGCGCGAGCCAGCGAAGGGTTTCGCCAGCGTTGCAACAGGTTAACGCTCGGTCAGATGTCGAGATCTCGCACGTCGAGCGCGTGCTTCTCGATGAAGTCGCGGCGCGGTTCGACGTGGTCGCCCATCAGCACCCGGAAGATTTCGTCGGCACCGGCCGCGTCTTCCATGGTGACCTGCAAGAGCACGCGCTTGGCCGGGTCCATGGTCGTGTCCCAGAGATCCTCGGGATCCATTTCGCCCAGCCCCTTGAAGCGGGTGACCTTGCGGCCCCGCTCGCCGATTTTTCGCAGCTTGGGCAACAGCTCGCGCAGGCTGGAGAGGGGGACCGTGGCGTCGTCCTTGTGGATCCGCTGCGGGAAAACCGGTTCGCCGTTGCGGTGGCCGGCCGGGACGAAATCCTTGAGCGTGATGCCGTGCTTTTTCAAAGCCTCTAGCACGCGGTTGATGACCCGCATTTCGTGCAGGTCGACCACTTGCAAGCGCGTGTCGTGGTGCTCGGCGTGGCCGTTCTTGCCCGCCGGCGGGTGGGCGCCGCCGGCGACCGTCTCGTCGTCAGCAATCTCGAACTGCTCGCCGCGCTTGGCTTCTTCCTCGGCCAGGAACTTGTCGAGCCGTTCCTTGTCGGCAAACCAGTGTTCCTCGCGGCCGACGAAGGCGCGGTAGCGGGGCAACAGGCCGTCCGGCGTTTGATGATGGGCAGCGAGCCAATGTAGCTCAATGCCGCGCCGCTCCAGCGTTTCCAGCGGCTCTTCGAGCTGGCCGATGAGCGCGATCAGTTCCTGCAGCGGCTGGTCCTTGAACGTGCGCGGCTGGTTGCCGGACGCACCGTCCGAGAATTCCAACTCCGTGTCGGCCGACCCCTGCTCGAGTAGCTCGCCGTTCATTTCCTCGTGCGTCTGCACGTAGCGAACAGTCTTTTTCTGCGTGACCTTGTAGAGCGGCGGCTGGGCGATGTAGACGCAGCCCTGCTCGACCAGCTCGCGGAGGTGGCGGAAGATGAACGTGAGCAGCAGCGTGCGGATGTGGCTGCCGTCGATGTCGGCGTCCGTCATCAACACGAGCTTGCCGTAGCGGCGCTTGGTGACGTCTTCCAGCTGCGCCCCGGGGGGCACGCCGACCGCCTTGAAGATGTTGAGGATCTCCTCGTTGTCGAGCACTTTGACGAGCTGCGCCTTTTCGACGTTCAAGATCTTGCCCCTGAGCGGCAGGATCGCCTGGATGCTGGCGTCGCGGCCCGTGTCGGCCGAGCCGCCGGCCGAATCGCCTTCCACAAGGTACAGCTCGGTCAGCGATAGCTCGCGGCTGCGGCAGTCGCGGAGCTTTTCCGGCAGGCCGCTCGACGTGAGCTGCCCTTTGCGGCGGACCATTTCGCGGGCTTTTTTGGCCGCCTCCCGCGCCTCGGCCGCGCGAAGGCCTTTGGCGGCGATCACCTTGGCGGCGGCGGGGTTCTCTTCGAAGAACTTGTTGAGCCCGTCGTTGACCACCGAAGTGACGATGCCTTCCACCTCGCTGTTGCCCAGCTTGGTCTTGGTCTGACCCTCGAATTGCGGATCGGGCAGACGGACGCAGATCACGGCCGTCAGGCCTTCGCGGAAATCGTCCCCCTGCGGCGCGAAATCCTTGAAGAGGTTTGCGCGCTTGCCGTAGTTGTTGATCGAGCGAGTGAGTGCGCTGCGGAAGCCGCTTAAGTGCGTGCCTCCTTCGAGATTGCCGATATTGTTGGCAAAGGCACGGACGTTTTCCGAATAGCCGTCGTTGTACTGCAGGGCGACGCGGACCTCGGTCTGATCGATGCTGCCTTCGATACGGATCACGTCGGCCGTGAGAGCCGTTTCGGTGCGGTTGAGATGCTTGACGAACTCAACGATGCCGTCGGCGTACTGGAAGTCGTCTGACTGGCCGGTGCGCTCGTCCGAAATGAGGATTCGTGCGCCCGGTGTCAGGAAGGCCAGCTCTTGCAGCCGCTTGTGCAACACGTCGTAGCTGAATCGCGGGTCGGGAAAAATCTGCGGGTCGGGCTTGAACGTGATCTTGGTTCCCGTGCGCTCGCTCTTGCCGAGCTGCTTCAGGTCGCTCATCACGGCGCCGCGGGCAAAGTCCATCGTCCAAACGTGGCCTTCGCGGCGGACCTCCGCCTCGAGCCATTCGGAGAGCGCGTTGACAGCCGTGATGCCGATGCCGTGCAGACCGCCGGTGCCCGTCTTGTAGCCGCTGCTGCGATCGAACTTGCCGCCGGCGTGAATCTCGGTGAGCACGACCTCCAGGGCCGAGCGATTATTCATGTCGGGCATCGCGCCGACGGGGATGCCGCGGCCGTCGTCGGTGACGGTGACGCTGCCGTCGGCATTGATCTTGACCACGATCACCGAGGCGAAGGCGTTGACCGCCTCGTCGATGCTGTTGTCGACGACTTCGTAGACCAAGTGATGCAGGCCGCGGGCCGTGGTGTCCCCGATGTACATGGCGGGCCGCTTGCGGATCCCTTCGATCCCCTCGAGCACGCGGATGTCGCTGGCATCGTAGGCGGGGTCGTTGTGGGTCTGCCCCAGCTCGCCCGGGTCTTTCGGCGGCTCGCGCGTCGGGTCGTTCTGTTTCGGATCGGAGCTCAAAATGTTTCCTCGAGTCTGGCGGGCGTGAAACCGGTGCGACTGTCCCCCGCGTGCAGAAGCCGGGAGATGCGCGGCACGCGAATCCCAGCCGTGTTTGAATTGTGTTTGGTCAACGTGATGAGAGATTTCCTCGAATCACGAATTTGAGGTCGCGAATTTTCAATTCCGGATGGTCCCGGGTAAAGGCAGCCAGCAACGTCGTTTTGTGATAAGACGCCAGTTCGCTCAAGAGCGGCGAGTTGCCCACCGCCACCTGCAAAACGCCCCGGCGAATCCCGACGACTTTCGTCCCGCTGGCGACCGAGTCCCCGGCGATGTTTTTCCAGGCTTCGGCCAGTTGTGCGTTCCCGCGAACGCGAGCCCAGCCTCGCAGTGCAATCAAGTCCGTGACAGCCTGCGAAAGGCGGTCGGGTAGTTGGCCCCGTCCGTGAGTCATCGATCCCTCATGCCGCAATCCGTCTTATCGGTCCCTCGACAGCGGCATCACAACGTAGGTGTAGGAGTCGTCCGTGCGGAACACAGCCGCGCTCTCCGCGTCGATCAGCTCCAGGCGCATCGTTTTCTCCGGCTCGAGCACGCGGAGGAAGTCGGCGATGAACCGCGGATCGAACAGGATCGCCAGCTCACTCCCCTCATAACTGATCGGCAGTTGAATCACCGATTGTCCGACGTCGGCCGATTTGCTTGTCAGCGTGAGCAGGCCAGTTGAGAACTTGAAATCGACGCCGCGGCTGTCCTCTTCCGTCACGATCTGGGCCTGGCGGATGGCCGAGTAGAACGGCCCCACCAACAGGTCGATCGATTTCTCGGCCCTTGCGGGAATCACGTCCCGATATTTCGGAAAGCGGCCTTCCACCAGCCGGCTGTAGATCGTCGAGCTGCCTACTTTCACCAGCGCCTCGTTCGCATGCACGGCCAGCAGGGCTTCGCTTTCCGCGTCGGGAATGCTCCGCTCGATCAGCGACAGAGCCTTGGTGGGAATGACCGGCGCCTGGTTCTCCGCGCGGGCTCCCTGGATGCGGCACATCGCCTCGAAGACGGCCAGGCGGCGCGTGTCGGTGGCGGCGAAGGTGATCTTGTCCCCGGTCAGTTCGAGCTGCACGCCCCCCAAGGCGTAACGCGAGCTTTCCGCGTCGGTGGCGAACGTCGTCCGCTTGATCGCGTCTTTAAGCGCCTTATTGCCAATGGCAACGTAGTGATCTTCATCGAACTCGGCGACGGGCGGAAACTCGCTGGGGTCCTGCGCGGAGAGGCGGAACTCGCTTTTTTCGCTTTTGATCCAGACGGCATCATCGGCCAGCGACAGATCGACGGTGTCTTCGCTCAACTCGCGGACGATGGCCGTGACTCGCGCGGCGGGCAACAGCGTCTCACCTTCGCGCTCGATCTCGACGCCGGGGATCTCGTAGCGAATGCCGACTTCGGAGTCGGTTCCCAGCAGCGTGGCCTTGCCGCCGGCGACCTCCAGCTTGATGTTCTTGAGGACTTCTTTGGGAGTTCGCGACGGCACAACTCCGCTGACAACTTGCAGGGCGGCCGCCAACGCCGGACGGTGACAATGCAGTTTCATGTCCGTGAGACCATCCTAAAATGTTCGCGCAGCGGGAACCCGAAAGGGGACGACTCGAGGTGCACGTTCGCCGCGTGAAACAGGCAATCCGTTCTCGGGAATTCGAATAGGGAATTATAGAATTTCGTAGTCGTAGCAGCAACGAACAACGCGGTGGAAAACGTCCGGAATCAATAATCGCAAGTGATTATTTGACAATAACTTGCGAATGGTCTTTTTCGACTGCAGGAGCGTGAGCTGAGTGTCGAAAAATGGTTCGCGGCACGGCGAGAAATTGTCGGCTGTTTTTGGTTAATTCTCGACCAGGCTGCCGCGTTCCCATCCAGCAAAATTGACCAGCCGAAGATCATCCAAGTTTCAGCAGCCAATTCACCGGGCGGGACTGGTCAGCAGAAATTGCGTCAGGCGCGACGCAGCGCGCGCTGCAAGCGTTCGATGTCTCGCGCGAGTGCCGGATCTCCGGCCAGCAGGGCGCGTGTGCGGCTGCAGGCGTGCACGACCGTCGTATGGTTCTTGCGGCCGAAGTAACGCGCGATCTGCACGGCCGATTGACCGCTCAGCTCGCGGGCCAACAACATGGCAACCTGGCGCGGCAGGATCGAGCGTTTCGGCCGACCAAGCGAGCGCAGTTCGGCCACGGGCACTTTGAAGAACTCGGCCACCGCGGCGGCGATCTTGGTTAGCGTGACATCGCGTGCCGACGACGACGATCGCAAATGGGCCCGCAACAGGCCCTCGTCAGCTTCTGGGCGGCCGTTCCGCGACCGCAGCTCCAAGTTCACCAGCGCCGCCAACAGCTCGCGCGGCGTCCCCGGTCCCTCGTCCGCCAGCACGGCGGCCGCTGGTGCCGAAAGGGGAATCTGACGCGAAGCGGCCATCTTCGTCGCGAAACCGAGCCGGCCTGTCCGCCCCAGGAGCTCGATCGGCACGCACAGACCGCCGCGCAACCGGTTGACGAGCCGCGGGGCCATTTTTTCGAGTCCGCCGGGGCGCGTGGCTGAGGTCATCAGCGCCCGCCGTCCGGCCTGCTTCAAATCGTCGAGGATGGCAATCAGCATTCGCTGGGCGGGAATGCGACCCTCGAGCGACGCCAAATCCTCCAACACGAACAGGTCGGCCCCGGCGTACCGCTCCTGAAACTCGACCCGGTCCTGCCGGGCAAAAGCCTGCGTGAGAGCGGCGAGAAATTCGGCCGCCGTCTCGCAAATAATGCGTCGCCGTGGATTCTTGCGGCGGGCCTCGCGGACGAAGTGCCGCACCAGGTGCGATTTGCCCACGCCGGCCGGCCCGTACAAGTAGACGAGCCAAATCGAATCCTCGGCCGAGGGTGAGAGCAGTCGCTGCGCGGCAGAGTGCGCGAGCTGATTCTCCTTCAGCAGCACGAGCGGCTCGCTGGGAGACGGCGACGTGTTGGGGGAGTCTTGCGGATATCGCGCCATGCGAGCCTCGTGCTCCGGCGGCCGACGGAACGGGACTAAATAAAACCTCCACCGAAGCGGAGCGCTAAGCGGCTAAGGAGTACAGGTCTGTGAAGCTGGCCGTTTGCAGGAAAAATGTTTTTTGAGCCGCGGCCCAATCGGTGACTTCTCGCAGGAGTTCGTCGATCGACTGACAGCGGTGATTGCGGGTGATCGTCTCGTGGAGGTGCCACCAGACGCGCTCGATGGGATTCGTCTCGGGCGCGTACTTCGGAAGAAAGTGGAGGACAATTCGACCGGGGTGTTGAAGCAGGTAATCGCGGATGGCGCGGCAATCGTGGAATTTGGCGTTGTCGCAGACCACATGGATCACCCGATAGGACCGCAGTTGCCGACGCAGGTCGTCGAGGTGGGCCACGAAGAGCGCCGCGTTGCGTTGCTTTCCTGGAGCCGACAACAACAGCCGTCCTGTCCGCCAGTGAAGCGATCCAGCCAAATGCCGTTTTTCGTTGTTGCCTGGCGTGACGACCTCGGCTTGCTGGCCGCGACGCATCCACATCGACCCGATCTTGGGGTTCAAATGGACATCCACTTCGTCTTGGAACACAACGGTCTCGTTGGCCGGCAGTTGTCCGATGAATCGCTGGATTTGCTGCAGCTTCCGGGCATGCTCCGGATCGCGCGGCCCGACGACCGGCCGGGGACGACGCCAGACAAACTCCCGCCGGTGCATCCCCCGGCGGACCGTTTCGGGGCTCACGCGGATGCGTTCCTGTTCCCACAACAGCAAGGCCAACAGACCGCACGACCAGCGGCTCCGGAAGAAGCCGAAGTCCTGCGGCGTCGACTTCAACAGCCACCGCACGACGAAAATCAGCCACGAAGGAACTGTGTCTGGTTGTTCTTCGGTTCGCAAAGCCATTCCCAGCCGACCTGTCGCAAACTCCCGTTTCACCGAGCGGATCAAAGTCGGGCTGGCAAAGGTGGCCGCGCGGATCTCGCGGTAGGAACGTCCTTCGGCCAGCAACAACAGGACCAGTGCTCGCCGAGCCGTCCGCGCTGTCCGCAAGGTCTTCAAACACGTCTTGCGTTCCCGCGTCGAAAGACGAAGATGGCCATCCATGGCTTGGTCTCCGGGGATTGTGGTCGTCTATCACCCACAACCTTAGAGCCAAGCCTGTTTTCTACTCCAGATCATTCTCCCTCCGCGCTACGCACGGTGCGAGGTCTTATTTAGTTGTGCGACCACCCTGAATTCACAGGTTGGGTGCCATGCCCACGGCTCGGCGTGGGCATGGCACCCATCACTCCAGCTCAGTCCAACGACTAGTTGTTGGCGATCGGCTCCGGTTGGCGATTTGCGGGCCGCGTCGGCAGGCGCGATTCTCCATCGCCGGCCGTGCGGAGCCGGCTGACAACTCGCGCGATCCGCACAACGGCCTCGCCGATCTCCTCGAGCGTATTCTCAAACGACAAACTGAAACGCACCGACGAGGCGACGACCTCCGGCGGACAACCCATTGCCACCAAGGCGGGAGACGGCTCGGTCGATCCGCTCGCGCACGTGCTGCCGAGCGAACAGGCGATGCCGGCCAGATCGAGGGCGACGAACAGGGCGTCCCCCTCAACTCCCGGGAAGGCGATGTTGAGCGTATTGGCCAGTCGCTGTGCCCCCGAACCGTTGACGACGGCCGGCGCAGGCGGACAAGAGGCCCTGCTCGAAGCGATCGCGAAGGCTGCGCACGCGAGCGTCGCTCTCTCTCTGGTCAGCGTGCCAACGCTCGAGCGCGACGGCCATGCCGACGGCGAGCGCCACTGGCTCGGTCCCCGCACGGCGATCGGCCTCTTGGTGGCCGCCCAGTTGTCGGGGCCGCAGCCTGGCGCCTCCTTGCAACAACAGCGCCCCGATGCCCCGCGGGCCGCGGAATTTGTGCGCGCCAGCGAGAGGGCCGTCGCCCCCAGGGCACGAAAATCGACGGGCATTTTGCCGACGGCCTGCACGCCGTCCAGGTGCAGCGGAATTCCCCGGTCGCGGCACCGTTCGCACAACGGCGCGACGTCCTGAACCACGCCCGTTTCGTTATGGGCGAGGATCACGGTCGCCAGGCCGATTTCGTCCCAAGAAATTTCGTCGAGCTGCTCGGGAACCAGACGTCCCTCGCGATCGACGTCGAGAAACCGCAGCCGGGCTCCCTCCTCCTGCAGACGCCGGCAGGCTTGCCGCGCGGCCGGATGCTCGCCCGCGGTGGTCAGCACCGTATTGTTCACAGCGATAGTCGAGTGCCGAGGAGC
>CAWCZR010000001.1:0-93043 GCA_963800135.1 uncultured Planctomycetaceae bacterium | reverse complement strand
CGTGTAGCACGTCGAGTCTGTAGTCGCGGCTAACCTCGGCCATCTTCACCGACAGAGGTGACGTGTAGTCGGGATACCGAAACAGTTCGTATTTGTTGACCGACACCGGATGAAAATGGACACGTGCGGACTGGTCGGGAAATCGAAATGGCCGTTCCGAGCTAATGAAGTGCACTTCGTGCCCGCATCAGCCAGTTCTTCACCGAGTGCTGCGGCCAGGATTCCGCTGCCGCCCACAGTCGGATAGCAGACGATGCCTACTTTCAACGGCCGCGGGTGTGTCATCTGTGCTGGCTCTGCTTGATCAAAAGGTACGAGCGGCGCGCTCGACTGCGGCCAACGAATCCAAGAGGATTGGATCGTTCGGGAATAACGGGATCGCGTGGCTCACGCCCGCTCGGAGCCCGTGATAGTGTGCCCGGCTCAATTGCAGCTCGACGTAGTCGCGCTCGAACCTGAGAGGTGTGGGCCCGCATCGCGGCGGTCCATGTTGCAATGACGTCCGCTCGCGAGACATCGACCAAGATTGGCATCGCATCGGCTGGTTCGGCGTCGGCACCGAGAGCGTAATAGAACAATTGTTCGATTCGATGTGGCGCGAGCGCGGGCAGCTCTTCGAGGCCGCCGTAGGCGCGAGCCGCACCGCATCGCGAACGAGCGTACCCAGCCGCCAGTGGTCGGGGTGCTGATTCTGGACGACTGTTGGCGCCAACACGATGTCGGGCTTGTGCTCCCGCACGCGTCGGGCCAGCGTGATGGCGTGAGCCGCGCAAGCTCGAGATGTGCGTCGCCATCGAGCTCGACGAACTCGAGCGACGCGCCGAACACTTTGGCCGCGGCCTGGGCTTCGGCCACTCGCTGTTCGGCGCCGCCATACGTGCCGGCTTCGCCCTTCGAACAGACGACCAAGTGCACGCGGCGGCCGGCGCGGGTCTCCAAGGCCACGATGGCACCGCAGCCGAACTCGATATCGTCCGGATGGGCACCGAAGACCAAGAGCGGTCCCGGTTCAGAGTTCGAGTTCGGTATAGGCTTCATCTGCTCGCTCGATCGTCTCTCGACGTACGAAGTTAACCTCGGGCGCGTCCGCGACGCGCAGATAGTCCTGTTCGCTTGCTCCCGCGACGTAGTGCGTGCACTGCACGACCGACTGCATCCATTTCAATCGGGTGTCGGCGCCGGGCTGATCTGCTTTTTGCCAAAAGGGACACGAGGGCACGTCTCATAGACATCGCCCCCTTTGTGGAGCATCAGTTCGCCTTTGACGTAACGGGCCCGGACAATTTCGCCCTCGTAGGGCACGTCGACATAGTAGTCGTCGATGTCGCAGGCCGCTTCGCGGAAGGCCGGATCGCTGGATCGCGCAATCTCCATTTCCTTCAAGAATCCCATCCGCTTGTACATCTCGAGGCAGAAATCGGCGATGTTCGTGGAGTGCGTTTCCTTGAACGCTTGGACTAAAGGGGGTTCCACGTAGGGATTCAGCGTCATGGCCGTTTTGGCTTGCCACTCGGGCAGAACGCGCTTGGCGTAGAGCGGCGAGAATTTGCGCTGCCACTTATTGGCGAAGGCGAAATTCAAGGGCAGCGGCTCGCCAAGGCGACGGTGGCGCACGATGGTTTTGGTTTTGCGCGGATCGTGATCGGAGTCGTGACAAAAGAACACAATTCTGCCGCCGATCTCTGCCTGCAACCGCCGGGCGGTCCGAATCTTCGCCACGAGGTAACGGCGTGGGAAGAACCCGCACGGTTGCTGGCCAAAGCAAATGACAGGCGGGCCGCTCATGTTGGCGCCGCCCCGCGAGCCGGTTTGCGATCAATCGGGCCGAGGCCAATCTGCACACATGCGCTCAAGATAACACAGAGCGCACAGCCAATCACGTTGTACCAAAGGTAGCTGATCGGAATCGTGAAGTAGAGCACGAGCACCGCCGCCTGTGAAACGATTGCCGCATAAAAGACGGCTGTCCCGCCAATCCATCGCATCAAGAACGCGACCAGAAACATTCCCAGCACGACGCCGTAGAAAATCGAGCCCACAATGTTCACGGCCTGGATCAGGTTTTCCGCCATGTTCGCAAACAGGGCAAAGCAAATGGCAATCAGCCCCCACATGGCCGTGAAAAATCGCGAAGCCTTCAGGTAGTGCGCTTCCGTGGCCCCGCGAGTCATGATGTGTCGATACAGGTCGACGGTTGTCGTCGACCCCAGGGCGTTCAGCTCCGCAGCCTTTGACGAGAGCGTCGCCGCTAAGAACACGGTAATCAGCAGGCCGATCAGGCCGTGCGGCAAGTGATTCAGAATAAACGTCACGAAGACGTAGTCGGCGTCGTTGGAAGACGCGCGCGGGGTGGCAACTGACAGGGCGCGTTTGGCTTCGGCTCGGGTCGTTTGGCTCTGCCGGTAGGCCGCTTGCGCGTCGGCTCGCGCAGCATCAGCCTCCGCGGGATTACTGCTGTGGCCCAGCGCCAACCAGCGGGTGATTGCGGTCTTGGTGGAAGCGCATTCGGACTCGTATTGCCGGGCCAGTGATTGCAATTGGCCCCCCGACTCAGTCGCAACCGCGTTGTTCCAGGCCGTTTGATTAAAAAAGATTGGCGGCGGCTCGAACTGATAAAAAACAAACAGCATCACCCCCAGCAGCAGGATGAAGAACTGCATAGGAATCTTGCAGACCGCGTTGAACATCAAGCCCAGGCGGCTTTCGCGCAGTGATCCGCCCGACAGATAACGCTGTACTTGCGACTGGTCCGTGCCAAAGTACGACAGAGCGAGAAACAGTCCACCGAGCAGGCCAGACCAGAACGTGTAGCGCTTGCCGACATCGAACGAGAAGTCGACGCCTTCCAGCTTATTCAAACCCCCGGCAACGGTCAGCGCACCGGTGAAGCCAACGTCGCCGGGCAGCTTCGACACCAAGACAAAAAAGGCCGTGATCATGCCGACGAAGATGACGCCGATCTGGTACTTTTGCGTCAGGTTCACCGCGGCACTGCCGCCGGAAACGGTGTAGGCGATGGCCACCAATCCGCTGCCGATGATCGTCAGGTCCAGGCGCAACCCATGACCGTCGATAACACGATGGCCGGAGCGTAGATTGTGATCCCGGCGCTCAGCCCGCGCTGCAGAAGAAACAAGGCCGCCCCTAGCAGGCGCGTCCTGGAATCAAAGCGGCTCCCCAGGAATTCGTACGCGGTGTCGACATTCAGACGGCGATAGATCGGCAAAAACACGACAGAGATGATGATCAACGCGAACGGGGCTCCAAAGTAATTCTGAACGAACCCCAGTCCACTCTCGTATCCTTGCCCGGGAGTGGAGAGAAACGTGATGGCGCTCGCCTGTGTGGCCATCACCGAGAGGCCAATCACCATCCAGCTCGTTTCGCCTGAGCCGTGCAAAAAAGTTCGAAGACTGCGCTGGCCGCGTGTGCCCCAGATCCCATAGCCGGCGATGCCCAGAATCGTGATGAGCAGAACAGCCCAATCGACTCCGTTCACGAGAACGTCCTCGCCAAGACCGCGAGCAGAGTCACCCAGAGGACGAACGTGGCGACGACGAAGGCGTAAACCGCGGGCCAGGTGCGGAAGACAGGGAGCCGGGTCGGTTCGTTCTCTGCGGAATCCGACGAGTCGGTAATCCGTTCGGCCATGGCGCCCGTCCGCTGGAGGTTTTCAGCCCTTGCCCAACGAGACAAGGTTTGCAAACAATCGGTAAGCGCCGGGAACGCCCGCGGGCAGCTCTCGAAACCAGGCCAGGCTGGTGTAAACCACGTTGCCGCGTCCGTGTGCCGCGATCAAAATCCCGCCTTCGAGCGGCGGTTCGTTCGGGTCTTTGAACGCGAGGATCGGCTTGAAGTGTTGATCCCACTCATTCGGAAAATAGATCCCTCGCTCCTGCACCCAGCCATCGAAGTCGGTCCGCGTGATTTTATTGGGCGTGTTGAGCGCCGGATGGTCTGGAAGCAGAAACGTCACAGGCGACTGCTCGTCGGTCACCCGCTGACTCGAGAGACCTAAGTCGTACGGAGCGAATCGATCGCTCTTGAGGCCCTCGGGCCGGTTGTACTGCACGATCAGATTTCCGCCCGCCTCAGCGAACGCAAATAAGACCGGCATGTGCTTGCCAAGATCTTTGCGCACGTTGAACGCGCGAACGCCGATTACGACGGCATCCAGACCCCGCAGACCTTCTTTTGTTAGATCCGTGGCTGAGAGCGGCTTGACCGTGTAACCCATCTGCGCGAGACATTCGGCGACGCTATCGCCGGCGCCTTCGACGTAACCGACATTCCGCCCTCGAATGTTCAGATCGAAAGACGCGGCAGTCAGCCGCGCGGTCGGCTGCAATAAAAGGTGACCAATGTGATCATAACGGATGTCGACGCGCCCGTTGTCGTAGGTGCGGCCGCCGACCGTGGCCTGGGCGACGATCGACGCCGACGTAGCGTGCGCCGGAGGCGTCACCTCGAACGCGTATTTGGCTTGGACACCCGTGTCGATCTGAAACTTCTGCGAGCGAGGCGCGACCTTCCAGCCCGCCGGCGCCGACAGTGAGAGCTCGCCGGTGACACTCGGGCGACCGCTGGACACGGTGACCTCAACGCTTCGCTTCTGGCCCGGCGCAAAACGGGCCACCTCGAACGGGAAGCCGAGAAATACCGGCGGGACCACTTCGAGAGCACGGTCGACCCGCTTTCCGTTTTCGACAACGCGGGCCGTGGGCACGATCGGCACCACGAACGTCTGTCCCTCGACCTCAAACTCATGCTCCACCGGAAGTGGAGACGGGCCGAGGGGCTGTCCAATCAAACTTGCATCCGCCACGCGATAGACGCCGACACGGGGAGGCTCGCGGAGCCAATAGGGCTGGCTGACTGGAATGTCCTGAGGCAAAACCTGCGCCTGAGTGACGTTGACGACCCGGTCGAGCGGCAGCTGATAAGTTTGCTTGACGTCCTTGTTTAAAGTCGGATAGCGAACGCCCAGCCACGTGACGGGCACTTTGCCTTTGCGACTGACGGAATGCTCGATCGCCACGAAATCGCCAGGCGAAACCTCGGCCTTGCTTAAGGTTGACTCCACGACGAGGCCCAAACAAGCCTGCAGAATCTGGTCGAAGTCTCGACATTTTTCGCGAACGAGCGGCTCGTCCGCGAGAGCCGTCAACTTGCGGCGCAAAATCAACAAGTCGGGAACACTGGCGCCGGATCCTCCGGTTTAAACTTGGCGATCACCTCGCCGACCTGTTTCCCGATCTCTGCCCCGCCGCGCACGCGGGTCCATTGCACGTCGATCCCGTCAAAGATGTCCTTTTTAGCCGGTTCGCCGGCCAAGAGCTGAAACGACTCCGTCCGCGGCCGGCTGCCGCCGCCGCGCCCCCCGCTCCCAAAATTGCCAAACCCTTGGCTCTTGTGCATCGCACGACTGCGCGATGCGATGGTCGAGAAGCTCTCGCCCAGCAATACGTCGGTGCCGCCGACGTCGAGCTGCACAGCGCCCTCTCCGCCGCCGCGACCGCCCCCAAGGCCGCGGTTCATCAGTATTCGCTTAGGCTGCCAAGGCTCCAGGTCTTTGAGCTGATCGGGAAACGCCGTGCGGTCGCCCGACACCTTGAACGCCTGCACGGCCAAAATCGCTGAGGCCGTGTGATGCCCGTGCGTGCGCGAGGCCTGCGGGCTGAACCGGGTGACAATCACGTCGGGCCGAAACGTGCGAATCACGCGGACGACGTCCGACAGAACCGCCTGCTCGTCCCAGATCTTCAGCGTCTCTTCGGGGTCCTTCGAGAAACCGAAGTCGATGGCGCGCGTGAAAAACTGTCTTCCACCGTCTAATCGGCGCGCAGCCAGGAGCTCGTGCGTGCGGATCAGCCCCAGTTGCGCGCCGAATTCGCCGCCGAGCACGTTCTGCCCGCCGTCGCCGCGAGTAATCGACAGATAGGCTGTGCGAACTCGCCGCCCCCGTGCCAAGTACGTGATTAACTGCGTATTCTCATCGTCGGGATGGGCGGCGACGTGCAGAACGCTCCCCATCTCTTGAAAGGCGCGCAGTTTTTCAAGAATCGCGTCCCCCGTGCTCGCGGGCGGCGATTCCGCCCTGGACTTCGCCGAGGCGCCGAGAATCAGCGCGACGGCGGTCCAAGCGGCAATCGGAAGGCGCACGCGAATGGCGACGGTCGTCGAGAGGCTGGATTGCATAGGCGCACTGTCAGATTGCTTCCGACGAGCGGTGGAGCGGGCTGGTTATAGGCGCGCTATTCGTTGGTGAAGTCCACTGTGTATTGTGAGTCTTCCCACATGATCTTGAGCACGCCGCCGTTGTCGGTCTTCTGGACGGCGATCGCCAATTGATCAAGTGCCGGCGAGAGCGGCTCCTTCTTGACGTCGACCCGGACCAGATCATTCTTCTGGTCGACCGGAACTCCCCAGCCACCCAGCGTCTTGCTGAAGGCCAGCTTCCCACCGTTCTCTTCAGGGATGAGGTACAGTGTGTAGGCCCCGGCCGGAATCACCGCGTCGCCAATCTTGATTCCCTTCTTGAGCAGGATGAGCGTCGCCTCATCGGCGCCAATTCGCCATGCCTCGCCGTAAGGAACCAGCGATCCCCAGATCTTTCGGATGTCTGTGCCCCGCGGATTCTTCGAATAGGGCCGGCCGTAGGTCACCGTCACACGGTTCCCTGCGATGACTGCGCTAACGGTCTCGTGAGGGCTGACTCGCTGGCGGGGAGGCCTACGTTGCGCAGTAGCGGGAACGGTGCTCAACAAGCTGACCACAGTCGCCAAGACCATTACGCGAAGCGTGCTCATGATGTCTCCTCACAAAGCGTTAGGGAGGGAGTGCTGTAAACTCAAGTGGCCAAGTGATCGTGCAGTGTCGCCCCAATTGACCGTGTTGGTCAAGCAAGGCTAATTATTTCGCCGAAGCCGCCACCGAGGCCGCTTTTTTCGGATATCTTGGATCGGCCTGCACCTCAATAATCTGCTTGCAGTGACGTTCCGTGTGCAAAGGCAAGTACAGCAGCCAATCGTGTGCGTTGAGCCAATTGAAGATGGGGAAGGGATGCCGGACGGTGTGGTTTTTGATATCGCGCGGCATGGTTTCGAGATACGCGCGCACTTCGCCGTGGATCTTGTAGAACTCCTCGATCGCCTTCGCCCGACCCCACGTCTCTGTCGGCTGGATTTCCAACGGCGCCTGCGCGCCGCCTACGCCACCCGGGTTACGGTTTGGTATCACCCGACGAATGAAAGCCGCTTTGCCTTTGGTCCGCGCGTACCAGTCCGGATCAGGCGGATTCTTCATTGCTTTGACCGCGTTTTGAAAGAGAGCGCGTTCGGAGCGCACAATGTGCTCCACACACTCGCCAACAGACCAGCGTTTGGCGTTTTGCTTGAAGGTCCATTGCTCGTCGCTGAGGCCGCTGATGAGACCGAGCAGCATGTTCAGCGAGTGATCGTGCGCTTTGATGAGTTCGGCGAATTCCTCATCCGTCAGGTTTGGACTGGGTTCGTCGGCGCAGGCGATTGTCGCCGGAACGAGTAACAGCACCAGAAACGCAATGCTTAGGGTCCGCATGGCAATAACTCGTCGAATCAAGGCCTTGTTCCCTCTTCGTTGTGACGACACTCGAAGTCGTCGTAGAACCCGCCAAGCAGTTAAGCCAATTGAGGCCATAATCTGCCAATCCGGGTTCGGCGTGTAGCTTTCGCTGCGGAAGAAGCGACCGCAGCCTCGTATGAACATATCACAGTTCGTATGGGATTGAAGCCATCGCCGTCGGTCGAGTTCTTCCGGGGGGTGCCCCGAGGCTGTTACGAAGAATCCCGAGCAGAGGCGCGGCTTGGAACAGTCACCGTCGGAGGGATGTGGATGAGGTCGGTCTTTGAGCGGAGCTTTGAGCGTGATCTCAATGCGGGATTTGGTTTTAAGAACAGTTGAGGCGACGGAAATTAAACGGTGTCCGAAACGCGTTCGAGTTCTGCCGCCGATTTCAGCGCGTTCTGTGGGCTCACGCACTTTGAGGCCGCATTCCGCACAGTCCAGCCACCCGAGGCGTTCCGCTGGTTAAATTGATCGTCGAGAAGTTGTGGGTCCGGCCGAGGCAGGGCCTTGGCCTTTCGTCCTTTCTGGCTCTAGAAGCGGGCTGCCGAACATGGCGACCAAACCTTCGGCTGCGGTTGGGTGGGCGAAGATTGCATCGCGAAGCGCCGTATAGGGCAGCCCGCCCAGCATCGCAGTCTGCACGACCGCCATCATCTCGCTCGCTTCGGCTCCAAATGCCGTAAACCCGAGAATCCGGTCATCGGACCCAATCAGAGCCTTTGCAAATCCTCGCGTCTCCGAAATTGTGTACATCCGAAGCACGCCCGCCATTGGATGCTTGATCAGTCGATAAGGAACGTTCCTGCTCATCGCCTCCGATTCACTCATGCCAACATGGGCCAGTTCGGGGTCGGTGAACAAGCAATACGGGATCACTCGACCTCGGGTGGTTCGATTGCCGCCGTCGAGATCGCTCAGCACGACGCGAAAATCATCCTCACTCACATGAGTGAATTGCGGACTTCCGGCACACTCGCCGAGGGCCCAGACGTTGGCTGCCGTGGTCCGCAGCCGCTCGTTCACGCGGATATAACCGTGCGAATCAACTTCGACGCCTGCTGTGCGCGCGTTGATTCGATCCGTGTTCGGCGTTCGCCCGGCTGCCACCAGGATGTCGGACCCTTCCAGTGACGTCTCCTTCCCTCCGGATCGAACCTGCATCGTTACGCCGCTGCCCGATCGGCCGGTGACATTCAGCACTAGCGCCTGCAACAAGACCTCAATGCCTTCATCCTTCATCAGCTCGAGCATCGCACTGGCCACTTCGGGATCTTCGCGATCTAAATAAGACCTCGCACCGTGCGTAGCGCGGAGGGAGAATGATCTGGAGTAGAAAACAGGCTTGGCTCTAAGGTTGTGGGTGATAGACGACCACAATCCCCGGAGACCAAGCCATGGATGGCCATCTTCGTCTTTCGACGCGGGAACGCAAGACGTGTTTGAAGACCTTGCGGACAGCGCGGACGGCTCGGCGAGCACTGGTCCTGTTGTTGCTGGCCGAAGGACGTTCCTACCGCGAGATCCGCGCGGCCACCTTTGCCAGCCCGACTTTGATCCGCTCGGTGAAACGGGAGTTTGCGACAGGTCGGCTGGGAATGGCTTTGCGAACCGAAGAACAACCAGACACAGTTCCTTCGTGGCTGATTTTCGTCGTGCGGTGGCTGTTGAAGTCGACGCCGCAGGACTTCGGCTTCTTCCGGAGCCGCTGGTCGTGCGGTCTGTTGGCCTTGCTGTTGTGGGAACAGGAACGCATCCGCGTGAGCCCCGAAACGGTCCGCCGGGGGATGCACCGGCGGGAGTTTGTCTGGCGTCGTCCCCGGCCGGTCGTCGGGCCGCGCGATCCGGAGCATGCCCGGAAGCTGCAGCAAATCCAGCGATTCATCGGACAACTGCCGGCCAACGAGACCGTTGTGTTCCAAGAACGAAGTGGATGTCCATTTGAACCCCAAGATCGGGTCGATGTGGATGCGTCGCGGCCAGCAAGCCGAGGTCGTCACGCCAGGCAACAACGAAAAACGGCATTTGGCTGGATCGCTTCACTGGCGGACAGGACGGCTGTTGTTGTCGGCTCCAGGAAAGCAACGCAACGCGGCGCTCTTCGTGGCCCACCTCGACGACCTGCGTCGGCAACTGCGGTCCTATCGGGTGATCCATGTGGTCTGCGACAACGCCAAATTCCACGATTGCCGCGCCATCCGCGATTACCTGCTTCAACACCCCGGTCGAATTGTCCTCCACTTTCTTCCGAAGTACGCGCCCGAGACGAATCCCATCGAGCGCGTCTGGTGGCACCTCCACGAGACGATCACCCGCAATCACCGCTGTCAGTCGATCGACGAACTCCTGCGAGAAGTCACCGATTGGGCCGCGGCTCAAAAAACATTTTTCCTGCAAACGGCCAGCTTCACAGACCTGTACTCCTTAGCCGCTTAGCGCTCCGCTTCGGTGGAGGTTTTATTTAGTAGTTGCGTTCCTCGGTGAATAATCGTGATACGGCTGCCGAAACGCCGCATCGCCTGGGCGAACTCCAGACCGACGTAACCACCGCCAATGACCAGCAGATGCTCCGGCAATCGCTCGAGGTTCAGGGCTTCCACATGCGTTAGCGGCGTGGCGGCGGCAAGTCCCGGCACGTCCGGAACGTTGGCGTGGGTTCCCAGGTTGAGAAACACGCGTTCGCCGCGGAGCATCCGCGTTCCTCCGACATTCAGCGTCACCTCAACTGTCTTCGACTCGGTGAAACGCGCTTCTCCCATTACAAGCTCGGCACCGCTCTCCTTGTAGCTGGCAAGGTGGATCTCGACCAGACGGTTGACCATCTCTCGCTTGCGGCGAGACACCGCGGGCATATCGACTTGAAGCTGCCCTTTCGTGACACCCAGACCGCGCTTGGGATCGACAAGTGTCACCGCTTTGGCACTGTAAATCACGTTCTTGCTGGGCAGGCAGGCCACGTTAGGACACGCGCCGCCAATCATCGATCGTTCCACCACGACCGTTCTTTGGCCCTTCTTGGCAAGAGTCCACGCGATGAGCTTTCCTCCCACGCCACTGCCGATCACGAGGTTTTGATAATTTTCGACGGTCATACTGATGCTCTCGATGCGAGGAGGGGTTTGCTGAGAAAGATGCCGGCGTGCGCGTTCAGCATCCGACAACCTCGGCGATGGCCTCTCGGAGGGTATCAACGACGACGGAGGGTGCTGTCACGATTGCCGTGTGATCGACGGGATGCGAGCGTACCCGAGCCTTCATCCGTTCGGCCATGAACCGCTGATTTTCGCGGACGATCATGCGGTCCTGCTCGGCCACGAGGTACCAGGTTGGAAGGTCTTTCCAGAGCGGTCGATCGACGGCAACGTTGATGCATGCCGGCGAGAGCGGTCGCTGAACCGCTGCCAACACGGCCAGTTCCGCCGGGGCAGCATTTTGGGCGAAGGCCTCGGCAAAGGCGGACTCGGGCAGATAGATCAGCCCGTGTTTGTCGGGAGCCAACAGGGGCGCCTGAGGGTGCGGCTGAGTGCGGTAGAAAACATCCGCGACGGTTTCTCCCTCGTCCGGAGCCAGGGCTGAGACGTAGACGAGCGCTTTCACCTTCTCGTCGCGCGTCGCCGCGATGACAGCGCCCGCATAGGCGTGGCCGGCGAGAACGATCGGCCCCGTGACGCGCTCGAGAGTTCGATCGAGGGCCGCCACATCATCTCGAAACGATGTGAGGGGCAACGGGGCGGCGACCACTTTGACGCCGTCGGCCGCCAGTGGCGCGATCACCTTTGCCCAACTCGATCCGTCCGCCCAAGCGCCATGCACGAGAACAACACTCACGTCAGGTGAGGACATTCACCGCACCTTTCCACTGGGACGAATTGCAACCGGCTATCAATTGAAGTTGTCTTAGCGTGTGGGCCCGACGCGGCCGCTGCCGTCAGATCGACTTCACCTCCCCACCATCCATCCGGAGCGTCGAACCGGTCATCCAGCGGGCGCCCGGCGACACCAAAAAGGCCATCAGCTCGGCGATCTCCTCGGGCTTACCGTAGCGTGCGATGCCGGCTTCTTTCGGGAACTTGGCCGTGGCCTCCTCGACGGTCATGTCGTGCAGCGGCGCCCAATGCTGGAGATACGAGCGGCGGCGTCCGGTCATGACGGGCCCTGGCATCACGCTGTTGACCTGAACCCCGTCCGTAATGCCGCGATCGGAAAAGGCCTTGGCCATCGCGATGATCGCCGCGTTGATCGTGCCGACCGCCGCGTAAGGCGCCTTCGGGAAGAGGGCCGAATTGCCCGACATCAGCACGACCGAGCCCTTGGCCTCCTTCAGCGCCGTCCAGGCGGCGATGGTGAGTCGCCGGGCGCCGTGCAACTTGAGCGCCAGGCCCGCCTCCCATTGCTCGTCGGTCATCTCGAACAGATCGATCTGCGGCACCGCACCGGCGATATTGAGCAGCGCGTCGATTCGGCCAAAGGCCTGCACGGTCTGATCGATCACCGTCCGTCCGGCCGAAGGTTGGGCGAGATCGATATCAGTCACCAACGCCTGGGCGCCAGCCGCCTTCACTGCTTCGGCCGTCTGCTCCAGATTGGCACGGTTCCGCGCGATCAGGACCAGCGATGAGAAATCGCGGGCGAGACGGATCGCCGTCGCTTGACCAATCCCCTGGCTGGCCCCCGTGACAACGGCAACTGACGTCGACATCTAATGCCCCTTGTTTCAAAAAGATGTGTGTCAGTACGGACCGCGCAATCGCGCTAGCCGCCGAGGACTATCTGGAAGCGAGTCGTTTCTCAAAAAAGCGATGGATGTTGCTGGAGATGTATTCCAGGCAATCCTCGACGGCGAAGTGGCCCGAGTCGAGGCGGTGAATCTCCGCTTGGGGCAGGTCTTTCAGATACGCTTCTCCGCCCTCCGGGGTGAAGAAGATGTCGTTCTGGCCCCAGAAGATGAGGGTCTGAGGTTTCCGCGTGCGTAAAAACTCCTGCCACTTCGGATACAGTTCGACGTTGGTGCGGTAATCATAAAAGAATTCCATCTGGATCTGCCGAGCGCCCTGGCGGTCCATGTACCGGAAGTCCATGTTCCAGTTATCGGGGCTGATCAAAGCCGGCAGTTTGTGTCCATGTAGATAGACGCTCTTAATCGCTTCAAGCTCCAAGAAACCAGAGAGGGGCTTTTCGGACTCGGGGGTCCTGCGTTTCCAGAGGGCGTTGCGGAAGCCGTCCCAGACGGGAGTGAAGCCCTGCACGTACGCGTTCGTGTTCTGAATGATGAGCCACTCGAGCCACTCCGGATGACGGCAAAGGATCCGAAAGCCGACGGGCCCGCCGTAGTCCTGCATGAAGACTCCGAAACGCTTGAGACCCTTCTTAGTCAGGTACGCTTCGACGACTTCGGCGGTCTTATCGAACGTGTATGAATACTTCGCCGGGTCGGGCATCGAGCTGTTGCCGAACCCCGGGTAGTCCATCGCGACGACGTGGAACCGATCGGCCAGGGCCGGAATGAGGTTGCGGTACTGATGCGACGAGGCGGGAAAGCCATGCAGCAAGACGATGACGGGGCTACCAGGATTGCCGGCTTCCCGATAGAAGATGTCGAGTCCCTCGACAGCGAGGACTTCGCTTCGCACAGTGCGGTCAGAGATTTTGGGCTCATGGTTCATCGAGTTCTCCTTAATTGGAGCTAGTCAGGTCGAGTCAATTGCGTCACGGCCCCGTGATTCACGAAGGGCCGCGGATCAATGTCCGGCGTACCAGTCGTAGCCGCGCTCGGCCCAGTAATCGGCCGGACGCTCGTCGGTGAACAAAATCGTCCCGATCCGTTTGATGTTCTTGATTCCATATTTGACTGGAATCACCAATCGCAGGGTGCTCCGTGCGCGAGAGTAAGCGGTGCACCATTCATTTCGTGGCAGAGTAAGGTCTGTGGATGCAGCGCGCTCTCGGCGTCGAGGCCGACGTAGTACGCTCCGTCTGGGGTCGACAACTTCACATAGGGCAGCAAGTCCGCGTCCGCTTGCTCGAGATCGGGTTTTGCCCCGCTTCGAGTCGCAATCCCGGATCGAGACACGAGGTCGACGAGGCGCGCGCCAGTCCAACGCACGGGATCACTCCAGCCTTCGATACAGCGGAGCTCGGTGACCATCTCGACCTGCGGCAAGGCTTTGATGTCGTCGAGCGTGATGTTTAGCGGCTTTTGGCCGACCGAGTTTTCGATGCGCAGCGACCATTTCGCCGGGTCGAACTGGCCACCCAGG
Organism: uncultured Planctomycetaceae bacterium; assembly: GCA_963800135.1. Taxonomy (GTDB): domain Bacteria; phylum Planctomycetota; class Planctomycetia; order Planctomycetales; family Planctomycetaceae; genus DASPSM01. Next base: position 79,184 of record CAWCZR010000001.1, on the reverse strand, counting down.
CCGACGTGACCGTTGGCTCGCGGCGTCCGCGCGACGCTGCCCGAGAAGGTGGGCGACAATCGCGTGCGCCGGAAGTAGGCTTGCGCCAGTGATTGATTCCATTCCAGCATCCGGCGCAGCGGCCAGGGAATTCCGTCCGTTGCCGCCCGCGATCGAAGCCAGCCCCAGCCCGCCGCACCGGTCAACGCGGCGATAGCGCCCGTTGCGAAGCCGCGCCGGGTCAAACGCTGCATTTGTCTCAGAGCGGGATCCGGAGAAATCGGTGCAGGCCGCGTGTTCGCTGCCCTTTGCTGAGCGATGGTAGGGGGCGCCCGCGGTTCGACGGAGCCGCTGGATTGCTGCCTCGAAGCGCTTTCGAGGTTTCCTGCGTCGGACGGCTCGATCGCCTGTCGCTCCCCTGGACCGGGTCCGTCACTGATGGGCGTGGTAGTTCCGTCGATGCCCTTCGACGGCTTGGGCTGCTCGACGCGCCGCCGATATTCGTTAAGCCTCGCGATGGCGTTGCGGACATGGTCGAAGGCTTGGCCGAATTCTGGGGCCTCAGTCTTTGCAGCGAGTGCCTCGAGGTGATCGGCAATTGCGGCAAGCGCCGCCTCGGGAGCAATGCCGTTGGCCGTGGACATCGTGCCAGCAGTAGCAGAAGTTTCGTCGTCCGCGCGGGCCGACTTGGGCGGCGTCGTCGGGGCGTACGGACCGTCCTGAAAGCGAAGCACGCTTTCAGCGGGCTTGCCGTTGATCGTGAAGGTGTAGCTGATCGGCGCGCCGTCCGAGCCTATCGCGCCGGGAACGACCTCGACAACTTCGTTGATTCCGCAACCACATTTGTGCCGGGGCTGGAATGCCATCGAGTCCTCTCCTTCTCGATCCGCTCGGACCGATTACCAAACCCCGCAATCGGTTTGGATGGACGGAGTTTGCCGTCTTTTGCGCTCGCCATTCTCCTGTGCCCGTAATTGTTAGGCGCTGCGGCTCAGCTGAGAGATCTCTTCTGGGGCGGGTTCGGGAACGTCTACTATCTCAAAACCCGTCACCATCGCTCGAAAGTTGTTCCATCCGGCCCGGATGACTTGCGAGATGTGGACCACAAAAAACAGCACGTATCCGATCGTCAGTAAGAAGTGCTCGAATCGGGCTGCCTCGTAGCCGCCGAGCAGCCCCGTCAGCCACGCGAGTTGCACCGGCTTGTAAATCGCGAGGCCCGTCGTCAACGAACCAGCCCCCATCATCACGACGCCGGTGTAGGCGAACCGCTGAGCAGCATTGAATTTGCCTTGGGGGGGCGGCGTCTTGATGAGTCGCAGATCGTGGAGGACGACCAGCATCGCCTCGCGAAACGACCGACGGTTCGGCACGAGCTCCCGCCACTCGCCCGAAAGAAAGGTGTAGGAGACGTAGAGGGCGCCATTGATCGCGAAGAACCACATCAGAAAAAAGTGCCAGGCCATCCCCTCGGCCAGGCGAAACCTCAGATTGAGCGCGCGATAAAACCAATCGGGAAAGAAATGAAATAACGTGAAGCCGCCCCATCCGATCCGGTAGACATCGTTGGCCCAATAGATGAGCAGGCCGCTCCAGACCATGCCGGTTAGCAGCGGGGCATTGATCCAGTGAAACCAGCGAATCGCGCGTGGATGCTTGGGCTCGAGTCGCCTCACGGACCAACCTCCCGACTGGCGCGAGGAAGACGAAGCGAAATGCGGATTTCCTTGAGCACAGCGGTCAGAGACCGCTCAGGGAAACTACTTCCCGGTTCCCATTTTGTCGGAGCCCATCTTGTCGGTTCCCATTTTGTCCGAGCTCATTTTGTCGGTGGCCATTTTGTCAGAACCCATCTTGTCCGAGCTCATCTTGTCAGACCCCATTTTGTCGGACGACATTTTGTCCGATCCCATTTTGTCTGAGCCCATCTTGTCCGAACTCATTTTGTCTGAGCTCATTTTGTCGCCCATCTTCCCGGTGGATGACTTTCCGCTGGGCGTGGCATCCGAGGATCCACAGCCGGCGATTCCAAGCCCCAGGCCAATGGCCAAGGCAACTAAGGAGACTCCGCAAACGAGGCGACGCATAAATCTCTCCCGATCAAATGGATGGTCACTCGAAGACTGCAGCGGGGTGGAAAGTTCAACGAAGAGACCTCGGCGAGGCGTTCCCGCTTCACTTCACTCTTATTGGATGATTCGAGTGATGGCAGGTTACGGGATTTCTCGAAGAGAACTCGATTACGAGCGCTCAGCGGTCGGAAATTCCGCGCCACCACCCGCTGATTGCAGAGATGATTCGGATTGGCCGGCCGTGTCGCTTTGAGCGCGTCCGGACAGCAGCCGATGGTGTCGGCACATGTCCTTGGCGAAGACCAGGTCGAGAGTCCACTCGAGGGCCACGCGGATCTTCTTCTCAACGCGAGGCAGCTTTAACAGGTAAACCGTGCGCCAGATCCACCAGGCGACGAACCCCGAGAAATTGAGGCCGAGGATATTGGCCACTCCGGTTCGCCGGCCGATCGTTGCCAACTGCCCAAGCGTCGAGAACTGAAATGGTCTTTTTGGGCTCCCGCAGACAGCAGCTAGGAGGTTATGAGCCAGCATTCTCCCTTCTCGGACGGCGTGTTGTGCCGCCGGTGGATGCGGTTTGCCTGTTTTGGAGTCGACGAGATGAGTGCAATCCCCAATCGCGAAGACTCCCGGCCATTCGGGCACCTCGAAGAACTCATTAACGACGATCCGGCCGCGTTCTTTCCTGCAAGGAAGGGCATCGATCAAGGGATGCACCGCGTTCCCAGCGGTCCAGATCAACGAATTAGTGACGATGCGGCTTCCGTCGCTGAGCGCGATGTGCTCCGACCCGGCGCCGGTCACTCGCACGCCGGTCAGAACCTCAACACCTCTCTGGCTGAGCTTGAGTCGCGCATACTGACCAAGGCTCGGCTTGAGCTCCGGCAAAATCACCGGGCCTGACGAGACGATAACGACACGGATCATCTCCGGGGTCAAGTTGCGATAGAAACGCAGCGAGTCGCGGAGGAAGTCGTTGATCGACCCGGCCGTTTCGACGCCCGCAAAGCCGGCGCCCGCGACCACGAAGGTCAGCAGCCGTTGGCGGCTTTCGGACGCGCAATCGAAGTCGGCCTCGTCGAGCTGGGCAATGAGGTGGTCTCGCAACCGGACGGCGTCGTCGAGCGACTTGATCGTGAAAGCCCGCTCTTCGACCCCCGCCAGCCCAAAGAAATGCGTGCTGGAACCTAGCGCCAACACGAGCTGGTCATATTCCAGATCGTGCGGGTGTTCGTCCTTGCCATGCGTTACGGCGACGCACTTGCGCGCCAAGTCAATCGAGAGCACTTCGCCGCAGAAAAAGTGAACGCGGCGGAGCATCTTGCGAAGGGGGTTGATGATGCAGTGTGCCTCCAGCTCGCCGCCCGCCACTTCGTGCAGCATCGGAGTAAAGAGGAGATAGTTGTCGCGATTGACCAGCGTCACCTGGACGCTTGGATTTCGCGCCAGCACGCGCTCGAGTCGCTGGGCCGCATAGACGCCGGCAAACCCGCCGCCCAGGATCAAGATTCGATGAACCCCCTTCGCCTCAGCGCATCCCACCGAGCTATCCTTTCCCAGTTCCGCCCGGACGCGACGACGCGCCGGGAATCCCCCGAAGGTTAGATGCGACGCGAGGGTTGGGCGTTACAGAGGCGCGCTCGGCGTTCAAGAAAGCCGGCCTGATCGCGCGTCGTCGCCGCTCCTGCGGATGCCCAGCTTTTTCATCCGGCTGCGAAGCGTATTCGGATGCATGTCGAGAATTCGCGCAGCACCGTTGGCTCCTTCGATGACGCCGCCGGTTTGCTCGAGGACTCTTTGAATATGGTCCCGCTCGACGGCAAGCAGTGAGCCACCGGTCAGTTTCGCGGGCTCAGCGGGGACCAGGTCGGGGTCGATCTCGAGCACCGAGCCCGTCGAAAGAATCAAGGCACGCTCAATCACGTTCTCCAGCTCTCGCACGTTTCCCGGCCAGCGGTAAGCGCAGAGCCGTTCGAGCGAGTCGCTGTCAATCGTTTCGATCGGTTTTCCGATCCGGCGGCTGCATTTTCTCGTCAAAAAATGGGCCAGAAGCGCGACGTCGTCTTTCCGATCGCGCAAGGGGGGAACCACGATCGGAAAGACATCGAGCCGGTAATACAAATCCTCGCGGAAAGTCTTTTCTCGCACGGCCGCGAGCAGGTCGCGGTTTGTCGCCGCTATCACCCGCACGTCGACGCTGATGGGAGCTTTTCCGCCGACTCGTTCGAATTCCTTCTCCTGCAGAACGCGGAGCAGTTTCGTCTGTGCTTCGAGCGGGATTTCCCCGATCTCGTCGAGGAAAATCGTCCCGCCGTCAGCCAGCTCGAATCGGCCGATGCGCTTTGCGATCGCCCCGGTGAATGCCCCTTTCTCATGGCCGAACAGCTCGCTCTCGACCAGGCCGGTCGGCAGGGCGGCACAGTTAATCTTGATCAGCGGCTTGTCGCGGCGGCGACTGTTGAAGTGAATCGCGCGGGCGATTAGCTCCTTACCGGTCCCCGTTTCTCCGGAAATTAGAACCGAAGCATCCGTGGGCGCGACTTTGAGCACGTTGTCCAACGTCTTCAAGATCACCGGGCTCTGTCCCACGATCTCTTCGAAGTTGTGGTCGGCCTTAATCTCTTCCTGCAGATAGAGGTTTTCGGCCTTGAGCCGCGCCTGCTCGCGCTCCATGAGCACGCGCTCGGTGATGTCGATGAACATCGTGCGCGTGTGCTTCCCCTTGTGCTCGGGCTTCGACCACCATTGCACCCAAACCGGCCGGCCGTTGTCTTTCCGTCGAAGCTCGAGCACGATTCCGCCGGTGTCGGTTCCCCGGCCGACCGCTGCGAATGCCTGCTGGATTGTGCGTTTGTTCTCGGGCGTGTCCGCCACGAGCGACATGCCAACCGTGCCGACGACCTCGTCCGAGTTGAGGCCCAGAATCCGCACGGCGGCCCGGTTCGCCCGGACGAAGCGCGAATCGAGATCTTCATGGACGTAGGCGATCGGTGCCTCGTCAAACAGGTCGCGGAACCGCTCTTCGCTCTCGATCAGTCCACGCTCGACGCGAAGACGCGCCAGCTCGGCCGCTGCGCGGGCCGCAAAGATGCGGAAAATCAGCAGCTTCCGCGGCATCTCGGGCATCGGCCGGGGATCGAAAACCGCCAGGTGCCCCAAGTGCTCGCCATCGGGCGCAAGCAACGGCACGCCCACATAGCTTTCGATGCCCATCTCCACCAGGGCCGCATCCCCAGGGAACTTGAGGCGAACGCCTGTCGGGTGGTGGCATAAGTTCCCCCGCACAACGTCTTCGCAGGGCGTGCCGGGCAGATCCCATTCCTCGTCTTCGAGAATCCGACCTTCGCCCCAGTACGCAATCGTGCGCACTCGTGTCTTCGAGCCGGCGAACTCGGCGACGAAGGCGTATTTCGCGTCGAGAGCCCTTGCCAGATGCTCAACGAGGGTTTGGAAGAACGCGATCCCAGAGGCGTGTGCGGTGCCTTGCGCGATTTGGCGCAGCGAGTACATTTCTTCGAGATTTACTCGCTCGCGCTCCTCGGAGTCGATCTCGCCCGGGCGCGAAGGGATCGCAATGCGATCGTCGTCCGGGACGTCGGTTGGATCAATCATATTCCACGTCTGCTGTTGCGAATCTCCACAGCGGGATCCGTGACTCTCATGATACCCGGGCGACATCGGGCACGCAGGAAGAGAAGCGAAGAAGAGAAAAGACGGTCCGCAGAGCGGCATGGGATTCGTTAGCGAGGCGGAAGTGGCTGACCGTCACGCCGATCGCTCGAATCGTCCGTCGGCCGAGCCCCCATCAGAGCGCCAACAATCTTTGCGACGAGGACGTCGGCCACTGGCTGATGCGACCCGGACATCGCCGCCTTCTCGGCCCTCAGCGTGGTTTCGTAGGACCGAAGGTAATTGCGGCAATGCCGGCACAACCAGGTATGAATCCTCAGGCGCGATCTCGGGATCAAATGCAGATCGCCGTCGACAAGGTCGCCAAGCCGTTCGATTACATCGCGACAGTTCAACGTTCGTCCCGTCTCTGAGGCGGCGACGGTGCGCGTGAAGTGGGCGCCCCAATATCGGATGACGCAACAGCCACCGAAGTTACAGAAATCTTAGCTCGCCGCGCTGAATCTCGAACGGGCCCGTGCCCACGAAAGCTCGTGGGCCCACGACATTTCGAGGCTGGCAGCGCAGCAATCGAGGGAGCACCGCGACTGAATCGTCGCACGCAACTGCTCAGCCCCGATGGTCTTCCGATGTTCCTGCGTCGTCTTCTGCAGAGGCGGCACGACCTTCGCATTTGTCTGGCGGCGTCTCCAAGGAAAGAAGCATCGTGCTGAAAATCACGCAAAGAGTTACGCCGGTCGAGGGAACGATCGTGGTCTTGGAGGGCAAATTACTCGAGCCCTGGGTGGCTGAGGTTCGCGCCCTGTTTTCGCAACCAGTGCCCGCACCCCTTCCTCGACTCGACCTGTCGGCACTCACGTTCGTCGACGCGGCCGGAATCGAGCTGTTGCAAAACCTGCTGCGAGAGGGGGTGGCGGTCGAGTCGTGCTCTGCCTTCGTCGCGACGCTCTTGCGACTGAACGACGAGCGGGAGGTGCGGCATCCAGATGAGCAGTGAGGCGGCGCGGCTCTCTCCACTTTATCCCGATGACCTGACTTTGGCGGCCGCGCTCAAAGACAGGGGAACGAACGCCGGCGAAGAGTTTGTGCGAAGGTTCGGCTCAACGGCATTCGCGACCGCCCGGCGATTTCTGCAATCCGACTCCGACTGCGAGGACGCGGTCCAAGAAAGTTTTCTCTCTGCCATTCAGTCGATCGGAACATTCAAGGGAAACGCGGCTCTCGGGACCTGGTTGCACCGCATCGTCGTGAATGTCTGCCTGATGAAACTCCGCAGCCGCAGGAATCAGTCATTGCCGTCGATCGATACCTTGCTGCCCACCTTCGACGGCTCCGGTCACCACAGGTATGCAGTCCGCCGATGGAAATCGGCGCCCGATGAGAGGCTCTTACGTGAGGAGACTCGCGAGCTCGTTCGTCGCTGCATCGACGCTCTTCCCGACGATCACCGAATCGTGTTAACTCTCCGCGACATTGAGGAACTCAATACACAGGAAACGGCGGAATTACTGCACGCAACTCCCGGAACAGTGAAGACCCGACTCCACCGCGCTCGCCAGGCACTTCGCACGCTTTTGGAGCCGCATTTCGCTTGAGCTTAGCGCGGAGGGCGAATTCCGCGTCAGCGACCCCGATGAAGGGCAGCGATTGGAAGCAGCCCGCAGGAGTTCCATAACAGGTCGCCGCGCACCGCGAGCCGTTGTCTGCAAACAAGGCGATTCGATGGCAGCTGCGCAAGTGCGTTCATAGTTTCGAGTGGCCCCGCAAAAACGTTCGATTTACGCCGCAGGTCAACGGGACTTTCGCCATCCCGTCGTGGGGCCAGTCACGAGTCCGCGCTAACGGATGAGTTTCCGGCAGGGGGAACGACTGCCGATTTCGGTCGTTTTTTCCGGACGTTCAGGAGAGGGCTGAGACGAGCACCGGTTCGCGGTGAAGCTCGCGGATCTGTTTCATCATTCGATTTGACCGATGTGCTTCCAACAATCCGCCGATGACCGCCCGCGCCAGCGGAGCCTCTATCTGGCTGCCGGACTCGAGGGCTAGTGCCATCGGCACCATGCCGACGGTCATCGCGCACGCGGTCATCAGGATGGGCCGTAGCCGCTCACGGCCGCCGCTCATCGCAGCATCGTCGATCGACTTTCCCTCGCGCCAGTCGCGGGCAGTGAAGGTGACCAGCATCACCGAGTTGGAGACGGACACGCCGATACACATGATCGTTCCCATGAACGATTCGATGTTCAACGTCGTGCCGGTCAGATACAGCGCCAATGCGACTCCGCTGAGCACTCCGGGGACTGCCCCGAGCGACACGAGGGCAAGCCGTGAGGACTGGAAGTACGCGGTCAAAAGGACATAAATAACCGCGACGGCAATGATCCGGCCGACCGCCAGTGACCGAAACATTGCGTTCATCGGCGCGACCTGTCCTCGCGTGTGGACCATCACACCGCGAGGAGGATCCCCCGCGTCGGCTAGTGCCTGACGCACTTGGCGGGCACCCCGGCCAAGGTCCTCCCCCTCGACGTTGGCGGTCACGCTCAGATACCGCTGCGAGGCCAGGCGATCAAACTCGCCCGGCGTGGCCCCTTTGCCGACGCTCGCGACATCGCGCACCAACAGGTTGACTCCCGCGGCGGCCGGCAAGAGCGGCACGGTTTCTAGCTGGGCGGGTGAGTCCATCCTCTGGGTCGGCACCTGGACCTGCACCTGGTAGCTCACGCCGGTTTTGGCGTCCACCCAGTAATTGCGGGCGATCAGTCGGCTGGAGGAAGTGGTCACCAGGACGGATCGGCCCAACTCATCGACCGTCAGTCCGCTGAGGCCCGCCTTTTGCCGATCGACTCGAACTTGGATAGTGGGGTAGTCCAGGGTTTGCTGGAGCTGGACATCGCGCAGATAGGTGTTCTTGTGCAGCTCTTTCAAGATCCGGCGGGAGTATTCATCGGTTTTCGACAGGTTGGGGCTCACCATCACCACCTCGATGGGAGCCGGCGATCCGAAGCTCATCACCTGGCTGACCAGGTCGCCCGGCTCAAAAGCCACTGTGATCTTCTTGGCCAGCCGGCGGGCCTCCTCCGCAGTGACGCCTTCGCGCTCGACTCGCGTTGTGAACCAGGAAGCCAGCTTGTCCGGGACGGCTTGCCGCAGCTTGTCGCGAAGTTGGCTCAGCGGAACACGGCCCTGGCGCAGCGCGACGCGCATCTGGGCGTCGTCGGGACCGCGCATGAACAGGAGCATATTGTTCAAGCCGTAGTCGGGAGCCTGCTGGCCGGCAAAGCCCATCGAGATCAGGACGTTTTCCTCGCCGGCTTCCTCTTGGATGATCGCGAGGGCGCGGACCCACGCCTCGCGGGTCAACTCGTAGTTCGTCCCCGGCGGCATGCGGAAGCGGAGGACGAACTCCCCGGAATCCACTTGTGGAAACAGCTCCGTCCCCAGTTGAAGGCCCACGATCGCCAGGATCACGCCGCACGCAACCACGTATCCGCCGACAACGAACCCCCGCCGGTTGACGCCGGCCTGTAGGACCTTCGTGTAGGCGTTGTCTCGAAACCAGTCGAAACCTCCCTTCTTTTTCGGCTTGTCGCCTTTCTGCTCGCTGCCTCGATGTTTGAGCAGCCGGATGGCGAGGACGGGCACGACGGTGCTGGAGAGAAAATACGAAGAGATCATTGCGAAGCCGACCGCCAGCGACAAAGGGACGAACAGCGAACGCACCGGCTCGGCCATGATGAACGCGGGGATGAAGACCGACAGGATGCACACCATCGCGAGCAAACGAGGGACGGCCGTTTCGTTGACACCCAAGAAGACGGCGCGCGAGGTCGACGGCGTGTGCTCCATCTGCGCGTGGATGTTCTCGACGGCGACGGTCGCTTCGTCAACCAGAATTCCAATGGCAAAGGGCCAGCCCGCCGAGGGTCATGATGTTGATGGTGTTGCCGGTGATCCACAGCCCGATGAGCGAACCAAGAAGGGCCATCGGGATGTTGAAGACCACGACGAGGACGCTCCGCCAGTCGTGCAGGAAGATCAGAACCATCAGCCCCATGAGCGTCGCTCCGATCAATCCTTCGGTTGAAACGCTGCGGATGGCCTCGATGACGGTTGGGGACTCGTCGAACTCGTAGCGGATATCCACCCCTTCCGGCAGGACCGCCTTGAAGGTTGGCATCGCGGCGCGGATGTCGGAGACCACCGTCAGAGTCGAGCCCGTGTTTTTCTTGACGACGGGGATGTACACCGACCGGCGGCCATCGACCATCGCGTAGCCGAAGTTGACGTCGGTGCCGTCGAAGACCCTGGCCACATTGCCGATGTAAACGTCGCGGCCGGGTTGGATCGGGATCCGGGTGATCTCCTGGATGTCGGTGACCGTCGCGTTGCTCGGCACAATGGGCATTTCCTGTTTCACGTGCAGGTTGCCAGAGGGAAGGATGACGTTGCCCGTTGGCGAGGGCCTTGACGAGGTCTTCGGGCGTGAGGTTGTAGTCGCGCAGCCGATCGGGGTCGGCGTCGATGACGACGGAGCGGGCGTTCGAACCGAAAGAAGCTGTGCCGACCGTGCCGGGGACTTCGGACTGCAGAAGCGGGCGGATCCGTTGCTGGGCGAGGTCGGCGAGCATCCCCAGCGAGTCCTTTTTTGAGGTCAAGACGAGATAACCGATCGGGACGCTCCCGGCGTCCATGCGCATGATCTGAGGCGGCAGCGTTCCGGGCGGCATGCTGGCCTGGGCCCGGTTGGCCTGGGCGACAACCTCGGCCATCGCCTGCGACATGTCGGTGCCGGGGTAGAACGAGAGCTTGATCAGGGCGATTTGCTGGATGCTCCGCGACTCGACCTCCTTGACACCATCGACGTACTGGAAGTTGAGCTCGAACTGGTTGACGATCAGCCCCTCCATCTGGGCCGGGCTCATGCCGTTGATCTGGATGACGTAGATCTGCGGCAGATTGAACGGTGGGAAGATGTCGACGCGCATGTTGAAGATCGCCAGCCCGCCGCCGCCGATCAGCGAGACAACAACCATCATCACGCTGACAGGATGCCGCAGAGCGAAATTGATGGGATTCATCGGACCCCCGCGGTCTTCGTCGGTCCGGGTGGAGCGCACAACGGCGACACCACACTGAAGCCGCAACGCCGAATTCGATTGACTTGCTCGGGCGGCACTAACGAGGTTCGGCGGATTGTCGGCTGATATTCCAGGGAACCATCCGCTTCAGCATTCCGTCTCTTACGACCAGCGTATGGAACAAGATCGCACCGAAGTGCGCGATGAACGTCGCGAAAAAGAGATACGCCAGCACCGTGTGGGCCTGCCGCAGCACCCAATACAGCTCCAAATTGTGCGGCAGGATCCAGGGAAGGTAGATCGATCCGAACAAAACAATCGGGTAGTGCGCGGCCGAGAGCATCCCCCAGCCGACGAGCGGCAACACGAACATCAGACCGTACATCAGGTACTCCGACGCCTTTGCCACCTCACGCTCTGTGTGCGACATCGTGGCGGGGAAGGCGGGAAGCGTACTCAGTTTCCGGTTTATGAAACGAAGAACGACCAGGATCAGGACGGCAATCCCCAGAGGACGGTGAATTGACAGGAGCAAATGATAGTCGGCCAGCGATGCCACCTGGGCCACGCCAATCAAGAGCATGGTCAAGATCATGGCGGCCATCGTCCAGTGCAGGATCCGCGCCAGAATGTTGAACTGCCAGCGATCGGGCATCGTCACTTTCCTTCAGAAACTTCCGCAGGCGTGATCGGGCTCGAGGGTTTCGGTTCCCCCGCGCCGGGTGAAGGACTGCGAATAGACGGCCGAACGAGCGCTCAAAAGAGGATCGTTCGAGGGGACGATCCCCGGTGGCAGTACCAGCGGATCAAAGTTGAGCGCTGTCGCGGGGCTTGTGTCGTCGCTCTCTGCCTTGTCGAGCGTCAACGTTCCAACATCGACCTGTTCCCGGCTGTCCGGCCAGGCGATGGTGGCGTCGTCCGTGGGATCGCCGGGTTGCCCGACGATGATGATGAGATGCCACCGCAACGGTTGCCGCCGGATCTCGGCGATCAGCGCATCGAACAGATAATTCTTGTCTTTCGGCACCGGTCCGCGGGCCGGCTCGAACGGCTGCTCGGGCGATACGATCCAGCGCACCGGCTTGGACTCGCCGGCCGAATTGATGAACCAAAACGCATTCAGACTGTGGAATGTGCTATTGGCGAAACCGGATGGAATCGGCCGATTCTTGATGATCCCGAGTGCCCGCTCGCTCTCGGGATGGCGGGCAAGAAATGAATTCATCTTATCGGGATCCGGCTTTCCGGTCTTTGGATCGGGAGCCGAGGCGAGCAATTGCTCGTCAAACGCTTCGGGAGTGCGGACCGGAAACACCGGGAGAATGATCATTGCCGTCCGCCAGGGTTCCGCATCCGGCGAAAACTGGAGTCCGAGCCCGCGCACGCTCGCCGGTTCGTCGGCTTGAAAAGGATTAGGACCGGCCAATGAGAACCGACCGATCACCGGCACTCGCCCGGGCTTAAAGACGGCGGCTTTTGAGAGTCGCTCGCCCTTCCCGTTGCTCTCGAAAAATCCAGAAACTCCCATGCCCTTGGCATGGTTCCGGCGGAAGCCCGGATGCAGTCCGCCGACCTGCTCGAATCCGTCAGTGAGCCGAGCCGGTGTCAACTGATTCGGAGTGAGCCAGCCGCCCAAATAGGCGAACGCCGCGACGACCGCCAAAAGCGCAGCACCAATGAGCAGCAGCCTCACCGCCAAGCTTGCAGATCCAAGGGGCGCTGGCACGCTTGCCGCCCCAGCCTTGGATTCCAGCGACCGACGTTCGGACAACTCTGAAGGAGCCTCCATTGTGAACTCCAGATTTCTGGCCGACACTTCGGCGTCAACGGGGCGACCGGTGGTCAATGCGTCCGCGCGAAATCGCCTCCTTGCAGCCGCCGGGATTTCGGCAGTTCGTAGCCTTCCGGGGCACCGTGAGCGGGCTCCATTGGTGGCCGCGAAGAAAGCAATCTGTCTTCGGACAAGACATTGGGTTCGCGCAATCCGCCGTTGAGTCGATCTCGGGTGGACTGCTCGATTCGCGCCGGACATTCGCGCATCGCATTGTGCCCTAAGCCTGTTCGTTCATAGCAGGCTCCTAAAGGGCCAAGGTCCCCAACTCCAAATGGGATTTGACTCACGCCGGGCGCGGTCAAGATGCAACCGCTGTGCCGCTTGTTAGCATCGAAGGTGCTTCGCCATCGGTGTGATCAGAACTGATCGGAAGATGGAGCTCTCGTTAGTCTTCGAGTGGACAAGAGAAGGCTCGAAAAGTCGTCCGGGCGGCGGCCCGCGCCGGTCGCATCGGCCGAACGCTCTGAGCTCGTCGGTTCGCGGCCACCAAGAAACGTTCGGGCCTGTTGAAAAACGGCTGTGTGATCGCTGAGGGTCAAGGTCGATTGGTCTTGATCAAGCGGGCGGTAAGAGCGTCTCCCGTTTAGCCAGTTCCCCCGTTGTTCTGGTTCGGGAGGCGCACATGCAAAGATTGCATGTCTTCGATCCGCGGGCGGTGGTCGCTGTCGACTTGGAGTCGCTCGTCCACGAGGATCACTTGTTGCGGAAGGTCGATCGGATTCTCGAATCGTCATTCATCCGCAAACTCACCGCGGCCTGCTATGCATCGGGAGTGGGACGACCGTCCATTGATCCGGAAGTCTTTTTCCGGATGCTCTTGGTGGCTTACCTGTACGACATCAAGTCGGACCGGCAACTCTGCGAGGACGTCCATCACAACTTCGCCTATCGGTGGTTCTGTCGCCTTGCGTTGCCTGACAGGGTGCCGGATCACTCGTCCTTCAGTCGTATCCGCGACCGATATGGCGAGGACATCTTCGAGGCACTCTTCCGAAGGATCGTGGAGCTCTGCCAAAAGCGAGGCTTGGTCGGCTCCCAGTGTCGCGTGATGACCGATGCCACGCTGATTGCGGCGGATGCGGCACTGAATTCCCTCGTTCTCAAGGGGGCCGAGCAGGCGGGGCATGAGGCTGAAGCACTTCCCGAGAGCACGAAGCCCTTCGATTCTCGGATCGCTCGTAAGCTCTCGAATCAGACTCACCGCAGCTGTACCGATCCGGACGCCACCTTGGCCGAGAAGAAGGGAAGTCCGCGACAACTCAAGTACAAGGTGCACCAAAGCATCGATGCCGACAGTCGGGTGATCTTGGACACGCACGTCACGACAGGGGCGCGTCATGACAATCAACCCTATCTGGCACAACTGCAGCGGATCGAGCAGCGCTGCCACATCACCATTCAGGAAGCGATTGCGGATCGTGGTTACGACATCACCCCAACCACCTCTCTTGCCAAAAAGCCGACTTATTCAACAGGCCCGTTCGTTTTTCGATTCGGTTCAAATCCGCCGCCTCCAGTTTACCGCGGGAGCTTTCGCGGTTGGGTAGAATCGGAGTCCAGGGCGCTCAATTCAGCTCCACGATCGCGTGCGGTCCTGGCTGCTCCACAGGCCACCTTGAACCGGTCCCTGTCGCGGACCACAATGCGAGAGCACCGAATCTTTGGTGGCACTCGTGTTATCGACAGGCATTGGCGCTCAATGGACTCCGGTCGTCCCCCAACTTCGAGCGAACCTCTCGGCACACAGTCGAGACCGCTGGACGCGACAAACTTGGTTCTGGCTGAGAGTCCCACAATTCCTCCTGGCGGCGATCGAGACTCTCCGGTTCCGGCGCCGGCTCGGTCGCCCGAACGCGTCGGACGTTTCCGGATTGAGCAAATTTTGGGATCCGGCGGATTTGCGACCGTTTACCTCGGCCACGACGAAGATCTGGAACGCCGAGTCGCCATCAAAGTACCGGGTTCAAATCGAATAGCCGAAGAGGCGGACGCTGCGCGGTATCTCACCGAGGCTCGTATCGTTGCAGGTTTGGACCATCCGGCGATCGTGCCGGTGTTCGAGGTGGGGCGGACAGACGACGGCACGTGTTTCATCGTCTCCAAGTTTATCGAGGGGACGGATCTCAGGACGGCCACCGAGCAAGGTCGATTTTCATCAACCGAAGCTTCTCGAGTCATCGCAGCCATCGCCGATGCGCTTCATTACGCACACACGAAAGGTCTCGTCCATCGTGATGTGAAACCGGCGAACATTCTGATTGATCGCCAAGGAAAGCCCTACCTCGCTGACTTCGGAATCGCATTGCGGGACGAGGACTTTGGGAAGGGTTCAGACGATGAACTCATCGGCACGCCTCTCTACATGAGCCCCGAGCAGGCCCGAGGGGAGGGCCACCTTGTTGATGGTCGTTGCGACGTGTTCAGCCTGGGCGTCGTGCTCTACGAATTGCTCACGGGACTGAACCCGTTTCGAGCGCCCAACTTGCCGGGTTCGCTCTTTTTGATCACGACGAAAGAGACCAAGCCGCCGCGGCAAATCAACGATGCGATTCCGAAGGAACTGGAACGCATCTGTCTGAAAGCGCTCGCCAAGAGAGCGAGTGATCGCTACACGACAGCCAAAGACTTTGCCGATGATTTGCAGCACTTCGTCGAGGAGCAGGCGACGCCTGTCGCTCGGCCGACGCTTGCTGTAAGCCCGATCGCTGACGCGCCGTCGACCGACGCCCGAACGATCAAGATTGTGCCCAAAGGATTGCGATCCTTCGACGCACACGATGCGGATTTCTTCTTGGAGCTGCTTCCGGGTCCGCGTGACCGAGACGGCCTGCCCGAGAGCATTCGCTTCTGGAAAACCCGCATCGAGGAGAAGGACGCGGAGAAGACCTTCTCCGTGGGATTGATCTGCGGGCCGTCAGGGTGCGGCAAATCGTCGTTCGTGAAGGCGGGCCTGCTCCCCCGACTGTCGGATGAGGTCATCGCCGTTTACGTGGAAGCGACCGCCGAGGAAACCGAAACCCGCCTGTTGAACGGCCTCCGCAAGCGCGGCGCATCACTGCCGGACAACTTGAGTCTGAAGGAAACGCTGGCCGGACTGCGCCGCGGGCTCGGCATCCCCCCAGGCCCGAAGGTGGTCATCATCCTCGACCAGTTCGAGCAATGGCTGTACGCCAAGAAGCAAGGACAGAACACCGAACTGGTGCAAGCCCTGCGCCAGTGCGACGGGGGCCGGGTCCAGTGCATCGTCATGGTGCGCGATGATTTTTGGATGGCTGTGATCCGCTTCATGCGGGAGTTGGAGGTTTGCCTTCTTGAGGGCCAGAACTCGGCGGCGATTGACCTTTTTGACACCGATCACGCCCGAAAAGTGCTGGCCGCATTCGGGCGGGCCTTCGGCAAACTGCCCGAGGACCCCGGGGACACCAGCAAAGACCAAAAGGAGTTCTTGACTCAGGCCGTCTCCGGCTTGGCGCAAGAAGGCAAAGTCATCTCCGTCCGGCTGGCCCTGTTTGCGGAAATGATGAAGGGCAAGGCCTGGACGCCCGCCTCCCTGAAAGCTGTCGGCGGCACCGAAGGGGTTGGCGTCACGTTCCTCGAAGAGACGTTCAGCGCTGCCACGGCTCCCCCGGAACACCGTTACCACCAGAAAGCCGCTCGTGCCGATCTGAAAGCGCTGTTGCCCGAAACGGGCAGCGACATCAAGGGCCACATGCGGTCGCATGCGGAGCTGCTGGAAGCCTCGGGCTATGGCAGCCGTCCCAAGGATTTCGATGACCTGATCCGCATTCTCGACAATGAAATCCGGCTCATCACGCCGACCGACCCGGAAGGGAAGGACGCAAATAGCGACTCCGTTCTCCAGACCAGGCCGGGTCAGAAATACTACCAACTCACCCACGACTATCTGGTTCACTCGATTCGGGAGTGGCTGACCCGCAAGCAGAAAGAGACGCGCCGGGGTCGGGCCGAACTGCTGCTGACAGATCGGGCGGCCGTGTGGATCGCCCGTCCGGAGAACCGGCAACTGCCGTCGCTGGTGCAATGGTTGACTATCCGGTGGTGGACGCCGAAGAAGAACTGGACGCCCCCGCAGAAGATGATGATGGCCAGGGCTGGCAAGTATCACGCGGTTCGGGCCATGGTCCTTCTGACAGTCTTGGCGATCGTCAGCGGGGGTGTCTACGTGGGCGAGGGCACTCTGAAAGCCCATGCCTTACGGGACCGACTGCTGGACGCCGCCACCAATGAAGTTCCGGCGATCGTGTTGGAGATGGGTTCCTATCGCCGGTGGATCAACCCGGTGCTGCACGAAGCCTATCTCAAGGCGGAAGCAGCCAAGGACGCCCGCAAGCAACTCCACGCCAGCCTTGCCCTATTGCCGGTGGACGGCACGCAGGTCGCGTACCTCTACGATCGGCTGCTTGAAGCCGAACCGCACGAAGTTCCGGTGATCCGTGACGCTCTGGCCGCGCACAAAGATGCTTTGCTGGAGAAATTGTGGGCGGTCGCCCTGAAGCCGGAAACGGCGACCCGGGTTGCGTCAGCGCGCCCAGCAGGTTCAGAGCGGCTGCGGGCGGCTGCCGCTCTGGCGAAGTACGACCCCGAGAGTGACAAGTGGACGAAGTGCAGCCCTCTCTTGGCCAACGACCTCGTGCTTGAGAGCCCCGTGTACCTGGGCCAGTGGAGCGAGGCATTCCGGCCCGTGAGGAAGTCGTTGCTGATTGCGTTGGCCGAAATCTTCCGAGATCGCAACCCGGAGTGCGCGTCGGAGCGCACACTGGCAACGAATCTGCTGGCCGATTACGCCGCCGACCAGCCGCAGGTTTTGGCTGACCTTCTCATGGACGCCGACGACAAGCAGTTCGCCGTTATCTATGCGAAATTCAAGGATCGCGCTGAGCAGGGTCTACCCCTGCTGACTGCCGTCATCGACACAAAACTACCAGCAGACTTGCCCTCCTCGGAAGCCAGGCGGGAAACGCTGGCGAAAAGGCAGGCGAACGCAGCCGTGGCGCTGCTGAGGATGAGCCTGCCTGAAAAGGTCTGGCCGCTTTTGAAACACAGCCCCGACCCAAGAGTGCGGAGCTACCTCATCCATCGCCTGGGTCCGATGGGTGTAGACGCCGAAGCGCTCATCAAGCGACTGGATGAGGAACCGGACATCACGATTCGCCGGGCGTTGTTCCTGAGTCTGGGGGAGTTCAACGAACAGGAACTGCCACCTGCCAGCCGCACATCCTTCATGCCGACGCTACAGACAATCTACGGCACTGACGCTGATCCTGGCGTTCATGCGGCGGCAGAATGGCTGCTGAGAATATGGAAACAGGAAGCGTGGCTGAAACAGGTGAATGAGGAATGGACGAAGGACAAGGAGCAGCGGGCCAAGCGTCTGGAAGGCATCGAGCAGCAACTCAAGGCGAGCCCGGCAGCGTCAGCCCCCGGAGTCCGGCCGCAGTGGTACATCAACGGTCAGGGTCAGACGATGGTGGTGATCCCCGGCCCGGTCGAGTTCGTGATGGGATCGCCGCCGAACGAAGCCGGGCGTGAATCACGTGAAAGCCGGCACAAGAAGCGCATCGGTCGGACGTTTGCTCTGGCAGCGAAGTCTGTGACGCTAGCGGAATACCAGCGCTTTGATCGCGGATACGGGGGCGAAACCCAGCAATGGTCCCCGACTGGCGATTGCCCGGTGCTGGGCATCAGCTGGTTTCAGGCAGCGGCCTACTGCAACTGGTTGAGCAAACAGGAGGGGTTGCCGGTGAGCGAATGGTGCTATGAGCCGCTGCGAGACGCCAAGGCGTTGTCGGCGACGGACTCGGAATACAAGGTGGGGATGAAGCTGGCGGCAAACTATCTGAAACGAAGCGGCTACCGCCTGCCTACGGAAACGGAGATGGAATTTGCGACCCGAGCGGGGTCGGTGACATCCCGCTACTACGGGGAGACGGAAGAGCTATTGCCGAAGTATGCGTGGTTCCTCAAGAACTGCGCAGGACCGCTCCTGGCCGGTGGGGAGTAAGAAGCCGAATGATTTCGGCTTGTTCGACGTGCAGGGCAATGTCTTCACCTGGTGTCAGGAGCGCTTCCAGCCGTACCCCAGGTCAAACGAAAACGAGACTACTGAAGATAAAGAAGATGTACTACGGATAACTCTGGAGAACCGTGGGTTGCGTGGCGGCTCGTTCGGCGTTTGGGCCTCGATCGTGCGTTCTGCCTTCCGGCAGGGGGTTGTGCCGACGTATCGGAGCGACGGGGACGTCGGGTTGCGTCCGGCGAGGACTCTTACGCCTTGAGCTTTGCCCCGTATTTGGTGACTCCCGGTCCCGATTTCTCGAGACACGGACGCATGGGGTCCGCCCTGTTCGCTCGCGGAGAGGATTTCTGTGACGTCACGCATGGATCGACTCGAGCCGTCTATCCAGAGGGATTACACAGCTCCATGCTAGCAATCGGCTAAGCTTCGATTGGCAGCCTTCTCGTTTACTCAACCCTTTTCCGAGCTTCGCGAAAAGCCACCGATTTCGCGCGACCGGCTCATCGACTGTGCCCGCGTCGAATCGGCATCAGCAAACGGGCGAAGTCCACGGTGGAACTAACCGATTGCGAGAGTCGGACGGCACACAAGTCGTTGTCGTGCGTCAGACGCTTCCTTCTCTCGACGATCCATTGCGCAAGCCGTCTGCGCTTCGGGCCTGCTGAGCGCTTGATAAAGCGCGAGATGCCTGGCCGCGATGGACGGCCAGCCATGCTCTAAAGCCGTGCGGCGCGCGTTGGCAGCATACTTGAGCAACGATCCATCATCGACCCACATTTCGTGAAGAGCTGCGGCCAGTTCGGCCGGTGATTCGGACGCGACGAGCCAGCCCGTCTCTCCGTGAGTGATCAAGTCTTTCAGTCCGAGAATGCGAGTGCCGATCATCGGCTTGCCGGCGGCAAAGGCTTCCATGACGACCAAGGGAAACGCTTCCCAATTGCGCGACGGCATGCAGCCGCATCGAGCATTTTGCAAAAGCCAGGTTTTAGTGACACCCGTTACCCGTCCCAGAAAACAGACGCTTGGGAGAATTCCCAATTGCCGCGCCTGCTCCTTCAGCGCCTCGAACTCGCCGCCATCACCGCCGATCGCCAGCATCCTGCTCGGATCAGTTTTCGTCTGGCTGGCGGCCCAGGCTTCCAACAAAATGTCGAGTCCTTTCCGCGAATGGAGTCGCCCAAGAAACAGTACGTACTCGCCCGCTCGAATTCGCGGGTCGATTTGTGGCGGCCGCGCGACCGGATTGGCGAACGAGCCGAGATCGACGCCATTTTGAATCTCGACGATCTTTGTCGCTGGCTCCAAACCCATGAGCGCCTGCGTGGTGAAGCGGCTGATCGACACAACGGCGTCCGCCTGTCGCAGAGCCATGATGGCGCGGGATCGTGCGCCGCGTTTGCGGATCCGTGCGCCGCCCTCCCGAACATCTCCCCCGTGGCTGGTTAAGACGAGCGCTGCCTTCAATCGATCTCGGCACAACGCGCCGAGGTATCCGCAGGGATGGACGCTGTGACAATGAAGGACGTCGAACGGAAACTCGCGATGAAGTTTGAGGAGCGGAATTTGATACCAGTCAATAAACCGGCGCGTTGAAAGAAAACGCCGGTGCCGTATCATGCGATAGGGCAACTGGCGATCGTTAGCCACCAACGACCCGCGCGGGGTGGGCGCGAGCACGACCACCTCATGACCCTGGTTCGTGTATTCCCTGGCGAGGGCATCGACGACCAACTCTTGGCCGCCGATTGTCGGCAACGCCGTTTCGGTGTAAAGGCAAAGTCTCATTGCAGACCCATCCACAGCGGGCGGTCAAGCGGCTTTGAGCAGCTCGCGCAGCGTCGATCCATTGGCTCGCTCCCGATCCCGCAGCGCGGGGAGATTCTCCGCGATTCGACGAGCGATCGCTGCACGTTGGCTGAGGCCCGTTTCAACCAGCGTCCAGAGGCGCTCCGGCGTCACATCCGCAATGTTCAGCACAAACTCCGACAGGCCCATCGCTTCCATGAGCCCGGTGGTCTTTCCACTCTGACTGTCGTAATCGATTGCCACCAGGGGCACCTGCGAGAGCATCGCGAACACGGCCGAATGGAACCGCATCGCGACGAAGAAGTCGAACCCTTTAAAGTGCTCCAGGAGCGCCGCGGGTGAAGCGTAGCGCTCGATCAGTGAGATCCGCGGATCGTGGCCGAGCTCCGTCTGCATCTGCCTCAGGACGACGCGATCATCATCCTTGCGGCGCAATGCCATGGGAACGAGCACGACTTGAGCTTCGTTCGTTTGCACGATGCGGCGCACCGTGCGCTTGGCAGCCTCGTGAAAGGCCGACTCTTGCCTGGTCGCCTCGATCTCCGTGCCGGTCGACGCATAGTGTTTGCTCAGCCGGCGCAATGAAACTCCAATCGTCAACGGCTCTCCGTTCGGGCCAGCGGATTTCACTGACGGGGCCTCGAGCCCCATCGCAGGGTCGGCGGCCAGGGTGATGCGATCCGCGGGGATTCCGAGGTTGGTTGCGTTGGTGACCGCGATGGCATCCCGCAGGGTGATTCGATCCGCCAGCCGCAGGATTTGAGCGACATGCTGGCGAACCGGCGCCGAATGCAACGGGCCGATCCCACAGCCGTAAACCATGATCCTCTTGCCGAGACTCTTGGCAATTGCCACCCGCGTGGACCATTCGAGCATTTGGCCGCTTTCTTTGAGCGGTCCGCCGCCGATGACGATCACGTCGACCCACTCGAGGGCCCTCACGAAGGAGGCGATGTCGTTTGGGATGCAGCGAACGGTTGGTGCTTGGATCTCGTTCAACGTCTGCCGGCTGTAGTCGACGTCATACGTCGACTTCAAGATGCGAACGGAGTGGCCAGCGATGTTGTCGAGCAGCGACGCCAGGATGGCTTTGTCGCCAGTCGTTTCCCTGCCGTACCACCCCATGATCAGCACGCCCGACGACCGCGGGCGATCAGTCATTGCGCGTCGTGCTCGCCGTATCAGGTGGGGGACCACCAAATGGCGTTCGACGAGGGAGCGAATGTTGCGACGCAGGCCCACCGAGATCCCTCCGCAGCGTCTGTGGCTTGCTCACGCCAACGGTCGGCGTTAGCCAGACAGCAATGATCCGAGGGTCGGATTGCGCGCGCACGATTTCGTGGCGAACGAGCAAGCGCCCCTCATTTCTGAGGGTTTTATCGAATCTTCAGGTTGCTGAACTTTAACGATTGCAAGAACGGCAGGGGTCGCGCGGGTGGAGAAAAGCATTTCGCGCCCGCAATTTAAGGCGCGCGATTGGTCTCGAAGGCCCTCTCTGGACTCGAACCTATGCAGACGACACTCATGATGACCGCGCGCCGCGAGACGGTAGCCAATTCGCAAGCCGATTCATGCCCTTAATCAGAGGCTTTTCCAGTCGGCCCCACCCTTTATAAAAGCGGTGGTTCAGCGCGTCATTCAATGCCAAAGCCAGGTCATCATCGACGCCCTTCGCTCGAAGCGCCGTCAAGTTCTCCGACACGAATGACACCTTGTTTTCGTCGCGAACGTGTATCAGCCGCACCTCATTTAATCGTAAGTGACGGTCAAATGTGACAACCCTCTCCAACGCGCCCGCTACCCGGAGGTTGATCATTGTGCGAAGACACTTTTCGCAACGACCGCAGTTATAGGCACCCGCTTTGTTGCACACCCTTAGTGTCTGCTGCACCAGCGGATCATCCGCAATAGCGGCCACCTTCTCGACACGTGTTGCATTCGCCCCATCATGGATCAACGACAACGTTTCCGTCGAGTAAAGAGGGTCGAGTAACAGATGCGACCCCCAGCGAAACGTATCCCCTTCCGCATGTGACGCTGCGATGTAAACCTTGTTCAGCGTGGGGGCCAGAAGGAGTGCCACAGCGGCGAGGGCGGTGCCATGGTAATCGAGTGCCCACTCAACGATAGGATCAGAAAACTCTCGGATGTTTGTGCTGACTTCGACGAGAGTTTTATTCATTTTGGCCGCGACCGCTCGAATGGCCGGCAGCACCGAACGATCAACCTCCTGCTGATCACGCTTGATATCGAATCCGCGCACAAAGATCAGATGTGTAATTTCTTCCCGATGCCTTAACAATGAAAAGAAGGAGTCGACGCCGCCCGTGAAGAAAAGACCAGTTCCCCCAGTTGACGCTTGATGGGGCGCGACAAGAGGAGCAGTGATTCGCACGACGTTGAACCGGTTGTCCCAGTCTTGAAAAAGCTTTTGGATAGCCGCTTGAGACGCGAATAGTCTGGCGGAAAGTGAATCGGCGAGTACGAGCGATCTCGCAGCTCTCATTGCGGGTACCAACGCAATCGCCAAAGCAACGTTTCCCGAGGGCGCAGCGTCTGCGTTGCGGACCCTGAACCAAACGGGAGTCTGCGTTTGTCCATGGGTCACTGGAAAGATGAGTCTTAGGTTGTCGGCTTCTTCGACAACCTGGGCCTCATCAACCCGAATCTGGTCGACTCGCATGCGATGTTCTCTCTTTTTGGTACAGGTCGTCGTGGCTGGCAAAGAAAACTCCTGCTCCGGAGCCCTTTGGCAAGGGGCAAAGAAACGAGCCGCAACCAACCCAAAAGACGAGCCGACCGGGTATCCGCATCGGTCTCGACACATCGACGAGCGGATTTACGATTTGCAGGCGCAGTTGCTGAAGTTACTCGTGTCAGGCAGCCCGCGAGACGAATTCGCAGTCGACTTCAAAATACTGCTGCTCGAGCTGCCGATGCCGCCGGACCTTCGCGACCATTGTCGTGCCCAGGTTGACGACGTCGAGCGACACCCGAAGGAACGAAGCATGGATCGGTTCACTGTGAACCAAGGATGCCCCAGCCAACGACACGTTGCAGGCCAGCGTTTTAAATGGGTGGCCAACGGGCTGCAGCTGTTCATCGAGTGGGATCGTCATCGCCTCGTAAACGAGCGGATGCCGAGCGAATTCCCCCCTCTGACTGACTCGGGCCTCGTCGCGAATAAGGTTCTTAACGAACTCCACCATGTCGGAAGGTGGAGTTCGGAATTCCGCGAGAGACACCGGTTCGTTCTTTTCACTTGCCTGAGTCATGCCGAAGCCCCCCGCTATTCGCGCGAAAAGATACGCCGCACGGGCGTTGCGCAGTCGCTTCTCCATTCTTCGGCACACGCACAAGCGGAACTTTCGCGCCAATCGTCAAAAACCGCGCTGACAGCCCGAGTGTTAGGGAATCAGGGCACGCCAGACCAACGGCGGAAACCAGCTCGCCAGACGAGTTGGGTCCGCTCCGTCAGGAAGCGGCGTTAAACCGGAAGGGGCTGAAGCCGCTCCAGGACGAAGGGGCAAAGTTGACCAATAAATTGACGCGGCGCGAGAGCGCAATCACGACCAGCCAGAAGAAATCGGTCATAAGCAGATTCTCAGATTTTACCCCCCCCCCGCTGGACCATCCGCCGCGGCAGACGAATTTGGTCGTCACGTTAGCGCTTTTCCGTAATCTCAATCCTTTTCTCGGACACGCCAACAAAGGACCGATAAGTGACTCGACGGCCGGGAAAGCCATCCGTTTTTCGGGTGCACGGCCCCCGTGCCGTATGCTGATTGTGTCAGTCGAAATCAGCCGTGGTCGGCGTTCGAATTCATCAGACGCGTTTTGTGCGTAAGGCCGCATTTCCCGAGTCTGCCGAGATTTGTCGCAACGTTCTAAAATCGACAGGCCTGACCATATGGTGATCGAAGCCCGCTCCGCGGCGCGATCGGGTGGTGGCGTCGCGATTCTGCCAAAGTTACGATTGCGATCCGTCGCACCACCTTGCATCAACTTTCCTCCCGTCAGGTCGCCGTCGTGAGCAGCCGACTTCCCATTGCTTTCGCAATTCTCGCCCTCTTGTCGCTCGCCCGGTCGGCCCAGGCGCAGCATCGGCTCGTGTTGCAGGGGAACGGGAAGCTGGCGATTGTCGCGCGCGATGGCCACGTCGAATGGCAGATGCCTTGGGAGGGAATTCATGATGTTCACGCGTCGGCCGGCGGAACGCTCATGGTCCCGCAGGGCCCAAGCAAAATTGTGGAGATCGACGTCGCCAAACGAAAAATTATTTGGGCGTACGACTCGGCAACGGCGAACGGAAACAAGGGGCAGCGGGTCGAGGTTCACGCGTTTCAGCCATTGGCCGGCGGACGCGTGATGATTGCCGAGAGCGGGCCGGCACGCATCATCGAAATTGATCGCGCGGGCACGCTGCTGCACGAGATCAAGCTCAAGGTGAATCACCGCGATCCGCACACGGACACCCGCCTGGCCCGTCAACTGGACGACGGTCATTACCTCGTTTGCCACGAGGGGGACGGCGTCGTCCGCGAGTACGACCACGAGGGCCGCGTGACGTGGGACTATTCCGTCCCGCTCTTCGGCGGATCGCCCAAACCGGGTCATGGCCCGGAAGCCTTTGGGAACAAGTGCTTCGCCGCCGTACGCTTGCCTAATGGAAATACGCTGATCAGCACAGGGAACGGTCATGGCGTGATCGAAGTCGCGCCGCTGAAACAGATCGTCTGGAAAATTCAGCAACACGATCTCCCCAAGATCACGCTCGCCTGGGTCACGACGCTCGAAGTTTTGCCGAACGGACACTACGTCATCGGCAATTGTCACGCAGGGCCGGGCCAGCCGCTGGTGATCGAGCTTGATCCGAAAACGAAAAAGGTCGTGTGGACATTCGATCAATTTGAAACGTACGGAAACTCGGTCTCGAACTCACAGATTCTCGACGCCGACGGTCCCGTCCTCCGCTGACCGATTTGGCATCCGGCTTGCTTCGCCAAGGGCACATTGTCGATGCCCCTGGGATCTGGCAAAATTGCTAGAGCGAGGCGGTTGTACCGCACCTCGACCTGCCTCAACTCGGAAGCCGCGTGACGGCGCTGCTTCGCCCCGACATCCTTCCGTCGACCGGTTCCCGCCGCTTGATCAAGTTTTCAGAAGGACCGAGGTCCAGACCGCTGAGGCTGCCACAAGCAGCGGCCGGTCATGCGATTTGGGTGGCCTTGATCCTCGCAATCGCGGAGGTCGCAAGCCTTCAAAGCCTTGCGGCGGCAGCGAATCCTGCCTTAAAGTCTGCTGCCGCCAAGGTCGACTTCGACCGTGAAGTGCAGCCCGTCTTGGCCAAGCGCTGCTTCCGGTGCCATGGACCCGATAAAGCCGAAGCGGGGTTGCGGCTCGATCTGCGGGAGCGGGCCTTCGCCAAGCTCGAATCGGGATCGCACGCTCTGGTTGCCGGCAACGTCGCCGAAAGTGAATTGCTCAAACGGGTCAGCTCGAGCGAATCCTCGGAGCGCATGCCCCCCGAGGGGAAGCCCCTGACAACGGCGGAAATCGATCTCATCCGCCGTTGGATCGGCGAGGGGGCCGCCTGGGAAGTCCACTGGGCATTTCGTCCGCCGCTCGTCCATGTGCCCCCCACAGTCCGTAATGGGTCTTGGGTCCGCAACCCGATCGATGCGTTTATTCTCAATCGCCTCGAACAAAACGGCCTCGCGCCCGCGCCGGCGGCCGAAAAGATCGCTTTGCTGCGTCGGGTGTATTACGACTTGATTGGTCTGCCACCGACCCCTGCCGAGGCGGACGCCTTTGTTGCCGATTCTTCGCCGACCGCCTACGAAACGGTCGTCGACCGGCTCCTGGATTCGCCCCGCTACGGTGAGCACTGGGCCCGTCACTGGCTCGACGTCGTTCGTTTCGCCGAGACGAATAGTTTTGAGCGGGACGGCGCGAAGCCGCACGCTTGGCGCTACCGTGACTACGTGATCCGGGCCTTGAATGCCGACAAGCCGTACGACCAGTTCATCCGCGAACAATTGGCCGGCGACGAGTTGCAGGACGCCACTCGCGAGTCGCTGATCGCCACGGGATACTACCGCCTCGGGCCGTGGGACGATGAGCCGGCTGACCGGTTGCAGGCGAAGTACGACGCCCTCGACGATCTCGTGGCCACTACGGGACAGGTCTTTCTCGGCCTCACCGTCAATTGCGCCCGCTGCCACGATCACAAGATCGACCCGATCTCGCAAAAGGATTACTACGGGCTCCTGGCGTTTTTCCACAACATCAGGCCCTACGAGACCACTGGTCCCAACATCGAGGTGCCGCTGCTCGACGACGACCGGGAACGGGAACAGTTTCGCGCCTCGACCCGTGAGTTCAACGAGAAGCGGAAGAAGGCCCAGGCGGAATTTTCCGCTCTCAATAACGAACTCCGGGGTCGATTCCCCGCGAAAACGTCATCGAAACTTGAACTCTCCGAGTGGATCAAGCAGCAAGGGGCGATTGTTCTCGGCGAGGAACGGTTCAAACGCTATCGTGCTCTGCAGGCTGCCCTGCGCCGCATGAAGCAACAGCCGATTCCGGCAGACTACGCCTTAGGCGTCACCGAATCAGGCATGAAGGCGCCCGACACATTTGTGCTCAAGCGAGGCAACCCGCACGTGTTGGGTGAGAAGGTTGAGCCGAGCTTTCCGCGGATTCTCGACCCACGGCCGCCGCGACTTTCGCCGCCGCAGGCGACGACGCATTCCACAGGACGGCGGCTCACGCTGGCAAACTGGATTGCGTCAGCGGACAACCCCGCGACGGCGCGTGTGATGGTCAATCGCATTTGGCAGCATCATTTCGGCCGAGGGATCGTCCGCTCACCCAATAACTTCGGCTACCTTGGGGATCGGCCGACGCATCCCGAATTGCTCGACTGGCTGGCCGCCGAGTTCGTCAAAAACGGATGGCACCTGAAGTCGCTGAACCGTTTGATCGTGACGTCGAGCACCTACCGCATGTCGTCGCAGGGCAATCCGGCGGCTTTGGCTCGCGATCCTGCCAACGATCTGTTCTGGCGATTCGACATGCGTCGGCTCTCCGCGGAGGAGATTCGCGATTCGATCCACGCGCTCAGCGGCAGCCTCAATTCCAAAATGTACGGGCCCAGTGTTTTTCCCGACATCTCGGCCGAGGTGTTGGCGGGACAATCGGTTCCCGGAGCCGGGTGGGGAAAGTCTTCCCCGCAAGAACAAGCGAGACGAAGCATCTACATCTACGTGAAGCGGTCGCTGATGACGCCGATTCTTGCCGACTTCGATGTTGCCGACAACGACTCGAGTTGTGCGGTTCGATTTACGACAACCCAACCGACACAAGCCTTGGCCATGCTCAACGGGGCTTTCGTGCATTCGCAGTCTGAGGCGCTGGCGGAGCGACTGCGACGTGAAGCCGGAAACGATCCCGCGGCACAAGTGCGCCTTGCTCTGCGACTTGCCTTGGTTCACTCGCCCGAACCCGCAAGTGTCGATCGCGGGCTGAAACTGCTCCGTACGCTGGAATACAAGAACGGCCTCTCCTCCCGGGCGGCCCTCGACTTCTATTGTTTGGCCGTGCTCAATTTGAACGAGTTTCTGTACTTGGATTGACTTGGACATCGAGCGGCACTCGATGCAAAACGCCCTGATGCAAAACGTCACGATGCAACCGAACGCAAGTTGTCTCTCGAATCGCGGCACGTTTTGTGGCAGGACGCGGCGCGAATTCCTGTGGGAGGCGGGGGGTAGCTTCACGTCGCTGGCGCTGACGGGACTACTCGCTGCCGACGGTTTTCTGGGTCGTCAGGCCGTCGCTGCGGACGGGCAGACGCCCTACAAGAATCCCCTCGCGCCGAAGCAACCGCATTTTGCCGCCAAAGCGAAGAGCGTCATCTTTCTCTTCATGTATGGCGGGCCGAGCCATGTCGACACGTTCGACTACAAACCCAAGCTCTACAAGCTCGATGGCCAGACCATCGCCGTAAAAACCAAAGGACGCGGCGGCGAAAAGAACGAAGGCCGCGTGATCGGGCCGAAGTGGAATTTCAAACAGTACGGCCGCTCGGGGCAGTGGGTTTCCGAGCTATTTCCGCACCTCTCGACGTGTGTCGACGAAATTGCCTTTATCAAGTCGATGCAGGCCGACTCGCCCATTCACGGCTCGGCCATGCTGCAGATGAATTCGGGGAAGATTCTGAGCGGCAGCCCGGCCATCGGTTCCTGGGTCAATTACGGCCTCGGCAGCCAGAACCAGAATCTGCCGGGATTCGTGGTGATGCTCGATCCGACAGGCGGGCCGATCAGCGGAGCCAAGAACTGGTCGAGCGGCTACATGCCTGCCAGCTATCAGGGGACGATTATCCACTCGAAGGGCGCACCAATCATCGATTTGAGCCTGCCGCCTCGAATGACTCGCTCAATCGAGCGCGAGCTGCTCAATACGGTCGAAGAGGAAAACGCATCGCACCTGGCCCGCCGAGTCGACAACAGCGAATTGGCCGCCCGCATCTCCAGCTACGAACTGGCGTACCAGATGCAGCAACATGCGCCCGAGGCGGTCGATTTCGCACAAGAGAGCGCGGCAACGCAGAAGCTGTACGGGCTCGACAACAATCGCACATACGACTTCGGAAAGCGTTGCCTGCTCGCCCGGCGACTGGTGGAGCGCGGCGTCAGGTTTGTTCAGCTTTATTCGGGCGGCAACCACAACGACCACAATTGGGACGCCCACGGCGACCTGGTAAAGAACCACAATTATCACGCCGGCAACACCGACAAGCCGATCGCCGGGCTGATTAAGGATCTCAAGCAGCGCGGACTGCTCGACAGCACGTTGATCGTCTGGGGAGGCGAATTCGGCCGACAGCCTACGGCCGAGTACGCGCAAGGGACCGGCCGCGACCATAACGCCTACGGTTTCACGATGTGGATGGCGGGAGGAGGCATCCGCGGCGGACAAAGCGTCGGCGCCACCGACGAACTCGGCTCGATTGCGGTCGAGTCCCCTTTTCACGTCAAACACCTGCACGCAACGATTCTGAATCAGATGGGGCTCGATCCGAACCAACTCTCCTACTTCTACGGCGGCCTGAACCAGAAACTGGTTGGAGTCGAGCGAGTTCACCCAATCAGGCAGATCATCTGAACAGCGGTGTCGAGAAGGCCGGCAGCTCGTAGTGAAAGCGTCACCGATCAGCCGACCATTTGCGAAATCAAATTACCGGAAACTCGTCGCGTTGGCAGTTTTCGGATCAGTGGTCTCCGATGACCCGTCAGCATCGAGTTCAGGGGTCCCATATCTCCAATCCGATCGGTGGTTGTTCGCCCGTCAGAACAGGGGCCACCGCAATCCGGGGAGCCAAAATCCTGCGGCTCTTTCTACTCGCAACTTCGACGACGAATTCAGTTTAGGCAAGGAACATTCAACCCAGCGCAACCGGAAAAACCCTCCGCAAGCGAATTATGGATTCGACGGGTTTCCGGAACTCGGACTTTGCAAATCGGACCGGTTGGCCATCCGATACCGGACAAAACTCGGGTGTAATGCCGCCTACGGTCGTCACGGAATGGCACTAGCTTAAGGATTCGCTTCCGCGGCCAGCCGACGGTGGCACCGATTCCGCGGGACCTTCAAGTAATCCTGCCATGCCGGCCGTCGTTTCTTCTTACGCGGTTCCTGCCGGCCTGGGCGATTGCCGACACGATGGGCTGCAACCGTCGTCAGGAACGCGGCGTACAGGGTTTCGCTGCCGTTTGCCGCCATCATCGCCGGCGTGAACGATTCGACGGCCTGCATCGCGCCCTTCACGCTTAACTGTCGCGGCGTGGTTCCGGTTCTCTTTGCTGACTCCGTCATGGTCCCGCGCAGCAAATTGTAGGCGAGCAAGTGCGCGAAGATTTCCTTCGCGACCATTTCGGGATTCCTACATCGCAACACGTCGAGATGCATTGATTGCTTGATCGCGCAAATCGAGTTCGCAATTCCAGCGACGCCAGTACAGGTCCGACAGTTCCCGTTGCGGAATCGATGGGTCAATAATCGTGCTGATTACGATGGCCTTTTCGCTGCGCCCGTCACGCCCTTCGATGTCTATAAGTAACTCCCGAACCTGGATCGTCTCGGGCAACCAGTCGAATTTCGCGCGATCCGCTCTGTGGTGACAGCGCGGCTTGTGCCATTCGACGATGTGATCGTTTTCCCCGAGCTGGAAACCTTCGCTGAAATCGACGGTTCGGCTCTGATGGCTGACGGACACCATATCGACGCCTCGCTCAGCGAGAGCGGCCACGGTGGAATACGACGGATAAAATCGGTCGGCAACGAGAACGTCGCCACGATTCATCGTGTCGAGCATTCCGCGGAGAAGACTTCCTTCCCCGGTTCCCTTCCCTTCGTGTGCTGCGAAAGCAAAATCAACAACCGCGCCCGTGGCCAGCGAAATCATCGCCACGGCACGCATGACCGGAAATCCGACCCCCTTCTTTTGCGACTTTACCTGCGGGAAGGCGAGTTGATTTTCGGGCGTGTCTGGCATCGACAGTCCGGTGCCATCGACCAAGAACACTTCGCGGCCTCGCCAATGCCACGAATCATCCGCTGAATCGTGGACGTTGCGGCCGATCTCTTTCGCCAGCCGAACCATGACTGGCAGCGGGAATCGAGCGCGGGCATTGCTGTAACTGGCGGACGATGCAGAGCAAGCCGACAGCCCGGTTGCGACGCGGTGGGCAAGGATGCGCGTTCACAGCCTCATTCAGCGATTTGTCCTGACTGAGACACTGCGAAAGCCAAGCCCACAACGTGACCAGCGGGCAAAAAACTCGCTGGCGGTATTCGTGGCCTTCCGCCTCAAGCGATTGCAGCACGTGTTCGCGCGTCAAAATTCGTCCGAAGGGCAAGCCGCTGTCGTTCGCAAATTTGTCTCTGACAATGCGAAAGTCTTTGCGGGGCATTTCCGGTTCGCTTTCCATTGGCTGGGCGAACCGTGTTAGAATGCAGTTGCAAGGCTGGCATTCGGGTTCGCCTGAATGTCTGTCGCCCCGTCCGTGTTACTAGCACTGACGGGGTTTTCTCATGTGCTTATTGTACCGACAAAAACAATACAACGCAAGTGCGATTGACAGTATTGTTAATGTCGGTACACTTATGCCCATGAAGCCGAAGACGGGGCGACCGCGAAAAACTCCGGCAAAGCGGAAGACCCGGTATCTTCAGGTCCGGGTGACTGACGCCGAAAAGGGCGTCTTTGATCGGGCTGCGGAGTTGGCGGGGATAGACACGTCGGCGTGGGTTCGGGAAAGGTTGCGAATGATAGCGCGCGAAGAGCTAGCGGACGCGGGCGAAACCGCTGAACTTTAGGTTTGAAAAAGGGCGATCGATTGTTAAACTTGCGCGTAAATCCCCATTGACGGAGAGAGTGGGGGTCGAACCCACGCGGGGCTACATCCTTACCCGGAGACCCCGACTGCGGTTTTGAAGACCGCTGCCTTACCGCTCGGCCATCTCTCCAGATCGGTGGAAATGGCTGTCAGCCTCTTTGCTGGCAGTCGACGGCAGGTTGTGGCCATCCTTGGCCGCTGCTTACCGTATGAAGTCGCGTGGCGACCAGCGCACGACACACCTCACTTTCTAGGCTTGAAATTGGGCTAAATCGAACGCACCGCTAACGCGAACGAAAAAGACCCAAGTCGACAACCTGACCGTCGTCGATTTGGGTCTTTCGATTTTCTGCCGCCATCCTGACCGCGCTGCTCGACATCCGTTGCCTAACTGGTCATTTGAGTTTGAACTTTCCGCCCCCCAGGGCGTCGAATACCGTCGGGGACCGCTTCATGGTCGCCCAAAACGATTGCTGGATCGTTTTTGCTCCAGAACCCTTGCGCCCGCGGAACCCGAGCTTTACCGCCTGGTCCGCGACCTCTCGAAAATGCATACCGCCATTGTCAGAGTCTCGCAGCACGTCTCTCGCGAAATCGGCGATCGTCAGCTTGCCGGCGGGACGTGGTCGCGGCCGTCGAATGGATCTGCGAACTCTCGCCGGGTGGGACGCACCATTATTGGCGCCGGATCGCAATCCGCGCAGCACTCGGGCCGCGATCTCCAATTCGCTAATTTCGCCCCGCAAGCTCTCGATTCGCGACTGAATCCGCCCCAAGTCGTCCATAGCATTTGTCTCCGGGATTCCCAATCCTACAGCATCGGATTTCTAAGTCAACGCTAATCCTACGCACGACGGGTCGATAAATGCCACGAAGACAATCCTCCCTTGTTGACACCCGCATCATTTACTGCGGTGATTGCCTGGAACAGTTGCGCCATCAACCTGACAACTGTGTCGATTTGATCTACATCGATCCGCCCTTCAACTCGAATCGGAATTACGAAGTTTTTTGGGGCGAAACGAAGGAAAAGCGGGCGTTTGAGGACCGGCACGCTTCGACGCAGGCATACATCGAGTTCATGCGTCCGCGCTGCGAGAGCTGGCGCGTGTCCTAAAGAGCACGGGCAGTTTTTACTATCACTGCGACTGGCACGCGAGCCATTATGTCAAGGTGATGCTTGACCAAATTTTCGGGGAGAATCAGTTCAAAAGCGAAATCATTTGGCGCAGGAACGCCTCAAAGGGACTCGCTTTCAAGGCGTTTCCGAACAATCACGATTCGATTTTCTTTTATGGGGGCGGGGAAGAACTCACGTTTAACCGCCCCTACGTGCCTTACGACGTCAACAATCTCGACGAAAAGACACGGGCCAAATACTGCCATCGGGACGCCTCCGGGCGCATTTACCGTCTCTCGGATTTAACCAATCCGAATCACGATCGACCAAACCTGACCTACGAATTCCTTGGGGTCACGAAGGTTTGGCGGTGGACGAAAGAGCGGATGCAGAAGGCATACGAGGATGGCATGGTCGTTCAGACGAAGCCGGGTGTTGTCCCGCAACTGAAGCGATATTTGGATGAACAAGAGGGGCGACTGATTGATACGATCTGGACCGATATTTCTCCCATCAATTCGCAGGCGATCGAACGCCTTGGCTATCCGACTCAGAAGCCGCTGGCCTTGATGGACCGAATAATCAAGGCCAGCACAAACGAAGGGGATATCGTGCTGGATGCGTTCTGCGGCTGCGGGACAGCGATCGCTTCCGCGGAGCTTCTGAAGCGGCAATGGATCGGAATCGACGTGTCGCCAACTGCCTGCCGCGTCATGGCGAAACGCCTTCGAGACGTTTGCCAAGGTCGTCACGAAAGGAAGAGTGGACTCGAATCGCCACAACGACGGGATCGCCTGCGAGCATTTCCCGCACGGGAGCTAGGTAGAAATCCCTAGCCGAGAACGCGCCCAGAGCTCGGTCGAGTTAACTATACTGACGAGATAATGGACGCGAGGCTGAAGGTAGTTGGCGGCCCTTTATCGGGACGGTCCATCCGACTTGCCCGTAAGCTCCTGATCGGGCGCGCGGAAGACTGCGATCTCCGGATCGACAGCGACTTCGTCAGCAGGTACCACTGCATTCTGTTGCGCGACGAGCACTCGCTTCGACTCCGCGAGCTCGGGAGCAAAAACGGGACGTTCGTCAACGGATGTCGGATCGGCACGAATGCGATTGTCCTGCTGCACGACGACAACGTCTGCATCGGCGAAGTCAACTTCTTGGTTGATCTGTCGCCCGCGACAGAGCCCACCAGTTCGCCACTTATAACGGAAGTTTCCTCGACCGGGACGGGCCTGTTTGCCAACTTAGACGACGAACCGATCCCGGCCGACGATGCCGCGATCATTCCCCCCGGCTCGGATCCAGTCCATCCCCGCCGAGAGGAGGATGGCGATGCCTGACTTGAGCGGCTGTCCCTGGCGCGACGAATTACACCAGATGGTCTTAGGGAAGGTTCGCGGCACCCGCGCGCAGACGATCGCTCAACACGTGGATACTTGCGCGACGTGCTTGGACGCGTTGCGGCAATGGATCGTCTCAGACGCAATCCTCGAAGCCGCGCAGGCCGGTCGCGCCGCCGCCGGCGAGACGACGAAGACGATGTACCTTCCGCTCGGGCGAGTGCGAGATGCCCTCTCAACGTGGCTCGTGACCCGTGATGATACGTGTCCCGATCACGACGCGCTATCTCCCTCGCTGGCCGATTTCAAAACTGTGCTGTCCCCGCCGCAATCTGCCGACGAAATCGGTCGAATCGCCGATTTCCGTGTCCTCGGTCTTTTGGGTATCGGCGGAATGGCAGCGGTGTTCGAGGCGGAGGACACTCATCTTAAGCGGCGGGTCGCTCTGAAGATTTTGCATCCAGCCATTGCTGCCAGGCCTGGATCGAACTCACGATTCCTGCGTGAGGCGCGCAGCGCTCAAGCACGAGCACGTCGTGACGATCCATCAAGTGGGATCACAAGGGGAGACGCCCTTCCTTGTCCTGGAATTGCTCCACGGCGAAACCCTCGAAGACCGTCTTGTCCGCGCCGGTCGATTGAGTGTCCCGCAAATTGTCCGGATCGGCCGCGAAATCGCCGAGGGGCTGGCTGCGGCTCATGCTCAGGGCCTGCTGCATCGCGATATCAAACCGACCAACGTCTGGCTGGAAGGGCCGCCGCCGCCGAATCCCGTGAAGACCCCCTTGCGAGACGACGGTCAGGGTGACTCGGTGGCCCCGCCCGGCGAGTCCAAGAGTTCTCTGCAAGTTGAGTCTGCGTCGGGAAGAGTCAAGATCCTGGACTTCGGCCTGGCGAAGTTGTGGGCTGCCGAACCGGAAACCAGCCACGCGGGAATGTTGATCGGCACCCCCCGGTACATGGCCCCCGAACAGGTCGCCGGAGAGGCCGTTGATCCGCGGACCGATTTGTTCAGCCTGGGATGCGTCCTGTATCGGATGGCAACTGGCCGAGCTCCGTTCGGGGGGAGCGATCTGCTCTCTGTGCTACACGCGCTGGCCTGTGAGGAACCGCTTCCCTTGCGGACGCTCAATCCGCAGGTGCCCCGTGCGCTGTCCGACCTGGTCGACAAGCTCTTGTCGAAATCGCCCGATGATCGCCTCGCAACGGCGCAAGTCGTTGTGGGCCAGCTACGGGCCATCGAGCAGGGGCTCGCACGCGAACAAGTCTCCACAAGGGCAAGCGCGAGTGATCGTTCGTCAGATCGTGGGGCGCGCCCCAAGTGGAGGAAAAAGTGGGCCATCGGCACGGGCGTGGGCGTCGCCTTCCTGGTCCCTCTTCTCTGGTCTTACTTTGGCCCTCAAGCTGCCCCGATCGCAAGCGGACGGCTTGATTCGGCGGAACTCGAGTCGACTGACTCTCGCATTTCCCCCAAGGGAATCGCCGTTCCCAGGTCCGACGCGAACACCACCGCGGCCAAAGCGGTGCTTTCGGCCGGCGGGACGGTCGAGATTCGCCTGCAGGGAGCTGCGGCGGACCGCTCGATCAAGACGATCGGCGAATTGCCTTCCGCGCAATTCCGGATCACCTCCGTCAGCCTGGTGAGCGCCGGCCCCCGCTCGAGCCGATCTTTGCTGCTCTTACCGGTCCGGGATTGGACGGCTTGGTCTCTCTGGATTTGTCCGGCCTCGCGCTCGACCGGGCGCATTTGACAGACGTGGGACTGGCGCAAATTTCGGGCCTCACCGCCTTGAAAACCCTAACTCTCAAGAAAACTGGTGTGACCGACGAGGGCCTTAAGGCCGTGGAGGGTCTTCCCACTCTCAAGACCCTTGTGCTCGAGGGAACGCGCGTCTCGGACGCCGGTCTGTGTCACCTGCAGCCTCTGCGGGCATTAACCTCGCTCGATCTTACGAACACATTGGTAACCGATGCGGGGTTGAAGCAGCTTCAAGGCCTGACGCAGCTCGAGTCTCTGCGGCTAAACGGCAGCCAGGTGACCGACGCCGGACTAAGACTTCTTCCAGCTTGGAAAAAACTGCACGCCCTGATGCTGGAATGGACTCGCGCACGGATGCGGGACTCAAAGAACTGCATGGTCTGCCGCAGCTGGATCGGCTGTGGCTGCGGGGAACCCGCGTGACCGACGCCGGCATGGTACACCTTGGCGGCCTCACGAAGCTGCGAATCCTGGATCTGACCTCGCTGCCAATCACGGACGCCGGGCTCGCCCAGCTCAGTACCCTGAAGAACCTCCAAACATTGGTCCTCGACCGAACTCGCGTGACTGACGCGGGGCTTCTGCACCTGAAGAAACTCAGTCCGTTGTATTCCCTCTATCTGGGCGAAACGGGTGTCACGGAAGCCGGATTGACGAATCTGAAGGATCTCAAAAACCTCCGCGAATTGGGTTTGTACGGCCTGCCCGGAGTCGGCGATACCGCAGTGCCCAGAATCGTGCAGCTGCACAGTCTGCAGCACGTCGACCTGCGGCACACGCAACTTTCGGCCAAGGGATTCGGCGTTCTCAAGTCCATCTTGCCGCACCTCAAGATCGACTGGTCCGAGCCGAATTACGCTTTGGCCCGCGCCGTTTTGGAGGCTGGTGGCCGCGTCGATATTCGCCTTGAGGAGAACGGGGCCGGGCGCTCCGTCAAGGCGATCAGCGAACTCCCCGATAAGTCGTTTCAGGTCACCCGGGCCCGCTTGGCCGGGTCGCGGCCGGCCCTCCAGGAATTGTTGTCTGCGATTGTGAATTCCAAGCTCGGTGCGCTGGTTGCCATCGACTTGTCTGGCACCGCGATCGAGGACGCCGACGTTGAGCGCCTCAAACCGCTGGTCACGTTACAGGAGCTGAACCTTGCGGACACGCGGATCACGGATGCCAGCGTCCCGCAGCTGCAAAGCTTGACCTCGCTGCGGCGACTCGTGCTGGATGGCGACGCCATCCGTGGACCGGGCCTCACACACTTACAGGATTTCACGGAACTTACCGAGCTCCGGCTCGGCTGCCCGGCGCTCACGGAGCTGTTTCTGGTGGAACTCGCCGGACTGAAGAAACTGGAGCGGTTGTCTTTGGCCAAGAGCCATGTTTCCGACGAGGGAGCCAAGTATTTGGCTCCGCTGACTCGCCTCAAAGAGCTCGACCTGAGCGACACCCAAGTCACGGCCGCCGGTGTTGCGGAGCTAAACAAATCGCTTCCGCAATGCCGAATCGTCACGACCCGGGTCGCGCGACAGGTTGCGAAACCTTAGATTCCGGTCGTCGTCTCACAACGACCTTCCGCCATCTGAGAGCCGATCGTCGACCGCATGGCTCTGAAAACCGTCCTCCGTCTTCCGACCTGATTGGGCCAGGTGCGATAACCCGTTGAACGGAGTCCTCAGTCGCGCAGTGCGCGGGGGACAAGTGATCGGCGGTTATCCCGTTCCCAAGCTGTTGCGTGCGCCGCGCACTGGCCGCCACAATCTACGAGGAGCTGGAAAGTCGGCCCGACCCAGTCATCTATGACCGCCTGGCACACCCGCTCAACTGTGTGCCGGCGAACAATTCTTACAGTTGTACGCGTGAATGGCGCTGACTGCGCCGTGACGTCGATCCGCTGCATTGCATTGAGTCCTGTTCAATCTCTTGTCCGCGCTCAGCGCTTTCGCCCGGAATTTCGGCTGCTTCGCGGCGATCCCGCGAAATGCGGCGATTTCGCGCAGTGAGCCGCGGAGGTCGGAGCATGTCGCCGGTCCATAAACTAGGTCCGTCAAAGCGCGTCCAACTGGCCCGCTTTCAAGAGCTTGCCGAGTCGCTGGATCAGAGTCTCGTTCTGGTCGCTGCCGACTTGAGTCAGGTGCTCTACGTAAGCCCCGCCTATGAACGAATGACCGGGTTCTCGTGCAATGGTTTGTACGAGAGCCTGCGCGCTTGGATGGAGCCAATTTACGAAGAAGACCTGCGATTGGTTCTGGAGATGATGGCCAAACGGCGGTCCGGGGAATTGCAGGGCCGTTCGGAACTGGAATATCGAATCCGTACCGCTTCCGGTGAAACGCGTTGGTTGCGCTCTGTCATCACGCCGACCTTCGATGGAGCAGGACAAGTGGTTTGCTTTGTCGAATTGGCCGAAGACATCACGACACGCAAGCAGGCCGAACTGCGCCTCAAAACCGAGCAGACGGAATTGGCGCGAGAAGTGGAGCTGCGAGCGGAGGAATTAACGCAGACGGTGACGAGGCTCCAACGGGAGATCGAGCAGCGTAAGCAAATCGAAGCGGATCTGCGTCGAAGCGAGACACGATTCCGCCGGCTGTTTGAGGCCAACATTATCGGAGTCGTCTTTAGCGACATTTACGGCAACGTCTTTGATGCCAACGAGGAATTCCTGAAGATGACGGGGTATTCCCGTTCGGATCTTCCGCTGCGCTGGGACAACATGACGCCTCGGGAATGGTCTCACACGTCTGAATTGATTGTGCAACAGTTGGTTCGGGAGGGGACCGCGCCGCCGCTCGAGAAGGAATACATTCGAAAGGACGGTACGCGGATTCCCGTCCTGATCGGCTCAGCGCTTTTGGAACGCGAGTCCGGGCGGTGTGTGACGTTCGTCATTGATCTCACGGGGCGAAAGACTGCCGAGGAGCAGGTCCGCGAGGTCAATCTTCAATTGGAACATGCCTCCCGACTGAGCGTGATGGGTGAAATGCTCGCCGATCTGGCACATGAAATTCACCAGCCGGTTGGAGTGATTGCCAATAACGCCAACGGAAGCCTGCTCAGGCTGAAGCAGGGCGAACTGACGCCCGACGCACTGGAAGACCGACTTCGCGAGATCGCCACAGAAGCGATGCGTGTTGCCGATGTCGTCCGCCGAGTCCGCGAATTCATCCGCCGTCGCGAACCAGAACGCCAGCCCGTCGACCTCAACTCAATTGTGATGGACGCGCTGCAACTGACGCGTCTCGAGCGGCGGGAGCACCGCGTGGCCGTCATTCTTCGGCCCGACAAGGACCTCCCGCCAGCGCTGGCGGATCGAGTGCGGATCACACAAGTTTTGCTGAATTTGTTCTCGAATGCCATCGATGCGGTCTCCGCGGCAGACCGCGAATCCCCGAAGATTTTGGTTTCGACGTACGTAAATGATGCCGGGTTCTTGGAGGTTTCCGTGGCTGACAATGGCGCGGGGATTGCCGCCGAGTATCTCCCCAGCATCTTCGAGCGCTTCTTCACGACCAAGTCCGGCGGATTGGGCCTGGGCCTGTCGATTAGCCGCTCGATCATTGAATCACACGGCGGCAACCTTTGGTGCGATTCATCGCCCGCCGAATCCACGGTCTTCCATTTCACGCTACCCGCGCAGGGCTCACCAGGCGCGGCGTTAACGTAGGCACCCGATGCCGGGTGAGCCGCGCTTGTCTTCGGTCCGCAGCGCTTGTTCGACAGCGCCTGGCGTTCTGAACTGGCTGACGGTCCAGCGCGTTAACAATTCACGTTGGGAGAAAAGGCGGGAGGACGAGTTTGAGCTCGTAGGGTGGCCGTCTCTCCATCTCCGAAGAGTCGAAAAAGCCGGACCTCGCAAGCCGGAAAAAGCTTCAAAGTTGTTTACACGGCCGTAGAAACTTGGGGTTGGCACCGGGCGGTTTTTGCGGCAGGCTGGGGATAGCCGTCGTGCGGCGCGGGGCAGTCAGCGTGCGCGCCGGCAGTTGGCGTCGTTGATTGGCGGTCCCATTGCGCGGCACGGAGGCTGGCTAGTGCGGCGGCGAGGATGGTCCAAAACTGTCCGGTGGGGATCCGATTCCCGGCGGGGACGAAAATTGGATCCCCGGCGGTGCTGGGGACCCGTTTTCACTAGAGGGGGAAAGGATCCCCGGCAGCCGGCGACAAGGCATTGGTGCCCCGGCACCCGCGACAGGTGACGCGGACGCTGAACCACCTGCCGGGAGCGGTGGGACAAGTGGTCCCGGCGGGACGGGACGTGGTCCCGGCGGGACGGGACTCCGTGTATTGATATAAGGGGGAGTGCCAAAAGTGGTCCCACCGCGCCGGCTTCCGCCTCTGGACAACCCGTCGCGAGGCGGGACGGGACTCGAACATCGGGACGGGATTGATCGGGACAACCGGGACGGGACACTTCGCCACCGATGGGACAAGTTCGCGGGATCACAGCTTGTCCCATGTTAATGCCCGTTCGCAAAACAGCTTAGGAGGACCCACCGACCGGACGGGACGCGTCCTCATCTAAAGGGACAGAAACGTAGCGGGCTGGTCGGGACTACTCGTCGTCCCGGCCGCGAAGTGGCAGGAGGGTTGTCGAGAACCCCCCGCCTTGGCAACAGGGCCGCTCGCGTTCAGCGAGGCGACACTCTTGGGTCCAGGATGCGTGCCGCCTCGCGGGGCTCGGACAGGAAAACCGCGGATCGGCTCCCACCGGTTTGCGCGGCTCGACTGCGCGCGTCGAAGTCCGGTAACAAATACGCGCGACGTCAGGGAGATGATCGCGATGATCCGTTCGTCGACGACGACCGACCGGACGATCGCCGGGACGGACTCGATCGCCCCACTGCGTCGAAATCAGGGGGCGTTGCGGCGAGAAGCGAGGGCATCCCAAGATGCCGGTAATTCGCGTCCGAGTGATGCACGTGGCCAGTACCTGTCAATGCGGCACCGGTCCTAGCGAGCAACATGCGCGAGAGCGCTGCAACCGCTCCAAATAATTTCGATGCCGATGCACAAGAGGATGAAGGCCGACAGCCGCACCACGACATTTGTCCCGTGCTTGCCCAGGCGCCCGATGGCCCCGCCGGCAAACCGGTAGCACACGTAAATGGTGGCGGCGATTGCGATCAGTCCGGCGACGGCCGCGCCCGCGAGTAAGGTCACATCAGCAAGGGGCGCCCGGGGTCGCTGGCTGCCGAGCGTGATGGCCACCGCGATCGACCCCGGTCCCACCGTCATCGGCATGGTGAGAGGATAAAACGCGTCGGTCGGTACGACGGGTTTATGTCCCGTTCGCTCGTCGTCCCCGCTATCTCCTGCTTGGAGCACATTCCACCCGGCCGCCGCCACGACGAGCCCACCAGCCACACGCACAATCGGTAAGGTCAGACCAAAGAACTCGAGCACATACGAGCCGACGAACAACGAGCCGAGGAGCAGCACGAAACTGTTGATCGCGACTTGCAAGGCAAGAGCGCGACGTTCGCTGGCAGTGCAATCTCTGGTCAGGCCGAAGAAAATCGGCGCGGCGCCGATCGGATTGACGATTGGGAACAATCCCGCATAGACCAGCAGGAATGCATTGACGAGGTCGTTCACGGACTGTGTCACCGGGCTTACCTCTGACGCTTCCGTCGGTGTGGAATAGACGGGACCTGCTGCACGCTTGGATGCGTGTGCCGAATCACGTCGCTTGCGGAGACGAGCGATCGTAACTCAGACAGCTGCGTTGCGCGTAAACTCGCCGCCGAAGCGACGGTCGAGATCTGCCAGCAGTTTCATGTGCCCGCTCGCGGTCAACAGACCGGGTCCGGCCGAGTTTCCCGTTCGGGGAAGGTCGAACCTCATGATTTTACGCCCTAGGTGCAAAATCGCCATTCGAGGCGCTTCGTGAATTTGCCAAGCCCAAGTTGACGTCAGGGCGGCGGGCGCTGCTAGTCACACGAAAATGACCATCGAGTGCATCTCGACTTTCGGAACCGTGACTTCGATCCCGTCGCTCGTTTTGGTGAATTGCAACGGTCTGCCTTCCGGCCGCTGGGTGGCCTTGGTGATGTGCGGTGGGCGGCAGCGAACTTCGATGTCGTGTAGGGAACTCCACAGGGACAGCCTTTCAGCCGGCCTCATCACGATGCTGGTCGTCAGCCATCAATCTTCATCAATTTTTGATTTGTCGTCTTCTTGGGTCGCAAATTAGGATGAACGTCGATCGGCGAATCTTCTTGCCCGATTGCGACTCGCGGGCGGATTCTCTGGTGGTGTTTGGCCGGCGCGGGTGGCCCGACGCGGCGTGTGGGTCACGGATGCCATGGCGGATTTCTGCGAGCGCCTCAGTCCGAATTTGGTCGTCGGCCGGCTGCCCGGTTCCGACGCGCGCGTCTTCCTCGACACACCTGCGCACGACGTGGCGCGCCTCTTTGAGGACGCCGCCGATCTGGTCGGAGTGATCGTCGTCGATCGCGGCGCGGCTGGAGGAATCTTCGGCGTAATCTCGCGAGCCTCCTTTCTCGAGCGATTGAGCCACCCGTACGCCCTC
Organism: uncultured Planctomycetaceae bacterium; assembly: GCA_963800135.1. Classification (GTDB taxonomy): domain Bacteria; phylum Planctomycetota; class Planctomycetia; order Planctomycetales; family Planctomycetaceae; genus DASPSM01. The sequence goes on along the minus strand of CAWCZR010000001.1, from coordinate 36,598 downwards.
GAGCTGTATATCAGGCGCCCCATCGCCCACATGCTCGATGCGATCGACGTCGAGCCACAAATCGTCTCGGCGGAATGCCGCGTTCACGAGGCGGCTGGCCTGGCTCTCAAGCGGCCGGCAAACCGAGTCTTCGACCCCGTGCTGGTCGCCGATCCGCAGGGGGAAATGCGACTGCTCGACGTGCATACGCTGCTGCTGGCACAATCGCGGCTCCTCGAGCTGGCCAACGCCACGATCCGCGAGGCGAAAGAAGCGGCCGAATCGGCCAGCATGGTCAAGAGCCAGTTCCTGGCAAATATGAGCCACGAAATCCGCACGCCGCTGACAGCCATTCTGGGCTTCGCCGAGAACCTGCTCGATCCGTCCACGTCCGAGCAGGAACGCCGCGAGGCCGTTACAACCATTCTCCGCAACGGCGAGCACCTGCTCGGAATTCTCAACGACATCCTCGATCTCTCCAAGATCGAAGCGGGCAAACTGGCGGTCGAGCGGATCGAAGTCTCGCCGAGGGGCCTGCTCTCGGACGTCATGTCCGTCATGCGGATTCGCACCGAGGCGAAGGGCCTCTCACTCGGGCTGCATTATGCAAGCCCCATTCCTGCAACGATCATGACCGACCCCACGCGGCTGCGGCAGATTCTGATCAACTTGCTCGGTAACGCGATCAAGTTCACCGAACGCGGCAGCGTCGCGCTACATGTCCGCATCGAGGACGTCCCGGAAGAGCCGCGGTTGCGCTTCGATGTCGTCGACTCAGGAATCGGAATGACCCCCGAGCAAATGCGCCGCCTCTTCGAGCCGTTCTCGCAGGCAGACGGTTCGACCACGCGGCGATTTGGCGGGACCGGACTCGGCCTGGCGATCAGTCGCCAATTGGCCCGTTTTCTGGGCGGCGACGTTACGGTCGAGAGCGAACCGGGCCGAGGGAGCAACTTCAGCGTGACGGTTGCCACCGGTCCGCTCGCGGTTGGGTCCGTGATCGACAATAGGCAGGACGCCGAGCGACACGGTGAGTCGCTCAAGCCGATTGACTTCGGAAAAGTGCGGTTGAACGCGCGAATCTTGCTGGTCGAAGACAGTCCGGACTGTCGACGCCTCAATTCGCCGGCTCTTGCCCGCCCTGTCGCAGTTCATCAGCGAAATTGCTGAAGGCAGCTGAAAACTGTGCGAGGCGGCGCAGCATCCTCGGACATCCGTGGACCGGGTCGATCTGAATTCGGAATCACTCGAAGACGACCATCGAGTGCATCTCGACCTTGGGAACTGTCACTTCGATCCCGTCGCTCGTGTGGGTGATCGGCAACGGTCGGTTTTCGGGCTGCTGGGTGGCCTTGGTGATGTGCGGCAGGCGGCAGCGGACTTTGATGTCGTGGAGGGGAATCACCTCTTCGCGGACCGGCCACGTGCCGCGCAGTTCCGACTGGTTCGGAAAGCCCCACGATTTTTGCAGCTCCGCGGGGAGCGGGGCCAGCTTTTGATAGATCGAGTGCCGGCCATACGAGCTGTGGTCGTTGAGCAGGTGCACCACCGTCCGTCCCAGCTGCGGCTGACGGCGAAACGTGGCGGCGAGAATCAACGGTCCTTCGACTTCGACGGGCGGCGGTTCGTCGCCGGCGGCCCAGCGGCACGCGTTCGCGATGAGTTGTCGCATGTACGTGTCGGGATAGAAGAACATGGCCTTGTCGATTCCCGCAGGGAGATAAACAACGCGACCTTTCCCAAAGCTCGACATGATGACGGCTGGGTAATGCCCCGTGTTCTTCTCCGCTGCGCTCAAGCGATAGCTCATCAACACCGTGCCGCCGCTCTCCGGTTCGACTTCGACCGCGCTCGCGATCAAGGCCAGCAAACCCTTCGCGGGAGGCTCATCGAGTCCGCCTAACCAGGCCGTCGCCTGGTTTTGGCGAATGAGCGGGTCGTTCACGATTTCGTGGTCGCGGTCAATCGTCAGCGACAGGTTCTCGCTGCGTAGCTGAACTTGATGAGTCTTCACATATCGCGCGCGAAAGACGTCTGCCAAGGCGAAGTTGGGCCGGCGTTTGAAATCCTGATCGTAGAGCGAGGTCTCAAAGCTGGCGACCAGGCCGCCCCCATTTCGCACGAAGCGCCGGACAACCTCCGCGGCCCGATCCGAGAGGCAGGCGACGTTTGGCAGCACGAGCACACGGACGCCGTGAAGATCGCCATCCTCGAGGTCGTATTCGGTGATCACGCGGAGCGGCCAATGCTTCTCGAACAGGGCGCGGAAGGCGCCCAGCGTGTGGGAAAAATAAACCGGCAACGCCGCCTGCGCGTAGAGGTTTCGCGTTTGTTCCGACGCGACGATGCCCACATACGGCACCGGCTCCGATTGGCGCCACCATTCCTCGCGGGCTTTGACGTTGGCGACGTGCAGTTTGAAGTACTCTTCGCGTCCGGCCGATTCCACGAACTCGGCTGCGATCCCCCACGGCGCGCCTTCGAGGCCGCGAAGCTGAATCTCGACCGGCGACGCCACGCCGGAGATGCCATGCGCCGAGGGTTGAATCCAAACCGAGCCGCCGTGGCGACCGGTCACTCCCTGCAGAAACGCATAACAGAACTGCTGATAGAGGGCGTCGCCGGGAACGTCCCAGTAAAGCTCGACCGAGCACACATCGACCGCGCGACAAAATGCGGCGGGGTATTCGCCCATGTACATCTGCGGGTAATACCAGGTGCGATTGGCCGAGTAGTTGGCCCAGATCGTGGCGTCCGCGTTCTCCTTGCGGATGGCGCTGCGGATGCGATCGGCGAAGTCGACGAAATATTGCTGGTGCCAAGCCAGGTACTGCCGAGCAACAGGGTCGTGCACCGGATCAAGCGATTTCGGAATCGCCTTGCCGCGAGAGAGCGCGGCAAACTGCCGCAGGGTCGCTGCGTCGTAACTATGCAAGTGGTCGGGCGCGTAGCCGTCGAACCAAAAGCCGTCGGCGTGATAGGTGCGGACCACGTAGGCCAGCTGATCGCAGAGCCAATCTCCGTACCCGCTGCGGATGTTGCCGAAGTTCGGATCGCGCGATCCGTCCGGCTTCACGCGCAACCACTCCGGGTGAGCCGCACGCAGCTCCGGGCTCAGCCAGGGAACCTGCACGGGGCCGACGTAGAGCACGCTCTTGCGCACCGCCGCGTGAATCGTATCGACCACGCGCCGCAGATAATCATCGGACCGCTTGACCCGTTCGGCCGAATACCAGGCCGCACCGGGACCGACGGAATGCCACGCGTCCAGGCAGTTGACCGTCACCACGTTGTAGCCGGCCTTGAGGAACTCCCTCACCATGCGTTCGCTGTAGCCCGGCAGGTGACCGATTCGCAGATTGGTTTTGATCCACTGCGGCACGGCCCGATCCGGCGGTTCGGCGATCAACGTTCGCGGCGGCAGTCCGGCCAAATCGACGGTGGGACCGTCGGCGACGGCGCGTCCCGTCGCAATCAGTGCAAAGACGCACGCCAGAACGAAGCAGCGGCTTAACCCTTCACGATCAAACAAGGGGTGTCCTTTTGCAGTTCTGCTTGACCGGGCCGTGCGAAGGTGCAGCGTGGCCGCGAAGCAACGGCGGAGAGAATGGCCCAATGCCGAGTCGGAGTCAGCTCACACGAAATGTTCTTGGTGAGCCGGTCGACCGATTCTGCGATCGCGCTTCCAACCTCGATCACGGGACTGCATGCTCGCGTGCAATCGCTTCATCGAGCAAAGCGACGTCATCGTCGAGCAACCGCACCAGCTTATCGCGGCCGAGCACCGCCGAATCCTTGCCGCGCGGCATCTTCCCGTCCGCAATCTTGCGCTCCGCGAGTGCGACTGAGTGCGCGACGTGCTTGAAAATGCCGGTCAAGATTGCTTCGGCGCGTTTCCCTTCTCGCGCCGCCGCCAAGTCGCCGCGCGGCTCGGCTCTGACTTGTTTCAGGTGCCAGATCGATGCGCGGAGGAATTCTTCGTATTCGACCAACTGCTGGGCCGAGTCGTCGTCGGTTCGACCGTGCAGGCCAGCCCAGGCGGTGAAGACTTCGCTCCACATCTCGACCGCCGTCGCGATTAGCTCGTGTTCTTTGAGACCGACGAAAATCTTCATGAAATCGATGGAAGAGCGAATAGGTGCTCTCCGGTGTAAGCGAGTTTTGAAGCAAGCCGGACTCTCACGCAATCCGCGTCGAATCGTCTCGCGACGGCAATTCCGGAACGGCCGTTGCGGGAGGCTCGTTCAGGGATGGCTCTTTTCTGGCCGCGCGCTTGGCACGCTTATCTTCGGCCTTGCGACGTTTGTCATTTTCGCGCTGGCGTTTTGCCACTGTGTTTCTTTGTCTGGCAATAAGTCACCTGACTTTCGGTTAAGGTCATTTGCTCGGCGGCGATCTCTCGCGAAGAATGAGGCTCGGAAAGCCCAAGCTCGTCAAAAGTCATTCGCAGTCCCGCAGAAAGAAATGGTCGCAGGACCAGATGCAAGAACGCGTGCTGCGTTTCAGAAGACCCCTTGGGCCTGAGAGTGATCCCAGGTACGACACCGAGTGGAGATCACTGCTCGAACTATAGCACTGCAAGCAGTGAAATCAAAGGCGAGTCGACGCGCATCTCGACCGCTTGGCTTGCAGAAACACTGAATTGTCTTGCAGAAATTGCCGATTGAAGATACAATAATTGTATGTGCAAGATTCGTACGCGCAATTTTGGGATTTCCAGGCTAGACCGGATGAATTGAGGAGTGCAGACGATGCCCGAGATTCGGTTCACGCGCAAAGATTTTCTTGAGGATCGGCAGGGTCGCACCTTCGCGGACGTGCTCAACGACCCGGAACAGCCCTTGGATCTCGTCCTCGAATTCTTTAACGACGCGGAGCATCAGCGGCGCATGGAGGAGTCGGAAATCCATCACGATCGCCCCGCCTTGGCGGGCGTCGTCCGCGAGCTCGAATCGCTCAAGCCCCTGGATCAGTTCCTCGGCAAGCAGCATCCTCGACGCACCAAACGTCTTCGACAGGTTGTCGGCGTCGTCGTGCGAATGATCATGGAACGGCGGGGATGGCGCAAGACGGGACGCAAAGGGTCGCTGGGAGTGCGTGCCACCGTTTCCGGGCGCACGACCCGACCTGGCACGTACCACAATACGGGCGGGCTGGCCTTTTGGTTCCTAAGGGCCGAGCGCTATGAGCGCGAGGCCGGCATGCCCTATCGCTCGGTGCGGCAGCGGCGACGCACGCACGATGCGGACCGTAAAGAGGACCAAGCGCCGGCGATCAAGCGTCGCAGCAAGAAAGAGCACCGCAACGGCGAAACCTCGAGTCGGGATGACGCGGGCTCCTTGCGCAAAAAAGGCATTCAATGACGCCTTTTCGGGTGTGGATTAGTTCCGAAGGCGATTTCTGCCATGTCCGCGTCGATGGTAAGGACAACGCGAAAAGGCTGCTGACTTGCCTCAGCCAGGCCTTCGTGTTCAGAGACCTTCGATCCGATGACAGAGGATGACGGGTCGTCTCTGTGCCATTTCCTCGTTCCCTACAATCCGCCCTTGTCGCCTTCGTCATTCATCAAAATGCTGGCGGCCATGCCCGATGTGCGGCTGATGCGCGGCCCCGCCTAGCGGGCGCTGGGCTGGGACCGCCGAAAGTCAAAAAATGTGGAGCTGGATTGAGGCCTGCGGCTATCTCACGTATCGCCTGCTGACAGCACCGTTCCGAGCAATCTGGAACGCGGCCTTGCGTGGCTTTGCGGATTGAGCCCGGCCGCCAGGCGAGGCGCCCGTCAACGACGGTCGCAAATCGAAGTGAGACCTTCGCTGAATTCGATGCGATCGATCCGCCGTCGTCCTGTTCACGCTTCGGGTTGGTGTCTCGCATGCGTTGACCTGACGCGTGAGCGAGGACGATGCAGAAAATACGCACTTCGATTGACCGAACAGTCTCGCGCAACTGAATGTGCCTGCGCGGCACTAGAGAGCAAAACGACAATGGCGGGAATCGTGGCTTGGATTACGTGTGGGGTCGTCTGCGGTTACATCATGAGCTATCTCATTTCGGGCGCTGAAAAGGGATTGGTGCTGCTGACCCTCGGGGTCGGCGTGGCCGGCGCCATCGCCGGCGGGTTTATCGCCCAAATGTTTGGTCACGGCTCGAGCGCGTCGTTGAGCTTCTTCGCGCTGGTGTTTGCCCTGGCCGGCGCGAGCCTGTGCCTCGTCACCTACAAGCGGCTCATTGGTGTCTAATGGGACTCAGACGAGCCGAGCCCGCCGCCGGACCATGTTGGATTTTCTGCTGCTCAACTTGTCGCATCGACCGGGATGCGTGGGACTGAGCGGCCCCGCCATCTCCGGGACAAGCGGCACTCAAGTCAGTTGATCGCTCGCAGCGCCGATCTTCGAGCGAACCATTGAGCGCCTTTTCCCCCTTGCTCTCCGATCACACGTCGGTTATGACCTTGCAAGTGCAAAGTTTGTAATTACAGATCACTCGATACACAGTGTCCGCCAGCGTCGAGGGACGCAAAGAGAGGCGATGCCAGTGACTCGCATCACGCGCAAAGATTTTCAGGAGGACCGGCAAGGCCGGACCTTCGCGGACGTGCTCGATGACGCGGAGCAGCCGTTCGACCAGGTCCTCGAATTCTTCAACGATGGCCGGCGCCAGCAACGCATGGAGGACTCTGAAGTCCACCACGACCGTCCGGCACTCGCAGGGGTCGTGCGCGAGCTCGAAACTCTCGAATCCGTCAATCGGTTCCTGGCGACGAAGCATCCGCGACGAACAAAACGCCTGCGGCAGGTAGTCGGCGTCGTGGTTCGCATGATCTTGGAGAGCCGCGGATGGCAGAGAACGGGCCGCAAAGGGTCGCTGGGCGTCCGGGCCAAGATCTCCGGTCGACGGAACCGGCCCGGCAGCTACCACAACACCGGGGGCCTCGCTTTTTGGTTCCTGCGTGCCGAGCGCTATGAACTCAAGGCGGGGATGCCGTTTCAGTCTGTCCGCCAAAGGAGCCGCGTGCACGACGCTTCCGACGGGAAGGCAGTGCGCGCCACCGATCGACGGCGAAAAAAAGTCTGACGGCGGACCGAGGCAACGCATGGGATGCGAGACGCACCGGCGCTGACACTTTCGGCGAACAACTCGTCGCTGCCATGTCCTAACGCGGCAACAGCGCGACCCCGTAATCGTCGTTCGGATTACGAACCACTGTGTGGACGTGGCCTGTGCCCCGCTGGGGCGCGTATTCGATCACAATGGCGGGACCCTGAATGCGAAAGTAGGCCGCGCTTCCCTCTTTCGTCGGGCCGCTCCACGCAAAGTACGTTTCGCCGATCTTGCCCCGGATTTCCGTCATGCGGGCAGCCGCCGCCTCGGGTTCGACGATGTTCACCCACGCGGCAATCACATTGAGTAGCAGCCGCTGCTGGTCGTCGGTAAAAGCGGAGCCTTTGACTCCCTCCGGGCTGATTTTGCGGCCGTCGCGTCCCGGACCGAGCAGCAAATCCCCTCGAGCCCGCGTGCCGATAATCGCTTGTGCCCGCTGCTTCTCGTCGAGGGCGTTGACCAACTTGAAGGCGGCGTCGTTCTCCACGCCGAGCGGACGGACTTGCTTGCCATTGCGCTCGAACAGCGTCGGCTGGGCGCCGGTGTGCGTTGGCGTGAGCACGAAATGCTTGCCGATCACGGTCACGTTGAGCCCGAGGTGATGGCCGCCGAACTGCAGCATCCACGGCTCGGTCGGGGAGGGCTTGCCGAAGAAGGCGAGGTAATACAAGTCGGAGCCGAACATTCCGTCGGGTCCGCCGCGCCCCTCTTCGTCGGCCAGGCGTTGATCGCCGTCCATGATGTCGACGATTTTTTGATAACCCTCTTTGCTGAGCACGGAAGCGACGGCCTCCAGGGCCAGGCCCCGTTGCGTTTTGTTCAAATCGCCCAGCCGAATGCCGTTTCGTGGGACCATGCGGATCGGCAAATTCGACCAGCGCGATTTGTCGGGGCTGCCGAACTGGTGGAGGGCATGCTCTCGCTGTTTTTCATCGAGCGACTCGATGAATGCTTTGGCGGCGGCCACCGCGTGCGGCGCCGACTCGTCCTCGACGACGGCCGTGGCGGGCGTCGACGGCAACAGGGTCGCTCCATAGAGTGCCGCGGCGATCAACAGGGTCGTGGCAAACATGGGAAGCGGCTTCGCGGGAGGGTAACGGGTGCTGCCCGACGATTTCGGACTTTGTTGCTCGTTCATGGGATTCCTCCTGCCGGGTTTGCGTCGCGTGTTGCCTGATCGCTTCGCGCTGACTGCGTCGCGCTACTTCGCTCCGATGGCGTAGAGCGTGTCGAAGCCGCGGAAATAAATTCGCCCGTGGGAGATCGCCGGGGACGCGGTGAAGTGATCTTCCAATCGGTTGGTCGCCAGCACGGTGTAGGTCGGCCCCGGTTTGATGACGGTCACGGTCCCGTCGCGGGCGGTGAGATAGATCTTGCCGTCGCCGTAGACGGGCGAGGCGCGGTGCCGTTCGGTGTGCGTCCGCTGCGAATAAAGCACCTTGCCGTTCTTGCCGTCCACGCACATCAGCACGCCCGTTTCGCGACACAAATAAACCAGGCCGTTGACGATGAGGGGCGAGGGAACGTCCGGGCTATTGCGATCGATCCGCCACAATTCGCCGCTGTTGCCGGGCATGATGATTCCCGCGGCATCCGGTCGCACGCCGACGACCACGCCGCTCTTGGCGGTAGGGACAACGATCAGGTCGGCGCTGGCGACGGGGGAGGCGACGAAACGCAGGTCGGGGCGATAGTTGTCTTTGGGATTCAATTCGCCGACGCGCCAGATTTCGGACCCATCGGAGAGATGGTGCGCGATCGCGTAGTCGTTGCCGTGCGTGATCAAGTAGGCGTCGGCCCCGCGATGCCAGAGGCAGGGCGAGGCATACGAGTGCTCGTTTTCGGCATAGCCGTCGCTCTTGCGGGCAACTTTCCAGACCTCCTTGCCGGTCGCCGGATCGAGGGCGATGACCCACGCGCCGCCCGAGTGAATGAGTTGCATATAGAGCCGATCCTGATACAGCAGCGGCGTCGTGTGCATGCCATGCTGCGTCTGGAAACGGCCGTAGCGATCCTGCGCGTTAAATTTCCAGATTTCCTTGCCCTCGAAATCAAAGCAGGCGAGTTGCCCCGAGCCGACAAAGACGAAGACATGTTTGCCGTCGGTGCTAGGCGATGGGGAAGCGCCGTTCCCTTCGTCGCCGCGAATTGGCCGATTCGCGCCGATCGGCCGTTTCCACAGCAGCTTGCCATCCGTGCTGGCAGCGACGACGACCAAGTTGTCGCCGTCCTGGCTGGTCAGAAAAATGTGCTTATCCCAAACGGCCGGCGTCGAGCCGCCCATGCCGGGCATCTCGAGCTTCCAAACAACGTTCGACGACTCGCTCCAGGTTGTCGGCAGATTCGTTTCGTGGCTGATGCCGTCGTAATCGGGCCCGCGCCACTGCGGCCAGTTTTCCAATGTGCCCGAGGGCTGGGCGTCGGCGCGGCCGATCAAAGCCACGTGCTCGCCGGCCGGCAGGCTGCCCGCGCCATTGGTGTCACGAGCGCCAACCGCGGGCTGTCCCGGTCCGCGCTCGTGAGGCCCATCGCCACCAGGACCACCACCGGGAGGGCCGCCCGGAGGACCATCCATCGGACCACCGAAGCCGGGTCCGCCGCGGCGGCCACCACTAGGACCACCGTTCCGCTGGCTCATCTCCTTGATCTGCTGCTTTTGGTGATCGGTGAGCAGGAGGGCAAGTTTGCCGTCGACTTCTTTTTGCAGCGTGCCGAGCCGCTTTCGCTGCGCGCTCTTGAGGTTCAATTCGTCGACGACCGTGGGCGAAAAAATTTGGCCGAGCGGTCCGCCGCCACCACCAAATCCACCGGGGCCGCCGAATCCACCCCCGCGTCCGAAGCCACCTCCCGGACCACCGGGGCCGCCCGGCCCGCCGAATCCAGGAGGACCATCGGGCCGTTGTCCGCCGGGGCCACGGTCAGCGCCGCGATCGCCTCGATCACCCGGAGGTGCATCGGGGCCGCGGCGGTCAGCGTTAGGACGATCACCGTTCGGCGGGCCGCCTCCATCGGGCGGAGGTCCGCCGGGGTCGCGATCACGTGCGGAATCCTGGCCTCCCGGTCCAGCCTGACCACCCCGGCTGCGATCCGGCGGACCATCGCCCGACGGCCCGCCGTTCCCGGGGCCACCATCAGGAGGCCCACCCGATCCGCCGCGACCGCGACGCCCCGGTCCAAAACCACCCGGGCCACCCGGTCCGCCTGGGCCAAATCCGCCCGGGCCGCCACCGCCCGACTGCAGATCTTTGAGTCGCTGCTTCTGTTTCGCGGTGAGGATTGTGCCGAGCTGGTCGTCGATGTGTTTTTGCAGTTCGGCGGTTTGTTTCTTTTGTTCATCGGTCAGCTTGAGCGTGTCCATCAGCGTCGGCGACATCAGCTGGCCGGGCTTGGTCCGCGCGCCGAAGCCGCCAAAACCGCGTCCGCCGGGACCACGGCGACGTCCGGGGCCACCCGGCCCACCAAAGCCACCGGGACCGGGCCCGCCATCCTGAGGTCCCATACCTTGTCCGCCACGACCGCCCTCTTGCGCCGCCTCCTTTGTCGCCCACGCAGTGAGCTCGTCTTTCGTGACGACTCCGTCGTGGTTTGCGTCCGCGCGGTCGAACGCTCGCTGCATCCGCGGGTCGGCGATCTCGTCGCTGGTCAGTTTGCCATCCTTGTCCTTGTCGAACACCATCATGCGAGCGACCAACGCGTCGACCGCCGCCTTGTCCGGAGCTGCACCGGGCGATGCCTTCGGGCCGCCGTCACGCGGCTCGGCTGGCGGCTGTGCGAGGGCAACCACGGCGGCCAGACCGATCGCAACGGCGACGGGCAAAAACTTCGAGGCAGGGCGCATGAGGCGTTTCCTTCCGAGTGATCGGCGAATATTCGGTTTCCAAGGCGGTCCCGAGTTGGTCACGGGCTGACTCAGCTCAGAGAGAGATCGATGCAGAGATAACGACAAACTGGCAGAGTTTAGGGGCGTCCTCGGCGCGAACGCGGTTCATCGTGCGGGGCTTCTGCCGGCGTGCGACCGAGCACGACGTCCATGCGGGCCGCCAGCTCGCCGATCTTCGAATCCTTGATCGGCTTGAAGTCGACGAGCACCAGCTCCCGCTCCAACGGCCCGCCGGCTCCCATAAAGATCCCGTCGCTGCGATTCTGCGGGTGGCCGTTGATGAAGAACTGCGTCGTGAGCAGCTCGCGGTCCCCTTTCTTGATCTTCACATGAATGTGCGGCGTGCGGCCGGGGTAGGGGACCGGCTTGATCGTGCGGAAGTAATACTCGCCGGTCGAACTGGTGAGAAAACGGCCGAACCCCTGGAAGTTCGCGTCCTTCCCTTCGCCGTCCTTCTGGGCGATGTAAACGCCCTTGGCGTCGCACTGCCAGATTTCGACGACGACGTTCCGCATCGGCTCACCGCTCGCAGTGAGGATCCGCCCGGTGAGATGAGTCATCTCGCCGACGGCGGGCGTGATGTTGTCGTTGATTACGAGCAGGTCGTTATCGGTGTCGAGCGGCAGCTTGGGCGGGTAGAAGGGCCCCTCGGTCAGACTCGGCGTCTGGGCGAGTTCCTCCGCGTAGGCACCGCGAACAAAGAGGGTCGAAGCCCCCAGGGCCACCGCGCCGCGCAACAGACTGCGTCGGCTGAAAATGCCGTCGATCGGATTCATCGCGTGCTCTCCGTTTGTAGTGCGGGTGAATTCGCTTAGTGAACGTCGTCGCGCGGGCCCTCGTGACCCCGCGAATGGGATAGATCGTTGAGGCCCGCGAACCGGGGTCCCGTCATTTCCTGCCAGCGGGTGAGTTGCTCAGGACTGAGGAGCGCGAGCGCTTTCGTCAGGTCCGCTTCGCGATGATGCCCGGGTCCGTGCCAGGGGGGCGTCTCGCCGTGCTTGCCGTCGTGACTGGCCAGCGAACCGCCGCGCGGCGGAGACGAGGGCCCCGAATCCGCGTCGCGGCCGGGTCCATGATGATGGCCGGGATGCGGTCCGCAGAGCGATCGCAACTGCGTCCGCTGTTCGTGAGTGAGGTTGAGCGCCGTGACGACCTCCGGCTCCTGCAACGCCTCGACGCCGCGGACCTGCAAGGCGATCTGTGCCAGGCGCGTCAGTTGCGTGGGCGAGAGAATGGTCCCGATGGCCGTTTCGTGCGTCCGCATCTCGCGGAGCAATTGTCCCGACCGATCGTCGCCGCTGCCGGTAGGGGGCTCCCGACGCGGCGGCGAACCGGGCGGAACGTCTCGGATGTCACTCAGCACGGTTGCCAGCCGCGTGCGAGCCTCGGGCGAAAGTTTCAGATCGTCTTGCACGGCGTGGTCGGTCAGCAGCAAGTGTCGATAGGCGTCGCGCATCAGCGTCAGGTCGGCCAGGATCGCCTGCACATGGTTGCGGGTCGATTCCAGGTCGGCTTGAGCGCCGGATTGTCTCGCCGCAATTCGATGAATTCCTGGTAGTAGGCCACGGCCGATTCCAACAGTCGGCGGCGTAATCGCTGCTGCTGCCCGCGTCCCTCGGCCGTTTCTTCTTCGGCGATTTGGATCATTTCGTCGGCCAGACGGCGGGCCAGCGCGAATCGCGCCTCCTCACCGGCGATTGCCTCTTCCGCGAGCTTCTGCTTGGCCCGCGCGTCCACCAGCGCGAGACTTTCGGCTGTGGCCGAGGCTTTCGCCGCCTTGGCGGAGGCGTTCGCCTGCAGCAAACCGACCGTCGTGCCGACCATGCCCGCCAGTAGTGCCAGCAAGAGCAGGCACCCCGCCAGCAACCGTGCCGCGGTTCCGATGCACGAACTTGTAGAGGCGATACCCGGCCGACGGGGGACACGCCCGCACCAGCTCGTCGTGGAGGAACCGCTCGATATCGAGGGCCATTTCGTTGGCCGTCTCGTAGCGGCGGTTGCGATCCTTTTCGAGCGCCTTCATCACGATCCAGTCGAGCTCGCCGCGAACGAGCCCGCTCAGCTCGCCCGGCTCCAAGCCGCGATTGGCCGCGACCGCCGGCAGCCCCTTGATCGTGCTCAGCCGCACGCTCGGCCGCTGCGGCTCTTCCTCGCGAATGAGCCGCAGCACTTCCAAGACGGCCGTGTCCTGAAAGCGCTCCTTCCGCAAAGGCGTCGTTCCGGTGAGTAGCTCGTACAACAGCACGCCCAGCGAGTAGACGTCGCTGCGGGTATCGATATCGAGCTGATTGAGCTTGGCCTGCTCGGGACTCATGTACTCGAGCGTGCCGACGATCGACCCGAACTCCGTGAACAGCGTCCGTTCGGTGAGCTTGATGCCGGCCGCCTTCGCCAGGCCGAAGTCGATCACCTTCGGCACCGGCCGATCGTCGTACAGGCAGACCATCACGTTCGTCGGCTTGAGATCGCGATGAATGATCCCTTTCTGATGCGCATGCTGCACGGCCTGGCAGACGGGGACAAAGAGCTGCAAACGCTCCCGCGGCGTGAGGTGCTGCTCATCGCAGTAGCGGGTGATGGGCACCCCTTTGACCAGCTCCATCACGAAGTAGGGCGCGCCCGAACCGCCGCGGGTGATGTCGCCCCCGGCCGAACCGGCGTCGAGCACCTTGGCGATATTAGGGTGATCCATCAGGGCCAGCGCCTGACGCTCCGCCTCGAAGCGAGCCAGCACCTGGCGACTGTCCATCCCCGGCTTCATCAGCTTGAGCGCCACTTTGCGCTGCACGGGCTGGGTCTGCTCGGCCATGTAGACCGCGCCCATGCCCCCTTCGCCGATCTGCTGCAGCAGCTTGTACGACCCAATCACCGTGCCGGGCGTTTCCGGCGTAATCGCCAGGTCGATGGTGGCGGCAAATCCCGCGGCCGGCGATTCTAGAAAGCTGCCGGCGCGAAAGTGATTCTCGATCAGCTCCTGCACGCGTGCCCGCAGGGCCTCGTCACCGCCGCAACAGTGCTCGACGTACCTCTGCCGCTCTTCGACCGCCGTGATCTCGACGGCCGATGCCAGAATACTCTCGATATTGGGCACTTTTGTCTCGATGGCCGCTCTTCTCCGGAGTCCGTCCCTAATCAATGCGTAAACCGCGACCAGGCGGCTCACAGATTTTGGAGGATTGCTCTATTTTCGCACCTTCCCAAACAGCCAGGAACGGGCGTAAACCCAATGCCGCTTGGCGGTCGCGGGGGAAATGCCCAGGGCGTCGGCCGCGTCCGGGATCGATAACCCGGCGAAATACCGCAATTTGACCAAGCGGGCCTTCAGGGGATCTTCCAGTTCAAATTGCTCGAGGGCCGCGTCGAGCGCAAGCAGCTCGTCGGGGTCGGGATCGTCGGCCGGCGCGAACAAACGATTGTCGTCGAGGCTCACCCGCTGCATCTGGCCGCCCGCCTTGGCGCTTTTCTTGCGCCGCGCTTGATCAATCAGGATCCGCCGCATCGCCTCGGCCGCCGCCGCAAAAAAATGGCCGCGGCCATCCCAGCGGGGTGGCACGTCGCCGCCGATCAACCTCAGGTAGGCCTCGTGCACGAGGGCGGTCGCTTGCAACGTTTGTCCAGGATTTTCTAAGGAGACTCGCTGCGCGGCCAGACGCCGCAATTCCTGGTAAACCAGCGGCAGGAGCTGTTCAGCAGCGCTCGGATCACCGGCCTCGATCGCGGAGAGAAGCCGCGTGACTTCACTCACCTGGGGCGGTTCCCGCCCGGCGCTCATCTCCGGCGGCTGGCGCTCGGGACCTGTCTGCGGAGGCAGGCGATCGGAACCGGACATGACGAACTCGGAATCAAGTCGTTTGCGGACGGGATGCGTTCAAAATAGCAGCCGGCGCGCCGTCGCACCAATCCGCGATCATCCCGCACTGTCGTGGTCAGCCTGTGATCGACCGGTTGGGCCGAGGGCTCGTGGAGATGTTTCCTGGCCGTCGAGGATCGATTCGAGCCGCTCCATCACCTCGAAGCAGTCTTCAAAAGAGGTGTACAGCGGGCTGGGACACAGGCGGAGCCGATCCGGCCGGCGAAAGTCGGCAATCACCTGGGCCTCGTGCAATCGACTGCAGAGTGTCTCGGCCTGGGGATGAGCGAGCGAGACGTGGCCGCCGCGTCGTTGGTCCTCGCGCGGAGTGATCAACGTCATGCCGCGTCGCGCGAGCCGCGCATCGAACAGGTCGATCAATAAGCGGTTGAGCCGGAGCGACCGGGCTCGCAGCGCTTCGATCCCCGCCTGCGCGATGATCGACAGCGAGCCCAATACGGGCGCCAGGCTGAGCACAAACGGCGTCGAAATCTGCAGCGATTCAGCACTGGCGGCCGGATCGAATTGGGCGGGCATCTGCAGCAGGCGATCCTTGCTTCCGCCGAACCAACCCGCCAGACCCGGGGCGCGGCCGAAGTGGCGGCGATTGAGATAGAGCCCGCCGACGGCACCCGGTCCGCCGTTTAAATACTTGTAGCTGCCCCAAAAAGCGAAGTCGGCGCCCCAGCGGCTCAGCTCGTGCGGCACGCAGCCGACCGAATGACTGCAATCAAAGCCGATCAGGATCTCGCGCTGCCGCGCCGCGGCCGTCAATCGCGGCATATCCAACAGCTGCCCCGTGTGGTAGACGACCGACGGCAAGACCACGCAGGCGACGTCGTCGGTCATCCCATCGATCAGCATTTCCTCCGACAACAGCACGCCGTCGACCGTCGGCACCAGGACCAGATCGCCGACCGGATCAAGTCCCCGCAGCGCGAGATGGCTGCGAATGGCGTAGAGATCGGAGCAAAAGACGGTTTCGTCAACCAGAATCTTGCGCCGGGTGCCGGTCGGCCGAAAAAGGGTCGACAGCAGCTGATGCAAATTGATCGTGGTCGAATTGGCGACCGTCACTTCGCGCGGCTCAGCCCCAATCAACGGCGCAATTTGCGCGGAGACTTTTTCCATCATCCCCAGCCACGCGTTGGGACCGGTAAACCAGCCGTCGACGCCGATCGACCGCCAGACGTCCATCACCTCGCGCACGGCCTCCTCAGCCGGCCGGGACAACAGACCCAGCGAATTCCCATTGAAGTAGAGCAGGCCCGGCCAGACGTAAAACAGCTCGCGCAACGGCGCCAGCGCATCGGCCGCGTCGAGCGCCCGGACCGCTTCACGAATCCACTCTGGCATTCCCCACCCTCTCAGCCGGCTCTTCGACTGGCGAATTGACGCGTGGCAGAGCCTACGCTGTTGCTCGCCTGGTGCAACCCCGCCCTGCGATGCATGGCCGGGCATCACGTGTTCCCCGGCGGGGCCGCAGGACGATTGACGCACCGACGTTGCGCCACGCGGCAAACGGAGGAGCGTCATTTTCCCGGTGACCACTCGGCAAGGAAGTTCTTCACCTTGCCGATATCGTAGTCGTCGCCACCTGCCAATGGCGTCGTGTTGTCGTTTTTGATCAGGTTGCCGTCGGAATCGAGGACGGACAGGTAGGGGATTCGATATCGTCCGGGCTGCGGTACATATTTTTCCTGAATTGCTTTGCCCGTGTCGGAGTTGACGGCGACGAGGAGCAGCACAAAGTTCTGGTTCAACACCGGCGCGACCTCTGGGTTTTCCTTCAACACCGCCCACAGATCGTAACACTCGAAGTCTGGGTTCATGCCGAACTCGATCAGCACCCGGCGTTTCGTGTCGCGCGCCGACTTCTCGGCCGCCTCGAGGTCGGCTGCCGCGTCGGCGAACGGATCGAAGATCGGCCTGTGTCTCTTGTGCGCTTTCAGCTTTGCTTGACGGAGGGCGACCAACTTCGTTTCGCGAGCGGATCGAGCGGCGTCCTCCGCCCTTTCGCGCGGCGAACGGCGATTGCCGCGAGAATCGCTGACACGCGCTCGAGTTGGCGGATCGATCTCGAACTCCAACGCCGGCAAGGGCCGGTTGAGAGTCGCCTCGGTGACTGAATTGGTGTGCGACGCTAAGAGCGATCCGCTTTCGCCGGTGTATGCTCCCGTCCAGCCGGCGGGAACCCAACCGTCATGAGAGTCGAGACGGTACTTGAAATCAACGCGACCACGGTCTTCCCCGTTGAGCGTGCGGCTCTCGCGCAGCGGAAGATAATCGCGGGCCGGATCGAGCCAGTAGTATTCGTGCGCACCCTCATGTGGCTCGTTTTCAATCACCACGCAAGCAACGTCGCCGATTTTCTTCGTCCCGGACACAACGTGAAACTTGGTCGGGTCGCGAAGGTCGGCGGGATCCACGCAACCGAACTTTGGATGCAGCGGACGATAGACGAGCATCACGGACCAGTCACCACGGGATAAGGACTCTCGATCGCCGGGATCGTCGCTGATGGACATGTCTCCGGCGTCGCCGGGGCGCTCGGAGAAAGAGAGCCTGCTCCAGGTGACGCCATCATGGACGTCTTTCAATTCGTAAACGTCGCAGCCGACCTTTCTAGCCCGACCATCCTTCGCCCGCATCGCGGGCAGCGATGCTCGGGGTGTCCAACCCGGCGTCGAGAGGGTTGAGGCGAATTTCTCACCATCGACCGCCACGCTGTGCAACGTCATGCGGAAGTCCCCATAACTGTGCAACGAGAGGCCTTCCCGCCTCCACCCGAACTTCAACGACTTAATCGCGGCTTGCCGTCGCATCCAGGCTTCGGCGATGGCTGCGAGCGTGGCGCCGGCCTTCTGCGGCGGCTCCATCCCGCTGTGTTCGCCCGTGTCGAGGATCGGTAAATCGACCGTCGCATCAAAGACGCGCGTGCCGGGCGGGCCGGTCGGCGAGAACGTCCCCTCCGGCAACTTTTTGAGGATCGTGAAGCTGGTCACCTTCACCTCGAATGTGGTGGGCGGAACGCCGGCGACTCCGACGAAGCTCCACGACCATTGCGACGGAACCCATTCGCGGGGCACGGGATTGTCGATGCCAGACACGCCCGAAAATCAACTCGCGTTCCCGCAGATTCGATCGATCAAGAAGGGCCTTGGCTTTCCCGTCATGCGGGCAGTGGCGATGATTTCTCTGGCCACGGGCGCAGTGGTCGATTTCGCTTTCGCAGGCACGAAGGAAAGGGAACCGGAGAGGGCGCTTCTCCGCAAAATGCTCGACACGATGAATCGGGGCGACATTCTCGTTGCCGATCGGTTTTACCCGACGTACGCCACGTCGCGGCACTCGCCAAGCGCGGCGTTGACATGGTTTCCGTGAGCCACCAAGCCCGCATCGTCGATTTCAGCGAAGGGGTTCAGCTTGGCGAAAGCGATCACATCGTCGAATGGCAAAAACCACGCTCTCATAACCTGTCTTCAGCGAAGCCGCCGCTTGGATGCCGGAGACGATGCGTGTCCGCGAGTTTCTTATAGACGTCGAGCGTCGCTACAGTCGCAGCGAAAAGGCCATTGTCATTATTGCCGCCGGAATGAGCGTCGATTGCGATTTCGATCGGGGCGGACCCGGGACTCTCCCAGCGCACCACGCTGTAGTCCCGGCTGGGATCGACCCAGCACCTCTCGGAATGATCGATTTTGTCCATCTGGATCCCGATGCAACGGACGCCGTTGACGAAGGCGTTCTCGCTGACGACCCGGCAGTTCTCCGGCGACCACTCCGACGCCGCACGGGCGGGGCGCAGCGCGAAGCCCAACGGCCTGAGATCAGCCTCGCGCCTCGGCAACAGAAAATCACCCCCGCTCGTCGTGTTGGACGGGTTTTTGACCGGCACTTTGCGCCAAATGGCGAGCGTCGGCTGTTCCTCAGCACTCGCAGGCACTCGAAGTCGTAAATTCCGGCTGCCGTCAGCGACGAGGCAAAGCTGCCCCGCCTCTTTCCAACCGCCTGCGCCGCTTGGGGCGAACTCGCCGAAGTCGCTTCGCAGCCGGTCTGCGCCTTCACCCCACCATTCCGATTGCGGCAGCGTCAGTTCGACGTCGCGGTCCTCGTTCGGCTCGGACACCATGGGTTGCAAGCCGGCGACGCCTCGACCTCGAGGCAATGCGTATCCCCGCGGCAGACGGATCCGCAAATCCCACGTGACATGAAACGCCTGTATCCGCGCCTGCCGGGCGTTCCAGGCTGCGAACACGCGTTTCAGCGTCGCCGATTTTGCGCCCGGCTCGGCCTCGTCTCCGCCGTAACCGGTCGTCGCACACATCGCGACGAGTGAAAGCCACACAGCGCCCGAGCGAAATCGCATGAGCATGGTTAGCTCCTGGCGAATCGAGACAACATGCTAGTGCGCAAATTACCCCCGCGGCAAAGCAATCCGCAAGACGCAGCTCGACGAAATCGTCCGGCATTGTGCCGGGCCGGGGTGGCACTGGCGGCTCGTCCGCCAGTTACCCAAACTCGATGGAGGGCGCCCAGATTGCCGCGCGATCGTTAGAATTTCGGCGAAGGTTCGCGCATCCCGCACGGCCGAATTGGGGAGAGAAAAGTCCGATGCCCGCTGAACCGCGAAAGGCAGCTGCCTGCGTGCTCGTGCGCGGCGACGCGCGGCTAGAAGTGCTGCTCGGCCGGCGGAACTCCGCCCTGCGATTCATGGCCGGACATCACGTCTTCCCCGGTGGCCGCGTGCAGGACGACGAACGGATCGACGTCGTGTCGCATGCGGCGATCGCAGACCAGGCGCGGGCCATCGCGGCCGCGGCCCGCGAAGTTTTCGAGGAAACCGGCCTGCTCACGGTGCGCGGCACACTGCCCCCACGAGAAGAAGTTCAACAAGCCCGCCGCAGCGTGATCGAGGGCCAGCTCGGTTTTGGCGACTTTCTCGCACAGCACGCGCTCTCGATCGACGCCGATGATTTTCAACCGGCGGGCGACTGGCTCACCCCGGACTTCGTGCCCGTCCGCTTCGACACGCGGTACTTTCTCTATCATCTCCGCAGCGAGCAGCAGCCGGAGTTAATCGAAGGTGAGATGGTGGGACTCGATTGGCTCACGCCGGCGGAGGCCCGCGCGCGTTGGCATCGCGGCGACGTGCACCTGTCGACTCCCGTGGCGTACACCCTGCGTCAGCTTGCGGCTGTCGGGCTGCCGCGGGCCTTGCCGCTTTTGGCGCGAACGGAGCGCGTGCCCGGACACCACAACTGGTTCGAGATCCGCCGCGGCATCACGATGATTCCCGTGCGGAGCCCGACGATTCCACCGGCCACGCACACGAACTGCCTGATCATCGGCGAAGAAACACTCTACGTCATCGATCCGGGCGCGGGAGACGCCGCCGAAGCCGCCCACCTCGAACGGCAGATCGATCGCCTGATCGAGATCGGCGGCCGCGTCGAGGCGATTCTGTTGACTCATTCGCACCCCGACCACACGTGCTCGGCCGACGCGCTCCGCCAGCGGTACGCCGTGCCGATCCTGGCGCATCCAGCCGTGGCTCCGCAGGTCTCGTTCAAGATCGACCGCCCGCTCCACGACGGCGAAGTGCTCGTGAGCGGTCGGGATCCGCAGTGGCGCTTGCGGTGTGTCCACACGCCGGGCCACGATCCGGGACACCTTTGCTTCGTGGAAGAAACCACGAAGGCCCTGTTGGCGGGGGATATGGTCGCCAACCCGGGCACGATCGTCGTTTCGCGGAAATACGGTGGCGACATGACGGCCTTCATGCACAGCCTGGAACGGCTGCTGCAATTGGACTGCAAGCTGCTCATTCCCGGCCACGGTCACCCAGCGGGTCGCCCGCGCGAATTCATCCAGCAGCAGCTCGACCATCGCCGATGGCGGGAGGCCAAAATCCAACGCGCCTACGACGAAGACGCGACGACCTTCGAGCAACTGCTGGCCAAAGCCTACGACGACGCTCCCGAGCGGGCCCTCCCCTGGGCCCGTCATCAGCTGGACGCGCACCTGGCCAAGCTGGGCATCGATTTGCCGACACAACTCCCGCGGGGTCCGGCCATCCCCGAAGTCTGAACTGCCTTCGGAACGCGAGCCGCGTCCAAAACTGATCTTGGTCTGGTGCGCCATTGTGGCAGAATGGAAATTGGGCTTCACTCAGGCCGAAGGTTCCTGTGCGCGCCAGGCCAGGGCGAAAGGGGGCCGGTCACAATTTGGCCTGCAGCCTGGTCCGGTCCAGTCGGTCCGGTCCGGTCAATTTGCCACCGGCGAGTTTTGGTCCGGTCCACTCTGCAGCCCGGTCAACCTTGGCCGGTCCAGTTCATGGTCCGGTCTGATCTTAATAATTCGACATTTAGACCGGTGTTATGCCATTAGCAGAAAATGACTTAAGGAGAAACCTGAATCCGGTCCGGACACGTTCTTGAATCGGAATTATGCACTTAACAAAGCAGGGGGGCGCAAAAAAGAAGCCCGAGGGATTGGAACTCGGGCTTCGCGATCAAAGAGATTGCTGCAAGCGTGTCTGATTCTGATTCTAATGCTGAGTCTGTGCCTCTTCCCAATCACCCTGCGACGGACGCCCCGAGGCCGTGGGGGATGCGGAACCGCTAGGCTCCTGTCCCAATCGCAGACTCGCCGGCAGGCGACCGAAATCCTACCTTCGCTCAGTGTCTTGCGTCCAGAGATCGTGATTCCCTCACTTCTTTGGACTCTTGGGCTTCCCACGCGGCACCATGCTCTCGGGCGCGTCTCTTTGGATGCGCCGCCCAGCACCCGCTTGATCGCTTCTTCGGGAGTCAGCGGGGCGAGCGAGAGCGGCTTTTCCCTGCTGGTTTTTTGCCGTTTCTTGTCCGCTGGCCGCTCAGATTTCCGTTTTTGTTTTGGCATCGTCCAGGTCCACCGGCTATGGTAAACGGTGCCTACAGTGTGCCACAGACGCCCCACATCCTAGAATTTAGCAATCCGGGGATTCTGGGGGTTTGCGAGCATCATTTTACGTGTTTTGAAGCGATTGTGACACATGGCACGCAAGAAATCGGCAAGGCCAGCCGCAATAAAAAAGCCTCGTTCCGAAGCGGGAAGCGTATTTCTGACAAACGAATGGTTGATGGGCGACGTCGAGCTGAAGTACGCCGACAACCTGATCCTTCGGTTTCAGGATGGCACCTTCCAACTGATGTTTTTTCAGCAGCAAGTGCCCGCGGTTTTTGGAACTGCCGCCGACATGAAGAAGCAATTGGAGGCGAGCGGTGTCATGGAAAACGTCTGCGTTGCGCGTCTCGTGGTCAGCGAGCCAAAAATGGGCGCAATGATCGATGCGATGCGCAAAAGCCACGAAGCCTATGCGGAATACACCAAGGAGCATGGCGCCGGAAGCGGCCCGAACGGAGAGAAGTGACCAATGCCGATAAGAATGGAACTGGAACCGGTTTTCCTGGGCTCTTGGTCGGCTACCAGCGGTGCGGAGCCCGCGGCCCCGTACTTCGGAGCGGCTAGAAGGGCGCAAGTTATGATTAGCCCTACTGGCTCATCAGTGAAGAATGGAAGGGGCAGGCATCCCGTAATCGTCAAGGTGCCGGGCGTCTGCGGAGGCCGCGCAACCATCGTCGGCAGCAGAATGCCCGTTTGGGGACTTGAGGCGGCACGACGGGCTGGGTGCTCGGACCAGCGCATCCTTCAAATGTACCCGTCTGTAACCAAGATGCAGCTAGATGCGGTATGGAAGTGGGTGAAGTCTCACAAGGCAGAAATCGAGCACGACATCGCGGAGAATGAAAAGGCATAGCCGATGCGTCGTGCTCGGCTTTTGGCCGACGTACACTTCGACGTGCTCGTGCTCAAAAGGCTCAGAGCCCTTGGCTATCGCGTCGAAGAGGCTCGCCTGTTTAGGGGACAAAAGCACCGGAATAGGATGTCCGATGAGAGCTTGCTGGATTACGCTCTTGGCAAGCGCATGGCCATTCTGACGGACAATCGAGACGATTTCTGCGCGCTACATAAGGCGAAGCCTTGGCACGAGGGAATCGTGGCATGCCGTCGCTACGATGACCCCAGGAAAAAGGCAAATCGCATTCATTTCCTGTTGGAACGGTCCAAGCGGAAAAACGGCCGGTTCACTGGCAAATTGATGCGTCTCCGCGGTGAACGGCTGCCGCGCAAATCAAAATAACACCAATTGCAGGGGCTTTTTCGTCGGCACTTCCTCATGGCGAACTAGGTGTTTCGTAGAGCAGCCGTTTGCCTTCCGCGGCCTTGATCGCGGCTTCCGTCCGCAGCGAATCGTTCTTCTTGCGCCAGCTCCAACGGAACGAGAATTCGTCGCAATATCGCCCAAGGTGCTTCAAGCTCATCTTGTGGTAGACCCCGTAGTGCCCGCGTTTAATCAAGGCATTGAAGCTCTCAGCCGTGTTTACGTGGATCGATAGCCCGTCGGCTCGACGGGCGTATTCGTTCGACCCGTGATTAACCGTCGCGTGTCGCCCGCCGTAGAAGTAGCCGATGCCCCGGTACGCGCCGAATTCGTCCGTCATGATCGTAGATTGGCCGTGGACGTGCCGAAGAATCTCGACTTGAAGCGTGCGACGGTCCACAAGCTCGACCGGTTTCGCTCGGGCTGATCCGTCCCGCTCGACCAGCACCATGACGGGCGTTTTCTTCGTGCCGCGTCCAGCGGGATTCTGCCCGCGCGGCCCCTTGTTGCGCGGCTTGCCGCCAACATACGTTTCATCCACTTCGACCGTCCCGCTGAGCTTCTCGCCCCCGGCCAATACGCTGAGAGCATGGCGAACGCGGTGCATCATGAACCACGCCGTGCGGTACGATCCAAGCCCAAGCTCGCGTTGCAACTGGCACGCTGAGAAGCCCTTCTTGGATGAACAAAGCAAGTGGAAGGCCAAGACCCACTTGTGCAACGCCACCTTGCTCGACTCCATGACCGTGCCCACCGTAACCGTGAATTGCTCGCGGCAGGCGTTGCACTGGATCGCGCCGGCCCGATGGGCTTTCCCCTGCATCCGGGTCGCGTCCTGAGACTTGCAATGCGGGCAGACCGGCCCGTTTGGCCAAAGGAGCGTTTCGAGATACTTGCGGGCTTCGGAGTCACTCAGGCGGGCGGCTTCAATCAGGTTCATGGCTTTCCCTCTCGTATCTGTAAATATCTTATTGACAGAATGACCGTGTGTCAATAAGTCATTGACAGATTCTGAGAAGAAAAGTAGGATTCGTTCATGGGGAAAGAGCGCGTGAACGACCCCGTAATGCAGGCCGTCCGCAAGCGGTTTGGCGATTCGGGAATGACGCAACAGGAACTAGGCGAGAAGATGGGCTATGCGCCGAGACGGCCCGTCAGGCTGTCTCCCAGTTCCTCAAGAGTGGTGATCCGCAGGTCAGCATGTTGCGGCGCTTCGCCAAGGCAGTCGGCTGTTCGGTCAAATCGCTGCTTTAGTCGACACCCAAAACGCATATTTCCGCGTTTTTGAAGTCGCGGTAAAATGCGTCTATGGAGCCATTGCCCGACGATCTTCGCACCCTGCGCAACGTCATTCAGTCTGCGGAGAGTAACGTGGACATTTCGCTCTTGCGGCGGATCATTAAGGCGTCCGTCGACGCCGCGCCTCGGTCAGCAGTTATCGCGATGGCCAAGTACGTCTACGAGCGCGGCGTCGAAATCGAACGTGTCCGCCGAAGCTAAATAAAACCTCCACCGAAGCGGAGCGCTAAGCGGCTAAGGAGTACAGGTCTGTGAAGCTGGCCGTTTGCAGGAAAAATGTTTTTTGAGCCGCGGCCCAATCGGTGACTTCTCGCAGGAGTTCGTCGATCGACTGACAGCGGTGATTGCGGGTGATCGTCTCGTGGAGGTGCCACCAGACGCGCTCGATGGGATTCGTCTCGGGCGCGTACTTCGGAAGAAAGTGGAGGACAATTCGACCGGGGTGTTGAAGCAGGTAATCGCGGATGGCGCGGCAATCGTGGAACTTGGCGTTGTCGCAGACCACATGGATCACCCGATAGGACCGCAGTTGCCGACGCAGGTCGTCGAGGTGGGCCACGAAGAGCGCCGCGTTGCGTTGCTTTCCTGGAGCCGACAACAACAGCCGTCCTGTCCGCCAGTGAAGCGATCCAGCCAAATGCCGTTTTTCGTTGTTGCCTGGCGTGACGACCTCGGCTTGCTGGCCGCGACGCATCCACATCGACCCGATCTTGGGGTTCAAATGGACATCCACTTCGTTCTGGAACACAACGGTCTCGTTGGCCGGCAGTTGTCCGATGAATCGCTGGATTTGCTGCAGCTTCCGGGCATGCTCCGGATCGCGCGGCCCGACGACCGGCCGGGGACGACGCCAGACAAACTCCCGCCGGTGCATCCCCCGGCGGACCGTTTCGGGGCTCACGCGGATGCGTTCCTGTTCCCACAACAGCAAGGCCAACAGACCGCACGACCAGCGGCTCCGGAAGAAGCCGAAGTCCTGCGGCGTCGACTTCAACAGCCACCGCACGACGAAAATCAGCCACGAAGGAACTGTGTCTGGTTGTTCTTCGGTTCGCAAAGCCATTCCCAGCCGACCTGTCGCAAACTCCCGTTTCACCGAGCGGATCAAAGTCGGGCTGGCAAAGGTGGCCGCGCGGATCTCGCGGTAGGAACGTCCTTCGGCCAGCAACAACAGGACCAGTGCTCGCCGAGCCGTCCGCGCTGTCCGCAAGGTCTTCAAACACGTTTTGCGTTCCCGCGTCGAAAGACGAAGATGGCCATCCATGGCTTGGTCTCCGGGGATTGTGGTCGTCTATCACCCACAACCTTAGAGCCAAGCCTGTTTTCTACTCCAGATCATTCTCCCTCCGCGCTACGCACGGTGCGAGGTCTTATTTAGATCGCGAAGATCCCGAAGTGGCCAGTGCGATGCTCGAGCTGATGAAGGATGAAGGCATTGAGGTCTTGTTGCAGGCGCTAGTGCTGAATGTCACCGGCCGATCGGGCAGCGGCGTAACGATGCAGGTTCGATCCGGAGGGAAGGAGACGTCACTGGAAGGGTCCGACATCCTGGTGGCAGCCGGGCGAACGCCGAACACGGATCGAATCAACGTGCGCACAGCAGGCGTCGAAGTTGATTCGCACGGTTATATCCGCGTGAACGAGCGGCTGCGGACCACGGCAGCCAACGTCTGGGCCCTCGGCGAGTGTGCCGGAAGTCCGCAATTCACTCATGTGAGTGAGGATGATTTTCGCGTCGTGCTGAGCGATCTCGACGGCGGCAATCGAACCACCCGAGGTCGAGTGATCCCGTATTGCTTGTTCACCGACCCCGAACTGGCCCATGTTGGCATGAGTGAATCGGAGGCGATGAGCAGGAACGTTCCTTATCGACTGATCAAGCATCCAATGGCGGGCGTGCTTCGGATGTACACAATTTCGGAGACGCGAGGATTTGCAAAGGCTCTGATTGGGTCCGATGACCGGATTCTCGGGTTTACGGCATTTGGAGCCGAAGCGAGCGAGATGATGGCGGTCGTGCAGACTGCGATGCTGGGCGGGCTGCCCTATACGGCGCTTCGCGATGCAATCTTCGCCCACCCAACCGCAGCCGAAGGTTTGGTCGCCATGTTCGGCAGCCCGCTTCTAGAGCCAGAAAGGACGAAAGGCCAAGGCCCTGCCTCGGCCGGACCCACAACTTCTCGACGATCAATTTAACCAGCGGAACGCCTCGGGTGGCTGGACTGTGCGGAATGCGGCCTCAAAGTGCGTGAGCCCACAGAACGCGCTGAAATCGGCGGCAGAACTCGAACGCGTTTCGGACACCGTTTAATTTCCGTCGCCTCAACTGTTCTTAAAAC
Source organism: uncultured Planctomycetaceae bacterium (assembly GCA_963800135.1). Taxonomy (GTDB): domain Bacteria; phylum Planctomycetota; class Planctomycetia; order Planctomycetales; family Planctomycetaceae; genus DASPSM01. Next base: position 9,944 of record CAWCZR010000001.1, on the reverse strand, counting down.
CAAATCCCGCATTGAGATCACGCTCAAAGCTCCGCTCAAAGACCGACCTCATCCACATCCCTCCGACGGTGACTGTTCCAAGCCGCGCCTCTGCTCGGGATTCTTCGTAACAGCCTCGGGGCACCCCCCGGAAGAACTCGACCGACGGCGATGGCTTCAATCCCATACGAACTGTGATATGTTCATACGAGGCTGCGGTCGCTTCTTCCGCAGCGAAAGCTACACGCCGAACCCGGATTGGCAGATTATGGCCTCAATTGGCTTAACTGCTTGGCGGGTTCTACGACGACTTCGAGTGTCGTCACAACGAAGAGGGAACAAGGCCTTGATTCGACGAGTTATTGCCATGCGGACCCTAAGCATTGCGTTTCTGGTGCTGTTACTCGTTCCGGCGACAATCGCCTGCGCCGACGAACCCAGTCCAAACCTGACGGATGAGGAATTCGCCGAACTCATCAAAGCGCACGATCACTCGCTGAACATGCTGCTCGGTCTCATCAGCGGCCTCAGCGACGAGCAATGGACCTTCAAGCAAAACGCCAAACGCTGGTCTGTTGGCGAGTGTGTGGAGCACATTGTGCGCTCTGAACGCGCTCTCTTTCAAAACGCGGTCAAAGCAATGAAGAATCCGCCTGATCCGGACTGGTACGCGCGGACCAAAGGCAAAGCGGCTTTCATTCGTCGGGTGATACCAAACCGTAACCCGGGTGGCGTAGGCGGCGCGCAGGCGCCGTTGGAAATCCAGCCGACAGAGACGTGGGGTCGGGCGAAGGCGATCGAGGAGTTCTACAAGATCCACGGCGAAGTGCGCGCGTATCTCGAAACCATGCCGCGCGATATCAAAAACCACACCGTCCGGCATCCCTTCCCCATCTTCAATTGGCTCAACGCACACGATTGGCTGCTGTACTTGCCTTTGCACACGGAACGTCACTGCAAGCAGATTATTGAGGTGCAGGCCGATCCAAGATATCCGAAAAAAGCGGCCTCGGTGGCGGCTTCGGCGAAATAATTAGCCTTGCTTGACCAACACGGTCAATTGGGGCGACACTGCACGATCACTTGGCCACTTGAGTTTACAGCACTCCCTCCCTAACGCTTTGTGAGGAGACATCATGAGCACGCTTCGCGTAATGGTTTTGGCGACTGTGGTCAGCTTGTTGAGCACCGTTCCCGCTACTGCGCAACGTAGGCCTCCCCGCCAGCGAGTCAGCCCTCACGAGACCGTTAGCGCAGTCATCGCAGGGAACCGTGTGACGGTGACCTACGGCCGGCCCTATTCGAAGAATCCGCGGGGCACAGACATCCGAAAGATTTGGGGATCGCTGGTTCCTTACGGCGAGGCATGGCGAATTGGCGCCGATGAGGCGACGCTCATCCTGCTCAAGAAGGGAATCAAGATTGGCGACGCGGTGATTCCGGCCGGGGCCTACACACTGTACCTCATCCCTGAAGAGAACGGTGGGAAGCTGGCCTTCAGCAAGACGCTGGGTGGCTGGGGAGTTCCGGTCGACCAGAAGAATGATCTGGTCCGGGTCGACGTCAAGAAGGAGCCGCTCTCGCCGGCACTTGATCAATTGGCGATCGCCGTCCAGAAGACCGACAACGGCGGCGTGCTCAAGATCATGTGGGAAGACTCACAATACACAGTGGACTTCACCAACGAATAGCGCGCCTATAACCAGCCCGCTCCACCGCTCGTCGGAAGCAATCTGACAGTGCGCCTATGCAATCCAGCCTCTCGACGACCGTCGCCATTCGCGTGCGCCTTCCGATTGCCGCTTGGACCGCCGTCGCGCTGATTCTCGGCGCCTCGGCGCAGTCCAGGGCGGAATCGCCGCCCGCGAGCACGGGGGACGCGATTCTTGAAAAACTGCGCGCCTTTCAAGAGATGGGGAGCGTTCTGCACGTCGCCGCCCATCCCGACGATGAGAATACGCAGTTAATCACGTACTTGGCACGGGGGCGGCGAGTTCGCACAGCCTATCTGTCGATTACTCGCGGCGACGGCGGGCAGAACGTGCTCGGCGGCGAATTCGGCGCGCAACTGGGGCTGATCCGCACGCACGAGCTCCTGGCTGCGCGCCGATTAGACGGTGGAAGACAGTTTTTCACGCGCGCCATCGACTTCGGTTTCTCGAAGGACCCCGAAGAGACGCTGAAGATCTGGGACGAGCAGGCGGTTCTGTCGGACGTCGTCCGCGTGATTCGCACGTTTCGGCCCGACGTGATTGTCACCCGGTTCAGCCCGCAGGCCTCGCGCACGCACGGGCATCACACGGCCTCAGCGATTTTGGCCGTGCAGGCGTTCAAGGTGTCGGGCGACCGCACGGCGTTTCCCGATCAGCTCAAAGACCTGGAGCCTTGGCAGCCTAAGCGAATACTGATGAACCGCGGCCTTGGGGGCGGTCGCGGCGGCGGAGAGGGCGCTGTGCAGCTCGACGTCGGCGGCACCGACGTATTGCTGGGCGAGAGCTTCTCGACCATCGCATCGCGCAGTCGTGCGATGCACAAGAGCCAAGGGTTTGGCAATTTTGGGAGCGGGGGGCGCGGCGGCGGCAGCCGGCCGCGGACGGAGTCGTTTCAGCTCTTGGCCGGCGAACCGGCTAAAAAGGACATCTTTGACGGGATCGACGTGCAATGGACCCGCGTGCGCGGCGGGGCAGAGATCGGGAAACAGGTCGGCGAGGTGATCGCCAAGTTTAAACCGGAGGATCCGGCGCCAGTGTTCCCGACTTGTTGATTTTGCGCCGCAAGTTGACGGCTCTCGCGGACGAGCCGCTCGTTCGCGAAAAATGTCGAGACTTCGACCAGATTCTGCAGGCTTGTTTGGGCCTCGTCGTGGAGTCAACCTTAAGCAAGGCCGAGGTTTCGCCTGGCGATTTCGTGGCGATCGAGCATTCCGTCAGTCGCAAAGGCAAAGTGCCCGTCACGTGGCTGGGCGTTCGCTATCCGACTTTAAACAAGGACGTCAAGCAAACTTATCAGCTGCCGCTCGACCGGGTCGTCAACGTCACTCAGGCGCAGGTTTTGCCTCAGGACATTCCAGTCAGCCAGCCCTATTGGCTCCGCGAGCCTCCCCGTGTCGGCGTCTATCGCGTGGCGGATGCAAGTTTGATTGGACAGCCCCTCGGCCCGTCTCCACTTCCGGTGGAGCATGAGTTTGAGGTCGAGGGACAGACGTTCGTGGTGCCGATCGTGCCCACGGCCCGCGTTGTCGAAAACGGAAAGCGGGTCGACCGTGCTCTCGAAGTGGTCCCGCCGGTATTTCTCGGCTTCCCGTTCGAGGTGGCCCGTTTTGCGCCGGGCCAGAAGCGAAGCGTTGAGGTCACCGTGTCCAGCGGTCGCCCGAGTGTCACCGGCGAGCTCTCACTGTCGGCGCCGGCGGGCTGGAAGGTCGCGCCTCGCTCGCAGAAGTTTCAGATCGACACGGGTGTCCAAGCCAAATACGCGTTCGAGGTGACGCCTCCGGCGCACGCTACGTCGGCGTCGATCGTCGCCCAGGCCACGGTCGGCGGCCGCACCTACGACAACGGGCGCGTCGACATCCGTTATGATCACATTGGTCACCTTTTATTGCAGCCGACCGCGCGGCTGACTGCCGCGTCTTTCGATCTGAACATTCGAGGGCGGAATGTCGGTTACGTCGAAGGCGCCGGCGATAGCGTCGCCGAATGTCTCGCGCAGATGGGTTACACGGTCAAGCCGCTCTCAGCCACGGATCTAACAAAAGAAGGTCTGCGGGGTCTGGATGCCGTCGTAATCGGCGTTCGCGCGTTCAACGTGCGCAAGATCTTGGCAAGCACATGCCGGTCTTATTTGCGTTCGCTGAGGCGGGCGGAAATCTGATCGTGCAGTACAACCGGCCCGAGGGCCTCAAGAGCGATCGATTCGCTCCGTACGACTTAGGTCTCTCGAGTCAGCGGGTGACCGACGAGCAGTCGCCTGTGACGTTTCTGCTTCCAGACCATCCGGCGCTCAACACGCCCAATAAAATCACGCGGACCGACTTCGATGGCTGGGTGCAGGAGCGAGGGATCTATTTTCCGAATGAGTGGGATCAACACTTCAAGCCGATCCTCGCGTTCAAAGACCCGAACGAACCGCCGCTCGAAGGCGGGATTTTGATCGCGGCACACGGACGCGGCAACGTGGTTTACACCAGCCTGGCCTGGTTTCGAGAGCTGCCCGCGGGCGTTCCCGGCGCTTACCGATTGTTTGCAAACCTTGTCTCGTTGGGCAAGGGCTGAAAACCTCCAGCGGACGGGCGCCATGGCCGAACGGATTACCGACTCGTCGGATTCCGCAGAGAACGAACCGACCCGGCTCCCTGTCTTCCGCACCTGGCCCGCGGTTTACGCCTTCGTCGTCGCCACGTTCGTCCTCTGGGTGACTCTGCTCGCGGTCTTGGCGAGGACGTTCTCGTGAACGGAGTCGATTGGGCTGTTCTGCTCATCACGATTCTGGGCATCGCCGGCTATGGGATCTGGGGCACACGCGGCCAGCGCAGTCTTCGAACTTTTTTGCACGGCTCAGGCGAAACGAGCTGGATGGTGATTGGCCTCTCGGTGATGGCCACACAGGCGAGCGCCATCACGTTTCTCTCCACTCCCGGGCAAGGATACGAGAGTGGACTGGGGTTCGTTCAGAATTACTTTGGAGCCCCGTTCGCGTTGATCATCATCTCTGTCGTGTTTTTGCCGATCTATCGCCGTCTGAATGTCGACACCGCGTACGAATTCCTGGGGAGCCGCTTTGATTCCAGGACGCGCCTGCTAGGGGCGGCCTTGTTTCTTCTGCAGCGCGGGCTGAGCGCCGGGATCACAATCTACGCTCCGGCCATCGTGTTATCGACGGTCATGGGTTGCGCGCTGGACCTGACGATCATCGGCAGCGGATTGGTGGCCATCGCCTACACCGTTTCCGGCGGCAGTGCCGCGGTGAACCTGACGCAAAAGTACCAGATCGGCGTCATCTTCGTCGGCATGATCACGGCCTTTTTTGTTTTGGTGTCGAAGCTGCCCGGCGACGTTGGCTTCACCGGTGCGCTGACCGTTGCCGGGGGTTTGAATAAGCTGGAAGGCGTCGACTTCTCGTTCGATGTCGGCAAACGCTACACGTTCTGGTCTGGCCTGCTCGGTGGACTGTTTCTCGCTCTGTCGTACTTTGGCACGGACCAGTCGCAAGTACAGCGTTATCTGTCGGGCGGATCACTGCGCGAAAGCCGCCTGGGCTTGATGTTCAACGCGGTCTGCAAGATTCCTATGCAGTTCTTCATCCTGCTGCTGGGGGTGATGCTGTTTGTTTTTTATCAGTTCGAGCCGCCGCCAATCTTTTTTAATCAAACGGCCTGGAACAACGCGGTTGCGACTGAGTCGGGGGGCCAATTGCAATCACTGGCCCGGCAATACGAGTCCGAATGCGCTTCCACCAAAACCGCAATCACCCGCTGGTTGGCGCTGGGCCACAGCAGTAATCCCGCGGAGGCTGATGCTGCGCGAGCCAATGCGCAAGCGGCCTACCGGCAGAGCCAAACGACCCGAGCCGAAGCCAAACGCGCCCTGTCAGTTGCCACCCCGCGCGCGTCTTCCAACGACGCCGACTACGTCTTCGTGACGTTTATTCTGAATCACTTGCCGCACGGCCTGATCGGCCTGCTGATTACCGTGTTCTTAGCGGCGACGCTCTCGTCAAAGGCTGCGGAGCTGAACGCCCTGGGGTCGACGACAACCGTCGACCTGTATCGACACATCATGACTCGCGGGGCCACGGAAGCGCACTACCTGAAGGCTTCGCGATTTTTCACGGCCATGTGGGGGCTGATTGCCATTTGCTTTGCCCTGTTTGCGAACATGGCGGAAAACCTGATCCAGGCCGTGAACATTGTGGGCTCGATTTTCTACGGCGTCGTGCTGGGAATGTTTCTGGTCGCGTTCTTGATGCGATGGATTGGCGGGACAGCCGTCTTTTATGCGGCAATCGTTTCACAGGCGGCGGTGCTCGTGCTCTACTTCACGATTCCGATCAGCTACCTTTGGTACAACGTGATTGGCTGTGCGCTCTGTGTTATCTTGAGCGCGTGTGTGCAGATTGGCCTCGGCCCGATTGATCGCAAACCGGCTCGCGGGGCGGCGCCAACATGAGCGGCCCGCCTGTCATTTGCTTTGGCCAGCAACCGTGCGGGTTCTTCCCACGCCGTTACCTCGTGGCGAAGATTCGGACCGCCCGGCGGTTGCAGGCAGAGATCGGCGGCAGAATTGTGTTCTTTTGTCACGACTCCGATCACGATCCGCGCAAAACCAAAACCATCGTGCGCCACCGTCGCCTTGGCGAGCCGCTGCCCTTGAATTTCGCCTTCGCCAATAAGTGGCAGCGCAAATTCTCGCCGCTCTACGCCAAGCGCGTTCTGCCCGAGTGGCAAGCCAAAACGGCCATGACGCTGAATCCCTACGTGGAACCCCCTTTAGTCCAAGCGTTCAAGGAAACGCACTCCACGAACATCGCCGATTTCTGCCTCGAGATGTACAAGCGGATGGGATTCTTGAAGGAAATGGAGATTGCGCGATCCAGCGATCCGGCCTTCCGCGAAGCGGCCTGCGACATCGACGACTACTATGTCGACGTGCCCTACGAGGGCGAAATTGTCCGGGCCCGTTACGTCAAAGGCGAACTGATGCTCCACAAAGGGGGCGATGTCTATGAGACGTGCCCTCGTGTCCCTTTTGGCAAAAAGCAGATCAGCCCGGCGCACGACACCCGATTGAAATGGATGCAGTCGGTCGTGCAGTGCACGCACTACGTCGCGGGAGCAAGCGAACAGGACTATCTGCGCGTCGCGGACGCGCCCGAGGTTAACTTCGTACGTCGAGAGACGATCGAGCGAGCAGATGAAGCCTATACCGAACTCGAACTCTGAACCGGGACCGCTCTTGGTCTTCGGTGCCCATCCGGACGATATCGAGTTCGGCTGCGGTGCCATCGTGGCCTTGGAGACCCGCGCCGGCCGCCGCGTGCACTTGGTCGTCTGTTCGAAGGGCGAAGCCGGCACGTATGGCAGCGCCGAACAGCGAGTGGCCGAAGCCCAGGCCGCGGCCAAAGTGTTGGGCGCGTTGCTCGAGTTCGTCGAGCTCGATGGCGACGCACATCTCGAGCTTCGCGCGGCTCACGCCATCACGCTGGCCCGACGCGTGCGGGAGCACAAGCCCGACATCGTGTTGGCGCCAACAGTCGTCCAGAATCAGCACCCCGACCACTGGCGGCTGGGTACGCTCGTTCGCGATGCGGTGCGGCTGGCGCGTACGGCGGCCTCGAAGAGCTGCGCGGCTCGCGCCACATCGAATCGAACAATTGTTCTATTACGCTCTCGGTGCCGACGCCGAACCATCCGATGCGATGCCAATCTTGGTCGATGTCTCGCGAGCGGACGTCATTGCAACATGGACCGCCGCGATGCGGGCCCACACCTCTCAGGTTCAAGCGCGCGACTACGTCGAGCTGCAATTGAGCCGGGCGCGCTATCACGGGCTCCGAGCGGGCGTGAGCCACGCGATCCCGTTATTCCCGAACGATCCAATCCTCTTGGATTCGTTGGCCGCAGTCGAGTGCGCCGCTCGTGCCTTTTGATCAAGCAGAGCCAGCACAGATGACACACCCGCGGCCGTTGAAAGTAGGCATCGTCTGCTATCCGACTGTGGGCGGCAGCGGAATCCTGGCCGCAGCACTCGGTGAAGAACTGGCTGAGCGCGGGCACGAAGTGCACTTCATTAGCTCGGAACGGCCATTTCGATTTCCCGACCAGTCCGCACGTGTCCATTTTCATCCGGTGTCGGTCAACAAATACGAACTGTTTCGGTATCCCGACTACACGTTACCTCTGTCGGTGAAGATGGCCGAGGTTAGCCGCGACTACAGACTCGACGTGCTACACGCCCACTATGCCGTACCGCATGCCACGTCCGCGATTCTTGCTCGTTCAATGCTTCCACAGGATCTTCAGCCGCGTGTCGTGACCACTTTGCACGGCACCGACACTACGCTTTTGGGACGCGACGCGAACTACGGCCCGGCAATTCGACACGCGTCGACTGCTCGGACGCTGTTACGGCCGTTTCAGAGTTTCTCAAGCGGGAAACGCACCGACTGTTGGAGGTGAGTCGCGAAGTCGAGGTGATCCACAATTTCTATAAGCCTCGCCAACCAAGGCAATCTCGCGAGGCGGTCCGCAACGAATTAGGAATCGCGAATGGCCAGGCACTGTTGCTGCACAGTTCGAACTTGCGAAGTCTTAAACGCGTCGACCTGTTACTTGCCGCTGTCGCCGCGATCCGCCCGCGCGAGTCGTTCAAGCTCATGATCTTGGCCGGCGAGGATTTTTCGCCCTTCACGAGCGAAGTACTGCGCCTGGGGCTGCAAGACCAGGTGATCGTGTTAGACAGAGTCAAGGACATCGAGGAATACCTCCAGGCCGCCGATCTGAATCTGGTCACATCGGAAAGCGAGAGTTTTTGTCTCAGTATTCTTGAGGCGATGTGTTTCGGGTGCCCGAGTGTGGCTATGCGCGTTGGCGGCATTCCTGAAGTCATCGACGACAATCGATCCGGCCAACTTGTCCCCTTTGGCGAAGTGGCGGAATTCGCCGCAACGGTCGAGGCACTTATTCGCGACACGCAACGGCGATTGGAGTTCGGCCAGGCTGGCAAGGCGATCGCCCAGGAGCGATTCTCAGCAGAAAGGATCGTGCCGAAATACGAATCGCTCTATTACCGCATCTGTCCCGTGACGAAGAACAACGCATGACCTCCGAGAAGGCAAATTTCATTGCTTCGTCGCTTCGCGAGCAGGCCAAGGATGTATGTCGCGCGGGCCGACGACGAGGTCCGCACGGCTTATCCACAATTCTTGACACGCCTCATCGGAAAAATGGTGCGCAATGTGGCTGACGTCGCTGGCTGTTCGGCCGCGGACCGGGCCTGGGCCATCACGCACTGGCTGTCGGCGCGCTGCTGTTTTCGCGCGCAGTCAATGACGAGGAGATCTCCGATCGCATCGTCGCCGTATGCTGTCGAGCTGCCGAGGAAATGTGAGGTCGGCGTCTGCCCAGTTTCGAACAAATCTCGGCATTCGCCCAGCCCCGATTTTGACGCGGTTGAGACGAGAATCTCGAGAACTGAGAAATGAGAGATGACTAACCTTGTCGATGCGCGACGGCATCGGCGGATCCAGAACACGCTCTAAACCCGTACTTGCCACGGCTCGCCCGGTCCGTCGCGTCACTTGCCCCGGAATCTCAGCCCCTTTCCGAAAGCCGCGTCAAACGACTCGTTTACGGGTATGGACGGCCTCTGGTGTTTCTTCAAAAAAGTCCGGCGAGGATTCGAGCGCTATACGGGCTCCGGCGGCATTCGCCCCCTTTAAATGGGGGGTGCGGGGTTAATAAGCCGGCATGCTCGCCTGCCATAACTCCCAGCTGCATCAGGACTTCATGGTGGGAAGACGAAACCCAGGTATCCGCGCAAGCCCACAAGCTCGAACGGGAAATAGACAACCTAATCGCGTTCATTCGAGGTGGCGACTCAATCGCTCGCGTCCGCGAGGATCTCGCCCGATCGGAAGAGCACTTGCAGCTGATCAAGGGGAAGGCACTGCGGCTCGAAAAGACGCCCTCGGATGCTATCTTGATTCCGCCTGTAAGCGAGATTAAGGCGATGGCCCGAACCGCGTTATCCGGCTTGGCGAAGGACAGTTCAGATGTTGGGAAGCTCATGAAATTGATCATCCCGAAGATCGTCGTCTTTCCCGTGCGCTTGTGCGTCGGCGGGATGATTGTCCTGCGTGCGAGATTTCGGCTAAGGGTTTCCAATCTGCTTTCTGACCAGCGAGTCCGGCAGGCCTTGCAGCAACCCCTGGAACGAGTCCTGACTGTCGATCTGTTCGACCCGCCGCAG